>CAWIAH010000001.1:0-559072 GCA_963834075.1 uncultured Acidobacteriaceae bacterium
GGTAAAAGTGGTGACTGATAGGCTGGGACGGGCACTTTATTTTATGGGGGCCACCATTCCTTATGATCGCGATGGGAGTTCGCCGAAATACTTCAAGCATCTGGGGATTTATGCGTATCGCAAGGCTGCGCTCGATCAATTTGTGGCTTTGCCGGAGTCGTCGCTAGAGCGCAGTGAACGGTTGGAGCAGTTGCGATTTCTGGAGAATGGTATTCCGATCCACGTGGGAGAGACCGTATATGATTCGGTGGGCGTCGATACAGAGGAAGATCTGCAACGAGTAGCGGAGATCTTGCAGAAGAGGCCAAAACCGCGGACGCCCGGCGAACCGTAAGCTTCATCAGGTTCTAGGTCTTTGCTTCTGAATTCATTCCCCCCCACGCGTTGGCGGCCTCGACGCGGCGCGAAATAGCGGGGTGCGAGTGAAAAAACCATTCCACGAATTTCGAAGGTGTACGCTCGGCGAGATTCTGCTCCGCCAACTTATTCATGGCGGAGATAAACGGCGCAACGCTTGAGGTCGAGCGGAAAGCGTAACGATCCGCCTGACGTTCGTTGAAGCGGGAGAAGGCGTTAAGAGCGGGCATGAGGAGAAAAGACAAAGTGGTTGCCAGCAACACCAAAAGCGGGAGGTTGGCGAAGTCGGAAAGAGTTTCGAACATGTGCAAACGATCGATGGAGTAGTGGAGCACCCAGTTGGCGGCCCAGAAACCGACAAAAGTTGTCAGCGCCTGGACGGCGATGCTCTTCAGAATGTGGCGGTGCACGTGATGGCCCAATTCATGCGCCAGGACGGCTTCAATCTCATCGGGACTGTAGTTGTCAAGAAGCGTATCCGCGAAGAATGATGCGGCGGGTGTTGCCCAAGCCAGTCAGCGCAGCATTGGCCTTCTTGCTTTTTTCGGAAAGCTTCCACTTATAGACTCCGCGAACGTGGGTCCCGGCACGCTCGCCCAGTTTGACCAGGCGAGATTTCAAATCCTCATTTTCCAGCGGTTCGAACTTGTAGAAAATTGGCAACAAAAGGACTGGTGCCAGTTGCGCCAGCAAGATGAATAGGGCAAGAAACACTACCCACGCGATCAGCCACCAATGCTGGGAGGATTGCCGAATGATGAAGTACAGAACTTCGGCAACAATCCCAGCCAGGACGGCGCCTACCAGAAATTCTTTAACCTCGTCTTTCACCCAGGAAGAGAATCTTTGGTTCGACAATTGAAAGCGATGCTCGAGTCGAAATCCGTAGTAGTCCAATCCCAGGCCGAACAACTTCGCGAGGAGCAGAAGGGCCAATAGGTAAAAGGCCACCGCGAGCATGTAATTTTGAAAAGCCGCACGGTAAGCCAGATCGCGAAGTGCGCCCGTCCAGCCGGTGGCGAGCAGCACGACCAACACGACAATGCCGAGGCCGAGATCGGCGATTCCCAACCAGCGCTTGATGCGGTTATAACGGCGCGCTTCCAGCGTGTCGGTTGAGATCGCGATGGTTGCCGTTGCGTTCATGGAATCCAGTTCATTATCTACCGGCGGCGCTGATAATAGCGAGAGCCTGACCGGACAATGGCCGGCGGGAGTTCAGGCTCCGGCGACGAAAGCCTCGCCGCTGGAGAGAATTTCGTTAACCAAGGCCGGCGATGCCGCCTCTGCATAAACCCGAAGCAGCGGTTCGGTACCGGAGATCCGGAACAGAATCCAGGCATCGGCTCCGTTGCCAAGAGTGGGTGCGTCGAGGAAGAACTTCACTCCGTCCAGGGTTTGCTTATTGAGGATGGTGTAGCGTCCAAGACGCGTGGTCCTGGCGGAAAGCGAGCGCTGTACCGTGGACTGCTTGGCATCCTCAGCGATGTGCAGGTCACGCCGGCCATAGTAGTGCGACCCATATTCTGCTTGCAGACCGGCGACGAGCTGGCCCAGAGGTTTGCCTTCCTCGGCCATGACATTGGCCAGCAGCAACGAATTCAGGATGCCGTCGCGCTCCGGCAAGAATCGGGAGTAACCGATCCCCCCCGACTCCTCGCCGCCAATCAATATCTCGCGTTCCATCATCAGATCAGCAACATATTTAAAACCAATGGGACGCTCGTAAAGTTTGCGCCCATACTTCGCGGCGATGCGGTCGAGCATGCGGGTGGTATTAAACGCGCGGACGATATCCCCTGACCAATTCTTGCGTTTCAAGAGCCATTGCAAAAGTACGGCGAAGATTTTATGGGCATCCACAAAGCTGCCGTCTTCGGCAACCGCTCCGATGCGGTCGGCGTCGCCGTCGGTGGCAAAACCCGCGTGACAGCCCGATTGCAGTACTGTCTTTCTTAGCATCTCGATATGCGGTTCGATGGGCTCGGGGTTGATGCCGGGGAAGAGAGGATTCAATTCCTGGCGGATACTCACATGAGCAATACCCCGGTTGCTAAAGATTTGCGGTAAAACGCCTCGCCCCGCGCCATACATCGCATCCACGGCAATCTTGAGCCTGGAGCGGGCAATCAAGTCCAGATCGGCGAATTTGGAGATAGCCTCGATATAGGACTGCTTGAAGTCCACCTCCTCGATGGCCGCGGAATGGCCGTCCGGTCCCGCGTTTAAGCGCAATTCGGACTCTATAGCCTGCATGATCGCCGGCGTTGCGGAGCCACCGAAACTCGCTTTAAACTTAACTCCATTCCAATTCCACGGATTGTGGCTGGACGTAATAACGATTCCGCCTGCCGCATTGCGCTGCTTGACGGCGAACGAAAGGGCAGGGGTCGGGGTGGAATCGTTGGCCAGACTCACGGCGATTCCTGATTTACTCAACGTTTCAGCCGCGGCGCGGGCTGCTCGCGCAGATGCAAAGCGCGTATCGTACCCGACAACGGCCCCGCGCTTGGGGTCCTCGTGCTTCAGAATATATGAGGCAATCGCGCCCGACACGCGGCGCACATTGTCAAACGTGAAGTCGTCGGCAATGACGGCGCGCCAACCATCGGTACCAAACTTGATGTCCTTAGGCATGGGAGGTTAGTTGCTCGTAATTAGTTGCCAGTGACTGGTTGGCAAGTGGTTCGACCTGACGGCGAGGCCGCTGGCAAGTTACCCTCTGGAAACTCGTCACCTTCTTCTATACCAACTTGTGCAGCTTCTTTTGATCGAGATACTTTACGACTTTACCCACATCCTGCGCATGGGCCGGAGTGGTGATTAGCAGGGCATCTTCCGTTTCTACGACAAGCAGATTGTTTACACCGATGGCAGCGACGAACTTACCGGGCGAATGGATGTAATTTCCGCTTGCGTTCAGGACAAAGACGCCGGCACTGGATACGATGTTGCCATCCTGTGGCCGGGAGCGGGCGGCGTGATGTTCGTGTAGAGCGGTCCAGGAGCCGAGGTCGTTCCAGCCAAAATCGGCCGGTAGACAAAAGATATTGGACGCACGCTCGCCTTTGGCGGAGCGGCGCTCCAGAATCGCATAGTCAATGCTGATGTCCTCACATTTGCGGTAGAGTTTTTCGAATACTGCGGCGAATCGGCGCGTACCGAATGAGGCAGCAATCTGTTCGAGCAGACCGGCGGTGAGTGGCAAGTGCTCGCGCAGAGCGTTGGTCAAAGTCCGCGCGCTCCACAGGAAGATGCCGCTGTTCCAAAAATAATTTCCCGCCGTCAAGAACTGCGCGGCAGTCTTGGAATCGGGCTTCTCGGTGAAACGGCGCACGCGAAGGTCTCCGCCCGCGGACAAATCGCCTGCCTCGATATAGCCATATCCAGTTTCGGGGCGCGTCGGCTGAATGCCCAGCACGACAATGTTCTCGCCAGCGGAAGCCAACATAATCCCCTTGCGCAACACTTCGCGAAAGCGCGCTTTGTCTCCGATGATGTGGTCGGAGGGAAACATGCCGATGACGGCATCCGGATTAGTCCTTGAAAGGATGAAAGCGGCTAGGCCAATGGCAGGGGCAGTATTACGTCCAAAGGGTTCGGCGACGATTTGACGGCGATTCAGGCGCGGCAGTTGGCGCCCGATCTCGCGCTGCAAGTCGCGGTTCGTGATGATCCAAAAGCGGCTCGGAGCGGCGAGGGGCAGCAAGCGGGCGACCGTCTGCTGAATCATGGTTTGCTTGCCGTCGAGCGCCAGGGTTTGCTTGGCGCGGCGTTTACGGCTTAGCGGCCAAAAACGCGTTCCGCGGCCTCCAGCCAGAACTACCGGATAGAACTCCGGAGATTCGCGAGCCGCGCGCTTGGGGGAATTAGCCACGTGAGAATTCTATATTCGGGTGGGCGGCTCGGGAGGGGGGGTGCCGGGCACAGATGCGAGGAGAAACTCTACCTGCCACTGTGGCTGCACGCGGAATTCGCCGGCAGAAGCTGGAACCACTACAGCATCCCCCTTGTTAAAGGTAAGCGGCTGCGCACCGGGCGCCTCAATAATGCCGCAGCCTTCGACGGCAACCAGAATCTGCACCGAGGTCTTACCAGACTCGTCCCGCGTATGGAAGGCGCGGGCCGTTTCGAGCACAAAGCTGGTTACTACAAAGTAAGGCGCGGCAATCAACGACTCAAAGCGATTCTTCGAACCGTTCAGTTGCGCCGCGGCGGCGCGAATTACTTTGCCCGAGCCAACTTTCTCCTTTATCGCGTCCAAACCTTTCTCCAAATGCAACTCGCGTGGCCGCCCGTAGTCGTATAAGCGATACGTCGTGTCCGATTGCTGTTGCGTCTCAACGATCACCGCACCCGGGCCCAGGGTGTGTACGGTTCCTCCAGCCACATAAATCATCTCCCCGTCGGAAATATTCACCCAGTTCAGTAAGTCTTCGGCGCGTTGTTGATGGATGGACTCTTCGAATTGCGCGCGGGTGACCCCGGGTTTCAGTCCCAACGCGATCTGGGCTCCCGGTTTGGCATGGGCGACATACCAGCATTCGGTTTTGCCCCATGGCTGTCCGGTGCTGCGGGCGGTATCGTCGTCAGGATGTACCTGCACCGAAAGCTTCTCGTGGGGGAAAAGAAATTTCAACAATAGCGGGAATCGGCTGGCATCGCGGGCAGCATCACCAACTAGTGCAGTCTTGAATTGTGTGCTTAATTCAGACAACGACTTTCCCCGGAGAGGGCCATTGGCAACTTTACAGGAATCCCCGGTGAGCCAGGCTTCGCCGATCTTTTGTTCGAAGCGGCGGTTGGGGTAGATGGGCGATAGATCCTGCGAGCCCCAGGGCCGCGGGTCGAAATCAGGCACCATCAAGAGTGGATAAAGTTCGCCCATGGGCAGAGAATGAGGATATCGGAGACTGGCTCGCCGGCAGCGCGCTTACAGAGATCCCAAAAATTCCCGCATCCGCTGCAACCCGCGGTCGAACTCTTTCACCGACGTCGCATAGGAAACGCGGATATGCTCTTGCGTGCCGAACCCTTCGCCTGGAACGGTAGCCACATGAAATTCGCGAAGCAGCCTGGAGGCGAAATCAGCCGGAGACTGACTCCGCCGCGCCCGAAATAAGCCGATACATTGGGATACACGTAGAACGCGCCTTCCGGCATGTTGCATTTGATGCCCGCATGGCGCGGAGTCCAGCCACGACATGATCGCGTAGCTGTACGTACTCGCTTCGCATGTCTTCTACGCATTGTTGTGATGAAATCAACGCGGCCACGGCGGCCTTCTGCGCAATGGAAGTTGGGTTTGAAGTGGATTGACTCTGAAGTTTCTGCCATGGCTGCCGAAACCGCGGCCGGCGCCAACGCAAAACCCATGCGCCATCCGGTCATGGCGTAGGTTTTTGATAGCGATCCGGCAATCACAATGCGATCGCGAGATTCACGCAACGAAGCCACCGAAAACTGCTTGCCGGTGTAATTCAGATACACATAGCATTCGTCGGACATGATCCAAATGCCGCGCTGCGCGGCAAATCGAACAACCTCGGTCATGATCTTCCGGCGACATGACCGCGCCTGATGGATTCGACGGGGAATTGAGAATAATGAGTTTGGTGCGTGGCGTGACGGCGCGCGAAACCATCTCGGCCGTCACCCGGAACCCTTGGGATTCTTCCGTTTCAAGAAAAACACACTTGCCGCCCGCGTACTGCACCATGTCTTTGAACGAAACCCAATAAGGCACGGGCAGGATGACTTCGTCGCCATGGTCGACGAGCACCTGCAAAGCGTTGAACAGGACATGTTTTCCGCCGACCGACACGACGGCTTCTTCGCGGCGGTAGTCGGAATCGAAATCGAGAGCATGGCGGTGAACGATGGCGTCACGTAGTTCCGCGGTTCCTGCCGCCGCCGTGTATTTCGTGAAATTCTCCTGGATAGCCGCAATTGCCGCATCCTTAATATGCTGCGGCGTGGGAAAATGCGGCTCGCCCACACTCAGGTCCACCACGTCGACGCCCTGCTGGCGCAGCTTGTCGGCTTCGGCCACCACCGCCATGGTGGCGGAAGGTTGAATGCGATTGATGCGTTCGGTCAGTTTTACTGCGTGCGCCGTTTCGGTTACTGGGCTCATACTCGTCTGCCTGCCTTTAGTTTTCTCGCGTTCTCCAATTTGACTGCGGGATCCAACTTCTCTTTCAATCGTTGTTCCACCATCTCGGGCACAAGGCCTCGAATCGAGCCGCCGAGTTGCGCAACTTCGCGCACCAGCCGCGAACTCAGGTAAGAATACTGCTCGGCCGGCATCATGAAAACCGTTTCCAGCTCAGGATGCAGCTTGCGATTCATCAGCGCCATTTGCAACTCGTACTCGTAGTCGCTGATGGCGCGAATACCCCGCAATATCGCCTTTGCCCTGACCCGCAAGGCGTAGTCCACGGTGAGGCCATCGAAGGTGTCCACACGCACGCTGCGAAAAGCTCCGGTCATGGACTCGAGCATGGCACGCCGCTCGCCCAGGCTGAAAAGCGGACTCTTCTCCGAGTTGCGCAAGATCGCCACCACCAGCTCATCGAAAATATTACTGCCCCGTTCAATTAAATCGAGGTGCCCGTTCGTCGGGGGATCGAAAGATCCGGGATAGATCGCAATAACCTTCTTCAATGGTCCTCGCAGAAAATTGCGCGGCTGGCGTGACACTCGATTCTATTCGGCGGAAGAGAGAGATGGCAAACCCGAGAAGGCGGAGGCAGGGAAGAGAGTGGACTATATCGGATGCCGCAAAACTAGAGCTCTGAGCGGTTTCAAACGGAGGAATTACGTCCGGGTTTTCTTTCCTGCCACGGCCGCCTTCGCTCCAGCGACTTCCCAGGGGCGTTTGGGTTTCGAGGCTTCGGGTTTGTCGCGGTCTTTCACGCGATCGTATTGGTAAGCTTCGCTGACCGTACCCAACGACTCGTTGTACAAGCTGGGCAGGCCGAGCGCTTCTTTCAGTTCTTCGGTGAATTGTTGCAGCGCTTTGAGGTGGTCGGCGGTGGCTGGGACCTCGTTCTTTGATGTCTTCAGAAATTGCTGGTAGCCTTTGTTGACCAATTTCGAGATTTCACTGCCGATCAGATAGCCGGGATACGCAAAGATTTTCACGCCGTCATCGCCGTTCTTCTGAATGGCGGCCGAGACATTGTACTTGCGCAAAAACACGCGGCCCTGCGTCCCCGGCGCTTCGATCAAATCAAAACCGTGATCGCGCAGCCAGTTCACCGCATCTTCGTAGGTCCGCTCTTCCACCTTAGTCGCCATCTGGATTACCTGGTCCCTTCATTTTCTAGTCGTCTGGTTAGATGCAAATCCCTGCCGTGAGGCTCAGACCAATCTTTTGCTGCATCTCTCTTATAATCGAACCGCCGGTTGGGCGTTTCTTCATTTGCTCTCACAGTACGTTACGATAGTACCGGCGGTTTGCCCCCGGATTATGCCATGATGCACAGCGTGCCACCTAAACTCGATGACCTCGCCCTTGGCGTACCCAGCCTGGAGCGTGTTGGCAAGACCCCAATGCTGCGTCTGGCGCGCATTGCGCGTGACGTGCCCGGCATCGAATTGCTGGGCAAGGCAGAATGGATCAACCCGGGTGGTTCCGTCAAGGACCGCGCCGCTTCCAACATAGTTCGCGAGGGCCGGCATAGCGGAAAGTTCGCTGCCGGCAAAGTGCTCCTCGATGCCACCAGCGGCAATACCGGCATTGCTTTCGCAATGATCGGCGCAGCGGAGGGTTTTCCGGTGACCCTTTGCATGCCGGAAAATGTCTCCATCGAGCGCAAACGGATTCTAGGCGCGTACGGCGCGAACATTGTTTATACCGATCCGGCAGACGGCTCCGATGGCGCCATCCGCAAGGCTCGCGAGTTGTACGCGCAAGATCCGGAAAAATATTTCTACGCCGACCAATACTCCAACGACGCCAACTGGCAGGCTCACTACCATGGCACAGCCAACGAAATCTGGCAACAGACGGAGGGACGTATCACTCATTTCCTCTCCATGATGGGCACCAGCGGCACGTTCGTGGGAACTTCGCGCCGGCTGAAAGAGCTGAATCCAAAAGTACGCTGCATCTCTCTTCAACCGGACTCGCCATTCCACGGCATCGAGGGCGCGAAGCATATGGCCAGTGCGCTGGTGCCGAAGATTTACGATCCCACGATTGCCGACGAAGATCTCGGCATTTCGACGGAAGAATCCTATGCCATGTGCAAGCGGCTGGCCCGCGAAGAAGGCTTGCTGGTCGGGATTTCGGCGGCATCGGCGATTGTCGGATGCCTGCAAGTGGCGCGCCGCCTGCCGCAAGCCGGGGGTGCGGTGTTTGTAGCCATTCTGCCGGACTCGGGCGATAAATATTTGAGTGAAAGATTCTGGAAAGAAGCATAGACGCTTAGGATGAGAAGCGGAACAATTATGCTGAAAATGAAAAGCAAAGACTACGCGGCGATTCGCCAGCACGGCGAAGAGACTTATCCCTATGAGTGCTGCGGGGTGCTACTCGGGCAGATGGATAACGATGGCGTTCGCATCGTGACTTCGACGGCGCGCTGCGGCAACACGCGCGACGACTCGCCGCAGAATCGCTACAACATCGATCCCAAGGAGTTAGTGCGCATTCAGCGCGAGGGGCGCGAGCGCGGGGAAGACATTCTCGGGTTCTATCATTCGCATCCGGATCATCCGGCGCAGTGGTCGTCCACCGACCTGGCTGAGGCGCATTGGTTTGGCTGCTCGTATGTGATTACAGCGGTGGCGAAAGGTAAAGCGGCGATTACGAATTCGTTTGAGCTGACCGGGTTCGATGAGAATGACAAGAAGCTGGTGGATGAGAAGGTGGAAGTGGGGTGATTTGCGTGGGGACAGCCACGTCGGCTGTCCGAGCGAGCGGGTTTTCCCGATTCGGGACCGAGTTGCGATTCATTTCGGTTGAAAGCCAGCGCGAAATTAACGGGACGATAGAATCGCCTGAGCGAACTGATGTCTAGGAGGGTGTTGCCAGTGGGTACTGGACGCAGTTCGCCAAACTGTCGAGTGGCTTTTCAGCCACTAGGGTTGGACTTCCTAGCCCTCCTCGCGTCACTCGACATGAATAAGGAAGTATCTTGCCAATGGTTCTGACCGAATTATCATAGAAGTGTTTGGCGAACTGCGTTCGGTACCAAGTTTTAGCCCCGGTCGATGACCGGGGCTTTCGTATTTTGCTGGGAATGCCGCGCGGGCGCCAGCGCTCTTCCCCTCTGAACCAATAACCGCGATCAAAGAGGATGTATTATCACCCGAAGTGAACAAGCAACACATCCTCGATGAAATAAAGCGCACTGCTAAAGATAACGGCGGTGTGCCGTTGGGAAAGGATCGCTTCTTCCAGGAAACTGGGATTAAAGGCTCCGACTGGTTCGGAAAATTTTGGAGTCGGTGGGGTGATGCAGTTATAGAAGCTGGATTCTCGCCGAACAAACTGCAAGCCGCTTACCCCGAGGATGAGCTTATCCTGAAGTTTATCGGATTGATCCGTGAGCTTAGGCGCGTACCTGTTACGGGAGAACTCCGATTGAAGCGCCTAAACGATCCGTCGTTCCCGAATGACAAAGTTTTCTTTAGTCGCTTCGGCGCGAAGAACCAAATCGTGGCAAAGATACTGAATTACTGCCGGGCTAACTCAGGATTTGAGGACGTAGTCCAAATATGCGCATTGCATGAGCCAGACGGTGCGGAGTCGGCAACTCAAGGAGGAATTCAAGACCAAGAAGTTGGGTCCGTCTATTTTGATTAGGAGCGGGAGGTATTACAAGATCGGCAGATCTAATTCGACCGGTCGTCGGGAATATGAATTGGCGATCCAACTTCCGGAGAGAGCGCAGATGGTGCATACCATTCGAACTGATGATCCAGTTGGTATTGAGGCTTATTGGCACAACAGATTCGCTTCCAAGAGGAAGAACGGGGAATGGTTTGAGCTGGATAAGCTCAATGTACAGGCATTCAAGCGTAGGAAGTTTATGTGACCAACGCCTCGACATTTTCGCGGGCGTGGGCGCCCGCGCCACATATCAGTTGCGGAGCTGCGCTCCGCTGGACGGGTCAAGACCCGTCCCTACACGCGCATTGTAGGTCTACCACTATTGGGTAGCTGCATCTTTCGCCCTGGCTGTGGCATCATGTAAGGCCTATGGCTAAGATCCATATTCCGACCCCGTTGCGGCAATATGCGGGGAAACTCGCCTTAGTGGAGGCCAAGGGTACGACGGTCGGGGATACGTTGTCCGATCTGGTGGCCCAGCACCCCGATTTGCGCCGCCACCTCTACACCGTTGACGGCAAACTGCGGGCTTTCGTCAACATTTACCTGAATGACGAAGACGTCCGCTACCTGCAGAAAGACGCCACCGCGGTCAAAGACGGTGATAATATTTCCATTGTGCCTTCCATCGCCGGAGGCCGGTAACTCTATGATTCGCAGCCAGATAAGCGCATTTTGCCCCTCTCCCCGCGCCGGCTGTTGTTGTAGCCTGAGCTGTTGTCGCTAGCTCGTTCGGCTGTATTCCCTTAAAATCAAGGTTTTAGCTGAGGTTTCTCATGGCCACCACAATCGAAATTCCGCCGCAAACGGTATCCCTTAACAACGACGAAATCCTGCGCTACTCGCGCCACCTGATCATGCCCGAAGTGGGCATGGAAGGGCAGCTCAAGATCAAAGCCGCCAAGGTGCTGTGCATTGGGGCGGGGGGCCTGGGGTCGCCGCTGGCGCTGTATCTGGGTGCGGCCGGGGTGGGCACGATTGGCGTCGTGGATTTCGATGTCGTGGACTACACCAACCTGCAGCGGCAGATCATTCATTCGACTGCGGACGTAGGCAAGAAAAAGTTGGATTCGGCGGCGGAGAAGCTCAAGGCAATCAATCCATTCTTGAATATCAAGAAATTCGACACGCGGCTAAGCAGCGAGAACGCGCTTGAGCTATTCAAAGATTTCGACATCATCGCCGACGGTACGGATAATTTTCCGACGCGCTATCTGGTGAATGACGCCTGCGTGCTGAGCAGGAAGCCGAACGTCTATGCTTCGATTTTCCGCTTTGAAGGGCAGGCGAGTATTTTCGCCCTGCCGGAAGGGCCGTGCTATCGCTGCCTGTATCCGGAGCCCCCACCGCCGGGATTGGTTCCTTCCTGCGCCGAAGGCGGGGTGCTGGGAATTCTGCCCGGATTGCTGGGCGTGATTCAGGCTACGGAAACGCTCAAGTTGATTTTGGGCAAAGGCGATCCGCTGACTGGGCGCTTGCTGTTGGTGGATGCGCTGGGCATGAAGTTTCGCGAGCTGAAGCTGCGCAAGAATCCCGAATGCCCGGCTTGCGGCAAGAATCCTACCATCACCAAGCTGATTGACTACGAGGAGTTCTGCGGCATCCGCGGAGAGGAGCAGGAAGTGGAAACTGATCATTCGGACATTCAGGTGGAAGAACTCAAGCAGCGGCTGGATAAGGGCGACGACCTTTTTATCTTAGACGTACGCGAACCGCACGAATATCAAATCTGCAACATCGGCGGATATCTGATTCCGCTGGGCGATCTGCCGAAGCGGGTCAGCGAGCTTGATCCCAACAAAGAAATCGTGGCGCAATGCCGCTCGGGAGCGCGCAGCGCCAAGGCGGTAAATTTCCTGCGGCAGGCGGGATTCAAGAAGGCGCGCAACCTGGCGGGAGGAATTCTGGCCTGGGCGGACCGGATTGATCCGAAGATGCCGAAGTACTAAAGACAACTCTGACGCTGGACTAAAAAGGGGGCGCGATTTGCGCTCCCCTTTTCCTACGGCCGCGTTTACTTTTCGCTCTTATCGTTGGCGCCGGCTTGCGAGCCGCCGCTGTTTTCACCGACTTGCAAACAGAACTTCTTTCCTGAAAAACGGATTTCACTTAACGATTGCGTACCATCGCTGTTCGCCTTGGCGACAATCGAGTTGCTTCCGGGCGTATGATCCATGGCCACGACGTGGGCCGGAACTGTGGTTAAAAGCTTGCTCCCTTTCATGACGTTGAGCTGGACGTCGGGGCCGTCGCCATTCCATGAAACGGTGTAATCCCCGGGTTTGAGCTGTTTGCCTCCGACCGACGTGGCATCCGTTATTTGCAAAGGTCCTTTGTTCGCGGCGAAAGCTCCAGCGGCCGCTAACAAAGTCACGCACAGCAGAGAATTCTTGAGAATTGACTTCATGACATCTCCTCAGAGTCTTTCCCGAAAATATTCAGGAAGCGGTGGCAGCGGCCGATTATTCCTGGGATGCGCGTCCGCCGGCCGCCAGATGAAGGCGAAGCGATCCCGCTCTAAATGGTGCTCGTTCAAATGCGTGTGATCGTCACGCGCGATCATCGAACTTCGTAATCTCACATACGTTGCTTCACCAAAAAAGTTCCCATGATCTTCGCTGCTTCGTGATTGCCTGTTGGACGATGGCGCGGCTTTCTGGTTAGCAGACGGCCAGTGTTGATTTCTGAATATGTTTTCGCGTAGGTTCTGTGCAGTTTTCGGTAGTTAATTTCGTACCTCTTGTCACGGGTATATACTTCCACCTGCACATAATGGGTCGGTACATGGCCCGTGAAAATTTGATCAATTCTTAACTTGTCGGTAGCGATTCTTCCGTGATACGGCTCGCCACGAAATCGCAAAACATAATGTGGCGGATGCCGATCGCATCGAGGAGATTGCGGGCGAGATCCGGGGAGGTTCATCCGTGAACTTATTTCTGGTTCGTTTTCTTTTCATTCTGGTTGTCGCCGTTACATGTTTTCTAATTCAACCCTTTAATCTGCCTGCAAATCTCGACGCCGCGGTCGGCGCATTGGTTGGGCTAGCGATTGTATTGTTCGAATCGAGGCTCCGCCGCACCAGTTTGACCCGGCTCATTGGCGCGGCCATCGGTAGTGTGCTGGGGATTGTGGGCGCATACCTGTTTGCTCTGGTAATTCGCAACAGCCTGCCAGCCGGGCACACCCAGAGCTTTTTGCAAATCCTGGTCATGCTGCTCATGGCTTATGTGGGCCTCATTGTGGGGGCGAACAAGGGCGAAGTGCTGAATCTGGCGGCCCTGGGTGGCATCTTCGGCGGAGACAAACACTCCAAGCGGAGTTATAAGATCCTCGATACCAGCGTCATTATTGATGGCCGCATCGCCGACGTGGCGGAAACCGGATTTCTCGACGGCACCATTGTGATTCCGCAATTTGTTTTGCGCGAACTGCAACTGGTAGCGGATTCCGCCGATTCGCTCAAGCGCAATCGCGGACGCCGTGGCTTGGATATCCTGCAGCGTCTGCAGAAAATTGCTTCGGTGCAAATCCAGATTGTTGAGGATGACTTTCCCGCCGTCCGCGAAGTGGATCTCAAGTTGATCGAACTGGCCAAAGTATATGAAGGAAAAATCATCACCAACGACTTCAACTTGAACAAAGTGGCGCAACTGCAGGGTGTGGAAGTGCTGAACATCAATGAACTGGCCAACTCCCTGAAACCGATCGTGCTGCCCGGCGAGACCATGAAAGTTTTCATCCTGAAGGAAGGAAAAGAATACAACCAGGGCGTGGCCTACCTTGACGATGGAACCATGGTGGTGGTGGATAATGCTCGCAAGATGATCGGCAAGACGGTGGACATTTCCGTCACCTCGGTGCTCCAGACCACCGCCGGGAAAATGATCTTCGGCAAATGGGATGATCGGGTATTAAGTCGCGTCGAAAGCCGCCCTCAGCCCGCCACTGTGGGGGGCGCGGAACCGAAGAAGCCTTTTCTGGCCGAACACGCGGCTGAATAATGCGGTGTGCGAGCCGAGGCTATCGGCTATTGAGCTCGAACGGAAGCGACTCGTAGTGTGTTTTCGCGGAGAGTTCCTTTAACTTCAACTCTCTGCCCCGCAAAAGCGTCGAAGCTGGTCTGGCTTCCCACCAACTCATAAATGGTGTCGCCATTGACGAGTACATACTTCGCGCCGCGACGTTCGCAAACGCGCGCGCATTCGGCTGGACTCTTGCCAGACTCGGTGGCGTGCTTGGCTCCGCAGCGTGAATCTGACAGTAGCCCAGATAGGGTTACGAAGGGAGTGGGTTTCATGTCTGCGCTTTGTCCAAAGCTGAGCGCCGAAGAAGCTATCAACACCGCGCACGCGAGCATATTGGCCAGCCACGAACCACGAGGCTCGAATCGGTTCTTATCCACGCTCAAGTCCCCCGCCTAGTCTTTGCAACTGCATTGCCGACTCGCAACCCTGTGCATAAACGATCAAGCCTCTGACTTTAAGCAGGTTAGCAATTTTCTGGGGCCGGTCTCATTGTGAGAATATTCAACGGGGTTGGTAAAGAAATCTACTGTAAGTACATTTGACCGGAAACCAAGTGCGGAATAGCGATTACCGCGAAATCTGCTCCACCTCATTTCGAGCAGTGTCCTAAATTAGTCTCTCTTAGGCTTGCCTTGCGAGCTCCTCGCAGAGCTCAGCGTGTTCTGTGGTTACAAGCTCTTGATTGCTAGATCAAGATAACCGCCAAGGCTGAAGAAAAATAACGCGGAGAGCGCCGCGACGGCCGAAATTCTGACACCCTCTCATTCGGAGCTCATTTGAAATGCGATGCTTCCCCCCTTATACTTGCAGCCCTTATGAAGGTTGCGGTTATCATCCCAGCCGCGGGTTTGGGCACCCGTATGGCGCCCCCGGGCCCGGCGCGAGGCAAGAAGAGTCCGCCCTCAAAACAATTCACCGAACTCGGAGGCCTTCCGATTTTGCTTCACACCCTGCGGAAATTTGCCGAATGCTCAGAGGTCGGCAAAATCTGCGTCGCCCTGCGGCCGGAGGAAATCGGCACCTTTCGCGCGCGTCTCGAAAAAGATGGCGGGAGTATGTTGCTCAAAGAAATTCAATTGGTCGCGGGCGGCGAGCATCGCCAGCAATCCGTAGCCAACGCGTTGGCCGCAATTGGCGCCGAGCCCGATGACATTGTTCTCGTGCACGATGCGGTGCGGCCCTTCGTCACCCGCGAAATCATTCGGGATGTGATTGCCGGCGCGCAGAAGCACGGCGCAGCTATCGCCGGCATGCCCGCCGTCGATACAGTTAAACAAGTGGAGCGTACCGCCGAGGGCGCGCTTATCACGGCGACGTTGCCTCGCGAACGGGTGGTCCTGGCGCAAACACCCCAGGGTTTTCGCTATAGTCTGCTCAAAAGGGTTTTTGATGAGGCGGCTGCCGACGGTTTTGTGGGTACCGATGAGGCTTCGTTAGTGGAGCGCTCCGGACAGCAAGTGGCCGTAGTGATGGGCTCGCCGCGAAATATTAAGATCACGACCCCGGCAGATCTGGAGCTCGCCGAATTTTTCCTGAAACGGTAAAGCAGGCCACGGATTACGCGGATTCTCACGGATCCCGGAGAAGAAGATAGTAGACTTCTTTTTCAGGAGCGGGCCGGTGAGCCTGAAACACGCCGACATTACCGGATGAATTATCGCCACCTTTTATGACGTTTACAATGAACCCGGTTACGGCTTCTTGGAATCGGTCGATCAGGCGTCCCTAGCTATTGCTCTCCGGGAGGCAGGATTGAAAGTGGAAGAACAATTGCTGATCCCGGGATGGTTCCGGGGACGCAAGGTAGGGAATTTTCGCGCGGACATGCTGATTGAGAACAAAATCCTGCTCGAACTGAAGAATGCCCGGGGACTCGAACCCGGTCATGAAGCGCAGTTGCTCCCCTCCTTAAAATTCACCGAGATTGAGATTGGATTGCTGCTCAATTTTGGTCGGCGGCAGCAATTTCGAAGACTTCTCTTCGATAATGCTAGAAAACAAATCCGTGGATATCTGTGTGAATTCGTGGCGGGTGTGGCGTCTTGAGAATCGGCTACGGATGGGATTCTCACGAGTTTAAACCCGGGATCCCTTTGAAAATCGGCGGCGTCACCTTGCCTCACACTCACGGGCTGGGCGGCCATTCCGACGGCGACGTACTACTTCACGCCATCACCGATGCTTTACTGGGCTCGATTGCGGCACCCGACATCGGATCATTATTCTCGCCCAGCGACCCGCAATGGAAGGGCGCCGATTCAGCCGTATTCCTGGAGGAAGCCCTCAAGCGCGTGCGCGGCGCCGGCTATCGTCTTGTTAATCTGGACTCCGCGCTCATTCTGGCTGCTCCGAAAATTGGCCCGCACACCTCCGCAATTCGCCAGCGGTTAGTCGAGTTGTTGGGACTTCCTGCCGACTGCATCGGCATCAAGGCAAAAACCCCGGAAGGCATGGGAACCGACAATGCAGCCATCGCGCATGCGGTCGTGCTATTAGAAAAGAAATGACGGAAAAGAAAACCACGAATCAGCCCAATCAATCCGAGAATTAAAGAGTTCCAGGATTTGGGTTGATCCGTGAGATCCGTGCCAACTTTTTCTAAACGGTTTCAAACTCTCCCGCGAGTTTGTTATGACGCGCTCTGGCCGCGTCCACCAGCGCCCGAAAAATTGCCCGCGAGCGCTCGTCGTCATCTACTGATCGCTCCGGATGCCATTGCACCCCGACCACAAAATGATCCGGCGAAGCTCCTTCGACCGCTTCAATAATTCCATCTTCAGGACAGCGCGCCACAACATTCAGTCCATCGCCAATCACTTCCGCCGATTGATGATGGCTCGAGTTCACCGGAATCGTAATCTTGTCCGGTCCCGGCTCGCCTATAATCTCCGCTAATCGCGAACCCGCCTTGATTTCTACCGTGTGCGCAATCGGGACGGTGCGCCCCGCCTCATGATTTACCGGCGACTCGATGTGCTGCAACAGCGTTCCGCTGCGGTAGACATTCAAAATCTGTAACCCGTAGCAGATGCCCAGCACCGGCTTATGCATGTTGTAGGCATCCTGCAAAAGGAGTTCGTCCACGGTGTCGCGCTTAGGGTCGGCGAGCTCGGTTTTCGGGTTGCGCGGGGCATCGTATTTTGCTGGGTCCACATCGGCATTGCTTCCCGGCAAAAGCACGCCATCACAGCGTTCGATTAGCTTCATTACATCTGCCGGAGATTGATCGAGCGGAATGCGCACGGCTTGGCCGCCCGCAGCCTCCACCGCGCGTTCGTATTGCGGCAAGGCGCGCTCGCCATATTTCTGGTCAGTTGAGTGGGGAAGAGGAATGGCAATTCGTGGATGCATCTTTTCGATTCTACCTTCTGCCCCGGTTCTCTCCACGCCGCTAACTCGACAATTCGATGGCCGCCAGCGCTTTATCGTGCCGGTAGCGGCGCACTTCGAGCGCAGTCATGGAAATCAAGACGACCGATCCTACAGCGGCGGCCACGGGAGCGGCCACATGCCGGTATGCCTCGGTGAGGTTGGGATGGGCTCCACGCAGTCCTGCCGCGATCACCGTCCCCAGAATGCCCAGCAGCAGGCTGATCGCAAATGCCAGCAAGGTCAGCAAGAAGGTCACCAGAAAAACTCTTGCGGGAATGTAAATCCAGGTTGTGCGATGAAGTGGGCCAGCCTGCGAAATCATAGCTCCTTAAGCCTACAACATTTGCGGCAACCGATTACAGACCTATCAACGTGGGACAGACCGCGGCTAGCGGTTTACGCTACAATGATAGGATGTCCCAAGCAACCCCGGTGACCACCCGTCCACCGGCGGAAGTCGTCCGCCAAACTCCCGTATCGCAAGCGTCCAACGGTATTTGCTACGCTGTCGCCGGAGAAATGACGGTTGCGACCGCCGATCTTGAACGCATGGTCGCGGTGGTTCCGGCCTCCATGGCCCTGGTCCTCGATCGCAAGGCGTACTATTTTGTGCCGCTTACCGTGAATCAGGGCGACGAAACCGTCATCGCTGATCGCTACGACGTAACTCTCAGTGACAACGCAGTGTGTCACCGTAATCTCGAGCTGGGCGGTGCGCAGTGCGTGTTCATCTCCACCCGGCTCATGGATGACAAATTTTCCGTCGCCTTTGAGTTCTATATCAACGTGGGTCACGCGGTGGTCGAACGCGCCGGAGTCTCCGCCGCATTTACCGACCTGGTGTGGAAGCAGGTTGAAGCCGGGGTGCGTGGCGAAACCTCGCTCGACTCCTGGGAGTCGCGCAAACTGGCCACCGTGGCCGGTCCCGAGACCGAGAAATACAAGAACGAATTCTTTGCTGCCACGTTTTCTGACGCCATTTCCATCTACCTGCTTTCCTTATTTCTCGACGTGGACTACTACGATCTGCGCGAACGGGACTACCCTCTGCTCGCGCCTGCGGCCATGGCCGAGCGCCTGCGCAAAGTAGCCGAACTGTTCCCCGCCAATCGCGGATTCGAGTTCGCCGTCTACTTCAAGCGCCGAACCTGAGAGAATTGTCAATCAGCTGCGCCTCTTCAAATTTGTCATTCTGAGCGGGTGATAAAACTTCTGCATCACATTGTTGTCATTGCATATGACATGCCAATTTTCGGCTGCGTAGGAACTGTGCAGGCAAACTGTGCAAATTTCAGCCAATATGGCTGCTACAGGTCCCTTGAGCACGAGGAGCCGGGGTGCGTCGCCCCTTCTTCCCAAGTTAGAACAGCAACGCACAGAGTGGCCATGTCCATACGCGATGTCGGTTCCCCCTGTTCATACTGCTAACGATAAATCATCGCAGCAATGGCCACATCTTCGCCACATGTTCAGTGGTCAGAAGCGATGGGCCGCAACCTGCGCCGCGCCAGCGCCGTCTCTCCCGATCTCCTGCAAGTGCTCTTTGGATAACACGAAACTAAGCGAAGGCCCATTCAGACTTCAATGAGCGCTTTGGCCTTTTACCGGCGGTTGACTGTCAACGTCCGATTTGCCCATGCTCCAGCATTTGTCCAGTTAACGCAGGACTGCGTTAATTCAACGCAGCACTGCGTCAATGCATGGGTCTGTAAGCGGATGGCTAACGAATCAATTCACTCTCCCAGACGCGGAACAGAATCTCTTTGAGCCGGGCGAAATCTTTGGGACCGAGAAAGTCGTTCCAATCGCGCTCGACGTCGCGCAGGGTGTCAATGGCCTTGGCGTAGGCGGCGTGGCCGCGTTTGGTGAAGTGGACAATGCGCGCGCGGCCCTCGTTGGGCGCGTCGGAGCGCTTCAAGTAACCAAGATCCTCCAGGCTGCCGAGGAGACGGTTCATGGCCTGCTTGCTCATGCCGGCGCGCTCGGCGATTACGCCTGGGCGTTCTCCGTCGGGTCCGGGATAGCGGAAGACCGCGATGTGGGGCAAGTTGAGTCCCTTGAAGCCCGCCGCATTGAGCTCACGGATGATACGCCGATGAATAGCCTCAGCCGGAGCGCGCAGCAACGCGCCGATCAGCAGCTTCCTCGTCTTGACAAATCCAGGCGGCACATTTTCTTCATAAAAATTCATTGACACTCCCAGTAAACTGTGTTCCTATCAGCTAACGGTAAACAAAGTTTACCAAATAGGAGATCAAAGTGACAACACAATCCGTCGCAGCCCTCGGCCATTCCTCGGCCGAGACCGTAGGGGAAGACTTACAGCAAACCGCGCGGCAAGACCTGGTGAGATATGTGCCCGCAAGAACCGGCCCGGTCTATTGGGGTCCCGGAAACCAGCTGACGTTTCTCATCACCGGCAAGGAAACGGGGGGCGCTTATTTCCTGGCCGAGATGAGTGTCCAGCCGGGCGGAGGCCCACCGCCGCACATCCACCACCGAGAGGACGAGTCGTTCCACATTCTCGAAGGCACGCTGACGATTCAGGTGGGCGCGAATACAATCACCGCGTCGGCGGGCGATTTCGCTTTCCTTCCCCGCGGAATCGTGCATTCCTTCAAGAACAACGGCGAGGGCTGCGCGAAGGCGCTGGTCTCGACCACGCCAGCGGGCCTTGAGAACTACTTCGCTGAGGTGTTCGAGCCTGCTGCGGATCGCAACTCGGCGCAGCCGCCTCCCAGCAAAGCAATGCTGGCGCGGGCGATGGAGGCGGCTCCCCGGTACGACCTTGAACTTCTTTCCCCGGCATAACGGGCCCGAAAGGAAAACCGCCAAGAGGAGGTCACTATGACGACGCAAATCATCGGCGTGAGCGTGAATCCCGCCGATGAAACGATCCATCTGGGCCCGCTGACACTGCACTTTCTCGTGACCAGCGAGCAATCGGCTGCGACGGTCGCGGTCTTTGAAATGATTGTGCCCGCGGGGCAGCGACTGACCGCTCCGGCGCACAGCCACGACCACTACGAGGAGACGGTCTACGGCATCGACGGCATACTGACCTGGACCGTGGACGGTAAGGTGATCGGCGTTGGGCCGGGAGGTGCGCTATGCATTCCGAGGGGCGCTGTTCACCGGTTCGACAACAACGGTACCGAAGACGCGAAAGTGCTCACCGTCGTTACACCTGCGGCGATCGGTCCGCAGTTCTTTCGAGAGTGTGCAGAAGTGATCAACGCGGCGGTCGGTGGTCCGCCGGACCGAGCAAAGTTGGCGGAGATTATGCGCCGCCATGGGTTGACTCCGGCTCCGCCTCAGACCTAGGGCCGCGGCCCGTGAAAGCGAGCGGTCACTGCGCCTTCCTCCAAAATGAATCTGCGCCACTTTGACGATCGCGCCGTAGTAAGTGGAAGCGGTGATTGTAAGAATCTCATTGGAACCTTAGGCGAGGTCTTGCCGGAATGGCCGATAGCCCAGAAGCTCTGTCTACTCTTACCAAATCGCTAAGGACTCATTGAGAATTGGATTTGTATCGACACGTGGCCAGTTCGTCCAGCACAAACCACACCGGCTTTGCCGGGTTCACGCATGGCGCCATCGTGCGGAGAATCCGCATATCAAGCCACACGCTATGCAGCGGCAATAGCTTCTCCACGGAAGATCGGCCTGGAGGTAAGGAAGACCCATTTGTTGCGCTCGAATTCCCAGCGCGAAGTGGAGGACCGTTGCCGGGTGTCATTCTGAGCGAAGCGAAGAATTCCTAAATGCCAAGTGGCTGCAATGCCCTGGAAACGAATTTAACTGAGGCTGGGTCACGCATCGAGTCCCGCGAAAAGCACTTCGCTCAACCACTGCTATAATCATCGTTTGCTCTCATGTCCAAAAAGCGTTTAATTCGCTCGACCACAGTTCTTTGTGTGCGCCGCAATGGCAGCGTCGTCATGGCCGGGGACGGCCAAGTCACACTCGGTGAAGGGATTATTAAACACTCGGCCAAGAAAATCCGCCGCCTCTACCAGGATAAAATTCTCGCCGGATTCGCTGGCTCAACCGCCGATGCCTTCACTTTATTTAGCCGATTCGAGGCCAAGCTGGAGCAATACCATGGCAACATCGGCCGCGGCGCGGTGGAGCTCGCCAAGGACTGGCGTACCGACAAATTTTTACGCCATCTCGAAGCCCTTTTGCTGGTTTCCGATAAAGAGCAGACTTTTCTGCTCAGCGGGCAGGGTGACGTCATCGAGCCCGACGGCGGCATTGCTGCAATCGGCAGCGGCGGCCCGTACGCCCAGGCTGCGGCGCTGGCGCTGGCGGAGCACACGCAACTCTCCGCCCGGCAGATTGCCGAAGAAGCCATGAAGATTGCCGGCAAAATGTGCATCTATACCAATGACAAGGTTACCGTCGAAGAATTATAAGAATCGCGTAGGCACAGCCGCCCAAGCCTGCGCTGAGCGGAGCCGAAGGGGTTGTGCGGCCGGATTGGAAATCCGGCAGTCGTTATGATCTGAATGGAACTGTCGAGCGGCGCTCGACCAGGCAGCCGAGGGTGGCTGTCTCTACATGAGCTTTTTATGGCCATCTATCTTCCCGCTTCCGCCGAAGAACAAACCGCAGTCCTCGATGAACTTACGCCCCGCGAAATTGTTGCGGAACTCGACAAGCACGTTGTCGGACAAGCCGATGCCAAGCGTGCCGTAGCCATCGCCCTGCGCAACCGCACCCGCCGCCAGAAACTTCCCGCCGAAATGGCCGACGACGTCATGCCCAAGAACATCATCATGATCGGGCCGACCGGCGTGGGCAAAACCGAAATCGCGCGCCGCCTGGCCAAGCTGGCCAACTCGCCGTTTCTGAAAGTGGAAGCCTCAAAGTTTACCGAGGTCGGTTATGTAGGCCGCGATGTCGAATCGATGATTCGCGATCTCATCGAGATTGCCATCGAGATGATTCGCGAAGAAAAACTAGAGGACGTGGCCGATAAAGCCGAACTCAACGCCGAGGAGCGTTTGCTCGACATTCTCTTGCCGCCGCCCACGCCGCGAACCGCCGATCCGAATCCTAGTGGCGGTTTGGTTCTCGAAGGCACAACTTCTTCTTCCTCCGGCGATTCGTCCTCCCGCACCCGCGAAAAACTCCGCCAGCAACTGCGCGAAGGGAAGCTCGACGAGCGTACCGTGGAGATCGATGTCCGGGAGCGGAATTTTCCTTCGTTTGAAATCATCTCCAACCAGGGCGTGGAGGAGATGGACGTCAATCTCAAGGACATGTTGCCCAACCTCTTCGGCCAGCGCACAAAAAAGCGGAAGATGAAGGTCGACGAGGCTTTCGAATACCTGATTCAGGAAGAAGAACAGCGCTTGATTGACATGGACCAGGTCACCCGCACTGCGATTGATCGCGTGGAAGATTCGGGCATCATTTTTCTCGATGAAATCGACAAAATCGCGGGCCGCGAAAGCGGCCATGGGCCAGACGTTTCACGCGAAGGCGTGCAGCGCGACATTCTTCCCATCGTCGAGGGAACTACCGTCAACACACGTTACGGAATGGTCCGCACCGACCACATTCTGTTCATCGCCGCCGGCGCTTTCCACGTCTCCAAGCCGAGCGATCTGATTCCCGAATTGCAGGGTCGGTTTCCTATCCGCGTGGAATTGCAGTCTCTCACCATGGAAGACTTCATTCGCATCCTTACTGAGCCCAAGTCTTCATTGGTCAAGCAATATATCGCCCTGCTCGAAACCGAAGGCGTAAAGCTTGAGTTCACTCCTGATTCGCTGGAAGAAATCGCGCGCTTCGCGTTTCGCGTGAATGAGGGCACCGAGAATATCGGCGCCCGCCGCCTGCACACCATCATGGAGCGTGTGCTTGATGAGATCAGCTTCTCGGCTCCTGAGAAAAAAGGCGAGCAGTTCCGCGTGGACGCCGAATATGTGCGCAAGACGCTGGTGGACATTGTGAAGGATCAAGACCTGAGCCGGTACATCTTGTAACTCGGCTCTCATGGTTCGAATTCCAATCGCGGGATGATTTCGAACCGACAAGCGACTTTACCGGATTCCCAATCGTTCGTGCATCGCGATGGCGGTACTGATCGCAATTGAAATTGCCGCGTTCACCAGCCGCTCGTACACGCCTCTCTTGATATCGCTTCTTTCGAGCTGCCCGATGCGCTCTTCCGCCTGACTCATTCTTCCGGGCTGTCCGCTGCCAACCAGCATTTCCATCTTTGCTTCCAGCCGTGCCAGTTTTTGCAGGACTTCGCATTGAAAGTCGTTGTCCGTCACTCGCACCACCAATGGTTGTTTGCCTGTGCCATGGCTTGTGTAGCGGGTGGCCGCTTCGTCACTGAAATTTGTCATAAGGGATAGTCAACATGTAATGAGGTCGAATACCGCGAATATTTCGGCGGCGCGGAGGCATCGTACTGTTGCAGGAAAATCGTCTGCACCGCCGATAATCTCGGGATGGTAAATGCCTCCGTACCGAACCGCCCTACCAGGTTCCGGCTGTTGCCGGGTCCCCATCCCTCGTCGCTCCAACGCACTTCAATGCCGCCCCCGGTTGGAGGCGGTCCTCCCGCATCTACGCTGATGGTCGTCGAACTCACGGCCGTAATCACCGCCTCGGTCAGATCGGTCAGAAAAACGTTTCCGATCTGCGTATTCGCCACTGCAGCGATGTCCAGTATTTCTTCCAGCGATACGGCGATCTTCGCCGTTTCAAATTGAAATCCCAGCGGGACCGCGTCGTCATCGGCAAACTTAATCTTGTACCGGCTGCGCTCGCCGGCCAGGTCCCAATAATCAACCTCGACATCGCGCACGATCGCCAGGAATGTCGCTCCCCGCGACGGCGCATTCACCTGCAGCCCATCGCCGGGAAAGATATCCGTGGCCCCACCCGGCAGAAAATCGCTCCACACGTCGTACTCGCCTTGCCACGCTGTTCCTTCCGCTCCCTCCAGGATTGCCAACGCTGCATTTTCGCAGTCGCTGGCGGTGCGCGCCGGCGGCGCCTTAATGCGCCGCACCACACTGCGGATTCCGTCATCACTCGCACGTGTTTGCGCCGCGATGCTGGCCGGATTTGCCACCCGGGTGACCGCTCGGCCGCTGCCCCGATAATGAACCTCAAGCAATTGATTCGGGGCGGGAACGTACGCAGTGAAGAAATCGAGATCCGATTCCGAGGTGATATTGCACTCCGCTCCATCCGACAACGCGCCGACCAGAAGCGTGTTATACGAAGCGCCGGGCAGAGCGCTTCGCACTTCCGTATCCGCGGCGGCAATCAACCTGGTAAACGCCATCGAGCACTGCATGTTCTCCGCATTGATCAGCGCATATGCGCAATATGCCGGCGCGTTCGAGATGACCTGGTCATAGAGGACGGTTGAAGGCGCGACTTCAGTCGCCGGATTGCTTGGATCAATCTCATGCACCTCCAGAACCATCCGCCCATCCGCCGCCAACTGCGCTCCACCGATCCCACTGCCCGCAGGATGCGCGACCGAGTGAAAGGTCTGCTGCCGCCGAAAGATCGTTAGCGAATACAATCGTGTGCTGAATACGTAGTGATGTCCCGCCACCGTCGTCATCACCGCGCCCGTGACCGCTCCATTTACCAGCGCCTGAATATTCGATTGCATCCCGTTCGGCGTAATCTGAAATCCTGCCAGGCAGTTCGCCACCGACACTGTGCCGTTGTACAGCCCGCCCACCACTCCCCTCGATGGCGCATTGAACACCACGTCGCCATGTTGCAGAACCGTGGCTCCGCCCAATTCAATTTGTTCGACGAATCGTACCGTAGTTGCGCCGTCCGCTCCGGTTCCTCCCGCCACTCGCAGGCTCCCGGTGCTTACCGAGATTGCTCCCGCTGGGTCACTCACCACCCATCGGGTTGTGTCCAGCGCGGGTCCTGGATACTCTTCGTCAAACAGCGTCTGGCTGGTCTTGATGAATGGCGTTTGCGATAGATAAAATTTGACCGTTAATCCATCGCCCACAAAGTAATCTTTGACATACGCCTGCGGCTCAATCTCCCCAATCACTGTTACGTCATTCACCAGCCCGCTTACTGGCTCAATCGTTAGGCCCTCTGGCCAAAAACCGGCATCGCTTTCATTGAGCGTGTAGGTTGCCGCGCCGACCGGCGCTAGCAGCATCGCCCCATTCAGCGCCCGGTAGCTCCCTCTCGCTTGGAGCGCAATCTCCACCGCATGTTGCGCCCACGTCAACTGGGGATCGGGCGCATAGGACGCCAGCACGTCCACCGCCTGCACTCCGCTTACGTCGAATGCCGTCGGCTGCAAATCCTGCGTGAGCTGCGCCAGCGCGCTGCCGGCGGTCCGCGCCACAAAGGGAGAACGATAGGGCAGCCTTTTCCGCGCCAGGATGATTTCATCGCTCCACGCCACCAGGTTATAGCGATAAACCGGTCCTTGCTGCCCCCATCCCAAATATTGGTATGCGGGTGCCGACGTCAGGTAACCGGTAAACACATTTTGCCCGCTATTCTTGCTCAGGGTAACTCGCCCGCCGTTCACCGGCACCACAAACGCGGGCCCATCCGCAACTAGGCTGGCACGCATTTCAGCCGCCTGATTCAGTTTTCGCACCACCCGCGGCAAACTTGTTGTATCAATCGCCGATGAGTAATCGCGTGGCCCGCTTCCATCCAGGTTGTCGATCGATAGTTTCATTTGTCTATTTTTCGTCCGACGAAGCCGAAATATCCCTGACTCGCGGGCGCCCCATCCTTCCCACATTTTTACTGCCGAAGGGAGGCTCCCTGAACGACTCTCAGTACACTGCCGCCATCGCGCTCGGAAAATAACTTCGATAACAAACCACCGTCTGTCCGTCGTTCTCATCCGTGTGCGGCAACGCCATGAACGCCGCCCGCAACGCCACCGCCGAGATCGAGGTCACGATCTCGGCATCCTCTTCCCGCTGAAACACCTTCACCGCTCCGGTTTGCGTTGGCGCGCTCAAATTCAATCGAATTGAGGTCTGAATCGATGTCGTCGGACTCAGCCGAGGATAATGAAAGCAAACCCGTCCGCCTGACTCTTCCTCCGCCACAAACAGCGCCGACCACTCCTGAAAAAACGCTCCGCCTTCACGATCCACAAATGCCACAACCTTCTGCACTCCTACACCCGTCGAAGGTGCGCCGCCCAACAACGGCTGACCCAGCACAAGCGCGGTAGTTGTCTGCTCGACCACGCGTCCTAGATTGAATGTCACCCGCCGTATGTAATTCGCGTCGTTGTTCACACCGGCCGGGCTTGTCACATACGCCGCGGAGATCCCCGTGCCCACATATCCGGTTTGCTCAGCGTAATCCGCATCCACTGCAATGATGTCCCCAATCGCGAAGCTTCCTACCGCGCCCGCTCCGACCACGATCTCGCTTGCCGTCGATCCCGCTAATACGATTGCCGCCGCTATCGGTGTCCCTCCCGAAGGCTGCGCATTTGCATCCGGATCGGAGGCCAGCACGTTCATGTGCTCCGATCCTCCCGCCAGCGCCATCTGCAACTTTCCCCATTCCCGGAATTCGAATTCCACACGCACATCCAGCGGGCCATGAAACTGCGCCGTCGGCGCACCATTGATCCCTGCGCGCACCGGTTCCGTCACCACCGCGCAAAACCGCTGAAAGTTATCGATCCAACCTAGATCAATCCATGGCGCCGGCGGCTGGTCCAGTGCGAACAATCCGTACTTCCCCGGATCGAAAAGCGTTGGCGTCTCCGTCGTTCGATTCACCGGCGCAAAATACGCTCGCATTCTTCGCGTGATCGGAACCATTGCCGCGCGAACTGGCATCGTGCTCATAAGAAAATCACCTCAGGAAAGAAAAACACCTTCAGGGTCGCGACTCGCTCCAGCCGTACCCCCTCCGTCCACTGCGGCAACTTCTCATTCGGCGGTGCTTCGCTTCCCGCAACTTTTCCCAACGTGGGCGCCGTCCACAAAATGTTTGTTCCCAGGCTCACGCTGGGAGACTGCGTAAAATCCTGCTTCGCTGTGTGTTGCGGTTGGCAGATGCTCAGCAGTTCGGTATCCAACTCTCCCAATGTTCTGCCCCGGTCCACCCCGCTCTCTACCGTTCCGAAGGTGTGGTAGGAAATCACGCACTCCATCTCCATCAATTCGCGGCTGCCCGTCTGCCGCGCCGCCAGTTGCGCCGCGCCCCACTCGATGTAGAACGCGTCCGGCAGCGGCACGATCGGAATCACCAATTCGTTTTCCGCAACTACCACCGCTGGCCGTGTCGCTCCGCTCAGCGTAATCGTCCTCTGCGGATTCAGCGCCGCCAGGCGCTGTTGCATCGCCATATAAAAACTGTCTTTTGTGAATTGCATAGAATTCAGCGCCTAGCCTCTAATTGCTGCCCGGTGTCCCATCCTCATTTCGAGGTGCCCCATCCTCAAATTTCGCGCCTTTCGCAAAATTTAGGGTGGGGTCCCTAACCCACTACTACCACTTTGTACAAATACGTTCTCCCCGCGTTGTATTCGACGGTGAACCCCTCGATATGCAAAAGTTCGTCGTTGTGTATAACCCCCAGCGCGCCGTCGAACAACGCATCCGCCGTCGCCACATTCCGTGCGACCACCGCGTTCGCCACTGCTTCGGCACTCAACAGGATTTCCAGCCGCCGCCTCGGTCCCGTGTTCGCTGCCGGCAGGCTCGTCACCACCACCGGAGTGAATTGGATCTGTTCTGTTCCCGGATCCACCAACCCCAGCTGTGCGCTCGGATCGTCTGGCATGGCCACCAGCGGGAACACCAGGCTGATCGTGTCGGCTCCCAGCGCTTTCAGAAGTGCTTCCGCCATCCGTACCGCCCCCATCCCGCTCCCTCCCATCGGCCCCATGGTCAACCCACCTTCTGCGCCACGTACGGCGCCAACAGCGATTGCGTCGTCTCGTCCAATAAACTCGCCGAGAAATATTGCAGTACCAATTGACTCACCTGCCCCGATTTCACGTTCAGTCCCGGCATCGCCTGCGCGTTCCTCACAATCTGGGCGCACGCCACCTTCACGGTGTCCGGAATCGTCGCCAAGCCCGCTGTGTAAGCGATGTCCAGTTCGCTGAACCACAATCCGATCGGGCTGAGCGGTAGCATCAGTTCGCCCGTGCTCACATCAAAGTCGATCGTCGTCGGGTCGATCGCGCTCCACGTCCCGGGCAGTCCGAACATGAGTGCCACGTCCACACTCAAGTCGTCCGCCGACCACTCGCCGCGGCGCGGAATCGTGTATCGCCCTTGCGCCGAGACCAGTGGACTCGTCGCCGGTGCTAACGCTGCCAACGGCAGGTAGGTAAGTCGCACCGTATTCCGTCCAGCCGTCATCCGCCGCCGTTCCTCGTATTGCGAAATGGCCAGCGTGGTTCGCAAGCAATGCCCGTCAATTACCGCCGATGCCGACGTAATCCACGACGCCGCGGTCGTCGCCGGCAATCCATATGTTTCATATTCCGTTGGCGCGAGATAGTTCATTTGAATTCCTTGTTGCTCTTCAATGTTTGTCCCCAAACAAAGCGGGCCGATTCCTTTGAGAATCGGCCCGCCAGTTCGGAGACTCCGCATTTGGCCAGAAGCTAGAAGCTATCTTCCTACCGGTCCACTTTCACTTCGTAGTGCGCGTAGTTCGCACCCTTCACCACCACGCCGCCAAACTTCACCACCACCATTTGCGAAGTCAGTGCGCTCGGCAGCCCCAGCTTGAAGACCCGCGGATTCGGATCCGTCAACCAGTGGTACTCGATCAGGTCTTCGGTCACGATGTATGCTGGCAATACTGCGCTTCCGCTGCCCGGGGTTCCCGTGTATCCCAGCGACCATTCCGGAATCAGCGGCAGGTCGCCCGCTTGCGTCGAGAGCGCTTTTACCCGAAAGCCGCCCGTGATCTCCACCGTGGAGAGAACCACGTTGAAGTCGGTCTTCATCTCACGATCGATCAGATCCAGCAAAACCGGATTGGCATAAATCGCCGTCGGTCTCACCGCGATACGAAGAACTCGAAACCATCTGTGCGACCGTGCTCTTCAGTCCATCCACGATGCTCGACGTAGTCGAGATCGTGGTCGTGTTCCCCCCCGCTTCAATCTGTCCGATCACACCGAAATACTGTGTGGTCGTCGGGGTGGCGAGAGAGGTGTCCGTCCCGTTCCACAGCGCCACGTCGTGGGTGCGCAACAGCCCTTCCACCGAATCCGCCAGGTCCTTCGCCTGCAAGTAGGCAAACTGGCTTTGTTGATTGCCCACTTCCATGTCGAACAGGTTGTAGTTGATCTGCGAGACCAGAGCTTTCAACGGAACCGTGCGCTCCACCCGCGTCGGCGATCCCACTACCGGCACAATGTTGCGTGGATCCATAAACGCCTGTGCCGCGCTCAGCGAGTTGATCGCCGTCTCTTCAAAGAATCGCGACGGATGCCCGGTTGCCGGCACCTGCTTGATCCTCTGCCCAAACGCGCCCCTCCGCCGCACGATGTCGAATATTTCGGTTTGATAACGATTGATTTCAATCGCACCCGGCCCCAGGAAATCCGCGGCCGCGTGCAAATCAAGAAACTGTGCGTTCATGTATTTCTCCTATGAAAGATGTATGAGTGCCCACCAAATATCTCTTTTGGGTGCCCCAACCTTCCCGCGCTTTTGCGGGAGGGTGAATATTCGCCCTAAATGACAAAAAGCGCGACCCAAGCCGCGCCATTCACCTTGACAAACTGAGAACTGAGAACCAAGAACCAAGAACCAAGAACTGATTCCCTACTCGATCATCCCTGCCCGAGCCATCTCCGCCTTCACCGCAATCCGCTGCTCAATGCTCAATGGAAGGAGGATCTTATCCAGCGCTCCCGCCTCGAATGACTCAGTGCTCTCGCCATATTTACTCAGGAGCGCAGTGATCATTGGCGAAAGGGTTTTACGTGCCATTCTTGCCGCCTGTGCTTTCAGGTCTTCGTTGCTTTTTTCCAGCTCCGCCAGGCGGTCTTTCAGGATTTTCCCCGCTTTGATTGACTCGCTATCCTCATCCGCGCTCAGCCCTTCATCGACTGCCGCTGCTATCCGGTCCACCTTCGCGTTCAGCGCCTGCTGTTGCGCATCCAGCTTTTCCAGGACCCGGTCCAATGTTTCCGCCGCGCTCGCCAAGCGCCCGGCGGTTGCCGCCAACTGCTCCATCATTTCGTCACTCATGATTGCTCCTTATAATTGCGATCACCACACCATGTAGGGGCAGCCGCCCCCGGCTGTCCCACCAAGCGAAGCTTGGTAGTCTTCACTCCATTTCAATCCATGTCTCCCGGTACGCCGCCTTGTCCCGTCGCAGAATCGCCGCGCCGGTAAACCTCACGTGTGTCAGACTCCAAACACTGGCCTTCATATCGGCCACCCGCGCATCGGCAATCTCATATGACATCCCAAGACCCATTCTCGTGCGGGGCCGGGTCTGTGACCCGGCCGAGTCGAGCGATGCTCGACCGCCCTTTCCAATCTCCCGCACAATCTCCGGAAAATCCTTCGCGAACAAATGTCCTCCCAGCTCTACTTTCTTCCCCACAATCTCCGCCCGCGTGATCACTCCCACCTTCCGCCGGGCATCGTGCCGGTCGAGTCCCGGAGCATAATCAAGCGCCATCCCCAGCAGCGAAGCCAAACCCTCCTCCGCTGCCGCGCGCGTCAGAATCACCCGGTGTCCGCGCGCCCCCGCTGGAGGCTTGTCCGACACCACATCGACCAGTGTTAATACCCCGCGAAACGCGCCTCGGTTCGGATGCCCGTCTACTACCGGCATCTCCATCGCCATCGATTCCAATTCCATCTTCATGATGTTTCAACTCCGTCCTGTCTTGTCACCGTCTTCGCCCGTCGGGTGCTCCACCCTTCCCGCGCTTCTTGCCGAAGGGTCGGTTTTTCCACCAGAACGAACCCTTACCCTCGATCAGCCGCCCGCCGCTGTCTTCTCCAGTTCCGGCAATCCCCGCAACTTTCTCACTTCGTTCACCGTCAAAATTCCGGTCTGCACCAGGATCTGCTGGATCTGTGCCTCTTCCAGCGGGTCAGTCGTGTCCATCTCTGCAAATACAAACTCCAAATCCGTCCATCCCAGTCGCTTGCCGATCGCATCCCGCGTCAAATATTCCGCCAGCAGTCTCGCCGTCGGCACAATCGCCGATCGGAACGCTTGATCGTTCATCTCCTCCGCGGTGGAGCGGTTTACATCCTGCTCCAACCCCAGCAACTGCGGCGGTAGATCGAACGCATCCGCAATCACGACCAGCAGAAACTGTTGCCACTGCAACCGCAAATCCGCATCCGTTCCACCGCCAAACCTCAGCACCTCGGGCTTGGTCTCCACCGAAAGAATCGGAACCCGCCCCGTTCCCTCAATTTCGTCTTGCCACCACCGGATCAGCCGCTCATGCTTCTCCGGCGAGAGATCCTGCAACCACAGCGCGTACTCCACCACCGAATTCGACGCCAGCCGCGACGCGTACCGGTGCGCCCCCAAAAAAGCATTCACCGCTTCGAACGCCACTTCCAACCGTCCAAGTCCGAACGGGGTATGCGTCCGCGGATTCAGCCGGATATAAATCAAATCCTCATCGTTGAGAACAATCTTTCCCGCCGGCCCCATCTGCCCGGTCACCTGCTCATACCTGGGAGCATCCGGCCGGCCATCCCAGTTCGCGTTGATTCGGATCGTCGCTCCATCCACTGGCCACAGCATCAGCGGTCGTTGCGCGTCACCTGTTACATCCACTTCCATCGCGCCGAAGCCACCGACGATCACATCCTCCAAAACCTGCTCCACCAGCGACCGGAACGAATCTTCCGGATTGGGCGCCCACAAGTTCTCGCTCAGAATCTGTACCCGCTCCGCGCCATCCGGAATTCCCTCAATCGACAGTCCTTGCCTTGGTTGAATCCGCCAGCGCATCCCCGCGATCCGGTCTTTGATCGTGTTGATCGCCTTGCGCGCGACCGGCGTCTCGCCCAACCGCCGCAAGTTCGTTGCCGTAGGCTTGGGCACGATATTCGCCGGTGTGCTGTAGGTGTTTAAAATCGAAGGCAGCGCCAACGTCCTCCGCTTCGTTTCCTTCTCGGAGACCAGCGACACTCCCGCCATCCGGCGCATTGCGCCGCGCAACTTCTCTGTCATGTTCATAAGTTTTTGTCTGTGTGGCGCGGGCGCCCTCGCCCGCGAAATCAAATCACGTAGGGACAGCCGCCCTCGGCTGTCCAGCCGGGCGAAGCCCGACTTCCTTGTCATCCCGGGCGAAGCGAAGGACCTATGCAACAGCACCGCGGCTAGTGAACGAATCCAGCCGTCCATTCAAACAGAAGCACGAAACCTGCCGCCAACGGAAGAATGCGCCCAGTACCTCTGCCAACCGCTGCTAGAACAACCGCAATCAAGGACAGCGGCCAATTGAACAGTCCCCATTTCCTAGCCCCAATGACTTCTCCCCAATACCCAATTCGCGCCGCGCGCAAGCAAGTCACTATACCGAGGTGACAAAGGCATGAAATGGATCCCGCAGCAAACCAGCTATGACGAGCCGTTCGCGCCGCTAGCAGGCTCAACCGCCTTCTGCCTCCGCACCCATGTCACCCAGGCGAAGAGCGATAGAACTGGTGGACCGATGAGCACTAGCGCCCCGGTGCCATTTAGCACCGTGTCTCTCACGCCCCCAACTCCGCTCTCACTCCCGCCGCAATTCCCGCCATTTCCTTCGCCTCAGCCACCCGAATCCGGTTCTCTTCCATCATTCCAATCACGAACCCGATTTCTTCCTGGCGTCGGTCCAGGTCATCATCAATTACCACCGTCAGTCCCGCCCGCGCCTGATGCACTCGGTAAACATCCTGCGCAATCCCCGGGAACCGTGCCGCCAACCCCAACCCGGCCTTCACATCCGTCTTCAACGACACCGCATGTAAAAACTTCACTGCCTTCGTGACCGCATACCCGAAATCGAAACTCTGCGGGTCACCCTTCTTCCCCGTGTACGATGAAACCCGAATCCCGGTCTGCAGCAAATCCAGCACCCCAGCCGATTCAAAAGCGCTCCGCATGGCCGTCAGGATAACCTGCCTCCCTGAAACGCTCGCTCGCCTCGTCCCCGCCCGTCCCTGCAAATAAAGCTTTGCCAGCGTCGACATCTCCTTCGCCGCGACCTCCGCCAAACACGCCTTCACTGGCGACGCCTGCACCTGATTCGAAAACAAGTCTCGCACTTTTTTCAGCAGAGCATCCCACCCCTGCGTCTCGAGCAGTTCCGTCCGCAGTTGCGCCCCCAATCCCGCGAGCACTTCCAAATCCGCCTCCGGATCGATGCACCTGACCCGCGACCAATCCTCGGTGATCCTCACCGCGCTGAACTCCCCACCAATCTCCCGCGCCAGCACTCCAATGTTGACGAACTCTTCCTTCACCGCGTCCGGCACGTATCGCAGCAGGAAAAACTCGAGCTGTTTCAATTCAGCCATTTAATACTCAACGGGCGCCCCGTCCTTGTCGCTTTTGTGCGACAGGGCCGGGGATTTCCCCGAAACCATATCCGCACTCCCCTCACGCCTCTTCCTTCCAATTGGGAAACGGCTTCCTCGCCGACATCCGAAAAACCGCAATCAGCTCCCTCACCATCTTTCTTCGTTCAATCAACTGTTCCGCCAACCGCTCCAGGCAACCCCACTCTCCTCCATACCACTCTGGCGGCACTTCGCCCGCCAAATCCCAAATCCGCTGCGCCGGCATCTTCTCAATCGCCGACAGCCACGGCTCGAACGCCTCCCACCCGCGCACGCTCTCATACACTTCATTCCGCGCAAAAACCCCGCGCAACGGATGATCCGGAAACGTCCACTCCCCCGCGTTGAAACAATATCCCTGATCGATAAACGACACCGTGTACTTCTGCTCGCGCAATCTTCTCCAGAAAGCCGCTTGCCGTCCGTTCGCGTTCCCCGTCCACTTGTCCAGCGCCAGCATCCCCGCGAACGTCTCCCGGTTTCGCACTCGCGCCAGCATGTCCATGGGAAAGTAATCGAACACCTGGCCCTCCAGCGGGCTCACCACGTACCGCGATCCAAACTGCAATCCCGCCTCGCACCGGATCGTATTTCCCGCCAGCTCGATCCGCAACTCCGGCGTATGCTCGATCAGCCAGTCGCTCGCCTCCACCACATCGGTCAGCGGAACCGGCAAACCCGCCGCCTCTGCCAGCCGCGTCGCCAACATCTGATTCGCCAGCACCCGCAGGTGCTGCGGATTATTTCTGAACTTCACTACATAAAAATGTCCATCCGCGCAGCGCATCAGGTGTCCCTGCGCTCCGCCCCGCATCCTCCGCACGTGTTGGACCGCCACCACCGCCATGGTCCTTGTGCCCCGGATACTCTTGTCCGCGTTGCCGGGTGCCTCGCCCTTGTCGAGGGTTTTTGCGACAGGGTGGGGATTTCGTTGCGCCCAGAGCCCCATCCCCGATTCACGCCGCGCCTTTTGCGACCGGGTGCGATCTTACTCTGCCCCCATCACCTCCCGCTGTGACATCTGAACATTCCGCGTCAGACTCGCCAACTCCACCATCCTCGCCCGCCCCACTCTTCCTGCCACTTTCTGTCGGGCCGCCAGTGCAATCGCCATCGCCATCACGCAGTCGTCATGTGTTCCCGCAGCGGCTCCGGAACCCCCATCCGCCTGCCGCACAAATGTCCGGCATTCCTGCAAAAATCTCGCGCTCCGGAACAATCCCGGCTCCGTTGCCAGCACCGCCGCCAGGTTCTCCACCATTGCCGGACGGCTCACCGCCGACGTCAACCATCCATCCTGTCCGCTCTCCTGATACACATTCTCCGCCCCAGCCGCCCGCAAATGTGCCAGCACTCCGAATCCGTGATTATTCCGCTCCACCACCAGCAGCGCGTCGTTATAAACCTTTCCCAGCTCAATCACCTTCGCTGCCAGCTCCTGAGGCGGAAAATGTCCATGCAGCTCCGCGCATTGCATTCCGGTGCGCCGTTCAATCACCTGGGCGCACGCATAATCGCCCTCCGAACCGCCCCCCGCCGGGTCCACTCCCACGATGTAAATCTTCCCTGGCTGCGGCGGCAGCCATGTCGTCATCCGCCCGTTGTCCCGCGTCTCCACGGCCTCAAATCCTCCCGCCAGTGCCTGCTCGATCGCTTCCATCTCAAACACGCACTCGCCCGAAGCCCGAAAGCACGTCACCGGATCTTCCGCATATTCCTGCCCCGCCAGCCCGCGCAGCTGCGCTCTATTCCGCCGCCGCCAAGCAATCTGCTCCGCATCCAGCCCAAACCGTTCCACCAAGTCCCGCTCTTCCTCACTAAACTCAAAAGTGGCGCGGCCGCCATCGCCCGCGGGCTTCTCGTCGGCAAGTTCCGGGGAGGGCGGGGATGCTACCCGATACCCCTCGTCGTACCACCACGGGAAAAAGTGCCGCGTGTATCCCGTCTCCTCTGCCCGCTGCCACTCCTCGTAAAAAACTCCGCCCACCCCATTCGCGGTGGACTCCAGCACGATCTCTCCATCTTCCGGAACCGCGGCTCGCAGCGATGCCAGCGTCTCTTCCCCGTCGCGGGGCCAGCGGGCTACCTCCGAGCAATGCAAATGATGGATGGTTAGCCCGCGCCCTGCGTTTGGATCCGCCGCAGTCGCCACTCGGTACTCGCTGTCCAGCCGAGGGAACACCATCTGGCGGATGTTGGCGCGCGACGTCATCAGCGCGCCCTGCTGCAACTTCTTGGGCAGGTTCTCCCAGAAGCGCCGCACAATCAGAAAAATCTCCTCCGCGGATTCCTGCGAATGCGCCACTTGCACCGTCAGCGTTCCCGGTTGCGTAATCGTCTGCAGAAAAAATCGCGACGCCACATACGTCGTGATCCCCATCTGCCGCGCCTTTAACACAATGTTCCGTCGGCTGCAGTTCTTCGCATACTCCCGCTGCGCCCGGTTCGGAATCAGCCGCCTTAGCCTCTTCTCCTTGTCGCGGACCTTCAGCAGTCCCTCGCTAAGTAGATCCCGCACCGTGGCCGCATCTCGCCTGGCGCTCGGCCGGTCCAGAATCGTTCCCAGCTGCCGCAGCAGCAAAATATCTCCCATCACCGCAATCTCTCCTTGACCCACGAAGCTCGACGCCGGGGCCGTTTCATGTGGCGCGGGCGCCCTCGCCCGCGATCTTTGCCCATGCCTCCGTGGCGAATCGCTCTCTCGACCACCTAATGCTTCACTTGTCCCGCTGCGCCCGGCACCCACACCATCGCTCCAATCTCCCATCCGCTTCCAAACAATGTCTGATCAATCCCCATCAAGTCGTACTTGTATTCCGTACTCAACCCTGCCCCCGCATCCACTACCGGAGACGCTCCCGTCGGCCGTGTATCCACCAGCGGCCCCGTAGCCGAATCCGCGTAGTAAGTCGTCCCCGAATTCTGCTGCGTGCTCAGCAGATAATTCACCAGCTGCGTATTCGACATCAGCGTCGCCCCGGATTGCTTCAGCGTGTCGATCATCAGCGCCACCTGGTACGGCGTCAGCTCGTTCCAGTGCCAGAAGATTCCCATCGGCACCCCCCACACCGCCGACTTGAACACCATGGCGCGAAACCGGTTGGCAAACTGCTGGTCCGTCAACCCCTGAAAATACGGAACCATCCTTTGGCTCAAAATGTTCTGCACGTCATACCCGCTGCTCAGCACCGTCGCCGCATTCGGCGAGGGTTGCATCGTCCCCGACCCTCTCGACCCTACATATCCCGCAGCCACCGCAATCGCCTCCGTCGAGGTGTCCTCATAACTTCCCGGATACACATACACCAAAAAAAAAAAAAAAAAAAAAAAAAAAAAAAAAAAAAAAAAAAAAAAAACGGTTCCCCGGCAGCCCCGTCAAATTTGCATTCATCCACGCCACCGACCAGTTCATCTCATCCGTCATCAGCCGCGTCTTGTCGATCAGCAGCGTGTACGGCGCGGTCATAATATCGGTCGCCGCCACGTCCGCCAGATCCTGCGACTTCACCGCCGTCTTCATGTTCGGATCCACCGTCACCGCGAATACTCCCCGCTGGTTCAGCGTCGCCACGATACCGCCCAGCGTGTCGAGCCCGCTCGAGGTTCCGCCCGGTGCCGGCGCCGTCAGATTCCAGCTCACCTGCGCCGCCGGATCGCCCGGCGCGGTAATCGTCATCGTCTTGCTCGCAATCGACAGCGTCACGCTCGAGGCCGCCGTACCCGTGTACTGAATCGTGAATCCGTTCAGATACACAAAGTATTGGTGCGATACCGAGTGGCAATTCACATCCCACCCCGCGTTGATCCACGACTGGATCGTCGGCACCAGTGTGTTCGACAGGTCATATCCCGTCACCACCGCGATGCTCAACGGCACGCCCTTGGCCTGGATCATCGGCAGTAGCGGCGCTATATACTCCGCCGGCCCATCCAGCAATCCCGGATCGTCAAACGTCAGCGTGATCCGCGCCGGATACCGCATGAATCCCCGCACATTCGGCGGCGTGTCCGCCGCCACGTTGTTTCCTCCATTGATCGGCCCCGGCGTTCCCGTCACATCGGTCGAAATCCCCGTCGCCAGGTTGTTGGCGTAAAAATGGCAGTACGAATATGTAACTGTGCCCGTATTGTCCGACAATCCATACGCCCGGTTCGCGTATGCCCGGCAATTCTTCAGCTCATACGCCGTCCCGCTCCCATCAAACTCGTATCCTTTATAGTTGCGGTGCGCATCCGTGTTGTAGAGGTGTATGTCCGACGGCGTACCCGTCGGGTGCACATAAAATCCCAGCGGCACCGTCGCATTCGGCACCTGGCTATCCGCCGAGAGGTTCGCCAGCCAGATGTGATCGCTCGCCCCCTGCACCTGCACCCCATACCCGTCGTACCAGTCCAGCTTGATGTGTTGAATTTCTAGATAGGTCTGGTTGTTGATGTTGATCAGCGACTGCCCGCTTAAAATCATCGGCGTCACCGATCCAAAATGCGTCACCGGATTTCCGCTCGCCGACCACACATACAAATTCTGCGCCACCGGGTCGTAGTACCAGTCCCGGTCGTTCGCCAGCGCCGCTTGGGATGTCTGCGCGTTCCCCCACAGCGTTCCAAACTGCACAAACTTCAACTGTGAAATCGCCTGGGTTGCGGTCAGCGTCGTCTGCCAGACATTTCCCGACGTATTCGCCCACCCCGAACTCGCCGTCGCGTAAAATCCGGTGAACTCCGGCGGTCGCCCATTCCCGTACGCATCAAACTTGATGACATTCCCCGCCGTGCCACTCGCAGGCGGTGTGAGTGTCTCATTCCACACTCCATCCCGTTTGAACAGAATCACGTCGCCCGGATTGAACGTCGAAATCCCCACCTTCAGCAACGTCCGCCACGCCGTCTGCGCCGTCAGCCCGTCATTCCCGTTCGCTCCCGCCGGGTCCACATAGTAAGTGGTGGCCGAGACAAGGCTCGCCGCCAGCAGCAGAATCAAAGTCGCGAAATGTGTTTTTCTGATCATTCCATCGCTCTTCTATCCATGGTTTACGCACGCGAGGGTGCCCTATCCTAACGGCGCGTCCTTTGCGACGTTAGGGTGGGTCTTTCAAAACAAAAGGCGCCCACCAAGGGCGCCTTCTAAAAATCCACTATGAATCTCCCCTACTGCACCGTTCCCACCAGAGAACTCGGTGGCGTCGGCACAATCTGAAACGTCCCCTGGCACTTCGTCCAATCGCTTGCGACAAAGTTGCCAGATCCATCCCTCCCCACCGCCGTCACGGCATAAACTCGGCTTCCAAATCCGGAGGTTTGAAACGTCCCCGTAATTCCCGTCATCTTTCCCGTCGCGCTTGCCGGATTCGCCACTGTCGCAATCAACGCCGGCGTTCCGCTGGTTGCATCGTCCATTTCAAAATGATCCAGGCAATTGGCCGTCACCGTTGCGCTGCACACGGTCAGCCCCGTGTAGTCGTAACCCCACGTCAGCGTTACCGTTGACGCCCTCGCCCCCACCGCCATCATCAGAAAAATTCCCACCACCAATAATTGCTTCAAAGCCATCCTCCTTGAAGAAAGCTAACCGCTCCAAACCAAGAACTGCGAACCAAAAACTAAGAACTGAGAACCGGCAATCGAGAAACTCAAACTCACTTCCCTCTGTGCTCCTCTGTGCCCTCTGTGGTTAGGTTATTCAACTCACTGGATATACAGCGTCGGTATGTTCGCAAAGCCAGCGGCGTCGGAAGGAATCGTTATTCCCCCGTTCAACGTCCCTCCCGCCGTCACCGTCTCCGCCGTATTGGTCACGAACGTCGGCACCGTCGACGCTCCCAGCGTGGCGCATCCTGTCGTCGCGCTCGCCGTGATCGCGATGAGTACTTTCCCGGCAGCGCTGTCCCGCTGCTCGCCCAGTTGACCGTCTTCGTTCCCGTGGAGGTAAATCCCAGCGTCGCCGCCGATGTGTTCCCGATGTGCGCCACAATATTTCCCGAAGTGTTCAAGATTCCTATGTCGTAGGTGCAGGCCCCCGTATCCGCCGCTACAATCCCCACCGTCACTTTGGTTGTCGTGATCGGATACGGCACCGTAAATCCCCATAGTTGCGCCTTGTTACTGGTCGAGTTGAACGAAACGCTGGTCGATCCCGTCGACCAGAATGACGTTGCCAGCGGCGCCGTCAATCCGTTATTCACAAACGCCGTCGTCGCAATCTTCGTCGAATTGTCGCCCGCGCTCGGCGTGGGTGCGATTGGCGTCCCTGTCAGCGCCGGGCTCGCCAGCGGCGCGTAGGACGCTAACGCTCCCGAACTCAATGCCCCCTGTATCTCCGACCCAAAGAAATAAGCGCTATAGGCTCCCGCGCTGGCGTTGGTCACCAGCACCCGCCCCAGCACCTGCCCGCCCGTCGGATACGTTGCCCCCGCATCATGACAATCGCCGGCTGTCGTCGAGCTGATCTGCACGTAGTCTCCGCCACCACGGCATTGTCAAAGGTGCAAAGCCCCGGCCCGCGGGTCACGATGCAAGCCTTCCCCGTCGTCCCGGCCGCGCATGTCAATGACGGATCGGTGTTCGTGTTCACCACTCCCAGCACTCCGCCCGTATCCGTCGTTGCCGCGACCACCACCGTCGAAGGCGCTCCCGTCAACTTCGCCAGCGAATTCAGCGTCGTTCCGGTCGTTCTCGCGTTCGCCATCTCCGTCACTAGCGCCCCGCCCGTCTCTCCATCCAGAAATGATCCAAAGAATAGGTTGCGAATCCCCAGCCCATCCGCGCCCACATCCCGCTGGTTGTCCGTTCCCGTAAGCAAGTTCAAATTCGAGCTGATGTACCACGGTACCGTCCCTTGAATCTGAAACTCGATTCCCGGCGCTCCCGAGCTCGCATCGTTTGACCAGATCCGGTAACGCGCATTCGAATAGTCGTAATCCATGCCGAAGAAATCCCACGTGCTCGTGTTCGTATAACCGTTGAATACTCGCAACGCCTGTGGGCTCGCCCCATTCCTTTCTTCCAGCACATTCGCCACATTCGTTCCCGTGACGTCGCTGTTGAACAGGTTGTTCAATCCCAGTTGATCGCCTGCCCATTGTTGTCGATCACCTTCGCGCAATGGCAGGTCGAGTCGAACCAGAACAATCCAAAATTGGCGATCCCCGTCGGCGGCGTCGTCTCCGCCAGGTCAATCACATCCGCCGTACTGCAATTCGCATTGCCGTTCGCCTGAATCCCCGTCGCAAAGCTTCCGCTGCACTGTGTGGGAGTTGCCGCTAGCGCCGTCGCCGAGCTGGCATTGCCGCTAATCCCTCCACTCACCAGCAGGTTCCCATCCATCTGCACGTTGATCTTGAATTCCTTCAACGATGTCGTCAGCCGCTCCAGCCAGTTCGTCCCATCCCCCACGTTCCCGATGTAGTTTGACAACGATAGCGGCGCCCCAAAACTGATCCCAATCTGCGTCGGATCTCCGTTCCCACGGTCATATCCAATGAATGCATCGCTCACATCGTTGCCCGGCCGGTTATTCGCGGTGGCAATCGTCTTCGCGAAATTCGAATCCGACAGCGTCACAATGTGTCCTGGCCCGCTTCCCAGAGTCCCGAAATTCATCCGCCCCTTCTGATTCAGATTTAGCCCGCCGTCATTATTTCTCTTGGTCACCACCATCATCGCCTGCTGGTTGTCGCTGAACGGCGCCGACTCGCAAACCACCCAGTCTGGCGTCCACCGCACCGCCTGCGGACAAATCAGCGCCGTCACCGATGGCGTCAGCTTCCAGCACATCCACCACGTTGTCCGGCAAAATGTCCACCGTCGCCGTCGCCGCGCTCGATTGTGTCGACGTATCCGCTTTTGATCCCAGAATCAGATTGCCCGGCCAGAATGTCAGTAATGGAAAGTAGGCAGGCGTCGCGACGCTGTACGATGCCAACGCCGTCTGCGTGTCCGTAAAGGTGCAGACTCCGGCGCTGCACGCCGCACTCCGGCTCACTCCCGTCGCCACCGCATAGCTTCCCGTTCCATTCGGCGTCTGCAGGCGCGGACCGCCCGCTGCCACATAAGTCACTCGCAACACATCGAAGCTCGTCGCCCCCGGAATGTCTGGCGTGGTAATGGTGATGCTTCCCGTCCCGTTCGTCAGTGCGTTGCCCGCGTACAGCGGATTCGAAGCTCCATAGCTCGCGCTGTTAGCCACAATGTAGTAGCGGTATTCGGTGGTCCCGGTGTTGGCAAACTGCGGACTCTCTCCCACTGGCCCCGTTCCTCCGCGGATCTCGATCTGCGACGGCCCGCCCTGCACGATGATCCCTGCCTCTCCAATATTTCCCGTTGGGTTCGTGCACGATCCGATCTCTTGATATACGTTTTCCACCTCGGTGCCCTGCAGCCCGCCGTGCGCCGTCCCCGTCCGCAGCGCATATTGTGGATACCCCTGTATGACGCTGTCCGACACTCGCAGCGAGTTCCCGCTCTCCCAGTCGATTCCATTCGAATCGCATCCCAGGCTCAGGTTCAGGTGCTTCAACCATCCCACCGCGAAGTTGCCGGCTCCCGGTGCATAGATCACCGGATTGCAGGTCGTCGCATTGCACATCACTCCATCGGTGCCATCGGTTTGCCCGATCGTGGTGTCCATGCCATCCAACAAAAACGCCTGATCGTTATCTACCTGCAGATAACTGCTGAACGACGCCCCCGTGGCTGCCAGCCTGGTTGACATGTTGAATACTCGTGTCTTTTCCGCATTCACTTCCACAAACGGATTCTGCCCGCCTACCACCATCGGCCGCCCGCGTGGCGCAATCAGTGTGATGTCCACAAAGTCATTCGAACTCGTCGAATCGCCCACGAAGATACAGGTGTCATTCATCTGGCAATCCACAATGGACCCCGAAAAATCCACCGTGATGCCCGACGACCGTATCGAAACCCGCGCATATGCGCTGAACTCTCCCGGCGGTACAATCACTTTGCCCGACTGCGCGTAACTCGTCGGACTGCCCGGAGTGAATCGCGCCGCAATCAGCGCCTCCTGCAATCCACTCGACGCGCTCCCCACCGTGTATCCCGCCGCATGAGCGTTCACCGTCGTAAACTGCAGTGTTCCCGCCGACCCGCTTCCCGTGCACGTCCCTCCTGTCACCAGTGCCGCTTCCGCCGTGCCCGTCCCCGCCACATACACGTAGTAGAGCGGTTCTGTTCCAGTTACTCCCGGCGGACAGGCCGAAAGTGTCACCGTCGCCGCGCCCGGCGTGCCCAGGTTCGCCGATGGCGTCTGCGACCAGTTGAAGTCGCTCGCATACTTCACCGCCTGCATCCCCGCCGTCAGCCCGCCCCCGGGCAATGCTTCGTATTGCCCCAGCGACGCAACGTAGGTCATTACTTCATTGTTGGTGGGGGAGGTCGCGCTTACCGGAACTCCCTGGATCTCAACCGCGTTGCTGCTGCTTCCACACGCGCCCCAACTCTGGTTTCCTAGCAGGCAAGTGGTTCCGCTCGCCGTTCCCGTACCCAGCTCCGATGGCGGAGCAATGCCCGCCACCAGATCCGCCTTCGCCGCCGCCAGCGTGTCTACATAATGTTTGGTCGCGGCCTGGAAAGCCGCCACCGGATCAGCCGGCAAAGTCAGCGGCCCCGTCATCGTGCTTCCGCTGATGCTCACAAACGATCCGCTCCCCGAAGAACTGACTGCCGTATCCACATACCCCTTGTTCGCGATGTCCGTTGAGTTCACAGGTGTCGGCACGCTCGGTGCCACGCTGAACTGCTTCACTCCCGTGATGGTCTCGCTGCCCGCCAGGTGAACTACCGCGGAGTCATTCGCCTTACTCGCTACCGCTGCGTTCACATAGCCCTCGCTAGCCACCTGCGTCACCGCGCCGGTCACTCCTAGCGCAGTCCGCACTTGCGCAATCGTCGCTGGAGAACTCGTCGGCACCGACCAGTACTCAGTTTTTCTGGTGCCATCGTTCAGTTGGTAGACCACGGTGTAAAGCGTTCCTGCCGGAGTCGCATTTGCGTTCGGTACCAACGCTACTGACAGCGCTCCTCCATCCCCAGGGTCGCGCTCGTGGTTCCCGCCGCTACCGTCTGCCCGCCTGCCGTGTTGAATGCTGGCCATGAAATCAACAGCGTTCCGCCCGCCGCGGTTCCATCTGCGCGGTAAACGGTATCGCTCACCGTCGTCGTCGCCGGCCCCTGGGCGAAGAGTTCAGTTGCCAGCAACAAAAGCGTCAGCGCCCAATAAAAAAGCCGCCCCATCGGGCGGCACCCTGCGAACATAACTCCTCCGTTAGCTGCTCATTTCCAAATCACCGCTATGAATCACGTCGGGACAGCCGTCCCCGGCCGTCCAGCCCTACCTCCGCGCCAGCCGCTGCGTCAGATAATCCTCTACGCTCTGTACGTACACTTCCGCGAAATCCACAACCGGACGCCGCTTCTCCATCAGATTCATGGCCTCGCCCAGTTCCCATCCCATCGTACCCAGAATTGCCAGCGTCATCATGGGTGCCCGGTGAACTCCCGCCGCGCAATGCACCAGCAGCCGCTGCCCGTCCTGTTCCAGAGCTCTTTCCGCAAACGCCACTCCGCGTTCAAACACTGCGGCCGGCTTCGGCTGAAAGTCATCGTCAATCGGATTCCATAACACCTCCACATCAAATGGCTTCGCGATCTCGCGGTCGTCAAACTCCAGTTGCATGTCGATGATGTGCGTCACTCCCGCCCGCATCACCGCCGCCATGTTTTCCCCGTTCCAGATTCCACCGCCCACCGCGATTCGGTCTGTCACCCAGCTGAGATCCATTCTGCAAGCCCCGTGTAAGGTGTATTCGGTTGCTCCGCTACGCAAGGCGCGCTGAATGACTGTGGCCATCCGCCGCCCTACAGGCCATCGCGCCAGTTTGTTTCGGCGCAATCCAATTCTTCGCTGAGTTTTCATTTTAAAGTATCTCCAGCCTTTGCCGTGTCCCCTAATGAGCTATCGTTCGTCCCTGTCCGGTCGGGAAGGGAATCTTCCCGGAACCCCAGGCGGTCAAGCAAGGTCTTCGCCAACGAATCGTCCACGGGCGTCGCTTCCGCCTCGTCCGTGGGATAAAGCCCGATCATCTCGAACAGATACTTCATCGCCGGAAAGTGGCCTTTATCAGCTTCTGCGATTGCGCTTTCCACCAGCTTCTGCGCTTTGGTGCCCACCAGGTTGTTGATGCGCCCGCGCAACACTTCAAAATCCACCGGCTTCCGCGACGAGCCTTTCTTGGATTTGCTCTTCTTCGTCTTCGCCGTAACCTTCGCCATAACGCTGCTGCCCTCGGTGGTGAACTCGTTCTTTTCGTTACCCCATAAACAATTAGGGCGCGCCATGGGGCGCGCCCTAATGATACCTTTCTAAATCTCTACAACTAGCATATCACATTTAGGGGTATAATTGGGACATGCCTTACAACTTTTTATTCGGCTTGTTCACAATCAGTTAGCCCGATTCCGTCGTTTTTTGCCTCTTGACAAGATTTTTCCGCTTCCAGAAGATTCGCCGGTAAACGTGCCAGCAACCCGTTCGTGAGCAGAATATCGCTGAGATGATCGATCGCTTCCGGCAAGCGCCTCCCTACCGTCCGCCGCCAGCACCCCATCAACCGCGCTGCCTCATCATGGCTGAAGTTTTCAAACACCACTTTGCCGATCAGCCCTTTCTCGAAATTACTCAACCGATCGAGACAGCGCTCCACATCGTGGACAAAAATGACAGCGTCTTCAAACGTCACCGCCCGGCTCGCCGTCACCCGGGTGCGAAAGAATTCTCTGCCCAGGAGCGAAGGAAGCCTTCCCACTTCAATCGAATGCCGGAAGTAGCGCCGCAACAACGCTGTCGTCCGCCCGCGATACAACCACAGATCGGGATCGGCGCTGATGAACAACGGAGCATCCTGGCGAAAGCATTCTTCTCCTAACAGTTCGCCCATCAACGGAATCCCAGCCTCCGCCGGTTCATCGCTTACTCCCGTAAGATCGAACCTCTCTGTCCTCATGCCCTTTGCTCCCGTCTGCCGGTACTGGGCACCAGCTGCAGCAGCCTGTCCGCCGAACGGTTCACTGGCAGACGGGGCTGTCTTCTCGACTTCGGCGGGGTCCATCCCGTAGACATCTGATCTGTGCAACTGCCGCAAAATACTTCGGCTTCACGCTGCCGCCGCAGGAACAATCCCCCGCAACGCTCGCAATACTTCAGCTCCAACTGGATCACTGCACGCTCGCTGGTTTCCATGATTGCCTCCACAGGCTGCCGTCAGCTATCGGCTTCAGAATCCCTTTTCAGAATTGGTCGTCAGGAGCCGGTCGGTGACTGCGGAAATAAAAAAAAGCCCTGTGCCGGCTTGTAACCGGCAACAGGGCTCGTTTTTCTTACGATGACCTGCGCGAATAAGCTATTGATTTATGAATCCGTTACCAATGCGCTTGCAAGGTACAACTAAGTTGCCACAGAACCATGCTGACGGAAATAGCCTTCTTCATAGCCGGATTTCAAAACCCGGCCATTCTGCACCACCACGCTAACCCGGCCTGTGAAATGGAGAGACCACAATAACTCCTCCATGGCCGGCGAGAGTACCTGGGCGGTTCGCACCTTGCGGCGGAACTCGCCAAAGCTGCTCTCCTCGTTTCCGCGTTGCGAAGAATTACTAAACATTTCATTCACCCTGGGAACCAAGATACAAAGTGCTTAATCGTATCGCCGCTCGCTTGCCAAGGTCAACAAGTATATTTCCTTTCAGATGATGTGCTTGTGTGAAGAATAGCCGAACGCTATAGCCGGGTATGGGCAAAATGTGTGCAAAAGCCGCGTCCGTCAAGGGATTTGTTCTTATTTCGTAACAGGAAATAATTTCCCGCAGCTGCGGGCCCATATGGGCTTAAATGCAAAGGAACAGGACTTTCCTGTTCAGGAGGCGGCGCCGCTTTGCGCGCGGTTGGGCGATAGCGGAGTTTCCAAATGCCGCTTAGGATCGAGGATTCAATTACTGAACCGCCCGATCTTGGGTGCAAATATCCCGCGCCCGGGCCCTTGGGTGCAAAGCCGGTCAAGCACTGCATTTCCTTTCAGATGTACGTCTTATCCGGCGAATAGCACTCCGCTATAGTTCCGTGCTGTACTCTGCCTGCCATGAAATTCAAGGTGCTGCAGCAGAATCTGCGCAAAACTTTGTGGGCGCGTATCGACGAAGGAAAACTCACGGGTTTGCGGCTGGCGCGCGAAACCGGCTTCCGGCAAGCGCACATCTCCAACTTTCTCAATGGCAAGCGTGGTCTGAGCATCGAGGGCATGGACAAGGTGCTCAAGGTGCAGAGCCTTTCCGTGCTCGATTTGCTCGATCCCGCCGAAATCAACAAGCGCGCCAGCATCCTGCCGCCCAGTGACGATCAATTTGACAATGTGCCGCTGATCGCCGGTTCCACGGCGGCCACGCAACCCTTGATCGCGCGCATGCGAATCAAGGATTTGGTGAAGTTCAAGCGCACCTTTCTCAAGAAGCTGCGCCCCGATATGGAGGGCGACCGCGAGGGATGGGAGCGCTTCGTCGTGATCAAGGCGGATGCCCGCCAAGGCATGAGCATGTACCCTCGCTTATTGCCCGGGGGGGCGCTGCTGATTGACCGCCACTACAATTCGCTCAAGTCTTATCGCAAGGACGAGTCGAACCTGTATGCCGTGGCCAAAAACGGCGACTGCACGCTGAAATATGTCGCGCAAGCCGGCAACTACCTCGTCCTGCGGCCCCACAACGCCAACTATCCGGTGGAAGTGATGCCCATTGCGGCAGGGAAGTCCGCCGCCGACTACCTTATCGGCCGGGTTTGCCACGTAGGCATCGAAACCTAAGGATCCTCAAGCACAAAGACTCGAAGCAGCGCGCGATCCGGCGCCAATCGTCGTGACAGCGTGCGCCTGCAGCCAAACGTGGCCGCTGGCGGATTCTGCGGCTAACCGCGCTTATTGTGGAACCGTTGCCACCGTCAAAGTCTGGGGATTGGTTCCCAGAGAGGTGGCTGCGCCGGTGAACTGCACCAGCGCTCCGGTCGATGAGTTGATGGTGAATCCGGTAATGGTGCCGTCGCCAGGATTGCTGGCATAGAGAAATGCTCCGGAAGTGTCGACCGCCAGGTATCCCACGCTCGAGGTTGCGGCAAAGGGTGAACTATTCAGCGCAGTCAACGCGCCGGTGCTCGAGTTCACGCTGTAACCGGAGATGGTGCTGTCCCCGCCATTCGCTACATACAGATAGTGTCCATTCGGAGTTACTGCCATGCCCAGGGGTGAGTTGCCGGCGCCGATTGCCGCAGCGATCTGGGTGAGCCCTCCGGTTCCGTTGACGATGGATAGCTGGGCTACCGAATTGGCATTCTTTTCTCCTACATACAGGAAGCTACCGGTTGTCGCCAAGCCGAAAGGATCGCCGTTGCCTACCGTGGTGAAAGGCGAGAAGCCCGGAACCGGGGTCAAGGCGCCCGTGCTGCCGGTCAGAGTGTAGGCCGAGACTCCACCCACTGCGCCGCTGGCATAATCGGAGGCGTATAGATAGCTGTTGGTTGGATCTATCACAAGATATGCGGGGCCGCCGGCGTTGACCACCGGAGTACCCAGCGAGCTCAACGCGCCGCTCGAACTGGTGATGCTGAAGCCGGCGATGGCATTGTTCAGATAATCCGCTGCATAGAGATGACTGCCAGTTGAATCAATGGCCAGGCCCGCCGCGGCGACTGTCGAGTTTTGCGAGGGCACGGTGCCGACAGCGAAGGGAGAGTTGGCGAGCTGCGTGAGCACTCCGCTGGAGCCGATTGAGTAGGCGTCGATCTCATCATTCACCGAGTCGGAAACGTAGAGGTAGGTTCCCGCCGGGTTGGCCGCGATGCCCTCGCCGAGCGCCGGACCGCTGACACCAGTCGCCGCACCCAACGCGCCGGTGGTCGGATCCACCGTGAACGACCACACCGTGTTATTGCTGGTGGCAAAAAGATATTCGGCGGTGGTGCCGGTTGGTCCGCTGGGCAGACTACCGCCATTGGTGGTGAGCTTGCAGGCCGCGAGAATCAGCAGCGACAGCGTAAGAGCCGCGAGTGGCGCGAACTTTTTTGCCTTAGTCATCAAATCATTCCTTCCCGGAATCGGAAATTTCTAGCTCCGGAGTAATCTTTCATTGCCGATTCTAACTAAAGGTTCGCGGCGAAACAGTACTAACGCAAGCACTTACAGGTAACTTAAGTACCGGGTGACCAGCCGGCGATTTCTTAGCGTTGCGGGGTTTTTTAGGCGCGGGTGAGGCGATTCAGGAAGGCTTCCGGTTGCGGGGCACCGGGGCTCACTTTATCTGGCGATTGGCGAGGTCTACAGTTACGGTGTCGAACGGAGTCGTGCCCGTCGATGGAGCCTGCCACATTTCGATCTTCAGACTCGCTGGCGAGACCGTGACCATCAAAAATCCATAGCCGCGCAGAGCCTTGTCATAAGTGGTGTCGCCAACGACCTGGCCGTGGGCGGGTTGTACCGGCAAATCGTTGTGGCCGCCGCAACCGGCCACGATGAACGGAATCTGCATGGCTTTGTCTTTGAAGGTCACACGCCGGGTGTGGCGCTGATAGTTATGAGCGTGGCCGGATAACACGACATCGGGCATGATACCCGCCTGATTGCAGGCCTGATCGAGGGCGGAAAGAACTTCTGGGCTGCCGGCGTGACCGCCGTTGCTGTAAGGGGGATGATGGACCGCGATCATCAGCGCTTTGCGTGCCCCGGATTTCCGTTGGGCGGCGACTCCGGCCAGCGTTTTCGCGAGCCACACCGTCTGCTGCCCGTCGTTATTTTTGCCGATGAGAAAGCCCGGCCCATCCGCGACGTTCGAGTAGAGGCCGACGATCTGAACATATGGCATGTCGAGCAGCCAATACACGCCAGGCTCGGTCATGGTCTGGCGGTAGATGCCGACGCCGCTTGCAATGGGAGGGACGGCGGCCTTCGCGGTGCAGAAATTCTTGAGGAAAGCTCGCACCGGCGCAGGGTCAGTCCCCGGATAAGTTTCGCCATCATGATTGCCGGCGATGGCCACAATTTTTCCCGGATAATTTTTGTAGGGCTGGTAAAACTGGTCGCGATACTCGAGGTCTTTGTTTGGCCCGTAGATGACATCGCCAAGATGCAGGAAAAATGCCGGATTGGCGGCGCCGCCCTGGAGATGAAAATCGTTTTGCATGCGCATGGCGACTTCTTCCTGCTCGTTGCCGGCGTTGGTGCGGCCGGTGTCGCCGACGGCATGAAAACGAATGGCGCCCGCCGCGCTGATCTCTTTCACGCCCGCCGCGCCGATGATCTGATCGAGAGTCATGAGGGTTGGGCGAACGGGTTTGGGAATGGGACCAAGATTGATCTGCGAGTAGGCCGTGAAACTCCTGGCCTTCGTTCCCGGCAGGGGCGGGCGCTGCGCCGGAGGGACGCCGAAAAAGGGATGGGTGTAACGCGATGGCTGCGGTGCGGAGACAGTGCGCGGCATGGCGGAGTCCTTTCTTGCAGGGGCTGGCCATTACCTTAGCAGTTTGAAGCCGGCGAATCCCAGGTCTTCCCAAGCGGCGAGACCTGCGGCGACCCTTGTGACTTCCATCTATTCGTTGCGAACCCTGGCGATTATTTCGTACGGCTGGGATCGTCGCCGGGATTCACGTAGTTGAACTGTAGCGGGGAAGAGCCGTGAACTTGCACCACGACCGCTCCGCTCGCCATGGCGTAGTGATGCATGTCGGGGTCGAGATAGGCGAAACTGCCGGCGGGGAAAACACCCATCTTGGTTTCGTCGAAGCGGTCTCCCATCCCGACTTTGAAAGTCCCCTCAATGACGGTGACGTTTTCGCGGTTTGGATGCCAATGAGGCGCGATGCGATACCCATCCGGCATCTTCAAGCGAATGGTGTAATCCCCGGTGGTAGCAGCTGGATTGCCCTCAAGTACCGCGAGTTGCGCACCAGCGGGCACGAACGCAGGGGCGGGACCGTAGGGAATAGCGTCCGGGGTGAATATGTTCTTTGCGGAACTGGTTTGAGCCCGACTGGTGAAAACCAAAACCGCGCCGCACAACAGCGCCAGCATCGTAACCGCGAGATATGCGTTCCGTTTCATAGACTCCGCCTCCGTGTTCGAATTGGATACTGACTGCGCAGCATACTCCTCGCCCCAGGGCGGCATTTCAATGGGCTTCGGATAACGCTTTCATATTTTTCATGTATCGTCGTAAACATCTCAATCTTCGGGGATAATGCCGCGAGACCGCTCTATGCCGGATGCAAAACGAAACCGGATGCAAAACGACAAAGTGAGGAAATTGAATTAGACCTTGGGCGCTACGAACTTCGCCGCCGGGGGCGTGCGGTGAAGTTAGAGAAGAAGCCCATGGAGCTATTGATTTTCCTGGTATCGCGCAGGGGTCAACTGGTTTTGCGCAAGGACATTGTCAAGAAGCTCTGGCGGTCAGATCTGTTTATTGACGCGGAGCCGGCAATCAACAACATCATACGGAAAATCAGAACCGCTCTTGGCGACAACCCGGCTGCGCCGCGATTTTTAGAGACCATAGTTGGCAAAGGATACCGGTTCACCGGCCCGGTACGGGTGATTCATCCTCGCTTTCAGAGTTCCGAGTTGGACGAGGGTTCGGCGGTTGAGTCCAACCGTGAGGGCGTAGCGGGGCGGGAGGAACGTCCTTCTCTTGCCGTCCTCCCACTATGCCTTCTGGGAAAAATTTCCGACGACATGGGGGTCTGTGTCGGGTTTGCCGAGGCCCTGGTATCGCGGCTGGGAAATCTGCAAGGGGTTGACGTATTGCCAACCTCGGCGATGTTCAACGTGCCGGTAGACATGAGCGCGTCCGACGTGGGGTCGCGCCTCGGTGTCCGATTTGTGGTCCATGGCGCGATTCGAGAAATGAAGGGGCAATGGCGTCTTTCGCTGCAAATGTTCGACATGCATTTACAGGGAGCAGCCTTCTCACGGAAGTGCGATGTGGATGTCGATCGGCTTTGCGAGCTTGAAGACGAAATTGCCAGGCAAATCGCCAACGCATTGAACCGGCCGTTACGGCCGCAGACGGGCCAATCCCCGAGGTACAGCCGAGATCATCTGGCCTATGCGGAATTCGTGCGCGGATACCGGCTGAGTTCGTGCGGCGACCCTGGGCTGCTGGAGGAAGCGATCGAGCGCCTGAGCACTGCTGTCACCCGAGACCAAGGCTTCGCGCTCGCTCATGCAACCCTTTCCTTGGCTTGTGCGACTCGTCATTTCGAGTTCGATCCAGCCAGCAAATGGCTGGAGCGGGCGGAATTTCATTGCCGGCGGGCGCTTGAACTCAATCCGGATTTGCCCGAAGGGCATGTGGCCAATGCTTTTCTGCTTTGGGGACCTTCGAAAAACTTTCAGCACCTTGAGGCGATTGCCGAGTTGCGGCGGGCGCTCGCTTTGCAGAAGAATCTGCCTCATGCCTACAACCGGCTGGGCACGATTCTGGCACATATTGGCTTATTGGATCATGCCCGTGAAATGTACGAAAGAGGGCGGCCATTTCAGCCGAAGAAGGCGCTCAACCATAGCATCGTCCAGGCGTACATCTGGAACCGGGAGTTCGATCTGGCAGCGAAGCAGATTCAGGCATGGCGCAGCGAAAATCCAAGCAACAAGTATGCCATCCATTTTGCTCCGCAGCCGGCCATGATGACGGGCGATTGGGAGCAGGCCAAGGCTCTGCTGGATGAAGCGGTCCAGCTCTTTCCTGAAGAACCGCTGATTGTCAGCTTGCTCGGAGTCTACTGGGCCTTAGTGGGGAAGGCTGAACAGGCACTGGAGTGCGTATCCCGCGCCTGCGGCACGGCGAAATCATTTGGACACTCCCACCATACCTACTATCAGGTGGCCTGTGTTTTTTCTATTTTGGGGCGGCGTGACGTGGCCTTTGAATGGCTGGAACGGAGTGTCGCCACGGGATTCGCGTGCTGGCCGTTTTTTCTTAAAGACGAGTGCCTCAAGAATCTGCAGAGCCTTCCTGAGTTCGAGGTCTTGATCGGCGCCTTGCAGGCCAAGTATCCAGATCATTTGGGATTGCTTTAGCGGGTGTGCCTGAGTGCGGCGGCCGCCCGATGGGCCTTCTGCTATCATCGAATTTCATCTGCACTTGTGACGCAATGGACGAAGAAAACGTTCCGACCATTCACGGTTCCGCGGAGGGAAGCATGGAAACACCTGGCAGCACGTCTGGAGCGCGCCGCGACGAAGATATTGCACTCGACCTGATGAAATTTGTGGCGATGACCACCGGCTATGGCAGGACAACTTCCTCCGGAGTGGGATTTCAGGGCGGCGGCGCGGCCGCGAAGCCCGACGAATATGCCGGCCACCTGCTGGAACTCTACGGCAAGTGCCTGGATGCGATTGGCGGGAGGAAATAAGCGATCGGCGTCGCCTCCTGTTGTGGTTATCCGTTGTCTGCCGGAACTTCAGCGAACGGGGCCGTCATCCGGCAAGACGATCGGCTGGACGGCGTGACGAAAAGGTTTGGAGATTTTCCTCTGAATCGCGGCAAGCACCATCGGGGATGCACCGTACAGCAGGCGAAGCGCGGTTTTGCGCTCTCCGCCGCGCCAGCAGTAGCGCATGGCATAGGCCGAAGAAAGACTGCCAATGCAGGCCTGGCGGTCCTTGCGGCGCTGTTTTCCTCCCGGATAAATGCCTTCCCGCTCAAAGCGAACGATGGTGAGCATGTCGTCGGCGGTCGCGGCGAGATTGCGGGAGATGCTGCCACTGTGCACCCGCTTCACCACGGTGAAAGGCTTCTGCACCACGATGCAGGGACTGTAGGTGCTGAGCTTGAGGATAAGGTTGAAGTCGTCCCCGCGGAAGTTGCCTTTGCCATTGCTGCGATAACCGCCCACTTCCTCAAACACCTGCTTGCGCACTACGATACGGCTGTTGCAGGAGGCGATAGAGACGTCCTTGGAGAGAAAATCGCGTAATTTCAAGACTTCCACCGGGTGCGGCGCCAGGGCGTGGGCCGGCATCGGCTGGTCATCGCGCAGATAGGTCATGGCACCAATCACCAGCGGCGGAGAAGCGAAGGCGCGAATGGCCTGATCGTAGGCGGCAAATGCCGCGGGCGTGAGCACGTCATCGTCATCGAGCATGGCGAGGTATTCGCCCTGCGCTTGGGCGGCGGCTTTATTGCGGGCAACCTCCTGCCCTTGGTTTGATTGACGGATTACCTTGATGCGGCTGCCGTAGGATGCGAGGAGTTGCGGCGTGTCATCGGTGGAACCGTCGTCGATGACCCAGAGTTCGAAATCAGCAAACGTCTGCGCAAGGACGGAGTCGATCGCATGCCGCAGGTAACGGCTGCGATTGTAGGTGGGCACGAGAACGCTGAAGCGCGGCAAATTGCCTCCTGGCCATGCCCCAAGCAGTTTTTCACCGTAGTCTGAATCTACCGTGGTCTGAATCCGCGACGCGTCAAGACCGATGGAAATTTCCGTGTGGGCAAATTATATAGCGATAACGGATCGGCTGCGATGAAAATTTCGAGAATTCAGGATCGGTTTCTCGGTTGCGCCGGCTCATTCGGCGTAAAGTGCCCGGCCGAGCGCCAGCCTTTACCCGCCATCGTGTGTTCTTCTTTTAATCGGATTCGTTGATGTTTTGTTGCGGACATTCTTCTGCAATCTGGCCGCAAGTCTCAGTGGGGGTCAAATGGAATGCTGATCTCCGCGACCGAGCGAGCGCCGCTGGGCGCGTATTTCCATTTCGCGACCGCGGCAATGGCGGCTTCGGCAAGCACCGGGTTGCCACCCAATAGTTCGGCTTTCTCCACGCTGCCATTGGCGGCGATGGTGAGTTTGAGGCGAACGACGCCACCGATGGAGCGTTTCTGCAGTTCTTCTGGGTATTCGGGCTCAACGCGGGAGAGTAGCTTTCGTTCCGCTGCCGCGGCGGAATCTCCGATTACCAGAGTCTTGACGCCTGGGGTTTCGGTGGTGGCGCTTACATACCCGATGGCACCTTTGGTTTTGGCAACGTAGGCCACGATTTCGTCGGCGCTTTCCGCCCTGGGCGCCGAACCGCGTCCGGTGAACACCAGGGTCAGGTAATACTTTTGCAGATCGTCATCGCTGCGTTCGAGGTATTCGCGCAGGAAGATCTCATGCGCCGGGCCGCCTTTTTCGAGAACCGGCTGGACATGCACGCCGCCCAAAGAGTTCTTTTCTCCCAAAAAGAGGCTTTTGAGTTCGCGGGCGGAAATTGTGTCGGTGGGGATGTTTGGGTTAGCGATGATCTTAATGTCGGCGGCCCAACTGCTGCACACGCTCGCAAGAAAAATGCCCGCCGTCGCGAGCGGCCGGCCGAGTTTCGTCGGAATTCTCATTTGTCGGAGCTCAGAAGTTGACCCCGGAGCGGAGGACCAGCAGATTGGTTTTGGAGTGCAGACCGTCCGGATTGGAAAGCCCGTAAAAGCCATGCGCCGAAAACACATCTCCGTAGCCTTGAATGAAGTGGCCTTCGACTTTGAAGTCCCACCAGCGCTTGATATCGAAGCGCAAGGTCGCGGTCTCGTCGTAGATGTGGTTGGAATCGGGGTCGGCGGGAGTATTGGGGTGATCGACGTAATAGCGGGAATGATAGGTCCCCAGCTCGATGCGCTTCGAAATCCGGAACGCCATGGAAACGAAGCCGGATTTGTTGCTCTCTCCCTCGTAAATGGTGACCAGCCCGGGAAAATTTGAAGATGTAAGCTTCAAGGGGGAAAACTCGCGGCGGAATTCTCCGCTGAAGTGCCAGCGCCGGTAGGTGTAATCGCCGTAGCCATCGATGACGTAATCGGGATCTGGCGAAACCGTGTAGTCGCCGGTAAAGGTTGAGACGGGAGTGTAGTGGCCGGTGCGGCTTTCGCTCAGACTGATGGTGGATGCGCCCAGCAACAAGCCGGAGACAGGAGGGTTCCAGCGCAGGTCAGCGCCTTCGACGTGGCCTGAATCCCGGTCGATGGGAAAACCTGAGTCCTTGGAAAAAAAGTAGATGCCGCCATACTTGTCGAAGGAGCGCAGCCCCCAATAGCCGGTGTAGTTCAAGGTTCCCAGGGAGCCCAGAGGAACTCGGCCGTAGACGTCCGCGCCGGTGTGGGCGAGTGTGGCGCTGCGCAAATCCAATGGATACACGGACTGCGGCAGCATGGCCCAGGTATAAAGAAATTCCTCATCTTGCGTGTCGTTGTAAAGGCCGAGAGCCGTCTTGACCTTGCCGATACGGATTCCGAACCAATCCGTAAAGCGATAGTCGCCGTAGGCCCAGTCCAGGTTGGGATGGAAATTGCCCAATTGCCCGATATTCCGGTCATAGACTTGCGCCCCGATGCGGAAATGGTCGGTCAACAGAGTGGACATGTTGAAGCCGGCGTCGGTGAAGGCAAAGCTCCCATTGCTGGTATCCATGGTCAGATAATTGTTGTCGCTGCCGTAGGCAAATCCTTGAGAGGCAAATCCATGCACCTGAATCTCGCGGTCAAACAGCTTGAACTCCTGGGCGCTGAGATTCGCGAGCGAGGCAAGAAGCGTGAGTGCGCAGAGAACGATGCGGGTGAGCATAAAGGCTTCTCTGTGGTAATCGGCAGAGTGCGGTGCAAGCCCAGTGAAAAAGATGGATCGGAGAGGGAACCGGCAGACCGTGGTCTTTAGTAATTGCGATTTCAAATTTCCCCAATCCGAACTCGGATTTGCCGGAATCGCTACCCACGAAAAGCGGGAACTGCTGCTAGACTTTCTGCGCCATGATCAATCGCCGGAAGTTTCTGGGAGGGGTTGCAAGCGCGACGGCAGGACTGTGGGTGCAGGTGGCGTGGCCGCAGAACAGCACATTGCCGACCGGGAGGCCGCTGGTGGAGGGTTTCAAGCATCCGCCGCTTTCGGACCGGCCATGGGTGTATTGGTTCTGGTGTAACGGGAATGTGAGCCGGGAGGGAATCACCGCCGATCTCGAAGCCATGCAAGGCGTGGGCATCGGGGGGGTGCTGGTATTCGAAGTGGACCCTGCGGTTCCCCCCGGTCCAGTGCCGTTCGCGGGCGCGACGTGGCGCGAGATGTTTGGCTTTGCCTGTGCAGAGGCGGCGCGGTTGGATCTGGAGGTAAGTCTATATAACGCTGCAGGATGGGCAGGCAGCGGCGGCCCGTGGATCACCCCGGAACTCTCCATGCAGAAGGTGGTTTGGTCGGAGCTGGCGCTGGAGGGGCCGCAGGGCTTCGACGGGGAGTTGCCCCAACCCGAAAAAACGGCTGGCTACTACGACGATATCGCGGTGCTGGCCTTTCCAGAGCCGGAGAACAATGCGTACCGAATCGAAGGCATTGAACTCAAGGCCGGTTTCGACACCAGGTCGGTGCCTTACGACACTCCTTATGGATTACCGACGCCGCCGATTGCGTTTCCCACGCTGCCGCAGGAGTCGCAGATTGGACGCAAACACATCTTCGACCTGACCAAGGATTTCAAGAACGGCCATCTGGTCTGGGATGTGCGCCCCGGCAAATGGACAGTTTTGCGTTTCGGCCATACCTCAACCGGCGAGGATAATCATCCAACGCCGCAGTCAGGCAAGGGACTCGAATGCGACAAACTCAGCCAGAAAGCGATGGACGTCCACTTCGCAAATTTCTTAGGGAAGATTGTTTCCGACCTGGGACCGCTGGCGGGGAAGACGCTGGTCTCGACCCATATTGACAGCTGGGAGTGCGGCGGGCAGAACTGGACACCGGGGTTCCGCGAAGAGTTCGAGAGACGATGCGGTTATGACATCGTGCCATTTCTCCCCGCGATGACAGGACGCGTGGTGGGCGATCTGGAAACCTCGGAGCGTTTTCTCTGGGATCTACGTAAGACGATCTCTGACCTGTTAGTGGAAAACTACGCCGGGCATCTGGGTGAGTTGGCGCACCAGCACGGCATGCGCTTGACCATTGAAGCCTATGACGGCGACCCGGCCGACGAAATGCGCTACGCATCGCAGGCCGACGATCCGCAAGGCGAATTCTGGCTGGGCCGGGATTACTTTCCGCAGGTTTATCGTTCGTGGCAATGGTGCAGCAATATGGTTTCAGCGGCGCATGTTTATGGAAAAAAGATGATTCCCGCGGAATCGTTTACTTCCATGCCCGGTGAAGACTGGAAGGCGCATCCGGCATCCCTGAAGCCGCTGGGCGATTGGGCCTTTTGCGCCGGCATCAACCGGATTGTGTTTCATCGCTACGCCATGCAGCCGTGGCTGAACCGCGCGCCGGGCATGACGATGGGTCCGTTTGGGGTGCACTATGAGCGCACGCAGACCTGGTGGGAGCAGACCGGAGGCTGGCATGAGTATTTGCAACGCTGCCAATTCCTGTTGCGCCAGGGACTGTTTGTGGCCGATCTCTGCTACTTGCAGCCGGAGGGTGCGCCGATGCGATTTCGTCCGCCCGGCGTGGATATGCACAGCGCAGATCCGCCGACCGCGCCAGGCTACAACTTTGACGGATGCACTGCGGAGGTGGTGCTCACGCGCATGGCGGTGAAAGACGGGCAAATTGTTTTGCCCGACGGCATGAGTTATCGCGCGCTGGTGCTGCCGGAGCCGGGAAGCATGCCGGGTGCAGGCACTATGACGCCGCAACTTTTGGGGAAAATCGCGGATTTGGTGAATGACGGCATGATGGTGATTGGGCCGCGGCCCACCCGGTCGCCGAGTCTGACGAATTATCCCGAGTGCGACGCAGAATTGCAGAGGATTGCCGACGCGCTCTGGGGCGATTGCGATGGGGTCAACGTTACCGAACACGGTTACGGCAAGGGCCGCGTGATCTGGGGGCAAACGCCACAGGAAGCGTTGGCGGCGATGGGCGTGCCGCGGGATTTCTTTACGGATAGCGAGGCGACCACGGCTTTTCGCTACATTCATCGGCGGGCCGAAGAGGGCAGCGAGATTTATTTTGTCGCGAACAAAAGAAACATCGCGGTGGAGGAGATCTGCAATTTTCGCGTGAGCGGCCGGCGGCCAGAGTTCTGGTGGCCGGAGACCGGAGAGATCGAGCGGCCCGCGATCTACGACCAAGTAAACGGCTGCATCCGCATGGCGATTCAGCTGCCGGAGAGCGGATCGGTGTTCGTAGTGTTTCCAGCGGGGAACGCGGTAGAGAGCGATCGCGTAGTGATGGCAATGCACGACGGCGCACCGCTGAGCCAGGCGGGCGAGCACATCCGGATGCTGCGCGGAAAAGATGGGGGCTGCGAAAGCCTGGTCTGGAGGCCGGGACGATACACGTTGCGATCTGCGAGCGGAAAAGATCATCGAGTGAATGTCGCGTCGCTGCCGGACCCTGTGCCCGTAATGGGCGCATGGGATGTCCGGTTTGCGCCAAACTGGGGCGCACCTGCGCAAGTTGAATTTCCCAGGCTCATCTCATGGACAGAACACAGCGATCCGGGAATCCGCTATTTTTCGGGAAAGGCAGCCTATCGCACAGAAATTCAGATTCCGGCGGCCATGCTGGCGGAGGCATACCGCCTGTATCTGGATTTGGGCGAGGTGCGGGTGATTGCCAGCGTGAAGGTCAATGGGAGAACGGTAAAAGTCCTGTGGAAGCCGCCTTTTTGCACGGACATCACCGAGGTGGCCCGCGCGGGAACCAATTCTCTTGTGGTGACAATCATCAATCTGTGGCCGAACCGGCTGATTGGCGATGCCAACTTGCCGGAAGATTGCGAATGGGTGGAGAGCCCTTTTGGTGGAACCATGCTCAAAGAGTGGCCGCAATGGCTGCTCGAGGGAAAGCCCAGCCCGACGGGACGTTTCACGTTTTCAACTTACCGGCCATGGCCGAAAGATGCGGAACTCTTAAAGTCCGGCTTGTTGGGGCCGGTCACGTTGCGATGCGCGGCGAAAATCAAGATCCGGGCGTGATACGCATGTTCAGGCGAGGCGAGAGCGAGTGCGGACCGCGACATTGTGCTCGGGATAGGGGCCCTTCCGGCTGAGCCGGCCATTGCCCAGCAGTTCAGAGCAAATCTTACGGGCCACTCCGGGACCTTCGATACGGGCCAGAAATAGCGCGCGCAGCCGGGCGCGGGTCAAGCTTCCTGAAAGATATTTGTCGTACAGATCGCTGCCGAGCGCGTAGCCGAGCTGCCGGGTAGCTTCTTCCAACGAGGAGGCATTGCGCGGTTCGGCTGACTCCACCCAATCGTCAAACGCGGTCAATGTGAGAGGAGTTGCATCTCGCTCCGTAGGCCGCGCCGGATAAAGGGCTCGCGACCCAAAGTAGCCGAGGGCATGCTCGATAGTACGCGCGTAGAAACGATCGGCGGGTGAGGCCGGCTCTTGCTTTTTCAGGGAGGGTAGTTCGCGGCATGTGTAATGCAAAAAGCGCGCCGATTCTTCAGCCACTGCCATCATCTGAAACTCGCGAATATAAAACGCGTTGCTGCGCGGCAGATAGATGCAACCGCGATCGTCAATCCGTTTTGCGAGGTTCGACAACTCTTCTTCCACATTCGTCTCACGTTCCAGCAAGCGCCGCAGATGCGTACCCACAAGATTGCTGAAGACCTCGGGAAGGGAATCCACCAGAAACCTGGGCTGGGTGTGGTTATGCGCAGAATAGAGATTGATGCCCAGAAAGCGCAGCAGACCGCCAATGAGGTTGTACAGGGTCGGTGCGAGGTCAGGGCCTTCTTCTTTGGAACGTCCCCAGCGGCTCAAATGGAGGCGGTAGTTCTCGTATTTTTCCAGCGGTGTGGAGTTAAAAACGCAGATTGTATCGGCGGAAACACGCACCGCTTCAACGTGTTCCACCTTTTCGCCGGCGGCGCGCCAATACAACGGGTCGACGTTTTGCAAGACGGTCAGGATTTTCTGCTCAGGAATCTGTTGGCGAAGCAAGCGCGGTAGATGTCCGGGAGCAAGATGCGATTCGCCAAACAGCACCAGAATCAAGGCGCGGGGATGGCGTTGACGGATCTCCGCGATTTTGTGAGAGGCATGCCGGTCGCGCGCGCCGATTTTACGCAGATCTTCGCGGGGCATGCAATCCAGGCCGTAAATCGCCTCGGCGTGCTCGCGCGCGGTCACCAGCAGTTGGTAAAACGGCTCCCAATCGTAGCCCCAGTCGAGGTCGAAACGGATGCGCTGCCGCAGTTCGGCCTCGTCAATCTCACGCCGCCACCATTCGTTGAGAATGTGCTGGTCGCGCGCGAAGATGGTTTCAACCCCGAGTATCACGGGGCGATCGGCGAGTTGGGCTCGTTGCTCCAGGAGCGTTGCGGCGAAGCGCTGGCAGGCAGGCAGTGCGTGATAGTCGCCGACCAGTAGAATGTCGGGCTCCCCGGTCAGCGACCGCACCGCTGCGCCATCGATCATCGATTCGTAAGTTCGAAATGCCTGGCTGAAGTCGCGGAGATATTTCCTCTGGCTGCTGCGGTCGACGGAACGAATCTCACGCTCCACACCCGCCAGCGCATGCAATTGCGCCTCAGTGCGGCGGGATCGTAATCTGGTAGCCGTGGCCATAAGGATTTTGCGACAGCCGAACTAAGATGCACACATTCGAGGGAACGCTTACTCCGTCCTGTTTTGTGAAGCGCATCCTCCCCATTCTCAGCAGTTTGCTGTAGGCTAAATCCGCGCTTCCAGGAGCCTCGTCTTGCCGAGCCGTTCTGCTGAAAATCTCAAGCCCACCGAAAGCTCGCGAACCGTGCCGGTACCGCCGCGCAATTTGACAGTTGCGACGACCGGCGCCAGCGGAGCGATCTTCCTGCGGCATTTTCTGCTCGCGATCGAGCGCGATCCGCGGGTGCAGACGGTTAACTTCATCGCCTCCGACAGCGCCTTGCGCGTCCTCGCCGAAGAACTCGGCCTGCGCGGCCGCAACAATCTCATCGGCCAGGTGCTGGGGAAAGCTCCCGGCAAAGCAGCGCGAAAGATTCACCTGCAATCAAACGCCGATATCGGCGCCAACATCGCCAGCGGTTCCTACCCCACAGACGCGATGGTGGTGATCCCGTGCAGCATGGGGACGCTGGCACGCATAGCCAACGGCATCGCGGCACAACTGATGGAGCGAGCCGCCGACGTATGCCTGAAAGAGAAGCGTCCGCTGGTGCTGTGCGTGCGCGAGACGCCGCTCAACAAAATTCATATCCGCAACCTGTACCGCGCGGCCGACGCCGGGGCGACAATTTTCCCGCTCATCCCCGCGTTCTACTACCGGCCGGCCAGCCTCGACGCCATGGCCCACGAGTTCGCCTGCCGCGTGCTGGCGCATATCGGGTTACCGCAGCCTGACGCCTTTCACTGGAAGGGCTGAGAAAGTTACAGCTACGGTCCATTTTTCTAAAGAGGCAAATTTAAGTGTAGGAAGGCTGGGCGGTTATCAGTAGATGACAGGCGGTCATGTACGGGCGGGGGTCTGACGGAACTGCAAATCATCGGATCCGCAAGGTTAGCCCGCTGAAGAAAGATCGAGCCTGCAGGTCGTAGGTGTGTATGTTTTTCACGATGCTTGGCGCAATGTCGGATGTTGAAACAATTGCTACAGGCAAAGGGGTGCGGGAAAGCCGACGCCTACGAAAGCTTTACGGCGGCCAGCGTTGGAGAAAGTTGAAGGGAACCGCGACCGTTCGTTTGGCCGATGGTACGATATGCGAAGCAGAGCTTCACTGGTACGACGCGCACGGCGTTGGCCCTAAGGAATTCAAGATTAAGCGCATTCTGGAAATCCATGAAACGCAGTGATCCCCAATTCGTAGTTTGTGTCAGAAACAAGGATTATCCGGCTTCGCTCGAGCTACGCAAGCTATATCAAGTCGTACGCGACGAGCTGGCATCCAAGCTGCATCAGCTGCGCGTGATTGACGAGTCGGGCGACGATTATCTTTACCCTGAAGAGTACTTCGTCGCTGTTCAACTGCCGGAGTCGGCGGAAAAAGCTGTGCTTCGCGCGGCGAGTGTGGCTGCCGAGAAGTAGCACTGCTGGTCCTCGTCGGGTGCAGGGTTGCCAAAATCGCGCACGTATGGTGCCCCTAAAAATGATTTATGCCTTCGCACGGAAGCCTCACTTCGATTCCCAGTCCTGCAAGGTGATTGCGGGGACCACCACATGCCGGCTAAAGTGATCCACCGGCTCATAGAGGCGCAGCACCACCTGGGACTTTAGCAACTGCGAGCCATCCACGGGAAAGTGGGTTAGGCCCGAGGGATCGCGAAAGCGAAGATTTAGCCCCCAATGTGACATGGGGTCGTCTGAGGTCCATTCGAAGCGGGGCGCGTAATCGGGGTCGCAGGCTGAAATGACAGGATTGCGTGCTCCCGTAGTAGGATTTTCTAAAAAGAACGTTCCGCAGGATGGTCCTTTGCCGGCCTGCTCACAACGAAGCTCAACGGCTGTGCCAGATTCATTTAGCTGGGTGGCGCAGCGGCCGGCCTCAGGCATACGCTGATCGGCTCCAAGTGCGGGAACGCCGTAGGCGGAGCTCAGCTGAAACAGAGTCAGTGAATAGTTCATCTCCGCGCGCAGCGGTTGCCGCTTGAGGTCAGAATATTTTGCGGCCGCGATATCCACTTCGAGGTGCGTGCTCTGTTGGCCGTTACCGGGGCCTTCGGCGCGAACTTCCAGGCTCTCTCCATTTCCGCGATAGACGACTTTGCCGCTGGGCGCGATAAGAATCAACAGCGATCTGTCCGCCTTGAGCACTGAGTCATTAGGCAGGCCAGAGACATGCAACGGCAAGAAGATCTCTGCGGGAGTTTCCCTTGCCTGCAGATGCGCCAGGTTCCTTTCATCCGAGGCGCTGAGCCCAGATGGACGCTGGTATCGGCCTAGCGCAGCGTCGAATGAGAGGGCGACCGAGCGCGCAGATCCGGGAATGGGGGCGAAATGAGTCTGCAGCGCAAAGGCGGTTTTCCACGGAAAAGCGACGAGCGAAAGCATGAACACAAGCACAGAAATGCCGATGGCCCAGCGCGCCAAAATGGTCCTGCGCTCGAAGAACTGAATTAGGAGCACACAAGCAGTGCCCAGAATAATCACAGCTACCATGACAGAGATCGGAATCCATCTTTCGCCGGTGCGGGTGGTGGAGAAATGCGCGTTGCCGATGAAAGTCTCGTAGAGCATGATCGTTGCGATGCCCGCGAAAAAGCCGATAACCGCGCCAATGACCGCTTCCATCATCGAACTGGTGACGGCGGCGAGGGCTAATGGCGGCAACGTGAAGATAAGCAGGAAGAAGGTATGATCAAGGGCTGCGGCCAGGGATTCTCGAAGCGAGAATCCGGAGGCCACCACTTGAAAAGTGTCGGCTAGAACGATCGAGCCCTGCACGACAATAAAGACGAAAAATAGCTTCGCAAGCAGCAGGTCGCGGCGGCGAATGGGTCGAACGAGCCAATCCTGGCGGACGCCGGGAATGTAATCCTGGTGGAGGATCGCAACCGCCAAGAAAGCGGCGGCAAACAAGGCGATGGCGGTGGCCGGGAACTGCAAAGATTCGAGTATGTAATCTTCCCCAAACAAGCCCAATCTCAGGCGAATGACCGAAGGCACGAACTGCACCAGCGCCACCGCCACGAAGAACGGCCAAAGTAGCTTCCAATCTTTCTTGAAGATGTGCCAGACCATATTTTCCTCTTTCGATTAAGCTGCGCCGTCGCGCGCCGAGCGTGCCAGCGTGGTGAAGATGGACCGCAATCCCATGGGTTGGGTGTCAATGGTGCGGACACCCGCCAGCAGCGACTTGACCCGCTCACCGAAGGCTTCCTCCGAAAATCGCGTCTCGACAAAACTGAGGACGTTGCCCACGGCTCGCACCTGCAGCCAGTTTTGTGGAACTTGATCTGGCGGTAAGGCTTGGCTCTCCATGGTCACGCGCACTTCCCGGAAGCGCGCAATCACATCGCTCATGGACTCTTCGAAGAGCAGCTTGCCTTCGTCGAGAAAAGCCACATGGGTTGCCACGCCATCAATCTCGCCGAGTTCATGCGATGACACTAAGATCGTTAGCTCGCCCGCCTGCGCGAGCAGTCCTTCCATGAATTCTTCGCGCACCAGTGGGTCCAATCCGCTAAAAGGTTCGTCGAGAACAAGCAACTTCGGTCGAAACGGCAGCGCGCAAGCCAGAGCCATTTTCAGTCGCATGCCATGCGACAGGTCGCCGAGCCGTCGGTCCGAAGGCAGGCGCAATTGGCGCTGCAGCGAGGCTTCGAGCGTGCGATCCCAGTTGGGATAGAACGGGCGGAGATACGCGAAATATTGCGCGACCGTCAGCTTCGAGGGCATGTCCTGATTTTCCGAGACATACCCGATCTGCTGTAACTGCGCCGGAGAGATCTGGCGCGAATCCACACCGAGCACCGTGACACTGCCGCCGGAGGGTTCCAGAATGTTCATCAGGATCTTGATGGTGGTGGTTTTGCCCGCGCCGTTGGCGCCGATCAGGGCATAGGCGCTGCCTTCGGGGACGGTAAAACTCAATCCCCGCAGCGCGTCGAAACGCCCAAACCGCTTGCACAAATTCTCGACACGAATCATTTGCGATTCACCTCCACCGGCTTATCAAGTTTTCCCCATTGCGCTGTGATAGCGTGCAAAACCTGATCAAGGTCGAGGCCAACACGTTTTGCCTCGACGACCAACTGTTCCACTTCCTGCTGCAGCAATCGTTTTTTGTCTCCGGCCCGCGCCTCGGGCGCTTCAGCGACTACCGTCCCAACTCCAGGAATCACTTCAAGCCAGCGCTCCTGAATGAGGTACTGCACAATTTTGTGCGCGGTGTTGGGATGGATTTTGAATTCGGCAGCCAGAGAACGGACCGATGGAAAAGCCTGGCCGCGCTGGAATTCACCGCTGATGAAGGACTTTTTTGCGGCGAATACGACTTGGTCGAAGATGGATTGGCCGGGGCGAAGATTGAGTCCGAACAGTGTCACAGAAGTAATGTGACACATGTAAGGATCGGCGTCAATGAGGAAGTGTGGGGATCCGCACAAGAGCAGATTCGCGGGACTCAAGTCCCTCGGAATGGCAAGGGCTTACTGTGATTTCTTGCGCCGCAGCTCCGCGCTCCGATCGGCAGTCTCTTTAACCAGAAGGCCCATCTTCGGGTGCGAAGGTTCGAGGTCGACGGGGATGTCGAGTTCATGCAATGTTTCGGAGGTGATGGGGCCGATCGAGGCGATCGCGGTTTTGTGCAGAGCCTGCAGCACTTCCTCCCGCAGCTTCATATCCCCGGCGATCTGCAGGAGATGGCGAATCTGGACGGAGGAAGTCAGCAGCACAACCTCAATCTGATTCTGTACCAGAGCCGTGACCGCATCGCGCAGCGGGCTGGTGTCCTCCGGCAACTGCCATTCGTAAACATGCACGGGCAAGACCTCGGCGCCGCGCTCTTTCAGTCCGGCATACAGCTCCGGGCTGGGCGCTCCGTGCTCCTGCACGGCCACGCGCTGACCCGCGAGCGGGACTTTCTCTTGATTGTGATCGAGGGCCTGCAGAATTTCGCGCCAGGTATTGGGTTCGGGCACAGTCAAAGTTATGGGCACACCCAATTCGCGCAGAGCCGCCACCGGCTTCGGGCCCCGGGCGATGACTTTGGTACGGCTGAGCGCAGCCGCAAACTGAGCTGGAGAGCAGATTGGCTCGATCGCCTGCACCAGGGCACGGGCACCGACACCGGTCATGAAAATAACCGCGCCGAAATGATCCCGCAGAAGCTCGGAAGCAAAAAGCAATTCCTCGGTGCTCGAAGCCGGACTGACCTCGCGGGTTGAGGGCGCCACCATGGGCTGGCCGCCGTTATTCAAGATGAGCTGCGCGATTTCTTTGGCGCGCCGGCTTTCGAGCGCAAGTACGCGCAGTCCGTTGAAGCCTCCCGGCATGCGATTCTCCTCGTTAGCAACTTCTTAGGAAAGATACTAAGCGATTTCGGATGATGGTTTCGGAAGAAACTCGACCAGAGTGTTAGGCAACGTCGGGCCAAGCCCGCTGCCTCATTCTAGCGGCGCGGGAACGGCCGCTACGCTCCCTGCGAAACGGTCAGATAGCTCTGCGCGAAAGGAGACAGCACGGAAGCCGGCATACGAAATCCCTTGCCATAGCGCAGCACGTCAAGACAATCGGCATCGAGAGCCGAGGGAACGGAGCGCTGCATAATGTTCAAAGCCGCCAGTCGCGGCAAGCCGGGCCGGTAGGGGCGGTCTTCGGTGATGGCCTGAAAGGTATCGGCGACGCAGATGATGCGAGCGGTGAGCGGCAATTCATCGGCTGCCAGGCCGTCGGGATATCCGCTGCCGTCAAGCCGTTCGTGATGGGCGGAGGCGACGAATGCCAGATGCTCGAAGCCGGAGATCGTCTGCAGAATCAGCCGGGTATAGACCGGATGCAGCCTCATGATCTTCCACTCTTCGGGGGTCAATGGGCCGGGTTTCTCGAGGATGGAGTTGGAGACGCTCAGTTTCCCGATGTCATGCAGCAAGGCGGCGCGGCGCACCAGGGTGACGGTGTGCGCGGAGAGCCCCAGACCCTCGGCGATTTCCACCGCCGCACGCGACACCCCGAGCGAATGGTTGTAGGTATAGGGCGACTTGGTGTCAATCACCTCGGCAAAGGCGTGGCAGAGATCGTCGATGCGCTCTGGCGGGGCGGCAACGGCCAAGCCCGGCTCCATTTGCACGGCGTACTCGCGCGCGTCGTTGGAGAGAACCTTCAGCCACAGGGAGTCGTCTTTCTTCAGCCCGCGAACCACGCGAACGATCTCCGGGTCGAACCAGGTTCCGCTGCGCTCATGGATCACATCGACCGCAGCGGCGGGAGTGCGTCCGGTGGCAAACACTTCGAGAGTCTGGCTGATGTTCATAATGCGGGCCAATAAGGGAATGTCATGACCCGCGTGGCCATCGGGATATCCTTCGCCGTTCCAGTGTTCATCGAGGCTGCGAATCGCTTGTGCCGTGGCTTCGCTCATTCCCACCTGACGTGCGATCTCGGCGCCTCGCTCGCAGCGCGCGCCAATGACCTCCGCATTATTCTTTTTCTGTTGCAAGCCTACCTCCACTGACTTGAGCAATCGCCGCCCGAATGACCGGCCGGGCAGAACATTGCGCATTAGATAGCGGAGCCCGGACAAACTGGGCTTCGTCCAGTCCTCGAATTTCACTTCCCGTTTGGCCTTGATGTCATCCGACCCAAGAATCTGGTGCATGCGTGCCGAGTTGGTGCTGCACCCCGAATCCTTGAGCAGCAGCGCATAGTACAGATCGCAGCGTTCCTGCGGCCCCAGGCGCAACTCGTCCGCGATCCGCATGCCGATAATGCAACTGCGAATGGCGTGACCCATGGGTTGCCCTTCTGTTAAATCGAGCGCCGTGGAGAGGGCGGAGACTACATCCGATAAGCGAATAGTGCCCGGAATTGGGACGGTCAGCATTGCCCGGTAACAAACCGTGGAACTAACGTGCACAGTTTGTCGTGACCGATGAGAATCCACAAATTACGCCGGTGATCCTGGTTTGGGTACTTTCAGAATCGTCCGCGGCAGCGGGCGGTAAAGGTTCCGAAATCAGCGGCCGAGATTGGCAGGAAAACCCGACACTCCGGTCACCTTTAGCGAGTGCGGCCGTAACTGGCACGGAAGTTGAAGGCGTGGGAATATCTGCGACGGCAATTTCCTTTGGCCACTTTTGGGAATGAGGCATGCCATGAACACGACCTCGCGGCAGACGAGTTTTGGATCAATGTATCTGGCTACTTTGTATCTGGCTACTTTGCTGTGTTTGGGGATAGCGACCTCGGCGTTTGCACAAAGCGGAGGCGCGTTGGATAACGGCATCAGCGGCCGCGCCATCTCTCTGGGCGGCGCGACGGTCGCGTCGGTGGCCAGCCCGCTGGAGGCGATGCAGGGCAATCCGGCGGGACTGAGCGGGTTGACGGGACGTTCCGTCGAGTTGGACGCGACCACTCTCTTCGCCACCGGCAACTTTACCAATTCCGTCTCGAACAACGGTAGCATCGTGACCTCGGCGGGCACCGTTCCTTACGGCGGCTTTTCCATGCCGCTGTTCTCGAAGCGCCTCACGTTGGGAGTTTCCGCTGCGCCCGATACGCTGATGACCGCCAACTGGAAGTACCTCGATCCTCCGGGCGGGCTGGGTGGAACCAGCTATGGCCTGCAACAGAACAAATCCGCGATGATTACGCTGCGCTCGGCGGTAGGCCTCTCTTTCGTGGTGAACCGCAAGCTGTCGGTCGGTGGCACATTCGGAGCAACCTACGACAAGAACACACTCATCGCACCTTATATCTTTCAAGAGCAACCGGTTTTGGCAGGAGCCAAAACCCTGCTCGATCTGCATACCGACGGCGTCGGGTACAACGGCAGCTTTGGCGCGCTGATCTCGCCCACCCGCAAGCTGCAAATCGGCTTGGCCTACAAAATGAGCACCAGCATTCACACTCACGGCGAGGCCTCCGGCGATGCCTATGCGCAGTTTGCCACGCTGGGAGTGAATGCGCCTTCAACCTTTCACTATGACGCCGAGGTGGACACCAAATTTCCCCAGGCATTTTCCGGCGGAATTTCCTGGCAGGTCATTCCGCGCGCGCGGCTGAACTTCCAGGGCGATTGGATTGACTGGAGTGATTCCTTCAATAACCTGCCGGTGAAGCTGACCAACGGTACCAATTCCACGATTAACAGCTTGGTCGGTTCGAATGCATTGCAGGATGTTATCCCGCTGCAATGGCGCGACCAGGGCGTATTTGGCGTGGGCGTGGAATCGCCGGTAGGCGAGCATCTGGCTTTCCGCGGAGGGTATTCGTATTCGACCAATCCGGTGCCCTCGGCCACTTTGACCCCGATGACCGCAGCCATTCTTCAAAACACGATCGGCACGGGAGTGGGCTACCACCGCGGCCATTACAGTGCTGATTTGGCTTATCAAGTCGCACTGCCGGCGAGCCAAAGCGTGGGTCAAAGCTCGCTGAAATCCGGTGAATACGATAACAGCCGGGTGGAAGTCGCGGTGCATTCGGTTACGTTGACGAACCGGTTTAATTTTTAGAAAGCTTAGGCTCCGGCGGCTGCCGATTTCGCTCCCGCCGGGGCTTGTTTGCGCTGCTTCAGAACGGCATAGCATTCCGGGTCGAGACCATTTGGAACGTTTTTGTCCATGATGCTGAAGACCTCTCCCAGCGGCAGGCCATCTCGATAAGGCCGACGCTCCACCAGCGCTGCGAAAACATCCGCGACGCAAATAATGCGGGCGATGAGCGGTAATTGCGCGGCGTTCAGACCCTCCGGATATCCCTTGCCATCGAGACGCTCATGGTGCGCCGCGGCCACGAACGCCAGATGCTCAAAGCCGGCGATCGTCTCCAGAACCACTTTGGTATAGACCGGGTGCATCTTCATGACTTCCCACTCCCGGTCAGTCAGCTTGCCGGGTTTTTCCAGAATAGAATTGGGCACACTGAGTTTTCCAATGTCATGCAGGAGCGCGGCGCGGCGCACCAGTGTCACGACTTGCGGCGCCAAGGCCAGCCCCTCCGCGATTTCCAGAGCCGCTGCGGCGACGCCTACAGAATGATTGAAGGTGTATGGCGATTTCGCATCAATAACCTCGGCGAACGCCCGGCAAAGATCATCGATGCGCTCCGGTGAAGCTGGTATGGCTATGCCGGGTTCCATTTCCATCACAAATTTGCGGGCCTCGTAAGAAGAAACCTTGCTCCAAAGATCGCTATCGTTCTCCAGCGACTGCACGATGCGCACCAGTTCGGGGTCAAACCAGGAGCCACCTCGTTCCACGATCACACGGGTCGCGACTTTGATTCCTGAGCGGGAGACAAAAACGTCGAGAGTCTGGCCGACGTTCAGAATTCTTGCCAGCAAAGGAATTTCCTGTCCCTTCAGTCCTTCGGGATAGCCGCCTCCATTCCAGTGTTCGTCCAACCCGCGAATCGCCTCGGCGGTAGACTGGCTCATGCCAATTTTGCGGGCGATTTCGGCTCCCCGATGGCAGCGCGCGCCAATCATCTCCGCATTGTTGCGCTTCTGTTGCAGTCCTACCTGGATCATCCTCGCAACTCGCCGCATCCAGGACTCGCCGGGCAAGACGTTGCGCATAAGATAACGAAGCCCGGAGAAGGTAGGTTTGGTCCAGTCTTCAAATTTGACTTCGCGCTTGGCCTGAATATCATCCGAGCCCAAAATTTGGTGCATACGCGCGGCATTGCTGCTGCATCCCGAATCTTTCAGCAGCAACGCGTAGTACAAATGGGAGCGGTCGGTCTGCGAGAGGCCGAGTTCCTGGCCGATGCGCATACCCAGAATGCAGGTGCGGACGGCGTGCCCAATCGACTGCCCTTCGGTGAGATCGAGTGCCACCGAAAGCGCGGACACTACATCCGAGAGACGAATTGTTGCCGAAGACTCCAGAATGGGCATGAGGGCGGCTGATCTAAGAGCTTAGATTCAGTGTTTCGCAAACCCGGATTCAGTGCGCATTACCGAAGTAATCGGGAGTTTTACCCGGCAAATCGTCTCTTACCCGTGCCTTACCAGTCACCCCGGCTTTTGCCCGAGGGGTCATTCGTGATATAACCGCCGCTAAGTATTTGGTAGGGAATCCATGGGGGGATTACCGCATGGTGCTGGCTTTTGCACAGAGAAATAGCCAGGATTCAGGAGGTATTGTGTCCGAACAACGGACGGGCAAACGGTTTCCTCTGGAACTTCCGATCAAGATTCATAAAGCCGAAGAGGGCGGGGAACATCTCGGCGTAACCGGCGACTTGAGCGCCGCCGGGGTCTATATTCGCGCGGACGCGTCGCTCGATGTGGGCTCTAACGTGGCCTTTGAAATCACTTTGCCGCCGGAGGTGACAGGGTCTAACGAAAATGTTGTGGTGCAATGCCGGGGGCGGGTGGTGCGCACCGACGAGCCTGCCGGCGCCGAGAAGTCGCGCGGTGTGGCCTGCGTGATTGACTCTTATGACTTCGTTCGCCACTAGTTGGTTCGCAACCGGGCTTGAGGGACGCACACGATGCTGAAACTAATTCTGGCCGATAACCAGGCCATTTTCCGGGCGGGAATCGCCAAGGTGCTGGCGGTCGAAGACGAAATGCGCATTGTAGCGCAGGCGCAAACCTCGGAGCAGATGTTCATGGCTCTGGACAAGTTTCGCGCTGCCGTGCTGATTGTGGCCGGCGGCTTCTTCAACGACTTCAACGCCGTCTTGCAGTCGGCCATCCGCAACAAGACTCGTCTGGTCGTCCTTGCCGATACCGGCGAGAGCGCCCAGCGTTACATGGCTGCGGGCGCCCACGGCGTGGTCTACCGCAACGTCACCAGCCCCGCGCTGGTGGATTGCGTCCGCAAGGTGGCCCGCGGCGAAAACTGGGTGCAGGATATCGCCGTGCCCAGCGAACTCACCGAAAACGATATGGTCGGACTGCGGGTGCGCGACCGGCTTACCGCGAAAGAATTACGGATTGTGGCTTTGATCGTTCAGGGCTACAAAAACAAAGAAATCGCCTCTCAGCTGGGAACCACCGAGCAGGTAATCAAGAATTATCTGCGCAATGTCTATGACAAGATCGGCGTCTCTGACCGGCTTGAACTGGCCCTGTTTACCATTCATCACCGCATTCTGAACGAGGCGGCGGCGGCAACGGCAGCAGGAGTTGTGCCCATGGCAAACCCGGGTGCGGGAGCGGCGGGTTAGGATTTTCGTTTGCTAAAAAGCCGCCTGCGGGCGGCTTTTTTATCACTTCGCGCACGGGTTAATCGCATGGATTCGCCCCGTATGAGGCCAGCGCGCCGGCAAACCACGCTTTTTGCCACCAGCGCCGCCGACCCTGGGGCCCTCTTGACACCGACTTTCTTTGAGGATTAAGTTGCCCCCCGCGCATCCACCCCTCGCAGCATTCATGCGGCGAGACGCCCAGATTGTTTTCGTAATTATTTTGCGCCACGGCCCATGCCCTTATCCATTGCCTGATTCGCCAGCCGATCGGCCTCCTGATTGTGCTCCCGCATGGCGTGGTCGATCGCGAACCACTCCAGTTGCGCGATCAATTCCCTGGCGCGTGCATGCAGATCTTTTAGCGTGGAATTCTTCACCTTGTAAATACCCTTGATTTGGCGAACCAACAGCTCCGAGTCGCTGATGATGTTAATCGCCTTGGGCCCGCGCTCTACCGCATATTCCAAGGCGGCAATTAATCCCTGGTATTCCGCGAAGTTGTTGGTTTGATGGCCGAGATACTGGCTGAGGGCGGCAACTTTTTGTCCGGATTGATCTTTGATGACGACGCCGTAGCCGGCAGGCCCGGGGTTGCCGCGTGCGCCGCCATCGCTATAGGCAATCAGATGATGCTCGGGTCGAGTGCTGGAACTGGAAAGAGTGACAGAGGAAGCCATGAGCGAAGTTTACATGGAGTCGGGATTCGATAACCACGAGGACGATCGGAGTCACGCGGAAATTCGCGCAAGATGAACTTCAACGGCTCGCGACTACGGGGCAGCGTGCCCAATGGCCAGCCCCAACCTCAATCAGCGGGGGCACCGCTCTTGCACATTCGGAGATGCGGTAATCGCAGCGCGGCTCAAATGCGCAGCCCGGCGGTAGTGCTTGCAAGGCAGGCACGGTGCCTTCGATGGTCTGTAAGGGACGAGTGCGATCGGTTTTCAACGTCGGTACCGCATTCAGCAAGCCTCGCGTGTAAGGATGAATCGCGGCGCGGAAGATATCCCGCTTCGCTCCCATCTCAACCAGATTGCCGGCATACATCACGGCCACACGATCCGCGACCTGCGAAACCACGGCCAGATCGTGCGAGATGAACAGCATGGTCAAACCAAACTTCGCTCGCAAATCAGCCAGCAGTTTGAGAATTTGTTCCTGAATGGTCACATCCAGCGCGGTCGTGGGTTCGTCGGCAATGAGCAGTTTCGGCCGGTTCACAATTGCCATGGCGATCATGATGCGCTGCCGCATGCCTCCGGAAAGCTGGTGAGGGTAGTCGCGGGCGCGGCGAGCGGCGTCGGGAATGGCGACATCGTTCATCGCGGCCACGGCTCGATCATGCGCCTCCTTGCTCGAAACCTTGTGGTGTGCGGTCACCGCTTCGGCTATCTGATCGCCGACCCGCATCACCGGATTGAGCGCGGTCATCGGCTCCTGAAAAATCATGCTGATGCTCGAACCGCGCAGGCGCCGCATGTCGTCATCCCGCAACGTAAGAAGGCTGGTTGCTTGCGACTCCTGGTAGAGAATCTCGCCGCGAATCCGAGCCTGCGGCGGCAGAAGGCGCATGAGCGCCAGCGAAGTCACGGACTTGCCCGATCCAGACTCGCCCACCAGCCCAAGCACCTCGCCGGGAGCAATAGAAAAACTGAGATCGCGCACCGCAGATGCGGGGACTCCAGCCCGGTTCGGGCTGGGGAATTGAATAATCAGGTTGCGAACATCAAGCAGTGGCGGCACGCGACTATGGTAGCAGCCGCAACCTTCCCGCAAGCCCGCACAGCATGGACGGAATTTTCGGGCGGCGATAAGATTTGTTCATCATGCCCGAATCATCGTCCGTCATTTTGATCTCCGGACCGCCGGGGGCCGGCAAAAGCACTGTGGCCCGCCATTTGGCCAAATGCTCAAAGACGCCCATCGCATACGTCGAAGGCGACACTTTCTGGCATTTCATCGTCAAGAGCAAGCCTGCGGAAAACCAGATGGAAGCACGCCGCGAAAATGCCCGCATCATTATCCGGGCTATGATCGCGTCGGCAGTGCGATTCGCCCACGGCGGATATGAAACCATCCTCGATTTCACCATCGGCCCCTGGCATCTGAAATCCGTGCAGTCCGCTCTGAAGGACGCTGCGCTCGACTATATCGTCCTGTATCCGAGCGAGGCTGTGTGTGCGGCGCGCGCGGCCCACAGAAGCGAAGGCGCTATGCCCGATTACGCTCCCTACCACGATCTCTACACCGCCTTCGGCGATTTGGGCGCATTTGAGCGTCACACCCTTAAGAACGACAACGCTACCCCTGAAGAACTGGCGGAGCAGATACGCGTCGGCGTCGGGGCCGGGGCTTTTCGTGTCAAGGCGATCGAGTGAGCGCTTTCATGGCTGAGAGCACGCGTCCAGATTCCGTATTGGACGGGCGCTTTGCCACGTTTTCACACCGGCCCATACCGGCAAATCGACGGGCCACACCATTTTCCCTTCCTGCGGTGATGCGTCTACCGCGATCAATAACAAACTTGCAGCGAACTGAGGTAGCGGGCTGCACCAAATCCGGTCACCGGCCTGTGAACTGCCTGCACTCGATTGAAAGACAAGCAGATAAAGACGCGCGGATTCTATTGACTCTTGAAATGGAAAGAGTAAAAACATAATCGTTCTTTGACACGTTCTAAAGTTTTCCCGGTTGGTGCGGCGTCCGGGGCTCAAGCGAGATCACTCAGCAGATCGCGAGATCAGGCGGAGAGGGTCAGCGAGGGTCTATAGCTAAGTGCTGGTCGAGGCGAACGTGAACCCAAGTCAGAGGCAGGATAGAGTCCCGAAGCGTTGAACTGGTTTGTCCGGTTGGCGGTAAGCCCGGAGCCCAAGCAACAGATCGCTCGCAGCACCCCGCAAGGGAAGTTGTGAGGTCGGGTCGGCAAGGGTCTAAAGCGAGCTACTGGCCGAGACGAATAGGTGCAACATCACTTCGGGACTCTTAATTTTATTTGTAAGATCCACGTAGGGACAGCCGCCCCTCGGCTGTCCGATCGAGCGCCCAGCTCGATAAAATGCACTCGCGAAGCTCAAAAACCTCGCGCGTATTCATCTCTCCCTTCCTCTTGACATTTACAGGCTCCCCGCTATACTTTACCCCGTGGTTAAGTATTACGCAAGCCTGGACAACACCTTTGCCGCTCTCGCCGATCCCACGCGCCGCGCGATTCTCGCGGCGCTTACCCAGGGGCAGGCTTCGGTAACCGATCTGGCCAGGCCGCACCGCATGTCTCTGCCCGCGGTCATGAAGCATCTGCGCGTGCTGGAGCGGGCGGGTTTGGTGTCGCAGGAAAAGACTGGCCGTATCCGCCGCTGCCGTATCGCGGGAGAGTCGTTGCGGCAGGCCGCCGACTGGCTCGACACATACCGCATCTTTTGGGAGTCACAACTCGATTCGCTGGAACGCTTCTTAATGCAAACCACAACCACGGAGAATTCGTCATGGAGCAAGCCACCATCACATCGCCGCCGGTCACCTTTGAAATAACCAGAACCTTCGCCGTCCCACGCGAAAAGGCGTTTCGCGCCTGGACCGATGCGAAGGAACTGCAATGCTGGTTTGCCCCGGCGCCGGGTTACACCATTGTTGTTCCCACGCTCGAATTGCACCCGGGCGGCCGCTATGTGATCGAAATGCATCACAAGGGCAGCGTTCACAGCGTCGGCGGAACTTACCGCGAAGTCTCTCCGCCGGAAAAAATAAGTTTCACCTGGGGATGGCGAGGCAACGAGTCCGCGGCTGAGAGCGTCGTGAGCGTGTACTTCCGCGATCTCGGAAACGCCACCGAAATCCGCCTGACGCACGAACTTCTGCCCACTGCCGAGGAACGCGAGAAACACTCTCAGGGTTGGAACGGCTGCTTCGAGCAACTCGCAAATTATCTCTAGATGAGGCGCTGCCGTTCGGCGCCGACGGATTCAGGTTTTCGCGTTCGACAAATCGATAAGGAGAAATTGCATGGCAAATCCCTTCGTACATGTAGAACTGAACACAACCGATGTCAACAAAGCCAAAGCATTTTACGGGAAGTTGTTTTCCTGGAAGCTGGAAGATATGCCCATGGGGCCCGGCGAGGTTTACACTGTGGTGAAGCCTGGGTCCGGTACCGGCGGCGGAATGATGAAGCATCCAATCCCGGGTGCCCCATCCATGTGGCTGGCTTACGTCGAGGTCGATGACGTCAAGGCGGCCACGGCCAGCGCGAAATCGCTGGGCGCCGACGTCAAACGCGATGTCACCGAGGTGCCCGGCATGGGGTGGTTCAGCATCATCGCCGACCCCACCGGAGCAACCTTAGGTTTGTGGCAGACCAAAAAATAATCGTCTCGAAATCAGGGAGCGCTCGAAGGGCACGGAAGTTTTCTGCCTGTGTTCCTCCTCGTGTCCTCCCTGGTTAAATAATTTTTTCCGCGACCGATTTTGCCTGGGTAAACAGATACAAGTATTCCGGGCCGCCGGCTTTGGAGTCGGTCCCGGACATATTGAAACCCCCGAAGGGATGCGCGCCGACCATGGCGCCGGTGCACTTGCGGTTGAAGTAGAGATTGCCTACGTGGAACTCGCGGACGGCGATTTCCATCTTTTCGCGCGATGAAGTGTAAACCGCACCGGTGAGGCCGAATTCGGTATCGTTGGCGATTTCGAGCGCGTGGTCGAAATTGCGCGATTTAATGACGGCCAGCACCGGTCCGAAAATTTCTTCCTGCTCGAGCTTCGATTTCGGCAAAATATCGGCGATCACGGTCGGCTGAATAAAATAGCCTTCGTCGCCGGCGCGTCCGCCGCCCGTAATTAGTCGCCCTTCTTTCGCGCCGTAGTCGATATAGCCAAGAATCGATTTCATCGATGCTTGGTTGATTACCGCTCCGAGATTTGAATTCTCCGCGGGATCGCCGACCGTCAGTTGTTCCACGCGCGCCTTGAGCAGCTCGAGAAACGCTTCGTAGATTCGCTCATCCACAATGACTCGAGAGCATGCGGAACATTTCTGTCCCTGGAAACCGAAGGCAGAGGCGGTGACGCCTTCGACGGCGGAGTCGATATCGGCGTCGGCGTCGACGATGATGGCGTCCTTGCCGCCCATTTCCAGAATGCTGCGCTTGATCCAGATCTGCCCCGGAGCACGATCCGCGGCTCGCCGGTTGATATCGAGGCCGACTTCGCGCGAGCCAGTGAATGCGATGTAACGCGTCTTCGGGTGGGCCACCAGCGCATTGCCAAACGTCGCTCCCGAGCCAGGACAAAAGTTAACCACGCCATCGGGCATGCCGGCTTCTTCCAGTAGTTCCACGAACCTGGCCGCAATCGTCGGCGAGTCGGTTGACGGCTTGAGGATCACGGTATTGCCACAGACGATGGATGCCGCCGTCATACCCGCCATGATGGCGCAGGCAAAATTCCAGGGCGGGATGACCGCGCCGACACCCAGCGGAATGTAAAAAAGGGAATCGCGCTCGCCGGCAAGTTGAACCGGCGCCGTCACTTTCGCCAGCCGCAACGCCTCCCGCGCATAGAATTCGCAGAAGTCAATAGTTTCCCCAATGTCGGCGTCGGCCTCGGCCCAATTTTTGCTCACTTCGAAAACCAGCCACGCGCAGAACTCAAATTTTCGAGTACGCAGCAGATCGGCCGCGCGAAACAACAAGCTGGCGCGCTCTTCAACCGAAGTTCGTTTCCAGCTCTCAAAAGCGCTTAACGCGGCTTGCATAGCCGGTTCGGCATGTTCCGTCTCCGCTTTTTGGTGCAGCCCAACCAGTTCCGAAGGCCGCGCCGGATTAAGCGACTTGATCTTGCCCGCTGTCTTCAACCGCTCTCCACCAATAATCAGGTCATATTCCCGGCCCAGTTGGTTGCGCACCTTCTCTAACGCGGCGCGCATCTCGCGGGCATTCTCGGCCTGGCCGAAGTTGGTCGCCGGTTCGTTCACGAAAGGCTTGCTATGAAGATGAACCGCGGGAACTTCCAAGGTTGCCATACTTACTCCGGAGACATCTCGGACAAATCGCGAATCACTACGATTCTAGAGCAGTCAGCGGCGCGATGCCTAACTCGCCCTTCCAAGGGAGCTGTATCAGGCCCGAGCTGTTCTTCGCGCACTCCGGCAAGTTCTCTGCGATCTCTGCGGTAAAAGGCTTTGCCATAGCCCACCTACGGCACATTGACCGAATCGCGAGTTTCTTTCGGCCTGTAACTCACCGCAGCCGTGCGTTCCAACTTATCCCATGCAAAGCGCTGGCCCTCGAAGGCGCGTTTTATAGTTTTAAACAAAACCACCGAAAACAATTGCCGGTAAGCGAAGCGCTGCAACCAGACTTGCGAAAGCAGCCAGATATCTTCGTGCGCATCGGGTTGGCGGCGCTCCAGCGCGAACGCGATCGCCGATGCCAGGAAATCAATTACCAGGAAAGCAACAAAAAACACCACCAGGCGCAAAAAGCTGGCCGGATCGGTCGACTCTGGATGGAAATATTTCTGTATGAAGTACCACGCCGCTGCGCCCGCGAACATGATGTCGATCAGCGGCGAAACCAGCGGCAGAATAATCTGGAAGATCACAATGTTGGGCAACGCCACCCATCCCAATACGCCCTTGCGCGCAAAAGCGCCGCGATGCTTCCAAACCGATTGGAGAATGCCAAACGACCAGCGAAAGCGCTGCCGCATGAGTCCGTTCGCATTGGTTGGAGCCTCAGTGTAAGCCAGCGCCGTGTCTTCATATTCCACCCGATAGCCGCGCTGCAGCAGCGCCATGGTCAAGTCTGCATCTTCGGCAACCGTGTCGGTATGGTAACCGCCTGCCTCAAGCACCGCCGAGGTCCGCCATGCACCGAGCGCTCCCGGCACCACGCTCACCGCTCCAAGAGTGTTGAGCGCTCGCCGCTCGAAATTCTGGCTGGTGATGTACTCCAGCGCCTGCCAGCGCGTCCACAGGTTCACCCGATTGCCGACTTTGGCATTGCCCGCGACCGCGCCCACCTTGGGATTCAAAAAGTGCGGCACCAGGCGCGAGATCGCATTCGGCGCAATCACCGTGTCCGCGTCAATCCCCACAAAAATCTCTTCATCGCTTTGCAGGTGCCGCAATCCATAGTCGAGAGCTTCCGCCTTGCCGAAATTCGGCTTGGTCAGAATCACCACTTGCCCACCAGCCTCCTCGGCGGCAAAGGCCCGGCGCGTGACCTCCAGGGTCTCGTCGCGGGACCCATCGTCAATCACAATCACCCGCAGGTTTCGGTAGTTCGATGCCAACACCGCGCGCACCGTTCTTACAATAACTTTCTCTTCGTTGTATGCCGGCACCAGCACCGCCACTCGGGGCTGATAGGCCTTTTCAGCTTCCGGCGTGGCGTAGTGGCTTTGCCACAACCGGTCGAACATCGCCAGCGCGCCAATGATCAGCAAACGGCCCGTCATCAGAACATCGCCGAGCAGAAAGATCCAGGTGATGCCCTGCACCCCAACGTCAAACAGCCAGAACCCGATCCATGTCAGCCGCGCCTCCCAACGCTGGTTCGCTGGCAAAGGCGGCATCACCTCAGCCCGGGTCTTATGCAGCAATTCGTAGAGGGGAACAATCTGGTAACCCCGGGCGCGTATCCCGTCGATGATGGTCGGCAACGCCAGCACGGTTTGGCTGCGATCGCCGCCGCCATCGTGCATCAGAATGATGTTCCCGCACTGCGTATCGTTCGGAGCGCATGGTGGCAGGTGGTCCAGCACAAAGTCAGAGAGCTGCTTCGCAGATTTGCGCGGGTCGTCCTGCCAGTCATTGGGGTCGACCTTGTCGCCCACGGTCACGTACCCCAGATCCTGTGTCCGCTCCAAAGGCCGTACCTGATCTTCCGTGTCCGGCTCGGCGTCAATCGAATACGGAGGCCGGAAAAGAATTGTCCTGATGCCCAGCCGGCTGGCAAACAGCTGTTCGGTCAGGTTGAGCTCGAGCTCGGCATACTTGCTCGAAATGTTGCTGATATCCGGATGGGTGAACGTGTGATTGCCAATGATGTTCCCCTCCCGGTAAATACGCTCCGCTAATCCCGAGTAACGATCTGCCTGAATGCCGATCAGAAAAAATGTCGCGGTCGCGTTCTTGCTCTTGAGCACCTTCAGAATCTTGGGTGTCCACTCCGGGTCCGGCCCATCGTCGAAGGTCAGCACCATCTGGTTTGGGCTGGATCCGTAACGCGCCATCCGATAAGGCTGCGGCAGTTTGTCAAAAGTTTCGTCGGTGATCAGTCCGGAATGCGTATCGACTTTGAGCTCGCGGGTTCCGTTGGCCGGCCGTGCCTCAATGTGCAGAATTTCGCCCAGGCCATTTACATCCACATCCTGGCCCGGCGGAACATCTTCCAGTTTGGCAGTCGCGCCCGGGTCTCCCGGCACATCCCACACCCGCCACAGTGATCGGTCCTCGCCGCCCAGGCGCCACAAGGCGAAAGTCTTGATGCCCAAGGTCTGCGCCGCTCGCATCTGGTTGAGCGCGCTGACCGCATCCAGAAACCAGATGTCATGCTGCACATTATGCTCATCCAGATAGCTGACGTGCGGGTTCAAGCTGTCGCTGTCGAAATCTACCGTCTCATCGGAATCCCTCGCCGCTAGCCACGACTCCTGCACCGTTTGAGTGTGATCCCTCTCCCCGGGCGGCAACTTGCCGTGCTCCGGCTTTTCTGCCCAGTCATATCCAAAATTCGCGATGGCGCAGATCAGCTTGTCCTGCGGCACACTCTTCGCCGCCGCCTTCAGGTTGTCGACAAACCAATCCTGCGAGGCGACGGGGCCAGAATCTCCTCCCGGATAATGCTCGTCGTAGTTCATCAATACGACGCCATCCGCCGCCGCCGCTACCGCCGCATAATTCCACTCGTCATTGTGCGAGGGCACGGTGACGTACAACTTTCTGCCCTTGGCGTGCAAGTCCCCCGATAATTCGTTCAGCAGAGCCAGAAATCCCGGCTGCCCTTTCTTGGGGAAGGTTTCAAAATCCACCATGATGCCGGCATACTTGTCGCTGTCGAGAAAGTCATCGATTTGGTCGCGAAACTTCTGCCGCGCGTCGGGATCGTTCAGGAAGGAAGTGATGTCAACCCAGTCTGCTCCGTCAAAATTATTCACCAGCGGAAAAACTTCCATTCCGGTGTTTTCTGACTTCAAAAACGGCATGACCTTGTCGTCCACGGAATGCACGTCGCCCGCTCCGTGCACCACATCGAAAAATGTGTTGGTTAGCGGATCCACGCTCTGCAGGTGGCCATCCGGGGTGAGCACCGAGAGCCACTCCGGGAACAGCAAATCGATCTGCCGCGCATACTCGCGCAGTGACGAAAAGCTGGCCGCGTCCCAGGGAACATAAAATGCCGCCCGAATCCCTTCTTCGGAATTGAGCGTCACCTCGGAAGGCGCGGTTTTCGATTTTCGGTGGGTGCGCAGCAGGGCCGTCTTTTGCCGTTCCTTGTCCCGGGCCCGCTCTCGCTCTTTCTCCCGCAGCGCATGGTAGGGCTTGGTCTGCATCGGCCACTCCAGCAGGGGAAGCGGTTGGCTGCGCCATGCGCCGTAAACGAAAAACACCACCACCACGATAATGCTGGCGCCCAGCACATCGAACAGTCGCCGCAGCCGTTTCCAGCGGGCTTGTCGCGGATCGTAGAAAACTGGTTGCGCCATGAAAATAAAGCTTTATTTCAAGCTGTAGGTGGGAAACCCCAATGTCTTCCTATGATACCGGATTTGGCACCCGCCGGCAGCCGTGGCGTTTTCCCCGGAACACGTTATATTCAATGCGTGCGCGCCTGGATACGGCAAAATTACCGCTTCTTCCTGATCGCGCTTCTCCTTGGCCTGCTCCTGCGCCTGTTCTTTCTCTTCTGGTATCCCCGCGTTACCGATGACTCGCAGATCTACGCCGACATCGCCATAAATTGGCTTCACGGAACCTATGGCCTCACCCAACTCGGCAAGGTCGTTCCCACCTGCATCCGTCTTCCCGGATACCCCGCATTCCTCGCCATTGTTTTCGCCATCTTCGGCAGGGACGACTTCCGCGCCATCTGGGTTTTGCAAATCCTTTTTGACCTCGCCACCTGCGCTCTGATTGCCGACATGGCGCGCCGCCTCATTTCCCCTCGGGCCGCGAAAGCCGCGCTGTTGCTGGCCGCGCTTTGTCCATTCCTGGCCAATTATGCTTCCGCCGCGCTGACAGAAACCCTCGAAGTCTTCTTTACCGCATTCGCTCTCGATTTTGCCCTTGCCGGCCTCGCAAGCCTTCCCTCCGGCCGACGCTGGCGGTGGTTCGCCTGTGGCGTGGCCATCGCCGGCGCCATCTTGCTTCGTCCCGACGGCGGATTATTGCTGGTTGCCCTGGGCGTCTACCTGGCTTGGCTATGGATTCACGTCCCGCGAAATCCGCCGAGCCCTGCGCAACAAAAATCCACTCGTGCCCACCTGCTGCAAGCCGCCTTAGTCGTGAGCCTCACCGCGCTCGCTCCGCTGGTTCCATGGACCATTCGCAATCTTCACACCCTGCACTTCTTTGAACCGCTCGCCCCGCGCTACTCCAACGATCCCGATGAATTCGTCCCCCTCGGCTTCGACCGCTGGGTCAAGACCTGGATGGCGGATTACGTTTCCGTGGAGGACGTCTACTGGCAGGTCTCGGGCAACACCGTTGACATCAATAAACTCCCGCCTCGCGCCTTCGATTCCGCGCAACAACGCGAAGAGACCGCGCAGTTGCTGTCAGACTACAACCACAGCTTGCACGTCACTCCTGAACTAGATGCGCGGTTTGCCGCTCTTGCCGCCACGCGTATTCACGCCGCGCCCTTGCGTTACTACGCCTGGCTGCCCCTGCTCCGCATCGCCGATATGTGGCTGCGTCCACGCGCCGAGCTGTTGCCCTCCGATTCGCGCTGGTGGCAGCTCGACGACGATCCCAGTGGCTCCGCGATTTCCCTCTCTCTCGGCGTCATCGGTCTTCTGTACATCGCACTCGCGATCGGCGGAATCCTTCGCGGCGGTTTTGCTCCCGGAATTGGCCTGCTAGCGATTTTTGTGATATTCCGTAGCATTTTTTTAGGATCGCTCGAAAATCCCGAGCCACGCTACGTTCTGGAGTGCTATCCCGTTGTCATTCTGCTGGGAAGTGCTTTATTTGGATCTAAAATTCCAAAAACCGTATCTTCTTCCGTAAAACTGGATTCCTCTCCCGCCAGAAACAATTAACTTCCATATTTTATTAGACTTACATATGGATTGCCGATTGCGGATAGAAACTTACATCCCAAGTGAGATTTTATCGGCCCGACCCGGCCAGATTTCACTTTGAGTTCTGTGTGGAGGTTTTGTGCGAAAGCTCTTGATCGTTGCTGTGACCCTTTTCATTGTTGGCTCCTGTGTCGGCTCCGCCTGGGCCCAATCGGCGACTGCCTCTATCTATGGCCAAGTCACCGATCCGCAGGGCGCGGTCATTCCCGGCGTAAAGATCATCGTCACCAATGTCGCCACGCGCGTTGAGGCAAAGACCACCAGCGACCCGGCAGGGAATTACCGCGTCGTGAACCTGCCCATTGGCACGTACACGGTCACCGCTGAGCATCAGGGGTTCTCCAAGTTGATCACCGCCGGCCGGACGCTGCAAATCAATCAGCAGGAAAAAATGGATTTGCGCCTGGAGGTCGGCGCGCTTAACCAGGTGGTCGAAGTCTCCGGCGTCGGCACCAACGTCGAAACCGAGAATCCGACAGTCGGCGAATCCGTTACCAGCCGCCCCATCGTGAATCTGCCGCTCAATGGCCGCAACGTGCTCAATCTCGCACTGCTCCAGCCCGGCGTCACCGAGGACAATCCTGACGACAACAATGGATCTGGCTATGGCGGCATCGCCGGATTCAGCGTTGGTGGCGGACGCGCTGACTCCATTACCTATCTGCTCGATGGCGGCGTCAACAACGACCTCATGGGCAACGAAGTCGTCCTCAATCCGAATCCGGACGCAGTCGAAGAATTCCGTATTCTCACCAGTAACTACACTGCGGAATATGGGCGCAGCGGATCGGGCATCATTAGCGTGGTCACCAAGTCAGGTACAGATCAAATTCACGGCAGCGCCTTCGATTTCGTTCGTAATACCGTCTTCGATGCCAACTCGTATTTCAACAAGCAGGAGGGATTACCCAGGAATAATCTGATTCGCAACCAGTTTGGTGGTACGGTAGGCGGTCCCATCCTCAAGAATCGGCTTTTTTACTTCGTCGCCTATCAAGGCCAGCGCCAAACCCAGACCGACGTGGAATCGCAGATCACCACGTTCACGCCGGCGGAACTGAACGGAGACTTTTCTCAAGCGGTGAGCGGCGGCCCCGACCCCAATGTTGCGGCGTTCCTTCAACTCAATCCCTACTTCCAGCCCAACTCCGCTCTGGCGGCTCAGGCCATCATCGATCCTACGACAATCGACCCTGCAGCCACGAATTACATTGCTCTCGGGCTGATTCCGACTTCCTCGACCGGCACCTATTCCTCCGCGGCGGGCAGCCTGTTTAACACCAATGAACTGACCGGAAAACTGGATTTCAACATCACCTCGAAAGACAAACTCTCCGCCACCATTGGTGGGTACCGCAGCCCCCAAACCCAGCCTTTCGGCATTGGAAATTACGCATATTCGGCCACCGTATCCGGGTTCCCCAGCTACAACCAAATCAATAACTATTTCCTGAACCTCACCTATACCCGGAATTTTTCGCCGAATGTGCTCAATGAACTGCGCGGCACCGCCCAGCGTCACAATTCCCTGGACAACGCTCCCAGTTCCAATCTGACCACGGCCAGTGCCTTAGGATTTGGTATCGCCTCAGACTTGCCCAACGGTCCTCCCCTGATGTCGTTCGACAATGGTTTGGCGTTCGGGCCCAATCAATCCGGCCCGGCAAATGAAATCGGCACCACGTATATCTACGCCGACACCCTGACCTGGATTAAGGGCAATAACACCTGGAAGTTCGGAGCGGGATTCTCCGCCTACCAGAACAATACCGTGTACGACTTTTTTGGCGACGGCAGCTACTCCTTCGTCGGGCCGTATGCGGACGGCGGCATCGGCAGCGGCAACAGTCTCGCCGATTTCCTGCTGGGCATCCCCAACAACCTCTACGAAGGTCCCAATGCGCGCAACAATATCCGCAGCAAAGCTAGCTATGGTTTCGGTCAGGATGAATGGCGTGCCCGCAAGAATCTCACTCTCACCCTCGGCCTGCGCTACGAATACAGCACTCCGAAAGTCGATACCCAGGGTCGAACCTTCTCTATCATTCCGGGCGATCAATCCACTCGTTTTCCCCTGGCGCCTTTGGGCTTGGTATTTCCCGGCGATGCCGGCGCTCCCAGTGGCGTGAACTTTCCCGATAAAACCAACTTCGCTCCCCGCGTAGGCTTCGCCTGGGATCCCATGAATGACGGCAAGACCAGCATCCGTGGCGGCTTCGGAATCTTTTACGATGTGCTGAAGGGCGAAGATAATCTACAGTTCAACGGTGCCACGCCTTTTTATAGCGAACAATACGCGCAATATTTCTGCAACAACACCGATCCCACGACCGGAATCTGTCTCTATCCGCCGGGCGCAACCGGCTTCTATAGCGATCCCTGGGTCTCAGCTGGCTTTCCTGGAAACCCCTTCCCCTCGGTGCCGCCGACGGCCGGTACGGCGTTCGCCAACGGTTTGGGCATCCCTTTTGGCACCAGCGGCGGAGTCTATTTTGTGGATCCGCATCTGCACACCCCCTACACCTATCAGTACAACTTGAGTGTCCAGCGCGCCATAAACAGCTCCATCACCGCCGAAGTCAATTATGTGGGAAGCAGTTCGAAAGGCCTTACCTCGTTGCAGGACATCAATCCCATGATTCTGGGGACCACCGACCGAATTCTGAATTTGAATCAGAATGCCGGATACGCCAGCTTATGCTCCGGCCTCGGCGGGACCTCCGATTGCCCCATTTCCAACGCTCTTGAGTTTCGCAATATCGTCTTCGCCAACTACAACAGCCTGGAAGCCTCTTTAACCAAGCGGGTGTCCGACAGCCCCATCGGCACCACCTACTTCACCTTGGGCTATACGCTCGGCCACAGCATCGACAATGCCTCCGGCTTCCGCAACCGCGATTCGCAAGTCCCGGCCTATGTGCCCGAGGAGTTCCGCGCCGACTCGGATTTCGACATTCGCAGCCGGATTACCTTCTCCGGCGGCTGGGATCTTCCCTTTGACCGCATGTGGGCAGATGGACCCAAGCGGGTGGTTCAAGGCTGGAGTTTGTATCCGATCTTCAGCTGGCGTACCGGCTTCCCGCTGAGCGTCAGCGCGGGCGGCGATGGCGATCCGACCGACCCCGGGTCCTCAGGCGCTGGCGACAATAACTTGGAGAACGCCGTCTTCGCGCCCGGTTTCAGCAGCCTTCAACTGATGAATCCCAAGACCAACGGCAATTTCTACTTCAATCCCAATGCATTCTTATGTGGCGGCGGACCTTGCGTGCCAACAACAGGGTATGGGTTGCCCCGTGATTTCTTCCGCGGACCCGGACGGACCAATCTTGATATAGCTCTGGCAAAAACTACTGCGATCACCGAGCGGGTCAATTTAGAACTCCGGCTGGAAGCCTTCAACGTCTTTAATCACACCGAATTCGCCAATCCCGATACCAATGTCAGCAGCGCGACCTTCGGCGAGATCACCAGCACCGACTTGGGCACCGGCCTGAATACCCTACATACGGAGCGCATTCTCCAGGTTGCAGGACGGATAACCTTCTGACGCTGGGGGATTTAACGGAATCTTCTATTGAACGCTGAGGGGCGAGTCGGTCATGCGGAAGCGGGTGCGGACGTGCTCGGAAAGCAGCTCCACGGCGTCGCGATTGTTCACCGGATCGGCCTGCGCCAGATATTTCATGGCTTCCACCAGCAAGCGCTGACCGTCCACATAGCGCGGATCAGACTGCCGCTCGCGCCGCCTCCGGCCTAGATTGGGCGCGACCGGGATGGTGAAAACCTTTGCCATAGATACCGGTTCGCATAGACCACTTACCTAAAATCGGCGTTCCATGCCAACTGATCGTCAGTATATCGTTCCGCCTGCGGTTTTCCACCCCTAATTTTGCAGGAAAAATGCTGTACGAGACCGCTCCGGGCCGGTTTCAGTTACATGTCCCGGATAGTGGTTTTGCTGTCCGTTTTGAGCTTGAACACGGAGTCCGGAATCTTTTGATCCAGCACGATATGGGAATACTTCGACAGCCGGTAATCCTCGCCGCCCTGCTCAAATAATTGCTGTTGCACCGCCACTCCCCGGGTCGGATCAACCCACAGAATCACGTGCGGAATCAGATTCGCGACCTTGGGATTCTTCGGAGTCAGATCGAGTTTCGCCGCATCCACCCCGCCGATTTTTTCAGTTCCCAGATACTTAACCTCGAACGAATCTTTCAGCGCGTGGCCCCCCCCGCCAAAACCCAGTTTAAGCAGGCTTTCATACTCGTCCTGATGCTTGCTGACCTCATAGACCGTCACCTGGTCAATCGGCGCCGGCTCGTAAAGTTGCAACTTACCTCCGCTCAATATCACGTCTTTTGGCGGATCGGTCATTTGCAGCGCCATCTCTGTATCGTTACCCTTTCGCCGGAAATAAATCTTTCCGCTTTGCTTGTCGGTGATATTCACCGCGCTGATGAAAATTTCCACATCGAGGGTCGCCTGTGCGCTGCGGAAGGTCGCCGCCGATTTATCCATCCGCGTCAGCACTTGTTCTTCCGCCGCATTATCCTGCGGAAGAGCCGGCAGCGAGACACAAAGCATCCAAACCAGCCCAGCGGCGTGAAAACGAAATTTTGATTGCAATGTCATGCGAAGCGGGGCGCTCCGTCGTCGTCGCGAATTCTTGGGATCGAGCTGGTACGTTCTTTTACCTCTGCACCCAGACCTTGTAGCCTGAAACCCGTCCCGCACTGTCATGCTCGGCTTCGACTTTCGTGATGCTCACTTCTCCGGAGATGGGTTCAATGATACCCAGCAGTTGATCCCGCAACGCCGCCGGATCCTTGACTGAAACCGCGGAACTCTCGATCTGATACACCAGTCCACCCGCCGAGTCCGGTACTACAACCACGCCAGTTGGATGCGGGTTGCGTTCGACCGGTTTATCTTTGAAGTTGATCCACAGTGGGGAGAGAAAAATAAACAGCAGAATCAGCGTGACCATCACGTCGTATTGAATAGTGCCGCGCTCGTGCGACCAGAAGATGTAGCCGCGAATTGTGCGCCAGAAATTGTTCATCCGCACCGCGGGTACACCTTCGACGGGGACTGCTTCAGCTCTCTGCAAGTCTGGTTTTGGCTCCTTACTCTCGGCAAACGGACATTATTCCACGCCACGGCCTTATCGCAAAGAGCAAAGACAAAGCGCAAAGAGAAAAGAGCAAACCGGCAAAGAGCTCACGCGCGCCTAGAATTTCTTCGCGGTTATGCGGTCGGTTCCCATGTACGGCCGCAGCGCCTCAGGAACCGCCACGCTCCCATCCGCCTGCTGGTAATTTTCCAGAATCGCCAGCCATGTCCGCCCCACCGCCAGGGCGCTGCCGTTCAGTGTATGTACAAACTCCGGCTTGTTCTTGCCTTCCGGGCGGTAACGAATGTTCGCCCGCCGCGCCTGGAACGACTCGAAGTTCGAGCACGACGAAATCTCGCGGAACAGTTGCTGCCCCGGCAGCCACACTTCAATGTCATACGTCTTTGCCGAAGAGAATCCCATGTCGGCGCTGCACAGCGCCATCACTCGGTAGTGCAGCCCGAGCTTCTGCAACACCGTCTCCGCGTCATTGGTCAGCTTTTCCAGTTCCGCGTTCGAATCTTCAGGCCGCGAAAACTTTACCAGCTCTACCTTCTGAAACTGATGTTGCCGGATAATTCCCCGCACATCCTTGCCATACGAGCCAGCCTCGCTGCGGAAACATGGCGTGTACGCCGTGAGCGAAACCGGCAGCCGCCCCGCCTCCAGAATTTCATCGCGATACACATTCGTGACCGGAACTTCCGCAGTCGGAATCAGCCACAGATCCTTTTCGCCATGCGGCACGCGAAAAAGATCCGCCGCGAACTTGGGCAACTGCCCTGTGCCGTACATCGAAGCGGAGTTCACCAGATAGGGCGGCAGAATTTCCGTATAGCCGTGCTCGCGGGTGTGCAGGTCGAGCATGAAGTTAGCGATTGCTCGCTCCAGCCGCGCCCCCAGGTCCCAATACACCGCAAAGCGCGCCCCCGTCAGTTTGGTCGCGCGCTCCAGATCGAGCACGCCCAGTTGCTCGCCCAGCTCCCAATGCGGCTTGGCGGCAAAATCGAATTGCGGAGCGTTGCCCCAGCGCCGTACTTCGACGTTATCCTCCGCCGATTTTCCCAGCGGCACCGTGTCACTCGGCAAGTTAGGAATGCCGTCGAGAATCTGCTGCATGCGCGCTTCATACTCGGCCGCCGATTTCTCCAGTGTCTGAATCTGCTCCCGCATGGCTTTGGTCTCAGCCACGGCCGCGCTCGCATCCTGCCCGGCCTTTTTCAGCTTCGCGATCTCTTCTGACGCCCGATTGCGCCGCGCCTTGGTGGTCTCGGCTTCGGTAATCGCCTGGCGGCGCTGCGTGTCGAGCGTGGCAAAATCCTGCAACACTTCCACCGGATTCATGCCGCGCTGCCGCAGCTTTTCCTCCACCCGCGGCAGATTCTCCCGGACAAAATTCAAGTCAAGCATAAGCTTCCTACTCTACCGGAAAACTCCTCGTGCGCGCACGTTACCCGCGTGACGTTCGGTAAGCGAAACCACCCATCAGCGGAACCACATCGACCACACCACATCCACCGCGGTGTGCGTGATGATCGCCGCCGGCAACTGCCGCCCTGCTCGCCAAGCCCTGCCATAGAAAATTCCCGCAATGCTCGCCAGCACCACGTATCGCCAGTTAAACACCGCGCCTTTGTTGAAATGCGATAAGCCAAACAACAGTGATGCGGTAAGCAGCGCCGCTCGTCTTCCCATCCGCGTTTCCAGAAGATTCTGCAGGATCCCGCGAAAAAATAACTCCTCGGGAATCGCCACAAAAATGAATGTCGCCAGAACGCTCCCCAGCAGAGTTGAAATCGAAGGGAGCCGTGCGTGAAAGTGAATAAATCCCGAGGCCAATCCCAGCCCAATGCCAAACGGCAAAAAGGAAACCCACTCCCGCAAGCCGCGAACGATTACGGTGCTCTTTGCCGTGAACGCATAACCGATCCCCTCCAGCCTTCGCACCACCGCATACAAATAAAGTGCCAGATCCGCGACGAACAGCTTCGGCAGAAACGCCACTCCGGCAAACGGCCAGGCTCCCGCCAGCAATCGCAGCATGTAAACCGCCATCAGCGTGGCCAGCACAATCCCATCCTGCCAAATCAATTTGGATGAGCCCGCCCGCTCCCCCAATGCTGCCAGCGTCACCGGCAACAGGAACAATGGGATCAACAACCCACCATGAACATCGCGTGCCGGAATCGCAGACACCAGATACGGAATCCCCAGCAGCGCGGGCAGAACAACCCGCAGGCTTTGCGATCGCAGCGAATTTCTCAGCCACTCGCCCGCGCCAAAGCCAAAAAACCACAGCGGCGCCAGCAGCCATGCCAGACTCACAAACGCATAAGCAAAGTGCCCGCCCAGCCCGGCCATCAACGCCGCATGGTTTCTCGCCTCAAACCACGCGAGTGCCAGAACTCCAGCGTACGAGCCCATTGCCCAATAAATAGAGACGCGCTTCACCTTGCCTGCCCCGCGGTTATGGTAGCAGCCGGGCGAATTTTTCCGCCCCGTTCCCCTCCGCAACGGAATGACAACGTCCGTGCGGGAATCGCACCCAATTCGCTGCTACACTTGGCGAGAATGTTGGCCAGATTCGCCACTGCCGAGGGCACCGCCCGTTTTCGCGACCGCTTCCCATCCCTGCGCGATGCCGGCCACTTCCGGCGTCAGGAAGATGTCCCCGGCGCGGGCGAGTTGTGGCTCTCCTCCATCGGCCTCGGCACCTATCTCGGCGAACCCGACGAGACCGCCGACCAGGCCTACACCGAAGCCATCACCGCCGCGGTCGCCGCCGGCGTCAACCTGCTTGATACCGCCATCAACTACCGCCATCAGCGCTCCGAGCGAAATATCGGCAGCGCCATTCAGCATTCGATTGCCGCCAGTCAGTTGCAGCGTGACGAAATTCTGGTCTGCACCAAAGCCGGCTACCTTTCTTTCGATGGCAATCTGCCAGCCGACCCGCGCGGCTACTTTCAGCGCGAGTACATTGAGCCCGGCATTCTTCATCCCCACGACATCGCCGGCGGAATGCACAGCATGGCGCCCGCCTATCTCGAGAACCAGATCGAACGCTCCCGCCGCAACCTCAACCTCGAAACCATCGACGTCTTCTACATTCACAATCCCGAATCGCAGTTGGGCGAGGTCTCGCACGAGATCTTTCGCCGCCGCCTGAAAGACGCATTCTCTATGCTCGAGAAGCAAGTCGCCTCTGGCAAACTCCGTTACTACGGCCTGGCCACCTGGGGAGCCTTTCGCGTGGCCGAAGGCTCGCGCGATCACATCAATCTCTTCGAAGTCGAGCAGTTGGCGCACGATGCCGGCGGCCGCAATCACCACCTCCGCTTCGTGCAGCTTCCCTTCAACCTCGCCATGCCCGAAGCCTACGGCCTGGCCAATCACAGCCACGGCAAAGAGAAAATGTCGCTGCTCTCCGCCGCCGCCCGTCTAGGAATCGCCGTCGTCGGCAGCGCCACGCTCTATCAGGGACAACTTATTCACGGCCTTCCCGAAGTCGTGCGCCGCATTCTCGGCTTCCGCGGCGACGCCGAAAATGCCATTCAATTCGCCCGCTCCGCTCCCGGCATCGCAACCGCCCTGATCGGCATGGGACACCAGGAGCACGTCGCTCCCAACCTGCGTCCCGCGCTGCTCCCGCCCACTTCGCCCGAGCAATGGAAAAAATTATTTACCGAACGCTGAGGGATAATTCCAGGGCTGAAGCCGGCATTTAAGCGTCGAGCAATCGGCGCGAGCACACCGCATATGCTGGTTGCACCGACAGCGATCACAACCCAGAACTGGCCAAATGCCAAATGCTAATTGCCAATTGCTGTGTGGTGAAAGCTGAGCGCTGAAAGCCCTTACTTCTGCGCTTGCAGAGCCTGCAGTTTCTGTTGCGCGAGCTGGGCTGCGTCGCTGGTGGGATTTTCTTTCTGCACCTGCTGATAGATCTGCCTGGCTTCCTGCGGCTGACTGTCGGCTTCGTAGGTTTCCGCCAGTCCGATCTGCGCCGTCGTCTTCGATACCGTGTCCGCCGGTTTCGCGATCAATCCTTTGTAAATATCAATGGCCTGTTTATCCTGATGCTGGCTGCGGTAGAGCGACGCCATCGCCATCTTCGCCAGCGCCGCCAGGTTCGCGTTATGCGTATTCGCGACGCTTTGGAACGCCCGCATCGCCCCCGCTTCGTCGCCCATATCGTTGGCCGTCACTCCCAGAAAGTAGCGGGAAAAATCCGCCGAGCGAGTGTGCGGATACTGCTCCACGATTGCCTGCAACTGTTGATGCGCCTGCGTCGCCCGCTCCTTGGCCGATGCAAAGCTGGGGTTCTCCGGCTCCGCCGGCATGTTCGCCGGACGTAACGGCGTGTCCATGGTGCGAATCGCCTGACTCAGCTGGAAGCTGGCTTTCTCGTCCTGCTGCGTGAGCGTGTACCAGCCGAGCGAAACCGCGCCAGCCACGGTCAACACCACCGCCGCCGAGATCAAGAGCCGGACCTTGTGTTCAACCGACCAGTGGACCGTATCCTCGGCCGCCTGCATGGTGATCTTGCTGAACCGGTCTTGTTTCAGTTGATGACGAGCTTCTGCGCGCACGTAGTGTCCTTCTAGGCTCAGGAATGAGTCGGCAAACTTGCAGTTTAGCAGGAAATGGCCGGCACCCAAAGCAAGCGTTATCGAAGATCGTGGTTAGCTGGCGAACAAAGGGCGGCCGATGAGCTCGGCTAACATAGGATTGCCCTTTGTCATTCCGGCCCGCCCTGTGGGTGAGGAATTCGGTTTCTCGATATGGTACGGTGCCTCGCGGACTAAGCCCGCGCTACTTCTGCGCTTCTTCGAGCAGTCCTTGTTCCAGCTTTTCCTGGCACTCGATGCAGTGCCGCGTCCAGGGCACCGCCTCCAGGCGCTTCATGTTGATCTCTTCGCCGCAGGAGATGCACTCGCCAAAGCTGCCTTCCCGCATGCGCCCCAGAGCATTGTCGACCATCAACAAAAGCTGGCGGTCATTGTTGCTCTGGTGGAAAAGAAATTCCTTGTTGTAAGAGCTGGCGGCGCGGTCTGCGATGTCCTGCGTGGATTCCTCATCTACCGCTCGCCCATCCTGCTCGGTGCGCGAAACCATGCGGCGCAACTCCTGTTGCCGGGTCTCCAGCCGCTTCTTGAAATAATCGATTTTCTTTTTATCCATGTGAAAACAACTTCGCGGCCCGGGGGCCGCTCGGTTATGCACTTTCCAATGATTTTTGCTAAACGAAGATCATAAGCGCTCAAAATAAGATGCGTCAACCGTGCGATACGCAACGAAAAACCCGTCACCAGCCAACAACATTCGCTCGCCGCCACACCCCGAAAGCCGACTCAATTGCCGTTAGATGCTCCCCGCAGCTCTCACGATTGTGCCGAGGAGTGTGCCCGACCCCATTTTCCGAGAGGTCTCACCATCGCCATCCCGGCGTCCTCCCCGGCATTTCTCCGGGGTCTCTGTGGTTAAAGGCTCTCCCCTCAGCCAAAGCGCATATCCGTCAGGCAAACAAATGACGCGCTCCTCAAAAACAAACGGCCCCATTTCTGGGGCCGCAAATCCTAAAGAGGCATTGGAAGGATGTCAGGAAAGGCGATGCAAGGGTCCACTCCGTCGGACGGAGCAGATTAGCAGGTCGTCAAAATTAGTGGCGAGGATCATTCTTTGAAAGTGGCCTCTTTAACTTGCCCTGGAAAGGTGCAAACGCGGCACCAAAGCCGTCCCATTTTGGAACTTCTTCATATTGCGGATAATGACCTTAGAAACAATGATTTGAGAGCACCTCGAGGCTGCCGCAACCGCCCCAAAAATGCGCGCGCAATACCTCAAATGCAGAATGCTGCACTTTTGGGCACTTTTCCCGGCTGTGAGCCTGGGTGATTTCGATCTGATTGAAAAAGCCGGGGAGGATCTGACACCCAGCCCTTCGGTGCTTGCTGTAGGTTATGCCTTTGCTAGGAGTTTCCCGCCACGGTGCGCAGCTTGCCTGGCATGAAGTGATAGGGCGGCCACGGCCCGCTGATGGCAAGCTGGCAGTTCTTCAGCTGTTTAGCCGCATTGCTGTAACGGTTCTGATACTTTTCCACCGACTTGGAGTCAATCAGATGAGCAATGTCAATCACCATCCCATCCGAGTTCATTCGCTTACAGCTGATTTCTTCTTCCAGCGGGTTGAACAACTTGTGCACCTGCACTGACAGTGCTCGCGCTTTGGTCTGCCGTTCGCGGTCCTTTGAAGCTTTCTCCCGCAGCTTGATCAGGTATTCGCCGCCGACGGTGTCCGGCAGCTCGACATCGATCATGGCATTACGCAACGACCCACCCTGCACCATCACTTTGAGGTGCATCTCCGACTTGCCCTTGAGCTTGGCCACGCTCAGTCCAAAGGCGCGCCGGTTGGCCCTTACCGACTGCCGCAACGCTTCGTCGCTGTCGAAAAGGGTGCCAAAGCGGAAGGGAAGCACCGTTCCTGTACGGAAACACACGCTGACCACGCGGGCGTGCTCCAGAACGTGCTTTTCTTCCAGAGCGTTTCCGTCGCGCTCAAATTCGCTGACAATAACCGCAAATTCTCCACTGGGATAGCTCAAGACGGAGGCGCCATTGACTCCCTGAATTCCTTCCATCAGGAAAGGACGACGGGCCCGCACGCCATTGACTAGAGTCTGCTGCTCAGTGATGCAGTACGCGTACCACGCCATATAGGGTCTCCGGAATTTTTGCTCAGGACAAATTAAGCCGTTCAGAACCTCTGTTGCCGTTGGCTACGGCCTTGTGAACTTGGGAGAAAGGGTAGTACCACAGTGAGAACCGGGAGGCAGCTTGCTGCATCCAAGATGCATATTAACGCTCTGTTCAACAAAAATGCAACCATTTCGTAGCATGGGGCATCTTCGTGGAACTTTTCCACCGCTGCGGCCGCTGGCCGAACCGGCAGCGCCCGGCCCCTCTCGACGCGAATTGAATCCTATTTAACTGGTCTGCTATGAGCCGCCTCGCGGGATGGGCAGCGCCGTTGCAAGGCTAGTGTCGCGGCCCGCAGCATCTCATCCCAGGGCGCGGGTTTACCAGTCCAAATCTCAAACTGGCTCGCGCCTTGATGAACGAACATCTCGATTCCGGGAATCACTTGGGCGCCGCGCGCTCTGGCCAAAGCCAGCAGACGGGTCTCTGCCGGGTCGTACACCATATCGAACACAATCTTGGCGTTGAGCTCGCCTTCATTCAGCGGCGTATCACGGGTATTGCCCATGCCGACCGGGGTAGCGTTGATGATCACGTCAAACGTATGCTTCTTGAGATCGGGACGCTTCAGAGTCCGCGCATGTGCCTGGCGCGCCAGCTTTTGCGCCGGCGCTGCGGTGCGATTCAAAATGTAAACCTCCGCACCGCGCTCCTTCAATCCAAACACCGCCGCGCGTGCCGCCCCACCCGCTCCGAGTACTAGAATCTTGGCTTTGTCGAGCGTGATGCGCTGCTCCAGGGGGCGCACCACCCCCGCCGCATCCGTATTGAAACCATAGAGCTTAGCGTCCTGGGCCCGCACCACGGTGTTGCATGCGCCGATCTTATTCGTGTGCGCATCGGTGTTATCGAGATGGCTCAGAATGCTCTCTTTGTACGGCATGGTCACCGAAAGCCCGTGAATCGGAATCTCGCGCACACAACTCAGCAGGTCCTTCAGAGCTTTCGCATGCAATGCCAGATAGACCGCGTTCACATTCTCGCGGCGAAACGCTGCGTTCATCATGGCCGGTGAAAGCGAATGCGACACCGGGTCTCCCACCACGCCGTAAACCCGTGTCGCTGCGTCTACTTGGTCGATGCGATAGGTGTCGCGCAACTCCTGCGCGGTGATTTGCCCGGGAGCCGTTTTTTCTTCCGCGGTGACTGCGGCGAAAGTGAATACGCTGCCCGCGCGTACTCCCAGGACTCGGCTGATGAGCCCTTGCTCGCCCATGCACATTCCCACCAGAGATTGCTTATCGCTTTCTTTTTCAAGGAACTTCATCATGACCACGTTGTCGTGCAAAGTGGTCGCGGTGCTGACGATCTTGTAAAAATCCGCCGGAATGGCCGTCATCTTGGCCAGCGTCTCTTCAAGTTTCTTGGTGGCATGAAAATCGTGCGAGGAAATAATCAGCGCGCCCCGGCTGCGCAGCCGTTCCAATTGCTCGGCCTTAAGCTTTTGTGCGCTTTCCACTTCCACATCAACCAGTTGGCAGCCCGCAGCCAGCGCCTTTGAGAGCATATCCAGCTGCGAGGCACCGGATCCCTTAAACTTTCCGCCATTGGATTCGCGGCGGCAGGTCGCAATCACGCTAACATGCGGATAATACTCGGCAAAACGCTTGATCCTGGGCAGCGCCTGCGCCGGATCGCGCAGGTAATCGAGCCGTAGCTCCAGCAGACCGTTGTCGCGGGTCAGCGCCTCGGCCTTTTGCAGCATTTCTGCCGCATCTGCGCCGGTAACCGCTACGCAAACCTTGGGCAGCCGCAGGGCGCGCACGCGGGATAGATAGTGATTTGTGGAAGCAGTCGTCATTTCAGAGAGTTGGCGGCGATATTACAGGTCAGTGACGGCAGATGCAACCATGCATTGACAATTCCATCGCCCGCGCTGCCCTTCTGCAACGCATCGGCATAACACCGGCGTAACCTTGACCGCCCTTACCCGGCTTGTTACTGTCCGGGAGCAAGCCGTCCATTCAGTGGGGTCTCGCGGGCGGAGGGCTTCGTCTTTGACTCGGAGGTAACATGAAGAAAATAGGACTGTTGCTGGTAATGTGCGGGGCTCTGGCAGCGTACGCGCAGCAAGCCGACACCAGCACCGCAGATTCAGATATGCCCTCGGGAACAATTGCGTCCGACGCGACCTTTCCCATCGAACGCGTGCAAACCCCGACCTACGCCGATATTTATTGCAGCGGGTTCATCAATAAACAAGCGCTGCCTACGGCAAAGTTCATCGCGGGAGGGCTGGAAACTCCCAACACTACGAAATTCGTCAATGGCGACGTGGTTTATCTGGCGGGCGGCGGCTATCAGGCCGGCCAGGAGTACGAAATCGTCCGCGAACTGCGGGATGCCAATCGCAACGAACTGTTTAGCGGCCAGTTTGCCATGATCCGCGAAATGGGTCAGCCTTATGGTGAGATTGGGCGCGTGCGAGTTGTAGATACGCGCAGCAAGATGGCGATTGCGCAGGTCGAGTACAGCTGTGACCCGATCAACCCGGGTGACCTGGCGATGCCTTACGCGGATAAGACGCCGATCGCGTTTCATCCGCCGCTGCGCTTTGACCGCTTTGTGCCGGCCAGCGGAAAAGTCGGAGCACGCATTGTGATGGCGCGTGACTTCGATTCAGTTCTGGGACCGGGCGCGAAAGTCTATATGAACGTGGGATCGAACCAGGGCGTGAAGATTGGCGACTACTTCCGTGCGGTGCGCACCTACGAAGTGGATTTGCACGATCCGGTGAATTCGCTGGAGTTCAAGGCGTCCACCGCCGAGGACACGCAGAAAAAGCCGCCGTCCTTTAACCCGGCCATGTTCACCAAGAACAGCGGGCCGACCATTCACGTGCAGGACCTGCCGCGGCGCGCGGTGGGAGAGATTGTGATCCTGAACACCACGCCGACCACCTCGACCGGCATGATCGTCTTCGCCATGGAAGACGTTCACCTGGGCGATGGGGTGGAGATGGATCAGCAGCCGTAAGTTCGTTTCTGCGGGGAGTAGTTTTTAACGGGGAGGCCCAACGGCTTCCCCGTTAGTTTTTTGGGGACGGAGTCAGGCGGGGGAAAATTCCGGGCGAGTTTTCTTTCAGGAAACAAATCCTGGCAACAATACACTCGACGCCGTGCGCCGACTGTTCCCCGGTTTCGAGGGAAGAGATTTTGAGACGGGGGAAAAAGGCAAGAGAGCAATGGAAGAGAAGCGACGGCTTAAGAAATCCTGAGTGGGGTTTCGCCAAAGCATTTCGGCGCGGGCTTTTCGTCTAGAATCCAGTGCTTCCAACTCTTCGGCAAACAGGAGAGATCGCCACAATCTTGGCGGAGCGGCTCTCCCTTGACCAATATGCGATACAGAGCTATGGCGGAGAGCACAAGCATCACGATCCCAGAAGCCAGCACCCACAACATGTCGAGAAACTTCAACACTCCCAGGTTGTTCTCTCGCGCGAACTTAGGATGGCGGCCTAACGTGGCCACCGGTGCCTACATCTGTTTGAAATCAGTCACTTCCACGAAGGCTCAATCACTTAGCTAAAAGTATGGCGCGAGGGCGGGGAATTGATCGTATCGGCCGCCGCATGGAATGCCCCGCCATTGCACCAGAATGGCACAGGAACGATAGTTATTGCCTAGATTGCCCTTGAGGTGGTCCGGGCGGGCGCGAGGCTTAAATTCGATTTCGATATAGCTATTAGATATATCGCTACAAAACAGAAGTGCAAAGATTTGCAGAGTGGGTGCATCGGGGGAAGCCCCGTGCGGGGCGTTCCCTTGGGCTTTCGAACACTGCGAAAGGTGGGGCAGCCGCCTAAAATCCCCAGCGTGTCCCTGCAAAGAACGGAGGGACGAGGACGGGGCACCCTCGGGGTTTTTCAGTGGAGTAGGGATTGCATCTCTTCTTCGCTGATGACGCTGACGCCCAGCTCTCTGGCTTTATCGAGCTTGGAACCGGCGTCGGAGCCGGCGACCACGTAATCGGTCTTCTTGCTGACCGATCCGGAGACGCGGCCACCGGCATCTTCGATGAGTTTTTTAGCAGCGTCGCGGGTGAGATGATTCAGCGTGCCGGTGAGAACGAAGGTCTTGCCCGCGAGTTTGGTGCCGCGTTCTTTCATTTTGCCAGTAAAGGTCAGGCCGGCTTCGCGCAGCCGTTGGATTAATTCCCGATTTCTAGGCTCCTGAAAAAATTCGGCGATGCTTTGCGCGATGCGCGGTCCGACTTCGTTCACCTGCTCCAGTTCTTCTGCGCTGGCGTCCATCAGAGCATCCATGGAGCCGAAGTGCTCGGCGAGGAACTGCGCGGTGCGCTCGCCGACCATGCGAATGCCCAGGCCGAAGATCACACGCTCGAGTGGCAGCTTTTTCGAAGCTTCGATTTCTTTGAGCACATTCTGCGCCGATTTCTCGCCCATGCGCTCCAGGCGCAGGAGATCGTCTTTGGTCAGCCGGTAAATGTCGGCGACATTTTTTACCAGGCCGCGATCGGTGAGTTGAGCGACTAGAGCCTCGCCCATGCCGTCGATATTCATGATGCCGCGCGAGGCAAAATGCAGGATGGTCTCGCGTAGCTTGGCGGGGCAGTTGGCGTTGACGCAGCGGTGATCGGCTTCGCCCTCGGTGCGGATGACATGGCCGCCGCACACCGGGCAGGTCGCGGGCATGTGAAATTCTTTGTGGCCGCGCGGGTGGCCTTTGTCTTCGACGACACGTGTGACTTTGGGGATGACATCGCCGCCACGCTCAACTTCGACCCAGTCGCCGATCTTTACGCCGAGACGCTCGATCTCGTCCATGTTGTGGAGGGTGGCGCGGCTTACGGTGGTGCCACCGATGAACACGGGCTTGAGGTGCGCCACCGGAGTAAGTTTTCCGGTGCGGCCGACTTGCGGAACGATGTTCTCGATCTGCGTGATGCCGCCGCGGGGAGCGTATTTGTAGGCGATGGCCCAGCGCGGGGCTTTGCCGGTATATCCCAATTCCTCTTGCAAGGCGGTGCGGTCAACTTTGACGACGATGCCGTCGATTTCGTAGGGAAGGGTCTCGCGGCGCGCTTCCTCGCGCTCGATGAACTTCCAGATCTGGTCGAAGCTGTTGGCCAGCTTGCGCGACTGATTGACTTTGAAGCCGGCAGCGTCAAGCGCGGCCAGAGTCTTGGAATGATGGCCGAAATAGGTGCGGCCATCCACTAGAAGCATATAGGCGAAGTAGTCGAGACGGCGCTGGGCGGTGATGGAAGGCTCAAGCTGGCGCACCGTTCCGGCAGTAGCGTTGCGCGGATTGGCGAAAGTTGCAAGGCCTTTTTCGTCGCGGTCTTCATTCATCTTTTTGAAGGACGCAAGCGGCATGAGCATTTCGCCGCGAACTTCGAAAGTGAGAGGAATGCCGGCTTGCTTCAGCTTTTCTTTGGGGATGGAGAGAGGAATCGAGCGCACGGTGCGCACGTTCAGGGTGACATCTTCGCCGATGGTGCCGTCGCCGCGGGTGATTCCGCGCACCAGGTTGCCATTCTCGTAATGCAGGGCCAGCGACATGCCATCGAGCTTGAGTTCGCAGACGTAGTCGATTTTTTCCTGGCCGCCGAGTTCGTGAACCCGGCGTTCCCAGTTGCGCAGGTCGTCTTCGTTATAGGTGTTATCGAGCGAGAGCATGGGCGAAGAGTGAGCCGCCTTAATGAAGCCCTCGCGGGGCTTGCCGCCGACGCGTTGCGTGGGCGAGTCGGGGGTGATCAGCTCGGGATGTTCGGTTTCGAGCTGCTTAAGGCCATTCATCAGGCGGTCGAAGTCGGCATCGGAGATTTCGGGATCGTCGAGCACGTAATAGCGGTACTCGTGATGGCGAATCTGATCACGCAGGGCTTCGATTTTCTTTTCGGCAGCGGACGGAGACATAATGGGGATTCAACGGAAAGAGAAATTATATGCGCGAAGCGGGCATGGTGATCGAAACGGCGCGCTTAACATTACGGCAATTTCAGCCTGAGGATTTAGACGCGCTGGCCGCGGTTCTGGGCGATGCGGAGACCATGCGGTTTTATCCGGCTGCGCTGGATCGGGCGCAGGTTATGGCTTGGATCGAGCGCAACCGCAAGCGCTACGAAAAAGATGGATTCGGATTGTGGGCGATGACCTCGAAATCGAGCGGCGAGTTGATCGGCGATTGCGGCTTGATGCGGCAGGTGGTGGACGAAAAAGAAGAAGTCGAGATCGGATATCACGTGCGGCGCGATTTGTGGAGGAACGGGCTGGCGACGGAGGCGGCGCGGGCATGCCGCGACTACGGATTCGACAAGTTGCCGGTGAAACGATTGGTGTCGATGATTCGGCCGGAAAATGCGCCGTCGCGACGGGTGGCCGAAAGAAATGGCATGAGCGTGGTGAATGAGGTGGCGTGGCGGGGATTTCCGCATCTGCTGTACGCGATTGCGCGCTGAGACTCAGCCAGGCTGGAAAAATCCGGCCGTCCAGTTACAATCCAAGCTTCCGCACCTCATGCGCAAGGCAGCTCTGCTCTACAATCCGCTGTCGGGAAGCCGTCATGGCCGCAGATTGGCGGATGTGAAGGCCGTCGAATTCTCCTTGCGAGCCGCCGGTGTAGAGGTGATGGTGACGCCAACGGTTGCCCAACAAGGAACGGCGCAGCAGGTGAGAGAAGCGATTTCGCAAGGCTGCGATACGATTTTTGCCTGCGGCGGCGATGGCACGGTTCATGACGTATTGCAGGGCATGGTGGGCAGCGATGTGGCGCTGGGGATTATTCCATTGGGCACGGCCAATGCGCTGGCGCATGATCTGGGTATTCCGCTGACGCCGCTGGGTGCGGCGCGGGCGGCATTGACCGCCCGGCCCCGGCGGATTGCGGTCGGGCAGGTGCGCTGTCAAGATTTTACCGATAAACCGGCGTGGCGTTACTTCACCGTCACGCTGGGAATTGGCGCGGACGCGCATCTGTTTCATGAGCTGGATGCGTCGGTGAAAGTGCGCTTCGGCATGCTGGCGTATTACCTGAAGGCAAGCCGGCTGTGGCTGACACTTACGTTTCCGAGTTTCGTCGTGGAATTTTCCGGGAGTGAAAAGCCGTCGAGAACCGCCGAGCTGTCGGAGTTGCTCGCGGTGCGCATTCGCAATTTTGGAGGCGTTCTGCGCGAACTGGCGCCGGGCGCGTCACTGGATCGAGCAGACCTGCGGCTGGTGCTGTTTCATACCCGCAGCCGGATTCAGTACCTGCGTTACATTCTTCGCGGACTGCTGGGTGCGCGGTGGGCGGTCAGTGGAATTGAGCTGGTGCACAGCGGCAGCGCGAGGTGTGAGGCTGCGAGGGGCAGTGAGCCGGTATATGTAGAGGCGGATGGAGAGCTTCTGGGAACATTGCCGGCGGAAATTCACATGGTTCCGGATGCGCTGACCATTCTCGCGCCGCGAGATTGACCATTCTTCGCGCACGCTGGCGACAAACTCCGGAAAACTTAAGCGCGCTCGGTCCCGGCTAATGACATTTTCCGGCGTTTTCTCTTACACTGCTGGGATCATGAAGAGCTTCTACGAACTATCCGAACGCGAAATTCTGGCGCTAGCGGTTTCCCTGGAAGAAGAAGATGAGCGGGTCTATGCGGACTATGCCGAGGGATTGCGGCGGGATTTTCCCGCGTCGGCCGCGGTGTTTGACGGCATGCGCGTGGAGGAGTCGGGCCATCGGCGCAGCCTGATCGCGCTGTACCAGAAGAAATTTGGCGAGCACATTCCGCTGATCCGCCGTCAGGACGTGAAGGGCTTTGTGGAACGCAAGCCGCTTTGGCTGGTGCAGCCGCTGGGACTCGATGCGGTGCGCAAAGAAGTTAATGCCATGGAATTTGAGACGCGGCAGTTCTATGAAAAGTCGGCGGTGCGCACGCAAGATGCCAGCATTCGCCAACTGCTTGACGATCTGGCTGCGGTCGAACGCGGGCATGAGACCCGGGCGCAAGAGCTAAACGAGGAAAAGCTGAGCCCCAACGTGCAGGATGATGAAGACCGCGCGCGGCGGCGGCTGTTTGTGCTGCAGATTGTGCAGCCCGGGCTGGCCGGTCTGATGGACGGATCGGTTTCCACGCTGGCGCCGGTGTTTGCGGCGGCGTTCGCCACGCGCAACAGCTGGGACGCTTTTCTGGTGGGCATGGCGGCTTCGATTGGAGCCGGCATCAGCATGGGTTTTGCGGAGGCGCTTTCGGATGACGGCAGTTTGACGGGGCGCGGCCATCCCTGGGTGCGTGGGCTGATTTGCGGCGCGATGACGGCGCTGGGCGGGGTCGGTCACACGCTGCCATTTTTGATCTCGAATTTTCACATGGCGATGACGCTCGCGTTTTTTGTCGTGCTCGCCGAGTTGGGCGTGATCACCTGGATTCGGCATCGCTACATGGATACGCCGACGATTTCGGCAGCGCTACAAGTCGGGCTCGGCGGGGCGCTAGTGTTCGTGACCGGTGTGCTGATTGGGAGTTCGTAGGAATGAAACAACCGGGCGCGTTAGTATAAGCAAGACCGTTCAAACATTTTGGAACCCATCACTCATTTTCTGACCGGTGCGTGTCTGGGACGATCCGGATTCAATCGCAAGACAGCATTGGCGACGGCCACCATGACGCTGGCGGCGGAAGCGCCGGATCTGGATATATTCGGCAACCTGAAGGATCCGGTTTTCGGCTTCGCCCATCATCGCGGATTCACGCACTCTTTTCTGGGTATCGCGCTAGTGGCGGGCGTGGTCGTCGGATTCATGTACCTCATCTGGCGCCTGCGCGGGCGCAAGACGAATCATCTGAATTTGCCGCCGCGCTGGGGGTTATTGTTTTTGCTGGCCTATCTAGCGGGCCTCAGCCACATTCTGCTCGACTTCACGAATAATTACGGAGTACGGCCGTTTTGGCCGTTCGTGGAGAAATGGTATTCGTGGGACATTGTTTTCATCTGGGACCCTTACATCTTTCTGATTTTGATTGGCGGGCTCGCATTGCCCGCGCTATTTGGCTTGATCAATGAAGAAGTGGGCGTGCGGCCCACTGGGCCAGCGGGACGATTGGCGGCGACGGTTGCGCTGCTTGCGGTGGTGGCGCTGTGGGGAGCGCGTGATTTTGAGCATCGCCGCGCGGTGAACGCCATTGAAGCTAGAACCTATGAAAACGCCGATCCGGTGCGGGCTTCGGCGTATCCCACCTGGTGGACTCCGTTTCAATGGCACGGCGTGGTGGAGACACAGAATTTTTTTGCCGACATGCTGGTGGATTCGCTGACTCCCGAGGTGGATCCGGGAGGGCAGATGCGCGTTCACTACAAGCCGGAAGAAACGCCTGCCAGCCTGGCGGCTAAAAAATCATATCTGGGAAGGGTATTCTTGGATTGGGCGAAATATCCGATTGTTGAAACCGAGCATCTGGATCAACCGCCGGGCGGCTACGTGGTGACCTTTGAAGACTTACGGTTTGCCTTTCCTGGCAAGGGCGGGCGGCCTCCGCTCTCCTGTTCGGTTACTCTTAGTGAAAATCTGAATGTAGTCAGCGAAAGCGTGGGATCGAGGCCGCGCAAGCGCTAGCTGGCTCAATAGCGACGGTTGGGGTCGCCCTTGACGGGCTGGCGTACAAGCGCCACAATCGTTATTCGTTGTTTGTGATTGCCGAGGTGATTCATGCTGGCTTACATCTTTGTAGTATTCGCAGTCGTCATTCGGTTCATTCCCCATCCCTGGCAATTTACCCCGGTGGCGGCATCGCTGCTTTTCTTTGGCGCGCGGGGCTCGAAACGGAATCTGTGGCTGCCTCTGTTGCTGATGGCGGCGTCTGACGTGATTTTGGACAAGTTCGTTTACGCCTACCCACTGGGATGGGATCAATTGGTGATTTGGGCGTGGTATGCAGCCATTCTGTGGCTGGGAACGGGATTGCGCGAGCGGCAGAAGCCTCTGCCGATTATCGGCGCGGCATTGGCAAGCTCGGTTTCGTTTTTTGTGATTTCCAATTTCACGGTTTGGGCCGAGGGAACGATGTATCCCAGAAACTGGGCTGGATTGGTGACCTGCTATGACGCTGCGGTGCCGTTCTTCCGCCACACACTGGAAGGCGATGTGCTTTTCACCGTCGCGATGTTCTCTGCGCCCGTTGTCCTGCACGCTCTGGCTGGCGCTTTCAATAAAGAAGGCAATCCTACCGCGACGGCTTAACGCGCAGAGCGGCCCATTGAATCTATCCCGGGAGGGAGCGCAAGGCTCATCCCGGGATTATTTTTTCTGCGATCGAATACCCCGCCAACGCACGAACCAAAAGGCGATACCCGCGGCGGCTACGAACAAAACCCAGGGCCAGTGGCGCAGGAAAAGTGTTCCGGTGAACTGAACGACTTGCGGCCCGAATTTCATGGTCAGGAACGACAGAATGAGAAAACGCACAAAGCGGCCCGCAAAGATCGCCAATAGAAAGCGGAGGAATGGCATTTCGAAAACTGCCGCCGCCAGCACGAATAGCTTGAACGGGGTAGGTGGAGGAAGAATGGCGGGGAACATGAGCGCCCAAAAGGGATGTTTGGCGAAGCTGGCTTGAATATCGTCGAAGCGTTCGGCGGAGACGCGCTTGCGCAGCAAAGCCTCGCCGCCGCTGTAGCCTATGCCGTAGAGCACGATGCTGCCCACCGCTGATCCAGCGGACGCCATTAGAACATACAGCAGGAAGTGCGACGGGTCTTTATACACATAACCGGCGACAATTACATCCATAGGCAGACCCAGGGCGGCCGCATCGAGACCGGCGATGGCGAAGACCCCCCAGATTCCTAACGGCTTAAGCACCAGCCAGAGGAATGCGGTGTAGCGCTTGAGGAGTTGTTGGATGAGCTTCAAAATGAGGGTCTCGAATTGGGCAATCTGTAGATGGAGCGGCCGAATGGCCAGCGGGGTGCCGGAAGCGACAAAAATGCTTCGCTAATGTTCCGTATTCCCCGCCAGTAATTGCAAGGCGTGGGGCAAGAGAAGAATCACGGCTTCCAGCGATTCGACCGCGCCGGTTGGACTTCCCGGAAGATTCAGTATCAGGGATTCTCCCCGCGTGCCGCAAAGTCCGCGGCTCAGCGCCGCGAGCGGCGTTTGCTTTGCACCCTCCGACCGCATGCGTTCGGCGACGCCTTGGAGCAGGCGATTGCAGACCGTGCGCGTTGCTTCGGGAGTGACGTCGCGGGGGCCAATCCCCGTGCCGCCGGTGGTGACGACCAGACGCGCTTTGCCTGTCAAGCGGATCAAAGCTTTGCGGATGGAAGCTTGGTCGTCGCCGGCCACGCCGGTTTCCACCACTTGAAAGCCGGCTTTTTTCAAAGCCTGCGCGATCGCGGGCCCGGAGAGATCAGTGCGCACTCCGCGGGCTACGGAATCGCTTACCGTCAAAACCGCGGCCATCGAAGCCGGGTCGGTCTTCAGATTTCGCGTCGTTGATTTTCGCGTCGAGGGCTTTCGGGCCGGGAACTGTCGCGCGGGGGATTTTTTAGTCGAGGAGGAAATCATCGTCCTCATCTTCCCCCAGGTTGATGTCTTCTTCTTCTCCGGCTTCATCCTCGGTGCCGGCCGGTACGTCGCTGGTTGCTTCATGCGCCGTCGCATGCTGGGCTGGCGGTTCGCTCGGCGCAGCCTCCTGGGCCGGAGGTTCGGGCTGGGGTTCCAGCTCACCTTCGCCCCGGTTGGACTCATCGAGCAGGCGCAGGCCTTCCATCAGAAGGCCCTGCGTATTCAGAGTAACGGACTGCTGCGCGGTCTTGGCTTCGAAGTTGATCTGAAAATTCCCGCCCGTCCATTGCAAGACCTTAAACACCGCCGGATCACCTTTCAATTCGCCGTAGGTCGCGTGGACAACCTGACCTTCACTGAAATAGACTTCGCATTTTTCTCCGGCGTTGCTGAGCAGAAGCAGGCAGCTCTTGCGGCCCATTTCGAGCGACTGCATCAGGTCAATCATGTTCATCTGCGCCAGGCTGCCGCGCACTATGCCATCGGAAGCGGCGGCCTTGGCCATTTTCTCCAGGGCAATTTTGTCGATCACCCGCTTGATGCGCTGGGTGGCATCTTTCAGGAAAAAAGGTTTCTCGACGAAATCGTCCGCCGAGTCGTGATGGGAGAGCTTCTCAGTGATGTCGGCTTTGCTGGCCAGAAGGATGACCGAGATACTCGAAGTGGCGGGACGGCTTTTAAGCTTCTCGACCAGTTGCGATCCGTCCATGCCGGGCATGCGGTAGTCGCTGACCAGCAGATCGGGAGGATCGTCAATCGCCTTGAGCAGCGCGTCGCCCGCATCGTTGGCGATGGCGACGATACCTAACGGAGTCAGCGCTTTCTGGAGCATCCCCAGGACCATGGGATTGTCATCCACGACCAGAACTTTGACGTTATTCGGCATGCGGGGCACGAAGTTGTTTACGAGGTCGACGGTAATCGCCGCTCTTCCCGCCGGACTTGCTCTCCAGAACAACCTCACGGATAGCAATGGCTTTGTCGAGGGCCTTGCACATGTCGTACACCGTAAGGGCAGCAACCGCGGCGGCCACAAGCGCCTCCATTTCCACGCCAGTGACGGCTGTGGTTGCAACTTTTGAGGTGATGGCGAGGCCATTTTCGCATAGCCGTAAGGTCACATCAATGTGCGACAAGGGGATGGGATGGCACAGGGGAATCAGGTCGGAGGTTTTCTTGGCGGCCATGATTCCCGCCAGACGCGCCACTTCGAGAGGATCGCCTTTCGGATTTTCCGGCAACGCGCGCAGCACTTCCGGCGAGAGCTCGACAAACGCACTGGCTTCGGCCTGGCGGAGGGTCGGGTTTTTTGAGGAAACGTCAACCATCCGGGCACGGCCGGCGCCGTCGTAGTGGGAGAGTTTGCGCGGCATGGAGAAACCACTATCTTACATGGACGGCGCTTCGTGGCAGAGTGACGAGTTGGCGGATACGTCATCTTTTTGCGGCGGTTTGACCCGCGTTCTGGGAGAATTCAGCGGGCTGGGATCGGTTACGGCTGAGAGCTTTTAACCGCAGAGAACGCAGGGAGCGAACTGAGAGATCGTGGGGAAGCTGCGCGAAGAAAACCGCAGCGAAGCCGGAGGCCTGGACAGGGGAGCGTTTACCGCATCAGCACCGGCACCCACTCACCCACGCCAATATGTTCGCTATCGGGAGCGATCACGATATAGCAATTGGCGCGCGCCGCGGCGGCAATGTCGCCGGAGCCGCGCCAGGGCGCCAGTTCAACCTGAGTGTCTTCGAATTCGCCCGACAGGATGGCGGGCAAGAACCGTTTCAATCCCGGCCTGGGGTTGATTTCGGACTTTAGCCTGGCGTGCAGAAATTGCAACCTACGCGGCGCACGGCCAGCCAAAGCTTCGAGCATGGGACGAACGAACAACTCAAACGTGACCATAGTCGAGACGGGATTGCCGGGAAGTCCGAAGAAATATTTCCTTCCTCCGGCGGCTGGAATGCGGCCAAACACTACCGGTTTGCCGGGCTGAATTTTTGCTCCGGTGAACAAAAATTCGCCGCCCAATTGGGCCAGCACCGGTTCCACCAAGTCATATTTTCCCATCGAAACGCCGCCCGCCAGCAGGAGCAAATCCGATTGCAGACCTTGTTGAATCAGTTCGCCCAGCCGCCTGGGCTCGTCGGGAGCAACCTGCAATAGATAAGGCTCACCGCCCGCCTCCTGAATTTGCGACCCCAGTGAATAACTGTTGGAGTTACGAATTTGCGACGGGCCCGGTTCGGTATCGATATCCACGATTTCGTCTCCGGTCGAGAGCACGGCGACTTGCGGCCGGGCAAAGACTTCAAGATGGACCTTGCCCACCGACGCGGCCACGGAGATTGCGGCATGATCCAGATACGTTCCGGGTGCTAATAGTTGCTGACCTCGCCTGGCCTCGGACCCGGTCGCGATGACATTGGCTCCAAAATTCACGGCGCGCTCAACCCGGACGCGATCGGCGACCCGCGAGGTGTGCTCGACCATCACCACGGCGTCCGCGCCGTCTGGAGCCGGCGCCCCGGTCATAATGGCTGCGGCCTGGCCGGGTTGGATGACCGGGAGCTCTGCGGGCGGGACCCCGGCTTTGATCTCGGCGATGACCTGCAATGTCGCCGGCGATGATGCGATGTCCGCCGAGCGGAGCGCGTAGCCATCGCGGGCGACGCGGCGAAATGGCGGAAAATCGCGATCGGCCACGATCGTCTCAGCCAGGATATGACCAGCGCTGTCCAGCAGATCTGCCGTCTCCGGCACCCTCGGGCGTAAACCGGCGGCGTGCTCCTCGACCAGATGACGGGCGTCTTCGAAACTCAGCAAGATAGAAGTGGAAGGCACGACGGCCATGGCCAAATCATACGGGTAGCGGCGAAAAGTTTCGATGGGTGAGGATGACAGCGCGACTCAAGAAGACGTGGAGGTGAGTTTCAAGCCTCGCCGAGGCTCAGACGCATTCCTGGAGTATGGCGCGCAACTCCTGCGGATCGGAGGCGTGTTTCAATGCGATCTCGGCATCCACTATTCCTCCGCGAACCAGCTTTTCAATCTCGCCGTCAAAGTGCTGCATGCCTTCGGAGCGGCCCTCCTTCATGATTTGCAGGAGATTCTGCCGTTCGCCCTCGGGCTGTTCCAAATACTCATGCGTGCGCGCCCCAGCTTTCAGGATTTCGACGGCTGCGATGCGGCCACCCTGGTTGCGCGGCAGGAGGCGCTGTGAAACCACAAAGCGCAGAGTCTTGGCGATGCGACGGCGGATGCCCGCTTGCTCCGCATAGGCGAAGACGCTGAGCAGTCGCTCGACGGTCTTGGCGGCGTCCACGGTGTTCAGGCTGGAGAGAACAAGATGGCCGGTTTCGGCAGCCTCCACCAGCATTTCAGTGGTCTCACGGTCGCGGATCTCGCCGACGAGGATGACTTGCGGGGCCTGACGAAGGGCGGCACGGAGGGCGAGCGCAAAACTCGGCGTGTCACTATGCAACTCGCGCTGGTGAATCGTCGCTCGCTTGTGGCTGTGCAGGAATTCGATGGGATCTTCAATGGTGATGATGTGGCAGGCATGGCGATCGTTAATGCAATCGACCAGCGCGGCGAGGGTGGATGACTTTCCCGAACCGCGAGCACCGGTGACCAGCACGATGCCATCCCGCAGATTGCTACTTCCTCCAGTTGCAGGGGCAGGCCCAGACCGACGAAGTCCGGCACGGTGGTGGGAATGACCCGCATGACCACGGCGCAACTGCCGCGCTGAATGAAAATGTTGACCCGGAAGCGGGCGAGCCCGGGCAGCGCGTAAGACACGTCGCAAGAGCCTTGCTCCCGCAGCATAGTGATGGCCTGTTTATTGGCGCCGATCAGATCGGAGGCCAGGCGGCGCGTGTCGTCGGCGCTCAGCAGCGACAATCCTAGAGCGGCGACAGGAACGAGATTACCGTGCATGCCAACTTGCGGCGGGCGGCCGGGGGAAAAAATCAGATCACTCACCTGGCCCGCGGCGCGGAGCATGGCAATCAGCAACGCATTGGTTGCGCTTGCTCCACCGCCGCGGGCGGTGTCAAGGGTCGACGAGATAGGGGCGCTTCCCGGCGCGGCCATAAAATTTTCGCGAACTCCGGCAACCTGGGGAGGGATTTCTGTGCGACACGAAACGGTTTCCAACTTTCGCCGATTCGTCTAAATGTAGCGAACAACCTGGGCAGGCTTCTACAAAGAACGCCCTGGACATAGACCTTCGTAATGTCGAAGGCGGGAAGGAAACTGCTGGGTGCGATGGATGGCCAAGCAAACGGAAGGTTTGGCCGGCAACAAAAAAGCGGCCCGAAGGCCGCTCATCTCATGAAATGAAAACTGCCGAGCTTATTTTTTCTTCTTGCCGAAGCCGGTTTCGACCGGTGCGCCAATGCTGGCCAGCATTTGTTTGGCTGGGTCGGCGTAATCGCCAGTTGGTTTGAGCTCCAGATATTTATTGAATGCTTCGGCCGTGCCGGGAGGCGCAATCATCTTGTTGCCCTGGAGGGTGGCCTTGCTCAGAAGATTAACCCCTTTCTGGTAGTACGCTTCGGCTTTGGTGGGGTCGGCGGCAATGCATTTGTCGAAGGCTGCGATGGCGTCATCGACTTTGCCGGCATTGGTGAGAATTGCACCCATGTTGTAGTAGTACTGTCCGGCTTGGGCAGGGTTGGCCTGCGCCGCAGCGGTGTAAGCCTTGCCGGCATCGTCCGCTTTGCCGGCCGCAGCTTCGGCCGCACCTAAGTTGTTGTAGAAGGCGGCAAGGTTTTGCGGCTGGGCGTTCTTTGGGTCGGCTTGCGCGGCTTTCTCGCGCAAGTCAATGGCTTTTTGGTAGTCGTCAATCGCGGACGCCAGACGCTTGGCTTTCTCTGCGCTGTCGGTTTGCTTGTCTGCGGAGGATTTGTAAGCATTGGCCAGGGTAAACCAAACCAGGTCGTAAGTTGGGCCGACCTGGCTGGCCTCGGTCATTTGCGCGATCGCGGTATCGTAATCACCGGTCGAACTGGCCTGTTTGGCGGCGGCCAGCTTCTGATTGATCTGTTTAATGACATCATTCTCTTTTAGTGCTTTGGTATGTTCCTCGGTAAGCTTCTGCATCTCTGCGGGAGGGACCGCAGTGCCGGCGGAGCGCGCTTTCAGGTCGGAATTCATGGTGTTTTCCCCGAGCGCAACATGAAAGTTGGAGATCTTGTCGATGGGCTTGCCGTCGGCGGAGGTGATCACGACGTTGTAGCTTCCCGGCTCAATTCCCAGGGAGTAATACTCACCCTTTTTGTTGGTCTTGATGGTGTATTTGCGGCCATTGGCGGTATTGTCGTATTCCACCGTGGCGCCGACAATCGGGTTGCCGTTTTCGTCCTTACAAACTCCTCCCACCGAGCCGGTCATCTGGGCAAAGGTGGCGGGGACGAATAAACCCGCGATCAGTAAAATTCCCGTTATCATCGCAAGACGTTGTTTCATTTTCAGCCTCCCGGCTCAAAACCCTTAAGATGTGCAACGCTCAGAATTTCGTTGACGATGCCGTCGCGAACGCGGCGATTTAACATTCAGAGCGGACGACCTGCCACGGCATCGGAGATCTGGCTGGCATAGGGAATCGGATCCGCAGCACCAGCCTCCTGGAATGCCCGTAGACGTAAAACACAGCTGTCGCACACTCCGCATCCTTTATCTTCACGGCTGTAGCATGACCAAGTTAAATCGAAGGGAGCGTTGAGTTCAAGGCCAAGCCGGATAATCCCGGCCTTGCGCATGGCGATGAGCGGCGTGACGATCTCAATACGACCCTCCTTGGTGCCGGCTTTAATCACCTGGTTGAACGCCTGGTAGTATACCGGGCGGCAGTCGGGATATCCGGAACTATCCTGCTCAACTGCCCCAATGAATATCTTCTCGGCGTCCAGAACCTCCGCCCAACTGACGGCTACAGAAAGAAAATGGGCGTTGCGAAACGGCACATAAGTGACCGGCACGTCCTGCCCAATGGTGTGCGACTCCGGTACTGCGATGGTTGCATCGGTCAGCGCCGATCCGCCAATGGCGCGCAACGACTCGTTTTTCACCGCCAGGCGCTGGAGGATTCCCAGGCGATCGCAAATGGCCGCAAACGATTTCTTTTCTTTCTCTTCGGTGCGCTGGCCATAGCTGATGTGCAGCGCGGCGGCTTCGTAGTCCCTGACCGCCAGGGCGGCGCAGACGCATGAATCCATGCCTCCACTCAGTAGAACAATTGCGCGAGATCTGCTTTTACTCATGATTCAATTCGTCACCGCGAGGTTGCCGGATGCTCCTAAACGCCTTTCAGCGCGGGATCCCAGATAAACTTGTGAATCTGCAAGCTGAGTCTGGCGGCGACGCCATCGGCCAACATCCACTCCGCAAGCTCCCGCGGATCCAGAAGGCAATGCGAGGCGTCACGCGCCCCGTTCGCCGCTTGGCGAAATGCGGGAGAAAATAGGACCGCGCTTGTCCGCCGCGCCAGTTCGTGCTCCCTTGCAAATCCGCGGGCGAAATCGTAATCGGTGCGGTCGGCGAGGACGAACTTCACTTCATCCTGCGAGGTGAGCGTCTCCAGATTCTGCATGCGAAAAGTGCCAGGCTCGCCGGAATTAGGGCACTTCACATCCACGATTTTCACCACGCCCTTCGGCACTTGCTCGAGGGGCCGCTCGCCGCTGGTTTCGATCAGAACGGAATAACCACCATCCAACAGATGTTGCATGAGCGGGACGACTTCGCGCTCCTGCAACATCGGCTCTCCGCCCGTGATCTCGACCAGGCCGCCACTCGGCGACAGGCGCTCGACTTCGCCGAGTATTTCTTCGAGCGTCATGCGATGGCCGCCAGTGAAAGTGTATTCGCTATCGCACCACGAGCAGCGAAGATTGCAACCGGCGAGCCGCACAAAGACGCAGGGCAACCCGGTGTAGGTCGACTCGCCTTGCATCGATTTGTAGATTTCGATGATCTGCATGAGCGGCAGGCTTCGGGTCGAGAGTTTTCCGCTTAGGACTCGGAGTACGTCGCGGTGGTCGTATCCGTCTCGTAGATGGTCACATGCTTGATGTGCACCCGCCCGTTGGTGGTGCGTTGCAGGCGAGAGTTGCTTTCGTCATAAAAATACTTGGCCAGATTTTCCGCGGACGGGTTCAACTCGGTAAAGGGTTCCACCTCGTTGATCATCCGGTGATCCAGGCGTTCGATCACGTGGCGAATCACCTCCCGCAGGTCCTTGAAATCGAGCAGCAAACCGGCCTTGTCCAGTTCGTTCCCGGCCAGCGTGACCCGCACCTTGTAATTATGCCCGTGCGGGTTCTCGCACTTGCCTTTGTAATTGCGCAGGTAGTGTCCTGCGGCGAATGTATCGTCAACCGTTACCTCGAACATGTATCTCCTGGTTGAAAACCAAACCAATTCTCGTGGAAAGCAACGGAATATTGTACCGCGAGAGGATTGGTCCGGTTTGGATAAGCGGTCGGACGGTTTAAGGAAGGATGCGGCAGCGGGCAGGAAGGCGGCTGACCGGCTAATCGGCGGCGGCAGCGCCAAAGAATTCCTCGACAACCTTCATTTCCGTGGTGCGGCGGTAATTCGGCAGGCTCTCAACGAATACTCGTCCATACTGCTTTTTCAGAATGCGGTTATCCAGCAGCACGAGCAAGCCACGATCGTGCAAGGAGCGGATCAACCGTCCGAAGCCTTGTTTCAGAGTAATCACCGCCGCCGGAACCTGATACTGGAAGAAGGCGTTTCCGCCCTCAGCATCGACCGATTTCACCCGCGCTGCCACGATCGGATCGCTCGGGACTGCGAACGGCAAGCGGTCAATAATCACGCAGCTGAGTTGATCTCCCTGTACGTCAACGCCCTGCCAGAACGACGAAGTGGCAAACAGCACCGCGTGCGGTGTGAGCCGGAACTCCTCCAGCAGCGCACTCTTCGGCGCATCACCCTGCAGAAACATGGGAAACTCCAATTCGCCGAGCAGCCGCTGGTAGATTTCCTTCATCTGCGCGTAGCTGGTGAACAGCACAAACGCCCGCCCGCGTGTGATTTCGAGCAAACGGCGAATGCGATCGGCCGCTTTCGCGGCAAACTGCGGGGTACGAGGATCGGGCAGGTCCGGCGGCACATATAACAGGGCCTGATGCTGGTAATCGAAGTGCGAGGGCAAGACCGATTCGCGGACATACTCCAGGCCCAGCCGGCGCCGCATGTATTCAAAGCCGCCGCCCACGGCGAGCGTGGCCGAAGTCAGGACGGCGCACTCCAGTTTGTCGAACAGGCAAGTCTTCAAAATTGGCGCAACATCGATCGGCGTAGCCTGAAGAAAAACGTTCAGCTTGTCGCGGCCGCCGCGCCGCCGTTCAATCCAGAAAACAGTGTTGCGATTTTCGTCTTCCATCACGAACTTTAATTGAACCTGCAACTCCTGTGTCCGGCGGGCAAAGTTGAAAACCTCTTCGGGTTTCGAGGGCAAGTTTTCCAGCTCGGAACCCAGACGGGTCAGAGATTGCAGCATCGCCAGGAATTCCTCACCGTTTTCTTCCAGGAAGTCGCGCCGGTTCTCGAAGGCAAAGCGGCCATCGCCCGGCGGTAAGAGCGCGAAGAAGAACATGGCGCGCTCGCGCAGGCTCTTGACCGCGCCAGCCAGGGACGCCGAGAGCAAATGGTTCCGCTGCAGCGATATTTCCACATCGCGGCACAACTCTTCCAGCCGGCCATTGCTCACCGAAACGCCGAAGTAGCGGCCGGCCACATCCTCCAGTTCATGCGCTTCGTCGAAAATGACCGCCCCCACCTCGGGCAAAATGCCGGCATCCGGCGCGTAATCCGACTGCTGCTTGATCCCCAGATCGGCAAAAAACAGATGATGATTCACGATAATAATGTCGCTCTCCGCCGCCCGGCGCCGCATTTCCGTGATGAAGCATTTCTCCCATGCACTGCATTTCTGGCCGAGACAGGTGTCGGCGCGCGCGTCCAGCTTGTGCCAGAGCGCGCTGGCCTCCGGCAGAGATGCTAGCTCCGAGCGATCTCCGGTCGCCGTGGTCTTCTCCCAGGCCGCAATATCGCGGTATTGTTCGATCTCCTGCAAGCCACTGAGCACAGGCTGGTCGGTCAGGTCGTAGAGTTTTTTGCGGCAAAGGTAATTATTGCGGCCTTTCATATAACAGACGCTTAATCTGCTTTCCCCGTTGGGAAAAAGCGCCTGCTCCAGAAAAGGGATATCTTTGTGGAAGAGTTGTTCCTGGAGATTTTTCGTTCCGGTGGAGATGATCACGCGTTTGCCGGAGCGAATCACCGGTACCAGATAGGCGAGAGTTTTCCCTGTTCCCGTGCCGGCTTCGACGATTAGATGACGGCGCTCCGCCAGCGCCTGTTCCACGGCCTGCGCCATCTGCAACTGCCCTCGGCGAAATTCGTAGGCGGGATGCGTGCGCGAAAGCAGACCTCCGGGCGAGAAGAACTGGTAAAGCGAGAGATCTTTATGCGCGCTCGACGCGGCGGACTGGGAAGGCGGAGCCACGGAGTCTCTATAATAGCGGCACTGCGTGCGCAGCGACAGCGGCTCTCGGCTGTTTTCTGGGTCGAACACCCGGTGTCGCAAAGTACCACGCGGGCTCCTAAAGTCCGCCCGCAGCCGAGGGCGGCTGTCGCCACGTAAGTACATCTATGACTCGATTGAAATTCAATTCGCTGTCGGACGGCGCTGCCGCCGGCCTTCCAACCGTCGCCATTGTGGGACGCCCTAACGTGGGCAAGTCCACGTTGTTCAACCGTCTAGTCGGATCGCGGCGGGCCATCGTCGGGGACGAGCCCGGCATTACGCGCGACCGCCTTTATGGTGAAGCCGAGTGGCGAGGGCGGCATCTGCGCGTCGTGGATACTGGCGGGATCCTGCCGGACGATAAGGATTTTATTCCGGCGGAAATTTTCCGTCAGGCCAAAGTTGCGCTCGCCGAGGCCGACGCCGTCGTCATGGTGGTGGATGGGCGCACCGAATTGACCGCTCCCGATCTCGATTTAGCCCGCATGCTGGTTCGGAGCGGCAAGCCGGTCTTTCTGGCGGTGAATAAAGTGGACACCGAGAAGCAAGCGAACCTAGCGGATGATTTTCATCACCTCGGCATTCGCAGGCTGTTCTCAATTTCGGCTGAACATGGACGCGGTCTCGATGATCTGCTGGATGCGGTGATCGACGTGTTGCCGCCGGTGCCAGCCCAGCAAGCGACGGATGGCACCGCGACCCCCAGCGAACCGGAGTCAGCCTCGGATGGTGAACCGCAGGTGGCTGCCGAGTTGTCGGCTCATGACGAGACGAAGGTCGCCATTATCGGTCATCCCAACGTCGGCAAGTCCACGCTGCTGAACCGGCTTACCGGCAGCGGTCGCGCTATCGTTTCGCCCATCCCCGGAACCACCCGCGACGCCGTCGACGAAGTGGTCGAGTACGACGGCCGGATGTTCCGTTTTATCGATACTGCCGGTATTCGCCGCAAGGGCAAGACTCATCTGATGGCGGAAAAACTTTCCGTCGTGATGGCGCGTAAACATCTGGAAGCGGCGGACATTGCGCTGCTGGTGATTGACGCCACTGAAGGCGTAAGCCAGCTCGATGCGGCCATCGCCGGATATGCCCACGAAAGTGGACGCTCGGTCATCATCGTCGTGAACAAGTGGGACCTGTGGAGCGAGGATAAGGCTGGTGACCAAACTGGGGCGGCGAAGAGTAAGTCTCGGTCGGGCGCATGGTCACCACACAAGCGCATGCCTTCGGATCGCGAGGCCTATGAACAGCGGCTGCGCTACGAGCTAAAGTTTCTCAGCTACGCGCCGGTGCTTTTTGTTTCGGCGGCCAGAGGCGCCGGCACGCAGAAGATATTTCCCACGCTGGAGAAGGTCGCCGCCGAACGCCGCAAACGCATCGGTACCGGGGAAATGAACCGCTTTCTCAAGCACGTGGATTTTGACCGCGCCTCGGTGCCGATCGCGGGGCGGATCAAGATTTACTACATGACGCAGGCATCCGTCTCGCCGCCGACCTTCATTCTCTTCACCGACCGCAAGGTGAAACTGCATTTTTCTTACCAGAGGTTCCTGGAGAACCAAATTCGTGAGGCCTTCGGCTTTGTGGGCACGCCGATCTGGATCAAGATTCGGGCGAGGGATTAGCGCGTTTGCTGAAAATATCCTGCAAACGGACGTGCAAATCGTTCCAGCTCACATTGGCTGATTAATTTTCCGGGTCGGAGATTTGGCTTTTCCCTTCCTATACCACCTGAATCACGACGGTGCGCTCAGGGGGCGGTACGGCTGAAGCCTGTGCTGGTTGCTGGATCTGTGCGATCAGTCCTTTTTCTTGCGACATCGACACAACCACCATGAACACGATAATCAGCACCAGCAATGCATCAATCAGCGGAGTTACATTGATCTGCGGGTTATTTGGACCACCGCCTGAGAATGCCATTGCATCGCTCCTCTCAGGCACGCGCGTGTCTGAGAGGATTGGACACGCCCGGCTGCAAAGGTCCTGTTTTTGGATCGGGCGGCCGCCGTTGTAGATTGTCAATAACATGAGGCTTGCCTATCTCAGATCTCTCGCTCTACTGCTCGCATTAGCCACCATCACTTTTGCTCGCGCGCAAGACAACTACGAGATTCAGGTCTATGGCTCCGACACCGTTCCTCCCCCTAGTACCATGGTTGAGCTGCATTCCAACTTCACCGCCAACGGCAGCAAAACGGTCCAAGACGGCATGCTCCCCACCAATCACGCCGAACATGAAACGGTTGAAATCACGCAAGGCATCAACAGTTGGTTCGAGACCGGTTTTTACATATTCAACAGCATCCAACCGAACGAAGGATGGCAGTGGGTAGGCGATCACATCCGACCGCGTTTTCGCATTCCGGAGTCGTGGCACTGGCCGGTAGGCGTGAGCCTTTCCAACGAAATCGGATACCAGCGTGCCGCATTCTCTCCCGACACTTGGACCTGGGAAATTCGCCCCATCGTGGATAAGCAGATTGGTCCCTGGTATCTCAGCTTCAATCCCACGCTCGACCGATCGTTTCATGGCCCCAGCGTAAACCAGGGCGTGGTCTTTTCACCCAACGCGAAATTCAGCTACAACCTTACGAAGAGAATTGCCGGAGGGCTGGAATATTACGGATCGCTGGGGCCGATTACCGGGTTCGACCCGCTGCGGGAGCAGCAGCAGCAAATTGTCCCCGCCATCGACCTCGATCTCGGGCCCAAATGGGAGTTCAATTTCGGAGTGGGTGTCGGAGTGACTGGGGCGACTGATCACCTCATCATAAAGTGCATTCTGGGTCGGCGTTTTTCCTGGCGCCACGGCTCATAGGCCCGGCCGCGGTTCGAGTGGAAACGGCGGCAATGGCGGTGTTTCAGGTGGCGCCGGAGGCATGGGATACAACAAAGCAGCCAACGGTGGATAGCGTGCTGCGAAGAAGTAAATGGAATACGCGGGAAAGAAGACGATGACTGGCACCGAAATCAGCGCCAGCAAATACAGAATCACGAACAGCACAACACTGCCTGTCACGATCGCCCACGTGATGGAAAACACATTCCAGGTAAGTCCAGCAGCCTTCCCTACCAGGATCGCGACTGCGCCCAATCCGCCGGCAGGAATCAGAATGATCAGCGCTACGATCACGGACACGATTCCCACGATGATCGAAGCGCCGATCGCCATGACTACTTTCATCCCCAAATACCCGGCGTAGCCGCCAACTTCGCGCTTCAGCATGGCCCAGAGCCGCCGCCACGCTTCGAAGGCGCTTATCCCCTCCAGGGCCATCTGCGGAACCATGAAATCCTTGCTCAAAACTTCCAGGATGAGCAAGCCAACAGCCAACGCAAGAAATAGGAAGAATACAAAAATTCCGCCTAGAACGAGAGGAAGAATATGCTGTCGCGGATGTTGCAGCCAACCTGCGGCGAGAGCGAACGTCACGGGAATGCCGAGCAGGATTACGAATGCCGCTCCCGATCCAAGAAAGATCGCGATCTTCCACAGGAAGTAGCGAACGCCGGGCCGCTGCCGCCGCTTCCACCCAGCGCCGATATGGCATTCCTTTGCTACCACGCTGTCGAACAATACAAAACGCATGACGCTGTTCACGTATAGCAGTAGGACCCACAGGACCATCACGGCAATCACGACCGAAGCAATCACTGCCGCGATAAGCAAGGGATGCCCGAAATGAAAAGGGAAGTGGTGAGCAGAAAACGGACCATATGATCCGGAGGTCCGGGTAAATTTCGACGATTGAAAGTTGCAGCTTCCGCCCGAGCTGAGTTCTCCAGCCAGAAGCCCGACGAAAGCTAGACGCGACCACTGGCCAAAGCGAAACGGCTGCAGCAACTGCCGCCTGGTGTGTTCGAAGGCGGGTTTGATGGAATCGATCGCGGAAATTGGCACCGTTCACCTCGCAGCCAGGTTGGTCTGGACGCAAAGTACTGTGAAGCGGGCGCGAGGTCAACAGATTTGTGGCCCGGCGGATCGGGTGCAGGTTATCCCGCGACAGCCTCGGTGTTTGTTCGAATCTTATTCTGCCAGCCATGAAACGCGGTCAGTGCCCGCTGGCACTGCTGGCGATGCCGTTCCTTCCGGTCTCGCACCTGAACCTCGAGCCCGGGAAGCAAATCAAACGTGATATTTGCCGGCTGAAATTTCCTGGCGTCGGCGTGGGTGATGTAATGAACCAGCGACCCGAAGGCAGTTTCTCGCGGAGTCGAAACCGGCAATCGTCCGGCGGCCAGCGCTGCCGCGTATATGCCGGCCATCATTCCCGTGGCAATGGATTCGACATAGCCTTCAACTCCGCAGATTTGCCCGGCGAAAAGCACTCTAGGATGCTGCTTCATCTGTAAAGTCTCATTCAGCAGAGTCGGCGAATTGATGTAAGTATTACGATGAATCTGCCCGTAGCGCAGAAAGCGCGCATTCTCCAGGCCCGGAATTAGCCGCAAGACTTCAGCTTGCTCGCCGAATTTCAGATGATTCTGGAATCCCACCAGATTGTAAGAATCGGCCCGCAAGTTTTCCTGGCGCAACTGAACCGCCGCGTAAGGGATGCGTCCGGTGCTGGGATCTTTCAACCCGACCGGCTTCATCGGCCCAAAGCGCAATGTATCGCGGCCACGCCGGGCAATTTCCTCAATGGGCAGGCAGCTTTCAAAGTAATTCAGCGTTTCCCAATCGCGTTCTTCGACCGATTGCGCGGCGGTCAGCGCATTGTAGAAGCGGTCGTATTCGTCTTTCGTCATGGGACAATTAATGTAGTCGGCCGAACCTTTGTCATAGCGCGCCGCCAGATAAACTCTTGACATGTCGATCGAGTCGGCCTCAACGATGGGGCTGATGGAATCGTAGAAATAGAGCTGCGACGAGCTGCTCAAGCGAGCAATCTCCGCCGTCAGCCTATCGGAGGTCAACGGCCCGGTTGCAATCACGGTGAGTTGAGTTTCGTCGACTTTCTGAACTTCCTCGCGGCAGATCGTAATGAGAGGTTCAGTTGCCACGGATTCGGTTACCTTCGCGGCAAAGGCGGCCCGATCCACGGCTAGCGCGTGGCCCGCGGGAACGGAACACTGGCGTGCGATTTCCAGCAGCAACGAACCGGCGCGCCGCATTTCTTCCTTCAGCAGCCATGGCGCGGTGTACTCACTTTCAGATTTCAGTGAATTCGAACAGACCAGCTCGGCGAAATCGCCGGTCTGGTGTGCGGGAGTCGTACGTACCGGGCGCATCTCATAAAGTTTCACGGCCACGCCGCGCCGCGCGCACTGCCAGGCCGCCTCCGCTCCGGCGAGACCAGCCCCAATAATTCGAACTTGCGGGATCATCACGACTGGGAGGTGGCCGCCTGCAGCGCATCTCCAATCAGGCAGACTGCCTTCCATTCATCGAGAAAGGTTGCGCCCAGATTCTTATAGAAATTGATGGCCGGCTTGTTCCAATCCAGAACTTCCCAGCGCAGGCAAAAATAATCACCATCCCAGGCGAATTTTGCCACGCGTGCGAGTAACTCCTTGCCAATGCCTTTGTTGCGAAGCTCCGGCCGAACGTAGATATCTTCGAGAAAGATTCCCGATCGTCCTTGAAAGGTGGAATAAAACTCAAAAAACAGGGCGTAGCCCGCGGGCTGTCCATCCCATTCCGCAATCAAAGCATGGAATTTCGGATGCGCCCCGAAGCCATCACGCAATACGTCTTCTTCGGTGATTATGGTTTCATGATCCAGGCGCTCATATTTTGCCAGCTCATGAATCAAGGTTTTCAGCAGCAACGCGTCGTCAGAAGTAGCGGGACGTACAGAAAGCATTCGGAGCAGCTCCGGCCAGGTTTACAGGGGCCAATCCGTCATTATACGATTGTGAGCTGGCTAGCGCTCGATCAGCGTGGATTGGCTGGCAACGCATTGCCAGGTGCCACTCATGCTGACCCAGGTATCGGTGAAGCGCCCGCGTCGTGAGTAGGGCTTGCCGTCGAGCGCTCCGCTTTCGCGATATACGCCGCTCACGATCACGGTGTCCCCATAGATTTGCGTGGTCATCAGGTCGTTGACAATCTGTGATGGGTGCAAGGACGGCCGTCTGACGCTGGCCATAAAACCCGCCTTATCCATGAGGCTTCCATCGTAGTCAATGTAAACCAGCGTGCTCGCCAAAATGGAGTCCAGGGCTTTCGCATCCTTATGTTCTTCGGCCTGATTCCAGGCATTTTCGAGCGCCAGTATCTTGTCACGTAATCCCTGTTGATCATTTGAATCCTGGGCGCATAACGGAATAGCAATCAGCAAACACACGACGGCAGTCAGAAACTTCATTGGATTTTCCCCTCATCGGACCAATCTAAAGGGCAATCAGCATAGCGCCAAGTGCCGTCCGCAATTCGTGCGCTATCATACAAATCACTAAGTTAATTCCGAGGAGCTTATGGCCCGAATCACCCTCATCGAACCCGAAACCGCTGCGCCAGAAGTGAAAGAAATCTACGAACAGAAACTTCGGGGCAAGCCGGGAAATGCGCAAAAGGCACTGGCGCATCGTCCCGAGATGCTGAAGAACTTTCTCGGCTTTTATGCCAGCGTGGGCGGCTCACTCGACCGCAAGCTTTACGAACTTATTTACATTCGCGTGTCGCTCATCAACCGGTGTCATTATTGCGTGCAACGTCATCTGGCTGCCTCGAAGCGCGCGGGCGTCACGCCTGACGATTGGGCTGCACTGAAACAGGGCGATTACTCACGCTTTACGGAAAAGGAACAGGCGGCGCTGGCCTACGCCGAAAAATTGACGCGGGCTCTGCACAGCGTGAGCGATGCCGATTTCGAACTTTTAAAGAAACATTTTTCCGAGCCCGAGATTGTAGACTTGCATCTCCTGGCCGGTCTGGCGAACCTCACCAACCGTTTCACTGATCCTCTGGGACTGGAACTTGAATTTCCGGCGGAGAAAATCTAAACAATTTAACCTTAGGGGGATTCTCGAGCATCGCGTCCGCTCGATGCCGGTATGAGAAGATCAGACGCTTTCAAAGAATCAATCGGTCATTCCCGACCCTCCGCGTTACCCGTTCGCGGTCGAGATATTCGAGCAAGGGAATCGCATATTTTCTACTGACCCCGGTCAGATGTTTAAACCTGCCGATATCCATCTTCGGCGAATTAGCCTTTTCGGCAATCACCAGTTTCCGCAGACCGGTCAGCGCATCGCGATGAAATACCAGATCATCCGAGACTTTGACCAGACTCTTGTCGCGCAGTAGCAACGTGACGATTTTTTGCGCCCTCGCGAGATCTACTTTCAATCCTAATAAAACTTCTTTAAGCGCGGGTACTCTCAACCCTGCCGAAGCGAATGCGCTTTCAATCAGCTGCTTCGATGCGGCCTCTTCGTCTTTCAGCACCACGCCGTGGCCAAGCAGGCGAATCTGTTCGCCCGAAATTTCAACCTGCTTCTCCCGAAGCAAGTGTTCGATTGCGGCAGAGAACACCTCCACACCGAGCCCAAGCTGCTCACGCAATTGTTCGCGTGAGATTCCTTCCACCAAAGGATTGCTCTTCTGAAACGCTGCAACGGCCCCTGCCAATTCGGAACAGGCATCGCCAAACACTTCCGCCGCGAGAAACAGGTCCGAACTGCGGACAATCTTGCGCTGGCTGAGAAGTGTTTGGGCTGTGGCATTGATCGCCGCCGCCGTCCATCCCGTTTCAGCGGCGGCTTCCCTCAGGGTGAGTCCGACCTGCCTGCGCCTCGCGATTCGAGCCAGCAATACGGCTTCGGGCGAACCTCGCCGCAGAGTCTCAAGGAAGTTTACCGAGGAGACCTTATGCGTGGCGCGCGGCCGATAGGCTGTGTCCAAAATCACTCCTCCGCCAATCGTCACCAGCGGCGAAAACTGCCGTATTACGAAACGATCACCGGGCAAGAGCAAGGTTGGATTTTCCATTTTCAGCCGCGCGAAAGCCTGCTCTCCTGCCGAGATTTGCTTCTGGTCGTAAAGCGTCACCGTCGCAACCGTTTCCGTCGAATGCACATGCAGATGAATTCGGCTGCGGTTTTTCATGGGCTTGGCCGAGGGCAACAATCTCAGCCACACATCGGTGAGGTTCGCTGCCCGCAATGTGCCAGGGGGCGCCAGCGCCAGCGTCATCCCTCGCGCGAGTTCGTCTTTGGCAGTTCCCGCAAGATTCAATGCGGTCCGCTCTCCGGCGACGGCTTTTGTGGTCGCGGTACCGTGGACCTGAATGTTTCGTACTCTTACTCTCTTTTCACCCGGAAAAACTTCCAGTTCATCGCCTTCGCGGATCGTTCCCGAAACCAGCGTCCCGGTGACTACGGTCCCGAATCCTTTCATGGTGAATACCCGGTCAATCGGCAGGCGCGCCAGCGCGGAGGGATCTCTCGCCGGCGCACCCAGCGCGGCCTTCGATAGAGCATTCTTCAACTCCGGCAAACCCGCGCCCGTTAACGAGCTCACCGCCACGATTTCCGCCTTGGAGCGCGCCGGGGATGTAACAAGATCGGCGGGTTGTGAGGAATCAAGAGGGGAGTCGAGGAACGATCCGCGCAAAAACTCTTCGACCTCAAGCCTGACTACTTCGAGCATTTCGCGATTCACCAGGTCAGATTTTGTGATGGCGACGACAGCGCGCGGCACATGCAGCAACTGGCAGATATCGAGGTGCTCTCGTGTCTGTGGCTTGATGGAATCGTCCGCCGCAATCACCAGAAGCACGAGATCAATGCTGCCGACTCCGGCCAGCATGTTGCGCACAAAGCGCTCGTGCCCGGGGACATCCACAAAGCCGATTCGGAGAGTTTCGCCTTGCGGCGAGGGCAGTTCGAAGTGCGCGAAACCCAGATCAATGGTGATGCCGCGCCGCTTTTCTTCTTGCAGGCGGTCGGCGTCAATCCCGGTCAGTGCCTTGATGAGGGCGGTCTTGCCGTGATCTATGTGACCCGCCGTGCCCACTATGACGGACTTCATCCACTCGAATCATACTAAAGGGCGGCCGCAGTGGAAGATTTGAGCGCTAATTCCAGGCTGGGCTCGGAAGTAACTACTCCTCCATCGTGAGGCAATCGGATGACAAAGGTTGTACCCTGTCCCTCCACCGTCTCGAAATGGATTGTGCCTTTGTGTTTGTCCACGATTACGGATCGCACAATCGCGAGGCCCTGGCCAGTTCCTTTCCCAACTTCTTTCGTGGTGAAGAAGGGATCAAAAATCCGAGAACGAACCTTCTCGGGAATGCCCGTCCCGGTATCGGAAATCCGAATCTCTACCCAATCGGCGCGATTAATGGTTTCAACCCGTATCTTTCCTTTCACGTCCCCGTTGTCCTTAACTACATCTTCGATGGCATGCGAAGCATTAACAATCAAGTTAAGGATCGCCTGGTTGAATTCGCTGGGCAGGCAAGACACCAGTGGCAGCGATGGATCATATTCAGTCTCCAGGTCGGCGACATACTTCCATTCATTTCGGGCAACCGTCAGCGTGCTCTCAATTGCCCGGTTCAGATTCAGGGGAGTCTTGTCTTTGCTTCCAGGATGAGAAAATTCTTTCATGGCTACGACCAGAGTGCGAACCCGATCTACTCCCTCCAGGGTTTGCTGAATCGCTTTTGGAATCTCTTCCAATAGGTGACTCAGATCGGCACGCTCGGCGGCGGTGGCGATCTGTGCCACAGCTTCGCGGGAAACGATCTCCCCTTTCGTCGTGCCCAACAGCCGCTCGTATTCTGTTAGGAGGAAGCGCAAATCCTGAAAAGCCTCCTGCAAAAAACGTACATTGTTTCCAATGTATTGGGTCGGCGTATTGATCTCGTGGGCGATCCCGGCCGCCAATTGCCCGATGGATTCAAGTTTCTGACTATGGCGCAATTGCACTTCCATGGCATCGCGCTGACGCTCCGCTTGCTTGCGCTCGCTGATGTCGTGAACAAGTAACAGGACCGCCGGCTTGCCGTCCCAGGTAATTCTGCGGGTTCGCAGGTCCACGTCAATCACCTCGCCGTCTTTGCGGCGATGCGTTGCTTCGAGTATGTTGCGTCCCGGCACCGCGCCAGAAAGGCCCACAAGATCCCCGGAAACATGCAGCGCGCTGATTTTCAACTCGAGGAATTCCTGCAACGTGAAACCATAAATCGCGACCGCCGCCGGGTTGGCCGCCAACACAAGCAAGGTCTCCAGATGAAAGACCATCACTGGCGCCGGATTGTTCTCGAAAAGCAGTTGATACCGTTGCTCGCTCAACGCCAGTTCGCGCGCCTGAGCCGAAATTCTGCGGTCCACCACAGAGGTAAATACCGCGAAACCCAGCATGACCAGCGTCACGACAATGATCGCGGCATTGGCGAGTGTGGAAATATCCACCGAATAGGACAAGTCCGGTTCCACCGAAGTTAAACTGAAACTGGCGGCTGCCATTCCCGTGTAGTGCATGGCTGGAATTGCCAGTCCCATCACCAACGCGATCGCAAACTGTGCCTTTCGTCCGCGGTTCTCGTCGCGAAAGTAATAGGTGAGCGCCAGAGCGGCAAACGCGATCACGATTGCGAGCAATACCGATAAAATCACCAGTTCGCGATCGTAATGGCACATTGCCGCGAGCCGCATCGCCGCCATGCCCATGTAATGCATGCCGGCAATGCCGCCGCCCATCAGAAGGCTGCCCTCGACGAGGTGGCGAACAGTTACCCGCGGCCGGCTCACCACAAATAAGGCGACCGCGGACGCCAGGATGGCCGCCAGAAGTGATAGCAATACCGTTGGGATGTGGTAATACACGCGCAATGGCAACCGAAAGGCCAGCATTCCGGTGTAATGCATCGCCCATATCCCGGTGCCCATGGCAATCGCCCCGCCGGTGAGCCACCCCAGACGCGCCCGGCCGCGGGTAGCCATTACTCTTCCAGCGAGGTCCAGCGCGGCAAATGATGCGAAAATCGAGATCAACACAGACAACAGCACCAGACGGTCGTCATAGGTGCCGTGAATTGAAACAGCATGGATTGGGAGCGACCCATTCATCATTCGTCCTCGTGCGTCGCGCAGAAGTTGAATGCTGAAAACATCGGCAAAGCGCCGAAATTTCTTGAGGCTGTTGAGGATGCGAGGTCGTAGGGCCGCCTTTCAGGGCGCCAATCCGCTTCTGCCGCGGCGCACCGGCAATTTCCCTGTCGCGGCCTGAAATGCGACAATATGGGTGCCGGACATCTCATGACTGCCTCCTCCACGCTTACCATTAGCCCGAAAGTTATCCGCGAACACGGCCTCACCGTCGAGGAGTATGCCAAGCTCCAGCAGTTGTTGGGTGGGCGGGAGCCGACCCTCACTGAGCTGGGCATCTTTAGCGTGATGTGGAGCGAGCATTGCTCGTACAAGTCCTCCCGCGTACACCTCAAGCGCCTGCCCACGCGCAGCCGGCTGGTGGTGCAGGGGCCCGGTGAAAATGCCGGAATTATCGACATCGGAGATGGCTGGGCCTGCGCCTTCAAAATCGAGTCGCATAACCATCCCTCGTTTATTGAACCGTTCCAGGGAGCGGCTACCGGCGTGGGTGGGATTCTTCGCGACATCTTCACCATGGGCGCGAGGCCCGTCGCGGTCATGGACTCGCTGCGTTTTGGGCCGATCACCGATCGTGTAGCGGCCGATCATGTTGCCGCGGGGCTTGCCCCGACAGCCGCGACGGACAGAGCAAGCTCCGTTCCTACACAGGGCGAGATTCACCGAAACCACTCCGTTCTCGAGGGGGTCGTCAGCGGCATTGCCTCGTATGGCAACTGTTTCGGCGTGCCCAACCTGGGCGGCGAAACCAAATTTGAGCCCTGCTACTCCGGCAATCCGTTGGTGAACGCTTTCGCTCTGGGTTTGGTGCGCCGCGAAGAGATTTTCTATGCCAAGGCCGCCGGTGAGGGCAACCCCGTGATTTACGTCGGCTCGAAGACCGGACGCGACGGAATCCATGGCGCGACCATGGCAAGCGAGGAGTTCAGCGAAGCCTCTGAGGCCAAACGCCCCAACGTCCAGGTTGGCGATCCGTTTCTCGAAAAGCTGCTTCTCGAAGCCTGCCTCGAAGCCATGCAAACCGGGGCGATTGTGGGCATTCAGGATATGGGCGCCGCTGGCCTTACCTGCTCGACCTGTGAAATGGGCGCGCGTGGCCAGGTCGGCCTGGAAATCGAACTTGATCGCGTGCCGCAGCGCGAAACCGGCATGACCCCGTACGAGATCATGCTCAGCGAGTCGCAGGAGCGCATGCTTCTGGTCGCGCAAAAAGGCCGTGAAGCGGAAGTCTTACGCGTCTTCGAAAAGTGGGGACTCGATGCGGTCGAAATCGGCAGAGTTATCGCCGAAAACACCATGCGAGTACTCGAGCATGGCAAAGTCGTCGCGGAGATCCCCAATGAAGCTCTCACCGATGATGCCCCGGTGTACAAACGTCCTCTCGAGCGCTGGGAACCGCCCGTGCCCCGCCAAATGCCCGCCCATATCAAGCTGGGAGCATCCGACGATCACACTGCGGTCTTGAAGCGTTTGCTGGCCAGCTCCAATATTTGCAGCAAGCGTTATATCTGGCAGCAATATGACTCGATGGTGCAGACCAATACTGTCGAAGGGCCGGGATCGGGCGACGCCGGGGTGATTCGCATCAAAGGTTCGCAGCGCGGACTTGCCATGGCTCTCGATGGCAACGGACGCTGGTGTTATCTCGATCCCCGGCTGGGCGCGATGCATGCCGTGGCAGAAGCCGCGCGCAACGTGGCATGCACCGGGGCGACCCCCATCGGCGCCACCAACTGCCTCAACTTTGGCAATCCCGAAAAGCCCCACATTATGTGGCAGTTCTCGCAGGTGATTGATGGTATTACCAAAGCCTGCGAAAAGCTGGAAACGCCCATTACTGGCGGAAATGTCAGCTTCTACAACGAGACGCTGGGCGAGGGCATTTATCCCACGCCGGTCATCGGTATCGTCGGTATCTTCGAAGACGTTCACAAGGCGGTTCGCCCGGATTTCCGCGAGCCCGGACGCACCCTGGTTCTACTTCGCGGTTCCGAACCTGGCGACATAAACGACGCAGAATCCCGGTTTGGTTCTTCCGACTACGCCAACGAGATTCTCGGATCGCTTTGGGGCTATCCCCCGGAGCTCGAACTCGAAAAAGAAGCCGCTCTGCAAAAAGCGCTGATTGAAATGGCCCAAGCCGGCCTGCTCGATTCCGCCCATGACTGCTCCGAGGGCGGAATCGCCGTCGCCCTGGCAACGTCCTCGTTCGCTAAAGGCATTGGAATCAGCGTGGATTTAACTTCCCAGGGTCTGCCGGCGAAGTTCGTCCTGTTTGGCGAAGACGCCAGCCGCGTGCTGATATCGTGCGACCCGAGTAATCTCACTGGAATCCAACAAATGGCGGTAAAATACGGCATCTCGGCGCAACCTATCGGAGAGACGGTCGCACAGCACCTGGAAATCAAGCTGGACGGCGGGATTGTGGTGTCGGCTAGCGTAAGCGAACTGCGGGAAGCTTTCGAGAGCGCACTCGAGACGGCGTTGCACACCGAAGTGGCAGCGGCAGATTGATTTGAGTTTTGTTTTTTGAGCGGTATGGCAAATGCAGGCGTAGAGGTTAAACCATGCTGACTTCAGACAAATTTCACGACGAGTGCGGGGTGGTCGCCATCTACGCTCACCCCGAGGCGGAAAAGCTCGCCTATCTTAGCCTGCATGCCCTGCAACATCGCGGCCAGGAATCCGCTGGAATCGTCAGTTCGAATGGAATGACCCTGAATGCCCATCGCGCCATGGGCCTGGTCGCCGACATTTTTACCGAAGATGTGCTGGCCAAAATGCGCGGCACGCTGGCCATTGGACACACCCGCTATTCGACCGCGGGTGACTCTTCGCTGCTCAATGCCCAGCCCATCATGGTCCAATCCAATAAGGGTCTAACCGCGCTGGCGCACAATGGCAACCTGGTTAATGCACAGGAAATTCGCAGCCGCCTCGAACGCCAGGGTTCAATTTTCCAGACCAATAGTGACACCGAAGTGATCGTTCACTTAATTGCGCTCTCCAGGGAACAAACTCTACCGGAAGCCATCTCCGACGCGCTTCGCCGCGTAGAGGGCGCCTTCTCACTGGTTCTCATGAGCGCCGACCGCATCTTTGCCGCCCGCGACCCGCGCGGCTTCCGGCCGCTGGCCATGGGGCGCATCCAGGCCCAGCCCGGCGAAAAGAGAGACACCATCGTCTTTGCCTCCGAGACCTGCGCCTTCGATCTGATCGGCGCGGATTTCGAACGGGACGTCAAACCCGGTGAGCTGGTTATCGTCGGACCCGAAGGAGTTTCCTCGCACTTCTACGCTCCCGCCGGAGCGCAATCCAGCTGCATCTTCGAGCATGTTTATTTTTCCCGTCCCGACAGCATGGTCTTCGGCCGTTCGGTGCAGGAGAGCCGCGAAGGCCTGGGACGGCAGTTGGCCCGCGAAGCGCCGGTCGATGCTGACGTGGTCGTTCCGGTGCCAGATTCCGGAGTGACGGCGGCCATTGGTTATGCCGCCGAAAGCGGAATCCCGCTTCGTTTCGGTTTGATTCGTAATCACTACGTAGGCCGCACCTTCATTGAGCCGCGCCAGACAGTGCGTGACTTCGGCGTGAAGCTCAAGTTGAATCCGGTGCGTTCGTTGCTTGAGGGCAAGCGTGTGGTATTGATTGACGACTCCATTGTTCGCGGCACTACCAGCCGTAAAATTGTCCGAATGATTCGCGGAGCCGGCGCCAAAGAAGTTCACATGCGCATCTCCTGTCCACCGACCGTGTCGCCTTGTTTTTATGGCGTGGACACGCCGTCGAAAAAAGAACTCATCGCCGCCAATAAATCTGTCGAAGAGATTCGCGAATTCATTGGCGCCGACTCGCTCTCTTATCTTTCTCTCGATGGCCTTAAGCACGCCTGCGGCGATGGCGAAAAGACCACCTATTGCGCCGCCTGTTACACCGGCAACTACCCCACCAGTTGGGTGGATGTAGAAGAAATCCAGCCGGCCGTCATCGCCAAGCGCTAAATCCTCCTTGACAAGTTTATAAGCGCTTGTCATTTGCAACCCGCTTCAGCGTGAGGAATCTGTTGTTCCGCCGATCATTGGTCGCCCTTGTTATATTGAATCCACCTTGCCTCTCGCTGAAAAAGCGCTAATCAACCGCATTCGGAGCGGAGTTCTGAAATCGCCCTCCATTCGCGTTGGTATAGGCGATGACTGCGCCGTGCTGCGCATCCCGCCGCGCCATGAAGCTCTCATAACCACCGACTTCAGCCTGGAAGGAATTCATTTTCGCCGTGAATGGCATCCGCCGGAATCCATTGGCCACCGTTGCCTGGCGCGCGGCCTCAGCGACATCGCGGCCATGGGCGGTGAGCCAGTCGCCGCATTTCTCTCGCTGGCCCTGCCCCGGGAAACTCCCCAGAAATGGGTGGATGACTTCACGCGCGGGCTTCTCTCGCTCGCAAAAAAATTCGCAGTTCCTCTCGCAGGGGGAGACACGGCCGAATCCCCTGCCGGAATTCTGGCCGATGTCGTCGTGTTGGGATCAGCCCCGAAAGGCAAAGCCATCCTTCGCTCCGGTGCTCGCCCCGGCGATCTCATTTACGTCAGCGGCGAACTGGGCGGCTCCGCCGCAACCCTTGGCCGCATGATCGCTAACCCGAAGCGCAAGCTCAATCCCCGGGATTTCACTCGCCACTTCTTTCCCGAACCGCGTCTTGCCGTTGGCCGTACCCTCCGCGAAAAAGATTTGGTTACCGCCATGATTGATCTCAGCGATGGCCTTTCCACGGATCTCGGCCATATCTGCGACGAAAGCGGCGTGGGCGCGGAGATTGATGCTCAAGCGATCCCGCTCGCAACCATCGGACGACCGGCCCGCCAGGTGGAGTTGAAATCCGCGCTTCACGGCGGCGAGGATTATGAATTGCTATTTACTGCTCCCCCACGCCTGCAAATTCCCAGCAAGATTGCCGGCGTACCTCTAACCCTCGTGGGACGCATTACGCGAGGCCGCCGCATTTCACTAGCGAATAGGCAGGCTGTTACGCCCCTCAAGCCACAAGGATGGGAACACTTCGCCGGCTAAGCGATCCTTTGCCCCCATTGTGCTTGCTGGTTCATTGCTGCATGGCCAGTGACTAACGTTACCTCCGGGTCTCTAGCCGTCCTGCGTAATCCGGACTAGAGTAATCGCATGCGGTGCTTAAAGCGGTTACTCCCCTTCCTGTTTTTCGCGTTCGCCCTGCCTACCTTCGCGCAGCAAGCCAACTCGAAATTTGTTTTGAACGATCAATTCCTGCAAAAACAATTTGGATCCACCTGCAACTTGACTCCCGGCGCGCAGCCGCTGATTGGCGATCTCGATGGCGACGGTGTCGACGATATGGTCATCGCGGCGCACTGCTCCAACCCGGTCATGGATCAGGCCGACGACAACTTCGTTATCATCGATCCCTACAACTCCTACTTTGGTTACGGTGACGCCCGCGTCACCTCGCAATTCGCCTCCGAGGATCCCAAGACCCGCGGCCTGGTTCTGCTGGTCATCCACGGCGAAGGCGCCGATGCCTGGCACGCCGATAAGCCGAAGGCGAAGTTTGTGATTATCAATCTGCCCTTCAAGCAAGTTACCTTGCGAAAACTTGCCATCAAGAAGAAAACCACGATCATGGCCATCTACGCGGAAGAGAGCGGCGCGGATAACGAAACCTCCGCCACATTTTGGGATGGCCGGAAATATCGCTACTCTCCGCTCGGCTCCGGTTTGGAATAAACCGCACACCTAGAGGCATCTGCTGGATGCCCCATGCTAAATTTCGCGCTCTTTGCGAAATCTAGGGTGGGAATGCTGCCCTGAGCGAAGCCGAAGCGGCTGTCCCGTATTGGACGGCCCATGTAGGGAAAGCCGCCCTCGGCTGTCCAGGCGAGATCGCTTCATCTGCGCAGACGCAGGAAATTCATTGCTCGCCTATAATTCCTCCTGCCATGGACCCGCAGCCCAAGCTCGCCGAACTTTCAAAGCGTAATCAACTTGCTGAAGCGGGCGGCGGAGCGCAGCGCCGCGAACGCCAGCATCAGGAAGGCAAGATGTCGGCCCGCGAGCGCATTGAGTTTTTGCTCGACGAGGGAACCTTCGAAGAAACCGATAAGCTGGTCACTCATCGCTCCAACGATTTTGGAATGGCCGAGCAGAAATACTATGGTGACGGCTTTATCACCGGCTATGGCCGTATCGAAGGCCGCCTGGTGTTCGTCTTTGCCCAGGATTTCACGGTCTTCGGCGGGTCGCTCTCCGAGACCAATGCCGCGAAAATCGTAAAGATAATGGACCTCGCCGGCAAGACCGGCGCCCCGCTTATCGGCCTGAATGACTCCGGAGGAGCCCGCATTCAGGAGGGCGTGGTCTCACTGGCAGGCTACGCCGACATTTTTCTGCGCAATACGCTTTACAGCGGAGTCATCCCGCAGATTTCCGCCATCATGGGGCCCTGCGCCGGCGGCGCGGTCTACTCTCCCGCCATCACCGACTTCATCTTCATGGTGGATAAGACCTCGTACATGTTCATCACCGGCCCCGACGTCATCAAGACGGTCACTCACGAAGAAGTGACCAAAGATGAACTCGGCGGCGCGCATACCCATAACGAAGTTTCCGGTGTCGCGCACTTTCAGGCGCATGACGATGCCGAGTGCCTCGCCATGGTGCGCGAGTTGTTGAGCTTTATTCCTTCAAACAATCTCGACGATCCGCCACGCAAGCCCTGCACCGATCCCATGGACCGCGCCGACGACAAGCTGGATACCATCGTGCCCCCCCAATCCAATCAGCCCTACGACATCAAGGATGTCATTCACAGCGTGGTCGATGATGGTTACTTCTTCGAAGTGCAGGAGCGCTTCGCGCGGAATATCGTGATCGGTTTCGCGCGCCTCAATGGCGGGCCGGTCGGCATGGTCGCCAATCAACCCGCCGTGCTCGCCGGCACACTTGATATCAATGCTTCCATCAAGGCGGCGCGCTTTGTGCGCTTCTGCGACTGCTTCAATATTCCGCTGGTTACGTTTGAAGATGTTCCCGGCTTCCTGCCCGGGACCAATCAGGAGTACGGCGGCATCATCAAGCACGGCGCCCAGCTGCTCTTCGCCTTTGCCGAGGCCACGGTCCCGAAGGTGACCGTCATCACCCGCAAAGCCTATGGCGGCGCCTATTGCGTGATGGCCTCGAAGCACATTCGCACCGACGTGAATTACGCGTGGCCGACCGCCGAGATTGCCGTCATGGGTCCCGAAGGCGCGGTGGACATCGTTTATAAGAGGGAACTGGACCGCGCCGCGAACCGCGAACTCGCCCGCCAGAAAAAAATCGAAGAGTTCCGTGAGCGCTTTGCCAATCCGTACATTGCCGCCGAGCGCGGCTTTGTGGACGCCGTCATCCAGCCGCGCGAAACCCGCAAGAAATTAATTCAATCCCTGGAGATGCTCGAAACCAAGCGCGACAAAAACCCGCCAAAAAAGCACGGGAATATCCCGCTGTAGCGATGACAGATATTGTGCGAGTGCGCTCACCCCTAGCAGTCCGTGGTGAAAGTCTGGATTCGTGATCCCAACAAAGGTGGAGTGATCCACCGCAGGAGTGGATACACTGCGGGGATGGCGATGGGACGACGAGCGAAGCAGGGGCGGCAGCAGGAAGAGTTTTGGGTGGCGCACAGTGAGTTGCCGCGGACGGTGGGTCATCCGTTTTATGAGCGGCTGAATCAGTTGTTGGAGGAGCACGGGTTCGACGGGTTCGTGGAAGGCCAGTGTGAGCGCTTCTATGCCGAGGAGATGGGGCGACCGTCGTTGACGCCGGGGCGGTATTTTCGCCTGCTACTGATCGGATATTTCGAAGGCATCGAGGGAGAGCGTGGGATCGCGTGGCGGGCGGCGGACTCGCTGGGGCTGCGGCACTTTCTGGAACTGCCGCTGAGCGAAGCGCCGCCGGATCATTCGACGATTTCGCGGACGCGAAGATTGATCGACATCGCTACGCATCAAGCGGTGTTCCGCTGGGTGCTGGAACTGCTGGCGGAGAAAGGGCTGCTGAAGGGCAAGACGGTGGGCATCGATGCCACGACCCTGGAAGCCAACGCGGCCATGCGCTCGATTGTGCGGCGGGATACGGGCGAGGGCTACGAGGAGTTTCTGCGGCGGCTGGTGCAGGAGTCGGGGATCGCGACCCCGACGCGGGAGCAGTTGGCGAAGCTGGATCGCAAGCGGGCGAAGAAGGGATCGAACGACGATTGGGTGAATCCGCATGACCCGGAGGCCGAGATCACGCAAATGAAAGACGGGCGCACGCATCTGGCCTACAAAGCCGAGCATGCGGTGGATCTGGAAACCGGAGCGGTGGTGGCCGTGACGGTGAGCGGCGGCGCGGCCGGCGACACGGAGACGATTCTGGAGACCTTGCCGCAGGCGGGCGAACCCATCGCCGAAGTGGCCTGCACCACGAACCACGAAGAGGTCGGGGAACGAGTGCAGTCGGACGGTCCGAGCGAAGCGGTCACTGACAAGGGATATCACAGCAACCATACGCTGACGGCGCTGGCGGAAGCGGAAGTTCGAAGCTACATCTCGGAGCCGAATCGTGGACGGCGTCGTTGGGAGAATAAGCCGGAAGCGCAGCAGGCAGTGTATGGCAACCGGCGGCGCATTCAGGGCGAGCACGGGAAACAGTTGCTACGCCGTCGAGGAGAGTTGCTGGAACGCAGCTTCGCCCACGCCTACCAAACCGGAGGTCTGCGGCGAGTGTACTTGCGGGGACGAGAAAATGTTTCTAAGCGCGTGCTGATTCACTTGGGTGGATTCAATCTGTCGCTGGTGATGCGGCAGTGGCTGGGAAAAGGCACGCCGCGCGGCTGGCAGGGTTATTCGGCGGAGGCGGTGCTGGCTGGTTTGCGCCTCTGGATGGCAGTGCTGGCACAACCCGAAGAAAGTGTCGCCTTCCCGACCCTACAGACGCCCGAGTACCCGCTGCCAGTCACAATTTTGCTGCTGCCCGTTACCGAGTGAGCGAATCACTTCTGCCACGGACTGCTATTCATCCCCAAGAGATAGCGGAAGCCGGGATCCATGCCGCACGTGTAGCACATAAACCGACTGATCGGCCACCAACCAACAAGAGACGATATGTTTCCCGATTGCCCGCACCGAAAAGTAACTCCCGTATCGGCCCATCGAACAAAGCACCCTCAGGAGCCAGAGGACATTGCTAGGGATGCCGGGCCAGACTACGCACGCTCTGCTGCGCACCCACTCTCGCGCCGCCTCCGGCGGTTCATTCGTCATCGCGATCGATAACTTGGGCAACGTGTGGACTGCCAATGAGGGATTCAGCAGTTTAAGCGAGTTCTCAAATGACGGGGTGGCGATTTCCCCTACCTCCGGTTACGTTGGCGGTGGGTTGGCTATTCCGAGGGGCATCGCGATCGACGGATCGGATAACGTCTGGGTAGTCAATAACCTGGGTACGCTGAGCAAATTCTTCGATGCTGTGGCGCTCCCCTTTCACCACCGGGCGGCTACAGAGGAGGCGGGTTGAATATTGGCGGTGGAATCGCCGTGGACGGTGCTGGCAACGTTTGGGTTACCAATAATATCTTCAGTTCCAGCCTTACCGAGGCAGTCGGCGTGGCCACGCCTGCGCTGGCCCCGCTAGCCGCTGCAGTCAAAAATAATAAGCTTGGTCAGCGGCCATAGAGAGCGGATGTACCTCCAGCTGTGGACGTTTACTTGGTAACGGGGAACGGGTACCTACCCCATCATCGTCATGTGTTCCGGCTGAATCTTGTAGAGTACCCTCACCTCGCCGGGCTGGCCGTAGGGATACTTATCCACTCCCAGATACTTCTTGGCAAGCTTGTCGATATAGGCGTCCGCGCCGTCCTCGGTGATCTCCACCACCTTGCCGCGAATTTCCAGATAGCGATAGGGATTCTCGGGATCGACGATTGCCAACGCGACCCGCGGATCGCGCCGCACATTGCGATCCTTCTGCCGCCCTTTGGCCGAGTTAAACACCACTTGACTGCCTTCCAGGTCCACCCACACCGGCGTCACCTGCGGACGGCCATCGGGCATGAGCGTGGCCAGGCTGGCAAATGCACGCTTAGTGAAAAGATCACGATACTTCTCCGGAATCGCCTGCGACATGAAACCCTCCTCAGGGAGCGAACCACGGGATTTCCCGCGCAAGGATTATAGCCGGGGTGCCGGAAATGTGTAACGTGAGGGTGTCTAAAAAACCGGGCTGCCCATCCTTGCGCGCTTTTTGCGCAAGGGTGGGGCATCTCACAAATGTCTAATGCAAAGGCATTTGAGGAATTCTTTCCCGACCGAAACTAGGCTCTCCGCCCGGCATTCGCAGGATTTCCACAACTCAGGCCAGTAGCGGAATTCCAGGCAGAATTCCGCCGTCGGAAAAAATCCAAGAGAATCCGCGGCTTCCGGCAGGCGCCTGCCCCTCCTGCACCATCTCCGGTCACCCCGCTGTGGACGGTCTGCACTGCCTTGCGGCACAAACACATACGGCCGCGCATTTTTGATTGACTCTAAAACTAAAAAGAGTACAAACGACCTCGTTCTTTGGCTGCTTCTGAAGTTTTTCCGGTTGGCGCGGCGTCCGGGGCTCAAGCCAGATCACACTGCGGATCGCAAGATTTGCGGAGAGGGTCAGCAAGGGTCTATAGCAAAGCGCTGGTCGAGGCGAACAGGAAGATTAGCTGAAGGCAGGATAGAGTCCCGAGGGGTTTGGTTGATTTGTCCGGTTGGCGGTAAGCCCGGAGCCCGAGCCATGATCGCGCGTCGCAACCCGCAAGGAAGCGACGATAGCAGGTCGGCGAGGGTCTAAAGCGAGCTACTGGCCGAGATGAATGATCCAAACACCACCTCGGGACTCTTATTTTTGGTGGATCGTTCGGTCCTGGGTGGAGCAGCGCTTCAGCGCTGCGGCAATCGTTCCTCACCACATTCTCTTCCAGGGCGGAGTTAAGGTACTTTCCGGGCGTGGGCGCAGCGGGAGCGCGCAGCCGAAACCCCGAGCGAAACCGAGGGTTCAGCGGAATCCATACGCAGCCGAAGGATCTCGGCTTCTCTCACTGCCTGCCCAATTACCAGGGCGGAGCAGCCCCTCAGCGCTGCGCAATCAGTCCAATAAATCACAAAGAGCTACTTTTGACATATTACCATATTTCTGCAATTATCGAAACATGACGTGTCTTTCTTCCAAAGCCTCTCCGAAAGTAGCAAAGTATGCAGACATGTTTTCGGCTATGGGCACCGAGGCACGTCTGCGGATTATGCAAGTCCTTTTATCGGCGCACCCTGATGGCCTTGTCGTAGGCGAGATTCAAGAGGAATTGGACATTCCGAACTCGACGCTCTCGCACCATCTCGACAAATTGAAGGCTGAAGACCTGGTACGCGTCACCAGAGAGAGTACTTTTCTTCGATACACCGCAAACACCGACGCGCTTCAGGAAGTCCTCCGCTTCTTGTACGCAGAGTGCTGCACGCGGAACAAGGCGTTGAAACCTGAGGCGATCATTACTGTCTGCAAATAAGAGGAATGTATGAGCCGAGATATCAAAGAGATTGTCAAAGAAAAGTACGGCCACGCCGCCCTTCGAGTGACATCGGGCGGCAGTTCGTGTTGTGGAGCGAGTGCCGCCAACGACTTCGGAAATGTGGACCCGATCACCTCCGGGCTCTATGAGGCGGCGCAGGCAAATCAGGTGCCCGAAAAGGCATTGTTGGCATCTTTGGGATGCGGAAATCCGACCGCTCTCGCTACATTGAATCCGGGTGACGTAGTCCTCGATCTCGGTTCCGGTGGCGGGATTGACGTTCTCCTTTCTGCGAGACGGGTCGGCGTGGCCGGAAAGGCTTACGGTTTGGACATGACCGACGAGATGCTGGCGCTAGCCAATGAGAACAAGCGCAAAGCCGGGGTGGAAAACGTCGAATTCCTCAAAGGCGAGATTGAACATATCCCATTGCCCGACAATTCTGTCGATGTCGTTATCTCCAACTGCGTCATTAACCTTTCTGCCGACAAGGATGCAGTCCTTCGTGAAGCATTCAGGGTTCTCAAACCCGGTGGCCGCTTCGCGGTTTCCGATGTCGTTACGCGTGGAGAAATGCTGCCCGAGATTCGTAAGAGCGTCCTTCTGTGGGTCGGCTGTGTCGCTGGAGCATTAGAAGAGAATCTTTACCGGAGCAAGTTGATCGCGGCTGGCTTCGACCAGGTTGCCATTGAACCGACGAGAATTTATCACATTGAAGATGCCCGTGAATTTCTCTCGGGACAGAACATCGATGTAGAGTCGATTGCTTCCGAAGTCGATGGCAAGTTCATGAGTGCGTTTGTTCGAGCCGTCAAACCTGAGTCGTGCTGTGCTCCGTCCTGCTGCAAGTGATATTTCGCATGATGACCTCTCATTACAATATCCTCTTCCTGTGCACGGGTAACTCCGCTCGCTCAATCATGGCGGAGGGCATTATGAACCACAAGGGTAATGGAAGATTTACTGCTTACAGCGCGGGCAGTCATCCCTCGGGAACTGTTCGACCCGAAGCATTGAAGCAACTCGAAGCGGCGCACATCCCGACCACCGGAATAAGAAGCAAAAGTTGGGGAGAGTTCGCGAAACCCGGCGCCCCGAAGCTTGATTTCGTTTTTACCGTCTGTGACAACGCTGCCAAAGAAGTCTGCCCCATATGGCCGGGACAACCCATGACCGCTCATTGGGGAGTCCCGGACCCTGCAGCCGTGACGGGGTCCGAAGAGCAGATTCGCAGGGCATTCCGTGATGCCTTCTTCATGCTTGACCGGCGCATCAGTTTGTTTCTCAATCTTCCCCTTGCCGCTCTCGACCGCCTTGCCATCAAGAGAGAAATCGATGCCATCGGCTACCAATGAGATTCTCTCCAATACGCTTTATCATCTGGGAGCAAAACGTTTCACTAAATCTGCTCAACGGATTTCACGTTGAATATCCCCAAACAGAGGTGGCAAGTGCGATTATTGCTGTGACTTATGTGGTGGCGATGATAGCTGTGAAAGTATCAGCGCTCCTTGCACTGGGCTAACGGAGTGTTCGATATGGAGACCATGGATCATGATGAACCGGCGTGATTTTGTGTGGGCCACTACCCTCACAGCCATGTGGGGAACGATGCGGGCAGAGGCGAGTGCGCAAAGCTTGCAAAGCGAGAGCGCGCCGACGCTCTATAGAAAATTCGTCAGCCTGCCAGCGGGCAGCATCCTTCCAAAAGGGTGGCTCGAAGACTACTGCCGGATCAACGGCAACGGTTGGGTGCTAAAGCAGACGAAGGATCGGCTGCCTGGAGTGTGGGGACGATACTTCAATCGCACATCGAAACCGCAGCTTGGCTTCACAGCCAATGACGAATGGGTCGATGCTCCCGACTATGGAGCCTACTTTGGCGATGGACTTGTCCACTACGCCGGCTGCAACGCGGGCGCTGACCTCCGATCCGAGGCGCAGATCTGGGTGAACAAGCTCGTTGCTTCACAAGATCCAGACGGATACATAGGTGCATTTCAGCCGTCAGCCCGGTGGCAGAACGGCCTGGAGATCTTTCACCAATCACTCCTGATCGATGCATTGCTCTTCTCTTACGAGTCGAACCGCGAGCCTGCGGTACTCGAGGCATGTGAACGAGCCTCGAATCGGATCATGCAGGCTTGGTACGGCCCAGACAAGCTGCTGAAGCCCAACATCTTCTCGAGCCATGGAACCATCATCGTGCGAACCATGGGCAGGATGTACGCGACGACAGGGAATATCTGGTATCGCGATTTCGGCAAGGAGATTCTCGCTCGCTACGGAATGACCAAGCCTTTTCTTTCCGGCGGTAATCATGTTGTTTACGAGCACAACGTTGTCGCTTCAGAGCACGTAGGGTTGCCGGCTGCTGTGTATGAATATGTTGGCGATCCCGAGTTGCTGAAGGCCAGCGAGGCGGGCTGGGAAATGATGCTCCCCTACCTTTCCGTGGATGGCTCGCCGCACGGAAACGAAAGCATCTTCCGCACCGGCTCGCGCGAGAATGGCGAACACTGTGGAGCTGTCGACTGGATGATCACCTCACGGGACCTGGCGCGGATCACCGGCCTTGTGAAGTATGCTGACGCCGTAGAACGCGCCATGTTTAATGGATATCCAGCTCCCAAGCATCCCGACGGAATGGCGCTTGGCTACATGCACTCTCCCAACCAGCTTGTCGCCACTGAGTGGAGCCAGCCGCACGATAACGACGGAGATGAAGATTGGTGGGCATCACGGCAGTACTACTCCTCAGCCCACGAGCCGCTGTGCTGCAATTCGAATGGCCCGCGTGGCATCCCCTTTTACATCGAAGCCATGGTTCAACGTTCGACGAGGGGCCTCGTCGTCACCTACTACGGACCTTGCGAGGCGACCACGAACCTTCCCGATGCCGGGAAGGTAACGCTCACCCTGGATACCACTTATCCTTTCGAGGATGAAATCAGGATGACGGTGTACACGGAGCGGCCGACTTCGTTCCCAATTCAATTTCGCATTCCTGGCTGGAGCCAATCCGCCGAGTGTAAGGTCAATGGGGAGAGGTCCACGGCGCCGGCAGCAACCGGAACTTTCGCCTCTCTAGAGAGAACTTGGAACAATGGCGACAAAGTCACTCTGACATTCGTGAATCCGATAGTCGTGACTGAGCGGAGGCGATCGGAGTTCGGTTTGCGCGCCCGGGTTGCCATTGTTGAGCGCGGTCCACTCGTCTTTAGTCTGCCCGTCGAAACTGACTTCCGTCCTTTTTCTCCCCCTGCGCACGCGCCTGCCAAAGACATCCAGGCCTACCGACTCTTTCCCAAGGCCGATGCGGTTTGGAACTACGCCTATATACTCGATCCCAGCCAACCCGATCAGTACCTGACGCTTAAAAAGCTACCCGGCTCCGCGGACAGCAAACCTTGGGATTCGCATCCGCCGATCGGTCTTGAGATCAAAGCACGGCGTATCTCAAATTGGGGCATGGCGGGTGAGCCTAACTTTCCCAGGACACCCGCGCTTCCTCTGCTTCCGATGAAACTCGCGGAGGAAATTGAAACCGTAACGCTCGTACCCTTCGGGTCGACCCGGCTGAGGATCACCTACTTACCCCTGGCTCCTAAGGAGCAAGTCCGAAGCTAGAAACGCGGGCCACCCTAAGGGATCCACTTTCCAGTAGACGAAGCAGCGTAGCACGACTTCGGAATTTTTCGAAAGCCGAGGCTGCAAGCGATCAGCGAGCAACGAGGAACGCCGCAGATGCTGTTTTGTGATATCGGCAGCGAGTTTTAGTGTCTGTGACGAATGAACATTAGGCCTGTGGAAAACCGGGAGAAATGACAAAGCCAACCACAGAATTCTTGATTCAGCACTTGCATCAATACTCGGGAGCGATAACTCGATCTGCTGGTTCTTCTCCCGGTAGGAGATCTTCCAGCGATCTCGCCAAGATTCCAGAGTCAACTTCCTTCGGTACCACCGCGTCCACCAAGTCGCGAAAGCCGTCCAGAGTTTGCGTCGCAGGCACCACCACGATAATGGGAATCGATGCTCGAACACGTTCGATCTCCTGTGCGATTAACAAGACATCAGAGTCATTGCGGTCTAGTTCCAGCACGGCGGCATCTATCTCTCCCGATGCGGACAACTGGATTGTTTCGAATCCATTGGTCGAATTAAGAACACGATATCCCAGATTGCTCAGGAAACTCCCGTGATCGGTAAGGATCGTAGGGTCGCAACAAAAATGAAGAATTACGGAGGGTTTTCTAATTTCAAGTCCTTTCTCGCTACCGCGGGGACGCAGCGAGTCGCCTGCACCAAAAGAATAGTGCGGTACCGTACATATCATGTGTGCACTATTGCTCAGTTTTTGAAATTTGGGCCTCGCGAGTACCGAGATGGGAAGTTAAGTCCGCGCGGACGCGGCATGGACCCAGATCCTTTTAACACCCCGTCTAATTCAAACTGAGACACTAGCGCCGCTGAAGTGCATTTGACTAAGGGGTACGGCCCCTTGTACCAAGGTGTTGAAATGTAGCCATGTTATTGATTTATAATGATTTAAATCGGACCTGAAGACTGTCATCAGCAGCCGCCAAGCCCTAAACACCAATGGGGGGTGAGTCCCGATGGCAGCTTCGCCCAACCTATCTCAGTTCTCTAAAGACGGCAAATCCCATATTGGCAAAACTGGTGTTCTCACGCTTGCCGGTTTCGGGATCAAAGTGTGCATGCAGTCGGGCCATCTTGAAATCGAGGATGGAATCGGCCTCGACCGGCGTAAGATCAGGCTCGCGCGCGTGGGCCATGGCCCGCCGATCACAACATGTGACGCTTGGGCATTCAACCCCACGCGGGGCATGCGCGTTTTCAAATGAGTGCTCGAAATTGAGCGTTAGAACATGTCGGAGAGGCAAAGCGGATAGACCCCGAAGGCCGCGATGACCCAAGTTGGCCTGAGGTTATTGCAATAGGCACCGAAAGTCGAACAGGGGTAGGCCAGACCCTTACGTGCGGCGTCTGGCGGCGTTGCAGGCTCATTGGAGAGGAATACGAGGTCATCGAGGAAGGCATTTTCTACGCCGATGGTCTCCCCGCACGGGAACTTAAGGTTCTTAAGACCTACATGGAGACGGCTGTATCGGACGTGCGGACATTCCCACCCCGTTTTCCTCTCTACACGCGCACCCAGTTCATGAAGAAAGTATTCTGGCTTGCTCTTAAGAAAAATGCGGCCATGGTCGTCGGCTTTAATCTCGGGTACGACCTTACCCGCCTCGCGCTGGAATGGAAAAAGGGCAACAAGGGTGAATGGTCGCTCGTGATGATGCGGTAGCAGCCGATGAAATGTGCTCGTTTAGCTTTTGGCCTTGGCGTTGTACTCTCAATCTCAGCCTTGGGTTTTGGAAACGGGAACGAGAGGCCATGGAAGGAATATGCGTTCCCTGCGGATGGGTTCGCCATCACACTCCCGCATGCACCGGAGCCCCACACTGCCGTGGCCTTTCCTGATGCAACCGCGTATACCGTAGAGCTACCGGGACTAGAAGACTGCAAGATGGTGTTGCGCGTTACGCGGCGACCGCGAGACTACAGTATTTTTGTGAGAGCGCTGAGAGACGGCATTCTCCGGGGCAAGGACCGGGACACCGACGCTGCTTCTGTTAAAGACCTTTCGACTGACGGCCATCCGGGATTTGAGTACCTGCGAAAGGTAAACGCCCGTTACACGTCCCTAGATCGCTACTATTGCGTGGATGGTCGCCTTTACGCATTTTCGACGGGTTGGCTCAGTGCATTCCCTTTGCCAGTAGCGGCGAAGCGCATCTTAGACTCCTTCCGATTCCTCGGCTCAGATGAACATCCCTAAGCGCCCGTCGCGGAAAGCTTGGGGAAAATCGAACCTATTTCGATGATTTCCGTTACCAGGCCATTACACGTTTTGACCGAGGGACAAAGAACGATATGGCGATTTATCGCCACTCATTACAGGCATCCTTCGAGTTGGTGAAAAACCGTCACTCTCTTTAGGATGTCCGAACCGTTCGTGTCTGATAGTTCGCCCTGTGACTTGGGATTAAACTCGAAGGCAACGTACACGTTGTTCTCGGCGCAGAACCATGGGGCGCTCTCCTGACCGATTTTGACAAGATCGTCGTACCCCGCCCCCTGATGGTTCACGTATTGACCTCTGAAATTCGCGACACAACACATCCGCGTAAATCGTCTTCCATCGGCCTGAAGATGTCACTCGACCTGCTCACGACTCGCTCCGGCTTTCAATTCGCCCATGTATCTAGCTAGGATGGTCTGGTAGCTGGCTTCCTGTTCCGCCGCTTTATGCCGTTCTCGCACATGTTTGGCCAACCAGATGCTAGATACGATTAGAGCAATCGCGGCAAACGATCACCTTCAATCGCTTTCGACGCATGGGTGCGATTATCGCTTAATTGAAGCATTAAGGACTCCTGACTGTCGAAAACAGATGGGATGAGAAGGCCGGTCTCCGGGCGGGATGCGGTGTACGCTCCCAAGTTATCGACGTGCGCAAGGCACAGATAAAAAGGAGACCGGCAATGAAGAAGGTTAGCACTGTAGCGGCAAAGCCGAGCAAGAAAATCTCGCAGCAGAAGTTAACCGTTGGATTGGATTTGGGAGATCGTAACAGCTGGTACTGCGTGGTGGATGAATCCGGCCAGATACGACTGGAGCAGCGCGTCCGCACCAATGCGAAAGCGTTACAGGAAGTCTTCGGCGCCATGCCGCGTAGTCGGATCGGGCTGGAAATCGGGACGCATTCGCCCTGGATCAGTCGCTTGCTCAGCGAACTGGGGCATGAAGTGATCGTGGCGAATGCGCGCAAGGTGCGCTTGATCGGGGAGAGCCGCAAGAAAGACGATCGTCTGGATGCGCAGACGCTGGCGCGGTTGGCCCGGATCGATCCGGAGTTGCTGTATCCGGTGAAGCATCGCAGCGCGAAGGCACAAGCGGATTTGACGTTGATCCGGGCGCGAGCTGGACTGGTGCGATCACGGACGGCGCTTGTGAACACGGCTCGTGGACTGGCCAAGAGTTCCGGCGAGCGGTTGCACGGATGCAACGTGCGGAATATGAACCCGGAAAAAGCGGAAGGTCTGAGCCCGGAGCTGCAAGGTGCTCTGGAGCCGCTGCTGGCGTGCATCGAATCCGTCAGTGAGCAGATACGCGAATATAACGAGCGCATCGAAAAGCTGGCGCAAGAGAGTTACCCGCAAGTGGCGTTGCTGAAGCAGATCAAGGGTGTGGGCACGTTGATCGCGTTGACGTTTTTGCTGACGCTGGAAGATCCGCATCGTTTTGAAAAGAGTCGCGATGTGGGCTGCTATCTGGGGTTGCAGCCGGGACGCAGGAACTCGGGACAGAGCGAGCCGCAACTGCACATCAGCAAAGAAGGCGATCCGTATCTGCGCACGCTGCTGGTGCAGGGGGCGCAACACATCTTGGGACCATTTGGTGTGGACTGTGATCTGCGGCGCTGGGGTTTGAAACTGGCGGAGCGGGGAGGAAGGAGCGGCAAGAAGCGAGCCATCGTTGCGACCGCCAGAAAGCTGGCGGTGTTGCTGCATCACTTGTGGGTAAGCGGCGAAGTATACGCACCGCTACACAACAGCAACCGAACGACCGTGGCGGCAGCCGCATAAAACAAAAAGTCAAAACAAAGTCAAAATCGCTCCAGGAAGAGAAAAGACAAAAGCCAAAGCCGAGTTCCGGTGACTGCGTTAATCGCCTGGCCCGGGTTCCACTCTGCAAGAGCAGAACCACAGGGCGCCAAACAGATGGCAGCACCGGCTGAAACGAGAACGCCCAACATGCACCGAGCGAAACGATTCGCTCCTCGAGAGTGCGGATGGAAGCATGGCGACAGTGGCCACTCGGCGGGAAAAGAAAGAAACTTGTTCAACGAAGCCCGATCAGAATCGACTTGACTCCGACCGGCCTTCTCATGGAAGGCGATTACACTCGTTGAGAATTGTGCTTTTGGGTTCAACTTTGGGTAGGACCCGTCAAAAAGTGACCATCTGGGACCACATCGATCAACGGTGACCCGCTGTAAATACAACGGTTTAAGTGTTCTACCTCTTGGTCGCTTCCATCAGTAGGTTGTAGGTTCGATTCCTACCGCGCTCACCATCTTTTCAACAGTGTTTGTGGGGTTTTCGCACGGCTGCGTCGATGAGTTGCTCCAGCACACTTCTGAAAAGCCCTGGAGGCCCGGGCACTCTGGAATGGGCGCAGGTGCGAAACCGGACGCTAGTGCAGCAACGATTCCCAGTTGGCCGGCACCCTTCCTGAGGGTCCAGGTGCGGGCTGACTTTCGGGATGCGAATGCGGCGGAAGCAACGCCACACCCTTGATCATCCCCTGCTTCTCGTAATCGTAGAACCAATCCTCGCCCGGCTCGAAGCTGGCAATGATCGGGTGCCCGGTTGCCGCCGCATGCTTGGACGCGTGCTGGCTCGGAGAACTGTCGCAGCAACCGATGTGCCCACACTGCGCGCACCGACGGAGATGAAACCACCAACCTTTTGGTGACGCCAGGCATTCGACACACCCTTCACCACTTGGCTTCGATGCCGGGTCGATTCCGCGGCGGTCTTTTTTCATTTTATTTCGAATTTCCTTTCATGTTCTGTGTTCGCAAAATAATGTCAAGCGACCAGCAAGATCTTCCCGATTCGACCCTTTTCCGCAACTGCTTGAGCCTCGGCCGCTTCGCTGAGTGGTAGTTTCAGGCTAATCGGGATTACCAGCTTGCCATCTCGCACCGCCTCGGCCATGAACTCGAGGGTTTTCCTGTCGAATTTCGAGAATACCTTTACCACCTTTACTGCGGGGTACTCCGCGGCGTTGGGCGGCGCCCCGACAACCGACGCATAGACTCCTCCCGGCTTGACCTTGGCGATCAGCTTCCCGGCGGTTTTTCCGCCGACCGTATCCGCCACTGCATCGAGCGGCGCGAGGTTCGCGATTGAGGTGTCGTCGTCGGTTGCGACGAGCCGATCGGCGCCGATTGTCTTGGCGTCACCGCTTTGCGCGTCATCGCTCTGCACGGCGACGATCTGCCTCTTCAAAACTCCCGCGATCACAGTCGCCCCGCGTGCCTTCGCAGTGAACACCGCCGAACGGCCGACATTTCCACCGGCACCTACGACGAGAACCGTCTGGCCCGGTTGGATTCCGGTCGCGGAGAGAAGCTGGTTGCCAGTCGTGGTTACCAGCGGCAACGCCGCCGCCTGGATCAAATCGAGTCCCTTGGGAACTTTCGCCAGAACCGCGGCTTTCACGACACAAAGTTCGGCGTAAGTATTGTCCGCCATCGCGAACACCCGGTCGCCGACAGAAAAGTCCTCCACTGCAGGCCCAGTCTTGACCACAGTACCCGCCATATCGACTCCAATAAGCCCGGGGAACTTGAGGGGGTAAAAATCTTGCGTTAATCCAGCACGTCGCTTGTAGTCAATCGGATTCACGCTCGTGGCCGCGACCCGCACCAGCACTTCGCCCGGACCCGGAACCGGGTCCGGGTAGTCTTCGAACTTGAGTACTTCAGGACCGCCATATTGGTGCACAACAACTGCTTTCATATTTCGTCTCCTTGTAGGGTGCGCAAATAGCCGCTAGCAAAACTTCAGATGGGCGAAGCTAGAGTTGGTCACCGCACCATGGACTCCCAAAAATCCAAGGCTGGAAGCCGCCCGGATAGGCATTGCAAAATCGTTAGTGAGAAACGGCCCACCGATCCTGGCGCTCGAGATGAGTCATTTTCGCTGAAGTTCGATATTTCGCCCACTTCAGCACATCCCAGATCTCGCACTGCAAGTAAAAGCCTGATGAGATAGAAGGCGCTATTACTCCTTCGCTTACGGCATCGTGAACCAGGTCGTGTACCGCTTCGTAGCCCGGGATCTGCACTCGCTTGGCGAGTTCGATCAGTTCCTGTGCTGGGAGTTCCCGTACAGCAAACATCGAAAGCAGTAACATGAGGCCGTCGGGACCCGCGAACCTGTCAAGAGCCAGTCCCTCTACGATGCCACGGTTCTTCCGGAATTCGTCACGGGGATTGTACTGACAGCCGTATGGCTCTCCCCATCTTGGGCTCGTGTTGCGACGGTGCACTAACCGCAGACCGCTTACTTTCGGTTTCCCTCTAGCGTCTTCCGCCGCTAGCCATTCCACCCAGCCTGCCTGCAATTCTGACACAAGTTCGCCGCAACTATCACATCGCCAACCGAATCGAATCGATTTTTCCTTGGACATAACATTCACCAACAGCACAAATCTCCATGGATACTTCCGCTCGAAATCGGGTGAGGTGGGATCTACAGGCGGTTCGCTCCAGCTTCCACCTCACCCTGCGTTCCACGGGCACGGCTTGCATATAAGTTCGAGAGCATGATCGGTCACATGGGTTGGTTCCAATGTGGCGCGTCAGAGAAAGACTTTGACGGCTGCCTACCTTTAATTCTTTTGAGGATGAATGCCCAGATCGTGCCATGACGTTTCCGCGAGGTTGACGTCGTAGTAGTTAGCAGCTTTCTCAATGTTCGCGAACGCCAAAGCACGGTCAGCATCGGAGACCTCGATGACTTGATCGAACCGCACTACCGCGTTACGCACATGTTGCGCGTCGGTCAGTGGTTCTTTACGCTGCTTCGGAAATGCGTAGACGCTGTCGGGCAAGTCGCTCTGCACGGTCAAGCGTCCGTGTTTATCGTGAGGTTCCCAGGTTGCTTCGGGCATGTCTTTGCCATCCTTTTCTAAATATTTGGGCTAGTGGGGAGCGCATTGTCGGCCGTCCACGAACCCCCACGGGCGCCCGTCCGGCGCTCGCTCACCATTACGATAATATTCATCGTTTTGCCACCGATAGGTTGCTTGCAATCTTGCTCTTCCGAGCAAACCAGCTACAACGGAGCAATTACACCCGAAGTGCTCGGGCGAATCAATTGGACGATGGTATTGGCGATACCTTGGTATTGGGCCTCGTCGAATCAAGTACGCACGACTCTGTGCCCATGTGTCCGATCCATAACCTTTCTGTTGGCCGATGGCGTTCGTCCAATACATTCGTTATCGTGATTCGTGGCCTTAATCGAGGGCGGGCTGCTCGGAAGAATTGTGAAAGCTTTTCGACGGCATCCGCAACGTGCCGAGAGGTACGGTCTGTAAGTATGAAGAAATGTGGGGCGCGCTCATTCGCGGGAGAGCCGATACCAAAGTATCGACGATACTATCGTCCAATTGTTCATCTCCCAAGCATTCTGTTTTGATTAGTTGCGCCGACCGGCTTCAATCGGGATCGTGGGAACCGGGAATGGATCGCGTTGCCGGTGCAAGTCGTCGGTTCCGTACGGCAGGGGTTGGCGCCGCGGCTTTGAAACGAGAGGTTATTCATGTCAGGCAAAAAAACGGCCATCGTGACCGGAGCGTCGGGGGGGATTGGCGCGGGATTAATCGATGGTTTTTTGGGGGAAGGTTATAATGTCGTCGCGACGTCTCGTAAAGCTAATCGAAAGCTGACCTGGTCAGGCAGCCTGGTTCTGCTCGATGGCGACATCAGCCAGCAGCAAACTGCTATCGACGCCGTGGAGGCAGCAATCAATAACTTCGGAACTATCGATGTTTTGGTGAATAACGCTGGCATCTTTCTCAACAAGCCTTTCACTGAATTCACTATCCAGGACTTCGACGCCCTTATCTCCACTAATCTGCTTGGATTCTTCTACATGACTCAGCGCGCTGTAAAAGAGATGCTGAAACAACAATCGGGGTGCGTTGTGAGCATCACGGCGGCGCTTGCTGATCGGCCAATCGCCGGAGAAAATGGCTCGATTTCGATGATTACGAAGGGGGGCTTAAATTCGGCAACCCAGAATCTCGCAATCGAGTACGCAAAAGATGGCATTCGCTTTAATGCCGTCGCCCCCGGCGTTGTGGATACAGCGATGCACCGGAATACCCCCAATGACTCGACGTTACAGCCGAATATGAAAAAGGCGACGGTAAAGGATATTGTCGATGCCGTTCTTTACCTGGCACAGGCAGCTTATGTGAGCGGAGAGATTCTCCACGTCGATGATGCCGCTCCGGCTCGTCGTTGGTAGGCCGGAACAATATTAAATTATCTTGCTGTGCCAACCCCACGGCGCTGTTGGATCCGTACGTTTTGAGAGCTTTGGATCTCCGCACTCTAGTTCTCTAATCAGCTATTGACATTTTAGCGAGCCTCAAAATGCCGGCACCCAAGCCCCGGAGGCAATCGGCTTGATTACCCCAAAGCGCTGGCCTTAGATTGTTCGGAAATCAAGGGTAACGTTTACGTTCAATGTCGTCGGAACCACAGTGGCCTCTATAGGTAAGGCCACTGTGGAGGATTTGGGGAGTGAAAGGCACCAACTTTTTGAATGGCAAGCGGGCTCACGCCACGCGAGCCGCCTGGGTCGGGGACTCGTAGCTGTCGATTTGCTCCGCGCCCGAAGTCTTCAATAGGTCGCGGGCTTTCGCTACTTCCGCGGCCGTTCCATGTGCAATGAGAATGAATTTGCCAGCCTTGATCGACGTCTCGTATTTTACAACGCTGTTTTTGGGGATGCCGAGGCTGAAGAGTCCAGCACCCAGGGCGCTGAGGCCTCCCACTACAACTGCTCCCTCCAGGGCGGCTACGATCCAGGAGACGATGGAACCCGCAGCCACAACTGGCCCGATGCCGGGAATGAATAAAAACGCCGCACCGAAGAGCAGACCCCAAAGGCCGCCCCAAAATGCGCCCCATTTGCCCCAGTATTTCATTCTATCGCCTGTGTTATAGAAACCGACGACATCCTCTTCCGTCTGATAGTCACGGCCGACGACGCCCAGCTTTTTGATGTCAAAGCCGCCAGCTTTCAATCCCTTGATGGCATTTTCTGCCGCGGAATGTTGGCTGAAAACTGCAACGACCGAATTTTGGTCCTGTCTTGGCATGTCATTCATCGTTTTTCTCCTGGTCGTACATTTAGAATTTACACGAGCCCATCGCGCCTCGAATCGCAGTCGTTAAGGTCTGTGTGGCGCACTGTGGTCATTTAAAGACGCAGGGAATTGCGCTAGAGAGATCAGACCAAAAGACTGAATTGGAAACAATTGGACCTTGGTATGGGTCGTCTCATATTGCCCAAAGACCAATCCGGTGAGAGTTAAGCCGACGTTCAAGAGAACATCTGATACCAAGGTCCAATGGCGCTGGACTGTGAAGTGGTGCATCTTTGTGGCATGATCAAGTCGGGTTTCCGGAGCGAACCTCGATGAGTGCAGTCCTTTCGACGGACAACGACAAGGTGTCAAGTGAAAATTAGCTCCGCCGCCGGCAAGGCGGCTGATCCGTCTATCCTGGTGAACGTTCCGAAGCTCATCACGGCCTACTACGAACTGCGTCCAGATCCCGACGATCCGCGACAGCGCGTCGTCTTCGGTACGTCCGGCCATCGGGGATCCGCTACAGACGTGGCCTTCAACGAGTGGCACATCCTAGCGATTACTCAAGCGATCTGCGACTACCGGAAACTGCGGAACATTAACGGGCCTCTCTTCCTGGGCATGGATACTCACGCGCTATCCGAGCCGGCATTTGCAAGTGCTTTGGAAGTTCTTGCGGCGAATAACGTCGAGGTAATGCTCTCCGAGGGCACCGCTTACACTCCAACCCCAGCCGTCTCCCATTCAATTCTGCGTTACAACCGAGGTAGAGAGTCAGGGCTGGCCGACGGCATCGTGATCACGCCGTCTCACAATCCTCCTGACGACGGTGGATTTAAATACGATCCTCCACATGGAGGACCGGCCGATTCAAGCGTAACTTCATGGATTGAAACGAAAGCTAATGAATTCTTGCGATGCGGGCTGGAGGGTGTTAGCAGAGTTCTCTTCGAAAAAGCGATCCACGCCTCCACAACCCACAAGCACGATTTTTTGAGCACGTATGTAGAAGATCTCGACAGTGTTGTGGATATGACCGCGATCCGCGACGCCAGGATAAGGCTTGGAGTCGACCCGCTGGGAGGGGCGGGCATCGACTATTGGCCGCGCATCGCCGAGCAGTACGGTCTCGACCTGACGATCGTGAACCAAGCTGTCGATCCAACATTTCGCTTTATGACGGTGGACTGGGATGGGAAGATTCGCATGGATCCTTCCTCGCCTTATGCCATGCAGAGGCTCATCGCGATAAAAGATAAATTCGACATCGCGTTTGCCAGCGATACAGACCACGACCGCCACGGCATTGTTACGAAGGGAAGTGGGTTGTTGCCCCCAAACCACTATCTTTCGGTCTGCGTGCACTACTTATTTTCTAGTCGGAAGGGCTGGCGCGAGAACGTGGCCGTTGGCAAGACCGTGGTCAGCAGCAGCATGATCGATCGTGTCAGCACGCGGCTGCAACGATCGCTCTACGAAGTTCCGGTGGGCTTCAAATGGTTTGTCGAAGGCTTGCTCGCCGGCCGGTTGGGTTTCGGAGGCGAGGAAAGCGCCGGTTCTTCTTTTCTTCGGCGCGACGGTAACGTGTGGACGACGGATAAGGACGGCATTATTCCTTGTCTGCTCTCGGCAGAAATTACGGCGCGCGCGGGAAAAGATCCGGGTGAGATTTATTGCGAACTCACTCGAGACCTGGGGAATCCCGTCTACGAACGCATCGACGCCCCCGCCACGCCCGAACAAAAGGCAGTGCTCGGAAGATTGTCCCCATCCGACATTCACGCCAGAGAAGTTGCTGGCGAACCAATCCAGCAGATTCTCACAACTGCCCCCGGAGACGGCAAACCAATTGGAGGAATCAAAGTAATTGCCAAGGATGGCTGGTTTGCAGCACGTCCATCGGGCACGGAGGAAATCTACAAGATTTACGCCGAGAGTTTCCTCGGCCAGGACCACCTTCGACGCATCGAGGAGGAAGCCCAGGCGATGGTTTCGGAGGCGCTTGCTCGCAGCACCCGGGCCGCATAAGCCGATAAGCTAGGGAACGAGCGACGAGAAGGAGTTGCTTATGAGTAGTTCAACATACCTCGATCATACCCTCGATACGACCATTTCGGATGCGCTGACAGACTTGGCCTTGGACATGAGATGGTCGTTCAATCACGCGGCGGATCGGCTTTGGCAGCAACTCGACCCCGAACTCTGGGAACTGACGCATAATCCGTGGATCATGTTGCAAACTGTGTCCCGGGAAAAACTGCGAAGTGTTACTGCCGACCCGGGCTTTCAAACACTGGTGGCTGATCTCCGCCGAGAGAAAGGGCTTGCAGAAAAATCGGACGCGTGGTTTCAAAAGGCGCATCCGCGTTCGGGCATCTCGACAATTGCGTACTTCTCGATGGAATTCATGCTGAGCGAAGCGCTGCCGATATATTCGGGCGGACTCGGCAACGTCGCCGGCGACCAACTCAAAGCAGCAAGTAACCTGGGTGTTCCGGTGACCGGGATTGGTCTGCTGTACCAACAAGGCTATTTCCGGCAAGAAATTGATGCGCAAGGTCGCCAGCAGGCTTTGTATCCATTCAACGATCCCGGTCAGCTGCCGATCAGACCGGTGCGGGGACCAAACGGCGAATGGCTGCGTCTGGTCCTGCCTTTGCCGGGCTTTAAGTTGTGGATCCGAGTCTGGCAAGTGCAAATCTGCAAAACGAAATTGTATCTGCTCGATAGCAACGACCCCGCGAACCCTCCAGCTTACCGCGGCATTACTACTGAACTTTACGGCGGTGGTCCGCAGTTGCGTGTGAAACAGGAGTTGGTGCTTGGTATTGGAGGCTGGCGGCTTTTGCGGGCTCTCGGTTTGCATCCCGAAGTTTGTCATCTCAATGAAGGTCATGCGGCGTTCGCAGTTCTGGAACGGGCACGTTCCTATATGGAAGACAGCGGTCAACCATTTGATGTCGCGCTTACCGTCACTCGCGCTGGCAACCTTTTTACCACCCACACTCCTGTAGAAGCGGGATTTGACCGCTTCGCCCCCAGCCTGGTCGGACGCTACCTCAGCAAGTACGCTGAGGAGCAGCTGTCAATTCCGTTCGAGCAGCTCCTGGCACTCGGCCGGCAGGATCCGCAAAACTCAGCCGAACCGTTCAATATGGCGTACCTGGCGATCCGGGGCAGCGGCGCCGTCAACGGCGTCAGCAAATTGCACGGCCAGGTGAGCCGGCGAATTTTCCAGGTCCTGTTTCCAAGATGGCCGGAGACAGAAGTTCCGGTGACACATGTGACCAACGGAGTGCACACGCCAACCTGGGACTCTGCGCCAGCAGACCGCCTGTGGGAATCAGCGTGCGGCAAAGACCGTTGGCGAGGAACTTTGGCAAATATGGAGAAGGTTGCCAGCGCCATGAGCGACTCCGACCTTTGGCAACTTCGCTGTGATAACCGCAAGGCTCTCGTTGAATATGTCCGCGGGCTTTACGTGCGTCAATTAGCAAGTCGAGGAGCGTCGCCGGGCGATCTGGCGCAGGCTGCAGGCATACTCGATGAAAATATTCTGACTCTGGGATTCGCCCGTCGCTTTGCTCCCTACAAACGCCCCAACCTCCTTCTGCACGATCCCGTGCGATTTCTTAACTTACTGAATAATCGAGAGCACCCCTTGCAACTCGTGCTTGCCGGCAAGGCCCATCCCCAGGACGCCGAGGGGCAAAACATGATCCGGCAGTGGGTCGAGTTTTCCCGCCGTCCTGAAGCTCGATCGCGGGTAGTTTTTCTTTCCGACTACGACGCGCTGATGGCAGAACATCTGGTTCAGGGCGTAGACGTCTGGGTGAACACTCCGCGACGCCCCTGGGAAGCTAGCGGAACGAGTGGCATGAAGGTATTAGTGAACGGTGGGTTGAATCTTTCGGAACTCGATGGGTGGTGGGCGGAGGCGTATTCACCGGAAGTAGGCTGGGCTATCGGGGATGGGCGCGAACATGGGGATGACCCTTCCTGGGATGCAACCGACGCTGAAAGTCTTTATGCTCTGCTCGAGAGAGAGGTTGTGCCGGAGTTTTATGCGCGGGAAGAGCGGGGAATTCCACGCCGCTGGGTTGCGCGCATGCGCGCAAGCATGGCTCGGTTGACTCCGCGCTTCTCGGCAAATCGTGCAGTCCGCCAATACACCGATGAACACTATCTTTCGGCGGCTGCGGACTTTCGCCGGCGTGGCGAGAATCGAGGCTCACTGGGAGCCGAACTGGTCTCCTGGCAAGCCGATTTGGCGAAACACTGGTCCTCACTGCGATTCGGTTCCGCGACCGTTCAACAACAGGGTGAGCAATATCTCTTTCAGGTTCAGGTCTTCCTCGGTGATATGCCCTCGGAAGCTGTAAGAGTTGATCTCTTCGCGGAGGGGCAGAACGATGCTGGCCCGGTCACGCAAACGATGATTCGTGGCGAACGCCTGGTAGGCGCGGCAGGTGGCTTCACATACACTGCGGTTATTCCGGCCAATCGGCCGGCTGCGGACTACACCCCGCGCCTCGTTCCGCAGCACCTGGGGGCGTCGGTGCCGTTGGAGGCTCCTTTTATCCTGTGGCACGACGCGCCCTCTTGGCGGTGAAGTGGAAGCTGTGCTCAAGAGCAGGGCTGGAGCAGTCACATTGTAAGACTCGAGGAACGAATCCTATGCCCGATAAATCTAAGTTACCGGACAAGCAACAACCGATCGAGCTCAGCACAGATTTTCTAGGTGAGGATCGGCACGAGTTCGTGGCAAAACTGGCTTACAAGCTTTGGGAGGAGAGGGGTCGCCCGTTCGGTTCGCCTGAAGTTGACTGGTTGGCGGCAGAGCAAGCTATATGCTTAAGGCTAGTGGCCTTGGGTTTGGTGGCTCCATCCATGATTGACCCGCTGCACATGGCAGCAACGATATATGGGTAGCAAGTTGCCCTGAGTTTTTTGTGCGCCGGTTTTTCGTGAAGCCAGCGAGAGCGTGAGGGCTTTAGACGGCGCTCCCGAAGTGGCGAGTCGGGACAATCGGCTTGTGAGATCGCATCCGCCTGAGGCGGTGATCTTTTCCGCCGAGGTTTGTGCCAAGTGCAAAACAGTATTAGGTATGTGCGATCGGAGGTGAGTTATGTTTCGCCACGCTATCCCCCTAGGTCGGGTTTTCGGAATTATTGTGGACCTCGATTACTCCTGGTTTCTGGTTTTTGGTCTGCTCACCTGGATACTAGCAGTTAGTTACTATCCGGCAGAATTCAAGAACTGGAGCCAGGAAATGTACTGGATCATGGGAGCGGCGACAGCGATCTTGCTCTTCGTGAGCGTATTACTCCACGAGCTTGGACATTCTGTCGTGGCGAAGGGCTTCGGAATACCCGTGCCACGGATCACGCTGTTTGTCTTTGGTGGGGTTTCTCAAATAGCGACCGAGCCTTCGGACGCAAAAAAAGAGTTCTGGATGGCCGTGGCCGGTCCTGCCGTGAGCTTCGTTCTGGCTGCAGGTTTTTGGGAGTTACGGCTGATCCTGCGGAGCGCTCCTCCACTATTCGCACTCGCAAAATATATGGCGTCGCTCAATCTCGTATTAGGCGTGTTCAACCTTATTCCCGGCCTTCCGCTAGATGGGGGCCGAGTATTCCGAGCGATCGTTTGGGGAATCAGCCATGACTTTCGGCGTGCGACGTCGGTGGCAACTCTCACTGGCCGTTTTTTTGGCTTTTTACTGATTTTTATTGGGGTCTGGCAAGTGTTGTCGGGGAACCTGCTGAATGGCGTGTGGACCGCGTTTATTGGCTGGTTCCTTGAAAGCGCAGCTGCAAGCCAACTCCAACAAGAGGTTTCTAAAGGACTTGCTGGCCACCCGTAGATTTTCAGGGATGCCCTCAAGCCACGTGACTTGCCGGCCGTGCAGGTCCGAGCTTCGCGGCCATCTTCACCAAGGCGGCAAGCGAATTGGCCTTCATCTTCTGCATGACCTGCCCTCGATGAGCTTTAACCGTGATTTCACTGATGCCGAGCTCACCGCCGACTTGTTTATTCAGCAGCCCGGAGACAACTAACCCCATCACCTCCCGTTCCCGGGGAGTAAGTGACGTATAGCGGCTCTCGAGTTCCTGTATTTCCGCGTTTTGAGCGAGGGCGAGGCGGTTTCGTTCCAGAGCTTTTCGGATAGCGCTTACCAATGTGTCGTTGTCGAGCGGCTTGGTTAAGAATTCGAAAGCGCCAGCCTTCATGGCCTGCACCGACTTCGGCACATCGCCATAACCGGTGATGAAGATGATGGGCATATCGATGCGTTCAACGGCGAGCTGCTTCTGCAATTCGAGACCGTTCAGGCCCGGCAGGGAAAGGTCGAGGACAAGGCAGCTCGGGAGAAGCGTTCTGGGATGTTCGAGGAATTCCTGCGCGGATGCGAACGTTTCCGGCTGCCAGTTCTCATTCCGGACCAACAGTTCCAGCGATTCGCGCACGGAAACATCGTCGTCAACAATGAATATGATGGGAATGGCGCTCGACATTGGTAAGCCCCCCACTACACCGCTAGGCGTGCGTGTTGCATTCATTGTATTCCCCTGGAAATCGACCACGGAAGCCTCAATCGGCTTGCAGCGCGGTCTTGATTGCCGCCAGAAGATCGGAATCACTGAACGGTTTGAGCAGAAACCCGGCAGCCCCTTGCTTGAGCACTCGAGCACGAATGGTTTCATCCCTTTGACCGGTGATGAATACGACCGGGATCTGTTTTCCGAGACGCTTAAGCTCCTGGTAAAGTTCCGGTCCACTCATGCCCGGCATTGCGACGTCGAGGAGCAAACAGCTTGTCTCATCGACACAACCCGATGAGAGGAACTCTTTGGCTGACGAGAAGGCTCGAGCCACAAAGCCGAACTCCCGAAGCAGGTCGGGCAGCGACTCACGCACCGACTCATCGTCATCAACCACTACGGAAAGAAGCTGGCGTTTGTCGTCGCCCCTGTCCTTGAAGGACTCCATCGGGACAGGATGCGGCATTTCCTGAGAGCCGTCCATTGTACTTTGGTATTGCTAGCGCGCCGATTGTGAGCGGCGGATCCATATTATGCGGCGTTCGCCGATGGATCATCACGGTTGACAAGGGCTCCGGCTTCAGCCGAAGCCTCGGACGTACAAGGGATGGCAAACGAAAATGTACATCCTGGCCCATCGTTCGGGGTGGCCCAGATACGTCCCTGATGAGCCTCTATGATGGAGCGGCTGATGGAAAGTCCGATTCCCATGCCGTCAGTCTTGGTGGTGTAGAACGCCTCGAAGATTCTGTCCGCGGCTTGAGGCGTCAAACCGACTCCAAAATCTTTCACACTGAGCCGGACCTGATTGCCCTCGTCCCGTTCAGTTCGGACGAGCAACTCCCTCGGGTGATCGTCGATTGTGCTCATCGCGTCCGCAGCGTTTCGAAGCAAGTTCAGGATGACCTGCTGAAGCTGGATGCGGTCGCCGACTACTGGCGGCAGGTTATCCGCCAGTTCACTCCGCAGCATTACCCCGCTTCTCTGTAGTTCACTCAACGATAGTGTTATCACCTCTCGCGTGGTTTCATTCAGGTCCATCGATTCAGGGGATGGCTCCTTCTTGCTATAGAGCGTCCGCAATCGCGTGATCACGTCGGAGGCCCGGTTGCCATCGCGAATGGTGCGCCGGACAGTTTCCCGTGCGCCATCCACATTTGGAGGATCAGCAGAAAGCATACGCAAGCAGGTACTGGCATTCGTGATGATTCCGGAGAGGGGCTGGTTGACTTCGTGTGCAATGGATGCGGTCAGCACTCCGAGGCTGGTGATACCTGCCACCTTTGCGAGTTCCGTTCTTGCCTTGGCGAGAGCTTCCTCCGATACTTTCTGTTGCGTAATGTCTTCGCAGAGCGCCATTAAGAACCGGGGCTCCCGTTCCGTGCCGGGCACGATAGAAACGTTGTTTCTCACCCACACGGACTTGCCGTCCTTGCGCCGATACTGCTTCTCAATCTGAAATTGCTGGAATTGCCCGTCCAGCAACTCGCCAGCCAGCGCCCGAGTGTGTTCGACATTCTCCTCGTGGGTGATGTCAAGGAAAGTGAGGTTCTGCAACTCCTGTCCTGTATAACCCAGCATCTTCTGAAACAGCGGATTCGTGGCAATTATCCGTCCACTCAAGTCTGCAAGTGCAACGCCGACGGCCGAGTTCTCGAAGACAGACCTCCACCGTTCTTCACTTCGTACGACTTGCGCGTGCGCCAACCGCAGGGCATCCTCGCTTCGTTTGCGCTCCGTAATATCGCGAATGTGGCCAGTGAACCCAAGGGGGCCGTCTTGGGGTATGCGCGTGATCGTAAGCTCAACAGGGATTTCCCTCCCATCGGCACAGAGGGCGGTCATTTCGATTCGGCGACCCAATACTTTCGACTGGCCTGTGGACACGTAGCGGGCAAATCCCGCGCTGTGTTTCTCGCGGAGCGAAGGTGGGATGATGACGTCAGCCAGATGCCTGCCCAGCACCTCCTTCCTACGGTGACCGAACGTTTGTTCCGCTGCCGGGTTGAATTCCGTAATACGACCGTCGTGGTCAATCGCCACGACGCAATCGGGTGATGAGTCAAGGATCGTCGCCTTATGCAATTCGCTGCGCTTCAGTTCCCGCTCTTCTTGACGAAGCCTTTCTTCGGCTAGCTTGCGCTCAACAATTTCTCTCTTCAGCTCTTCGTTGGTGGCAGCCAGTTCCGCGGTGCGCTCGGCAACCCGCCGATCGAGTTCAACGGCGATCCGTTTCTGCTCGCTCAGGAGTCTCGCTTCCTGCAGCCCGATCGACGCCTGATTTGCCGCCACGCTCAGAAGCAGGCCTTCGGTTTTCTCAGGAAAACCCGCCCGGCCCGAACCCAGGACGATTACTCCGATTTCACCTTGTACGCCCAACAGCGCGGGAAAGATCGAAATGTCTTGACCTCCTAATCGGTTTCCTATTTGGGGGCGGGAGCCTTGAGCACCGGCGACAACCGAATCTCCGAGGATATTGCGAAGCTCCCGGGACGGCAGGTCGATTTTGCTGTCTTGGGCGACTCGGAGGATCTCAACGGGCATCGCGGCAGATGCATCCCTCAACCGCGCGTAGGCGAAATCGAGGCTCAGCATATTGAGGAGCGCGTCGAGCAACATTTCGACAATTTGCGAAGGTTCGTTGGCACTCCAGATGGCAGGTAAGGCGAGAAGACTGACAAGATCGTTGATGCAGCGCTGAAGACGCTTGATTTCCTTGGCCGGATCCTGGGCCGGATATTGGACTTGCTCTTCCATGTCAGGCTGCCACGGGTGAGCGGCTCCGACGGGACCGGCGTTGCCGAAATTCCTGCAGGAATTCCTTCGGTGGAATATAGAAGGGATTTTGCTGAAGGATGCCACCGATGATGACCATCGGATGGGTTCGCATGATGTCGATCACCTCGTCACCCCGAAATTGACCGAGATGGTAGGTACAGATGACCGCGTCTTCGTGCCGGTGCCACACTTCATTTACACGAGACTCGAACTCAATAACATCGTCTACATGCGATCCGTTAGCAACGGACCAGTCCATGCGACAGCAGATGCGACTGAGCGGAAACCCTCCTGTAGCGTTGCCGCTGGCCAGTTGCTCAAAGGCCGCGATCATGCGATCAGGATCGAAGCGGCCTTCCGGAAGATAGGTTTCAGTATTGGTGCGAAGCTCCAGCTGCCCAGTCCGCTGGGCATCTGCCGGATCGATGCCTGCCTCAGCCAAACGTTCGAGGTGGTCGTGACGCTGATCCGGATTCACCACGTGAATCGCCTTATGGCCGCATTGAAATCCATCTTTTATGAATGGGAGCAATACCCGGTACTCTTCGTCGGCGCTGTTGAAAAAAGCGCAGACATGACGGGTTTGGTCGAGCTGGGAGCCAGCAAAAAGAATGGGTGCGGTAATCTTCTTCATCGCATATCCCCAAAGGATATCGAGCGGCGCCCCAGCTAAAATCCGACAAAACATGATGCACCACTCCTCGCCTAAATGTCCAACCCATACTTTGGTATTGACCGATACCTTGGTCCAATAGATTCGTGGGCGCGCTTCTGGCCTAATCGACATGCTCCGGACCGGAGCAATTGTGAGCACCGCAACCAACGCACCTCCTCGAGCGGAAACCGGAGCTGCCGGGAGACCGTGTTTGCACTGAGAACTCTATCGAAATTGGAGACATCTATGAACGCCGTACAAATCGAACAGAAGAGCTATGAGATGCCGCCGCGAGAGGGGATCAGCATCGCGCATTTTCTCACCGTGGCCGACGTCGAGCGATCGGCCCGCTACTACGAGAAGGTCTTCGGCGCTCGCATTCTGAGTATGGGTGATGGCAACGCACCCCCGTACCTTCAGCTGGCGAATATCTGGATGATTCTGAACGTTGGGGGCGGGCCGACCCCGGATAAGCCGACGGTAACGCTCAGCGTTCCCGACCCGAATCACATCAACAGCTTTATGAATTTCCGCGTTGCGGATATTCAAGCCTGCTATGAACTGTGGAAAAGCCGGGGAGCCGAGTTCATCACGCCACCGATCCCCAAGTATGGCGAGATTCGCTGCTACATCCGCGATCCTGATGGTTACATCATCGAAGTCGGCCAGAGCACTACCCTCACCTACGGTTAACACTTTGGGGCGGGGAGGAATTGGCCATGAAAGCAGCCAGGATTCATAGCTTTGGGCCGCCCGACGTCGTGGTGGTTGAGGATGTGCCGATGCCGTCGCCGGGCCCAAACGAAGTTCTGGTGCACGTAATGGCCGCGGGCGTCGCTCCCTGGGATGCGATCATCCGTGAGGGCAAGAGCAAGGTTAGCCCGCAACCTCCGCTCACCCTCGGTTCGGACTTCTCTGGTGTCGTCGACAAGATCGGCCCCGGCGTAACGGGCTTCGCGCCGGCCGACGAAGTCTATGGCGTCACCAATCCGCAGTTCTGCGGCGCCCAGGCCGAGTTCGCCGTGGCCACGTCCGGGATGATCGCCCGCAAACCGCAATCCCTGAATCACATAGAAGCAGCATCGGCTCCCGTTGTTGCGGTAACCGCCTGGCAAATGCTGTTCCAGTATGCGGAAGCGACGCACGGACAAACGGTAATGGTCGTCGGAGCCGCGGGGAACGTCGGGGCCTACGCCGTACAAATGGCCGTAGACGCCGGAATCCACGTTGTTGCCATCGCCCGTCTCGACGACGAGGACCTGCTCCGATCATTGGGCGTGAAATCCATCATCGATTCGAGCAAGCCTGCATTCGAGCAGACCCTCCCACCGGTGGATGCTATCGTCGACACGGTCGGGGGCAGTACGCTTCAACGCTGCGCCGCTGCGTTGAAACCCGGAGGCAAACTCGTCACCTCGGTCTCGACGCAGCCGCTCCCAGCAGAGGCCATTTTCTTCTATGCTGAGGTGACCACCGCGCGCCTGCAGACACTCACAACATTATTTGACGCAGGCAGAATCACGGCGCGCGTAGGCTCAATCCTACCGCTTTCGGAGGCACGCCAGGCGCAACGCATGCTTGCGGGCGCACCACACAAGTCAGGCAAGATCGTTCTGCAGGTCGGATCCAAGTAGCGATACCATCGTCCAATTGTTCGAAGCTCGCCCTTCTGCTTTTATAATGTCACGCCGCAGGTTCAATCAGAATCTGCATTTTTGAAAGCAATCGAAAGGGATACCAAATGGACGGCACAGATGGACCCAAAGAGAACTTACTAAGTGTGAACGTCTTTACCGCCCCGGGAAAGACCATGGTCGGCGAGCGGCCCAAGCCCTTCGGCGAGGCCCTCGGCTTTGACCCCATCACGTCGACTTTAATTTTCGGCGAGTACGACGCAGTGCTGGTCGACGCCATGGGGACAGTGGCCGAGGCCGAGGCTCTCGCCGATTGGGTCGCTCTGCACAACCGCAACCTTGAGACCATTTATATAACGCACGCCCACTTCGACCACTTCTACGGGCTGAGCATTCTGCTCGACCGTTTCCCGGGCGCTCGCGCGATAGCCACGCCCGAGGCGGTGAACGCCATGCAGCCGTCTTTCACTCCCGTAGTTGAGCGTCTGGCCCGCCGGATGTTTCCTGGACAAGTACCCACCAAGTTGGTTCCACCTGAGGCCTACGAGCACGACACGTTCACTCTCGAGGGCCACGAATTGCGCATCATCAAGCAGGGCCGCACCGATAGTCCCGATTCGACGTCTCTATACGTTCCATCGCTCGGCCTGATCGTCGCCGGCGACGTTGTCTACAACCAATGCCGCATGTACGTCGGCGACACCACTCCCGAGAGCCGAAAGAATTGGATCGCCGCGCTAGACCGCTTAGCGGCGCTCAACCCGTCGATGGTCGTCGCCGGTCACAAGAAGACGGGCGCGCCCGACTCTCCCTCGACCATCCAAGACACCAAGCGTTACCTCGAGGACTTCGATCGCCTTCAGAAAACCGCGACATCCGACCAGGCGCTGTTCGACCAGATGACGGAGCTCTACCCGCATTGGGTAGCCAATCAGTCCTGGCTGATGTTCGGATTCCCGGGGGCATAACCTACATCGACGAGTGCAGGGCCAGCCCACACATTCGCATTTTAGTTTTTTGTGCCACCCCGAAAACGGCTGCCCCACTCGCCGCGGTTTTCGGCGAGTGGGCACCACAGTCCCTTACGGTTTGGGGCCGATCAACTCGCACTTTGCAATCCGGAGCACCCGCATCTCCGCCTTCTGTGCTTTGTTGACCAGCACCGGCCCCCGCTCTCCCTGGGCGTAGTGGCGGTAGCTGCTCCAGTTCCAATGTTCCGGCTCTAGCACCAGGCCTCGGACAACCGGATTGCGATGCATATAACGCAGCTTCTCCACGCGCTTCTTCCCGGTGAACACGACGAAATCGTAGAAGCGACGCTGCCACACGTGCCCCCCGTAACTGGGATTTTCCGTAAGCCGGACTGCCCAGGATCAACGCCGCTTCGCCATCGATTTAGCAGACGTCGCGCGAACGACTGTTTCAAGACCTTCATCACCACCGAGGGATCGTCGCGCTCCGGCTCACTGAGCAAAAGATGAACATGCTCCGGCATCACAACGTATCCCACCACAACGAAACGGTAACGACGGCGCACCCGCTCCATGGCTTCTAGAGCATGACTTCCAGAAACAGACTGCGATTCTGCGGCGTGCCAAGCAGCGCTCTTCGCTGATAGCAGCTGGTGGTGATGAAGTGGAGATATCCAGCGGTAGCGATGCAGGTTAGTGGGCATCGGCCACGTCTATCACAGAATTGTGAGTGTGGTCTGTGACGAGTGAAAAAGGGAGCGAGGTTCGTGGTGCCCACTCGCCGAAAACCGCGGCGATTGGGGCAGCCTCTTTCGGGGTGGTACAAGAAGCAAAAATGCGAATGTTTGGGCCAGCCCCCTAATCCCTACTTTGGTGTTGATCGATACGTTCGTCCAATAGACTCGCCGACGCGCTTCTGGCTTAATTGACGTGCCGCTTATAAGGGCAACTCAGGAAATAGACCCGATTTCAAAAAGGAGAACAGCAATGGCAACAAAAGGAAAAGTCCTGGTCCTAGTCTCGAGCGGTCGCGGTTTGCCCTTGAAAGATGGCAAGGTTTATAAGGGCGCGGGCTACTATCTCAACGAGCTGACGGTTCCGGTTCGCGGCCTGATGAAGGAGGGCTACGAAATCACGTTCGCCAACCCCAAAGGCAACGCGCCCCAAGTGGATGTGCATTCGGAGGTCGCTGATTTCTTCGGCGGGGACGCGGCCAAGCTTCAGGACTATATGTTGTTCCGCGACGGCCTGACTGGGCTCAGAGATCCCACCCGTATCGCGGATGTCATCGCATCCGGCCTGGATCAATATGACGCTGTTTTCGTCCCGGGCGGTCACGGCCCGATGATCGATCTTCTCGACGATCCCGACGCTGGCACGGTGATGAGACACTTTCATCAAACATCCAAGCCTACGGCCGTGCTCTGCCATGGCCCGATCTCGCTGCTCTCGGCTCTTCCGAATTCGAAGGAGGTGGTCGCCGCGCTGTCGGCGGGCGATGCGGCTGGAGCGCACGCCAAGGCTCAAGGCTGGATCTATGCCGGATATAAGATGACTATCTTTTCGACAGCGGAAGAGCAGCAGCGGGAACCGCTTGAGATTGGCGGCAAGGTTCTCTTCTATCCGGACTTCGCCCTGCGTACGGCGGGCGGTGACGTGAGTGTGGCCGCTCCATGGCAGAGCTACGTCCTTCAAGATCGTGAGCTGATCTCAGGTCAGAACCCGTTCTCTGATGAAGCGCTTCTGAAACTTCTTCTACCGGCGCTTAATCGGAAGAAGGAGTCGATTTCAGCGGCATGATCGAAGGGATTCCCCATGCCGTTCTTACGTTGCGCGAAGGAGTTTATGCCGTCTGCTCCTTTTGATTACAACGATCGCATCGTACCCATCAATGGCCCAAGTACAGCGAAAGGATCGTACTATGAATCCTACGTTCTATCGCACCATACAAGTCGAGGGTCTCTCGATTTTTTACCGAGAGGCTGGTTCTAAGAATGCTCCAACGCTTCTGCTGCTGCACGGACTTCCGTCGTCGTCGCGGATGTTTGAGCCGCTTTTCACGCGCCTGTCCGATCGCTATCACCTCGTAGCGCCTGATTATCCCGGCTTCGGCCACTCCGATTGGCCGGACCCCAAGAAGTTCGCGTACACGTTCGACCATTACGCCGAAGTAATGAACCATTTCACTGAGGCGCTCGGCCTCTCTCGCTACACGCTCTACATGCAGGACTACGGCGCGCCCGTCGGTTTTCGCATGATACTGGCACATCCAGAGCGGGTCGAGGCGTTGATCGTGCAGGACGCGGTCGCCCACAATGAAGGTCTGGGAGCAAATTGGAAAACCCGCCGGGCTTTCTGGGCTGATCGCGCAGCCAATGAGAGCGCACTGCGCACGAATCTGTTGTCGCTCGAGGCCGCGCGCGCGCGTCATGTGGGGAACGACCTTGACGTGGAGCGCCACGATCCCGACCTCTGGACCGACGAGTTTTATTTTCTTAATCGGCCCGGTCAGGCCGAGATCCAGAGCGATCTTTTCTACGACTACCGAACCAACGTGGACGCCTATCCGAAGTGGCAGGCCTGGATGCACGAAAGGCAACCCCGGCTGCTGGTGATCTGGGGGAAATACGAAGTGTCTTTCGACGCCAGCGAGCCGGAAAGCTATCGCAAAGATGTTCCGAAAGCCGAGGTCCACATTGTTGACGGCGGCCATTTCGCCCTGGACACGGCTGCCGATGAGATCGCCGCGCTCGTGAGAGGCTTCATGGTGTCTTCACACTCAGAGTTGAAGGCACGTCACGTCGGGTGAGATCGCCAATTGATCACGGCTACTAGCGGGTGATAGCACCAAGGAAGACATTCGCATTCAACGAATCTGTTGCGAAACCCACAGAGATCTATGCGAGGAGTCCCTCATGCGTTCTGATATTGTGCCCGGAGGTATTTTCCCCGACTACGAACTGCCCGACCACACGGGCCAACTTCGCAAGCTTAGCGAACTGCAGGGCGACGACCCGCTGATCCTCACGCTCGCGCGGGGCCATTACTGCCCGAAAGAGCATCAACAGCATTTGGAACTGGCCGCGTTTTACCCAAAGATCGCCGTGGCATACACGCAGATCGCCACGATTTCAACTGACGACCACCACACCCTCCAGGAGTTTCGAGCCTCGGTCGGAGCGCAGTGGCCCTTCCTTTCAGATCCCGACCGGACGATTCAGAAAGATCTTGACATCCAGGAGTACACGGACCCCGAGCATAATCCGATGATCCCGCACACGCTCGTACTCAAGCCGGGCCTTAAGATCTGCAGCATCTATAACGGCTACTGGTTCTGGGGCCGTCCATCGATCGTCGATTTGTGGCATGACCTGCGCGCCGTTTCGAGTGAAATTCGCCCGGACTGGGATCTGAGCAAACCTGGGCTCCGCGAGGCATGGAATGCAGGGGACCTCTCCCGTTTTCACGGATGGAATAAGCAGGCCCGCGTGGAAACGCCCGCGATCGACCGAAAGCAGTAGACGCCACAGCCATTTGATGCTGCTGGCTCGGATCAGCGATTACGCGCTTTCTGCGCAGTGCCGCCATGGCCGCCGCTGCCGCCGAGTTCGTCGTGAAGGGCTCGGCATTCGCACAACCCGGCAAGGACAACCTACAAATGTGAGCCCCATAAAATCGGATACGAACAGCTCGTTCGGCCCACTGAAGCCAATCGATGCCGGTCTCCTGAAAATTGGTTACGCGGAAGCCGGCCCCAGCGATGGCCCGGCAGTCATTCCTTTGCACGGCTGGCCCTATGACATTTACAGCTTTGCGGACGCCGCTCCGTTGCTCGCATCAGCGGACTACCGGGTGATCGTCCCATACCTTCGCGGCTATGGCACGACGCGCTTTCTTTCCAGTGAAACATTCCGGAATGCTCAGCTGTCGGTGGTCGCTCTCGACATTCTTCATTTAATGGAAGCTCTCAAGATCGCGAAGGCGGGTAAATATGAATATTGACTTATCACGGGAGTCACAATCTTCCGCAGGAAGCTCCACAGGCCTTTGCCAAAGCAGTTATCGACGTCGACCATTTCTGATTGGAAGATAGGCTTCAGCAGGTGGATCGCTAACCTTGCCGCCTTCGCTTCCGTCAAGTCGCAGCCGGACAGAGTGATCTGCTAGGGAAGCTATCACGGTCAAAGCAGAGACTGCCTGAGACGTTTTGGAGAGGGCCGTGAACCGACGGGAGTACCCGATTCGCTTCGCGCAAGGTGATTGAGTATTAACTGGACATGCCTCGTTAACGGTCGGCACTTCCGAGTCTCGCTTTCTCTGCCGCGGAGGACATTATAGAAGTGCCGTCCAGACTAGAATGCCGAGCATGAAAATACTTTGCACGCTTTTGCTCGTTGTGGCGCTGTTGGCGTGCGGCGGCGGTGGAACTTCCACGCAAATTGCTCCTCCTCAAATGCAGTCTGCGATGCCAATGATAACCGACCGCCAGGTGATCGAAAGCGATGGAATGAACAACAACACTCCCGGCGTGGCGCAAGCGGCAAATGGAGATTGGGTACTAACTTATCGCAAGAACGCACTCGATGGCAGCACTTCACTGGTAATCCTTCGACGAAGTTCAGACAACGGCCAGACGTGGGGAGCCGAACAGGTCTACTTCTCAAGTCCTGATCCCGGGGTCGTTGAGACTCCCAAAGGGGCTTTGCTGCTTTCTCTTGTCACACAGGACTCGAACGGTTCGACCGGGGCCGCTGTGACTCGCTCGCTGGACTACGGACTTACCTGGAGTCCATTCACATTTCTGAGCGCTCCCGCAAGCCTGATCTACGCATTCAGCCCTAGTCTGGTGAATGCCGGCGCCAGTATGCTTGGCACCAGTTATTCGGTCCTAAGTGGCGGCGCAAATCAGGCGAGTTTTTGGACTTCCGCCGACGATGGCGTCACTTGGACAGAAACGTCCTCTATCAGTCAACCCGGCGATGCGAGCATCAACGAGACCACAATTGCCAGGGTGGGAGCGGCTCAATTTATTGCCATGAGCCGGGATAATGCGAACACCTCGACCTGGGTTCACTTCTCCAACGATTCTGGAATGACATGGGGAAGCCAGCTGGATTACACGCCGCAAGTGGGAATACTCCAGGATCCGCAGCTGTTACAAGTCCACAACATGGTGCTCGTTTTCGCCCGGGAATTCATAGCGAATGGACCTCCCCCGCACTCGTTCGTCATGTATGCATCGTTCGATAACGGGCAGACGTTCACAAACCGGACAGTCTTGGACACATATGGTGGGACCTCCGTAGCGGGTGGCTACTGTTGGCCGCTTGTGGAAAGCAACGGAAGCGTCTTTCTTGTCTACTATGCGGATTCTCACACTGAAGCGGAAATACCCTATACGGCATCGCCGGACATCAAGTCTTTAGTTTTGCAGTGGAACTAAAGGAAACTCCAACCCTTGGGAAGAACGCAAAGTGCAGGTGTTTGACGGTGGAGATTCCGGTCGGATTTATCTTCAGCCTTAGCGTATCACCGCTAAAATTCTTGCCACTGCCGCCGGCAGGGGTCCCTCCATTGATAGTCCACTGGCGCATTCATGGCCGCCACCGCCGAACTTCTCCGCCACGGCCGCCACGTTGACGCCACCTTTGCTGCGCAGGCTGATTCGAAAGCGGCCGCCAGGAATTTCTCGCAAGAAGATCGCTACTTCCACGTCGCGAATTGACAGCGCGTAGTTCACCAGCCCTTCGCAGTCTTCCTCTCTGGCGTCGCAGCGCTCCATCTGCTCTTGCGTGACGGAAATCCACGCGAGCGACCCCTCGCGGCGCAGATTCGACAGGGCCGCGCCCAGCAACCGCATCTTGGCCGTAGAGTGACCAAAGTAGATGTTGCGCGCGCACTGCACCGGATCCGCTCCGGCGCGCACTAATTCACGTGCCAGGGCGAATGTATGTTCGTTGGTTCCGGCGAACATGAATGATCCGGTGTCGGTGAGGAGGGCGGTATAAAGACAGGTCGCAATTTCGGGAGAAATCCTCACCTCCATCGCCGAGGCCAGGCGGAAAACCATCTCGGCCGTTGCCACTGCGTCCGGGTCGATCCAGTTCACGTGGGCGAACGGCCTCCCACTCGCGTGGTGGTCAATGCTGATGAGGAAGCGGTTTTCCAACCCTTCCAGCCGGGTGCGCTGGATGCTGTCACACTCCAGAATAATGGCAGCTTCGTAGTTGCCGTTGACGTGGTCGGCTTGAATCACCTGATCGGCAAAAGGCAAGGGCTGGTAGATGCGGGGCACGCCGTCACGCAGGACGACTTCGGCGTGTTTCCCGATGGAACGGAGAATCTGGCAGCAGGCGATGGCGGAACCGACCGCATCGCCATCCGGACGGGCGTGCGAGGTGAGCAGAAAGCGTTGGTGGCGCTCGATCTGCTTTAGAACGTCCTTCAGCATAGGGGCCCGGTTCCCTCCTGCGCTGGTTATCGACTTCCTTTTTTGGTGCGGCTCAGCAACTCTTCTACTCGCGTTTCATGTTGCCCGGATCGGTCTACTTGAAAATGTAACTCCGGAGGCCTGCGCAGATGAAGGCGCTCCGCAATCTGGCGGCGAATGAATCCCACCGCGGTGGTCAAACCCTCAAGTGAACGCGCCGCCTCGGCATCATTCCCATCCACCTCAACCATCACGCGCGCGGAGCGAGCATCGTCGGCTAAGAGCACATTGCTCACGCTCACCAGCCCGATGCGCGGATCCGCAAGCTCCCCTTCGACCAAGGTTTCGATCTCCTCGCGCAGTGCGCCCGCCAGCCGCTCCCGATGATATTTTGCTCCGCGCTTCTCCACGCTCGACCTCGAGGGTAAAACCAGTAAGAATATCAGAAAACGCTGCGTTTTAGGCTGTCTGCGTGGGGAGGGCAGGCCAGTATATGGGCTTGGCATTTTCTGCATGTTCGAGATGGTTATGGGCAAAGTAGCGAGTTTCGAGCTCAACTTAATCTCCGCCCGGCGGCCGCAGAGTCTTATCGTAAATCCACAGCAGGGCCGCCGTACATGCCCCGACAGTGGCGATCGCCCACAAGATGCGAGTTGGCTGGTGTGCAACCTCTCCGTACTTATGAATAAGCCAACCTCCGAACCAGCCGCCGGCGATGGAGCCGATTCCGATGGGCAAAAATGCGAACCCCATGTAGGTGCCCTGTTGTCCGGTCGGGGCGAGACGGGAAATATATTCGTAGTAGCGCGGCGATTGGATGATTTCACCGAGCGCCAGCACGATCAACGTCAGCACTGCCATGGCAACGCTGGGGTGGATAATTAGTATGAGCCATGAAACCCCGGAGATCAAAGTGCCGAGAATGATGGCGCGGAAGGCCGGCAGACGCTTGGTGAGAAGACTCACCACGACCTGCAGCAGGATGACCGTGATCGCATCGGTCGCGAGCAGGCGAGCGGTATCGGCGCTGGAACGCACATAGTCGTGAATATAAAGTGGCAGGGTGATGAACTCCTGCCAGAAGACGATCCAGTAGCCGGAAAAAATCAGCAGGAACAGCATGAATCGCGGATTCGCGATTACCGTTGCGAAATTCCTGGCGGCCTCACCCAGGCTCGCAGTCTGAACTTCGCCGGAGCGCCGCGGCTCCCGGAAAAACAGCAGCACCGCAAAGAACATGAGAAACACGCTCAGTGCGGCCACGCGAAAAACATCCTCCGCGCTCATGCGGCGGAGAATCCAGGAAGCCACCAGCGGGCCAGCGGCGCCTCCGATATTCACCAGGGTGTAGTAAATCGAATAGCCGATGGAGCGAACGCTTTCCTGCGAAGCGCGCGCCGTGGTGCCGACCACGCTGGGCTTGATCAAGGCAATCCCCAAGGCCGGCAGAATCAGAATCACAGTGACCATAGCGCCGAGCGACATCAGATTGCGAATCGGCGCCAGCCAGGGGGCAGCGATGGAGCCCAGCAGGAAATAAGAGCAAGTCAGAATCAGATAAGCCAGGGAGAGGGCGCGGCGAAAACCAAGACGATCCGCGACAACTCCGCCAAAGGCCGCGAGAAACCAGACGAAGCCGAAAAGTCCGGTGAGGCTACTGGCTTTCTCGGCGCTGAAATTCAGGCTTTCATGCAGGTAACGGGCGAGGGACGCCAACACTGCGTAGTACGACAGCCGCTCGAAAAGCTCACTGATATTTGCGACCCAGAAGGAGCGTTCGAAGCCGCTGCGAATCTCGGCGAAGCGCTGGGAAAAGCTCAAGCAGGTTCCTTATAGGTAAGCAGCCACGCGGCTGCGGTTCGATTCATAACGCAATTCAGGCGCTGATACTCCCGCGATCCGAATCACTTTGAAGCGGGTCTACTCGCCGGACGCTATGGTAATGGAAGATTTCGGCAGCCTCAAATGTTTCGCCAGAAATTTGATCCAGGCCAGGTTGGCTTTGCCGTTGACCGGCGGCGCAGTCAGAGAAAGCTAAGAGCGCCATCAAGTTCGCCGGTGATCGCATTCCTGCGGGGCGCGATGCCGGGTCTTTACCGCGATCCTCGCGCCGCCTGGGCTGTCACGCACTTCGATTATGCGAGGTCAGGGAGCAGCCGCAAATCGGGGATGACGCAAAATCGAGCGTCCCGGCGGTGCCCCAAAAGCGGTATTTTCAGTTGTGGCGCGGCGCCGGATCTCCCATTACAATACCGCTCTATGGCAGCGTCGCCTCTACCCGATCCGCTTCTCGAATTGCTTAAGCGCGCCGAAACCATCGCGGTCGTTGGACTATCTGATAGCCCTCTGCGGCCCAGCCATGGCGTATCGGCCTATATGCAGATCCATGGCTATCGGATTATTCCGGTAAATCCGAAGATCACCGAGGCGCTGGGCGAGAAAGCCTATCCTACATTGCTCGATATTCCCGAGCGCATCGACATCGTGAATATTTTCCGGCGTCCGGAATTCGTCGACGAGATTGTGGATCAAGCTATTCACCGGCGGGTACCGGCCATCTGGATGCAAGAGCAGGTCATCAACGAGAGGGCCGCGGAAAGGGCCATCAAGGCGGGAATTTTCGTGGTGATGGACCGCTGCATTCTGAAGGAGCACAAGATCCGGCTGGGGTGATGGATTAGGATGTCCGCCTCCCATTTCTGTAGAGTTGAGGCGGAAACGCTTTTGGGGCCTCGGTTGGAGGTTTCTATGTCCTGTCGCGTCTTAGGGCTCGCACTCTTCGTTTTCCTCCTTACGGCAGTCATTCCCGGCACCGCCAGGAATAAAGACAAGAAGAAGCTTCTGCTGCCGGATGACGTGTTGCAGGCGCGCAGCGTTCTGGTGACGGTCGATCCGGAGGATGGCGTTTCACTCACCCATCCGAATGACAATCCCATTGCCCGGCAAGATGTGGAGAACGCGATCATGCGGTGGGGGCGGTTCAATCTGGTGATGGATGCACGTAGCGCAGACTTGATCCTCCTGGTTCACCGGGGGCGGGGAAAGATGGTCGAGCCGATTGTGCGCGGGGGGCCGCAGGATGATCGTCCCGTCATCGCGGAATCGACGAGCGATGCGGATGGCGAGACTACGCGAATCGGCGTGCAGCATGGCAACCGGCAGGAAGATCTGCCCGATCCCGATGCAAATACGGGGCCGCACGTGGGCGAGCAGATTGGAGCGACGCAGGATATGTTGACGGTGTATCGCGGCGGTCCAGATTCTGTTGGCGAGAATGGTGGCCCGATCGGCGGCGCCCCGGTGTGGAGATATATAGCGAAGGATGCGCTGCATTCGCCGGATGTTCCCGCAGTGGGCGAGTTCCGCAAAGCGATTGAAGCAGCCGAGACCCGGGCGCAGAACCGTACGAAGAAGACCCCGTAGGAGGCGTAGCGGCTCACTTGGGCTGGGCGGTTGTCGCGAGAACAGGCCGTCAAGTTTTTTCGGGATCCTCGGCTTGTCCGCGCCGGCGCTTGATTTCCTGCATGCGCTCGCAAATTCTCTTCTCCACACCTTCGTTGGTCGGATGGTAATAGGTGCGGTTGCGCAGATTGTCGGGCAGACATTGCATGTCGGCCACTTTGCTTTCGATGTCGTGCGCGTACTGATAGCCCGAGCCGTAGCCTAAGCCTTTCATCAGTGCCGTGGGGGCGTTGCGCAAATGCAGTGGGACCGGTTCCGCCGCTGTGCGCTCGACATCCTGCTGCACCTCGCCATAGGCGGTGTACAAGGCGTTCGATTTGGGCGCGAGGGCGAGATAGACGACGGCCTGGGCGAGCGCGAGGTTGCCCTCGGGCATGCCGATGAAATCCACCGCGTCGCGCGCAGCCATGCAGAGCGCCAGAGCATTGGGCTCGGCGAGGCCGATGTCTTCCACGGCCATGCGGACTACCCGGCGGGCCACGTAAAGCGGATCTTCTCCAGCTTCGAGCATACGTCCCAGCCAATAGAGCGAGGCATCGGGATCGCTGTTTCGCACCGATTTATGGAGCGCGGAGATCAGGTTGTAATGCTCTTCGCCGGTTTTGTCGTAGAGCAGAACGCGGCGCTGCAAGGCATCGTGAACGATCTCGTCGGTAATCTCCGCGCCGGTCTCCAGGCCGGCTTGCCCGCGAGCCAGAGAAGACGCAACTTCCAGCACGTTGTAGGCGCTGCGCGCGTCGCCGCTCGAATAAGCTGCGATTTTTGCGAGTGTCTCGGGCGAGGCGGTCAGCTTCATGGCGCCCAGGCCACGTTCTTGGTCGGCAAGCGCGCGCTGCAACAGGGAAACGATCTGTTTTTCGGTCAGAGGCTGCAACACGTAGACGCGGCTGCGCGAGAGCAGGGCGGAGTTGATTTCGAACGATGGATTTTCCGTAGTCGCGCCAATGAGCCGGATGTTGCCTTTTTCCACATGGGGAAGGAATGCATCCTGTTGCGCTTTGTTGAATCGATGGATTTCGTCGATGAATACGATGGTGCGTGTACCGTATTGCCGCGCCCGTTCCGCGTCCGCCATGACCTGCTTGATCTCTTTGATTCCGGTGAGGACCGCGGAAAATTCGACGAATTCGGCCTTGGTGAGAAGGGCGATAATCTGCGCCAGCGTGGTTTTGCCCGTGCCCGGCGGTCCCCAGAAAATGAGTGAGCCGAGGTCGTCGCGCTCGATCTGGAGACGCAGCGGCTTGCCGGGCGCGACCAGATGTTCTTGCCCGACGAATTCGTCAAGCGTGCGTGGCCGCATCCGGTCAGCAAGCGGGCGCGTGCGGTCAACGGGCCGTTCAGGATTCGGAATGGTCTCGAAAAGGCCCATGGAAAAATCTTTCAACAGGGAATCGCTGAGCCATGGAAAGACTCAACCTCGCCTATGCCGACGGCGCGGATATTTGACCAGAATGGAGCCGTTGCTCGCAGCATCTCCCTGGTGAGCTATCCCCTCTGTCTCGCCGCTTCATACAATACGATGCTGGCCGCCACGCCGGCGTTGAGCGACTCAACCGTCGCGGCATGAGGAATTGCAACTAATTCATCCATCTGCGCCATCAGGTCCCGGGACAATCCAGCGCCTTCACTGCCGATGAAAATTGCGAGCGGGCCCGTCAGTTGAGCCTCCGGCAGTGCTGTGCCTTTGTGGGAGGAGGTCGCGATCAGGCGGATTTTCCGCTTGCGCATTTCGGTCAACACCTCGGGCATTTGGGCCCGTACCACGGGAAGCCGAAAGATTGAGCCTGCGGAAGCTCGAGTGACCTTGGGATTGTAAGGGCTGACGGTCCCGGTTCCCAGGATTGCTCCTGCGGCGCCGAAGGCTTCCGCCGAACGGAGAATCGTTCCCAGATTTCCCGGATCCTGCACTCCAGCAATGGCTAACAGCGGGCCGGTGTCTGCTTTGCTCAACACATCGGCGAGCGAGAATTCCTTACAACGCACCAGGGCTGCGACACCCTGGGGGCTCTCGCTAGGCACCACTTCACCAAAGAGCTTGTCCGGCAGAAGGAGCGTATCTACTCGGCTGGCGAGCTGTGGGAGCAGGCGGTCCGCCACGGCGTTCGCGGAATGGGCGAAGAAAACAGAGGCAAATTTGAGCCCGCTGCGGATGGCTTCTTCGACGATCCGCAGGCCTTCGATGGCGCAATATCCCTCTGTAGTTAACTCCCCATGAGCAAAGGCGCGCCGCAGGTCTTTTACCAAAGCATTATGCCGCCCTTCTACGGGGCGCAAACGATGCTTTGCCCGGTCGCTGCGATCGGTTCGAACGTCCATTGCCATGCTGGGACATGATAACCCGCGCAGCTCGCGACCTCCGAATAGGCTTGCCTGCAATCAGTTCACGCCGAAAACCCGGCGTTACCGGTTCAATCACCTTTATCATTAGCAAGTCGATGGTGGGAGGGAAGATGGACGCAGATGTGCGCGAAATGGCGATGCGAAGTTTCGGATATGGCCGATGGGATGCCCCATATTGGTTTATTGGCCCGGAACAAGCGCAGGGGCGCTTCGAGGAAAATGATCTCAAGCAGCGCGTAAAGGCCTGGTCGCTGTTTGGAAAGTATGAGCTCGACGATTGCCGAGCTTTTCATGCACAAATCCGCGAGAGCCGGTGGCACCGGAGCAAGCCAGCACTCCAGCCCACTTGGAGGCCACTGTTGATTTTACTGATGGCATTCCTTGGTAAGCCAGTCGACAACGAAACCCTCCGCGCCTATCAACGCGATCGCTGGGGAAGCCGTAGTGGAGAGACATGTGTGATCGAACTGTCCGGGCTCGCCGCCGCAAGTTTAGCAGTGGAAAGAGATCGCGAGAGCTTCCGGGAGGAGCGCATCCGGATTATCAAAGAGCGAATAAGGGAGAATAGGCCTCAGCTGATCGTAATGTATGGAATGGCCCGACTGAACGCATGGAAGGAGATTTCGGGCTGTTGCTTTGAGAAGGGCACCATGGAAAAATCGGGTTCGATTATCTTTTCAGTGCATCAGCACCCGGTTGCGCGTGGACTCAAAAACTCATGCTGGGAGCAGGCAGGAATAAAACTACGCGAGTTGTCATTGACACCCTTCAACTCCCAGTGAAGCCAAGCCTGGAACGATCTCCGCTCGGCTTGCGGCGGCGGCTCGTGGTATGTTAGCTTTCGCGGTTTTCTGTATTTCCACAGGGGGATTCGTTGGTGCGTCCGGAATTTGTCAAGATTAATAGCGAGAAGCCGGAGGCTTCGCTCATCCGGTACGCCGCCGACCAGATTCGTGCCGGCCAGGTGTTAGGCATGCCCACCGATACGTTTTATGGCTTGGCCGCCGATCCATACAACTTGCGCGCAGTGGATCGCGTGTATGAGATTAAATCGCGCTCTCGGCACAAGCCATTGTCCCTTCTGATTGAAAGCGTGGATCAGGCGGAAGAACTGGCGCAACCCTTGCCTCAGGAATTTTATGCGCTGGCACGGCGCTACTGGCCGGGTCCGTTGACCATCATCGTGAAAGCCTCTTCCAGTTTGCCGCTCAAAGTCACTGCGAACACGGGCAACGTAGCGCTGCGGATCCCCAACGCGCAAATTCCGCTGGCGGTGGTTTTGGCGGCGAAAATTCCCATCACCGCAACCTCTGCAAACCTCAGCGGAGAAACCGAATGCACCACGGCGCACGCTGTGCGGGATCAGTTGCAGGACCGCATTTCCATTATTGTGGACGGGGGAACCTCGCCGCGCGAAGTCGCCTCTACTATCATTGACCTTACGGATGAGGAGGCGCGCTGGCGAGTGCTTCGCGAGGGCGCCATCCCGGCCCCGGAAATCTCGCAGTTCTTTGCGCAAGGATGACGAAAGCCGCAACTCGGCAGCGCCGCAAGGGCCACCCCATTTTATGGCTGCTGGCGGCGGCCGTTACCGCTCTGGCGCTCTGTCTGGCTTTCATCTCCGCCGGTATCGTTCACCAAGCAGAATTAGAGGATATTCACTCCGCCGATGCGATTGTAGTGTTCGGTGCGGCGGAATATTCGGGACGGCCGTCGCCGGTGCTGCGCGCCAGGCTGGATCACGCGTTCGATCTCTACCGGCACGGTTTGGCTCCGGTCATCATCACTACCGGTGGCTCAGGCGGCGATCCTAGTTACAACGAGGGTCAGGTAGGGCACGATTATCTGATGCATCGCGGCGTGCCTGAACCCAGCCTGATCGCTGAGACGCAAGGTACAAACACGGCAGAGTCTGCCGAGCGGGTCGGGGTAATCATGCGCACGAATCATCTGCGCAGTTGCCTTGCGGTGAGCGATGAGTACCACGTTTTCCGTATCCGCAAGTTACTGGAGCACGAAGGTGTGACCGTCTTCGTGGCGCCCCGGCCGGATTCCCGGCCGCATACTGAACCGCAGCGTGCCTTGGCGGTGCTGCGCGAGGCGGCCAGTTATTTACTTTGGCGGATGCATATTCCAGCCTAAGCTGTCACCAGCCCATTTTCCTTCTCAACTCGGTAATGTGCGCCACATGATGGCGGCCGTGCCAGGCATAGAGAGCCAGACTCTTTTCGAGCGGCACAACTCCTAACTCCGGATGGCGGAAGGTTCGCTTCCATTGTTCGGGAGTGAGTGACCGTAGCAAATTCACGAACCGCACATGAAGCGATTCCAACAGGGCCAGGGAAGTCTCCAGAGAAGTTTCCCGGTTATCTGGTAATTGGGCCCAGAGATTCTCCGCATAGGGCTTGATGGTTGGTTCTTCCTCGGTCAGCGCCAGCTTAAAGCGTACGTAAGCGTTCATGTGGCTGTCGGGCACGTGATGCACAACTTGCCGCACCCTCCACCCTCCATCGCGGTAAGGAGTTTCGATTTGTTGCGGGGAGAGATTGGCGACGGCGCCGCGCAATGCGGCGTGGGTTTGCTCGATTTCGGAAATGAATTGCTGGCGCTGTTGTTCGGTGGGCTCGCGTTCGTAAAGGAATTTACCGATTGGATAGCGCGGATCATTCATGGATTACTCCAGCGCGAGATTAATTCGGAAAGGCGCTAATAACACTAAAGAATCTCAAAAACATGTTCTACCTTGTTTTCCCGCCGCACATCTATTAATTTATTCCAAAGTTGACTTGGTTCCTTCCTCCTGAAATCTCGGGTCGAATTGCGCCCATCACTGGAGAACGCATGAGAACTAGCAAATGCTTGGGGCTCGTCGGTCTTGCTGCTGTTACTTCTTTGACGTTCCTGCTTCCAAACTGTGGCCGCGCCCAAGTATTGGAATCTATCACTGTGCAACCAGGCACAGAAATGTTCGGAGATGCCAACACGCCGGTGCCTAATGACGCCGGATTGAATGTACAACTGCGAGCGCTCGGCAATTACGCACATCCCCCGGTCACGAAAGACATTACTGGCAAGGTAACCTGGGCATCGAACACACCTGGGGTCGCGACGGTTGACGCCACGGGGCTACTGGTGGCGACGGGCACAGATTGCGGAAACGCTGTCGTTTCGGCAACCGTTCAGAACAATACCGATGGGAATGAAACCGCCTCGGGCGCGATCGTTACCGGCTCCATGACCGCGACCGTCGTTTGTTTTCAAAGCATGGACCAGCCCCCCGCTCAGTCCTTGCCATCGACCGCCCGGGGTCCGGCTCGGAGACCCAGCAAAGATTATCAGGCACTCCGTATCTCTATCTTAAGAGCGCAAGGATTCTGACCGGACTGCCCGAGCCGCCTTCAAGTTTCATCGGCGCCACGACAACAATTGCTCCAACGGCGGGTACTTTGTCCAGGTTTGCAACGCCTTCCAACTGATAGACGCTGCGGGCCAGCGTGTATTGATGGACGGGAAAATCGGGCGACGGTCCATAGTCGATGCTTAGGGTGTCAATTCCCAGGCCGAAGATGCCGCGGCCCTCCACCAGAAACTTCGCCGCTTCCGGTGAGTAGCCCGGAAAGTGCATGACGCCTTTACTGTCAGCATTGCGAAAGTCCTTTGCGGAATTCCAACGTGCGTCCCATCCGGTTCGCGCCATCACGACAGCATCTCCCGGAATCTGGCCATGTTTATGTTCCCACGCCGCGATGTCTTCGACGGAAATCAAATAGTCGGGATTTTTTGTAACCTGCGCGCTCACGTCCAGCACAACCAGGGGCGCAATCAGCCGCTCCGGAGGAATTCGATCCACCGTCCACAGGCCGCGGGCAAAATGCGCCGGCGCGTCAATGTGCGTACCAAAATGCTCGGGAAGGCAAATGCTGCGGGCGAAATATTTGTCTTTCTCCAGGGTCGCCACCGTTCTTGCCGAAAAGAGCGGTTTGGCCGACTCCTCAAAAGCTGGGGTGCGCGCGCTGATGGAGTGGGTTAAATCGACGATGTCACGAAAGCCGCTGGTCTGAGAAGCGAGATTCCTGTGCTGCTGGCCAAAAAGCACAAGGGCAATCGCCAGGGCGTAGCCAAGTACCAGAGAATGAGTTTTCATCGTCTTTTGGAGTTTCGCTGACTGAAAACGGGGATAAAACGGCCAGCCGTATCAGGTTGATTAGATGCGATCCTCGGTTCGATTTGAGCGCATTTTTATTGTCTCTCGAGGAACCGGTTCCTTCAAGGAACCAGCGGACATGCCCTATAAGGAGTGATGCTAAGTCAAATTATGTTAATGAGTTAGCCAGGAAATATACCAGGAGAGCAAGTGCGATGGACACGCCGGTGCTCGCAAGATTGACCCCATCATTGTTCAGCCAACCGCGGCGCTCCAGGGTAGCTCCCATGAGGCTGTCGACCAGCATGCCGCCAATTCCGCCAAACCCTGCGAATAGAACCCATTTCCAGGGAATAAGCCCGCTAGAGGCGCACACCAAACCCACCAATGCGGCGGCCATGCACCCGGAGAAGGTCCCGGCCAGCGTGATCCCGCCGTCAGTTCCGGTGGGAACCCGCTGCCAGGTGGTGATGAGGCGCGGTTGTCGTAGGCCGGCTTGGCCCATTTCGCTCGAAACCGTATCTGCGGCAGCCTCGGAAAGCGCTGCCGCGGCCGCCAGCAAGTAAAGAATTTGCCCTGGGTCTAGCGCGTGCAAAAAGGCGCATAGCGCTGCAATGCCCACATTCGCCAGCACTTGTGTGGCACGCCGCCCGCTGCGCTCCTCCGCAATGCCCAATGTCTGTTTTTTGTGATATCCCCAGCGTGTGGTCAGCCAAGTGAGTACGAAGACCACTATCAGCGCCATAAAACCCGGAGGACCCGCACCGATATACAGCAGAAAACAAACGATTCCCCCAGCGACGGCGCCCCCGTTGGTTACACCTCTGAGCCACCGCGCGATCAAGGTAAACCCGACGGTTATGACGCCAGCTATGAAATAATGACTGGTGCCAATGGCATTCCAAGCCGAGATTGCAGACGCTAGGCGAGGCATCGCGATGGAACATCGAAAGCTGCTGATTGGCGTTATACCACTAATGGTGTCGTCAATTTACGACCGCCCACGACTTGTGCTTCTTAATTGGATGACCCTTCCCTTAATGCTTTTGCATCATAGAGTTGCGTTGTAGTCTGGAAGGGCCGTCGCAACTAGGACGGTTTCCTTTGCGGAGCAAACCATGGCTTCATCCGTTTGGTCTGGCTATCTTACCTTTGGGCTGATCTCGATGCCGGTGCGCCTCTTCTCCGGCGCGCGCAGCTCCAGTATTTCCTTCAACATGCTGCATCGCGACGATCTTTCGCGGCTCAAGCAGCAATATGTCTGCCTGGCGGATGGCAAGGTGGTAGATCGCAGCGAAATCGTGAAGGGCTACGAATACCGCAAGGACGAGTACGTGGTCGTTGAGCCGGATGAGATCAAGAAGATCGAGCCGCAGACCGCCAAGACCATGGAAATCCTCGAGTTTGTAAAAGAAAGTGAAGTCGATCCGGTGTACTTTGAATCGTCGTATTACATGCTGCCGGAAGAGGCTGGCCGCCGGCCTTATGCGCTACTGACCAAGGCGCTCGAAGAAAGCGAATACGTCGCCATTGCTAAACTTACCATGCACAATCGCGAGTACACGGTATTTCTGCGTCCCACCCAGGGCGGGATGATGCTCCACACCATGTACTACGAAGAAGAAGTACGCAAGGTGGAAGGATTCGGCGCACCCGATATGGAACTGAAAGACGCCGAAGTGAAAGTGGCCCATCAACTGATCGAGGCACTTGCGGGCGAGTGGGATCCCGAAAAATATCACGACACATTCCAGGAAAATGTGAAGAAGTTGATCGAGACCAAACTTGAAGGCGGCAAGATCGCCGAAGTAGAAAAGCCGAAAAAGCTTGCCCCGGTTGTGGATTTGATGTCGGCTCTAAAGCAAAGCCTGGCGGAGATGGAAGGAAAGAAAAAACCCGCAGCCGCAGCCAAGTCGGCAGCTCCGGCGACCGCCGCAGCAGGCAAGTCTCGCCGGGGAAGAAGCTAAAACAAGACGCTAAAAGGTGATGTTCGACATCCGATCCTGCCATTTGCGTTCCGCGGGTTGATTTTTCTGGCATTCCCTTTCTTCATCGTTTCGCAGCAGGCAACCCTCTTGCGGCCTGAAAGCGTCAACGTGCTAGGTGGTGAAATGCTCCTTACCGGTGCACTGCCCTAGCGCATCTGGCCGCCAGCCAGTAGAATGAACAATCTTCTGAAGAATCGAGCGGCTCACTTCGCAAGCCGGTTGGCTAAGGCTGCATGGTTTAGGCAGGATCGCGACCATTGATGAAAGTTTCCGTTACCTCAAACAAGACCGCAATTCGTGGAGTGCGACTGGTTGCGTTGGTAGGAATAGTTGCCATTGGAAGCAGTTGCGGAGATACCTACCGGCCGATTGCAATTCCCGAGCAACCAACCCCGCCCAGTCCTGCTGCTTTGCATTACGTTCTTTCGCTCAGTATAAACGGGACTTGCCCACCTCAAATGGGACAAGCTTGCGGGCCTGGAGCAAGCACCAGGATTGACGTCTCCGGCGACACCAGCGTCGATACCGCACAGGTGGGACTGAACCCGGTGCATGCCATTGTGATTCCGAATGGGTCAAGCGTCTTCGTTGCCAACCAGATGGAGGACACGGTTTCTTACTACAGTCCGGCCAATGTAACGCCCATTTCAGCCGTTAGTCTTCCAGCTGGTGCGGCTCCGGTTTTTGTCGCGGCCACTGACAACAATTCGGTGTATGTGGCGAACTCCGGCAACAATACCGTGTCCGATATTTCGACGACCAGCGAAGTTGTAGTTCGCACGATAAGCGTCGGACAGACGCCCGTCGCGTTGGCAGAACTGCCAAATGCGCAGAAGGTTTACGTCGCCAACCGGGGCAGCGGAGCGAGTCCGCTAAATGGCTCGGTGCAGTCTATCAGTGCGCTCGATGGCTCGGTCATACCGATCGCGAATTCGTCGTGGCAGTCGCCGGTATGGGTCGTAGCGCGTAATGATAATGCCCGGGTATATGCGCTGGACCAGGGCACAGGCATTATTTCAGTGATTGATACATCCGTGGATGCGGTTATAGGAACCGCTTCGGTACAACCTGGCGCGAATTTCCTTCTCTACGATCCGAATCTGAGCCGGCTTTATATTACGAACCCGGTAACGCGCTCCCTCACGGTGTTGAATGCATCGAGTGATTCTCTGAATGTGCTTGGAAGCGTGAGCTTTGCGGCCTCCGCGGCAGCGAACGCCGCCTGCCCAAATGGATGCACCCCGCTCTCAGTGGCGGCTTTACCGGATGGGAGCCGAGCTTATGTGGCCAGTTATCAGACGGCCGGCACCTGCACCCAAGCGACGGATACACCGCCGTGTGTGAGCGCGCAGGTCACCGTAATCAACGCGACTAACAATACCGTGGTGAAGACGATTCCCGTGACGCTTACCACGAGCACCGGGACCAAGACTGACACGCCAGAGCTTGCGGTTTGCGATGCCGCGCGGTTCCGAATCGCGACTGCTGCCGCCGCGGATAGCACGCGCGCCTATATGTCGTATTGCGACGCGGGCGCGACCGCCGTGATCCGCACCACGCCCGATACATCGCCAGGAAGCGAAAATGCCGAGGACTATCTGGTGAACAATCTGATCGCGCCGGTTAGCGCGAATCCGGCATCCTCTCCCGGAGCTCAACCGCCTCCGCAGAATCCGGTTTTTGTTCTGCAGGGGCCGTAGGGAAAATTCCGGATGGCTGGCTTGGCACCAGATAAGAAACGCTGATGAACTTACGTTCTCGCGGAGTCAGACTGACGCTGCGGTAGAGGCTGCATTCTCGTTTCGCTTCCCATAACGCAAAGCCACATTCATGAAGACGTTTCCGTTCCGGGTCTCGAACTGAAGAACCATGGCCTCGGTGTTTTCGCTGCCATGCGGTCCGGGTTCGGTCGTATGCATGGTAGGAGGGTGCACGCGAAAGTGAAAACCCTGATCATTCAGTGTGGTAACCGCATTGCCGATAATTTGGTTCGCCAGCTCGCAAACCGTCTCCCGAACTAACGAGTCCGTCTCCGGAACGGGCGATCCGGCGAACTGGCTGGCAACGCTGACCGCCGTCTCCGGATCGAGATCAAAAATCACTCGCCCTTCAATATCTCCACTAAGCCAGATCATGGCGGCCACTCCCTTGCGGCGGTAGTTTTCATCCTCCATCGAAAGGTTTCCAATCAAGATCGGGGAGGCTAAGCCTTGCGAGAGCACGGCGTCGGCGGCATTGATGAAAGGCTGAATCAGTTCCATTTTCATTTCTAGGCTCCTGTCCCGGCAGCCTGAGCTACCACGCAGTCTTCGCCCAATACATACTTCACCACCTCGTATAGGATTTCGGGCTTGACGGGCTTTTGGACAAAATGACGTGCCCCACGCTGCAGCGCGGCGACGATGTTTTCCTGATAGCCGACCGATGAGACCATTACGATCCGCGCCTGAGGGTGCTTCTGCACAATCTTCTCGGCGGCTTCAATACCCTCCATCTGGGGCATGGTGATGTCCATCAGAACGAGGTCGGGCTGGGTCCGGTCATATTCGGAGATGGCGGCCAACCCGTCGCTGGCTTCTCCCGCCAGTTGTCCGCCAAAAGTCTCAATGATCCGGGTGAGATTCTTGCGCGCGAAGACGGAGTCATCCACCACCAGATACCGAAGTGGTTGTCCGTCCTTACGGCGTTTTACCGGTGCAAACTGTTCCATATCTTCCTCCTGCCAATCATCTCCAGCATCCGTAGAGTCGCTGGCTTTGTGATTAATTCCTTCCGCCGCCCGCAGCTGCGGCCGTTTCTTTTGCCCGGGCCACGGATGCTTCAATCAAGGCCGGCGCCAACGCCTCCAGGCTCAATACCTGGGAGGCAAATCCGCGTTCGATTGCAGCCTTCGGCATGCCATAGACCACACAAGAGGCCTCGCTCTGCGCAATGGTGAGGCCGCCCGCAGCTTTTACCGTACCCAGACCACGTGCGCCGTCGTCTCCCATGCCGGTCATCAGTACGGCAATGCCCCGGCTGCCGCATTCCGCCGCCACGCTTTGAAACAGGACATCCACCGAAGGCCGATGTCCATTCACGGGCGGGTCGTCACTCAGAACGGAGATCTCCTCGGCGAATAGCCGCCGTATCTTCAGATGACGATTGCCCGGGCAAACCAAAGCCAGCCCCGCTTGCAAAATATCGCCGGATTGCGCTTCTTTCACATGGATGGCACAGATTTCATCCATGCGTCGTGCGAACTTGTCGGTGAAGCCCTCGGGCATGTGCTGCACAATGAGGATGGCCGCGGGAAAATCCGCGGGCAGCCGTGGCAGCAGATATTGCAGAGCCTGGGGCCCACCCGTAGAGACACCCAGCGCGATGATTCGGGTCGGCCGAATGGCCGTCTCCGAAAAGGTCTTGGCGGAACGCCTGGCCGGCTCCGGAACCGGACGAACCGCCGTTGCCTGGGCGGCGGCTTTGATCTTGGCGATGAGTTCGTCCGCGATCTCCGGCATGCGTTCGGCTACATCGGTTGGTTTGGCGACGAAGTCGAATGCGCCCAGAGAGAGAGCTCGCAGCGTCTGGGCCGCACCTTTCTTACTATGCGAGCTCACCACAATGACGGGGATGCCGTGACGCGATTTGATTTCCTTTAGCGTGTCGAGGCCGCTCAATCCGGGCATCTCGAGGTCAAGAGTGATGACATTTGGCCGCAACTCGTCGATCTTTTTCAAGCCGAAGGTTCCGTCCATAGCAGTTCCGACCACCTCGATGGAATCGCTTCCTCGCAAGATCTGGGGAATCAGCTTGCGCATGAGGGCAGAGTCGTCCACCACCAAAACCCGAACTGGAGGTGTCATCGCGCGCCTCCGGCTCTACCGGTGGTCTGCAGCGAGCGCTCGGATTGCGACAACAGCAATCCGGAGGCAGCATCCGGCTCGGAATCGGCACTAGCCCGGTTGGATCGCTCCACCACAGCCGCAAGATTCAAAATGAGCACGACCCGACCGTCGCCAAGGATGGAGGCGCCGCTGACCAAATCTGTATCCACGGTCTGATCGTCGATGGCTTTGATGACCAATTCTTCTTCGCCTTCGAGAGAGTCAACGATTAATCCCAGTTTGCGTTCACCCGCGGCGATCACCAGGATAAAGATTTTGCTGCGCGAGTTTTGCGCGACCTCAGGCCGAGTCCGTCCCAGCCGCACCAACTGCAATGCGCGGCCGCGCAGTTGCAATACTTCGTGTTCGTCCACTCGGTGAATTTGGGATTCGAGAGCGCGGGAGATCTCGTCCACGGCATTCAGCGGAATGGCATAGAGCCGTGCTTCGACCCGGAAGAGGAGTGCCTTGATAATGGCCAGAGTAAGAGGCAGCTTTAGACGGAAAGTAGTTCCCTGGCCGGGACGGTTCACGATTTCGACGGAACCTTTCAACCGCTGGAGCACGCTGCGAACCACATCCAAGCCAACCCCGCGTCCGGAGATTTCATTAATCTGCGCAGCAGTGCTGAATCCCGGGCGGAATAAAAGCTCCAAAGTGTCCGCTTCGCTCAGATTACTGTTTGCCTCCACACTCAATAGCTGTTGCTCAATGGCTTTGGCTTTTACCCGCTGTAGGTCAATTCCACGACCGTCGTCGCCCACCTCCACGACTACCTGATTGCCCTGGTGATAGGCTGCCAGACGAACCGTGCCGCAAACCGCCTTACCCGCCGCGGTTCTCTCTTCGGCCGACTCGATGCCGTGGCTCACGGCATTGCGCACCAGGTGGGTGAGAGGCTCGGCAATGGCGTCCAGCAAGCCTCGATCCAGATCGGTTTCCTGCCCCCGAACGCCCAGCTCCGCCTGTTTCCCGCACTGCCGGGCGATATCGCGAACCACTCTCGGAAAACGGCGGAACAGTTGCTCGACCGGTACCATGCGAACCTTCATGACGGAATGCTGCAGATCATTCAGAATGCGAGCTTGAAAGGCGAGACAATCGGCGAGCCGTCCGCGAAGGGGATCCTTGGGTAAACGCCTGGAGAACTCTACCAGAATCTGCTGCAACATGGATTTGCCGATGATGAGCTCACCCACCAGGTTCAATACGGCGTCCACGCGTTTGGCGTCCACGCGCAAAGTATTCTCCGCGGTCGCGGTGGGCAGTGATTTTTGATCCGAATCCGAATCCGCCGCATTCAGATTTTGAGCAGCATGGCTTGTAGGTGGTTGATCTTCTACGGCGCTCCCGGCTCCAAGTTCGGATTGCGTCGCGGAGATGACCTGCACCGTAACATTCGAGGCAACGGTGGGAATCTTGCATTTGGCGGCGATTTGTTCCGGGGAGCAGTCGGTAGCCAGCACGAACGGTAAGAGCTTGGTGGACTGGGGTAAGCTGCTCTCCGGCAGCGAGGCGAGCACTTGTCCCATCCCCGCAAATGCGTTAAGGACGAGCTGCCGGGCTGCGATGGGCATAGCGCACAGCGGGTCCAGGTGGACGGTGACCTGATACGCTTGTTTCCCTTGATTCACCGTGTTTTCGATGAGTAGCCGTTCGGCTTCGCTCCAGGACACTCGACCTTCGGGCCACGCAGGTTTCGCCGGCTGACTGGAAGCGTGTGCGTTGGTCACCTGAGTCAGATCGCGAATCATTTTGCGCAACGGTTCGGCAGATGGCGGCGAAAGATTTCCGCGATACGAAACCAGAACGGCCTCGAAGGCATCAGCCGCCGTAAAAGCGATTTCCACGATCGCCGCAGGGGACGAGGGATGCTCAAGCGCCAGCGCATCCTCGAGTTCATGTGCCAGCTCGCTTAATTCATGAAAGCCGCAGGCCGCGGCGTCTCCCTTGAGGGTGTGTACCGTTCTGCGGATGCTGCGCACGGTTTCCACGTCCCCGGGATGTTTCTCCAGGTTGAGCGCGTCGTCGTTCAGCGCCTGTAGCAACTCTTGCGAAGTCTCGAAGAAAAGCTGACGCAGTTCGGCTCCGCGCTCATCCGGAAATTGGGTCACTGCGTCTCCTCAATTTGCTGATAGGCGGTTCCGTGGTTGCGGTGAACCATGGCGAATCTATCGCTCAGTCCGCGGAGGCTTTCGGCATGGCCAACGAAAATATATCCACCGGGGTTGAGGCAACGGCGGAATTTCTCGATCAGCCGTCTCTGTTCGGCCTCGTCGAAGTACATCATCACGTTGCGGCAGAAAATCACGTCGTTGTCCCGGGGAAGAAATTGAGTTTTGAGATTGTGAAAGTCGAAGTGCACCAGTTCCTTGACACTTTGCTTCACCGCATAGCGCTCGCCCACTTTGTCGAAATACCGTAGCCGGTAGTTGTAATCCACCGGGGTCATCTGGTGTTCCTGGTACATTCCCTCCTGGCCGGCCCGCAATACCGAATAATTAACGTCACTGGCCAGAATCTCCACCTTCCACGGAGCGGGAACGAGAGGGCGCGGCAGGATCGCGTTCGCGGCCGATGGCTGGCGAAGTGAGTGATACGCAATACCGTCGGCCATGAGCATGGCCAGAGTGTAAGGTTCCTGCCCGGTGGAACAGCCCGCACTCCAGATCCGGATACGGTATTCTCCCTGCTCCTGTTTCTTTGCCAGAATCTCGGCCAGGATTTGTTTGTGAAAGAGCTCCAGCTGCGGAACGTTCCGGAAGAAGCTGGTTTCGTTGACCGTCAGGTCCTCCAGTAAGCGTGCCAGTTCCTGCCGGCCACCGGCGCTGACCAGCAGATTGTAGTAACTGTAAAAAGATTCGGCGCGGCACTCTTTCAACCTGCCCTGTAAGCGATTTTGTAAGAAATCCATGCGGCGCTCGTCGAAATACATCCCACACTCCTGATACACGAGAGCTTGCAACATCTTCAGTTCGGGAGGATTGAGACGAATAGCGGGGGCGGGAGCCGTCATGACTTGCTCCCTGCGGCTACTGCCTGAGTTTTGCCGGCATTTTTTCGCGATTCAGCGGAACAGGGAAGTTCCGCACCGGCTGCGACAACTCCGTTCTTTTGCAGGCCGCTGAATTCAAGAAGGCGTGCCATATCGAGCAATACAATCAGGCGGCCTTGGAATCTGCCCAGTCCGGTCACGCAGTTTTGACCGCCTTCCTGAAACACCGCCGTTGCTGGCTGGATGTCGGATGCGGGTATCTTGAGCACCTCCGAAGCTGAGTCCACCATTAAGCCGCAGAGTCTTCCGTTCTGTTCGACTACCAGAATCCGGTTCCGTCCACTATGGGCGATTTCGGCCTGGCCCAGACGCTTGCGAAGATCGATGACGGATACAATCTTTCCCCGCAGATTAATGACACCCTCCATATGGGAAGGCGCATCGGGAACGGGGGTGATCTCAGGCACGCGGACGATCTCGTGCAATGAAGTGATGGGTACTCCGTAGGTCTCACGCCCCACCTGAAAGCCGATGATGTGCAATTCGCGACTCATGCGGATGCTCCGGCCACCCTAGCCTCGGCCACCCGCCGCCGCTTGACGCCTTCCACCCTTCGGCTTGGTCGTCCCTCCTGCAGCGCCATCTTGCCGCGCGATTTCAGGTTCGTTCTCTTCCAATTCAAAGCGATCCATGGAATCCAGCAGGTCACGTGACATTTTTGACATCTGCTCGGCGGATGCTGCCAACTGAGTGGAACTCGATGTGGTTTGTTGCACCAGTTCGCGCATCCGCTCCATGGCCCGCACCACAGCCTGAGCGCCGGCTGCCTGCTCTTCCACAGCGGAGTTGTTTTCGTGAGTAATCTCATTTAGGCGGGTGGTGGCACGCGCAATTTGCGATGAGCCATGCGACTGCTCGTTCGTAGCCGCGCCGATTTCCTGGGCAAATTTGTAAACCTCGGTGACCACGCTCGATATCTTGCGTAACGCGGCGTTCAAATCTTCGCCCAGGGATAGGCCTTCTTTCACGATCCCCGTGCTTTGATCCATGTTCTCCACGGCTTTGCGGGCTTCCTTCTGGATACTCTGGATCAATTCAGAGATCTCCTTGGTCGACTGCGCCGACTTTTCCGCCAGCTTCCGGACTTCATCCGCGACCACCGCAAAACCCAGGCCGTGCTCGCCGGCGCGAGCCGCCTCAATGGCCGCATTGAGGGCCAGCAAATTGGTTTGTTCGGCCAGATCGTCAATTACTTCGATGATCTTGCCGATATCATTGGCCCGCTGGCCGAGCACATCAATGATCTGGCCGGAGGAGCGGATCGTGGTATGGATCTTATTCAACCCATCGGTCGCCTTTTCCATGGTACCGATGCCGTTCTGCACTTCTTCGCGTGACCGGTTGGAGATGTCGAGCAATACTTTGGCGGTGTCGGCCACCCGTTGAATGGACGCCACCATCTCGTCGATGGACGCGGAGGTTTCGCTGACGCTGGAGGCCTGCACCTGCGTACTCTTCACCATGTTTTGCACGTTGATGCTCATCTCATGCATGGTGCTGGTTACTTCATCGATGGCGGATGAGGTTTGCAAGCTGACCTTGGCGGATTCATCCGAAGCTCCAGCAACTTCATTCGCGGCGCCTGCGACCTGCAATGCGGCGTCGCGTCCGTTGCGAACCAGAGATCGCAAGCCTTCGATCATCCGTGTGAAGGCATTTCCCAGGGTGTCATTCTTGGAACGGGGTTTGGCAGTGATGGCCAGATTGCCCTCCGCAATGGCTTCCGACACTCCCGCCATTTCCTTGAGGTAAGTGACCATCGCCGAGAAGGTTCGAGCCAGACCTCCGATCTCATCGTTACGCTGGATATCGATTTCGTGTTCGAGGTCGCCGGTATTGCCAATCTGGCCTGCCACTTTCATCAAATTTTCGAGAGGTTCCGTGATGGACTTTGCGGTCGTAAATGCAATGGCAACGCCAAGTACCAGAGCTACCAGAGTGCTGAGCAGGGCGACAGTAATGGTTGCCCGGCCGGCGGTTTCATCCGATTCCCGCCGCTCTTCCAAAACCTTGATATTTTCCTGATCGGCCTGGTCCAGGAATTCGTTGGTGGTTTTCATCCAGGAGGAAGCATCTTTTTGTAAATAAAAGATTTGTAATTCGGCGACGGTTGCATTGCCGGCATCCACGTCGCGTCGCTTGGCGATCATCGGTTCCGAGAAGTTTTTTACCCAGCTCTGTTCGGACTGCTGCACTCTGGCCAGGGCCATGCGCTGCTGCTCCGAGTTGGCGATATTTTCAGTGCTAACCAGTTTCTCGTTCAGATCTTGAATGCCTTTTTCAATTGCGTCAGTTTCGCGAGTGTCCCCACTTAACAGATAGTTGGTCAGGTTCAGCCGGTTCTCCATCATCTGGAAACGGATCTTATTGGTCGCCTGGGACAGTTCGAGGGCGGTCGAAGACGCCGCCTTGGCGCTGTGCTCGCGTTGCACCGCCATGATGTTAATGAGGAACAACACGATGACCATGGCTAGTACCGCGCCAAAGCTCAAGTAGAGTCTCTTACCAATCGGCATTTGTGCTCCTTAAACCCGAGAGCGCTGCTGTAATCGTTTTTCTGACGCAGAAAAGCCCACTCATCCCCTTTGCAGGTACAACACCGTTGCCAGCGGAGTAAGCCTCAAGTAACTATGCGGCCAAACCCACACTAAGGGTATGTTTATTAATGGCTTACGGGTACTTTGGTTACCCGAATTGGAACCCGCCTTAACACGAAGGGGTCTCAGCTCTCTCGGGTTATCTCAGGATGAGATTTCTGACTCGACCCGTCGTCCGCCAGGAAGTTCGAAGCATGGTTTACAGCTAGGCACTGGGGAGGTTTTTTCGCTTGACTCAAATTGAGATCGTCACTAATTTTGCCTGTAGATTCAATTACTTGTGACGAAGGTGTGGGTGGACCAGCCCTCCGGAATTCCGACTCCAGCAGCAGTCTCGCCGAAGGATGCTGGCTTCTCTACGCTGGCCGAATCCTCGCCGTCCGAGTTGGGCGAAGTCCGGACGCGTCTCTCTACCGGGAACAACTCTCCTGTGTTGGAATCCTTGGCTCAGCGACTAAGGCGCGCCTTGGACACGGGCCTGGTGACCGTTTTGCTGCGGCGCGAAACCAACTTTAGCTTAGTGGCTGTAGCCGCGGAATCGGAGCAAGCCATTGATGCGGCGAGAGCCGGACATGACCGCAGCGAAATGCAGCTGGCGTCCGATTTGGCGTGCCGGGCTTTGTCGGGGGTTGATCCCATCGAGGCAAAGCTCGAGGCCAAAAGCATATCCTTGGGTGACCTGGCCCCGGCGGGAACCCTGATCGCCGCGCCATTTCGCACCGTCGAGGCCGAAGGCGCGGTTCTCATCTATCCGCGTTCGGACCGGCCCTTCAGCGGGCAAGAAAAAGATCTGATCTCATTGGCCACGAATTTTGCTGCATTAGCCATCGCCAGTAGCGAGCATACTGCGGCCGCACAGGCTCAAACTCATGAGTTGCATCAACTTCTGGATACCGCCTCCGAACTCAAGTCGATCAATAGCTTGGATCAATGCATGCAACAATTGGCGCTGCGCACCGCCGACTATCTCGGGTTCGGGAGTGCCTTCGTGGCTCTTTTGGAAGAAGACAAACTTCAGATTCGTTGGCGAGCCGACCATGGGCACCTCCGGGCCCTCGACCTCGAGATTCCAGATAGCCCTTTCGCCCGCGCCCTGAAAAGCGGAGAGGTCTACTGGTCAGAGAAACATAATCGCGCCGCCAATCTCGATTTCAGCGCATTTTCCGTCTTCCAGACAGCGCATATCCTGACCGTTCCACTCATTGGGCGCGAAGGCGAGGTCATCGGGGTCTTGGGCGCGTTCGATCGCTTGGACGGCTCCGATATTTCTCCCGAGGACTTTCGCCGCGCCAAAGGTCTGGCTGCGCAGGCTGCGGTGACGCTCGATATGTCGCTCTCTCTGCATGCTTCCGAGCAAGGGCGCGGGCAAGTCGATGCTTTAACCGCTTTGGCGGCAGAAATGACTTCCTGGCAGCGCCTACCAGAGTTTGCTACCGGGTTCGTTAATCGGATGGCCGCTATCATCGGCGCCCCGGCCGGTTCACTCCTGCTGAAACAGGACCCGGGCTGGGAAGTCCTATTGTTGCAGAGTTTAGGAGAACCTGACGAACCGAAGCATTCACAATTTCGCCGCTTTGCGTACGCTCTATCGGAAGCCCTTTCCAGAAATGCGGATTCGATGATCTTTTCGTCCGCGGGCGACATTCTGGGAGCGGAGCTAGCCGGGTCTCTGGGCTGGAAGAGTTGTGCTGTATTGCGACTGACCAATCCGGAGGGCACTTTGGTGGGCGTGTTAAGCCTCGCCAATTTCGAACGAGAGTGGTCAGAGAAGGAAAAGGAGTTTATACAGGCTCTAGCCGGATCAGCTTCGCAAGCTCTCGATAATGCCCGCATCTTCACGCGCATGGAACATGCCAACCGCCACTGGATGGAGATCTTTGACGCCATCAGTGATTTCATCGTCGCACACGACAGCGCGGACAACATCCTGCGGGTCAATCGCTCGTTGGCCGACTTCATCGGGGTATTGCCGCGCGAACTCATTGGGGTAAACATGTGCGCTCTGCTGGCGATGGAAAGCTCCGCTCCGCTGCGTGCCTGCCCATTCTGCCGCGGTTCGGGGGAAGGCGGCGACGAGTATGTTCATCCCGTGCTGGGTAGCACCTTCCTGGTCTCCACCTCCCGCGTGGATGGCGATAGCAGCGAGACCATGCAGACGATTCACGTGCTCAAGGACATCACCGATCGCCGGGAAGCCGAACAGCGATACCGGGAACTCTTTGGCAACATTCAGGAAGGCTTATTTTTCTCAACGCCCGAAGGATCGTTTATCGAAGTGAATGACGCTCTGGTAAGGATGTTGGGTTACAGCAGCCGGGAAGAATTGCTGCAAGTCGATGTGGCGACCCAGGTTTTTAGCTCTCCAGAACATTACCGGCATTTCGCTTCACCGATGCAGGACTCCGGTGTGGTCCGCAGCCATGAAGAAGCGCTGCGCCGCAAGGACGGTTCCTCAGTTCATGTCATGGTGAACGCCTTCGCCGTGCGCGACACAAAGAGCAAAATCACCCAATTTCGCGGCTTGATGCTCGACATCACGGACCTAAAAACCTATCAAGCTGAATTGCAAAAAGAGCGAGATTTCTCTGGCAAGATCCTTAATAACACCCAAAGTCTCATTTTGGTTGCGGATACCAGCGGGGTAGTCAGCTATGCCAACCGCCGCTGGCGCGACATGGGATACGAACAAAAGCAAGTGCTGGGAGCGCAGATGGAGAATCTGGTGGCTCCGGCCCGCCGCCAGTCTTTTAAAGACGCTTTCAGCGCCATCTTGGCCGGGCATCAGATCGATAATCTGGATCTGCAAATTCTCCGAGGCGATGGGCGTGTCGGCCAGTTCTCCGTAAACTTGAGCCCCATGCGCGATGAGATGGGCAACGTAACCAGCATCGTCGTTGTGATGAGCGACATCACCGATGCAGCCACATTACAGGCCAAGCTGGTGCACGCCGAGAAAATGGCGGCGGTAGGGCAATTGGTGTCTGGCGTGGCGCACGAGGTGAATAATCCGCTCACCGCGATTCTCGGTTTCGCCGATCTGCTCATGGAAAACGAAGAGCTACCGGAGAGTGCTCGCAAAGATATGCGGGTGATTCTGCAGGAGGCGCAGCGCACCAAGCAGATTGTGCAGAATCTACTCAGTTTTGCACGGCAAATGCCGCCGCAGCGCCGTCCCGTGGAGTTGAACTCTATCCTGCGGCGGACCGTGCAACTGCGGGCGTACGACTTCCAGAGCCACGGGGTCGAGGTGGTAGAGGATCTGGAGCAGGAACTGCCCTACGTGATCGGAGATTCGCAACAGATACAGCAGGTATTTCTCAACATCATGAACAATGCTTACGATGCGGTGAAGGACACAGGCCGTCCGCCGCGAATCGAGGTGAAAACCGCACAGCGGAATGGTGTGGTCGAAGTTACATTTCGCGACAACGGTCACGGCATCACCTTCCCCGATCGTATTTTTGACCCGTTCTTCACCACCAAAGAAGTGGGCAAAGGAACCGGTCTGGGGCTCAGCATCTGCTACGGGATTATGCGCGAGCACGGAGGTGAGATTCTTTGCCACAACAACGCCGGCGTGCAAGGAGCGAGCTTTCTGGTTCGTTTCCCAGCTGCTTCTGAAGCCGCGTCAGTGGCGGCGGGGGTGATTCAGCGATGACCGACTCAACAATGACTGCTCCAGCATTGCCGGTGCTGCTGATTGAGGATGAGCCGGCGGTTTTGGCTTACGTGCGTGCCGCCCTCGAACGGAGTGGCTATCCAGTCGTATGTACGGCCTCGGGGGTCGAAGCTCTACGCGCTGCTGGAGTCGTGGTGAATTCAAGGGTATCGTTTCCGACATGCGCACACCAGGCGGCGTGGACGGCGGAGATGTCTACGCCTGGATCTCCCAGCATCGGCCGCATCTGGCTTCGCGGCTGGTATTTATCACTGGCGATATCGCCAATGAAGAAACCGCCACGACGCTGCAAAAGACCGGCGCTCCCTGCGTGGAGAAGCCATTTCGGGTGAAGCAATTTATTTCGGTCATCGAAAGAACTATAGGGAAGGCGCCGTGAGCGAAGACTTGCGTATCCGATTGCTGGTGGTGGATGACGAGCAGAGTATCCGCAAACTCTGCATGACGGTGGGCGAGGCGCTGAATTTCGCCTGCATAGAAGCCGATAATGGCGAGTCTGCTTTGGCGCTGCTGGAAGAGCATCCGGCGCACATGATCCTGACCGACTTAGTGATGCCCAACATGTCGGGACTCGAATTTCTGGAGAAGGCGAAGAAACTGTTGCCCCGTACCGAAGTGGCTGTGATGACGGGCCATGGCTCGGTCGAAACCGCGGTACAGGCCATGAAATTAGGGGCCTACGACTTCATCAGTAAGCCTTTTACCCCTTTGGAAGAGTTACGACTGTTCCTGCGCCGGATGGCGGAGAAAGTGCGGCTGGTCGAGGAGAATCAATTTCTGCGGGAGCGCGTGGATACGCAGAGCGGACTGCACGGGATTATGGGCGGCTCCGCCAAAATTCAGGACGTATTGCGCATGATTTCCCGGCTGAAAGATACCCGCACGCCCGTGCTGATCACCGGAGAGAGTGGCACCGGAAAAGAACTAGTCGCTCGCGCCATCCATTTTCGCGGACTCTTTCGCCAACCGTCCTTTTGTTGCAGTCGATTGCGGCTCGCTGGTGCCTACTCTTATTGAGAGCGAGTTATTTGGCTATGAAAAAGGGGCGTTTACCGGCGCCATGCGCGCCAAGACGGGATTATTTCAAGCGGCCAGCGGCGGCACCATCTTTCTCGATGAGATCGGTGAACTGCCGCTGGAGATGCAGGCCAAACTGCTACGCGTCCTGCAAGAGAAAGAAGTTCGCCCAGTCGGCAGCAATCAGAAAGTGAAGGTCGACGTCAGAGTGATCGCCGCGACCAATCGAGATCTCGAGACCGATTACCGCAAGGGCACTTTCCGTAAGGACCTCTACTTCCGTCTCAATGTGGTCACGGTTCATCTGCCCACTCTGCGCGAGCGCCGCCCTGATATACCTTTGTTGGCGAACTGGTTCCTGGACCGCTATGCGCCAGGCAACTCCATCCAGATCACACAGGCCGCCACCAAATGTCTTTTGCAATATGAATGGCCGGGCAATGTGCGCGAACTGGAAAACTGCATCGAACGCGCGGTCGCTTTGGGCGACCGTAAAGTCATTGATATCAGAGACTTACCGCCATCGTTGCGCGGCCTCTCGTTCCTGTCCCGGGGGAAGTTCATACCGGTCGCAGCCGCTCTGAGTTCGACCGATTTGGAAGACATTGAGCGCATCACCATTCAGCGAGTCTTCGAACAGGTCAATGGCGATAAAGCGCGAGCCCGCAAAATGTTGGGAATCAGCCGGGCCACGCTCTACCGTAAACTCAAGCGCTACAATATCGGCCGCCACAGGCAATGGCGGCAGCAAGCCATCGCTGCAATGAACAGGCCTGCAACCGGCAACGATTCAGCAAACGCGCCGGGTGAGACTGCGAGTCACTTTGAGACGATCTTCATCGAAGGCAATCCCTGCGTCGGCCAATGGCACGACCGTAATTTGTTCACGATCAATGACATATGGCAGAGATGGATTGACCGGGTCGCTTTGGCGGGCGCCGTGCATAGGTTGGCAGAGATGCGGTCTGGGCTTGACTCCGAACCCATGCTAACCGGCACCTTCCGGGGACCCAGGCTGCGTTGTTCTTGGAAAATCGAGGCATGCAGTGCTCAGACAAGGTGTGGCTCGCGCGAAATCTGCAGCCGAAAGCACGACCGCCAAGTTGGCGAGGTTTTTTCCCGAGGCGACTCCGGTGGGATTCCCATTCAGCTTACCCGGGTGGCGGATGAAAGCAGCGCTTTCAGCGAGAGTACGGTCATCGAGTTCGGAACGCCAAATGAAGTGTTGTTCAGCTCAAGTTGCCTTTGGAATTTGCCGACCAGCTGCAGGTTGCGAAACTCCGATGGAACACTAGATGCGGAAGCCTGCGTGGTGGCGGTTCAGTACACGCCGGGTTGACTGCGGTGGCCGCCCGCTTTTCGCGCCGGTCGCCAATTGGATCATAAAGTCATGACCTACCTATCTGCTACCGACCAAACCGCCGAATGGGGATCGCTGCAGCTTTTGCGCAAATCTGTATGGCGCTCTGGCCCACGAATTCTCCATCGAATTATCACCCTGCAAAGAACTGGAAAATGCCGGAGGAAGACGGCTCTCCAGAAGCCCGGCTTCAGCCGATGACACTGGTTTGCCGCATGCCGACAAGCGCATCGCGGTCCATCAGCTGCGCCAGTTTCTGCAGACCAGCCGTCTGGCGGACGAAACAGCCTGCGGGCCGCGCTCGCCCACGCTCTGCGCAAAGCGGAGTTCAGCGACGCCGACCGTGACAAGATCGATTTTCTGCCGGTCCAGTTTTTTTCCGTCTGCGCACCTTCCCTGCTGGAAGATGGCGATGTGACTTCCAATTTGTCTGCCGGGACCTCGAGCCGGTCCTGGGCGCGCCCGATTGCTCGCCTTCGCCAGCCTTGAGGGCTCGATGGCGTGGTGGGAAGGCCAATGCATGCCGGACTCTGCAAGAGCTTTTTGCCAGTGGCGTCATCGAAAAGGGAAGGCAGCTGAAGTTCAGCGCTGCTAACAACTACTATGCGTCCGCTGCCTCGGTCGCGTTCACCCGCTTTAATTTTCTGCTGCGCCGCTGTTTCTTCCGCACGATGCATCGAGGATCTGAATGCCATTCTCGACGGCCTACGTACCTCGGATTCGCGCGGAGTCCAGACGCTGGATTGCCGCGGCGCCGAGCTTTCCTCGGACGAACCAGTCGGTCGCCTGCGCATGATCTGCCAGTCGTGGAAGGCGATGTTCCAAGCAGAATATTCCTACGGACAGCCTCTTCGGATGCTGGTGGATCTGCGGGCGGCCGTGGACTCTGCCTTGGCGAATCAAGCCGAACTGTCCGGCGGCCAAACCGCAGGAACCGACTCAGAGAAACAGACAGCGCCGGAAGAAAGCAAAACTGATGAGGCCACACCGCCACTGCGCGCCATGGCCGCCGCCGCTTCGGGCGAAGTCTCGTCGACAGAACCCGAACTCAGCCGTGCTTCGGGGAAAGACTCCGATTCCCGCTCCGGAGAGGATTCCGGCCAGGAAGAACCGGACGGAGAAACACGCTTGGATCAAGCTACCGTACTGATCGTTTCTGAAGATGCCGAATTCTCCCGCGCGATTACCGCGTGCTGGCAGGCGGACCGTATCACTCCTACGTTCACTCTGATGGGCGCCGACCTTTGCCATGGGCTCGACCAGGACGCTTACGATGTGGCCATTGTCGGCGCGGTACGCCCGGCCATGCTGCCAGGGGTACTTCGAGCCCTCGATTCCGCCGAAACTGATCCTGTTAATTCGCGAAGAAACTCAAAGCCCGCGCGAACCGCGCGACGCGCAGCCGCGAATCATGACCCTGCAAAAGCAGGCAGGCTGGATCGATGCGCTGGTCCTGATCGTCTCTGAAGGGCTGCGGCGCTCGGACGCCGAGAACCGGCTACGCGCGGAGCGAGCAAGCCAACCGTCTTTTGCAGCAGCAGGCGGCTCTTGGGCAACTACATGCGAGAGATGCTGCACAATCTCAACAACGCGCTCACTTCCGTCTTAGGCAACTCGGAGTTGCTGCTGCTCGAACCCGCGTCACTCTCGCCGGGTCCGCAATCGCAAATCGAAACCATCCGCAACATGGCGCTGCGTATGAACGAAATTCTGCAGCGTTTTTCGTCACTCGAAAAAGAACTGAAAGTCGTGGCCACGAAAAGCGAAAAAGAAATCGGCGCCAGGAGCCGTTCCGCGGGAGCGTATTAAATGTAATAAATCCCGCGCCACTGCGAAAGTTTAGAATTCCAATGAGATGGAAGGATTCTTAGTTCGTCCCAAGGGATGTCAATCTCGTCCCATTTCGGCATCGGCCATTCCCATGCGCTTTCCTCAAGAATAGCAAGAATGGACATCGTTTCTGTGCGATGTGCCCAGCGCCACCAAGAGCGCTCAAGCCCAGGCCAGGATATGACCAACTTGCCCTTCCATGATGAGTAGAGATCGGTTGGACTAAGGTCAAACTGTAGAATGGATGAACGGCCATCCATAGCGCTACCCTGCATTCCGTATTTCTTCAGCACGGCATTGCCCGGCACGCTCCAAAATTCAGAGCTATCCAAGGGTTTGGACCCACGGATTTCGTACAGGCCGACGAACAAAGCTTTACCTGCATCGCGACCAATCACACGTCGAGGCGATACGAATCTACGCGAACAGAAACTCTTTCGTCCTCAACTCCTTAACCGTATCCCTCAGCTTGGCCGCCTTCTCGAACTCAAAGCGCTTGGCGGCTTCGCGCATGTCGCTTTCGAGTTTCACAATATAGGCATCGAGTTCTTCCTGGGATTTGAACTCGGGAATGCCTTCAGCTTCGCCGTCAGGTCGGCGTAGTCGGCCTCGATAATGCCCGCCAGCGACATGTCCAGTGGCCGCACGATGGATTCCGGCGTGATCCCGTTGGCCTCGTTGTACGCCACCTGAATGGCGCGCCGACGGTCGGTTTCGTCGAGGGCCTTCTTCATGGAGTCGGTCTTGCGGTCGGCATAGAGAATGGCGCGGCCATTGAGGTTGCGGGCGCAGCGGCCGATGGTCTGGATCAACGACCCCGCGGAACGCAGGAACCCTTCTTTGTCGGCGTCAAGAACGGCCACCAGAGAAACTTCCGGCAGGTCAAGTCCCTCGCGCAGAAGATTGATACCGATCAATACATCGAATTCGCCTTTGCGCAGATCGCGCAGAATTTTCACCCGCTCCAGGGTCTCGATCTCGGAATGCATGTAGCGGCATTTGACTCCGACCTCGGCGTAGTACTCCGCCAGGTCTTCGGCCATGCGCTTGGTGAGCGTGGTGACCAGCACGCGCTCGCCGCGGCCTACGCGCCCGCGGATTTCATGTAAGAGATCGTCGATCTGACCCTTCACCGGACGTATTTCGACGGGAGGGTCGACCAGGCCCGTCGGGCGGATGATCTGCTCGACGACTACGCCCGCGGATTTCGTCAATTCATAAGGACCGGGCGTGGCCGAAACATAAATCAACTGATTTATGCGGTGCTCGAACTCCTCAAAGGTCAGCGGACGGTTGTCGAGGGCGGAGGGCAGGCGAAAGCCGTATTCCACCAGCGTCTCTTTCCGCGAGCGGTCGCCATGATACATGCCATGCAGTTGCGGCACGGTCTGATGCGATTCATCGATGAACATCAGATAGTCGCGCGGAAAGTAATCGAGCAGCGTGGGCGGCGGCTCTCCCGGCATGCGTCCCGTGAAGTGCCGCGAATAGTTTTCGATGCCATGGCAGAAACCCATGGATTTGATCATCTCCAGGTCGTACATGGTGCGCTGGTGCACGCGTTGCGCTTCGACCACGCGGCCCTGCTTCTCCAGTTCCGTCTCCCACCAGGCCAGCTCTTCTTTGATCGTCTTCACCGCCTGCGAGCGGGTTTCTTCCTTCATCACATAGTGGGTTTTGGGATAGATCGGCAGGCGAACATACTTTTGCTTGACCGTGCCGAACAGGGGATCGATTTGCGAAAGCGATTCGACTTCGTCTCCCCACAACTCCACGCGATAGGCCATGTCATCGTAGGTGGGAAAGATTTCAATCACATCGCCTCGGACGCGGAATGTGCCGCGGCGAAAATCGCCGTCAGTACGCTCGTAGAGAATCTCAACCAGTTTGTGGGTAATGTCCTCGCGCTTGATTTTCTGGCCTTTTTCGAGAAACAACAACATGCCGTAGTAGGCCTCGGGCGAGCCCAGGCCGTAGATGCAGCTCACCGAAGACACAATCAAAACGTCGCGCCGCTCAAACAGCGAGCGCGTGGCCGAAAGACGCAGTTTGTCGAGTTCGTCGTTAATGGTTGATTCTTTTTCGATATAGAGATCGGCCGCCGGAACGTAGGCTTCGGGCTGATAGTAATCGTAGTAAGAGACAAAGTATTCAATGGCGTTCTGCGGGAAGAAATTCTTGAACTCGTGGTAAAGCTGCGCCGCCAGCGTCTTGTTGTGGGCCATGACCAGGGCCGGGCGGTTCAACTGCTCGATCACTTTGGCCATGGTGTAGGTCTTACCCGATCCGGTGACCCCGAGCAGCACCTGGTGCTCTTCGCGGTCGGCCAAGCCTCTCACCAGAGAAGAGATAGCGGTGGCCTGGTCGCCCTGCGGTCTATAGCTGCTGACTAGTTTGAAATCCATGGAGGTTCGTCTTAATTACCCTGCGAAATGTTTCGACCAAGAAAGCAGACAACCCACCACAAGGGCGAGTTTCATCGATTGGGTATCTCTTGATTATAAACGCCGGGAGAGGACTGGAAGGGAAGAGGGTTGCAGATCAAAAAAAACGGTGCGAGCTGTTTTTCTCGCGCCGCGCAGTTGGTTATTCGGATTGGCTACGGAAGTTTGAAGTCCACCGTAATTTCGGTTTGGAAAGCGGTGGGCATGCCGTTAACCTGATAGGGCTTGTACTTCCATTGACTGACCGCGGTGGCGGCCGCCGTCGCTAATACCGGTTTGCCGCTAAGCGACTTGATGTTCGAGGTGCTGCCATCTTTAGCAACATCAGCTTCCAGCTTGACGGAACCCTCGAGATGCTCCTGTAACGCAGCCGGCGGATATACCGGATCGACTTTCTGAAGCAGCAGTCCGGCGGCGGTTTGCGCATCGAGACGTACCGGAGCAGCGCTACCACCATCCGGCGTGTTGCCCGACGACTTAGCCGAGGAGCCTGCGACGTTTGCAGCGGCTTGGTTCGTTGCAGCTTGGTTCGAAGCAGCCTGACCTGATTGCGCCGGCGACGACATAGAACCTGACGATGTTTCCGCTGGGCCTCCGGTCGGCGATTGCGCGCCGGCCGCCGGTCGTACCGGCGTTGCGGGACGTGGCGCGAGCGAGGAAGCGGGAGGAGCCGGTTGCGATCCAAGATATTTTTGAATGGTCGGAATATTCAACAGCAACGGCTGCAACTGGGGCCAGGAGTAATAAATCGCTCCGGCCGATCCCAGCACCAGCACCAGCGCAATTAGGAAATTCTTCTTGCTGGGTATTTCCTCGGCAGGATTCGCAGCCGCTAACAGATCCGCCTTAAGCGAGTTACTTTGTATTGCTGACTCGGCGAAGCCGGCCTGCCCAGAAGGCTTCGATTCGCTGGCGATTTTTTTATCAAGCGGAGCGGAGATCTCTTTCGCGGCGGAACTCGGCTTGTCCTTTTTGATTGTCTCAGTCGAGGCAGGAACGGGTATTTTCGCCGGAGCCACGGCGGCTGCGCCTCCTGCTGTCGCGTGCGCTGAAATCAATGCGCTTGCCATCCCGACCGAAGCTTGGCCTTTACTTTCTTGCGACACAGCGCTCCGTTCAGATAATTGGCGGCTGACCGGGGTCGGCATGGACTCCAGCAAAGCCGCTTCTGCCGGGCCTAATTTTGGGAATTCTTCCGCTTGTTGCTCAAGCGATGCGGTGGCTACTGGCCCGACCGACAACTCAGGTAATGCTGAGAAGGCCGCGACCGCGTTCAGAGTGGCTTCTTCTGAGCCGGCGGTTGAAGCTGTCGCCGCGGCGGTCGATTTCGCGGCTTCGGCCTTGCGCAACAAACCGCGAGCCGTGCGCAGTGTAGCCTTCGATTGTTCGGCATGAATCGGCTTGGTAAGCACCAGGTTCGCGCCGATGCGAAATGCCTTGGCAATGCTTCCTTGTCCTTGCACCAGGCCCACTGCTAGAGAGTCTTTATTCGAATTGGAGTTGCGCGCGCTCTTGAAAAGCAGGGTGGCGTTCTGCTCGTTGTCGCAGTCCACGACCAGAGCGTCATAGCGCTGATTGGTGATCTGCTTGACTGCGGCGAATGGCTCGTTGCAGACCTCGACGTGGAACTCCAGTTCGCCCAGGACCTGCTTGACCACGCCGGAGGCTCGCTCATCCGCGGAAAATAGTAACGCCTGATAGCTCATACCAAAGTCATCGTAGGTAACCTCCTTCGTCCCAGCAAGTTACCGAGGTACTGAGACTTGGGTCGCGAAACGAATCGCTTCGACCCGAGGCAGAGAGACGCGAATGGGTACAATGCCGCCATGCGCTTGCCGCTGTGGCTCAAGATCGCATGGACGGTGTGGGTTCTGGTGTGGGTGCCAATTTACTGGAAGCAGTATGGCGCGCAGAATTTTCTATATTTTTGTGACCTGGGAAATCTTTTTGTGCTGGTGGGATTGTGGCTCGAAAGCTCGTTGATTTTTTCTGCTCAGGCAGTTGGATTGCTGCTCTTTCAAACTCTGTACGCTATCGATCTTTTTGGCGCGTTGCTGACTGGGCATCATCTCATAGGCGGTAGCGAGTACATGTTCGATCCGCATCTTTCACTGTTGGTCCGCGGACTCAGCTTGTTTCATATCGCAATGCCGCCGCTGCTGCTGTGGGCGATCTGGCGGTTGGGCTATGATGCGCGAGGATGGAAATTCCAGACACTGCTCACATGGATTGTCGTCCCTATTAATTATTTCTGGCGGCCGCAGTTTGATGTGAACTTTGCGCGTGGATTGTTTCTGCGCGAACAACATTTACTGCCAGGCTGGCTCTACCTGGTGGCGTATCTGATCGTGGTGCCGCTGGCCGTGTATTGGCCGACGCAACTGGGGCTGCGATGGTGGTGCAGTTTGGGTGAAACGTTCCAACGGGAACCTAACGTCATGACGAAAATGTAGGACGCCTGAACGCATTGAATTCATTGGGGTTGGGCGCGCAGAAAATTAGAGTTTTGCGTTTTGTTCAGAAATGACGCAGATTTTGCCGAAAGGTAGGACTCTTTATTGGTTCTTCCGTTCGCCCAGACATCGTGCCCAGGATGGTTCATCCAAGGAAAACATCGCCACTCAAGCTAAAACCGGGATTGAATGGGCCGCGTCCGTTCGCATGAAATGGTCAGGCGGCGCGGCATTTCGCGGGCGAGGGCGCCCGCGGCACACACCATCAGTTCGCTGTTTGGATTATCGCCAGCGCTTTTCCGGTGGCTTCCAGCAGAGCTTCTGCCCCGACGGGGCGCCCGGTGGCGCGCTCCATCCAGAGATCGGGGGAAATTCTGCCCATGATCGCCATGCGTTCGATTTCCGGACCGATGGCGCCGGACTTCTTCATCTGTTCTTCGATCTGGAAAGCGATCAAGTGGCCGATCGGATAATCCGGGATGTAGAGAAATGACTCGATCATGTGCGAATATACTCCCAGCAGAACCACATCTTTTTTGTGGAAGACGGGAGCGTAGTAGCGATTCCAGATGTCCTTCGCAATTTGAACAACTGCTTGATTGAGTTCACCGGGCGTGGCTTGCGGGTGGTCGTACATCCAGTGCCAGACCGCCATGTCTACTAATGCAACGCCGGCAATTTCGAAGGTACCCCAAAAAGCATTGAGGGTTTTTCCCGCCTGCTGGCGAGCGTCCGGCGCCGCGAGCCCGAGCAATTCGAGATCGTGACCTTGAAACACAAATGCCATGGCTTCGGTGAAGGCAGTGTTGGGCACACCTTGCAGTAAAGTGTGGTCCACGTCATTCAGCGAGAAGGTCTGTTCTACGGTGTGACCCATTTCGTGAGCAGCGACGTTGAAGCCGTTGTAGTCCATGCCGGACTTGCCGATCCGGGTTCGCAGATGCGCTTGGGCCGATTGCATACTCGCACTCATGGCGTGACCGGCGCCGCGAGCCGGATCGACGGCGATGTGCCTGGCAAGGTAGTGGCCGCGCTCGGGAGAAAAACCGAGGGTGGCAAGCAAATTCGGAATGTCTTTCTGATAGGCCTCGGCGTCAGGATAGCGCGCCGCTACCATCGCGTCGAGTTCAGTTTCGCTGTGCCGGCTGCCGGGACGAAAGCCGCTGTACCAGATGTCGAATGATTCGAGCGAGCGCCCCAGCCGGGATTCAATGAGTTTCGCGATTTGCGCGACTAAGGGCGAGGTCACGACTTGTTCCAGCATTGCCTGAATGCGAGCCTCGGGAATCTCGCGGTCCTCATTGAAGCGGCGCGCGATGAGGGTGGGTTCGGTGGGCGAATAGGGATCAACCTGCTTGGCGGCGAAGAAAGTGTTCTGCAAGATCGCATAGCGGGTGTCGGGTTCGCGGTCTGAAGTTATGCCCGTCTTCGCGGGAGCGTCCGGTCCCGAGACGGTTGCCGGCTTTACTTCATTGCTGAATGGTTCCCAGTCCACAGCAGGATTGTTGACCACGCATCGAGGAATGGTTTGCGTGATGATCCGTTCCATCACCTGCTGAATGATGCGCTGTTTGGTCAGGCTATTTTCTTTGTCGGGATTGGGATAGAGGGCTTTAATTTCGTCACGCAATCCCCAATGGCTGATCAGGCGCATCTTCTCGGGGAAAAGGCGCTCGCCGTGCGGCGTGACCACGTGATGCATCCAGATGTTGTACTCGGAGATGTACTGGCTGGCTTGCGCGTCGGCTTGACCGATGGCGAGGATGACTTCCGCCGGAATGCGGGAAGAGAAGCGTTGCGCAAGGCGGACTTCAGCCCACTGTCGTCGGCTCCAGTGTGGGCCTTGCTTTAAGCGTTCCTCCAGGCTGGTGAGCGGGAAATTCAGCAGGACGATGAAAGCCAGCTTGTTCTCAAAGAAATCGTCGAGCACATGGGCCGAAGGATTGTAGCCGCCAATAATTTCATCGAAGGGCAGCACCGGGCCGAGATCGAGGTCAAGTTGCTGCCGAAACTCGCGGCTGATTTCGGTCATGTGGCCGTCAAGCTGCTCGAGCAATTTCTCAAAGCGGGTGAACATGGTATCGAGCGTGGGTTGATCGGCGGCGAAATTGGTGCGGACGAATTCTTCAAACTGATCGGCGGTGCCATCCTGGGCCCGCCAGAACTGCGCGATCTGGCGCAGACCGCGTTGCAAGCGCGGTCGCTGTGATTCGCCGTACTTGGCGATGAGTTCGGTCTCTAGCTTGGCAGTGGGAAAATTGGAAGCGTGTGGAGATTCGAGCAGGGTCGGATTCATCACCTAATACCTCAGGGGCTAAAGCCCGGATTCGTTTTAGAGGCTTAACGCAGGGCCAAGGCCCTGCTCCACCCAACATTTACCAGCGGGCCCAAAGGGGCCTCAGGATGACAAGATCGCTCGGTATGTCTCTTGCTACCGCACTGCGCTAGCGCGTTTTGGGGCGGTAGATGTCGGTGCTGGTGCCGAAGAAAACTTCGGCAGACTCCATGACTGTCTCGGAGAGCGTGGGATGGGGATGGATGGTGAGTGCGATGTCCTTGGCCAATGCACCCATCTCGATCGCCAGCACTCCCTCGGCGATCATCTCTCCCGCATTCACGCCCACGATTCCCACACCCAGCACGCGTTCGGTATGAGGATCGATCACCAGCTTGGTCATGCCCTCCGAGCGATCGAGGGTGATGGCGCGTCCGGAGGCGGCCCAGGGAAACTTGGCAACTTTTACCTCTCGATTTTCTTTCTGCGCCTGAGTCTCCGTCAAACCGCACCAGGCGATTTCCGGATCGGTAAAAACCACGGCTGGAATGGCGTTGGGTTCGAAGGCGACCTTGTGCCCAGCAATGGCTTCAACTGCGGTACGGCCCTCGTGGGAAGCCTTGTGAGCCAGCATCGGTTCGCCGGCGACATCCCCGATTGCGTAAATCGCTGGGTCGTCGGTTTGCAGCTGCTTGTTCACCTGGATGAATCCGCGCTGGCCGACTTTGACTTGCGTCTTGTCGAGGCCGGCGATCTCGGAGTTCGGTTTGCGCCCGACGGAAACCAGAACTTTGTCGAATACTTTCTCAGTTTCTTTTGCGTCCGGCCCTTTGAAGACCACGCGGATGCCGTTCGATTCTGCTTTCACGGATTCGACGGTGGTATTCACCATGATCGCGTCGAAAATCTTTTCCATCCGCTTATGCAACGGGAGAACCAGATCGCGGTCGGCTCCGGGAAGCAGGCCGGGCAACATTTCCACGACTGAAACTTTGTGCCCAGCGCGGCATAGACAGTGCCTAATTCGAGGCCAATATATCCGCCACCGATTACGAGCAGGCTTGTGGGCAGGTCTTTCAAGTCGAGGGCGCCGGTGGAATCCATCATGCGCGGGGTGTCGAGCTTGAATTGCGGGATCACGGCGGGGCGCGAGCCGGTTGCCAGGATGATGCGATCGAAGCTGCGCGAGTCTTCGGAGCCGTCGGGCTTAGTGATGCGCAGAGTGGTTGAAGTCTCAAAGGCCGCCGTGCCTTGGACGAATTCGACTTTACGTTGTTTGGCGAGCAGTCCCAATCCGCTGGTGAGTTTTTTGACTACTCCTTCTTTGAAAGATCGCAGGCGGGCAACATCGATCTTGGGTTCGGCGAATTCGATGCCCCAATTCTTGGCATGGCGAGATTCGTTGATTACCTGCGCCACATGTAAGAGAGCTTTGGAAGGAATGCAGCCGCGGTAAAGGCAAACACCGCCGGGATTGGCCTCAGGATCAACCAACGTAACTTTCAGGCCGAGATCCGCGGCAAGAAAGGCAGCGGCGTAGCCACCGGGTCCGCCGCCCACGACAGCGATGCGCAAATTGTAAGTTTCAGTCATGATTTGTGAATTAAATCTGTCATAGTGAGCGTGCAGGCGAAAGCCGAAGGCCCCGGTGGAGTAGGGATTTCCCCACCTTCGCTGCGCTCAGGGTCGGAATGACAAAACTCATCCCTGCACCGACAATAAGAACGGTTGTTCGAAGGCTTCTGCGATCCAGCGCAGAAAGCGGGCCGCATCCGCGCCGTCAATCAGGCGATGGTCATAAGACAAAGAGAGCGGCAATACCCGCCGGGGTTCAAATTTTGTTCCCATCCAGACCGGAACCATGCTGGAGCGGGATAGCCCGAGAATCGCGACCTCCGGATAATTCACGATCGGAGAAAATCCTGTGCCGCCGATGCCACCCAGATTGGTGATGGTGAAGGTTCCACCCTGCATGTCATCCGGCGTAAGTTTTTTGTCGCGGGCTTTCTGGGAAAAGCGAGTAAGTTCCGCCGCCAGCTCCACGATGTTTTTCTTGTCCACGTCGCGAATCACGGGTACAAGCAAACCGCGATCGGTATCCACGGCGACGCCGATGTTGATGTACTGCTTGTAGATGATTTCGTCCTTCACCATGTCAATGCTGGCGTTGAACTGAGGGAAAATCTTGAGCGCCGAAGCACACACTTTGAGCGCGATAGCGGTAACGGTCATTTTGCCGCCAGCTTCTTCCGCTTTGGGCGCGAAGCGAGCGCGCAACTGCTCAAGCTCGGTGGTGTCGGCCTGATCGTTCTGGGTGACGTGAGGGATTGTGTTCCATGCCTGCCAAAGATGCTCGGCGGTCTTGCGCCTTACGCCGCGCATGGAGACGCGCTCGATTTTGCCCCACTTCGAAAAATCTGGAAGCTCGCTGGCGGCGAAGTGCCCAGCGGGCACTTGCACGGCTGCTGCGGCGCTGGTGATGACTGCTTTGGCGTGCGCTTTGACGTCGTCTTCGCTGATGCGGCCACCGGGGCCGGATCCCTTGACCAGATGAATGTCCACGCCAATCTCGCGAGCCAAGCGGCGCACGTGAGGCGCAGCCGGAACTGGTTCACGGTGCTCGACCCCAGCGACCTTGCCGAGCTGCGCGGGCAATTCGAAAGTCGGCGCGGAGGGTAAGGGCTGATCGCGCGGCAGAGCCTGTTCTTCGGTTTTGCCTTCGGCTCTGATGGCGGCTTGAAAGGCGACCCGCGCGCCATGCTGGCCGGAGCTGTGCTCGACGGGCGCGTGTGCTTCCGCCTTGGCAGGAGTGGTGGCTCCGCCCTCGAGGGTGAAGATGACCTGGCCGACTTTTACTTTCTCGCCCTCTTTTACTTTGACACCTTTCACCACGCCATTGACTGAGGAGGGAACCTCAACTACCGCTTTGTCGGTCTCCAACTCCATCACCGGCTGGCCTTCGGAAACTTTGGTGCCAGGCGAAATCATTAGACGTACCAGATCGCCCTGGGAAATGTTTTCACCCAGTTCGGGTAATTTAAATTCGCTGGGTGCACTGGCGCCATCACTGGCACGCCGTCCAGCGGCACGTGCAGGCGCGGGCTTGGGAGCATCAATCGTCGCGGGCTGAACCGCTTTGGGCGCATCCGCGGACTGGGCCGCTGCGGTGGCAGCTTCTGCTTTCGCAGGCTTGCGCGCCGGAGCTTCGGAGGCTTTTGCGCCGGAGCCGTTCTCCACGGTGAAAATCACCTGCCCGACTTTAATCTTCTCGCCTTCTTTTACACGGACCTCCTGCACGGTTCCGCTGACCGACGATGGGACTTCGACGACGGCCTTCTCGGTTTCGAGTTCCATCACCGGCTGGCCTTCGGTGATGCTGGCGCCTGGCTTGATCATCAGGCGGACGAGATCGCCCTGGCTGATGTTTTCCCCCAATTCGGGTAGCTTGAATTCAGTCACGCAGACTTTCTCCCCTGTTGCTCGATATCTTTGATCTCCGGCGACCTATGCGCCTTCCGTTTGAAAATCCTCAACCACGAGGGCGCAGCGGGACAAAGAGTTCTTAACTGATTGCCGGATTGGGCTTCTCCGGGTTGATGCCCAGGTCTTTCACGGCTTGCTGAACCACGTCCAGCTTGATTTGCTTCTCGGCAGCCAACGCATTCAGCGTTGCCAACACGATGTGCTTGGCATCGACCTCGAAGAAGTCACGCAACGCAACACGGTTCTCGCTGCGACCGAAGCCGTCGGTCCCCAAAGAAACCAGTTTGCGAGGCATCCATTGAGCGATGGATTCAGGCAAAACCTTCATATAGTCGGATGCGGCTACTAGCACTCCGGGTGCATCTTTCAATTGCTCGGTGACGAAGGGCACCCGCGGTTTGGCACCGGGATGCAGCATGTTCCAGCGCTCGCAATCGTTGCCGTCGCGGTAAAGCTCCTTATAACTGGTAACGCTCCACACATCGGAGGCGACGCCGTATTTGTCTTCCAGAATCTGTTGCGCCTTCAGCACCTCAAACATAATTGCGCCGCTGCCAAAGAGTTGGGCGCGCGGTTTGACGTCCTTCTTTTCGGAAGTTTTGAAGCGGTACAGACCCTTCAGAATGCCGGAGCGAACGTCCTTGCCTTCGGGCATTGGAGGCATGGGCAAGGGCTCGTTGCCGACCGTGAGGTAATAGAAGATTGATTCCTGATCCACGTACATCCGCTTGATTCCGTCCTGGATAATGATCGCGATCTCGTAGGCGAAGGCGGGATCGTAGGCCAGGAGGTTAGGAACGGATAACGCGAGAACATGGCTGTGACCATCCTGGTGCTGCAAGCCCTCGCCGGCCAGGGTGGTGCGTCCTGCGGTGCCGCCGAGGAGAAATCCGCGGACACGCTGATCGGCGGCGGCCCAGATCAGATCGCCGATGCGCTGGAAGCCAAACATCGAATAGTAAATAAAAAACGGGATCGTGTTGATCCCGTGATTGGAGTACGCAGTTCCGGCGGCGATGAAGGAACTCATGGCACCGGCTTCGGTGATGCCTTCTTCCAGAATTTGTCCGTTTTTCGCTTCCTTGTAGTAAAGGAGCGTATCCATGTCTACGGGCTCATAGAGCTGGCCGACGTTGGAGTAGATCCCAACCTGGCGGAATAAGGCTTCCATCCCGAAAGTGCGGGCTTCGTCAGGAATGATGGGGACCACCAGTTTACCGATGTCCGGGTCGCGTAACAGCTTGGAGAGCAGGCGGACGAAAACCATAGTGGTGGAAGCTTCGCGGCCGTCGGTGCCTTTGTAAAACTCCTCAAAGTGCGATTCGGAAACCGGCTGGATAGCGCTGGCGCGCACCTTGCGCTCCGGCATGTAGCCGCCCAATTGTTTACGCCGCTCCTGCATGTACTTGAGCTCGGGGCTGTCGTCAGGAGGACGATAGAAAGGGGCGTCGTGCAATTCTTCGTCGGGAATGGGAATGCCAAAGCGCGAGCGGAAGATACGCAACTCGTCGTCGTTCAACTTCTTCTGCTGATGGGTAATGTTCTTGCCTTCGCCGGCTTCACCCAAGCCGTAACCCTTGATGGTCTTGGCCAGAATGACGGTGGGCGAGCCGCGATGCTCAACGGCAGCTTTGAAGGCAGCGTGAACTTTGAGCGGATCGTGGCCGCCCAGGCGGATGCGGGAAAGCTGTTCGTCGGAGAAGTGTTCGACCATCTTCAGCAGGCGCGGATCGGTGCCGAAGAAGTTTTCGCGGAAGTAGGCACCGCTCTCGACAAAATATTTCTGGAACTGCCCATCGGTGACTTCACCCATGCGTTTGACCAGAAGGCCATCACGGTCATTTTCGATGACGCTGTCCCAATCGCTGCCCCAGATCACTTTGATGACGTTCCAGCCGGCGCCGCGGAAGATGGCTTCCAGTTCCTGAATGATCTTGCCATTGCCGCGAACCGGGCCGTCGAGGCGCTGCAGATTGCAGTTGATGACGAAAATCAGATTGTCGAGCTTTTCGCGTGATGCCAGGCTGATGGAGCCCAGGGATTCGGGCTCGTCCATCTCGCCGTCGCCCATGAAGGCCCAGACGTTTCCGCTTTTGGATTCTTTCAGGCCGCGATCTTCGAGATAACGGATGAATCGCGCGTGGTAGATGGCTTGAATCGGACCTAATCCCATGGAGACGGTGGGAAACTCCCAGAATTCGGGCATCAGCCAAGGGTGGGGATAAGAGCTCAAACCACCGCCCGGTTTCAGCTCCCGGCGGAAATTTTCCAGTTTCTCTTTTGGAATTCGTCCTTCCAGGTAGGCACGGGAATACATGCCGGGCGCGGCATGACCCTGGAAATAAACCACATCGCGGTCGCCATCTTCGGTTTTCGCGCGCAGGAAATGATTGAATGCGACCTCGTAAAGCGTGGCGGCGGAGGCAAAGGTCGAGATGTGACCGCCAATTCCTTCCTGCATCTTGTTCGCGCGGACCACCATGGCCATGGCATTCCAACGGACCAGGCTCTTAATCCGTCGTTCCATGGCTTGGCTGCCAGGAAAAGGAGGCTGCTGGCGGCTGGGGATTGTATTCACATAAGGCGTGGTAGCGGTGAAGGGTAAATTCACCCCGGCGGCGCGGCGGGCATGCAACGACAATTGTTGCAGCAGGCGGCCGGCCCGCTCCGGACCACCAGTGGACAAAACGTAGTCGAGGGAATCGATCCACTCCCGGGTTTCCAGAACCTCGGATCCGTTAGAATTCATGGGAATTTCTGGGGTCAAAGTTTCGGCCACGTCATCTCTCTCCATGCTCTTGATACAAACATTCCATCATAGACAATAATGAGGAATTTTGCTGGTAGCGCGGGGAGAATTGCGGATTCGACGGGGTTAGGACGGCGCCCGGAAAGGGAATCATTCGAAACCGGCGCTCCAGTGGTGTAGAAGGCGGGCAGCATCGTCCAAGTGGATGGTTGCATCCATAAGGGTGGCAGACCGAGCGAACCTATTCAAACCATCGAGATTTTAAATCGAACCGCGAAGTGGCGATTCATAACGAAAAGGAGAATTTCATGGCTAAGAAAGCAGTCTCTGGAAACCACGGATCGAGCGTCAGCGCGCAGCCTCGATTCCACCAAAAAGCCCGGGAAATTCAGCAATATGGGACCGTCACCCATGCTTTGCCACTCGAACTGGAGGAGCCCGTTCGACTGGAGATGACGGAAAAACTGAACCAATTGTTGGCCGATACCATGACACTGCGAGATCTTTACAAGAAGTCCCATTGGCAGGTCGCGGGACCGACTTTCTATCAACTCCATCTGCTATTCGATAAGCACTACCGCGAACAAACGGAACTGGTGGATACCATTGCCGAGCGGATTCAGCTTCTTGGTGGAGTCAGCCTCGCCATGGCACACGATATCGCGGAAACTACGCAGATCGAGCGTCCGCCACGAGGGCGGGAAGAAGTGCCAGTGCAAATCTCGCGTCTTTTGGACGCGCATAAGATCCTCATTGGGGAGTGCCGCGACCTGGCGGAACGTGCCGAGAAACTGGGCGATGCTGGAACGAACGATCTTGCGGTCAGTGATGTCTTACGGACCAATGAACTACAAGGGTGGTTCATTAGCGAGCACCTGGTGAACATGCCGCTAGTTGAGGCAGAGGATTAAGATTCACAAGCCGCGGAGTTGTTGGGCCCAGTCGGAGCAATACCGGCACCAACGAACAGGAGATGACGTCTTTTTTGTCGGGAAGGCGCCTAATTCCCTTGCGATCAATCCGCTTTCGGCGATACCATCCCTAGCAAGGCGAAGCCCAGGCTATCCGAAGCTTTTCTCAAACGTGCCAACCGCGTGGTTTGCTGCGTGAACGGGGGAGCGCTACCGAGAATTTAGCAAAAGCTTAGCGGATTTCTTGAGTTTTTTCGTTTTATTACGAAATCCGAACGGACCTGAGGCGCGCCTGCCTGGTTTTCAAGATTTGCAGATGGAGATTTGACTGCAAGCCAGCGACAGGGGTGCCGGCGAGATCCGGGCGGCGGAGGGGACTCTATGTTTTCAGGCGGCCAGAATTTTCGTGCATTGCGTGAACAGCTCGGGTTGACCATGCGAGATGTGGAGAACGCAAGCGTGCGAATTGCCGTCAAGCATGGCAATGACGAGTTTTCGCTGCCGCCCAGCCGTCTCTCCGACATAGAGACCAAAGGGGTGATACCCAGCATTTACCGCCTGTATTCGCTGTCCATCATTTATCGCAGAGATATCGCCGAGCTCTTTTCCTGGTATGGAATTGAGCTAAATGGCCTCGCGGACGATATGGACATCGCCGCGCCTCCGCGCTCGCACCTATCGGAGACGTTAGCTGCCGTTTCTGCAGTACAAGTGCCGGTGCGTATGGACCCGAGCTTCGATCATCGCTACACCTCGAATATCGGGCGATTAGTCGAGCAATGGGGGATGGTCCCGCTCGCCTATTTAGCGCAATTCGCCGGTTGCCAGTTCACCTACGGCTACGTGGGCAGCGAGGACCTCACCATGTACCCACTTTTGCCACCAGGGACCTTTGTACAGGTGGACGAGACGAAAGATGTTGTTTCTCCTGGTGGATGGCGCTCGGAATATGAACGCCCTATCTACTTTGTGGAGACGCGTAACGGGCATATCTGTTCGTGGTGTACCCTGGCGGGCGATGACATCATCCTGCAGTCTCATCCTTTGTCTCCAGTTCCCACCCGGATTTTGAAATATCCGCAACAAGCGGATGTGGTCGGGCAAGTGGTTGGAGTCGCTATGAGACTAGGTGAGTGGCGCCCTGTTGATCCCGCACCAAGCTCGAAAGAGCGTCGAGCACTGAACTAAGATGCTCTTCCGACCCGGCGCCCGGATTGGGCGGCAGCAAACCGGGTTCACTCTTGAGCTTGGCCAGATATTGCATTGGTGTCATTTGGTCTATTCTGCAGGACTTCTCTATATCCTCTAATAAGAGCTGAATCGGCGTCGCCAAGACCAGCGAAACAACCAGCCGATGCTCCTGCTCAAGAGCCTTCCCGGCAGCTAGCTCTCCATGCACCCGCGCCAGTCCCCAATGGTAATAATTTCCTTCGAGGGTGCGGAGAGCGGCCAAATATTCCAATTTCCGCAAACTTCCCGAAATGGCGTCGAGAGTTGTCGTGCGCAGATCTTCCATGGCAGATTGAAAAGTCATAACCTTCGTGCGTTCAGAGACATACCGGGATTACCTCAGTGATCTGGTAACCCTGCCCGAACCCTCCCACACTACCACGGTCAAATCATTCTTGGAAAGGACTAATGACCATGAAAAAAGTAATCGTTTGGGTGTTTGCGCTGCTTACTTTGGTAACCATTTCGGCTCCGATTTCGAAGGCGGATGGCTGGCCGAACTGCCCGCCGTCCGGCTGTTCATGCTAATGATCTAGACTTTTAACGAATCTAGATTAATGGGTTGTGGGCTGCCTGCAAAGAAGATATATTCAGCCGGTGGCCCCAATGACCTTACGGGGATTCATCTTTCTTTATTTACTGGTTGTTCCCCACGCGCTCCTGCTTGTGGTTTTGGTCGCGCTGCTGCGTCGGCAGCTCTATCGGCAATTTCCCGTTTTTTTAACCTACGTTATAGAAGAATTGGTGCAAGCTGCGGTGATGATCCCGCTTGTAATCGCGTCATCCACCGTCGGTAAACGCTTAGCAGTCCCCTACTCCGTCTTTCTTGCGATCACCACGGCATTGCGCTTCGGCGTTATCTACGAGATTTTTACTTATATTTTTCGAGATCGAATTGCGCTCAAAGATTTCGGCAAACCTCTATTTCGTTTTGTTTCGGTCGGACTTCTCGCAGTAGCTCTCATCTTTACCGCGTATGCGGGGACGAATACGCATGAATCAATGTTCATTGTTTATCTTTTCGACCGTGCGGCGAGCATACTCCAAAGTGGATTATTGGTAAGCTTGTTCATGTTTTCCGCGCAAATCGGTCTGTCCTGGCGGAGTCAGGCATTTGGTATCGCGTTGGGTATAGGAATTGTTGCGGCTGTGAACTTAGCTGCATCAGCAATCTGGTATGAAACCGGCTACGCTCACAGTGTGGCAGTCAACTACTTTGTCATGGGCACGTATCACGCATGCGTTCTCATTTGGATCTTTTACCTCTTCGCGCCCGAGCGCAGTTATGCGCCCGCGGCATTGCCGCAGCATGATCTGGAGACCTGGAATCTGGAACTGGAGCGTCTGCTCAAGCAATGATGATTACTCTCATTCTCGTAATTCTAGCGGCTGGTTCGCTTTTGTTCATGTTGAGGGTGGCCAAAGGCCGCGGTTCGGCCAATCGCCGGGTGGAGGATTTATCGCGCCATCTGTGCCCTGTCGATATCCAGGCATTCCGGACGCTGGTGGATCCCTCGGAAACCCAATTTCTCTGGTCTAAACTTCCTCGCGCGGAATTTCGAAAAATTCAGCGCCAGCGTCTGCGGGCCACTGTGCAATACATTTCTTGCGCGGCGCAAAACGCCGCCGTCCTGATCCGGATTGGGCAGGCAGCGCAGCAGAGCCAGGACCCATCGATCGTTGAGGCCGGTGCGAAATTGGTGAACACTGCCATTCGACTGCGGATCTTTTCCTTCCAGGCGGTGTTGAGTCTTTATTTGCAAATGATCTATCCCAGCGCTCGCATCTCTGCGGGCGATCTCGCCGAAAGCTATGAACGGATGACGAGCCTGGTCTTCTTGCTGGGTCGTTTGCAGCGCCCGGCCGCGAACATTTCCGTAGCGTCAGCCTGATTGCCGAAGCTTGCCGGGCGACAAGACACGACAAGATATACGTTCAACTATCCTTCAGCATCCAACCGCAAGCATAATCGGGGTTTTAGCGAGATGTCTCGTAGACCGTCCAATCCAGGCGTCTTAGGAGCTGAGAATGGTGCAAACTGAAGCTGCGCGCCGCACTTGGCCGCGCTGGCTGATTTATACCGGAATCGGGTTCGTGGTCCTGCTGGCGGCAGCCATTGTGGCCGGGGTTCTCGCCCGGCCTTGGTTGCATGCTCGCGCCCTCGAGATGCTCGAAAGCCGCAGCGAGGGACAGGTCAAAATTCAGGACTTTCACATCTTTTTCTTTCCTTTCCCGCGCATTACTGGCTCGGGAATCATCATCCGCCATCACGGACGAACCGATGTCCCGCCATTGATCGAGATCAGCAAATTTTCAGCGAGCGCAAGCCTAGCCGGACTCTTTGAGAGCCCGGTTCACATCCATTCCGTTCACCTCACCGGCCTGACCATTCATTTTCCGCCCAAAGACGATCGTGGCGGAGGGACTATGAGTTCCAAGACCAAAGATGTTCCTTTCCTGATTGATGAACTGGTCTCGGATCAGGCGGAACTCGACATGTTGCCCGGAAAGCCGGGAAAACCGGTGCATCAATTCCTGATTCACAAGCTGGTGATGCATCACGTCGGCCGAGGTCAATCCGCGCCCTTTGAGGCGTATCTCACCAATGCGGCGCCGCCCGGAGATATCCACGTCAAGGGAGATTTTGGTCCATGGGCGGCCGACAACCCACGCTCCACGCCGGTTTCCGCCACCTATACGTTCAGCGACGCAGACCTTTCCGTGTTCAAAGGCATTTCGGGAATTCTTTCCTCAAACGGACAGTTCGGCGGTCCGTTGGAAAATCTGCAGGTAAACGGAGAGACGACGACTCCGGATTTTGCGGTGAAGAGCGGCGGACATCCCATGATGTTGAAGACTCAGTTCAGCGCAACCGTCGACGGCACCAACGGCGATACCCTGCTGCACCCAGTAGTGGCGCTGCTGGGCGGATCGACTCTGGTTTGTAACGGTAGCGTGGTGCAAGCCCCGAATGGCAAAGGCAAAGAAGTATTACTGGAAGTCACGGCGCAGAATGCTCGCATTCAAGACATGCTGCGTTTGGCGGTTCCCACCACGAAGTCGCCGATGACGGGCACGATTAATCTGAAGACCAGCTTCGATCTACCCTCCGCGAGCCAGGAAGGTGGTGAGGTGGTTGACCGGTTGAAGCTACGAGGGAAATTTGGAATTAAGGCGATCACTTTCACCGACCCGAACGTGCGATCGAAGGTCGAGAGTCTAAGCGAACGCGCGCAGGGGCATCCCAAGGAGCAGCCCGACGAAGATCCGCTGTCGAATTTGAAGGGAGATTTCACCCTTGGCGGCGGAATTATCACGCTCAGGGATTTGGGCTTCAGCGTCGCCGGCGCCCGTGTTCGCCTGGATGGAACTTACGGCCTGCGTAGTCAGGCCCTTGACTTTCACGGTAAGGCGTTTCTCGATGCCAAGCCCTCGCAGATGGTAACCGGATTTAAATCCGATTTACTGAAACCATTCGATCATTTCTTTCGAAAAAATGGCGTGACTCAGATCCCCATCAAGGTCACCGGTACGCGGGAGCATCCTTCTTTCGGTCTGGATTTTCATCACAAGGACAATCAGGGTAAAAAGCCATCCTGATCTTGCCGGCGTCTCGACCGCCGACTTGGGGAATCAATCCACGTGTTCGCCGTTCTCCACGAAACCTTGCTCCGGCGGCGGCAGGCGGTCGCCGGGCGCTAGCCCAGAATACGTAAAGAGTTGGCCACAGAATTACGCTGACGAAAAGCTCCACGATCAACCCGCCAACAATCACAATGGCGAATGGCCGCTGCGAGTCGGAGCCAATGTCATGCGACATGGCCGCCGGCAGCAGGCCTAGAGTAGCTACCAGCATGGTCATCATGATGGGGCGCAGACGCAGTCCGGCGCCTTCGCGCGCCGCCTCCCGAACGGGAAATCCTCGCACCCGCAGCTGATTGATGTATTCGATCATGATGACGCCGATCTCGACCGAGACTCCTATCAGTGCAAGAAAGCCGAGGCCGGAAGAGACGCTGAAGTGAGTGCCAGTAAGCAACAGGCTGAAGAAGCCTCCGAGCGGCGACAGGGCGACCACCGCCAAAATGAGTCCGACCCACTTCCAGGAGCTAAATGCCGAGTAAAGGATGAACGCCATGAGCAATACGGTGATGGGCACGATCAGGGCCAGACGACGGTTGGCGCGCTGTTGGCTTTCGTATTCTCCCGTCCAATCGAGGTGATAACCCTCGGGTAGCGGAACTTTTTGCCGTACTTCGTCGATAGCCTGGCGCACTGTACTACCAAGATCGCGCCCGCGAACGCTATATTTGATGGCGATATAGCGGGAATTGCCTTCGCGATAGATGGTCGATGCGCCATCATCCAGGGTGATGTGGCAGAGCTGTCCCAGGGAAACTCGTTCGCTAGAGGGCGAAAGAATGCGGATGTTCGCGATGTCCTCCACCGTTTTGCGATAGGGATCCTGATAGCGAACCGTGAGATCATAACGTTGCTCGCCGATCAGAATCTGGCTGACGGCTTTTCCGCCGACGGCGGTTTCCACCGCATCTTGTATGTCGCTTACATTAATGCCAAAGCGGTCAGCGGCGGCGCGGTCTACAACCAGATTCACGTTTGGTTGCCCACGCACTTGAAAAGTTCCCAGATCGGCCACTCCTGGAATCTGGCTCATCACGTTCTGCATCTCTTCGGCTTTTTGTTCAAGGGTTTTGAGATCGCTTCCAAAAAGTTTGACCGCCAACTCGCCCTTGACGCCGCTGACGGCTTCCTCGACGTTATCGGAGATGGGCTGGGAAAAATTCCAATCCACACCGGGAAATTGGGCTAGTGCCTTGTCCATGGCCGCGATCAGATCGTCTTTGGTTTGAAATTGCTTGCGCCATTCGGAGCGCGGCAAAAGGTCAACGAAAAATTCTGTGTTGTAGAAACCGCTGGCGTCGCTGCCGTCATCGGGGCGTCCCACCTGGCTGACGACTTGTTTGACCTCGGGGAAATCGGCCAGCACCCGACGTGCCTTGTTGGCCAGGGCAATTCCCGCGGATGGTCCGGTGCTGGGCGCGAGTGTGCCGCGAACCCATATGGCGCCTTCATCAAGATGGGGCAGGAATTCTGAGCCAATCACGCCACTGAACGCGAGGAAGAGCATCCCGACCAGTGCCAGCAGTCCCGCTCCCAATGTGAGCTTCATGTGATCGAAGCACCAATCGAGGGTGCTGGCGTACACACGGTTTAACGTTTCGAGGACGGGGTTCCTCCATTCTTTGATTTTTTCTTTGAATAACATGCTGCATAGAACAGGCGCAATCAGGAGCGCGAAAATCAACGCCCCCAGCAGCGCAAAAGCCACGGTCCACGCCATGGGCCGGAACAGGCGGCCTTCCACTCGCTGCAGGGTGAAGATCGGCAGGTAAGCCACGATGATGATGATGCGGGCAAAAAACACCGGGCTCTGCACTTCATGCGCCGCCGACCGCGATGGTCTCCATAAAGGTTCGCTTGCCGCTGCCGAACATCGGTGTGGCGAAGAATATTTTCGACCATCACCACGGATCCATCGACCACCATGCCGAAATCGAGCGCGCCCAGCGAAAGCAGGTTCGCGGGAATGTGCTGCAAGATCGAGCAGAATCGCGGCAAACAGCAAGCGAAAAGGGAATGGTGATGGTTACGATAAGCGCGCTGCGCACATTGCCGAGGAACAGAAAAAGAATCAGCGTGACCAGCAGCACTCCGTCGGTCAGATTGCGCAGCACGGTGTGGGTCGTGTAGTGAACCAGATCGCTGCGATCGAGATGGGGAACAAGCTTGACTCCGGCGGGTAGCAGGCCGTGCGGTGTGTGGTTCCATTCAGCTCGGCGATCTTCTGGTGGAGCGCCTCGAGCGTGGCATCGGCTTCTGCGCCTTTGCGCAGCAGCACGATGCCTTCGACAACGTCGTCGTCGTTGATGACCGTGCCGTCTTCGCGGCGAATCGTCTTTGCCCAGTTGCCCCAGGCGCACTCTTGGGCGCCTGCGTTACCGTCGCCAGGTCGCGCACCCGCACCGGCGTGCCCTTCTGCACTTTCACCACCGTGGCGCGCGATGTCATCAGTGGTTTGCATCAGCCTACGGCGCGCACGTTCAGCGCCTGCTCGCCGCGCTCAATAAAGCCGCCGCCGGCGTTGGTGTTATTCGCGGCCAGCGCTTGCTCGACTTGGCTGAGCGACAAGCCATAGGAAACCAGTTTGTCAGGATCAATCTGCACCTGGTATTCGCGCGTGGGACCGCCGAATGGGTTCACATCCACAACGTTGGGCACCGATTTCAATTGGTTGACCACGATACCAGTCGTTCAGCGCCTTCAGTTCCATCACGTCATACTTCGGATTCGTGCTCTGCAGCGTGTAGAACATGATTTGCCCGGTCGGGACTGTAGTCCGGCCCCAGGCTGGGATTCACGCCGGTCGGGCAGCGTGACATCCTGCAAGCCGATCGAGCATTTCCTGGCGGGCGTTGAATGTGGTGACGTCGTCGTCGTAAATGATGGTGATGACAGACAGTCCTGCAAGCGAGACGGAGCGCAGGTGGGTCAGATGGGCGACGCCGTTCAGTTCCACCTCGAGCGGAACCGTGATCTGTTGCTCGACTTCCTCGGCGGCATGGCCGGGCCACTGGGTGATGATTTGCGTGTAGGTATCGGCGACGTCGGGATACGCTTCGATGGGCAGATTATGAAACGAAATGATGCCCCAGAGCAAAAAGCACCAACGCCGCACGCCAGCACCAGCAGGCGATTGCGCAGGGCAAAGTCAATGAGGATGCGGATCATTCCTTTCTGCTCCGCCATGGCGCGTGGAGAATTGCAGGGCGTTGGCCACGACTTCATCCCCGGGCTTCGAGCCCGTCGTGCAACGACATCAAACCGTCCGCGGTTTGCCCGGCGACGTGCACTTCGATTTGCCGGAAGCGGTTCGGACCCTTCCTTTCGAAACACCCAATCTTTGTCCTGCAGTCGCATCACAGCGGTGGCGGGGACCACGATGCGATTCGTGTAGTTTGCGCGAGCGGAACTTGGCCACGGCAAACATGTCGGGTCGAAGGCTGCCATCGGGGTTCGGCAAACACGATGCGTACCTTGGCGCTCCGGGTATTCGGATCGAGCACGCGGGAAATATCCGCGACCTTGCCGTGAAACACGCGATCAGGGATAGGCGTTTAGGCGAATCTCTGCCGAATCGCCCACGCGCACCTCGGCCAAATCGTTTTCGAAAACATCGCAGACCACCCATACCTGCGACAGGTCGGCGACGGTAAAAAGATTGGGCGTATTGTCGAGGCTCTTAATGCCCTCGAAGCCAGCAACATTCTGCTCCACAACAGCTCCGGCGATCGGCGACCGCAGTGCAATCAGCGAGCTGGGATGCGCCGGATCGCCGCCCAGCACGCGAACATGTTCGGCAGTTGTCTGCAAGTCGACCTTGGCTTTGTCTTCCGTGTCCTGCGCCTCCTCCAGATCTTTGGAGGCGATGGCTCCATGGGAATAAAGGTTTTGTGCGCGATCCAAAGCTTTATGGGAGAGTACTTCGTCCGCTTGAGCTTTCTCATAATCCGAAACTGCACCCGCCAAGTCTGGGCTGGTCAGCACAAGTAAAGTCTGGCCCTTTTTGACCGTGTCGCCTAGCCGAACTTTCAGATCAATGACTCGGCCTGAGCCGAGCGAGGTGATATGAATGGTGCGAGTGACATCAGGCGTCACCGTGCCATTCGCGATTAGTTCGGTGGGCAAAGCACGCATCTGGGCATTTGCCAGTTTGAATAATTCAGGATGTTTCACCGTATAGGTGCCAGGCTCGAGCGTGACTTCTGCCTTGGTTGGAGCTGCGGCCGTGTCATGCGAACACGAAGCCGCGATCAGGGCGAGCCCGAGCATCAACGTGCACGCCATCCGCCAGAGAAAGACCCCGGGTTCTAATCCATCTTTCATAGAAAAATCTCCAGTCGGCAACCTCACTCTGCTTGATTGGCGAAGCTGTTGCACGAGAGCAACCAATACGCGTTTCCCCTGCAGTTAGTTTCGGGAAAACTTCCTTATCCGCCTGACGAATGATTCCGACGCATTTTGAGGCCAAAACAACCGCTCGGGTACTCCTCAGCCTTGTCTGCGAAGGAAAATATTAGAGAGCAATCGTGGGGGGAGCCCGGCCGTTTACGATGCCGCGTGCTGGGTGGTGTGGCAGCGAAACGAGGGGAGTGAAGACAATCCCCGAGGCCTGGTGGTTCAAATGGACATTGGCAGAAGGGACGAAGTTGGCTGCAACGCTACCGCGGTTCAGGCGGAGCGGTGATCGGCCGGGAGCGGGAAGCCTGACGGCGCGCTTGGAAGCGCTGGATTCCTCCATTTCCGGACGCATGGCATGCAGATCGTCGGTTGCGGAAACAACCGGAAATAGCAGCATTAACGCGCAACCGAGAATCAGCGGACAGCATAGCGAGCGGAAACGGCCGGATTCACGTTGGCGCACGCCGTCGCGTCGCCACATCAATACCGCTGGCACAGCCAATAGCAACCAGATCACATTAAGAAGTAGTTCCATTTATCGGGAACACCAGCCAATTGCGCCGAGCAATCCACCAATAGCCCAAGTCTTGCAGGATACGGCGGCGAAGTCAACGTAACCGCCGGAGGGAAAATCGTGTCAAATCAGGCGCGGGAGGCCGTTCATGACTCACGCAATGTTTCCCGGAGGAATGAGGTAAAGCGCCGGACGTCGTCCGCAGTGGTATCAAACGAACACATCCAGCGGACTACGTAGTTGGCCTCATCCCACACATAGAAGAAATAGCGCCGCTGCAGCCTGGCAATCGCGCGGCGCGGGATTTTCGCGAAAACCCCGTTGGCTTCGACCGGGTGCATGACTCTTATCTGGGGGATGCTGCTAAGCTCTTTTTCCAGAAGTTTGGCCATGCGGTTCGCGTGCCGCGCATTCCTAAGCCAGAGATTACCGGACAGCAAAGCTTCAAATTGGGCAGAGACGAAGCGCATTTTTGAGGCGAGCTGCATTCCTTGCTTGCGCCGAAATTTAAAATTGCGGGCAAGCGCAGCGTCGAAAAAGACGACCGCTTCCGCCCCCAGCGCCCCATTCTTGGTTCCTCCGAACGAAACCACATCCACTCCGAGATCGCGAGTCACTTGCCGGAGATTGAGCCTAAGGCTGGCGCAGGCATTGGCCAATCTGGCGCCGTCCATGTGCAGAAACATGCGGTGCCGATGGGCGAAACTCGCCAGCTGCTGGATTTCGGCCGGCCGATAAACTGTGCCCACTTCGGTGCTCTGCGTAATCGAGATCACGCGCGGTTGGACGTGGTGCTGATCGCCGATTCCGTGGCGGGCTTGCTGCACCGCTTCGACCGTTAGTTTGCCGGCAGCCGTCGCGATCGGGATGAGCTTGCAGCCGGTAAATTTCTCAGGCGCGCCGCACTCGTCGCCGTAAACATGGGCTTCCTGGGCGCAAATGACCGCCTCGAAAGATTTGGCCAGAGCGGATAGCCCCAGTACGTTTGCGGCAGTGCCATTGAATACGAAAAATGCGGTCGATCCTTTTCCGAACTGCCGCTGAAAAAGAGCAAGAGCACGCTGGGTGTGGACGTCGTCGCCGTAACCAATGGCATGCCCACGATTTGCTCGAGCTATAGCCTGCAGTATTCCCGGATGGACAGAGGCATTATTATCACTGGCGAAACTGCGGGTCGGCTTCACGTCGCAAACAATGTAGCAGACAGCCCAGTTTGGCAAGAAACAGCAGCCACACTTTAATATTTAGAGTCCTATGGTGCTGGCGGGTTATCTAACTTTGATCTGGGGAATCCAGCGCGCAGCCCGTTGTTCGCGTGTGTCGCCAGCCCAGTTTGCATGGTAGGTTATTGAGAATGAGCGGAAAAGTGTGTAAACAATGGGAGCGTGTGGACACTCGATCGGCGAACAGCGCATTGCTGGCGATCTTGGCTCTGGCTGGGCTCAGCGTGGGATGCAGCGGCGGTTCGGCAAGCGGCCAGCAGCCGCAAGGCCTAGGCGGCGTGCCGGTCAAAATTCAGGTAGTTAGCGCGATGCCGGTGAGCGATTCGACCGAATATGTAGCCACGCTAAAGTCGCGGGACTCTGCCGTCATCATGCCTGAGGTAGAAGGTCGTGTGACGCAGATTTACGCCCGTTCCGGCGAGCGGGTGAGCGCCGGCACTCCCTTGATGCAGATTGATCCCATCAAGCAGCAAGCAACCGTGACCAGCCAGGAAGGTTCCAAAGCGGCGCAGTTAGCCAACCTGCAATATGCCGAAGAGCAGTACAAGCGCACCAGCAGTCTGTATGCGGCTCAGGTAGTGAGCAAGCAGGATCTCGATCAGGCAAAATCCGCTCTCGATGCGGCGCGTGCCCAACTCAATGCGCTGGACGCCCAATTGCAAGAACAGACGGTCCAGCTTCACTATTTTCGCGTAGTCGCGCCACAAAGCGGGATCGTAGGAGATATTCCGGTGCACGTGGGCGACCGCGTCACCACCAGCACCCTTCTTACCACGGTGGATAAACCTGGCACCCTGGAAGCCTATATCTACGTTCCGGTGGAACGCGCGGCTCAGCTCAAGATGAACTTGCCGGTGCAAATTTTGGACGGGGCGGGCAATGTGGTCGGGGACAGCCGGATCAGTTTCGTCTCGCCGGAAGTCGACAATACGACTCAGTCGGTGCTGGTGAAGGCGACGGTTGGCAATCACCAGGACAAGTTGCGTACTCTGCAATTCATCCGGGCGCGCGTGATCTGGGGAACACATCCTGAACCGGTAGTTCCTGTTTTGGCGGTCTCCCGCGTTGGGGGCCAGTACTTCGCGTTTGTAGCGGAAGAGCAAAAGGGTAGGCTGATCGCCCATCAGAAGCCCCTGCAGTTGGGCGAGATGGTCGGCAACGATTATGCGGTTCTGGACGGAATCAAGCCTGGGGATAAGGTCGTGGTGTCTGGAACGCAGTTTCTGGTGGATGGTGTACCTGTGATTCCACAAGCTTGAGAAACGCTGTTCTTTTCAGAGTTTCCAGTTCAATTTTTGCAGTCAATTAAGCCAGGGCTCAATTCATGTTCGTTGACTTTTTTATACGCAGGCCCGTGTTTGCTTCCGTTTGCGCGCTGTTGATCATTCTGGCGGGTGCGGTGGTGATTCCTGGTCTGCCGATTGCGCAGTTTCCCACGCTGGCTCCGCCCCAGATTTCTGTTACCAGCGCATATGTGGGCGCTAGCGCGCAAACAGTGGAAACGGCCGTCACCATTCCGCTGGAGGAAGAGATCAACGGCGCGCAGGGGATGAAGTATGTCACCTCCAGCAGCGGCAACGACGGCACCAGTTCGATTACCGCGACCTTCGATCTGAATCGCGATCCCGATCTCGCGGCCGTAGATATCGAAAATCGGGTCAACACCGCGCAAGGCCGCTTGCCCGCGGCGGTCAAAGCCACCGGCGTCACCATTCAAAAGGCGTCGAACAATTTTGTATTGGGCGCGGCGGTGTACTCCCCAGACGGCCGCTATTCGACGCTCTTCTTGAGCAACTATGTTGATGTCTATGTCAAGGACGCGCTGAAGCGCTTGCCGGGGGTGGCGGACGTCGTCATTTTTGGAGAGCGCAAATATTCCATGCGGCTCTGGCTCGATCCGGAGCGCATGGCGAGTCGCGCTCTTACCGCGACTGACGTGGTTAATGCTTTGCAGGAACAGAACGTCGAAGTAGCTGCTGGGCAGGTTGGTCAGCCGCCCATCCAACTTGGACAGCAATTTCAAATCAGCGTGCGCGCTATCGGCAGGCTGACCGAGCCGGCTGAGTTTGAAAACATTATCCTCAAGACCAACTCCGATGGAACGCTGGTGCGCCTGAAGGATGTTGGCCGCGCCGAGTTAGGGGCGGAAAGTTACAGCAGCGGCCTCAGGTTTAACGGATACAACGCGGTGGGTCTGGGCATTACGCAACTTTCCAATGCCAACGCCCTGGAAGTGGACCGCCTTGCCATTGCTGAGTTGGATCGCCTGGCGAAGCGATTTCCTCCGGGCATGACCTACAAGAATGCGTTCGATACGACCGATGCTGTGGGGGAATCCATTCGGGACGTGCTGACCACGCTGATCGAGGCGATCATCCTGGTCATCCTGGTAATTTTCATATTTCTAGGCGATTGGCGCAGCACGATTATTCCGGCCGTAACCATCCCTGTCTCGCTGATCGGCACATTCGCGTTCATCAAGCTCCTGGGATTTTCCATCAACACCCTGACGTTGTTTGGAATCACTCTTGCGACCGGCTTGGTCGTGGATGACGCCATCGTGGTTATCGAGAACATTGAACGCCATATTCAGGAAGGCGAGCGTGATACCCATAAGGCAGCCTCCGTAGCGATGGGCGAGGTGGCGAGCGCTGTGATTGCAACTTCGCTTGTGCTGGTGGCCGTATTTGTCCCGGTGGCATTCTTTCCGGGGACAACCGGAATTCTGTTTCGTCAGTTCGCTCTGACCATCGCCTTTTCCATCGCGATATCGGCTTTCAACGCATTGACGCTGACCCCGGCGCTGGCCGCAATTCTGCTCGGCCGCGAACATGGTGAAAAGAATTGGTTTTTCCGGGCGGTAGACAAAATCATCACCGGAGGGACCAATGCATACCGCTACACGCTGCGCGGGTTCCTGCGCATCCGCTGGATTGCGGTCCTGTTATTTCTCGGTGGCCTGGGGCTGACTTACCTCGTACTGCAACGGGTTCCGACGGGTTTCGTTCCGAACGAAGACCAGGGCTATTTCATTATCGCGGTGCAGGCGCCGTCGGGAGCCTCGTTGCAATACACCGACGGAATCCAGCAGCAAGTCGAAAAGATTCTCGAGCCGTTACCCGAGGTACAGGGGACGTTCGCCATTGCGGGTTTCAGCTTCTCGGGCAGCGCGGCGAATCTGGGAATTGTTTTTGTGCCTTTAAAACCCTACGGCCAGCGTAAGGGTGATGAGCATTCTGCGGAGGCGATCGTCAATCGCATTCGCGGAAGGCTTTTCGGAATTTCAGGAGCTTTGGTCCTGCCGTTTCTGCCGCCTGCTGTGCAGGGGCTCGGGCAATTCGGCGGCTTTCAGTATGAGTTGCAGGATCAGGGTGGGCACACCTTGGAGGAACTCGCCAAAGTTTCGCAGGATATGGTGCGGCAAGGATCCGCGCGAAAGGATCTTACCGGTCTTTACAGCAGCTTCACCGCGAACGATCCCCAATTCCTAGTCACGATTGATCGCGAAAAGGCGAAGAGCCTGCATGTTTCGCTGGGTCAGATCACAGACGCCCTCGGGATTTACATGGGATCGGCGTACGTGAACGATTTCAACTTTAACAACCGCTCCTATCGCGTGTACGTACAGGCAGATCAGCAATTCCGCAGCCAGGCAAAGGATATCAAGCAATTTTATGTCCGCTCGGACAGCGGCGCGATGATCCCGCTGGACAATCTGCTGACCATTACGCAGACCACGACGCCGCAGGTCATCAGCCACTACAATCTGTTTCGCTCGGCGGAGATTGATGGCTCGGCTGCGCCTGGATTCAGCTCTGGTCAGGCCATTGCTGCCATGGATCAACTGAGCGCCAAAGTGCTCCCTCAAGGTTTTTCTCATGAATGGACGGGATTGTCGTTGGAGGAGTTGGCGTCGGGCAGCACGTCGTTGATTTTGTTTGGCCTGGGCAGCCTGGTGGTCTACTTGACGCTCTCGGCGCAGTACGAGAGTTTTGTCCTGCCGTTTATCGTGCTGCTAGCCGTTCCCATGGCATTGCTCGGAGCGCTCTCCGCGCAGTGGCTTCGCGGCCTGCAAAACGATGTCTATTGTCAGATTGGATTGGTGATGCTGGTCGGCCTCTCCAGCAAAAATGCGATTTTGATCGTGGAGTTTGCCGAGCAACTACGTCATCGCGGCATGCCGTTGATCGAAGCCACCATCGAGGCGGCAAGAATCCGTTTACGGCCAATTCTGATGACCTCGTTCGCTTTCATTCTGGGCGTAGTGCCGCTGGTCGTTGCCAGCGGCGCTGGCGAAGCGGGGCGGCATTCGGTGGGCACAACGGTGTTCGGCGGGATGATCATGTCCACGGTGCTTAACCTGTTTTTCATCCCCGTGCTTTATCTGATCATCGAAGGATGGCGCGAGGGCGGAAAAGCCAAGACGGAAACAGAACCGCTACCTGCTTAGCTGTTGCATCGCGGCCCCCAGAACGCGTCCTGCGCCGGGTTCCTGCACGAAGGCAATGACACGAAGGCGGCTCAGTTCTCGCGTTGCATCAAGCTTTAATTGAACGTCCTGTGAAAAACCCCTGATTCGTTCTGCCGTACCCACTTTTGTGAAACTTAGGACTACGGCCACGTGGGTCAGGCGATGGCCTGCATTTTCGCCGCGCAAGACCTGCGATTGAGCATGATCTAGAGCTGCAATCAAGAAGACCTCCGCACGCGGTGGCATGGGGTTTGCCAGGGGATCAAGATCAATGTGGGCGCGCAGCGTGGCGGGACCTTCCCAGCGCAAATCTGAAAGGCGGACCGTCGCTTGTGGCTTCGCCGCCGCCTCCTGAATCGCCGATTCCGCTGCACCCTGATCGTTTCCCACAAACTGGCTGGAGCCATCTACAACCATCTGCGGGGTGTAGACACTATCAATACCAAAGCGCGTGGCATATTCGTTTTGCCGGTCACTGAAGATCTCCGAAGAATAGGGGTCGCGCCAGCCAAGATAATTCCAATTATCCACATGCTCGCTGAGAACGATTACCTGCGCTCCGGCAACCGGTTGCGAGCGATCCAATTCCTGGAGCAGCGCGTCCGCCGGAGGACAGCTGGAACAGCCTTCGGAAGTGAACAGCTCAACCAGAACCGGAACCGGCAATGGGGATCGCCCGCCGCTTATCGCACCTGGCTTAATGAGGCTCAAAGCAGCAAGCAGGAGCGGAAAGAGAATGCTCTTCAATTCACCTCGGATTGCTGTGGACGACTTTTCATCTTTGCCGTGAAACTGGTCTGTGCAACTTCACATGCTCCGGGCGAAAGCCCATGCCGACGAGACGCGCGGGAATTCGTTGAAGTATCGGCCAGCGCCGCAGCATTTTTAGCGGCCACGGCAAAGCTAAAGGCTGCTCCTTACCGAGAACGCGCACAATAATATTGTTTTGAATCGAAATTTGCAGCCGCTGCGTCGCCCGAGTAGGAAAACTCCTGCGATGCTGGACGGCGTGAAGATCGCTCGCAGTCAGCGCATTCCGCAGCAGCTTCGGAGCCAGCAGATTCGCGGCTGCCACGGCATCCTGAATAGCCAGGTTGATTCCTACTCCCCCGATCGGCGACATGGCGTGTGCGGCATCCCCGATGCACAAGAGCCCCGGCTTCGACCATTGCGATAAACGGTCGATTTTCACGGTGAGGAGGCTGACATCTTTCCAGTCACGTAGTTCTTGCACGCGATCACGAAAAAATGGTTCGAGCCGTGCAATGTCATCGCGAAACGCGTCTATGCCTCGTTGTCGAACTTCGTCCGCGGCGTCTTTGGGAATGACGAAGGCGCATTGCCAGTAGTCCTCTCGATTAAGCATAATAAGAATTTTCCCGCGATCTACATGCCCGAAAGTCTGCTCGGGATCGGTTGGCTGGCGGCTGATCCGCATCCACATCACATCCATGGGCGAGCCAAGATCGATGACTTCGAGCTTGGCGCACTCGCGTACTACGGAATGACGCCCATCGGCGCCTATGGTGAGCGTTGCCCGGATCTCGAGGGGACCATCTTGTGTCTTCGCCTGCACGCCGCCGACGCTGCCATTCGAGGTGAGCAGGCCGGTCACCTCCGCCTGCATCCTCAGATGAAAGGATGGATAGCGCCGAGCCTGCTCGGTGATGAAATTTAAAAAATCCCACTGCGGCATGAGAGCCAGGAATTTGCAATGTGTCGGTAAATGGGTGAAATCCGCGATAGGGGCGTTTTGCTCGCCGACTTGAGCTGCCAGCTTGCGCATTTCCTGGTGCGGGCGCTCGAGGAATTCCTCCAAAACTCCGAGTTCATACATAAGTTCGAGCGTGGAAGGATGAATCGTGTCTCCGCGGAAATCCCGCAGGAAATCGGCGTGCTTTTCGAGCACGATGACATCCACGCCGGCGCGTGCCAACAAAAATCCCAGCACGATGCCGGCGGGACCGCCTCCGGCGATGCAACAACTGGTGTGTAAGGATTTCTCCATCGTCGATTGTGCAGTAAGCTAGGATGCTTGGCGAAGCCCAAGGTTACGCCCAAAAAACTGCGTAGCCTACCCTGCATTTGTACACGAATGCTTCAAGCAAAACCGGCAATGGGCGCAACGCGACGTTGCGGCTGCGGGACCTGACCTATAGAATGCGCCCAGCTGGGGGCGATGTCGTTCAATCCCCTAGAACTCGTGTGGCTGGGGTAAATCGCTTGACTGAGATTTCAATTCTCTAACGGGAGACAGCATGAAGTTGAACGGAACTCTGGTCAAGAGCGCAATCGTCGCCGCGCTTGGTGGGTTGGTGTTTGGCTTTGACACGGCGGTGATCTCCGGCACCATCAGCGCGCTCACGCAGACTTACGGACTGACTCCCGCGACTGTAGGCGTAACCGTCGCCAGCGCATTACTGGGAACGGTTTTCGGCGCCATGCTCGCTGGTTTTCCCGGCGAAAAGTACGGACGCCGCGACAGTTTGCGAATCACCGGCGTCCTTTATCTGGTCAGCGCTCTGGGCTGTGCGCTGGCGTGGAGTTGGGGTTCGCTGGTGGCATTCCGCCTAATCGGCGGACTTGGCATTGGCGCGTCTTCCGTGCTGGGTCCCATGTATATCGCGGAAATTGCGCCTCCGAGAATGCGGGGGCGGCTGGTAGGGCTGTTTCAATTCAACATTGTATTCGGAATTCTGCTCGCCTACTTCTCGAACTATACGATCGTGCAAATGCAGTTGGGAGCTTCAGAGTGGCGATGGGAATTCGGCGTGGCCGCGCTCCCGACCGCCGCTTTCTTCATTTTGCTCTTTACCATTCCACGCAGCCCGCGCTGGCTGGTCAAGCAGGGGCGTGTAGACGAAGCAAGAAGCGTGCTGCAGTTAATCGGCGAACAGGATTACGAGCGGGAGTTGCAGGAAATCGTGGAATCGATACGCAGCGAGCAGCAGGAAACCGGCGAACGACTTTTTTCCCGGCGTCACGCGCTGCCGATTTTTCTGGCGGTGAGCATTGGAATTTTCAATCAGCTTTCCGGCATCAACGCCATTCTTTACTACCTGCCAGACATTTTTATGCACGCCGGCTTCAGCAAGGTCTCCAGCAATTTGCAGGCGGTGGTGATCGGCGGGACGAACCTGCTCTTTACCGTCATAGCCGTGTCGGTAATCGACAAAATCGGGCGCAAGATTCTTTTGCTGATTGGCGCCGCCGGGACTGCGTCCTGCCTAGCCGGGGTCGCCGCCATCTTTTTTACTAAACAGCATGAGGAGTGGCTGCTCTGGCTGCTGGTCTCCTACATCGCATTTTTCGCCTTCTCCCAGGGAGCGGTAATCTGGGTGTACCTTGGGGAGGTCTTCCCCAACGCGGTTCGGGCTAAGGGTCAGAGCCTGGGCAGCTTCTCCCACTGGATCATGAATTTCGCAATATCGCTGGTATTCCCCCTTATGGCGGCATCCTCCGGGGCTTATCCGTTCATATTCTTTGCGGCGATGACCGCGCTGCAATTCTTCGTGGTTTTATTTGTATTCCCGGAAACCAAGGGCATTTCGCTGGAAGAAATGCAAAGGAAGCTCGGAATTGACTAGCGCTTTTCGGCTGCGAGTCATTTTGAGACGCTTGCCACTTACGTAGCTGGTGAGTCCCCTCTCGGCACTTTCCGGTATATGGAAGACGGGAGAAATGCGTGACAATGGTACGGTTTCCCAAGACGGCGGTATCGCGAGAGCGCGCCAATTCATGACTACGGCAATGATGTCATCCAAAGATCGGAGTGTTATGGCCAAATTTTTCGTACCCGCATGCGTTCTTCTGCTCGCAGCGAGTGTCAGCGCGCAGCAGGATAATAATCCTCCTGTAACGCCAATGGATCAAACCCCCATCTTTCGCGTGAAAGTTGTTTCCCGTACCACGAAGGCGGTCAACTACCGCCACCGCGGAGGATCGACGCAGGTGGATTTCCAGGGCACCGATCTGCTGCCCGGAGCGAGTGGTAAGGCTAAGGTAAACAGTAAGGCGGGGCGCCTGCAGATTAATGCGGACTTTTCCCATTTCGCCCCAGCGGAGAAATTTGGCCCGCAGTATTTGACTTACGTATTGTGGGCCATTACCCCGGAAGGGCGTCCGGTAAATCTGGGGGAAATCGTGCCGAACAGGGACGGAAAAGCCAGTATTGAAGTTACAACTGACCTCCAGGCGTTTGGTCTGATCGTTACGGCGGAGCCTTATTTCGCCGTGACCCGGCCCAGCAATCTGGTGGTAGCGGAAAACGTTATTTTGCAGAAAACCGAGGGCATGGAATTACCGATTGACGCAAAGTTCGACATGCTTGAGGGTGGCGAGTACACGATTGACATCCCGGCGGATCAGTTGCCCGCGACCACTTCGGATCCGAATACGGAACTCGATCTGCTGGAGGCACGAAACGCAGTGGCGATTGCAAAAGCCGCCGGCGCCCAGCAATATGCGCCCGACAGTTTTAGCAAGGCGGAGAGCCTATTGGCGCAGGCGGAGGACTACTTGCGCCGAAAGCAAGGGAGGACGCCGATCGGTAGCGTTTCTCGCGGGGCGGTTGAGGCCGCCGAGGACGCTCGGGTGTTGACCCTCCGGCGTAAGGAGGAGGAGCGCATAGCCGCCGAAAAGCAGGCGATGCTGGAAAGGCAGCAAAAGGCCGAAGCCGACGCCCAAGCCGCGGCCGCTGCAGAAGCCCAAGCCAAGGCTCAAGCCGAAGAGGATGCCCGCAAACGCGCGCAAGCTGAAGCCGATCGTGCGGCCGCCGAACAGGCACAGGCGCAAGCCGTCAAGCAACAGGCTGACGCGGAAGCCGCCAGCGCGGCCGCTCTGGCGGAACAACAAAGGGCCCAGGCCGCCGCCGCACAGGCGCAACAAGCCGCGGCTGACGCGATTCGCCAAAAAGAGGAAATGCGTGCCCGATTGCTGCAGCAACTCAATCAGGTGCTTGAAACCAGAGACACGGCTCGCGGCCTGATCGTCAGCATGCCTGACGTTTTGTTCGCGGTCGGAAAGTACCAATTGGTGCCGGCAGCGCGTGAGCGTCTGGCCAGAATTTCTGGAATTGTTCTGGCGTATCCCGATCTGAAGCTCGAAATCGACGGCTACACCGATAGCATTGGCAGTGACGAATTCAATCAGACGCTCTCGGAAAAACGCGCTGCGACAGTGCGGGACTACCTGGTAAATTCCGGGGTTTCGATCAACAACGTGTTCGCGCGCGGCCTCGGCAAGGAAAATCCGGTAGCCTCGAACGACACGGCGGCGGGGCGCAAGCTGAATCGCCGGGTTGAACTCATCGTGTCCGGCGATGTGATCGGTTCACCGGTCGGCGCTCAACCGGGCACAAATGCGATGCCTCCGCCCGATAGTCAAGCCCCGCCGGTGACGCCCCCTGCGAATCCGCCACAGTAGGCTCGTTCGGAATTATCCATCCATTCGGGGGACTTTTCGCAAGTCCCCCGGTTGCGAAATGGATCAGGGAAAAATCGTCCTCGTCCGAATTGCGGACATATTCTCCCTCTGGTTGCGAAAATTTCGGTTTTGTTTGTAAATTGCAAACGTAAACTCCGGCTGCCGTGTTAGCTTCGTTGGGGCGTTCGCGCGCCCGAAAAGAAAACCAACCGGAGTAGATCGGACGCGACCAGGGATTGGAGAGATCACTATGAGTTCGCCGGATCGGACCTCTAGAACTTACTTGATGATTACGGCTTGCGCCGGGACCTTCGCCTTTGGCACATTGGTGGTTTTTCTGGGGTCAACCTTGCCGGAATTACAGGCGAAACTGAATTTTGGCATGGAGAAAAGTGGCACGCTTTTCAGTCTGTTGTTTCTGCCGCAGGTGCCGATGGCGATTTTTGCCGGGCCAATCATTGATCGCTTTGGGAAAAAGCCGGTGCTGGTGACTGGCTCGTTGCTTGCGACCATCGTTCTCGCCGCCATTGGTTTCGCTCCGAACTATGCCACGCTAGCGGGCCTGATCGTGATCCTCGGGCTGGGCGCTAGCTGCATCAATAGTGGGGCCAATACGCTGGTGCCGGATTTGTATCCGGAGAATCCTTCTTCGGCTCTTAATATAGCGTCGGCATCGTTCAGTCTGGGAACAGTTGGGGTTCCCCTGATTACGTTGCTTGCGGAGCGGTTCAGTCTAAGCACAGCTTTACTACTCGTGGCTGCGTTGAATCTGGTTCCGGGGCTGCTCGGCCTGACGCAAAGCTTTCCGGCGGGGCTCTCGCGCAGCGGATTGGACTGGAGGGTGATTGGTCGCGCGCTTGTAAATCCGGCCATTATGCTCTTGGCGCTGGTGTTTATGTTGTACTCCTCACTTGAGGTTTCTACCGGCGGATGGATGCGCAACTATCTGGAACAGGCATTCAGCGTTTCCCCATCCGATTCGAAAAAGATCCTGGCCGTATTTTTTGCTCTGATGATGGTCGGTCGCCTCATCGGCGCGTGGGTTACCAAGCGGATGCGTGGTTCACTGCTGATCCTGGCTTGTGCTTTTGGGGCCATCGGCGGACTGGTGCTTCTGGCACTATCCTGGAGCGTTCCGGTTGCGATTGCCGCGGCAGTCATTTGCGGCCTTTGCTATGCGCCGATCTTTCCTACTGCCGCAGGCATTGCCAGCACCTACTTCCCCGAGATTTTTGGGACGATATTCGGGGTGCTCATGGCCTGCGCTTTCGTCGGCAACATCACTTTGCCGGCGGCAATCGGGTTTGTCGCGCGGAATGCTCCAGTGCGTACCGGCATCTGGCTGATTGCCGGAAGTGCGCTCCTTTTGTTCATCGTGCAAGCGATTTTCGTTCGCCGCGAGCGCGGGCACGCGGCTGAAATTGCCGTAACCGTGAAACCAGCGCACTAATTGTTAAAAAGCTTGGCAGAACCAATCTTGAAACGGGATTCTGTATTGTGCTACGGTGCTTGCGGGGTTGGAGTTGGTTCAGCGCCGCTGATCTGTATCCGCCCGAACTAGAGCCTTCAGGAGAATGATGCCTTTCCGTCAAGCGAAGCGTGGGGTGGCTCTGCTGTCGTTCTTATTCTTTCTTACCTGGATCGCTTCCGCCCAACAGGGCAAGAACTGGGGAAATGTCCCCCCGCCCAGCCCAACCGTAAAGCGCGGGCAAGCCCTCTTCGTGGCTAACTGCTCGTTTTGTCACGGTCCGGATGGAGCCGGCAAGACGGGACCCGATCTACTCCGTTCTCCTCTCGTTAATCACGACGAGAATGGAAAGCAGATTGGAGTGGTCGTACATTCCGGCCGTGGAAACGGCAAGATGCCGCCGTTTCCTACACTCACCGACGCTCAAATTTCCGACATTGCCGCCTTTCTTCATTACCAAATTAATTCCGTGGTGGCTCGCTTTTCTTACAAGATTCAGGGGTTGATAACTGGGAATCCGAAAGCGGGCGAAGCCTTTTTCAATGGAGACGGCAAGTGCAGCACCTGTCACTCGCCTACCGGCGATTTAGCGGGCATCGCCAAAAAGTTTCAGCCGGCTGACCTGGAGCACGCTTTCATCGCGGGAGAAACCGACGACGATCAAGTGCCGGTTCCGGTAACGGTGACTCCTGTATCGGGCGCGCCAGTTACTGGCACGCTGGTCCATCTGGATGAGTTCAACGTTTCTTTGCGAGAGGCCTCCGGACAATATCGCTCCTGGTCGCGGGACCCGAACTCACCCGAGAATGTTAACGTCGAAGTTCACGATCCGTTGGCGGCGCATCATGCCATGTTAGCTACATTAACGGATACGGACATCCACAACATGCTTGCCTATCTGGAAACCCTGAAATGAATCTGGCCAGATTTCTTATCGCATTCCTCTTATTGCCGGTGGCACTGGCCGGGCAAAACCTTGACCCTTCGGTCTTGCTCAACCCTCCGTCGGACAGCTGGCCGACCTACAACGGTGACTATACCGGGCGCCGCTTCAGTTCGCTCACCCAAATCAATTCCTCCAATATCGGTGGATTGCAGTTGCAATGGGCGTACCACATCGAGAACTCTGACATTCCTGGATTTGGCAGCGGCATAAAATCGACACCGCTCCTGGTGGATGGCGTTCTTTACTTCTCAATGCCGGACAATGTCTGGGCGGTGGATGCGCGCTCCGGCGAATCGATCTGGCACTACCAATATCCGCCAAATCAGAGCATTGCCACGGGAAGCCGAGGCGTCGCCGTTTACCACAATTCTGTGTTGTTCGAATCGCGCGATTGCAATCTGATTTCGCTCGACGCCAGCAACGGCAAGCTGAAATGGAAACAGCCGATTGGCGACATGATGTTGGGCTACTTTTGCACGCCGGCTCCCATCCTCATTCACGATCACCTGATCGTTGGCGTGGGTGGCGACTCCCTGGACAATCCGGGCTATTTGGAATCGCGCGATCCCGATACCGGCAAGCTGCAGTGGCGATGGGACACTGAGCCCAAGCCCGGTCAGCCTGGTTCCGAAACCTGGCCGGACACGGATGCGATGTCCCACGGCGGCGGCATGACCTGGATTCCGGGTACTTACGATCCCGAGCTCAATCTGATTTATTGGGGAATCGGAAATCCCAATCCGGTGCATGCCGGGGCGGGCCGCAAGGGCGCGAATCTTTGGACTAGCTGTATTGTTGCGCTCCATCTCGATACCGGGAAGATGGCTTGGTATTTTCAGCCCACCCCACACGATACCCACGATTATGACGCGACCCAGACTCCCATCCTGATTGATGGCGAGTTTCAGGGGCAGAAGCGCAAGTTGCTGGCGCAAGCGAACCGTAACGGATATTTCTTCTTGCTCGACCGCACCAACGGAGAGCATCTGATCACCGCACCCTTCGTCCCCGCAAATTGGGCGCTGGGCATCGATTCTCACGGGGTACCGATTCCTAACCCCAGGAAAGATCCTTCGCATGATGGAGTACTGGTATTGCCCGAGTCTGGTGGGGCCACCAATTGGTACCCGCCGACCTTCGATCCTGAAACTGGATTGCTATACGTCAATACGAGCGAGACCTACAGTATTTTTTATCTGACTGCAGAAGGCAAGGGAGAAGGCTTTGCTGGGCGGGACGAAGGCTTTCCGGGCAAAGGGTTCATCAAAGCCATCGACTATCAAACCGGCGATATTCGCTGGATTCACAATCTTTATGGAACCCCTGGCACCGGCATGCTCAGCACCGCTGGCAAGGTGCTCTTTGCCGGAGACGATTCCGGAGATTTCATGGCACTGGATCCGGCAAACGGCAAAACCTTGTGGCATGTTGGCTTGGGTGCGAATGTGCACAACGGTCCCATCACGTATGAACTCGATGGCCGGCAATACGTGGTCGTGGCGGCGGGGAGCAGCCTCGCGGCATTCGCTCTTCCGAAGAATTAAAGTTTTACTTGGGTGCTGGGGTATCCGAGTCTCGACTAGATCTTTGCGCCTGTGAAATTCCGCAATCTAATTTGTCGAGTTTCAAGAACGAGGAATTCCTTATGAAGCTAGGACTGTTCACTGTACTTTTTTCACAAATGAGCTTGGATGATGTCATCCGCAAAGTGAAGCCTCTGGGCATTGAGGCTTTGGAATTTGCCGCGGGGGCTTATGGCAGGCCTTCGCACATTGACCTTGGCTTGGCAAACAATCGCACGGCAGCCAAGGAGTTCATGTCGAAGCTGGAGGGTGAGGGGATCGAGTTGAGTGCCCTAAATTGCGCCGGCAACGTTCTGCACCCCAATCGCGAGATCGCTGATGCGCATATCAAAGCTTTTGACGAGGCGATTAAACTAGCCGAGGTATTGGGAGTTCGGACGGTCATTAACTTTTCCGGGTGCCCGGGCGACTCCGACAACGCGAAATATCCCAACTTTGTGGTGACCAGTTGGCCGCCCGACTACGCCGATCTGCTGAAGTGGCAATGGGAGGAAAAGGTTCTTCCTTTCTGGACGAAGAAAATTAAATTCGCTGCCGATCACGGGGTGCGCGTAGCACTGGAAATGCATCCTGGCTTTGTCGTCTATAACCCCGAAAGCCTGCTCCGGCTGCGGGAGGCTGTCGGGCCAAATATCGGAAGCAATTTTGACCCCAGCCATCTGTTTTGGCAGGGAATTGACCCCTGCGTAGCGATTCGAGCGCTTGGCCCGGCGATATTTCACGTTCACGCCAAAGACACGAAGATTTATGCACCCAACGCGAACCAGAACGGAACACTCGATACCAAGCCGTACCAGGACGAGCAACACCGCTCCTGGATCTTCCGCACCGTGGGTTATGGGCACGGGCCGGAGTTCTGGACCGACTTCATCTCGACGCTGCAGATCATTGGGTATGACGGTGTCCTTTCCATCGAGCACGAGGACAGCTTGATTTCACTGGACGGCGGCTTGGCCAAGGCGGCGCAATTCCTGAATCAGTGGATTATCAAGGAAAAGCTCAAGACGATCTGGTGGGCGTAGAACGTTGCCGCTGGCAGGGAAGCGCAACCTGCCTCAGCGCCGACGGCGACGCACATTAACAATCTTGAATAGATAACGCTTTCCCGTTTGGATTCTTGGCGATCACGCGGTAAGATGCCCCTGCCGCACGGCGGGCATCTGTCCGTAATGCGGACTGCTTGCGCAGGGGGGCGGAATGTCTTTTTCGCTGGGCTTCGCCGATTGGTGCGTTTGCCTACTGGTTCTTGGTTTCAGTATCTTCCTCGGTTTATACCTCGCCATTCGCAAGAAATCCTCCGCTGATAGCGCCAGTTTTTTTCTCGCAGACAGAAGCCTTTCTTGGCCGCTGGTGGGTGCCTCTTTATTTGCGACAAACATCGGGGCCGAACATCTGGTCGGTCTTTCCGGCGACGCATATCGCTATGGACTTGCGGCAGGCACCGTGGAGTTGACGACGTGCATCTGCATCGGTTTTGCCGCGGCTTACCTCTACCCGTTTTACTTACGCAACCGCGTCTTTACTACCCCTGAATTTCTGGAGACTCGCTATCATCCATTGGCCAGGGTTTTTTTTTCGGGGCTGATGCTGATCATTTCCATTACCACCAAGATGGCGTTTCACCTCTATGCTGGCGCTCTGGTCCTGCGCGGCCTGATTGGTTGGGACGTCATGACTGTGGTTTGGATCATGGGTGGGGTTGCGGCCTGCGTGACGATTATTGGCGGATTTACGGCGGTGGCTTATACCGATTCCCTTCAGAGCGGTATCATCATCTGCGGTTGTGCACTGATGGTTCTTACCGGGTTGCACCGGGTTGGCGGATGGCATGCCCTCGCACTTAAGGTGCCGCAAGCCTTGCATATCGCAAAGCCTTACACCGACCCAAACTACCCGTTTTGGGGGGTGATCCTTTCCGCGGTCTATGGAGGCACGTTTTATTGGGGGGTGGATCAGGTTAATGTGCAGCGAGTACTGGGTGCGCGGAATCTGGATCAGGCCCGCTCCGGATCGATGTTTACCCTTCTGCTCAAGCTTCTTCCTGTGTTCATTTTCGCGCTGCCTGGAGTAATCGCTCTGGCACTTTTTCCCGGACGGGAGAGCAAAACCACTTTCGTGACATTGCTCAACGAACTCTTGCCGACCGGGGTGCGCGGCCTGGTTCTTGCGGCTCTGCTGGCTTCGTTGATTGGTTCAACGTTGTCGGTGATGAATTCGGTTTCCACCTTGGCGGTGCGCGATTTTATCCTGCATTTTCGTCCAAAAACTGGGGAGAAAGCGCAAGTTTTGTTCGGGCGTCTGACTATTGTGATTGCGACGCTACTCGGCGTGATGGCTGCTTATGCCGTGTATAAGACACCAGATGGACTTTATAAATATCTTCAAACCATCTCCATCTATCTGGTGATGCCGGTAGCTCCTGCGATCATTTTTGGCATTCTCAGCAAGCGTGTGACTGCGGCCGGCGCGCTCGTGTCGGTGTTGGTGGGAATTTTACTTAGTGCCATATTCGTGACGGACCAGTTGATCGGAGCCCAGGCCGGCGCGCATTTATTTCCCTGGCTCCATCACAGCTTGACCCTGAACTACACCTACCGAGGCCTGTGGGGCACACTTGCGTGCATAGTCACGATGTTTGCCGTGTCATCATTTACGAAGAAGACGGATCCGGACAAATTGAAGAAGCTAACTGTGGATTGGCATGGCCACAGAGAGCGTTTTCGAGGAATATTCGATTGGCGTTTGCAGTTGGCGGCGCTCTCGGGAATAACTGTTCTAATTTACTGGTTGCTGTGGTAGTGAACCCTCGTCGCTTGTCCGTTATGCGGATGACAATTGAAGAAACTGCAAACGCTGATTGACCGCGAAGTTTGTCTTTGCGAGAGTGCGGCGGATGAAGCCATGAGCAACATTGGAGGCCGAGCAAAGGAAGGCACCTATCGCTGGTGCGGGATCGCCCTGTTTGTGTTCGCAATTCTCGCCGTTAGCAACTGCTTGTCCGATGAGGTTCCCAAGTATACAGGGAATATCACGCTTGACCTCACACGAAACTCTTTCAGCCGCTACGGGTCTTATATTGCTTTTTCACATTTGCACGACGGACCCATGGGGGACGGACTCTATCTGCGATCACTGCATGGTTTCGTCAACAGGGAAGTGGCACGCATCGAATTGATCGCGGGCGCGACAAGCGTACCCTTTCGAGAAACGGCCACTCCAACGCTACTACGCCTCAATGCCGACCAGGGTTCGGTTGAGGTTTGTATAAGTGAACCGAACGTCGTGAGAGTAAGTGGTCATGGAGTTGGGATTCGGATCACGAAAATTCCAGACGCTGACGGATTTGCCTTTGAGCGAAATCCCACGCAGTGGGAGTTCAACGCGTGGCAGCAGGATACTCGCTTTATGCTGACCGCGAGGAGCGGCGAACTAAGCGTTGGCAGCGATTGGAGCAGAACGATTTCGAAGAAAGTGGTCATCGAATTCAGGCCAGAGGCGAGGTCCGGAGATTTCGACGGCGTTATGGAAGAATTTCGCGGCAGCTGGCATCAACGGCCATACATCGGATCCTTTCAAGATGCCGAGGCTCACGTTAGGCGCGAGTATGGAGAATGGCTTTCGCACATGCCACGCGTGCCTACGGAGTTTCGAGTAGCGGCGGAGTTGGCCGCCTATGTGAATTGGTCGGCAATCGTTGCGCCGGCGGGTCCGCTCAAGCGTCCTTCGATGCTGATGTCAAAAAACTGGATGAATTCGGTTTGGACATGGGATCCGTGTTTCAACGCGATGGCGCTAATTGCAGGCGATCCGAAAACTGGCTGGAACCAGTTTATGACGATGTTCGATCCACAAAACGCCGACGGCGATTTGCCGGATCAAGTGAATGACCGTGGAAGTACTTGGGCATTTAACAAGCCTCCCATCCACGGTTGGGCACTGGCCTGGATGATGGCACACAGCCAATCGATTGATCGCGAGCGGCTGCAGGAAGCATATGGGCCGCTGGCTCGCTGGACGGACTGGTATTTTGCCTTCCGCAAAGATCCCGCCAATGGTCTGCTGGAATATGACCATGGCAATGACACCGGCTGGGACAATTCGACGGTCTTTCGCGATGGACCATTTGTTGAAACCCCGGATTTGGCCAGTTTCCTGGTGATCCAGATGGATACGCTGGCGGAAATGGCACGCCGGCTGGGCAAAGAAAACGAGAGCCAGCAATGGAAGTCCAGGGCGGATGATTTGTTGCGCAGGCTTGTGGCGGCCTACTGGAAGAAGCATCACTTCGTGGCGCTCCGCCCAGTCAACCACTCGCTGGTCGAATCGGATAGTTTGCTGCTCTATCTCCCGATCGTACTCGGGAAACAATTGCCAACGGAAGTTCGTTCGGCAATGGTGGCAGATTTAGAGAAAGATGGCGCATTTTTGACTGCCAATGGTCTCGCCACCGAACGCCTTACTAGTCCCTACTATCAAACGAAGGGCTATTGGAGGGGGCCCATTTGGGCGCCTTCTACAATGATCATTGCAGAGGGCTTAGATTCCGTGGGAGAAACCCAGTTTGCCCGTGAGTTGAGGCTCCGCTTTTGCCGCATGGCGGCGCGCGGCGGATTTGCCGAGAACTACGACGCGATTTCGGGAAGCCCGCAGGATGATCCCAGCTATACGTGGACGTCGAGTGTATTTCTTATTTTTGCGCATCAGCTCGATGAGAAGTGACGCCAAAAGGCAGGCATACGAATTGCGTGCAAGAAATCACGGGTTTATGGGGTACCTAATCCAAAAGGGCAGTCACTTGTCCGGATCGCGGAATGCGCAGGACATGATATATAGTAGGCAACTTAATCGCAGATTGCGGAGTCAACTGGTCATCTAAGGGGCCCGCGTGTTCGGCCAATCGGGTGTTCCTCCCAGAGGGAGGCAAGAGGGCGAAAACGACGATGGTGAAGGCTAAGCAGCTCGACAAAAATTACATTGCCGTGATGGGTAAGATTTTTGACGTCCTGAACTACCTGATCGACAAGGGCGCAAAGCAGGAAGCCGTTGCATTCTCCGCTATGGTGAAAGCGCTGCCATTTTCGAGGACAACGGTTCATCGAATTTTATATTCCCTCGAAAAGCTCGGTTATGTCGAAAAAGCGGAGGTGGCAGCACACTACCGCGTGGCCGCCAAATTTTTCGAGTTTACTGGTCCGGCGGTGCATTTCAAGCATCTGCAATCGATTTCGCGCTCGATCATGAACGACCTTATGGCACGCCATGTGGAAAACGTAAATTTGGGTGTGCTGCAAAATGGTCAAGTGGTACATATTGACGTCATACAAAGCCCCAACGCTCTGCGGGTGGCGGCATTTCCAGGTGAGCGGAACCCATTACATTGCACCGCTCTCGGCAAAGCCATACTGGCTTTCCTGCCCGAGACAGAAGTTACCACTTTATTGGATGGCTATCCCCTCGTGAAGAAGACGCCAAAGACGATTACGCAAAAAGCGCATCTTCGGGAGCATCTCGCGCTCGTACGGGAACATGGAGTGGCGATTGACATGGAAGAGAATTTGAGTGGTGTAACCTGTCTAGCCGCGCCAATCTTCGATCATGGGGGACGGGTCGTCGCGGCGCTTAGCGTGTCCGGGCCTTCGAGCCGCATGAATTCCAAGCTGAGCGCCATCAAAAGCGATCTGCGCGCGGCTGCTTTAGCCGCGACGCGGATGATTGCCCCACTTTATGAGACGGATCATTCCTTTCCTGAGACCTCGCCGGTGCGTCGCGCCAACCGAAAAGTAAAACTACCGGCCCCAGTTGCATAGGTTCCCCGTAAGTTCGCTGCTGATTTTTGGCTGCTTGATGCAAGCATGTTCCCGCCCGCGAAATAGTTCTGTTTCAGGATCGTTTTCCCACATTGTCACTATTTTCTTCCCGGAATGATTTTGTCTGAGGAAAGAGAGCCAATGGCGATTGCCGGTCATTGGGTGGTATCGGCGATGGGCAGGGCTTAGACGAGGATTTGCACGAAGGTATCGGAGGAACTTTAGCTGGAAGAAGACTTGCGAATCTAAAGCTGCTTCATTGGAGGCAGCTATGAATTTCTCTGAGAGAGAAACGGAGATCTCTGCGGCACCGGCTCTGGTCGGGCGCCGGCGGATGAATCACGAGAGCGTTTCGATTCTTGTGGTTGAAGACGAGGACTTTGTGCGAGAGGTGACCTGCGAAGTGTTACGGGCGGCTGACTACTCGGTGGTGCGGGCGCGAACTGCACCTGAGGCTATCAAACTATTCTCTGAAAGCGCGGAAAGGCCGAACCTCATGATTGCTGACATCGTGTTGCCCGGTCGAAGCGGCCGCCTGCTAGCATCCGACCTGCGGGCGATGTCTCCAGAGCTAAAAATCATTTTCATCTCTGGGTATCCGGAAAATCGAGTCCATAACCGGACTGCAGCCGATCCCTACATCTTCTATTTGCCCAAGCCTTTCTCAGCCGACATGTTGCTACAAAAAGTCCGCGCGACATTGTGTGTAACCGTCCCTCAACGAGATGTTCACGAGGTGAGTGCCAATCTCAATAAAGAAACGCTCTCTAGCGCCCCAAATGAAAGCCGCTTAAAAATTGGAGAAACCACTACTCGTCAGGCACGGAAAAGCGCTACGACCAGTCGACGAACCTCTTCGGTGTAAGCTTCCAATTCAAAGGTGAAGCGCGCCCAATCGAGAGTGAGCAAAGACGGACACTTGTCAACGAGGAGCGCAAAACCTGGCTCTTCGGCAAAATTGACGAGCCGTTCTTCCACATAGCCATACCCCAATCCGTTCATGCGGCAGAGCAGGTCGCTCAATCCAACCAACGCCACCAGATCGCGGTTCGATTTGGCGCCGGATGCGTCGTGATGCCAGCTGACCGCCTCGATCAAATCTGCAGGAAATCGCCATTTTTCCGCCACGATTCTTCCGGTTTCGTCGTGGCTGCATCCTAAATTGGCGATTTCTGCCTCATGTAACGGGACGTGCAGCAGTCGAGCGGACTGAACCGTTGCTGCGAATTCGCGCGGCAGAATCCAAAGGTGAGCCACGATCCCGATATCGTGAAGTAAGCCTGCCAAATAGGCTTTGTCGGGGTTGGGGAATCCAATCTTGCGGGCGAATTGCCGGCAAACCAATGCACATCCCAGGGAATGCTCCCAAAACACGACTGGATCTATGCAAGCTTGATCTTTGGGTGCGAGCTTCAGAATACAGCACGAGACTGCGATGTCGCGCATCCGTTGTATCCCGAGGGCCATCACTCCTCCGCGTATGCTGTCTACGGCTTTCCAGCGTCCAAACGCCGGAGAGTTTGCCATGCGAAGACACTGGGCGGCTAGAGACGTATCCTGAGAAATGAGGTCCACGATTTGTTGAATATCCAGCTGATCGGGAGATTGGCCCAGGCACTCAAGCAAAGGCACGAGGACCACTGGAATGGTGGGCATTTGATCGAGCCCTTCCAGACGCTCGCGCAATGCGGTGTTTAGATTCCCGCTCACAGTTGCCGCCACGCACTCACCCGGCCTTTCTTTCGGATCGGACGTATGCTGTGGTTGAGGGCATGTGCACCAGACGAAATCGCTCATTTACACCAAATATCGATTCGGCGTGTCCCAAGAGAAAATATCCATGAGGAAGCAGGCTGTTATAGAACTGGCGAACCAGGCGTTGCCTGGCGGCAGCTTCAAAGTACATCAGCACGTTGCAGCACAGAATGATGTCAAAACCTGTGTTGAGAGCCATGGCAGTTTCGTCGAGCAGATTGGCGTGAGCGAAACTGACCTTGCATTTGATTTCGGGTTTGATCTGCAATTCTCCTCCACATGGTTCGAAGTACTTATCGATTAAGTAAGGCGTCAGATTGCGAGTGCTTTCCTCACCGTAGGAACCCTGCTGGGCGTGGGCAATCGCCGCATGGTTCAGGTCGGTTGCCAAAATTTCGAAGGTCCACCCAGCTAATGTTTTAGCGGTCTCCTCGAACAGCAAAATGCTTAGCGTGTAGGGTTCTTCGCCGGTGGAACAACCCGCGCTCCAGATACGCAAATGAGAAACGGCTGCTTTCGCTCTGGTTTCGACGATTCCGGGCAAAACGATATTGCGTAACGCATCAAGCTGCGGCTGGTTGCGGAAGAAACAGGTTTCGCCTACGGTGATGTCGTTGAGCAGGTTCGCCATCTCGGCGTCCTGGGTCGGCTTCGTGGTAAGGCATTCGTAATATTCGCGCAATGAATTCACGCGTGTGGCTTGCATGCGCCTGGCGCATCGCTCCTCGAGAAAAGACATCCGGTTGTCCGGGTGAAAAATACCGGCCACCTGGTACACCAAATCGCGAATCTGAATTAATTGAGGAACGGGTGGCCCATAGACTGCATCTGAGCTGTCCGCATGACTGTGGATTGGAGTCGCCATCCGACACGGTGCTTAGCTGACACTGAAGAGATCAGGGCCAAGTTTTCTATCGGCATGCGGACGGCCGAACTTGATTGCTACTCAACCATTTCGGGGAATGGGTATTTCTGGCGTGCGTGGGCAAAGAGCCCTGTCGGGTTTTTAGAAATCCTGCTTGCTAAAATGCGCCGCCACCACCGCCGCCAAATCCACCGCCAGAGAATCCTCCGCCACTGAATCCACCGCCACTCCATCCTGATCCTGTTGAACTAGCCCGCGGGGCGGAAACGAAGACCTGCTGCATGTTTGTAGCCATGCTGCTCATGGAACTGGAAAAGAAAATCGGATTGAATCCGATGTAGGGAGCGGACGCCACGTACCAACTGGGCGGGTCCTTGACGATCCCGGCAAATGCCTGCGCCCAGTGATGCTCGACTCCCAGCGCCATGGCATATGGCAGAAACTTCTCAAAAGTATCGGGCGGCATGGTCTTCAGCCGATCGGCATCCACGCGATTCATGAATTCCTGGAAGCCAAGCACACCCACGTAGGTGCGCGAGCCATTGGCCGTTTTGGCCGTCATCTTGCGGGCGAAAAGCCACCAAACAAGCGTTGAAATCGCCGCGCTCACCAGAAGCAACCGGACGGAGTTACTGAAATTGGCCCACCCCAACGCCTGCATTGCGACAAACGAAATGACAATCACGATAGCGGCCACAATGCTGAAACCGTTCGCTGAATCTGGGTCGAGCGCATACATATTCTTATTGCGCAGAGCCCCCATCACATCCTGGCGTATCAAGGGAATCGCCGTGTAGAAGCGGTTCTTCAAACTTGAGAGTCGCGTCTCCTGCCCGCCCCCAAAAACATTTTCCATCATCACGCGCTCGTGTGGCGCCAAGCCGGTCCACCCCGCTTGCGGCTTCAATAAGTGAAAAAGGTAATCTTTGTGGTGAAAAACCAATCCCTTGTCATCTACTTCTTCAATCTTGATGAAGCCTCGTACCGCCATATCCACGATCGTGGAGGTGATATCGCGTGGCAACACCTTATCCTCGAGCAATGCTCCCGCTTCTGCGGGAGTGAAGCCGGCGGGCGGTTCATACATGGGAGCGACCGAGATGCCTGGGTCAGGATCGCGCCCCTTGTACCACCAAAGCCCGAACATGACAGCCAGGGTGACGAAAGGCAAAAAAACAATCGGATTGCTGCCCAAGAACCACAACATCAGCGTGAGCGAACCCGGCCTTTTGAGAATGCCCTTGGGAATGAAAATATCGATGGTCAAGCCGCCGCGCATGGGAAGCGGATTGTTCGTTTCGGAGGTGACGTTCGCGCCATCGACCTCAGCGTTGGCGTCATGCTCGACTGAGCCGTAAACTCCGGTGAAAGCCTGAGCCAGTAGCGAGCCTGCGGTTGCGACGGGAAGCGCGATGAACGCGCTGGCATGGTCAATCGGCACCGGCCAGTCGTTGCCGGTGACGTTCCAGTAGAACTCATCATGGTCGTCAAAAAACCGTACTGCGTTGCGCAGGGTGTAACTGATTTGCACGGTGCGCGTCGTATCCACGGCGCCGGGGATATAAATTTTGAGATCGCGAAATCCATTTGCGGTGGACGAGTCAAACTTCAGTCTTTTGTCGTTGTCATCGGTGACGCTGTTGACGTGAAGAAAGAGGGTGTAATTCGTGCCCTGCGGGCCGGGATACTCAATTGGGATGGTGCGATGGATCCCGTGCCACTCGCCGTCGAAGACCAGAGTGATTCGTTCCCGGACGGTGGTTGTCCCATCGGTGGCGATGGAGATGGTGTCGTTAAAATCCGATACCCGCCAACTGCGCGCGGATGCGGGACAGGATAAAGCGAAGCACGCGGCAAGGATGAGCAAGCCTCCGCACCGCTGCGCGTTTGGTCCGAGGAGAGATTTCGTCAGGCTCGTTGCGAAAGGTTTCAGAGGATCTGCCTCGGTTCGTCTCAGAACTTTACCGCTACCGGTTCGCGATCGGCGGCTTGGCTTACCTCAAAGAACTGCCGCTGCTGGAAGCCAAACATACCCGCAATGATGTTTGTGGGAAACGACTGAACCTTGGTGTTCAAATCGCGGACCACTGCGTTGTAATAGCGCCGTGCATTCTGAATCGTGTCTTCCGTCTGGTTCAGTGAGCCCTGCAATTGCGTGAATTCTTCTGAAGCCTTTAACTGGGGATAGTTCTCAGCTACCGCAAAAAGGCTTTTCAACGCGCCGGTCAGCTGATTTTCCGCCACGGCTTTATCGGCCGGAGAAGTGGCTTGCATGGCTTGCGAACGAAATTTAGCAATGTCTTCGAATGTGCCCTTTTCGTGGGTGGCGTATCCTTTCACCGTCTCCACCAGATTGGGAATGAGATCGTGCCGCCGTTTCAACTGCACATCGATGTCCGACCACGCGGAGTCGCACCTTACTCGCAACTGCACCAGGCTGTTGTACATCCCGATCAGAACGAAGACGATCACAACCAAAACGCCGAGAATAATCCAGCCAGCCATAGCTTCTCCCTCCGCACAAAAGCGCGAATTATGGCGACGGTAACACAGCCTGGCAACCAGCGCAATCACCCGGTTAGAGGACGCTTTCCCTGGTTTTTAGGCGCGCTTGTGCCAGGTGCCCGCCCTGATTATTCAATCCGGGATCGCATCCTGATAAACTTTCCTCATGATTTCCGGAGCCGTAATGAAAGTCCGTGAAAAGCGTTTTGGTAGTTCTCGCCGGCTTAGCGGCAGGATTACGCTCGCCATTTTTTTGGTAGCAGCCGCAGCCAATCTGCGGGCGCAGACCTGCCTTACCGCGGACGACATGGACGGCGCGACCAAATCGGCTTTGCTCAATACGGCGCAAAGCTATTTTGAAAATATCGCTCACGGCGATGTGGCCAGCTTACGGCAAAATGCCATTGCGAGTTTGGCCGCCGATTTTTCCGGGGTCGAAAATGCCGTGCATGACAATCAGAGCGCTTTATCCTCCGCGAAACCTGTGGCACGCCCTCCCTTCTTGTTAAAAGCGGACGGCAGCGCTCCCCTGGCTCGCGCTGAGTTTTTATGCGGGGTTTTTGGTAAAGATGGCCAGACCAGTGACAGCCGCGTCTTCGTAATTCCCAACCTGCCTCCCGGCAATTATGGCTTCGTCACGCAGGACCTCAACACCTCCAAGGGTGCCTACACGGTTTCTTACGTTCTGGAGCAGCAGGAAACCGCATGGAAACTTGGCGGTCTTTACATCAAATCATCCCAGGTGTCGGGTCATGATGGGAATTGGTTCGTCACTCGGGCGCGTGAACTGAAAGCCAAGGGAGAGAATCATGTCGCTTGGTTTTACTACCAGGAGGCACGTGAGCTTTTGGTGCCGGTGCCCTTCATGAGCACGATCACCACCGATAAGCTCTACGATGAGTCGCAAGCGGTGAAGCCGGCCGATCTGCCGCCGGCAGATTTAACAGGTGGTGGAGAAAGTTTCAAACTGACTGCGTTATTTCCGCTCGCTGTGGACGGCGACTTGGATCTGGTAGTGAAATATCAGCTCGCGGACATTTCCAATTCGTCGCATACTTACCAGGAAAACATGGCTGTCATGAAGGCGCTTCTGGCGAAATATCCGGAACTGAGAACCACGTTCGATGGAATCATTGCACGCGCCGTCGACCCCTCCGGTCGTGATTATGGCACGATGCTGCAGATGAAAGACATTAAGTGAGCTGTGGGCAGACGCAGTTACGTCTGCCCTTCAAAGGTGCACTCCTCCGGCTTCTTATCATTCCGCAACCCCATGAAGACCGGCGCGCGCAGCTTCATTCCACCTTCGTCGGTTTCGTGAGTCCACTCCGTAAACTTGGTCTCCGCCACGAGTTCCGGTTTTAGCCAGTGCACGTGCCTGGCTTCGACGTGGCCGTAGAATGGTGTTTGTTTCGTCTCTAACGGCTTAAACACCCTCGCCAGTTCGCGCAGCTTGGCATGATCAAATCCAGTACCAGCCTGCCCGACATGCACAAGCCGCCTTTTCTTGTCGTAGATTCCCAGCACAATCGCGCCAAAGTGTTCGCGGCTGCCTTCGGGATCGGTGTAGCCACCAATCACACAGTCGACCGTCTGCGTAACTTTGATCTTCAGCCACTCCCGGCTGCGTCCTTCGAGGTAGGGACTGGCTCTCCGTTTGGCCATAATGCCTTCCAATCCTTTTTGCTTGGCCGCTTCAAAGAGGGAGTTGCCCTGATCGAAATGGTCCGAAAACCGCAGCGGGCCCTCGAGCGTCAAAATTCGCGACAGCAGATTTTTCCGTTTCTCTAACGAGACCGGCCGCAGGTCATAGCCGTCGAGATAGAGCAAATCGAACGCGTAATACAGCACGCTGATATTTCGGTCGGCGGAGCCGACCTTACCCATCTTGTGGATCCCTGTTCGCTGCTGCATCAAGCTAAAGGAGGCGCGCCCAGCGTCGTCCAGAGCGACGACTTCACCATCTAGAATTGCCGACTTGGTTCCTACGAATTTCCCGAGTTCATGCAGCTCAGGAAAACGGCCGGTGAGATCGTTTTGGGTGCGGGAGACCAGCTTTACGGTTTGATTTTCGATAAATGCGATCGCGCGATAACCGTCCCATTTAATCTCAAACAGCCATTCCGGATCGTCAAACGGCTTCTCGATCGGTGTCGCTAACATGGGGTGAATCACCACGGGCATCGCTTTCTTAACCGCACCAGAAAGCGAATCAACTACTAAGGTTTGATCGGAAGTTTTTTTTTAGAGGCAGGCCCCGCCGAGGTCGAAGCTTTTCGTTTTTCAGTCGCCGCAGACTTGGGTTTTAGTTCGATGTTCTGACTGCGCTTGGTGCCTGAAGCTTCGCCTTTTGCCTTCTTGTCTGCTTTTGCCAGCGCTTTCGCCAGCCACGGAGCTTTTATCTTCCCGCGCGCCGCGGGTCGGCTGCTCTTCCATTCTGCCGATTTCTTGTCGCCGCCGATCTCCGCCATGCTGCGCCCAGTAAGCGCGGACGAATCGTATTGATCAATGTCATAGCCCTTCACTACGGCATCGTCTTGCTTCTTGATCAGCAACCACTCCGTGCCTTTGCTTCCCGGCCGGCGTCCTTTCATGTGAATCATTACGAAATCGCCATTGAGCCGTTTCCCATGCAGGCGGATTTTGAAATCTCCTTTGTTCAACATGGCAACGGCCTCGGCATCGGTGCCCGGAACGAATTTTCCATTCACCGGCTCAGGTGAAAGCGGCTGCCAGGTGCCGACATCCCACACCATCACGGTGCCAGCGCCGTAGTTGCCCTCGGGAATGGTGCCTTCGAAATCAAAGTATGACACCGGATGATCTTCTACCTGCATAGCCAGGCGTTTGTCAGCGGGATCGAGCGATGGACCCTTCGGCACCGCCCACGACTTCAATACACCTTCCATCTCCAGGCGGATGTCGTAGTGCAGACGGGTGGCATCATGCTTCTGGACGACAAACCGGTGTCCGGATTTCTTCTCCAGCTTCGGAGGAGGTTCCGGAGTCTCCTCAAAGCGGCGTTTGCGTTTGTACTCCTCGAGGGGCATACGCTTATTCTAATGACGGATGCGCAGGGATTTCACTTTTTTCGCTAGAATCTGGCTTCGCCAATTAGGCGAATTACTATGAAACGCGAATATCCTGATACACCGCTGATCGGCGTGGGCTCCATCATCATTGAGGGCGGCCGGGTTGTGCTGGTGAAGCGCGGTCACCCGCCGCTGCTCGGAGAGTGGTCCATTCCCGGTGGAATAATGGAAGTAGGGGAAACAGTCCGGCAGGCTGCGGCTCGCGAAGCTCGTGAGGAGACTGGATTGCTGGTCGCCCCCGAGGAATTGCTTGGCATTTACGACCGGCTTCTGCGCGATCAACAGGGGAAAGTTCAATACCACTATCTATTGGTGGATTTTCTCTGCCGCCGGATCGCCGGCGATTTACTTGCTGCGAGTGATGCGGATGAAGTTCGCTTTTTTACTCCTGAAGAGGTGAACGAACTTCCCCTACCTAAAGACACGGCGGAAGTTATCCGCCTGGGATTTGAGAGATCGAAAGGAAAGCGCTAGCTCCTGATTCTGCTAGTCTTCTCGGAAGCACAAACAGAACAGCCCGCGCACATTCATACGCGGGCTATCCGGTGGACTGCTTAGATTGACCAAGAGGTGGTCACTCTGCGTGGCCTCTTCGGCAACCTTCGGTTCGTTGTTGAGAAGCGCCGGCTGATACGCGGCGGAATAATCTCAACTCACCGATAGTCGTGATGGTATTTGCACCCGCGCGCCAAAACCGAGCGCACCATATGCACCGAAACCAGAGCAACCGCCCTAAGTCTCAGCCACCTCACCTGGTCTTTCACAGCTACAACAATGATTATCAGAACTTGTCATCGGACCACCTCCTTTCCGGTGTAATCCCACACTAGTACGAGAGCGTCGTGGAAGTCAACCGGCGTGAGCGAGGCCTAGATGTTGAATGGCAGCGCAACGAACATTCTCCAAAACGGCGAAATCCCCGGGCGGTTCAGCCCAGGGATTTCACAGAGTCCGGATTTATTGTTTGTGTTAGTGATTGTCCCAATCGCGTTGAGCATGCCAGCTGTGGTCGGCGCTATTCCAATAGCCGTGATACATATTCCAGCAATGCTCACGCTCGTCATTCAGTTCGCGGCGCCGCTGCTCAGCCTGAGGGCTGTGCTCGCCATGTTTGTGGACAGCCACGTCGAGATTATGGTCAGCTTTTTCAATCCGATGTTGACATTTGGCATGATCGTCATCCGCGCGCGCCATCGGAACCGACGCGCACATCATCAGGCCTGCCAGTGCCGCGGTAGCTAAGAACGAACCACCTATTTGCAACAGCTTTCGAAACTGTTTCATGTTATTTTCATCTCCTCAAGGTCGGTTGCACTTCGATGGCGGGGAGCCAAGACGGGTTGCCAGCCGCTACTGCGACTTTTTCTTGCGGCTCATTCTGCTGTGCATATCGGGCCAGAATTCCTTTAATTCGTTGGCAATTCCATCCCACACAATCTGTGTCCCCCAAACGCCGAGAGCGTTGGAAAGATTGCGCTCGCCCGCGGGATGGTAAGCCAGGGAGATTTCGGCTGCAGCAGCATTGCCGCCGATCTCAGAAAAATTGAACTGGCTCTGACCTGAATCGCTTCGCGTGATCAGCAGGCGGCTGAGCACATATCCCGTGCGTCGCACGAAGCTGCCTTCGCCCATGCGGAAATATCGGGGATCCTGACGCAACATCGATGGAAAGACGGCCTCCGTCACGAAGTTGCCGAGGGTATTATCGGCGAATGACATCGCAAACCGCTTTCCATAACCTTTAAGGCCCTGCCCGTAGGATGGTTCACTGTTTTGCGCTTGGCCGATGCCTGCAATTATTGCCGTGAAAGGAAATTCAACCGGGTCGAAACAATCCTTAGCCGTGATCTTGAATTTTCCTTTGGTAGTCAGCGGAGCTACGTGCTCTGCGTTCTCCACTGTCAGATAGTTGGGAAGCGTCCACAGGATCCGGTCGTTCGTTGGATTGGTGGGTTCCCTCGGGGCCTTAGCGGTCGGATTTGCAGAACCCGGTGACGCGCTCGAAGGAGCATCGGGCAGTGGAGTTGGTTGGGGTTGCTGACTCGCAGCTGGGATCGCCAGCATTGCGGCCAACAGTCCCGGCATTCCGGTCTTCAGCCACCACCGCGGTTTTCCCACGGGTGCACTCCCCTGGAAAGATAATTCGAAGCAACAAACTTCTCAGGCTGGAACACCTGGATGTTCTCAGCGAAAAAACAGTGGCGAGAGCATACACCGGATAGGCAAAATCACCAAGTATTACTTGTGCTACGAGGTCAGACATGACACAAAGATAAACCCCGCCAAAAGCGGGGTTTGAGGGCGAATTCCGGATGGCTACCAGGCCGTGACTTCGATGTCGTGGACCCAAATGGTCTGATTTGCGGGGTTGAGCTTGCCGGTGACCGCGACTTTGTAGCCGGCAAACTCGTAGGCGTTCACCTGATCGTCGAGTTGATAGACCGTTTTCGTAGCCGGATCCATCAACACATATTTTGCGCCTGCCCGGACGCATTTGTCGGCACAATCATTAGCGTCTTTTGCCCCTACTTTTTTCATCATCGCGTCGTGCGATCCCGCCTGGGCGCATACGCTGTCGGTAATCTCGCCGGTAAAGGTCCGATATTGTTCCTTGGGAGCCGCGAATAAAAAGCTGCAGCCTAATAGAACTCCGAAAACCACGACCAATAATTTCCGCATTCGTCCTCCGGGACAGGATTTCACCTTATTGTACGCCGTCTGTAACGGCCCGATGACTCTGTCAATCTCACGCAGGATAAGCGCCGGTGATGTAGCGCTCCAGTTCCTCGATGGTTTGAGCTTGGTCAGAAATAATCCATTTGACGAGATCGCCGATTGAGATCACTCCGATTACCTTGTCATCCTTTAGGACCGGCAGATGGCGCAGCCGGCGATCGCTCATGATGGCCATGCACTCATCCACTGTGTGTTGCGGCGTGACGAACACGACCGGGCTGGTCATGATTTCGTGAACATGTGTCTCTTTGGACGAATGGCCCTTCAAAATAACTTTTCTGGCATAGTCCCGTTCCGAAACGATGCCGACCAGTTTGTTTGCCGAAAGCACGAGGAGCGCGCCCACGGACTCATTAGCCATCTGCTCAATGGCTCCATACACAGATTGATCGGGTGATATAGAGATGACTCGATTGCGAGTCTTGCTCCGCAAAACGGCTTCGATGGGGTCAGTCAGTTTCATAGCACACCGCCCCGACGCGTGCCAGTAGCTTAGCACCAGATGTGAGAGATGAAGGGGTTTTTTCGGAGTGGATCCACATAATCATCGAACGCGGCAAGCTTCCGAAGTGCGGGGTTAGCGACGCCGGCGCCAACTGATCCACATGCCCAGGACAATACCCGCCAAAAAGCCCCCAATCAGTTTTTTTCGATCATCAACGGGGATGAACCGGGTTGGTTGATCACTCACCTCGATGACACCGACTGGGATCGCCCGCATCCCCCCGCCACCACCACCGCCCTCGCCGCGAGGGCTGGCATCACCTATACCGCCGGAGCCCGCTCCGGCGCCGTAGCCAAATATTATTTTCGCTACGGGGATAACCGTCTTCCCATGAACTGTAACTGGTTCGCCATAGACAGTTTTCACGCTGGCGTGGCCGAGAATGCTTTCTTTCAACGATTGCAAGAGGGGAAGACTGCTCATAGAAATCTCCTTTTGAAAGACAGCTTACCTTAATCGGGAAGGCTTACCTCGATGGAGCGACTTTGTGAAACCAAAAAGCCGGGCTACGCGCGCTTCGCGGATCGGCGGCAGCCAGGCTGTGGAAGTGGAATTTTCGTGGGCAATAAAGGAAACATTTTTTCATCTTTCGGCGGTCTTCCTATGGTACGACTAAAATCGCTTCCGCCAGGCCAGTATGTCATTATTTTTCTTGAAGTTAGCATATAGCACATTGGCGCCATACAGCAGTTCGGGTGGGTGCCGGCGTGCAACTTTCCTGGCGTCGCAACTTTGCGCGGCGTTTGAACCAGTTCGAGATACTCCCCTCATTGAACTGGTTTTTTGACGGCGATGACCACAAATTTGAAAATGGAGAACACCAAATTATGAACAACGAAAACCGTGATGTGATGGCACATTCTGGAAGTGCGGTATTAACCGGCATGGAAGCCGTCGAGACTATCGAAGAGCTTCTCAGAAAGCGGGGCTTTTTTGATACCGCCGAAACCGAGGAGCAAGGGTAGCGCGGTTCCGCAGCCAGAGGATCTCTGGCTCTCGGTTTTGACCGATTTCACCTTCCCGCCATCGCACATTTTTGCGTTCCCTCTTCCAGTCTCCCCTAGTTCAATCCACCCCGACCCAAGTTGATTACCCTGTTTTTCGCCACTTAAGCTTGTGATAATGTTCAAATTACACGATATTCACTGAGCTTGATTTGACGGTCAGAGGCCCGGGTGTCTTCAAACCGCAAACCGGAAGTCCACATTGCGTGGAAGACGGTCACCTATCGCAGCGTTTTGCTGGCGATGTTGGCGGTGATCGTAGCGTTCTGCATGTTCATGCGCATAGCGTTTCCGGAATTTAGCCAAGGTACGACCAAGGCGGTGGGCAACGCATTTACGGGCGTTCTGGAGAAAATTGCCGGAGTCTCCAACAAGCCGGCAAAGTCCGGCGTAAGTTCCCAACAGGCCCATTTCACGGCGATGGATGGAACCATTCGGGTAAAGAAGGCAAACAGCAACTCTTGGATTAACGCCGATTACAACATACCGCTCGACAAAGGCGATGTGGTGCAGACCGGACCGGAAGGAATGGCGAAGATCGCCTTCACCGATGGCACGAACTATACGGTAAAAGAAGACTCCTTGATCGCGATTGAAGAAAATTCGGCTAACGAACAGCAGCAAACCAACGTCGCGGTAGCGGTCAGCACCGGCACCGTGGATTTGTCCACCGCCAGCTATGTACAGGGCTCGAAATCCGCAGTCATCGTATCCGGAGCCACGGCCTCTCTGGCGCCGGAGAGCGCGGCCAGCGTACACAATAACCCCCATGACGACCAGCACGAGATCCTGCTCAAGAAGGGCTCTGGCGAGGTGCAACGCAACGGTGAGGTGATACGTTTGGCTGACTGGGAGAAAGTGAGTTTTCAGGCCCAGTCGCCACGCATGGAGAAGGTCAAAGAGATTGGTCCACCCACCCCGATTTCTCCTGCCAACATGATGCCGATCTTCTTGTCGAACGCGAGCAAGTCGGTGGAGTTCTCCTGGACACCGATGAATAATGCTTCCGCCTATCGCCTGCGGATTGCGCGGAATCCGTATTTTTCGCCAACTTTGGTAGACAGGAAAATGAGTTCTGCGGACGTGATGGTATCGGGGCTGGATGAAGGCGCTTACTACTGGGAGGTCCAATCCTTCGACGGAGCAGGCAAGGAATCGCTGGAAAGTGAAAGGAACCGTTTTACCATTATTCCCAAGGGCAAAAATGCCCCCGCAATCACTCTGGAACTCGATCCCTTTGTGCAGCACGGACATGTAATCGAGTTGATCGGTCGCACTGAGGTTGGCGCGCGGGTGATGGTCAATGGCCATGAAGTGCCCATGGTCACGCAGGACGGCACATTTCACTACTTCACTCCCCCTTTGCCAGATGGCGAAACCGTAATCACGGTGACCGCGCAGAATTCCAAGGGAGGGGTGAACACCCAGACAAAGAAGATCGAGATTCAGTGAGAGAACCGGTTCCGAAGTGCAAGAACTTTCGTTTGGGGCAGAAACCGGGAATATCCCATAGAATTCAAGGAGTTGTCACGAGATCATTGTGCGACCAGGATTTGCGGCGCACGTAACCGAAAAAGCAGGAATACTGGAACCGCTTCGTGAAACGGAGCCGTTTCAGCGGACCAGGTTAGCGGATCAAGTTAAGCGTAGAAGGAAGCCTGACGCATGTCATCCAACGGATTTCACGGTAGTTCGTCGCGCATGCACAATCTGCGCTCGCTGTTCAGCGTATTTTCGAGCGACCTGGCCATCGATTTGGGTACCGCGAACACGCTCGTGTATGCCAAAGGCAAGGGCATTGTGGTGAATGAGCCCTCCATCGTCGCCATCAACAAGAATACTGGCGAGGTCGAGGCCGTAGGCAAAGAAGCCAAAGAGATGCTCGGCCGCACCCCGGGGAATATTGTCGCCATCAAGCCGATGAAGGACGGCGTGATCGCTGATTTCAAAGTCACCGAAAAGATGTTGAATTACTTCATTCAGAAGGCGCACAACCGCAAGATGCTGGTGCACCCGCGCATCGTGATCGGAGTGCCCTCCGAGATTACGCAGGTGGAAAAGCGCGCCGTAATGGACTCCGCCTATCGGGCCAAGGCCAGCGAAGTGTATCTGGTGGAGCAGGCAATGGTAGCGGCAATCGGCGCCGGCCTGCCGATTACCGAACCCTCCGGCAACATGGTGGTGGATATCGGCGGCGGTACTACCGATATCGCGGTGATTTCGCTCAGCGGCATCGTGTATTCGCGTTCGGTGCGGATGGCCGGCAATCAAATGGACGAAGCCATCATGAACTACCTGAAGCGGAAATATAATTTGCTCATTGGCGAGCGTACCGGAGAGCAAATCAAAATGGAGATCGGCTCCGCCTATCCGCTCGACAAGCCGCTGACCATGGAGATCAAAGGCCGCAACCTGATTGAGGGCGTCCCCAAGACAATTACAGTGGACGACAGTGAAGTGCGCGAGGCCTTGAGCGAGTGCGTTTCGACCATCATGAATGCGATTCGCGTGGCCCTGGAGCGCACGCCGCCCGAGCTTTCCGCCGATATCAGCGACCGCGGTATCGTTCTGACCGGTGGCGGGGCGTTGCTCAAGAATCTGGATAAGAGAATCCGCGAGGAAACTGGACTGCCCGTTTCAATTGCGGATGATCCACTATGCAGCGTGGTGCTGGGCACGGGCAAGATGCTCAGCGATTTTAAGCTGCTGCGAAAAATTTCAATCGAATAGCGCCGATCTTCTCTTTGAACTTCGGGACCTCCGCGGCTCGAGTCTCAGCCACGGAGATCAACGGAATGGCGGGAGAGGCGTAACCGAAATCTAGTCCCTGGCTTAATTAGCGGAACTTCATTAGCGGAACCATGGAAAGTTTCTTCTCCCGTAATCGCAATCTCACCATCCTGGCCACGATTCTGATTGCCCAGGTTGTGGGGCTGGCAGTGCAAGTACGCCGCGGCGCGGACAGCGAATCTACCCGGTTGATTCGTGTATGGGCGGTGGGAGCGGTGACACCCTTCGAAAAGGGCATTGTCTGGGCGCAAGCCAGCGTCGCTAATCTCTGGCATAACTACTTTTATCTTCGAGGCGTGCGGCAGGAAAATCGTGATTTGCACTACGAGATTCAGCGCCTGCAGCTGGAGCAAGTACGCTTAAGCCAGGATGCAGCTCAGGCCCGTCGCCTGCAATCCCTTTTGGGTTTTAAAGAACAGTTCATTTCGAAGACCCTGGCCGCCCAAGTAATCGGCTTTGACGGCAGCGAGCTTTCGCGGGCTGTCTATATCGACAAGGGTTCGAGCGATGGACTTTCTCGCGATATGGCGGTGATCACAGCCGACGGCGTGGTCGGAAAGATTCTGCGGGTCTATAGCTCAGCGTCATTAGTGTTGCTGATTAACGACCAGACCAGCGGCGTGGGTGTTTTTCTGGAAAATTCCCGGCTGCAAGGCGTGCTGCGCGGGACGCCCGCCGGCGGAGTGGTCCTGGAAAAAATTCTGGGGGATGAAACTGTGCAGCCCGGGGAGCGCGTGCTAACCAGTGGCGGCGACCGCATCTTCCCCAAAGGGCTCGCCGCCGGAACAGTCGTAGCGGTTTCTCGCGGAGGAGATTCGTTCCTCGATATTCGGGTTCATCCCGCAGCCAATCTGGGCAAGCTCGAGGAAGTTCTGGTGATTACGCAGGACGAAGCGAAGAAGCCCGTGACCGATCAATCGGCTTCCTCCATGCGGGCAGTTGATATTCTCGCCCAGCGCTTGCCCTCGGTGCCCGATACGCCGCCTGGATCGGGACCGCCGACCGATGATGGCGAGAGCCCAGCCAAACCATCATCTCAATCAACCAGGGGCTCAAGTTCTGCGGCCGTGAATTCGACCGGATCTGGCGGGACAATTCCCTCGGCTGCGCAGTCGAGCGCAACTGCTTCCAGCGCGAACTCCAAAAACGCGCCCGTCAAGACCCTGACCCAACCGAAACCCCAGTCTGATTCTGCGCCGCCCAGTCCGCCTCAATAGCGTGCCCATTACCTACACATCCAACGAGCAAGTTGAAGTTTACAGATTCAGTCTGCCAGTCACGATTCTGGTTCCGCTGGCCGCGATTTTCTTGCAGGCGTTTCTGCCTCTGCGGTTGAAATTCTTTCATATTTTTGAATTACCCCTTCTGGTGACGATCTTCTTCGCCGTGGCGCGGCGCAGTCAGATGGCCGGGCTGATTACTGGAGCAGTGATTGGCCTGGTTCAGGATTCCCTGACGCACCAGCCGCTGGGAGTTTACGGAATCGCTAAGACGGTCGTCGGCTATGGGGCCTCTTCGCTGGGCGTGAAGCTGGACGTGGAGAACGCCGGCGCCCGCTTTCTGCTGACTCTATTCTTTTATATCGTGCATGAAGTGGTTTATTTCGCAGTGGCGCGCGGCCTGGTCGGCCTTTCTCTCGCATGGAGCTGGCCGCGGGAGTTGGGTTCGGCATTCGCCAACGCCGCGCTGGCGCTTCCGCTCTTCTTTCTGCTGGATCGCTTCAAGCAGAAAACATAGAACTGCGCTGAGCCGATTGCCCATTGGTGGTTGAGCGAGATTCAGCGGAGAACTGTCGGTCCGGCTGGTTGTTTGTACTTTCGTTACCCGGATGATGCGTTCTATTTCCCTTTTCGGTACTACAATGGTTTTACGAACCCGCTCCCAAGGGCGAAGGACCAATCCCGTTTATGCTTGGCCGCGATGAAAAAGTCTCCTCGACGCGCCTGACGGCGGTGCAATACATCATTCTTGGAATCTTCCTCACGCTGATCTACGGATTATGGCGTCTGGAGGTGGCCCGCAATGATCTGTATGCCAGCCTGGCTGAAAAAAACCGCATTCGGGAGGTGCCGGTTCTCGCCCCGCGCGGCAAGATTCTCGATCGCGAAGGGCGGGAGATCGTCACCAACTATCCTTCGTTCACTGCACTGCTCATGCGCGATTCCTCGCGCGACCTGAACGCCGATGCCGACCTCATCGCCGAAGGGCTGCATCTGGATCCCAAAGAAGTTCGCGAACGCATTCATCATTTCGCCTCCATGCCGCAGTACCAGCCGATCTATTTGAAAGACGACATCACGCAGGATGAGTTGGCATTCATCGAAGCTCATCGCAACGAGTTGCCCGAGCTTGAAACCATCATGGCGCACCGCCGTCTCTATCCCCGTAAAGGGTTCATGGCCCATTTGATCGGGTATGTCGGCGAAGTCAGCGAGCAGATGCTGAACCAGCCACAGTTCGAGCTTTACAACCCCGGCGATGTGGTGGGCAAGTCGGGCGTGGAGCTGGAATACAACCAGATTCTGATGGGGCAGAACGGTTCGAAACAAGTGGTAGTGAACAGCCATGGCAAGGAGATGGGAGAGCTGGGCGAGAAGCCTGCCACGCCAGGACGCCCGCTCAAATTGACGGTGGACATTGATCTGCAAATCGCCGCAGAAGAAGCGCTGGGGGATAAGAACGGTGCCGTGGTTGCGATGGATCCGCATACCGGAGAAATCCTAGCGATGGTGAGCCGTCCGACCTTTGATCCCAATGATTTTTCAGTGCGTGTCTCAAAGGATGAGTGGAACAAATTGGTGACCGATCCCGATCATCCGCTATTCAATCGCGCCATTCAGGCGCAGCTGGCACCGGGTTCGACCTTCAAAATTATTGAGTCAGTTGCCGGGTGGCAGGAGGGTATCGCGCAGACGTTGAAGGTCAACTGCACCGGCGGCGCGGTTTTCTACGGCCGGAGATATGCTTGCTGGGTCTCGGAGGATCACAAACCACCGCACGGCATTACAGATCTTAACAAAGCGATCTCTCAGTCGTGCGATGTTTTCTTTTACACCCTGGGCGAGAAGCTGGGGATTGAGCGGATCGCGAAATACGCGACCGAGCTGGGTCTGGGACAGAAGACTGGAATCGACCTGCCGGATGAAGCGCCGGGCATCATGCCATCGGAAGAATGGAAGATTCGGAACTTCAAACAGAAGTGGTTTGCCGGAGACACGATTTCTGTGGCCATCGGACAAGGAGCGGTCGCAACCACGCCGGTGCAACTGTTGCGCGCGATCTCGGCCATTTCAATGGATGGACGGTTGGTGGTACCGCATGTGATCGATCCCACGAATCTGCCATCCGATTTTGTTCAGGTTGCGCACTACTCCGAGGTGAAGACCGTTCCGATCGATCCGGAAGGTTGGAATGCCATCACCGATGCCATGAGCGAGGTGCTGCTGCCGGGTGGTACAGCCCCGTCGGCGCATATTCCCGGCATCGACATCGCGGGGAAAACGGGCTCGGCCCAGGTGGTCTCGCTGGCGACTCGCGCCAAACATAAGAATAATTCCGAGTTTGCGCAGAATGGCTGGTTCGTTGGATTCGCGCCGCGACGCAATCCAGACATTGTGGTGTGTGTTCTATTTCAAGGCGGTGAGCACGGCTTGTTTGCGGCTCGGCTGGCCACGCAAGTCATCAAGGCATATGTAGATAAGAAGAATCGTGTGCCGCAGAAGGTGGCCGGAAACGGCAGAGTGGATGTCGGCGCAGTCTGGAATGGTCCGGATGACGATGGAGGTGACGCTGACGGGTTGCATGGTGGGCACTTCGCGGTGAAGACAGATGCGCGCCATGCTCCGTTTGCAGTGGCCGCGCCGGGTATACATTGAGCGTTGTCATTCCGACCCGAGCGAAAGTGAAGGTGGAGGATCTGTAGGAGTGGTGGGGAGTTAGGGATGGCAGGGATGCTTCGACTACTGAGCTGAGCGACGCGAAGCTGAGTCTTCGCTCACCATGACAAGGGTTAAGGGTACCAAAGGTCAAGATTCACAAGAACTTGAACGACGACTGATTCATGTCCAGATATATCTCGTTTCACGACTTCGATTGGGTATTGCTGATCTTCGTCCTGATCATTTGTGGTCTGGGCGTAATGGAGATTCACAGCGCCACTCTTCACACCAAGTTTGCTGGAGCACACGTTAAGCAGGTCTATTGGATTCTCGCCGGCGTGGCCTGCATGTTTATCATGAGCTTCATCAACTACACCGCCTTGCTTGATCAGGTGCATTGGCTGTATATCGCTTCGATCGCATCCTTGATGGCAGTTATGCTATTTGGGCAGAAGTACTTAGGGGCGCGACGCTGGGTCAAGATCCCGGGCGGGGGTCACTTTCAGCCTTCTGAATGGGTCAAATTGATTCTGATTCTCGCGGTAGCAAAGTTTATCGCTGACCTTCATCAGAGGGAGCTTTCCTGGCCGGATTTCATGAAAGCCGGCGCGATCGTTGCCATTCCCATGCTTATGGTATTGCGCCAGCCTGACTTAGGCACCGCGCTGACCTATCTGCCAATCGCGCTGATGGGGTTATTTCTGGGAGGAGTGAGATTTAAACAGGCAGCCATAGTGATAGTGGCCGGAGCGCTGCTGCTGCCGGTGGCGTGGCATGTGCTCAAACCGTATCAGCGCGACCGCTTGACCAGTTTCATGCACCCGGAGGCGGATAGCCAGGGATCGGGGTACCAAGTGAATCAATCTCTGATTGCGGTCGGTTCGGGAGGGATTTGGGGCAGCGAAGCGCCTTCCCAGACGCAGTTGTCCTTCTTGCCGGTGCCGCAAACCGACTTCATCTTTGCCGCGTTTGCGGAAGCCCATGGATTTGTGGGCGCCCTGGGAGTATTGCTGCTATACTTTATAGTGCTGATGCGATTGATCCAGAACGCGCAAACAGCGCCCGACCGCGCTGGCACGTTCGTGGTGATGGGTGTGGTCGCGGTGCTTTGCTTCCACATTCTGGTGAACGTCGGCATGGTGGTCGGCCTTATGCCGGTCACTGGAATACCATTGCCGCTCATGAGTTATGGCGGATCTTCCGTTCTCTTCATGTTTTTGGCGCTGGGCATCGTCATGAATGTCCGTATGCGTCGTTTTGTAAACTGAGGCGAGACGACGGCAGGGTACAAGCCGTGCCTTCGATGGCGGCAACCGAACTAGGTTTAGAAGTAAACAAAATTACGATCGCCCTCGCGTAAAGGGGGCAAGCGCCGGCCGGAAACGCAGAGCGCGGCCGGGCAGGATTGAAGTAAAGAAGCTGCCGGGCAGGTAACGGCCCCCTCGGAGATTGACTCCAACCTCCCAGAGAGCGGTCACAACCCTGGTGCAGCAGAACGCGATCATTGCAAAAGACTTTTCAGCTTGCGCAACGGTTTCAACCGCGGAAAACCCCGCGGTCACGGCTGTCCCATGACTGGGACGGCCATCGCGGTTTTCAGTCCTCCCGTCGCAGTACTGCTTTCCATCCGGTGAATCCCGCGTCTGTCTGACGCGAGACCGGAGTTACATGAATAAGGAACTGTTTGTCTCGTCCACCCCACATGAAACCAAAGTGGGCATGGTGGAAGACGATCTGCTCGCCGAGATCTACCTCGAGCGGGAAAACGAATACACCCTAGCCGGATCCATTTACAAAGGACGAGTTACCCGGGTATTGCCGGGAATGCAGTCTGCCTTTGTCGATATCGGTTTGGAACGCGATGCATTTCTCTATGTCTCCGATTTTATGGAGCTTGAGGATAGCGATGAAGTGGAAGAGCTTCCGATTGGACCGGTAGCTTCCGAAGGCCGGAGGCAACCCCAAGTCGAACAGGCGACTGGGGAGCATTCCACGCCGGTCGCTGAGAAGGCGTTGGAGGGTGGCGGCGCCACTGGAGTTCCGTCCCAACCTCCACAGGGTGCGCTGCGTAGCAACGCGGGAGATCGCGAGGAGAGAGGTGGGTGGCGGGGGCGCCGTCGCCGTCGCGGAGGGCGCCGTGGGGAACGCGGTTCCGATTCCCGGACTGCACAAACCGCAGAACCAGCGGCCGAAAGCGCGATTGAGGCACAACCATCCGGCGACGGAGGAAGCGGGAGCGCACCCAGCGAACGCGACGATCGCGGTAACCGCAATGAGCGGACTGACCGCAATGATCGCTCTGTCTACCCCGACCGTTCCGCGCGTCCCAATCGCTCACAGCGCAGCGAACGCAATGACCGTTTCGGCGGCGAGCACGATAGCGACTACGGGCCGCCTCCCGGGTACCAGCCAATCCTTCTTCCCGGCGAATCGATCTCGAAATACCAGCGTCGGGCAGCGCTTCCCTCAACAACTGAAAATAGCCCAGCGGTTGCGGCGCAAGTCGTCGAAGAACAGCGGGTTGAATCTTCGGAACGAGGCTTTCCAGACGATAAACCCTTGTTCATTCATCCGGAAGGGGAGGGAAGCGTCGGGATTCCTGCGGAGTCTCGCGTTTCCGAGGTGGAACCAGAGGCGGAACCGCCTTCCCAAGCCTCCCATCACGAGCCGGAAACAGTCGCGGCCTTGAGCGGAGTCTCCGACTTCGAGGCGGCCGTCGAGGAGGAAGGTGAGGTCGAGGATCGGGTAGAGCTAGAGCAAGATCAAGTAGAGCAGGATGAAATCGAGGAAGATGAAATCGAGAAAAGCGAAGAGCCAGAAGGCTTGCGTGCCGAACTCGCACATGCTGGAGGATCTCTGGTTGAGGAAGAGATCGAAGAGGAAGAAGCGGACATTGCACATTACATGGAGGATCTCGAGGAGGATGAAACCTTCGAGGAGATGGAGGAGGAGACCCGCGCCGTGGAAGATCTGCGCGAAGCAGCCCTCCATGGCTCGACTGCCCAGGATTTGCGGATTGATGACGTTTCGCACCGAAATGACTCAAGCACGGGGTTAGCGGTACACGAAATGGCGGCCGGGGGCGATTCAATTCATGAACCATCCGAGCCTCTGTCGGGAGAGCCTTTGGCGGGTGCCGAGGGTGCTGAACTTACCAATGGTGACGAATCTTTGGATGACGCGGCCGAGGAGGAAGCCGAGATTGAAGAGGCCCAGGCCGAGGCGGAGGCTCTGCTCGCTGCCGAGGCTTTGGGCAACGGGACGGCGGATGTCCGCGTCGAGATTCGCGCTCCCGCTGCGACTGCGCCTTACACTCAGCGCGCCCAGCGTCCCGCCTATGATCGCCAGCGGCGTGGAGGTTTCCGCGGTGGTCGCCGTCCCCGCCGAGACAATACTCCGACCCAGCAGATCACTGATCTTCTGAAAGAAGGCCAGGAGATTCTGGTGCAGATCGCCAAAGAGCCGATTGGCAAAAAAGGCGCGCGCATTACCAGCCATATTGCGCTACCCGGCCGCTTCCTGGTCTATATGCCGACGGTGAATCATACGGGCGTTTCGCGGAAGATCGGATCTGAAGAAGAGCGCCAGCGTTTGAAGCGCATCATTCTGAGCGAACGCGAGAACGGCCACGGCGGCTTTATCGTGCGCACCGCAGCGCAAGGCGCCTCAGAGGATGAGTTGCGCGCCGACATCCGTTTTCTGCAAGGGCTGTGGACCGAGATCAAGACGCGGGCTGAGAAAGACAAAGCCCCGCTGTTGATCTATCACGATCTCAATGTAGTTGAGCGTGTGCTGCGGGATCAGGTCACCTCGGGGTTCAACGCCATCTGGGTGGATACCGAGCAGGAATACGAGCGCATCCTTCGCTTCGCCAACCGTTTTCAGCCTTCGCTGGTCAAGCGGGTCAAGCTCTACTCGAAGGAAACACCGCTCTTCGAGCAGTTCGGACTAAGCGACGAGATCAACAAAGCCCTCAAGTCGAAGGTGTGGCTCAAGAGCGGAGGCTATATCGTCATCAATCAGACGGAGGCGCTGGTTGCGATCGACGTCAATACCGGAAAATACGTGGGAAAGACCGCGCGCCTGGAAGATACCATCGTCAAAACGAACGTCGACGCGATTAAAGAAATTGTTCGTCAGATCCGCCTGCGCGATCTGGGTGGGATCATCATCATCGACTTCATCGACATGGACGAACGCCGCAACCGGCAGAAGGTGATGCAGGCTTTGGAAGAGGCGCTACGCGCCGATCGCGCGCCCTCGAAAGTTCTGCAGTTTAACGACTTCGGGTTGGTCGCGATTACGCGCAAGCGAGTCAAGCAATCGCTCGAACGCACGATTGGTTCGCCCTGCCCCTATTGCGACTCGACGGGCTTTGTGAAGTCGGTGGCCACTGTCTGCAACGACATTTACATTGAGATGCGGAAGATGGCGAAGCATCTGGACCATGCCGACGTGATGTTGCGGGTGAATCCCGAAGTGGCCAAGACGCTCAAGGCCAATGGCGGCCGAGCCCTCATCGAGATGGAGGAGCTCGCGAAAAAGACGGTCATCGTGAAAAGCGATCCGGCTTTGCACCAGGAGCAATTCGACATCAACTAGATCGATGGCTGAGAGCTTCCGGCTTTCAGCCAATAGTTTTCAGCTTCAGTTAATGCCTTCGCGCCCCACCCCGTGTGGGGCGTGGCGCTTTGGTCGCCGACAGCCGACTCGATTTCAATGCCATCCCGAGATGGCAAGTCTATTGGGGAATCCGGTCGAAGGTGAACGCGATTCCGGTCTGAAGGCGAACACCATTCCGTTGTGAATCCGAACGCGATTCCGGTCTGAAGGCGAACACTGATTCCGGTGGAAAGGCGAACAGTTTTTGCTGTTCACCGGAATGGCGTTCGGCTTGGAGCGGAAGGTTTTTCACGAGCAGCAGTCGTCGCAGTGACGCTGGACAATAACCCGGCATTGAAACTCCATAAATAAAGGAGAACAGGGTGCCGGCCAGGAGATTGTCCATGCGGAAAACAAAGGAAGTCCTACGGTTACGGTTTGAGTTGGGGCTAGGGCAGCGACAGATTGCGCGCAGTTGCGGGATGGGGCTGAGCACGGTTCACGAGTATCTGGAACGGGCGGTGGCGGCGGGGATCGGTTGGCCGTTGCCCACAGGCTGGAGCGAAGAGGAACTGGAAGCCAAGCTGTTTGGGAACCCACCCGTCCTGGCCAGAGGAATGCGGCAGAGGCCGCAACCGGATTGGAAAACTATTCATGAGCAACTCCAGCAGCATCGCCATCTGACCTTGCAGTTGTTGTGGGAGGAATACCGGCAAGCGAATCCCGAGGGGTATGGCTACAGTTGGTTTTGCGAGTGCTATCAGCACTGGCGGCGGCACCTGGATGTGGTGCTGCGCCAGGAACACAAGGCCGGGGAAAAGATGTTCGTGGACTGGGCGGGGGCAACCATCCCGGTGTATGACGCCACGACGGGGCAAGCCTGGCCAGCATCGCTGTTTGTTTCCGTCTTGGGAGCCAGTTCCTACACCTACGCGGAAGCGACTCGCGATCAGCAGTTGGAAGCCTGGATCCAGGCGCACATCCACGCGCTGGAATTTTTCGGGGGAGTGCCGACTCTGGCGGTTCCGGATAACACGAAGACTGCCGTCACCCGAGCCTGCCGCTACGATCCTGATCTGAATCCCACCTATCAAGAGTTTGCGGTGCACTATGGGATGGGAGTGGTGCCCGCTCGTCCGTACAAGCCCCGCGACAAGGCCAAAGTAGAAAGCGGAGTGCAAGTCGTCGAACGCTGGGTTGTAGCGGCGCTGCGGAATCGGAAGTTCTTTAGCCTGCCGGAACTCAACCAGGCGATCCGCGAGTTGCTGGTGGGACTGAACCAGCGGCCTTTCCGCAAACGGGACGGATCGCGGGCCAGTCTGTTTCACAGCTTGGAGAAGGCAGCTCTGACACCATTGCCGGCCGAGCGCTTCGACATGAGTCAGTGGTCGCGGGCCACGGTCAACATCGATTACCACATTGCCTTCGATGGGAACTTTTACAGTGTACCGTACGCTTTGGTGCAGCAGGCGGTGGAAGTCCGCTCCACCCCGACCACGGTGGAGATCTTCCACAAGGGCAACCGGATCACTTCCCATCTGCGCAATCGCGGGCGTGGTCAAGCCATCACCCAGAACCAGCACCGTCCCAAGAGTCATCAGGCCCATCTGCAATGGCCGCCCTCGCGGATGGTGAACTGGGCACGCAGCATCGGTCCCAATACGGCGCAGTTGTTCGAACGAATCCTGAACGACAAGCCTCACCCGGAGATGGGCTACCGCTCCTGTCTCGGCATCATTCGCTTGGCGCAACAGTACTCCTGGCAGCGCGTGGAAGCAGCGGCGGAACGGGCGCTCCTTGCCCAGGCCTGTCGCTATCAGAGTGTGAAGTCAATCTTGAAGAACTCGCTCGACGCGGTTCCCTTATCTCCACCACAACCCGGCTCCCCACCCTTGACCCATGACAATGTCCGCGGTGCCGAGTACTTCGACCAAGGGGGACGGACCTCATGCTAAACCAACCGATGATGGAAAAACTGCTAGCCATGCGGTTGCAAGGCATGGTGGAAGCTTTGCAGGCGCAGGAGCAAGATCGGGCCGTCAACGAGCTGAGCTTCCTAGAACGGCTCGCGCTGCTGGTCGATCAACAATGGAACTGGCGCGAGAATCAGGCGCTGGGGCGAAGACTGAAAGCGGCCAAGCTGAGGGGACCGGCCTGCGTGGAGGACATCGACTATCGGGCCGCACGTGGCCTGGACAAGACGGCGGTGCGTGCTCTGGCAAAAGACTCCGCCTGGGTCCGCAATCACGAGAACATTTTCGTATTGGGTCCGACCGGCGTGGGCAAGAGCTTTATCGCTTTGGCCCTGGCGCAGAAAGCCTGTCGCGACGGCCACTCGGCTCTTTATCTGCGGGCGGCAGCCTTGCTGCGGGAGTTGGCCCTGGCCCGCGCCGACGGGAGCTTGCGCCACCTCCTCGCACGACTGAGTCGCATCGACGTTCTGGTCATCGATGACTGGGCCATGGCCCCGTTGAATGAAAGCGAGCGTCGCGAAGTCTGGGAAATCTGCGAGGATCGCTACCAGACCCGTTCCACCATCCTGACTTCTCAACTCCCGGTCTCGCGCTGGCACGAGCAGATCGGCGATCCCACCATCGCCGATGGTATCCTCGACCGTTTGGTGCATAACGCCCATCGCATCGAGATGCGCGGAGAGTCCATGCGCAAAAAACGCAATCCACCACCAGATGAAAACAAGGAATGAGTCCCTCTCTACATCAAGGAAGCAGGGCCAAAGGGGCTGCCGCCCCTTTCCCCTGCACCCAAATCCCCGCTGAACCGCTCCTCTGCTTCGCTCCGGATACTTTCAGTTGACGATGCCGAACACTTCCTGCACAATTATTACGCCAGCGTCGCTTCGCTCCGACTGCTGTTCACCTTCGCTCCGGAATGCCGTTTGGCTTCCCTCCGGAATCGATGTTTACCTTCACCGGAATACCCATATTCCGCTTTGACCCGTCTTCCCGGAAAACAGCGCTTAAGCGGCGAACAGGCGTGGCTGTTTTTGCAATCCCTGGAGGAGCGGCTTAGCGGCGGCTACGACGCATCGCTTGGGCACTTGTGCTTTGAATTCGGGCGCGGAGGTGATCTACACTTGGAATTTGCGGGACTTCCGGCGCCTGGGCCCGGAGATCACAAGGAGAGCCAGAACGCCATAGCGTGCGTTCAATGCATTCCAGTTAACACGGCGCTCACTCCGCCGGGCATTCCCAAAATGGATAGTGATTCGGTCAGGTAGGAAGCTCACTAAACTGCAATAGTTTTTCCAGCGAAGACCTAGTATCTTTTGAGTAAACAAATGAGAAGGTCCAGCCAAAGGCCGGCAACTTTGCCGCAGAAGTTAACACTTTTTGTTACATGGAGTTAGCATATGGCCTAGGAGTAATCTTGCGAGTTTACTTTTCCGTTGCCAGCCCAGAGCTAAGTCCCGTATTATCGGTGGATTGCAAGGCTTTGACACTTCTCGCAAAGCTTGGCCCACATATTGCAGTCTGAATACATAGAATTTCTGGGAAACGGGTTTATATAAGCATATGTCCAGCCATCGTTCAACGTTCACTAATTTGCTTTTAGCTTTGGGAATGATGCTCCCGGTGAGCGCGATCGCCGCGAACGTGAATCCTCGCCCGTTGAGTACTAACAAGCCCAAATCCCATGTGACCGAAGGGCAGCACGCGCGCCGACGCATGCGCCACCTGGCGCGCAGCCATGCTGCGGTTCATGTGCGTACCGCAGGCGTGGTCCGTCACCGCCGTCATGTTTACTATGAACATTTCTCGGCCAACTCCTTTGCCAAGGACGTCACGGAAGGGGATGTGACGGCTGGCGAAGATCCCATTGTGCGGCAGGCTGCGCTGGACGCTTTGGGCAATATGAACGGAACTGTGGTTGCAATTGAGCCGACCAGCGGCCGCATTCTTGCCATGGTGAATCAAAGGCTGGCTCTCTCGAGCGGCGCTCAACCCTGCTCGACCATCAAGCTATCGGTGGCGCTCGCGGCGCTGAGCGAAGGAATCATTGACAAAGACACTCCGGTTCGCCTCGCCGGCAGTGGCCGGATGACTCTTACCACGGCCTTGGCGCATTCCAACAATGCGTATTTTGAGGCGGTTGGGCGCCAACTTGGATTCGAGAAGGTCAGTTACTACGCCCACCAGTTCGGACTGGGCGAACTGGCTGGCTACCATATTCCTGGCGAGCATCTCGGCACCTATCCCGAGCAAGTGATACCGGCAAGCCTAGGTGGAGTTGGGAAGATGTGCAGCTTTGGCCAGGGCGTTTCCATGACTCCGCTGCAACTGGGCGCGATGGTCGCGGCAATAGCCAATGGCGGGACGTTATATTATCTCCAACATCCGACGACGCCCGAAGAAGTGGCGAACTTTCAGCCGCGGATCAAGCGACATTTGGATATCGCTCCGCTGATTCCCGATATTTCCGATGGCATGGCTGGAGCCGTTACTTACGGCACCGCGCGCCGGGTCAAGCTCAGCTTTAACGAGGAAGAGATTCTGGGCAAAACGGGAACCTGCTCGAACGCCGGAACCCGCTACGGATGGTTTGCCTCGTACGCAAATACCAGCGTGGGACGCATCGTCACGGTGGTGTTTCTCGAAGGTGGACGGCCTACGTTTGGCCCCAAGGCCGCCGAACTGGCTGGAGTGATGTATCGCAGCCTCTACGATCATGACTTCTTTGCCATGCGACCGCCGCTTCAGCCGGCCAGCACCGCCGACGTGAAGGAAGTCAAGACAGTCGATACCACGCAGTAAGCCAACATAGAGATCCTAGCCAGTGCCTCTCCACGGAGAGGCGTTTTGGTTTTGTGCATCAGGGTCGCTTGGCCTAAACTCTTGCGCATAGCTTTGTTCGATACTCAGGGATCGAGGCTCAGGAGCCAGGCATGCCCGGCACAGAGAATCCGAAATCGTTTCTAGACAAGCTCCAGCCCACGGCGCAGAAGAAACTTCTCGCCCTCGATGGCGGCGGCATCCGCGGGGTGGTCTCGCTCGAGGTCTTATACACCATTGAGCAGATCGTGCGCCAGAAATTGGAGCGACCCGACGCGGTACTCGCCGACTACTTCGACTACATGGCTGGAACCAGCACCGGCGCGGTCATTGCCACGGCATTGAGTCTGGGCATGAGCGTGGAGGATCTACGCTCGTTCTACATCAACAGCGGTCCTGCCATGTTCAGCCGGGCTGCCGTTCTACGCCGCTTTCACTACAAGTTCGATCGCGAGAAGCTGGCTGCGAAATTTCGTGAAGTATTCGGCGATGAGACTACTCTGGGTTCGTCGCGTCTGCGGACCTTGCTCATGATGGTTATGCGCAATGCCACCACCGATTCGCCATGGCCGGTTTGCAACAACCCGGCTGCAAAATTCAACGATCACAAATTTCCCGGGTGCAATCTCGAGGTGCCATTGTGGCAGCTCATTTGCGCGAGCACAGCCGCTCCAACGTATTTTCCTCCCGAGATCGTACGCCTGGGCGAAGAAGAATTTTTGTTCGTGGATGGCGGAGTCACCATGTTCAACAATCCCGCCTTTCAACTCTTTCTGATGGCCACAGTGCAGCCTTACAACCTGAATTGGCCCGCGGGATTGGACCGAATGCTGGTGGTCTCCGTGGGAACCGGGACAGCCCCCAAGGCAGATCCCCATTTGCGATCCGAACAGATGAATCTGATTTATGACGTCAGTTCGATTCCATCTGCGCTAATTTATGCCGCAGCCAATCAACAGGATTTTCTCTGCCGTACTTTCGGAGATTGTCTGGCCGGGCCGCCGCTGGATATTGAGGTTGGCGATATGCTCGCCGCGACCGGTCCGGCGAATCCCAAGCTTTTCACTTACGTCCGTTACAATTGCGAACTGACCCGCAGCGGTCTGGACGATCTGGGTCTGCCGGAAGTTGTGCCCGAGAATGTGCAAATGCTGGACTCCGTGGATCATGTCGGAGATTTGCAACTGATCGGCAAAGCGCTCGCCGAAAAACAGGTGAAGGAGAAGCACTTTGCCCGCTTCTGATCCCGGTATAATCGCTGCCCTGGCATTAATTCTCTTTCAAATCTGCGACGCGCATGCGGGGTAAGTTCAATCATGAATTTTCGCTGGCTTCTCAATATTACTCGAACGTTTATCTATGCGGCAGCACTTGCATCGGCGCTGACTGCTGCTTCGAGCGTGGCACAAATGGCGGAAGTAGATTCCAAAGCCGCTACCTTGAGCCGCGACTATGACGTGACTCCGAATGTGGTGTATCTGACGGCTAACGGGTACGATGCGAAACTCGATGTCTATCAGCCCGCCGGAGAAAACAATCATCCCACGCTTATCTATATTCACGGCGGCGGCTGGGTTTCGGGGACTAAGGAAGCTGCAATTCTGGAAATCATGCCCTTTCTGCAAAAAGGTTGGGCGGTGGTGAACGTCGAGTACCGGTTGGCGCGAATTTCTCTGGCTCCCGCAGCCGTCGAAGATTGCCGCTGCGCGTTGCACTGGGTGTACGACCACGCCAACGACTATAAATTCGATACCGAGCGGATCGTCCTCATGGGACATTCAGCGGGCGGGCATCTCGCACTGACCACAGGCATGCTGCCGGTGTCGGCGGGCTTGGACCGCGAATGTCCCCCGGAAAAAGAGGTCCAGGTCGCCGCCATTGTGGATTGGTTCGGCATAACCGATGTGGGAGATCTATTTGAAGGCGCGCACAAAGAAGACTACGCCATCATGTGGATGGGGAGCCAAGTTAATCGAGAGGATATCGCGAGGCGCGTCTCGCCTCTCACTTATGTGCGGGCTGGCGTACCACCGATCATCATGATTCAGGGCGACGCGGATAAGATTGTTCCTTATTCGCATTCGGTTCGCCTGCACGAGGCGCTTGACCGATCCGGGATACCTAACGAACTAGTAACCATTCCCGGCGGCCATCACGGCGGATTTAGCCATACGGAGCTGGAGATGGCCTACACCCATATTTGGGCGTTTCTGGCAAAATATTTGCCGAAGACTAATCAGTAGAACTTCCGCCGATTTCGATTCAGAGTAACAAGGGAATGAGATTACGGTTGACATTGCTGACGTGCCTGACTGTCCTGCTAATGCTTTCCCCGGTATTGCAAGCCCAGCAAACTGGTCCTGATCAGCATGAAGTTTACATCGTGCCTTTCTCGCACCTCGACCTGTTCTGGGCGTGTACTCAAGAAGAATGCCTGAGCCGAGGTAACAACAATATTGGCAGGGCGATTCAGTTGGCCGATAAATATCCCCAGTTTCGCTATTTGCTTGAGAACGAAGATTTTGTTGCAGATTTTGTCGAGAGCCATCATGGCACACCGGAGCTGGAAAAATTCGAACAGCTGGTGAAACGGGGGCAGATCGAAATTTCTCCGGCCTGGGCCGCCATCTACCAGAACGAACCCCGCGGCGAGGCTCTGGTTAGAAATCTGCTGTACGGAAAGAAATACGCGTGGGAGCAGTTTGGGGTTGATCCGCAAGTTGCTCACGTCGCCGATATTCCTGGTTTTACATGGCAGTATCCGCAGATTCTGAGCGACGCCGGGACGCCATACATGGTGATGACCCGCATGGCTCCTCGGGACCAATCGCTGTTTCATTGGAAGGCTCCGGATGGCTCGTCGGTGCTGGTCTGGAATGAAATCCGCGGCTATGGCTGGGGTGCGGGCGACGGCCTGCATCTTGAGTTGAACGATGAGATTCTGAAAAAGTTTTCGCGTCATCTGTCTGAAGTGCAGGCCACCACGTCTGGTCCGGTCTACTTACCCTGGGGGACGGACCTCTGGTCGCCATCCGGCACATTGGTGGAAAATGTCAGCCTGCTGAATCAGCGTCTTGCCCCCAACCATTTTCGCTTGGCCACGCCGAGCGAGTTCTTTCGCGCTGCGGCGAGTACTCCGGATATTCCCACGCTTTCGGGGGGGATTCCTTCTTCCTGGGTGAGCATTACCAGCGAGCCCTTGTGGCCGGCAGCAATGGGTGCCACGGATGCGCTGCTAACTGCCGAGAAATTTGCTGCCATCAATTACGCTCTGGACTACGCTGATTATCCTCAAGAAAAATTCGAAGCTCTATGGAAGGATGCTCTGAAGGCGCTCGACCATAACAGCGACGGCCAGGGTGGAGTGATTGGCGATGAACGCAAACTGGGATACGCGCAAGAGGCTTCTCTGGGTGCGGGCCAGATTCTGCGCGATTCGCTGCGCAACATTGCCGGTCGGGTTCAGCGGCCGTTTGCGGTGGTTACGCCGATCGTCGTCTTCAATCCCTTGAGCTGGACACGCGACGACGCAGTTCGCGCTCATGTGACCTTGTTCGGGCCAGTCGAGACATCCGACATTGACGATTACAAAAAAGGCCTGCGCTTGTTGGATCAAAAAGGTACCGCCATTCCTTTTCAGGTTGAGGAGACTCGCGGTGGAAGTTCGCGTGCGCTTCGCTTAGCATTCGTCGCCCAGGCGGTGCCATCGCTGGGCTACAAGACTTTCTATCTCGTCCCGGCGCAGAGTCCAGATACTTTCGCGGATGCAATCCATGTCACGTTACAAAGCGATGATGACGCGAAGGAAGCGGGAGACGCGCTCGGCTCCGACGGTTTGGAAAGTGACGTCTACCGGGTTACGGTGGATCGCGCGACCGGACGAATCGAAATCTTCGATAAAGAGTTGAAGCGCGTTGTCGCGAAAAACATTGAGATCGACGGAGTTGAGGAACGTGGAGGCGATGACCAGAATATCGTTCTTCCGACTGGCCGCCAGATTGTTGATGTCATCAAGGATGTGCGGCTCGAAGAGCAAGGGCCGGTGAAGGCGGTTCTGCGGATATCTGGTGCGGTGGGCAGCATTCCGATCGTGCAGCGGCTGACACTTTATCGAGGGCTTAAGAAATTTGATATCGAAGATACTGTCGAATGGAAGCCAGGAGTTTCCTGCGACCTGCAGCAGATTTTTCCTCTGGCGCAGAGCACGCAGATTCGCTATGGAACTCCCTTCGGCTCGGTAACGCCATCGGATATTATGCCCGGAGCCAAACCTTCCCACGGCGATGAACTTACGCCCCAGATCTGGGAGACCTGAAACAGATTCAAGACTGGATTTTTGCTGGAATCGGCGATTGGGGATTTACCATCAGCGCCGACCATCAATTGATGATTGTTGACGATGGCGCGATCAGGGCCAGCATGCTGCGTGGCCCGCGCTTCAACCCGACAAAAGTGGTCCGCAACGGGCAAACTTTGCTGAATTCGAGTCCGGTGGCGGCAACCTATGTATTTCACTACTCGTTCACATCGGGTCAAGGCGATTGGGCAGCACAAAAGCCATGGCGTGCGGGAATGTCGCTGAGTTCGCCTTTAATTCCGGTCATGTCAGCCGATACGGTTTCACACAAACCATTACCTGCGGAGCAGTCGTTCGTTTCGTTGCAGGCAGATAATCTGGTGGTAACGGCGTTAAAAAAATCCTCGAACGACGGAACGATTGTGCTGCGAAGTTTTGAGATGGCGGGGGCTTCGGCGGAAAGCCCCGTATACTTTCTAGGCAAGAATCGCAGTTTCGCCGCAACAAACCTTTTGGAAGTGAATTCCGGCGCAGCCGATCAATCATCGCTGAATGTTCCGCCGCATGCGATCAGCACCATCAAGCTGCGCCAACCGTAGAGGTTCTTTGCTGGTGCGCTTGTTCAGCGCACAAAAACAAAGAAATAAGCTAGCCCAATCGCGACCAGGTCTTCCGGAATCGCGACAAAAATGTCTTTGACATTGAGAGCTTTGACCGCGCGTATGCGTGCCTGAAATCCGCCAAACGTGCCGATGACGGCGCCAATTCCGCCGAGCACGGCCCCCGTCATCCACGATTGTCCCGCAGCTTCGCATAGGCATGCGCCTGAAAGTCCTCCGGTGACGATGCGAGCGACCAAAGGTCCGGGCGCGGTGCGCTTGGGAGTTTTCGGGAGGATGTCGTTGACATACTCTCCCAGCGCCGCAAGAGAGAAAATTGCCACGGTGATCGGCGAGCCCATAAACGCCAACCCCGTGCCGTTCAGGTTCAGGCATCCAAGATGGGCAGCCCAACTCACGGTGGCGGGTGCGGTCATGGCCCGCAGTCCCGCAACCACTCCCACACCAAGGGCGAAAGCAAAAATGTAATTTGGATTCAATCGGTTCCTCCAAGTCGCCGATGCGCTCTTACGCCAGCGTCTTCAATTAACGCGACCAAATTGCCAGGTTATGTATCTAAACAAATCATCAAGATCAATCATTCCAGGGGCGCGGATTTTGAGATTCTGATTCTCCACTATACTGAAACGCAATCGATCTTGGGAACTTATGGCGAAACCGGTCTTACTCAGCGTTGATGACGATGTAGATGTCTTACGGGCGATTGAGCGCGACTTGCGCTCGAAATATGGAGCGGATTATCGCGTAATCGGCAGCGATAACCCGGAAGGCGCTCTGGATATCTTAAAACAACTTCAACTACGGAACGACAGCGTCGCGCTGCTGCTGGCCGATCAGCGGATGCCCCGCATGGATGGAGTTAAATTTCTGCAGGAGGCCATGGGGTTTTTCCCTGAAGCCAAGCGGGCGCTGCTCACCGCCTATGCGGACACGACTGCCGCGATAAGCGCCATCAATCAGGCCAACATTAATTATTTCTTTATGAAACCGTGGGATCCGCCGGCGGAGCATTTGTATCCCCAATTGGATGACTTGCTGGATGACTGGCGGGCATCCTACCGGCCGGCGTTTCAGGGCATTCGAGTGCTGGGCACTCGCTGGTCGCCGAAATGCTACGAGTTGCGTGACTTTCTGGCGCGCAATCACGTGCCGTACCAATGGACTGACGTCGAGCTTTCCGCAAACGACCCGGAAACCAAGCGCCTGCTTGATGTTTTGGGCCCGGACGCCGCCCAACTTCCCGTGGTGCTCTTCCCCGACGGCACGAGATTGCTGGAAAGCATTCCCGCCGAGGTGGCGCAGAAGGTCGGACTGCGGACCCGTGCGCAAACCGATTTCTATGACTTGGCGATCATCGGGGGTGGGCCGGCGGGTTTGGCGGCTGCGGTCTATGGCGCTTCGGAAGGCTTGCACACCGTCATGATTGAACGGGAAGCTCCGGGCGGCCAGGCGGGCATGAGTTCGCGCATCGAAAATTATTTGGGATTTCCCAATGGGCTGAGCGGCGGTGACTTGGCGCGGCGCGCGGTGGTGCAAGCGCAGCGTTTTGGAGTGGAGATTCTTGCGCCGCAGGAGGTTGTCGGTGTTCGCACCGAAGGCCCTTACCGGATTCTCAAATTAGCCGATGGGCCCGAGACTTCCTGCCATGCTTTGATGATCGCCACCGGCGTGCAATGGCGGCGTTTAGACGCTCCTGGAATCGACCGTCTGCAAGGGGCCGGAGTTTATTACGGAGGCGGAACTACCGAGGCTCTCTCCTCTGCCGGAGAAACGGTTTACGTGGTCGGAGGCGCGAATTCGGCCGGACAGGCCGCCATGAATTTTGCCAAGTACGCGGAGCGCGTCGTGATTCTGGTTCGCGGCGAATCGCTCTCGGCCACCATGTCGCAATATCTGATTGACCAGATCAAGCAGACACCCAATATTCAAATCTGGGCGCATGCCGGCGTGATCGAGGCCCACGGCGAGACTCATCTGGAAGAGATTTCGGTTCTTTGTTCCGATACAGGGAAGGTCGAGCGCGTACCGGCCAGCTCGATGTTCATTTTTATTGGAGCGCTACCGCGGACCGACTGGCTTGGCGATCTCATCGAGCGTGATGAGCGAGGTTTTATTCTGACCGGCCCGGATCTGATTCGCGATGCACAGCGCCCCAAGGGCTGGACGCCCGATCGAGACCCCTTCCTGCTCGAGACGAATGTTCCGGGAATTTTTGCCGTCGGGGACGTGCGGCACGGATCGGTGAAGCGTGTGGCCTCCGGTGTGGGCGAAGGATCAGTCGCGGTGCAGTTCATCCATCAATATTTGAGCAAAGTTTAAATGGCAGAAATCTCTGAGCTACAGCGGATGCCAGCTTTCGTTGATCTGCCAGAGGACCAGCTCGCCTGGTTCCTCAGTCAGGCGCAGGAGACCGCCCTGAACCCAGGAGACATCTATATTCGGCAGGGCGATCCAGCGATCAATATGTTTGTGGTATTGGAAGGTGAACTGGAAGGACGTGGGGAATTAAACGGGGAAACCTTCATGCTGTCGTACAAATCTGGGGATGTCACTGGCATACTGCCATTTTCGCGGATGAAGCGGACTCCTCTAACCGGGCGGGCATTAACCGCAAGCCGCCTTTTGTGTTTTCCCGCGGCACAGTTTCCCGAGCTTGTCCACAAGATGCCAGAGTTGGCGACGCGGCTGGTCGGGCTGATGTCCGACCGAATCCGCGAAACGACGCGAGTCGAGCAACAGCGAGACCGCCTGGCAAGTCTTGGAAAGCTCTCTGCTGGTCTAGCGCACGAACTGAATAATCCCGCATCGGCCGCGACTCGGGGCGCGAGCCAGTTGCGTGCCGCTCTCAAGCGAATCCGCGATGCAAGTCATGATCTGGGACGGCGCGATCTCACGCCCGCGCAAAAATCGGAGATCGAAAAACTCGAGGCGTCCTTTACTCAAATCGCGGGGCCGCCGCCTGATGCGCTCACCGCCAGCAGTCTCGAGGACCAGCTCGACTCCCTTTTGCGCAGCCACGGGCAAGAGGATCTCTGGCAACTGGCGGCCGATCTGGCGCGAAAGAACGTTGGACCTGAGGTTTTGGAATCGCTGTTCTCGAATCTGGATCGGGGTACCGCGCGAGCTGCGTTGATACGAATTGCCGCTTCTGTAGAGATCGCCGACCTTCTCACTGAAATCGAGAGCAGTACCACGCGTATCTCGGAGTTGGTGCGCGCGATCAAAGAGTACACCTTCATGGACCAGGCTCCCCTGCAGAACGTCGACGTGGTGAAGAGCCTGGAAACCACGCTGGTGATTCTCAATCACAAACTCAAGCGCGGAGTGACAGTGCAGCGCGATTATCCCGATGCCCCATTGCTAGTCAACTCATTTGGCAGCGATCTCAACCAGGTTTGGACTAACATCATCGACAATGCGATTGACGCCATGCAGGGCATGGGCGAGCTTAGGGTTCGCGCCTCTCGCGACCGGGAGTGTGTAGTGGTTGAAATTGGTGACAACGGGCCCGGAATTCCCGCTGATGTGCAACCGCACATCTTCGAACCATTTTTTACCACCAAGGGAGTAGGCGAGGGTACCGGGCTCGGTCTCGATACAGTTCAGCGGATCGTAAAAAAGCACCGGGGGAATATCCAGGTCAACTCGAAGCCCGGGGACACGTGCTTCAAAGTATGGCTGCCACTCACCGATCCATCCGCTTAGTCTGTCCGGGTATTTTTGGATTATTTGCTAGATGCAGGTTAGCGGGCGGCGGCAATTTCGAGCGGATGAGATCTTCGATCCTACCCCAAACCTTCGGGTCGCATTCAATAGCGATGTGGGATCTCATAAACAATCGGCTCAGCCATGGATACTCGTCGCACTGGGTCGATCCTGCGGCATATTTGAAACGGAAATTGCCGAGAATTTGAGTGCGGGCAGGATCGGCGGCTCGAATCTCGGAACGACCGTGAATGAGCCCGTCGGGTTGGTAGAAGTTTGCCGCCTGCTTCACATTCGCCGGTATGAGCGAATCATCCTGCCCGTGTTTGTTCACGCTGTCCACCTGAACAGTGAGCAACACCGGAATCCCTTCATTTTGCAGTTGCCGGGCGAGAGTCACAGTTTGTGACGCGCCCCAGCTGTGCCCATAAATGATCACCCGCGCGTTCCGCTTCTCCTCGGCAGAGAGTGTGCCATCCCGGTCCGTATCGAGTAACTGCAGCACCTCTCGATGGGCCTCGATTCCCTGGCGGTTGGCGAACGTCGCTACCGATACGCCGCGAGGAAATTCTTCCCGCAAACGCGCAGCCAATTGAACGGTGCTATGAATCAAATCGTCGCGGCGGACAAACCCACCAAGAAAACCGATGACGATAAACGGGGATACCGGAAGGACGGCGGCTCTGGGGGACTGCACTTGCCCTTCCGCAATAGGCAGTAGCAACAACGGACAAAGCAGGTAAACGAGAGTTGCCGGGAACCACGTCACAACGCCGAAATCATAGCAGAAACTCCGGTGGCACGGCGAAACAGACCAATCGGTTAACCGGCTTCAGCGCCTATTCCGGACCGTTCCCTGGCTTCTCCTCTGCCTCCGAAGCCGAGAGAAAATTCTCCTGGCGATCGCTTGCATGCTGCAGAACAATCCAATCCCTGCGGAATTCAGCCATGGTCTCGCGGCTATGTTTGGGACTCTTCAGAATGCTCGCGCTTCGGGCGAATAAAAGATCGTACGCCATACGTGGATCGGAGTCGTTGGCCAGAACCGTGCTCGCGCTCACGCCCACTCGCGCAGTGCCATCAGTCCGCCTGACATTCGCCCATAAAGCTCCAGTTGAATCATCCGCGGAAATGGTGGCAGTATTCAAATCTTTCATGATTCTCGTGACGCTTGCGGGCTCATGATTGTCATCGCCTTGGGTGGGCCGCGTTAGCGTGCTGAATTGCCAGCGATATTCCTGCCACTCTTGTGGCGTTCCCACTACTCGTTCTCGTTCTCGGTCTTGTTCTGCTTCGAATCGTTCCACGCGTGAGTCCTGCTTCTCGGATTTCGCCAGCTTTATTCGGTGCCTAGCGGCACTGGCCTCGGCTGTGGGATATTTTTCCCAGGTACTCTGCGGATTGAAGCGCCCAATCACGAGATACGACGCTGCCACGGCAGGCAGTTCGTGAGCGGCGAAGATCAACATAGGAGCCAGCAGTTTCTTCGAACGATAGAGCTGTTCAGTGCCGGTTCGCACTTCAGTGCTACGCTTAAGAGTGCCGGGCACTTGGGCAATGTGCAGAACTCGAAATTGGGATTCGGGGTGCTTGAGCGAGTATCGGGTAAAGGATCGCGCAATCGCCTTCGGGCTGGTCATTCCGAAATCGTTGATGTAATCTGCGTGCGTCGCCCCAGGAAAATATGTATTGATAATCAACCGCGCAAAGTTCGCGCAGTTGCGCGTCATTGCATTGAAATGATTGACGTTAGGGCGGGAATTGAATTTCTCAATCAGGGCGCGGTCCTGGTCAACCGTGGTCGCAACTACGAAAATATATATGCTGCGCGAGAGGCTGGCGGCGACCATTTCCCGCCATTCCGCTTTGTTGCTGGTTTGGCAAGAGACGCTCTCGCAATATCCAACCAGATATTTTGCTCGATAACGCTCCTCAAGGGCGTCCTTAATTTTTTCCGATCCGAAAACCGGGCGGTTCCGCGCATCTTCCACGCCATACAGGTAGATATTGAGCGGCACAACGTTCCATTCGAAGGGTTCGTCTTCCCCTAAAGAGGTGTAGTTGCTGATAATTGAGCCGTTTTCGCCGGAATGGCAAAGTCGCAGCTTAACCGGAGTTTCTCGGCAAATATCGGAAAAATAGACGGCAGTGTGCCCGGAGCCGGTGATCCGCGCAACACTCGTGTCGAGGGATTCGTTAAGCACCACACCGACGTCAGCCCGGGCAGCGGGGCTCAGAAGCGAAATAAACAGAACGAGGACGCCACCGAGGACCGAAAGCGATCCGGCGACCTCAAGCTCAAGGCTTCTCTTTACCGCGACGACTAATTTGCGCGTCCCAAACAAAATCAGTCTCCTGATCGTTGGCCAAAATATCAAAAAATTAGATGCTGTGAGATGAGTGTAACGGTGGCTGGGTGGATGCGGGAATCGGGTAAAGACCTTAAGTTGAGATTACTAAAGTCCTCTGCCAGTTGGATTTAGGCTTTATCTGCTATTCAAATGCAGCGCCTTTAAGCCTTGCCCGATCGTCCGCCGTCGCTCAAGCCGTCAGGCGCAATCGGCTCCGCCCCGAAAGATATCAAAGCCAAGGCAATAGCTGCCAAAGCCAAAGTGAATTCATAGCATTGCCCGGAAGCCAGTTTCCTCATGCACGTTTGCAATAGTCAGGCCCATATCGATTAGAATCGCCAGCGCTGACGGTCGGGTCGAGATTGCGCAAGTCTTATCTCTGGTCGGGTATGTGGGACAAAGAGATTAGGGTAGGGGACGATAATCTGGAAAGTTGCAGCGAGGATAAAAAATGATGATGAAAGCCTATGGTGTATTTGCCATCTTGATCGGCATGACTTTACCCTTGGGCGTCTGGGCAGGCGGACAAGAAACTGTGCGAGATCCAGCTGAAGCGGCAAGGCAACAACTGGAGGAATGGCGGAGATCGATGAGCGAACAGTGGATGAATGACTTTGCTGACTTGGATCGCTATCGCGCGGCCAACGCCAGCCTTAAAGCGCCATACTCAGGTGAAGCCCGCGTCGTCTTCATGGGCGATTCCATCACGGACGCGTGGAAGCTGGAAGAGTATTTTCCCGCCAAGCATTACATCAATCGCGGAATCTCCGGCCAGACCACACCGCAAATGTTGATCCGGTTTCGTCCTGATGTCATCGCCTTACAGCCTAACGTTGTCGTCATCCTTGCAGGCACAAATGATATCGCCGGAAATACCGGGCCCATGCTTCTCGAAGACATTGAGAATAACTACGCATCCATGGCGGAGCTGGCGCGAGCCCACGCGATTCGAGTCGTCTTCTCTTCGGTGTTGCCAGTAAACAACTACTCACCGGAAGGTGAGCTTTTGTTTGCGCAACGGCCTCCCCGGAAGATTCTCGAACTTAACCGCTGGCTCAAAAATTATTGCGCCGATAAGGCCTGCGTCTATCTCGATTACTTCAACGCCATGGTGGACGACAAGGGGTTGTTGAAAAAAGAACTGGCCCAAGACGGCTTGCATCCCGATCCGGAGGGTTACAAGATCATGGCTCTTCTTGCCCAGGCTGCTATCGAAAAGGCATTGGCGGGAAAATAGCCAGCCTACTGCTGCTGTTGTTGTTGCTGCTCATATTGGAAGTTATCGAACGAAACACGGGATTTCGATCGGATCACGGTGGCCGGCGGAATCTCTTCGGGTAATGGCGCCTGGGCCGGCGAAACCACCACCAGAACGCTCAATTCGCTCTCCGCATCGCCTTTGTAGATGCCGCGGGTGGGCGGAACATCTGCGTAATCCCGTCCCAAGGCCACGCGAATATGCCGTTCGTTGCCAACAAGGTTATTGGTTGGGTCGAATGCCACCCAGCCTGGTCCCGGTAAATAAGCTTCGACCCAGGCATGGGTAGCGCCATCGGTCGAGCGGTCGTCGTTGCGGTCTTTCCCCTTTAGATCGTGACGGTGAAAGAGGTATCCGCTCACATAGCGGCACGGAATGCGCAGTTGCCGGACCATGGCAATCATAATGTGGGATATGTCCTGGCAAACGCCCTGTCGGGTTCGTAGCGCGTCGTCAATGGGCGAGTCCACTTGCGTGCTGTTGGGAACGTAATCAAACGACTCATAGAGAGTCTGATTCAGATCCAACAGAGTCTGCAGAGGATTCGCTTGCCGTTCGAGGTGAATCTCTTCCGCGAGGCCCCGCAACAGGTCAGTCGTCTGCACGAAGTGGCTGGGCAAAAGCATCTCCCAATAATCTCCCTCCGCGACGTTGTCATCCAAATCTTTCCAGCTTCCCACCTCGGAAGGTTGCGGCGTCGGGGCGACCGACACTTCGACCAGCGCCTGAGCCGTGATCCGGAGCTGCGAATAGCGTCCGGGAATGTCGAAGTGATGGATGGTATTTCCAAGATAGTCCCGATAGACCATAATGTTGGCTGCCGGGCTGGCATCCAGCGAAAAGGTCAGGCAGCGTTGGTGAGCTTCGTTCCGCGGTTGAACGCGGACCTCCATGATGCTCTCCCGGATTGCCGGTTCGTAAGTAAAGCTCGTGACATGGCGAATGGAGTAAATCATGGTTCTCCCTGGGTGCTAAGCAGTCAGCGCTGACTCCACCAAATAATCAAAATAGATCTGCTGAATGGCGAAGTGAATCTGCCCCACCTGACGGCGCACGTTCTCCAGATACAAATAAGCGCCTTCGGCCATTATTTCTTCAATTTGGCTGAAGATGAGCGTCGCGCGTAGCCGTCCGGCTAGGCGTACGGGTTGGGCGAGCTTTCGCTCGGTCAAGTTCGCCGATCATGGCGCAGCGCGGAATGGACGCACTCCACCGAAAACCGCACCGAATGCGGAAACTCAGAATTCAGCAACAGAAACTCCGCCACTCGAAGGGGACGCATCTCCGCCGAGTAGGCCTTACAATAGGCCTCAAATGCTGCACAGGATTTCAGCAGTCCCACCCACTCCAGATATTCCGCCCCCTCCGCAGCCTGCTCCGGGGGTTGCGTAAGCCGCGAAAAATGGGCGCCAATCAGGGCCGGCCACTGCATCGGTTCGTTCCACAAAACGTCCCAGCTGGATAAAGTGCCAGCCTTGGCCGTGCGTCATGGTGGATCGGTGATCCCTGAAAAAGCTGTGCGCCTTCCTGCACTGTGCGAAAGAATTCGTGCGATTCCAAAATCCATGAGCCCTCCGGACGGATCGTCCGAGCATCTCGAAATACAGCCGGTTGAGCTGCTCCCACATATCCGAACTGCATTGTTCGCGCACATGGCGAAGATTTTCCCGAGCAGCAGAAACGCAGGAAACAATGGAGGAGGGATTGGCTCGGTTGAAGGTCAGAGTATGGGCCAGGCTGGTTCCGTCGTGCTGTCCCGGCAAGCGATGCAGGCACCTGCAACGATCGATCAGTCGCAGCCATCTGCCAGTGGTCGATTCGGGCGACTGATCCAGTCGCAATTGCAGATCGACATCCATCAGACGAGCCGTATGCTCGGCTCGTTCCAGGTAGCGGCTCATCCAGTACAGCTGTCCGCGACGCGGGAGAGCATGGCAGTTAGTCTGGAGCGGCTGCGCTCGGACTCCTGCGGCTTAATAGGTTCCACGGCTTTTTCGTCGCGCAGTACCCAGGTGTCTTTGCTGCCGCCGCCCTGCGATGAATTCACCACCAGCGATCCTCGCCGCAAAGCCACGCGGGTCAGCCCGCCGGGAACCAGGGTTACACTGCCGTTATAGAGGATGTAGGGCCGCAGATCCACATGCCGCGACGCCACTTCTCCATCCAGGAAACACGCGGCGCGGGATAAGCGCCAGGGTGGGCTGCGCGATATAATCGCGGGGCTGCGCAAGAATCTGTTCGCGGAATGCATCCTGTTGCGCCTTACTGCTGTGCGGCCCGATCAGCATGCCGTAGCCGCCCGATTCTCCTACGGCTTTGACCACGAGTTCATCGATATGTTCGAGCACGTAGTCGCGCTCGGCTTTTGTCGGTTAGCAGGTAGGTCTGGACGTTAGGCAGAATGGCGATCCTGGTCGAGGTAGTAACGAATAATCGTGGGAACATAGGCGTACATGGCCTTGTCGTCGGCCACTCCGGTCCCAATGGCATTGGCCACGCTGACATTGCCGGCGCGATAGGCGTTAAAGAGCCCGGGAACACCCAGGCTCGAATCGGGCCGGAAACAAAGCGGATCGAGAAAGTCGTCGTCGACCCGGCGGTAGAGAACATCGACGCGCCGTAAACCTGCCGTGGTACGCATGTAGACGACATTGTCGTGAACCAGCAGATCGCGCCCTTCCACAAGTTCAATTCCCATCTGCTGCGCCAGAAAAGTGTGCTCAAAATATGCGGAGTTGAAAACCCCCGGTGTGAGCAGCACGGTTGCAGGGTTCATTACGCGCGATGCAGTTGGCCGGTGCCAATGATCGCAAAGTCGCCAACAACGATTGCGCGTAATGGTCAATCGGCCAAACTCCGTAATCGCGAAACAGGGTGGGGAAGACGCGCTTCAGCACCTTGCGGTTGGCCAGCATGTAGGAGACACCGCTGGGAACCCGCAGATTGTCTTCGAGGACGGCAAAATCTCCATCCGGCAGCCGGACTAAATCCGTGCCGCAGATGCTGACATAGATTTCCCGCGGTACGCTCAGGCCTCGCATCTCGCGGCGAAAATGACGGCAACTGTAAAGCAACTCCCGGGGAATGATGTTATCGCTAAGAATTCGGCCTTCGTTATATATGTCCTGCAGAAATAAATTGAGCGCTGTAATTCGCTGCGTCAGCCCCTGCTCAATTCTTCGCCATTCCGACCCCGGAATAATCCGCGGCAACAGGTCGTTCGGGAAAATACGTTCCGTGCCCTCCTTGCTGCCATAGACGGTGAAAGTGATTCCCTGATGCAGAAAGGATAGGTTGGCCGCCTGCTGGCTCTTGCGCAACTCTTCCGGGGGCAATTCTAGGAGGGTACGATGAAGGGCCTGATAATGCGGCCGGGGCACTCCCGGAGCTTCGAACATCTCGTCATAGGCATGGTCGAACTCATAGTTGATGAAAGGGGCGCTCAAGGGTGTTGGGACCGAAGTCGTCATTAGGATGCTCGAAGTCCGGCCTGCAACCATGCATTCGTCGGAAATAATCCTGGCGCCAGGTTCCGAGGGCGAGCTGTTGGAACAATGAGGACCTCTCCCGGTTGTCCAGCATCAAAGGGCTCCCGGAACCCGGCAATGAATTGCTACTTTAGGGAGAACGAGCACCCATGTCCAATCGAAATTGTTTATAGAATCCATGATCTATCTCACGGGGGTGTCAGGGCGAAAAATTGCCTTTCCGGGCCGATTACGACTACATGCCCTTGAAAACATTGTCCGAAAGCCGAATTTGGATGAGCAGCCGGTACCCTATCCCCCACTCGTCGTAAGCCTTCGGTACCCTTCCTGGTACTTTGGTTATGTTAGGTACCCTTCAGCCGATGCTCCCGCAGAGGCCATACTCGTAATCGCGCACACATATAGAGAAGCCACAACATATAGATGGGCGCAACCTCGGTTCCGAAAGTAATTTCCGAAAAACGGGCATAAAACCCTGAAAAACCCGGAAGCATACCGCAACCTCGTCTCTTTCAGGGCTGAGATATGCTCAGTCCACCAAAATTCACTCGAACCGGATTTGGGGACGGGGAATTTTCTCCAGGGATTTATTTATGGAGAGGGATACGAACTATGGCCGACTCGCGGGAAGTCATGAACATTCGCCAGGCGTCGCAATACCTGGGGGTGAGTCCGGACACGCTTTACAAGTACGTAGGTGAACAACGCATTCCAGCTTTCAAGTTGGGCAACCGCTGGCGCTTCAAGAAATCGCGACTTGACCAGTGGATGGAAGAGAAGTCCACCCAGATGGAAGTAAAGAGCAAGAAAAAGCCTAAGGCGGCCGTCAAGGCAGCCGGGCAACTGTAGACAAGAAAAAAGGCGGACACATGTTTGGATTAGGAGCGAAAACGATTGTGGGCTTGGATGTGGGCTCCTCGAGCATCAAGGCGGTGGAGCTAAAGAAGAAAGGCGGGCAGATTGAAGTCGCCCACCTGGGAATCGAGCCGCTGGCCCCGGATATCGTCGTGGATTCGATGATCGTCGATTCCGGCACCGTGTCCAGCGCGATCGCGAAGCTGTTCACCGAGAAGGAAATCAAGACGCGTAACGTGGCCACGGCAGTCAGCGGGCACTCGGTCATCGTAAAGAAGATTTCGCTGCCTTCGATGAGCGATCAGGAACTGGCCGAGACCATTGAGAAGGAAGCCGCACAGCATATTCCTTTCGATCTTGCCGACGTGAACCTCGATTATCAGGTTCTTGCGGAAGAAACCGGCGGCACGCAGATGGACGTTCTGCTTGTCGCGGTCAAGAAGGACAAGATTCTCAACTACACCAACGTACTCTCGATGGCCGGCAAGACTCCGGCTATTGTGGATATCGACGCTCTGGCCCTGCAAAACTGCTACGAATACAACTACGAGCCGGCCCCAAACCAGGTGGTCGCCCTGTTGAATCTGGGTGCCAGCGTCATGAATATCAACATCGTGAAGGGAACAACCCCCTTGTTTCCCCGCGATGTGAGCGTCGGGGGACATCAGTACACTGACTCCCTGCAAAAGGAGTTGGACCTGAGCTTTGATGATGCCGAGGCCTTGAAGCTGGGGCAGAAGGTGGGCACGGTCAGTGAAGATGCCAAGACGCCGGTGCTGCAGCAGGTAACCGAAATCATCGTTCTGGAAATTCAGAAGACGTTCGATTTCTTCCGCGCCAGCGCGGCAGGAGAACACATCGAGAAAATCTATCTGGCGGGGGGATCATCGAAGGTTCCCGGTCTGGTGGAAGCGTTGCGCCAGGAGTTCTCGTTGCCGGTAGAGATCTTCAATCCGTTTCAGAAGATTGCCCCTCCGGTGGGACCGGGCGCGGAACTGATCGAGCAAAATGCCGGCCAATTAGCGGTTGCAGTGGGTTTGGCCCTAAGGAGTTTTGAAGACCTATGATCCGAATTAATCTGCTGGGAGTCTCCAAGTCGAAGAGCAAGCACAGCACCGCATCAACTGCGGTCGCCATGGAATCGGGTAGCCTCGGCTCTCCGGTCATGAAGGTTCTGCTGGTGCTGGTGGTAGCCGGATTGTTCAACTTCGGCTACTGGTACAAGCTCGACAAACAGGCCAAGAGCATCGCTTCGCAAATGGACCAGGCGGAGCAACAAAACCGTCAGCTTGCCGCCGTCAAAACGCGCTATCTGGATCGGCAGCGCGAGGCGCAAATCTATAAGCGCCGCGTGGATGTGATCGATCAACTGCGCGCCAGCCAGACCGGCCCAGTCGATCTGCTGAGCACGGTGGGCTCCACTGTGAACAACACGGAAGCAGTATGGCTCGATTCCATGAAGGACCAGGGCACAAACGTTGACATCGAGGGCATGGCATTGAGCACCGATGCCGTCGCCAACCTGATCACCAACCTGCAAAAGACTGGCTACTTCAGCAACATTGAAATCAAAGAAACGTATCAGGACGAAACCTATAAAGAAATGCAGGCATTCCAATTCGAACTAAGCTGCGCGAAGGGGAACGAGAAAGCGAACTCCAAGCCTGCCAGCAAGTCGTAAGGCGGAAAAACGGGAAACTTATGCAGACCTTTAGCGAATTATCGAGCCTTAAACAGTGGGGAGCACTGGCGGGAATTGCCGTTGTGTTATCCGCCGCCCTGTACTTCACCGAGTTCAAGAACCAGCAGGATGCCAATGCCTCCGCACAACAGGCTCTGGACGCCAAGATGCGGGAGAACGCCGAACTGGAGTCCTACATCCCCAGGCTGGCCGACATGGATCGTCAGGTGGCTAACCTGAAACAACAACTGGAAATCGAGCGCAAAATCGTTCCGGACGAGAAGGAAACAGAAGGCTTCATCAAGATGTTGGACGCCGAAGCCGTAAAAGCCGGAATCGAAATTCGCCGCTACACCGCCGATCCGGTGAGCGCGAAAGAATTCTACAGCGAAGCGCCGTTCGAGCTTGAGCTGGATGGACCGTATTACTCGGTCGTGAAATTCTTCGACCAGGTCGGCCATCTCGAGCGCATCGTCAATGTCTCGGACCTGCTCATGGCAAGCACCAAGAAGCCCTCAGATGCCAAGACCAAGCACCAGTACCAGTACGCGCCCAATGAGAGCGTAGTGGCGACTTGCGTAGCATCCACATTTTTCAGTCACGACTTGCAACCGCCCGCGGAAGCGCCGGCGGCGGCGCGGAGGTAGGGATGACCACGAAGCTAGCAACCGGAATTCTTGCGTTGGGATTGGCGGCGGGATCTGCCTGGGCGCAGAACCCCAACATCATCCAGAGTACGCATGACACCATGAAGGCCCTGCAAAGCAGTCAGCAAACGGCCTCCGATGATGCCTTGGGAGATACGGCGAAGGCTTCGGCCCAGCCTGTTTCTTCCACCGCGGCCCATACCCACTCGGTCCACACCGGAAAGGCCAGACTGTCGGCGCGCAGCGAGTCCGCCGCAGGCAAGCCAACCGTGACGGTGGACGATAAGACCGCCGCTTCCTCGAGCAATTCGAGCGGAATGGCAAAAAAATCGCTTTCTTTCACCGGGCAGCGCGATCCCTTTGTGAGCCCGGTGGTCAATCAGGCGATGACTGGTTCGGGTTGCAGCGTCGGTAAGCGTTGCCTGGCTATTGGCGATATTGCCCTTAAAGGCGTGGTCCGCTCCGAGAACGGAATGATCGCGGTCGTGGTGAACGCCCTCGACAAAGCTTATTTCTTGCGCGAAAACGACCCCGTTTTCAACGGATATGTAGTGAGAATAACCGGAGACTCGGTGGTCTTCAAAGAAAACGTACAGGATCGCCTGGGAAAGCCGTTCACCCGGGAAGTGACCAAGAAAATTATAACTCCGGCGGTGTAAAGACCGGAGAGACAGGCTGCGGCTTTGGCCAACGCCAACAGATTCAAGCTGAAAAGAATTACCTAACAGAAAAGAATTCGACGTTGTGCGGGGAGAAACGAAATGCGAAAGCAATTGCTGAGACTATTTTTGCCGACGCTAGCCTTGGGGCTGGCCACGGCAGCGGGCGCACAAAATACCGACACCACGGCAGCCAAACGGGCGGCGTTGCTCAAAGTGGACGTGGTGGGCGCCGCCGACGGAGTCACCCTCGAGCTTTCAACCAGCGGCCCGATTGCGCCGAAGTTGAGCGAACTGAATTCGCCGGCCCGCGTCGTGCTCGATCTGCCGGACACCGTCGCGGTGACCTCCGAAACCATCGCCGTTGGCAACAACGGAGTCGAGCGGGTTCGGGTTGGCATGGATGCCAAACGGCCGCCCAACGCTCGCGTTGTCGTCGATCTGGATCAGGCGTGCCGCTATGACCTGGCGACTTCCAACGGCAAGCTGATCCTCTCGCTGCACACTGGTGCGACCGCGGCGAAGCATGAGACTAATAGCGCAGCACCCACCGCCGTAGCTGTTGCCCCGGCTGCTCCGGTTGCCGCCGCTCAGACCACGGTGCAGACCGCTTCTGCCAACAACTTCGTTTTTGTCGAGCCTTCGTACAAGCCCAAGGCAGCTGTCAACTCCACCGACCAGCAGCCAACCGTGACTTCGGCTCCGCAACGCGCCGTTTTTGCCGCAGCCAAATTTGTCGAGAAACCCGATACCGATTTATTGCCCACACCTAGCGCTTCCATGGCGGCGCAAGATTCTCCGGCGCCGGCGACCCCTCCAGCGGCGGTGAACCTCGCGGCCGAACAGAAGGCGCAAATGAGAGAGCCCGCGAACCCCGCCGTCGGCCCGAAATATACCGGCGAGCCGATTTCGGTGAACTTGAAGGATGTCGACCTGAAAGACTTCTTTCGCCTCATCCATGAAATCAGCGGACTCAACGTGGTTCTCGATCCCAACGTCAAGGGCACTCTGACGATCGTGCTCGATGACGTGCCGTGGGATCAGGCTCTGGACATCGTTCTCAAGAACAACGACCTCGCCCGCCAGCTCGAAGGCAACGTCCTGCGCATCGCGACCGTTGACACGATGCGTAAGGAAGCTGAAGCGCGCCGCGCCGAGATCGAAGCTGAAGCTCTGGCCGTGGACAAACTCACCGTCACCCGCTATCTGAGCTATGCGCAGGCCAAGGATCTTGTGCCCACGCTCAAACAGTTCATCAGCCAGCGCGGCAGCGTAATCGCCGACTCCCGTACCAATGCACTGATCATTCAAGATATTCCCGGGGTCATTCCTGAGATCGACCGGCTCATCAAGAACCTCGATCGCAAGACACAACAGGTCGAAATCGAAGCCCGTGTGGTCGCCGCAACTCGCAGCTTTGCCCGCGACATCGGCACCCAGCTTGGTTTCGGTTTGGGTAAAGCGGGTCCAACCAGTAACACCAGCATCGGCGGCGCCAGCGCGGTTGGCACGTCTCCGCTCTCAACCTATGGGATTAACCCGACGTATCCGTTCGTAGGAACGGCCGCGCCGACTGCCTCGACCGGAGTCCAGATTCCTCTGTTCTCCAATTTGGCTTCCACCAATCCGACCAGCGGTTTCAGCTTTTTGACTGCTGGCAGCACGATACGCATTGACGCGGTGCTCACCATGGCCGAGTCGCGCGGCTTGCTCAAGATTCTCTCTCGTCCGCGCATCGTCACCCAAAACAATATTCAAGGTATCGTTCGCCAGGGCGTTCGCGTACCTATCGTCACCCAGGCGCAGTTGGGCGGTCCGCCCACGGTTACTTATGTGGACGCTTTCCTACGCCTGACCGTAACTCCGCAGATCACCTCGGAAAACACCATCTTTTTGAACGTAGATGTGGAGAACACCACTCCTGACTTCGGTCAGGAAGTCCAGGGCAACCCGACGTTGATCACCCAGCAGGCGACCACGCAAGTCCTGGTCACCGATGGCGGCACCGTCGTGATCGGCGGCGTGATTCAGTCGCAGAATTCCATCAACATCGATCAGGTTCCGCTGCTCGGCAACATTCCGTTCCTCGGCAATCTGTTCAAGCATCGCCAGGTCAGCACCTCAACCCAAGAGCTGATCTTCTTCCTGACTCCGCGCATTATTCAGACATAGCAGCGGCTTCACGACGTTGCAGTACAGCCCGCCGGACCTCTGGAGAAACCGCCAGAATCCGGCGGTTTCGCTTTCTGTGTTTGTGAGTTTCGCCTCTCGCGGGTCCGGCAGCGGATAAACGACGGACAGTGATGCCGTTGCGCAGAAATTCGTTATTTCAGGTCACCACGAGCCACCAGCACTTCCAGGACCTTCAAACTGTTGAGCACTTTTTCAATCTTGTGACGCTCCTCGGCGTGGTCTGCTCCGCCATCAAGGTCTTGTAATCGCCCCTGAATCGCTGAGCGCGCCTTCGCAATCCGCTTTATGACGTTCTGGCCGTCAATCTCCCGAATCGCCTGGAGATAAAACTCTTCCCACTTCTCGTTGTTCACTGGTGGCCCTCCACCTAGCAAGCGCTTTCCGCCATCATCCGCCAGGTATGCCTGAGATGTCCGATTTATACCGAGCTCACGCGGAATCCTCCAGCTCTCGCATTTGCGGCGGCGGAGTTGACGACTCGCGCTATTCATGATGCATTTTTCGCCGGAGGAGTCTATCTCCAACAAATTCACAAACGGCGCAGGCGAATCATCTCCTCCGTCGAGCCGAAACTGTCTTGTTGAGCAGTGACCGGCGCGCCTTCTATTCCTGGCGTCTGTATGGCAGCCACGAGGTGTCGTAAATCGGCGGCTGCTTGCAAAAGGTCTTCTTTGCCCATCCATCTGCGCCGTTGGAAGTGATTCCGCTCGTTTCTTTTGTGGACCTTCACGTTAATTGCTGTGGCATTTGCATCCCTCGTCCGCTTCCAATTCGATGACCCGCCCTTGTTACACTGCTAAACGCATGAACTACTCTGGCCGACAGATTCGGTTGCGATTCTCCCTTGCTGGGCACAAACTCGACGGGTTGCTGGTATCGCACCTCCCAAACATCGCATATCTCTGCGGTTTCAGTGGCAGTGCCGGCACCCTGCTTCTTACGGAGAAATCGAGCACCTTTTTCACCGATGGCCGCTACACCGAGCAGGCTCGAACGGAGGTTCAGGGCGCGCGCGTGGTGATCGCTCGCCAGCCGTCATTGTCAGCGGCCGGCGCGTGGCTCGCGGCGCAGGCCCTCTCTAGGAAAAAATTTCGCCTCGGAATCGAAGCCTCGCGCCTGAGTTGGGAATCGTATCGGCATCTGGCATCGATTGCTGGCCGGCGCTGTCACTTGAAGCCAGCGCCGCCGTTAGTAGAACTGGCGCGCACCAGCAAAGACGCCGATGAAATTGACCACATACGCGCCGCCGCTATTCTTGGGGCCAGTCTTTTTGACACTGCGTTAAAGAGGATTCGCCCCGGCATTCAGGAATCCGAAGTGGCTGCCGAAATGGAATACGCTGCCCGTCGCGGCGGAGCCGGGGGAATGTCTTTCCCCACAATTGTCGTCTCCGGCCCGCGTACGGCTCTCCCACATGGCCGTGCGGCCAACCTGCCCATCTCCTCCAACGGATTCGTGGTCTGCGACTTCGGTGTTATACTCACTGGCTATTGCTCAGACCGGACACGGACCCTCTACGTGGGACGTCCCGACCGGGAAGCGCGCCGCGTCTATCAGGCGGTGCGCGAAGCGCAACAGGCGGCTTTGGAGACGGTCCGCCCCGGGCGCAAGCTCGGCGAGATTGATAAAGCGGCGCGCAAGGTCTTGCAAAAGCATGGCTTGGGCAGGTATTTTACCCATTCCACGGGGCACGGCGTGGGCCTCGAAATTCACGAGTCGCCCAGGATTGCGGCCGGACAAACCGGGCTTTTGCGCCCTGGAATGGTCATCACCATCGAACCCGGTGCGTATCTTCCGGGGCGATGGGGTGTGCGAATCGAGGACATGGTTCTGGTCACCGATTCCGGCTACGAGGTGTTGGCGCCCTCCAGTACCAAGCTGATTGAACTTTGAGGTAAATAGGAAAAGGAACCGCTAAGTTATGGGACCCGCCTGGAATTGATGTTGAAGGCGTCCTAGGTTTAGGCTCTCCCAATTCGAGAGCGAGGAAGTAAACAAAGCCCTACCGTTGACCATGAATCAAAAAGAGCTAAAAGAACTGATTGAGTTCTTAATCGAAAAAGACATCACTGAATTTGAACTGGAACGCGGTGATGTTAAGGTGCGCATCAAGCGCGGACGGGAAGGCGCGCTGGCGATTTCCGGTCCGGGCTTTGGCCATTTCGCGGTCGCTGCTGCGCCTTCGGCAGCCCCGGAGTTGGCCTCCCGGCCCGCCGTCCCGGCTTCCACTCCTCCCATAAAGGAATCGCCAGCGCCAGCCGAGGATCTGCACAAGGTCCGCTCCCCCATCGTCGGAACTTACTACGAGTCGCCTTCGCCCGGTTCGCCGCCGTTCTGTAAGCCGGGAGACCGGGTGGAACTCGGCCAGGTGCTCTGCATCGTCGAGGCCATGAAGTTGATGAATGAAATCGAATCCGACGTAGCCGGTGAGCTGGTCAAAATTCTGGTAAGCAATGGCCAGCCCATTGAATATGGGCAGGAGTTATTCGCCATACGGCCGGTCAAATAAAGAATGTGGCGCGGACACTCTTGTCCGCGCAAACTCGCGGGTTGCACCACCAAGCGTGGCAAATACCCAGGCCTGCAGGTTGGAAGAGGAAGTCGGGGCGCGATATTCACTCATGTTCAAGAAAATTCTTATTGCCAATCGCGGCGAGATTGCACTGCGCATCATCTGCGCCTGCAAGGAACTTGGCATCCGCACCGTGGCCATCTATAGCGAGGCTGACCGGCACTCCCTTCCCGTTCGCTTCGCCGATGAGGCCATCTGTATCGGCCCTCCCCAGCTTTCGCAAAGTTACCTCAACATTCCGGCCGTGATCAGCGCCGCCGAAATTGCCAATGTTGACGCCATCCATCCCGGCTACGGTTTGCTGGCCGAAAATGCCAATTTCGCCGAAGTCACCGAGACCTGCAACATCAAGTTCATTGGACCGCCCCCTGCCGTCACCCGCCTGATGGGCGAGAAAGAAAAAGCCCGCGCCGCCATGAAAAAAGCTGGCGTTCCCATCCTGCCCGGATCGGAAGGAATTTTAGCCAGTGATGGCGAGGCCATGGAGTGGGCACGGCAGGTCGGCTTCCCGGTCATCATCAAAGCCTCCGCCGGCGGTGGTGGGCGCGGTATGCGCATCGTTCGCAGCGAAGCGGAGTTGCCCGGTTTATTTAAGGCAGCCCAGTCGGAAGCTGCCGCTGCGTTCGGCAACGGCGATCTCTATATGGAGAAGTTCATCGAGCGCCCGCGCCACATCGAATTTCAGATTCTGGCCGACGAATACGGTAACGTCCTAAGTCTCGGCGAACGGGAATGCTCCATCCAGCGCCGCCATCAGAAGTTGCTCGAAGAGTCCCCCTCGACCCAGGTTTCGCCGGAATTGCGCGCCCAAATCGGTGGCATTCTGAGCAAGACTCTCAGCGCCATCGGATACCAGAACGCGGGCACCATCGAATTCCTCATGGATGAAGACCGTAAGCTCTACTTCATCGAGATGAACACACGCATTCAGGTCGAGCACCCCGTTACCGAAATGGTCACGGATGTGGATTTGGTAAAAAGCCAGATCCGACTGGCTGCGGGCGAGCGCCTCGACGATGTCCTGCAAGGCCCCATTGTGCATCGCGGCCACGCCATCGAATGCCGCATCAATGCCGAGCATCCCGAGAAATTCACCCCTTCAGCCGGAAAGATCACCACTTTCCATCCTCCCGGCGGCACCGGCGTGCGCGTGGACACCGCCGCCTACGCCGAGGGCACCATCCCTCCCTATTACGATTCCTTGATCGCGAAGCTGGTGGTGCGAGGCAAAGACCGTCCCGAAGCCATCTCGCGCATGGCTCGTGCGTTGGAAATGTTCATCGTCGAAGGCATCTACACGACCATTCCACTCCACCGCAAAATCCTCGCTGACCCCGACTTCCGCGCTGGCAAATTCGACACCACCTTCATCGAGCGATTTCTGGCGACGAATGGGCACGGAAAGTCAGCGGCGTAGTACCCTGCTGTCTCCGTGGGATCTCAGGTCTCTTTCTTCGCCGTAGGTAGCTCCCGGCTACGGGATTTTCGTGGCACCTTATGCCCAGCTCAAGCTAAACCCCGCCAGCGGTCGCGGCGTTACTGCTTTCCGCGACCACCACCCGGTCACGCCCGCTTTTCTTTGCCTCGTAAAGCGCCGCATCGGCCGCTTCCATTAACCGCTTCGGAGATGAGCCGTGCAGCGGAAACACGGCCACGCCGGCCGAAATTGAAACCACTCCCAGAGGCTTGCCTCGATGAGAAAAGTTTAGTTCTTTTGCCCCAGATCGCAGTTGTTCCGCCCGCATCTGAGTCGCTTCTGCATTTGATGTCGGCAGAATCAGGACGAATTCTTCTCCACCGTACCGGCAAGCAATGTCATCGACTCGGGTGTGCTTGGCAAAAAATACTCCCATGTTGTGCAACACGAAATCACCGGCATCGTGACCAAAGGTGTCGTTGAATCGCTTAAAGTGATCCAGGTCGAGCATGACCACCCCGAGTGATTGCCCGGTGCGGGCGGCGCGAACCACCTCGCGCTCCAGAGTTTCTTCCAGATAGCGGCGGTTAAAAAGGCCGGTCACTGAATCGCGGATCGACTGACTGCGCAGAGCTTCGCGCAAACGAATATTGGAGATCGACAGCGCAACTTGCTCCGCAAACGTTCCCGCCAGCGTCAATTCCTCTTCTGAAATGCCGCGCGTTTCCGTGGTCGCTTGAAAGTGAATCACACCCAGGCTTTCTCCGTGCGCCTGCACCGGAATACATAAATATGAGCCCTTGAAGCCATTCGCATGGGTGCACTGCACGGTGCTCTCACCGGCCTCGATTAAGTAGGGGCGCCCGACTCGCAGCGCCCAGCAGGCATTGGGATCGAACACCTCCGAAGTCAACTGGCACTCTTGCCAGGTGCCGACCACCTCCAGTAGATTCCGCGAGGCGTTCAATAAAATCACCGCGCCACGCATCTCGGGAAACATCTTAGGAGCAAAACCTGAGACAATGGAGAAAGCCTCTTGCACCGCATTGCAACTCTGCAGAAGTTCCCCCATCTTGGTGAGAAGCGCGTTCTTCTTGGATCGTTCCGTCAGTTCAACTACTAATTTCTGCGCCTGTTGATCCAGTTCATTCTGCGTGCGCTCTCGTTCCCGCATCTCCGCGGTGAGTTGCGCATTGGCCTGTATCAGTTCTGCCGTGCGCTGGCGTACTTTCTCCTCCAGGTCTTCTTGATTGCGTATTTGATCGTCGATGTCAGTGCAGGTGCCGAACCATTTCGCCACTTTCCCCGAGTCGTCGCGAACCGGAACCGCCCGGCCCAAATGCCAGCGATACGTCCCGTCGGAGGCACGCCTGAAGCGATACTCAATTTCATACGCTTCCCCCGTCTCGATCGCATGCCTCCACTTGTCGTTACTGATCGAGCGGTCATCTGGATGAAGCACCGGCTCCCATTTCGAATCCCCGCCTGGCTGGGTGGCCTTACCCGTGTAGTCGTACCAGCGTTTGTTGTAGAAATCTCGAGACCCATCGGCTTGTGCTGTCCAAATAATCTGCGGAATTGCGTCTGCTAAGGTACGGAAATAGCGTTCACCTTCCTGGGCTGCAGCAGCGATTGCTTTTTGTGCGGACCACAATCGATCCAGGAATGCGCTCACCGTGATGAGCGCAAGCACCATGAGGCTGCTCGCCGCAATCGCTGCAATCCCGATTGAAGAAATGCTCACGGCATAGCGATAGATCGATGGGCCGGTCCAATGGAGTGAAGCTTGCTGCCCACATTCCGGTGTAGTGCATGACCGGAATTGCGCTTCCCATCACCACGGCGCTTATCAATTTGCGCGGGCTTGTCTTGCGTTCGTCCCGCACACGAAAAGTGAGCATCAAGGCGACCAGGGATATGACAATTGCCAGCAGAATTGACGCGGCTACCAGCCAGGGGTCGTAATGTACGACCGCATCTACCCGCATCGCCGCCATCCCGATGTAGTGCATCGCCGCAATGCCCGACCCCATAAACAGGCTTCCTAAAACCGCCTGCCAGGTGTTCATGCGCGGACGGCTGACGGTGTACAGCGCAATGGCCGAGGCGGCGATCGCCGCAAAAAGGGAAAGGAGAACCGTTGGCGGGTCATAGTACATTTTCATCGGCATGCTGAAAGCCAACATTCCGATGTAGTGCATGGACCAGATTCCCAGGCCCATGGCGGTAGCCCCACTCACCAGCCAAAGCAGACGAATCCCGCCCCGTGCGGCTGTTATACGACCGGCAAGGTCGAGGGCGGCATACGAGGCAAAAAGCGCGATAACGACCGACAATGCCACCAGGCGCAGGTCGTAGGTGCCTGTTATGTTCATTGGAGGGAACTTCCCATTTAGAGCAGATACCCATAGCGGGTCGGATGCAAGTTACTCCGGTGCATCCGCAGTCTTGATAACCTCGAATCACTCAGATGTGGCCCACCCGAAGCTGAGAGATGGTCCCCATACGAAGAGCGGTGGGCGGCCGGAGTTTCTGTTGAGAAAGGGAGAGCGAGTGGCCAGGTCTGCGTACCACCCTCATAGACTGTCGCTTTATTAGGCGCATCGCTAATTCATTTGGAACGTCAGAATCATGCTCGCGCTATGATTAGGGATAAACCCACGAAATGATTCGTCTGCCGCGCCTATACGCTATCCTTGATCCCACCTTGTTTCCGGACGATGCTGCTCTCCTGACTGCTGGCCGGGAACTTGCTTGCGGCGGCGTCACCTTGTTGCAATACCGCAATAAGTCTGGCAACTCGCGTCTGATCCTTGCTCATGCTCGCGAATTGAAGCAACTGCTTGCGAACTCGGTAAAGCTCATCATGAACGACCGCGCCGATCTTTGCCTCGCCGCCGGTTTCGATGGCGTTCACGTCGGGCAGGACGATTTCTCTCCGGAGAGTGTTCGCAAAATCATCGGCCAAGAACTCTTTCTGGGAGTTTCGACGCACAATCCGGGCCAAGTGGCGGAAGCAGATAACACATCCGCGAATTACATCGCCATCGGGCCGGTGTTTTCAACGGCCAGCAAACTAGATCCCGGTCCTGTAATTGGTCTCGACGGGGTGCGCCAGGCACGGGCGCTCACTCGCAAGCCCCTTGTGGCGATCGGTGGAGTTACCCGCGCCAACTGCCGTTCCGTGATTGAGGCGGGCGCGGATTCAGTGGCCGTAATATCCGATTTAGTAACTCATCCCCGCAAATCAGCTGAAGAATTCCTGCGCATCTTGCGATAAAGTCTAGGCTTGACCATCAAATCCAGCCCCGCCCCCCCGGCCTCGACCGACTGGGATCTTCACACCCATCAAGACAAAGAGTTGATTCAAGGTCTTGGGCTTACCAGCGCGACCATGCTGGTGATGGGTTCGATGATTGGCTCGGGCATCTTCATTGTCTCGGCGGACATTTCACGCCAGGTGGATTCGCCTGCCCTGCTTATCGCGGCGTGGCTGGTCACGGCGGTCATGACCATCATCGCGGCTTTAAGTTATGGCGAACTTGCCGCCATGATGCCGCGTGCCGGTGGCCAGTACGTTTATTTGCGCGAGGCGCTCGGTCCGCTGTGGGGGTTTCTCTATGGCTGGACCCTGTTTCTCGTCATTCAAACCGGAACCATTGCCGCCGTGGCAGTGGCTTTCGGAAAATTTCTCGGCGTCTTCTTTCCCTCCATATCGTCCTCGAATTGGATCCTGCATTTCGTGAAAGTCCCTGCCATTCACCTTGGCGCGATGGTCCTCGGCAACATGGACGTGGGTTTGAATACCCAGAACCTGATGGCCATTCTGCTGGTCATCGTGCTTTCCATCATCAATATTTTTGGAGTGAGAACCGGCGCGCTCATCCAAAATGTATTCACCTTCGCGAAGGTTGCGGCGCTGTTGAGCCTGGTGGCCTTCGGATTGTTTCTCGGGCGCAACGCCATGGCACTGGCTGCGAACTTTCACGGCAACTTCTGGCGCAACGCCGGACTGGGCGTGCAACACGCGGTGCAGGTCGGTGCCGGCGGCCCGACGGTCTGGGTGGGCGCGCTGACCATTCTTGCGGTCGCGCAGGTCGGATCGCTCTTCTCCGCCGACGCCTGGAACAACGTTACCTTCACCGCCGGCGAAGTGAAGAATCCCAATCGCAATCTGCCGCTGTCTCTCGCCTTGGGAACGGGAGCGGTGCTCGCGCTCTACGTTGGCTGCAACTTTGTTTACCTGAATGTGCTGCCGCTTCAAGGCAACCCACACGCTGCAACCATTCTCCAGCGCGGTATCCAGTACGCCAGTGAAGATCGCGTCGCTACAGCGGTGCTGACGCAGATGTTTGGCAGTGTCGGTGGCTTTCTCATGGCCGCCGCCATCATGATCTCCGCTTTCGGCTGCAACAATGGCCTGATCTTAGCTGGGGCGCGCGTTTATTACGCGATGGCGAAAGACGGATTGTTTTTCCGAAGCGTCGCGAAACTACACCCTGTTCACAAGACCCCGGTCGTTTCATTGATGGTGCAGATGGTCTGGACTTGCTTCCTTTGTGTCTCGGGAAGCTACGGCCAGCTGCTCGACTACATCATTTTTGCCGTTCTGCTGTTTTATATTCTGACCATTCTTGGGTCTGTTCGTGCTGCGCCGCACCCGCCCGGACGCGTCCCGGCCCTACCGTGCCTTCGGCTATCCCGTGCTGCCCGCCGTATATATTGGGATGGCGCTGTTCATCGATATCGTATTATTACGCTACAAGCCGCAGTACACTTGGCCGGGATTGATCATCGTGCTGCTGGGAATTCCGGTGTATTTCCTGTGGTGCAAGAAATCGCATGAAGCCAGCACTTAAAATGTAACCACCGAGGGTACTAACAAGATGGCGAATCTGCTGGCAAAAAAGCCTCTCGACATACTCATCAATGAGGCAAAAGAAACCGGCGAACACAGTCTGAAGCGAACGCTTGGGCCCTTTCAGTTGACCGCCCTTGGGGTAGGCGCTGTAATCGGGGCGGGCATTTTTGTATTGTCCGGCCTGGGTGCGCACTATGCAGGCCCTGCACTGATGCTCTCCTTCGTGCTATCTGGGTTGGGATGCGCCTTTGCGGCTCTCTGCTACGCGGAATTTGCCGCTATGATTCCGCTGGCGGGCAGCGCTTACACCTATGCTTATGCCACGCTGGGCGAGATTTTCGCCTGGATTATCGGCTGGGATCTAACCCTGGAATATGCCATGGGCGCGAGCACGGTTTCCTCAGGGTGGTCCAATCACTTTATTGAGCTACTCGACATCTTGCACATTAAGATGCCGCTGTGGCTGGCTTATGACCACTGGACCGGCTTGCGGCAGGCGGAACAAATTATCGCCCGGCAGATGGCTCAGGTGTCGGATTCGTCGCTGGTTCCGGGCACACAAGCGTTTCTGAACAAGGTCACGGAGATTATGGGAGCGCAATCTCCCGATCTGCTGCAACGCGCCCACGATTTGCTGAATGCGCCGCATCTATTCGGAATGGAAATTGGCTTGAACTTGCCGGCCTTTCTGATCGCACTGGCGATCACCGGAATTCTGGTAGTTGGGATCAAGGAGAGCGCTCGCTTCAACGCGACCATTGTGGTCATCAAGGTTGCGGTGGTGTTGTTTGTGATCGGATTAGGCTTTCATTATGTGTCCTCAAGCAATTGGGGAACGGACTGGCACTCTTTCGCTCCGTACGGCTTTTCCGGGATCGGCGCGGGCGCGGCATACATTTTTTTCGCGTATATCGGCTTCGACGCAGTTTCCACGACTGCCCAGGAGGCAAAAAATCCGCAGCGGGATCTGCCCATCGGAATTATCGCGTCTCTGCTGGTTTGCACCGCTTTGTATATTGCGGTCGCGGCTATTCTTACCGGTATGGTTCCCTGGCGTGAGGTCAACATTGAGGCTCCGATTGCCCGCGCGTTCCTTGATCGCGGGCTAACGACCGCTTCGCACGTAATCACGCTGGGCGCATTAGCTGGACTGACCAGCGTGATGCTGGTGATGTTGCTGGGCCAGACGCGCGTCCTGTACTCGATGGCCAATGACGGACTGCTGCCTAGAAAATTCTTTGCTGATATCCATCCGCGTTTTCGCACGCCCTGGAAGAACACTATTCTGGTGGGACTTCTGGCAGCGATTGTGGGGAGCCTGACCCCGATCGACGATATCGGCAAAATGGTGAACATTGGAACGCTGCTGGCTTTTGTAATCGTATGTATTGCGGTCATGATGCTGCGGCATACCAATCCCGATCAGCCTCGCCCCTTCCGCACACCCTGGGTGCCGGTGGTACCGATTCTCGGCATCGGCTTCAACGGATACATGATGTACAAGCTGGGCTGGATCAACTGGGCACGGCTGATCATCTGGCTGGCAATTGGTTTAGTCGTGTATTTTACGTACTCACGTCACCACAGCAAGGTGCAGGCTGCGCGTTCGGGCAATCCGCGGAGCGCTCCCTCCATGACCGATTAATCGCCGATCAAGTTTTCTCGATCCCTTCGCCGTTGGCGGAGGGATTTCTTATTTTCGATATACTTTGACGATAGGCTCGCCATGAAAATCGTATCCGCAGCCGAAATGCGCGAGATTGATCGCCTCACCAGCGAGCGCTTCGGTGTGCCCTCGCTCACCCTGATGGAGAATGCGGGCTCGGCGGTGGCCGACTTCGTCTTGTCGCACCATCCTTCCATCCAACGCATCGGAGTCATCTGCGGCAAAGGCAACAACGGCGGCGATGGTTTCGCCGCCGCGCGCAAATTGCACGATGCCGGAAGGGAAGTGCGGGTTCTGCTGCTGGCCGAGCCTTCTGAAGTTCATGGCGATGCGGCTGGGATGCTGAGCCGCCTGTTAGCTTCCCCGGCGGTGGCGCGCTCCTGGGAGGAGCTTTTGCAACCGGCCTCGCGGGCCGTCTTCGATTCTGACCTGTTGGTTGACGCAGTGCTCGGAACCGGCTTTAAACCGCCGGTCGGCGGCGTTTATGCCGAAGCAATCCGGTTGATGAATGCAACCTCCGCCAAAATCATCGCTGTGGATATCCCCTCCGGCGCTGACGCCGATGCCATCGGCGAACCGTCTGCCATCATCGCGCGAGCCGATGCCATTGTCACTTTTACGGCGCCACGGCCCGTGCATGCCTTCCGTTGGCTGGCGCCGGGGCCGACCGTTGTCGCGCCCATCGGCTCGCCGCAAGCGGCGATTGCGTCTTCGTTGCAACTCAACGTCATCACCGCCAAGGATGTTGCGCCGCTGATCGGTCCCCGGCCGCGCGACTCCAACAAGGGAAATTTCGGGCATGTACTGACGATCGGCGGTGCAGTCGGTAAAGCCGGATCGGTTGCCATGGCTGGAATAGCCGTGCTGCGCGCTGGCGCGGGACTCTCCACGGTTGGAACGCCGAAATCCGCGTTGCCCACGGTCGCGGGCTTTCATCCCGAGTTGATGACCGAGCCGCTCGAAGAGACCGAAGCTGGGACCATCTCAAAGCGTGCCATGGGTTACGGACATTTAGATTCTCTGGCCAGCGGCAAGACGGTGCTCGCGATCGGTCCCGGAATCTCGCGCCATATCGAGACGGCTGACGTTGCCCGCGCCATTGTCAGAAAATATAGCCAGCCCATGGTTCTTGATGCCGACGGGCTGAACGCATTCGAAGGGCGTGCTGGCGAGCTGAACGGTCGCGGACGTACGCTGGTGATTACTCCACATCCCGGAGAGATGGCGCGGCTCTTAGGCACAAGCGTGACGGCAGTGCAAAAGGATCGCCTGAATGTCGCGCGGGATTTTGCCCGCGAGCATGAGCTCATCGTGGTGCTGAAAGGTGAGCGCACCCTGGTCGCTGCTCCCGACGGCACAGTTTGGGTAAATACGACAGGAAATCCCGGCATGTCCACCGGCGGCACTGGGGATATTCTCACCGGAATGACAGCGGGTTTTCTAGCGCAGCATCCGGCGCAGGCTCTTGAGGCGGTGTGCACGGCCGTCCATCTCCACGGATTGGCGGGCGACCTCGCCCGAGAGAGCTTGGGCGAACACTCCATGGTTGCCACGGACCTTTTAACCTTCCTTCCGGAGGCGTTTCGGCGAACCCGAGGAGCGGCCGACCAAACTCTCACCTACCTTTGATCGGCTTCGTAATTGGAACTAGCCACGCCCTCTGGGTCATTAACCGAACGGTAAATATGCCGCTACCCGCGTCTGGCGGGGCGTTTGAAGCCGTCGGTTCCTGTTTTCGGACTGTGCTTCCGTAACCTTTCAGCTTAGGCAAGTGATCCGCCATACTGGTCTTGATATGGCCCTCCCCCAATCTCATCCGCCGCGTCGCGCTCCTCGCGCGCATCTCAGCAACTTCATTTCCGTCCGCGTGCAACGGGAGAACGGCCGGAGGGCGAAAGGAAAGCTGCAAACCGTCTCCACCACTGGCGGCTTGTTACAACTTGCGAAAGCGCTGGGCCAGGGTGACTTTGTCGAAGTGGCTTTTCAAACTCACGTCGGCAAAGTGCATGGCTTGGCGGAAATGCTCAACGCCGAACCTCAAGTGAAATCACGACCAGGAGTTCTCCAACCTTTTCGCTTTGTTGCCCTGGCAGATGACGATCATCGCGCGCTGCTCCTGACCGCGGATTATGTTCCCGATCGACAATCCTGAAAATGCTCGCCAAATCTGGTAAACATTTGTAAAACAGCCAGTTTGCCCACGAATCGTTGACGATTCTGTTTATACTAGGCGTTTCGTGTGTAACTGACTTATTGGAATTTATTACTCATTCACCGGAAGAAACCATTGCCTTGGGGCGAACTCTGGCTCCGCTGCTTACTCCCCCCAAACTTGTGGTGTTGCGGGGCGAGTTAGGTGCGGGTAAGACTACTCTGGTGAAGGGTATTGCGGAAGCCTTCCGCGCCGCCTCTCAGGAAGAAGTTACCAGTCCGACTTTTACTCTGGTGCATGAGTATCGGGGCAGACGGGCAAATCTTTTTCATATCGACCTCTATCGAATCGATACGGCGCGCGGCTTGGAGACTCTGGGTCTGGATGATTTGATGGGGGAAAACAATATTCTTCTCATCGAATGGGGAGAGAAATTTCCCCGATTCGAGCGGGACCGCGATCTGGAAATCGCATTGGAACGAATTGGGGAAGATAAACGCCGCATCCAAGTTATCGCTCGTCCAGGCTAAGGCCGGGAGACTTTCCGTCTCTGTATCGGGAGAAAGAATTTTGAAGTTCAATCGTGCGCGGATTGCGGGTCTCTGGTTGATGCTGGGGTTGACGCTGGCGATTTGCGGTGTGCACGCTGCCGCGCAGCAGGCAAAACCCGCTTCCAATGATGCACAAGCGGCGCCGCCCGCAACCAGCAGCCCGGGGCAGACCTCCACTGCGCCCAATGCACCGCCCGCTTCGCCGGTGGCAACCACGCAGAATCCAAAGACCGCGGAACAAAGTGAAAAGGAAAAAGAGATTGAGAAAAAGGAAGAGTCGCAGCGGGTGCTCGGGCTTTATCCGCAGTTCTCGGTAACCAGCCGGCAAAATGCGCCGCCACTTACGCCGGGAGGAAAATTTCATTTGTTTTATAAGACGGCATTTGATCCTTTCGAATTCGTGCTTGCTGGACTGCAAGCGGGCAGTGATCAGGCGGAGGACGAGTTTCCTGCCTACGGCGAGGGGATGAAAGGTTTCGGGAAGCGCTACGCCGCGGATTTTGGCGACACCCTTTCGGCCGGATTCTTCAGCAACTATTTCTGGCCAGTGCTGCTAAAGGAAGATCCGCGGTACTTTCGTCTGGGCGAAGGAACTATCAAACATCGCTTTGCCTATTCCTTGGCGCAGGAATTTGTTTGCCATACCGACAAAGGCGGACGTTTCTTTAACCTTTCCAATGTGCTGGGAGCGATTTCATCGGGAGCGTTGTCCAATACCTATCATCCCCAGGCGGACCGAGGGGTCGCGCTGACCGCACGCGGCACCTCTTATGCCCTCGCCTATGGCAGCCTGGGAGGCCTATTGAGCGAATTCTGGCCGGATATCAGCAAGAAGATACATCATCATCATAACGAGACCACGCCATCGGAGGCGCCTGCAGTCAAGCCATCCTTCTAGCCCCTGATCTCTTCGACGCTAAAATCCCATGATGTTGTAGCCGCAATCCACGTAAATCACCTCACCAGTGATTCCGGAACTCCCATCCGAGGCCAGAAAAACCCCGGTAGCCCCAACTTCGTTCACGTCAACATTCCGCTGCAGTGGAGCACGCTCGGCGTGCGCTTTCAGCATGTCGCCGAGTCCCGAGACGGCGCGCGCGGCCAAGGTTTTGATCGGACCTGCTGAGATGGCATTAACCCGAATCTTTTGCTTGCCCAAGTCATAGGCGAGGTAGCGCACACTGCATTCCAGCGCCGCTTTAGCCACGCCCATCACGTTGTAATGAGGCACTACTTTCTCGGCGCCATAATAGGACATCGTGATGATGCTGCCGCCGTCGGCCATCAATGGCGCGGCCGCGCGGGCGACAGCGATTAGTGAATAGACACTGACGTCGTGGGCAATGCGGAATCCCTCGCGCGATGTATTGACGAAGTCTCCTTTTAATTCTTCGGTGGGCGCGAAAGCCACGCTGTGCACCAGAATATTGAGTTTTCCATAACGTTGCTTGAGAACGTCGAATAGGCGGGCAATCGCCGCGTCGTCGGAGACATCACACATGAAGGCTTGGGCGCCAGGGAGGGAGAGAATCAGATCCTTGGCCTCCTGTTCGAGCCGCTCGTTCTGATACGTAATGGCGAGCTTGGCCCCTGCGTGGTGCAATCCTTGCGCGATAGACCATGCGATCGAACGCTTATTAGCGACCCCGAACACCACTGCGATCCGGCCTTCCAGGCTGGAGGACATGATTGGCTCCTTGATGAAAACGATCCGCGGATGAGCAACAGAAAGAATAGCAGCCTGCAAACTTGGTTGACTACGCGGCACCACTCCGCTTCTCGCAAATTCGCCGGCCGCCGCCGAACCTCACGACCGGATTGTCAACTCTTCTTCCGTTCCGCGAGTTCTTTTCCAACCTGAGAGAACAGGTACAGAATCAGGATAATCATTTCGGGTTCGATGGGATGACGATAGCGCGCATGCGGAAAGGTGATGTAGTAGATCACCGGGTAGCTTACTACCAGCAATAAAAATAATTCTGCCCCTGGCACTCGGCGCCGCAATGCCAGCACCAGCCCGCACAGCGCCAGCACCGAGGCTGCGAGAGAGAAGAAAAACTTGAGCCGATAGACGAAGAAATACGCCTCCACGTGCGGAGGCTCCGACCAGTAATAAACAAAATGCGCCAGGGTAAGGAACGCAAAATGTTCCGGATGTTGATGTACAAATTGCAAAGTCTCTTCCAGCTTGGAGTGAATGTATGCCACCTCGCCCATGGCCTGGTATTTGCGGAATTCGTGAAGATTCTGCGAGGGATGCAACCAGACTTGCCACATGCCCATGGCATCGGGGGTGTTGCCCAAATGAAATTCCAGGCCGAAGTTGCCGCGCACCGGAATAAATTTGTGAAACACCACGTAGTTTCGCGCGATCCACGGAGTCAGTACGGCAAAAAATAAAACCGCCCCCACAGTGGCGTTCCGTAAAAATGGTTTTCCCTGGCGGAATTGCTGGTAACAGATCCAAATTCCAGCGAGCGGCAGAAAAGCGAGCTCCGCGGTGTTGGTTAAACCCGCGATGCCCCACAGCACACCGTAAAGCATCCACTTGCGCAGCGAACTTGATCGCGCCAGATTCAAGGTGCACCAAAACAGAAGGGTGAGCAGCAAAGCGGAGAGTGCCGTGTCCCAGATCCAGCGGATGCCCCAGTACATGGCATAGGGAAACAGCGCCCAGGTCCAGAGCGACCACTTCGCGATCCGCAAACCAAAAGTTGACCTGGCAATAAAAAATACCGGGATCACTGTGAGCGATGAGAGCACGCAGTTGAGCAATAATGCCGCGAAAACCGCGGCGCGCGTTTGCCCGCCAAAAATAAGAAAAATCCTGCTCAGAACAAACGGATAAACCGGCCCCAGCCACGCTGTCGGACCGGTATGCGAGCCGAAAGGACTGCTGAATCCCCGGCCCGCCGCCAGCGATGCCGCAATATGCGACGACTCGTCATTTTCGAGGTTTACCCGGTAAGAGTGGATCAGAAACATCCCTCCGACCCTCAATAAAAATGCGATCAAAACAACGCGCAACAAATACACCATTTGGCGAGGCAATTTTTCAGTGGTTGCGCTGACGTCCAATACCGGTGAGGTCATCGAAGAGTTGAGCTATGAGCTATTTTGCAAAAATAACACAATGATCTGTGCCTCCGCTGGCCTTTCGTCCAAACGCGGCAAAACTCCTCTGTCTCTGCGGCTAAAGGTTTTAGGGTGTCGGGATGAGTTGCGAGCGGAAAGCCGCTCACCGCCAAATGTGATGAGCAAAGCCGTGGAGGCCACTGGAGAATTTCACTCATAATCTCCACTTGCGGATTCCCCTCCTTCGGGGCTAGCATTCGCAGCGGAGATTTGAGCGTCCCTGGATCGCTGGTAAACGGAGGCCCGTATGCAACGCATTCTCATTTCCGCCTTGCTGGTCGTTGCGCTTTGTTCGGTCGCACTGCGCGCCCAAACAGAAAAGATCGGCGAGTTTTCCGCTGGTTCACCGGAAGACAAAGCTTTGGAGACCATTACGGCTGAACAGGATGCCCAGAAACGGGCGGCCCTGTATGAAGACTTCGTGCAGAAGTTCTCGTCGAATCCAGCGGCTGTAGCCTACGGAAATTGGCAGATTGCCCAGATCTACCAGGCCTCGGGCGACTCGCAAAAAGCATTGGATTATGGCGACAAAGCACTCGTCGGCGCTCCCCACAACTTAACGCTGTTGGTGTTTCAGACCAACGTCGCTCAGTCGGCGAAGAATTACCCCAAGGTGATCGAGTACGCTGTTCGGGGCGGTGCCGACTATAACGCCGCTCAAAAGGATGCAAAGCCAGCTGCCCCAGGCTCTGACGCAGCCGAAGACGCCGCCACCGACAAGGGTTCTTATACCTTCCTGGAAGCAGCTGCCTTCAACGCCATCGCTAATGAAACTGATCCAAAAGCGCGCATGGACGACATCGATCAATTCAACTCCGCATTTCCCAGTTCTCAATTCTCGGACCAGATTGCGACCTATGCGATGGGCGCCTTGGAGCAACTCAAAGACCAAGCCAGGCTCTTGGCCTATGGAGAAAAAATATTGGTGTCCGATCCGAACAACCTGCCCGCATTGCTCCTATTGGCAAATGCCTACGTGGACGATGCCAAGGCGGGCAGCACCGCCAAGGCCGTGACCTATGCCCAGCGGGCAATTACAGCAGCTAAAGCCGATGCCCCTGACGCCGACAAAGCTCATAAAGTCTCGGCCGGCGCGGCACATGCGACCTTGGGCTACGCTTACATGAAGCAGGATAAGACGATGGCGGCCATCACTGAGCTCAAAGCGGCCACTACTCTGTTGAAAGATCAGCCGGATCAGGACGCAAGGCCGTTATATCTTCTGGGATTTGCCTATGCAAAGCTGAATCGGGTGAACGAAGCCAGGCAGGCGCTGATGCAAGCGGTAAGCATTCCGGGCCCGGTGCAAAAACCGGCGCAGGAGCTTCTGGCTAAAGTGAATGCCGCCCGGGCGCAGGGAAGGTAGCAGCCTGCTATTTCAGTAGCGCCTGCGACAACAAATTCGCTTTGACCGCAAGATTGTGTTCGCGCTCCAGATCTCCCGCGTCGCCCGCAGCCTTGGCTTGTTCGACATATTGCTGAATCTGTTTCACCATATCCTGCTGATTTGAATTCAGCCGGCGCCCGGAGATTTTCTTCAAATTTACATCTGTTCCAGTCAGCAAATCCTTCGCCTTCTGGCGCTGGCTTGAGGCTTGTTGCTGACTCATTTCGGGAGCAATCTTTTCGGTAGGGTCAGTCGTGCCCCCATTTTTTACGATCACTTTCGGCGGATTCTCGTTCGTCGAGTCGGCCCCGGCGGGTTTTGGGGGCGCTTGTTTAGTGCTGGCAGAGCCGGGCCTACGCTTCTTAGTCCGTCTCTTCTGAACGGTCGCCGCATCGCTCTTTTTCTGATCTGACTGTTTTTCCTGCGTGGCTCGGGATTGTGGCGCGGAATCCGGGGATGTGGATTGCGGTTGGTTCTGAGTGGCGGCCTCCTGCCCAGCTACCTGCGCAAAGGGAACGGCGTAGGCAACGGCGCTGCCAACTGATGCAAGTGCCGTCAGGAGACACACCTCTACCATGCGTGATGCGGCCAGAGTCATAGATTCCATCGAATGTCCGGGAACTTCCCGAACCGCTGCATTGCACAAATTCTACCGCTCGGGGTGGTGTCCTTGCCATCGCCCTTTTGTGCTATTTAAGTGCGGGCTGCGGCTTCTTTAAAAGGCTGCGAGCGCATCTCGGCGACCGGAAGTCGCAACCGGAACGTGGTTCCTTCGCCCTCGGCGGATATCGAATTCCACCGACCCATAATGCCATTGCAGAATCTGGTAGGCTTGCGCCAGCCCGATGCCGCTGCCATCGGATTTGGTGGTGAAATACAGCTCAAAAATCTTCTCCTGCACTTCCGGAGGAATGCCGGTTCCCTCGTCGCGAATCTCGGCAATGACGGCATCTTTTTCGGCGGCGCGCCGAGATGGTAAGTGTTCCGCCCTGCGGCATGGCCTGCACTCCGTTGAGCACGACGTTGAGGATCGCCTGCTTCAGGAAGTCAATATCCACGTTGACGGGGAGCGGCGTCGGTGGGAAGTTCGCGGATGATCGCAACGCCGTGCTGCGCCGCGTCCGGCGCGGCCAGCAGTGCCACATCTTCCAGCATGCGCCGCAGGTCCGTCTCTTCCATGCGCAGGTACGCGGGCGAGTGAAGTCCACCAGAATCTGCACCACCCGATCCAGTCGGTGAATCTCGCTGCCAATGATGTCCATGTGGCGGCGGGTGTCAGGGTCAACCTGGTTCAACTTGTTTTGCAACAACTGCAAATGCAGAACAATGGCGTTGATGGGATTCTTCACTTCGTGGGCTACGCCGCGGGTCAAGCCGGCCGCTGGCGGAGAACCGCCGCGAGGTTTCAATTTCATCTTCAATGTTGCGCACCGACTCGGTATCCCGCAAGGTCAGCAGCGCGCCGATCTGCGCGCCGCCTTCCTGAATGAAGTCGAGCGCAATCTGCACCCGCTTTCCGTTGGCGGACTCAATCTCGGCTGTCCCGATGGACCGCCGGAATTGAAAGGCCTCAAGCACCAGCGCGCCCAGCGGCGTCTCCGCGGAAAATACTTCCTTCACGCTTTGGCCCAGCAGTTCACGCCGCGGACGGCCGAGAAAGCGCTCCACCGAGGCGCTAACCAGCACCACTCGCGAATCGCGGGTGAATAGCATCAGGCCGTCCTGCAGATTGGCCATGATCTGGTCGACGTTGTCTTTCAGCGCGGAAAAAATCTCCTTGGTGTCGCGCATCTGGCGTCCCAGATGCGCGATCTTCAGTGTGACCAGTCCGTACTCGTCGGCGGCCGCCGTCCTCGGCGACCGCTTCCGCATCTCCCGCGGTGACGAGTCCAGGCTGCGGCTGATTTCTTCGAGCGGTCCCAGGGCGAGACGGGAGAGGCCGCGGCCAGCATCAGAGAAAGCAGAATGGCCGAACAGGAAAAGACCACCGCGTGTTGCAGCCGGGGTTGATTTCGCTGCTGCAGAAACACCGTCGAGATCCCACGCGAATGCTGCCAAACGGCGCACCGTTCAATTGCGAGCGGCGGCTCACGTCGTAAACCGTCGGCGGGCTGATAGATCAGGCGCAGCTGTCCGGCGGAAGTTGGCAGTTCTGCACCAGATTAAAATCGGGCCGGCGGGTAAGGGTCTTGCCGACCAGATCGGGATTGGTAGTGCAGAATAGCTCGCCATCGGAGTCGACGATGGCCGCGTCCAAAACGATCGGCCAATTGCCCGACCACCGATTCCACCATGGTGTTCAGATCGCGGTCGGTGCTAAGATAGTAGTTGATAGCGCGCCGCACCGCCTCGGGATCGTTGGTGTCCACCTTGGTGCTGCTCAAATCTGGCACCGCGTTTGCCGCCAAGGTAGGCCAGTTGCGAAGTCAGCTGCACAGCAGTTTCATGGGCGTTGGTGATCCGCTGCGCAGAAACTGCGAAATGTAAATATAGGAAAACGCCGTGACCAGCGCCGCTACCATCAAGGTGATGGCCAGCACGAGTTGGGTTCTACGGCGCATCGGGCGGTTTAGCTTAACCGCAGACCCAGCAACACGCCTGGATCCGCGGAGGCTGCGTACACTTCTTCTTTTTCCGGTTTTCTTTTTCGGCGCTGGCTTCGGCCGCCGCACTGCCATATTCCTTAAGCTTATTATGCAGAGTCTTCAGGCTGATGCCGAGAATCTCGGCGGCTTTCGTCTTATTGTTACTGGTGGCCTCGAGCGTTTTCAGGATCAGCAGTTTTTCCGCTTCGCCGACCGTCGTGCCCACTCCAAGGCGCACCGCATCTGGGATCCTCTACCGAGGTGCGAACCGTCGGTCTGGCCGAATCCGGGCGGCAGATGTTTGGTTTCGATCACCGAACCCTCGCAGACAATCACTGCCCGCTCCAGCGTATTGCGCAGCTCGCGCACATTGCCCGGCCAGGAATAATTGCGAAACGGATTGAGCACGGCTTCGCTGAAGGTCGCGATCTTGCGTCCATGTTTTTGCGTTCATATCCGACAAGCAGCGACTGCGACCAGATCCGGAACATCTTCCTTGTGCTCGCGCAGCGTGGCATATGGATGTTGAAGACATTCAGCCGGTAATAAAGGTCATTGCGCAGTTCGCCCTGGGCCACGGCTTCTTCCGGAACCTTGTTGGTGGCGGCCAGCACGCGAACGTCGACCGTGGTCTCGACCTTGCTGCCCAGCCGGCGCAGCTTGCGGTCTTCGAGGACGCGGAGGAGCTTGGCCTGGGTGGCGATACGGCATTTCGCCAATTTCATCGAGCAACAGCGTCCCGCCTTCGGCCAGTTCGAAGCAGCCCGTGCGGCGCTCGAGCGCGCCGGTGAATGCGCCTTTTTCGTGGCCGAAAATTTCGCTTTCGATCAGGGTCTCCGGAATGGCCGCGCAATTGATGGCAACGAACGGCTTGTTGCGGCGCGGGCTCAGATCATGAACCGTGCGCGCCACCAGTTCCTTGCCCGTTCCGCTCGCTCCCGTGATCAGTACCGAGGCCGTGCTCGGCGCAACCATCTCGATCAGGCGAAAGATCTCCTGCATTTTCTTGGAGGGCCCGATCATGATCCCAAGAGAGCCAGTATCCCGCAAGTTTCCGGCGAGTAACTTCCAGTTCGACGCGCGTGCCCAACAGTGTGCCGGCATTCTGCAGAACGGTACGCAGGCGGTTGGTATCAATGGGTTTGGTGACATAATCATAGGCGCCCATGCGCATGGCTTGAACGGCATTGTCAATGGTGCCCTGTGCGGTGACCACGATGACCGCAATGGTCTGGGAGTCGCTCGCCAGGTGCTCCAGCAATTCCAGGCCTCCCATGCGCGGCATTTTCATGTCGGTCACTACAATGGAGGGCGACAAAGCGATGCCACTTTTCCAGTCCTTCGACGCCGTCGCTGGCCGTCTCCGCCCGGTAACCCCAGGAGGAAAGCAACTCCGCCAAACCGGTGCGTTCGTTCTCTTCATCTTCCACGATCAGTACTTTTTCCTGGCTCATAGATGGCAGGAGCCCTACGATGTCATTATTGAAGCTACATGTTAACCCTGCAAGTTATTGTCCTGTAAGTGCGAACAGGACAATCTAGTCTATCGTATCAAGATGAGACCCCACCCAAAGAAAATGCTTGAAACGCATCCTTCCCGCATTGGTTAGGATAGAATCTTAACTCGCTCAGCACTGAGTATCAGCGGTTTTCTCCCCGGAATCGTCTCACTTCGGCCACCGGCGACGGGAGCCGCCCAATTATTTTGGAGGAACGAATGTCACATTGTCGTGCGAGACGCAGTTCGCATGGTTATTCGGCACTTTGGGGATATTTGTAATGCTTTGGCACCGAGTCCGCTGCGCAGGACAAAACCAAACTCCTCCCAAGTGGATTTATTTGGCGGTTACCAGTGGACTCATCCCGGCGGTCGCGTGCCTAACCCGGCCGATCCCACTAATTGCCGGGTTTGCAGCCGCCGGAATCGGGCAGGGAGCGGGCGGGGCGTTTGCCTGCAATTTCAGTTCCCACTGGGCATTGGAAGCTGACTTCGGTCACAACTGTAATGGTTTCGGTTACGAAACGACATTTTCCGCCGGTCCGCGCTTGATGTTCCGTACCCCGGAAATGAATCTCTTCCTGCATACTCTGCTGGGAGTGAACGAGTTCAACGTCAAGACTCTCGAGACCACGAAAACCGGGGTCGGTGGAATCCTCGGCGGCGGCATGGATTTCCTTTGTGGATGCATCGTCTGACAATTCGCGCCTTTGAAGCAGATTACGTGTTGGACCCACCAGAATTTCGTTCCGCTTTCGCCTCCCGGTCTGCGGACGGGCGCAATCCGAACTTCGCAGGAGTCCGTATGCGTGGGGGCTTCTGTTTAATTGGGGTTCGGCGGGTCGCACCCGTCAGCCTCCCGCCACTGCCAGTTGCGCGGTGCAGCCGAGCGAGGTGATGGTGGGCGAGCCGATCACCGCCACGGCGACCGTCAGCAACGTCAATCCCAAGCACACCCTGGCCTATAACTGGAGCGAGTACCGGCGGCAAGATCGAAGCGGCAAAGACAAAACCGCCAATATCGACACCAACGGAGTGGCCGGTGGCAGCTACACCGTCACTGCGCGCATATACCGATTCCAAAGTGAAAAACGGCGGAGACGCCAGTTGCTCGGCGACCTTCACCGTGAAAGAGCCGCCGAAGAATCCGCCGACCATGTCATGCTCGGCCAATCCGACCATGGTGCAAGCGGGCGGCAGCGCGAATTTACCTGCACCTGCACCAGCCCGGACAATGTGCCGGTAACGGTCAGCGGTTGGACGGCCACCGGCGGCAGCGTTTCAGGCAGCGGCAACAGCGGCGACCTTGAACACGACCGGCGCTCGCCGGGCCGGTCACGGTCAGCGCCACTTGTACCGATCCGCGCGGTCTGAGCGCTTCGGCTTCGACCCGGTGACTGTGGAGGCTCCGCCTCCCCCTCCGCCGCAGGCCAGCAAACTGAGCGAGTGCGATTTCTCCAAGATGGACAAGATTGGGAAGCCGTGGCGCGTGGACAATGAGTGCAAGGCGATCTTGGACGATGTTGCCAAGAACTTGCAGCAAAATGCTGACAACAAACTGGTGATCGTCGGCAACGCGGAAGCCGACCGAGAAGCGGCCGAATCTGGCGGCGGAACGCGCCGTCAACGCCAAAGCCTATCTCTCGGGCGGCGAAGCCAAGCAGGCCATCGACGCCAGCTCGTATTGAAACCCGAACCGGCAGCGCGGGCACCATGACGGCCGAATTCTGGGTCGTTCCCGCCGGGGCTACATTCTCCGGCGAAGGCACGCAACCGGTGGATGAATCGAAGGTAAAGCCGGTGCCCGATCATCCGCAGGCCGCGAGGCAAGAAGAAGGCGCCCAAGGCCAAGGCTAATGATAGCTACAAAATGGCCATTTGCTAACTCAGGGCCGGTCGAGACCCTGAACCTCGACCGGCCCAATTTTTTTCCTTCCCTTCGGTAACTTGATTGCCTGCGGTTGCGCTGTCACGCTTGCTTTGGCCGCAACGCTGACTGGGGAGAACCTGGGTCGCATGATTTCTCAAACCATGATTTCTCAAACCATGACTTCGTCAAACAATGATTCTGCGGTCATGAATTTTCAACAATCACGCAAGTGGTTGATTGATGGTTGTCATGCTCAGCTTGGCTTCTCCCGCCCTTGGCCGGCCAGTGGGACGTCTTGGGCCCGGACGGCGGCGATGTCCGCAGTCTGAGTTACGACCCCAAAATCCCGATCATATTTTTCTGGGAACCAGCACCGGTCAGCTGTTTTCCTCCACCGATGGCGGGCATAGCTGGTCGCGATTCGCGCATTTGGGTCGAGGGCGACGATTACGTGCTCGACCACATTGCAGTCGATCCGCAGAATCCGAAGATCCTATTCGTCGCCGCCTGGAGCGTCGACAATCAGCAGGCCGGCGATGTCTATCCGCTCCCGCGATGGCGGCAAGAGCTGGACAAGCGCTTCTCCGCCATGCATGGCAAGTCCATCCGCGCTTTGGCCATGGCGGCTTCGGACTCGCGCATGTCCTGGTCGCAGGCGCGCTCGATGGCGTTTACCGCAGCCTCGACGCGGCAACAGCTGGCAGCGCATCTCTTCCTCCGTAAGGCCGAGATCAAAAACATCGAATCGATCGCCGTCGATCCCCCAATCCAAATGTTGTGTATGCCGGGACCTGGCATCTGGCCTGGAGGACCGAGGATGGCGGCGCCACTTGGCAGCACATCAACAAGGGCATGATCGAGGACTCCGACGTGTTCTCCATCATCGTGGATTCGTCGAATCCGTCAGTGGTTTTCGCCAGCGCCTGCTCGGGAATTTATAAGAGCCAGAACGCCGGCGAACTGTTTCAGAAGATGCAGGGCATTCCGTTTTCCGCGCGCCGCACTCGCGTGCTCAAGCAGGATCCCGGCAATCCCGCAGTGGTTTACGCGGGCACCACCGAAGGCCTGTGGAGAACCGGCGACTGCCGGCAAGACCTGGAAACAGATGACCGGTTCTGAAGTCGTGGTCAATGACGTCCTGATTGATCCCCGGAATTCTCGTCGGGTGTTGCTCGCAACCGATCGCGGGGGAGTGCTTGCCAGTGACAACGGCGCGCAGACTTTCCTGGCCTCGAACCACGGCTATACCCATCGTTACGTTACCTCGATTCTCGCCGACAAGAATGATCCCAGCACGGTTTTCGTGGGCGTATTGAACGACCGCGAATGGGGCGGCGTTTTCGTCTCTCATGATGGCGGGCAGTCACTGGATGCAGAAACAGCCAAGGCCTGGGTGGCCGAGACGTGTTTGCCCTGCAACAGGCGAGTAACGGTACCCTGGTGGCCGGCACCAATCGTGGAATTTTTGTGCTCGAGCGCAATGCCAGCCTTTGGCGGCCGGCGAATGCCGTAGTAAATGAAACCATCGTCTTGCACACCATCAAGCGCGGCGCCAAACGGGTCAGCGTAGCTTCCAAAACCATAAAGCGTTCCGTGCTCGATGCCCGCGTCGAAGATGTAGACCTCTCTTCGAGTCGTTGGCTGGCCGCGACCTCAGCCGGACTTTTCAGAAGTACTAATCAGGGTAAGAGCTGGAGCGGCGGTCCCGTGCTCGGCAAGCAGGATTTGGTTTCCGTCCGCGGCACTGGCGACCTCGTCGTTGCCGCGACCCGCATCGCCGTGTTGCTGTCTGCCGATGCCGGAACCAGTTGGAGGCAAGCGTCTCTGCCCTCCTATCTGACCATTCGTGGAGTGACCGTCACTCCCGATGCGCAAATTCTGGTTGCCGCTCGCGAGGGCGCTTACCTGAGTTCCGATGTCGGCGCAACCTGGCAGCACATCATGAGCGGTCTTCCCGATAAAAACATCAGCTCCATTAGCTATGACGAGGGCGGCAAGCGTCTGCTCGCCACCAGCACCGCCACCGGAGTGGTTTTCGTTAGCCTGGATGGTGGCCGCAACTGGTCGCGCGGTCCGGATGCCGGCGTTCCACTTCGGCGGGTGAGCACGCTGCATCGTCAGTTGCTTGCAGCCACGCCGTTTGACGGCGTCATTCTGCAGCCCGCTGATCAATTGCGGAGCGCGTCGGGCATCGGTACTACCTCCAACTAAGCACATGTGGCGCGGGCGCCCTCGCCCGCGAAATGCCCGCACCTACTCCGAACCACGTAGGGACATCCGCCTCGGCTGTCCAGCGGAGCGAAGCTCCGCAGCCAGAGTCCCCCGACCGGGAGTTCATCATTCAGCTGTCCATTTCCGGACACTACTGTCCAGCAGCGGACAGTCCCGCTTGCTTGGTAATCCATCCAGTAAGGCTCTTTCTCCAGCGTCGCCATGGAGTTAGCATTCACGCACGGTCTGGCGCCGTAATTGCCACCAAACTGTTTACCCCACAGGAGGAAATCATGGGCAGCCTGTTCCACGACCTTCGCTATGCCCTCCGCCAATTGCGGAACAGCCCCGGTTTTGCCGCGACACTCGTCCTCGTGCTCGCCCTGGGCATTGGCGTGAATGCGGCGGTCTTTTCCTTGGTGGATGGAGTGCTTTTCCGCCCGCTGCCGGGGAAAAATCCGCAGCGGCTGGTCCAGATTTCTACGGTTGCGCAGAAAGGCTCCGACCGTCTCGATGCCGTTTCTTTCCCGCTCTACAAGCAGTATCGCGAGGCCATGCAGGGCTTCGCGGATCTGGCGGCCTATCGCAACATTCCTGTCTATTTTTCGACCCAGAACGCGGAAGCCGGGCAAGTTGTCGGCACATTGGTTAGCGGAAACTTCTTTCAAGTCCTGGGCGTGAGTGCCGAACAAGGCCGCGTTATCCTCCCGCCGGATGACGGCGCCCGTGGCGCAAACCCGGTCGTTGTGCTTAGCGATCGATTCTGGCGCCAGCATCTCGGAGCGCAAAATGTGCTGGGCTCGTCGCTCCAGATCAACGGCCGCGCCTATACGATCATCGGCATTGCCCCGCCCCAACTCAAAGACCTCGATCGCCTTCCCGAGCTTTGGATTCCCCTGTCGATGGCCGCCGATGCTTCCCAGATGATTGGCACCCAAGTCGACCGCGAAACCTTTCCGGGATTCTTCGTGCTAGGCCGGCTCGCAGGAGCAGTTTCCGTTCCCCAGGCGCAGGCGAAGCTCGGCTCCATTGACGCGGCGCGTGGCGCAGGTCAGGCGATTCGCCTGTTTGAAGGGATGAGCGGCGAAAGGCCCGCCGCAACGGCACCCGCCAACCAGGCAGGAGACTTCATTGACTGGCAACGGCCGTGGGGCCTGCTCAAGCCGGCGCAGAGGAATATTGGCCCGGACGAAATTCACCTTTCCTGGCTGCTGCTGGGAGCGGCTTCACTGGTTTTGCTGATCGCCTGCGTGGACGTGGCCGGATTGCTCTTTGCCCGCGCGGCGCAGCGTCAAAAAGAGTCCGCCATCCGCCTGGCGCTGGGAGCGGCGCGCCTCCAGTTGGTTCGCCAGCGACTGGTCGAATCGCTCGTGCTTGCGGCAGGCGCGGCCGGCGCCGGCGTGGTGCTCGCCTTTTGGGCCTCGCGTTTTCTGCTGGCCTCCGCGCCTTCGACCGCGCCCATCGTCGCCGGTGGCGCAATATCCGCCATAAACCCGCGCGCCGTTGTATTCATCGCGGTAATTTCGTTCTCGATAGCCATCGCCCTCAGTCTTTTTTCCACCTGGGGCGAATCGAAAACGTCGATGCTCGAATGGTTGAAGGGTGAGCGCAACCTCGTGCGCAGCGGCATGGCGCCAGGAATTCCAGTGCAAGCGGTTCTGGTTTCCCTGCAGATCGCAATTTCATTTGTGCTTCTGACCGGCGCCGGCCTCTTGATCAGAACGCTGCACAATGCCGCGCACGTGAGCCTCGGCTTTGCCACCGATCATGTTGTAAGCGGCTGGCTTGATCTGTCGCGCCAGGGTTACGATAAAGCGCGCGGCGCGGCCATGCTTGGCCCCATCCTTGACGCGGTGAGCCACGTCCCGGGCGTGGAATCCGCCGCTCTAACTCAGGGCAATCTGCTTGACCGCCATTCATTTAATCCTGTCGCTCACTACTACAACGCCGATTGCTCCAACCTCGACATCGTTCTGGTCAGCCCCGGCTACTTCCGCACCTTGCAGGTCCCGCTGCTCCGCGGCCGCGACTTCTCTCAGGCCGATGGAAAAGACGCGCCCGGAGTAGTCATCCCGAACCGGGCGGCCGTGTCGAAGTGTTGGCATGGAAAGGATCCGCTCGAGGAAAGCCTGTCGTCTGTTACCACCGGCGCTATCAAGACTCTGACGGAACCATTTTCCGTCATCGGCGTCGTGGGCAATATGCGTTATGTGGCCGACAACCGGCCTCCATTCCCTTTGCTTTACGTGCCGATTGCCAAATTCTACGAGGCGTTCCCCTGGCAGCCGAATCTTGGAATCGTGCTACGCACCCGGGTCGAGCCACACGAAGTCATGCCCGCCGTTCTCGCGGCAATCCATAAATTGGACGGCAATCTGGTTTTGAACAACGTCGAAACCCCGGATGAAATGCTCGCCGTCGAATTCAGCGAAGAACACTTTCTTTCCCGGCTGCTGAGCGTTTTCGGCGGCCTCGCGCTCTCCCTTGCCTCCAGCGGCCTTTTCGGGCTCTTGTCTTTTCTCACCGCCCGCCGCACCCGCGAATTCGGCGTTCGCCTCGCGCTCGGAGCGCAGCGATCCGACGTTTTGTCGCTGGTCCTGAGGCAGGGCGGCAAACTGATTCTCGGCGCAATCGTCGTTGGCGTGTTTGCTGCCGCAGCCTCTGCCAGACTCATGCGCAGCTTCCTCTTTGGTGTCGCCGGAACCGATCTGCTGACTTATGGCGCGATGGCCGGTTTCATCCTCGCGGTGGGAATCGTCGCCTGCGCCTTGCCCGCCTGGAGAGCCACCCGAATTGAACCGATGACCGCGCTGCGTGAAGAATAATGCTGTCAGAGCATATGCGGCGCGGGCGCCCTCGCCCGCGAAATGCCCGCACCTACTCCGAACCACGTAGGGACATCCGCCCTGCGCCGTCCAGCCAACCGCAGCTTAGCCGACTCTCGAGACTTGCCCACCCCTTCCCATTTCGGTCTCCCCAACTCCCCTTCCCGATTCTGTTCATCCATCACAGATTCTTGTGACCCACAGCCTTAGCACCGGCTCCGATTCCGCCTACACTTCCCAAATGGGGAGCACCTCAGCAGCGAGATTCATCCGGAATGTCTTCCCAATTGGGGAGATGGCAATACCGCTAGTCTTCACACCTTCAACAAGGAGTGCATGATGGGATCCGTAGTACAAATTCGGGCGAAGGATCAAAAGCCAACCGATCCATTGCCCCAGGATAGGGCACCCCAAAGCGGAACTGAAGAAAGCGCAGACGCCATTCTCTTGACTGCGCTCCTGGAGTCCTGTCATGAAGCTCTCGCAATTCTCGAGAGCGGCCGCATCCTTCGCGCCAACCAGGCATTCGCCAACTTTTTCGGGCACTTTGATGCCGCCACTGTCGAGGGACACGCCCTGGCCGACTTTATTCCCGAGAGTCTCTTTCTGTTTTCGTCCGTTCCGGCGTTGGGCAATCAAAATTCTGAGCCAACAGCTCACCAGTGCGACGGCGTGCGCTGCGACGGAATTGAAATACCCATACAGGCCACCTCTGCCATCTATCGCCTGGCCGAGCGCGAGTTTTTCGTGCTGAACGTCCTGCGGAGGAAAACCCGCGATAAAGAAGCCAGCGAACCGATAGACCGCGCTCACATAAGAGCGCTTCAGGAGAAAATCCTCTCTCGCGACTCGCAGCCGGGAAAGCCCGAATCGCCACCACCCCAATCGCAAGGCCTCGCAACTCAAAGCCTCGAGACCCAAAGTTTCGAGATCCTGGGCCGGGTCGTCGGCGGCGTCGCCCACGATTTCAATAATCTGCTGACCGGCATCTTGCTCTACTGCGATCTTCTGAATCGTGACCTCGATTCAGCCAGCCCGCTCCGCGGCTACGTGCAGGAGATTCGTAAAGCCTGCGGCCATAGCTCCGGACTCATTCAGCAAATACTTTCCATCGCGCAACGTGACCCGGTCGATGCTCGCCCCCATAGCTGGAGTGATGTGATCTCGGGCATGCGGAGCTTTCTGCTTCGCATGTTGGGAGAGCAGATCGAACTAATCACCGATTTCGATTCCCAAGCCTCACGCGTGCGTCTCAGCTTGTCTTCGATGCGGCAAATCGTGCTCAACCTGCTGCTCAACGCCCGCGATGCCATGCCCGATGGTGGCCGCATTACCGTGACCGCGCGCAATTGCCGCGGTTGCGCCGGCATGCCCGCCGAATTGATGGACGACTGCATCGAACTCGCCGTCACCGACGAGGGCTGCGGCATGGATGCCACCACTCGCGCCCATCTCTTCCAGCCTTTTTTCACCACCAAGGCCGAAGGCCGGGGCACTGGCCTGGGTATGGCAACGGTCGAACGCATCGTCACCGAAGCCAACGGAAGTTTACAAGTGCGAAGCGAACCCAAACAGGGCACGCGGATTTCTGTCCGTCTGCCCCAGGCCCAGTGCGTCGAGCAATCCCAAATCCAGCCGCAAGTTTGAAAGAGGTCATTGAACATGACTACCGCTGCCGTCGCCTTAACCTCAGCCCAGATCGAACGCGCCAATTTTCTGAACCTCATGATCGTCGATGATGAACGCGCTATCCGCGAAGTCTGCCGCGAGGTGGCGCAATCGCTCGGATTACAACACCTCGTCGCCGATTCCGCCGAACACGCCTATCGTCAGCTTGACAGCGCAAAGCATCGACGTCGTGCTGCTGGATCTGAGTGCCGGGCGCGGGCGGACTCGAGGCCTTGCGCCAGATCCGCGAACGCCGTCCTGACGCGCTGGTGATCGTGGTGACCGGCTACGGCACCGTGCACTCGGCCGTGCAGGCGATGAAGAATGGCGCCTACGACTACATGACTAAGCCCTTCAGCATGGAAGAGCTGAAGCTGCTGCTGGACCGGGTGGCGGCTCACCTGAAACTGAAAACCGAGAACCGCACTCCTGCGCGAGAAGATCAAATCCAAGCAAGGTTTCGGCGGAATCGTCGGGCGCGCGCCCGGAGATGGAAAAGCTCTACCGCATCATCGCCAAAGCGGCGCAGAGCAGTCATCCCGTATTGATTCTCGGCGAAAGCGGCACCGGCAAAGAGATGGTCGCACGCTCCATTCACTTCTCCGGCCCATATCGCGACAAGCCATTCATTCCCGTCGATTGCGGTTCGCTGGTTCCCACCCTGATTGAAAGCGAACTCTTCGGCTACGTCAAAGGCGCCTTCACCGGAGCCGTTCAGGCCAAAGAAGGACTGCTGGCCATCGCCGAAGGCGGCACGCTGTTTCTCGACGAGATCGGCGAATTGCCCGTGGATCTGCAGGCCAAGCTCTTGCGCGCGATCCAGGAGAAAGAGATTCGCCCGGTCGGTAGCACCAAGCGCATTGCCATCAATGTGCGCATCCTGGCCGCCACCAATCGCGACCTGGAACAGGCTGTAGCCCAGGCAACATTCCGCCGCGATCTGTATTTCCGCCTCAACGTGCTGAGTCTGCGGATTCCGCCGCTGCGCGAGCGCCGCCAGGACATACCCTTGCTGGTGGGTTATTTCCTTGAACGCATGGCATGTCCTCCGGCTTGGAACGGACGATGAGCGATGAGGCCCTCAAAGCCATGCTCGCCTATGATTGGCCGGGCAATGTGCGCGAACTGGAAAATTGTTTGGAGCGGGCTTGTGCCCTCACCACCGGCCCCGTGATCAATGGCGCGGATTTACCCAGTGCCGTGCATAGCTCCGTGCGCCCCCGAGAAAATGGCGATGCTGCCGACCAAGATTCTGCCCATGGCCGAACTGGAAAAGCAGACCATCCTCAATACGCATTACCCATTTCAATGGAGACAAACTCATGGCCGCGCGTCTGCTTGGCATCGGCAAAACCACTCTTTACCGCAAACTCAAGGAGTATCAGTGCTCAACCCAATAATTCAAAAGTGGACGCCGCTTCCCATCGTGGGACGGCGATGCCGCAACATCTCGTCCTAACTCCAGTATTTTCAATTGCTGATTATTGGTGATTGGCGTGCAATTCATAACGCCATGATTCTATTGATTACGCCATCGTCGCGCGGCCCAGGACTGTGCCCAGGCCTTGCATCAGGCTACCGCCGAGCCTGCCCAAGTGATCTCTTCTTTGCGTCAGGCCTCCAGCCTGTTACGGGCACAGGAGTTTTCCGCTGTCGTCATTGACCAGGCGTCACTCGATATCGAGCCCGACGAGAGCACAACTCTATTGCAACACCTCGGCACCGCTGTCGCCGTTTATGTCAACTTTGCCATCAACAGCAAAGACCGCGTGGTCAATGAATTGCGTGCCGCGCTCCAGCGCCGCCAGAAGGAGAGTCAACTGGCCCGCAAGGTTGCGGAGCGTGAACTTCGCAACGAACTCAAGGGTACCGCCACCGCGCTGATCGTCTCCTGCGAAATGGCCCTAAAAACTCCCGAGTTGCCGACCGCAGCCCATCATCGTATGCACTCGGTGCATCAGTTGGCACGCGAGATTTGTGGCAAGCTGGGCATCTCCGAGTAGCCAGCTTCCGAAATTTGCGGCCCTGAAATACCGCGCTCGCACCCCCCCGCAGGCCCTCTTCTCCCTCCCCATGCGCACTCTTTTTCTCCTGGAACCGGCTCTTTCGCCACTGTGCAATTGTTTGCGCTTCCGCACTTTCCCCATCTGAATTTTTTCTGGCTAACCCGCGCTCTGCCATTACAATGGGACAACGCTGGACGCGGAGATGGCTTGTCCATCGCGCCTTCCCGTCCATTTCTCCTGGGGTTTGCTGGTGCATATTCTGGTTACGACTGACACCCTGAGTGGGGTGTGGAATCATACCCGCGAGCTGGTCACCGGCCTTATTGGGCGCGGCGTGCGCGTCACCCTGGTTAGCCTCGGCGAGATTCCCATGCCGCAACAGACTCTCTGGATGGAGTCACTGGCCGGCTTGGATTATCGTCCCACCGCATTCCGTCTGGAATGGATGCAGGATGGGGAATGGGACCTCAAAGACTCTTCTGCCTATCTGACCACTCTGGTTCACGAGGTCAATCCCGATCTCTTGCACCTGAATCACGTCTGCTACGGCAGTCTTCCCGTTACCGTCCCGCGCATCGTCGTCGCCAACAGCGACCTGATCGGATGGTGGAAGGCTGTTCACGGCCGCGAGCCCGACGACGGCCACTGGCTGCGCTGGTACCGCGAGGTCATGACCTGGGGCCTGTCCCAGGCCAGCATTGTGGTCGCGCCCAGCGCCTGGATGCTCGATGCGCTTCACGCATCCTACCTTCGGCCTGCCAGCGAGGTGGTCATCTATCCTGGCCGCAATCCGTTGTTCTTCAACCCCTATGTCACCAAGGAAGAATCCGTCCTTGCCGTGGGCCGCCTGCTCGATGCGGGCAAGCAAGTTTCGCTCTTGACCCAGCGCAGTCACCCTATGCCGGTTTGCATTGTCAGCGATGAAGCGCCCGGTGTGGCCGCCCGTAGCCCTATTCGCGCCGACGTCAAACTGGCGGTTGCGGATGTGAACGTCGCTCTCCGTGGACCGCAAAACGAAACTCAGATGCGGAACCTCTATAGCCGCGCCTCCATCTTTGCAGCCACTTCGCGCTACGAACCTTTCGGTCTCTGCAGTCCTCGAAGCTGCTTTGTCGCGCTGTGCCATCGTCGCCAATGATATCCCTTCGTACCGCGAAATTTGGGGCGACGCCGCCCTCTACTTCCATACCAATGACGAAGCCAGCCTTGCTGACCTCATCCGCCGTCTTCGTCAGGATCCCGACCTCTGCCGCGCCTACGGCAATCGCGCCTACCAGCGCGCCCGCCAGCGCTTCACGACCAAGCACATGTTGGATGAATACCTGCAGCTCTACCGCAGCATGCTACGCGCCGAACCCATCGCCGCCTGAACAAGTCGTTTAGAGACAGCCGCACTCGGCTGTCCAGCGAGCAACGCTTCGCGGTTTCCAGCCTCGGCCCCTCTCACGTGCCGCGCCCCCGCGCCCCAAACAACGATTCTATGTGGCGCGGATACTCCTGTCCCCGAAAATCAACCTCTGAAAATATGCTTGCCCACCCTTGTCCTAAACTTCCTCGACCAGCGGCGCACCCCTGCACCCGCTAGCCTTCAGTGGTATCTTCATAAGTGCCACACCAAATTCCTGGAGGCTGCATGCCTGAACTGAAAATCAAAGTTAGAAAGAATGGCCCTTATCTTGTCGACGCTTCCCAGTGTTCCGTCGAGTTAACTGATGCCGATGGCAATAAGTACGATCTCACGGGCAAGCAGAATTTTGCCCTCTGTCGCTGCGGCGGTTCGGTCAACAAGCCCTTCTGCGACGGCACCCACAGTAAGATCGGATTTCAGGGCGCAGAGTCCGCGGTAAAGCAAGCCGAAGGTTCTTCCTAGGAAGTCAAAGAGCCAGAGAAATCAAAGAGGGCCAGTGAAACCTTCCCGGGATCGGGAGTTAGGCCTTGATCGCAAAATCACCCGCCGTGATTTTCTGAATGGTGTCGCGCTCGGGTTGGGAGCAGCTGCGTTCCCTGCCAGCGCCTCCTTGCCAAATGGCGCGGATTTTCTTGCTGCACAGTCAGAGGAGCATGTCCCGCAGGGTTCCTCCGAATACTATCCTCCCGCGCTCACCGGGCTGCGCGGCAGTCACGTCGGATCATTCGAGACCGCACACAGTCTGCGCGATGGTACTTTCTGGGATCATGCCGGCAACCCCGAACCGCACCGGAGAGACTTTCGATCTGGTCATCGTCGGCGGAGGCATCAGCGGTCTTGCCGCTGCCCACTTTTTCCGCAAGTCCAGCCGACCAGAATGCCCGCATCCTCATCCTCGATAATCATGACGACTTCGGCGGACACGCCAAGCGCAATGAGTTCCATACCAACGGCCGCAGGTTGCTCGGATATGGCGGCACTTACTCGATCGAAAGCCCCGCTCCCTACAGCGCGGTTGCCAAGGGCCTAATCGCCCAGTTGGGCATCGACGTTTCTTCGTATCCGCGCTACGTCTCGCAGGACCTTTATCGCTCCCTCGGACTGGGCCCCCACATTTTCTTCGACAAAGAGACTTTCGGCCAGGATCGCCTCGTCGTTGATCCCTCACCCTTTGGCTGGCGGACGCACTGAATGTTGTCCTCCGCGGCAGCGCCGAAAGCTGGCACAAGTTTCACGCGGAGGCGCCACTTTCCGACCAAGCCAAGCGCGACCTACCAGCAGCTCTTCGACACTAAAGCGGATTATTTTCCGGGACTGACCTCCCGCGAAAAAAAAGCGCGCCTGGCGCGTATGAGTTATGCCAAGTTTCTGGCCCTGACAGTTGGCCTTGGGGACGAACTGATCTCTCTCTGTCAGGCCGCTCCCCAACCCTGGTTCGGCGTGGGCATCGACGCGGTGTCCGCGCAGGATGCCTGGGGCCTCGGCTATCCCGGCTTCGCCGGCCTGAATCTTGACCCCGCTCCCGGACCCGGCATGAACCGCGATGCCATTCCCAACGCCAGAAGCGGAGAAATACTTCTTCCACTTTCCCGACGGCAATGCTTCGATCGCGCGTTTGCTGGTCCGCAAGTTGATTCCTGCAGCGATTCCCGGACACTCCGCCGCCGATGTCGTGCTGGCCCGTGCCAATTATGCCAGGCTCGATCGACCCTTCTTCGCCGGTTCGCATTCGCTTGAACAGCACCGTGGTCGAGGTGAAACACCGCGGCGATCTCGGCTTCCGCCAAGGAAGTCGAAGTCGCCTATGCGCGCGGCGGCAAGCTCTACACCGTGCGCGCGCGCCCACTGCATCCTCGCCTGCTGGCATGTGGTCATCCCCTATATCTGCGACGAACTGCCGGCAGCGCAAAAAAAGGCGCTCGCCTCCGCTGCCAAAGTTCCGCTTGCTCTATACCAACGTCGCACTGCGCAACTGGACCGCGTTTCAGAAAGCTCGGGCTTGCTCGGTTACGCGCCCGGCTGCTATCACTCCAGCTTCAATCTCGGATCTGCCCGTCAGCATCGGCGGCTACGAATGTCCGCGCAACCCCGATGATCCGATCGTCGTTCACATGATGAAGACGCCCTGCCAGCCGGGGCTTCCCGCCCGCGACCAGCATCGCATCGGCCGCATGGAGCTCTTCTCGACCACCTTTGAAACCATGGAGCGCAACATCCGCGATCAACTGGCGCGCACTCTCGGTCCCGGCGGATTCGATCCCGCTCGCGACATTGCGGCCATCACCGTGAACCGCTGGCCGCACGGCTACGCCTACGAATACAACTCGCTGTGGGATGATTTCTGGCTCGAAGGGCGGCGAGACTCCTTGCGAGGTCGCCCGCAAGCCCTTCGGTCGCATCGCGATCGCCAACGCCGACGCGGGCGCCTACGCCTACACCGACGGCGCCATCGATCAGGCCTACCGCGCCGTGAGGGAGATCACCAAAGCCGGTAGGACCACCGTCGACGTGCCCAAAGCCGGCTAGGCATGGGCGCGTGCCAGAGCAAATGGGCAGCGGGAAAACTCCGCCGGCGCATGGCCAGTCGGTGTTCGCAAGGGAACCACGTTTATGAGAACGGCGGCTGCTCAGTGAATGGTCTTGGTCTTCCTCGACATGTAGTCCATCAGCAGATACTGCCCAAGCGTGTACGGGCGTCGTGAAGTAGGCCTTGCCCCGGCACATCTCTGTAACCTTCTGCACGAACTGCACCAGCCCGTAATCGGACGCCAGCATGAACGTGTTGATCATCACGCCCGCCCGTTTGCACTTCGAAACTTCTTCGAGCGTCTGGCTCACCACCAGCGGATCGAGCCCGAAAGCATTCTTGTAGATGCGCCCATCTTCCAAGGTCAGCGCCGAGGGTTTGCCATCGGTGATCATGACGATCTGCTTCATGTCCTTGCGCTGCCGCTGCAGAATCCGCTGCGCCAGCCGCAGGCCCTTCGCGCGTATTGGTGTAGTATGGCCCCACCTTCACCCGCGCCAGTTGCGAGAGCGGAACTTCCTCCGCCGAATCATGAAACAGAATCAGCGACAGCGAATCGCCCGGATATTGCGTGCGAATCAACTGTGACAGCGCCATGGCCACTTTCTTCGCCGGGGTGAAGCGGTCTTCGCCATACAGAATCATCGAGTGCGAGCAATCCAGCATCAACACCGTCGCGCAGGAAGACTGGTACTCGCACTGATGCACCTGCAAATCGGAATACTCGATATTCAACGGCAGGTTCAAGCCCTCGCGCTCGAATGGCGCTCGACAGCGTCGCCGTAATGTCCAGGTTCAGCGTGTCGCCAAACTCATAGGTTCGCGAGGATCCACTGGTCTCGATGCCGGTGGCCATATCGCGCGTATCATGGCGGCCAAAGCTCGATTTGCCCAGCGACCCCATCAGATCGCGCAGCGTCTTGTATCCCAGAAAGTCCAGGCTCTTGTCGGTGATTTCGAACTTGCCTGCTGCTGCGCCTCCCCGACCTGCCCGCCCATGCTCGGCTGCCGCGAAGGATCGTGCGGATCGATCAATACTGATGTAGTTCTCCTGCTCCATGCGCTCGATCAATTGTTCGATCAGTTGCTCCAGCGTGCCATCCATCTGCATCTGCTGCAACTGCTCCCGCATCTCCTCGCTGAGCATGTCGCCTTGCATCAATGCCTGCTCAATGGCGCGACGCAGATCGTCCAGCGTCTGCTCGCCGTCCGGAAAGGCATCGTACATGTAGTTCTCGAACCCGCTTTGCAGCAGATAATCCGACAGCGCGCCGAGCAGATCCTCCATGCTCATCTCGCCCGCCGGATCGGGAACGTATTTGCTGTAGCGAATGCGTTTCATGAAAGCAGCTTCTAGTCTTCCCGAGGACAACAAGAACCTTCGCAGTGCCGTTTAGCAGCGGCCAAAGGCTAAGTGCTAACGGCGTCTAGTTAAACGTCCTCCTCTGCCGGTACTGCATCTCCTCGCGCTCAAACGGACTCTCTCCCCGCTTCGGCTGCTTTTCCCCGGCGGTAAACACGCGCTCTTCGTTGCGTCCAATCCGTTTATGCGCGTGCAACCCTTCCAGCACAAATTCCGCTGCCGAAACTAGCGCTTCCACATGGTCCTTCGGTCCCACCCCCACTTTGGTCAGCTTGTCCATCAGGCCCTGAATGCCGCGCAGCGCCGGCATCGCCTCATCGCGCAGCCAGCGGTATCCGCCAACTGAATCTCTCCGCCCAGATCAAACCACTGCACGATCTGCTGCATGTCCACGCCCTTGAAATATTCGTCGTAAGTCTTGGCGATGGCGGTGCGGATCAGTTCGCGGCCCACGAAGTCGGCGCCTTTCATCTCGCCTTCATACTCCAACTCGAGTTTCCCGGTAATGGCCGGCAGCGCGGCATACACATCGCCAATCCGCGGCACCACCACTTTCTCCTCGTGCCGGATGGCCCGCCGCTCCGCATTCGATATCACATTCTCCATGCAGGAGATCGGCAACCGCTGGCTCACTCCCGAGCGCTTGTCAATTTTCTTATCTTCGCGCGCCATGAAGGCAATGCGCTCGATCACTTCCCGCACGTATTTCGGCAAGTGCAGCTTGTGTCCGTCGCGCTGCGTCCAGGCCTCCTGCGCGTGATGGCGATGCCTTCCTCGACCGTCGCCGGATAATGCGTGCGAATCTCCGAACCGATGCGGTCCTTCAGCGGCGTAATAATCTTTCCCCGCGCCGTGTAGTCTTCCGGATTCGCGCTGAACACCAGCGCCACATCCAGCGGCAGGCGGAGCGGGTAGCCCTTAATCTGCACATCGCCTTCCTGCATGATGTTGAACAATCCCACCTGAATTTTCCCCGCCAGATCCGGCAATTCATTGATGGCAAAGATGCCGCGATTGGCGCGCGGCAGCAGCCCGTAGTGCACCGTCATCTCGCTGCTCAATTCGTGCCCGCCGCGCGCTGCTTTAATCGGATCGATGTCGCCAATCAGGTCGGCAATGGTTACATCGGGGGTCGCCAGCTTTTCCACATAGCGTTCGTCTGGGGTCAGATACGCGATCGGCGTGGCATCGCCCTGCTCCGCGATTAAGTCGCGGCAGCGCCGGCAAATCGGCGCATAAGGATTGTCGTGAATTTCGCATCCCGCTACATACGGCATCTGCGGATCGAGCAGCGTGGTCAGAGCCCGCAGCATGCGGCTCTTTGCCTGCCCGCGCAATCCCAGCAGAATGAAATTATGCCGCGAAAGAACCGCGTTAATGACTCTGCGGCACCACCGTATCGTCGTAGCCCACGATGCCGGGAAAAATCGGGCCATCCTGCCGCAGTCTCGCCATCAGGTTGTCACGCAACTCATCTTTTACGTGCCGGGTGCGCAGACGCGGCTCAGAGAAGGAACTTCGGCGCAGGTCGCCGAGAGTTTGAGGAACACTCATGACAGAAGACTCCAGGAAGAGCAGCTACCTTGCGCTGATTATACGCTGACCGCTAGGTGCGCGGCCGCCCCGCCCGCGAATTTTCCAACGCATCTCATCCCGTAGGGACAGCCGCCCTCGGCTCTCCAGCCGAGCCCAGCTCGGCCGCCTCATCGCACGCCTTCGCCTTTCCAAAGCCATTCTTCTTTCGTAATTACTCCACCCGCCAGAAGGTCCCTCACATCACATGCCCGTTCCCGCCGGCTTTCTTTCGCACCTGCAAATTCCGCTGGATGCTGGGAAGAATGGTCTCGAAATATGCAATCACCGCCCGCAATCTTTCCCCCTCCGATTTCATCGCCAGCAAGGTCTGCTTAAAATCCAGATCCAGTGGCAGCGGACCGGCCAGCCGAAACGAAAGCTGCTCCGTCGTCGCCATCTCTTGCGGCTTTGCCCCGGCCAGCGCCATCAGTTCGCCATGCAGCTTCACCGCCTGCGCGATTTCTGCCGCCGTAGCCTCTCCCGGCTCGTCAGTCAAATAAAAAACCTCCGCCTGCAGAAACGACCGCTCCTGACTGACCTGCATAATCTCAAAGCGCTGGCCGCCGCGAGTTAGAATGTCGCTGCGTCCGTCCGGATATTCCTTTGCCACCGTGACAATCTCCGCCGTGCAGCCAATTTCCGAAATGCCTTCTTCCTTCACCCGCACCACCCCGAATGGCTTCTCCTGCGCCACGCACTCCGCTGTCATCTCGCGGTAGCGTGGCTCAAAAATGTGCAAGGGCAGGGAAGTTCCCGGCAGCAGAACCACATCCAGGGGAAATAGCGGAAGAAGACTCACTCGGCCTCCGGCATTAAAGCGTGACGCGTCGCGCCCCCAAATTGTACGCCGCTTGACTTGTTCCTCGCTGCGGTTTACAAGCTCGACATGGCCTCAGAACTATCCGGAAATATTGTCGTTATCACCGGCGCCTCCATGGGCATCGGAGAAGCCATCGCCCAGCTCTTCGTCGCCCACGGCGCCAGCATCGTCCTGCTCTCCCGGGATCTCGCCCGCGCCGAAGCTGCTCGCGCCCGTATCGGCCATCCGGAAAATACCCTGGCTCTCGCCTGCGATGTTCGCCAGCGTGCTCAAATTGACAATGTGGTCGCTCTCACCACGCAACACTTCGGTCGCATCGACATCTGGATCAACAATGCCGGCCACGGCATCCTCGACTCCGTCGCCCAGGTCGATATGGCCCTTTGCCGCGATACCTTCGACACTAATTTCTTCGGTGCGCTCGCCGCCATGCAGGCCGTCATCCCCGTCATGTGGAAACAAAACTCCGGCAGCATCATCAACATTTCCAGTGTCGCCGGCCACATTCCTTTGCCCTTCCATGCCATCTACAGCGCCACCAAATTTGCTCTCAATGCCGTTAGCAAAGCCGCACGCGTCGAGTTAGCGAGCGCAAATATTCATGTCATGACCGTCTCCCCCGGCTATGTCCGCACCGATTTCAGCGCCAATGTCCTGCGCGGAAAAGATCCGCAGCAGGTGCGCCCCAGTTCGGTCCGTGGCATCACCGCCGGTCGCGTCGCCCAGGCTGTATTCCAAGGTTACAAAAAGAAAAAGCGTGAAGTTATCGTCCCCTGGACGATGCACCCGGTCATCAAGCTCTACCAGCTTTTCCCCGGGCTGGTGGAGTGGTTCATGATGCGCATGGTCAAGCCCGCAAAATAATCCCAGGGGCCCATGTCATGCTGAGCGCAGCCAAGGATCTCACCAAGCGAAGCGAGCCGCAGGAACGTCTCCAGGCCACACCCACCCCATTACCCCAACTCTGCGAGCATCCCCTGCATCTCCGACTGCGCATGTCCATTGCCGGTTCTTCCCGCCGCCTCAATCCCATCCATCAGCATTTTCCTGGCTTCATCCACCCGCTCCGCCTTCACCAGCGTCTGCGCCGCCATAAAATATCCCGCGCTATAATCCGGATTCGCCGCCAGCAGCTTGCCAAACTCCTCCATCGCTCGTTCAACCTCTCCGGACTTCGAATACTCCATCGCCAGCCCGTAGCGCGCAAACGCATCGCCCGGATTCTGCGTCAGGATTTCGTTCAGCATTGCAATGCGATCCATGTGTCCTCAATGATTTTCCTAGTCTGCCGCCTGCCCAGAAGGTTACTACAACCCATGCGACTCGTTCCTCTGTGTCCTCGGTGGTTAAAATCTCCTCGCTCAAAATTGGCATCGCTCCCGCTCCCTCAGTACAATGTGACTTCCAAGGAGAGCACCCTTTGGCCTGTCCCTATTTCATGCCCACGCACAAATCCGAAGACGCCGCATGGCTCCATCCCTCGCGTCTTCCTCTCGGCGCCGGATGGTCCGGCCAATGTCACGCTCCCGGCCACCAAGGCTCACAGCCGCCTGCCCAACATCTCGCGGACCATTGCAACCTCGGCTATGCCGCAACCTGCGCTCACTTGCCGGCGGATCGCCCCGCCGACGCCGTCCGCTTCTCCATCGCCCGCGACCGCGGCTCGCAACTTGAATTATGCTTCGTCTTCGAACTCGGCCATCGCCCCACCGTCCATGGCAAACTGCAGTATGACGTCCCCGCCGGCCACTGGCTCGCCGCCCACCCCGACCCACGCATTCAAAGAATGGCAGAGTGCTATATAGAATCCTATTTACAGCGGAGATCCTCGCCCTCCGCTCCAACCCCATGAGCCCGACTCGCGATCTCACTCCCCGCCCCGTCAGCGCCTCGCAATCTGAGATGAACGAAATCGTTCTTCCCAACGATGCCAATCTGCTCAACAATCTTCTGGGCGGACGCCTCATGCACTGGATCGACCTCGCAGGCGCCCTCGCCGCCCATCGCCACTGCCGCAACTATGTGGTTACAGCTTCCATCGATCACATGGATTTTCTCGTCCCCGTCCGCGTCGGCGATCTCGTCATCCTCCGCGCTTCCGTCAATCGCGTCTTTCACACTTCCATGGAAGTCGGGGTCAAAGCCTGGGTCGAGAACTACGTCACCGACCACTCCCGCCACGTCAGCTCCGCCTACCTGACCTTCGTCGCCGTTGACAAAGACGGCCATCGTCTCCCCGCCCCGCCGGTCGTGCCCGAGACCGACGAACAAAAACGCCGCTACGAAGATGCCGGCCGCCGCCGAGAGATCCGCCGCTCCCACCTCGACTACCGCCGCACCCGCAGCTAAACTGTCCGTTGCCAATCCGGGTTGCCCCGTCCGAAGTGGTGGGGATTTTTTTGATCCCCCAAACGAAAGGGGGGTACCCCTCGATAAGAACGAAGGTTCTGTCAAGGCATAGTTATGCTGGGCGGTGCGGAAGCACCGCCGGTTTCGTCGTACCAGAGAAGGGTTGAGGACCAAGGCTCTGGAAATCTCACGCTGAATCACCCATCGGTGGTGGATCTTCTCGCGAAGATCGTTCCACCAACCATCGATACGGCCTAAACCTCGACCATGATTCTTCTATGCGAACATCCCGTCTCTACGGGATGCGAGAGCGCCCAATCAATCCTGCGGTCTAGCTTGCGCCGACCAGGGCCACCCGCGGGCTGCTCTCGATGCGAACGATTTCTGGATACGGTTTTTCGGTGCGTAGCATCCAGTAGAGTCGTACCGCTAACTTGCGCGCCGCCGCCACCTTGGCCACTCCTTTCGGCTTCTGATGACAGCGATGTAGATACTGCTTGCGAAATCCAGGATCGAAGCGCACCGCATTCTGCGCCGCTTCCACCAGCAACGAACGCAGCATGCAGTTGCCTTGCTTGCTGATCGCGCCCAGCTTCTGCCGTCCGCCCGAACTTTCTTCGCGCGGTATCAGCCCCAGGTAACTGCCACCTGCTTGCCTCTCTGGAATCGGCTCACCTCACCGATGGTCAACACAAACGCCAGCGCCGTGTTCGGACCGACACCCGGTTGCGTCATCAGCAGCTTGGCCTGCGGGTGTTCCTCGGCGGCTTTCTGCACCGCCGCGTCCAGCGTGCCCACCTGCTGGTTCAACATCCCCAGCAATCCCAGCAAATCTTCCCGCCAGCACGCCGCCCAGGGTTTCAACGGAAGCTCACGCAGCATCTTCTGTCCCGCCTGGCTCCACAGCGTGCGCTTCTTCTGCATCCCCTTATTCATGGAAAGGTGTTGCAGTTCGTTTTTGACTCGGCTGCGGATCTCCACCAGCTTGTGCCGATGCAGCACCAGCTGCCGCAGATCGCGCTGCTCCCGATCCGGGGTCCACAACTTCGGGAACCGCCCTTCCACCACCAGCTTCAGAATATGCGCTGCGTCCCGCTTGTCCGTCTTCTGCTTGCGCACATAACTGGCTCGGATCTGCGCTGCATCTCCGATCCAGATCTCGTGCCCCAAGTCCTCCACCAGTTCGACGAACCATTGACTGTTCCCCGTGGCTTCCATACCAATCAGCACCGGCGCCGCCAGTTGCTGGTAAAACACTTTGGCGTCACCGTTGGCATGCACCAGTTTCCGCTCGCCCGTTTCCCCGGTCTCGCTGTCCAGCCAGCTCACTTGTTGCCAGCTGGGATGGAAATCACATCCTATAATCATCATGCGAAGGCTCCTTCCTCCCCAGAAGCCTTAGTCCTCAAACCAAGACTACCGGGTCGATCGAGCCTTCGTTCTTATCCAATCACTCCTAACGGCGCGTTCTTTGCGACGTTAGGGTGGGATTCCACGTCCGTCCCCAGAGGAAGATTCTTCATCGCCGTCCGACGGGCCAAACCGAGCTCTCGAATATCGAACAGCCCAACCCGTTGTGACGCAAATCACATGAACTTTCCCCCCATTTCGCCGATAATGTCCCTGACAGTATGGACAGCGCTCTCCTCGTTCACCGCCTCCACTTCGCCTTCACGGTGACGTTTCATTATCTATTTCCGCAGTTCACCATGGGCATCGCCCCGCTCATCGTCGTCTTGAAAACGCTCGCACTCCGCCGTAACGATCAATCCGAAATCTACAATCAGGCGGCGCGCTTCTGGGCTCGCATCTTCGGTATTAACTTCGTGCTCGGCGTGGTCACCGGCATTCCCATGGAATTCCAGTTCGGCACCAATTGGGCAATCTTCTCCCGCTTCGCCGGCGGCGTCATCGGCCAGACCCTCGCCATGGAAGGCATGTTCGCCTTCTTCCTCGAGTCCGCTTTCCTCGGCCTTTTTCTCTTCGGCGAAAAACGTCTCAGCCCGCGCGCTCATTGGTGGTCGGCCGTCGCGGTCTTCCTCGGCTCCTGGCTCTCGGGATTTTTCATCATCGCCACCGACGCCTGGATGCAGCATCCCGTCGGCTATTCCTTCGCTCCCGACGGCTCCGCCCAGCTCACCAGTTTCTGGCAGCTGGTGTTCAATCCCTGGGCATGGTGGCAATACGCTCACAACATGAGCGGCGCCGGCATCACCGGCGCCTTCGTCATGGCTTCCATCGGCGCATTCTATCTGCTCTGGGGTAAGTACCCCGATCACGCCAAAAAATTCGTCAAAGTCGGAGTCCTCGCCGGCTGCGTCTTCACCATCCTGCAATTATTTCCCACCGGCGACGGTCAGGGACGCATGATCGCCCTCCACCAGCCGGTCACACTCGCCGCCATGGAATCGCTATTCCACGGCCAGCCCGGCGCACCCCTCGTCCTCATTGGCCAGCCCGACGTGCCCAATCGCAGAATTGACAACCCCGTCGTCATTCCCAACATGCTCAGCTTTCTCACCTACCGCCGCTGGAAGGCCGAGGTAAAAGGTCTCGACGCCTTTCCGCCCGGCCAGTGGCCCGACAACATTCCGCTGCTCTACTTCAGCTACCACATCATGGTCGGCCTCGGCACCGTCTTCATTGCCATCATGGTCGTCTCCGTCTTCTTACTCTGGCGGGGCCAACTCTACCACTCCCGCTGGATGCTCTGGATCCTCTTGCTCAGCCTGCCATTTCCTTACATCGCCAACACCGCTGGCTGGATGACCGCCGAACTCGGACGCCAGCCTTGGCTGGTCTATGGCCTCATGCGCACCGCCGCCGGCTATTCAAAAAATGTCTCCGCCGGCAACGCCATGTTCACCCTGCTCGGCTTCATGGGCATGTATCTTTTATTGGGAATTTTAGGCTTACTCTTGGTCTATCGCGAGATCGATCATGGCCCCGCCGCGGAGGTCATCGTTGGTCACTAACCGCTTTGCCGGGGATGCCCCGTTCTTGTCGCGCTTTTTGCGCCAGGGCGGGGATTTCGGGGTGAAGTACCTCAAGAAGTATCTTAATGCCCATGTCATCCTGAGGGCCGTCGGGCCCCAAGGATCTCACCAGATTCAGCACCGGTATGACGTGTACAAGATACTTTGGCGCATAGACTGATGTTGAAGCAGCCGCGCAGCGGCGCAACACTATAGCCCAGGGCGTAAGCCCGGGGTAAGTTAATCACGGGGGTAAGTTAATCACCGATCGACGCCCCGCAAGGGCGCCATGGGGGCTCACGGCGAGACATTCTCACCGCGCAACCGTTGAAACTCTATGCCGACTCTCTGGTTCATGATCGTCTCTGTCATGCTGGCCGCCTACGTCGTCCTCGACGGCTTCGACCTCGGTGCCGGCATCATCTATCTTTTCGCCGCCCGCACCGGCGACGAGCGCCGCACCATCCTTCGCGCCATCGGCCCTGTCTGGGACGGCAACGAAGTCTGGCTCCTCGCCACCGGTGGCACCCTCTATTTCGCCTTCCCCCAGCTCTACGCCTCCGGCTTCAGCGGCTTCTATCTTCCCCTCATGATGGTGCTCTGGCTGCTCATGTTGCGCGCCATCGGCATCGAATTTCGCACCCACATCGACAATCCGGTCTGGCAATCGTTCTTCGACGCCGTCTTCTTCGCCGCCAGCGCGCTCCTCGCCATCTTCTTCGGTGCCGCGCTCGGCAACGTTATCCGCGGCGTTCCACTCGGTTCCGACGGCTACTTCTTCGAGCCTCTCTGGACCAACTTCCGCGTCGGCACCGACAATGGCATCCTCGACTGGTACACCGTCATGGCCGGAGTGGTTGCGCTCGTCACCCTCACCATCCACGGTGCCCTCTACATCGTTACCAAAACTGAAGGCCACCTCGCCGCCCGCGCCCGCGCCATTGTCCTCGCTCTCTGGCCCGCGCAACTTCTCTTAACTCTCGTCAGTCTGGCTGCCACCTGCTTCGTCCGCCCGCAAGTCATAGACAACTACCGCCAATATCCCATCGGCCTGCTGATCCCCATACTGGTAATCACTACCCTCACACTCATTTTCTTCTGGACTCGTGCCGGCAAACAGAAACTCGCCTTCGTCGCCTCGAGCCTCTACATCACCGTCATGCTGGTCGGCGCCGTCTTTGCGCTCTACCCGGTGATTCTGCCCGCCAGCACCGATCCCGCCTACAGCCTCACCATCTACAACTCCGCCGCCGGACATCACGGCCTCGCCGTCGGCCTGGTCTGGTGGTCCTTGTCCGCCGTGGTCGCCATCGCCTACTTCGTCTTCATCTACCGCATGTTCCGCGGCAAAGTCCGCCTCGAAAATGCTGGCTATTAGCATTTAAAGGCGTCAGGCTGCCCCTTCTTGTCGCGTTTTTTGCGACAGGGCGAGGCTTTTTGATCCTCGCATGCCGGGAGCCCATCCTGACGCCCCGTACTTTGCGACCTTAGGGGGGATTCCACGCTCGCATCCAGCGCAGAATTTTTCTCCGATTCCTGCCGCCCTACGGTATCCGCCTCTTGGCTCCATCCATCTCCCGGGGCGCACTCAACTGCAGTATCTTCGCCCCGCGCAGCGCCGGACGCCCCACTGCCTGCACCGCCGGCCGCCTCCAAATCTGCGCTCCCGCTTCAAATCGCACCGTCCGCAACGGGTCTCTCTTTAAGCCGCCCGAGCTTCGCTCCGCTCTCCGCTGCTCCTGTACCCGCCGCACCGCCTCATCGATTACGGTGGCAATCGCCGCCGCATCCTCATCCCGCCGTCCTTGGCGCAGTTGTCGCTTCGCCTTCCCCGCGGAGAACCACGTCGGCTCGCGCCCAAACTCCTGCGGCGTCTCCATCCCTGCCACTTCACATAGATGGGCATGAATGTGGCGCGTCCCGCAGGCATAGCGCGTGAATGACGCTTCCTCGATGCGGCCATGCACCCCCGCCTCTTCGAAGGCCTCCATCGCCGCCGCCTGGGCAGGGGTCAGCCCCGGCTCGGTGCTGCCTTTCGGAAAGGTCCATCGCCCGCCGCGCGTCTGTACCAGCAGGAACTCCACGCCGCACTCGCCCATCCGGTAGCAGACAGCAGCCACTTGCTCGCATCGCCGCAATTTGTGGAGCTGAGATAGCTGGAAGAATTTCTCGCGGGCCTGATCCATACTCCACAGAGTGCCCCAGGCAGGAGGGCCCTGCCTAGAGCAAACTGTGGTTCCACGCGAACTGCAACCCTCGCCTACTTCTTGTCAGGACTTGCTGGCGTAGTGTTCGGAGTATCCGTTGCGCCCGCCGCCGGTGCGCTTGCCGCCGGAGTCTTTTCCTTAATCGACAGCAGCTCCACTTCAAAAATCAGCGTCGAATCCGGACCCAGCTCCGGACTCATCGCGTGCTCCCCGTAAGCCAGATTCGCCGGCACCACCAACTGCCACTTCGATCCCACCGGCATCAGCGGCAACGCTTCCTGCCAGCCTTTGATCACGCCATTCACCGCAAACGTCACCGGTTGCCCGCGCTTGTAGGAGCTGTCAAATTCCGTGCCGTTCACCGTCGTGCCGCGGTAGTTGCACACCACCGAGTCGGTTGGCAACGGCTTTGCTCCCGTGCCCGCTGTCAAAATCTTGTATTGCAATCCGCTGGGCAGCGTCACCACTCCCTCTTTGCTCTTGTTTGCCGCCAGAAACGCCTCACCCGCCGTCTTGTTCGCCGCTCCTTCTTCCTGCATCTTGGCCTGTTGTTTCTGGCGCATCTCATTCTGCGCCTGCGTCAACACATCCTTCACCTGCGCGTCGGTGAGTTGCGTCTTGCCGCCGCTGTACATATCCTTCAGCCCGCGCGCCAGCACTTCAGGATCGATTTCAAGTGACTGGCTCTTCAACCCTGCGCCAATATTCATGCCCAGCGCATAACTAAGCTTGGCTTTCGCCGTGGTCAGAGCCAACGGCGGCTTCGCGGTTGCCGCATGATGCGTCGTCGTGCTGGTTTTGGCCGCGGGCGCCGTGGTGGATTTCGTCGCGGGAGTCTGCTGCGCTTGCGCGCTCGCGAGCAGCAAACCTCCGGCGGCCAATAGGGTGAGTGGGGTAAAGAATCTTTGCATATAGTTCTATTGTCCCATTGCTTTCACGGATCGGCAAACACCACCGGCCAACAAGTTTCCCACAGGCGTGGGCGCGCGCGCATCCTTTTACACACTTGTAGCGCGCGCGAAAGCGCTCCACTATTTTCTTACCAATCTGAATCCTGTTTCCGCCCAAGGGGGACGCGTGGAGAACCTATACTGCCTGCGCTGCAACTGCGAAATTCAATCCGGACAAAAATCCGTGGCCGTGTACATGTTCGCGCAGACTGTAGGCGTGCGGCCGCGGCAGAAATCCTCGGCGCAACGCATCTGCTTCTGTCCGCAGTGTTCCGTGTCGCTCGCCATGGGACCACCGCCCGAAGGCGCGCTCAACGTCGCCGCTTGGCAGATGATCCGCGAGCTGGTGGGCGCAGGCCCAGCCCTGAACCAGGCCGCCTGGGAGAGCCTGCGCGGCTTCATGGGCATGCTGCCCGCAGCCGGCAGTGCGCCCGATGAGGGCGCCCGTGCCACCGGCACCGGCGGCTACTTCGAGTTCTGACCAACTCAGCCGGAACCGCCCCGCGAACAGAAATAACCATTCCATTTCTACGCTCCCAATAGTCTTACAATTGCCCGGATGTCTCTGGTCCGCCCCAGACTGACCGACCACTACGGCGTCCTCATCACTCAGGCGCAGGCCGACTTCGCCATCCCTTTTCTTGACGAAGACATCCCTCTCTACCTCGATCCCTTTTTGCTCTGGCACTCCCCATCGCAGCAGGACAATGCCCTGCACACCGCCATGGTCAACTCCTTCAATCATCTCGGTTACCTTGAAAAGCAAGGTAAGCATTCCGAGGCAGTTTCAATCCTCATCGCCCTAAGCGAGTGCGACGAAGTCGGCTTTGGCCATTCCCATATCCGCGTCGGCCGCCGCATTGGCAAGGCTCTCGCCGGGCAAATCCTCGACCTCTTCCGCACCATCCCCGACTACGACCGGCGCGGCTTCATTCACTTCGAGGAAATTCAATTCTTTGTCGATAGCATCGCCCGAGACCGCATCAGTGACATCGCCTGCAATCTTCTCAAGTCATTCCTTATCGACTACACCATTCAGCAATGCCACACCCACGCCATTCCCACCCAATCCGCCACCATCTCGGCACTCTACAGCTATAAAGAAAACAAATTAACCAAAGAATCGGGTATCACCTTGCCCCTCAACCCGGAGACCAGGCAGCCCGTCATCCTGGTCCCCAAGCGCTGGCTCCGCTTCCGGCCCTGGCTTGATTTCGGCGAATACCTCGCCGAATACTTTCCCGGCGAGAAGCCCTCGAGCGAAAGCCAATCGCGCGTCGCCGTCCTGACCTACAACCGCCAGCACTACGGCGCCGTTCAGGCCTATGTCGCGGCCAAAGAACGTACCTCTGCTACCTGCCAGAATGACCCACTCTTCGGTCAGATCCCCCTCGCCTCCGCCAAAGTCAGCTTGCAGGTCATCAAAACTCTGCCTCGCGGCATGGAAGAAGGGAGCGACATAAAGTACGAGCGCGAACTTGTCCGGCTCCTCGCCTCCGCATTCTATCCCCAGCTCGACTTCGCCAAGTCCCAGTCGCGCACTGAGTCCGGCGCGCTCATTCGCGACCTCGTCTTTTACAACAACCGCTCCCACCCCTTCCTCGACGATTTGTTCCACAAGTACGACTGCCGTCAGATCGTTATGGAGATGAAGAACGTCACCGAACTCAGCGGCCAGCATATCAATCAGCTCAACCGTTATCTGACTTCTGAATTCGGCCGCTTCGGCGTCATCCTGACCCGCCGCATGCCCCTTCCAGCCGTTTTCCGGAATACCATTGACCTTTGGTCCGGCCAGCGCCGTTGCATTCTCATCCTCGACGACCATGATCTGGAACAGATCGTCAATCTTTATGAGTCCAAACAACGCGACCCGCTGGATGTGCTCAAGAAGAAATATGTCGAGTTCATCCGGCTCTGCCCGGGCTGAGCCATAACCATGGCTGTCATCCTGGGAAGAGGTTTTCTTCGCAACACGAAGAAACTTCAACCAAAAACCCAACGAGCTGCCGCTACCCGGCACTACCGTCCGCGTGGCCGAAACCATCGCCCGCGGCCACAACCAATCAGGAGCACCCATGAACAGCAAGGAAGATGTTTGGCAATTCGAAAAACTGGAGCAGCAACTCCATTCATTCCTCGCCGAAATCTCCGAACTCTCCAGGAAAAAACCCAATGACGCTCTCAACAAGTTCAAGCTTAAATTCATCAACGGAGCGCTCGAAAATCTAAACAAACTCCTGGGCGATTACCGTCCTTTCCCCGGCTTCGAACTGTTTGACCTCGACGATCTGCCCACCAATAGTGACGCCGTCCTCATTTTGTCTCAATACGTCAGCGCTACCCACTCCCTTCGCGCCGATCAAACCGTGGACGAGTCCGATGACGGCGAGTGGTACTGGATCGTGCGCGGAAAGATCTCAGACCTGCCGACCAAAACACCCGACGCCTTTAAATACCATCCCCGATGATCCTCGGGGTGCCCGTCCTCGTCTGTCCGGTTTCTGGATCGACAGGGCGGGGGCTTTGACTTGGGCCTGACGTCCACTTTTATGAATGTGATTATTCGCTGGCCGACCGCGCACCGAATTCCCGTTTTGATTCGAGTGGGTCACTAGCCATTCGGGCGGAGCCCCCCTCGGTTTCGCTCTGGGCAAGTCGCAGCATGCAAATCTGATATGGGCAAGATTATCTACCTGACTCAAGATAACGATTTCGTTAATCTCCTCCCATGGCGTTTCACTTTAATGCCTTCCCAATTTTCCGGCCAGCGTTCAACCGCTTAACGTGCCGTTTCGCGTGCCGTAGCACCTTCGGATGGAACACTGCGGCTGCTACTTCCTCGGTTGTCATCTCGCCCGCGGGTTTCGATGATGGTTTCTTTTGCACGGTGATCCTATGAAAGAAATACGTGGTGCGGTTGATTTGCTTTCTGCGATACATCGCTACGGCACTGACGATCAATGCTGCGAATACATTGCCCAATCGCGCTGGCCTGATGGCGTGCAGTGCCCGGAGTGCAAGGGCGTGAAGATCTCGCAGGTAAAAGCTCGCCACATCTACGACTGTGATTCATGCCGCTACCAGTTCTCCGCACTTGCCGGGACTACATTTCACGATACTCATTTGCCGCTCACGAAATGGTTCTACGCGACTTACATCATATGCGAGAGTCGTAAAGGTGTTTCTGCCAACCAACCCAAGCGCATGTTGCGCGGAGCTACAAGACGGCGTGGTATCTCTGTCACCGCATTCGGCACGCCATGGTCGAAGCGCAACCTATGCCGAAACTGACCGGGATTGTCGAAACAGACGAAACCTATGTTGGAGGTCCGATCAAAGGTCGCGGGTTCAAGCTGGACGGGATAACAAAGAAGTCGTAATTGGTATCAGACAGCGCGGCGGCGATCTCCGGTTCTTCCACGCCGAGGATGCGAAGTCCGGCACGCTGGCCCCCTACATCAGAGAGAACATCAGCACAGATGTCGAAGTGATGGTCACAGACGAATTTTCGAGTTACCCGTTTGCAATGCACAAGGCCGGGATGCCAGCCGACAAGCACAAGACTATCGAGCACAGGCGGCGTCATTACGTTAACGGCGATATTCACGCCAATACTGTGGAGTCCGCATTTTCTTTGCTTAAGCGGGGCATCATCGGCTCGTGGCATCGGGTTTCTGCGAAGCATCTTGCCGCGTACCTTGACGAAATGACTTGGCGTTTCAATAACCGTAAAAACCCTTTCCTGTTTCGGGACACCATGCTCAAACTCATTCGCTCAGAAAACCTTGAATACAAAGAATTAACAGCCGCTTGACTAATACACGCAAAAGTCGTGTATTCTTCTGCGTGGCATGTGACTTCGGTTACGTGCACCCTCCCCGTACGCTGGTGCATCTTTATAGCTGTGATTACAGGTAAAAAACCGCCGCAAGCTACGAGGCCGCGAAACGTGGAATTTAGTGTTGAATTCGAGCGCGAAAAAGATGGTCGTTGGATAGCAGAAATCCCAGAAATACCCGGAGCTATCGCATACGGCAAAGAACAGATTGAAGCCTTAACGAAGGCATACGCTATTGCTCTGCGCGTTGTAGCGGACCAAGTGGAGGACAGCAAAGAAGAACCTCCGCAAGCGATTAATCTCGTCCGCGTAATTGCGTGAGCAACTGGCCAAGCACCAAAGCCAACCGTGTGTGCAAGGCTCTCCTCCGAATCGGCTGGTACGTCGCATCTGAAAAAAGCGGATCGCATAAAAAACTTCGTCGAATCGGATGGCCAGACTACACTTGGGCCTTCCATGAAGGCGAAGAACTTGGCCCCGCAATACTGGCCCGCATCGCTAAGAAAACAGGCTTAACACCGCACGACCTCTGAGTCCTTTGACAATCTCGAATACAAGGAACTGACCAGAGCAGCTTGGCTTTGCCCAGAAAGCCTCTCCCGGTGAGCAATTTTTGGGCAGGGATGGGAATTTTTGGGCAGATCGTATGTGCCTCAATTTTAGTTGGAATCATTGGTTTCAATGTTCAAAGTGGTGGGAGTGATCTGAAAAGTGTAATCCGAATATTTCGGTTTTCCGAAAGCTCCATATGTCAGACGTACCCGCAAATAAAGAGTAGCCTGGACGGATTTAAGATCAGCGATCTCGTCTTTAGTAAGAGACCTGTTAAAAGGGATTCTAAAGAGCGAAGGTTGTTGCGGATGAACTGTTACTTTGCCCCCGGCGTGATGGACAGCCTTCGGAGTGAAAGAAGGAAACGGGATTGCCAAGAATTCCAACCACGTCTCCGCCTGCACTTCGTAGGCGGGAGTTCCCCCGGTGTTGAGAAATTTACCGTCAATTATGACCTTTTTCCTCAACCATGTCACTGAAAGGGCTTTCTGCGCCGCCAATCGTCAGTCGTGGTCGCAAGCTCTCAGATTGCATCACCACTCCATCTCGCATCGCTTGGGTGGCCTGGGCAGTTTCCTTAGCTTGGTAGATAACCGCACCAAGAGTGAAAACAGCGGCGATGAACAACCACCATTCGGGCCCTTTGAGGGATGTGTACCAATGTGGAGGTTCAGTTTGGGGTTTGCTTTCTGCTTGCTCAGCGGGTATTTCTTGTTTTTCAACCACAACCGTGACGGATTCTTTTGGTTGGGCGCAGGGCTGTTTATTCTTGGAAGTTTGATTTGGCTGGGCGGAAACAAGGCATGTGAAGACACATACCGCAATTATGGAGCGAACCGCATTGTTCATAAAGTCAATACGAACTGTCCATCACTCCCAAAACGTTGGATCGATTCCAAGCTCGTGCATCTCGTGAATCAGAACTACGAGATTGTGACATAAAATCTTGCAAAGCGACTCATTAACCATCGCGGTATCCGTCTTGCTACGAAGCGAATCTCCGAACTTGCGCTTCATCATAGAGAAGGTGGATTCAACGTTCGACCGCTGGTGATAATGGCGTAAGAAGTCCCGTTTGCGGAATATTGGAGCGCGATTATCAAGATAATTGAATAGAGAATCGTAGCGCCTGACCGGCATATTTCGGCGCGTGCCAGAAAAATCAGTTTGTTGTATTGGAGAAATCTCTCAGGTCGCCATTGAAATGCCTCCGCTAGCTCGGACTGTGGAATAAACCTTGAAATATCCAGAAAAGATCGATAGTGGTAAGGTAGGAATGCGGAATGCAGCGAATTGTTCATAAATGGAACGGCGAGTTTTACGATTTTAGTGGATTTGTCGTTGGAGTTGTTCTTTTGAGTGATGGGAGTGCGGAGGTTTCGTTTTGATTTGTGGTTTGAAAAAAGTCTGATTTGGTGTTTTTGTGGTATTTTTCTGTTTTTTTTTTTTTTTTTTTTTTTTTTTTTGCTGGCGCTCTTCTCTAAAACCCGCCAGTGCCAGTGAAAGCGAAGTGAAATATGGTCTGCCTAGGGCGCTTGTATTCTCTTCCGGAATCAGATCTCCCCCGCTGAAGGCGCGGGAGCTTCCCGGTGGAGATCTTCCCGGGCAGCGGGTGGCCTCGCCCGGCGCGTCGGGGCGGGAGCGGTCGTCCCCCTGCGCTCGGCCCAGTCTCGGCTCCTGGAATGCCGCCTTGCGCTTTGTGTCTGCTCGCAGTCGGTCCCGCAGGCTCGGTAGTTGGAATGAGCCTCGAGTGGTTAGCTCTGCTTGGCTTGTTCGTCTGGCGGCGTCTCCCTGCGTTGGATCTGTCGCTTCTGAGCTCAGTCCTGCTCCAGATTGATCACAGCCGCTGACCCCGCGACCGACTCTCCCCCGTGACGATCCTGCCAACCACGTCTTCGCCGTTCCTGCTTGAGCCCTGTGGACTGTTGGCCTGCTTTGCCGGCTGGCCGACGCCTCGAGCAGCAACAACATCGGACTGTGAGCGAGTCGAGTTTTCTTGACGTTGGCTTTGAAGGTGGATCAGTAGAGGAGTTGGCAAGAAACGCCTCGGCAAAGATCAAACTGAGCTGCGCTGTTGGACTCGCCGCGCTCCGGGGTCTGGAGAGCGTCTCCGTTCGCTGACCGGATCGGCTTGGGCGCGTAATAACTTTGAAAGTTGATCCTTTTCGGGCCTGTGGCTGGGCAAGGCTTATATGCTCGACGCTGCGGATAGATTCTCACGTCTTCTTGGCCTCGTAATTCGCGCCACTGCTTGTCCTGGATCTCGCTTGGCCCGAGCGTGGTAGCTTGCGCATCTGCTGGCGCGCCTGAGCCGGTCGATGTGTTGGTCATCGACGACTGGGCCATGGCGCCTAGTGAAGCTCAGCGCCGAGACTTCTGGGAGATCTGCGAGGTTCGTTATCAGGCCGCTGCACCATCCTGACGATGCAACTGCCGCTTTCGCCTGGCATGAGCTGAGCGGTGATCGACGGTGGCTGACGGCTCCTTGTTCGACTGGTGCTAACGCTCACTGCTCGAGTGCGCGGAGAGTCGATGCGCAAAAATTGTGTGGGCGGTGCCTGCTTGTTCTGTCTGTTCTTCCCGTCGGCATAACGAAGATCGCTGCGTAGATGTGTTTGCACTTTTCGCGCCGCGTCTCGTAGTCCGGGACAGGTACAGACAGCATCACCGTGCGCTAGGAAAGCCGAGTATTGAGCACCAGAGAATGCGACGGCACGATCCAGCGGATTCCATCACGGCGAACATTTTTGGTGGCTGCTATTATCATTCCCCGCTGTTTTCTTGGCTCCATCACCGATCTCCGTTCTTACTGTTGGTATATTACCAATAGGTATATATGATGTCAAGTAAATTCGCATAACTATTTTCCTTGACGTACGTCCCTATTGGTATATTCTCAGAGAATGGCGAAAATCACGATAGAAGGATTTCAATGCGAGAGATGTCAACACATTTGGGTGCCACGGGAGACGACGGAGGAGCCGAAGGTTTGTCCGAAGTGCAAGAGTCCGTACTGGAACACTCCAAGGCAGAAGACCAAGAAACGGTAAGCGAACAACGGAGGGACGCGAGTTTTGTTTTCAAGCCTAAAGGAGATAGATGGGTCCAAACGATGGCAAAAAGGACGGAAAGTGGATCGTCGTCAAAGAGGAGGGGCCTTTTTACGATTTGCCGGATTTCGATTACTCGCGATCCCCGGCAATAATGTCCACCCTTGGTCTCCTTTCTGACGGGGTGTTATTGTCAAAGTCCTCCAAGGAGTGACCACAGATCGGACAATTTCTATATTTTTGCAGCACCATCGGTCCCGCCTCTTCTCGGGTAGTAGCAAGCATGAATTCTGTATCGGAATCGTAGGCTTCCTCGCAGTGCGGGCAGTGAATGCGGAACCTGAAAGCAAAGGTCATAATGGTCGGGATTATAATGCTCGGCCATGGCAACTTTTGAAACTCTTGTGCTGGCTCTCTTGACGTGGATCGGATTGATGGCGATCTTCGCGGTAAAGCATCTTGAAAAAATCGAGGAATTGCTCAAGGAAATACGGGGAAAATAGGCGAGGGAGTTTTTAGGCAGAGGCGCGTATTTATTGGGCAAAAGCGGGTTATTGGGCAAAGCCGAGCAGCTTGGGAACCCAGCGGTCAAGGTCCTTCTCCAAACTCGATACTCACTGTTCCTTCGGGTTGAGCCCTGGATCGCATCGCCCTGATATTTTTGAATCCGCAACTTTTAAGGATTAACAGCACTCGTCCTTCCGGTGTTCCATTTTGTACCGCTATCGGTTCACCCTCAGTACTATGGGCCGTGAAATCCAACCCTCACGCCCTCAAAGGATGCCCCAGAGGCTCGAACACCTTGGCTGACACCTCCAGGAACGGTCCATTGGGAATCTTCCAAGAGTTTCCGGAAATCATCCGCGAATCGCGCGTGTCCCATAGTGGCAAGGATTTCAGCAGTGGCGGGAGAATCGGACAGGGTAGCAACAAAACTCGCCCTATCCTCAGGTTTAATTTGAAGGCTAGTTTCATCGCCGATGTTATTAACATTCTGAGTGCCGTTGTTATCCCGGCCATTGCAAATCCCGTTCGGGCAAATCTGCGTCGGGATTGCGGGGGGAGCGTTAGTAGTTTCGAGCGCCTTTGCATCCGGGGACTTTCGATTCACCAGCGGTTTGACAGTCGGACACGGTATGGGGACATCTACGCGTTTCTCCACGATTTTCTCTACCGGTTTTTCGATAATCTCCTCTTGGTATTTGATTTGTGGATAAGCGTGATTGTGCCAAGCCTGAAAAGCTGATAACGCCAAACCGCAGACTAAGACCAGCCCCAATGCCAGATTGGAAGACGCAAACTTCTTTATCCACGGAGGGACCACATCTTCCCCCTTGGTGCGAGCAGTGATAACGCGAACGACAAAAACAACCACTGCAAACTCCACTCCATGACGGTACCGACGTTAACGAAATCGCCCATCAAATCCCATCGCGCACACCTCCGTGTCAGCTTCCGAAATATGTTCGGATCGCCTGACACGGGAAGCGTACGCTCTTGCTTACCTTGAGCCAAAGTGATAATCCTGGATATGGGCGGCGGGCCCGGTTCGGGTTATCCTTCCCTCATGCCATGTCATTCGCTCCCATCCGGAGATCAGAAGCTGGTGCAGATTGTGAATGCGGCGCTGGCCGATTCGGCGGCGCGCAGCGGCAAATGGCTGGCCTGCAAGCCGGGCTGCTCGCAATGCTGTGTGGGAGTGTTTGCCATCAACCAGCTCGATGCGGCGCGGTTGCGCACCGGCATGGCGGCGCTCGATGAAAAAGATCCCGAGCGGGCGGCGCGGATTCGAACTCGAGCCAAGCTCACGGTGCAGAAGCTTTATAAAGATTACCCCGGCGATCCGGTGACTGGCGTGCTGGCGGAGGCGGAGACCGACGAAGACTCCAGGCGCTGGGATGACTTTGCCAACGATGTGCCCTGCCCGGCGCTGCACGCGGAGAATGGGACCTGCGAGATTTATGAGTACCGGCCGGTGCTGTGCCGGACGTTTGGCCCTCCGGTCCGGTCGGATGAAAATCCGGATGACCTGATTGTGTGTGATCTGTGCTTCACCGAAGCCAGCGATGAGGTGGTGGAGGCGTGCGAGATGCATCCCGACCCGGACAAGCTGGAGCCGAAGCTGCTGCAGGAATTGGAGAGCACAACCGGCGCGACCGGGGAGACGATCATCGCCTGGGTGCTGGCGGAGTAGGGCGTCGCTTCATTTCTTGTCATTCCGAGTCGCCGCGACGAGGAATCTGCTGCTTTGCGGATCGAAAAAAGCAGATTTCTCCCTTTGGTCGAGATGAACCGGGTTTGGGCAATGTCGGCACGCGGGCCAGCGCGCCCGCGCCACCCGGGCAACCAGCACTTCTCTGTATAATTGAAGAAGTCGCGGATGGGCTCAAAAGGGCCGTCTGAAAGGTGGTTTCTGTGGGTTCCCCTACACATTCTCATGCTGGACAAGCGGCCCCCGCGCCGCAACCGCTGCCCGGAGTCGGGTCGATTATCGCGGTCGGTTCGGGCAAGGGCGGAGTCGGCAAGACCACGCTCGCGGTCAATCTCGCCATCGCCCTGGTGCAGTTGGGTCATAAAGTCGGCTTGCTCGATGCCGATGTATATGGACCCAACGTGCCCCTCATGCTGGGGGTGAACGGGCAGCCCGAGGCGAATCCCGATGGCAAGATTGAGCCGCTGCGGGCGCATGGGTTGAAGGTCATCTCGGTGGGGTTTTTGAATCCGGGAGACAAGCCGGTAATCTGGCGGGGGCCCATGCTGCATTCCATTATCCGGCAATTTCTGGGATCCGTGCACTGGGGCGAATTGGATTATCTGGTAGTGGATTTGCCCCCCGGCACGGGGGATGTGGCCTTGTCACTGATTCAGACCGTGCCGCTGACCGGCGCCGTGGTGGTTTCGACGCCGTCGGATGTGGCCCTGCAGGATGCCCGCAAAGCGATTGAGATGTTTCGCCAGATGAAGGTCGATCTGGTGGGGATGGTCGAGAACATGAGCTATTTCATATGTCCGCACTGCCAGCAGGAGGTGGATATTTTTTCCCGCGGCGGGGCGGAGAAGACGGCGCAGCAATTTAATGTCGAGTTCCTGGGGAATGTGGCCCTCGATCCCGAGCTGCGCAAGGCGGGAGACACCGGCAAGCCGGCGGTGCTGGCGGGAGAGAATTCTGCGACGGGAAAGTCGCTGTATGATTTCGCGCGCCGGGTGGTGGCGCGGGTGGACGAGATCAAAGCCAATACTCCGGAAAGCGTGATTCAGATTCAGTAGGGGAAAGGCATCTAACCGCGGAGGGCACGGAGCCCTCGCGGCCTTCGCGGATAAACCCGCATCGGGTCAGGACGCGCGTCTTCTTCTCTAATGTTTATCTTCATTTATGTTCGTCGTTATTTATGTTTTATCGTTATTCATGTCTATCGTTACTCATGTTTACCGTTATTCATGTTTTATCGTTATTCATGTTTATCGTTATTTACCTCTATCGTTATTTATGTTCATCGTTTTGAGGACGGATCCCCCGGTGGATTGGCATTCTCTCGGGTTGAGTGCCAGGTTGACAGGGGGATGGGGGGTTTCTAGAATCCTGAGGGAGATGGTGGGTGGAATCCTTTTCGTAAGATCTTGAATCTAAAGGTTATTGGCTAGACTCGGAGGTTGCCGACGGCGCGGCACCATTCGAGACGGACCGGGTTTGCGGTAAATCTGAGGAGCCTCATGCAGGGTGGTGCACCAATCGGCGAACGGGAGCGGGAGATCCTGACGGCGATCGTGGAGACGTTTATTGCCACGGGGGAGCCGGTGGGGTCGCGCACCTTGGCGCGGTCGAGCCGGGAGGGATTGAGCTCGGCGACCATCCGTAACGTGATGGCAGATCTGGTAGATGCGGGATTTTTGGAGCAGCCGCATACCTCGGCGGGGCGGGTTCCGAGCTCGGAGGCCTACCGATATTATGTGGAGCAGCTCAGCGGGAAGGCGCGGCTCTCCAATGAAGATGAAGACATGATTCATGACTCGCTGCACGGGATTACGGATGTGCAGGAGTTCATGGAGCGAACCTCACGCGTGCTATCGCTGATTTCGCGGAATGTCGGGGTAGCGGTGGCGATGGCCGGGCCGAAAAATGCCTTGGAGCATGTGTATTTTTCGCGGCTGGGGGATCAGAAAGTTTTGGCGGTTGTAGTGACGAAGTCCGGAGTGGTGCGGGATCGGGTATTGCGGATGGATCTGCCGCAGGCGGAGCTGGACCGGGCGGCCAATTTCATCAACGAGAATTTTCGCGGCTGGACGATGGACGCCATGCGGGGGGAGCTGGCGCGGCGGCTGGAGCAGGAACGCAGCGAGTATGACCGGCTGATGAATTCGGTCGAGCAGCTTTACCGGCAGGGTGCATTGCACGGCGACGATGGCGGCCGGTCGGTTTTTGTGGAGGGCGCATCGAACCTGCTGGCGGGCGATCACGACCGGCAGCGCTTGCGGGAGCTGCTGAAGACGCTTGAAGAGAAGCAGAAGATTGTGGAGCTGCTGGGTGCATATCTCGATGCCAAGCAGGAGGCGGTGCGGGTGGTGATTGGGCTCGATGAGGCACTGCCGTCGATGCAGAACTTTGTGCTGATTGGGGCGCCGGCGCGGGTGGGCGGAGAAGTGCGCGGATCGCTGGCGGTGATTGGGCCGACGCGGATTGATTATCAGCACACCATGACGGCGGTGAGCTATATTGCGCGGTTGTTTGACGAAATTCTGAACGATTCGGATTAGGGTAGAGAGAGAATTATGGCAAGAGGAAACGGAAAATCCGGGGTAGATCCGATTCTGGACGCCGAACATGAGTTGCCGGCATCGGAGGAGCAGAACATAGCGGCGGCGGAGCCATCCGGCGGCGAATCTGAGGTGCAGAAGCTGAAAGCCGAACGCGACATGCTGGTGGACCGGCTGGCGCGGCTGCAAGCGGAGTTTGAGAATGCGCGCAAGCGAGCGGCGCGGGAGCAGCAGGAGTTCCGCGAGTTTGCCGCGGCGGATGCGATTAAGGCGATTCTGCCGGTGCTGGACAGCTTTGACCGCGCATTACAAGTTGCGCCGACGGCCAATGCCGATTTGCGAAGCGGGGTGGAGTTGATTCACCGGCAACTGCACGATGCGCTGCAAAAGCTGGGAGTGCGGCCGCTTACGGCGAAGGGTGAGCAGTTTAATCCGCATATGCATGAAGCGGTCGAGATGGTGGACACGGACGAGGCCGCCGACCATGAAATTCTGGAAGAGCTGCAACGGGGATATAAGCTGAAAGAGCGGCTGCTGCGGCCATCGATGGTGAAGGTGGCGCGGAATCCGCGGCATTAGATAAGCAGCCAAGCGTTCGCGGGCGAGGGCGCGCCCGGGCCACACGAAAGAATAGAATTTCGAAAGGACAAATCTGGCCAGCAACGTAAAACGCGATTATTACGAAGTCCTGGGAGTGGAGCGCGGCGCCACCGAGGTCGAAATCAAGAGTGCCTACCGCAAGCTGGCCTTGCAGTTCCATCCTGACCGCAATCCAAATAATCCTGCCGCGGAAGAAAAATTCAAAGAGTGTAGCGAGGCCTACGCCATTCTCGCGGATGGCGAAAAGCGCGCCATGTACGACCGCTTTGGGCATGCGGGAGTGGGTGCCAGTGGGCAGGGTGGTTTTGAGGGCGCCGGATTCCAGGATTTCAGCGATATTATCGGCGACTTTTTCGGCATGGGCGAGATGTTCGGCCAGGGTCGAGGCCGGAGCCGGGCGCAGCGCGGCGCGGATTTGCGCGAGGACCTGACGCTGGAATTTGAAGAATCGGTTTTCGGCACCGAGAGCCAGGTGACGGTGCGCCGCCACGAGAGCTGCGACGTTTGCAATGGTTCGGGTGCGGCGGCAGGAAAGGCTCCGGTGAACTGCCGCACTTGCGCGGGCCGTGGGCAGGTGCGCTACCAGCAGGGATTTTTCAGTATTGCGCGGACCTGCCCGACTTGCCAGGGTGCGGGATCGGTGATTACCGATCCGTGCAGCAATTGCAAAGGCGCGGGAAGGATCCTGCGGCAGCGGACGGTGGAGGCGAAAGTTCCGGCTGGAGTCGAGGATGGGACACGCATTCGCTACGCCGGAATGGGAGAAAGCGGCACGCACGGCGGGCCGACGGGCGATCTGTATATCGTATTGCACGTGAAGGAGCATTCGTTTTTCGAGCGGGAAGGGAATGACCTGCACTGCGTGATTCCGGTGTCGTTTGCCCAGGCGGCGCTGGGGACGCAGCTGGAAGTGCCGACGCTCGAAGGGGAACACTCGCTGAAGGTACCGGAGGGGACGCAGTCGGGAACGGCGTTCCGGATTCGCGGCAAAGGCGTGCCGGTGTTGAATGGGCGGGGGAAAGGCGATCTGTTCGTCGAGGTGCGGGTGCAAACTCCCGCGAAGCTGAATAAGCGGCAACGCGAACTGCTGGAAGAACTGGAAGGAAGCAGTCCGGTGGAGAACCGGCCGCAACGGCGCGGTCTATTGGACAAGATGAAAGATATGTTTGTGTAGGTGGGACTGCTGGCTGAATTTCTCCCGGAGGCGGCACTGCCGCTAGCCATGTTGGGTAGGATCCTTCGGCAGGACATGGAAATCTACAATTTCGGCATGGCTGAAGCCGTGGCGCGATAGGAACCGGGGAATACCCCTCCGATTTGACTCAAGGGAAAATCCCATGCTGAAGGCGGACGTGGAAATCCACCCCTAACGTTGCAAAGAACGCGCCGTCTAGGAGGGGGCACCCCGGCAGGTCCCCTGGGTACAACGTCCTGATAGATCACAGGTACCCCGCCGGGATCGCATTTCGCTTTGTGTTTTTCCCTTCTTGCAGTAATTTCCATGGCATGACGCGACGCCGCTGGATGGCAGACCGAGTCTCGGGGAATCGCGCGGCGCTGGTGGGCTCACATGCGGAGCACCTGGTGCGAGTGCTGCGGGCGCGGGTGGGGCAGGAATTTGATATCGGGATCGGGAGCAGCATCCGGCGCGGGCGCATTGTGAACGTTGCCGAAGAGTTGGTGGAGTTTGAGCTGGGCGAGGATATTCCGGCAGAAGAGCCGTTGCGGATTACGGTAGTGCTTTCGATTTTTAAGTTTGACCACATGAGCTGGGCAATTGAAAAGTGTACGGAGTTAGGGGCGACGCGGATTATTCCCATGATTGCCCGCCGCACCCAGACACATTTGGCGGAGGCCGCGCCCAAGCGGTGCGAACGTTGGCAGAAAATTGCGCGGCAGGCAGCGGAGCAGTCGCGACGGGTGCGGGCGCCGGAGATTCATCAGCCGATCAGCCTGAAAGAGGCGGTGTTACTGCCGGGGACGACGCGCATTGTGTTGGCGGAGACGCAGGAGGAGATGCCGCTGAAGAATGCTTTGCGGCCGCACTCCGAGGACGGCGAGGTGGTGCTGGCGTTCGGTCCAGAGGGTGGTTGGACGGAATACGAACTGGATTTATTTGGTAAGGCGGGATGGATCCAGGCATCACTGGGACATACGATCCTGCGGGCGGAGACGGCGGCGATTGCGGCGCTGGCGGTAGTGGTAGCGGAGTTAGGGTGAGATTTTCCATACGCTCTCTGGTCACTGCTTGCCATAGTCTCGTGGTTGTAAACCCTTCTCCTGACTCCAGTCGAACCATTCCACGCTGGAGGCGGATGTGGAATCCCACCCTAAGGTCGCAAAGGACGCACGGTTAGGACGGGGCAAGCCGGGCCGGAAAATCCTCAGCGGTGTCTGATAAGCTGCAATGAAATGGCAGTTGTTGAGTCCACCTTTTCCCCCGCCGTATTTGTAGCCGACGAATGCCAGAGCGAAGCTATCCAACATGGGAGCGGCCCCATGCTGGTGGTGGCGGGCGCGGGCACGGGCAAGACAAGCGTGATCACGCGGCGGATTGCGCGGTTGATTGGCGAGGGGCAAGCGCGTCCCGATGAAATTCTTGCGGTTACCTACACCAAAAATGCCGCCGAGGAGATGAACGCGCGGATCCGGCGCGAGCTAAAGGGAGCGAACCTCAGCGGTCTGCAGGTGCGCACCTTCCATGATTACTGCAATCAGCTGCTGGCGGGCAACGGAAAACAATTTGGCGTGCTCGACGACAAAGACCTGTGGATTTTTCTGCGGAGGCGCATCCGCGAGCTGCACCTGAAATATTTTGTACGGGCCGCCGATCTTGGCAAGTTTCTTAACGATCTGCTGGACTTCATGCGGCGCTGCCAGGATGAACTGGTGGGTCCGGAGAAGTATGCGGAATACGTGGGCCGGTTAGAGCGCGGTGAACTGCCGCTGCCGCGAGTTGCCAAGAAGCGGGACGCCGAAGTGCTGAGCGGTGAGGAAGTGCTCAGCCGCTGCCAGGAGATTGCGCGGGTGTTTGCCACGGTTGAACGAATGCTCAAGGAAGAGAATTATGGGACCTTCGGCCACATGATCGGCGGGGCGTACGGCTTGCTGCAAGATCCCGAACAGCTCGCCAAGGCGCGCGAGCATGCCGGCTACATTCTGGTGGACGAATTTCAGGATGCCAATTACGCGCAGATCAGGATTCTGCGGATGCTCGCGGGGGAAGCCTGCAACGTGTTCGCGGTGGGCGATCCGGATCAGGCGATTTATCAGTTCCGCGGGGCGTCGAGCGCGGCGTTTGGATTGTTCCAGCGGCAGTTTCCCGGAACGAAGGTGGTGAAGCTGGAGAGGAACCGGCGATCCACAACGGCGGTGCTGCGATCGGCGTTCGCGGTGATTGAGAAAAATCCAGAGGGGTTTGCCGACGAGGGGGTGTTTCTGGCGTCGCGGCGGTCGCCCTTGGTTTCGGCTCGTGACGAAGAGGCGTTGCGGCAAGGGATGCAACCAGAGAATGCGGCGGTCGAGGCGGTGATTTCGGTAGGCAAAGAAGTGGAGTGCATGGATGTGGCGGCGGCGATCCTGCAGCGGCGGCGGGAGCGGCGCTGCAAGTGGCAGCAGATGGCGGTGCTCTACCGGCAGCATAGTCATCGCGATCAGGTGGCGGAGGAGTTGGCGGCGCAAGGGATACCGTTCTCCATCGAAAACATGGACGTGATGGACACGCCGGAGGTACGCGACCTGTTGGCCTGCCTGGGGGCGATGGTTTCGCAGAACGATGGAGCGAGCCTGTTTCGGGTGGCGGCGCTGCCGCAGTTTGAGGTCGATCCGGAGGAGTTGCGGGCGGGGATGAAGGCGCTGCCCAGAGATGCTCCGCAAAGCGCTGGGGTGGCGACGGTGCTGGGACGGATTAAGGGTGGGGCGGCTGTGCTGGAGACTTTGCGGCAGGCGCGGGAACAGATTGCCGGGACAAACGCCAAGGGCCGGGCGGCGGCGCAGATGGTGGTGCGGTTCTTTGGTCTGGATATGGCGTCACGGCCTTTGCAGGCGGTACTGGAGTTCATTGCGAACTGGGAAACGAAAGCTATCACCAAGACAAAAGAGCTGGCGGAATTGCTGGAGTATCTGGAGTACTTTCGCGAGGCGGGAGGAGGGATTCCGCTGACGTCGCGGGAAGACGATGCGGTGGCGCTGATGACGGCGCACACGGCGAAGGGGCTGGAATGGGATCACGTATTCATCCTGCGGGCGACTTCGAGTTCGTTTCCTTGCGGCTATAAGGCGCCGCTCTTCGAATTTCCGGCGGAGTTACGGGAGGACGAGGCGGTATCACGGACGGATGTGCAGACCTTGCACGATCAGGAGGAGCGGCGGCTGTTTTATGTGGCGATGACGCGGGCGCGTGATACGCTGACTATGTATGCGCAGCAGGGACGGGGGAAGAAGGATCCGACGCCGCCGGGATATCTACGCGAGTTGCTGGGGAATGTGGGAATCCAGAAATGGTTTCGCAGGCGGGATGCGCAGGCGTTCGCGGGAGATTTATTTGCGGAGGCGGCGATTGCGGCGCCGCTGGAGTCGAGGGCAAGCGAATGGCTGCAGCGGCCGCCGACATCGAACCTGGGCGCACGGCTAAGCGCGTCGGCGGTGGAGACATATGGGATTTGTCCGCTGCGGTTCAAGCTGGAGCGGGAGTGGAGGATTCCACGGGATGTCCCGGCGGCGTTGCAGTATGGGGCGGCGATGCATCGGGTGCTGAAGACGTATTTCGAGGTGGCGTGGAGGTGACGTGCGCTGACTGCCGACGCGCTGATCGAGATGTTCTGCGCAGACCTGGCCACGGCGGGGATTCAGGATCGTTATCAGCATGATTTTATGAAAATCAGGGAAAGCCCAATTGCGCGACTTTGTGAATCGGCTGCCAAAGCCGGCGCATGCCGGAAGTTCTGCATACCGAAGAATGGTTTGAGATGGCGGTCGGGGAACGCGACGGTGGCGGGGCGGATTGACCGCATGGATCGGGGTGCCGACGGCCGGGTAGTAGTGACGGATTACAAGACGGGGAAGCCGCAGTCGCAAGAGGATGCAGATGAGAGCCTGCAGCTCTCGATTTATGCGCTGGCGGCGCGGGCGCGAAGTGGGGCTACGACGTGGACTCGCTGGCGTCTTCTACAACCTGCAGGAGAATGCGGCGGTGGTTACGCGGCGCAGCGCAGCGCAGCTGGACGAGGCGCGATTAAGAGTGGAAGAAGTGGCGCAGAACATGGCGGCGGGGGATTTCCAGGCGAGCGGGGATTCCATTGCAAGTTTTGTCCGTATCACAATTTGTGTCCAGCGACGGAGAAGCGGTTGTTTGCGGGGCGGGCGAGAGAGGCGCCGGCAAGGCGAGGAAGATGGGCAGAGCATGAGGTGACGAGCGAAGCGAAGCTTCGCCGCAAAAACTTAGGGGACGCTTTTGCGCGTCCCCTCTTGTTTTGCCTGGTGGCGAAGTTAGTGTTTCTTTTTCTTCTTCGCTGCTTTCTTCTTGGTTGCCATGGTATCTATTCTCCCTTTCCATTGTTCATGGATGTATGCAACGATCGAATTGTTGCGACTGATTGAATGTATAGAGTCAATAAAAAGTGAAGTCAAGAAAAAAATGATGTACGACGCGCGCATGCGACCCATACACCAAAGTCACCGAGAGGAGTTGCCGAAGAAATTTGTGATCGCGAGAAGTGCGACGGCGATCGTCTCGTGCAGGACAAACGTGTTCGCGCGATTTCCGGACACCATGGTTTTGATTCGCGCGGCAAAAATCGTTGAATGCGAATGTCGGCAAAGCGCCGGCGCCGGGGAGAATTCCGCGCGCTTGCGGTGCGGGCGGCAACTATAATTTGAAGAGCACGAAAGTCTGCGCAGGAGCACATGAATGGCTGCTTTGGACGAGGTTGTAATCATTTCCGGATGCCGCACTGCGGTGGGAAAATTTCAGGGAGGTTTGTCGGATTTGAGTGCGCCGAAGCTGGGAGCGGTGGTGGTGCGCGAAGCGGTGAAGCGCACGAAGATCGATCCGCAAGCAAGTGGACGAATGCATCATGGGCAACGTGGTGTCGGCGGGATTCGGACAAAATCCGGCGCGACAGGCTGCGATCTTCGGTGGACTGCCGCCGCAGGTAGGTGCCATGACTGTAAACAAAGTTTGCGGCTCGGGACTGAAAGCAGTTGCGCTCGCAGCGCAGGCAATTCAAACCGGAAATAGCTCGATCGTGCTTGCCGGCGGAATGGAATCGATGACCAACGCGCCGTATCTTTTGCCGCAGGCACGAAAAGGATATCGACTGGGCGATGCGAAGATCGTTGACTCGATGGTGCATGACGGACTGTGGGATGTTTACAACGACTACCACATGGGCATCACCGGGGAGAATGTCGCGGAGAAATATGGCATCACGCGCGAAGAGCAGGACCAGTTCGCGCTGAATTCGCATCGCAAGGCTCTGGCCGCGATGAAAGAGTGCCGATTCAAATCGCAGATCGTTCCGGTGGAGTTGCCGGCGAAGAAGAAAGGGCAGCGCCCGCGATGTTCGACAAGGATGAAGGGCCGCGCGAAGATACGACCATTGAAATTCTGCGGTCGTTGAAGCCCGCATTCAAGAAAGATGGAACGGTGACGGCGGGCAATGCTCCCGGAGTGAACGATGGGGCGGCGGCGGTGGTGGTGACCAGCGCGGCGCGGGCACGAGAGTCTGGGTGCCAGCCCATGGTACGGATCGTCGCGCAGGCAACCAGTGGCATCGATCCGGCATGGGTGATGATGGCGCCGGTTGGAGCCATCCGCAAAATCTGGGAGAAGACGGGTTGGAAGAACGAAGATGTCGATCTCTATGAACTCAATGAGGCATTCTCGGTGCAGGCGCTGGGAGTGATCCGCGAACTGGGACTTGATCCCGAATAAGGTCAATGTGAATGGCGGCGCGGTTGCCTTGGGGCATCCCATCGGAGCGAGCGGAGCGCGCGTGCTGGTGACGTTGATCTACGAAATGATCCGCCGCGATGTGCATCGCGGGGTCGCTGCGCTTTGCCTGGGCGGCGGGAATGCGGTGGCGATGGCGGTGGAGCGGTAAAATTGCTTTCTGCGCACTTTGCTTTGCGAACAGGATCGCGCGTCGGAAACGATCTGCTACATTATTTCGTCGAACGATTCCAAAATATAAGCGTCAGCATTCGAGGATCATGGACTCTAACGCCTTCGTGGCTGAAGTGTATCGCCGCATGGGTTTTCGCAATGCGCAACGGCATCCCACCAAACCATTGCCCCCTCCCGAGCCTGCGCGAGTAAAGCAGGTTGCCAGGGAATATCGCGCAGTGTTGCCCCCGAACAAAGACGCGAAAATCCTCGATATTGGTTGCGGAGATGGCTGGTTCGCGGCCGCATGCCGCGAACTCGGCTATATCAATGTAGGTGTGGCTGATTTCGACATACGCCGCAAGACCTATATCCTCGACTGGGGAGTAACTTTCGTTCGTATCGAGAAAGACATCGGCGAAACGCTAAGCCAACATCCCGAGGAGTTCGACTTTATTCACATGTCTCATGTCATCGAACACGTTCCAAAATATTCGTTGCTTTGGATGGGCGATGCCATCTATCAAGCGTTAAAGGAAAATGGCACGGTGTATTTGAGGACCCCGAATATGGAGGGACCGGTGCCCAGCTCGTCGTACTACGTGACTTTGGGGCACGAATATGGATTTTGCGGATCGAATTTAACTCAATGGCTGGATATTTGCGAGTTTGATGAGATTCGCCTAATTCGACCCATACCTGGGAGCAGCCTAAAACAAAAAATGGGGGCGATTTTTCGCTGGCCATTCCTGGCCATAAGCAGAATCAAGCATCGCCTCTTTGGAGTCAATCAGGGCGGGCAGTTTGAAACCGAGCTGATCGTGAGCGCGCGGCGGCGAGATTGCAAGCCATTCTTCGACGAAAAGTATCGCTGAGTGGTTATGGATTTGAAGTCCAGGGAAGACCAAAAAGTGTTTGCCCGCGCAAGGTTACATATCACACGACCTTAGTGACATCCGTCACCGTAAAAAGCCAAACATGAGCTTAGTGTAGAGGGTTCATGCTCTATAAGACGCTCAGCGCAGCGGTTTACGGCATTGATGCCAATATCATTGAAGTCGAGGTGGATGTCTCTGGCATCAAGACGCCGGAAGATCACTTTCATACCGTCGGCCTGCCCGACGCGGCAGTGCGCGAGAGCCGTGACCGGGTGCGCGCCGCGCTGAAAAATTGCGGCTACGACATTCCTCCCACCAACATCACCATTAATCTTGCGCCCGCCGACATTCGCAAGGAGGGTTCGGGCTTCGACCTACCCATGGCGCTGGGAATTGTGGGAGCATACGGCGGTCTGAATAAGAAAGAGGTCCCGGACTGTCTCTTCGTGGGCGAGCTTTCGCTGGATGGCGGGGTGCGCGGGGTGCGGGGGGCGTTGCCGATTGCCATTGAGGCACGGGGACGAAGATTTCCCGGCTGGTAGTCCCAGAGCTGAACGCCCGCGAGGCGGCCATGGTGGGCGGGGTGGAGGTTTATCCCGTCAAATCGCTGATTGACGTCATTCACTTCGTGAACAGCGGGAATGGAATTCCCGCGCTCAAGGTAGATAGCGATCACCTGCTCAGCGAATCGCAGAACTATTTGGTGGACTTCAAGGATGTGCGCGGACAGCAGACAGCCAAGCGTGCGCTGGAGGTGGCTTGCGCGGGTGGCCATAACATTCTAATGATTGGGCCGCCAGGGTCGGGTAAAACCATGCTGGCGAAGCGCATGCCGACGATTTTGCCATCCTTTACGTTTGAAGAAGCACTGGAGACAACCAAAATTCACAGCGTAGCGGGTGTGCTGGATGCAGGAGTCGGGCTGGTGGGAGTGCGGCCTTTTCGCGCGCCACACCATACGATTTCTGACGCGGGATTGATTGGCGGCGGGGCGGTTCCGCGGCCGGGGGAAGTTTCGCTGGCGCATAACGGAGTGTTGTTTCTGGATGAGTTGCCGGAATTTCCGCGAAATGTGCTTGAGGTGATGCGCCAGCCGCTGGAAGATGGGACGGTATGCATCGCGCGCGCGTCCATGTCACTGACCTTTCCGGCGCGGTTCATGCTGGCGGCGGCGATGAACCCCTGCCCGTGCGGTTACTTTAACGACCGCAGCCGGGAGTGCCATTGCACCTCGCCCATGATCCAGCGCTACATGTCGAAGATTTCGGGACCGCTGCTCGACCGCATTGACATCCATATTGACGTTCCGGCAGTGAACTATAAGGAGATGCGAGCGGGCAGCGAACCGGAGAGTTCGACGGCGATTCGGGAGCGGGTGGTGGGGGCGCGGGAGACACAAATCAAGCGATTCGCGGGGAGCAAACGGGAAAAGATGTATTGCAACGCACAGATGTCGCCGCGGCATATTCGGGCGTGCTGCGAGTTGTCATCGGATTGCGAGCGCTTGTTGGAGCGGGCCATGACCCAGCAGGGACTGACGGCACGGGCGCATGACCGCATTTTGAAGGTCGCCCGAACCGTGGCCGACCTGGAGGGCGCGGCCGGAATCGAGCCAAAACATATTGCGGAGGCGATCCAGTACCGGACGCTGGACCGGACGTTCTGGGCGTGAGGAATCCGCGAATCGATATTAATAAGGAAGTGAGAAACAGCCCCATTATCGACCTATAGGATGGCGTGGCGACGAGTAACGCGGGAAATTTCCCAGGATTGTAAGTCGCTTATTCAGCATGGGATATCATCCATTTCCGCGAGATCAGGCCGCGAGCGGGAAAGAATCCGCGGCACTGTGACGCCAATCACAGAAAGCCACACAAATTTAGCCGATAGTGGATGTGCACCGCCAAATAAAGGCAAGGGGATCAATTGGCGACGGCAGTCCCGCGCTATACTCCGATGGCAACTTTCAAGGGCGAAGGAAAAATGAAAATGCGGAAACATTTGCCCCGGGCGATCGTGCTGCTGGCATGTGCTTTGGGAGCAGGTGCTCCGGTTTCCCTGCAGGCGGCCCAACCGGCCGCGGACACCAAGGCGCAGGCGGGCAATACGGTAGCCGGTGCGGCGCCGGCAGATGCGTTGCAGTACGTTGGATCCGATACCTGTAAGACCTGCCACGCCCCGGAGAGCGACAGTTTCGAGCGCAGCGCACACTGGAAAACCGCCAAGGGCCCGCATAACGGTTCCCCGGGAGAGGGGTGCGAGAGTTGCCATGGTCCGGGCAAGGCACATGTGGATGGCGGCGGGGACGTATCGAAGATCATCCGTTTCAAGGAACTCTCGGCAAAGGATTCGAGCGCGCGCTGTCTGAGCTGCCATCAAGGGGACGAGACCCGCGCCAATTTTCTGCGCTCCGAGCATTTAAAGAACGATGTGGGATGCACCAGTTGCCATTCTGAGCATGCGCCGCACAGTGAACACAATTTATTGACGGCGGCGCAGCCCCAGCTTTGCTACGGATGCCATCGCGAAGTGGAACCGGACTTTTCGAAGCCAACGCATCATCGCGTAAATGAAGGACTAATCCAGTGCAGCGATTGCCATAACCCGCACGGCACATTTCAGACGCACCAGTTGCGCGCCACGGCGGCACAGCAGGCAATCTGCGTGAACTGTCATGCGGATAAAGCGGGCCCGTTCCAGTACGAACATCCACCGGTCAAGGTTGAAGGGTGCACGTCCTGCCACACGCCGCATGGCTCGGCCAATGCCCATTTGCTCACCCGGCCACAGGTCAACCAGCTCTGCCTGGAATGCCACACGTTGGCCGGGGCGAGCGTGGCGCCGCTGAGTCCGACATTTCATAACCAGGCGCAGAAGTATCAAGCCTGCACGCTGTGCCACACCGCGATTCACGGTTCCAACACGGATCCGACTTTCTTTAAGCGATAGGAAGGAAGGCGGCATGAGACGCTTTGGCTTTGCATGCGTTATGACTTTGCTGCTGACGGCGGTGGGCGCGTGTGGGCGCAGGACAAGACGCCGACCGCATCCGGGACCCGAACGCGCCCACGTATCCGCACCAGAGCGCGGCGCCGCAGCCGGACGTAAACGCCAGCGAGACCGAAGAAGCGCCCCCCTATGGAATGGCTACGAAGTCCACCTCAGCGCCGAGTTTGGGGGACGTCGGTTTCAAATTCCGGCGATCTGGGCTTGTATTCGACCTACGTCAATCTGGGCAGCGGGCCGAGACTGCTCGATCAATCGATTGAGATGCACTCGGTGAATCATAATGGTTTTTTGTTCGACGATCTGAGTATCGAGCAGCTTCGGATATGGCGGCGACCCAAACAATGTCAGCCGGCTGAACATGTCGAAGGGAAGGTGGTACGACTTCAGCGGCATCTTCCGCCGTGACCAGAATTACTGGGATTATAACCTGATGGCCAATCCGCTAAATCCCACCAGCTCGAACCCGGATGTGCCCATCAACAATTCGCCGCATCTGCTGAATCTTTCGCGGAAAATGACCGACCTTGACCTGAAACTCCTGCCGCAGTCGAAGATTTCCTTTGACCTCGGCTATTCGCACGATTCAAACGGCGGCATGTCGTTTACCACGGATCATCAGGGAACCGAAGCGGAGTTGTTGCAACCCACCCGCGATCTGACCGATACCTATCACTTTGGGGTGGCTTGGCGGCCGATGGCGCGGACCCGGATCGGCTTCAGCCAATATTTCACGCACGACAAGAGCGACACCTAGGACTATCTGATAGCTTCCCCTACGCACTGTCGAACGGCACGCCCGCCAATCTGGGGATTTCGTTCGATACCACAAATGGCATTCCCTGTGCGGCACCGCTGCTAGCGGGAGGCGCGGCCAATCAGGCCTGCAATTTGTATACGGGATACTCCAACTCAGTTCCCTACCGCACCAACCTGCCCACCGAGCAACTGAGTTTTCAGAGCAGCTACTTCAAACGGCTGGAGGTGACCGGGCAGGGAAGTTATACGGGCGGAAGAAGCGATGTGCCGTTCTCGGCGGAGAATTTTGCCGGGATTCATCTCCCGCACGCATGGGGTGGAGAGCCCGGTAACCAGTACAGGCTCGACGCAAAACATTACAAGCAGCGCGGACCTGGGCGCGACCTATGACGTGACCGAAAAATTCCGGATCAACGATAGCTTTCGCTGGTACAACTTCCGCCTGCCGGGGGCTGGGACGCTTGACTTACCACCGGGCTGTTCAGCCCGTCGGCCATCGTTCCGGCCAAGCATGTTCTCAGCGACGACCTGCCCTCCACCCTATACCGGTGCCGGGATGCCCGCAACATAGCGCCAGCTCCGGCGCCGACCTTAGCGTTGACATGACGGCTAATTACGAGGCCCAGGATCAGAAGGTGAATACCTTCGAACTAGAATATGATTTCAACCGCGAAATTGGGGCCAAGATCGGCTACCGCTTCGAGCGGCGCGATATCGACCTCAATGGCACCGATACGGTGAATTCGACATTCGATCCGACGCTTGCCAGCCGCGGAGGATGCACAACGCTTAGCAACGGGATTTGCCAGACCAGCGCATTCTCCACCGGGCCGACGGCGGTCGAGATTAATAACCATGGAGCGCTGTTTGGCATTTGGGTGCGGCCGATACGCGGACTGCGGATCAATTCCGATATCGAGATCGACTCCGCCGACAACGTGTTCACCAATATTATGCCGCGGCATTTGCAGTGGTACCGGGTGAAGGGAACCTACAAGTCGAAGGAGTGGCTTACGGTTTCCGGGGGTGCGAATATCCGCGAGTCGCGCGATCTCTCGGATAACTTAGGAAACTTGCAGCACAATCGCAGCTACAACATGGGCGTGGTGATTGCGCCCTCAGCGCGCTGGGGAGTCGATTTCAACTATGACTACGACGATCTGCTGACTGACATCAATATTTGCTTCGTGGAGACTCCGGCCCCGGCGTTTGCCGACGCCAGCGGAGCACTTTGTGGTACGCCGTATCTCAGTGCGCTGTCGTTCTATCAGGACTTGTCGAATTTTGGTTCGGCCGATGTGATGTTAAAGCCGGTGAAGCGGGCGACTATCAATTTCGGATACACCCTAACCAGTACCAGCGGATCGAGCCTGTTGTTGAACCCGCTGCATCGCTTGGGCCGGTGGCCTATAACTATCATCTACCGACCGCCGCGCTGGCCTACGACGTTACCAAACATGTCACTTTCAAGACTGGCTGGAATTACTATGATTACGACGAGAAGTCGAATGCCTGGGCCGGTGGCGCCGCGCGACTTCCGGGCCAATATTTTCGCGGCGTCTTTGCGCATTTACAGGTAGGGCAGCGGGTTGAGGCAGCTCGACCAACCGAACGAAAGGGAACTGGCAATGAAAATTCCAAGAGGTAGAAGCTTCATTTTCGCGGCGGTGATTGCGGTGGGATTCGCGTGTGCGGCGCTGGCGCAGGGCGATGCGACGTACAAAGCGAAATGCGCCATGTGCCATGGAGCGGATGGGAGTGGCGGCACGCCGGCCGGCAAGGCCATGGGCGCGAGGAGCTTTCGCGATCCGGATGTGGTGAAAGAGAGCGACGCGGACTTGCAGGACGTGATTCTAAAAGGCCGCAAGAAGATGCCAGCCTATCAGAGCAAGTTGAGCGCAGACGATGTGCAGAACCTGGTGAAGTATATCCGGCAGTTGCAGAAATAGCGTAGTGGCCAGGCGGACGAAAATCTCCGATGCCTCCGAGTTCCCATATCAGCACGCGGATGAAATTGGGCCTGTTGGTGGTACTGGGCTTAACGCCAGCCCTGTTGTCGCTGGCAACTTTCGATCTCTCATTTCAGCGGGCGGAGACGCTGGAGTTCTGTTCCTCCTGCCATACCATGACGCCGTGGGTGGCTGACCTGAAGGATCCGAATTCGAAGTCGCTGGCGTCGTTGCATTACCGGAACCGGTTCATCCTTACCGACCAGTGCTACCGTTGCCATGCCGACTACGATTTTCTGGGGCCGGTGCACGCTAAGATGGACGGGGTGCGGCACGTGCTCGCCTACTACACCGGCATCGGAATGCCGCGGCAGATTGCGCTGTACAAGCCGTTTCCCAACGAAAACTGCCTGCAATGCCATGGAGCGTCGGCGCTTTTTACCAACAATGATGCGCACGTGGCGGTGATGGATCAGATTCACAGCAATCAAATACGCTGCCTGGATTGCCACGGACCGATTCATACCCCGGCGCAGAAAAAGGAGTGAAGCGTGCCCAAACTCATTACCTACGCGGTGGTCACGAATTTGATAGGGATGCTATGCACCGTTCCCTGCCTGATCAAAACCACGGCGCTGAATATGACGGCATTCTTCTGCCTGGGCATACCCTTGTTTGCTGTGGCATTTGTGATGTACCTGGTTGTGGTGGTCCGCGATCTGCGGAGCCACGATGTAATTTGAAGCAGCGTGTCTTGCCCAAGTCTGGCAACACCTTTCGGCGAAGCTTGCGGGCCAGTTGAAGGCTGGAGTCTGGCTGGAGAATCTACTTGCTGTCATTTTATGATGACAGCTCAATAGCTGGGCACCGGCAGGCCCTTGATCTTTAGAATTGCCGATTGCGCGGCATAACTGACGCGCACCATCTTCAGTGCCTCCTGGAGCGCTGGAATTGCTGCGCCGGCATCGGGACCGATGTTTCCCAGCGCATAAGAAATGCTGCGCAGAACAAATACCTGCTCATCTTTCACGCCGAGACGTCCAGCAAGAGGAGCCACTGCTCCGCGAGCGGCCGGGCCGATTGCCCCTAAGGCATCGGCCGCGGGGGCGCGCACAAAGGGCACGGGGTCATTGAGCGCGATGATCAATTGAGGGACGGCGTCTGCCGCGGCGGGACCGATCTGGCGCAGCGCCACCGCCGCCATGCTTCGTACCCTGGGATTGGAGTCACTGAGCGCCTGCTCCAGAGCCTTCACCGTGGCAGCATTGGTGGACGGAGCGACCTGGGCAATTGCCCACGCGGCTGCCATTCTCACCTGGACGTCATCGTCCCGAAGTCCCGCGATCAACTGCGGGAGAGCGGTAACTGCTTGGGAGCCGAAGCTGCCAACCGAGCGCAGGGCATCGGCACGCAGAGTTGCAGTCTGGGATTGCTCCAGATAGAAGGACAGCGATTTTCCCCGGTAGGTCGAATGTTCGCGAGAGGCCGGGGGATGGGTCTGGTTGGAACCGGTTTGAGCCAACACTGGGAGGGCGACCAGAAGCGCGCTTCCGATCAGCAAGGATATGAGCACTCCGCGCATGAATCTCTCCTGGGAATCGAAATCCGTTATTGCCTGTCAGTAGTACGTTGCCGGCTGGGGTTTGCCTTCGATTTGCAGAATTGCCCGCTGCGCACCGGCACTGTGGCGTTGGTTCACGGCTCGCTCAAGCGCGGGGAGCGCAGACTTCGCCTCAGGACCTATGTTCCCCAGAGCAGAGGTGACGCTGGCATAGACAAATCCGCGTTCGTCACTGACCGACAATCTTGCTGCCAGCGCGGGAACCGCGGAAGCCGCCTGGGGGCCAATCGCTCCCAGAGCATCCGCGGCAAAGTGACGCACCGAATCGGCGGGATCTTGCAGAGACTTCGCCAACTGAGGAACTGCGGAAGCTGCCCGCGGCCCGCTGGATTCGAGGGCCATGGCGGCCATGGAACGTACGCGCGGGTTCGCATCCGAGAGTGCTTTGGTCAGGTTGGGCACAGCGGGAGCGTTTGCCGAGCCCAGGTTCGCCAGTGAAGTTGCGGCTGCGGCCCGCATCTCGGCGGAAGAATCGGAAAGTGCCGCGCGCAAAATCTCAACTGCTCCCGCCCCGTCTGGGCCAAATTGTCCCAAAGCATAGAGTGCCTCGAGTTCCTGCTTGCCGGATGAGTTCTTCGCCTTTGCCGTGTAGTACGCGAGTGGCTCTCCGCGATAGGTCGTGCGGGAAGGCGTTTTATTGGAAGCGTCGTCTTCGGGTTCCGGCGTAGCCGCAGTTTCGAGCGGGATGTCTTGCACTTTTTCAATCACGACATCATTGATGCCGAAGTTGTAGCCGAGGGAATGGGGGTCTTTCCCCATGCAAATGAAACTCAGAGTGTGCCGGCCCTTGGTCAATTTCGCCATTCCGAGAGCACGATCTTTAGCGACGTAAACCTCGGGCAGGTAGTTGTAGAAAACTTCCGGACCAGGAAATGGAACTTCCGAGGTGGCAGCCTGGCGCGGGTCGAGATTCATCGGCTGATCGTCGAGCAGAGCTTTATAGTCGCCGTAGTCCGGGGCCTGGGCAATCAGTCCGATCAACTCATACTGGCCGTCTTCGGGAATGTCCACGGGGATGTTGATTCTCGCGCCGGGCCCTTCGGCGTCGAGGAAGAGCAGGTCTTTGGCCCAGTCCACTTCCTTCTGCACCAGTGCTTTGCCTTTTTCCGAGGTGACATCTTTAATTAGTGTCGGCACTTCGAGTTGCGTGGCGTTGCCGAAGGGGAGCCGGTCATATCCGTAAGGAGGCTCGGGCAGATCCTGGTTTACTCCCTGCTGGTACCAGAATGCAACGCTGGAGAAAAAGTCTGGACGCTCTTCAAAGCCGGAGCGCACCGTGCCGTCGGGATTGGCTGTCCAGCCCGAGTGTTCGATCCCGGCCCAAAGAGATTTCTTGAACGGCACAGGATCGGGAACATGCCAGCGATATCCGGTCAAGCGCGAGCCTAAGCGCTCCCCCTCGGCGATGGGCGTGCCCGTCCACGGACCGTCGGAGTCACGCAATCCCCAGGCATCGTTGAAATAGTCTTCGCTGCCAGTGCCCAGAATCTGCGGCTTGGGGGCGCCATCTATATAAAACAGGTCGTCACCTTCACCAAACCATGACACTTGAGTTTGCACCACGCTCATCACGGTGCCGACATAATGCCCTGTTCCCTTGATGTCCAGGAACTCGTAGTTATGGCCTTTACGCGCCGGTCGCTCCTGGCGATAGTAGGCATGGAAGTAGCCGATGTCCGCGGGCAGGGAAGCGTATTTGCGGTAATCCACGTGGTAGTAAAACATGGGGACCAGGCGGTTGCCCTCATTGGTGACCGTGATGCGGCATGACTTGCGATAAGGCATTGGCCAATAGCTGTTGCGGGCGCGACCGAACGAACTGTCGTGCACCATGATGGAGTTCAGATTGCGCTCCGATCCGTGACCCACGCCGAAGAAGTCGCCCAAGGGCGCGTCCACGCTGGGCGTTTTGTAACCGTCGTAGTAAACGCGAAGGCGCAGAAGACGCGGCCAGCCGAATTCGTTGTCCGCCACCGTGAGCCAGATGTGTGTGATCGCCCCGGCGCCTTTCAGGTCGGCCATGACCAGGGTTTCTCCCGGCATGATTCGTTTACTGTCGTCGTTGCTGGCGACATACTTGTTACCGCTGGAGACGCGCGCGGCGGAATAGTTCTTGAGGCGCGCCAACGCCAAGCTATCGGCGCCATCGCTCAACGGCGATTGCGCCAGTGCGAGACCTGAGACGAAAAGAAAAATGAAAGCGATTGCCGATTTCATGCCTGCCCCCTGTTAAGAACCATCAGTCAAGAATTCGTAGTTTGCCCTTCGATGATTTGCAGGTGCTGTTCGATCGAGCGTCCGCGCTTTGAACCTTTGTTGAGGATCAGGACCGCGCATCCCCGCAGCAATGGCACTTCTGTCGTTACCCGCCGTCAGCGATTCGTATGGAGTTCCCAGACTGGCATTTCCGGGTGCGACGCCTTCGCCGCAACCAGACAGTCCGCGAAGCTTGACCTGGTCGGCGCTCCTTGCGCTAGCGAGACCAACAAATACTACATAATGAGCTGGTGTTTCGAACACGTTGGCATCGGCTTCGGCGTTTAGAACTTCGATTACCCAGGCTTTCGCGGCCACGCTCGCCCTCTTAATGCGCCTGAAATACCTGGGCCAAGCTCATCATCCGCATTGGAATTGTAGCGGGTCAGCCACTCCATCTGATCGATATTATTCGCGATCAGCCGGGGAAGCTTCTCGAGGTAGGCTTCGCTGGCTGCATGAGGAAGTCGCGATAGTCCGGCTGGCCGCCATCCCTGCCCGATCCAAACTACGCCGCTGAAAATGACGGCATTCTTCTACCTGGGCATGCCCTTGTTTGCCGTGGCATTTGTGATGCATCTGGTGGTTGTGATCCGCGGCCTGCGGAGCCACTATGTGATTTGATATGCCGTGATTTGAGGCGGAGCGCCCAGGTCTCGCAACAGCGGCGAGACCCTGGGGTACCCGGCACTGCAATATCCAAGATCGAATCGCTAGAAAATCCTTTACGTTCGCTACTGGCTGATGGCTACTCCGTTGAAGGTGGCGACACCGATCGCACTAGAAGTTGCCGCGGGGGAAAGATCGCCATATGAGTCGATGGAGAAAACGGCAATGCGGGCCCCGCTGCCATCGGATGCGGTGTAAATTACAGCCAGCCATTTGCCATCGCTCGAAGCGGTGATGTCGGTTGGGACACCTGGTAACGGAACGGATTTGTAAAACGTTCCACCCTGGCCGTCGCTGAAAAATATTGAGACGGCCTTGCCCGGAGAGTTGCCCGAGTACCAGACATTGCCCGGACCCTTGGCCAGCCAGCAGGGCGCATTGCTGGGGTAGGAGGGTTGCGGTCCCTGCACCGGGAAGACGTCGCCGCTCGAGTTGACCAGGGCGAAACTGTCCGGACTGTGGGCGGGATTGAATCCTAAAATGTCTCCCCAGAATGCGGCCCCCAAAGGAGCAGCGTCGGCATCGCTGGGCAGCGCAACGCTTGAGCTGGCGCCGCTGAGGCCGTGCTCACCATCGAGGGGCAGTTGAATGACCGAGCCCGACGACAAAGTGACGGCGGCCCAGGTCTTGCCGGCGACGATTTGCGCAGCGGAAGAATCGCTGAGAGGAACAATGGTGCCATCAACATTGCCCCACGGCCAGGAATGGCTTTCCGCACAATTCGCGCCAGCCACAAACATTTGATTATCAGATAGCGCAACCGAAGCGGGCTTGGTGCAATTGGGGGCGAGTGGAATGGTCCTTAGGACTGTGATGGCGTCATTCTGTCGCAACAGTTGGGTGACGTTATTGGAACCAAAGTTGACGACTGCGCCAGAAAAATCACGGAACTGCACCGCTCCGGCGTTCCCGCTGGCGCCACCTGCTCCGCCGGTTGGCAGCGCTTTGACCAGGGTTAAGGATGGCGTGCCCGTCGCATTTAACTTGAAGATGACAACCTGATTATGGGTTGCATTGTTGGTGCTGGTGAGCACGAGGGTATCGCGCTTTTGATCGCTTGCCGTCGCGGCTAGCGCCGCCAGGCAAAGAATAGCCAGAATTTCACTGGCGCTCCACAGATTGATTTTCACGAAATCTCCTTTCGAATTTTTTAAGTTTTTTGGCTCGCTCTCGCGATTCTTGGAGCAATTGAGAGCCATCCTGGTTTTGCAGGGGTTGGGAACAAGACTTACCCGCCCGCGCATTTAGTGAAGTCGCGTGGTTCGGATGGGATGCGCCGAAGAGCAGGGAGTTACAAACTGTGAAAAAGATAGGTTGAATTCAGGAGGGTAAGGAGTTGCACGGACAGGAGTGTCCGCGCAACACGGCTGAGGTCCACTCCCGAAGTCCGGCGGAGACGACTGCCCTACGACTGCTCGCAAAGCAGTTGGGAGTGGACGCGAGACGTCTCATGTTGGTCCTCAGCCCTTCTCTGGTAAGACGAAACCGGCGGTGCTTCCGCAGCGCCCAGGATAACTATGCCTTGACAGAACCTTCGTTCTTATCGAGGGGTTACCCTCGGGGTCATTTTCGATTCCGACCTCACAAAGAAGATGAGAAATCTCGTGTTGCCTGTCTGGTACTGGCGCAGACAAGGCCAAGCGATTGTAAGTAATTGTAAAGAAAAGGATTCGGCTGGTTTTATGTAAAGATCCCGATGTGATAATTCTCTTGACCTGCCCCTAGTTTCTCGCTAAATTAGCAAGTTCTACGGACATTGTTTGAGAACTGAGGGCTGTCCCGGCGCGAACCTCTGCAGGCAATTGGGCCAATCCTAAAGAATTAAGAAGAGAAGAAACTTTCGGCTCCGGCGGAGCATCTATTATTGGTAGCGGAAGCTACCCCGTACAAACCCATCTAAATTCAGTGAGTTAGGTGGATCAGCGCGAAGATTGCCCTGCCGCTTTAAATATGAAGGGTGCACGTTCATAGTAAGGAGAGAGGACTCATGAAGCGCTCAGACCGTGTTTTCGATGCTTTACATACTTTGCGGAACCGTTATATGCTTTGTCAGCTTGCCTCCAAGGCTACGCGTAAGTTTCACAAGCCCAATACCCGCATCCAGGAAACCATGAACGAAGTACTGGAGCGGATTGCCAGCTCGGAGCGGCAAGCGGTTCTAGCGGAACCGGAAAACTTCAAAGAGGCACAACGGCGGGCTGCCTAACCAGCCCCGCCGTCCGCCCCGCCTTGTAAGTCTTCCCTTGTAGTTGACCCCCCTTTGAAAAATCTCCTCGCAGGTGACCAATGACCATTGCTGAACTCAAAGAGAAAAATATTACGGAGCTGACCAAGATCGCCCGGACCTTGGATCTGCCCGGCGCCAGCGGACTGCGCAAGCAGGATCTGATCTTTAAAATTCTGCAGGCGCAGAGTGAAAAAGAAGGACACATTTTCGCGGAAGGCGTGCTGGAGATTTTGCCCGATGGCTACGGATTCTTGCGCTCGCCGGATTACAACTATTTGCCCGGACCAGATGACATTTATGTGTCGCCCTCGCAAATTCGCAAGTTCGATCTAAAGACCGGTGACACCATCAGCGGGCAGGTGCGGCCTCCCCATGAAGGCGAGAAATATTTTGCGCTGGTGAAGATTGAGGCGGTGAACTTTGAATCGCCGGATGAAGCGCGCAACAAGATTCTGTTCGACAACCTGACGCCGCTGTATCCGCAGGAACGGCTGAAGCTGGAAACTGCACGCGAGAATATCAGCGCCCGGGTGATGGATTTGCTGACGCCTCTGGGTAAGGGGCAGCGCGGACTGATTGTTTCTCCTCCACGGGCCGGCAAGACGATGTTGTTGCAGAATGTGGCGAACTCGATCACGACGAACCACCCGGAAGTGGTGCTGATGGTGCTGCTGATTGACGAGCGTCCGGAGGAAGTGACGGATATGCAGCGGTCGGTGAAGGGCGAAGTGATTTCCTCGACCTTCGATGAACCCGCGGCGCGGCACGTGCAAGTGGCCGAGATGGTGATTGAAAAAGCGAAGCGGCTGGTCGAACACAAACGCGACGTGGTGATTTTGCTGGATTCAATTACGCGCCTGGCGCGAGCTTACAACACGATTGTTCCGCCCAGCGGCAAGGTGCTCTCCGGCGGCGTGGATTCGAATGCGTTGCAACGGCCGAAGCGGTTCTTCGGTTCGGCCCGGAACATTGAAGAGGGCGGATCGTTGACCATTATTGCGACCGCGCTGATTGACACCGGATCGCGCATGGATGATGTGATCTTTGAAGAATTCAAGGGCACGGGCAATAGCGAAATTATCCTGGAGCGCAAACTGGTGGATAAGCGCACCTTCCCGGCGATCGATATCCAGCGCTCGGGCACTCGTAAAGAAGAGCTGCTGATTCCGAAAGAAGACTTGCAGCGCATCTGGGTGTTGCGCAAGGTGCTGAATCCGTTGTCACCGGTCGAAGCGATGGAATTGCTGATCGACAAGCTGAGCAAGACGAAATCGAACGGCGAGTTTCTCTCGAATATGAGTTCGCTGTAAGAGCCACCCTCCCGCAAAAGTGCGAGAAGGTGGCGCGCCCGCCAAAGCTATTTTCCAGGAAACATCTCTTCAAACAGCCGACGAAATCGCTCTGTCATGTAAAGGCAGACTTTCCACAAATCTGCCGCGGGCTCGCGGGAATACGGCGCGGTCTGCATGTAGTTGGGCGGGCCGAATTCCGGGTCAAAAGTTAAATACTTTGCGCCGGTGGCTGCCTGGGTTCGGGCAATCGCCTTCCACCACGCTTCGTGGGCCTCGAGGTGAGGCGCCCACTGGGGCGCGCGAGGATCGTTCACCTGCGGTCCTTCTTCATAGCCTACGCGTCCGTGGATGTGGCGACTGCGGGCGATGCATAGGTCCATTGCATTGGCGAGTGCGGGGTCGGACGACATGAGCCGCTCGCAGACGCAGACGAAGTGGCTGAAGTCGGCGGTGATGTGCAGATCGGGAAATTCCTTGAGCATGGCGGCAGTGCTCCACGGATTAAAGAAAGCCCGCCCGCGATGGGTTTCGTGATTGATAGCGATGCCGGCTTTCCGCTCGATTTCAAGGGCTGCGGCAAAAAAGCTACGCTGTTGATCGAAGCTCCAGAAATCGCGGCCGCTGTGGGAGGTGATCTCGAAGGGTTCGAAACGCAGCGTGTTCTCGACCTGGGAGCGCAGCGAAGAGATGTGGTCATCCCCGTCGGTGAAGACCATGGCGAAGAGATCCAGGCCGGCGTCGCGCAGAAGCTTTCGAAGGTCGGATGGACTGCGATCGGCGGGAACCTGCATTTCGATCCCGTGGTATCCGGCATCGGCGATGCGACGGATTTGCTCTTCCAGGCTGCCATCCATCCCCCAAGTTGCTTTAATCAGCTTTAATTGCATGGGTGTAGGTTCATCCTTTCAAGTCTGGTTACGATCAGAATTAAGGTTTCGCGGGCGAGGGCCGCTTCGGCTTGGCTCAGGGCGGGTCCGCGCCACACGCCACACACAGTTAATCCGGCAACTCTCCCGGCAATACGTCGATCTTCCAATAGAGATTGGGCATGCGTTTCTCGACAGGAGGCAAGGGCTCGAATTTTTTGTGGGGTTCGGTTTGATACCAGTAGGCGGTGCTGGAGAAATCGTCACTGCGGGAGTTGGCGTGGCCATGCTCGATTCCGCCTAAGAGCGATTTAGTGAAGTAAATGGGATCCTGAATGTGAAAGCGGTACATGGTATGAAAGCCGGTGGCATCGTCGTTGCCCTTGCGCGAATAGCCGATGAAGGGATAGTTGAATTCGTCTTGAAATCCCCAGGCATTGCCAAAATAATCTTCCAGCCCGGTGCCGTGAATAGCCGGCGGCCATTTCTCGCCGTCCACGAACCACATATCATCGCCCTCGCCCCACCATCCGGTAGAAAAGCCTTGAACATTCAAGACCACGCCGACCACCTGTCCTTTGCCAGTGGCGTCGACGAAGATGTAGTTGTTGTCGCCACTGGGATGGAGGCGATGGGTTTGCTCGGTGGGGATGGCCTTGGTCGGATTTTCGCGGTGCCAGGTAGCGTGGAAACGGCCATTGTCAGCGACGACGGAGGCGGAGGGATAGACCTCGTAGTCCACTTGATAAAAGAGATACTGCACATCCTGAGAGCCGTCGTTGGTGATGGTGATGCGGGCATGATTGCCGAAGGGCATGGGGAAGTAACAATTCAATGCCTTACCTTGTACCGTGAGCGGCATGGAGTGCCAGGAGTGATACATGCCAAACCCGGTGCCGAAGAAGTCGCCGACCGGGACTTCGACGCTGGGGTCGGTTTCGCCGTCCCAGTACATACGTAGAACCAGTTCGCGCAGATGATATTTGCTGGGTGACATGATGGTCATCCAGATGTGACGAACCGAGCCCGCGCCATCGGTATCGAGGAGAGTGAGAGATTGGCCGGCTTTGATCGGTACGGCATCGATATACCCGCCCTGGCGATCGAAGCTAGAGGAGCGTTTGGTGACAGCGTTGCGCAGAGTCGAGATGCCGTCGAGAGGGCCGTTGCTTTGTTGAGCAGCGGCGGCGGTGAGCAAGGTGAAGAAGCAAAGCGCGGCTAGAATGGGTTTGAGAATCATGAAACTCCTGATGGAATGACCATGGAAATATAACGCAAAACGGCAAGCTTCTCTTCTCGGTCGTGGGATTATGCGAAGATTGAATCAAGCATGAATGGGACCGATTCAGATTCGTTGCCAATTCTGAAGCTGCTGCGAGCGGATGGAATTGTCAGCGGGACGAATGCGCGTGCTACCCCGCTGACCGGGGGCGTTTCCTCCGATGTATTTCTGGTGGAGGATGGCGAAAAGAAATTCGTGGTGAAGCAGGCGCTGGCAAAATTGAAAGTGCAGGACCTGTGGCAGGCCGATACCTCGCGCAATCGAAATGAATACGAGTATCTCAAGTATGTCGGTGGCATTTTGCCCGACTGCGTGCCCAAAGTGTTTGCGGCAGGCGATGGTTACTTCACCATGGAATACCTGGGTGCCGGCTTTGCGAACTGGAAGCAGTTGCTGCTGGAAGGCCGGTGCCGGCCGAAGGATGCCCGGCAGGCGGGAAAGACTTTGGGCGCCATTCACCGGGTTTCGTTTGGCGATGCTGCACTGGCGAGGCTTTTCGATACGACGAAGAATTTTCATCAGTTGCGGACTGATCCGTATCTGGTGACGACCGGGCAAAGGCATCCTGAACTGCGGGAGTATTTCGAACGGGAGACTCGCCGGCTGGAAAGCACACGCGAATGCCTGGTGCACGGCGATTACAGCCCGAAGAATATTCTCATCGGCCATGGCCGACAGATTCTGCTGGATTGTGAAGTAGCGTGGTATGGCGACCCGGCCTTCGACCTGGGTTTCCTGCTCAATCATTTTCTGTTGAAAAGCCTGTACCATGCGCCGCGCCATTTCGGCATGGAACAATTGCTGAGCGCCGCGATCGCCGAATATTTTAGAGAGCGCACGTTGAATCCGGATGGAGAAAGTGAACTCAACCGCCGTACTGCTCATCTGCTGCTCATGCTTTTGCTGGCGCGGATGGATGGAAAGTCGCCGGCGGAATATTTGCAGGACGAAAGCAAGAAAAATTTTGTCAGGAAATTCGTCGCGCTGAATTTGACGGCCGGAGGTTTGAACCTGGCGGATCTGGCCACGCGATGGTTTTCGGCTTTAGAAGAACAATTCCAAAAAGCACCGGGAGAACGATGAAGATTCAGGAAGTGTCGGCTTTTCAGATTTTTGACTCCCGCGGGATGCCTACTGTAGAAGCGGAAGTCGTACTCGAAGGCGGGGCGCGGGGGCGTGGTCTTGTGCCCTCGGGAGCTTCGACCGGGCAATATGAAGCCCTGGAGTTACGGGATCAGCAGGCGTCGAAGTTTCGCGGCAAGTCGGTGGAGCGGGCGGTTGCGAATGTGAACGGAGAGATCGGAAAGGCATTGCGCGGGATGGATGCGAGTGATCAGGAGGCGATTGACCGCACTCTCGTCAAATTGGATGGAACTCCGAATAAGTCGCGCCTGGGTGCTAACGCGATCCTGGCGGTCTCAATGGCGGTGGCGAACGCCCATGCCGCAAACAAGGGAATTCCGCTGTTTGAATCACTGGGCGGCGGCGCGGGTGCGCTTTTACCCCTGCCCGAGATTCAGATCATCGGCGGCGGGGCACATGCTGACTGGCGAACCGATGTTCAGGATTTTCTGGTTATGGCCACCGGCGCGACCAGCTTTGCCGAAACCCTGGAAATTACCTTCAACATCTATCAGGCCGCGAAAGAGGTGCTTCGCGAACGAAAGAAATATTTCGGTATCGCCGACGAAGGTGGATTCTGGCCGGAGTTCGACACGAACGAAGAGATTCTCCAGGTCGTGGTCGAAGCAATTCAGCGGGCCGGGTATACGCCAGGGAAGGAGGCGGCCATTTCGCTGGATATCGCCGCCAGCGATCTTTTCGATGCGGACAGCGGGAAGTATCACTTGCGGCGCGAAGGGAGAGAATTCAGTTCTAAACAGTTTGCGGAACTCATGGTGGAGTGGTGCGAAAAATATCCCATAGTTTCGATTGAGGATCCGATGGCGGACACCGATTGGGCCGGGTGGCGCAGAATCCATGGAGAACTAGGCGGAAGAATCCAGCTGATCGGTGATGATTTGTTTACCACCAATATGAATCGCATCAAGAGGGGAATTGAGGAAAATGTCGCGAACGCCGTCCTAATCAAACTCAATCAAATTGGAACGGTGACGGAAACCCTAGAGGCCATTCGCCTGACCCAGAAGGCTGGCTGGTTGCCGGTGGTTAGTGGCCGCTCGGGCGAAACTGAGGATGCTTTCATCAGTCACCTGGCTGTGGCGACCGATGCCGGTCAGATAAAAGTGGGATCTTTTGCGCGCAGCGAGCGCATGGTGAAGTGGAACGAGATTTTGCGAATCGAACGCAGTTTGGGAGCGCGCGCACGATTTGTGGGAGCCGGAATTTTCAAGCTCATTCCGAACGCTTGAACCGTTCGCAGGGTCAGGAAGTTACAGATGCGGGATTGAAGTCCGCATTTCGAGATTGCCGCGCGACATTCGATCCTCCAGAGAACTATACGTCCAGCAGCACGTTCGGGCTGATCAACAGTTAAGAACGGCAATTACCCGTCACGCGTGATTCAGTTTGCGGGGAAAATCTTCTTCTAGAGAGATTGTCTACGGAGATTTTTATGGACGGGCGATCGCCAGATTGCCCGTCTTTTTTGGATTTGGAGCCAGCGGAGGAGCAGCGCAGGGCGGCTTCTACTCCCGACATCTCCTACCTGAAAGCCACATCACCCCCACCCTCCGGAGCCCATCAATTGTATCAACTTGCGGATATCATATGCTCATACTATATCGTGACTTTGCGTTGCCAGCGCCGTCACAGCGTTCGGCAGGCGATCGGCCAGTCCCAGAAAGAAATTCTCACCCGTTGCGAGAGGCTCCCATCCAAGTTATTCATTAATAAGGCGCATACCCGATTTTTTTGGCCCGCTTTTAAAGCTTGTGGGACAACGAGATTTTCTAAAAATGAGGCATAACCGAGGTAATCGGAAATCTTTCCGAAATATCTTGACAACGTTTGTTGACCATTAGTAGTTTGCGCACAGTTTTGAAAGGGCTGTGCTTGGCCCGCTTAAAGCCACTGAATTTGCGTTGGTAGTGGAATCGAAACAAGTCAAGTCGTGCAAACAGCGAATGAACATGAAGGCGGCGGCGCCCCGGAAATCCTCTGGCGCGGAAAGGTTTTGAACTAATGGCAACAACCACGAAGAACGTTCGGTGGAACCAACTGTTCACCAACAACTTCACGGCAATGCTGGCGATGGCGGCATTGTTCCTCATGATTGGCACACCGGGTGTATTCGCCCAGTCTGGCCGCGCAAACATTACCGGCACAGTCACCGATTCGCAGGGCGCGGTGGTGGCGGGGGCGACAGTTACGGCAACGAACACCGCAACCGGTGTAGCGATCCCCACCACGACCAACGGCGCTGGAGTGTACAACATCCTTCAATTGATTCCCGGCGTTTATACGGTGAAGGTCGAAAAAGAGGGCTTCGGCGCGACTGAGAAAGGCGAACTACACGCTGGTCGCCGAGCAGAATGCCGGCATCAATTTCACTCTCCAACCGGGCAAAGTGAGCGAGAAAGTTACGGTCGAGGCTGGCGCCGAGTTGGTTCATACCGAAACCGCCGAGCTGGCCAGACGATTAACGAGAAGACGATTACTCGAGTTGCCGCTCAACGGTCGCAATCCTGCCGATCTTATTCTGCTCACTCCGGGCACCATCAACCTCGGCGATACTGCTCCTGGGCAAGGTACCGACGTAATCGGTTCGGGCACGCAGGGCTTCACCACGTCCCCGACCGAGTCCGCGACCTCAACCAATGGCGGGCGCATGGGCAGCACCTACTATCTGCTGGATGGCGCCTACAACGAAGACAATTATGATTTGGCAGCGGCGCCATTTCCCAATCCTGATGCCACGCAGGAAATGAGCGTCATCGGCAACAATTTCGATCCCCGTTATGGCTTTACGCCGGGTGGGGTGGTCAGCATCGTGACCAAGTCTGGCACCAATGCCTGGCATGGCGATGTATTCGACTTCTACCGCAATGGCGGGTTCAATGCCGAAGGATTACTTCACGGCACGAGACCAATGCCAGGTCCACCGCAACCAATTTGGCGGTTCGCTGGGCGGCCCAGTGATAAAAGATAAGTTCTTCATCTTCGGCAATTACCAGGGAACGCGGCAAAGCCTCAACAGGTTGCTGGAAGCGGCTTCAGTTGGACGCCGGAGATGATAGCAGGGCGATTTCTCCGCCCTATTGCCAGAACGGCTTCACCAACGGTCTCTGCAACGACCGGACAGTACCGAATCCTTACGTCCACGGACCAGCTTTGGCAGCCCGGGCAGGATCCGAATCAACTCCAATAATGGATACAACAAAGTGGTGTACTGTTAAGCCAGCCTACGGCGAACTCGCGCACCCGGCTCGATGATCGTTACTATCAGGAAAACCAGCTTACCAATCCGGATACCGACCGCCGTGAACTATGGCGAACATCCTCTCCACCGGCCTGACTCCAATCAACAGTTTTGGAAGCGTGATCGGAGTTGGTTATCCCGAGCCTAACAACTACAACGAGTAAACCATTCGCGCCGACTACAACCTGAATGATCACGAACCGCATCAGCGTCGCGCGATTTCACAACTTCTTCAACCAGCCTGCCTATAGCGGCGGCAACGTGGTCAGCACCAACAGGTCTTGGCTCAATCAACTATCAGAACTACGCCGGAACCTGGACGTGGACGATCAATCCCCACATGGTAAATAGCGCGACTGGCTTCTATTCGCGCATGTATGACCCCAGCAATAGCGGAATCAAGATCAACGGAAAACGGTGTCTGCTATTCGCAATTCATCGACGTCGCGGACCCCTCGACCACGCCTTGCTCGATCGAGAGCCTTGGCCATCAACGGGGGATATCAGATCGACGGCGGCTTTCCCATCAACGCACAGAACTTCAATGCCATTAACCGCTGGACGCAGGGTTCTCGGATAACGTGAGTATCTCCAAGGGCAAGCACCTGATCGTGGCCGGCGTGGATGTCCTGCGGCAGTATTGGTATGAAAACACCGACTGGCTCGCGCTAGCTTTCGTTGGCTTTAGCGGTGGTCCAGTGGTCAATTCACCGGCAACGGATTCTCGGACTTCCTGCTGGGCGACATGGGCACTTCGAGCAGGGCGGAGGCGAATCCAACGTTGTTCATGCCTGGATGATCGCTCCTTATGTTGCCGATCAGTACAAGTTAAAGCCAAACTTGACTTTGTCGCTCGGTTTACGCTGGGAACCCTGGATCTCGCCGGTGCCAACGACTGGGCGTGAAGCATATTTTGATCCAGTGCACAAGCAGAGCACGCGTTACCCCAACGCGCCTAGGGAATGATCTTTCCCGGGAGATGCCGGTGTTCCAAGTACTGGCACGCCAAGCGATTACAAGAGGTTCTTCGACCCTCGGGTAGGAATTGCCTGGCAGCCAAAGGCCTTACCCAACACTTCCATCCGGGCAGCCTTCGGCATATACGCCACGCCGATTGATTACTCGTCCTGGAACCACGCTTCGGATACGCAGCCGTTCAGCCCCACGTATACCTTCTCAACAACGAACGATTGTGAACGGGGGAGCCATTCCGATCATTCCCTTCGACACCCCCTGGTCGGTTTATTCCCCGTGGGCGGAGTCAGTCCGTTCCCACCCTTTTCCGCTCCCGGTACCAATCCCGGGTCCAGCGCAACCTTCACGACTCCGGTGTTCATCCAGTCCGGTTTCGCCCCGAATTATACAGATGGGCGCACCTACACTTGGAACCTGAGCCTCGAGCATCGTTCGGTGCGAATTGGCTGGCCAAGGCCGCATACGTAGCCAGCGAGTCGGATCACCAAAACTACGACAATGACGGAAACCTCGGCCTGCCGATCTGCGGTCCTGTCAGTGCAACTTGCGCTCAGGTCACTGGCAATACCTGCACGAAATTTACCCGAATTTCACCAATGTGTTGAAAGTTTATTCCGACGGAACGCGCAAGCTACCAATCCGGCCAGTTCACCTTGGAAAAGCCGGTTTGCCCATGGCCTGCAGTTCACGGCCAATTACACCTACTCACATACCATCAGCTGGTAGGGATTCAGACGGCACCGCTTTCAACGGAGCCCTGTAAGATCCCGGCTGCCCAAGATGCAATCGGGGAAATTCTTTCGCCGACTTGCCCCAGATTTTCGTAGCGAATTTCATCTATGAAACTCCGGTGCTCGCGGGATGGAATCGGGCCTTAAGCTGGCGCTGGGTGGATGGCAAATTAGCGGCATCTACCGGGCGCAGTCGGGCAAGCCTCATTCGGTGGCATTGTTTGCGGCTGCCAATCGCCTGGCAACTCGACGGCACCGATTTGGCCGGATTATGCGTCCGGGAGTAAGACGTGACGACCCATCCAGGCGACCTGCTCCATTACCTTGATGCTGGCCGGTTATGTGAATCCACAGCAGGGAGTGGCCCCGCGGGACCGCCGGCAAAAATCCTGCCGGGTTGTTCGGACCTGGCGTCAATACCTGGGATTTGGGCTTCAGCAAGAACTTCCACCTCACGGAACGGTATTGTTCCAGTTCCGGGGTGAGATGTTCAATGCCTTTAACCGGGTTACTTTCGGAAATGCCAACAACAACATTGCGAGTAGCAGCTTCGGGCAAATCACCGGCACCAACGGCAACTACCCGTCACGAGTTGTTCAGTTAGCTGGCAAGTTTAACTTCTAAACTGGATATTGTCGGACGGGCAGCGAGAGCTGCCCGTCTATTTTTTTTATCCGCAATTCTCGCCTTGAATTGTCTGCATTACCAATCATCAGCGACTCGGCTTCGAACTCGTTCTTACGCCCTTGCGATTCAGTTTGCTCCAGTGACCCTGCTCGCTTACCTCGGTTCCCAACCGCAGATTCCGAACCGACGCCGGGTACGCAGCGCCAGCCCAAGGATTCGACTGTGATTTTTGGAAGAAATTCCGAAAATCATTCGACACGCATGATTGCTGGCATTTACAATGCCCAAGGTTTAAATCCTAGAAAAGCAAAATTACTCAGCGAAACCTTGCAGAAGGCCAGGTGAGATGATCAATCGCCGTAATTTCCTCAGCACGCTCGGCGCCTCAGCAGTCCTCGGAGCAGTTCCCGCCTTAGCCCAACAGTCAGCCCCGGCAATTTCCGGTTCACGCAAGCGCGTAGCCTTGAATGGCGAGTGGGAGTTGCGCATGGATGGTCAGCCCTACGATGTGATTGATGTTCCGTCGTCGCTGCATCCCATGGGTCTTTACACGCTCGGCAAGAATTTCATGTTGCCGAAGCTGGGCCGTGGGGAGCGTGTGTTCGTGCACTTCGACGCCATCACCTATTGCGGAAAGCTAACCGTGAATGGCAAGCCGATGGGGACGATGGTGCCGTATATCCCCTATGAGTTCGAGTTCACACCGTCGGCGAAAGAGCAAGACAACCAGGTTGAGGTCGAGATTGCCGACGTGGTGCCTTGGCCCGATGGAACCGGTAAAGACGAAATTGCCATGGGAGTAAACCCGGGATGGGAGGCCTATGGCGGAATCATTCGCGACGTGTGGGCGGAGGTGCGGCCGGCCTCGTTTATCGAAAATGTGCGCCTGGCGTACCAATTGAGCCCCGATTACGGCAAGGTGACTCTGAAGCCGCGGGTGATGATATCGAGCGGCGAGGCAGCCGGTGGCGCCGTAGATGTGGTACTGAAACATCGCGGCGTCGAGGTTGGACGCGCCAGCAAGCCGGCAAGGCTAAAGCCGGGCATGAACGAAATTGAGCTGGAGTTCGAACTGAAAAATCCGGCGTTGTGGTCTCCGGAAGAACCGAATCTTTACGAGCTCTCGGCGCACCTGAAATCGGGAATGATGGAAGATAGCTGGGGTTGTAATACCGGCTTCCGCGATCTTCGTGTAGACGGGCGCGAGTTCCGGCTGAACGGCAAGCGGCTGGTGCTCTGCGGCGTGGCGCGGCACGACATGTGGAAAGAGCAAGGATTCACATTGACGCCGCAGCAGCAGGAGATGGACATCCGGATGATCAAAATGCTCGGGTGCAATTTCATTCGCCTGGTGCATTACCCACACGACCGAAGAATCGTCGAATTGGCGGAAGAATTGGGGTTGCTGGTGAGCGAAGAGCCGGGCTACTGGAACATGGACTTCCGCACCATGCCACGCAGCGAGGTGGAACTGGGATTCACCATTCTGGAAACGACGATCCGGCGGGACTGGAATTCTCCGGCGGTGGGAATCTGGCTGCTTTCGAACGAATGCACGTTGACCACCGAGGTCCTGAAGGAAGGAAAAGAACGCTGCAACCGGCTGGATCCGATCGGGCGGCTGGTTTCCGCGGCCAATAGCATGAGCGCCAAGAAGTCAAAGCAGATGTTTGTGGATGCGAACATGGACTTCTTCGATCAGCATCCCTACACCTACGATGTGCAGGACTTCAACAAGGAAGCCGACTACGACGGGCCAAGTAAACCGCTGACGTTCACGGAATGGGGTGGCAAGGCGATCGGGCAGATGGAGATCGTCATGAGCCACGAGGTAGACCGCTTGATGGATCTGGTGGAATCGGGCGAACTTTCGGGGCACGTTTTCTGGTCCTGGCAGGATATGCGGCAATACAGCCGCATTGACGGCGAGATGCGCGATGGAATTCTTGAATCGGGTGTGGTGACCGAAGGGCGGGAAGTGCGCGATGAAGTTTATCGTGAACTGGCGCGACTGTACGAATTGCGGCGGCATGAGAATGAACTTCCAGACACCCAACCCGAGGTCGTTCCGCTGCGCTGGGCTCCATGGTCGAAGAAAAATACATTCGAGATGGTGGACTTGCAGCCCCTGGCCGAAGGCGCGGATGCAGACCGGACCTGGAACAGCTTTAAAGATCACATGGCCAAGTATTGGGCCGTGGTGGAGAGCAGCCAGTGGAAGAAGACCGGGCAGGATTTTTTATTGTGGAGCGAAAGTGGCATCGAAGTAAGTGGGGTTGGTTTCCGCATGCCTGTGGTGAACAAGCTGGTACGGCCACTGGTGGTCACTCCGGAGGTCCCGGAATTGGTAATCCCGATGGGGAAGGAATGCCAGAACCTGCATATCCTGGGGCAGGTTGCGTTCGGCAAGGGCTATCCAATTGTCGGTAAAGATGGCGACACGGTCGCCACCTACACGCTGGAATACAGCGACGGTACAACTCGTGACGTTCCCTTGCGGAACGGCTACGAAATTGTCCAGGCCAACATTATCGCCGATGCCACCCGTTTGGGCGCCGAGCCAAGCGAAGCCCAGCGGGCGCTGCTATACCTCAAAGACCTTGCCCGCGAACACTATCAAATTCTTTTGTATTCGATTCCGGTCGAAGGCAAGAACGTGACCAGGCTACGGTTCAAGCTCAATGGCGATCAGCCTCCCGTCGGAATTTTCGCGATTACGGCGGAACACGCCTGATTCATTTCTGAAAACGCGAGTGCCGGGCTAGCCGTGAACATATTTTGATCTGTGCTTAGAGGAGAAGATGGGAAAAATGGATTCGGTCAATCCGTCACGTACGGTAGTGGATCTGAACGGTGATTGGGAGCGTTATATCCATGACAAGCTGATAGAAGTGGTGCGCGTCCCTTCTTCCCTGCGTCCAGTTGGCGTCTACCGTTTGCAGCGCAGTTTTCTGATGCCTCGTCTGGCAAATGGCCAGCGGGGCATTTTGCATTTTGATGCGATTACCTATTACGCACGCGTTTTTGTGAACGGGCACGAGATGGGCAGTATGATTCCCTATCTGCCGTATGAGTTCGATTTCACCCGGTATTCGCAGGAAGGCGCGAACACGGTTGCGGTAGAAATCGCCGACGCCGCGCCGGCGCCGGATGGTGCGGGCAAGGATGAGGTCACTTTTGGCTTTTCCGGCGGATGGGAATCGTATGGCGGAATTATCCGTGATGTCTATGTGGAGGTTCGCTCCGGCGCTTTCGTGGATTCGGTCCGGCTGGTCTATCAATTGAGCAGCGACCGCGCGAACGCGTCATGTTCGGCGCAGGTTTCGGTGTCGTCGTCCGCAGGGAACTCCGGCGATTGTGAGCTGGCGTTGTACTGGGGCCAGACAGAAATCGCGCGAGTCAGCAAGAGCGCTTCCTTTGCCATCGGTTCCACGGTAATTGAGTTCGCGTTCGACGTGAAGGGCGTCGCGTTGTGGTCGCCGGATGATCCAAACCTCTACGAACTCAAGGTCCGGGTGAAGACGGCGGCGGGCGAGGATCAGTGGTCCTACCGGACGGGCTTCCGCGAGTTGAAGACGCAAGGCCGCGATTTCATGCTCAACGGGAAGCGGTTGGTGCTGAATGGCGTGTGCCGGCATGACATGTGGAAGGATCAAGGTTTCACGCTTACTCGCCAGCAACAAGAGCACGACATGCGGATGATCAAGGCGATGGGCTGTAACTTCGTGCGTCTGGTCCATTATCCGCATGACCAGCGAATTGTGCGGCTGGCCGACGAGATCGGCTTGCTGGTCAGTGAAGAGCCGGGCTTCTGGAATATGGATTTTTCGGCAATGCCGGCAAGCGAAGTGGACTTGGGTTGCCACATTCTGGAAGGCGTGATCAAGCGCGACTGGAACTCGCCGGCCGTGGGCTTCTGGCTGCTGGGGAATGAATGCAAATTTCCGTTGAGTTATCTGAAGCGTGGCCGCGACATATGCGACAAGCTGGATCCCCTTCGCCGGCTGGTTTCAGTGGCCCATATGTATGGTAAGTTTCCTGAGATCAAACAGACTTTCGATGATGCGGGCCTGGATTTCTACGATTGGCACGCGTACGAGTATGAGGATGATAAATTCGCCAAGCTGCCGGAGAAATTTGGTCCCAGCAAGCCGTTAACACTGACCGAGTGGGGCTGGGAAGATGCCGGCCATGGGGATATCTTCTACGAACTGGATTTTGATGGACTGCTGGATCAGGTAGAGGCAGGAAAAATCGCCGGCCATTCCTTCTGGAGCTGGAATGACATGCGGCAATACACCCGCGAAGACTGGCCAACCCAAAATGGAGTGTTGCTTTCGGGTGCGGTCACCGAAAGTCGCGAGATTCGCGAGCCCATTTACTCGCGTCTGGCTGGATTATTTGCGGGACGGAGAGAGATGGAGAGGCATCCGCTGCCCGAGGAGGCAACGGTTCTGCCCCTGAGATCGGTTCCGTTCACGCCGGGCAGTCGCTTCCAGGTGGTGGATCTGCAGAAAATCGCAGACTCTCCGGCCGGGCAGCAGACGTGGGCGGGGTTTGAATCCATCATGGGAACATTTTGGAAGTCCTCCAGTTTTGCCGACGATCAGTGGAAACGAACTGGTGGCCACTTTCTGTTGTGGCGCGAGCCCGAGGTGCAGATCGGTGGCGCGACCTTCCGTTCGCCGGTCGTCAATGATTACGTGCGGCCGCTGATGCTGACCGCCGATACTCCGGAGCTCACAATTCCAGTAGACAAGAATTGCACCATGCTTCACATCCTGGGTCAGGTGAGCTTTCCCTGGGGTTATCCGGTAAATGGCAAGCGTGGGGACCAGGCTGCGGTTTATTCATTACAGTATGACGGCGGCAAAACGCAGGATCTGCCGGTGCGTCATGGGATTGAGGTTGCGCAATCCAACGAGATTTACGTGGCGACCCGCATCACCCCGACCGCGACGGCCGCCCAGCCTGCGCTGCATTTCGTGAAAGACATCGTGCGCGAGCGCTACCGGGTGCTTTTGTGGTCGGTTCCGGTGGAACGCGGCAGCAAGCTGGCGGCACTGCATTGCAAGCTGAATGGCCAGCAATCACCGCTGGCAATTTTCGCGATTACCACCGAGCGGGCGGGATAATCCAAATTGTGAAGGGCGCGGGTTTGTTGGCTTGAGACCAGCCGCGCAACCAAATCCAAGACTCATCAGCAGGAGCGCACTCTTGAGAAAATCGGCAATCCGACGCATCTCTCGTGTTCTGGCAACTTATAACGATGTAATGGCTCCGACCAAGAGGCCGCAGGCATTCCGCCCGAAGATGTTGTGGGTTCTAATTCCCACGCTATCGCTGCTCGGCTTCACCGACGCCGGAAACCAGCCGGTGAAGAATGGAGGTTTCGAATCCACCTCGCCGACTGAGGCGTGGCAGATCGACCCTGACGAGGCCAAACAGCAGTTCTCCATCAGTCTCGACAAGTCAGACACAAAGGAAGGCAGCCAGGCGTTACTGGTTTCGGCGGATCATGCGGTGCAGCTTACGCTTCGCCAGGAAGTATTTCTCCCCATCGGAACTCTATGGAAATTGACAGGATGGGTGAAGACCGGCGCGTCACCGGTGGCCGCAAACGATAACCCGTGGGCGAATATGAACCCGGGACCCCGCATTGGAATTGGCGCGCAGGTTGGCGACCAGGGCTATGCCGGGATAACGCCAAATTCAAGTGGCGGGTGGCAGCAGGAGAGCTTCCTGTTTCGCGTCCCGTCGCCAGGAAGGGTGTTTGTCGCCTTGAACGTTCTGAACAACCAAAGCGGCAAAGTGTGGCTGGACGATATTCGGCTGGAGCGCGTACCAGAGTCGATGGAAGAACAATCGGTCACCATCTCAGATACCCGGCTCAGCAAGGGGCCGATTGATGCCAAGCAGGGTGGACAGTTCATCGAGCCGCTGTGCGATGTCATCCCTTCGATGCTCGCGCAGCAGGTGCGCTCGACCAGTTTTGAAGAGGCAACGCCATGGAACCAGGCTTACAAGAAGGAGATTGATAAGCCCTATCGGCCCTGGTACCCCGATGGCAGCGTGCATGTGGCAACGTATTCGTACGATACCGAGAATCCATTTAACGGAAAACGTTCACAGAAAATTGAACTACCTGTCGCCCATACGTGGGCGGGAATTTCGCAGGATGGTTTTTATCTTGACGAGGGGCATTCCTACCGGCTGCGGTTGCACATGCGCAGCCTCGGAAACGTGCGGGTGCGCGCCTCTCTGCATGGGGATGGTAGCGTAATCGCGGGACCGGTTTCTTTGGGCAAGGCAGGCGCCGACTGGGAACCCGGAGAAGTGCTGTTAACCGCGAAACACAGCGTGCGCAACGCCACGCTCACGATTGAATTTGAAGGACCGGGAACGTTGTGGCTGGATCGCGTGTATTTGATCGATAAAGCGGCTGTGCTGGGCCTGTGGCGTCCCGATGTGGTGAATGCATTGAAAGCAATGAATGCGGCAATTGTCCGCTTTGGCGGAAGCGCGATCGAGCCTTTTGAATGGACCGATACCGTCGGCAACTGGGATACGCGGGTTCCTTTCTCGGATGACCCATGGGGAGGCTTGCAGGATAATTTTGTTGGACCGGAAGAGTTTGTCCAGTTGGTGAAATATGTCGGCGACGAGCCATTGGTCTGCCTGCGCTGGACGGGTAAGACTCCGCAGGATGCCGCGAACGAAGTGGAATATTTCAACGGCAGCCCCGACAGCGAATGGGGCCGCAAGCGGGCGAACAATGGACACCGCGAACCTTACCATGTGAAGTATTGGGAGGTCGGCAACGAGGTCGGCGGTCCTGAATACGATGCCTCGCTGGCTGGATTTGCCGCCGCTATGCGCAAAGTGGATCCCTCGATCAAAGTTCTGACCTCGTATCCCAGCGCGAATACGGTGCGTTTGGCCGGCAGCGAGATTGATTTCCTTTCGCCGCATCATTATTCGGTGGGTGACCTGAACGGAACCGAAGATGATCTAAAACGCTTGCAGAAAGAAATCCAGGAGGATGGAAAAGGTAAGAACATTAGGCTCTCGATCACCGAATGGAACGCGACCGGAGGAGACTGGGGACTGACGCGCGGAATGCTGCAAACCCTGGGGAATGGCTTAACGGCGGCGCGTTATCAGAATATGTTGCACCGCTACGCTGATCTGGTGGAGATTGCGAATCTTTCCAATATGTCAACCAGCTTCGGCGGGGGACAGTTTCAGACCGGGCCGGGCTGGATGTATGAAATCCCCAGCTACTACGGGCAGGGGCTTTATCAGCGCGCGGCTGGAACATTCCCGCTAAAGATTGAGAGAAGCGGTTCGCTTTCGTTTTATCTGAAAGAGCCGGACTTGGATGCGACCGTCAGTTCGGACGGCAAAACTTTGCGCATTTATGCGGTGAATTCGACCGCTGAGACCCGCCGGGTTCATTTCCAGCTAAAGCCGCAATTAGGTTCTGTGCAAGGCGGCCAAGCCTATGTGGTAGGAGACAGCGAGACAACGCCGGATTCGGAGGCGATGAATTCTCGCGATGAGCCCCACCGGATCGGCGTGAAGACAGAGAAAAACAACCTCAGCGGCAAAGAGTTCGAATATGAATTCGCGCCATTCACGGTAACCCTCCTCGAACTCGAATTGCAGGGGAAGAACTGATAGTATGCACTCCGGCAATGCGCAGGCGTGGAAGCGCCACTAGGCCGGAGTTCGTGCATTTGCAGTGCTTCCAGGAGGATGGCTCACCTTGTTGATGAAGCTTAGCTCGCTGGACCTCTCGATTATCGTGGCGTATTTCGTCCTGGTATTGGGAGTCGGATATTTCCTCAAAGGTAAGATTAAGACTTCTTCCGATTTTCTTCTGACCGACCGCACACTTTCCCATTGGATCACCGGCATTGCTTTCATGTCGGCCAACCTGGGTTCGCTGGAGATCATGGGCCATATCGCCAACGGGGCGAAATATGGCATGCGCACCAATCACTGGTATTGGATTGGCGCGATCCCGGCCATGGTCTTCTGCGGGCTATTCATGGTGCGCTACTACTACGCCAACGGGATTCGTAGCGTGCCGGAATACCTGCGCATGCGCTACGACCATCGAGCTCATCTCCTGAATGCGGTAAGTTTTGCTTTTGTGACGATTCTGATGTCGGGCATCAACATGTTTGCGTTCGGCCTGTTGTTTCAGAGCATGTTGGGATGGTCCTTTACTTTTAGCGTTGCCCTCTCCGGAGTGATCGTGCTGCTGTACACGTTCTGGGGCGGGTTGGCGTCTTCCATCTGGAATGAGGTGCTCCAGTTCTTTCTGATCGTCTTCGGGTTTCTGCCGCTCACATTCATCGGATTGCGGCAGGTTGGAGGGTGGAAGGGCTTGGTGGCGCGTTTACCTGACCAATATGTGCATACCTGGAAGGGTATGGGAGGCCCGGGCGATCCGCTGGGGGTGCCTTGGTGGGTGATGGTGATCGGTATCGGACTGACCGCGGCTCCAGCTTATTGGTGTACCGATTTTCTTCTGGTGCAGCGCGCCCTTGCCGCGAAGAACCTGGATTCTGCGCGGAAGACGCCGCTGGTTGCAGCCATTCCCAAAATGTTTTTTCCGGCCATCGTTACGGTGCTGGGTATGCTCGCTCTGGTCGTGGGGCCCGACGTCGTCAAGAGCAACTACAACCTCGCGTTGCCCATGCTGTTGGGTAGGTACTACGGCAGTGGAATGCTGGGGTTGGGGCTTACTGCATTGCTGGCGAGCTTTATGTCGGGCATGGCGGGGAATATCACTGCATTCAACACGGTGTTCACCTACGATCTGTACCAGACCTACTTGGTCAAGGGAAACCCGACTCACATTATTTGGCAGTGGGGAGGTGGGCCACGGTCTGGGGAACGCTATTAAGCTGCGGCTCCGCCTATATTGCGCTCAACTTCAACAATCTGATGGACTATATGCAGTCGATTGGGGCGCTTTTGATTGCGCCGTTTTTCATCGTCTTTTTCCTGGGAATGTTCTGGAAGAGAGTGTCAGCGACCGCTGGCTTTGTGGGTATGGTGATGGGGCTGGTAGGCAGTTTTACCGAGTTAATGCTCTATAAACTCGATATTCTCAAGTTCAAGACTCCGATGGCGTCGAACGTTTGGACTTCGGTCTGGGCTTTGGGTGGGGGACTGACTGGCATCTTGATCACAACTTTCCTTACCAAGGCACCCGATCCAGAAACGCTGAAAGGCCTGACCTATGACAGTGCCGCTCGCATCGAGAAGTCCGGTCCGTGGTACAGGACGCCAGAATTTTACGCTGTGGTAGTGGTTGCAGGGTTTATCTATCTTAATATCAAATTTTTCTGAGCAGCTTATCCTGGTGCAACGGGAAGGTTATGTCGGACCAAGCAAAAGTATTTGAGAAGAGCTTTACCGTCACCGATGAGGTGGCGATTCACTTCATGGGGCCGGAGATCACTCCGGTCCTGTCTACGCCGTCCATGATCAACTGGATGGAACACACCTGTCGCGACAATGTGAGCGCTATGCTGGAGCCCGGAAACGATACCGTGGGGATGACGGTTGACGTGAAGCACCTCGCGGCGACTCCTGTGGGCATGAAAGTGCGCGTGGTTTCGAAGCTGATGAAGACTGAGGGGCGCACTTTCACTTTCGAAGTCGAAGCATTCGACGAAGTAGATAAGATCGGCGAGGGCGTGCACAAGCGGGCTTCGGTCAACGTCGCGAAGTTTGATTCGCGTCTCGCCGCGAAAAAGCAACGAGTCGGGCATGCTGGTTGAATTCGAACAATCTGGAGGAATCGGCATTCTCCGCCTGTGCCGTCCTGAAGCCGCTAACGCGCTTAATCAGGAGATTCTGTGGCAGATTTATAAGCTGCAAAGCCGTCTCCGCCGGGACCCTAGCGTGCGTGTGGTTATTACGGTGGGGGAAGGCAAGGGCTTTTCCGCCGGATCGGATCTGCGCGAACAGGCGAAGCTTTCCCCGTTACAAGCGGAAAAATCTCAGCTGCTGGAGGCCAAAATCTGCCGGGAATTTTTACGCTTACCGCAACCCACCATCGCCGCGATTCATGGATATGCATTGGGCGGCGGACTCTGCCTAACAATGCATCACGATTTCCAGATTGCCACCGCGAACGCCCGGCTTGGCTTGCCGGAAGTGAAACTGGGATGGAATCCGACATTTGGCATTGAACGCTTGTGTCAACTGGTGGGTTTAGGCGTGGCGAACCGCTGGTTGATGCTGGGAGCGGAAATACCGGCAGAGGAAGCCGCCCGCCAGGGATGCGTCACGGAAGTGATTCCGGCAGGCGGAGATGTTCTCAAAGCCAGTAGGAAGTTTGCGGAACGGCTTCTCGAAATTCCAGCGGCGGGACTGGCCGCTATTAAGCAATCGCTGTGGGCGACCTACGGTCCGGCATTACTGCGGGCAGATAAGCGTGACGCCGCTTCGTATAGAAAGTGCGTGGCTTCGGCCGAAGCCAAGGCCAATACACAAAAATTTGCAAAGGCGCATAAGTAGAAGCCCAGAATAGGGCAGGCGGAAGTCTCGGCAGGAGCAATGAATACCGTAACCGGCCTTCGTACAATTCCGACATTTCTCGAGTATCATGCCAGGACGCGGCCAGATACCATCGCCATCTCTGCCGAGACCAATGCTGGAGTCGTCCAATCTTTAACCTGGGCTGGACTGCGGACTCTGGTGAATCGCGCGAGCCACTGGATTTTTCAGCAGGGGCTGAAAAAAGGCGATTCTATTGTTCTGCACATCCCGAACAGTCTCGAGTTCTACATTCTGTGGCTGGCTGCTTGCAGAAGTGGAGCAGTTTCGGTTCCGGTCGATCCAAGGTCTTCGATTCCTGAACTGCATTACATCATTGACCACGCGGATGCCCGCATGGTGGTGACCCTGGAAGAGACCATGGCGGCGGCAACAACGGCTTGCGAAGGTTGCACTGCCAATCCTCGCATCATCCGCACCTCCCTGTGCCGGCAATTTTCGGATTGTGAATTGGGTGGGCAAATCCTGGCGCAACCGGATTCCCCACCGGATCACACTCCCGAGCCGCTGGATGTTGCCGGCATGCTTTACACCTCGGGCACCACCGGCAAGCCCAAGGGCGTCATGCTCACGCATGCGGGATATTTGTATGGCGCCGAGATTTTTGCACGCAATACCGGACTCGCCGCTTCTGACCGCCACATTATTCCTCTGCCGTTGCATCACGCGGCCGCACAATGTCACGCCATGACTCCGGCCCTGGTCTCCGGAGCAAGCATCGCCATCATGGAGCGCTTCAGCGCCAGCCGTTTCATGACGAAAGCTGCGGAATATCGCGCCACTCGCGCCGCTCTATTCGGTGCACCCCTACGCATGCTGATCAGCCATCACGCCAAAGTGCCCATACCCGACACTCCCCTTCAACTCATTACCTTCGCCCAGAATTTATCGTCGGAAGAGATGCATGAATGGGAGAGCAGATTCCGCATCCCCTTGATTCAGCTTTGGGGGATGACCGAGACCACCGGATTGCCGTTGATGACTCCATTGAATGGTCCGCGCAATACCATGTGCATGGGGCTGCCGGTTGCAGGTTACGAGGTGAAAATCATCGACGATGCGGGTAACGACATGCCGCAGGGCGTAGCTGGGCAGATTGTCGTGCGGGTTGAGCCGGGATGGACGGCGACGTCGGGCTATTACAAGAATCCCGCGGCGACGGCTGACCTTATGCACGATGGTTGGCTGTATAGCGGCGACCGCGCGTTGCAGGACGAGCGCGGCGAGTTTCATTTCCTGGGTCGCTTCAAGGAATTAATCAAGCGCGCCGGGGAAAACATTTCTCCGATGGAAATTGAAGAGACCTTGAAGGAACATCCTGATGTACTGGATGCCGCGGTGGTCGGGGTGCCGGACGCAATCCGTGACGAGAAAGTGGTTGCGTTCTTGATTGCCCGGCCTGGGAGTCAACGCTCGGTCGAAGCCGTGCGAGATTGGTGCAAGCAGCAACTCTCGGCTTTCAAGGTGCCGCAGGAATTCGAATGGTGCGAAGAATTTCCCCGTACTTCGGTAGGCAAGTTGCAGCGCCACCTGTTGCGCGAGCCTTATCTGCGCAGCCGATCGCGGAAATAGGCCGCACGGAAATCAGTTTCGCTTTGCTCGCCGGGTTGGCGCGCGAAGGCGGTATCATCAGCAAGGGCCATCATTGCCGGATAGCTTTCAAGTTCCCGATCTCCATGTACCGGTCATCGCCAGGCCGGACCTCTGCGTAGTTGGCGGCGGCGCTGCGGGTTTAGCCGCAGCGGTGGGCGCCTCCCGTTGCGGCCTGAAGGTTCTACTGATCGAAAAATACGGTTTTTGCGGCGGGGCCACCGTTGCCGGACTAAGCGGATCCATTTGTGGACTCTACAGCAGCGGAAAGCATCCTGAGCAAATTGTCTTTGGTTTTGCCGGCGAATTTCATGAGCGTATGGCCAGTCTGTGCGGCGTACGCAGGGCAGTTCCTTTTGGCCGGACTCTTCTGGTTCCGCATGACAGTTTTGTATGGAAGGAATTAGCCGATGAGTACCTGCGCAGAGAAAGCATCGAGATCCTCTATCACACCAATCTGCTTGCCGCCTACGCAGTAAACAATCGCGTGGAGACGCTGCTCGTGCGCTGCATGGAAGGTCTGCGCGCCATTCAACCCAGGATGGTGATAGACGCTTCCGGCGACGCCGAAATTGTGCACAGCATCGGCGCCGGCACCACCATGGGAAACCATGGCGTAGTCCAATCCCCGACCATGGTCTTCCGGGTTGGTGGCGTGGATATGGATGTGTTCCTCAAGATCGATCCGCGCAGCATCGATGCGCAAGTAGTTGAGGCGGATCGGTCGGGCGCGTACCGTCTGCCCCGGCACCACGTTTACATTTTTCCGTTGCCCAATGGACGCGAAGTTCTGTGTAACATGACGCGCATTACCTATCCCGATGGTTCAGTTCCTCTGGGAATCTCCAGCAAAGATATGACTTTCGCGGAAAGGGAAGGTCGAATTCAGGCCCGCAGTTACGCCAGATTCCTCAAGGATAAAGTCGCGGGTTTTCAACACTCCTATCTTGTCGACACCGGCGCACAGGTTGGGATACGTCAGAGCCGCTCTTTGGTGGGCAAAGCGCGGCTCATGAACGACGACGTATTGCAAGCCCGTAAAGTAAAAGGGGCGGTAACTTTCTCGGCGTGGCCGATCGAATCCCACGGCGCGGCTGAGCTAAAGATTATTTATCTGGACGACGACACCTACGATATTCCGTTTGAGACGCTCATTCCGCAGGTAGGCGAGAACCTGCTGGTGGCCGGGCGCTGTCTTTCGGCTGAGCATGAGGCGATGGCTTCGGCTCGCGTGACGGCGCAATGTTTAGGGATGGGCTTCGGCGCCGGCGCAGCCAGCGCGCTCATGCTCAAGGAAGCGATTTGCGCGCAACGACTCAACGGCGTGGATGTCGAGAATTGGATGCACGAACACAATCTGAAAACGGCCAGGGAGGCCTGATGCTACGGAGCAACTTCGAGCGGGGAAGTACACGTTGGGCGGTACGGCGAGCGCAGTGGATCGCCATGGGTATTGCGGAAGAAGATTTCATGAAGCCGAAAATCGCGGTGGTGAATTCATCTTCCACGCTCTCGGTGTGCTACATCCATCTCGACGAAGTTTCGCGTACAGTGCAGAAAGCAATTCGGGAGGCAGGTGGGCTGCCGTTTGAAATCCGCACCGCCGCTCCCTCCGACTTCGTGACTTCGGCAGGTTTGAAGGCGCGCTACCTGATGCCCACCCGTGATCTGGTGGTAAACGATATTGAGGTGATGGTTGAAGGCGCATGTCTGGATGGCATGGTGTTGCTGTCCTCCTGCGACAAGACCACGCCAGCCCACATTATGGCGGCCGCGCGTTTGAATGTTCCTTCAATCGTGGTTCCCTGCGGATACCAGCTTGGTGGAGAATGTGGCGGTCGGGAAGTAGATATTGAAGAAGTTTACAAAGCTGTCGGGACGGTGGCCACCGGTCACATGAAGATAGACGAACTGGAGAAATGGACATGCGTGGCGATCCAGGGACCGGGCGTCTGCGCCGGTTTGGCGACGGCGAATTCCATGCACATCATGGCAGAAGCGCTTGGAATGACGCTGCCCGGAACCACGCCCATTCGCGCGGGAAGCGACCTCTTATATGAAGTGGCGAGCCGCGCCGGCGCGACCATCCTGGACTTGATAAACAATGATCTGCGCCCCCGTGAAATTCTTACCGCAGCCGCGCTGCGGAATGCGGTTCGCATTGCCATTTCAATTGGCGCATCGGTGAATGTGGTTCGCCATTTAACCGCCATTGCGACCGAAGGCGAGTTGAATCTTGATGTAGTGGGCCTGTTTGAGAGCCTGGGTAAAGAGCTGAAACAGATCACGCGGATCAAGCCGAACGGGCCGGATCGGATTGAGGCCCTCGAGGCAGCCGGTGGAACCCGCGCGGTGCAGTACCAATTGCGCGAAAAACTGGAAACCGGTGTCGTGACCGTTTCAGGCAAACGGCTCAGCGAAATTCTTAGCGAGCCGATTAAGATTGATGAAGCGGTAATCCGCCCAATGGACCGGCCGTTTCGTTCCGAGCCGGGCCTGGTGATTTTGCGCGGAAACCTTGCGCCGCATGGCGCGATCATGAAAATCTCGGCGGTGCCTGGCGCCATGCGGAAGTTCGCTGGCCCCGCCCGAATTTTTGAAGACGAAGATGTTGCGATCCGCGAATTGGGTGCAGGGAAGATTCACGCGGGCGACGTGGTAATTCTGCGGATGATGGGGCCGTTCGGAGGCCCGGGCACGGTATTCGCATGCAGCTTTATGGCCGCGTTGGTGGGAGCCGGATTGGGAGATCAGGTTGCCGTGGTTACTGATGGAGAGCTGTCCGGATTGAACCGTGGCATCACGGTGGGCCAGGTGATGCCGGAGGCGGCTCGCGGTGGTCCGCTTGCGGTGGTTCGCGAGGGCGAAACGGTTCGTCTCGACATTGATGCACGCCGTATCGATGTGGACGCCGCCGATCTGGAATTGCGTGTCCGCCAATGGAAGATGCCGGTACGAAAGCTCAAGCCCAGCTGGCTCTCGATTTATTCGGAAATTGTCCAGCCCATCGAAAACGGAGCGGTTCTGGGGCATCGGGATTCGATTTCCAAAGGGGACTTGCCGGAAACGGATGCGCTTGAACCATCGCCAATACATCCACTCGAAATGAACGTTAAGGGATAAATAGAGCATGGTGCGCATCGCATGTATCGGCGGATTCCTCGGAGCTGGGAAGACTACGGCTCTGATTGAGGCAGCCCAGAAGTTGATGGCCCGCGGGTTAACGGTCGGCGTCATCACCAATGATCAGGGCAGCAATCTGGTGGATACAGCTCTCACTCGCGAGGGTGGGCTACAAACCGAAGAAATTACCGGGGGTTGTTTCTGCTGCCGCTTTCCCGAGTTTGTAAAGCATGCGAGCCGTCTGGTGGAACGTCATCATCCCGACATTCTTCTCGCGGAAGCGGTTGGCAGCTGTACCGATCTGGCGGCGACTGTCTACGGGCCGTTGCGCCGGTTTCATGCCGGGGATTTCGAATTGGCTCCATTGTCCGTCTTTGTCGAGCCAATCCGGATGCAGGAATTCCAAATCTCCTCGTGTCGATTCGAAGAGAGCGTCCGTTATCTTTTCAAGAAACAATTAGCCGAGGCAGAACTGGTCGTGCTCAGTAAAACCGACCTGGCGGAGCCGGCGAAGCTAGAAGATCTGAAAGCTCAGATTCGCCAACTCGCCGGGGACGTGCCCGTCATTCCGATGAGTGCGAAAATAGGTCACGGCGTCAACGAGTGGGTGGAGCGGCTTTTGCGGGAGCGATCCGCAGGCGAAAAGCAACTGGATCTTGACTACGAGATTTACGGTCAGGCGGAAGCTTCGTTGGGATGGCTGAATGCCACGCTGGACCTGACTTCCGGCAGCTATTTTTCGCCCTCCGACCTGGGGGAAGCCATGATCTCGAAGATTCAGGAGCAGTGCGCAATGGCCGACAAACCGATTGCTCACGTAAAGATCATCCTGATCACCAGCCAGGGAAGCGATCGCATCGCTCTCACCAGCCGCGCCGGAGTCCCGGCATGGGACGGCGACGTAGACCTCGGCCTTGCCAAAGAAGCGTCCGTCATCATCAACGCGCGAGTCGCTGCCAACCCCGGAGTTTTGCGCCGGATCGTAGAGGAAGCCGCGTACTCGGCTGCGCGAGCGCACGGGGTTGCGGCGACGGTGATGGACCTGGAGTCCTTCGCTCCCGCGCCACCGAAGCGGCCCGTTTGGCAGCCTGCAAACTGATCTGGCAAAAAAATCGAGGCCCGGCGGAAGGATAGACATGGCGAAAGATACAGCACGAAACCGAAGTCAAGAAAAAGATAAAGACCAAGAATCATCCAAAGGCATCAATCGTCGCGAGTTTCTGGTATCCACTTCCGCGGCGGCGTTGGGTGCAGCAACTCTAGCCCACGCTACCGAAACCCCGGCCGCCAAGAGTCCGCAGGCTTTCCGCTCGGCCGCCGGTTCGGTGATTCCTTATACACGCAAGGAACTGCTGGGGGGGCCGCGACAAGAACGGGTCCTGACTGCAGAACATCTCTCCGAAGTGGCCTTTCCCTTAGGCGGAATTGGAAGCGGCACGGTCTCTCTCGGCGGCCGCGGCCAATTGCGTGATTGGGAAATTTTTAACCGGCCCGGCAAGGGAAAGATTCTGCCCTTTAGTTTTGTTGCGCTCTGGGCGCGGCCGGAGGGGGAAGCAGCTACCGTCAAAGTAGTGGAAGGTGCCTTACTGCCGCCGTTCCGCGGCGGCGGCGGATATCACCGCGAATCGGCTGAGGGTCTTCCGCGCTTCAAGGAAGCGCGTTTTACCGGTACTTATCCATTCGCGAAAATTGAATTTGAGGACGAGAGCGTGCCGGTGCAGGTTTCGCTGCAGGCGTTCAATCCGTTCATCCCTCTCAACGTGGACGATTCGAGTTTGCCAGTCGCAATCCTTCAATATCATTTGCGTTCTGCTAGCAAGAAGCCCGTGGATCTTGCCTTGGGATTTTCTCTGCTGAACGCAGTCGGCTACGACGGGAAAGCGGATTTGGATGGCACGCGACACCCTGGATTCGGCCAGAATCTGAACCGGTTGCGCCAGGAGAGTTCCGATTCTGTCCCGATCAATGGGCTCGAGATGACGTCGGCGAAGTATGGTCTCGACGACTTGGGATATGGTTCGATGGCTCTGCTGACAACATCGCCGCAGGTCACCGCGAAAACAGCCTGGGCGAAAGGCGATTGGTGGGACCCATTCCAGAAGTGGTATGACGAGTTCGCCGCCACCGGCGCAATGCACGATGCCGGCGCGCCTGAGCCAACCGAAGATGGCAGATCCAGCTACGCCACTCTGGCTCCGCATCTGCGGCTTGCCCCTGGTGAATCTCAAATGGTCACCTTCGTCTTAGCCTGGTATTTCCCGGTTCGCGAGAACTATTGGAACGACGAGAAGGAAGTCAAAGGCGCAAGACTGCGCAACTACTACGGCACTCGCTTCCAGAGCGCATGGGAGGTGGCCGCTCATGCCGCCTCGCGCCTGGCGGAGCTTGAAGCCAAGACACGCGCTTTTGACGATGTATTCTATTCCGCGACTTTGCCGACGTACGTGTTGGAGTCGGTGACGAGTCAGGCCGCGATTCTCCGTACCAACACATGCATGCTGCTCGACGGCAAGCAGTTTTTTGCGTTCGAAGGTTGTGACGATAACGCCGGCTGTTGCGCCATGAATTGCACCCATGTTTGGAACTACGAGCAGGCGCTGGCATTCCTATATCCCGAGCTCGAACGCTCCATGCGGCATACCGATTTCGTGTACAACACGCGCGAAAATGGCGACATGGCGCACAGGACTCTGGTGCCGGTGGGGAGAGCCCGCTGGAATTTCATTCCGGCAGCGGACGGCCAGATGGGTTGCATTATGAAGCTGTACCGCGAGTGGCAGATTTCCGGCGATGATGATTTTCTCAGGCCCTTGTGGCCGGCCGCGAAACGGGCCCTTGAATTCTCCTGGACCGATTGGGATCCCGACAAGAGTGGCGTGTTCGTTGGGCAGCAACATAATACGTACGACATTCAGTTTTACGGTCCGAACCCGATGATGGCCACCTTGTACCAGGGCGCACTGCGGGCTGGTGAATTGATGGCTCGCGCCATGGGAGACGACAGCGCTGCCGACTCGTACCAGGAGGTGCGGGAAAAAGGACTAAAGAACCTCGAACAGGTTTGGAATGGCGAATACTATGTTCAAAAAATTCCGCCGGTTGACAAAATTCGTCCTATCGCCAAGTATGCCGACGCCAACTGGTACACCGATACGGTGCAGGATGGCCAGATTCGCTATCAGTGTGGCGAAGGCTGCCTCTCCGATCAATTGCTCGGCGTTTGGATGGCAACGGTCTTGGGTCTGGATGCGGGATGGTCTCCTGAACATGTTCATAAAACACTGCAATCCATTTATCGCTATAACTTCCGCAACAATTTTTACGACCATCCCAACACCCAGCGGATCTATGCTCTGAATGATGAAAAAGGCTTGCTGCTATGCAGTTGGCCTAAGGGCGGTCGCCCCAAGCTGCCATTTCCCTATTCCGACGAAGTCTGGACCGGCATCGAGTTTCAGGTCGCAGCCCATATGATCTACCAAGGTCTCTTAGAGGAAGGGCTAGCCATCGTGAAAGGCGTAACCGACCGCTATGACGGGCAACGGCGGAATCCCTGGAACGAAGTCGAGTGCGGATCCCACTATTCCCGTGCCATGTCGAGCTGGTCGGTCCTGTTGGCGCTTTCCGGCTATGAGTTTTCGGCCAGGGATCAGCGTCTGAGCTTTGCGCCTCGCCTAAATCCTGAAAACTTCCGCTGCTTTTTCGCGGCCGGATCCGGTTGGGGAGCATATGAGCAACGGACGCAAACGGCATCACTGATGGCACATGTGGAAGTTCACCACGGACAGGTGCCGTTGCGCTATCTGAAGCTCAAAAATGAGCATGGCGCATCGTTGACCGCCCTTCAGGTCGAGGGACCCGATGGCAAGGCTGTGTCCGGCTCTAAATTAGAAGGCAAAGGCAAAGACCTGTTGATCGATTTCGGAGATGCAGTCGTGATTACCGCAGGTAATTCGCTTCGGGTTACCCTTGCGCCAAGTCATGCCAAGACAGTTTGATCGCGGCCATGAGTGCCCAAAAAGTGGCTTCGGAATGGACTCCGATTGCATTGACACTCCTGTGATCCAACTGCTAACCTTACGAGTGCTTGCAAGCGCAGTCCGGCGCCAAACCGGCAAGTTGCATGTTCGCCCCCTCACCAGGCCCGCAGCATGGAAAGATCAAAGAATCGCGCGTTTGCTGCCCCTCTTGGCTGGCTACACAACTCGTCTATTCAGCCCCATAGCTGGATACAGAACTGCGCGCTAATCCAGATTTCACGCTCAAATGCGCGGAAAGGTAGGACAACATGGCAACGCTCGTAAACGAACTTCCGGTAGCAGTGGGAGAGACCAAGCTGCTCATCAACAATCGCTGGGTGAACAGCCGCTCAGGCAAAACGTTTCCTACAATTAACCCGTCCACTGGCGAAGAGATCTGCCGCGTCTCCGAAGCCGACGAAGCGGATGTCAACGAAGCAGTGAAAGCTGCCCGGCACGCTTTTGAAAAAGGCCCATGGAAGAAGATGTCAGCCGCCGAGCGCGGACGCCTGATCTATAAGCTGGCGGATCTGATTGAAGAGCACGCTGATGAACTGGCGCGCCTTGAAGCCCTGGACAATGGTAAGCCGGCTCACGTGGCGAAAAGCGCCGACCTTGGACTGGCGGTTGCCACCTATCGCTATTACGCAGGCTGGGCTGACAAGATTCAGGGCAAGACGATTCCCATTGCCGGCGACTACTTCAGCTATACCCGTCTCGAGCCAGTAGGAGTGGTGGGGCAGATCATCCCATGGAATTTTCCGATCCTGATGCAGTGCTGGAAGCTCGCTCCAGCCCTGGCCGCTGGCAATACCGTCGTGATGAAGCCGGCCGAGCAGACGCCGCTGACGGCTCTTCGCATCGGCGAATTGATTTTAGAAGCCGGGTTCCCCGAAGGCGTGGTAAACATTCTGCCCGGCTACGGTCCGACGGCGGGCGCGGCGATCTCCAGCCACATGGACATCGACAAGGTCGCGTTTACCGGGTCGACTGAAGTTGGCAAGCTAATCATGAAGGCGGCAGCCACCAGCAACCTGAAGCGGGTGACGCTCGAACTCGGCGGCAAGAGTCCGAACATCGTTTTTGCCGATGCCGACATGGATCAAGCGGTGGAAGGCTGCCACTTCGCTCTGTTCTTCAATCAGGGCCAGTGCTGCTGCGCCGGTTCCCGCCTAATGGTCGAGGCGAAATGCTACGACGAGTTTGTTGAGAAGAGCATCGCCCGCGCTAAGAAGCGCCGTGTCGGCGATCCTTTCGATCCAGAAACCGAGCAGGGTCCGCAGGTCGATGTGGACCAGTTCGATAAGATCATGGGCTACATCGAGAGCGGAAAGAAAGAAGGTGCGTCGCTCCTGGCCGGCGGCAAGCGCGTGGGTTCGAAGGGCTATTTCATCGAACCGACTGTGTTTGGCGACGTGAAAGACGACATGACCATCGCTCAGGAAGAGATTTTTGGGCCGGTCATGAGCATCATCAAATTCAACAATATGGATGAAGTCGTCGATCGCGCTAACCGGACCATGTATGGTCTGGCTGCCGCGGTCTGGACTCGCGATATCGGCAAGGCCCACGCCATTGCCAATAACGTGCGCGCGGGTACGGTCTGGGTGAACTGCTACGACGTATTCGATCCGGGTGCGCCATTTGGCGGCTTCAAGCAGTCTGGAATCGGGCGCGAAATGGGCGAATACGGCTTGCAGCAGTACAGCGAAGTGAAGACCGTAACCATCAAGTTGTAAAAGTAAAAAAGCCGGCACAGCCGAGAAAGTGCCGTCTTGCGGCGGACGCCAGCGAGCGGAAGGTTAAAGAGTTGGAGGCCACCGTGTACAGGCAATTCGAAGGTGAAGGAATGTCCAGTGGACGCCCAATCGGGGCGTCCACTTGTTTTTCGCGTTGCGGCCGAGTGGTTGTGCTCTTCTTCTGTGCCCTGGTTTTCTTATCGGCTGGTTTCGCCGACGACTGGGAAATCCGAACCCCTCCAGCCCCCGGGACGCCCCGAATCAATGGTCCCAACATTTACGGTGCGCATCCCGGACATCCGTTTCTCTATCGCATCCCGGCGACTGGTATGCGGCCAATCAAATTCTCGGCGAAAAATCTACCCAAAGGATTAGTGCTGGATTCAGCGACCGGAATTATCTCCGGCTCGGTGCAAAAAGCAGGACAGTACAGGGTTCAATTACACGCCAGCAATGACCGCGGCAATTCTGTCCGCTCGTTTCGCATTGTGATTGGAGACAAGCTGGCTTTGACTCCACCCATGGGCTGGAGCACCTGGTACATGGCATACACCAATATCAGCCAGCAGATGGTCCTGGCGCAGGGCAATGCCATGATCGCAAGCGGTCTCGCGGACCATGGATTCTCCTATGTCAATATTGACGATGGTTGGAACCGGAAGCCGAAGTCGACCGACTCATCCATTGGGCCACCGGCGCGGGATGAGCAGGGCAATCTGCTGACCAACACAAAGTTTCCCGACCTGAAGGCGATGACGGCTGAACTTCACCGCATGGGTTTGAAGAGCGGCATTTATATTTCGCCGGGACCGGAAACCTGTGCGGGGTTTGAAGGCAGCTATCACCATGAGCAGCAAGATGCCACGCAGTTTGCGGCCTGGGGCTTCGACTTTCTCAAGTACGATTTGTGTTCTTATAGCGATCTCATGAAAGATCGCCACGACGCTGCGGAACTCAAAAAACCTTATCAGTTAATGGGTTCGAATCTCGCCAGACTCGATCGCGATTTCGTATTCAACTTATGCGAATACGGTTGGGGAGATGTCTGGGAGTGGGCTCGAGAGGTCGGCGGAAACTTCTGGCGTACCAGCGATGACGTGGGCTCGGGCATCGCCGGATCTCTTTGGAAGAGCATGGATGCCTACGGCTTTGGCGAGGTGGGAAAAGAAAGGTGGGCTGGACCCGGGGGTTGGAACGATCCCGACAATATCCTGCTGGGCAAGATTATTTGGAAAGACCATCTAGTATCAACGCCGCTCACCGCCAACGAACAATATACCTGGATGACTCTGTGGAGCGTTCTGGACGCGCCTCTGATTTTCGGCGGAGACATGACTCAACTGGACACCTTTACCCTGAACATCCTGACCAATGATGAAGTCATCGCCGTAAATCAGGATGCTCTGGGCAGGCAGGCGGTTCCCGTGAACAGCAACAGATTACTGCAAGCCTGGGCAAAGCCCCTGGAAGATGGCAGCAAGGCTGTCGGACTTTTTAATCGTGGCGAGGCGGACGCAGACGTCACAATAAAGTGGGCGGATTTATCTCTGCAGGGCAAGCACAAGGTTCGCGATTTGTGGAGGCAAAAGGATCTCGGAACTTTCGATGACGAGTTCCACATGAAAATCGGCCCACACGGGGCCGAATTGGTCCGGGTTGACTCACACTAAGTCATTCATTCAACGCATTTAATAGCTACGGAATGCATTCCGAAATTGTTTGACACGCATGATCCAACATGCTACTTTGAATCGTCTTTTCGCAATGCGGCTCGGCGGAGCCGAAGGAGGTTGTTACGAAAAAGCTACCCAACCTGGCCGGTGTAATTCCCCCCATGATCACTCCCTTTGGGGCAGACGACAAAATTGATTTCAAAGGTCTTGCCGAAGAAGCCCGTTATCTGAAAAAAAGCGGCTGTGCCGGCATGGTAGTCGGTGGCAGCATGGGCGAGGGTGCCGGCATGTCGGCAGAAGAGCTGGCGGAGGCGGTTCGGGTCACCATCGAAGCGACTAACGGAAGCATGCATGTTTTTGGCGGCATCATCGCCGACACGTCTGCTGAAGGGGTACGTTTGGCTAAAGCGATTGCCGCAGCGGGGGCTTCGGGGCTGCAAGTCCCTCCTCCGCACTTTTGTCCCACGGGAGACACGGCCATCCTGGCGGAATACTACGGCTCGCTCACCAGCGGCTCCGGCTTGCCTTTAATCATTTACAACGTCATGCCGACGGCCCAAGCCGCCGTCGAATCACTCGAAGCCATCATTGACGAGAATCCGGAGATTATCGCGGTGAAGCAGAGTGGCCGGAACATTCACACGCTGGCCGCCCTTTTGGCTACGGTACATCACAAAGTGAAACTGTTCTCCGCCATCGATGACATGATTTATCCGTCGTTTGTACTTGGCGTGGACGGTACGATTTCTGGAACTTCGGCGATTTTTCCTGCCGAGACGGTGCAGATGCGCAACGCTAGTACTGGCCGGCGACTACGAGAAGGCGCTCTCCTTTCACAACCGGCTGGCTCCCGTCTGGCGGGCGGTGGATAGTGTCTGGTTTGCGGGTAACGCAAAATACGCCGTGACCCTGGTCGGACAGCGCGGTGTGCTAAGGCCGCGGCGTCCGCTGACTTGGCCTACCGGCGCCGTTGCCAAGGCGATTGAAGATGCATTGCGATCTGGCGGATTGTTAAACGGCGGCAGCATCACCTCTTCTGAGTTGGCGGAAATGCAGGCAGGATCGCGGTGAAGCATTTCCTGACCGGATTTGTCGTTATGTTGGGGATGGCTGCAGCGGCCATGCCCGCGAGCGCGCAGTTTTCGGTTGCAGACCTGTCCCGCCTGCGCAACTATGAGTCGGAGCGCTCATCGAGCTATGACCGCGCGGGGGGCAACGACGATTCCTACGTTCTGAAGGCGGGCGGAAGCCTTACGTTGTTTGACGAAACCGGGCCGGCCGAAGTCCGTCACATCTGGATTACGGTGGACAGCCCAGAAGCCTACCATCTGAAAAAAATCGTGCTTCGCATGTATTGGGACGGCGAGAAAACTCCCAGCGTCGAGGTGCCGCTCGGTGATTTCTTCGGCCTGGGACTGGGCAATTACACCGTCTATCATTCGGCACTTTTGGTCGTCGCCCCCGATAAGGCTCTAAACGCCTACTTTCCCATGCCCTTTGCGCATTCGGGGTGCATTGTGGTCACCAACGAAGGCGAGAAAGACGCCGGCGACTTTTACTTCAATATTGACTGGGTGAAGTTGCAGTCTCTGCCCGCCGATACGGCGTATTTTCACGCGCAGTACCGGCAATGCACGCCCTGCAAGGGTTGGTATCACGGTAATTTTTACGGCAACAATTTTCATGAAGCGCATAGCGATCCGCATTGGAAGAATGTTTCGGGCGAAGGCAACTACAAGTTTCTTGAAGCGCAAGGCGACGGACAATTCGTAGGCGTGACGCTGTCGATTTTGCAGAATCAATGGGGCGGCTGGAACGAAGGCGACGAAATGATGTGGATTGACGGCGAAAAGGAGCCGCGCATCCATGGCACCGGCGGTGAAGACTATTTCAATGGCGCATGGGGATTCAGCACTCTGTATTCCTTCCCGCTTACGGGCTTGACCGCGTTCGATGGATGGGAGGCCGGATCGCGCTTCTCGCACTATCGCTGGCATCTGGAAGCGCCGGTGCGTTTTCACAAATCGTTTACGGCCAGTATTGAAGATGGCCATGCCAATCTCCGCTCCGACAATATGTTTTCCGTGGCCTACTGGTATCAAACCGAGCCGCACGCTGAATTTCCGGCGCTGCCGCCGGTGGAGTCGAGAATTCCCAAGATTTACTTTGTAGGTGGTCCGGGCCAGGATCCGGCCATGAAATAAAAGTGGTACCGAACGAACGAAATCTAGATCCCGAGAGTGAAACGTGAACAAATCTCTGGTAGCTGGTGTGATCGCCGACGTTATTACGCCGTTTTCCGCGAATGGTCAGATCGATTTTGATGACCTGCGAAAAGAAGTAAAATTGTTGGATGGGTCGGCCGTTGACGGACTCTGTGTCGGCGGCATGCTGAGCGGCATGGAGGGAACGCTGCCCGGCGAGCTGTCTTCACTGTGCGCCGCGGTCCGGCGGGTTACGAAGAAGCCACTGTTTGCCATGCTGTTCCCCGACACCACGCTGGAAGCCATAGAGATGGTTCGCGCGGTGGAAGATGCCGGCGCCGACGCTGTGCTTATGGCCCAGCCCCATTATCTTTCTCTGCCCAGCGAAGAGGGCCTGACAGAGATGTTCGCCGACGTCAGGAAAGTTGCCCGCACTCCATTGTTGCTGGCGGATTGCTTTGTCGGTGGAGTCGTTGGTGTAGCGGCGACCAAAACTCTGGCCAGCAAAGATCTAGTGGATGGAGTGTTCCAGTCCGCGGATATCCATGTCTTGGTGGACCTGCTCTATTCGAAGTTGGAAGTTCCAGTTTACTCCGGCGTGGAGGATCTCCACTATGTGGCGTTCGCCCTCGGTGCGCGGGGAGTCATTTCCGATCTGGTCACGCTGTTTCCTAAGGAAGCTAGTGAAATCTATCGCGCGTTCAATGCGGGCAAGCATGGCGACGCCCGGACCCACCATGAGCGCTTCGTGCGCCTGTGGAGGTCGCTAGGACGGTATGCCGAGGGTGAGGGCAGAGTGCGCCTTGCTCTCGAGGCGCAGGGGCGCAAAGTCGGTCCCGCCCCTAGCCCATACAATAAACTTCCTCCTGCTGCCGCAGGCGAGGTTCATAAGGCTTTGCAGCACGAGGGATTCGCGAAGGCTTAATGGCCGCACGCCCACTGTTAGCTTTGCGTTAGCCCACGCTATATTGTTGCCCAAGGGGAGAATAAAATGTCCCAACGGGTTCGAAATCTTTGTCTCTTGACGATTGGAATTTGTTTTTGCCTGCGCGTTTTCTGCTTTTCTGCCGACTCCGGATCACTCGCAAATATTGCTCCCAGGGTTGAAACGAGCTTTTCAACCCATTGGCTTTATAGGCCCAAAGATATCCCCGATGGCGAATCGCCGGCCTTGAACGATTCGGCTTTCGAACAGGTCTCCGTTCCCCATGCCAATGTTATGACGCGCGCCGAATCATTTGATCCGGATGTGTTCCGCATAATCTCCTGGTATCGGAAGCATTTTCGCCCCGATGCGGCATGGAAAGAAAAGCTGGTAACGGTGCGCTTTCAGGGTGTGATGACGGTCGCCGACGTTTATCTGAACGGCCAACATCTTGGACATCATGAGGGTGGATATACGTCCTTCGACGTTGATGTGACGCGGGCGCTGCGCTTCGGGGCCGACAACGTGCTGGCAGTGCGCGTGGATTCCCGTGTCCAGCAGCATGTTCCGCCCGAAGGCGCGCCTAAAGTCTCGCCTTCTGGCATTTACGAATTTGGCGAGATCGGTCGCGAGGCACCCAAGCTATATGGGTTTTATCTATTCGGCGGCATTCAGCGTGATGTCGAGTTGCGGGTTACCGACAAGCTCCACATCGAGCGTGTCTATTACGTTACCGATCGCATTGCGCCGGCTGCGGCTGTGGGAGCGACCGTTACGCTTCGCAACGACCGGGCAGTTGCACAGGAGGCATCCGTCAGGGTACGACTGCGGGATGCGGAAGGAAATGAAGTAGCCAAGGCATCAGCCAGCGCAAAGCTGAATGCCGGGGAAAGCCGCGATGTTCATCTGGATATTGGTCCCATATCGAATGCCAAATTATGGGACCCCGACCATCCAAATCGCTATATTGCAGAAGCGGAGGTCAGCGATCCCTCGGCGGTCGCGGACCGCGATGCGACTTGGATCGGAATCCGCAAGATTGACTGGGAGGGCGGCGTTTTTCACATCAACGGGAAAGCGCTCCAGTTACGTGGATTGAACCGGCACCAAACGTATCCTTTCATTGGCGGCGCGGTACCGAACCGTTTGCAGCGGCGTGATGCCCTGACGTTGAAGTACGGTTTGGGCGTCAATGCGGTTCGTTCGTCGCATTACCCGCCCGATCCTGAGTTTCTGGACGAGTGCGATCGTATTGGATTGCTGGTCATGGATGAATTTCCGGCATGGCAGTATGTTGGCCGCGATGCGGAGTGGCAAAATAATGCAGTGAATGCGGCACGCGAAATGATTCTTCGTGACCGCAATCATCCCTCGGTGTTTCTCTGGGGGGTGCGCGCCAATGAAGCCTCGTTTCACGAAAATGACGACCGTGACTTGTATGCCCGCACTTATGCGTTGGTGAAAGAACTCGATCCGTCGCGCCGGCCCGGCGGCGCGCGTCTGAGCGAGGCATGGCACGGCAAGATGGTTCCGGAAGAAGTGCTGACCATCAATGACTACGAAGATTTTGACGATCCGTCCAAATTTCCTCAGCCGGTGACCGGATCGCCTTGGCTGATCACGGAATTCGGCCATCCCCGGCAGGTCCCGGTGTGGGAGAGCGAGAGCACGTTGATGCTCACTGTTTCCATGTGGATGCGCCACTATGATGCGCTGTATGCACATCCGGAGATTTCCGGCGCCATTGGCTGGGCGGCGTTCGATTATTCTTCGCCGGAGTTCAATACTCCGGAGGCTGTCACGGCATATCACTGCGTTGATGATATTTACCGGCTGCCAAAGGGATTCGCAGCCTACGCACTGCAGAGCCAGTTGGATCCAGATCTCTACGGTCCCATGGTGCATATTCTCAGCTACTGGCGGAGATCGCGTCCAGATTTATTCGTAGCGAGCAACGCGGATGAAGTAGAGATCAAGATCAACGGCAAGTCGTTGGGGCGGCAAAAGGGAACTGAGTTCACTCACCTGCCCCATCCGCTGTTTAAGTTCGCGCTGAGCGATTCCTTTCAGCCCGGGACAGTCGAAGCGCTCGCCTACCGCAACGGGCAGGTGGTCGCTCGCGAGGAGTTGCACAGTCCGCAGGATGCTCAGAAACTTCAAATCGTGACGGATGATGCTTCCATCGTCGCAGATGGTGAGGACGCTATCCGCGTCGTGGTGTACGCTCAAGACAGCAATGGCACGGTTCCACCATATGAAGACCGGAGAATCAATATTCAGGTGGAAAACGGGCAGTTATTGGGGACGCCAACGGCACATCTGGAAGGCGGGCGCATCGCCTTTTACGTTCAGGCGAAAGACGGCCAGCATCAGCCCATCTCGATTCATGTGACCGCGGAAGGTCTGCAAGCCACCGATGCGCAAGTCGCGGTCGAACCAGAGGCCAGTGGGATAGTTCCGTTCAGTCCCTTTGACGACCGCGTGGGATCTCTCAAATTTGTTCCAGCCAAGTGGTGAAATCGGAAAGGTGAATCATGTGGGGAATGAAAGACAAGGTGGTTATTATTACCGGCGCGGCAAATGGCATCGGTCGCGCCACGGCTGGAGTCTTTGCGGCGGAAGGGGCGCAGGTCATCATGGTGGATGTGGATCTGGCGTTGGCAGAAAAGGGAGCTCGCGAGATCGAGGCTGGCGGAGGCAAGGCGTTCGCCTTTGAGTGCGACGTAAGCCGGGGAGCTTTCGTAAAGGCCATGGTGGAGAAGGTGGTGGGACAATTCGGACGGATTGACGTGCTGCATGCCAACGCCGCCGTGCAGGTGACCCGTCCGGCCTGCGAGGTGAGCGAAGAAGAGTGGGACCGCATGCACGGCGTCAATCTCAAGGGTGTTTTTCTGTGCTGTAAATACGTGATCCCTGTCATGCAACAGCACAAAAAAGGCGCCATCATCATTACATCATCCGGCCATGCCTTCGCGACCTATGCCAACTGTTCGGCTTACGCCGCGACCAAAGGGGGAGAGTTGGCCTACAGTCGGGCGGTAGCTCTGGATTATGCGCGGGAAGGGATTCGCGTCAACTGCGTCGTTCCTGGGGCCACCGATACGCGTTTGGTGCGCAGTTATGTCGAAGAGTCCAAAAATCCTGAGGAAACGCGCAAGCAACTTCTCGAGAGCATTCCGTTGGGGCGATTGGCCAAGCCCGAGGAGATTGGCCAGGCGGTTTTATTTCTCGCCTCGGACTATGCGGCGTATATTACTGGCACGAGCCTGACAGTTGACGGCGGCATCCTGGCTCAGGCGTAATACTCAGTGCGATATTCACAGCATCCGCAAGTCGAGGTCCCACGTTTCCCCGGTCATTCTCTTCGCGAAAGGAATATCTATGTCATTGACGGTTCGTCTCCGCGCCCTGACAGGTAGAAACCTGTCGGGCGGCTGGTGGTTTGCTCTTCTGTTGATCGTGCTGGCCGGATTTTCTCCAGTCGCAGCCATGGCTCAGTCCGAATTGCCGGATCGCGCGCTGAAAGAACTGGAGAAACTTCCAACGAGCGCGCAGAGCACCGTGACACAATTGGCGGCATTCGGGGAACTCCCGCAGCCGCAATGGAAAACGCATACCGCGGATGTTGCCCACGGAGAGTCGACAGACCTTGATGACTCTGGCTGGGCGGTCGCCAAGATTCACGCCGAGGGATCGAGAGAAGGCGTCTGGTATCGGGCATGGATCGAAGTTCCCAAGGATTTGCACGGCTACGACCTGACCGGCGCCAAGATTTGGTTCGAGTTCGACATCGATATCGGCGGTGGTTCGGGCGCGGAGATCGTTTATTTCAACGGACGGCGTGTCGCGATGGGCGAAGATCTCGAACCCCTCGTTCTGTTCGATCAGGCCAAACCCGGAGACAAGATCCTGGTTGCGGTCAAACTGCCCCCCAGCCCGGAGCCAAAGTTTTTCGATGGCTCAGTTCTGAAAGTCGACACGGCGCCTGGCCGGCCCGATACAGAAGTTTTGTGGAAAGAGATTTTCTCCGCCGGGGGGCTGGCGCCGGCACTGGGAGCGAATGCCGATCAGATAACGAAGTTGGTTGAGGCTTCCAGCAAGGCGGTGGATTTCCAGGCTTTGGGACAAGGCGACCAGAAGGGCTTTGACGCTTCGCTGACGAAAGCGCAAGCGGCGCTGGCTCCGGCCAATCAGTACCTCAAACAATTCACCCTGCAACTGACCGGCAACTCTCACATCGATGCAGCATGGCTTTGGCCGTGGACGGAAACGGTCGACGTGGTGCGCCGCACGTTTGGCACGGCGTTGCAGTTGATGGATGAGTACCCAGAGCTGCACTACGCCCAATCCGCTGCGCAGTACAACGATTGGATGAAGCAGAAATATCCGGCACTGAATCAAGCCATTGTTGATCGTTGCAAGCAGAATCGTTGGGAAATGGTGGGTGGCATGTGGGTTGAACCCGACCTCAACATGCCCGACGGTGAGTCGTTGGTGCGGCAGTTGCTCGTGGGTAAACGCTTCTTCAAGGAGAACTTTGGTCAGGACGTGCGAATCGGATGGAACCCGGATTCGTTCGGTTACAACTGGCAGCTTCCGCAGATTTACAAAAAGTCGGGAGTGGATTATTTCGTAACCCAGAAGATGGGCTGGAATGAGACCAATAAGCTTCCGCTGAAGTTGTTTTGGTGGCAGTCTCCCGATGGCAGCCGTGTGCTGACCTATTTTCCAAACGGGTACAGCGAAGAGAACCAGCCCTTGGTAATGGCCTACGATCTGCTCAAGGGCAGCACGCTCAATCCCGGGCTGCAGGAAGGCCTGCAGCTTTTCGGCGAAGGCGATCATGGCGGCGGCCCGACGCGCACCATTCTAGACCGGGGAATTAAGTGGTCGGATCCGAAAATTGTTTTCCCGACATTGAACTTTGGCAGCGCGCAAGGCTTTTTCTCAAACGTAGAGACCAAACTCGATACCGACCATTCACCGGTGTGGAACTACAAATCGGTAGCCGCGGAGGGCGCCAAGTTGCCGCCTGCTTCCGATGGAAAGATCGAAATCCCGACCTGGAACGACGAGCTCTACCTCGAATTTCACCGCGGAGTTTTTACCACGCAATCCCACCACAAACGCAACATGCGGGAGAGTGAAGAGTGGATGCTGGATGCGGAGAAATACTCCTCGCTTGCATGGTTACAGGGAGATTCTTATCCGGCTATCAAGTTCAACGACGCCTGGAAGAAAGTCCTGTTCAATCAGTTTCACGACCTAGCTGCCGGTTCAGGTATCGGTGTGATCTACAAGGATGCTCAGCGTGATTACGATGTCGTTCACTGGACGGCGGAGGACGCAGACCGAAAGGCGTGGCACACCATCACCAGCGAAATAGATACCAAATCAGCGACAAACACCGGTGTCCCTGTGATGCTCTGGAACTCGTTGGCCTGGGTGCGCCCGAAAGACCTGGTGATGGTGGATGTGCAAATGCCGCAAAAGCCGGTGGGCGGCGTGGCCGTACTCGACCCGCAAGGCAAGCCGCTTCCCATGCAAATTTTGTCCACCAAGCCTGACACCAATAGTTATCAGTTGCTGGTGGAAGCGAAAGATGTACCCGCATTGGGTTATAGCGTCCTGCACGTAGTACCGGGTTCCCGCCCAGTGCCCAGCGATCTGAAAGCCCAGGCGTACACGCTTGAAAATTCCGCTTTGCGGGTTTCAGTCGATCCGCAGAGCGGATGCATTACCAGCCTTTTCGACAAGAAGGCGAATTTCGAGTCGCTGGCTGCGGGCGCGTGCGGCGACGAACTCATCGCCTTTCGAGACAAGCCGAAAGAATACGACGCTTGGAACATCGACGCTGACTTCGAGAAGGTCTTCACTCCGTTGACTCACGCGGACTCGGTTCAGTTGATCGAAAAAGGGCCGGTGCGCGCGGTCATTCGGGTCACACGTACTTGGCAGAATTCGAAATTCGTCCAAGACATCACGCTCTACGCCGGACTCGATCGGGTGGACATCGTTAACGATATCGACTGGCACGAGACCCACATTCTGCTCAAAGCGGCATTCCCGCTAGCCGCCTCGAGCGATGAAGCAACGTTCGAAATTCCCTACGGCACAATTCAGCGGCCGACTACGCGAAATAATAGCTGGGAATCCGCAAAGTTTGAGGTGCCGGCGATTCGCTGGGCGGATTTAGGCGATGCGCACTATGGCTTCAGCCTTATTAATGAATCGAAGTACGGCTACGACGCAAAGGGCAATCTTCTGCGGCTTTCTCTTCTACGTTCGCCAACCTCACCTGATCCCAATGCCGATCGAGGCCATCACCACTTCGCTTTCTCGCTCTATCCGCATTCCGGAAGCTGGCAACAGGCCCTTACGGTGCGGCGTGGTTACGAATTCAACTACAAATTGAAGGCGATCCAGGTAGAAGCGCACGACGGCAAAATGCCCGTGCAGCATTCGTTTGCCAGCGTGGACGCGGACAATGTCGTGCTGACCGCCATGAAGAAGACGGAAGATGGCGATGCGCTGTTATTCCGTTTCTACGAATGGGCGGGTAAAACCGGAGACGTCCAATTGTCGGTTCCTGCCGGGGCGCAATCCGCTAAACTCGCCAATCTGATGGAAGATCCGTCCGGTGACGATCTTCCGATGAGCGGCAATAAAATTACCGTACCGGTTCATCCGTTTGAAATCGTGACGGTTCGAGTCGCTTACGCTCCACGTATAACGCAATAAACAGCTGCCTGCAACCAATACAAAAGGCGGCTGCGAGGCCGCCTTTTGTAGACTTTTGCGTGGTAAATTGTCTAAACGGTTGACGCCGATTTCTCACGGCATTCCTGGCAGAGCGCCACTACGAAAGTGACCAAATCGTCCATCTGTTGCTGGTAAACCGCGTCCAACACCACAGTCGGTTGTCGCATGCGCGCGTTGGGCAGAATGCCGCGCCGCACGAAAACACGCTTCTCGAGGTGAACCGCCACCTCCAGGTGCTGCATGGCAAAGGCAAGGTAAGGAACAAGCTGATAGAAGAGCGCCTTCGCCTCTTCCTTTTGCCCTTGCTTGTATAGTTCATAGACCCGCACGTAAATATCCAGACAAGCTGCCCCGGGCATCACTGCGGAAGCCCCGTGCGCCAGGCCGTCAATCATGGCGATCCCGCCCAGGCCATAAATAATTTGAACCTGGCCCTTGCTCTGCTCGATAATCTCGGCGGATTTGGTTCCCGGCAAAAGCACTTCAAGCTTGGCGAAGCGGAAATTGGGATGCTGTTTGGCGAGTTCAACGAAAATCTTCGCGGGCAGGCCGGATCCGGTGAAATCGGCGTCCTGCAGCATGACCGGTATGCTGACCGCGTCGCAGATACGGCTGTAGAACGCAATCATTTCAGAAGCAGGCAAGGGTGAGGTGCGCGGCGCGTTGATCATTAGACAATCGGCGCCAATTTTCTCCGCGTAGCGCGAAAACTCAATCGTATTCTGAGTGGAGCCGCAGCTGGTGGCGGCGATAGCCGGCACGCGCTTGCGAGTCTGATCGACTAGAACTTCCACCCAGTGGTAGCGTTCATTATCGGACAGCTTATAAAACTCCCCGCCGTACCCCGGTCCGCAAACCGCGGCTGCGCCGGCGTCAATTGAGAAATCAATCTGCCGGCGTAACGAATCGTCGTCAATCGATTCATCTTCCCGAAAGGTCGTCGCCATGACGGGAGTAATACCATTCAATTGCAACATGAGTTTTCCTTGAATTTCTTAAGATTTACCGAAAGCGAGTAGCCCCAAACGCCTACCACTAACACTTAACTATATCGAATGCATCCGGCAGATTCAATGAATACAAGCGATTGACCCGCCACAAATGCCCAATTCACTGGGTATTCCGCTTTGGCGGCGAGTCATTGGTAACATTCGATCCGCGAATCACACTCAGCCGAAGTGTCGAACGAATTCGTTCTCCCGTGTGCAAAACTTTTCCCTCGCCGTAGTTGGAAACATATTCTCCAAGCGGGGCGGTGCTCCCGCCGTACCAGTCATTCACATAGATTGCTACACGATCCGATTCGACCGAGGCGCGCAGATGTTGCGTGCCGTCCGAATGGATGGTCCAGCCCTGTCCCGCCACGTCCTTGATCGAGGCCTCCAGAATATTGCGTTTGGTGCTGCGAAAAACATTGCTACCCATTGGCGAATCATCCTCGCTGTAAGGCCAGGTCGGAATCACAAATGGCGGCCTGCCGCTATGCGCCTCGACATCTCCGGAGAGTGCATCAATGTGATCTGCCGGATACCAGGTCCAATCGCCAGTCCGTTTCCACGAAAGGCGATCCATCCAGACCGGCACGCCAAATTCAAACCCAATTTCAATGGCATGGGTTTCCGGTCCTTCGTATTGAAAGTCATAAGAGATGGTCACATCGCCCGCTGGGGAGATCGTCGTCAAGTACGTTCCGATGAGCTCGGGATAATGTCCCTGCGCGGTGATCGTGATGCTGCCATCGTGTTCGGAAATGTCCACGGGGCGGTCGAGCGTCCAGTTATTTGGTTTGGGGAAAGAAGGTAAAGCTCCCCGAATCGGCAGAATGTGAATTTGCGGTTCATCATAAAGTGTAACCGCGTCATTCACCACAAAATAGTCGAGAAGCCCGCGTTCGCTGGCGACGCCGGCTGAGAAGCCATCGCCATCGATTCGCGGCGTGATGCCGGAAAGCAATTGTTGTTCCGTGATCCGCAGGGGATGTGCACTCGATTGGACGGCGGGCTTGGCGGCGGCCGAGCCGATCTTTACTGTAAAGACATTTACTTCGTCTTCACCGCGCAAGAAACGCAATTGCAGTTCGCTCCCCGGCTGAATGGGAGAGGTTACCGGGATTGCAATCGTGCCGGAACTTTGCGGGGCAAGGTCAGAGTGCGCGGTGCCTTGCTGACCGCCCAATTGCCACTTCACCGACAACTCCGACAGATTGGTGAAGAAATACTGGTTTTCGACCGGAATCTGCAGTGGTCCCGAGGCGGGAAGAGGCAATTCTCTAGCATTCACTTTAATCGGCGAATACAGATTCTTGATATTCCAGAACTCCGGTTTGCGACGCCGCCAGCCGTCCACCACTCCCCAGGGAGCGTCGCCCACCAGGCCCTTGCCATCCTGATGATAGATACGATCCACGCCATGGCCCTGATCGTAGCCCCGGCCATATTCCGATCCACGGCCCGGCACCAGAAACATGTCATCCGACCACGCCCAGATAAAGCTGGCCTGCACCACTTTGCTCTTCCAGAAAGCGTCCATGACATCGATGAGTGGAGACACATAGTAGTCGCGCAGGCCTGGGTCGCGCCACAACGACTCACCATCGCCGGACCCCCAAATACCCTGAAAGGGTGCCAGGCTTTCATCCCAAAGGACAGGCTTTTCATTGTTGTCCATAGAGTGAATGCCGGCGACGGAAATTGGATTATGCCGGATGGTGAAATCCACATCATTGGTCCAACTGCCCATCACGGGGCGACTGGGATCGTGCGCGCGTATTTCGCGAATATCCAGATTTAACGTCGGACCCCAATCGCTCTCATTTCCTCCCGACCAATACGCGACTGAAGGATGGCTCATATCCCGCTCGACCATCTCTGCGGCAATCTGGCGGGTGAATGCGCCCCAGCGCAGATCGTAGGCATTGTCCACCCAGCAGAACGGAGCTTCCTCCTCCAAATAAATGCCCAGTTCATCGGCGATGTCATCTAATTCCGGAATCGGAATGTAGTGCGAGGTTCGCAGTGAATCAATGTTGTCTTCCTTCATCAACTCGAGATCGCGCCGTTCGATGGCTGGAGTGACGGCTCGGCCCAGCAATGGATCGGAGTCATGATGAGCCGTCCCTCTGAGTTTTACCGGCACCCCGTCAATCAGCAGGGCAGTCTTGTCGATCCGCGTGTCGCGAAACCCGACTTTCCTGGTAACGCGCTCAATTTCCGCTCCACCGCGGGAGATTACCGTTTCAAGAGTGTAGAGATTGGGATGTTCGGCGTTCCAAAGCAGAGGCGCTGCGACATACAGCTTGATTGTCTGTTCTTTCTGCGACCAGGCTGGAAGATCGATGGCGATTGCATCGCTGCTAGCCATGGTGTTTGTGCCCTGCAGCAAATTTAGCTGAACCGTTGCGCCGGAAATTCCTGCAGCCGATTCGTTCTGAACCGACAATTCCGTCACCAGATTGGCGCTCTTGTGTTCGGAATCGAATTCCGCGTGCGATTGTTCGCGTTGCACGTGAACTACCGGAACTGCGAAAACGTGCGTGCGGCGGAAGATGCCGGCCAAAGAAAAGTCCGCGTACATGCTCATGTGATCCATCTTGGAGGCTTCCGTCTCCTGGCTCACAAGAACCGCGATCACGTTGTCGCCGCCCGGGTTCGCGGCTTCGGTGACATCCAGTTGGAACGGCGTTGCGCCGCCCATATGGGATCCCACGCGGCGGCCGTTCCACCAAACCTCGGCGCCGCTGTAAACGCCGTCGAAGGCGATCCGGATTCGCCTTCCCCGCCAATCCGCTGGCAATTGCACGCGGCGGCGATAGCCTCCCTGTCCCTTTTCCGCCTGATACCCTTGCATCACCCAGTGAGCGGGTACGTCGATATTGCCCCAAGCCGAATCGTCAAACCTGGCCTGACTAAAGCTTGGCGGCGGATCCGTCATGAATCGCCATTTGCCATCCAGTTCCACATTCGCGTCCGGAGAGGACGCGGGCACCAGGCCTTCATGAATGTCGCCCGCATCGACCACTTTGCGGACGCTCTCGCCGCCTGTTGCGGCGGTAAACTCTACCGGACCCGCGAGCCCAACCGGCATGGCAATCGTAAAATCGCCGAGGTCGCCCGGCATGGCAGTTGCTTTCCAGGGCTTGCCTCCCGCGCGGCCACTGGCTTGTACCTGGCTCTTGATGCCGTTTGCGCCAAAGCCGTCGGTCAGCACCCCTATTATGTTTCCGCGGGCGTCGCCCCGCACGTCGAGCCATGCTGGTGTATTTTTCGAATAGACTTCAATTTCCGTGATATGGGCCTTTGTATCGAGTCCACTTACCCGTAGCTTTTCGACGGTCTGCGCCGGCACGCGTTCATAAATGCTCATCGGAATCGGCGACTTTCCGTCCCCGATCTGCATGACTTCGTGCCATGCACCGTCCGCAAATCCTTCCACACTCATTTGAGTCAGGTCGCTCGGAACATGTCGAGAATGCCAGCGATGAATGACCAGTTCGCGAATTGTGACCGGATTTTTCCAGCTAAGCACGATCCAGGAAGGCGCCTCGGGAGACCCGGAAGCTTCCCACTCCGTGTCATTGGAGCCATCGACCGCCATTTTTGCCGGGTGATCGATGGTCTCGTCAGATGAGGTAACGCGCGCATCGCGCGCGATGTCCGGATTTTCCTGAGCGCGCGCAAATGCAACACAAAAGATGATTGACAGAAGGGGAAGCAAGCCGCATCCAGCGAAAAATCATGGCGCAGCGAATATAAGCGTTGCCGTTTTGTGTTTCAAGTGAAAATCCTAGAGTTTCGGAATCACTTCCGAAACGAGAAATATTTGCAATTCGAATAATGTACAATGCTCAGCGCGCGGCGAAGCCTTCACGATATGTATTCCATCGCTGCTGATTGTTTCGAATTTCCAGGGAGCCCGCCTTTCCGTGAAAAAATCCGTAGTCGTTCCCGTTCTCATTGCCTTCGCGGCATTGTTGGTCTCCGGCCTTTTTGCTCAATCCAATCCTTCGCCTTCGCAAACCATCCATTGGGATCGGCAAACATTTTCTATTGGCGGAAAAGACGTCATCCTCATCGGCGGCTCCATACACTATTTCCGCATTCCGGAAGCCGAGTGGGCGACGACCTTTGAACGCATGCGCGAAGACGGCTTCAACGTCGTGGATACCTATATTCCCTGGTTTATCCACGAACCGGAAGAGAATGGGTTTGATTTCGGAAGCCTCCAGCGTTTTCTCGACATGGCTCATCACTACGGCTTGTACGTGGTGGCTCGCCCGGGACCGTATATCAACAGTGAAAGCGATCAGGGCGCCTTTCCTCGCTGGCTCTCCGGCAAGGGAGTAGGATTCCGCAGGAATTCAGAAGAGGATCGCAGATGGAGCAAACACTGGTATGACGCCGTCATGCCAATTCTGGCACGCAATCAGGTTACCCGCGGTGGTCCGGTGATCATGGTCCAGATCGAGAACGAATATGGCCATCCCCAATACATTCCCGTCGAAGAAAAAAAGGAGTATGTGCGCTTTCTGTATCGGACGGCGGCGGCCTACGGTTTCGAGGTCCCATTGATGGGCAACGATATGCAGTTTGCGCAGGACGATTCGAGCGATCCGATTCTCTCGAAAATTTATGACACGGTCGACGCTTATTTTGGGTCGTATAAAGGGCTCGAGGAAATGCTGACCAAGCAGAGGCACTTCGCTCCGAACTCCCCTTTGGGATGCGCCGAGTACAGCCTCGACGACGCAGAAGCGACGGTCCGAACCATGCTTGGCCTGGGGACTGATTACCTCGACGTCTATCTATTCCGCGGAGGGTCGCAATTCTCCTACGCTGCGAAAGGATACGAATTTGCTGGTTATAGCGCCGGCGCGCTGGACGAGGAGGGCGGCTACATCCTGCCGAAGTATCGCGCCATGAAGGCCAACGCCATGTTTTTGCGGGAGTTCGGAGCAATCATGGCGCGGGCGGAACCCTCCGCCGAAGCGGCAACCGTGGATGACCCCGAAGTTTGGGTAAACCAACGTAACAATCATGGGGAGGGTTTTCTTTTTGTCCGATCGGATATGCGTGGCGTCAGCGATCTGACTCTTGCCCTCAAGTCCGTAAGCCAACAGCACATCACTTATCACGATCCGGAGTCTGGCAAGGCGCGGGTAATTCCGCAGTATTCGACTTTGTTGCTTCCCCGGGACCAGACGCGGCTGTTGGTCTTGGATTTGCCGGTAAGCAGCCAGACGAAGTTGGTTTATTCCACCGCGGATCTATTGGGACACTACATTTATCCCGAGCGCACCTGGCTGGTGTTTTACGGCAATCCTGGCGAGGAAGCCGAAGCAACTCTCTCGTTTCCATCGAAACCCGCAGGGCTGAGCCCGGAAGCGATTTGGAATCAGCAAAACAATGAAGCGACTGTCCGGTTTAGCTTCGGCAGCGAAGATCAAATAGTCCCGGTGAGCGATGGCATTTCGTTGCTCGTGCTCTCCCGCGAACGCGCTTATCGCGCCAAGCAATTTTCCGTCGGCGGAAAATCCGCTCTGATCATTTCGGATGCCGACGACTCGCTAATCGAAGCGGACGGCCACACCGCGAAAATGAATCTCCAGTTGCGTCAGCCAGTGGGTGAGTTCGCGGTGCTCGCCGCCGATGGCCTTCTCAGTGCGAAGCAGAACGGCCAGACAATCCCCATTACTCAGACGCCCGGGATGCAACGTTTCACGGCCAATATCTCGTTACCCAGCCTCGGTCTTTCTGACGGAACCATCCGGCTTACAAAATCGTGGACCGGTTTTACCCCAAATATTCAGAAAGATCTCTCCGAACTGGTGTCCCTCCCGACAGTGGGCATCTGGGAAAAGGGTATCACCCATTACTCTGCAAGTTTTCCAACCCGTGATGGCGCGCTTCGCCTTCGTTTCTTTACCGATGACTATCGCGCCGTTTACATGAACGGCCAGTTTGTTCCAGAGGCTTCCAATCAAGCCAAGGAAACCATGGTGCCGGCGCGTTATTGCGCAAACCAGAAGACGCGCACGTTGGATATTTACTACGTGGACACTGGGCGGCCCAAAGAAGATTTAGGACTTTGGCGCCTGGACGAGCTGAAAGGTTTGCAATCGGTCGCATGGTTGGATGGCACCTCCGAAATTCCCGTTGAGGCGCAATGGAAGTTTGATTTCTCCGGGCTGTCTGATCTCAGTCAGGCCGCCGAGAGCAATGCTGGTCTGCCGGTGCTCGAATATTCGTTTCCCCGGCCTGCGTCTGGCGTTCTGGATGCCGTCTGGCGAGTGTTCATGCCAGAAGTCCAGGGCTTGGTGTATCTCAATGGCATTTATGTCGAACATCACTGGCCGGGGCGCGAGCCCAATATCGGGCGTCCCGGAATCTATTTGCCGCCGTCCCTATTGAAGGCAGATAATAAGCTGCTCTTCGTGGCGCTGGAACCGGCTCCGCCAAACCTGCCGCTGCCAATCCTCCGCGCTGAACCGGATAGCATTCGAAAAAATGCCACCGTCACGCTCCAGTTTGGTGCCGATGTCAGCGTGCCCTAGCTTTCCTTTGAATTCCTGCGTGATGCGAAATGCTCGATGCGAGACTTAAAGAGGTAAAGACGCAAAATGAAAGTGGAGTTCTAATGCCGGTCAAAACCGTATTCCTGTTTCTCGCCGTTCTGTTATTCGCTGGGTGCTCGGGGCCGAATCATCCCGCGGAATCCTCCCCTCCGCCCCAGCCGCAAACCGTAATGATCGGTGGTGAGCCAGTCGTTACCCTGGAGCGTCAGCGGCCGCCATCCTCCGACTCACCGCAGTTTCTTTCGGTCCAGGTTCTCCCCGGCCGGGGTATGAACCTTTTTCAGGTCAGAGCCTATGTGCCCGGCAAGGGCGACATCGCTCTCATGGCCTCGCCATCGGTGGAAGAGGCTGCCAAGATTCTGAACACCGGCGCGGAAGATTTCTACGACCTGAAATCGGCAACCTTGGGTGGCGCCATTCTCTTGCCTTGGGCTAACCGGATTCGCGGCAAGCTCTCGGCCGACGGAAATAGTATTGAGGCCATGGTGAATGGCAAGACCATCACTCTTCCCGCCAACATGCAGGCCAAGCATCCTAATGCCGAGAAAGTCTCAATCCATGGGCTGATTCTCGATGCAAAATTTCAGGACGTAAATGTGACCAAAGGCGCCGATGGATCCAGCGTAAGCGCCGTTCTGCATGGCGGCAATTTTGACGGACATTGGTTCTCTAAAACTGACGTCAAGGTCACCACGAGTCTGGCAGCCGATGCCGTGGAGCTTGACGTTCAGGCGAAGAATGTTGGCGATGAGCCTCTGCCCATCGGCATCGGCTGTCACCCGTACTTTATTTTTCCCAGCGGCGACCGCCCGCAGGGACGGCTCCATATTCCGGCAAAAAAACGTGCGCTGGTGAACAACTATGAAGACGTTTTCCCCACTGGCAAGATTGTTCCTGTGGCTGGCACGCCCTATGACTTCACTCTAGCCAAGGGATCGCCGCTCGGCAGCCGTTTTTTCGATGATAGTTTTGTTGACCTCGATCGCAAGCCTGGTGGCAGCGCCACCGCCGAAATTAGCGATCCGAAGGGGGCGTACGGCTTGCGGGTGATTGCGCTCTCCAAGGAAATCCGCGCCATGCAAGCTTATTCGCCGCCGGAAAAGGGCTATCTTGCCATCGAGCCACAATTTAACTACGTTGACCCTTACGGCAAGGAATGGGGCAATACGAACACGGGCATGGTCGTATTGAAGCCCGGCGAATCGGTTACCTATCGCATCCGTCTTGAATTATTTATTCCGAATTAGAAAAATGAGTGGGCAACCGTCTTTTGCATATCGGTAGAATTTCGGTATTCAAACTAAAATTGTTTTGAGGTGGAAGAATGCGTTTGATTCAGTTTGGTTCCCGAGGCCAGGAAAAGCCCGGAATTTTGTCCGCCGATGGCAAGAGGAAAGACCTGTCGGCGTCCTTTAGCAAATGGGACCGCGATTTCTTTCGCGGCGACGGTCTTGCCCGTCTGCAATCCTTTTTGAAATCGGATAAAGCGGCTTCGCTTCCCGATGTACCGGAACCGGCACGTTGGGGTGCGCCTATGGCGCGGCCCGGCAAGATCGTTTGCGTCGGATTGAACTACTCCGACCATGCCGCGGAAACTGGCGCCAAGATTCCGGCCGAACCTATCCTCTTTATGAAAGCTGCCAATACCTGGGTCGGTCCTTACGATGACGTCGAAATTCCTAAAGGCAGCGAAAAGACTGATTGGGAGGTGGAACTGGGCGTGGTGATTGGCCACGAAGCGCGTTACGTGCCCTCAAAGGAAAAAGCCATGGAGCACGTGGCCGGCTATTGCATCTCGAACGATGTTTCCGAGAGAGCCTTTCAGGTCGAACGCGGTGGCCAATGGACCAAAGGCAAGAGTTGCGACACTTTCAGCCCACTCGGGCCTTGGCTTTTGACGCCTGATGAGGTCGCTGATCCAGGTTCGTTGTCCATGTCGCTCCGCGTGAATGGAGAAGTGCGCCAGAACGGAAGCACTTCGAAAATGATCTTTGGCGTGGCGCATCTGGTTTGGTACATCTCGCAATTTATGACTCTGGAGCCTGGAGATCTCATTTCGACCGGTACTCCCCCGGGAGTAGGCATGGGTATGAAACCGCCGCAATATCTAAAGGCAGGCGACGTGATGGAGTTGGAGATCGAGGGTTTGGGAAAACAAAAACAGAAATGCGTGCCCCACCGGCTGTAGCAACGCGGAATGAGTTTCGATCCGCCTGCCGCCAAGCTTCCCTGCAGTTTAGCGGGCGGGGAGCTCCAAGTACCACGCCCCGCCTGCATCATGTAAGAGTTGGACCGCAGGTCCACAAGTTCCTGTTGAATTGTTCCCTCCCGAGAATTCGCCCGCTCCGCAGCCGCAAGTCCCCCATTCCTCGTGGTAACTTAGTCATTAATCCCCAGGAGCTTCATGAAATTTGTTTCGGTTGTCCTCTTTACAGCGGCCGTTGTATTTCTCTGCTTCTTGCCCGAAGTCCGCGGGGCGGCGTCCGAATCGCAATTATCCCTTTCGATCTTTGGTTTCCGCGATTCGGCCGCTGAAAATTCCATCGAATCCCGCTTTCTTGCGGTGCCTGACGCCAAACTGGCGGGCGAGCATCTGCGCACGCTGACCCAGGCGCCGCACATGGCGGGCACGCCGGAGGACAAAGCGACGGCCGACTACGTCGCGCAAAAATTCCGCGACGCTGGCCTCGAAACCGAAGTTGTCGAGTACAAGGTTTGGATGAATTATCCGTCCGAGGTAAGCGTGGATGTCACCGCGCCTGCCGGGGTTAGCATGCACGGGCCTTCGCGTGAACACGTCGATAGCGACCCTTACCAGGACGACCCGCGCGTGGTCATGCCCTTTAACGGCCAGTCCGCTTCGGGGGATGTGGAAGCCGAGGTGGTCTATGCCAACTACGGCACGCTCGAAGATTTCAAAAAGCTCGACGAGATGAAGATTGACGTACGTGGAAAGATCGTCATCGCCCGTTATGGCGGAAATTTCCGCGGTGTGAAAGTCATGCTGGCGCAAGAGCGCGGCGCGGCGGGCGTGTTGATCTACTCCGACCCCTATGACGACGGCTGGCGGCAAGGCGACAAATATCCGCAGGGCCCGTGGCACCCTGACTATGGCGTTCAGCGCGGTTCGGTGGGCGGATTATCGCTGTTCCCCGGTGATCCGACGACGCCCGGCATAGCATCGGTTCCTGATTTGCCGGAATCGAAACGTCTATCACCGGAAAAGTCCCCGGCGCTTCCAAAAATTCCATCCACGCCACTTTCGTATGCCGATGCATCTCCTATTTTGCAGAATCTTGGCGGCCCTGACTCGCCGCGCGATTGGCAGGGATCATTGCCATTTACGTATCACGTGGGTCCGGGCCCGGTCAGAGTACACCTGCGTTCAAAACAGGATTACCAATACCGCACGATTTGGGATGTGATCGGGCGCGTGCCCGGAACCGAGGCACCCGAGCAATTGACGATTGCGGGGAATCATCGCGACGCATGGGTGTATGGTGCGGTCGATCCCAACAGCGGCACCGCAGCCATGCTCGAAACCGTCCACGGAATCGGCGAACTGCTGAAGGCCGGATGGAAGCCTAAGCGCACACTGATTTTCGGCAGTTGGGATGCCGAAGAGGAAGGCTTAGTCGGTTCCACCGAGTGGGCGGAGGAGCACGCCGCCGAGTTGGCCAATGCCGCCGCTTATCTGAATATGGATGTGGGAGTCGCTGGACCCGATTTCGGCTCCTCCGCCGTCCCAAGCCTGAAACAATTCACCCGCGATGCCGCCAAGGCTGTTCCCAGTCCGAAAGGGGGAACGGTTTACGAGGCTTGGCAAAAGACGGTGCAGAAATCGATCGAGGCCGACCGCGAAAATGAAGCCGCCGCCGCCGCCCGCGCCCCAGTGAAAGCCGACGTCCCGGTCGGCGACATGGGCAGTGGCTCCGATTTTACGCCATTTCTCCAACATCTCGGCGTCCCGGCGACGGATATTGGCTCGGGTGGGCCTTATGGGGTTTACCACTCCGTGTTCGACAATTTTGCCTGGTTCACCAAATTCGCCGATCCCACGTTTGTCTATGAGCAACAAATGGCGCGGGTGTTTGGCATAGAGGCTCTGCGCATGGTGGACGCCGACATTCTCCCCTTCGACTACGAAGAATATGGAAAGGAGATCGAAGGCTATCTTGAGGGAGTCAAGAAGAAAGCCGATGCGCAATTCGGCGCGCAGGCGCCAAGTTTTGCGGAAGCCTCAAAGGCGGCGAAGCGCCTAGAGCAGGCCGGCGCCAAGCTTCTTTCGCAAGAGCAGAAAGCCTCAGGAGATTCCACGCGAATCAATCAAGCCTTATGCGGGGCTGAGCGCGCGCTGCTCATTCCGGGCGGACTTCCCAACCGGCCCTGGTACACGCATTCCATTTACGCTCCCGGAAAATATACCGGTTACGCGGCGGTGTTCATTCCCGGAGTGAGCGAAGCCATTGACCAGCGCGACCTAGAACTGACCAGACAGCAATTAATTGCCGTAACGGCGGCTATCGATCGAGCGGCAAAGGTACTCGACGACGCGCGTTAGGATTAACGCCTATCTGGAAGAGACTGCGGGATCGATTTGCGTCAGCTTTTCCACCAGTTCCGAATAATCCTTCTTCTCCAGCCCGTGTACTTCTTTGTTGTAGTCATCCACTTTGCTCGAATAATTCATCGAGCAAAACTTCGGACCGCACATGGAACAAAACGCGGCTTCTTTGTAAGAGTCGTCGGGCAAGGTTTCATCGTGCATGGAGCGGGCGGTTTCGGGGTCGAGCGAGAGCGCGAACTGCTTCTCCCAATCGAACTTGTAACGGGCGTAGCTGAGAGCGTCGTCGCGATCCTGAGCGCCGGGGCGATGGCGAGCTAGATCGGCGGCGTGGGCCGCGATTTTGTAGGCGATAATGCCATCCTTTACATCTTTTTCGTTGGGCAATCCCAAGTGTTCTTTCGGGGTAACGTAGCAGAGCATCGCCGCGCCGTGCCAGCCGATCATCGCCGCTCCAATCGCGGAGGTGATGTGGTCATATCCCGGCGCGATGTCGGTAACCAGCGGCCCGAGGGTGTAGAACGGAGCTTCGTAGCAAAGTTCCTTTTCTTTGTCGACCTGCTCTTTGATCTTGTCGAGCGGGACGTGGCCGGGGCCTTCAATCATTACCTGTACGTCGTACTCCCAGGCTTTCTTGGTCAACTCGCCAAGAGTCTTCAATTCAGCAAATTGAGCCTGGTCGCTGGCGTCGGCGATGCAGCCGGGCCGCAAGCCGTCGCCGAGCGAAAAACTGACATCGTGCTTGGCAAAAATTTTGCAAATGTCATCGAAGCGGTCATAGAGAAAATTCTGCTTGCGATTATGCGCCATCCACTGTGCCAGAATCGCCCCACCGCGGCTCACGATACCGGTAATGCGCTTTGAAACCATGGGCAGATATTGCATCAGCACGCCGGCATGGATGGTCATGTAATCCACGCCTTGCTCGGCCTGTTCTTCGATGACTTCGAGCATTACCCCGGCGTTAAGGTCCTCCACGCGTTTTACCCGGGAAATAGCCTCGTAAATCGGCACGGTGCCGATCGGTACCGGCGAGTGCCGCAGGATGGCTTCGCGAATCTCATGAATGTTCCCGCCGGTGGAGAGATCCATCACCGTGTCGGCCCCGTAATGCACCGAGGTGTGCAGCTTCTTCAATTCTTCATCAATGTTCGAGGTAACCGCTGAATTGCCGATGTTGGAATTGATTTTGCACAGCGAGGCCACGCCGATGCACATCGGCTCCAGCTCAGGATGGTTGATGTTGGCAGGAATAATCATGCGGCCCACAGCGACCTCATCCCGCACCAGCTCCGGGGTCAATTTCTCGCGGCGGGCAATGTATTCCATCTCCTCCGTGATTTCGCCACGGCGGGCATAGCGCATCTGCGAAAGATTGCCATCTCGATTTTCTGCTTTGCGCCGTGCGATCCATTCTGCCCGTGGGCGGGGAACCCCGTTGCCGCCGGTGCCTTTGCCGTTGCTGGGAGAGCCGTTCGTAGGAACCATTGCCTGAATCATCCTCGCTGAAAAAGTTTCAGGATTCGATTATACGCTGAGCCGTGGCCGTTCCCGGGGTTCTGCGATTTCGAAATCTCAAGACTCCGGCCTGTTGCGCTTCACAAAATGCGCGCGGTTGCAAGCATCCGCTTTGTTGGATCAAAGAGCACATAGCAGCACGGGCCAAATGCCGCGATGATCAAGAATCAGGACGCCGCCTAACCTTCTGCTGACTTGTCCGTCCAATCTCCCAGGCTTAAAATCAGCGTTTTATGGCAACGAGGTAATGAGGTAATCGAGAATGCGGATATTCGTGACCCTGGCAGCCTGCACTCTGTTTGCGGGCACTCTTTTGGCGCAGTCGGGTTCGACTACGGGAGAATCGACCCCCTTGGAGCCCAGCCCAGAATTCAGCATCGACAACATCGATACCACGGTGAATCCCTGCACCGATTTCATCAGTACGCCTGCGGCAATTGGCTGAAGCAGGCTGAGATCCCCCCCGATCAGACTGAGTGAATCAGTTTCGTGGAACTCGAAGAGCGCAATCTCTCAATTCTGCGCGGTATTCTGGAAAAAGCCGCGGCGGGAGGAGCGGAGCGCGACGCCATCAGCCAGAAAATCGGCGATTTTTACGGCGCCTGTATGGATGAAAGGACAGTGGATGCCAAGGGGATTGCGCCACTCAAGCCCGAGCTGTCGAGGATTGCCGATGCAAGTGACAAGAAGGCGCTGGTCGGCGTCATCGTTCACGACCATCTGCTCGGAACCAACACATTATTCGATTTCGACTCCGACGCTGAGATGCAGGACTCCAATATGGAAGTCGCCAATCTCGACCAGAGCGGTCTGACGTTGCCCGACCGCGATTACTACCTCAAAGACGATGCCAAGATGGTCGAGATGCGCAAGCATTTGGTGGAGTACGTAACCCAGCTATTCTCGCTGGAAGGTCAAAGTTCCGCCCAAGCGGCGGAATCTGCCCAGACGGTGCTTCGCATCGAGACCGCCCTGGCAAAGGCCTCGATGGACCGCACCTCGCGGCGTGATCCTAAAAATCTAGATCATAAAATGTCAGCCGCCGATGCCGTCGCTCTTGCCCCGCGCCTCGATCTCCGCTATTACTTTGCCGAAGTCGGCTCTCCCAGCTTCACCGAAATGAACGTTCGCAATCCGGAATTTTTCAAACAGGTGAATGCTCTGGTCGGCGAGGAATCGCTCGATTCTTTGAAGACCTATGCCAGCTGGCACCTGATCAACAGATCCGCGCGTTGGTTGTCCCAGCCTTATGTGGATGCGAGCTTCCACTTCCAGCAATATTTGACCGGCCAGAAAGAAAATCAACCGCGCTGGAAGCGCTGCGTGCAGTTGACCGATGGGGAACTGGGCGAAGCTCTCGGTCAAAAATATGTCGATCTTACCTTTGGCGCCGATGGCAAAGCCCGCGTGCTCAAAATGGTGCATGAACTGGAAGCCGCGCTGGGCGAGGATATCCAGAGTCTGACCTGGATCTCGGATACCACCAAGAAACAGGCGCAAATCAAGTTGGCTGCCATCACCAACAAAATCGGATATCCCGACAAGTGGCGCGACTACAGCTCGTTGACCATTGTGCAGAGTGATCTGCTGGGGAATTTTATTCGCGCCAACCAATTCGAGTCGAAACGGCAGCTCGATAAGATCGGCAAACCGGTCGACTGCGGCGAATGGGAGATGACTCCGCCCACGGTCAACGCCTACTACGATCCGACCAAGAATGAAATCGTATTTCCCGCCGGAATTCTGCAGCCGCCCTTTTTCGACAAGAAATATGGATGATGCCATAAATTTCGGCGCGATCGGTCTGGTCATCGGTCATGAGTTGACTCATGGTTTCGACGGTGAGGGTCGCCAATACGATCCCCCAGGGCAATCTGCGCGACTGGTGGACGAAAGAAGACGCAGCGGAATTTGAAAAACGGGCCAGTTGCGTCGCCAACGAATACAGCAACTTTGTTGCCGTGGACGATCTGAAGTTGAATGGACGGTTGACCCTGGGAGAGAACACCGCCGACAACGGCGGGGCGCGCATCGCCCTTATGGCGTTAAATAAATCGCTGGCCGAAAGTGGCGATGGCAGTGAAAAAATTGATGGCTACACCCCGCAGCAACGCAATTTTCTGGGTTTTGGCCGCGCCTGGTGCGAGAGACGGCGTCCCGAATTTTCACGCATGCTGGTGACCGTGGATCCGCACTCGCCGGGCAAGTACCACGTGGATGGCGTCGTGCAAAACATGCCGGAGTTCGAACAGGCCTGGAGTTGCAAGGCTGGCGACGCCATGGTCAGCGCGAACGCCTGCAGAGTGTGGTGAACAGGTAGGGGCGGACGCTTCGTCCGCCCAGTGAACGACGGCACGCGTATTCGTGACACGGACTATTTCAGCAACCCGTACACTTCCACTTCGCCGCGCGTGCTGAAGTAGACGCGCCCGTTGATCACCAGCGGGATGACGAATCGTGTCGCCATGGCTGCCCGGTCGCGGCTGCTATCTTGCTCCGAGCTGTAGATGGGCTGGTTGATGTTCATGGCGTCGAACGCATATAGAATTGCCGCCCGGTCGATGCCATTCCAGGTCTTCGTGGTGATCGCCCACAGGATCGCGTCACTAGTTCCATTTGCAGAAATTGACGGCGTTGCCCCCGGGTTTTCGAATCGCAAGTTGGTGGTCGCCCGAGGTTCGAATCTCCCCTTCTCGAAAGCGTAGTCGCGTAACGAATCGTCGCTGCACGCGAAGTAAGCGTGCCCATTCCAATATGCCATCGCGCCATACCCGCCGTTGACCATGTCGATTCTCTGCACCACGGCATCGCCTTCGGGGTGAAATTGTCCCATGCGATCGCGGTCAATGACATAGATTCGATGATTCTTGCCGGGCTGGAGCGCAAGGTGAGGATGCGGCCCGGGTTGGTCCGGGATCAGCAGGGGACCACTGGAACCCAGATCGGCGTCATCGCGGCTCATTTTTTCCTGATCGAAAGGCGTGAAATAGTCGCGGACGCCAAGAGAAGAATTCACCAATCCCAGCTTAACCAGGGAATCGCCGTAGTCTCTGCCTCCCGAGGCGGCGTCAAAAGTGCCGTTTCCGGTTGGCACATAGACATTTCCCGCCGCATCGGCAGCGGGCCCTGTGTCGCTCGCCCAAATTCCACCTTCGCCGCCGTCAGGGGTAAGATTCAATGCCGATTTCTGTGCCAGGGTTTGCGGATCGTAAGCCATGATCCACCCATGATAGGGGTCGACGTCGCACGACGATCCCCAACTCAAATATAGTGTCCCGGACGCCAGCAGAAGCGCGGCGCGGGGATTCTCGTGTAATGCATCAAAGCGCACTTCGCCGTTGACTGCGCCCGCACCCTTTCCCCGGATAGAGGCGGAAATGAGTTTCGGTCCGCCGAGTTTTTCCACTCCGGTCGTAATCGCCAGCGCATGCAGACGCTGGAAAAACTCATCTCGCATCGTGTGTTGAATTCTCGTGCGGGCCAGCACGTACAACGTACCGCTTGGAAGATCAATGACCGGCGTCGAGGTTATGCCCACCTCGGGGGCGATGAATGGGCACTGCACCTCATCGCCGGGCACCGTATCCACGCCGCGCTTTGGATCGAGAAAGCTGACTTGCCACAAGGGCTGGCTGTTGGGCTGCTCGGCGTCGAAAGCGTAGACGCTGTCGTGCTCGGTGGCCACGAACAGAACATTGTGCTTGCCTTTGCCGGGAATCTCGACGTCAGGCAAGTAGAGCGGCTGCGCGAATACCGCGCCATCCACTTTGAATGCACCCAGCTTGCCGAATTGCCTGGAGTTGACATTCCGCGGCGTGAGGATTTTCTCATTCAACGTCGCGCCGCTGCGCATGTTGTCATACTGCGAGGTGGTGACCTGGGCAAGCGCCGATTGGACAAGGGCCAGCGCTATGAATCCGGTTGCGATGTTAAAGGGTAACTTCTTCGTCATGAGAAGCCTTGCGGCTACCGACCGCTTTCGCCACGGCACCTTGGAGACCAACGCGCCTAATCGTACCGCAAAGCTGCCATTGGTTCCACGCTAGCTGCCCGGCGCGCGGGAAGGTAGGCCGCAAGCATTGCCGCTGCAATCATGGCAATCCCGGCGAACGCGATTGGGATGCTACTCGCGGCCGGCAGGTCGTGAACTAGACTTCCGGCGAGGCTTTCCCCCCAAAACGCCACAGGCAGTCCGATCGCTAGGCCTCCGCCGACCATCACCGCCGCATCTCCGAGTACCATCCGGATCACATCGCCACGCGTTGCGCCCAGCGCCATGCGGATGCCGATCTCGTGGATGCGGCGCGCCACGGTGTACGCTAACAGACCATAAAGGCCAATACCGGAAAGCATCGCGCCCAGTACCCCGAACAATCCGGAGAGCCTGGCAAGGAGCCTCTCCAGAACGATGGATGCTTCCACTTGATCCGACAGAGTGGTGACTTCTTTCACCGGCACCGTCTTTAGCAGGGCGAGCACGGTGCGTCGCACCTCAGGAGCCACTGCGTCAGGGTCAATCCCAGTCCGGAGCGCAAATTGCGATGCCACCGGGGGGTCCTGGAAAGTGTCGAGGTAAATCGCGCGGTATGTCGCCTCGCGAATTTCCAGATACTTCGTATTTCCGACCACTCCGACAATCTGGTATGGCCTGTCGTCGCCGTCGAAGGTGACGTGCATTCCGATGGGGCTGCGTGCGCCGAAATAATAATGCGCCATCGCCTGATTGACAATCGCCACCTTCGGACCACTCTGATCTTGCGAGATGAAATCGCGCCCTGCCAACAACGGAATGCCGAGCGTTTGAAAGTAATTCGGCGCAACCCAGGTCTCCATAACGTTACGGATTTCTCCAGGGGCAGGATCATATCCCTGGACCTGGACGCCACGATTTGCCCCTGCTCCTGAGATCGGAGAAGGCGTGCAAATTGTCGCGGAACGCACCCCCGGAATTGCCGCAAGGCGCGTCAGTAGCTGTTGATAGGCATGAGAGAGGTGCTCGGCGTCATATCCGCTTCCGGAAGCATCCAGGGTGACGAGCAGGACATGGTCGCGCTGGAAACCTAGATTGATGTGCCTGAGGGTCGATAAATAGCCCAGGAATAGAGCAGCCGCACTCAACAGCACCACGGATAGAGCCACCTGAACGACCAATAGACCCCTTCCAAGAAGTCGCGTGCGTCTCGTGTCCCCGCGGCTTCCGGCTTGCCGCAGCGAAGATACCGGAGCGGTTCGCATGGCACGCAACGCCGGAGCCAGTCCGAATAATGCCGCCGTTAGCACCGTGACCGCGACTGTGAATAGCAATACGCGCGAATCGATTCGCACTAGAAATTCCAGGGATGGTCCGGGTCGCCGTTCCGCAATCATGATTCGGGCCAGCGCTCCCGCCCCGAAATAGGCCAACAGAACTCCGAAGAGGCTTCCGGCCGCGGAAAGCATCATGGATTCCGTCAAGACCTCGCACGCCAGATGAAGCCGGCTTGCACCCAACGACACACACACTGCCATTTCGCGTTCCCGTGCCGCCCCGCGCGCCAACAACATGCTGGCCAGGTTCGTACATGCGATCAGCAACAGAATCCCTACGATGGCCATGACCAGCCACAGCGGCTTCGTCCATTCCTCGCGCAAATATGAAATGCCCGCGCCCGCTGGTTCGGCTTCCAATTTCATTTTGCGAATGAATGGATTGTTGGTTGCCTTCGCCTGCTCGTCGAGAGTCGATTGATACAGCACGGCCATTTCCGCCTGAGCTTGTTGAATTCGCACACCGGGTTTCAGGCGGCCGACCAGCCACAACGATCTCCGCCCAAAACCGGAGCGATTGAGAATCGAGTCCATCGCGAGCGGCAGCCAGAAAGCCTCAGTCGCCTCGACTCGCATTCCGGAAAATTTCCGCGCGGCGACACCGACTATCGTGACGGGAACATCTTCGACGATGAGCTGCTTGCCGAGAATCGCGGGGTCAAGGTTGAATCGCGTTTTCCAGTAGGACCAACTCAAGACTGCCACGACTGCAGGTTGACCCACGCGATCGTCTTCCCGAGCAAGCAGCCGTCCGATCGCAGGCCTGACGCCAAGAGCCGGAAAAAATGTTCCGTCTACGTATCCGCCTGCGAGGGCCTCCGGTTCTCCATTCGCACCACGCACGTGGAAAGGCTGATAGGCGGCAGCCACGAAGTCCGAGAAAACATGGTTGTGGTCGCGCATGAGCTGGTAGGCGTCCCATGAGAAACCGTTCAATGCGGGCTCGCCGGGATACCGATGCAGAAGTTCCACCAGTTGTCCCGGATCTCGCACCCGCAGCGACCGCAGAGTAAGGGAGTAAATCAGGCTGAAAATTGCCGTATTGGCGCCGATCCCCATAGCCAGCGTGATCACCGCGATGACCGTGAAGCTCGGGCTCCTGCGCAATTGGCGAATGGCATGGCAGATGTCCCGCGAGAGCGTTTCCAGCGAATTCCACGCCAACATTGCGCTTAACCTCCGCCTCCGTCAGTGTTGAAATGCAGACATCTCCCGGAGTCGTGTTTCAAGGTCAGACTACCGGGTAAACAAGAGCCTATCCATTCAGCGTTTGTGGGCCCAATCTTTCATTTTCGCCTCACCAGGCTTACCTGCTGCCCCGAATCGCCATCCGTTTTGCGCAGGCGAGCTTCGTTCGGCCCCGTTAGTTCTAAGCTGAACTTTGCATTTGGGCCGAGTTCCTGGCACTCATGGCATTTGTGGTGGGCGATTTCGAATGTGAGAGTCTTACCCTCGACCTGCGGCACAAGCAACAGAGAAGGGTACTCAGCCTCTGTCTGCCACGGACCGTTAGGGTCAGTTCTCTTTTGAAAATAGAAAATAGCGACGCCAGTGATCTTTGCGTCAGTCTCATGAATCTTGAGAGTGATCGCAGGGCGATCATTCATTTGCCCTTCCCAAGTTCCGGCGAGGGTAGTCCTTTCGGTGGCAATTGCCTGAGGCTGTGCTCCGACAGACCCGATCCCCATGCTTAGGGTTAACGTGACCAAGGATGCCTTGAACCAGTGCCTCAGGAATTCCATTCTTTTCGGATCCTCTCAAAACTTGCTAGGGTTTGGCCCCGCCGAGCGCCGCCGTCGCCAGGCTTCCACCGAGGCCCATGGTCTCCACGGCGGACGACGGCACAATCACCATCGAGCCGCGCTCCTTGATGGCCTCATATAGCATGTTCATGGCGCGCAGGTGCAAGGCCACGGGATTTTCTGCGTAGGCTGCCGCAGCCTTCACAAAACTATCGGAAATCTCCGTCTCCGCCTGCCCTAGAATGATGCGCGCCTGACGTTCGCGCTCGGCCTGCGCCTGCCGCGACATGGCGTCTTCGAGCGCCTGCGGAATGCGCACATCGCGAATCTCGACCGACTGCACGGTGATGCCCCAGGGATTGGTCTTCTCATCCAAAATGCGTTGCAGTTCGCGCCCCATGCTCTCGCGTTCGGTGACCATCTGCGCCAGTTCGTGCCGGCCAATGGATTCGCGCAGCGCCGTCTGCGCGCTCATGTTGATGGCATCGATGAAATTTTCCACTTCGAGGATGGACTTCTCGGCGTTCCACACCAGCCAGAAAACGATGGCGTCCACATTGACGGGAACGGTGTCGCGGGTAAGCGTAGATTCCGCGCTTACACTGGCGACGCGGACGCGCTGGTCTACATAGGGGCTTAGCGTCTCAATAATGGGAATGATATGAAACCATCCCGGCCCGCGCAGCCCCACGTAACGGCCGAGCCGCAGCAGTGCCACCTTCTCCCATTGCTGGACGATCTTGATGGAGAACAGGAGATAGATACCGATCACAGCCCCCACGATCTGTGGCGCAGGATGGCGCGTAATTGCAGTAATGGCAGCTCCAGCGGCGAAGAACGCTACAAACAATGCGATGGAAGGCCCATTGATTTGAGCGGCAATCGTGTTCTTCATAAAAGCTATCTCCTTCGCCCGTGATCGGGCACAAGCTCGCGCAATTGTGCGAGCAAATCTTCCACGGTGTAGCCGGCGGCGCCGGCGCGTGCCACAAAATCGCCCACTAGCTGCGCCAGTTGGCGCTCGCGCTCGGCTTCATCTTTCTCGACTTTTTTCTGCGTAATGAAAGTTCCCGTGCCTTGCTGCGTTTCCAGGAGTCCACCCAGTTCCAGTTCTCGATAGGCGCGCAGAACGGTATTCGGGTTAATGGCCAGATCCACGGCCAATTGCCGCACCGTCGGGAGCTGCGTTCCCGCGAACAGTTGGCCCGCAGCCAGGCCGCCGCGAACTTGATCGATAATCTGGCGATAAACCGGAACCCCGCTATGCGGGTCGAGACCGAACTTGAAGGGGCGGGATGCGGGGGCACTTTTCATATGCACCAGACATGTAGTGTTATATACAACTAGTACATTGATGTCAAGGCAAATTATTGCCCGAGTTCGTCAGGCGATTAAACGCGGGTAGAAGATTGTCATTCCGAGAAGCGATGCGACGAGGAATCTGCTTTCGCTGCAAACCCCAAAGCAGATTTCTCCCTTCGGTCGAAATGACAAGATGGGGAAAGAAATATTTAGGGTGCGGAATCAGCCGGGAACTAAGGACCGCCTAATGCTTGCCTTCAGCGGGAGAGAATCCCTTGCGGCGCTGCTCGCTATAGCGGTGCAGGGCATCCGAAATCACAGGGTAGGCCTCGCTGGCGGAGCGAATGTCATCCACCTCGACGGCTTTGCCCTCGAGCTGCTTGTAGTCCTGAAAGAAGCGGCGCAGCATCAGCAACCGGTGCGACGGCATCTCCGCCGCCTCCTGATAGGAGTTGAACTCAGGATCCTGCGTCGCTACGGCGATAATCTTGTGGTCCTTTTTTCCGGAATCGATCATAGTCATCAGCCCGATGGCGCGCGCATGAATGATGGTAAGCGGCACCACGGTTTCCTGGCATAGCACCAGCACGTCAAGCGGGTCGTCGTCCTCGGCCAGGGTCTGCGGAATGAATCCGTAATTAGCCGGATAATAGACGGCCGAATACAACACGCGATCAAGCTTGATCAGGCCGCTGGTCTTGTCGAGCTCATACTTTACGCTGGAGCCGAAAGGAATTTCGATCACCGAGGAGAACTCGCGCGGCAACTGGTCGCCAGGGGTAACGTCGTGCCAGGGATGAATCATAAGAATGGCCTTTTTAACAAAGGAATAAGCAACTAAGAATTGTAACGGATGAGCGGGAACTCCAATGCCGCCCTCAGGCACCACGGTAATGCGGGCAGAAAAAGGGCCGGGCGAGAAAGCTCGCGGCGGCCCCCTGAAACACGGTTCAGAAATCTAACCGCAGCGAAAGCTGCATTTGCCGCGGATCTCCGGTGGCGGAAATCACGCCAAATTGGCCTGGGTTTTCGATATCAGCCGTTCCAGTTCCGGCGCCTGGTAGATCAAAATTTGGATGATTGAAGACGTTGTAGGCTTCCGCCCGGAATTCTAAGCCCATGCGTTCGTGGATCGGAAAATGCTTGTCGAGCGAAAGATCCACGTCCATGAAACGTGGGCCGCGAAGATTGTCACGGCTGCCGGCTTCGAGCCCGACTGGGCCAGAAAAAGCACTGAGTGCCGCGGTCGGGTTAGAGAATAGTTGGATTTGGCCATTATCATTGTGGACATGAGTCTTGAGCGCGGATGTGTCACCGTCGAAAATAGCGGGGATATTGTTATTGTCGCTGTAAAGATAAGCCTCGGTTACGCTAGTAAATGCGAACCCCGTATGCCACGTGGCGATTCCAGCGATTTGCCAACCCCCGACGATCTGGTTAAGCACGCGCGGCATATCGCTGCCGAAGGCGCGGCCGCGCCCAACCGGAAGATCGTAGATGCCATCCGCGCTGATCAAATGAGTCATGTCAAACTCGGAGTTTCCGCGGCACAGTTTCGGATTGTTGGCATCGCAAACTAGGCCACCGGAGAAGTTTGCACCTTGGCCGCTGAAGTTGTTTCCGGGCACGGATAAGTTATCGATGGAATGGGAATAAGTGTAATTGAAATCAAACTGCAGCCCATGCGAGAGTTTTTTGTGCAGCGAGGTCAGTAGGCCGTTGTAGTCGGAGAACGATTTATTCGTCATGTAAATGTTGAGAATGAACTGGGGATTAAGAGCCACTCCCGGAGTCAGATAACCGAAAGCGGCCAATTCGTCCATCGTGTCTGTAATGTCACCCTTGGCTACGAGATTGCCGAGGTTATCGACCACAAATTGTGTTCCTCCAGGTCCGATTTGATTCTCGAACCACGGCTGCGGGGCTGGGTTGGAACCGGCTCTGACCGCCTGCGTCATCGCCCCAAATGCATTGGCCAAGAATTGACCCGAGGTGGGATCCTCAAAGTTAGTCACTTGTCCCGCGTCGGCCTGGCCTAGCAGCCTTCGCCCGAACCGACCAAAATAAGTAGACTCCAGCATAAAGTTGCCGGGCAGTTCACGCTGAAAACCAAAGGAAATGGTTTCGGAGTAAGGAGTTTTGAGATTGTTATCGAAGTTATAGGTGTACCCGCCTTCGGAAAGGCCAACCGGAGAACCGTTGACCACAAAGGGTGCGTAAGGGGTGGTGACTGGAGTCGGTTGTGCAAGGCCCGAAGGAAGTGTTCCGACGGCAGAGAAACGCGGATCAACTGAGAGGGCGTAGTTCGCCAAGGGGCTGTTCGGCGGAGGCTGATTCAGTGGGTACACTGTTGTTGCCTCGTTCTGAAACAGAAAATTTAAATCATTCTGGTAGAAAGCCAAAGCGGACGTTGCGGGATGGTCGAACAGAATTCCAGCTCCCGCCCGAATCACCGTTTTGCGTTCCCCCAGCACATGACCGAGAAAGCCGTGGCTGGACGAAGGGTTATAGGCAAAGCTCAAGCGAGGACCCAAATCCTTGTAGTCCGGCTTGTAAAATCCCGGGGCATTGTTGGCCTTTCCCCCTAAGCTGTAAGTCATGATGGGAGTGGTTGGGTCGCCCACCAATGCACCTTGTAGCCGTGGATCGAACGATTGCGCAAAATCGAGGCTGGGAATCGCTTCGGTTCCGTTCTGGATGTAAGGAACGGAATAGAATTGATAGCGCAGACCGTAGGTAATGTTCAGATTCGATGTCACACGCCAGGTGTCCTGGGCGTAGCCCTCAGTTTCGAAATACCGATAATTACGCACGGCTGGGCTTCCTGCGGGCTCTGGCTGCAAGTTTGCGCCATTGGTCACGATGCTCTGAATCTGCGCAAACCTTCCCAAAGCGAAGGTGTAAGCATCGTCCCAAAGGGTATTTCCCACCGCGCCAGAATCCTGCAGAATGTCGCTCGGGCGCAGGGAAGGGTTCAAACTGGACAAGTTACCGCCAATTCCTAATGTCGTGTTGTTGAAGTCTTGCACGGTAATACTGTTGTCCTTGATGGGTTTGAATATGCCTCCGAACTGAAGCGTGTGCTTGCCCCGCGTCCAGGTAAAGTCATCCTTGTAGGTCGGGATGGGCACGACACGGGATTGGGAAGTAGGATCGGAATATGGGCTGGTGAGGATTCCGAAATTCTGGTAGTACGTGCTTCCGGTGGGATTGAATGTTGTGGGAAAACTTAACTGCGAACGCGTCTCACCGTACACAAACTGGTTAATCATATTGTTGCTGATCGTCCACGTATGGCCAACCACGTAGGCATAGCTGTGATCCACGATGGAGTGCGTGATAGGGTCGCCGGGGAATTGGAATGGCGCCGCATAATTTACATCGTCTCCGGACGAACCCCGCAAGATACTGAATCGCCCGAAAAGCTTCATGTTGTTGGTAAGGTTGTAGTCAATCCGGGAAACATAATCGTCCTGGATAAAGGCGACCGGCGCGTTGAAAAGAAAGCCTCCTGTATTAATCCCGTCGCCAACCGATAAGTCATTGGCGTGCGGGTAGCGGCTGGTAATGAACGTCAATAGTGCTGCGTTCTCGCCAATTCCCTGTGGGTCGAGACTTGCCAATGTGGTCGCACCTGGCGTAGTAGATGTTTGGGGGATATAGGAGATACATTGGGGCGTGGTGTCGGCGCGGCTGGAAGCATCGCATCCGGAATTTGAGTTAATATAGCCGACCTCGCCATTGCGAAAAGTGTCCAGCGGAACAATGTTCTCGGCCGAAGTTTGGGTGGCATCGCGCCTGCCCTGATAGTTGAAGAAGAAAAATAGCTTGTCCTTTTTGATGGGTCCGCCAAGGCTCGTGCCGAACTGGTTGCGAATGAGCTGGGTGCGAGGTAGCCCATTGAAGTTATTAAAGAAGGTATTGGCTTCAAGATCCGTATTGCGGTTGTATTCGTACGCTGACCCATGCCAGAGGTTGGTTCCGCTCTTGGTCGCCATTTCAATCTGGGCGCCACTGCCCCGTCCCTCGGCGGCGAATGGGTTCGCGCTCTCGCCTCGGAACTCCTGAATGGAGTCGACTGGGGCATCTGCAGTAGTGGCAAAAACTTGCCCCGTTCCGAAGTCATTCACGTCGAGCCCATCCAGCGTAACGTTGGTCTGGTCGGTGCGAGCGCCGGTGACGGCTCCGTAGCGGCTTGTATTGGGATCGCTGACCGTCCCGCTGGTAACCCCTGGTTCAAGAGTCATGAGAGCCGCCGGGCTGTCGCGCACTTGAATGGGCAGCTCGTGTACCATGTTCATATCGAAATTGGTGCTGACGCTGGTGTCCGTAGTGTCGAGCGAAACGGCCGTTCCCTGCACATTCACTTCGACCACCTGGGAAACCTTACCAATCTCAAGCTGCGCGTTCTGGGTATGGGTCGTGTCCACTGCCAGGTAGATATTCGCGACCTGCGAGGTATCAAAGCCATCCTTGGTAAAGATTAGTTTGTAGCCCGGCCCCGGCAAAACCCGGGAGAATGTATAAGATCCGACCGAGTTGGTCTTGGTTTCGAATGTGGCATCGGTCCTGGTGTCCACCAACTTCACGTCCACATCCTGGATGACTGCTCCGGTTTTATCGGTGACTACGCCGGTGAGGGAGGCAACTTCCTGGGCTCGCAGCAAAGTCGGCAAGAGAGGTACCAGGCAAAGCAAGACCGGGAGGAGGATGAACATCCGCTTCATGTGTTTAATCCTTTCAAGACCCAAACTCTAGAGGGCAGTTTTCCAGCCACTCAATCTACCTTTTAAACACATCATCCTAGAAAGCTTATAAGTACATATCAAATCATGCGGATGGAGCGGCAAATGCAGTCCATTCTTGTGCTTTTGAATCACGAGTTTGCGCAAGCGGGTCTACAGATTATGGTTATCGGATATGATTTTTGGTATGCATTCTACAAAAAATCTCCTCCTTCCGGTTCTTGACCCAGAATCATCCATCGGACTAAAGTCGCAGGTAGAGGCTTCATGTCAGGAACAAAGGCGAACTATCTGAAATTCGGCGCCGCGATTGCGGCGGTCCTGCTTGCGGTTTCGTACCTGGCCTACACCGGGGTGCAGGAAAATAAAAGTTATTACAAGACCATCAGGGAACTGCGCTCGATGGGGGACGGCGCGTACGCTTTGCGATTGCGCGTAGCTGGCAACGTTCAGCCAGGATCCATCCACCGGTCGGGCACCCACGTGGATTTCGATCTGGTGGAGAACGATCAGATTCTGCACGTCGCCTACACCGGTTCGGAACCTCCTCCGGACACCTTCAAAGATAATGCCCAAGCCATGGCTTCCGGCCGCTTTGAGCGCGATGGCGTGTTTCACGCCAGCGAGATTCAGGCCAAGTGCGCGTCGAAATATGCTCCTCAAGAGTCCGGCAAGCCGGCCAATGGTATGCCCGCCAGCCAACCCGCAAAGAGCATGACGCAGTTGCAAAGCGGGTCTCCTGCGCGCGCCAGCGACTAATCTGCGCCGACTGAACTGGGTCAAGATTTCTATTCGCGCAAAATGGTTAGGTTCTTCGCAACATTCGCAAGCATAATCATCTTGTGCCGCCTGTGACCACCCAGAATTCGGAAATCCCCAGCACGAATTTTGCCGTCGTCGTCACCAATCTCATCAAGCAATTTGGACGCCTCGCTGCTTTGCGTGGCGTTACCGCGGAATTTGCCGCCGGCGAGTTGTACGTCATCCTCGGCGACAACGGGGCGGGGAAGACCACGCTACTCCGGACTCTGGCCGGGCTTTCGCGGCCCAGCCGGGGCAGCGTGTCGCTGTTCGGGTCGAGCGACATCCGGTTACGACGCGCGCAGATTGGCTACATGGCCCATCCCTCGCTGCTCTACGACGAGCTGAGTGGGATGGAGAACCTCCGCTACTTTCTGCGCCTGTACGGGCCCCGCGAAATTGAAGGAAAGATTCAAGACATTCAAGAAGAAGACCTGCACTGTTCCCAGGTGATCCGCTCCGTCAAACTCGACCCCACCCTGTCGCGGCCGGTTGGCCAATATTCCCAAGGCATGCGGCAAAGAATGTCGCTCGCACGGGCGCTTTTGAACGATCCTAAGATTCTGTTGCTGGACGAACCATTTTCCAACGTGGACATCAAGTCGGCGCACGAGATGGTTGGTTTGCTCTGTGAAATGCGCAACGCCGGCAAGACCGTTTTCGTGGTCACGCACCAGGCGGCCTTGCTCGAAAAAGCCGCCGACGAATTTGTATGGATGGAGTCAGGACAAATTGTGGCAAGAACCAAAACGCTCAACGGTTAAGCACCACGCAATTTGCATTTGGCCGTTTTATCTCGCTCGCACCTATGGTCAGGACAAAACGTTAAGCGCTAACTGCTAATTGCCACGCGCCAACTGCTGACAGCACTAGATGCCTAAAGCCTAATGAAACGTTCTTCCAACATCACCGCCGCCACACTGGTAAAAGATATTCGCCTGGAATGGCGATCTAAAGACGCCATTAACGCTATGTTGTTTTTCGCCCTTCTGGTGGTTGTGATCTTCAGTTTTTCCTTCGATCCTACCGCGGAAGAGTCACGCCGTATCGCCGGAGGGTTAGTCTGGATCGCCTTTCTGTTTGCCGCGGTCGTTGCCCTGAATCAGACCTGGTCTCGCGAGTTGCGAAATCAGGTGCTGGACGCGTATCGTGTCTCGCCGGCGCCGCCGAATTCTTTGTTTCTTGCCAAGGCGCTCGGTAACTTCATCTTCGTTGCGGTGCTGCAAGCCCTCATGACCCCGCTTTTCATCGTTTTCTACAATCTGCGGGCGTTGGGCCCGGCATGGGAATTGATTCCAGTCGCACTGCTCGGAACCTGGGCATTGGTCGTGAATGGAACCTTTTTCGCGGCCATCTCCATCCGCACCCGCAGCCGTGAGGTTATGTTGCCGTTGTTGCTGTTCCCGGTTTGTATTCCCGCACTTCTGGCCATGGTGCGGGCGACCACGGCAATTTTGACCGGCGAAGAGTCCATCCGGTTCTGGCTAGCATTGCTAGTGGCCTATGATGTGGTGTTTACTATTGCCAGCCTATTTTTGTTCGAAACAGTGTTACAAGCGGAATGAAGCGCGCTTTCCCGATCCTCGCTGTGCTGACGGCTGCATTTCTTGGGTATGGACTCTACCAAGCCCTGTGGGTAGCTCCGACGGATCAGCTACAAGGTGATGTGTACCGCATCATCTACTACCATGTGCCCTCGGCATGGACGGCGTTCGTGTTCTTCGCCATCAATTTCGTTGCTTCAATTGTTTTTCTGGTGAAGCGCAACTTGAAAGCCGATGCGGTTGCGGTCTCCGCCGCCGAGATTGGCTTGGTATTTTGCACTGTAGTTCTGGTGACCGGGCCGATTTGGGCGCGTCCCGTGTGGGGCATCTGGTGGACCTGGGATGCGCGCCTGACCTCGACGCTGGTCATGTGGCTAATTTATGTCAGCTATCTGGTGCTCCGTCGCTTTTCCAGCGGTGGGCAAACCCCGGTTCTCGCGGCAGCCCTGGCCATTTTCGGAGGCTTGGATATTCCACTGGTTTACTTTTCCATCTGGTTTTTCCGCACCCAGCATCCCCAGCCCGTTGTAGGAGATGGAGGTTCGATCGCTTGGAGCATGTTTCGCGTGTGGTTGATTAACTGGGCCGCCTTTTTGTGTTTTGCATCCTTGGTGTTCTGGGTTCGCTACCGGATGGAAGTCATGCGCCAGGAATTGGACGAGACGGAGGCGCTCGAAGCCCTCCTTGAACCTCGGAGTGCGGGATGAACACCATCCACTATCTCTATGCAGCCTACATCGCCACGGGGATGATTCATCTCGGCTACCTCGGGACGTTAGCGATCCGTTACCGCAAAGTCCAAAAGAGATTGCAAACTCTCAACCAGCCCCGTTGAGGAATCGTTCCAAACAAATTTATGCCGAATCGATAGTCCGCCCGAGTTGATCGAAGCCGGACGGATTAGTTATCGCTTTCGGAAAAATCGGGCGCTGGGCCTCCAGCAGGGTTTGGGCGCAAGAACTCATACTCCTCAATATAAGCCGCAATTCCCACCCGCGTGACGGGGGCCGTGTCGCTGCGCAAGACACGTGCTAGAAACCGTATCCGGACCGGATCGGTGAGCGTGATATGAGGAGGAAAGGTCAGCGTAACTTCAAGATGGGTGCCGGGTTCAACTTGATGATCCAGGTAAAAGAAAACACCGCGGGCGCTCACATTCTGCGTCTCGGTGCGCAGCTCGGCCCGGTCTCCATCGCTGCCCTTGACTGAGGCTGGGAGCCGCATGTCGAAGCGCCGCGTGGCCCTGCGTTCCTGAGGAGAGTTTGACGCCAGGTTCGAATTTTCAGGCAACGATTCCATTTCCCCTGTAGGAGATTCGCCGGATTGAGTTCGTCAGCTTGCCTGTGAGAGTACCGATTTCATGAGCATTTGCAATAGTTTAAAGTCTCGAGGAATTGCTTCGGTTAATACTTCAGAGCAAATCCCGTGAGGTTTGGGATGCCGTTGATCGCGGCGGTGGAAATTCGAAACCGAAGAGTTTCTATCGGTCCCGGCATCTTGGATGGAAGCTGCCCGCATCTCAGCACAACAAGGCCCGAAAATCGGCCACAGCTTGACAGGCTATCCGTCAGATGTTTAAGTAGTTATTTATTTTTCGCCTAGTTTCTGATGACAACAACGCATGCCGCTTTGTGGGCGCCAGCCGTTTTGCGGGTGCGCCGTTTGTTCTTCCTCGTCATAACACCGGAAAATCGGAGGAGCTTGTGAGATTGAATTGCCGCGGAGTGGGTTTAGGTTGGTTGCGAAGCCGGATTTGGGTGTCAATTGCGCTGCTTGTAGCGGCAGGAATGGCTTTGCTGAAATTTGTTCCCGCGCCGGCGGTGTTAAGTGGTCAAAAATCTCTTCCGTCCAACTTCGCAGCTTCTTCGGCCCAGCAACCTCTGCACCTCTCCTACGCCAAATTGCCGCTCGGTTTTGAACTAAATCAGGGGCAAAGCGACAAGAGCGTCAAATTTTTGGCCCGGGGCAGCGGGTACGGACTGTTTCTGACCCAGCGCGAGGCGGTGCTGATGCTGCAATCGGCGAAGTATGCTTCGCTGGTTCGGATGCGTCTTTCCGGAGGCGATTTGTCCGCGCCAATGATCGGCTCCAACGAACTGCCCGGGAAGAGCAATTACTTTATTGGAAATAATCCCGCCAAGTGGCACCGTAACGTCCCACAGTTCGCGCGGGTGCGCTATCAGCACGTCTACCCGGGTACCGACCTGGTGTACTACGGCAATCAGGGACGGCTTGAATATGATTTTGAGGTCGCACCTGGCAGCGATCCCAAACAGATCGCATTGACCTTCGAAGGCGTGCAGAAGCAGGCGATTGATGAACACGGCAATCTGCTGCTGACCGTCGGAAGCGGCCAAATTCAATTTGAGTCGCCGCGCATCTACCAGATTTACGGCGAGACGCAGCGGCCGGTTCCCGGGCACTTTCTGCAACTTGCCGATGGCGCAATTGGATTTGAAGTGGGCGCGTATGACCGGAGCCGCACCCTCGTAATTGACCCAACTTTGAGTTATTCGACCTATTTGGGCGGGCGCGGCGCGGAGAGTTGTTCCGCAATCACCGGAGCTCCGTTCACCCCCGGCTGTCCCGCAATAGCTGTCGATTCAGCTTTGAACATTTACGTGGCGGGAGCGACTACCTCCACCATCAATTTTCCAAATCCTACCGGATTGGCATCGAGCAATATGGTGAAGGGGCCGGCGGATGTGTTCATCACCAAGATCAATAACCCCGGCACCAGCCTGGCTTATACGACCTACCTGGGCGGAAGCGGAAGCGACACGCCCTCGGGCATCGCGGTTGATCCGGGATTCGATGTGATATTGGCCGGCACCACCAACTCCACCGATTTTCCCGCGGTGAACGGATACCAAACGGCGCCGGAGTCGGCGGGGAATAAGCATGTATTTGTGAGCAAGCTTGATCCGGGAGGCGCGGCCGTTCTTTATTCGACCTATCTCTCGGGAAGCGGCAACGATGTGGCCAGCGGGGTCGCACTGGATGTGAATGGGAAGATTTATGTCACAGGAACGACGACTTCGACCGATACGCCTTCGGGAACTGTCGTCTTCCCGGCGACTATCGGGGCTGTCCAAACCAAATCATTAGCGGCGAATCAGTTCTTCATGAGCAAGATCGATCCGACGGCTATAGGGGTCTCCAGCGTTCCATATTCGAGCTACTTCGGAGGCGGAAACCCGGCAAACGGTGTCGCGCTGGGTGGCGGAATTGCCGTGGATCAGAACACCATCCCGGACGTCTATATCACTGGAGGCACGAATTTTCTGGACACCCAGGCCAGCCCGCAAGCCTCCGGGGGAAACGATTTTCCTATTCTTAACGCGGCACAGGCCTGTCTGGATGTTCCTTCCGCCAATTCCAGCAGCAATTCGTTTAATTGCCCCACGACCCCGCCGACGGCGACCGACGCGTTCATCGCGAAATTTACGCCGACTGCCGCGCCCGGTTCTCAATTGCTTTATTCCACCTATGTGGGAGGAACCGGTAACGATGTCGGATACGGCATCACCGTGGATGTGGGCGGAATCGCCTACATCACAGGGTCCACGACCTCGACCGATTTTCCGACCGCGATTGGCTCCGTCGCCTTTCAGCCTTGCCCCAATGACTCGAATCTCAATCCAACATCATGCACGACTTCCTCTGGAGCTACGGACGCCTTTGTTGCCAAGGTGACGAACTACACAGCGCCGGTCGCCGGGAGTAGCCCGGTGGCAGTGTCTTTGATTTATTTCAGCTACCTGGGAGGCAGCGGGAACGATGCCGGTACCTCGATTGCGGTCGATACCGTGGGTGGGACGCGAGTGACAGGGTGGACCGATTCTGCTGACTTTCCGACCGAGAACGCGGTGCAATCGGCTTCCGGCGGAGGACGAGATGCCTTTATCGCCAACCTGGATACCGTGGCCGGCTCAATCTGTGTTCCAGATCCAACCGCGAATCCGCCGGTGGTTTGTCCCAGTTATTCGAGTTATTTTGGGGGTAGCGGCACCGATATGGGCACCAGCGTGACCTTGGACGCGCAAGGGGCCGCCTATGTGGCGGGTGAAACCACCTCGCCGAATTTCCCGCTCAAGAGTCCCTACCAAAGTACGCTGGGCGGAACGAGCGATGCCTTCATCACCAAACTAAGCCCATTACTAAACTTCACCATGACTGCGATCGCGGCGCCAAGTCCCGTGGGCGTGGGTAATGCGGTGACGTATACATACACGCTGGTGAACAATGGAGATGCGGCCAACAGCGTGACGTTCACCGACAATTTGCCGTCCGCGACCGTCGCCAGTTTTACCTCCGCGACCGCCAATCCGGGTAGTTGCGGTACGGTGAATGGAACGACGGTGCAATGCAATCTCGGCAACGTGACCACCACCCCAGTCGACGGTACCGGACCGACGGTGACGATCTTGCTGACGCCGGTGGCTCCCACAATACCTTCGACCACGCCGCTGCCCAGCCTGGGTAACAGCGCCACGGTAAGCGTGCCGGGTTCCGCATTCCAGGCTTCGGCGAGCGCCACTGCGGCAGTCAATGATTTCAACCTGGGCGTAACTCCAGCATCGCAGACCGTATCGGCGGGCGCGGTTGCCAGTTACCAGATCACCGTGACTCCGACTGGAGCGATCCCGAATACAATTACGTTCTCCACTACCTCTACCCTGCCGAGCGGCGCCACATCCAGCTTCACTTCGGCTTCACTGCCCAACCTCAACAATGGACCGCAATTCACGACTTTGAATATAAACACCACCCAACGGATCACGACCACCACACAGTTGCGGCGGCATGGGCCAATCTATGCGCTGCTGCTGCCAGTTTCCGGGTTCGCACTTTTCGGTGTCATGGGTGGTAAGTCATCGCGCCGGCGGCGCTGGCTGCTGGCAATCGTTGGCGGATTGTTCCTGATTGTGCTCGGATTTTCCGCGGGTTGCGGCTCGACTCCTACTACGACTACGACTACGGGCACGCCGGCGGGACAATACACAGTAATTGTCAGTGCAACCTCAGGGTCGGCGGTCCGCACTTTTTCCGTCCTGTTGACAGTGCAGTAAGGTCGCTATACTCGCATTAAATGAGAAAAGGCGTGGATTCAATCCACGCCTTTTGCTTGGGGGGAAACTCTAGAGTGTCAATAACTCAGGCGATGCGGCATTGAACCGCGCGCCGCAGGCTGCTCAGGCGCGAGATGGCGGCAACGATCATGCTCGAGAGCATCTGCATGGTGGCGACGTCGCGGCTGCTGAAGGCATGGGGAGTGGATGAGAGTACTTCAAACACGCCCAGCGTCTGCCGGAAGTGACGTAGGGGAGCGACGAGAATGGAGCGTGCACCCAAGCGCCGGGCGCTAGCCAAATCTACGTGAGGATTATCCTCGGCATCGTTGCACAGAATTACTTCGCCGGTACGCACACAGTCAGCCGATATTCCGGATTCAGTCTGCAAACGCACGCCGATATCCGGGGCGGTGCGTCCCGCCCGGGCGCGACAAACGATTTCCTCTCCGCGACGCAAGGCGATAGCGGCGCCCGTGGCACCGGTGAGGGCCTGCGCTCTTTCAGTGATAACGCTGATGGCGGGCTCCAGATTGAAGTCGCCGGTGCTGATCTCCGGATGCACACTGGAGGGAGCTGGACTGTTCAGCATGCCTCGCGCGTGGTTGCGCCGAGGCGCCAGCGTGGCAAACGAGGCCAGGGCGCGATTTTCATTCGCAGGAGCGAGATCAGGTACGGTTTGCAGGAGCTCGCGGACCAAGCGATCAAGTTCAGCGTCGGCAATCAGATTTGCCGTCGGTTGGCCGCGCAACGAACCGCCAAGGACGCGCGACAAGTTGAGAATAGCGTGGCTTCCACATGCCAGGCAAGTTGTCGTGCTGTTCTCGCTCAGAAGCTCGCACTGCACGCAGAATACTGCAGTCTGGAGCGAAAGAAAGTTTATGTCGCGAAGTTTTACCCAGCCCATCTGTCGGAATCCCCCCTCAACAGCCTCAAGCCCGGTGCGGAGATTAAATGTTTAAACGCGTGGACCCAGCGGAAATAGTGGCAGAAGAGGTTCGACCTGTGGATAAGTCGCGCGGGACGAGGGTTTTGACGGCTCCGCTAGCCGAAAGCCCGACGACTCGCGGCGCTTCTAGTTGGCGTGCTTGAGAACGACGACGGCGTTCTCGTCGGCGCCGATCGCACCCTCAAACTGGCGGAGCTCCGCGAAACGATTGGGGCTAACGCTCGATTGGTGCACGATATATTCGCGCGAATAGCGGAGCGTTGTGCCGGCAACTTCGATCTTGCTCTGATAGCTGGCGAAACCCATGTCAATGTTCACCGGGTCTGGAACGTCGTCTACCGTAAAATCCTTCGGCAGCTGAATTTCATAGACGTCGGTCTCATGGGAGGCGGACTTGAGGCTGACCGGGTATAGGCGCGGCTTGCGGTGCTCGATGTCAAAACTTTTTTCGCCGAGTATACGAGGACGCACCAGCATCAGCGGGCCACGAAGCTGCCCATATTGCGGCACGGAAACTTTCAGGGTAAGAACCAGATCTTTTTGCGGCTGGTCGAGCTGCTGAAAAGCGGCATTCTGCAAAGTGAAGCCTTGCAGCGATTGGCTCAGTTCCCGTTCCAAGCGTTGCGTGCGCTCCTGCTCGTTGGAGTGCACCAGATAATATCGCGCCCGGTTGGCGTGATCGCCCGTGGAGGTCTCGACGACGTCGCCGGTAAGTCCACCATCCGCGTTCAGGACGAAATGTCCATTGCGCGACAGCACGTTGGCATCGGGTGATAGCAGTGGGGTATGAATGAGCTCACCTGCGTTATCCGTGACCAGCAAGGCATAAGTGTCCTGCAAGTCGCCGCGAAGGGTGCCAAGTGGAGTGTACTCATCGGTCGGATCGAAGATCAGATAACGCTTGCCCGTCTTGCTGGTCACAACGCTTTCATACGCATCGTTCGCGATTCCAGGGGGCAACTCGATCGCCAGAATCGCGTGGTCAAAAAAGTTCGAGGGAACCGCCGGCTTCACCACCCCATGGTCGGTGTCAATCAGCACATAGTCGGAGTCGATTCCCACTTGCTTCAACATGGTACTCAGCAACGTAGCTTTGTCCTTGCAGTCACCATAACGCGCGTGAAAAACATCGCCCGCGGGATGGGGTTGAAAACCTCCAACCCCAATTTCAATGGCTACATAGCGGATGTCGGTTTGCATGAATGATGCGAGCGTACGCACCTTGGCGTCGAAGTCTGGGGCGGAGGCCGTGAGCTGACGAGTTTTTTCGGTGATGTCCGCAGAAGCGGTTCTGCGGCCGGCGGTCAGTTCGGAATACCAGCGTCCCAGCCCCTCCCATGAGGCGACCGCGGTTCCTCCCGGCGCGAAGTATGCGATTTCGGCGTGGCCCGCCAGCGACAACGGCGCCGGCATCCGGTCTTCATCCTCGATTGCGGGAACATCGTGTAGCGTCCAGGCCAAGGCATGGGATGCGTCGTCGCTGGAGACCGGCTGGGCATTGGCCCAGGCTGCCTTGTATTCCCAGCCTGTAGGAAGTTGCAAGGTGAAATCGGCTTCGCGAAGCGGAATGTCTTCCTGAAAAAACCAGTGAATCTGATTTAGATATTCATGACGGCGAACGCTGTACTCAAAGCCAACCACCGAACCCGGGTCGGGGGCGGGGACGCCGGCGGTGCGTGCGTGGTAATCGGAATAGAGTTCTTCGGTATAGGGGCTGTGTTCCAGAAATTCTTTATCCTTTACCTCGTATTCGTGGCCGTTCTTGTCGATGCTCCACGCGTGCACCGATAGCAACTTTTCCTGCTTTCTTAGCGAAACCGCCAGAGAGCCTTCGGAGCGGCCCTCTTTGCGCAGAATTTTTACCACGCGCCGGTAGTGTTCTACATACTCGCCAGGCGCGGCGACAGCATCCTCGGTAGAGTCAAGGAGCACAACTGCGTTGGTATCGGGGGCATATGCGGGCAGGGTCTGGTTGGCGGCTTGGCGCATCCACTCCGGAATACTGACTTGGGCGCAAAGCGGGCTGATGAGGCCAAGCGAGATCGCAATCAGGCAAACCGCATGGCTAATAGCTTTGGGCATAGGGTGCGCTCTTCAAAACCGCCGGCTGGTCGTCGCCGGCCTTCACCTTGTCGTAGAAACCCTTGAGGTCTTTGTAATCGGTCGGTGCGAATGCGAATCCCGCCATGGCCAGGTCTCGCGTGGAGAGGATGCCATTTTTGCCTTCGCGCTTCTGGTCGGTTATATAAAGGGCGTAATCAAGTTTTTCTTTGTCAGCGGGAGGCAGGCTCTCGATTTCGGCGTTTGGCGGAAGAGTAATGTGGACCTCATCCTGTTCGCGCGAAGGATAATCGAAATAGACGGCATTGATGCGCTGTGCCGATGCGAACATCGGCTTCTCATTCACTTCAAACACATGGACGGGGATGATCCAGCGCTTTCCCGCGCTGAGCGCGAGCGGGCCGGAGACTTTGAATTGAGCCACCAGGCTGTCGCTAGTTTTATCCCACGCAGGCTGATTGGTGAGAGCGACGTCGGTTCCGCCGGGAAGCCAGCTGCGCAACTCGTCTTCCAGCATCTTCTTACGGCCTTCTGCATCGGTATGGTTGCCCTCCTGGCGGCGAAGCATCGCCTCCAGGCCCCCAAAGCCGACGACAACGGTGCCTTGGGCAATGCCTTGGTCGGTCAGGGTGAGTTCGGCCACGCGCTGAATGACCGCCTGCATGTACGTGGAATAACCACTCTCCGCAATGTCGGCGCCTTTGTCGCCATTCTGGCGCAGCCCTTTGGATGCGCCATAGTGCCAGCTCAGCAGTCCATAAGGGGTGTACTTGGTGCCGGGATCGAGAAAAACATCTTTGCCATTCAGTTGTACAACGGCGATCTCGGCATCGAGTTGATCGGTGCTGAGGAATTGCGGCTCGAAGAAGTCTTCGGCGCGATCGGAGACCCACATCATGGAGGCGGGAACTCCGGCGGACCGTACCATGGCTGCGAACAACCGGTTTAATTCGTTGTGGAAGCCGCTGTGCTGGCGCAACACATCATCGACGCCTTGGTTCGGAACCATGCCCAGACTCTTTTCTTCTTGCCCGCTGCGCTCCGGAGCGTAGCTGAGATTGTCTAGGTTTGCGACGAAGTCATATAGCTTGCGTACTTTCATCTCCGGTGTGTCGCTGGCAGCCACGGTTTTAGCGACGGCGTCGGAAACGCCCCTCTGCCGGCCCATGAAACTCTCGACATCTTTGTTCCAGAATTTGCCCTCTTTCTTCCAGTAATCCTCCTGTTTTAATTCGACCTGATAGTAGAACTGAACCCGCCAACGCATGGGACTGGCCGGGATCATATAGGGCTCTTCCACGATGGGTTGAACGTTCTCCATTTCCAGATCAATCCAATTCTTGCCATCAGCCGACGTTTCCAGTTTGGGCGGATGTCCAGCTGGAAGGAAAGGCGTCCAGGCCACGCCGTTTGCGATGCGGCCCCGCGCCACCGTGACAAAGGTGTTGCCCTTGAACTGGAAGGGAATGTACTTGAACATCACCTTCTTTTCGGGAATATCGCTTTGAATGATCCACTCTGGCGGCATCAGCGAATTGTCTGGGTAGCGGAGGCTGTAGCGATAGTCGAGAATGCTGCCCACCTGGACATCGGGAAGGGAGAACGTTTTCACCTGAATCCGCAGGTTGCGGCTCTTGACCACGACTTTGTCGAATGGCTTCCCCGTGAAGGGAACGACGGATCCGTCGGCGCGAACGGTGCGTCCGCTCACCTGGTCGATGATGAAGCCTCGCCGGTTGTAGGGCAGTTCGACGTCCGCATACTTTCGCCCAGCCTCGGTCAGCACTTTAATGCGCACATATACCGAGTGATAGTGCAGGGCGTCGTCGTCGGTTTCCTGGCGCAAAAGCATGACGGCGGGCGCTCCCGGCTGTTCCGCAACGCTGGTCATGGATTGTTCGTCGGGTGCGATCGGTGGCCAATCCACCGCGCGCAAAGGGGAGACGAAAACGCAAAGAAAAAGAGAAGCTAGCAACGATGCGCAGCGCCCGGATAAAGACACATGTCACCTCACGGGACGGGGCTGGCTGGGTGGGAGAAGCAGTCTAACGATAATAGACCGACGAGGTGGCCAGTACCCCGGGACCGCTTAGCCTATGCGGCTCGCGGCAGACGAAATATATAGGGGAGACCTCAATGCGTCAAGGGTATGGTCGCTCCGCCGAGGCCGCCGTTTCCCCGGGAACTACGCACCGGCAGACAGTTTGTGGTGAGCGCCAACTTCGGCAATGCCATACTGGCGGATCTTATACAGCAAAGCTTTATAGCTGATCTTCAACAAAGCCGCGGCTTGCTTGCGATTCCAGTTGGTTTCTTCCAGCGCATTGGCAATGGCTTCGGCCTCGGCTTCGTCCTTGGCGCTGCGAGCCAGCGATTTCAGTCCGCCGGGCGAGTCAGCGCTTGAACGATGGACGCCATCTCCCGAGACACCGTTACCTTGCCCTTGTATCGAAAGCTCATGAATGGCGAGAGTCTCGTCTCCTAGAACCAGAAAACGTTTAACGAAGTTATTCAACTCACGTATGTTTCCCGGCCAGGAATGATTCTGGCAGGCCTGGAGCAGATTCGGCGTGAGCGGCAATGGCGGACGGGCGTAGCGTTCCGCCATATGGGTCATGAAGTGTTTCAGCAGGATCGGAACTTCTTCCTTGCGCTCGCGCAACGGAGGAATGGCCAGGGTGAAGGCATTTAGCCGATAATAGAGATCCTCGCGCAAGCGCTTATTCGCCAGGGCTTCGGGAATATTGATATTGGTGGCGGCCAGTATGCGTACGTCCACTTTAATCACCGAACGGCCGCCTAAGCGGGAGAATTGTTGATCCTGCAGCACGTGCAGCAGTTTTGCCTGCAAAAGCGGCGGCATCTCCCCAATTTCATCGAGCAGAATCGTGCCCTTGTTGCACAGCTCGAACTTTCCAGGTTTGGCGTGGTTCGCGCCCGTGAACGCTCCCGCTTCGTAGCCAAACAACTCGCTTTCCAGAAGGTCGGCGGGAACCGCGGCGCAGTTCACCTTTAGAAAGGTTCGGTGGGCGCGGGGCGACAATTTGTGAATCAGGCGCGCCATCACTTCCTTACCGGTTCCACTCTCGCCCAACATGAGGACTGGAATATCAACGTTGGCAACCAGTGCCGCCTGCGAGCGCAGCTTGCGCATGGCGGGACTGGCGGCAATGAAAAATACTTCATCCGATAATTCTTCGACTTCGCCTTGATACTTCTGACGATTCGTCCCAAGTGACTGGTCGACCACTGCGTCGAGCTCAGCCTTCTGGAATGGCTTAGTCAAATAATCCTGCGCGCCGAGTCGGATGGCTTGTACCACTTTGCGGGTATCGCTGACGCAGGAAAGCATCACGACTTTAATACCAGGCTGAATCTGGCGGAGCTGTTCAAGCGTTTGCAGGCCATCAATGCCGGGCATCAACAGGTCGAGCAACACCAGGTCAGGACGCAGATCCTTCTGAATCATGGCCAGAGCTTCCTCGCCGGTGCTCGCAGTTTCGACTTTGTGGTCATCTACTTCCAGCAAAGTCTTGATGTAACGCAGCATGCCCGGTTCGTCGTCTACCAGAAGAATCTTGGCGGTCTCGCTCATCTACTTGCGTCCTTTTTCATTCGTGCCGGAGATTGGGTTGAGAGGAATCAGGAACGAAAATTTGCATCCCCCTCCCAATTCGCTTTCCACCCAAATCTTGCCGCCCATGGCGCCAACCAAGCGACGCGCAATGGCTAACCCAAGACCCATTCCTTCTATCTGACCTTCAGTTTGGGGCAGGCGGAAGAAATCGTCGAATATTTCAATGTGATATTCCGCCGGGATGCCAGGACCGGTATCCGCCACGCTGAGTTTGACCGAATTGGGAACGGAGAGGTTCCGTCGCCTTCGCTCTCCCACCGCCGGCTTGCTGGCGCTGCGCCGTTCCCACATATAAGGCTCTGCGTGCAGCCACACTGTTCCACCGGCGGGAGTGAATTTGGAGCCATTTTCCAAAAGATTTGAAATCACTCGCTCGACCTTTGCGGAATCGAAAGCGAAGTCAGTCAACTTGTCGTGCGGCAGGAAATAGAGCGCAATGCCCCGTTCCTGAAAGCGCGGAGACCACAAGCGGCAAACCTCGGCTAGACAGGCATTCACGTCGCCGGGTTCGTAATGCAGCTTGATTTCGCCGGTTTCCATCACGCTGTAAGTTAGAAAATCTTGAATAAAGTGCTCCAGGCGCCGGCCGTTAGAGCGCATATCGCGCAGAACTTCGCGTTGCCGCGGATTCAAACCGCCCAGCTTTTCACTCTGCAAGACTTCAACGTATCCATTAAGAATGGCCAGTGGAGTTTTTAAATCATGGGCAGCTGAGGCAAGTGCGTTGGTGGTCCGCAGGAAACGCTCTTTGAGAACGGCGTATTCCTTGACTTGCTGCGGGCTCAGCTCAGCTTCAGAGCGTTGCGTTGTTGCTGCCACAGCTCGAAGCGCCGGGGATGGCTTGCGCGACACGGTAGTCTCGGCAACGTAACTGTTCTTGGGAGTTAGAACCATAGAGATTAGATGAAAGTGGAATAGCTTTGGCCAACACGGGGAGGGAACTGCTAGGTGAATGGCTCAGCCCAAGTATGGCATAGTTTTGCGCTTTGTCAATTGAAAGCAAGTGGGGGATTCCTTCCTGTTTGCATGGAAAGAGAAGCTTAAAGACAGGCGAACCGCAGATCCCGTGAAGTCTCGAGGCTTTGATGGATTGTCGTCCGTTGGCGCCTCTTTTGCTCCGGGTTTTAGGCCGTAGACTCCGAGGTAGCATGGCTGGATACCCGAAATGACCGGGTAATTCTGGGTTTGGCCCCCAGGATGCGGGTGCAATGGCAAATGTGCCAAGCAAAGGATTTCTGTTGAAGCGATTGTGGAATGAAAACGAACGCCGCAAGTGGCCCCGTCTGCCCTTGGCCATTCCGATATTTGTCCGCAGTCAGAACGCAGAAGGAAAAAACTCTCTCGAACTCGCCACTGCGCTTAATGTTTCCGCAGGCGGTGCGTTGGTGGCGGTGCGTCGTCCTTTGACGCTGGCGACGCGGGTTTCGCTGAAAGTCCCGACTCCGCCTTCTGTTCTGGTGGCCCACGCATCGAAAGACATCGGGGCAATTTCCGCCCGTACCATACGGATTTCCCACGAAGAGGGTTATCAGTTGACCGCCCTTCAATTTCTCCGCCCTCTGGGGGACAATCATCGCAACGGAAAGCGCGCGCCTAGGAATGTTGATTCTCCTGTGTGAAAAACTTTTCCTCCATCCCTGCGGGATACCAAGCCAACCGTCTTCAATCTCTTCCGGTTCTTGTGAGCTTTTACTTTTCCTCTTAATTCATTATAAACAAAACCTTTAAATGCCATTACCTAAGTGTTTCGAAAGGCTGGCGGTATTTGGCTCTCCGGGTGCAGACTAGAACATTGCACAGGACAGGAGCGACCATCCGCGATGCCAACCACAACCGCCAACCCAGTCAGCGCACTAACGCAATCGGTCGGAGAGATCCCTCCCGACGCAGTGGTCTTCGGACGCTCTGATGCGATGCGTTTGCTGCGGGAGCGCCTGACCAAAGTGGCGTCCGCCAATGTTCCGGTATTGATTCAAGGCGAAAGCGGCACAGGCAAAGACATCGTTGCCCGCATGATCCACGGCCTTTCGCCATGGCGCGGCGGTCCTTACGTAAAGATAAACTGTCCGGCGATTCCTGGAACCCTGTTGGAAAGCGAATTATTCGGTTACGAAAAAGGAGCCTTTACGGGGGCCTACGGCGCAAAGCCCGGCCGGGTTGAGCTGGCACACCGGGGCACGCTTTTCCTGGATGAGATTTCTGAGCTCGATCCGGCATTGCAGTCCAAACTCCTGCAACTGCTGCAGGACGGTCAATTCTGCCGGATCGGCGCACAGGAAGACAAAAAGGTGGAAGTCCGGATCGTTTGTGCCACCAACCGGCACCTGGAAACCGAAATTGAGAATGGAACTTTCCGGCAGGATCTGTTTTATCGCATCAACGTGGTGAATTTGCAGATGCCGCCGCTTCGCGAAAGACGCGCGGACATTGCGGACATGGCTCAATATTTTCTGGAATACTACAACCGTAAATATAACTGCCGCGCGAAAGACCTCTCCAGTGAGTTGGTGGGAATGCTGCAAAAGTACCATTGGCCGGGAAACATTCGTGAACTGGAGAACCTTATCAAGCGATATGTGATTCTGGGTAACGAGGAGGGGATCAGCGCCGATCTGGTGGCTAGCCCGCCGGAATATTCAACTCCGGAGATCAACTACGACGGGCCGATCTCATTGAAGAAAATTACCCGGCAGGCAACCCGCGAATTGGAACGCAAAGTCATCCTCAGGGTTCTGCAAACCCATCACTGGAACCGCAAGAAAGCGGCCCGCGCATTGAACATCAGCTATCGGGCTCTGCTTTACAAAATACGGGAAGCTGGACTCCCGCCGAACCGCGCTTCCCGTCGGTCGCCTGAACCAGCTCCCGAGCATGCAGCTCCGGTCACCAGTCATAGCGCGGCGAGTTGAAGTGTAGAGTTAGAGAGCCATACTAACGTATTAACAGGCAATGGTTAATCGGATCGACGGCATTATCATTTCTGTTTGTCCTTGAGTTAACAAAGGTAAGAATTGGGTAAAGAAAAGTAAAGTCGGTATCAATGCTCTCAACTTTGCGTTACGATTACCCGCGCCAACATACAGTCGGACGTTCCCACTGTTTCCCCAGACGGCAAACTTTTTGGTAAGGATGACCAGTCGGTGTCCGAAACTTCAGCTATGAGCCGAGGACCTCTTGAGCATGTGTCCGTTCACATTGCTGCACCGTCCTCGGTGCAGTGGTTGGGACCCGATAACGATGCCGAGTGGGATCGTTTTGTAGGCCATCACCCCTTCGGGCTCGTTTATCACCTTTCAGCGTGGAAAAATGTTTTGGAAGGGGCTTTTCCTCATATCCGCGGAGGATGCCTGGTCTTGCGCGACGGTGAAACTGGCCGGATTCAAGCTGGTTTGCCGGTGTACACGGTAAAAAGCTGGCTTTTGGGCTCCCGCATCAGCAGCCTTCCATTTTCGTCGTTTTGTGATCCGCTCGTCCTCTCAACCGGGCAATTCGAAGAGTTTCTGCCGGAGCTTGATGCACTTCGCCGCCGCACCAGGAGCAAGATGGTTGAAGTTCGTTCCACGCGAACTGCGGAATTCCTGAACAAATGTTCGCTCGAACGAAGCTCGAGCTATAAACATCACTATCTTTATTTGAGTGAAGACCTCGACGCAGTGTTTCGCACCTTTTCGAAGTCTTCAGTGAGGCAAAAAATACAGCAGGCGGCGCGCGCCGGAGTCGTAGTGGAAGAGCGCGACGACGAGGCGAGCCTTAAGCTCTGCCATTCCATCCTTGCCGACACCCGGAGCCGACGTTCCTTGCCGGTGATGCCGTATTCTTTCTTTCGGGCCATGAGGGAGTATCTGGGTGGTGAGCACCTGAAGGTTTTTCTCGCCTACCAGGCGGGAAAGCCGGTGGCCTTTCACCTGATTCTGCGATTCCGGGATCTTTGGATTTCGGAGTATTCGGGAAATACGGATGAGGCTCAGAATGGAGTCAATCAACTCCTTTACTGGGAAACCATGAAGGCAGCGCACGCCGACGGCGCCAGGACCTTCAGTTTCGGGCGGACTTCCTCAACCAACGAAGGCTTGCTTTCCTACAAGCGCCGCTGGGCCCCGGTCGAAGAGGACCTTGCGGAATTCTCTCTCTATGCTGACGCTAAGAGCGGCGCGAAGGAAAATGCAAAAAGCCCACGGGAGACCTCTTTACCTTACCGGTTGACGCGCCTGCTGCTTTCCAAGGCTCCTGGTCCGCTTTCGCATGCTATCGGGAACTACTGTTATCGCCACTTGGGATAGGAAATCGGGATCTCCGGCATTCTCCAATCTTAATTCAGCGTCTGAAAGGGCTTGCGGCCCGTGACCACGGATTTTGCGCGGAGCAATGCGGCGGCAAGGATCATCGCCCAGGCATCTGCGGCCAACTTAAGACCCTTCCCGTAAAAGCCTCTCTTGAACGAGCGCTTCGTCCAGAACATCATGACTCCGCCTAACCATGCGTAGCGGGTAAAGCGATGCCCCGAGCCTCCAGGGTATTCTCCCGCCCGCTCTTTGCCCATGATCTTGTGACCCATCTGGAGAAATGGGAGGACATTGTTGACACTGTTGGCGGAATGAACGCGGTAGAAGACCGTCTTCGGGGAATTGATCAGAATGGTCCGTCCGGAATAGCCCAGCTTGGTGGTGTAATCCACCGTATCCATATGAAAAATTCCTGGCGACCAGCCTCCAATCGCTTGATAGGCCTCGCGGGTCGCGACTAGTGCGCTGGCGCAGGTGCCGTAGGGACGGTCTTTTTCCATGAGATTAGGATAGTCGGCGTACTCAATCGGAATTCCTGGATTCTCACTGGCGGACGGAGGTGTGCCTTCGAACCACACGCGCCGGGCCAGAATGAGTGCTGGGTGCAAAGCCTGTACGACGCGTTCATAGATCTCGAAGGCGCCCGGCATGAAGAGGTCATCGCCATCGAGGAAAATGATGTATTCGCCTTTGGCTAACGACGCCCCATGATTGCGCGCTGCGATGGCGCCTTGATTAACGATGAATTTCACCAGCTGAATGGCATCGCCATAGCTTTCCAAAAACTCTTGTGAACCATCCTTGGAGCCGTCATCGACGACAATGATTTCTGCCAAGTTGCGGTTTTGGGCCAAGGCGGAATCCACGGCCGTTCGCATAAATTCGCGCTGGTTATAGCTGGTGATCACGACGCTAAAACGTGGGGCTGGCATATTCTTTATTGAACCTGACTACTGGCAGAGCCGCCTGCGGCAATACGAACCAACTCTCTCGCGATTCTGCGGGCCTCGCGTTCCGGTAGCGCGCGGTAAAGTGGCAAGAGAATTACATTCTCAGCCGTCAATCGAGCGTTCGCCAGTTCGTCGCCGGAGATCTCATCCGGCAGCAGGCGTTCATAATTGGTTTCAAGAAATAGACCACTCTGTAGCGTCTGGCGAAGGACTTCCGCGCGCTTCATTCCGGGGATGGCAACTGGATAGCGCAAAAGCGTCACCTGCGGACTATCCTCCGGCAGGAAGCTTATCACCGGAGAATTGCGCAATTCTTCCCGGTATATCGAGATGAGCCTGCCCACTCGTTCCCGGATGGCATCCATCCGCTTCAGCATACGCAAGACCAGCGTGGCCTGATAAGAATGAAAGCGGCGCTTGAAGAACTTGCCCTTCACCGCATCATTAACGTTTCGCGGCGACGGTTCCCAGTTGGAATACATCTTCAACTGCCGCGGAACTACATAGTTCTCGTAGATCCAAGGCATACCGGCGATGTTGTAGAACACAGACGAAGCAATCTCATGCAGGGGCGCGACGTATTCCGCGCCGAAAGGATTGGCCTGTTCCAACTTTTCTGGTTCGATCACACTCTCGTTGTTCACGACGATCAGGGCGCCACGAAATGCCGGGAGCCGCTTGGAACGCTCGAAACTGAACACGCCGTAGTCGCTGAACGTACCTATTTTTCCCTTGCCGCGTGCTTCGATGATCGAAGGCGCAGCATCTTCAATGGTCAGGCATCCACGCCGTCTGGCGAGTTCGCAGATATTCTCGACATCTGTCGGAATACCAAACAGATGTGTGGGAATCAGAATGCGTCCGGGTTTGGCGTGAGGTTCGAATTCGGCTGAAGTGCTATTGACCGACCCCTGCGCTACATCGGCGTAGATAATGGTCTTCTTTGCCGCCTGCGCGGCCAACTTGACTACGGCGCAGGTATAGGCCGGCATAACCACTTCCTGCTGTGGAAGCAGGTAGAGAATCTGCGCAATGGCCGCACGGCAGGAGGGCGCAAAGAAAATGTGATTTCTGCCGGTCAGTTCGCGAAACCGATCATGAAGCCGGGAAAGAGCATCCCGGTTACGAAGGCCGGGGAGACTTGCGAGAAAGTCCCAATTGCTGGTCTCCAGGCGATTTAATGGAAAAAAGCCCGAACCCGTTTGGAGGGTTTCGGTCGCGCCCTTGAGAGCTTGAGAATAAGCAACTTCCATAAAGTGTGCTGGATGAGAATCCGTCTATCTCAGGCCGTACCCTCTATTGCAGAATGCGCCAGACTTGGTCCGCGGCTAAAACCGGCATCTAAAAGTATGTCGGTGGAAGGCGAATTGTAACAAGCGGACGTGAGACTAAGTGGTTACTCTGGTTTTCTGCAAAAAGCGCGGAATTCGGGTCGGCGAAAACGTTTGAATTCCGGATCACACTTCGATTCCACCGTCAAATAATGATAAGCTAAACGCCGCTTTCATTACGATTTAGCAAATGGGGAGGGCTTCAGTGCGCCGTTTTCTTCTGTTGGTTGGATTGAGTGCTGTGGGATGTATGCTGCTGATTCCGGCGGGCTTGGCCAAGGCCAAATCGCTGCAGATCTATTTCATCGATGTTGAAGGCGGACAGTCCACCCTCATCGTTTCGCCGTCGGGGCAGTCCTTGCTGATTGATGCCGGCTTCCCCGGATTCCACGGGGCGCACCCCGACCGCATCCTTCAGGCTGCAAAAGAAGCTGGGATCAAACAGATTGATTACATGCTGGTCACGCACTATCACCGCGACCACGTCGGCGGCGTGCCCGAGCTGGCAGAGCGCATCAAAATTGACACTTTCCTCAACCACGGGCCCAACCGGGAAGACTCTGACATTACCCGTATGGATTACGCAGCATACGAAAAAGCCATCGGTAACTCCAAACAGATGGTACTCAAGCCGGGCGATGGTATCCCAATGAAAGGGTTGACTGTCGAAGCCCTGACCGCCGACGGGGAGCACATTGATTCTCCGCTGCCGGGAGCGGGGACGGCGAATCCTTACTGTGGCCAGGATGGCCAACCGGAAACTGACGATAGTGAAAATGCCAGATCCCTGGGAACCTTGATTACCTATGGCAAGTTTCGCTTCCTCGATCTGGGGGATCTGACCAAGAAAAAAGAACTCGAGATGATGTGCCCGGACAATCCAATCGGCACTGTGGATTTATTCCTTGTTTCCCACCATGGGCTAGCTTTGTCCAACAGCAAGGCACTGGTATGGGCGATCCATCCGCGAGTGGCCATTTCGAATAATGGCGCCCGGAAAGGTGGCGCTCCCGAAGCCCTGGAGACGGTTCGCAGCTCGCCGGGCCTGCAGGACCTATGGCAACTTCACTACGCCCTAAACGCCGGCAAAGATAACGTGGACGAGCAAATGATCGCGAATCCCAAGGCGGATGCGGATGATGAAGGCTACGGCATCAAAGTTACGGCGGAGCCCGACGGAACGTTCACCGTTACCAATTTGAGGAATCACTTCAGCAAGACTTATACAAAATAGACTCGCCGGGCTGGGAGCTTCCATGGTGCTGATCGTGATGGGAGTCGAAGGGGCCGGCAAGACGACGATTGGCGCGGAGTTGGCGCGCCAGTTGGGATGGGAGTACGCGGACGGCGACAGCTTCCATCCCACGGCCAACATCGAAAAGATACGGGCGAATATTCCGTTGAACGATGCTGATCGCGCCCCCTGGCTGAAAGCGATGCATGACGCGATTCAGCGATGGCAGCAACAAGGCCGCAATGCGGTATTGGGCTGTTCGATTCTGAAAAGCAGCTATCGCGACCAACTGCCTATCGGACTCGGGGTGCTCCTTGTCTATCTGAAGGGCAGTTATGAGCTTATCGAGAGCCGGCTTCGGGCGCGGCGCGATCATTTTGCCAAGCCTGAACTGCTGGCGAGCCAGTTTGCCCTGCTGGAAGAGCCCACTGACGCGGTTACGGTGGACGTGGCCTCGCCACCAGAAGCCATTGTTGCGGAGATCCGCGAGCGGCTTGGTCTGGCATCTTTAAAGTAGCTGAGTTCCGAGGTCGATGGCACGTTGCAAACCGTGATCCAACCCGCGCCTGACCTCGATGCTGCGATTCGCTCCGCCGTTGTTGCCAAACTGACGCGCCGCGTGGTTCCGTTTCTTTTTCTTCTCTACATCATCGGCTATCTTGACCGCATCAACGTGGGCTTCGCCGCATTGCAGATGCAGCAGCAGCTTGGGTTCAGTGATGCCACCTACGGCTTGGGCATGGGCATGTTTTTTGCCGGATATTGCATTTTCCAGGTGCCGAGCAATCTCGTGCTGGAGCGAGTTGGGGCGCGCCGCTGGCTCGCCATTCTGATGGTGCTCTGGGGGATGGTCTCCGCTTCAATGGCACTGGTGCACTCAGCGCGCGGCTTCTACGCTCTGCGCTTTGTTCTCGGAGTTGCAGAATGCGGGTTTTTTCCTGGAGTAATCTTCTACCTCAGAAACTGGTTTCCTTCGTCGTCTTATGCCCGAACCGTGGCATGGTTTTCGGCGGCGGGTCCCATTTCGGCGGTGGTTGGGTCTCCCATTTCCGGGGGAATTCTCAGGCTGAATTCCTTCTGCGGATTGGCAGGCTGGCAATGGCTGTTCATTCTGGAGGGTTTGCCGGCAGTGATTTTGGGTTGCGTGGTGCCTTTCTACCTGGTGAATCGTCCAGAAGAAGCCAAATGGTTGCTTCCTGAGTGGCGAACCTGGCTGGCTGAAACGCTCGCCCACGAACAGCGCTCGCAGCCTTCGGTCAGCAAAGCGGAGATTTGGAAGACTCTCGGCACGCCGAGCGTTTGGCTATTGGCGATGGTGTACTTAACCGTTAACACTGCGGGCTACGGGATCATGCTCTGGCTGCCAAAACTAATTCGCAGCCTGGCGGTCAGCAATACGCTGGTGATTGGAGGGCTGGCGGCCATTCCTTATATCGCTGCTGCCATCGTGATGGTCTTGGTCGGAATGCACTCGGATAAATCCGGCGAACGCCGTTGGCACCTGGTGATCCCGGCGTTCATTGGAGCCGTCGCCGTGGTGGTCGCGGCTTACTCAACATCGGTAACGCCGATGATTACAATTCTAAGCCTGGCAGTGCTAGCCGAGTTTTCAATGATGGGGCCGTTTTGGGCCTTTTCCACGATGGCAATCTCTGGAACCTCCGCAGCAGCCGGAATCGCAGTGATTAACTCGATCGGCTCCCTTGGTGGACTGGTCGGTCCCTGGGTGATTGGGTGGGTGCGAACCTATACCGGGGGGTTTCGCGGCGGATTGCTGTGCGCGGCCATGGCATTGGCCATCAGCGGGGTTCTTGCTCTGCTGGTGAGAATTCCTTCAGCCGAAAAGCTCGCGCTCAGCGATTAAAAAACCAATGGCTGGCCTGCTTCATTAAACACAGCTTTATCCTGGTCCGGCCATTCTGGTGCGGCCCGCTTTTGGCGGCGATGCATTGTTGCGACCCGCCAGGGCCGGCGCTCTTTTTCCCCGCCTGCTTGCTCCCATTGTTTACAATAGGATGCTTTGCTTTCCGCTTGGAAAGAGATTGTCGGAATCAGAAGTGCGGAACAACGAAGTGGACCAGTCCAATCACAAATCCGATGCTCCGGCGCGCGTGTACTGGCGTGCCGAAGGCAGCCTGATCGAGTTCACCACCGTGCGCTCGATGGCATTCTTTACCTGGAATGCGCAGACTTTCTCCCAGCGCTGGATGCGCCGGGGATCGTTGTTGTTCATCGCACTGTTGCGGCCGCTCTTCTACGTGTTCGACCGGGCATTCGCTACTCGGGTGGCACACACTGTTCTCCGCGGGGTCAGCCGGGATCGCCTTGATTTGTTGGGAGAAGAATATTTCAAGTACAAGCTGGAGCCGTACTTGAAACCTGCAGGGGTGAAAAAGCTCAGAGAACTGGTGGAGTCCGGCGCGGAAGTAGTGTTGGTCAGCCAGGGCTTGGAGCAAGTGATGAAGCCGCTGGCGCGATATTTGGGTGTGCGCTGGGTGATCGCCAACCGCATGGAATTCCGTGACGGTTTCGCCACCGGGCGCTTGCTCGACCCGGTAATTCGGCCGAGAGGGATTTTTGCCCGCCTTACCGGTGGGGGCGCGAACGGCGAGCGTGGCGACGCGAGACTGGCACTGGATCTAGGATTGCATAGCACAGGAGCTTTGCATGCAGCCGTGGTTCCGGCTGCACGCCAGGCGATCTCGTTGGAACGGCCAATCGTGTATTTCACCGAGCATCAGCGAAAAGGCAGCCTGTCGGTCCGCAAAGCGCTGGCGGGAAAGAACGTTCTCTTGATCGGGGTCACCGGTTTCATCGGTAAGGTATGGCTCGCCAATACGCTGATGGATCTCCCCGAGATCGGGCGGATTTATTTGCTGATCCGGCGGCAGAAATCGAATCCAGCGCAACAGCGCTTTGAAAAAATGGTCGAGGAGTCGCCGGTATTCGACCCGCTTTACGAGCGCTACGGCGCAAAGTTTGCGGACTTCATCAATGCCCATGTCGAGGTTGTGGCCGGAGATGTCTGCCAGGCTGGCTTGGGACTTCCTGCCGATGTCTCGCAGATGCTGCGGGAGAACCTGGACTTAGTGATCAACAGTTCCGGTCTCACGGATTTCAATCCAGACCTGCGGGATGCACTCGCCACCAATGTTGACGCAGCTCTGAACATTCTCGACTTTGTCAAGCAATCCAATCATGCCGCGCTGCTGCATCTTTCCACTTGCTATGTGACCGGAGGCCGCGACGGGCGGGTGAACGAGAAACTTCGGCCCAACTATACGCCGGCGAGAGTTCCAGCTTTCGACGCGGAGCGGGAGTGGCATGGCCTGCACGAGTTGATCGCGTCCATTGAGCAGAAAGCCGAGAGCGAAGAGGTCACGGAGGAGCTTCGGCAGCAGGCGTTGGGCAAAGAACATGCAGCCAAAAATCTGCACGGGGCGGCGCTCGAGAACCAGATTCGCAAGAACCGGGTACGCTGGCTCAAGAATTATCTGACGGAAGCCGGAATCAAGCGGGCTCACGAACTGGGTTGGCCGAATACCTATACGCTTACAAAAAGCCTGGCGGAGTCGTTGATCCACAAACACGGCGCCCTCCTGCCGGTCGCCGTGGTGCGTCCGGCTATCGTGGAAACCTCGGTGCAGAAGCCGTTTCTGGGCTGGAATGAGGGTATCAACACCTCTGCATCGCTTTCTTATTTGCTGGGCACCACATTTCGCCAGTTGCCATCGAACGAACGCAAGCGGCTCGATATCATTCCCGTGGATTCTGTCTGCGCCGGAATGACGCTGGTAGCGGCGGCATTGATCGAACGGCGGAATGATGCGGTGTACCAACTGGCAACTTCGGTGACCAACCCCTGCGACATGGGCCGTTCGATAGAGTTGACTTCGCTGGCGCACCGCAAACATTACCGTGCGCAAGAGGGCCTGGAATTCTGGCTGCGGTTGCGGCTCGATGCTATTCCGGTCTCGAAACAACGCTACCAACGGATGTCGGCGCCCGCGCAGAAGGCGATTATCAAGTCCATTCAGCGCATCATGTCGCCTTTGCCTTTGCGCAGACCCCCCTTGGCAAAGGCGGAACGCAGCCTGGAGAGGGTGGAAAAGCTGATCCAGTTATTCGAGCCGTTTATCCTGCTAAACGAGCATGACTTTGTTGCTGACAATGTGGAAAAACTTTCCTATGCGCTGGTGCCTGAAGAGAAAGAGGTCTTCGGCTACCGCACCTGCGCGATCGATTGGTGGGAGTATTGGATCAACATCCACGTCCCCGCACTGCGCCGGTGGACTTATCCCCTGATCGAGGGACGTCCGCTTGAAGCCAGACCGGCGCGCGAGTTTCAATTTCCCTCCGCACCGCCGCAGAGTGAAGCTGTAAATACGGGAACCAACGGAGCCACGTGGCGATATTCCTGACCGGTTCAACTGGATACATTGGCGCGCATATTGCCGCCAACCTTCTGCAGGATCATGAAGCGTCCCTCAACGTCCTGATCCGGGCGCGTCATCCTCAGGAGGCGGCGACGCGCCTGTGGCGATCCATGCAGTTACACATGGATTTTCCGCGTTTTTCCGATTTCCTGCAGACCCGCATCCGCATCTTTCGCGGTGACCTGACCAGCTTAAAATTTGGCTTGTCCGAAGATGACTATGACCGGCTCATCCACACCACCGATTCCATTATCCACTGTGCGGCATCGTTGAATCGAAAATCGGAAAAGAGCTGCCTGAACGTGAACCTGCGAGGAACGCTGGAAGTGGTGCAGTTAGGTTCGCGAGTCGAGTACTACCACGGACTGCGGCGTTTCAGCCATGTGAGCACCGTGGCCGTGGCCGGCGTGCGGCACGACGAAGTGGTGACGGAAGACAAATCCATCGATTGGGATCGCTCGGATTACGATCCCTACGCCCGTACCAAGAAATTTTGTGAGCACATGATTCACCAGCTATTGCCGCACGTGGCGCGGACAATTTTCCGGCCCAGCATCGTGCTGGGCGACAGCCGCTACGCGCAAACCACGCAATTCGATATGGTGCGATCTTTTGTATTTTTGGCGGGATTGCCCGCTCTGCCATTTCGTCCCAATGACAGGATTGACATCGTGAACGTGGATTTTGTCGCCGATGCCGTGGCCACCCTCCACCAGAAAGAGAGCCCGCAATACGATACCTATCATCTTTCCTCGGGCGAGGCGTCACAGACTTTCCGTGAGCTGACCACAGCGCTGGCCGCAGCCCGGCAAAAGCGCGGGCCAGTTTTTTTACCGCTCATACAGAAGCCATTTTCCGCAACCGTGAACAGTCTGGCGAATCGCAAGAGCCCGATGGGACGCGGCGCGGCGCTCATGAAAGTCTTTATGCCGTACCTGTTGTGGAATACGGTTTTCGACAACACCCGGGTTACGACTGAACTTGGACGCAAGCCGATTCCATTTTCGCAATATAGCTATCCACTTCTGAAGTTCAGCCAGGAAACGAATTTTTCCTATCCTTATCAGGATTGGCCCACCAAAGTGCAGGGGGCCGCGAAATGATGGACTTCATCCTCGAAGCCTGGGTGAGCGGCAGCATAGAGGCGAGAAAGCTCGGCTGGATGCTCGGACAGGGCAAGCCCTGGCAACCAGGTGAAAAACTGAAGTTGCTATTCGCCGGCTACAACGGCACTCGGAATACCGGATCGGATGTTCGAGTCGAGGAGATGCTGCGCCAGACCCGGCATATTCTAGGCCCCCAGAACATCGATTTCAGCATGATGACCTTCAACTTTGACCGCTCGCGCGGCTATTTTCAGGACACGACGCAGGTCTATCTCCCCAATATTTTCCCTCCGTTCCTTTACAGCGAAGTGCCCAAGCATCACGGCGTGGTCGCTTGCGAAGGCTCGATGTTCAAGAGCAAGTTCGCCAACGCGCTCACCACTATGATGATCGGATCATTGGGTATCGCGGCCGCACAGAACAAGCTTTCTGTCGGATATGGTGCGGAAGCGGGCCATATGGACCCGCTCATCCGTAAAATGTGTGCCCGCTATTGCGGAAATTCGCTGGTCATTACGCGCAACGAAGAGTCACGAACCGTTCTGCGAGAACTCGGAGTGCCGACGGAACTGGGAACAGACACTGCCTGGACATTCGAACCGCTGCCTGCAGAATATGGCCAGAAGGCCTTACGGGATGCAGGCTGGGATGGTACGACCCCGGTACTAGTAGTTTGTCCGATCAATCCATTCGAATGGCCGGTGAAGGCATCGGTGGCGAAATTTGCCGCGCGCACTCTAACCGGCGCCTACAAAGAAAGTCACTACCGCTCGGTCTATTTTCATAATGCGGGACCTGAGTGTGATCGCGCACTTTTGCATTATCTCACCTCTATCACAAGCGCCGTGGACGCTTTCCGCAAAAAGCGCAAGGTCTTCGTAGTCATGGTCGCCACCGAACGCCTGGACGCAAAACCCGCGCGCCGTATCGCGGAAAAGCTTGGCGGCGTTCCTGTGCTCTCGTCTGACGATCACAATATGTACGAACTGGTGAGCATCTTGCGTGCCTGCCATATGATGGTCTCCTCGCGCTACCACGGTATTGTCACCTCCATGCCAGGACTGGTACCCTCGGCAGGCATCACTATGGACGAGCGAATTCGCAACTTGATGCAGGAGCGCGGACATAAAGACCTGCTGATGAATGTGGACGATCCCGACCTGGAGCAGCGGCTACTTCTTGCTCTTGAGAAACTCGCGACTGAGGGAGAAATGATTGCGCAGGGAATCGGCCGTACCGTGGTGCGCAATCTGAAGGTCATGGCGAAAATGGGAGTTTACTTTGAGGAAGAAGTCCAGCGCCGCTATCCTGAATTTCCCACGCGCAAGGGTGAGTGGAGCTGGGAAGATTACCTGCCGCCGGTGAGCTCCGGACTCCGCGGCTTGATGGAAGCCTACAGCCAGCCCACAACCGCATGAACTTTCTCGAAAACATCTTTGCGCAGCTGGAAGCCGCTTCCGACACCACGATTCTGGTGAGGAACGGCAGCCGTGGCACGGTCGAAGTCACCGGCAAAAAGCTGCTCGGATTGATTGGCAACGCGCGTGCTTTTCTGGCCAGCCGGGGGCTGAAAAAAGGCGACCGCTGTGCGCTGCTCGCGCAAAATTCGATTCGCTGGATCGCCATGGACCTGGCGATCATGGCTGAAGGTTCGATTGTGGTCCCGCTCTATGCGCGCCAGGCTCCCACCGAGTTGGTAGCGATGATGAAAGATTGCGCCCCATCACTAACCTGTTGCGGAACCTCCGAACTCCGGCAAAATATTCAGGATGCGTGGCCCGATGCGCCAGAGGCGATCCTGTTCGAGACAATCTTCGGCACGGCCAAGAGTGTCGCATCCAAGCCGGCACTTCGGCCGGAAGATCCGGTAACTATTATTTACACCTCGGGCACGTCGGGAGAAGCCAAAGGCGTCGTGTTGAATGCGGGCAACGTCGCGCACATGCTGGCATGCACCTCCGGCCGCCTCGATGAACTAATGGCCGACGAAGCCTCGGAGCAGGATCGCGTATTCCACTACCTCCCATTTTGCTTCGCCGGCTCGTGGATTCTGATGCTCACCTGTTTGATCCGCCGCAGCCACCTGACCATCAATTCGGATTTGAATAAGCTCCCGGCAGAAATGAGCGACGCATCGGCGGATTATTTCCTGAATGTTCCCGCTCTTTTGGAGCGCGTACGCAAGGCTGTGGACGAGCAGCTCCGGCAAAAGGGCGGGATGGCCTTCTCGATCTACCGCCATGCCAAAGAAGCCTGGGCGCGGCGAATCGAAGGGCAGCCAACGGTTTCCGACAGATTCTGGCTCCGCTTGGCGAACTCGCTGGTGTTTCCTACCCTTCGCAGGAAGTCGATTGGCAAAAACTTGAAAGCTCTCATCTGCGGCTCCGCACCGCTCCTACTGGAGACTCAGCTCTATTTCCAGATGCTCGGTATTCCTGTTCTGCAAGGCTATGGGTTGACCGAGACCACTGCTCTTTGCACTTTGGATGATCCGAAGCACGTTGTACCCGGCCGCGTTGGCCCTGCCATCTCAGGGGTAGAGATGAAGCTGGATGAGAATGAGGAGATTGTCGTTCGCGGACCGAATGTTTTCCCTAGATATTGGAACCGGCCGGAGGAAAGCGCCAAGGTCTTGCGGGACGGCTGGTTTCACACTGGCGACCAGGGAGAAGTCGATGCGGCAGGGAACTGGCGCATCATCGGACGAATCAAGAATTTGATTATTTTGGGCTCGGGCCACAACATCGCTCCCGAGCCGATTGAAGATGAAGTGTTGCGCGAGTTGCCGCGAGCACAACAGGTGGTTCTAGTCGGAAACGGGCGCGGCTATCTTTCGGCCATCGTCACCGGCGATGTCAAGCCCAGGCATGTACAGGCCGCTCTGGACGCGGTAAATGCCGGCCTTCCCCACTACAAGCAGATTCGGGCATTTCATATTCGCCTGGATGCATTCTCCATCGAGAATGGCCTGCTGACCGCCAATGGCAAGCTGAAGCGCGCCGTGATTGCAGCCGAGTTGCGGGCTCAAATTGAAGAGATGTATCAGGTGAAGCAGGCGGTATGATCCATTTCTCCGCCTCGCTTGATTCATCCGCGTGCACATCATGCTGAGTCACCATCAGGGGCAAAGTTTGTCATGGGACCTGAACGCAGGCGTCATCGAGTTGGCGCTGCATCGCGAGCCCTGCAACGAAATCGGCTCGCTGCTTCTGGATGAACTGGAGCAGTTCGTCCACGCTCTCGAGCATCTGCAATTGGAGGCGCATGCCCTGATTCTCTATAGCACCCTGCGTCCGGGATTTTGCGCGGGAGCGGACCTCCGCGAGCTGTACCACCGTTCGGAGGCGATGGAGAAGAAAGATGCGGTGCAGGGCGTCCGTGATTTTTTACAACGCATCCATCAAGTCATGAATACTATTGACGCTGCTCCGCTGACCACGATCGCCGCGGTTCACGGCGTGACCTTCGGTGGTGGATTCGAGCTGGCCCTGGTTTGCGACATCATCATCGCCGACAAAATGGCGCGCTTTTGTTTTCCGGAGTTGCGCCTCGGGTTAATTCCCGGTTTCGGCGGGATTCCCCGTCTGAAGCGTGATTTGGGCAATGGCGTGGTACGTGACCTTTTGCTGACCGGCCGCAGCTTCAACGCCGCCAAGGCGCAGCAGGTAGGCCTGGTGAGCCAGGTGGTCGCCGAGGGTGAGGCTTTGCGGGTGGCCCGTGCCGCGGCTGCTCAACTGGGCAAGTTCGACAAAGCGACGGCCATTGCCGCCAAGCAGTTTATTAAGCCGATTCCTTATGCGGAACTAAAACAGGAAATTGAGATTTTCTGTGGGCTGTTTATGCGCCCTGCGGTGACGGCCGGCCTGCGAAAATTCGTGGAAAGCACCGATGCCCAGCCGTATTTACCCTGAAACCATCCACCCCGACGGATAATCAAATGAACCAATCATGAAAACTCCGGATCAGACACTGGACGAAATTCTGACACTCGCTTCCGCGCATTTCAAGGTGGCCCGGGAAAAGCTTACTCCCGACGACGATTTTTTTAAGACCCTGGCTATCGACAGCCTGCAAGCTCTCGATCTTCTTACCCGCCTGGAGCATCATTTCAACGTCGAACTGCCGGATTACGAATTGCAGGGAGTTTCCGATTTCCGCACTCTGGCCGGGCGAATCCAATCCCGTCTCTAAAATTGTTTATCGCCGAGGGACCCAAGGTACAAATTCGGCCCAATTCTTGACCGCTCCATCTAAAATCAAAGCAAGCACATCATTTTGATGCCAAATCTTGACCAATACTCCTGCCTCGGGGCAGCGCTTCGGGATGCGCTGGAGCGCTGGCCAAATGAAATCTGCCTGATCGAAGCCGATCGCGAGCACGAAAAGACGCGCCTCACTTACTCCGATTTCAAAGAGTTGGCCTTGCCGCTCGCGCGGTCTTTGGAAGATGCGGAATTTGGTGCCGGCAGCCGCGCTGCCATCATCATGACCAATCAGTCAAAGTGGCTGATTTCGGCCTACGCGATTTTCTATTGCGGCGGTGTGCTGGTTCCGCTCGACTACAAGCTGATTGCGGGTGAGCATATTCAGCTTCTCGCGCATTCGCGGGCGAAGGTGTTGATCATTGAGTATTACCTCTGGCGCGCCATCATGCAGTCGCCGGAGTTCAAAGCGCTGAAAGTCGCTACCGTATTGGTGACCGAGGCTCCTCCTGCCGCAGACCTGGCCGGTGCGTTTCGCTGGGAAGATTTCCGGCGCAAGGGCGATCCCACGTTCATTTCGCGGCAGCGGGAAGACACGGCGTGCATCGTCTATTCCTCGGGAACCGGCGGCCGTCCGAAAGGCTGCGTTCTTACTCACGAAAACTATCTGGAGCAATGCAAGTCGCTCACTGCGCTCTATCCCTTCTCGCCGGGCGTTCGCTATCTCAGTATTTTGCCGACCAATCATGCCATTGATTTTATGGTGGGATTCATTGGTCCATTCGTTTGCGGAGCCTGCGTAGTTCACCTGCGCACGCTGCGGCCCGAATTCGTGCGCGATGCCTTTGTCCGCTACAAAATCACCTACATGAGCTTGGTGCCCATGGTGCTCAAGAATCTGGAGCGCGGGCTAAGAGCCAAACTGGAGAAGCTGCCTTCCGCCAAACGCTTTCTCCTGCATCGCGTCATTGGGGTGAACCGCGCCTTCACACGCAACCGGCCCAAGCTCGGTTTGAGCCGCGTTCTGCTGAAAGACGTACATAAGGCTTTCGGCGGAGAATTGCGTGCGCTCTTCACCGGTGGCGCATTCATGGAGCCCTCCACGTTGCAGTTTTTCTATGAGCTGGGCATTCCGGTCGCGAACGGCTATGGCTTGACGGAGGGCTGCACCGCCCTCACGCTCAACGATTTTAAACCTTTTCGTGCGGATACCGTTGGAAAACCGCTGCCTGGCGTGGAGTTGCGCATTCTCAATCCGGATGGAGAAGGAATTGGCGAGGTTGCGGTGCGCACCAAAACGATGATGTCGCACTATCTCGACGATCCCGAACTGACCGCCGAAACCATCGTGGATGGCTGGCTCTTGACAGGTGACCTCGGGCGTGTGGATGACGCAGGCCATTTGCAGCTTTTTGGCCGCAAGAAAAACATGATCGTGACCAGCGGCGGCAAGAATATCTATCCTGAAGATATTGAAAACGCTTTTGATGAGTTAGCGGTCAAAGAATATTGCATTTTTGCCGCAAACTTCCTCTGGCCGGGACAAGGTTTGGGCAATGAGAAGCTGGTGCTGGTGCTCCGCTTGGAATCGAACCAGGAGTTCAACAGCACATTGCAGGATCAAATGACGTCGGCGAACCGCCAATTGCCCGACTTCAAGCGTGTGGGCGGATATCTGGTATGGGATCGCGATTTTCCGCGGACCGCTTCGATGAAGATCAAACGTGCGGCGCTCGCAGAAGAAATCGCCCAGGGTCCCGGCAAACCTGCGGTGACGGATCTGTGAATGAAACCTATTTGGCCGTCGTGAACCCTGCGGCCGGCGGCGGGCGATGCCGCAAATTAGTCGGGCCGGCGCTGGACGCGTTGCGAGCCGGCGGTCTACAGATAGAAGTCGCGCAAACCACCGGGCCCGGCGAAGCGACAGAGTTGACGCGCGCCGCCTACGCGCGGGGTTACCGCCGCTTTCTCGCCGTCGGCGGAGACGGAACATCTTACGAAATCGTCAACGGGCTTTTCCCGGAATCTCTCAGCCGCGACCCGGCTGCATTGGCATTTCTTCCCTTGGGCACAGGAAATTCTTTCCTGCGCGAGTTCACCGATCGTGGCGTGGACTATGCCATGGAAGCTTTGCTCGCCAAACGCTCCGCCCCTTGTGACGTTCTGCGCCTCACCCATAAAGACGGCGTAATTTATTACATTAACCTGCTGAGCGTAGGCTTCACCGCGGACGTGGCGACCATGCGCGCCCGCCGCTTCAGTGGATGGGGCGAAGTCGGCTACCAGTCGTCGATTTTCATTTGCCTGGCGCGTTTCCGGCGGCGCCCGTTTCCTCTTCAGGTAGATGGAGAGGACCGCATCGATCGCCGTCCGTGCCTCTTTCTTACCTTCAACAACAGCAAATTCACCGGCGGCACCATGATGATCGCCCCTAAAGCGGAGATCAGTGATGGACTGATCGAATATGTTCGCTGGGGACCGATTGGCCGTCTCGGCCTCATCCGCAATCTTCCCACTCTTTATGACGGTACGCATATCAATCATCCCCTGGCGGAGCGGCGTCCCGCGCAAAGAATCGACTTCCATCTCGACGGGCCAGTTGACGTCATGGTGGATGGCGAGGTCCTTACACTGCATTGCCAAAGTTTGGACGTTCTCCCGCGCGCCCTCAACGTCGTGGTATAAACCTCTCATGTCAGGCCAGCCCACCGCACCGAATGGACTCGAATCTCCCCCAGTACCGAAAAAGCATTCGTGGGCGGAAGCCTGGGGCGATGTGCTGCTCGGTGTTGTGATCGTTGCGGTGGTGGCGAGCGCTTATTTCATCGCACGCCATCGACGGGCGAACCACCTTAATTCCTTTGCGCAGTGTCTGGCTGCCAAACAGACCACAATGTACGGCGCCTATTGGTGCCCGCATTGCGCCGAACAAAAAGAAATCTTTGCTGCATCCTTTCAATATGTCCCCTACGTCGAGTGCGGCATTAAAGGGTCCCGAGCCGAGTCCCCGGACTGTCTGCGAGCGGGCGTAAAGCGTTTTCCCACCTGGCAATTTTCCGATGGAGAGCGCAAAGAAGGGGTAATGCAGTTGAAGCCTCTCAGCGAAAAGACTGGATGCGCTTTGCCATGATGGCGCGACGCATATTGAGTGCAATCGCCGTGCTTTCGGCAGCCGGAATCATCCTCTCCTCCGTTTCGCTCTATCATCACTACGGCAAGGACTCTTCTCCCTATTGCGATTTTGGGCAGACCTTCAATTGCGACATCGTGAACCGCAGCACTTATTCCTCGATCATGGGGATTCCGGTTTCGCTAATCGGCATACTGGGATATTTCACGTTATTGATTCTGGCCACGCGTCACCGCAAAAAAAAAGAAACTCCATTGATATTGTTGGCCGGGTCGCTGGCCGGGCTGAGCCTTGCTCTCTATCTCACCTATATAGAAAAATTCGTTTTGGCGGTTTGGTGCATCCTCTGCTTGTCGTCGCTGGCAACTATCGCAGGAATTGCGTCGCTTGCGGTCGTGCTTGTGATTCTCGAAAGGCGGGACCGGCGAACGTTGGATGGGCGGCCCTAAAGGCTCTTCGTGTCCTCTATATCGCCGTCTTCCCACTGATGTCCACAAGACTTGCACCGCCATCCTTTGCCGTGAAAAGGGATTGGGACGCCCACCCATGCGGTTCCGTAAGAGAGCGGTTTGTTGAGTTCTTCAAATGTCGTATCCAGGGATCCACACTCCGGACAGTTCGGCTGCTGATAGGCTCCAACCCCTTCGACCTCAAAATTTTCAGGAATCGGTTGGCGAAGAACCTCATTCGCCGCCGCGGCGTCCTTTGTTTTGACTTGCAGCTTGATGCCGCCGAGCAGATTCGAGATGAACCAGTCCATCCGAATCATATTGTCATCGGCGAGAAAGCATTCGATGCCTGCCGACTCGAGGAGCCCCTTGGCCAGCAATGCCTCCGGCACGTCACGAAACTGCCTGATCGTCGTCAGAGCCTGCTGCTCCACAACGTCGAATCCGATGGGAGCAGCCGCGAGCATCGGTTCGATCCCTCTCCGTTGGAACTCGGTATCAAGCGACTTCAGTGCCGGAGCCGTCAGTGAATCTGAGCTTTCCGCAAGCTTGCGAAGCTCTCCTTCAGTCATCGATGAGTAAACGATTTCGAGTCGTCGTCTTTCGTCCTCTTCGCCCATAATTGATTGAAGCAGAAGATAACAATTTCAGTGCAGCAACCCGAACACTCCAACCCCGCTCGTCGTACCGACGTACACTTTCCCATTCGCGATCATCGGCGTGATGAATTTATTTCCTGTGCCGAAGTGATCCCTGGCGCTGGCTGCTTGATTGCTGTTGTATAGCTCGTGCGAAAGATTGGTGGCATCGAACGCGTGCAAGACAGCGGTCCCGCCATTCTCCGCCGCCCATACAATACCATTGCTTGTTCCATTCGCTGACACGCTCGGGGTCGTGCCAGGATAAACGAATTTCCCTGCGCTTTGCGACGAAGGAGCCGCGGACAATCGCGCGTTGCTCACCGCGAAGGCCTTGAGATTGTTTCCGACTGGCCCATAGTAAACCGAGTTATTAAAGTATGCCGGCATAGCCCACACGCCGCCCGTTAACACTCTCGTCAATTGCTGGTAAACATGGTTGGCGCTGGCGCTGAATTTTCCCATATTGTCGCGGTTCACCAGATAAATATTGCCGTCCTTGCCCGCGCCCACTGCCAGGTGCCACGTTTTATTGGAACTATCGGTCAAGTCTGGCAGCAGCAATGCTCCTCCCGAGCCGAGATCGAAATCGCCCGCATTCTCCTTGGCTTGGTTGAACATCTCAAAGTAGTCTGCAACTGCCAGCTTATTGTTCGTGGTCGAGAGCTTAACGAATGCATTGCCATAGTCGCCTTGACTGGGAAAGCCCTGCGGGTTGAGCGACGGATCGAACAGTCCATTCCCATCGAGAAAAAATATGTTGCCGGAACTATCTCCCGCCAAACCGGCCCCACTCATCCAGATCGCCCCTTCGTTACCGTTCGGCGTAACGTTCAAAACACTTTTCTGAGCCAATGTGTGTTGATCGTAGCTGATAATCCAGCCCGTATAAGGCCGCGCATCGCAGTGCGAGGTCCACGCCGTATAAATTACGCCGTTGAGCAGCAGCAGGCCGCTACGTTCGGCGTACTGCGCAGGATCGAAAACCACCGTGCCATTCGCGCTGTTGTCGCCACTCCCCGGATATGACGCCTCAATCTCCTTCGGGCCGCCGAACTGTTCCGAGCCGTCGCTCACATCGAGCGCGTGCAGCCGCTGATGATAATTTCCGGCGTCATCCTTTGAAGTTGCGGTCACATACATAATTCCGTGCGTGCCCGCGCCGCGGTCAATCACGGGGGTGGCTGTCACGCCAATCTCCGGAGTGATTTGCCCGCAAGCGTGATCGCTGCTTGGAGTTTCACGGGATTGCAGCATCGAGACATGCCATAGAAAGGTGCCACGGTCGGCGTCGAAAGCATAGGCGCTCCCATGTTCGGTGACGACAAAAAGCACATTGTGAGCGGCGTGGCTCAGATTCAGCGCAGATATGTAAAGCGGCTCGGCATCTACTTTCCCGTCCACGGGCAAATTAAATAGCAGGCCAAAACTAGCGGCGTTTACATTGCCTGGATTGAGCGTTGATTCATAAAGATTCTGTCCGGTACGCGCGTTGTCGTTGTGATAGGTGACGACGTCGGTATTTGCGGTCGAAGGCGGGTCGTTCGCCGGAGAAGTAGTGCTTGTTTTCGACGTCGAGCTAACGCAACTTAAGCATCCAGAGATCAAAACAACTAAGAGAATCGTTGACCATCCGGAATAATTGCTGCAAAAAAGCTTGCTCATAAGGTAAAGGTTCCTTGTCACCCCCATATCGGACTGGGCCGTAAGAGGACTTAAATTTTCGACGCATATGGACATGTTACATGGATACGGCATGCGTTCCTGCGCCGGAAGGTCAGCGCGTGAGACGGCGGGCGATGCGGTGCCCCATCCCCAGATGGCCCGATAGCCACTGGCGGTTGCCGCCCCTGCCTTGGCTGGCCTAATATGACTCAGGGCGAGAGTGGCGGAATTGGCAGACGCACCAGACTTAGGATCTGGCGGGGAAACCCGTGGGGGTTCGAGTCCCCCCTTTCGCACCATAGCATCTTCGCACCATGGTATTTAGGACGGGCCGCGAACAATTTCTGGTCCGTGCGCCATCGCAAGCTCATGAGTAGAAACGCTCGTTTCATGGTGTCTGCGACCGAGGTTCTTTCTGTCGGTCTCGCGTCCTATGACCTGAGTTTGTTCGTCAAGGAGTTTCCCCGCGAAAACAGCAAGCTCGAAATCAAGGAAATGATGGAGCAGGGCGGGGGCCCGGCCGCAAACGCCGCATATCTGCTTTCGTCATGGGGCGTGAATACTGCTTTTGCCGGCCTGCTCGGAGACGACATTTACGGTGAAAGAATGCTCGACGAGTTCAATCGCATCGGAACCGACGTTAGCTTGACCGTACAACGCTGCGGCTACCACACTCCATTTTCCGTGGTTCTGGTCAACACCTGCAATGGCAGCCGCACGATTGTGAACCGAAGGTCTGCCGGAACGGCTCTTCAGTTGAACCCATTGCCTACGGGAATGCATCCCAAAGCGCTATTGTTTGATGGTCACGAACTGGAAGCCTCGCTTTCAGCCCTCGAAGCGTTCCCGGGTGCTATCTCGATCCTGGATGCCGGTTCGCGTCGTCCGGGCACGGACGAGCTGGCGAAGCGAGTAGGGTTTCTGGTCGCATCGGAACGATTTGCGCTTCAATCAAGCGGCCTATCCGATCTCGAAAGTACAGTTGCGCAGTCGGAATGCTTACACCATTTGCGATCCACAGCCCGTCCTGATGCGACCATTGTTGTAACCAGGGGCCCGAGCGGCCTCATTTATCAGGAGCCCTCCGGCCCGCGGAAGCATCTCGCAGCCTCTGTGGTGCGGGCGATTGACACCACCGCCGCAGGCGATATCTTTCATGGAGCATTTTTGTACGGCCTGCTGCGCGGGCTGACCCTCGAAGCGACACTGAAACTCGCGACCTGCGCGGCCGGGCTCTCCGTCGAGCGTTTTGGGGGCCGGCTCTCGATTCCAACTTTGGCATCGGTCGAGGAAACCATAACCAGTGTTGAATGACCAATCGCTAACGGATGAAGTCTTCAAAGACGCCAAGCTGTGCGTTGTCGGAAACATCAATCGCGACATCAAAATTGCGCCGGTACAGCCGGGAACCCATCTTTTTGAAGATGGCGAAACTTCGGTGGAGTGGACATCCGAGTCGGTTGGCGGAGGGGGTGCGAATTCCGCATGCGCAGCCGCCGCTTTGGGCGCAACCACCGGATTCTTTGGAAAGGTGGGTGCCGACTCATTGGGCCAGCGTCTGGAAGTCGTGCTGTCGCGGAATCGAGTCACGCCCCATTTGAGCCGTTCCGCGGATTGTGCGACTGGAACCTCGGTGAACCTCGCATTTACAGATGGCCATCGCCATTTCCTGAGCAGCCTACCCAATAACGAAGCGCTGAATCTGCAAGACCTGAATCTGCAGGCGATGACTGGATACGATCACATGCATCGCGCCGACGTCTGGTTTTCGGCGCCGATGTTGCAGGGCGGAAATGAACGACTATTTCGCAATGCGCGAGAGTTGGGGCTGCGGACATCGCTGGATATTAACTGGGATCCGCAATGGGGATTATCCGGCAACGCCGAAAACATTCGTGCCCGCAAACTGGCAGTGCGAAACCTTCTCCCCTGGGTCAATCTGGTCCACGGCAATCGGCGCGAACTGATGGAATTTTCCGAAGCCGACAATCTCGAAGGCAGTCTGCAACGGCTCGAAGATTGGGGCGCGGCTGCGGTCATTATCCATCTCGGAACCAGCGGGGCTGGCTACTATGAACGGGGATCACTTACCATCGTGCCCGCTGTTCCCGCGGCTAGACAAGTGAACAGCACCGGTACTGGAGATGCTCTCAGCGTCTGCATGATGCTCCTCGATCATTACAAACACATTCCTGTGACTGCAAAGCTCGCTTTGGCAAACCGTATCGTTTCAGAATTCATTGAAGGTACGCGGCAACTCATCCCTTTGCTATGATCTTGCCCAGCGCACTCTGGCTGAAGTTGCTCACTTTCGTTCTACCGGGACTGAATTCCTTAAATACAGTGAAATGCTGATTGTTCCCTGCAAATCGGACATTAGATGATAATCGGTCTTCGTTCTGATCGAGCTCGGCCGATACGCGCCGTAGGTGGAGATTTTGCATTCGTGGTATCTGTGGTTTCCACGAATTTCTACAAAAGAACATTCAATAGCCGCGGCTGAAGAGCAGTTCTGCCCAGGGCCGGCAATAAGTTACATGGCAATCCGGATCATGATAGTGGACGATCACCCGGTGGTGAGGCGTGGGTTGCGGACGCTATTAGAGGTGCAAGAGGGCTGGGAAATCATAGACGAGGCGGCGGACGGGTTGGAAGCGGTGGAGAAGGCGGACCGTCTGGCGCCGGATGTGATTTTGTTGGACATCAGCATGCCGCGGATGAACGGGTTGGAGGCGTGCCGGCTGATCCGCAAGACGCTGCCGGAGAGTGAGATTCTGATCGTGACGCAGCATGATTCGCCGCAGATGATGCGGGAGGCGATGGAAGCGGGAGCTCGGGGATATGTGGTGAAGTCGAATGCGGGGCGGGATTTGCTGGCGGCAGTGGAAGCGGCGAGTCAGCATCGCACGGTAAGTCTGGGCGATGCGAAGCGGACGAGCCGGAGCGAGAGTGAGGTAGCGGAGTAAAGGACGAGGAAGAGAAACGCGAAGGAATATCCGCGAGGAGGAACAAAGTGAAATTACGGATACTGGTGGCGGATGACCACGAACTGGTGCGGCGAGGGATGTGCACGCTATTGCAGGGGCGTGCGGACTGGGAAGTGTGCGGGGAGGCGACGGACGGGCGGGAAGCGGTGGAGAAGGCGAAGCAGTTGAAGCCGGACGTGGTGATACTGGACATCGGGATGCCGAACTTGAATGGGCTGGCGGCGACGCGGCAACTGATGCAGCAGGGGAATTACAAGATCATAGTGTTGACGATTGATGACTCGGATCAGGCGATCCGGGAGGCGCTGGACGCGGGAGCGCGAGGCTTTGTGTTGAAGTCGGATGCGGCGCGGGACTTGGTGTCGGCGGTGGAAGCGCTGCAGCGCAACCGGTTGTTTTTCACGCCGCGGGTGAATGACATGGTGCTGGCGGGATTTCTGGAGACGGGACAGAACGGGGCGAGCCGGCGTCCACCGAAGGTGCCGATGCCGACGGCACGGGAGCGGGAGGTGATTCAGCTGGTGGCGGAAGGGAAGAGTTCGAAGGAAGTGGCGGCGGTGCTGAACCTGAGCACCAAGACGGCGGAGACGCATCGCAGCAACATCATGCGCAAACTGGGCCTGCACTCGGTGCAGGATCTGGTGCTGTACGCCATCAAGAATCACATCATCCAGGTGCAACCCCCGATGGTACCCAACTCGCCGGAAGAGTCCGCGAGTTAGCTTTGTACGATTATTGAAGATGGTTTCCTGCGCCGGCAGTGATCCCATGCCGTAATTTCCTTTTGCCGGCGCCTGCAAGGCCGTTCCATTTCAGATCTGTAGCTAAGCTTCGTGCACTGCCCACTGTGTTAATATGTTTCTCGCGTAAAAATTAAGAGACTTGTCGCGGTTTTTGACAGGGACAGCTGTCATCGATAATAAACCTTAAATTGCGCGCCAGTCGCCGTGCCCTCCGAAGGCATCGCGCATCTCGTTGATTTGGCGAGTGGGGACGTAGTTCAGTTGGTTAGAACGCTGCCCTGTCACGGCAGAGGCCGCGGGTTCGAGTCCCGTCGTCCCCGCCATTCTTTTGAGCGATTTACAGAAAGTCCCCAAACGAAATCAGGGTCTGTTTTGGTCCAACCAGAGTTTTCGCCTTTTGGCTCATCCCTTCTGTCCAACTGGAAGGAAAACTTCGCTACTTGAGGGGATTCGACTTACCCCCGTCAACGCAACCCAAGCAGGATAGCGCCAACGACCTTCCCCTGCGCCAAGGGCTTGCTGTTCGAGGTTCCCTGAAGATTCTCGGAATAGTGGGCTGTAGTCGAAAACCGACACAGCACGTCGTACTGCGTCGACCTGCACAGCGACGACGTTGCCGACGTTCTGATCCTCGGGAAGACAGGGAGTCGTAAGTCGTATTTTTGCAATTTTCTTGTGCAGAACCCGCAGAAGTGCAAGCCACTGACTCTCTTCTTTGAAATTGGCGTCCGCTTTCGGTGACTGACCATGATATTCGAGGGTTCGTACCTCAACGTTGGCCAGGAGCCTCGGAATTTCACCATCACCCCATTCTCCCTCGCCAGACGAAAGACAATCTGTAATTGCTCTTCAGGTTCTTCCGCGTGCTCGTGGAACCGGAGGAGCAGAACTGCTCCATACGATTCTGCTTTGGCCATAGGGCCTCCTGGAACATTTGCCTCCTCCTCCAGGATCGAATCATTTAGAGCCAAACGCAACGAGTCTGCTGGCTGACGCCTGTTGTTGCCGGCAAGATCCTAACGAAAGAGCAGCGGCGCAAAGTTTGCCAGGTTCGGCCGCCAGACCATCCAGGTATGCATACCAGGCGTCTCCACATAGTTGTGCTTGATATCTTTTGAGTTCAGCCATTGGTCGAAATTCCGGTTGAGGTTGATCCAGACGTCGTCCGCGCCACACGCGATCCAAAGAAGGTGTAGATGGGCATTTGTAGAAGTATCCAAGCCGGGGAACTCTTCCTCAAAATTCTGCAACATGCCACCCGAACTGAAAGCGCCGATCCAAGCGAATTTGTCCAGGTGGTTCAGGCCGGTATGTAAGGATTCGGCCCCTCCCATAGAGAGCCCAGCAATGGCCCGCGCATTGCGGTCTTTCTTTACGCGGTAGTCGCGCTCGACGCGGGGAATGACTTCGTCGAGTAAATTCGCGGTAAACCTGTCGAAGTTTTTCATGCGCAGAACGTCATTCATAAATGCCTGGTGGCCGCCGGCAATGATGTCGGAACCTCCATTCGCCACCGGAATCACCACGATCATTGGTTTGGCTTTGCCTTCGTCAATCAGGTGATCGAGGATGACGTTGGCGAATCCAGTCTCGGTCCAACTGCTGGTCAACTGCGCGTAGCCGTGCAGGAGGTACAGGGCGGGATACTGGGTTGCAGCGCGCGGATCATATCCGGGAGGGGTATAGACGTAGAAATCGCGCCGATCGCCGACGACAGAGGATTTGTAGAAGTGATGATGCAAAACCCCGTGAGGTTCGTCCGTTGGCTCCCAAGGCAAGGATGCGGGGCCGGGCACGTGCAGCAGGCTTTTATTCAACTCGAGATTGGGTAAGAGCAGAGGATTGGAGGGGTCGATCAGGGGAACCTCATCACTGCGGAAAATATAGCCATAATATTCCGGTTGCAGAGGCGCGGTGGTAATGCTCCAGACGCCAGAGTCGTCTCTCTCCATGTTCAGTGGCTTGGCACCCTCCAGGTCGAGGAGCACCTGGTGGGCGTAGGGGACGCGAACGCGGAAGGTGACGCTGCCATCGGGATGGACGGCGGGCGAGACGATCGGTTGCGGATTTGGAGGCGGAGGAACTGTCTGCGCACCGCTGAACCTACACTGCAGCAGGAAAAGAACAGCGATCAAGATGGAAATTGGTTGCATCGCACTCTTCCGAGCCGTTTTCTTGCCCATAGTGGTTCCGTCGATTCTCACACGGTGAGAGCGGAGAGAGTTAGCGAAAATCGTAGAGTGGCCGGGCCGCGCGGCATAGTGGATTCCCGTAATTCTCTTTTGAGAAGCTACGACCATGGCGATGTCGAGATTTCAGGAGCACGCGGCGAAGGAACTTCGGAGTTTTTCAATACCGATTCGTAGATTTCTTATAGTCAGCCTGCGATATGCGTGGAATGATCGTGCCACCGCGAGAGGTAGCAATGTTGGATGGAATTTCGCCCAGGAATTTGAGCAAGCATCCGTCAGGAGCAACAACCCGGAATTTTCGAAGCTGGTGGCCTTTGGCAATCGTGGTGCTGCTTGCGGGAGCCGCCGTAATGGCGGAATCCGATGAAGCGCGTCCCGAGCAAACGGTTGACGTGGTGGTGGTGGGCGCCGGCACGGGAGGAATTTCAGCCGCGATTCAGGCGGCGCGACTGGGAGCGCAGGTCGCGCTGCTGGAGGAGACGGACTGGATTGGCGGCCAGATGACCGCCTCGGCCGACGCCACCATGGACGAAGGCAATAGCCCCATTACGCAGAATTCTGGACTCTATGCGGAATTTATCGAGCGCATGCACGCGTATTACATCGCCCGCAATAAGCCGGTCGGCACATGCTACGGGAAGGACCAGAATCATTGCTACGAACCTTTCGCGATTCAGAAGATCCTGTTCGAGATGATTCATGATGTAAATGATGAGAAGAAAGGGCACATCAGCCTTTATCTGCGGGAGAGAGTGATTAAGGTTCTGGGAACAGAGCAGATCGTGACCGGGGTGGTAACGCAAAAGCAACACGTCTTTCACAGCAAAGTTGTGATCGATGCGACGGAATTCGGCGACGTGCTGCCGCTCACCGCAGCGGCATACCGGATGGGACATTTCACCAGTACGAATCCTGGAAAATCGTGCATTCAGGACATCACCTACATGGCGATTCTGAAGAAATATCCCAATGGGGTTCCGCCTGAACTCCAAATGCGGCATGCACCACCTGGCTACGACGCGGCCTTTGTGTCCTATATGCGGCGGTTCTTGCGCTCCGATGGCAACCCGACCACTAAAGGCTTTCCGGTGGATTTCCAGGTACACAACCGGCTGCGGGCTCTTCCCGACTCATCCAATCCGAACAACTACATCGCTTCCGCTCCCGAGAACATCACTCTGACGGCAGTGAATTATTTTAACGATCTTGCAGCGGACACCGACCTCTTCGACAGATCGAAGAGGCAGGACATTATGTGCGCCGCGAAACTGAAAACGCTGGACCTTATTTATTACATCCAGCATGACCTTAACGAGCCGCTGTGGTCAGTGGCGAACGACGAGGGATATGACTCTCCGTATAACCGCGAGGAGAATCTGTGCCAGAACATTCCCCAGGAATTCAAGGCACTTGAAGTGAATTTCCCGTTGCGGCCATACATTCGCGAGAGCCGGCGCGTCATCGGAGTTTACACGTTGAACGGCGGAGATGTTCGCCGGGAAGCGCCATGGCCGAATCCGATGAGCTTTACTGACATTCCGCTTCCCACCATCTTCAGCGATTCAATTGCCGTTGGCGATTACACGGTGTATTTGCATGACTGCAAGGCTGAGGGCGACTTCGAGCACGACCTTGATCGGGTCAGTGACATGCCGAATGAATTCCGGCCCGGCCCCTATCAGGTTCCGATCGAAGTACTCATCCCTGAAAAGGTGGACGGATTACTCGTGGCGGAGAAGAACATCTCCCAGTCGCGGATCGGCAACAGTGTGACCCGGATGCAATCAATAAGCATGCTGATTGGACAAGCGGCCGGGGCACTGGCTGCGATTGCCGTCTCACAGAAAGTTCAGCCGCGCCAAGTTGATGCCGGAGTGGTACAGCGAACTCTGCTGGATTTCAACAGCGCGCTGGCAAAGCAAGACCTGGTAGATCTTGCCCGAAACGTGGATGAATGGAGAGCAGCAGAGTATTCGTTGGTACACCGGTGGCTCCCTCGGGCGGCGGAAGGGTTCGCTCCGCAGCAGACGCTTACGCGAGGGGAGGCGGCGGATGCCCTAGCCTCTGCCTTCCGGTTGCTCGGACCGCCGACGGAACTCGACCATCGGTGGGGCTATGAACCTTCTCCCGATGCCACTTTTAAAGACGTGCCTCTCTATGACAAGTATTCGCCGTACATCGAGGCGCTCGCCCAGGCGCGCGCGGCGCGAGCTTGCGCAAAGGCATCGGACCTTTTTTGCCCCGAGGATGTTGAAACCGTTGGCGATTTCAGGTCATCGTTAACGATATTAAAGAGCCATTCCGGCGGCCAACTCCCGGGCGTGTCCGGCGGGGCGACGGATACTGCCCGAGCGCAAGATGAAGCACCGCTTACAAGGGTGCGCGCGGCCGAACTGCTCTATCACGCGCTGGATCCCGGAAGCAAGAACTCTCAGAATTAGGGTTCGGTCGAGGCATCGTCGTAAGTTTGAGGGACAATCGAATAATCATTAAGATTAAGTTGTAGTTTCCTTATATCGATCATCGGCCATTCGCGAGGACTATCGACCAATGGAATATAGACAATTAGGAGGTTCCGGCCTAAAGGTGCCCGCGCTCGGCTTCGGCACGTCCTCGTTTGGTGGCGTAGGCAAACTGTTCCAAGCCTGGGGAAATACGGGTGAAGAAGAAGCCTGCCGGATGATCGATATGTGCCTCGATGCGGGCGTCAATCTATTTGACACGGGCGACGTCTACTCCGACGGCCGCGCGGAAGAGATCCTAGGTAAAGCGGTCGCGGGCAAGCGAGGCCGGGTGCTTCTCTCAACCAAGGCCACATTCCGGCTTGGTGTGGGACCGAACGATGTGGGCTCGTCGCGCTATCACCTGCGGCAATCGATCGAAGGCAGCCTGCGCCGCCTGGGTACGGAGTACGTTGACATTTATCATCTGCACGGTTTCGATGCACTGACCCCGATCGAAGAGGCGCTCGATACTCTGAATACATTCGTGAGCGAGGGTAAGGTGCGCTACATTGCCTGCTCCAATTTTTCTGGCTGGCAGGTCATGAAGTCACTTGCGATCTCCGACCGCTACGGCTGGTCCCGTTATGTCGCCCACCAGGTTTACTACTCGCTGGTGGGGCGCGACTATGAGTGGGAACTCATGCCACTGGCGCTTGACCAAAAAGTTGGCGCGCTTATTTGGAGCCCGCTGGGCTGGGGCCGTTTAACGGGAAAGCTGCGCCGGGGACAACCCAAACCGGAAATCAGCCGCCTGCCCGTGACTGCGTCCGCCGGACCGCCTGTACCGGAGGACTATCTTTATCAGGTGGTGGACGCGCTTGACGAGGTGACCAAGGAGACGGGAAAGACGGTATCGCAGATTGCGCTCAATTGGCTCTTGCAGCGGCCCACTATTTCTTCCGTCATTCTGGGCGCGCGCAATGAGGCGCAGTTGCGACAGAACCTGGGGGCGGCGGATTGGAAATTACTGCCAGAGCAAATCGAGAAACTTGACCGGGCCAGTCAGCGCACGCAGCCATATCCGTACTGGCACCAACTCCTTTTTGGGGAGCGCAATCCGGGGGCAGTGCCGAATTACTAGGAGTTTTTCGTCACTTCGGAGCGGCCATGGAGAGATCGACTGCGGCGACGTTCCGACGGTTGGTCGGCGGCAGCGGCAAAACGCTGGACGGCACGGGAGGCACGTGATGCATCTGCCCCCGACCGGTGGCGGCGCCGTTCTCGAAGCGACGGCGATAGGCGGCTGGTGTGATGCCGACAATCTTGCGGAAAACGGTTCCGAAGTAGCTTTGGTCACAGAAGCCAACGTCCTGGCTAATACACGCCATCGATTCATCTGTATTCGTTAGCAGCGCTTGCGCCCGTTCCACGCGGTAATGATTGAGATACTTCATGAACGATAGGCCCGTCACCTGTTTAAAGAAGGACATGAAGTGGGACTCGCTCATTCCACAGATGCGAGCCGCCTCCCGAACTTGAATTGGATTGCCGCAATTTTCTCCGAGATAATGGAAGAGAGGCCGAAGTCGGCTAAGGGCGCGTTGCTGACGCTGAAATATCTCCACGGTTCCGGCATAAGGCGCGTACTGGTTCACCAAAAGAATGAGAATCATCTTCAAATACGTCTTCAAAGCCAGCCGGGATCTGGAAGAGGAGGATGGCAGTTCCGAACGGATGCGCAGCATCATATCCAGGACCTGCCGGGGAACACCGGTCTCGCCGGGAATGATGTGGGGGAAAGAAGAATCCTGAAACAGAAAGGGAGCCAGGTAGTCGGCACTATCACTCCCACCATCGCAGCGAATCAGATCGGGTTCAAAAAACAAAGCCGCGATGGTCAGAGGAGACGAGGAGCGATTCTCGATGCGATGGTATAAAGTGCTACCGATAATGGCTAAGTCTCCATCATTGAAGGGCAGGAGCCTGTCCTGAATATGACAGTGCGCCATGCCTGAACATAAATAGAGAACCTCAAAATACCCATGACGGTTCATGCGAACGTGGCGCCGACCGTCCTCCGTCATGAACTGGAAGTCGATGGGGCAAGACGCATCGAAGGGCCACACGTGGACTCCCTCAGCGTTGATTTGAGGTTCGATGAGATTGAAATGATCTTTGCATGACTTTCTTGGAGGGCGGACGCGAGCAGGAATCAGCGCCCGCCGGGAGAGTCGTTCACTGATCGCCCCACCCTGTTTCCCAGATTCAATGCTCAATTCCAAATACCTCTTCGACCTCGCCATGGCGAACTCCAAACATGGAAGAATGTAAGTTCACAGTTGCATCACTATAGCGCACCCATAATTCGATTCTTTGACCGACCTCTAACGCGGCTGATGAGTCAGTTTGGATCTGGAGAAGGCCGTGTTCGGCATGTAGGGCGGTCAGCGAGACGCCCGGCAAATTCTTCACAGCGGAAAGCCCGCGTTCCCCGCTCATAGCCTTGACGCCACAGTCGATTACCGCATGCCCCGATCCGCGCGTGCTAATCACCGTTGCAAGGACAGAAAGGGAACGACGAAACGAAGTGCCCCGCTCGACGTACAACGTGTCCATCAGCAGGTAAGAGCCGGCCTGAATATCGGTGATGCCGGCGCATTCTCCGGATACATAATAGGTGCCAGTACCGCCCGTCGAAACGATAGAAACGGGAATTCCAGCGCTTTCGAGCAGAGTTGCCGAATTGACCAGGGACTTGCTTCCTTCGCGGACCGAATAGTCGCGTTCCGCGCTCGGAGGGGTCGCCTGGAATTGACCGTCGTATCCCATTACGCCACGGACGCTCAGGCCCTCCGCGGCGGCACACTTTGCCAAATCCAGGGCAGCCTCGCCCGGTTGGACGCCGCAGCGATCGAGGCCGACATTAATATCCACGACCACTTCGATCTGCCCTTTTTTGTTGCGTTGGGCGCGGGCAAGCTCTTTTGCGCCAATACAGTTATCAATCGCAACCACGACTGAGGCATGCGTCGAAAGCTCGGCTAAGCGCTCCGGTTTCAGATCCCCAGCAATTTCGTTTGCGATCAGAATGTTTTCCACGCCGTGATGGACCAGGATTTCCGCTTCCCGCAGGGTGGCGCAGGTAATGCCAATGGCGCCGGCGCGAATTTGCTTCCAGGCCAGCGAGGGTACTTTGTGATTCTTGAAATGCGGGCGAAGCTTGCAAGGTTTATCCGCAAAATAGCTGGCCATTCGCTGCAAATTGAATTCCATTGCATCGAGATCAACCAGCAAAGCCGGCGTCGGGATTTGGTGTACCTTCAACGGCGGCTCCCTGAAACCCTTTCGGATGCGAACGCCGCACTAAATCCCTCAAAGATCAGAGCGACGGAAAATGCTCCGGGGTCGGGATAACCAAGAGTTTTTTCACCCAGAAATTTCGCGCGGCCATACTTGGCGATCGACCCCTTAGTTAATTCCGCACCGGAGCGAGCTGCGACGGCTGCCGCTTCCAGCGCCGAAGCGATGTCCTTACCGGCGGAGGCCGCGGAGCGAATGGCACAAACGGCTGGAACTAAAGCGTCCATCATTGTCTTATCGCCCGGCTGCGCTTTGGTTTGTCTGGATACCGCGCTCAGGCCGGATTGAAAGACGTCTGCCAGTTCGGCGCAGCTAATCTCATCGCCAATGTTTGCGCCTGCCATACCGCCAAAGAATGTCCCGAGAATCGCACTTGAGGCGCCCCCATCTACTTCCAACACACTCCAGCCTGCATTTTTGAGAAGAGTTTGCAAAGTTTGTGAGCTGGCTGGGTCAAAAGCGGTTTCCATCTTCTCCGCTACCCGTAGCATGCTCGTTCCGTGGTCTCCATCGCCGGCAACTGAATCGAGTTCTGACAAATAGACACTCTGTCTGCGAATGCCTGCGGCAGCCATGGCAAACATGGTGACAAATGCCGTTTTGCAAATTCGATGGATCATGGCCTGGAGAAAAAGGGAGCATCTGCCGGCGCGTCCCAAAGTTTAATGAGCTCTTTATCCATGCGGGCAATCATCAACTGAAAGCCTGCCTGCTCTTGCGTGGTGATGAATTCACCAACCGCGCTGCGGACCAGCTCAATTCCTTTCGATTTTAAGATTTGCGCAATCCTCCGGAAGACGATCAGCAACTCCATCAGGGTGGTAGCGCCCGCACCGTTTACGATGACGAGTAGTTTTTCTCCGGACACGACGGACAAGTCCTGCAGCAGCATATTTAACATGATCTCTGCCGTCTCGTCGGCTGTTTTGAGCGGCATGCGCCCGGTCCCCGCCTCTCCGTGTTGCCCCATGCCAATCTCCATCTCATTTTCCCCTAATTCGAAGATGGGCATTCCGGTGGAGGGATGGGTGGCAGTTCTCACGGCTACCGCTAAAGTTCGGGTGTTTCTCTCCATGCGTTGTGCAATCTCGAGACATGCATCCAGAGAGGCGCCCTGTTCAGCGGCCGCACCTGCAACTTTATACACCGGCAAGAAGCCCACTAGTCCGCGCCGGTCCTCAAGATTGGGTCCGCCGGCAATATCGTCGTGAGTCAAAATTGACTTAACGTTCAGGCCCTCGCGCATGGCAGCCTGCATGGCGATGTTTGCCGATAGCACATCACCCGCGTGATTCAGAACGATCAACAGTGCAGCCGATCCGCCCGCGCATGCGTCTTTGAGCGCCTCGATACATTTTGGCGCCCCGGGAGCCGCAAAGATTTCCCCGGCCACGCTGTAGTCCAATATCCCTTGGCCGACGAATCCACTCAGGCCGGGCTCATGCCCGCTGCCACCCAAAGTTACAAGGCGCACCTTAGCGGGACTCTTCGGAACAGCGCGAGCAACCACGTGGCCAGCAAGGCGGACTTTGTTCGGAAAGGCCAATGCCAAGCCCTCCAGTAGCTCGTTGACCAGGTGCCTGGGATCGTTGGCAAATTTTTTCATGCGCATATTTTGTGAACTTCCCATCGCGTTAAAGACGGCACGGCCGAAAATTAGCGCCATACTCCCACGCAAAATGACTGCCCGGCTATAAGAAAGCTACGAATCTATCTTGAAAAACGCTGACCGCAAGTCACATTTCGACACCGTACTGTTTCAATAAAAGTTTCCCTAATTCTAAGAGACCGCGTGACGCGAGCTTCGGTATGTTCTTGGAAGTTCGTTGCCGGTCACCAGCAATTTACGTGGGAGCGGTGTGGTGGAAGATGTGATCACAATCATCGAAAGACACCGTGCAAATGCAGCGGGAGCGCTTTCAAGAAGAGCGTCCGGTTGGTCAGTCGCGGAGCTGGCGCCGTTTCCCGGGTTTGATCGAAGCGCGCCGCAGTCTCCAATCGTCGGTCGTCTGGGGAACAATCTGCGTGAGCGTCTCCGCGACTCCATACTGAACATGAACGCGCATCGCTTTGTCGGCCGCAAGCGAGTTCGACCCGGTCACAGCCTGCAGCAGGCGGACATGAAAGTCGGGCGGAAGAGACCGTCTCTGGGCGGCAAGATCGAAAAACCAGTTGTAAATCAGAACCTGATTCTTTTCGATGGCTTCCTTGAGTTCGGGGCAATGAGCGTATTCAGCGATGCGCATGTGCAGATCAAAATGGTGGGTGTGAACCACGAATTGCAGCTCGGAATCGCCGTCGCGGCCGAAGCGATCGTACAAGATGTCGAGTTGCTTGGCCGCTTGCATCAATTCCAGACGTTCCTTCATGCTTGCCCGGGCACAGCACAGGCGGGCAGATTGGGCTTCGAGCGCTTCCCGCACGACGCACAGTCCCCGCACCTCTTCGGCGCGAGGTATGCGGACGCGGGTTCCAGCGCGCGGGCGGCTTTCCACCAATTTATCGTTCTCCAATTGGCGCAGCGCTTGCGACACGGGCAGAAGGCTCATGTTGAATCCCTTCGCCAGCCGCCGCCCCGACACGACGTCCCCGGGACGCAACTCGCCACGGAGGATACGTTCCCGAATCAACAGATACGCTTTGTTCGAAAGAGATAAAGGGGGCGCCAGATTGAATTTGCTCGCTTTGATAATCTCCACACAAGCATTTAAATCGCTCTGCTATTGGAATGTCAATTGGAGAGCCATTGGCGAGAGGCTCGGCCAGGTCAGCACGCAAGAATGAATCGCAGGCCGATTTCGATGTTGGGCCCAACACGGGATGATCTCAAATGTCACCTGCAACTCGCACGTCAAGCTTACGGCCGATTTTCCCGTGCTCGCATGGGGCAATATTTATAGAGCGGATAAAGAAAATTGTGCTTGACACCACCGAACAAGCTGGACTAGTGTACCGCGAAACTGACATATCAAATATGCGTACTGCAATGTCAAATGCTGGGGGCCGCAAACTCAAGAATCAGCCGAGCGCGGGGCTCCCATAAGGACGTATGCGGGGATTTTAATTTCAGGTTTCGGCCGAGACAGATTGTTCATTTGGTGACGGAACACCTCGGAGCACCATTTCAGGAGGCACTATCATGGTTGAGTTCTCTGGTTTCTCATCGGCAGGCCGCGCGATCCTGATTTGTTACCTCGCGGCGTTACTCGCCGCTTGCTGTTGTTCGCCGCTGTTTGGACAGAACCTGCAATCCTCGGCCTCGCTATCCGGGATTGTCACTGATCCCCAAGGCGCGCGAGTCGCCAGCGCGACCGTCACGGTGTCCAACCTCGTGCAGAATTTCGCTCGAACCTTCACGACGGATTCTTCTGGGGCTTATTCTTTCACCCTGTTGCCGCCGGCAGTTTACGGCGTGGCGGTCGAAGCCGCCGGCTTCAAGAAGTTTGAGCAGGACAAAATGACCCTCGAAGTGGGGCAAGCAGGCGTCCTGAATGTGTCACTTGTGCTCGGAAGCGCCAAGGAAACGGTGGAAGTTACCAGCGAAGCGCCATTGGTCAACGCCGACAACGCCCAGATTGCGACTGAAATTTCGAGCAAACAGATTCTTGACTTGCCGCTGAATGACCGCAACCCGTTTTTCTTAACCTTCCTGGATTCCGCGGTAAGAAACACCGATGAGGGTTATATGGGCGGCGGATTGGATAATAACGATCAGGCAGTTGGGTTCATGAGTTTTGGGGGCCAATTTCAGCAATGGAACGCCTTCTTTGTCGACGGCGGCTGGGACACGGAGATGAACAACGGCATCGTGGATTTTGTTCCTTCGGTGGATGACGTACAGGAATTCAAGGTTCAAACGAATTCGTTTAATGCGCAGTATGGTTTTAGTGCCGGCAATGTCATCAATCTGGTGACCAAAAGCGGCAGCAGCAAGTTCCATGGCGACGCTTTCGAATTCTTTCGCAATGACGGATTGGACGCCAATTACTATTTCAATGCCTACAACGGAGCGCGAAAGCCCAATGTCCATCTGAATCAGTTTGGGGGAAGCGAAGGTGGTCCGCTGTACATTCCAGGAACTTCAATGCGCAAGGACAAGACGTTTTTCTTTTTCCTATATGAAGGGTTTCGTTCTGCCGCTGTCTCGCCCTTCTCGGGAACGGCTCCTACGTCAGCATTTTAAAACTGGAGACATGTCGGCCTTGCTGACGGGGCACAAATCTTGGGACGGATGCCCTCTGCCGTCCGATCATGGCAGGGCAAATCTACAATCCGACGCCGGTTTCCGTCACTTCGACCTGCCCTATTACGGAGGGCAACACGACCATCCCGGCCGGTTCAACGGTACTTATCCGCAATCCGATTGCGGGCAATAATCTCAGTGGCCTGATTACCCCGGTGGCGCAGAATATGTTGCAGTATTTTCCCAACCCCACCACTACCGCGATTGGCAACAACTTTTTTGCGAGTTCAGCAGTTCCGATCGACTACAACGAGCTTGCCATTCGCATTGACCATAACATTACTGATTCCGTGCGCATCTATGGCAGGTTTACTCACAAATCGGAAACTCAAACCACTGCCGGGGACCTTTATGGAGCCAACGACCCAGCCGGCCCTGGGCAGGTAAGCCCGAACAACCGCTATAGCGTGGCCCTTGGTTACAGCCAGGTGTTCAGTCCCACTCTGACGGCGAGCGTCAACCTGGGTTTCGAGCGCTGGGTCGGAGCGTCCAATGGCGAGGGTTATCACTTCAAGCCCTCCACGCTCGGGTTGCCGTCGGACATTAGACACGATCACTCCAATGTTTCCGCAGATCAGCTTTTCTGCGGATGTGAACTCGCTGATCGCAGGACTGACCTCCGCTTATATGCCGTTGGGAACGTCCAGCGAAGGCGCTACCCCTGATCAAATCGGCACCCTTAGCGCTGATTTCACCAAGGTGCTTCAGCACTCATACCACTGTCCTTTGGGTGGATTGTCGCATTCCGGCAAGTAAATTCTGTATCAATCGGTAAGACAACTTTTAACTTCACTCAGGGCTTCACCAGTGGTCCCGATCCGTGGTTTTCCGACTGCCGGAACCGGCGATTCTTTCGCTTCGTTCTTGCTGGGAGATGCGTTGTCCGGCAGCACCGGCATCGTCGCTAGTCCGGCGCAGACTCAAGTCACTCACGGTTTGTATCTCCAGGACGATTGGAAGGCAACTCGAAAGCTGACGCTGAATCTTGGGGTGCGCTACGATCATCCAGTTGGCTCCGACCGAGCGCTATAACCACACGGCCTATTTTGATCCGACGGCAACGAATCCGATTACCTCGCTTGCCACCGGCGGTGGGCCTTATCTTGGAGCGCTGGTTTATAACAGCTCGGGCAATCGTGGGCTTTTCCAGACCCATTACGATGATTTTGCTCCCCGCGTTGGATTCTCCTACCAAGTGCTTAGAAATCTTGTCGCCCGCGGCGGATTCGGTATCTTCCACCCGCCCGACTTCTGGGACATTCACAGCCAACCCTGGATACTCACAAGCAACCAGCTACGTTTCTTCTCTGGACGGTGGGCTGTCTCCCAGCTCCGGGCTATAATCTGAGCACTCCTTTTCCGAATGGCATTTTGCCTGCTACAGGAAACGCAAATGGGGGACTTACCGACGTCGGGCAATCTATTGGGCAAACCATTCAGTACCAAAATAAATCCCCCTATGTCGGGCTATGGACGTTTGGCTTGCAGTTCTCGCCCTCTCCCAAAGATGTAATTGAGGCGGATTATGTTGGCAATCACGTGAACCATCTGCCCGTCGGCAATGGGATCAATCTCAATGAACTTCCGCCCGCAGATCTCGCGCTGGGCGATACTGCGCTCAATGCCCCAGTGAACAATCCATTTGCGGGACTGCCGGCTATGGCCGGCAGCAGCTGTGGGCTGCAAAACCCAACCGTTCCGGCATATCAGTTGATGTTGCCGATGCCGCAGTATTGCGACAATGTTGATGCTTTCCTGATTACGGAGGGTGAATCATCAGTCAATTCCATGCAGTTGAAGTACACGCACCGCGCCAAGAATTTAACGGTGATGGGCAACTACACGCTTTACAAATGGCTGGATGACGCTACGTTTATGTCGCCTGGGAACGACATTTTCTATACGTCCATAACCCGCAACAACTATGACCTGCGGGCGGAGAGGTCGATCGATAATTATTCCACTCCCAATGCCGCAGTCGTGAGTTTGATCTATAACCTTCCTTTTGGGAAAGGCCAGAGGTTTGGCGCTGGCTTCAATGGTGTCGAGAATGCAGTGCTTGGGGGCTGGGAGTGGTCAACCATCAACACATTCAGGCAAGGTTCGCCAATTTCACCTCAAGCAAATACTGACAATGGAAGCCTGTATGGCGGAAATCGCCATGCAAACATCGTTGGCGATCCAGAGGCAACGGGAAACATTGCGGGTAATCCCGGTTGCACAGGTCCTACTCAGATCCATACGCCGGCAGCCTGGTACAATCCCTGCGCTTTTACCACGCCAACTGGCGCCGATTTTGGGGATGCTCCACGATATCTGAATCTGTTTTCTCCCAGTCTCATATGGACGGACATGGCCTTCGAGAAATGGTTCAACCTCAAGGGGGAAGGGTTCCGTATGCAATTCCGCGGGGAGTTTTTCAATACATTTAACCACCCCTTGCTTGGTACACCCATAGCGGGTGTAGGCACCAGTACGGCTGGGGTCATCAGCTTCGCCGATATTTCCCGGCAGATACAGCTTGGCGTAAAGTTTTACTGGTGATACTCGTTGCGATTTTTCTCCGGCTCTGCGGTTGTCTGCGCTTGGGTTTTCTTTTCAAGTGCTAAGCGGCAGCAGGGCCGGGTGGTTTTCCTAGAGCACTTCAAACCGCTGCACAAAAATCCTTACGCGAAGGTCATAAACACTCCTGACCTCATAAAGCCTTCTCTCGAATGCAGCCCAATATGAATCGAAGGCAATTTCTAAATCATTCCACAGCAGCAGCTCTCGGGGCCGGGTTCATAAACACATCATTTGTCCGGTCCATTGCTGCTGACATCGCGGCTGGCCGTCAAGGGGCTTCTGGTTCGGTTCCGGCGGGAGGTGTGTCGTCTTTCCTGGATGGGACTGCGCCCTTAACCGCTGGAAGGCGATCTGGCCGTGCAAATGGTGGAGGGAATTCATCGCTACCTGCTGCACAAAACCGAGTTGCAGGTAACGGAGCGAGCGCAACTATGGAATCGAGACTACAGCTCGGTTGAACAGTATGAGCGCTCGGTGGCGCCTAACCGGCAGAGCATTTCGGCAGATGATCGGGGTCGTGGACACGCGGGTCGCAGCCCAGGAGCCTGAACTGCTGGGGAGCTTCTCGGTTCCGGCGCAAATTGCGCCAGGGACTCAGGTTACAAAGTCTATCCGATACGCTGGCGGGTTTTTGACCCGGTAACCGCCGATTCGGATGGGTTGGAGGCGGAAGGATTGCTGCTCCAGCCGCGAGAAGCGCCGCTGGTAGCCCGCGTGGTGGCGATTCCTGACGCCGACTGGACGCCGGAGATGTTGGTGGGGCTGGCGCCGGGAATTTCTCCCAGCGGCACAATTCGCGCGACGCCTGGCAGAAAACGGATGCGAGGTCATCGTGCCGGTGCTCATCAATCGGGACGATACATTTTCCGGCATTCCGGGCATAGGCATGACGAACATGCCTCATCGGGAATGGATCTATCGGATGGCCTTTGAGGTGGGCCGGCACATTATTGGGTACGAAGTGCAGAAAGTGCTTGGCAGCGGTGGATTGGTTTGAAAACGAAAACATTAAACAGCGGCTGCCGATTGGCGTGATGGGCTATGGCGAGGGCGGCTTACTGGCGCTTTACAGCGCAGCGATTGATACAAGGATCGATGCGACAGTGGTAAGTGGTTATTTCCAGGCGCGCGAAATTTGGAAGGAACCTATTTATCGCGACATTTGGGGCTTGAGCCGGGAGTTTGGAGACGCGGAATTAGCGAGTCTCATTGCGCCTCGAGCTCTCGTCGTGGAAGCGAGCCAGGCGCCGGAAGTCTCGGGTCCGCCGCCGGCGACAGAGGAACGCAAAGCCTATGCCTGTCCTAACGGGACAATTGACCACTCCTCCGCTGGAAAACGTGAAGAGAGAGGTTGATCGAGCGCGTCCTTTCTTTGCGAAGCTTGAAGCCGAGGAGAAATTGCAGTTCATCGTGAGCGCGGAAGGCCGACGGGCCTGCCAGGTTCGGAAGCGAGCGTGCAGGCATTCTTTCGCTCGCTCGGAGTGAAGCAGTCCGGCTACTGCCCGAAGGTAAGCCGCCTACGGATGCCGCCAAAAGCTACGATCCCACACCGCGGCTGCATCGGCAGTTCGATCAGATGGTGGATTTTACTCAGGCATTGATCCGCAAATCACCGGATCGCCGAAAAGAGTTCTGGAGCAAGGCGGACGCCTCTTCCCCGCAACGCTGGAAGGAGACGACGAAGTTCTATCGCGACTACATCTGGGATGAAGTGATCGGCCGTCTGCCATCACCCACTCTGCCTGCAACCCGCGGACCCGAATGATTCTGGATGAGCCTAAGTTTACGGATATGAGGTCATGCTCGACGTATGGCCGGAAGTGTTTGCCTACGGAATATTGCTCCTGCCCAAAGACATGAAGCCCGGCGAACGCCGCCCGGTTGTGGTTTGCCAACATGGTTTGGAAGGCCGGCCAGCGGATGTAGCGGATCCAAAGATCGACGATCACTTCTATCACCATTTCGCGGCCAGCCTGGCTGATGAAGGGTTTGTGACCTTTGCTCCGCAGAATCCTTACATTGGTCATGACAATTTCCGGATCATCCAGCGGATGGGCCACCCGCTGAAGCTCGCGCTGTTTTCGTTCATTCTTGGTCAGCATGAGCAAATGCTGAACTGGTTAGTCACTCTGCCCTTCGTGGATCCGGAGCGGATTGGCTTTTACGGCCTGTCCTACGGCGGAAAAACAGCGGTTCGCGTGCCGCCGTTCTGGACCGCTATGCGCTGTCCATCTGCGCGGGGGATTTTAATGAGTGGGTTTGGAAGACGACAACCGTCTTGGCGCCGCAGAGCTATCTGCTAACCGACGAATATGACATGTATGAATTTAATTTCGCGAACATCGTCAACTACTCCGATCTGGCCAATCTGATGGCGCCCCGGCCGTTCATGGTGGAGCGGGGTCACGACGATCCGGTGGGGATCGATGAGGAGGTGGCTTATGAATATGCGGCGGTGCGCCGGTTTTACGACGAGATGGGCATAGGCGACAGAGACGGAAATTGAATTTTTCAACGGGCCGCACACGATTCATGGCGTAGGGACATTCGAATTTCTCCGCCGCCATTTGCGATGGCCGGGATAATTTTTCCCGACAGTTGGGAGAAGTTCCAGGAATCGCCCTGGTCGCGACCTGGCGGACAGAGGCGATCGATAAACCACCAATAAAGAGGTGAAAGATGAAAATTCCCATCCTCGCAAGCTATCAGAGTCTAGAGTTGCCTAGGTTGCTCATGGCGCTTACGTTGCTCGGGTACCACGATGACCGCGGCACAAGTGGATTCCGCAAACCCAAAGGAATCTGGCCATAAGAGTCGCCTTCCCGCTCAAGGTCAGCGCGAACCACCGCTATCTGGTGGATCAAAATAACATGCCATTTCTGATGGTTGGGGATAGTCCGCAGGGATTGATGTCGCAGTTGACCGAGGAAGAGGCCGATAGCTACTTCGCCGATCGCCAGGCGCATGGCTTCAATGCGATGGGATGGATCGATGTGACGTGCGCAGGCCACGACTTTCCCGATAACGAAGACAGTCACACAGTTGATGGAATTCTTCCCTTCACGGGGTATGTTTCCGGAGCAACCGATTATGAACACTACAATCTCTGTAAGCCAAGCGAGGCGTACTTTACCCGTCTCGACCACATTGTTATGTCGGCCGAAAGGCATGGTATATTGGTCTTTCTTGACCCCATGGAAACTAATGGATGGCTTCCGACTTTACGCAACAATGGTCTCCAAGCCGCGAATGCCTTTGGACAATACCTCGGCAATCGTTATAAGCGGTTTTCCAATGTAGCCTGGATTAGTGGCAATGATTTCGTAACCTGGAAAGATCCTAAGGATGACGCGCTGGAACAAGCAATCGCGAAAGGAATTCGATCGGTTGACCCTGATCAGCTGCAAACCGTGGAGCTGAACTACGATACAAGTTCTTCGTTCGACGATGCGAGGTGGGTGCCGCTCATCGATCTGAACGGCACTTACACCTATTCGCCAACTTACATTCAAATGCTGCACAGTTACAACCAGAAGCCAGTGGCCCCGGTGTATCTGCTAGAGGCGCACTATGATCAAGAAAATGTAGGCCACCCTCAGGACTACGGTACGCCCGCAACGCTTCGGCGCGAAGAGTATTGGACGATGTTGACAGGCGGCATGGGGCAGTTTTACGGAAACTTTTATACCTGGTCATTCGCATCCGGATGGAAGCACTACCTGGATACTGAGGGGGTTGCTCAACTCACGATTTGGAAGGATTTTTTTTCTTCTCTGCCCTGGTACGATTTGGTTCCAGACCAGGACCATGCGGTAATCAGCGCTGGATTTGGAACCTACGGCGACCTGCAGCTTAGGGTGAGCAATAGCGACTATTGCACCGCTGCCAAAACCCCCGATGGCGCTTTTGTGGTTGCTTACCTGCCAACTGCTCGCACTATCACAATTGAGATGGCAACTCTCAAAAGATCCGCCCAAGCTGCCTGGTTTGATCCGACAAACGGAACCTATAAGACGATCTCCGGCGGACCATTCGCGAACCAGGGAACGCAGCAATTTACGCCGCCGGGAAAAAACCAAGAAGGCGACAGCGACTGGGTGCTGTTGCTGAACGCGTCGGGTTCTGGGTCTTAGTTCTTTCTCGGGCGACCTATGCTTTGGTAGCCTGAATCTTCAGGCTCCAGGCATATTTACAGGGGCGGTTGCCAGGTTGCCGTAGATTCTCGGGGAACATGATCGTCGTTCCCCGATCCGAATCGAACTTCCACTGCAGCACTGCGTTCGAACCCAGAAGACTCACCTCAGAGTTGGGCTTTGGCCGGACCGACTGCAGCGTCACCTGGGCGCCCGGCCACTCAGAAAGGATAGCGTAAGTGAATCGGCGGTCTTTCGACCGGGTGTAGCGAACCGAATCACCCTCGCGCCAGTCCGATCCCTTGCGTGCGCGCGTCGCATAGATCGCCTCGCCGTTCACTCTCAGCCATGCCCCGGTAGCCTTCATCTGGCGGATTGCTTCAGGGTGAAACTCGCCGTGAGCGCTGGGCCCGACTCCGATCATCAGTCCGCCGCCCTTCGCGACCGTGTCGGCCAGATTTGGCACGATCCATTCCGTGCCTTTGTACTTCGCCGCGTCGGGCTCATAGGAGAAGTCCGTGCCGAGGGGATCGATGGAGAACCACGGCTTATCCGAATGCGCACAGTTGCTCCGGGAACCACGCGCTCGGGAGTGTAGTAGTCGCCATAGATTCCCGATGCCGCGATCGCGCAAGCATGACGTTGGGCTGCAGTTCGCGCAGCTTCATGCACGGTCTTACGCAGTTCGGGCCAAACCCGCGGGCCGAGCCACATGTCCAGACAAACCATGTCGATTTTGCCGTAGTTGGTCAGCAGTTCGACGAGTTGTGCGCGATGCCTGGCCCATCATGCGGGTCACCTCGGCATCGGTCGGATCGGGAACGATCACGGGATGTGCTCCCGTACGTGCGCCGCGTGCGTTCCAGGTCGCGCGGCGTCATCAGGTTGCGCGAGAGGAGGAACCTGAAGAGGATGCGCCACATAAGGCCGGAAGTCCGCGTCGTACCAGTCGGGGTGCGAAAAATAGAGATCGATCTTGATATCGCGCTTGTGCGCCGCGTCGCAAAGTTCCTTCACGACGTCGCGGCGAAACGGCGTCTCCATGATCGAGTAGGCCAGGTCGCAGGCTTCGATCTTGGGTCCACCACGGCGCGTCCAGTTCGCGCGGTTTCTGCACCCGGGCGCGGGTGTCGAACATGGAGAAACCTTCATGATGCTTCGTAGGTGAAGGCGAACATCTTCATGCCGACTGTCGCGAAAAGTATCCATCCACGAGTCGGCATCGAAGCCGGCCGGGTTCCAGGTTTGGTAGAGATGGTTGTACTTCTGGCGGTCCTCGAACGACATCTCCAGGAAAGGCCACGATTCCGCGCCTCTATGCCAGATGGAATAGATGCCCCAGTGAATCCGAATGCCGAACTTCATGTCCTGAAATGCTTCATAGGCGCTGGCCGGCGCGCAGTGGTACCCGGCAATCGGTGTGCTCTCGATGTAAGGGTCGTTTTTCAATTCGGAGGCGGGGAATCCGTGCAACGACCCTGCCGATTGCGCGAAACCGCTACGGGCCAATGCCGCCGCGAGAGCTGCTGAGGTAGACGCGAGGAACTCTCTTCGATTCATAAGCGGAAGACGAAAAACGACATTACAGTCTGCGTACTGACATCGCGATCAGCACGGCGGAGCTGGCACGCTCCACCCATTTGATGCAATCCACCTTTGTTACGAAGCCGAGATTACGGAAACTGTGCCTTGCCTGTGCTGGCTTCATCTGATATATCAAATAAGTTGCAAAGCGCATAGAACATTTTGAAGGTGGGCGAGGTCATGGATCTTGAAGGAAAAGTCTGCCTGATCACCGGGGGCAACAGCGGGATTGGCGCTTCCACGGCTTTTGCGCTGGCGCGCAGAGGGGCGCTCATCACAAGCGTATCGAGACGGGGCGCGGCGCAGAAGGCGGTCGATTTCAGTGGCCTGAAAACGAACGGAACGACCATTCGATTCCTTAAAGCTGACGTAGCCGATCCGGCAGCTTGCCGCGGTTGTGTGAAGGAGGTCGTCAATGAATTCGGACGCCTCGATGTTCTGGTGCACTCAGCGGGAGGCGCGGTACCGGGTGGACTCTTCGCGGTTTCGGAAGAAAGCTGGATGAATGCTTTCGCGGTTCACATTCACTCCATCTTTCACCTCACGCGGGCCGCGGCGCCGCATATGGAAGAGTCAGGCGGGGGAGTAATTATCCTGCTGGGATCAGCAGCCGGCCTTCGAGGCTGTGCGGGCGCTCTGGCCTATGGTGTGGTAAAAGGCGCATTGCCGCAGTTCGCACGCAGTCTGGCGCGCGAACTCGCCGACAAAAATATCCGCGTCAACTGCGTTTCTCCGGGCATTATCCGGACGCCGTTCCAGGCTTCTCTGACCCCGGAGCAGGTTCAAAATAATATCCAGAATCGCATCCCCCTACATAGAGAAGGCCAGCCAGAAGAAGTTGCCGAGCTTATTGTCACCCTGATCCAAAATAGATTCATCACTGGCGAAAACTTCGTCATTGACGGTGGTATGACCATGCGCATGGTCTAGGGCTTGGATTAAAGGATGGCCTTCTCGGGCAGCGTCCACACGATCCAAGCTGAAATCAAGGGAAGGCCGCCGAAGAGCACAAAGGCCGGCTGAAAAGAGTACGATTCGACCAGCCATCCGGTGACCAGGCTGAAAATCATGGCTCCGAATCCCGAACCCATGCTGGCGAAACCCCATATGGAGGCGACCGTTTCCTTTGCAAATACATCGCCTGGGATGGCCAGAAGATTGGCGAGCGCTCCCGAATAACCGAACGTCGCGATGGAGACGAGAGCGATGCATTCCGCGGAGCTCCGGGTTCCTCCGACGAACAGGGCGGAAACCATGAGCAAGGAAAGTATCAGGATTGCGATTCGCCGCGTGGTCGCGATAGGTCTTTGGAACAGCAGCAATCCCCGGAACACGGCGCCACCCGCCAGGTTGCCGATGGCAGCGGCAAAAAAAGGGATCCAGGCAGTCTCTCCGATTTGCCGCATCGAGAAGCCGTGAACCACCTTCAAGTATTGGGGAAACCAAAAGGTGTAAAAGTACCAAACCGGATCACTAAATACCTTCGATAGGGTGAACTGCCAAAGGAATCTCGAGCGAAACAGCGTCCGGAGAGGAACGGTGCTTGACCCCTCGCGCAGAGCGTAGGGTTGGCGATAGAAGAGGAGCCATGCCGCCAGCCACACAAAGCCCAGCAGGCCGATCACGACAAAAGCTGTTCTCCACCCGGTGCTCAGTAAAACCCAGGCCAGCAATGGAGGAGCGAGAATCGCGCCGATGGATGCCCCGCTGTTGAAGACACCCGACGCGAAGGAACGTTCCTCCGGCGGGAACCACTCCGCAATCAGTTTCACCCCGGCGGGATAGTTGCCGGCCTCTCCTGCGCCTAATAAAAATCTGAATATCCCTAGACTCAGAGCCCCAGCGGAAAGAGCATGCAACATTTCAGCGGCCGACCACCACGCAGTAACCAAAGCGTAGCCAGCCTTGCTTCCAAGGCGATCCAGCAGGCGGCCGGAGACGCCATTCATCAGCGTATAAGCCAACATGAAAGCGAAGATGATGCGCGAATAGGTTTCCGCCCCGATATGAAACTTTTCCAGTAGGACTGGCGCCGTTACTGAGAGAGTTTGCCGATCGAGATAGTTAATCACCGTGGCTGAAAAAGCGAAACCAAGCACCAGCCACTTATTTCTGTTGCGTGCGGTTTCGGGATCGGTCGCCGGTTTCATTTTAGAGATACAATCGCAGGTCGAGTCTGATATATCAATAGGCCGTATGGTCACATGATATTTTGTTTGCCACGTCGATCCATATCCCTGCGGCGAGGTAAGGAAAAACAGAACGAATTGTGCGAGGTAATCGTGCTGATTCAACAAAAGTTTGCTTAATTATCAGAGAGGCGGAATATACCCCTCGATTAGACTGCGTTTGGCAAAAATGGTTTCATTAGCGCTTTCGGGACGCCGTGAAGATTTACGCAGGAAGGAATGCATGCGACTTTCAGGAAAAGTAGCGCTTGTCACAGGATCAGCTGTGGGTCTCGGACGTGCTGTCGCCATTCGTTTTGCACGTGAAGGGTCGGCCGTAGTGGTGGTGGATTTGAAGGTTGAAGAGGGTCGAGCCGCGGTGGAGCAGATTCGCAGAGAGGGGGGCTGCGGAATCTTTGTGCAGGCGGACGTAGCCGAGGAGTCCGCAGTGGTAAGCGTCGTACAAGCTGCCTTGGACGAGTTCAAGCGGATCGACGTGCTTTACAACAACGCGGCGGTTCTCTTCCATGACCGCGATGCGCGTGCCCATGAACTTACTCTAGAAGCGTGGGATCGAACCATGAATGTGAACCTGCGGGGTGCATTTCTGTTCGCAAAACATGTAATCCCATCGATGCTCAAACAAGGGGGCGGTTCCATCATTAATCTTTGCTCTCCAACCGGCTTGATTGGATGTGCGCCGCAGTTGACGGCCTACAGCACAAGCAAGGCGGCTATTTTCGGGCTTACCCGCGTTATGGCAGCAGGCTATGCCCGCGATGGCATTCGGGTGAATGCAGTGATTCCCGGGACGATGGATACACCGATGAATGATTATGTGCTGCTGGATGACAAAAAGCGGGAAGAGTACCGGGAAGCGGTGCCGCTTGGGCGTCTGGGCACACCGGCGGACATTGAAGGACTGGCGGTATTTCTTGCCTCGGAAGAATCCTCCTACTGCACCGGGGGGTTGTACACCTGTGATGGCGGACTGACAGCGGTTTAGAAGCAACCGGAAGATCTTTCATGGGGACCGCGATGCTCCAACCAGGGAGAAAAATCTCATGAAGGCAGCGGTTTGGCACGGGCGCGAGGATGTCCGTATAGAAGAGGTTTATGGGCCGCCAGCGCCGCCGCCTGGGCAGATACAAGTCAAGGTGTCATGGTGCGGCATTTGTGGAACCGATCTGCACGAATACACCGGCGGCCCGCTCTACATCCCTCTCGACCGGCCGCATCCGCTCACGAGGGTGCAGGCGCCGGTCATCATTGGCCATGAGATGTCGGGTGAAGTTACGGCGGTGGGCGAAGGAGTGAAGAACTTCGCCGCGGGTGACCGCGTCGTGGCGTGTCCGATCATTGGCTGCGGAGAATGCCGTTGGTGCCGGAGTGGCTCGATGGCGCAATGCGATCGAGTGGCTTTCCTGGGCACATCGTGGACGGGCGGAGCGCTTGCGGAGCGGCTGAACCTGAATGCCTACCAGTGCTACCACCTGACGGATGCCATTAGCGACGAGATCGGGGCGCTAGTCGAACCGTTCTCCGCGGCGGTGCGAGCGGTTGCCCAGGGGACCCCGGGACCGGAAGACAATGTGGCGATTGTCGGGGCCGGACCAATCGGCCTCATGGCGCTGATGGCTGCGCGCGCGCGTGGGGTCAAACGCGTGGTAGCAGTGGAGACGTCTGAGCGGCGGATTGAGGCAGCGAAGCTGTGCGGCGCCGACCTGGTGATCGATCCCATGCGTGAAAATCCTGAGAAACGCGCGCTCGAAATAACGGAAGGTGAGGGTTTTGACCTCGTCATGGAATGCGCTGGCCAGCCTTCGTCGGCTCTGCCGGCCGCCAAACTTGCACGCACGCGTGGCCGGCTGGTGATTATGGGAGTGTTTGAGAAGCCGGCGGCTATCGACCTCACCGATGTAGTTTTTCGCGAGAAAACCATTTCGGGGAGTATGAGCGGCTACGGCTTCTACGACGAGGCCGTCCGCATGATGTCCGATTCGAGTTTTCGCGGCGAATTGCTCATCACCGATTACATCGGCCTCGACGAGCTTGTTGGTAAGGGTTATCACGGGCTGCTCCACGAAAAGGACAAGCACATAAAGATATTAGTAAGGCCGGAATAGGCAGACTCGTAAGTGTGAAAACGCCGACGGATAAGAACGATCATATGGCTCGAACCGTTCGGGCTATGACTCACCGGGCTTTCCTGGAGATTGACGCCGTGCTCGGTAATGTACCCGATGATCTCGGCGAGCACATGTGTAACGAAATCTTGAAAGCACGTCGCATCGCCTGCTACGGCGTCGGACGCGAAGGCTTGATGATGAAGGCACTTTGCATGCGTCTCATGCACCTTGGGCTAAATGCGCACGTAGTTGGCGACATGACCACACCCCCAATCAGCCAGGGCGACCTGCTTCTGGTAAGCGCAGGCCCGGGATCATTCTCAACGGTGCTCGCCTTGCTCAGCGTGGCTCGGGAGGCCGGGGCTCGAACCATGGTCGTGACCGCTCAGCCCACTGGAGCGGCTGCGCGGAATGCTGACGTCGTGATCTATCTACCGGCGCAAACCATGGCGAATCACTCCACCCCGTCGCGAAGTCTACTGCCCATGGGGAGCCTCTACGAAGCCGCGCAACTCGTTTTCTTCGATGTGATTTCCATTCTGCTGCGCGAAAAAATGGGGCAGTCGCCGGACGAGATGCGCGCGCGGCACACAAATCTGGAGTGAGGCAATCAAGGCCAATTTTATGAACCTAGGAATCAATCTCAGCTTTGCGGTGAAGCGCTGGGTGGAACCTCCGGTCTGGGCTCAAATGGTTCGTGAGACGCTCGGCCTGGAATTGGTGCAGTTTACCTATGACCTGCTCGATCCGTGGTGGCCAGACTTGGCGCTCCAGCCCATGGCTGCGGAGGTGAGAAAAGCGGCCAACGATTGGGGGCTCGAAATCGAGAGCGCATTCAGCGGCCTGGCCAATTACTGTTTCGACGGCCTGCTGCACCCGGATGCCGCCGGGCGCCGTGCCTCGCTGGAATGGTGGAAGCGCGCTTTCGCCGTAGCTGCCGGGGTGGGAGCGAAAGCTTCAGGAGGTCCGCTGGGCGGCATGAGCGTGGCCGACGCTTCCGATCACAGGAAACGCGAACAACGCTACGAAGAATTACTGGATGCGGTGGTCAAGTTATCACAGTTAGCGAAAGCTGCCGGGTTAGAGCGCTTCCAGGTGGAGTGCACACCACTGCCGCGCGAGGTTCCGCATACTGTCGGGCAAGCAAAGAAGTTCCTGACGGATCTCGAGGGCCGCTGTGCAATTCCGGTGAAACTTCTGGTGGATGTAGGCCACGCCTTGTATCAACCGCTGTACGGACCGGCCGCGCGAATGCCGCAGTGGCTCAACGGACTCGGTCACTCGATCGGTGCCTTCCACCTGCAGAACACCGATTTCCAGAGTGACTCGCATTGGGGTTGGCCGGATAGCCGCGGCTTGTTCGATTTGGCCGGCTTCGCGAGCGATGTGCGAGCGGCAGCCCTGGACGACGTTCCGGCATTCTTGGAAATTATTTATCCGTTTGAGCTTGCGGACAAAACCGTGCTCGAAAACATTACCAGCTCGGTGAAGTATTGCCGCAGTCATTGGTCCGGAAGTCTGTTGGCAAAATAATACCGCCCCTAGGGGGTTCCGTGGATAAAGCGCCAGAGCCGACGCGTCGCCGATTCATGAAAAATTCGGTGCTTGCGGGAACCGGGTTGCTCGTCGCACGAGCACCGGCGCCGCAGCCAACCGATGCAGAAAATCGGTTAGGGCGGAGCAGTGGCGTGCTCGCCGCGGGCCATGCGGGCGAAAGAACGCTGGATAACGCGATTGTGGAAAACGACTTGGTCCGCATCGAACTAAATCGTGAAACTGGCGACATCAACGGTCTGTGCCATAAGCGCAGTGGAAAGCAATACATTGCCGCCAAAGAATGGGCCAGGATCTTCCGGCTGAATGTGCCTTTTTCAAAGCGGGTGACTGGCTACAACGCCGACTACTCAGCGAATTCACTTGATTCCTGGAAACAGGCTAGGCCCACAATCACGAAACGGGCGGACGCCAGCGGTCAGACGATGGCAGTCCGCTATTCCTCTTTGCAATCGGAAGTCGGAAAATTCGAGATTGAGCTCAGCTTCAGCATTCATCTGCCCAACGATTCCGATGAAGCCATCCTGCAACTGGAAGTGAACAATCATTCGGCCTATCGAATCAGAGAAATCTTCTTTCCTTGGATCTCGGGCGTGGGCATTATCGAAAACGAACAGGCAGATACCTTCGTCGCGCCAAACATGATTCGATCACTGAAGGACATCAGTGAATACCGGCTTGACGGCAATTGGGAAGAATATCCTTACGTATTCGGGATGCCGAAATGGCCTGACGGATACGGCCTGACAATGCCCTGGATGAATCACGGAGGCACGGAAGAGGGACTTTACCTGGCCAGCCTATGCCGCGAGGGCACTTATCACATGCTCATGATTCAGAATTTTGGCGATGAAAAGAATCCGATTCTTGGCTTCGCCTGGGCCCTCCCCTGCTATCTCGGTGCCGGAGGATCGTGGCGTAGTCCTGAGATAGTTCTTAGCCTTCACCGCGGAGATTGGCATGTCGCAGCGGACAAGTACCGCTCCAGTCTGGAAGGCTGGTATCACAAGCCCGATACGCCGCTCGAATTCAAAAAGGCATTTGCCTCCTTTAACAGCTTTTTCGCCGGCCGTGACTTCGGAGAAATTGCGGATCTTGCTGAGGACATTCGGAAGTACGGGCTTCGGCACTTGGTGATGTGGAACTTCGGCGACTATTACCCAAACGTGCTGGAAGATGATGATCTTTCCGTGGACCCGCCACGCTTGGGGCTTTTCACCTCGCAATGGGGAGGTCTTGCCAGACTTAAAGCGGCAAATGAAAAGGCAAGTTCCCTGGGGGTAAGTACTGGCATCATTTTCTCTCAGCGTTTGTGGAATAAGGACACCCTGAGGCCGGAGCTTCGCCAGATGGCGGAAAAATGGGTGTTGCGCAGAGAATCTGGCGATCCGCAGGCGGAATCATGGGATCATCAACATTTGGGAGCCTGTCAATGGAGTAATCAACAGCCCTTCTTCGGACACCTGGACTACATCATGTGCAGCGCGGTGAAGGATTGGCAGGATTTCGCAATCCACAACATCTCGGAAGTGCTGAGTAGGGCCGGCTATTCGCTGATGTTCTATGACCAGGCGGTGGAGAGCAATCTGTGTTTCAGTCCCGCACATGCACATTCGGATGTGAGCGCGCCCTGCATAGCCTCCCACAGCTTCTTGAAATCGTTGAAGGAGGCCATGCGCAAGAACAATCCTGGCGCAGTATTGATTGGGGAGGGATGTGAGGTTTTGGCGAGCCGCGTTGTCGATGCAGGCTGGGTGTGGAGGACACCTTCCAACCCGGAAGTCCTTCGTTACACGTTGCCATGGACGATTCTTGCCTGTGCGGTTGATGTCGACCCTGGACTGGCGAACAAGTACTTTGTATTAGGACTTCACCTTGCGATCATCGCGAAAGGTCTGGAGAACGGAAAACGGCTAAGCGACTTTCCAGAGTTTGCGCAGCATGTATCTCGTCTGGCTGCCTTTCGCGAAAAAACTGCGCGATTCTTTGTCGAGGGAACATTCAAGGATGATCTTGGTCTCAAGCTAACCGGGGCATTTGGGAAAGTGTATGAAATCCAGGATGAGGTGGCTATCATCCTTACGAATGATACCGACAAATCCGCGAGTGCCACTTTCGAATTGGACCCTCGCCGCTACAACCTCCAAAAGGCGTCTTTTTCTAGCCTGTCCTCAACCCAGCCAAACGGCTCCGAAAGGGCTGAGAAGAGCGGAGCCGTGTTCAAAGTCGTCCGTAAACTTGATCCATTTGAAGTGATGGCGGCAGTATTCGCGCGCGAGACTCGCGGGCCCTAAGGTTTGTGGGATTCCAAAAGTCTTTCAGAGCTTTGTTATAGCCGCAGCTCCGAACTCGTAGGATTCTGAGCATCAGCGGGTCATCCCACCGCTCGGCGTTCTTGATGGAGACCCATGATTTTTGCCACTGGTTTAAGCGCCCCGGAGGGTCCGGTCGCTTTGCCCGATGGAACTTGGCTCATCGTGGAAGGCGGAGGGCAGCGCGGCTGCGTGACTCACATCAGCGCGGACGGTCAGAACAAGCACATCATTAAGAAGACCGGTCGACCGAATGGTTTGGCGGTCGATGCGGATGGAGTCATCTGGGTCGCGGAATCAAAGACGCCATCGTTGGTCCGGCTCACGATGGACGGCAAGGCCGAAGTGGTTGCGACCGGGTGCGACGGTGAAGCCTTTCTATTTCCGAATGATCTCTGTTTCGGGCCCGACGGTGGTCTTTATCTTACCGACTCCGGCGTTCTCATTGATGATTTCGCGCCTAATAACCAAATTCGCGGGGATTACCTGAACGTCAGGTACGACGGTCGCGTGTATCGCATTGACGTCGAAACGGGAAAGGTGAAAAAACTTGATAATGGCATCAAGTTCACCAATGGAATTGCCATCGGTTCGGACCTCTTGCTGTACGCGAACGAGACGATGACGGGAAATATCTACCGGTATGATCGGCGCGACGGCGAAATTGCCGGCCCACGGATTCTTTTTGGAAATGTGATCCGGCAGGATGCTCCGCCCGGATGGAAGGGGCCGGATGGGATGGCATTCGGGACCAATGGCCTCCTCTATGTAGCCGTTTTCGGACAGGGGGACATCACTGTCCTGGGCGCGCATGGAGGGGTCGTGGAGCGAATTTCGACCGCAGGAAAACTGCCCACGAATGTGGCTTTTGCATTGCACAGCAAGAGGATTTACGTCACCGAATATGAACTCGGTCAAATCGAGGCATTTGATGTTGCAACGGATGGTCTTCCGTTGTGGTCCGGTCCCGCTGCCAGGGGCGGCAAGGGCGCTTGACCAATGTCTCGACAACGAAGGGGGTGAGCAAGGGCGGTGAACCGCACCTGAAGCGCGTTCTCTTGCTCTGGGATCTGATTATTTACGGTATCGTCGCGGTTACTCCGAGCGCACCGGCGACAGTTTATGGGGTCGCGGAAGTTCAATCGCACGGGCATGCGGTGGTCACGATTCTGGCCGGGATGGTGGCAATGGTGCTGACGGCGATCAGCTACGGACGCATGGCAGCTTTGTATCCGTCGGCAGGGTCCGCGTACACCTATGTGGGCCGAAGCTTGCATCCCTATTTTGGCTTCGTCGCCGGTTGGGCCATGCTGCTGTGTTACGTGGTGAGTCCCTTATTTTGCGTGATTTATGGCAGTCTCGCGCTGCAACGTGCGGTTCCGGCGCTACCCTACGCGCTGTGCGCGGCAATGTTCGCGATCGGGATCACTTGGCTCAACTTGCTCGGTATACGCTCCACGGCGCGCACCAACGAGGTGCTCTGCGCATTCATGTTTGTGGTATTGGTGGCGTACATTGTGCTCGCAATTCGTTATCTTCTTGGACACCAGGGAGTTAGTGGATTGTTCTCCGTGAGGCCATTTTACAATCCCGCGACCTTCAATGTTCGCGACATCGCGCATGCAACCTCATTCGCCGCGTTGACATACCTTGGTTTCGATGCCGTGACGACGCTTGCCGAGGATGTAAAAAATCCGCGCCGCAACGTCATGCTGGCAGCCGTCCTTGTCATCGTATTCACCGGCGTGTTTGGCGGGTTAATGGTTTACCTGGGTCAACTGGTATGGCCGGATTACCAGACCTTCACAAACATCGAGACAGCATTCATCGAAGTGACCGCCCGGGTGGGGGGCCTGCTACTGTTTCAGGCGGTAGCCCTGCTGTTAGTAATTGCCAACATAGGGTCGGGCATCGCAACCCAAGTCGGGGCTGCGCGGCTTCTGTTTGGCATGGGCCGTGATGATGTGATTCCAAAGCGATTCTTCGCGCACTTACATCCGGTGCGCAACACCCCAAACCGTAATATTTGGCTCATCGGAATAGTGGCGTTTGTTGGTGCACTTGCGATGAGTTATGAATTGACAGCCGAGATCCTAAATTTTGGAGCTTTTCTCGGATTCATGGGTGTAAATTTCGCCGTGATCTGGCAATTCGGGGTTCGGCGCCGGGACGGATATACACGAGAGTTGTTGGCGGACATTGTTTTACCGGGATTGGGATTTCTATTCTGCACCATCATATGGTTGGGATTGGGTACGCCAGCCAAAATCGGGGGCGGCATCTGGTTTGGCATCGGACTTTTCGTGTTGGCCGCACATACCCGGGGATTTCGCAAGCAAGTTGTGCTGCCGGATCCGGCCAATTACGAATGAGCATACCGCCCTGCCATGCGCGCCGGTGGTTCGATCTTTGAAAGCTTCGCGCCGCTGGGAGGCAAAAAAGAAGAGGCAATCGTTACAGGATTGCACATGGGCTATCATGCCCGAAATAGGAGCTGAGGATGCCTAAAATCGATGAGGTGCAAATTATCTGCGTGGCGGAATTTTACGCGAAGGAGGGCAAGATCGACGAGCTAATCGGCGCCCTGCATCCCCTGATGCAACCGACCCATCAAGAGCCGGGCTGCCTCCGCTACGAGCTAAACCACTGCATTGATGATCCGCGCAGGGTTACCTATATCGAAAAATGGAAGAACAGGACGGTTTTTGATGAGCATTGCGCTACGCCCTACGTCACGCATTTCTTCAATGATCTACGGCCGGCCCTGGCCGACACTTTCAAAGTGAAGTTATATCATGAAATCCTGCCCTAGACTTCCCAAGAGAGACTCGGGCAAGCCGCGATATAGTGCGCTAACCAGTGCAAGGTTCACCAAGTCCCGTCCGCCATCGCCTTTCGACGCGCAATTTCCGCTTCACTTGGTTTTGGGCTCGCGAAGCTTCCGGTCTCAACTGTGCCGGCAGGCTCATAGCTGGCCACTATAGTGCCTCGTGACGACACCATGTGGTCAACCATGCGCATCGCGCCGCTTGGAGTGCCCCCGCCGAACAGCCGCTTCCCGCTGCCGAGCACCACCGAAAACGTCATCAGGATCAATCGATCGATCAGGCCTGCAGCGAGCAACTGCGGATAGAGCGTACTGCTGCCTTGAATAATCAGATCGGGTCCATCGCCGTTCTTGACCCGAGCAACGGCTTCAATGCTTGTGACTCGCTCGCTGTTTTGCCAAGTCAGCGGTTTTTCGCCGCGCGTGACGACATACTTTCGCACCCGGTCGAACATCTCGCCCATCGGCTTCCCGCTGCCCTCAGCGTAGGGCCAGAAAGCGGCGAAGATGTCGTAGGTCCGCCGCCCCAGCAGCAGATCGAATGGACGATTGAACAGCTCGCCGACCGCCTTCCCGCTGGCTTCATCGGCATAGGGCGGCAGCCATCCGCTATACTTAAACCCACCGGTCGGATCCTCGGTTGTTCCGCCCGGCGCCTGCATCACACCATCGAGCGACACAAACGCAGCGCCAATAATCTTTCGCATGTTCAACTCCCTTTATTTGAAACTCCCGGTGTCTGACGTTCGCCACGGCATACCACACTTTACCATTCAGTGAATGATCAACTTGTCCGCTTGGCACGACATTTGCCGTGGTGGCGCTCCGCCCCCTTGGCGTCTTCAATCGGCTCGAAGCGGATGATCCGACTTCGGTGTCTCGAACTCCCCATCGCGGTTCAAACCGAACGGGGAGCACAAGAAACTTGTCGTATTCTTGCATGAACGAAAGCTGGGGAAGGTCAGGTGCAAAACGTACCGAAACCTTCTGCAATGCAAAACCATCTATTCTGGAAGCCACCAGATCGTTTCGAGGCATAAGAAGGCATCCCATGACTGACGATATTGAGATTCTTCCGGGATCAAGTTTTATGGCCGCGATGGTCCTCGCGATCGCCGCCGATGCAATTCAAATTGTCATCTATCCGTTATTTTTCGAAGGCGCGTTATCGCCTGTCGACGATGCGCTCGATTTCGGTATCGCCGCCATTTTGGTTTATCTCCTTGGCTGGCATTGGGAATTTCTCCCGTCTTTTTTTGCCAAGCTGGTGCCTGGCGTTGATCTGGTGCCTTTCTGGACGATGGCTGTCATCAACGTTTACCGCAAACAGAAGGCGTTGCTGCTGCAGGCGGAGCATGTTCCGAAGCGACATCCGTCGTTATCCGGCCCAACCGATGCTTCATGACTCGACTCATGTTGGCAGGAAACGCTATGCCCAAGCGTCCTAAGAATTCAACGGATAACCCGAACAGCGAATTGGCGCAGAGTCCACAGCCTGTTCGCACGGCCATTGAGGCGAATGATCTGAGCCCTGGATTGAAGCGCGGCCTATCTTACGTTCGCGGCAAAAACGGTAGAAGAACTCTCGTTCACTGTTTGGCCGCCTATGCAAAATCTCTCTACGGCCATCACTTGAGTGTTGGAGGGGGAAATCGGGGACAGCGCCTTCTAACTTCTTGTGACGATGGAGAAGAGATGGCGCGCGTTATTTTGGCACTGCTCGTGCATGACGAATGCTATGAGCGAAACTACCCAAGAGTGGTTCAGAATTGCCAGATTAGTATCCAGCGAAGAGGATCCGAGACGTTTCTCTGATCTTATCGAACGTCTGTTGAAGCGCTTGGACGCGCGTAGGGCAGAACTCGAAAACCACGAGCAGCCGCCGAGTCCTTACAAACATCGTGATTTATGATCCTGCAGTCGCAGTTTCAGCTTCTGCCTCCTCCTCATCGAGTTGCTGACCGCTACCTACTACAGCGTTCTTTGTATCGGGCCCGCTCTTGCCACCAACGCCAGTCTCCATCAGCACTCATTCGGACCACGGCAATCCTCTAGGGGCTATCCGGCAAACAAATCTGAGATTCGGGGGGTGCCGTATTACGGCCTCACATTTACAGATTACGCTCGATAGCGTACGTACCATCGCAAGGTTAGAGTCGACTGCGTTAAGCAGCAACGGTGAAAGCCCAAAGGACATCTTAGCTGGCGACATAACGACTTGAGAGGAGTTCTGCTAATGAAGCTTCAACGACTGATCAACGGTAGTGTGGTGCTGATGGCGGCCGTAATTATGGTGCTGGCGACCCAAAGCTGGGCTGCGGACGACGCCAAAGATCAAACCGACATCCATCAGCGCATTGACAAATCTGCAAATGTTTTAAGCGAAATCATGTCCACCCCCGACAAAGCGATTCCTGACAAGGTTATGTCCGACGCGAAATGTATCGCCGTGGTTCCGTCCATGGTAAGAATCGCAATTGGCTTCGGAGGAAGCCACGGCAAAGGCGTGGCCACTTGCAGAACCGCCAATGGCTGGAGCGCTCCTGCGCCCATCACGGTGACTGGAGGAAGCTGGGGTCTGCAGCTGGGCGGCGAGGCGGTTGACTTGGTAATGGTGATTACGAATGACCGCGGAATGCAGCATCTGCTTTCCAGCAAGTTCAAACTTGGCGCTGACGCCTCGGCGGCGGCCGGGCCAGTGGGCCGGGACGCGGGAGCCGATACCGATTGGAAGATGAAAGCTGAAGTTCTGACCTATTCCCGGGCACGGGGGGTATTTGCCGGAATCGATCTCAGCGGTTCGGTCGTTACTCAGGATAAAGACGAAACTCAACTCCTGTATGGCAGAATGGTCCCTTTTGGAGCCATTCTCAGTGGGAAGGTCCATCCACCAGCCGGAACGCACCATTTTCTCGCAACTGTAAAGAAGTACTCTGGTCAAGCCGCGCAAGCCAGCAGAACCGACAAGCCTTCGGCGGGACTAGTCGCATCGCGCTAGACGCAGTGCAATGAGTCAAATCTGGCAGGAAAAAACGGAGGAATAAACTGATGGGAACCATTCTGTTGATTGTCTTAGTTCTGCTTTTAGTGGGGGCTCTTCCCACCTGGCCCTACAGCAGCGGTTGGGGGTATTATCCGAGCGGCGGGCTGGGTCTGGTCGTTCTGGTTTTGATCGTGCTTCTTCTGGCTGGCCGCCTGTAGCCTAGCGGACTGCCTTTTCTCGATCCGATTGACAGTGCAGGCCGCTGCAAGGCGGCCTGCTCTTTTTATTTATGCTTGAAGTACTGTACGGCGCGCTCGTGAGCTTCCGCAGCCTTTCTACTGGCAAAAGTTCCGAGATTGCGGCGGCGCCCGGTTTTAGGATTTTTCTTGCGAGAGTATAGGCGATATTGGCCGGAGCTTAACTTTCGAATCATTCCAACACCTCCGGCACTTCGATGCAGGCTGTCAGAAAAGCGGGTAATCTGAAATATAAAGGAGGGCTCGTTCCCCATGAAAACAGTGACTGGAGTCTTTGGTTCGCGGTCAGAAGCGGAACATGCGCTGCAAGCAATACGATCTGCCGGAGTTCCTGAGGGGCGACTGACGCTGCTAACCCCTCATGATATCGATACCAAGTTGGCCTCCGTTCCCACCGTGGCAGCTGAACAGCCCGGAATGGGCAAAGCGATTGGAGCCCTGTTGGGAGCGGCAACCGGGTTGTCTGCGGGCCCGTTGATTGTGGCTGCCATCATTCCCGGCGTCGGGCCCATCACAGCGATAGGGTTGCTGGGAGGGGCGATCCTGGCGGCGGCGGGAGGAGAGATCGGAGCTCTCACCGGTGGCAAACTAGAAAATTCCATGACGGAAGGTCTTCCTGAAGATGAGATTTTTCTCTACGAGGATGCGCTCCGGCGGGGACGCAGCGTTGTGGTCGCGCTTGTGCCAGACGATGAGACCGCCGCTCATCTTCGCGAGATTTTGAACGCCGCCGGCGCAGAATCGGTCGATGCTGCCCGCGAACAATGGTGGATTGGTCTGCGCGATGTCGAGAAAGAGCACTATGCGACTCTCGGCAAGAGTTTAAGCGACGACGAAAAATTCTACCGCATGGGCTTTGAGTCCGCCCTTCACGCTCGTACCCGCTGCAAGGAATACGACCAGACCCTATCCGAGATGTCGGTAAAAATCGAAGAATTGGAACGCCAATATCCGGGGATTGATGTTTCCGGGCCATTCTCTCGCGGCTATGAGCGCGGGCGGGAGCATTATCAGCAATTGTGCAACGAAAACAAGGCGGCGTAACACCCGCGGCGACACTTCCGGCAAGAATCGACAAAAAACTATCGGGTGCGGCTCGATTATGCACTGGAGAAAAGCCGCACCCTCCGCTATGTTACGCAGCTTTGTCTGCCCTGGTATTTGCCGTATCGGCGATGCCGGTTAGAACCGCGTCCGCATGTTTTTCTTCGCTTAGAGTCTGGCCTAAAAGGCTGGAGTCACTGTCACTCCCCAGAATCTCGGCGAACGTCCGCACCGACCCATAGGCGGCAATTTCGTAGTGCTCCACTTTCTGTGCGGCAGCGATAATGCCCGCATCCCGAACTAAATCGTCGGTTGCATCCTGGATTACGTCTTCGCCTTCTGTAATGAGGGCGGCGATGCCCTTGCTCTTCTTCGAATCAACTGAATTCTTACCCCGGCTGAGAATTTGCTCCAGCCGTGATACGTGCCCATTGGTTTCCTCGAGATGAGTTTGCAAGGCGTTTTTCAGTTGAGGATCGCGAGCGGCTTCGATCATCTTTGGCAGAGCTTTGGTGATTTGCCTTTCGGCGGAATAAAGATGTTCAAGTTGGTCAAAGTAAAGTTTGCGCAGACTATCAAGGTTTGCGGAGAAGAATTTCACTGGGGGTACTCCTCGTTTACGGATTTTTCTACAACGAGGTGTAGGATGCCGTGCCGCGGGACGCCTGTTGCCCAATTTGCTCAGCGGCGAAATGAACCAGCTATACCGTTGCCCGGTCGGGAAATACGATTCATGCAGAAATCCTGCCTGGAAATCTTCGCAGAAAACCGATGAGGACCGTAGCCCAGCCCGTCAGGCGCGCAAAGACCACGCCAAGGTTCTGCCGATGAGCCGGGACAGCACGGCCAATCAGGCTGCTGACCAGGAAGCTGAACAAGTAAAACAGAACGAAAATAATGGCAGCGATAATTAGAGCGGGGAGACGGCCCACCACGGTATCCACCATGTGGTCCGCAGCTTGCCAAAACTTGGCGATGGCTCCATCCATATTTAGAGAGACTACGGAAATTAAGGCCACGGAAGCTACACAGAAACTGGAACTCCGCCCCCACCAGCAGCCTCCAGATTGAGCCGGGCAGCCAAGGGATCGAGGAGCGCATCACTGATCGGGGGCCGCTGCAGTTTGCTTTTGCGAGAGTGCAACACCACGGTTGTCGCCGCGATTTGAAAGAGCCAATCAGAGACAGCTAACTCACCGCGCGAAATCGATAGCCTGCGGAACACCTGTAGAAAAGCTTTCAGAGTTAACTCTTCCGCTTCCGCTGAATTATGGGTGGCGCCGAGACAAAGAGCATAAACCTGAGATTTATAGGTGTTGAAGAGTTCAGCAAAAGCCGCTTCTTCGCCTTTCTGCGCCGAGCGCGCCAACTTGGCATCCAACGCTTCCCGGTCTGTCACCCGTCTCAAATTGTGGCTTTTCATGTCGGCCCTCTTGTTTTCGCGAAACGATGTTCGTTATCAATGTCATTGTCACAGTATGGTTAAGAAATTCTTTACACCATCAGGTCTTGCCCTTAGGAAGTGGGAAGAATCGCTGTAAAAACGGCGGATTAGGCCGTCCCGCACCTCTACACAGCCCCGTGGATGATCTTTTCGGGGCGATTACAGCAAACACTGGATCGCATTTCTTTGCGAACTTTCCTAGCATCTCGAAGTAATAAATGCTAACTGACGGGAGGAATCATGAATACCGACCAACTGCAAGGTAAGTGGAAGCAGATGAAGGGTTCCGTAAAAGAGCGCTGGGGCAAATTGACCGATGATGATGTGAACGTCATTAATGGACGAAGTGATCAACTCGTGGGAAAGATCCAGGAGCAGTACGGAATTGCAAAGGAAGAGGCTCAAAAACAGGTGGATGACTGGATGCGCAGCGATACTCACGCTGCCGACGCCCGCGACAAAGAGGTCGTCGTGCGAGAACAACCTCGCAAAGCGAGCTGAGCAGAATTGGAGACGAACTTTGCACAGGGAAGTCAAAACTTCCCTGTGCTTTTTGAGGGTACTGCGTTAGCCTATACAGGAAATGCGACTTATTCCTACATAAGTCAACGGATGGCCGTCGCGCACCGCGGCCCATACTTTTGAAGAGACACCGGGAGGTGACGAAATGGGAAATGCGAAAGTCGGTAAGGCGGCCAAAGACTGGGCCCGAGTGGCGATGAAACTGGGTCTGCTACTCACCGAACCCAAAGTTCGGGCGGAAATCGGCGATCAGCTCAAGGACCGGGTAGATGACGTAAGCGATGTTCTCTCCGATAAATATGATGCCGCTGTTGAGCGGTTGGAAGCGGCTGGAGACGCTCTGCGTGGCAAAAGCAGTTGGAGTCCGGGAGTGTTCTTGCTTGGTTTGGGGGTAGGCGCGGGACTGGCGATTCTGCTGGCGCCGGCGGCGTCGAGCGCCGCTGGCAGAATCCGCGATACCGTAACCACGCTGCCTTTTACCGGTACGGATCGGTAACCCGCCACCGCGAAGTGGGCGATCGGTCTAGGCAATCGCGAACGTCTCTTGCGAACTCGCGATCATTGCCGGGATTATCACCTCGATAATGGTTCCCGGGTTGGCATTGGTGATACGCAGCGCGCCGCCCACTTCGCGTGAGCGTTCGCGCATGCTTCCGATTCCGACTCCAATGCTTCCCGGGCGTTGTTCCGCAATCTGATCCGAAATTCCGATGCCATCGTCCTGCACGATGAGCGTTAGGGTATTTTCTCTCTGTTGCAGCGAGACTCGTGCATTCTTGGCTTGAGAGTGGCGGAAGACATTGGTTAACGCTTCCTGCACGATACGGAAGATCGTCCGTTCCAACTGTGGCGCCAGACGGGGAAACGCGGCCGGCTGCAATTCAAGCGAAGTTTGAATTCCCGTACGGTCGTTGATTCCCTCGAGAAACCACCTCAACGCTGAAAGTAGTCCTCCCTCATCGAGCAGGGGCGGATGGAGAAGATGAGAAATACTTCTCACCTGCTGGATGACCCGATCCACAATTTCGCTGGCTTCCGCCACCGACGTTTCTCGGCGAACCGCAGGCTGCCGTGGAATCGCATCCAGGATAATTTTGGCGGCAGCCAGTTCCTGCCCGATCCCGTCGTGGAGGTCCCGCGCAAAACGGCGGCGTTCTTCATCCTGTGCGGTCATGAGCCGGCTGGAGAGCCGGTGCAGCTCTCGCACGAATGTTTCTAACTGCATGGTTTTCCGGTAAAGCTCTGCGAATATGCTGACTTTCGCCCGCAACAGTTCAGGAATAACCGGAACCGAGATGTAATCCACCGCGCCGCGCTGGTACCCCTTCAGCCGGTCCAGATCGGTTAAATGGACGCCAGAAATAAAAATGATGGCGGTTCTCTGAAAGCGGGGATGCTGGCGAATGGTATCCGCCAGTTCAAACCCGTCAATCTCGGGCATGCTGACATCCATCAGCACGACCGCAACTTCGATTTTGAGAAGAAGTTCGAGCGCCTCGCGCGCGGAGTGCGCCTTAATGAGGTTCTCCCCGAGCTCGGCGAGAATGACCTCATAGGTCAGCAGTTTTGACGGCTGGTCATCCACCATTAGGATGTTGACCTTCTCGTGTTCCGTCATCTTGTTCTCAATCCCCCCCAACCTTCTTTCGAGCTGACGACGAAGCTTATCAACGGTGCAGCCAGGTCCGCAGTGCCGATAATAACTGATCTGTGTTTACCGGCTTGGCCAGATATTCCGACGCGCCTGCTTCCAGGCATTTTTCGCGATCCCCTTTCATCGCTTTCGCGGTGAGCGCGATGATCGGCAGCCGTCGGAATAACGGGTTTTGACGGATCACCTGCATGGTTTCGTAGCCGTCCATTTCGGGCATCATGATGTCCATCAGCACAATCGCCAGATCGGGGGTGGATTCAATCATGCCCACCGCTTCGCGCCCGGTTCCGGCCGTCAGAACCTTCATTCCCCGTCGTTCGAGAACGCTGCTCAGGGCAAAGATGTTGCGGACATCGTCATCCACGACCAACACCTTTCTTCCAACCAAGGCATCGTCGGAGCGATGCAACCGGTCGAGCATTTTCTGTTTGTCGGCCGGCAGATCCGCCACCACCCGGTGGAGGAATAACGCGGTCTCATCGAGCAGCCGTTCCGGAGATTCGACGCCCTTTACCACGACGCTGCGCGCGAGTGTGCGCAGGCGCGCATCTTCTTCAGGGGTGAGTTCTTTTCCCGTGAACACAACCACCGGTAAATCGTTGAGCTCCGGCGAATCTCGCAATTGTTCAAGAACCTCGAAGCCCGACATGTCCGGAAGACGCAGATCGAGAACTACGCAGTCGAAGGGCTGTTCGCGAATGGCAGCCAGCGCTTCTGCGCCGTCGGCAACTACGGTCATGTCAATGTCGTCGTACCCTAACAGCTCCTTAATACTGAATTGCTCAGCGACATTGTCTTCCACGACCAGCAGGCGTTTGCGCCGGGGTGCGGCGTATTCTTTAATCCGCAGCAGCGCTGATTCCAAGCCTTCGGCGGTCGTGGGTTTGTGTACGAAGGAGAAAGCTCCCCTTGCCAGCCCGTGATGCCGGTCTTCATCGAGGGTTAGCATCTGAACGGGAATATGCCGCGTGGCGGGATTCTGTTTTAAGTGATTGAGCACAGTCCAGCCCAACATGTCGGGGAGGAAGACGTCGAGCGAAACCGCAGTGGGATGGTATTCCCGCACCAGGGCGAGCGCATCGGCGCCCCGGGTTGCTACCAATACCTTAAACCCCTTGTCATGGGAGAGGTCACACAAAACCCGAGCATAGTGCACATCGTCTTCGACAATGAGCAACACGGCATCGTCCGGTTGCAGGTTATCGCGATCATCGGGAACCCGTTCGACGGGAAGCTCCGAGACCCCGGTGGCCGCCAACTGCAGCGGAGATACAAACGATGAGCTGCGCCGATCGGCATCCAACCGCTGCGTAGCCGGTCCCACATAAGTTTGCGGGATGTAAAGAGTGAAACTGCTTCCTTTGCCGGGCGCGCTGCGCAGCTGGATTTCTCCCCCCAGCAGGCTGGCGAGTTCGCGGCTGATGGCCAGACCCAGGCCGGTGCCGCCGTATTTGCGGCTGGTGCCCGCATCGGCCTGTTGGAAGGCCTCAAAGATGATGCGTTGTTTGTCGTAAGGAATCCCAATGCCGGTATCGGAGACTTCGAACGACACGACCGAAGCTGCTTTCGCCAGAATCGGATGATCTTCGCCCCACCCGCCCGGCGCTTTCGATATCGAGAGCCGCACCCCACCCTGTTCCGTGAACTTGAACGCATTCGACAGCAAATTCTTGAGCACCTGCTGCAAGCGCTTGGAGTCGGTAACCAAACTGCGCGCCAGATAAGGATCGCTGATGACTTCGAAATCAAGATGGCGGTTCTCCGCTTCGTGGCGAAACGGCCGCGCGACACTGTCGAGCATGCTGGCGAAGAAGACCTCCTCCGCTTCAACAGAAACCGTGCCCGATTCAATCTTCGAAAGATCAAGAATGTCGCTGATGAGGTTGAGCAGATCGGTTCCCGCGCCATGGATGGTGCGCGAGAATTCAACCTGTTTGGGCGTTAAATTGCCATCCGGATTGTCGCTGAGCTGTTGGCCGAGAACCAGAATGCTGTTCAGCGGCGTGCGCAACTCGTGCGACATGTTGGCCAGGAATTCCGATTTGTATTTCGAGGTGAGTGCGAGTTCCTTGGCTTTTTCTTCGAGTGCGCGGCGAGCCTGTTCGATTTCCTGGTTCTTGCGTTCGACTTCGACGTTCTGTTCCGCAAGCTGCTGCGCTTTCTGCGCCAACTGTTCGTTGGTCTGCTGCAATTCCTTCTGCTGGGTCTGCAGTTCGGTCGCCAACTGCTGCGATTGCTTGAGCAGGCCTTCGGTCTGCATCGTGGCTTCAATACTATTGAGCACAATGCCGATGCTGGAGGTAAGTTGATCGAGAAACGCCAGCTGTAACGCGGTGAAATTGCTTAGTGACGCCAGCTCGATTACGGCTTTCACTCGGTCTTCGAAAAGGACGGGTAAGACAATCACGTTGCGCGGCACGGCTTCAAACAGGCCGGAGCGGATGGGAATGGCATGCTCCGGAAGGTCGGTAATCAGCATGCGCCGCTTTTCCGCGGAACATTGGCCGACCAGCCCTTCTCCGACTTGCAGGCGCCGGAGATGTCCGTCGTGCCCATCGCCGGCAAATGCCGAGAGCAGAACCATACCCGCCGACTCTTCCGTTTCCATCTGATAGATAACGCCTTGTTGCGCATTCACCAGCGGCGCCAATTCTGAAAGCAACATCCGTCCTACCGTCGTCAGATCGCGCTGACCCTGCAACATGCCGGTGAAGCGCGCAAGGTTGGTCTTCAGCCAATCCTGTTCGGTGTTGCGGTCAGTCGTGAGCCGGAGGTTGTCGATCATGGTGTTGAGATTGTCTTTGAGATCAGCGACCTCACCGCTGGCTTCTACTTGAATGGATCGCGTCAAGTCACCTTTGGTGACGGCCGTGGCGACCTCCGCGATGGCGCGCACTTGGTTGGTCAGGTTATCGGCGAGTAGATTGACGTTGCCAGTGAGATCCTTCCAGGTTCCCGCGGCGCCAGGAACATTCGCCTGTCCTCCCAGCCGGCCTTCCACGCCGACTTCGCGCGCGACCGTGGTTACCTGATCGGCAAACGTAGCCAGGGTGCCGGTCATATTGTTGATGGTCTCGGCGAGAGCGGCGACTTCGCCCTTGGCATTGACCGTCAGCTTTTGCGTAAGTTCGCCGTTGGCCACGGCGGTTACCACTTTCACAATGCCGCGCACCTGTTCGGTGAGGTTGGCGGCCATGACGTTGACGTTGTCGGTCAAATCTTTCCAGGTTCCGGCGACGCCCGGCACCTGCGCCTGCCCGCCCAGTTTGCCGTCGGTTCCGACTTCGCGGGCCACGCGCGTGACCTCGGCGGCGAAGGCGTTGAGCTGATCCACCATCGTATTGATGGTGTTCTTCAGCTCGAGAATTTCGCCCTTTACGTCTACGGTAATTTTGCGCGACAAGTCGCCGCGAGCCACAGCGGTGGTAACTTCGGCGATGTTGCGCACCTGGCCGGTCAAGTTTCCAGCCATCGCGTTTACTGAATCGGTAAGATCCTTCCACGTGCCGGCAACACCAGGCACGTTGGCCTGGCCGCCGAGACGCCCTTCCGATCCGACTTCGCGGGCCACGCGTGTAACTTCGGCCGCAAATGACCGCAACTGCTCGACCATGGTGTTGAGGGTTTCTTTGAGCTGCAAAATCTCGCCGCGGACGTCCACGGTAATCTTTTTCGAGAGATCGCCGTTGGCGATGGCGGTGGCAACTTCGGCGATGTTACGCACCTGGCCAGTAAGGTTGCTGGCCATGAAGTTGACGTTGTCGGTCAGATCTTTCCAGGTTCCGGCGACGCCTGGCACCTGCGCCTGGCCGCCGAGCTTGCCTTCAGTACCGACCTCGCGGGCCACGCGGGTGACTTCACCGGCAAAAGCGTTGAGCTGGTCCACCATGGTGTTGATGGTGTTCTTGAGTTCAAGAATCTCACCTTTCACGTCCACGGTAATTTTGCGGGACAAATCGCCGCGAGCTACGGCGGTAGTGACTTCGGCGATGTTACGCACCTGGCCAGTCAAGTTGCCGGCCATTGAGTTGACGGAGTCGGTGAGATCTTTCCAGGTACCGGCGACGCCAGGAACATTGGCCTGACCACCCAGCCGGCCTTCGGATCCAACCTCGCGGGCCACGCGCGTGACTTCTCCGGCGAAGGCGTTCAGCTGATCCACCATGGTGTTGATGGTTTCTTTCAGCAACAGAATTTCGCCGCTGACGTTCACCGTGATTTTCTTGGAGAGATTGCCGCTCGCGATCGCGGTTGCGACTTCGGCGATGTTACGAACCTGTCCGGTCAAGTTGCTGGCCATGGAGTTGACCGAGTCGGTGAGATCTTTCCATGTTCCGGCCACACCAGGCACCTGTGCCTGACCGCCAAGCCGGCCGTCGGTGCCGACTTCGCGGGCTACGCGCGTAACTTCCGAAGCGAAGGACCGCAACTGGTCCACCATGGTGTTGATGGTGTCTTTGAGTTCAAGAATTTCGCCTTTGACGTCCACCGTAATTTTGCGTGACAAATCGCCACGTGCCACGGCCGTAGCCACCTCGGCGATGTTGCGGACCTGACCGGTCAAGTTGCTGGCCATCAGGTTGACGTTGTCGGTCAGATCTTTCCAGGTTCCGGCGACGCCCGGCACCTGGGCCTGGCCGCCGAGTTTGCCTTCGGTTCCGACTTCGCGAGCTACCCGGGTGACTTCTCCGGCGAAGGCGTTAAGCTGATCGACCATCGTATTGATGGTGTTTTTGAGTTCGAGAATTTCGCCTTTCACATCAACCGTGATTTTGCGCGACAAATCACCGCGCGCCACGGCAGTGGTCACTTCGGCAATGTTGCGCACCTGACCAGTCAGGTTTCCGGCCATCGAGTTGACGGAGTCCGTAAGGTCCTTCCAGGTTCCGGCCACACCCGGCACGTTTGCCTGACCGCCCAGCCGTCCTTCAGTGCCGACTTCGCGGGCCACGCGTGTCACTTCGCCGGCGAAGCGGTTGAGCTGGTCCACCATGGTATTCAGGGTTTCTTTGAGCTGGAGAATTTCGCCGCGCACATCAACCGTGATTTTGCGGGAAAGGTCGCCGCTGGCGATGGCGGTTGCCACCTCGGCGATGTTGCGGACCTGGCCAGTCAGGTTGCTGGCCATGAAGTTCACATTGTCGGTGAGATCTTTCCAAGTGCCGCCGACGCCAGGCACCTGCGCCTGGCCGCCGAGTTTGCCTTCGGTTCCGACTTCGCGAGCCACGCGCGTAACCTCGCCGGCGAACGCGTTCAGCTGGTCGACCATGGTGTTGATGGTGTCTTTCAGTTCGAGGATCTCGCCCTTCACATCGACAGTAATTTTGCGGGACAAGTCGCCGCGAGCCACCGCGGTGGTGACTTCAGCAATGTTACGAACCTGCGCGGTCAAATTTCCGGCCATGGCGTTGACCGAGTCGGTGAGATCCTTCCAGGTGCCGGCCACACCGGGCACAACCGCCTGTCCGCCAAGTTTGCCGTCGGTTCCGACTTCGCGGGCCACGCGCGTCACTTCCGAGGCGAAGGAGCGCAACTGGTCCACCATCGTGTTGATGGCTTCCTTGAGCTGGAGAATTTCGCCGCGCACATCCACCGTGATCTTGCGGGATAAATCGCCGCTGGCCACCGCGGTGGCGACCTCGGCGATGTTACGCACCTGGCCGGTAAGATTGCTGGCCATGGAGTTGACGGAATCGGTGAGATCCTTCCAGGTGCCGGCCACACCGGGCACCTGCGCCTGCCCGCCGAGCTTGCCGTCAGTGCCAACTTCGCGGGCTACGCGCGTAACCTCGGCGGTAAAGATGCCGAGCTGTTGAATCATGGTATTGACGATATTGGCGGAGCGCAGGAATTCGCCTTCGAGAGGCCGGCCATCCACATCCAGCCGAACCGTCTGCGTAAGATTTCCCTGAGCCACCGCGGCGATAGCGCGAGTGACTTCGGTCGTGGGCCGGAGCAGATCCTCGACCACGGTATTTACCGACACTTCCATCTCGCCCCAGGCGCCCCGCGACTCGTGAAAGCGGATTCTTTCCCGAGTTCTGCCTTCTTTTCCCACCACCTGCCCGATGCGCTTCAGTTCCTGCGCCATTTGCTGGTTGGCGGTGACGATCTCATTGAACGTGTCGGCAATCTTGCCCGCCATCCCGACCCATGATCCCGGCAAGCGGACGGAGAAATCGCCGTCCCGCATAGTTTGCAGGCTCGCCAATATCGCCGCCAGCTCAGCCGGTTCGGTCGCCGGGTGATGATTGTTGTTGTTGTGACGACTCGGGCTGACTCCGGTCGGTTCTCCCTCGGAGATCGCAGGCGCTGCGGTTCGAGCGGTGCGCTTCATTCATGGCTCCTGGTGCGACGATTGCCCGATCCAGTTCGGCGGAATCGAGCCTGTCGCACGTCCGTCGGCCCGAACCTGGAATTCAAGTTTCGGCTGCGCCGCAAATCCGTAAGTGAATTGTTGAAAAACTCAAAGCAGCACGTCCAAGCCGGTCACGGCAGGGGGGCGCAGTGAGTCGGTATTAAAGCGTGATTGGCTGCTTGCCAAATTGTTATCATAGACACTTGTGCTAATCCCTACAGTGTTTCCTGTAGGGCCGAAATACTTAAAGCGGTTTAGTATCAGTCCCAAAGGACCTCTCTCGCCTACCCCGAGAGGGCTAGGCAAACCGATACATGGCAATCCGGATCATGATAGTGGACGATCACCCGGTGGTGAGGCGTGGGTTGCGGACGCTATTAGAGGTGCAAGAGGGCTGGGAAATCATAGACGAGGCGGCGGACGGGTTGGAAGCGGTGGAGAAGGCGGACCGTCTGGCGCCGGATGTGATTTTGTTGGACATCAGCATGCCGCGGATGAACGGGTTGGAGGCGTGCCGGCTGATCCGCAAGACGCTGCCCGGGAGCGAGATTCTGATCGTGACGCAGCATGATTCGCCGCAGATGATGCGGGAGGCGATGGAAGCGGGAGCTCGGGGATATGTGGTGAAGTCGAATGCGGGGCGGGATTTGCTGGCGGCAGTGGAAGCGGCGAGTCAGCATCGCACGGTAAGTCTGGGCGATGCGAAGCGGACGAGCCGGAGCGAGAGTGAGGTAGCGGAGTAAAGGACGAGGAAGAGAAACGCGAAGGAATATCCGCGAGGAGGAACAAAGTGAAATTACGGATACTGGTGGCGGATGACCACGAACTGGTGCGGCGAGGGATGTGCACGCTATTGCAGGGGCGTGCGGACTGGGAAGTGTGCGGGGAGGCGACGGACGGGCGGGAAGCGGTGGAGAAGGCGAAGCAGTTGAAGCCGGACGTGGTGATACTGGACATCGGGATGCCGAACTTGAATGGGCTGGCGGCGACGCGGCAACTGATGCAGCAGGGGAATTACAAGATCATAGTGTTGACGATTGATGACTCGGATCAGGCGATCCGGGAGGCGCTGGATGCGGGAGCGCGAGGCTTTGTGTTGAAGTCGGATGCGGCGCGGGACTTGGTGTCGGCGGTGGAAGCGCTGCAGCGCAACCGGTTGTTTTTCACGCCGCGGGTGAATGACATGGTGCTGGCGGGATTTCTGGAGACGGGACAGAACGGGGCGAGCCGGCGTCCACCGAAGGTGCCGATGCCGACGGCACGGGAGCGGGAGGTGATTCAGCTGGTGGCGGAAGGGAAGAGTTCGAAGGAAGTGGCGGCGGTGCTGAACCTGAGCACCAAGACGGCGGAGACGCATCGCAGCAACATCATGCGCAAACTGGGCCTGCACTCGGTGCAGGATCTGGTGCTGTACGCCATCAAGAATCACATCATCCAGGTGCAACCCCCGATGGTACCCAACTCGCCGGAAGAGCACCTCAGCTAGAGTTGACCTCCATTCTGATTATTTATTGCATTGCAGGATTCATGGCTCCTTGGGCTCCGATCTTCTGGTGCGGTCGAAGACGATTTTTGATAAAGTCTTGACGACCGATTAGGAGCCTTCCATGCGAATTCCTGTGCGTCCCTCGGGGTTGGCCGTTCTCGCCATCTTTTTCGTGCTCGCTTCGCTCTCCACCGCCCTCGCACAAGAAGAGTTTCCGCCGCCGCAAGGCAAGGGGCGGCTCGTGGTCGTATCTTCAGGCAAATCCGGACCCGAACATTACAAGACGGTAGCCCGCGCCATCGCGCAGATGGGATACGACGTCGTCTTGTTCGATAGCAATCCGATGGAGGGCACGCACGGCGAAGGACTGAAGACCGCCCTGGCGCAAGCTCAGCAAATGCCTAATGCGCTGCCCGGCAAAGCCGCGCTGGTCGGCTTCTCTTTGGGCGGCGGAATCACCCTGGGTTTCGGCGTACACTGGCCCGATCAGGTGGCCGTGGTAATCGCCTGGTATCCGGCGACCATCGCGTTCCACGATATTCCCAGCTATGCCAACAGCATTCAGGTGCCGGTGCTGATGTTTGCAGGCGAGTCCGACAATTATCACAACTGCTGCATGATCGAGACCGCCCATACGATTGCCACGGCAGCGACCGCCGCCGGCAAGCAGTTTGAATTAATTACCTATCCGAAGACGGACCATGATTTCGTGGATGGCGGCAGCCACTACAGCCCGAAATCCTACCAGGATGCTCTGGCTCGGACAGGTGCGAAGCTGAAAGAAGCTCTAGGAAACTGAGTCGTCGGAAACTTTAAAGGCGAACCTAGCGCGGCACTGCTGTGCGCCGCTACAGCGAACCCCCTTTTCGCCAGGGAATAAAATCCTGCTGATTTTTCAGTTCAGCCTTGGTCTGAGTTTCTCCGCTCGCCACCTGAATCACAAGCTCCAGAATGGCCTCACCCATCTGCTCCACCGTGGATTCTCCCGAAACGATCTTGCCGGTGTCGATGTCAATAATGTCGTGCATCCGCTCCGCCAGCGTCGTGTTGGTGGAGATCTTCACCACGGGCGCAATGGGATTGCCGGTGGGTGTGCCGAGTCCGCTGGTGAATAACACCACGTTGGCGCCGGCTCCCACTTGTGCGGTCACGCACTCCACGTCGCTACCTGGCGTGCACTGCAAATTCAGCCCAGGCTCGGAAGAGTATTCAGGATAATCGAGAACCGCCGTAACCGCCGAAGTTCCGCCCTTTTTTGCCGCGCCCGCCGATTTCATGGCGTCGGTCAACAGGCCGTCACGGATATTTCCGGGGGAAGGGTTCATGTCAAAACTTGCGCCCACCGCCCGCGCCCGCGCGGCATAATCGCGCATCAGCCGGATGAAACGGTCTCCCACTTCTTTGCTGGTCGCGCGATCGATCAGCCCCTGCTCCACTCCGCACAGTTCCGGAAATTCCGAAAGGATGGTCCGGCCGCCGAGAGCCGCCAGCAAATCGGAGGTGTGTCCAATCGCCGGATTCGCCGAGATACCCGAAAACCCGTCCGAACCGCCGCATTTGAGCCCAACGCACAAATGGGAGAGGTCGGCCGGCCTACGGCGTGCTCGATCGGCTTCCATCAATCCAAGGAATGTCTGGCGAATCGCTTGCGAAAGCATGGCAAATTCGGAGCCACTTTGTTGCTGATCGAAAATAAAAAGCGGCTTAGAGAAATTCGAGTCGCGCGACCTGAGTTGCTCGCGTAATACGCCGATCTGCGCGTTCTGGCAGCCTAGACTTAATACCGTCGCGCCCGCCACGTTCGGATGATGAATATAGCCCGCAATCAATCCGCACAGATTGGTTGAATCTTCGCGAGTTCCCCCGCAGCCACCCTCGTGCAGCAGAAATTTGATGCCGTCCACATGCTCAAAGAATCTCGCGGGTTGCTCTACTGGCTTGGCGGACGGCTGTGCATACCGCTGAATTTCTTCGGTTTTGCCCTCCCGATACAGCCTCGCTAAGTCCGCAACTTCCTGACGATAGATTTGCGGCGCGCCGAAGCCCAATTCTTCTTCGAAGGCTTGCTTCAACACGGCAATGTTGCGGTTTTCGCAAAACACCAAAGGCACGACCAGCCAGTAGTTGCGCGTGCCGACCTGGCCATCGGCACGGTGATATCCCAGGAAGGTCTTTCGCTTCCAGTGCCCGACGTCTGGCGGCGACCACCGGTAGGTCATCCCCGATTTTTCGTGGAAATCCGAAGCCTCGTGATGAATATTGCGCACGCTGAGTAGTTCGCCGCGGCGAATCGGCGCGGTGGTCTTTCCAACCAGGCCGCCATACATAATCACGTCGGCCCCCTCCGCCAGATCGGTCGTAACAAATTTGTGTTTGGGTGGAATGTTCGAAGCCAGAGTGCACTCCTGGCCGCCAAACTGCACCGTCGAACCGCTTTTCAGATCGGTAAGAGCAACAGCCACATTGTCTCGCGCATCCAGTTGTAGAGCTTGTCGAATCATCGGTAAGCAGCGCCTGGCCCACAGTTTTCGAACCGTTCTTGAAGGGCTTTTGCATTGTAAAACAACCGTGGACCGTCATTTTGGCAGATTCGCAGGAACGGGTTGAACCGCACCCGAAATACGCGGCACATTCCGGCGCGGAGTAGACTTGTGGCGGACGGGCACACCGGATTCGGGGGCGAACAGAGTGGCGAAATTTGAACTCTACGGAACCGCGAGTTGTCCCTACACCCAAGAGATGCGGGAGTGGTTGGAGTGGCAGAAGCATGACTTCGTGGAATACGACGTTGAGGCCGACCCTGCGGCGCGGGAGCGCATGCGGACTCTCGTCGGCGCGGGACGCACCGTCCCTGTTCTCGTAGAGGCCGGCAAGGTCAGCCAGGTAGGATGGCAGGGCCATGGGTGCGTGGTGAATCTGGAATAAGTATGCTGTCGGCCCGAACCATTCGCGTGCGTGGCGTGGTGCAGGGGGTGGGGTTCCGTCCGTTTGTTTATCGTTTGGCGCAAGCCAATGCGCTGGCAGGATGGGTGCTGAATGGCGATCAGGGCGTCGAGATTTTCGCACAGGGCGAAGAGCAAGCCCTGGCAGAATTTGTCCGCGATTTGGAATTAAGAACGCCGCCCGCGGCAAGGATCGCATTAGTCGAAGTTGCCGCCGCGCAGCCCGTCGATCTTAAAGCGTTCACGATTCGCGCGAGTGAGCGGCATCAGCAGCCCACGGTACGGGTTTCTCCCGATTTGCCGGTGTGTGATGAATGCCTCACCGAGTTATTGGAGCCTGCCGATCCCCGCTATTTCTATCCCTATATTAATTGCACCAATTGCGGGCCGCGATACACCGTGATTCTCGGCCTGCCGTACGATCGTCCCAATACCACGATGAAGCGATGGCCTCTCGATGCCTATTGCGATGCCGAATACCACAATCCCGCCAACCGGCGATTCCATGCCCAGCCAGTCGCCTGTGCTGCCTGCGGCCCCAACTACTATTTGCGAACGAATGGCGAGTTGAACTGTCGCGGGCGGGAAGCGGTACGCAGCGCCGCGTCACTTTTGCATGCAGGTAAGATCATCGCCGTCAAGGGACTGGGTGGATATCACCTGGCCTGCGATGCGCACAATGTCGAAGCAGTTTCCGCTTTGCGCGAGCGCAAATATCGCAAGGAAAAACCGTTTGCCCTAATGGTAAAAGATGTAGCAGCAGCCGGGCGATTAATCCAGTTTTCATCCGAAGTGGAGAGATTGCTCTGCTCCATTGCGCGTCCCATCGTACTCGCCCGAGCAATTGTGGAATTGGATGGCATCGCTCCCGGCAACTCTGATTTAGGCGTGATGCTGCCCAATACTCCGCTGCAACATCTTTTGTTCGCCGCGGGAGCGCCCGAGATTTTAGTCATGACCAGCGCCAACCGGTCGAGTGAGCCCATTGCCTATGACGATGAAGACGCCCTGCAGACTCTGAGCGGAATCACCGATGCATTTCTCATTGGCGAACGTCCCATTGCGCGGCGGGTCGATGACTCGGTAACCAGGGCGGGAGTATTCGGTCCAGCGATTTTGCGGCGGGGACGCGGATATGCGCCGGGTGCAGTCGCGACCCTGCCGGTCCAGCGTCCACTATTGGCTGTGGGTGCGGATCTGAAGAACACAGTAACGCTGGTGGTGGGCGGGCAGGCTTTTGTGAGCCAGCATATTGGAGATCTGGAGCATTATGGGGCGTTTCGTGCCTTCGAAGAGACGATTGGCGATTTGCTGGCCATGTATGAGGTGCGCTGGGACGAACTACTGCTGGCTCACGATTTGCATCCCCAATATGCCTCCACCGTTCACGCATTGGCGCTACCCGCAGCGGAAAAGGTGACGGTGCAACACCATCGTGCGCATGTGGCGTCGGTACTGGCCGAGCGCGGCGAGTGGGAGAAGCGCATCCTGGGTGTCAGCTTCGATGGAACCGGCTATGGCGACGACGGAACCATTTGGGGCGGAGAGATTTTCGTCGGCAGCGTAAAAGATGGTTTTGAGCGCATGGCCCACCTCCGTAGCACGGTGCTTGCGGGTGGCGATGCGGCCGCACAATTTCCTGTGCAGGCTGCGGCTGGCTTTCTATCGCAGATTGAAGGCTTGCCCGACGTAAACTCCGCGCCCTTTGATTTTCCTCCGCGCTACCGGCAGGCGATGGAATTAGTTCACAAAAAAGTGAGAGTCTTTGGTACAACCTCAGCCGGCCGGTTGTTCGACGCCGCGGCCGCGCTTCTCGGCTTCACGCGCGAAGCCACCTTTGAAGGGCAAGCCGCCATGTGGTTGGAACAGATTGCGCGGACTGCTCCGACAACTGACGGCTATCCTTTTCCGTTTACCGGGGAAGAGCTGGACTTCCGTCCGTTGCTTTCCGCGGTGGTGCAAGATCGCCGGAGTGGCCGGCCAGTCAACGAAATAGCCCACGCCTTTCAACGCGGCTTGGCAAAGGGCCTCGCTGATTGCGTTGCGGCAATCTGCGAAAGCGACGGGCTCGATACCATTGTGCTTTCCGGGGGCGTCTTTCAGAACGAGCTATTACTGGAAGACCTGAACGATTTGCTCGCACTATCGCACCTGAAGATTTGGACGAATCATGCGGTTCCCGCCAACGATGGCGGCATCAGCCTCGGGCAAGCTGCTTTGGCCGCATTCAGCCGGCAGCATCATTCCGGCGAAAACGCACACGCCTCGGCGCAAACGTATGCATGAACTCTCCATCGCCATGAGCATTGTTGACATGGCCCAGGAAGAAGCCGACCGCCGGCGTGTTCAGATTAGCGCGGTGCATCTCAAGCTCGGACCACTCTCGGGAGTCGTGAAACAAGCGCTCTTGTCCTCTTACGAAATGGCCTGTTTCGGCACACCATTGCAGGATTCACGGTTGATCATCGAGGACGTGCCTGTCATCGTCTTTTGCCCGAAATGCCAGGCGGAGCGCACCTTGCCGGGAATGCAATGGTTCTACTGTCCGGAGTGCGCGACCCCCACGCCGGACGTTTTACACGGAAAAGAACTCGAAGTCGTCGCATTGGAGACACAAGAATGACTGAGCAAACGCGATTAGTCGAAGTCCGGAAGAATGTCCTCAAGAAGAACGATGTGACCGCCCGCGTTCTGCGCGAGCGCTTTCATGAAGCCGGAGTATTTGTGGTCAGTCTGGTCTCCAGTCCCGGCTCGGGAAAGACCATGTTCCTGGAAAAAATCCTCACCCTCATGAAAAAAGACTACAACGTCGCCGCGCTCGTCGGCGATCTGGCAACCGAGAATGACGCCGTCCGGCTCGCGCGCAGCCAGGCTCCCGTCAAGCAAATCACTACCGGGACGCTCTGCCATCTTGAAGCTGCCATGGTGGAAACCGCGGTCGAAGGATGGAAGCTCGACGATCTGGATTTCCTTTTTATCGAAAACGTCGGCAACCTGGTTTGCCCGTCGTCCTATGATTTGGGCGAAGACCTGCGCATCGTGCTGATCTCAGTAACCGAGGGTGAAGACAAGCCATTGAAATATCCGACCATCTTCAACAGCGCCGACGTGGCAGTCATCACCAAAATGGATCTCGCCCAGGCGGTCGAGTTCGACAAAGAAGCCGCGAACCTTAACATTCAGGCGGTGCGGCCGGGCATGCAAATCTTTCATGTCTCCGGCAAAACCGGCAAGGGTCTCAAGGAGTTCGTGGAATTTTTGCATCTGCGTTCTGCGCAATCCAGGAGGCGAGAGCCTAGTCCTTTCGCCTGAAAATAATCGAGCGGCGCCCACTGCTGGCAATTTAATTATCCCCATCGAGGATGCCCACAACGTTACGACCAACATACCGGCGCTGCCCGCCAATTCTTTTTTGAGCCCGCTTCCCTCGCGGGTTGGTTCCCGGCGGGCGCTTCGCTTACAATGCGCGCAGAGGGGCGAAACAGGTGAGTGTGGTGAGTGAACTAAGTCAGAATCTGCAGGGCCGCGTGGTGGATGGAAAGTTCCCGCTTCTGCGCTGCCTGGGCGAATCCGATCACAGTGTTGTCTTTCTCACCGAGCGAAAATCGGAGCCGCAAAAAGCTGCCATCAAGCTCATTCCCGCCGGCAATCACTCCGCGGCGGGCCAGATTTCCCGCTGGGAGTCCGCTGCAAAGCTTTCCCATCCTCACCTGCAGCGCTTGTACGAAATGGGCCATTGCCAGTTTGGCAGTCAGGCCTATTTGTATATCGTGATGGAATACGCCGACGAAAATCTTTATCAGATTCTTCCCGAAAGACCTCTTACCTCAGAGGAAGTTCGCGCAATGCTCCCCGCCGTGGTGGGCGCGTTGCGCTATTTGCGAAATCAGGGTTTCGTCCACGCTCACATCAGGCCCACAAATATCCTGGCCTGTGGCGAACAGCTCAAAATATCGAGTGATGGTGTGACCGTCGCGGATGCCGCGCGGCCAGCGCCTCCCAGCCCTTCGCTTTATGACCCGCCGGAGGCGAAGACCGGCGTCGTCTCTCCTGCCTGGGATGCATGGTCGCTCGGTGTCACCCTAGTCGAAGCCTTAACCCAGCATCCCCCGTCGCGCAGAACGACCGAGGGAAATCCCGAGCTTTTACCTCAGTCTCTTCCGGTGCCTTTTCCCGATATCGTGAAACACTGTCTTAGTCCCCGGCCCGAACAACGGTGGTCATTGGACGAAATCGCCGCCAGCTTGAATTCAGCCGATGCCAAGCCCGCGCACCCGCCCACCGCCCCTATCGCGGATCAACCGGTCTCTCAGTCGGCAGCCGAAGCCACCGAACAACCGGCATTTACCCATCCCGCCAGATTTATCGCGATTAGCGTCGTGGTATTGATGATTCTCGCGATCGTCGTGGTTCGACTGTGGCGTGAACATTCGGGGGCCCAGGAATTGGCTGTCCCACCGCCCGTCCCGGTCGTCTCACCAGCCCCGGCGGCCAACCTGCCATCCCAACCCGCCCAGGCTGCCAATCCGGGGCCATCCGCGAATGCCTCCCCCGCCCCACCCGCCAATAATGCCGGCGCCGCGGAGGCACCTGGCGCGGTTGCCCAGCAAGTATTGCCTACGGTTCCGCACAGTGCCAGCAACACCATTCACGGCATCATCAAAGTGAAAGCAAAGGTCTCGGTCGACGCGTCGGGCAACGTCTCCTCGTCAAATCTCACTCTAAGGGGATCGAGCGCCTATTTCGCGAGGCTTGCTCTGGACGCGTCGCGCCAGTGGAAGTTTGTCCCTCCCAGACGCCACGGCGAGAACATCGCCAGCACCTGGAATATTGAATTTGAATTCCGCCGTGGCGGAACCCGGGCTGTCGCCGCCGCGCTGTGAAATCCACGAAAGACCCAGAGTTACTCAGCCACTCCTACAGAAACTCTCTCAGGCGTCTACAGCAACGTTCCGATGTTGCGTAACCCGTGCCAGGCCTATTTTTTTTGTTAGACGCCCACGATTTTCTCTCTCCTTTTCGGGCAGGAGCCAGGCTCACAGAAAGCTGGCTCCTGTCTCTCGCCTTTTTGCTCTGCAATCGTCCTGCAATCGCCTCCAATGAGTGCTTGATTCCATGCCATCAAATCGCCCGTGGGGCGGGCGTTCTCCTCAAATTTTTCTGCGGCAAGCATAATCCATGTCGCGTTAACGCTCGCCGCCAAGATTGTGCTTGAATGTCGCCCGGCAAACTGATAACTTTTGCGGCGCATCTTAACGGCTCTTTTGGGGAGCCGCCAACTTATGCAATTCAGGACCTCTCTCGTGCCCGCCCTATTGGCGGCGGGCTTGCTCGCGCTTGTTAGCCAGGCGTCGGCCGGAACGCTACGCGTCTGCGCCGATCCCGACTATCTCCCCTATTCCAACCGGGCCGGTGACGGCTTTGAAAATAAAGTTGCCCAGGCGGTTGCCAAATTACTGGGCGATACGGTGGACTACACCTCGGCCAGCTACCGGGAACGCGGCGGCTTTTCGCAATTTCTCTCCACCACCCTCGACGCGAAACGTTGCGACGTCGTCATGAGCATTCCGTACGGCAGCAGGGAAGAACTCACCACTCGTCCCTATTACATCTCTTCCTACGTTTTCATCTTCAAAAAAGACAAGAACTACAGCATCGCCAGCATGGATTCCCCGATTTTAAAGAAGCTGAAAGTCGGTTTCGAACGCGATACTCCGGTGGAGGACGGTTTGAAGATGCGCGGCATGATTCCGGGCGGCGTGGGCTTCGATGTCGGCGATGACGACGGTCAATCTCCGGTCATCATGCTCCAGGCCGTCGAAAGCGGGCAGGTGGACGTAATGATCACCTGGCAGCCGGCCATCGGCGGTTTTCTGCGCGATTATCCCGACCTGGATGTCGTGGCCGTTCCTAATGAGCGTGCTCTGGGAGCACCCGAGCAATACACCTTTCCAATGTCCATGGGCGTGCGCGAAAGTGATACCACGCTCAAAAACGCACTTGATGATGTCATCGCGCAGCACCAGGCGGAACTCACCGAGATTTTGAATGACAATGGCGTGCGCTTGTACACCCCGCCATCTCCCAACGCACCCTAACCCTTTGGGGTGTGGGTACGTGATCAAGTTTGTTCGACCCGAGGTGAAAGGACCATTGAGGCCCAGAGGCGGAACCTTTCGAGCAGTTATCTTCCCGGTAATTGGATTCATGGCCGGAATTCTAATTTTGATGAATGGCTCTGTGATCGCGGTATCCGCCCAGGAGGCGAATTCCCACGAGTCGGTGGGTGAAAAGCTGGTGAAATCCAACGACTGCACCTCTTGCCATGCGGTTGACCGCAAGGTGGTTGGGCCTGCCTATCACGATGTCGCCAAAAAATATCGCGGCCAGCCCGGCGCGGTGGCGAAATTGTCGCAAAAAATCAAGCAGGGCGGCTCCGGTGTCTGGGGGCCGATCCCCATGACGCCTCACCCCACCTTAACCAGCGTGCAACTCAAGCAGATGGTGGAGTGGATTCTCACCTTGGCATCGCCCGCGGCCAAACATGCGGAAGCGCAAGCCGGCGCACCCGCTGCCGCATCTTCCGCTCAACCTAAGTCGCCGCCCAAAGAGTATTCCTACACCTTGCCCGATGGCACCACCGCCAAAGTTGACGTTCAGCTCTTCGTCGAAGGCAAAGAAAATGGCCAGGATCGCAAAGTGACCAAGGACATTTTTCATGGCTACGAGATGTACAACTCCTACTGTTACCGCTGCCACGGCCAGGATGCCACGGGAAGCGAGATTGCGCCTGACCTCCGCCACTCGCTCTCCGCCGGAATGACCGAGCAGCAGTTCTTCACCACCGCCATGGCGGGCCGCGTGGATAAGGGAATGCCCAGCTGGGCAGGATTTCTCAGTGAGGATGAAGTCAAGAACATCTACGGATACGTGAAGGGTAGAAGTCTGGACCTGATCCCGGTGGGCAGGCCGCCCTCCGAGATGGATTAAACATCTATATAGACAGTAGTCAATGTAAGAGTTGTCTCGAGAACCAAACTTATAGTATTTCGTCTTTCTAACCGTTTCGTTTTCATCACGGCAATGGCTGTGAGCTCGGGTACGCAAAGCTTTCGATACACGGGGAAAGAAATTCATGTGGGAGGATGCAAGATGAAATGCACCATGAAGTGGACGAAAAACTGGCTCTGCCTGGCCGCCTCACTGCTTGCCATGGGAACGTTCGCGTTGGCAGCGGGGCCGGACGACCCTGCCACTATGTCTCAGGATCCCAACCAGTGGGTATTGCCGCTGGGCAGCTATCAGCGGATCCGCCACAGCAAGCTGAGCCAGATCAATCCCGACAACGCCGCAAAATTGAAGGTCGCCTGGACCATGTCCACCGGCACGCTGCGCGGGCAGGAGGGCCAGCCGCTGGTGGTCGGCGACATGATGTACTTCGAGAGTTCCTATCCCAACTTTGTTTATGCCGTCGAACCTCGACGACATCGGGCAGATCGTCTGGAAGTTCGCTCCCGAGCAGGATAAGTTCGCGCCCTCGGTGGCCTGTTGCGATGTGGTGAACCGCGGCGTGGCCTATGCCGACGGGAAGATTCTGGTCGCCACGCTGGACACGCATCGTCTACGCGCTCGACGCCAAGACCGGCAAGGTGCTTTGGAGATGCAAAGAACGGCGATCCGCAGCTGGGCCAAACCATGACCATCGCTCCGCTGGTGGTGCATGACAAAGTAATCGTCGGCATCTCGGGCGGCGAGTACGGCGTGCGCGGCTATCTCACCGCTTACGATCTCAATACCGGCAAGCTGGCCTGGCGCGCCTACAGCGTCGGCCCCGATGAGGACATTCTGATTCGATCCCGACAAAACCATCGACGGCGCCACCCAAAGCCCGTCGGCAAGGATTCCAGCCTGAAGACCTGGCAAGGCGATGAGTGGAAGCTCGGCGGCGGCACCACCTGGGGCTGGTACACCTACGATCCCCAACTCAATCTGGTTTACTACGGCAGCGGCAATCCGGGAACATGGAATCCCTCGCAGCGGCCTGGCGACAACAAATGGTCCACCACTCTCTTCGCGCGCAATCCGGACACCGGCGTCGCCGCATGGGCCTATCAGATGACTCCGCACGACGCCTGGGATTACGACGGCATCAACGAGAGCGTTCTCACCGACAGCTGTCGTCGACGGCAAGACCATCCCGACCCTCACGCATTTCGACCGCAACGGCTTCGCCTACGTGCTGGACCGGCGCAATGGCAAGCTGCTCAGGGCCAACAAATTCGATCCGTCGACGAATTGGGCCAAGAAATCGATCTGAAGACCGGCCGGCCCGTGCTCAATCCCGACAAGATGACCAAGGCCGATGTCAACGTCAAGGACATCTGTCCGGCCGCCAGGGCGCCAAGAATCACCAGCCCGCCTCCTACGATCCCAACGACCAAGCTGTTCTATGTCGCCACCAACCACATCTGCATGGACTACCAGGCGTTCAGCGTCAAGTACAAGGGCGGATTCCCGTATGTGGGCGCCATTCTGAGCATGTTCCCGGCCGATCACGGCGACGTGCGCGGCAGGCTGATCGCATTCGATCCAGGTCACCGGCGAGACCAAATGGTCGATCAACGACATGTTCCAGGATTACAGCGGCCCGCTGACCACCGACGGCGGCGTACTCTTCTACGGAACGCTGGACGGATGGTTCAAGGCCGTGGATCGAAGCGTCAGGCAAGGTGCTGTATCAATTCCATGCGCCCTCGGGCATCATCGGCAACCCCATCACCTACATGCACAAAGGCAAGCAGTACGTCGCCGTGCTGACCGGCGTAGGCGGATGGGCGGCCATCGGTCTGGCCGAAGGGCTCACCAAAGGACCGAAGGGCTGGGCGCGGTCGGCCTCACTCGCATCGCTCGCCGATTACACCAACCTCGGCGGAACGCTGGTCGTCTTCTCTTTGGAGTAATCGGAGAGCAGGCAAAAGCAGTTAACAGACGCGTTCGGGCGGTGATGCGGGCCATGGGTTGAGACTCCTGTGGCCCGCTTAGTTTTCTTTACAAAACGTTCCCGCTGGAACATCGTGTAGTCATTCAAATGTATGTATAAGTGTTTGAATATTACTGCTACCGGGTGACTTAAGAGTGATCCAGCAAAATCGGCAATCCTGTCCTGGTTCTACAATCAAGCTCTAAGTTCTCTCGTCCTGCGAACACCGTCAAAGCCGCCACTGACGGCCCTTCCCCCTGAACCGGCAACTGTTCCCGCGCTTGCGCCCGGGAATCCATTGCAGTTCCAACCTCATCTAATGGGGTAGAGCACGAAAGAGAGAAATTATGAAGCTGCTTAGGCTGAATATGTTAGCGGGTTTCGCCCTGGCGGCCGTTTTGTCCATGCCCGCATGGGCTACCAGGACAGCGACTCCGGGCACCATGAATTATGTAGAAGGGGATGCGGCCATCGGGTCGCTGACTCTGGATTCTAAATCGATTGGTTCGGCAGAGGTGCAGCCGGGTCAGTCACTCGATACCGAAAATGGCAAAGCCGAGATGTTGCTGACTCCCGGCGTCTTCCTGCGGGCTGGCGACAACAGCTCCGTCAAATTGATTTCGCCCAGTCTGATTGATACCAGGGTTGCGGTGGTTAAAGGCGAAGCCATGATCGAGGTTGCCGAGCTGCATCCGGAGAATGACATTCGGGTGATGGAAGACGGCATCAGCACCCGCCTGGTCAAAACCGGTGTATATGATTTTGACGCAAATCACAATCAGGTTCGGGTATTCGCCGGTCAGGCTGACGTGCAGGACGGCGATCGCCAGGTCAAGGTTAAGAGTGGCCACGAAGTCGCTTTGAACTCCGGCGAAGTGACCAAAGCGCGGAAGTTTAACGAAGATCAAGCCAAAGAGTCAGATCTATACCGCTGGAGCAGCCTGCGGTCCTCCTACCTGGCCGAGGCCAACATGGATGCCGCGCGCACCTATGCGGTGAACGGCTGGTACGGGCCGGGCTGGATGGGTGCCGGCTGGTACTGGGATCCCTGGTTTGCTTCCTACACCTTCATTCCGGGCGGAGGCTTCCTCTACAGTCCGTTTGGCTGGGGTTTCTACTCGCCACTGTGGGCTTATCGGATGCCCTTCTACGGCGGCTTCGGATACTTCCACCACTTTGGGGCAGGCTACCATCCTGTCTTTGCTGATCGCGGGCACTTCACCGCGCATGCGCCGGTAACCGGCTATCGCAGCGCCGGAAGAGTGAGTGGCTTTCGTGGCGGCAACGCGGGAGCGCCGACCATGAGCGCCCGCTCCTTCGGAGGCTACGGTGGCGGCTTTGGCGGCTTCCACGGAGGCTTTGGCGGACGCCGGTAATGTGCAAGCTGCAAGCCGGTTACATTGGGGGCGCGCCCAGCGCCCCTTTTTTATTTTTGAATGCTACCAACCCTCGTCGTCCCGGTCGCACCGTCGCACCGTTCCTGATGGCGCAACGAGAGCGATACCAGCCCGGAACATCTCCTCTTGACAATCTAGATGTGGCAGGTATAACTCTAGATGATCTACAGGAGGCCACATGCCGCCTAAATCGAGTGAACTGGTGCAGGGTACCTTGGAAATGCTCATTCTCAAAACTCTCGCCCTGGAGCCGATGCACGGATATGGCATTGCGCTGCGGATTGAGCAGATCAGCAAAGGCGTGTTCAAGGTGAATGCCGGATCGCTGTTCCCGGCCTTCAGCCGTCTGGAGCGGGCCGGGCGGATCAAAGGCGAGTGGCGCACTTCAGAAAACAACCGCCGCGCCAAATATTACGCGCTCACCGAACGCGGCCGGAAATCGCTCAAAGATGAAACCCAGGAGTGGGGGCGGCAGATCGCAGCCATTGCCCGGATTCTGGAAGCCTGATTCTGGAAGTGGGGGAGGGTTCGATGGCATTCTTCCGGGCATTTGTCGGCGGACTCAAGTCTCTATTTCGCAGCCAGCAGGCGAATAAGGAGATGGACGAAGAGCTGCAAGCGTTTCTGGAAGCCGATTTTCAGGAAAAGATGCGGCGAGGCCTGAGCCAAGAAGAAGCATTGCGCGAGGCGCGCGCGGAGATGGGAAGCACGGACGCAGTGAAGCAAAAGGTCTGGGCCGCTGGCTGGGAGTCCTTCTTCGAGAACCTTTGGAACGATGTGCGCTACGGAATTCGCCATTTGCGCAAGAGCCCGGGATTTACCGCGGTGGTCATCATCATTCTGGCTTTGGGAATTGGCGCCAATACAGCCATTTTCAGTCTGATCAATGCCATCATGTTGCGGATGTTGCCGGTAAATGATCCGCAGAGTCTGGTGATCTTACGGTGGAAGGCGCGCGGACCCGTGCACAGAGACGCGCATCCCGAATTGGTTTTGTGGGATGGCTGCCCCGGAGAGAGATCCGAAGCGTGCTCATTCTCCTATCCCCTGTTTCAGCAGGTTGAAGCGCAGACACGGATATTCGCTGGCGCATTTGCCTTTATAGAGCAACCCGGCATGACGGTGAACGAGAGCGGTCGTATCAGTTTAGCTTCAGGCCTACAGGTCTCAGGTGGATTTTTCCCGACATTGGGAGTGCAGCCTGCCCTCGGTCGCCTGCTCGATCCACAGGACGATGCGAGTGGCGCTATTCCGCCTGTTGTTATTAGCTATCGGCTTTGGCAAAACGTGTTGGGCGGTGATCGAGCCGTAATAGGGAAATCCTTGCTCGTCGGGAAAAGCCAATATACGATCGTTGGCGTTGCGCAGCCACATCCTCTCCAGCTTGATCCAGGGCTTTCCACCGATTTCTGGGTGCCGATATCGGCCCAATCTTATTTTCAGACTTTTAAGAGTGCCACAGACGTCCTCGCATTTCAGGTGATTGCACGATTGAAGCCAGGGGTAGACGTCGGCCAAGCTACAACGGTGGCCAGCACTATCTTCGCTGTCGGCACTACTACGGGCCCCGCACCCCTCTTTTCCCTGAGCGACTCGCCGCAGGTCGAACTGCCTACCGTCGCCTACGGAGAGTCTTCGTTGAGGCACCAATTCTCAAAGCCCCTGTACGCCCTACTAGCTGCGGTGGCCGTGGTCTTACTAATTACTTGTGCGAACATTGCGGGGCTTATGCTGGCGCGTACTTCTCGCCGACTGAGGGAAGTGGCAGTGCGCAGCGCTTTGGGCGCGAAGCCTGGAAGGATTATCCGTCAACTTCTCGCTGAAAGCCTCTTGCTGGCAGGTGCAGGCGGTGTTGCCGGGGTCCTCCTTGGTAGTTGGGGCTCTCAGGCTCTGGCCGCATTTTTGATGCGGAATCGGACTTGGTTCATTCCTTTAGAGGTAAATGTCCATCCCGACGTACGAGTCCTTGCGGTTACAGCCGTGGTTTCAACAACGGTTGGTCTGGCCTTTGGCCTTGTGCCTGCGCTGTCCTGCCGAAAGGTTGATCTGGTTCCAGCTCTGAAGGAAGGGGCCGCCAGCTGGTTGGGCGTGTCTCCAAGCCAGAGGTCGACTGTGGGAAAGACGCTCGTCGTCGTCCAAATAGCCTTGGCAATGCTCATGCTTGTGGGGGCCGGATTGCTCGTTCGTACGCTGCGAAATTTGGAGACGGTCGACACAGGTTTTGAGCCTGAGCATCTTTTGATCTTCGGTGTGAACACAACCTACAGCAACCGAACAGGAAGCAACGTAAGGCTTTTGCATCGCGAGATTCGGGACCAGCTGGCGACATTACCGGGTGTCATCTCCGCTAGCTACTCTGCCTTCCCGCTGTTAGCAGGCATGGATTCCTCCAGGCAAATCTATGCCGAAGGGCAGGCGGCCGCTCCAATCGACGCTAGCAGTTTTTGGATTGGACCTGACTTTTTCAAAACGATGCGCATCCCGCTACTCGAAGGGCGCGTCTTCAACCCTCATGAGATGGAGGAACCTCCGCCCAGCCCTTCACCTGGCAACCCGAATGGGATTCAAGGCGGGAGCCATCCCGTCGTCATAAATCGAGCCTTGGCGCAAGTTCTGTTTGGCAATCAACCAGCTGTCGGCCGAATGTTTACCATGGGAGGTCTGAATGGGCCGTCCTCGGACAAGCGAGAAATTGTTGGCGTGGTGGGCGACACTAAACTGGATAGTCTACGCGATACGAAGCCTCCCCTGCTTTATGGGCCGGCGGGAGATCTCGCTCTTGCCTTCGAGGTTCGCACAGCTAACCCAAGGGCGCTGATACCCGAGATACGGGCAGCCATCAGCCGGTTCGACAGCAATCTTCTGATCACGGACATGAAAACGCAGGAAGAGCAGATTGACCAGAACATCTATCAGGAGCGGCTGATTGCCGATCTTTCAGGCCTGTTCGCTCTGTTGGCGTTGTTGGTCGCCTGCGTGGGAATTTACGGATTGCTCTCCTATCGGGTCGCGCAGCGGACACAGGAGATCGGTGTCCGCTTGGCTTTGGGTGCGGAACAAAGTGATATTCTGCGCTTGGTCGTTGAGCAGGGAGCGATTTTAGTTGCCATCGGCGTTACGATTGGAATTACGGCTGCCTTGGGCGTAACTCGTTTCCTGCAGAGCTTTTTGTTTGAAGTGAAGCCTTCCGACCCTCTAACGCTCATTTGCGTCGTGCTTCTTCTAGCCATTGTCGCGCTAGTTGCTTGCTTCATCCCCGCCCGCCGCGCATCCAAAGTCGATCCCGTGGTGGCGCTACGCTACGAATAGCAAAGAGGACATCACCGAGATTCACCCTCCGTCCCCGATCCCGCAAAGCATTTTTGTCCGGCCTTCTTTCCGTCCTTTTATTTCACTTGACCTCATTTTTCATTTAGCGGATAACTGAGATGTGGCCGTAACTTCCATAAGGCTCTAAGTCCTTTGCTTTCTTGATTTTGCGTATAAGTCATTTGAGATTAAGATTTTGCTGAGGTTTACACCCGCTAAACCCATCATTCCAAAGATCTAGTGGGGTCGGGGGTGAAAAAGAGCCGCCGCCTTGTCCCTCGAAATGCGATGAGACAAGGACGGAGGCTCAGGTGTTGCGGAAGAAGATATTCGGTTGCGGTGAAGTTAGAACGCGGCTGCCCCGGCTTCGGCGACGGCGTGGTCCTGATCGCCGGAGCCGCCGCTGACGCCGATCGCGCCCACGACTTTCCCATTCTTCTTCAGCGGAATGCCGCCGGCGAAGATCATGATCTTGCCGTTGTTCGAGGCATGAATGCCGAAGAACTGTCCGCCGGATTGCGAGTGCGTGGCCAGGTCTTTGGTAGCGATGTCGAAAGCCCGCGACGTGTAGGCTTTCTTCTGCGAGATGTCGATGCTGCCGATCCAGGCATTGTCCATGCGGACGTGCGAGACCAGGTTGCCGCCTTCGTCAGCCACGGCGATGTTCATGGGCTGACCGATTTCCTTGGACTTCTTCTCTGCGGCCGCAATCACGCGGCGTGCGTCTTCCAGTGTCATGATAAATTCCTTTCGATTTTTGTTTTCGTGGTGCCGGTGAATTTATTGCTTCCCTCGCAGGTTGTCGCCCGCTTGGGATTACAGAAGCCTTGCTACGTGCAAACCGGGAGAAGCTCACGGCCGCTACTTGAATAACGACCGTGAGCCTTGAGGTCCGGTCACGCTGCAACCATGCCGTGCGGATCGAGCACGAACTTCTTGGCCGCGCCCTTGTCGAAGTCCTTGTAGCCTTGAACCGCCTGATCCAACTTGACCACAGTCACGTTTACAGCTTTGGCGATCTTGATCTTGTCGTGCAGAATGGCCTGCATGAGTTGCCGATTGTACTTCATCACCGGGCACTGGCCGGTCGTGAAGTGGTGAGATTTGGCCCATCCCAGGCCGATGCGGATGCAGAGGTTGCCGGTCTGGGCGTTCTTATCCACTCCACCCGGATCGTCGGTGACATACAGGCCCGGAATACCGAGCGCCCCGCCTGCCCGGGTGATGGTCATCAGAGAGTTCAGCACGGTTGCGGGCGCTTCCTTGCCGGCGTCATGTCCGTGCCCGCGGGCCTCGAAGCCAACACAGTCCACACCGCAATCCACTTCCGGCACGCCCAGGATCTGGGCGATCTGATCGCCGACCGATGCATCCTTGGAAACATCCACGGTCTCGCAGCCAAAGCTCTTAGCCTGCGCCAGGCGCTCCGGGATCAAGTCGCCGACAATGACCACCGCCGCTCCCAGCAGGTGGCAGGCCGCCGCGCAGGCGAGGCCGACGGGGCCAGCTCCGGCGACATACACCGTCATGCCCGGCCCCACTCCGGCGGTCACCGCGCCGTGATACCCCGTGGGCAGAATGTCGGAGAGGCAGGTCAAGTCTTTGATCTTCGACATGGCCTGCGCCTTGTCGGGAAACTTGAGCAGGTTGAAATCGGCGTAGGGCACCATGACGTAGTCGGCCTGGCCGCCAACCCATCCACCCATATCGACATAGCCGTAAGCGGCACCGGGACGGGCCGGATTGACGTTCAGGCAAATTCCGGTGGCGCGCTCTTTACAGTTGCGGCAGCGTCCGCAGGCGATGTTGAAGGGAACGGAACAAAGGTCGCCGACTTTGATGAATTCAACGTCGCGGCCCGCCTCGATCACTTCGCCGGTAATTTCGTGCCCCAGAACTAGACCCTTGGGCGCGGTGGTGCGGCCGCGGACCATGTGCTGGTCGCTGCCGCAGATGTTGGTAGAAACGATCTTGAGAATGACGCCGTGCTCGCACTTGCGATTGCCCAGCGCTAACTTCGGGAAATCGATGCTATGGATCTCCACGACGCCGGGACCCATGTATTCAACTCCGCGATTACTTGCCATTGCTTACCCTCCTTGGATTTCATTGTGCCGCTTAACTTAAATGCAACGTGCGTGCTCCGCACGAAATGAAAGACTGCAAAGTGCCGTGACCCGATATCCGGCGCGATATTCTCCCGAACCTATGCGCGCGCAAGCGGTGACGCTCGCTAACGTCGAGAGCCGTCATCGGCCACTGAAATTGTTACGGGATTTTTAGATTGGGTCGCGGGGAAAAATCATACGCGTTGGGCACTATGAGTTCAAGCAACTTCGCGAAATTTTACCGGGCCTTCATATGCCTCGAAACTGGTGCAGATTTTCTGAAGGAAACCGGTTTGGGCAACTCGCCAGGCATCGCAAGCTTCTAATTTATGTAGTAACTTCTGCAGTCCTAAATTGGCTTTACAATTTAGACTTGACAGCGCGGCCCAGCCGCAGGAGACTGGTTTTATCATGCAATGGACTGAACCAAAATTCGAAGAAATCTCATTGGGTTGCGAAATCAACTCGTACGCCTGCGCCGAGCTGTAATCGGAGCGGATGCGAGTCGAGATCCTGGGAACCGCCGCGGGGGGAGCTTTCCCGCAGTGGAATTGTGCCTGCCAGAATTGCCAACGGGTGCGAGCCGGGGTCTTTGCAGGTAAACCTAGGAACCAGCTTCAAGTTGCCGTCAGCCATGACGGTGTGAGCTGGTTCCTACTAAACTCTTCGCCGGATTTGCGCTTTCAAATCGAGGCAAATTCTTTTCTCCAGCCGTGGGAAGGCTTGCGGCAATCGCCGATTTCTGGGGTCGTATTAACCAGCGCCGACCTGGATCAAGTTTTAGGATTGTTGCTGCTGCGCGAGTTGCAGCCCCTCCAAATCTACGCCACCCATTCCGTCCGCGAAATTCTGGTTTCCGATAACAGTATGTTTGGCATGTTGCACCGTGTGCCGCAACAGGTAGCATGGCAGAATATCGTGCCCGACAGTTCTTTCGAACTACACGCGTCAAGTGGGGCATCGTCTAGGATTCAATGTATGCCTTTGCCCCTGGGAACTCATTATCCCGCCTATGTTTCGCAGACGCGCGCGAACGCATTGCAGCCCAACGAGGCTTTGTTGGGGCTTATACTTGAGAGTGCGGGCGGTGGCCGGCTGGGTTATTTTCCCGCGGTTCCGGCATTGGATGATGCTCTGATCGAACGATTGGGAGCGCTGGATGTCCTGCTCTTCGACGGCACCTTTTGGGCGGATGAGGAACTGATCCGAATTCAGGGCAGCGGACAAACCGCCCACCAAATGGGACATGTGCCGGTATCCGGCGAGGAGGGAAGCCTGCAGCTTCTGAGTGGCCTCAAGCGGCCGCGAAAAATCTTTGTGCATATCAACAACACCAATCCGATGCTGGATGAATCAGGAGCTCAGTATCGGCAGGTGCGCGACGCGGGATGGGAGATCGCGGAGGACGGATGGCGCTTCGAACTGTAGCCGAAAAGACCGGCCACATGGGCGGGCAACGGCCGCTCACGGCCGAGGAGTTGCGCGGTGCCATGCGCGAAATCGGCCGGCAGCGCTACCACCATCAGCATCCCTTTCATCTGCTCATGCACGACGGCCGTCTGACTCGCGGGCAACTGCAGGCCTGGGTGCTCAACCGTTACTACTACCAGAGCCGCATCCCTATCAAAGATGCCATTGTCATCTCGCGCAGCGATGATTCAGCATTCCGCCGCGCCTGGCGCAAACGCGTGCTGGATCACGATGGCGACAATAGCCCGGAAGGCGGAATCGAGCGCTGGTTGCGGCTGGCCGAGGCTACGGGACTCTCCCGTGAGCGGGTCGTTAGTTGCCGGGAAATTCTGCCCGCTGTGCGTTACGCGGTGGATGCGTACCTCGAATTAGTCAGAACCCGCTCCTTGACCGAAGCGGTAGCGTCGTCGCTCACGGAATTATTCTCAAAAGACTTGATCACGCTGCGAATGGGTGCGCTGCGGCAACACTATCCGTGGCTTTCGGGTGGGCTGGATTATTTTGAGGCTCGGCTGGATCAAGCGCCAGAAGACGCGCACTTTGCCTTTCACTATGTCGTCGAACACGCCCACAGCCGTGCCGAACAGGAGTTGGCGATGAACGCGCTGCGCGAGAAATGCGAAATCCTGTGGGCGCAGCTCGACGCCATCTACTATTCCTACGTGCAGCCCGGATGGGCGCCGCCCAGCGCCTTCCATCCCGAGGAGTAACCAAGCATGCCCCAGCCTGAGGAGTCCAGTCTTCCGCGTCTTGCCACCGGCGTGCGCTGGAGTGGAACGGGAGAAGAACGAACACTGCTTTTTCCCGAGGGCGCGTTAAAGTTGCAAGGCACAGGGCGCGAGATCGTGGAGCGTTGCGATGGCCAGCATACCCTGTTGCAGATTGTGCAGGAGCTGCAAGCTCAGTTCGGCAAATCGGACCCAGAAAAGGTTCGAAGCGATGTGTTCGTTTTCATCGAACGCCTCCAGCAGAAAGGTGTTGTGAGCTTCTGATGTTGCCCGGCCCCCTGGCGCTGATTGCGGAAGTGACTCACCGTTGTCCTCTGCATTGCGTTTACTGCTCCAATCCGCTGCAAATGGCCTCTGTAGCTTCGGAGCTCAAAACAGAGACCTGGATTGATGTCTTTCAGCAGGCAGCCGCCATGGGCGCATTACACCTCCATCTCACCGGAGGTGAGCCGTTGGCGCGCGAAGATCTGACTGAAATGATAAAGGCCGCGCATGGCGCGGGACTTTACACCAACCTCATCACCTCTGGTGTCGGCCTTTCAGAAAAGCGCCTCGGCGCGCTGGTAGCAGCGGGCTTGGACCATCTTCAACTCAGTTTTCAAGACTCGCGCGAAGCGGCGGGGAACTGGATTGCAGGAACACGGGCGCATGCGCTTAAGATCGAACTGGCGCCGATGATTCGCAAATCTGGCGTGGCCTTTACCGTCAACCTCGTAGTTCACCGGCAGAATCTGGATCATCTCAAAGAGATGATTGAGTTCGTCGAGTCGCTGCAACCGCAGCGCATGGAGATTGCGCACGCGCAATACTACGGCTGGGCGCTTAAGAATCGTGAAGCCTTAATTCCCACGCGCCGCCAGCTGGATGAGTCGGTGCGAATTGTCGAGGCTGCGCAAAAACGGCTGGCTGGCCGCATTCGTATTGACGCGGTCGTACCCGATTACTACGCGCGCTATCCCAAGGCGTGCATGGGAGGATGGGGGCAGCGCCTGATCCTGATCAATCCAGCTGGTAAAGTTTTGCCGTGCCACGCCGCCGAAGTGATTTCCGGCATGTCGTTCGAAAATGTCCGCCAGCGCTCGCTGAAATGGATATGGGGAGAATCCGAGAGCTTTCAAAGATTTCGTGGCGAAAGCTGGATGCCCGAGCCCTGCCGCAGTTGCGATCGCCGCGGCATTGACTTCGGCGGATGCCGCTGCCAGGCTTTACTGATCGCTGGTGACGCCACCGTAACCGATCCCGTGTGCTCGCTCGCCCCTCAGCATTTTCTTGTGGAAGAAGAGTTGGAGCGGATCAACCACATGTCGGATACATCACAAACCGAGATTCCGGTGCAGAGCGGAGATTTTTGGATGTACCGGCCGCAGCCGCGATAGCCTCCCTCATCGCCGTGAGGTTTCTGAAAGACATCCCCTCAGCAATTCAAGCAGCGGCTCTTGCAGATTCGGTCCACCCGCCAGCAATCCATTCAGCAAAGGCGAGCGATTGTTGCAGCGCAGCGGTTCCTGATTCAGCGTCAGTACAAACCCGCCACCGCTCAGAACCAAGGCCGCGCCTCCGGCGATATCCCATTCATTTTTCGGAGTGAGGGTGAAGGTGGCATCGGCTAATCCGGCGGAGACTCGCGCCAGCTTGTAAGCAACCGATCCCATGGCCTGCACTCTGAATGGCGCGTTTTCGAATTGCGACCATTCGCCGCGTTTGCTCTCGCTGCGGCTCGCCAGAATCACCGCATTCCGGATTTCTTTTTTCTGACTGGCCTGCGCCGGCTTGCCGTTG
>CAWIAH010000002.1:0-281983 GCA_963834075.1 uncultured Acidobacteriaceae bacterium
GATAGGAATTACATGACATGGGATTTTGGAGGATTTGACCTATCGCACGGCGGTCGGGATGGGCATACTGTCACGCAGATCCTTCAATGTAGCGGCATCGCCATCCGAGGGAAAACCCAGTATATTAGGTTATTTTTCACGCATATTGCCGTAATAGCCTTGTATATTAGGCGCATGTTGACCCTGTTCTCTCTAGGAGAACAGATCGCCATCAAGCGCAAGGAGATGGGCCTGACCCAGACCGCGCTCGCCGAAAAAGCGAGGGTCAGACTCTCAACGCTCGACGGCTTGGAGAACGGCCGGATGAGGGAACTGGGCTACTCCAAGATCACGAATATTCTCGCGGCGCTGGGGCTGGAACTGAAGCTGCAGGAAGCAAGCGCGCGCCGGCAAACGCTTGAAGAGATCATGGACGAGGAACGGGATGATCAAGGTCTGGACCGACGCCGCTGAAGCCGGGATGCTCGAACGCCTCGGCGCGCGCGGCGGCAGCTTCTCCATCAACCGGGGTCGTCTCCGCGCACGGGGTATCCGTAACCATGCCGGTCCTCCTTCCCTCGTGGAACATGCCCTTCGGCCTGGCTCCGTTTCGAGATGAATCTGCCCCCGACCTTATAACCTCTGAGTTGCCTGTTTATGCGCGCGCTCGACAGTCTCGTAACATGTCTAGAGACGGAACAAAGATAGGGCTGAGTTGTTCGAGAAGCTACCGATGCGGAGCGATGTAGAATTGATGGAGTCTCATCAAACGAAAGTTGCAGTTATCAGCTATGGCTCTGATCGACGATTACTCGGCATTTCTACGTCCTTTCCAGTCGACGAAGTTCAAGACGTTACGCCCCGCGCAGAAGCACCTTCTTGAGAAATATGGAACATTCGAGAACACCGAGGACCTTGCGATCGAACTCCCGACGGGTGCTGGGAAAACGCTAATCGCGCTTCTATCGCGGAAGCGAAACGCAGAAACGGCAGCAAGATCGCGGTGCTCTCAGCTAACAAAACTCTGGCCCGACAGATGCACCAGGAAGCCCAGGCGCTGAACATCCCGGCTGCTCTTATGGAAGGGCGGCGTTCCGACATTCCCGCGGCGGATATCAGGGCATATCAGCGGGGACAGAAGATCGCGATCATGAATTACTGGGTCTACTTCAATCAGAACCCAGCGATTGATCCCGCTGATTTCTTGGTGATGGATGACGCCCACCTGGCCGAGCACTGCTTGCACTCGCTTTTTTCAGTGCAGATTAGCGCACATTTGCATGAATCACTGTTCAAAACGCTGGTTTCAGAAGTTAGAGAACGATTCCCCCGAGTACACCGTGCTTTCGGATGCACTCGCGGCAGGCGAATCCGCCTCCGGAACTCCGCCAGAGTTGCTTTCGTTTGTGGATCAGGGCCTGATTGTTGACCGGATCCGAGAGATCATCGATGCATCACCCTCTCTGAAGACTGACACCGATTTAGCCTTCCGATGGAAAAGGTTGAGAAATTCCTTGCGGGAGGCGAATTTTTATTTTGGCGTCGATCAGGTTTGGATCAGGCCGTACATCTATCCCCTGATCGGGTTCCCCATTATCAGGACGTAAAACAGCGACTTTACGTGAGCGCGACCATCGGCGATCCCGGTGATCTCAGCCGCCGACTCGGCGTCCGTCCCATCACGAAGATTCCCGTCGACCCCCAGTTCCTCCAGAAGACTTCGGGCAGGCGACTCGTCGTTATGAACCGTCTGGAGGAGCACGGCACCAATCTGCCGGAGCGCCTGCAAGCGGCTGTTCTCACCGCGTTTTTGATTCACCCGAAGAGCGTATGGCTCTGCTCCAGCCACGCCGAAGCCGGCAAGTACAAGGACGCGGTTTCTCAATGGCTCAACGACAACGGCCTTGTCGGCCATCCGACGTGGCTACTGACCTCGCTAGGTGATGAAATTGACAAGTTCAAGGCTTCGCCCACGGGCCATCTTTTCGTCGGTGGGCGCTTTGACGGCATGGACTTCAAAGCTGACGAGTGTCGCCTTGTCGTGTTGACGACTTTACCGCGTGCAATCAACGCACAAGAAGAATTCATCTCGGCTTACCTCCGAGATGCAGGCTTCATGCGTCGGCGGTTGAACCAGCGCGTCGTGCAGGCTCTCGGCCGCTGCAACCGTGACGAAGACGACTTCGGGATGTACGTCTTGGCGGACAGGCGATTTGCGACGTACTTCGGACGGGACTCAAACCGGGAAAGCATCCCGGACAATATGGTCGCCGAGATTGACATGGCGCAGGATCATGCCGAAATCGGCGAAAAGGAACTCTGTGACCGCGTGCGGTCATTCCTGATGAAGGACTGGAACCAGTACGATTCCGAGCTACTGGAGTATAGAAAGCTGATCCCCGCTTCGACACCCTCCAAGCTGATCATCGATACCTCGGCCAACGAGGTATTTGGCTGGGCCACATTGTTTGCCAACCAGAACTACGACCTTGCGGCTGATCGCTTCGAGCAAGTATGGGACGCCTGTCAGAAGGACAATCTGCTCGAAACCGGTGCATTTTGGAAATTCAACTGGGCGAAGGCGGTATACCTGCAATCGTTGATGGGTAATCCAGCAGCACTAGACAAAGCGCTAGACCTGCTGGACCAGGCGATTAAGCGTGGAGGTGTGTCGTCATGGTTCAATCGGCTGCGAGCATCACTGAACCGCGCCCGAGCAGGTGCTGCGACGGCCGTAGCAATCGCGAACGATGAATACTCATCGGCCCTGACAAGAAGCTTTGACGATCATCTGGAGCAGCTTGGAACGAAGGGCACGAAGTTCGAGTCGTTTTGCACGCGCATATCCGCATGCCTAGCGAGCGACAAGCACGGCGAGTTCTGCGAGGGTCTGGAAAGACTAGGCATTGTACTGGGCTACCAGGCAAGCAGGCCAAAGCACAAGGCTGCTACGGACAATCTCTGGCGCGGCACGTTCGGAAATGTGAAGGAAGTGGTTACCTTTGAAGCTAAGGTCGAGCACTCGGATGGCAAGGAGGTTACTCCCGCCTTCGTCGGCCAGGCTCATAACCAGATGAATCGCGCGATCGCAGAGTACCAGCAGCTGGGGTATACCGTTTGTGGAACAATCACAACCCACCTCGAAGCGATTGACCCTTCAGCGAAATCATCACTGGGCAGTCTGCGCATCGTCACTAAGACGGCAGTCCAGTCACTCTGGGACAGAGTTCGCTTGCTGTTCAGCCTGTACCGCGACGGCTGGTCCTTGGACGACGTAAACGCCCGTCTCGTTGTCGCAGCTGCTCTACGGCCCAAGTGCCCTGCTGCAGGATGGCTGGTCACCACGCTTCAACAGGACACGGTTATAATAGGAGCGGTGGAACTACTAGCTAGGTGGCCGCAATAGCTGGCTAGCCGTTCCATGATCGATCGTCACGTGTCGTTCAGAATTGTAGGCCAATAGCACACTGCCGAACGCGCGGCGTATCCGCCTTTCTTAGGTCGAAAATAGTGTTCCGTGCTATTTTCACAATCTACGAAAATCGAACATAGCGAGATTAGCCATTTCCACTGCCCAATGCATCGCTGAGGTCGTTTCGTAACACTTAGCACCGGCGAGGGGAGATCTGCTGACAGATGCACAGCGTCAAATTGCGGATGCGAATTGACACGAATGCATAGGCGGGCCGGAGCCGACGCTGAATCCATCGGACAAAGAAACGGCGAGATTAGCTTGCCTGCAACGGGGTGCGGGGCCGCACTTCCAGGCGCGGGCGGGTCCAGTTCTTTCTCACACAATAAGATAATAATGGTACAACGTAATAGAATAATAATAGTACAACGCAATAGTATAAATACGGAGCAACACAATCGGATAGGCGGAGTGTCACTATGAATGATTTAACGACAAGAGAGCTGGCCAACGATCCCCAGGATTTGGAGCGATTGTTGGTAGCGAGAGAGAACGCGGGAGATGTTACTGGCATGACGGCGTTGTTCGAGCCAGATGCGGTAGTCGACATTGGTGGTGGAACGTTCCTGCGTGGCAAAGAGGCCATTCACGAGTTTTTTACTAAACTCCAGGTTACGGGGTTTGGACCGGAAAAACGAAAGTTCGAGTTCGGAGAACAGCGACCAGCGCTCATTTGCGGTGATCTGGCCCTCACTTCGACGCGCAGCCGTAATGGTACCGTGACCTCGGAAGTTGCGCGGCGCCAGAAGGATGGAACGTGGCTATGGGTGATTGACAGGTATTCCGTCTCTTGGTGATTGGCAGGTATGCCGTCATCTAAGCGCTCTCTTGCGCGGGCGCTTACGACTCAGCCTACGACGCAGACTAATAGGAACATGAAGGCTGAAGGAAACCAGCCATGGCCAGACCGCCTGAAAAACTCGCGCAGTCCCTGGAAATCCTGCGGAAGCTTCAGACTTCGGAAGGCGCAGCCGCCATCCGGGCGCGCGACCTGTCGCGCACGCACCGGGAGCGCCTGCTGCGCAACGGCTTCCTGCAGGAGGTCATAAAGGGCTGGTATATCCCGAGCCGCCCGGACGAAGTGAAAGGCGAGAGCACGGCCTGGTACGCATCGTTCTGGCGCTTTGCGCCGCGTATCTGGAAGCGCGTTTCGGCGTGCGGTGGTGCCTTTCGCCGGAACAGTCGCTTTCCCTTCATGCCGGCAACTGGACCGTGCCCGGCCAGCTCGCGGCGCGGTCGCCGCGCGCCCGCAACAAGGTCACCAGACTTCCGCATGGCACGTCCCTGCTGGATCTTCGCGTCGCGCTGCCCGCCGCCGCAGACCGGAAGGAAAAGGAGGGCCTGCGGCTGTTCTCGCCGGAATCCGCCCTGATCGCGTGCTCTCCCAATTATTTTTCGAATAACTCGACGGATGTCCGCGCCGTGCTGCCGATGATCCGCGACGCCTCCGGCCTTCTCGCCCGGCTTCTGGAGGGCGGTCACACGGTGATCGCCGGCCGTTTGGCCGGCGCCTTCCGCAACATCGGCCGCGACCGCATCGCGGACGATATCGTGAAGACGATGTCGGCCGCCGGTTATGCCGTGCGGGAGAACGATCCCTTCACGGACAAGCCGTCCCTGGTCATCGCGGCCCGCGAAACATCTCCTTACGTAAACAGGATCCGGCTGCTGTGGCAGAAGATGCGCGAGCCGGTGATCGAACGCTTCCCGAAAGCGCCGGGCCCGCCGCGCAATATCGAGGCGTACATGAAGCGCGTCAACGAGGCCTATGTCACGGACGCCTATCATTCGCTGTCGATCGAGGGATACCGCGTCACGCCCGAGCTGATCGAACGCGTCCGCGGCGGCACAATGGAATCCGGAAGCCGACGAAGGCGACCGCGAACAGCGGAACGCCATGGCGGCGCGCGGCTACTGGCAGGCCTTTCAGGCCGTGCAGAAAAGCCTCGGCAAAGTTCTGAAGGGGCAAAATCCGGGAGAGGTCGCGGATGAGGATCACGGCGCGTGGTATCGGGAGCTGTTCGCGCCGAGCGTCACCGCCGGCCTGCTGAAGCCCGCCGACCTGGCCGGCTATCGCAACGGCCAGGTCTATATCCGCAAGTCGATGCACGTGCCGCTGAACCGCGACGCGGTGAGGGACGCCATGCCGGCATTCTTCGATCTGCTGCGCGAAGAGCCCCATCCGGCCGTCCGCGTGGTGCTCGGGCATTTCATGTTCGTCTACATCCATCCTTATATGGACGGCAACGGCCGCATCGGGCGCTTCCTGATGAACGTGATGATGGCGTCGGGCGGATATCCGTGGACGGTGATTCCGGTGACCGACCGCAACACCTACGTGGAGGCTCTCGAAAAAGCGAGCGTCGGCGAGGATATCGCGCCGTTCGCGGACTTTCTCGCCGGGCTGGTGAAAAAACGACTGGCCGGCGAGCCCTTGCCGCCCGTGCCGAAAACTTCAATATCGTGGTAGTAGCTAGTCGACGGCCGCTTGTTCGAGCATTGATGTGTGAAAGTCGGCTAATTGAGAGCGGTCTCGATCATTGGGATTGCATGGTTGACCGGATCCAAGAAACATAACTCGGAACTCTTGCATACACGCCGGGAAAGCGTGCTCTGTTGCAGCCTTCGCCCCAACTCACAACGCCTTCTAGGTATGGCTTATTGCCCGCTGTCTTGATTATCAGGGGTCCCCCACTGTCTCCTTGGCAAGCGTCGGCCTTACCCTCCCCAGCACAGATCATGTCATCCTTGATATCCATTTTTTGTCCGGCGGGAAGATTGCCATAGTCTGTCTTGCAGACGGTATTGTCGATCATGGGAACGTAAGCGAACAGAAGGTCATCCGACGCTTTTGAGGAGCCCTCAGCTGTAACTCCCCATCCGCTTATCGTTGCTATTCGGGTTATCTTCTGTCCTTCGAGAGCCGAGTCGGCCATGCTCATCGAAGCTTGATCAGAGATGGGAGTGTCCACCTTAACAAGTGCCACGTCTCCTTCATTTGTCGCCGGGTCGTAGTTGTGCCTAAATATTTTGGCAATATTGACAAGTCGCCCTCCATCGGACAGTCTTCGCGAGCCTGTGAAGACTTGGAAGTCTCCATTTTGCGTGTCAGGGTTGAAGCAGTGTGCAGCGGTCAAGATCCAGCTCGGATCAATGAGAGTACCGCCGCAGTGGAGGCCATACAGGGGGCTATCCGCGCCGGAGAAAACAATGGCAACTTGGTATTGAAAAGCGTCTGCAGGAGCAGGGCGGCCATTAAGGATCCTACCGCTTGGGATCACGGTCGCCTTTGTTTCCAGCTGACGAGTTCTTTGGTCCTCGATGATTTGCGCGGCACCTTTTTCCGCGTCGCTAGACGAATCGGAGTTGATAACGGTTCTCGCTTGTTGTCTTGACCGAAGAATAGCCACAGCCTGTCCGTCAACTGCGGGCGAACTCACGTCCGTGAACTTGATTGTCAAGGACTTGGAGAGACGCACCTGAGCCTCTCGCACCGCTTGCTCGCTAGGAGGAACCTTGCGATGCTTATTGATATTGGCCGTGATCACGTATGAAGTGACCGCGATCGCAACAGCAGCAGCCACAACTGCTGCGACGGAGTGTGTTAGTGCTGGATGCAGACGCGCCATAGTCTCACCTCAGTTCCGGACTCTGTATTGGGACATATAGCCTTCCAAGATTCACTTCCGATCACGGACCTCCTAAGCCCGTCGCTTTCTTGAACTCGACATAGTCGAGTTGCACTTCGCTTTGAGTGCCTTGAAGCGTGTAGCCCACTGTTGCCCATGTTTCTGGATCTGTTGTCAGAGTTCGAACCGCTCCGTAATCGCCCCAGTCACCATCCGATGGAGCATGGCGACCCAGTGTCCCGGCAACTAGATGGAGGTTCCAATTGGAACTGCGCCACCGGTCTATGGGGTGGAGGAGGCCGACAGCGTGGCTGGGGAAAAGAAAGTTGCCCCCATAATGCAAAGAGATGCCGAGATCGCCACTCGGAGAAGCGGTTACGGATGGGAGAGCAAACGCGAACTCATTGTTCCAAATGATCGGCTCAGCGACGACAGACAGGGTGTCGGATCTTAGAACAACCATTCTTACTTGCGGAAAACGAAAAAAACCGTCTTGGGGTGCGGTCCAAGCAAATCCAATCGTTCCCTGATCCGCCCACGCTGCCGTAATTCGAGTGTCTACTCGCTGCATCCAGTCGTTTTGATCCGGGCATCTTGCAATCGGCTGTCCTTGGTCCCAGTCTTGAACCGCAACAGTAGCGACGGCCAGGTTGGCGCTATTTTCCGGCCAAGAGAATACCCCCAGCTTACCGGCATCAGCATCCGCTGCGAAATACATCGTAGTAGTGGCACCTTGCGTGGCGCGTAGACCTCCATATTCGGGTGTGTCGAAGTAATTAAGCGTGAATCCCCGATAGGAAGCGAGCGCCAACAAAGGGATTCGCATCATGACCGATCTTTGAAATGGCGTCTTTGTTATGGTTCCATCCGAGTTCAGTTGTGTCACGGGTACTGTAGACATTCGTGCTTACATAGAGGTCTTGGGACCCGACCGTTAAGTTAGGGAAATCAAACCACTGATTGCTCCAGTCCCCAATTGATTTCGGATTGAGGTCGTAATATCGCCAGCGCTGATCGGTGATGTCGCTCCCCTTAGCAACTGCCAACCTGAGCATGTTTCCGCTGTCGTCAAAATCATATTGAAGCAACCAAAACATGAGGTCGTTTTGCCGGTCATAAATGGCGACCTGGTCACAACAGAAAGGTGTTGCTTTGGGGTCCGGAAATACATCCCATGGGCGAACGTGGTGAAAATTCTTTCCACCATCCTTCGAAAAACTGGCGAACCAATTGGCAGTGATGAAAATATAGTTTCCGCGTACTCCCAGTGTTGGTTCTGACACTGAAGTAGTCGAAGAATCATTCTCGATGCGGATAAAGGGGTGATCGAAATTAATTCTGACACCTTCTCCAGAGATCGTCGTGAAGACCGGTGTTTCAGCCCCCTTGCGACCGGGTATGAAAGATCTTGTCCCCTCGATTCTCGAACGCGTCGGAACTGGTAAGTGATGTTCGTGCAGTCTTGTTTGCCTGAGGCGCAAGAAAACTTCCGCCGGAATGAGAGCTCGGGTTACTCCTGCTTCCTTGGGCGGACCAACGGTCGCAGTTTTGGAAACAATCTGTTGAGCCGCCATCGGAAAGCCCAACACTGAGGCTAGGACAGCAAGCATCATTACTTTGCAACCCATGAAAACCTCCTCACTCTTCTTGTTTTGAGACACCAAGCAACAAACATCCAGAGTCGGCTCGATCACGACGCGCGGCTTAACACCATATGTACTTCGTTAGGGTTGCCATGTGTAAGCACGAGCGTCATCTTCGTTGTGCGAAACCATACTTTGCCGTCAATCAGAATCTCTGCTCCAACCGAGAAATCGTGTTCGCTGTTAGCGGACTGGGGCAAGAGGACCTTAAAAGGAATCGGTACCTGGCGCCCCTGTGTTGGAATCAAGCGCTCCACGATTGTTTTAGGCTCTCTCTGGCCATCAATTTCGAACACCAGGATTTTCACATCCGCAACTGTTGGTAACAACATCTTCTCCCGGTATGTCACCGTACCGCTCACCTCGGGTCGTGATTCTGATTGCGGCGTACGTTTCGCACCTGCAGAAAGAATTCCAGCGAACACGGCAAGAGCGATGGGAACCGCATTCCACTTGGGCCATTTCGTAAACAGTTTCACAGTAGTTCTTCTTTGGTGATCTCGTCGATCAGTCCGTCTTTTTTGGGGAGTAGGTCAATACCATGTGGAAGCCCTTTATGGATGTGTTCACGTTTGTAGTCTGCCCACTGGCATTTGCGAGCACGTAGGCCTGCTTGGGTCCTCCGAAGAAGTACTGAACGCCAATCCGAAAACTGCCGGCAAAGTTGATTCCCGCAGATGCCTGTCCGAGTTGGAAGATGCGATTCGGAATCCCAATCGTCTTTTGGTATTCCGGTGAAAGAATATTGGCGCCGTACCTCAAATCGGCGAAAAGTGTGGCTGTCGTGAGCCCGTTAGTGTTATCCCCCGTGATCGATGACGTAGCGAAATAGCTTTCAAAGGGCAGCGAAATGACATATTGATTGCTCGATGAATACTGAACCTGTGCACCGGCGGTATTGCCCTGAGTACTCGTATCACCCAAAACAAAGCCTACCGAAGGCTGCAGATAAGTCGACCAAACCGTGCTCTTGGGCAATGTACTCAGAATCGGAAAACTGAAGCGCAAATTGAAATCGCCACCGGATTCGATTTTCTGAACCGCGAGTGCAACCGGGTCCGAGGTTGTTTGACTGGCCGGCGGAGTCGTGGTTCCAGAACTTGACTGACCGGTTGGGACCGTCCCAGTGCCCGCCAGCACTACCTGGAATCCTTGGGGAAACACTGCGGTGATCAGATCGGACGAAAACTGATTGGCTCCTACTTTCGGGTTGTAGAGGTACGACACCGTGTTTCCAAACGTTGCGCTCTTTGTCACGTTAAAGAAAGCCCAACACGCCAGCCTGACCGCAGGGATTGCGAGTGGCAGGCAGAAAAACACTAGCCTGATAGTCGAATTGCTTAGTGTCGGAATTGTAAACAGCGTTGCAATTAACGTTGATCACATGAGGCGTCACGTTCAGGGCGGCTTTTACAAGAACCTCGGCGGGCTGATTCGAGTCCGCTTTATTCGCCCCATTTATCGCGTCGGCATATCCCGCTCCATCATCAATGTTGTTATCGATAAACTTGAGGCCGTCAGCAATCTGGGCGGCGGTGTACTTCTCCGTGTCCATATTGCAGACAACCCTAAACGCGATCGTTTTCGCAGCCCCCCACTTTGCCAGAGAGGTTTGGCTGTTAAGGTCATCCACGCAATTAACGTCCGTCCCCTCGCCGTCGCCTGTATTCGCTGCAAGCGCACGGACGCCGGAAGCAGGCGCATTATTTACGTCTGGCTTACTCAGAAGGCCCCTTTTGTTCGCCAACTTCGCCCCATTCTGACGGGAGCCCACTCCCGGAGGGATAGTCTGGCAGAGCAAGTGAATGAGCAGAGAGCAAAAACAACCAGCGAAGCAACTGCGAATAAGTCTCTTGATCTGTCCATCGAAATTCCTTTCAGAGTAATTACAGAAGCCTCGCGGTCGTCATTGATGTGCCTCAACACAAATGCGCTTGTTGAGCATTTGACAAGACCGGTCTCTTCGGAACAGATCACAAGAGAACGCGTTGCTTCATATACAATTCGGCGCCGCCCGTTGATCTCTTGGTATCCGTCTACCTAGGAGACGACAAGCGGAAGGAAAATCCTTTTGCTCGGAGGGCATCGTCTTATCTGCGCGCTGACTCGACATCGAGGAGGCAAGTAAGGTAGGTGGCAACGATCAGGCAAGTAATATGCTCTCAGACGATTTCCCTCGCGGAGTAAGGCTCCATCCGGGTTGCCTCGACAAAGAGGATGCCGACTTAACCTGGTGTTCTCTTTGTTCGCGAACTTCGGCAAGTTCGTGCTGTTGGGTCTTTTAGTGTAAAATCCGGCGCACCGTCTCTCAGGATTCGCTTGTCACGCCATACGCCCATGACTGCCGAGGAGTTGGTACGCGCTTGCACCGAATCCCATGACGGCGCAGCTTGGGAAGAGTTCGTAGCCCGTTTTCAAAGGCCGATTAGTCTTTCCATCAAACGGACAGCCTGCCAATGGGGAAAAGACCCTTCACAATTCGTCGACGATTTACTTCAAGAGACCTATCTCAAGCTCTGCGCGAACAAGTGTATTCTCTTGCTCGAATTTGCTCGTCAACACTCAGGCGATGCGGTGCTCGGTTACATCAAGACAATTGCGGTCAATGTTGCACACGACCACTTCAAATCGCTTCATTCGCAAAAGCGCGGCGCCGCAGAGACCGATCAGATGCTCGAAGACCACGATCCAATAGCGCAGAGTGACAGATTCGGGGGCGCTGAGGCCATGGACCGCGAAGTGTTTCTAAAGCAGATCGACGAACAGCTGGAAGAGTGCGCGACTGGCTCCAACCAAGAGCGGGATTGCCTTATCTTCTGGTTCTACTACCTGCAAGGTATGAGCGCTAAAGCAATTGCTACTTTAGCCACAATCAAGCTGACGCCAAAGGGAGTAGAGGCTGTCATTTTCCGGCTCACTCGATGCTTGCGGGAGCACTTTGGCGAACAGAAACATCCCAAATGCGGCGGGGCCATGCCGGCCAGAAAAGGATTTTGCCAGTTAGTTGTCGTATTACAAGGAGTAGCAGATTTTGACCCGGTCACTCGACAAACATCTCGACAGCGACGAACTGGATAGGCTCATTTCGTTGCAGGGAGACGAGTGTGTCCGGTTCGGAGCAACTCTCGGAGCCAGCTCTGAGAGAGGCCCAACGCCACGTTGAGTCTTGCCAGGACTGCAGCCGAAAGCTGCAAAGGCACCAGTTCGTGCACGGCGAGATTTTACGTATGCGAGTGCCTGTTCCATCGCCGTCGACTCCGGAGTGCACGGGAGATGCTGAGTGGTTGGAAGTGGCTGCCGGACTTCTGCCGGAAGCGAAGACAAGAGAACTGATGAAACATGCGGCACAATGCGGGCATTGTGGACCACTCCTAAAGAACGCTGCAGAAGCGCTCGTGGACGAAGCAACTCCTAGCGAAGAGGCACTCCTGGCCTCGCTGCAAAGTGCGCGCCCCGAATGGCGGAAGAACATGGCCGCAACACTGCGGGACAGTGTGCAAGACCGGCAGCCGAAGTCTTCATGGTGGAGGCCGGTCTTCACTTGGCCGGCTCCAGCATACGCACTTGCGGGGATCGTCGCCATTGCCGTGGTTGCATGGATAGGAGTGCGGGCTTTGCATCCTCCGTCCGCCGAACAGTTGCTCGCGCAGGCTTACACCGAGCATCGGACTTTAGAAGTGAGAATTCCGGGCGCAAAATATGCGCCCGTACAAACACAGCGTGGCGCAGAGCAGGTCGGATTTCGACAAACCACAATCTTTACTAAAGGCCGAGGATCTGATTGTTGAAAACCTCAGAAAGAACCCGACTGACCCAGTGTGGCTGCAAGCGCGAGCTCGTGCCGACTTGCTCAATGGCAATTACGACTCGGCGATCAAGTCGCTGGAAAAGGCGCTAGAGACGTTGCCCGATTCGCCTGGCTTGCTCACTGACCTAGGCTCGGCCTATTTCGTGCGCGCCGAATCCGCCGACAGGCCCATTGACTACGGCAATGCCATTGAATCGTTCGGCAAGGCACTAGCCAAGTCACCTGATGATCCTATCGCCCTATTCAATCGTGCCCTGGCCTGCGAACGATATTCCTGTACACGCAGGCCATCGACGACTGGGAACACTATCTGCGCATTGATCCGCAGGGTGATTGGTCGAACGACGCCCGCGCTGCAACTGGCCGCCGTCCAGGAAAAGATGAAGCTGCACGACAAAAGCGAGAACGAGCCGCTACTGACGCCGGACGAGATTGCGACGGCAGGAACGGATGATTCGGTGGCGCGCGAGCACATTGATCGGCGGGTCGAAGCTTATCTGAACGTCGCCCTCAGAGACTGGCTACCGACTGCGTACCCAACGGTTGTCCACAAGTCCGGGAATCGACTGCACACTCGAACTGCACTAGCCCTTCTAGCGAGTATTGCGCTGCAGAAGCATGGAGACCATTGGCTAGCGGACTTGATGGCATCAAGTTCGTTTCCGAATTTCGGGTTAGCCGTGGAACACCTCTCTGAAGCATTGAAGGCCAACGATAACGGAGACAATGTCGCAGCACGGAATCAGGCTACGGAAGCCGAGCGCCTTTTCGCCTCCGAACGGAATGATGCGGGAGCGTTGCGAGCCCGAGTGGAATATATGTTTGCTTCGCAAGACGCACAAGACGGGGCAGGCTGCCTTAAGGCAGCGTCGAGGATCGGAACTCGACTGCAAGAACGTTCCTACTCATGGTTGAAAGCGCAATTTCTCATCGAGAGCGGGAATTGCACCTGGATTTCCGGAAACCTGGGTGACGTGCAACAGTTCTTCCTCCGTGCAGCGAAACAGTCGGAATTAGCTGCCTATGGTGTTATTTATTTACGTACTCAAGACCACCTTTCTCTATTGGCTGGCACAGTCGGTGATCTTCCTGCTGCTTGGGCCCGGACTCAAAAAGCTCTTCTACATTACTGGGCAGGCGTTTATCCGGCGATGCGCGGGTACAACCTTTATTACGATCGCTACGAGCTTGCTTCTTCGACAAAGCAACCGCACTTGCAGATGGCCATATTGCGCGACGCCGTCGCTCTCACACAAACGTTCGACGATAATCTACTCCGTGCAATGGCTCATCTGCATGTGGCCAATGCAGCCGTTGAACTAGGGGACATGCAGTTGGCCGAAACGGAATATACACGAGCAAGCCAGCTGTTCTTGGCAAGCCCCCAAATTGAGTCCACCCAAATCGCGCGCCTCGAAGCTGAGACCCGTATTGCTGGGGTGCAAATACGCCAAGGCAACACGGGACTAGCAATCAGCCGTATGCGGCAGGAAGCGTCAGAGATCGCGAAGCACCCCACCAACTATCTGAGCATTCTGTACTATTCGACTTTGGGCGAAGCTGAAACCCAAGCCGGAGACACGCAGAAAGCCGATTCAGCTCTCCGCCTGGCTGTGGCGCTCGCCAACGGACGCCTACATTCGCTTCACGACGACCAGTCAAGGATCGAGTGGGTAGAGCAGTCTGCCGCTGCCTACCGCAATCTGGTACAGCAGCGATTGTTGGAAGGAGACGCAGAGGGAGCTCTCGAACTCTGGGAATCGTTCAGAGGAGCCGAATTGAGTGCTGTCACTTCCGTGCCTTCGGGCTCGCCGGAGCTTCCCCAATTACATGAGGTCGCTTTACGCCTGCCCAGCCTGACGAAGGAAACCGTCATCTCCTATGCCGTGCTTCCGAGAGGATTAGCTACGTGGATATATGACGATCGAGGCATCCGGTCCAGCTGGATTCAAGGCGATCCGAACGAAATTCAAACACAACTGAAACGTTTTCGCACTCTGTGTTCGGACTTCACATCGGAGCAATCAGATGTCGAGCGGAACGCGCGAAATCTGTACAAAGCTCTATTTGCCCCGATCGAGAAGGAAATTGCTTCCGGTCGTCTGTTAATCATCGACGCAGATGACGCGCTTGCAGGAATACCATTTGAGGCACTGGTCGATTCGCAAGGGCACTACTTGGGAGACCGATTCTCCATTGTCGCCTCGCGTGGAATCTACTATCGGGGCGATTTGCGAGAGCCAGATCCAGCCCCAATAGGGCCAGATTCAATTGCCATGATAGCTGCCGTGCCAGCGCCGGCAGCAGATTTGTATTCGCCTCTCAACCCGTTGCCGGATGCCGCTTCCGAAGCGGACGCTGTGGCGAGCGAGTTTGTCAGCGTCCAGCTTTTGCAGGGCAGCCGGGCTACCGCCAAAGCCATTGCCGATGGGTTGCCGAATGCGCAATTGTTTCACTTTGCTGGCCATGCGTTGACTTCCGCAAACCAGTCAGGGCTGCTGCTCTCGGATTCTTTCCTGAGCGCTGGGAACTTGCGGAAGATACCTCTTTCAAAACTACGGCTTGCAGTGCTGTCCGCCTGCGAAACGCAAGATTATTCCACGGTCGAGGGCGGAGACGGTGACGGCCTAGTTCGCGTTTTTCTTGCTGCGGGTGTCCCGAACGTTGTAGCCAGCCGCTGGAGTGTGGACTCTTCTGCGACCCGACAGTTTATGGAGCTGTTTTATCAGAATCTGCTTGCCGGACGCTCCGTTTCCGATTCGATTCGGCAAGCGCAAGGTTCCTTGCGCTCACGTAGTGGAATGTCTCATCCGTTTTACTGGGCCGCGTTTACAGCATTTGGTTTGGTCTAAGTCAAATTCACTTAAGGACGACAACGATGAATCGCTCACCTCTGGCCAGACGATCCCTTGTCAAACTCGCGACCCTTCTCTTGGTCGCCACGTTCACTGCGGTTCCTTCCTATGCTGACGGTCCCAAAGACCTAGAAATCATGGTGAACGGCCCTTGGACATTCGTCGTTTACGCTGACCCATCTTTGTATAACGGTGCGGACCGTCTCTATCTGGTTGCGCCTGCGGACGAAACTCACTTCGCGGGCATGTGGTCGGGAGCCAATGCGTCGATGCAAAATTGGGCACAGATCTTGAAGCAGGGTGGGCTACCGGATAACAACCAAATACTGAGTCCGAGCGACTCCAACTCGCAATACCTCTATTCGGCATCCTTTAGTCCAAAGCCGGACTCACTCGGCTCCATTTCGGAAGAGAACGAGTCGGTCTATCAAGCAACTACCCGCGTCAGCCAAAGCGATATTCGAGGTTTGCTCCTCAACCTGGGGACGAACCGCTACGCGATTTCCCTGCCCATGCCTGACAGTGTGAAGACCTACTCGGGCGATTACGGCCCGGGGGTTGCGGAAATAAAACTAGAAAATAAGACGAATCCTAACTTAACGACCAACGCCCGGCAATACTCGACCTGGACTGTGCTCCATTATGGCGTGGCTAACATGGCCGCTTCCGACTCAGTGGCGATGACTTATAGTGACAAGTTTGGGCAGCACTCGTTCTCCCTAACTATCGAAACAGCGAAAGATCTCGACGGGAGCATTCAGCGATACGGAATCAGCATCGTTCTGATGGGGGCGCCGCTGTGTAAGACTTCGACAGTCGATCATCTTTACTACTATCCAAAATCGTGCACAAAGTACAGTGAGTTCTCACCGGCCCAAAGCGACGATCAGAAATGCGACTCCCTCTCTGGCTTTTCATTCGCTAATAATGCCGCGTTGTGGCACATGCCTGAGCATGTTCTATTTCCAGCTGAGCAGGATTGGGCGGGAACACAAAACCCTTGGAACTACCGTTACGATTGCGCGCCCGCTTACAAAGAGAACCTGCAGACATTGCACGACAGTCAGCAGAACGCAGCGAAGAGAAACATCAAAGTCGTTTCAGACATAAAGGCGCTGAATGAAGCGATAGGGGCCCTCCCACAAAAAAAGGCCGCAAAGGCTGCTCCTCGCCATCAGGAAAGGAATCTTGCCGCCGAACAAGAACAATCCGGTATTGATCGGCGAACCTGGCGTTGGAAAAACTGCCATCGTCGAAGGGCTCGCCCAGCGCATCGCTGATGGCGAAGTTCCGTCCTTCCTGGCCGACAAGCGCATTCTGGCTCTGGATCTTTCTTTGATCGTCGCGGGTACAAAATATCGTGGCCAGTTTGAAGAGCGCCTCAAGACCATCATGAAAGAACTGATGGAGTCGCAGAATTCCATCATCTTCATCGACGAGTTGCACACCCTGGTCGGCGCTGGTTCGGCGGAAGGCTCGCTCGATGCCGCCAACATCCTGAAGCCGGCTTTGTCGCGCGGAGAAATTCAGTGCATCGGTGCGACCACGCCCGGCGAATATCGCAAGTCGATCGAAAAAGATCGCTCGCTCGAACGCCGCTTCCAGGCTGTGAAAGTTCCGCCGCCGAATGAAGCCGATGCCATCAAAGTTCTGTTCGGCATCAAAGACCGCTACGAGAAGTTCCATGCGGTTACTTACACCGACGAAGCCATCAATTTCGCGGTGTCGCACTCGAATCGCTACATTCCGGATCGGTTTCTTCCCGACAAGGCCATCGACTTAGTCGACGAAGCCGGCGCGCGCGTGAAGCTGCGCCAGACTTCGCTGCCGGAAGAGATCACCGAAGTCCAGAAGCGCATTAAGTTCATCGTCCACCGTATGGAGAACGCCATCGCGAACCACGAGTTCGAGAAGGCGCGCTTCTACTCGGACGAGGAACGCAAGGAGCGCGAGAACCTGCGCGCCCTTCGCGAAAAATACCACCTCGATGAATCCTCCACCGGCGTCGTCGGTCGGGAGGACATCGAGGACGTGGTATCGCGCTGGACCGGCGTGCCCATCACTTCGATCAAGGAAGAAGAAACCCAGAAGCTGCTGCGAATTGAAGAAGAGCTGCACAAGCGCATCATCTCGCAGGACAAAGCCATCGTCGCCTTGGCCCGCGCTATCCGCCGCAGCCGCGCCGGCTTGAAAAGCCCCAACCGGCCCATCGGGTCTTTCTTATTCTTAGGACCAACCGGCGTCGGCAAAACCGAAGTCGCCCGTACTCTGGCGCAGTTCATGTTCGGCAGCGACAAGTCTTTAGTCCGCTTCGACATGTCCGAATTCATGGAGAAGCACTCGGTCTCTAAGTTGATCGGTTCGCCTCCCGGATACGTCGGCTACGAAGAAGGCGGCCAGCTCACCGAACGGGTGAAGCGTGCGCCTTATTCGGTCGTCCTGCTCGACGAAATCGAGAAGGCGCATCCCGATGTCTTCAACATCCTCTTGCAGGTCTTCGAAGATGGCCAGCTCACCGACGGTCTGGGCAATACCGTCGACTTCAAAAACACCATCATCATCATGACCTCGAACATTGGCGCGCGGCACTTGCAGAAGCGCGAGGGCCTGGGCTTCCAGTCCACGAACGAGGACATGATTTCCGGCAAGGTCGAAGACCTGGTCAAAGGGGAAGTCAAACGCACCTTCAATCCCGAGTTCCTCAACCGCCTGGACGAAATCATTCTGTTCATGGCGCTGAGTGAGCAGGACCTCATCCAGATTCTGGAATTGATGGTGAATCTGCTGAACCAGAATCTCTCTCAGAAATCGATCACCGTAACCGTGACCGATGAAGCCAAAAAATGGATTCTCAACCAGACACTCACCGACCGCAGCTACGGAGCGCGTCCGCTGCGTCGTGCCTTGCAGAAATATATCGAGGATCCGCTGTCCGAGGCGCTGATTCAGGGCACCATCACCACCCGGCCTGCGTTCATCGAAGTCTTCCTCGACGGCAACAAACTGTTCTACCGTCCCGTGGACTCGGAAAAAGCGGAAGCTGCCGTTCTTCTCTACGAACAGTAGCCAGCTGCTTTCAGCACTTAGCTTCTCTTGCTGCGATTTGGGCGCCGAGAGGCAGCCACCTTCGGCCATCCGACCGAACCACGCTGCGCAGTCTAGCGCTCCGTTGATCGCCGGATAGGGACGGTAAAAAAGTCATACCTCAAAGAATACGATTGCTACTCTTGTTTTTGGGGCCCCAGGTTTTGCGCTTGAAGATAGGCCTCGACTTCTGTTCTGCCCTCGTGTCGCGCCCAGTCAGCCGGCGTCGCTTGCCAGAGGATATCCTTCATGTCCAATCGGGCGCCGCGTTCGACGAGCAGTTGGACTAGTTGGGTGTGGCCAAGACCGGCAGCCTGATGCAAAGGGGTGCAATGGGAATGGCCGCCGACTGGGTTGTACCGGTTTGGATCCTCGCCTGCTTCAAGCAACAATCTAACAATTTCGAGTTGATCGAACTGCGAGGCCAAGGCAAAGGCAAGATGGCGATCGCCACGGTCCGCATGCGAAAGAAGGGAACGGAACTCTTCAACCCGCCCCAGAGCGGCCGCAACGGGCAAGCTTAGCCGAGCGCCCCCCTCCAATAACGCGTTCACCGCGTCCATTTCGCCGTGCAAGGTCGCTGTCACGAGAGCGGCGTTGGCATCTGCCCCACGTTCGCAAAGCAGATCGATCAATGGAATCTGCACGCGACATTTGCGGGGCACGCTGCCGGTCGCTACCAGCATCAGTGTTTCGTCCATTGCGGCTTGAGATGCGCCAGCGTCGAGAATGACTTTGGCTATCTGCAAGATATTCCTCGGCAAGCTGCCATGGCGTACCGGATTCTCTGCGACAAATTCCAGTAAGGTCGGGTTACGAAAGTAGTTACCCCCTTCGAACACCACCCGTTGATGGGTGAGATTGGGATGTTGGTCGAGGTAAACACGCAAACCGGGGACATCGCCCGCATCCAGAAGTTCCACGGCCCGCCGAAATGTGTTGTCTTCAATGCGCTCATGATGGGGCAAATTCAGTTGGTCGGCGAGCGCCGGCTTTTCGATATGCCGCTTGAGCCTGGTCCAACTGGGAAATCCGGACTGGCGGGCGATGGTGAGCTGCGCATCGCTCAGGCTTAGTTTGGCGCTGAAGATTTCCGGGTCGCTGGCTTTCTGCCAACGGGGATGGAATTCTCTGATCCGCTGCGCCGCCCCAGGACTTCTGTCCTATCCGCGGACCGGATGCGCCCTACGCGCGAGGTCGATCTTACCATTGTCGCGAGCCCTTTCCCACGTTTCTCGCGGCGGTTCCCGCAAGGCTTTAGTTTGAAGAAAGTAAAAGTCCGCTAGTCTAGTCCTCGTGTACTTGATAGGGGTATACTCCCCGCTATTCCAAAGGTGGACCACAAATGAGCGAACCGAAACCGGATCAAATTCTTCAAGTCGGCCTGGGCTTCTGGGCTTCCAAAGCGCTATTGAGCGCCGTGGAGGTAGAGCTGTTCACCGAACTGGCCAAACATCCCCACGATTTCGAAACCCTGCAAGGGCGCCTGGGCCTTCATCCGCGGTCGGCGCGCGATTTTCTCGATGCGCTGGTGGCGCTGAAATTTCTGGAACGCCGCGACGGTAAATACCACAACACGCCCGCCACCGATTTCTTTCTCGATAAGCGCAAGCCCTCCTACATCGGCGGCATTCTCGAAATGGCCAACCAGCGCCTCTATCCTTACTGGGCGCATCTCACGACGGCGCTGCGCACCGGGCTACCGCAAAATGAAGCCAAAGACGGCGGCCCCGATCCTTTCGCCGCGCTTTATGCGGACCCGGCACGGTTGAAGCAGTTCCTCCAGGCCATGACCGGGATCAGCCATGCCTCCAACATGGCGATTGCGCGGCAGGTTCTGTGGAGCAAATACAAGAGCGCGGTGGATGTGGGAACGGCGCAAGGCGATTTGATCACCCAAGTCGCGCTGGCCAATCCGCAGATCCAAGGAATTGGTTTTGATCTCCCAGAGGTCGCTCCTGTTTTCGAGGAGTATGTCGAACACAACGGACTTTCGGAACGGGTAAAATTCCAGCCCGGCAGTTTCTTCGATCATCCGCTGCCAAAGGCCGACGTCATCATGATGGGCCACATTCTGCACGACTGGAACCTTGAAACCAAGCAGATGCTGGTGCGCAAAGCTTATGAAGCGCTGCCCGAAGGCGGCGCTTTTGTGGCCTACGAAAGCATCATTGACGATGACCGCTCCGCGAACGCCTTCGGGCTGCTGATGAGCCTGAATATGCTGATCGAGACTCCGGGCGGATTCGACTACAGCGGCGCCGACTGCTCAGGGTGGATGAAAGCCGCCGGCTTCCGCGAAACTCGTGTCGAGCATTTGATCGGTCCCGACTCAATGGTGGTTGGGATCAAGTAGTGTCACTCTTAGCGTGCCGCAGGTTTGTCCGTTCACAAATTTCGTCATCTGCGCAAAAATAAAATGGCCCCGGAAGTCCGGGGCCACTTTTTAAAATCCGTAGTGTAGGCACTCTGTCAATCCGAGTATTGGCGAACCCCCTACGCGGTGTCAAGTTACGTGAGGAGATTATCTCTGCGTTTTCTCCTCAAACAAAACTTCCTCCACATGGGGAGAATGGACCCGGTGGGACTCGAACCCGCATCTGCGACTGTGACAGAGTGCTGTGTTTCCCTTACACCACGGGCCCTGGGTGGAGTGTTCCGTGGGTAGGGATAAGACCGCAAGGTCATCCATCACAATTTCTATGCGAGTTTCAAGCTGGGAATGAGGAAGTGTGTGCCGCCACTCTTGCGAGCCAATCACTTCCGATACTGCTCTTCGCTCACCTGCTCCATCCACTCCACCACCTTGCCATCGAGCTTTTCCTGAATGGCGATGTGCGTCATGGCGGTGGTCGGCGCGGCTCCATGCCAGTGTTTTTCGCCAGGCGCGAACCAGACCACATCTCCCGGGCGGATTTCCTCGACCACGCCGCCCCAGTGCTGCGCCCGGCCACACCCTGTGATGACGATCAGGGTCTGGCCGAGAGGATGCGTATGCCAAGCCGTGCGCGCGCCCGGCTCAAAGGTGACGCTGGCGCCTTGCACCCGCGCCGGATCCGGCGGCTGAAACAGTGGATCAATTCGCACCGTGCCCGTAAACCACTCGGCTGGGCCTTTGGTGGAAGCTTGTGCGCCGGCTCTTTTGATCTCCATATGCTGCATTCTCTCACTTGCGAGAAAAAACTGGGACGGACCGGGCGTTTCATGATTTTCCACTCGCTCTCACCTCGTCCAATCCTCGCTCTTCAGCCCCTTCACCCGGCGGAACTCTCGATCATGCGTCACCAGCACAGCCTCCGTAGCCAGCGCCTGCGCCGCGATCATCATGTCCAGATTGCCCATTGGCTCGCCCTTTTTCTCTTGATCAGCTCGTAAGCTCGCGTAACATTTCGCAGCGTCCGAATTCCACGGCAGAATTTCCAGCCGCAGCAGGAATTCCTCCACTGCGATCGCTAACCTCGCTGCCTCCGGCCGCCGCGCGGCCCCGAAGCGCAGCTCTGCCTCGGTAACCGAGGAGATTCCCACCTCCGCCATCGGCACCGCAAGTAAATGGACGCGCACTTGTGGGGGATGGCCCTTGATAATGTAGCTGGCCGTGTTGGTATCGAGCAGATAGCGAAACGGCATCAGAAAAGCTTTCGCTTCTGCGGCGGGCCGTCCTGCCGCTCCGACAGGAAGTCATCCGGTACCTCAATCGCCTTCATCAGTTGGAAGAAACCGTCCCACGACTCTGGCCGCCGCGAAAGAATGACGTCGCCCGTGGTTGCCTCGCGGCGTACAAAAACCTCCGATCCCTCAAAGCGAAATTCGGCGGGCAAGCGGACAGCCTGACTGCGGCCATTGCGAAACAGCTTTGCGGTACGCGGCATATACCAAAGTCTATCACAGGTGATATCGATCTTGGTCTATCACGTCTCAAGAGACCGGCCCCCCAACCAGCCCCCAACTTTTGCGACCTTGCCCCCGTAACCGCCACCTATTCAAATTCGCTCATGGAACTGACCGTTTATTCCGCCTTCTGGTGCCCCGATTGCCGGGTCGCCAAGCGATTCCTCAGGGAGCACAGTATCCCCTTTAAGGACATCGACATCGAGAACACGCCGGGGGCCGCCGACGAAGTCGTCAGGCAAACCGGCAAACGTGCCATCCCGCAATTTGTGATTGACGGCAAATGGGTGCAGCCCTACCGCCCGGGCGAGGGCTTTCTCTACGACGAAATGGCCAAATTACTCGGCATTAAAGTAACTTAATGATCTGTTGTACATATCCTTCCGTACTCTGGAAAACCCGCGCCCAGCGGGCGAAGATATCCAGTTAGAAACCCCACATAGCACAAGAGTCCCACCCCCTAACCACTGCCGGCGGCGGCAATTATTTTCATGGTTGAAGAACTTTCGCAGTCAAAAGAGGCATCAGGCAGACACTGGCGGCGCGCCCTTCAGGTCGGGCTGGGCATGCTGTTATTTGCCGGTGCGCTGGTCATGGAGCGATATTACGCCCCGCCTCAAAACGGGGAACTGCAACAACAGGTGCAGCAACTTTCGCTGCAGGTGCAGCAGTTGCGGCAGGAGCAGTCCATGCCCGCCATGGTGCTGACGCGTTACCGCAATTCTATTTGTTACGTCTTCGGCGTCTATCGCGTGGGCTTTCCCGGTGTGCCGCCGGCGTTGCGGGTGCGGGTTTCCGGAACCGGCTTCGTGGTGGCCGACGGCCTGGTCGCGACCAACCGTCACGTCGCCGAGCCCTGGTATGAAGATCCAGAGGCGGCGACGCTCTTGCGGCGCGGTGCCACTCCTCAGCTTGAGCAGCTCATGGCGTTTTTTCCCGGACTGCCCGAGGGCGTCACCTTAACCCCGGTCGTCTTTTCGGGCCACGGCGATCTGGCGGTGCTGCAGGTGCAGGATTCTCCCGGAATTCATCAGCTTCGGCCTTTGCCGTTGGCTTCGCAGCCTTCGCATCCTGGAGAACTGGTGACCGTGATTGGCTATCCCATGGGGGTGTTAGGCATGGTCGCCAAATCGCCCTCCGCCATTTACGACCGCTTGGCCTTTCGCCATGACGATGGCGGAGCCGCCAGCGAATTGGCGGCGCTGTCGCTGATTCGCCCGTCGGCTACCTGCGGGCACTTGGGCGACGTCGTGGCCGACAAGCTCATCTATGACGCTCCGACGGCCCATGGCGGTAGTGGCGGTCCGGTATTCGATTCCCGCGGCCAGGTCATTGGCATCAACTCCGCCTATCTCGACGGCTTCTCCGGCGGCACCATGGGAATTTCGGTGGAAGCCTTGAAACCGCTGATCGTCGTCGCGCAAAGGGGCCTGGCGGAAGACGCCAAGACTTCCGTTCAAAAGTAGCTGAAGCGAGCGTCTTTTCCAAGTTCGCTTTATGCATTGAACAATCTCCGGCAATCGTTGTCTAATACCGCCTCAGTGATCGTTCATCGTGACGATTCGCACGGGGGACGTATGCAGGCCTTCTTACGCGATATCCGTTTCGCATTTCTCCAATTACGAAAATCACCCGGCGTCACTCTGACCATCGTTCTGACGCTGGCCCTCGGCATCGGCGCGACCACCGCAATTTTCTCGGTCGTCGAAGGCGTCCTGCTGCGTCCCTTGCCGTTCAGCCATCCGGAGCGCCTGGTAGTGCTGGGCGATCATCTCGGTAATAACCGGGGCATCAGTGTGACCGCGCGCGAGATCGGCACCTACGCCAACGCAAGCAGCACGTTTGCCTCTCTCGGGGGCGTCTTTCGCACAAGCTATGAACTTTCCGGCGGCGCAACGCCCGAAGAGATAATCGGCTCCCGGTTTACCTCGGGCGTCTTCCCCACGCTCGGCGTGCAGCCGCTATTGGGCCGTGTCTTTACGAAAGCTGAGGAGGACGGAAATCAGCCGCTTGCCGTCATCAGTTATCCGCTGTGGCTGAACCGCTATGGCCGAAATTCCAATATCCTTAGCACTTCCATCAATCTTGACCGCAAGGCCTACACCATCATCGGCGTGATGCCGCGCAGTTTTGAGTATCCCCTCGAATCGGGGCACCTCAACCAGTCGCAGCTTTGGGTTCCCATGAGCGCGACGGCAGATGAACTTTCTCCCGAGTCCGGCATGTGGGGATACCACATCGTTGCGCGGCTTAAAGATGGCCTCACCGTTCCGCAGGCCGCGCAGGATGCCGATCGCGTGGCCAAGCAGATCATGCGCGATTTCCCCGCCAGCAAGGCCGCGCTCCGCATCCGTGGGGACGTTGCGCCTCTGCGGGAATTCGCGGTTTCGGAAATCCGCCCCTTGCTGCGCACGTTGTTCCTGGCGGTCTCCGTTGTTCTGTTGATTGCTTGCGTGAATGTCGCTGGGTTGTTGCTGGTAAAGGCCATCCGGCGACGTCGCGAGTATGCGGTCCGACTTGCGCTGGGTGCGGGCTCCGGGGTGATTCTGCGCGAATCTGTTTTGCAAGGACTGCTTCTTAGCCTGGCCGGTGGCGCGCTCGGCCTGGCGTTCGCCGCGATTGCCATTCGTACCGCATTGCATCTCTTACCCGAGTCCATGCCCCGCATCGCCTCAATCTCGATGAACACGACCGTCGCCGGATTCGCCATTGTGCTCGCCTTCGTAACTGGCGGCTTGTGCAGTTTGGCCCCGGCCTTTGTGGCCCTGCGGACCAACCTGACGGCAAGCCTGAAAGAAGGCGATCGTTCTGGGACGAGCGCCGCGAGCCATACCTGGCTCCGCTCCGCCTTGGTGGTGTCGGAGATTGCTGTCGCGCTGGTTCTGCTCACCGCTGCCGGCGCCTTTTTGCGAAGTTTCCAGAAGATGCATGCCCTGGATCCTGGATTTCGTCCCGATCACGTGCTTGTCGCAAATTTTCAATTACCGCTGGAACAATATCCGACCCGCGCATCATCTGACGCCTTCGACCGCGATATTGTTGAACGCCTTTCAAGCAAACCCGGAATCGCCGCAGTCGGCATCACCTGGTTCCTTCCCGAATTAGGTAGTGCGGAATCTGCGTACACCATCGAGAACGAACCCGTGGATCGGTGGAAACTGAAATTTGCCGGGCTTTCGGTCACCTATGGCGACTATTTCCGCGCCATCGGCATTCCGCTGATTGAGGGGCGATACTTCACCCCGGACGACCGGTCGAACACGCTGCCCGTGATGATCGTCAATCAATCCATGGCAAGACATGCCTGGCCGGGTCAAGACCCCCTCGGTAAACGCATGCACGCCGGCAATCCGAAAAAGGGGCTACCGTGGGCAACGGTCGTTGGTGTAGTCGGCGATACCAAGTTAGGCGCTCCCGACGAGCCCAGCATCGAGCAGTGGTATGCCCCGATGCAGCAGCCTGCCATTCTCTACGGAACCGAGTCTTCGGAAAATCCTGGCGGTGGTGGCGGCGGGTTCATCACTCTACGCTCGGCCCTGCCTCCTGAGCAGATGATTCACGTCTTGCGCTCAACGGCTGCCGAAATCGATCCGCTGCTCCCCCTACAGCAAGTCCAAACCATGGACGATGTGATCTCGAATGTTGAAGCGCCGCGCCGCTTCAATACTACGTTGATCACCGCCTTCGCCGTCGGTGCGCTGCTCTTGGCTCTCATGGGGATCTATGCGGTGATCGCCTTCTCGGTCTCGTTGCGCACACAGGAGATCGCCATCCGCATGGCGCTCGGGGCGCAGCGCGCGAATATCGCCCGGCTCGTGCTGATTTCCGGCGTGAAGATCACGCTGATCGGCTGCGGCCTGGGAGCGCTGGCATCTTTTGCTGTGTCGCATCTGATCCGTTCCTTACTCTTTGAAGTCAGCCCCACCGACCCGCTCATCTACGCGGCGAGTATCGTGGTGATGATGTTCATGGCGATCCTCGCATCAACGCTGCCTGCGGTCCGCGCCGCATCCGCGGATCCGATCGACGCTCTGCGGGCGAGTTAGAGATACGCGACAGTAGAAAGCGCCGCGTATCCGGGCACGTCTTTCAGACTGCGGCCACAAAGACGAATCGGGAAACCAAACTATCCCATCAATCCGTCAGCACGTGCAGGGCGACTACCGCCAGGATGCCGCCGGCAGCCACCGTGGCAATCGCGACGAATAAAGTTGCCGCGTGGGAGCGCATGGCGCTCCACGTATCCTTTGCCGCCTGACGCAATGCAGCATCGCGTCGCCAGCCAGCGGCTAGAGCGGTGAAACCGCTGACCAGAACCGTGAACGGCATAAGGATCAGCAAAATCCACAATCCCACATGAGGACGCGCCGCATACCACTCCACGATCTGCTCCGCCGCATGCGCCGGCTGGTATTGCTGGGGCTGCATTTGGCGCACGAAGATCGCGCCCATGAAAAGCACGGCCGGAAAAACAAGAAGCAATTCCGCGGCAGCAAGCATCCGCTTTGCAAGCATGGCAAGTACTTTATACCGCAAAGTACAATCATGCAAGAACTATTTACCGCGCTTCACGTTCGTATCTGTCGGCAGTTGACCGGCCCGCGCAATACTGCGCGAGGCAGAGATCCCACCTATGGAATCGTCACTTCGTGAGAGAACGCGGCCATGTTGTGATCTTCCGCCTCGGTTACGACCTCACGCACCGTGTAGAGTCCAGGCTTGAGATCAAAGGTCATTTCCGCATCCACGCCCGTCTTCAGAAATGACTGCAACTGCGAATCCGGAACCTGGATCAGTGCCCGTCTCTGCTGGGAAGCAATCAGGTGTTGCCGCCCATCAAAAATGGCCAGCATGAAGATTACGGTGTTGACATTATGGTCCTGGTTTTTCCGCAAGCGCAGCGGCTTGGTGTCGAGATGAGTGGTGAAAGAGATATGGCGAATCTGTCCTACATTCATCGTACGTTGCGCATAAAGCTTAACTGGCAATTGGCGAACCACCGCGTTGGAGAATATCGCTTCGCGAATCTGCTCCTGGGACTGAGCCTCGGCTTCGGAGACATCGTGTTGCTTGGCCTCCGCCACGGCTTCCGCTTCATCCTTGGGCGCAAAATATCCCCGCCGCGTCTGGATGGAGACGCCTTTCTCTTTTTGTGCCAGCGTGACCTTCAATGCATGAAACTTGCCGCCGAACGCATCGGTGGGAGCGAATGCCAAAATGTAGTACACCGGCGAACCCGCCAACGCTCCGAACCCTGCTTGCAGATCGTTATTGCTATGAACAAATTCACCGCCGGTGCCGTGGGCGAGCTCGGCCATCACATTCGTGGCGGCCAGCTCGCGGGCGGAATCGGTTCTCTCACTGGCGCCAACTGCCAGAGGCGAAGGGAATGACTGACGTTCTGCGTCCAGCCAACTCATCAAGACTACCAATCCTCTGGCGTCCAGCGCACTAATTACGACCTGCCGCCGCAGGGCGTGATCGATGATCTTGTCCAGCTCGGGCTGCTCGCTTTGCGAGAGAAAACCAGGAGTCACGAGAATGATGGTCCGCGGGCCGGGCATCTGCGAAGTGTAAGTGACCACTTGTTCCAGCTCTTGCAAGTTGGACTGCGCTTGCATTTGAGATTGGGTAACCATACGATGTGCGAGCTCCAAAATCTCCGGGTACCCAATGGCGGCCTGATCGGCCGCCTCGACCGGGTCTCCCAATCCCATGCAACCGCGGCGTGTAGCATCATCGATCGCAACTTGCCACGCATCCGTCGAAGTGTCGTTAGCGAATTGAGTTATCTCAAACGCTTGATAGTCGGTCAAGCTGGGGCATGCCGCGTCTTTGAGCAGAGAGTGCGCACTGCCATGAACCCGCCACAGCGCATCGTGAAGTTGTTTCGGATCGTTCGTAAAGTCAGACAGCATCTTCTCGGAAGTAAATATTCCAACCCGGTCCCTGGGCCCCAGATTCGCAGCCAGATAGCGATCTGCAGCATCCCGGACCCGGGTCATGTCTGCGTCGCTCGTGTTCAGATCGTCAAAGTAAAGGGCTAGAAATCTGCCGGGCATCGGGACGACAGGCGCAGACGGGGACACCGCTCCGGCGGATGGAAGAGCCCCCTCCACGACCGGACTAGCGGGGGATCCTGAAACCGACGCCGTGGTCTCTACCGCTTCAAACTGGGCGATGGACTGCTCTTTCCCTTGATCGAAAAGCTTGAAGTCTTCCTTCTTCAACCCTTCGACTGGCTTGCCTCTGGCGTCGCGCACCACCACCCTCACCACGACCAGATTGCTCTTCACTCTAAATTTGACGGGATTTTGGTCCTGGGTCGCGGCGGGGGTCGATTGATCGGGCGGGTTCTGGGCCTGCAATCCGCCGCAGGCAGATGTAAGAAGAGCCAGGCAGGCAACACACCAGTAAGCCGAAATCGCAGTCCCATGCATGGGTCGCGCCTCCGGCCAACAAGTCTAGCACCCAGCGGGCTCCGATCCTCCCTCATCCCAGGATTCCTGGGAAACATCGCCATTAGACTCCGCCAGACTTCATCCCACCTATTTTGGCTTGGCCGGTACGGCTTCGCGAGCCAAACCGCAGCAACGACATGGGCGATAACCGGCTGGGCTCCTGCATCTCCTGCGTCAACTCCCAGTTCTTCGCCTTCAAAATATCGAATGCCGTCAGCATGCCCGCCAGCTCTCCCGTGCTGCTGTCCAGAACGACCGCTTGGCGGTGTGCCCCATCGAGAAAGCGTCCGGCAACGTCATGCACCACCTCATCGGCATACGCGACCGGGAAATCGATGCGAGCCAGCGATGCCGCCGACGCCTCCGGAGCGGCTGAAAGCAGGTCGCGACGGTGAAGCAAGCCGATGACGTGCTCCTGCGCGTCCACCACCGGCACGGCTTCATGTTGAATCACTGAGGCTAGAAAGTCGGCGAGCTTGCTTTCGGCGCGCACCGTGTCGGTGTCGGGACTCATGATGTCCCGCACCCGCAGCATCTTCATGGGGTCCAGTTCATAGGCCTCCGGCACCAAATGCCCGCGGCGGACCAGACGCTCGGTATTGATAGTCGTGCGCATAAAGAAGTGCACCGCCAGGTCGGCGACCACCGCCACCAGAAATACCGGAAGAATGGCGTTGTACGCGCCGGTGACCTCCAGCATGAAGAGAATCGCACTCGGTGTGGCGCGGTACAGGCTGCCGAAAAGGGCGGCGGTCGCGACCATGCCATACAGCCCGATGGTCGCGGAGTTGGGCAGAATCAAATGCACCAACGAACCGAAAGCCGCGCCCAGGCTGCCCCCGATCATCAATGCCGGCGCGAACGTCCCGCCTGAGGCGCCGGAACCGAGCGAAGTGGCAAAGGCCACAAGTTTCGCCAACCCAATGCCCAGCAATACGTGCGTAGGGTGAGGCTGCGACAGCAAATCGGCGATCACTGAATATCCGGTTCCCAGAACCTGGGGATAAAAAATCGCAATCAGGCCCACGATCAGGCCGCCGATCGCCGGCACCAACGGAAACCAGATCTTGAGGTGCTCGAAGAAATCCTCGCAAACGTAAAGCGCGCGCGTCATCAGCCAGGCCAGGCCAGCGGTAATCACACCTAGCAAAACGAAAAACGGAAGCTCCAGCGCGTGGAAGTGAAATTCCGTAACCACCGGAAACACCGGCAGGGCGCCGCGAAATCCCATCGCCACCATGGTTCCGGTGGCGGAAGCCAGCGCAATGGGAACGAACGACCGGGCGCGGAATTCGAAGACCAGCAACTCGACCGCCAGCATGACCCCGGCGAAGGGTGTTTTGAATACACCCGCCAACCCAGCGGCCGCGCCGCAGGCCAGGAGCGTGCGCCGCTCGGCGGGAGAAGATGGAATCAGCTGGCTGAGCATCGAGCCCAGGGCCGCGCCAGTCTGAATGATGGGGCCTTCGGCGCCGAACGGACCGCCGCTGCCCACGGTGATGGCGGCGCTTAGAGGCTTGAAGAAACTGACCCGCGGCTTCACGATACTCCGGTTATTCAGCGCGACCGACATGGCTTCGGGGATGCCGTCGCCTTTGATCTCCGGCGCGCAGTAGCGGATCAGCAAACCAACCAACAAGCCGCCAGCCGCCGGAAGAAGTGGCGTCCACCAATGAAATGGTGCCAGATTGGGCGGGAGGTTCGCGGAGGTAGCCTTGCCGTAAAAGCAAATGTTGGAGATGAAATTGATGGCCCGCAGCAGACCTTCGGCAACCAGGCCTCCGGCTAAACCGACGACAATCCCCATCAGCGAAATGACCAGCATGCGCCAGGTTTGGCGTTCGCGCACCGAGCTGACAAGATTCCGGTAGCCCAGCAATGGAGATTCCCGGTCAGGATGAATGGTGGTGGCTTGCATGGGCCGGTCGGGTTGAGCGGATGTCATTCTGGGGCTCGCTTTATCTGGAATTCGTCCGGGGATTGGACTGCCATGCCGATCCTTCGCCGGATCTCACGCGAGATCTGCTGGCATTGGCTCCGTTCTTTGCCCGCGTTGCCACGCGGAGTGCCTGCAGCAGTTTGGGGCCTTGTGCCCGTAATTCGTCATTGTGATGCAGCGACAGCTGGCGCAAAATCTCCTCCCCGCGCGGGGTGAGCGAAATCAACACCTGGCGCCGATCCTGGGCATCTCTCTGGCGCCGAACAAGCCCTGCCTTGGCCAGACGGTTGATCAACTCCACCGCGCTGTGATGGCGGATGATAAGCCGCTTGGCTAATTCTCCAATGTGAGGGGGAACGCTGGCCGGAAGCCCTTTCAACGCGAGCAGCAATTGATGCTGGGCGGGTTCCAGGCCGGCGCCGCGGGCAGCCCGCTCGCTGAAATGGAGAAAGCGGCGAATCTGGAAGCGCAGCTCGGCCAAAGACTCGTAATCGGGTTCGTAGGGCTTTGCCATGGCAGAAAATGCGGCGTTGAGCACGCAAGTTATATATCGTATCACGATATATCAGCGCGGGGAAGCGATCCTAAGGGCTCTCGTGCCCACTCCCCGGCAAAGAATGCGGCGGCAGAGCCGGGTTTCGGGGTTTTGACCCTCCCAATCGGGCATTTTCGGGCGATCATGTTGAGCCAATTGAAATTGTAATGCCTATATCTTTAAGCTATGACATAAATCGATTTATAGCCCTCAAATTTGCGGGGGGATGGCCCTCCCGCCATTTCGCGGGAGAAACGCGCCTATAAGCGATCCTGACGCAATTGCGGGGCATTCTACGCGAGGTCTTGAACGCGCCCGGGGCGTCACCCGAAAAGGCCCCTACGTATTTTCAATAGCTTACAGATAAGTCATTGATTTTAATGGGGAATTGCCGGCCGTGCCGACCGGAACGGGCCGGTCGCCAGCCGGGTAGTCATAACGCTCGCTCTACGCGTAAAATCTTGGATTCTTATGCGACGAGGTGAATCCCTTTGATCCCACGCTATACCCGGCCGGAGATGGGCCGCATCTGGAGCGAGGAAAATCGCTTTCGTAACTGGCTGAAGGTAGAAATTGCCGCCACCGAGACGCTGGCCGAGGCCGGCATTGTACCCAAGGACGCGGCGCGCGCCATTGCCGAGCGCGCGGATTTCAAAGTCGAGCGCATCAATGAGATTGAGGCGGAGGTCCGTCACGACGTAATTGCCTTCAACACCGCAGTCGGCGAGACCGTCGGAGAACACGCGCGCTGGTTTCATTATGGCCTGACTTCGAACGACGTGGTGGATACGGCACAGGCTCTGTTGATTGGCCAGGCGTCGGCGGTGATTGCCGCCGCTCTGCAGCGCCTGGCCGATGTGCTGGAACGGCGCGCCTGGGAGTTCAAAGACACGCCCATGATCGGCCGCACCCATGGCGTGCACGCCGAGCCAATTACTTTTGGATTCAAGATCGCCAACTGGTACTCCGAAACGCGGCGCAATATTGTCCGCTTCGCCGCGGCGGCGGAAGATTTGCGGGTGGGCAAGTTTTCCGGCGCGGTAGGGACCTTCGCCCATCTCACCCCCGAACTGGAGGAGAAGATTTGCGCGCGCCTGGGATTGCAGGCAGCTGCCGTTTCCTCGCAAGTCATTCAACGGGACCGTCACGCGCAGTACCTGGCGACCCTGGCGGTGATTGCCTGCACGCTGGATAAGATCGCCACCGAGGTACGCCATATGCAGCGCACCGAGGTGCGCGAGGCGGAGGAATTTTTCAGTGAGAAGCAGAAGGGCTCGTCGGCCATGCCTCACAAGCGCAATCCGGTGACGGCGGAGCAGATCAGCGGCTTGGCCCGCGTAGTGCGTTCCAACGCGCAGGCAGGATTTGAAAACGTGGCCCTGTGGCACGAACGCGACATCTCGCACTCGTCGGTGGAGCGGGTGATCCTTCCAGACTCCACCACGCTGACCGACTATCTGCTGCAAAAGACGGCGCATCTGGTGGATACGATGTTTGTGTATCCCGAGCGCATGAAGGCGAACCTCGAATCGACGCGTGGCCTGGTGTTCAGCGGGCAACTGTTGCTCGACCTGGTGGAGCATGGTGTCTCCCGCGAGGATGCCTACCGCCTGGTGCAGAACCACGCCATGCGGGCCTGGCGCGAAGGGCTTAATTTTCAAGAGCTGGTCATGCAGGACAAAGAAATTACCGGACGCATTCCAGCAGCGCAGATCGCGCAGGCCTTCGATCCCCAGCGCCAGCTCCGGAATATCGACAAGATTTTCGAGAGGGTGTTCGGGGAGAAGCGGGCGTGAGACTTAGCTGCTGGCTGCTTTAATTCTCTTCATTTGAGTGAGGCGCGGAGCCGCCATCATTCCGCAACTTTCCTCATCTACCCGGGTTTGAAGTTATCAGGAGAAGTACGGCGATGGGGATCCTTAAATCCTTGAGAGAGAATAGCTTCCGGTTTCCGCGATAGGGCCGGGCATCCCCGCAAAAGACGCCGGCATCGAATTAACTAACCGGTTAATCAAGGAATGGAAAGCCGGCATGCTGAACGAAAGGAATTGTCCCATGAAATCAGTTTTCAGATCTCTCGGTGCGTTACTGGCGGTTGCGGTTCTCGGCGGCACGTTGATGGCGCAATCGGCCAGCGTGGGACGCTACGACACTGCAATTCAAAGCAAGGCAGCTCAGGAGCTAGCGTCCAAGCAGCAGTTCAAAGATTTGAATGCCGCCGTCGAGGATGGCATTGTGACTCTCACCGGCAGCGTGGATTTGTATCAGCAGAAGCTGGATGCGGCCAAGAAGGTGCGCAAGATCGAGCATGTGGACGGAGTGCGCAATCTGATCGCGGTGGAAGGCAAGAATGTGCCCGACACCCAGCTGGCGGCGCAGCTCGATCGCAAGCTCTACTATGACCGGATTGGTTATGACAACCAATTCAATTACATCACCGCTTCGGTGCAGAATGGCGTGGCCACGCTGAGCGGCGAAGCCCGCACCGACGTGGATCGCGACTCCGCACTGTCGCTGGCGGATTACATGCCCGGCGTCAAGGAGGTCGTGAACGACATTCGCGTGGCGCCGACGTCTTCCTTTGACGATGACATACGCATTCGCGCCATGCGGGCGATCTACAACGACTCCGAGTTGGGCCGGTATGCGACCGATCCAGCGTTGCCGATTCGCATCGTGGTCAACAATGGCACCCTAAGCTTGTACGGCACGGTGCAGAGCGCTCTGGACAAGAACATCGCCGGAATCAAGGCAAATGGAATCTTCGGCGTATTCAGCGTACAGAACAACCTGCAGGTGGCCAGCCATTCGTAAGTGAAACTTGGATCGGAGAACAGGCGCAGCGTAAGCTGCGCCTGTTTTTTCATCAATAGGTTGCCATTCAAGCGCAGCGAGTTTTACGCACCCACAGCAGATTCCTCGTCGCCCCACTTCCCGGACTGACAAATGTCTCAGAGGCGCTAGCAGACGAGTATGGATTTCGCTCCGCCTGAAAATCGGCTGGGCGCAGAATGACGCCCAGGGCAAACAGGGCATCGCCACTACTTGACCGGCGGGGTGTGCGCAAACGGCAGCTCGGTGTAACGGGCTTTATCCACTTCAATCACCAGCACGACGCGGCCTTCGGGTTTCCGCATGGGAAACGGCTTGCCGGTGTATTTGTGCGAGATCACGTCCATGGTCTTCAACTCCGGGTCAGGACGGAACTCGACGACTCGCCCGCGAAGCTGCGCTTCACAGTAAGGATTATGGAAATCGATGACCGATAACGCCACGCGCGGATCGCGGCGCGCGTTCTTCGCCTTGAGCGAGCCTTCGCCGGTGCAGATGATGACGCGGTCGCCCTCGCGCCCCGCCCAGACCGGCACGGATTGCGGAGAACCATCGGGCATAAGAGTGGCGAGGTGAATGAAGTTGGCGCCGTCGAGCAGTTGCTTGACGTCTTCGGTTAATGGGACGCCCATGGAAGTCTCCTCCTAAAGAGAAGCTAAGGCAGCCGGTTGATGAGCGAGGCGACGTAGCCGGCGCCGAAACCATTATCAATGTTTACCACGCTTACGTTGGAGGCACAGGAATTCATCATGCCGAGCAACGCAGCCAGACCTTTGAAGGCGGCGCCATAGCCGATGCTGGTGGGCACGGCAATCACGGGCACGCCGACCAGGCCGCCAACGACGCTGGGCAGTGCGCCCTCCATCCCCGCGCAAACGATGACCACGCGGGCCTGGGTGAGCGTATCTCGATTGGCTAATAGACGGTGGATGCCGGCCACGCCCACGTCGTAAAGGTGCTGGACGTGGTTGCCCATGATCTCCGCCGTGGCGACCGCTTCCTCCGCGACCGGAATGTCGCTGGTTCCGGCGGAGACCACCGCAATCGTGCCCTTGCCATAGTTTTTCTGGTCGCGCTGCAACACGATGGCGCGCGCCAGCTCGCGGTACTCCGCTTTTGGTATGCGTTTTTTTACCGCGGCGAATTGCTTTTTGTCGGCCCGCGTGGCGAGCACGTTGCCGCCATGTTTGCTGAGCTGCAGAAAAATCTGCGCAAGCTGCGCCGGCGTCTTTCCCTGACCGAAGATGACCTCGGGCATACCGACGCGCAGGGCGCGGTGGTGATCGATCTTGGCGAAGCCAAGGTCTTCGAAGGGCAGGTGGCGCAGGCGGGCTACGGCGTCATCCGGCGAGAGTTTGCCGGTGCGTACTTCTTCGAACAGCTTGCGAATAGATTCGGCATTCACTGCGGCACCGGTTTCCAACCGTTATTTGTCATAATGCAGCAGAGAGAGCACGTCGTAGCCCTCGAGTTTTTTGCGACCGCCCAAGAAATCGAGCTCAACGACAAAACACAGACCGGCAATCTGCGCTCCCAGAGACGACGCCAATTTGGCGGTGGCTTGAGCAGTGCCGCCGGTGGCTAGCAGATCATCCACAATGATGACGCGCTGGCCTGGGCTGATGGCGTCTTTGTGCAACTCCAGGGTATTGCTGCCGTATTCCAGTTCGTATTCCGCCTTGACGGTGACGGACGGCAACTTGCCGGGTTTGCGCACCGGAACGAAGCCGGCGTTCAGCCGGTAGGCGAGGGCGGGGCCAAATATGAAGCCGCGTGCCTCGATGCCCAACACCAGGTCTACTTTTTGGAGCAAGTAATATTCGGCGAGCGCGTCAATCAGCGTGGCAAAGCCAAGGTTGTCTTTGAGCAGCGTGGTGATGTCGTAGAAGAGAATGCCCTTCTTGGGAAAATCGGGAACTTCGCGGATGAGTTTCTTGAGTGGCTCGCACTTGGCTACGGCATTGGACATTCACCAGGCTCCTTCGATACGAAATGAGGTTAGACCGGAAATAGGATCGGCTTCCGACTCTTCGACGTTGTCCACGCGCGCGGCGCGAGGACCCTCCTGCAATCTTGCACGCAAGCCGCTGAGTTGATCGCGCGTGCCCATGGCCAGGACCTCCACGCTGGCATCCGAATTGTTGCGAACCCAGCCGGCGATACCGAGAATATGCGCTTCGCGCTCGACGAACCAGCGATAACCAACGCCCTGCACGCGCCCGCGTACGATGAAGCGGCGGGCCTTGGTCGCTTTTTCGGCGGAAGCCATGGGTTTAACGCTTGGTCATGGGGAGCGGGGTGAGAGCTTCGCGCAGTCGAGGAATTCCGCAGTCATGAATCCCATTGGAAACAGAACCGGCGTTACGAGGAATTCTTTCATGAAGTGTGATCATCTTGCGAATGCCTGGCGACGCTCGTGCCGCTGCCTGCGATTACGAGATCCTTACTCCGCTTAGGATGACAAATCTAATCACCGCTCAGATATGACAAAATTCCAACCTAGGCTCGCGACAGATATGTGCCTTCCGCCGTGTCCACGCGGATTTTCTCACCTTCGTTAATAAATGGCGGTACATAGACGACCAGTCCAGTTTCGGTTTTGGCCGGCTTGGTCACGCTGGAGGCCGTGGCACTCTTGAGTCCGGGTTCGGTTTCCAGGATGGTTAATTCGACGGTCTGCGGCAATTCGATGCCGACCGCCTTCCCATCGAAAAATTCGACTTTGATCTGCAAGTTGGCGATCAGGTAATCGACCGCATCGCCCAGAATGTCTTTGGTCAAATGGGTCTGCTCGAAGGTAGTGGTGTCCATGAAGTAATAGTTGTCACCGTCGGAGTACAGGAACTCCATGTCAACTTCGTCCACGTTGATCTTTTCGATGGGATCGGGCGAACGGAAGCGATGCTCGAACATTGCGCCGGTGCGCAGATTGCGCAGCTTGGCCTGGATGAAAGCGCGCAGGTTGCCGGGTGTGCGATGCTCGACGCTAAAGACGGAATGCAGGTCGTTATTATGCCGGATGATCATTCCGGGGCGAAGTTGGGTAGCGGGGATAGACATTGCCGGGCAAATCTCCTTGGAATGCGAACGGCGACTTAAAACTGCGGCAGCATACTTTTCTGCCCTGCGCCAAACGGCCTATTTTAAATGGATTGAGGCAGATTTGGGAAACGAGGCCAACGCGCCGGGTTCGTCAACTTGGCGCAGATAGTGACGGATTGTGCGCCTCGATGAAAGTGATCAACGCATTCCCGTCGCTGAAGGTGGAACGCCGACGCTCACCGCAGAGCAATCATAGGCACGGCAACAAGCGCAGCACACACACCAAATGCCTTCCATGGGGGCAGGTGTTCTTTGAGGACGAACCGGGCGAGCAGCACGGTTACGGCAGGATAGAGCGAGCTGACCACCACCACCGAATCGAGGCGGCCGGTCTGCATGGCGCGGACGAAGAGGGCGCTCCCGGTGACGTCGATGCAGCCGGCAAAGACCCCTAAGCCGATGTCGGGGCGGGAGATACGGGGAATTTTGCTCGCCAGCAGAACGATCGCGCCGGTCAGAACAAATGAACAGGCGCGGGACAAGCCGGCAATCCATAGCGAAGAGCCACTGCCCGCCTGTTTGATACAAAGGAAGTAGCCGGCAAAGCCGATTCCGGAAACCAAAGCCAACCCCAAACCTTCGGGGCGCGCGCCGTCGTCGGGACGGGTGATGATCCAGATTCCGATACCCGCGAGGGCGAAGCCGACAATGGTCAGTGGGCCTGGAGCGCCTTCAGTGGCCATCCCAACGACTGCGGGAATCGCAGCGCTGATGACAGCGACCACAGGTGTGGTGATTCCCATCTTGCTGGTGGCAAGGGCGCGATAGAAGACCGCCAGCGAGATTCCCGCCAGAGCGCCAGAGAGCAAGCTCCACGCCAGCGTAGTGCGATTGGGAAACGGAGCGTGGTTGAGCAGCGCAAGCGATAGCATGAGGCTGGCGCCGCTGGCGTGGGTGATGGTGGTAAACAGGAATGCGGGGGCACGGCGCACCGCATAGCCACCGGTAAAGTCGCTGGTTCCCCAGCACAACATGGCTGCGAGGCTGAAGCCGGTGGGAACGACCTGGGAGGATGGCGGCATAGTTAGAGCGGGGACAGGTTAGCATGCGGCCGGTTTAGAGCCCTTTACCGTGGAGGTCCCCGAGGACCCGCGGAGTACGCAGAGGGATCGTCCCCCTTGACAGAGCAAGAAGCAAGATCGCTGGCGAGGGCGCCCACGCCACACAAACAACATCCGGAGCGGCTTTCGATGCATGGGGGATGATAGAATCAACGGACGTTTTGCTCTCGAATACCTAATTTGGAGCCAGGTTTGATAGAGCTAGCACCCTCGATTTTGTCGGCGGATTTCTCTCGTCTGGCGGACCAGATGAAGGTCGCCGCGGAGGGTGGGGCCGCGGTGATCCACGTGGATGTGATGGACGGGCATTTTGTCCCCAACATCACCTTGGGACCGCCGGTGGTGAAATCGCTGCGGCAGGCCACCAAGCTGCCGCTGGATTGCCACTTAATGATTGAAAATCCGGACGAATATATTCCGGCTTTCGCGGATGCGGGAGCGGACTGGATTTCGGTGCATCAGGAAGCAGACCGGCACCTGGACCGGACACTGCATTTGATCCGCGACCATCATTGCCTGGCGGGGGTGGTAATCAACCCGGCAACCCCGGTTGCGATGCTCAGCGAAGTGCTGGATATTGTTGACTACGTGCTGGTTATGTCGGTAAACCCGGGTTTCGGGGCGCAAAAGTTTATTCCGAATTCGCTGCACAAAGTTCGGCAACTGGTGGAGTTGCGGACACAGCGGCGGTTAAACTATCGCATTGAACTGGATGGCGGGGTCAGCCTGGAAACGGTGGGCGATGTGGTACGCGCGGGAGCGGAAATTCTGGTGGCGGGCAACGCGGTGTTCGGCAAAGGCGATCCAAAGACTAACACGCAAAATCTGCTGAAGGCGGCGACCGAAGCCGCAATGATCAAGGTATAGTTCCAGTCTTCAGTCTTCAGGTGCGCCATGGCGAGGGTGATTTGCCAATCAGGCGGCTGAAGACCGGCGGCTCATTCGAGGTTGCTAATGTTACGTCGTCTCCCTTTCGTGGTTCTGTTGAGCGTTCTTGCGCTCTGCGTGGCCTGCACAAACAAAAAGGTTTCCAATCCGCTGGCGAACATTGGTTCCAAGCAGCCGGACAAGGTGCTGTTCGATCGTGCCATGGACTCGCTGAAGCACAACCGTTTCGACGTGGCGCGGATTGATTTGCAGACGCTGATCAACACCTATCCTGATTCGGAATTCGTGGCGCGCGCCAAGCTGGGCGTGGCCGACTCATGGTATGCGGAGGGTGGTTCGGCGGGACTGGCTCAGGCCGAACTGGAATACAACGACTTCAAGACCTTCTTTCCCAATATGCCGGAGGCGGCCGAGGCGCAGCTGAAGATTGCCAACATTCACTATCAGCAGATGGAAAAACCGGACCGCGATTACACTCATGCGTTGCGCGCCGAGCAGGAGTATCGCAACCTGATCCAGCAGTTTCCTGACAGCAAGCTGGTGCCGACGGCGCAACAGCGGCTGCGCGAAGTGCAGGAAGTTCTGGCACAACGCGAATTTCAGGTGGGCAGGTTTTATTATTTGAGGCAATCGTATGCGGCGTCCACGGCGCGCCTGCAGAGTTTGGTGGAGCAATATCCGCTCTACAGCAAAGCCGATGAAGCGCTTTACATACTGGGGCAGATCAAAGAGGCGGAGATCTCGATGACCCGCAACCGCCCGGTCTGCATCAAGGGCAATCCCGAGCCGGGTTGCATGCTTGAGGATATGAAGGCACGGTTCATCGAACAGACAACCAAGGATGCGACCGCGTATTACTCGCGAATTCTCACTCGCTATCCTGCCATGGATCGCGCCGACGATGCCAAAGCCCGCCTGGAGGCGCTGCACCAGCTGGTGCCGCGGCCTACGAAAGCCGCGCTGGCGCAGAACAAAGCCGAAATCGACAGCCGTCGGGAAAGTCCATTGCTGACCAAGGTGATGCGTAATTTCAGCAAGCATCCGGATGTGGCGCAAGCGTCGCGGGTGGGTGAGCCGACCATGGTGGATCCCGAACCAGTCAGCGCGACCGCGGTGATGCGGCAGGCGAACGGTGCGATGCTGGGCACCGCCGCGGGCAAGGACGCAGCCACGGTCGAGGAGGTACACGATGGAGCTCCCGCAGCCAATGCGGATGCGCCGCGCTCCGATGCCCCGGCTGCGCCGGTGATTAATGGCGAAACGGCGGGAACTCCAGCGGCTGCGCCAGATGCTGGAGTAGCCCCCTCGCCCGAGCCGCCGCCGGCCAATGAATTGACTCCGAACACCACTCCGGACGCGAATGAATTGACCCCCAACGTCCCTGCTTCCGACTCGGGGCAGGCCTTGCCACCCCCGCCGCAAATCAACGAGGTGCAGAACGGGCAAGCCGGCGGCGCCGCGCAAGATGACGCCTCCAGTACGGGCGATGCTGCTAAAGCCGGTGCCGCAGCCGATCCCTCGCAACAGCCGGCCAGCGACCAGGAGATTTCTTCCAGTAAGCATAAGAAGAAAAAGGGTTTAAAGAAGGTCATCGCGTTCTAACGGGCGGTTACACCTGGAGAAGGCGAAACGCCAATCACTGATGAATTCGCGGTCAGAAGCAAAGTCTGTGCCAATCCAATCGGGACTGACCGGTGGTAACCTCTTACTGTCTTATTCTCATTGACTTACCGTTGATTAAAAGTTAACTTCGGCGCAGTCTCCCCTTTGAAGGAATAATCCTTGTCGCGGAAAATACTGCTTGCGGATGACAGTGTCACTGCCCAGAACATGGGCCGCCGCATTCTTACCGAAGCGGGTTACGAAGTAGTGACGGTCAATAATGGCCCGGCTGCGCTGAAAAAGCTCGCCGAAATGCAACCCGATCTGGTGATCCTGGATATCTACATGCCGGGATACGGGGGCCTGGAAGTATGCCAGCGCATCAAGGACGCTCCCGAAACGGCGAGACTTCCGGTTCTTTTAACGGTGGGAAAACTTGAGCCCTTTAAGGCCGACGAGGCTCGCCGGGTGGGAGCCGATGCTCACTTAGTCAAACCCTTCGAAGCTACCGAATTGCTGGCCGCGCTCACCAGGCTGGAAGACAGAATCGTACCGGAGGCTGCGCCGGCAGCGGCTTCCAAGACGGCGAAGAACAAGACGGCGAGCCTCACGCCGGCCGGGAAAGATAAAAAAATTGGCGACTCGGGCGCTGGCTGGAAGCAGCGCTTGCGCATTCCTGCGCCCGATATGGCACGAACCCAGCCAGCGAAAAAGACACCACCGCCAGCCGAAAGCGTGAGCACCGCATTCCGCACAATTGCCCGCACAGAGAATCAGGAAGCGGAGAACTCGCCGGCGGCGGGAGTTGTTGAATCTCTGGAGCCGGACATCACAGCGGAAGAAATTGCCGCTATTGCCGCAGCGGCCGCCGCTTTTGGCGAGCGAAGCGCCGGGCTGGAGCACGCACCTTCCGCGGTTACTGAAGAAGAAATCGCCGCCGCAGCGAGTTCGGCGCACGCGCCGATGCGACATGCATCCGAGGCAGTTGCGGAATATCAGGTCGAAGCGAGAGCGGAAGAAGCGTCTGCGGCGGAGATGAACACCGCGTCGTTTGCTATGCCACATGACTCCGCCTCGCCGTTGGAATACGGGAATCTGGCGATTGAAGAAAACCGTGAAGCGGAAGTGAGCGGCATCGAGAGATTTATCGCCGCGCAGCGCGCTGCGGCGAAAGAGCCATCCGGTGAGAACGAACTGATCAACGCGGCTGAGACATACCGGCCTACGGACACTCTGGAGGAAGCAGAACCGTCTGCGGAACGTTTCATAGAATCACCCGCTGAACAGTCTGTGGAGCGGGCTCCGGAGCAACCGGTCGAAAGTCTTTTGGAACAATCCGCGCCACGGGCCACGGCGGTTGATTCTGAAGTTGACGCGATGCTGGCAGCGCTGGCGCCGGTGAATGGAAATGCGGTTTTGGCGAGCCCCGCGAATGTGGATGTGGTGGAAGAAGCCCTGGCGCAAATGGGGGCGGGCTGGCAGAGTTATGCCCACGGCCAAACTCGGTGGACTGCCGAACCGATTGAAGTTCCGGAGAGCGAAGCGTCTCTGATTCTTGAAGAGGAGATGCAAAAGGCTTACGCGGCGCTGGCGGAGTGGACGGCCGCGCAAGCGGAGAACCTCAGGATTGAGGAGCTCGCCGCTGCGTATTCCCCGAGCGCTGAGACAGAGCCGGCGATCGTGGCGAGTCAGGAAATTGCCGCGAACCAGGAGTGGGAGCATCCGTCCGCGGCGGCTATGACGAGAGAGGCCGCGATAGGTGATCTTGCCGGTAACGATCCTGGCGATAGCGATCTCGTGACCAATGACCTTGTGGCCAGCGAACTTGTGGCCAACGATTATGTGCCGGTGATCGAGATGCAGCAACCGGTGGCTTCGATGGAAGAGCCGCCAGCGGGAGTCTTCGTACAGTACGCGGAGCCGGAGAGTGCTTTAGTTGCTGCGGAGACAGAAGCCGCGCCGACCGACAGCCAACCGCAGCCCCAGATGATAGAAGCGGCAGCCGCTGTTCCGGATGCGAATGCGGACATCAACGCCGAGCCGCAAGAGTCGGCTTATGCCGCGGCAGCTTCGGCAGGCACCGAGTTCCATGCGATCCATCACGTGGAGGCTGCGCCGCTGGCGGCAGAGCCCCACAGCATGGGTAGTGGCAGCGCAGTTGAAAGCACCGCGATTGAGAGCAGCACCCTTGAGACCAGCGCGGTCGAAAGCACTCCGGTTGCAAGTAGCGCAGCGCCGGCGATAACGGTGACTCCGGAGCACGAAGCCGAACTGGCGGCGGCATGGGCGCACTGGCGGCAGATTCGCGAAACGGTCGCTAATCCGCAGTTCGCATCGCAGTTGGCGGACGCGGCAGCCGCGGGTTACAAGGAAATTCATCCGACGGCAGCACCATCCGAGGTTCCTTCGGCTACCGGAGAGGGATCAGCCGGGATTGCGGCCGACTCGTCCGCTATTGCCAGCATCGTGGACAGCGTCTTGGCTGAGTTGAAGCCGAAGCTGGTGGCGGAGATTGCCCGCAAGCTGGGCGAGAAGAAGTAGACAACCGACCTGATGTAGCCGAACGCGACCCTCTCACCCCTGGCTATCGAGAATCATCAAACTCGCTAGAGATTAGGAATCCCCTCAGCCCTTGCGCGCAATGCCAGCGCCCGGTCATTTTAACTCCGGCCGGGGGAGGCGCACCGGTCTGCGTAAAGCGGAGGTTATGAGCGGCCAAGGTCCTGTTGCTGGAAGCGAGATAAGACGCCACGCGGCGCCTTATCTCGTCTCACATTTCAGCCAGAACGCAGCCCTAGCGGTGCCCGCGATATCCGGGGAGAGCGTGTTCATTTTTAGCTTCATGGCCTGCGTTCCCTACGTGGCCGCGCCCGTCGCGTGCCTCATTTCCCTGGAAGTGGTTGAAGCGCTGCGCCCCACGCGCGGGGAGGGGCCCAACGTAACCGTGATGAGGATCAAAGCGGTTGTCAACATGGCCGAAAAAACCGTGTGGACCGTGAAACCAGGGGCCCGCTCCAAGGAACACGCCACCAACGAACCAATCGGGCCCGTAGTAGCCGTAAGGAGCGCAGTCATAGGGAGCATAGTCGAAATACCCGTAGGGGCATACCGGAGCGACTCCGATGTTTACGCCGACGGAAACCTGGGCTACCGCTACAGGGGCAGAGCATAACAGAGCAATTGTGAGAGCTGCGAAAGCAAGCGCAGTGACTTTGAACATGATTTCTCCTCGATTCGTGCAGAGTTTGTTCGGTTTAGAGTTTCGACCTTGGATACCTGAGGACAATGATACCAAGCATGGCTAGCGACAAGCCGACATCTCGGACCAGGTTTCAGCTTGGCTTCGCTGAAGGCCTTGCCGCGGCAATCAAAACAGAGAGGCCTTCATGTCCCGGCTCCAGAAATGATGGCGGCAGTTTACCACCAGCGCTTCTTGACGGTCGATGAGCACTGCCGGCGGTGGCAATGGGCTTGCATTCCGATGTATTGCCTCGGGTGGGGGCCACTATAATTCCTGTATGTACACCCCTCAGGCTGGGATATTCGCTCTGGGAACGTCCTCTCATTCCTACCTGGAGTTCAATCTTGCGGACACGAAGCAACGCAAAGAGTTCGCGGCTACAATTTCCGCAATCCGCGAACCCCGGACCACCACCGGTGGAGTGAACTTTGTCATTGGCTTTCGGCCGGAACTGTGGCGCGATATTGTTCCCGATGACGCCCCTCCGGATGTGGAGGGTTTCAATCACGAAATCCACGGCACGGAAGGATTCGTGATGCCAGCCACGCAACATGACGCGCTGGTATGGCTGTCGGGCAGCGCGTATGACGTCATCTTCGATATGGCACGCTCGGTGATCCATGACTTCGCAGGCCAGGCTTTGTTGGCAGATGAAACCTCGAGCTGGCCTTACCGGCATGATCGCGATCTTACCGGCTTCATCGACGGTTCCGAGAATCCGACGTTGCTCGACGCACCCGCGGCGGCCCTGTTGCCCGAAGGAGTTCCGGGTGCGGCCGGCTCGGTGTTGTTGCTGCAAAAATGGAAGCACAACGTGGAGGAGTGGGAAGCCCTGCCGGTCGCTTATCAGGAGCAGATCATGGGACGCACCAAACCGGACAGTGTTGAACTTGAAAACAAGCCGCCGGACTCGCATGTCGCTCGCACTGATCAGGACGAATTTGGACACATCTTTCGCCGCAACATGCCGTACGGAAGCGTCGATGACCATGGAACCATGTTCGTAGGATTCAGCGCGGAGCAGAACCGGCTATCCAAAATGCTGGATAGCATGGCCGGGCTCATCACCGGCAAGCGCGATGCGCTGACACGCTTCACGCAGCCGCTGACCGGTTCCTATTATTTCGTGCCTTCGGTCGAGAGCCTGCGGAGCTTGCGGTAAATCACTGCGAATTCACCGACCGAAAGACGTCTGACCCGGTGTCATCTTCTCCACCCATCTTCGACGGCTCTCCGGAAATGGCGGCGGGCGGAACAATGCCGCTTCAGTTCGATTCAAGTTGGCCCGTGGTTCGTGCCGCCACGAGCAGCGTGCCGCCTCTGCCCGCGGCGGTTCCAAGCCAAACCAGAGGCAGCGAAGCGAGCGAGAAAAAGGGAGCGGAGATTCCGCTGATAATCCTATCGATGAGCATGCCGCGAAATTTCCGGCCCGTCAGAAAATCGAGCAGCACGTTGGTCGTGGGCAATATGGCGTTGAGTGCGCTCTGCCACCAGCCAATCAAGTCATATTCGAATTCCTGATGCCAATGTGCCACCGGAATAAACTGGGTTTGACAGAGAATTTCGTCAATGGACGAGGCAGTGAAATGGTAGAGGTGGCGGGGCACATCCAGGTGCAGCCAATTTGACCCAAAGGTTTGTGATTGCAGTCCCCCAAAATCTGGCACGGCAATCAGGATCATCCCGTCGTCCGCGACTAGATGCCGGATTCCGGCGATCACTGCCTTCGGGTCCGGCATATGTTCGAGGCTGTGCCAGAGCGTGACGCAAGAAAATGGACCGCGCGCAGCGCAGTCCTCCAGGCGGCTAACGACTTCGAGCCCTCGCTGCCGGGCGGGGCCGGAATGCAGCTCGGTACCGGTTACCTCCCAGCCACGCTTGCGGGCGGCCTGAAGAAACGTTCCTTCGCCACAGCCGATATCGAGGAGACTTCTACCCTGGCCATGGCCGAGCATCTTAGTGACCAGGGCGATGCGGCGATGGACGCAAAAGCCGGCAGTAATCCCGTGGCGTTGTCCGTAATATCCGGCGTAGTGAGGCTGGAGATGAGCCGGCGCAGGGTTGGTGACCCCGATGCCGCATCCGGAACACCGCAGCACGTCAAAGCGCAACCCAGTTGCGGGGTCCATGATGCCGCTAAGGTGCGACTCAAGCCGGTTGAAGCAAACCGGACAGGCATCGGCCTGATCCGCAGGTTTCGCCATTTTGCAATTATTCGGAGGAAGCATCCAGCCAGGAAACACAAACGACGGGCGACCGTAACGAAAGTAATGGCCATGAAGCCCGAATCCGCTCCTGGCCCGAATTGAAAGCTGCGGTTTCGGCTGCGCTCCGGGCGTGCTCTTAGTGGCAATTGCCGCACTACCTGCAATCAGGGATTGGCGGCCGGTTGCAGCAGGGTGTTCGCAGGACTGGCTGCGGGCCAATGGAGTCAGCGGACCCCCCAGGTAGAAACGGGTATAGCGGCGCAGAACAGACGACGATCCGGAGGTAAGGCGGCCGTCTTCAGAAACGCAACGACCGATCAGGTTCGGGGCCGATGCTTAGATAGCCCCGGTGCGGATCTTCTGGAGAAAATCTTCGGCGTCGCTGCGCTCCTGCTCCATGACGCGTTGGTCGTTGCGACATTCCAGCGCAGTGTCTTGAAGCAGTAATTCAACCGCATCTTTGGGCTTGTAGCCTGCCTTGATGAGCTTGCGGGCGCGGTCTTCGAAGTCGGAGACAGTGGTATGGCGAGCGAAATGGGCACTCGCCGCAGAGCCGGCGCCGGCCGCAGCGGCTACAGCTCTCGGTTGCTCAACTTGAGCTGCCTTTGCGGGTTCTGGGCGGGTAGCTTCCGTGGTGGCCTGCCCGGCCGGAATCGTCCCGATCGCCGCTTGCTCGGTCGCGGGGGGCTCAACCCGGAGCTGCTCGGTTTGAGGCTCGAGGCCCGCAACTGGCCGAAGCCTATCGGTTTTCTTCTCGATGGCGCGGATCTGTACGCTACCGCGCAAAATTGCCCCGTCCTCAACGCTGATGCGATGAGTGACCACATCCCCGGTCAGCGAGCCCGCATTGCGAATTTCCACACGGTCGGTGGCTTCGATGTTGCCCTGCACCTTGCCCAGGATCAGCACTTCGCGGGCGCTGAGGTTGGCGGTGACCGTCCCTTGAGCGCCGATGGTCACGGAGTGTCCAGGAAAATCGACACTACCCTCGATGCGGCCATCAATGTGCAGCGATTCGCTGCCGCTGACTTCTCCCTTAATGACCAGAGAACGCCCGATGGCGGTGCGCTCCCCGGGCGCATTCGCCGTCTTGGCGGGGCTGAAGTTTGGGCTGGAGGAGGGTCGTTGAGCTTCTGATGTAGGCATTGATTTCCTTGCTCCTTGACTTCGTGAGGCGTTGAACCATCGCGTCGCGAGGTGGGGAGTGCCTACTTGACGATGGCCAAATTCGGCCAACTTAATAATCGCATAGGAGTTGGAACGAGGGGAGTTACGGAAGCACCTGTACGTGTATGTGGCTGTGGGGAGCACAGCTGCGGTGATGGCAAAATTTGCCCATCGCTCGGCCCCGTTGTTTCCGCACGCAAGCGTACCGACGGAGGCTGGCGCGACCCTGCGGACGAGTCGCTGGTCCACTGTTTCGGGCTCTAGCGGAGATCTGCCGCGCGGTTGGCTCGGGCTTCGTCACCGCAGGCGCAAATGATGTGGCCAAGTTCGTGCTTGAGCACGCTGGCGGGAGTCAGGAAGTGCGATCCCTTCAGAGGTGGCATCTCACGATAGATTGCGCCGTTCAGAACGGTCAGATGCCCGGGCAAATTGGTGAAGGCGGTGTTGGTTTGCAGGGCATCGGCTCTGCGCCGCAGATTCTGCCAGGCGATGAAGTTGCAAGCTACAAGAAGTGTCCAATTCCCAGGGAAGCTAACCTGGCGGAGATCGGCTTGCAGAGGGCGCGTGGCAAATTCGCAATCGGCTTTCTGTCTGACGCCTACGACGAGAATGCGCTGCGCCTGCCCGGATGAGGGCAGCATGGAAAGCAGTAGAATGCACACCAGCCTGATTGGGTTCCTCACAGTGGTTCTCCTTTTGGGTCAGGCTCGAGGACGGTTGCAGCCGTTTCCTCGAGCCGTTATTGATTCGGCGAGTTCTAAATCTTTTCCTCCTCGTTTCCCTCGTTTTCAAAAATAGTGCCACTGCCTCTGTGCTGCATAGATCCAGATAACTAAAACTATAACCAGTACAGTACGTAGAGTTAAATCTGTTACATTAACAAACGTGGAAACTGTATCGGGAAGTAACCAGCCGCTTTACCTGCAAATCGCCGCCAATGTCACGCAGCAGGTCGCCAAAGGGGCGCTCCGGCCCGGCGATCGTGTTCCTTCATTGCGCAGAATCAGCCGGCAGCAGCGGGTGAGCATGTCAACCGCTCTGCAGGCGTATCTGTGGCTGGAAAATCGCGGTTATCTTGAATCCCGCCCGCAGTCAGGCTTTTACGTGCGCACGCCCTATTCGCAATTGATTCCGGAACCGCAGTCGGACGCCGGGAGGCCGAAGCCAACGGCGGTGGGGAGCCGGGCGATTCTGGCGAACTTGATCGAGACCGCGAACAATCCCGCGTACGTTTCCTTCGGGGCAGCCAATGCCAGTCCGGAGTGGTTTCCCAGCCGGCGCCTTAATGTGATTCTGCGCGAGGTGGTGCGGCGGCATCCGCTGCACAGCATGCAGTACGATTTCCCCCCGGGCTTTGAACCGTTGCGCCGGCAGATCGCCAGACGCAACGCCGAACTGGGCTGCAGCCTCGCGCCGCGCGACATCACCATTACCTGCGGTGCGATGGAAGCGCTGAATCTCAGTTTGCGCGCCGTGGCGCGGCCCGGCGATGTGATTGCCGTGGAGAGTCCGACCTATTTTGCGTTTCTTGCGTCAGCGGCGGTACTGGGGATGAAGGTCGTCGAAGTTCCCACCGATCCGAAAAATGGAATGGACCTTGGGGAACTGGAACGCGCGATCCGCAAGCACAACGTGAAGGCGTGCATCACCATGACCAACTGCCACAATCCGCTGGGCTACTTGCTGTCGGATGAATACAAAAAAGCGCTGGTGCAGCTGACCGCGCGCTGGGAGGTGCCGCTGATCGAGGACGACATTTACGGCGACCTGGCATTTCAGGAGCCCCGGCCCTGCACCGCAAAATCGTTTGACCGCAAAGGCCTGGTGCTGCTGTGCTCGTCGTTTTCAAAAATACTGTGTCCGGGATACCGCGTGGGATGGGTCGCCGGCGGTCGGTTCAGCGCGGACGTGGAGCGGCTGAAATTTCTCACCAACGTGTCCACGCCGATTTTGCAGCAGATGGTAGTGGCGGAATTCCTGCAATCGGGCGGATACAACCGCCACCTCAAGCGGCTGCGCACATTGTTAGCCACGCAAGTGGATCGGGTACGTCAAGCCATCGCGCAGTACTTTCCGAAAGGAACGCGCATCAGCCGCCCGGCGGGCGGATACATGCTGTGGGTGGAGCTGCCCGCCAAGGTAGATGCGCTCAAACTCTACAGCGCCGCGCTGGCCGAAAATATCAGCATTTTGCCGGGAACCGTCTTCTCTTCGACCGGACGCTACAAAAATTACATCCGCATCAATTGCGCACGCGACTGGTCGGAGGTCTATGACCGGGCGCTGCTGACGTTGGGGCGCCTCTGCGCGCAGGCATAAGGACAGCCATCCGCCGCAACAGATGCCGAGCGGCGCGCGGCTGGACAGCCGAGGGCGGCTGTTCCTGCACAGTTCATCGACGACATGCCTCGCGCACTTCCTAAATGCAAAAGCTGTTCTCGGCAAGTCGACCGAGGCGGCTGGGTGTATCCTGCGTGGAGGAGTGAGCATGCGCGGTTTGTACTCGGGCTGGGAAGTTCGCTGCCTGGCGGCGATCCTCCTGCTCTTTCTGAATGTTCCGGTTTTCCTGTATGCGCAAAGTGGATCGTCGCCGCAGTCTGCGCCGGCTGCGGCGTCCCCTGCGGACGCCTTACCTGCGAGTACGCTGAGTCCTAAACCTTTGATCGACAAGGCCAGAGAGGCGGCGTTCGAGTTCTCTGAGAAGCTTCCCAACTTTATTTGCGAGGAGCTAATGTCGCGGTTTGTCCAGCGCGGGCGCGATGACGAAACTCCTCTGGATAGGGTTTCGGCTGAAATTACCTACGAAGACGGGCAGGAAAGTTATCGCAAAGTGAAGGTCGATGACCGCCCCACGGACAAGGCCATGCAGGAACTGGGCGGATCCTGGTCCACCGGAGAATTTGCCTCCACACTGCTGGATATTTTTAACCCCAGTACGGGCGCGGAGTTCCAGTCCGGCGGCTCGTCTCCCATTGCCGGCTCAATTGCCCAGGTCTACGACTTTCAAGTGCAGAGTGAAAATTCGCACTGGCGGGTGCAGGCCGGCTCGCAAACTCTGGCTCCGGCTTACAAAGGCTCGGTATGGGTGGATCCGAATACCGCGCGCGTCCTGCGAATCGAGATTCAGGCCCGCAACCTGCCCCCGGATTTCCCCATGGATACGATCGAATCCGCAGTTGATTATTCGTTCGTGACGATTGGCGGGACCTCGGTTCTGCTTCCTGCCCATGCCGAAAGCCTGGGTTGTGAACGAGACAACGGAGTTTGCAGCCACAACCTCATTGACTTCCGCAACTACCGCGAATTCAAATCTCACACCAAGATTGACACTGTGGGGCATTGAGTTTCGCTGAACTAAGCGGAAGCAACACGCCCGGCCCGTCTCCGAATCGGGTGCGGATGTGCGCCGGCCTCATCCCATTTGTTACCGGGGACGGGGTATTTTGCCGTCGCCTTTACCACTTTGGTGAGGCGTTTGACCAGATTTTTCTGCCGCCTGTAAGATCAAAGGACAGCCCTTTGTATGCAAATGCCGAGCGCGCTCGGACACCCGAGGGCGGCTGTCCCTACACAATTCATCAACGACATGCCTCACGAACTTCCTAAATCCTACGAACCCGGCGAGATCGAAAAACGCTGGGCCGAATACTGGGTGAAAGAAAAGCTGTTCTCCGTGCCCACGCCGCAGCCCGGTGAAACGAAACCAGTCTTCACGCTGCTCTTGCCGCCGCCCAACGTAACCGGTTTTCTGCACATGGGGCACATGTTCGAGCAGACGCAGATGGACATCATCGTGCGCTGGCATCGCATGCGCGGGTTCACGACGCTGTGGCTGCCGGGGATGGACCATGCAGGCATCGCTACGCAACTGATGGTCGAGCGGCAGCTGGCGACCGAAGGCAAGAAGCGCGCCGAGATGGGACGCGAGAAGTTTATCGAACGGGTGTGGGAGTGGAAGCGGCACTACGGCGGAAGAATTCTCGACCAGATGAAACGGCTGGGCGCATCGGTCGATTGGGACCGCGAATATTTCACCATGGACGAGAATCTTTCGCGCGCGGTGCGCGAGGTTTTTGTGCGGCTGTATGAAGAAGGATTGATTTACCGCGCCAAGTACATCGTCAACTGGTGCCCGCGGTGCGAGACGGCGATCTCTGATCTGGAAGTGAAGCACGAGGACGCACCCGGCAAGCTGTGGGAGATTCGTTATCCCGTGATTGGGGCGCCCTCCGATAAGCGGGAGTTCATCACCGTGGCTACCACGCGGCCGGAGACGATGCTGGGTGACACCGCGGTTGCTGTGAATGAAAAAGACGAACGCTACAGGCATCTGCACGGCAAGAAGGTTCTGCTGCCACTGATGAATCGGGAGATTCCGATCATCACCGACGAACTGGCGCAGCCGGAGTTTGGAACGGGCGCGGTAAAGGTTACGCCGGCGCACGACCCGAATGACTTTCAGGCCGGGCTGCGGCACAACCTGCCGCAGATCGAATTGATGGACGAGCATGCGCGGATGAACCAGAACGCGGGCCCGTACGCGGGACTTGATCGCTATGCCGCGCGCAAACGCGTGCTGGAAGACCTGGCCGCAGGCAATTTCCTGGCGGGCGAAAAAGACCACACGCTGCCGCTGGGCAAATGCGACCGCTGCGGAACCGTGGTCGAGCCGCGGCTCTCGACGCAGTGGTTTATCAAGGTTGCACCGCTGGCGGAGCGCGCCGCGGCGGCGGTGGAATCGGGCGAGATCACCATTGTTCCCGAGAACTACCGCACAATTTATTTGAACTGGATGCGCAACATCCACGACTGGTGCATCTCGCGGCAGCTCTGGTGGGGGCATCGCATTCCGGCGTGGCACTGCGCCTGCGGCGAAATTATTGTGGCGCGCGAGGCGCCGGGGAAGTGCCCGAAATGTGACGGTTTCGAGTTGAAGCAGGATACCGATGTTCTCGACACCTGGTTTTCTTCGGGGCTGCTGCCCTTTACGACTTTGGGTTGGCCGGAGAAGACGCGCGATCTGGAAGTCTTCTATCCCAACACGCTGATGATTACCGGCTTTGACATTCTGTTCTTCTGGCTGGCGCGCATGATCATGTTTGGCTGCCACTTCATGCAGGGACGCCAGCAGGATGCGGCGGTGAAAACAGCCAGCGGCGATGCGTCGGCGAAAGACGGCAGCGTGCCCTTTCGCCACGTCTACATTCACATGTTGGTGCGCGACGCCGATCGGCAGAAGATGTCGAAGACCAAAGGCAACGTGGTCGATCCAATTGAAGTGATTCAACGCTTCGGCACCGATGCGACGCGGTTTACCCTAGCCGCGATGGCGGCGCCGGGAACGGATGTGGCGTTTAGCGAAGGCCGGACCGAAGGCTACCGGAATTTTGCCAACAAAATTTGGAATGCGGCCCGGTTCATGTTTATGAATGTGGAGAGGATTGGGAAGTTGCAAACAGCTCGTCCCTCCGAACACGTTCGCATCCAAAGTCTTCCGCAAACCCCGCTTGAAGACCGTTGGATTTTTTCCAGATTCAATCGTGCCACAAAAGACGTGAGCGACGCTTTAGAAGCGTTTCGTTTCCATGAGGCAGCAAATCGCATCTACGATTTCTTTTGGGGAGACCTTTGCGATTGGTATCTTGAACTAATCAAGCCACGATTGACTGAAGCGGATACAGCTCAGGAGGCTTGCGAGAACCTGGTCAATTTGTTTGAAGGCTCCTTGCGGCTCCTTCATCCCTTTATGCCGTTCATCACGGAAGAGATATGGCAGGCGATGTATAACGGTCAACCGGCGCTTAAATCGATCGCACTGGCGCCTTTCCCGGAACTGACCTCCTCGCAAGTTGACATGGAGGCTGAACGGAGCATGTCAATCCTGCAGGATCTGATCGTCAATGTGCGCAATCTGCGGGCCGATCTGAAAGTTGAGCCTAGGGTAAAGATTCCGATACAGGTGTTTGCGCACGATGCTGAGACGAGGACGCTGATCGCGCAGAATCGCGAGTCAATTCAACGTCTGGCGAACGTAGAGAGCATTGCCGAGGTAGAACAGTCAGCAGCCACACTAACTCCTTCGCGCAGCACCTCGCGCTTCGACGTCCGCGTGGTCTACGAAAAGAAGATCGATGTCGCCGCCGAATGCGAGCGCCTCCAGAAAGAGCTGGAGAAAATTGAAAAAGGAATCGCCAGCGGGCAAAAGCAATTGGGCAATGAAGGGTTTTTGGCTAAGGCCCCTGCGAACGTCGTAGCGGGTTTGCGGAAACAGCAGGCAGAGTTGACGGCTTTGCAGGAGAAAACAAAAAGCAGGATGATGGAGTTGGGCCGCGGATGAGCTGAGGTATCCCATTTCTTGCAGAGGCAGCGAGAAATGGGGATCGGGCCAAACTCGAAGAGAGATTCGAGGAGTTGGGATAGAGTTGGCGAGCTTTGCTCGCCTCGACAGCCGGGGGGCTGCCCCTACATAGTTTATGGATTGGAATAGCCGGCGGATTACCGCCATCATCGAAAATGCGCTGCTCGAAGACCGGGCGACGCGCGATGCCACCAGCTACGCCTGCATTGATCCGAACCAGCGGGCAACGGCGACAATTCTGGTCAAACAGGATTGCATCCTAGCCGGACTAGGTTGCGTGCCGCGCATTCTCGATGTGTATGCGGCGCTTGATGGCGCGGTAACGTCGCATTATGAAATCACCAGCCATCCTGAGATTTTTGACGGAGTGCGGATGCATAGCGGGCAGACCGCCGGGGTGATCCGGCACAATGCGCGGGTGATTCTCTCCTGTGAGCGGGTGATGTTGAATTTTATGCAGCGGCTGAGCGGCATCGCTACGATGACCCGCAAGTTTGTGGATGCCGTGGCGGACACGAAGGCGACAATCCTCGACACGCGCAAAACGGTTCCCGGCCTGCGCATACTGGATAAGTACGCTGTTTGTTGCGGAGGCGGACATAACCACCGCCTTGATCTTTCCGACGGTGTGCTCATCAAGAATAATCACATTGCCTTGGCGGGGGGGATTGCACCGGTGCTGGAGCGCACTTTGCGCAACCGGCGTGGCGTGCAGCCGATTGAAATCGAAGTGCGGTCTCTGCGCGAACTGGAAGAAGCCCTGACGCATGGCGCCGAGGCGATTCTTCTCGACAACATGGCGGTGGAAGACGTAAAAGGCGCAGTAGAGCGCTGCGCCCGGTTCGAGCGGAGAATTCCGCTGGAGTGTTCGGGCGGAATTAGCCTGGAAAATGTGCGGGCTTACGCGGAAACTGGGGTGGACTATATTTCTGTGGGCGCGCTAACGCATTCCGCGCAGGCGGTAGACATGAGCCTCCGGGTGGCTCCGGCGTAGCCCTCCAAGATTGCCAGGCTGCGCCCGGCCGGATGGCCGAGGGCGGCTGTCTCTGTGCTTGCGGCTGGTTGTGGTTTCTGCGGCTGTGCCGCATAATTCCGCCATCAAGAAAACTGCCACCAATTCGAAGCTTTCCGCCGGGAATTCCGCACCGCACAAGCTCTGGCCACAAAAGACAGATTTTCGTCTGGGCAAGATTGTGCGGCTTCTTGTGGACCACGCCACCATGGTGGTGAGCGGCACTAAACTGGCGGAGGAAATCGGCGCCGGCCGTTCCGAAGTTTGGCGGCTTGTGCAGCAGTTGCGCGGGTTAGGAATTGAGATCGCCGGACATCCGGCGACCGGCTACCAACTGAAAGCTGTTCCCGATCTTTTGTTGCCAGAGATGCTCTCTCAGCTGGTGCGGGGCACAATTTTCAGCCAGCACATTCATCATTACTACAAAATCGATTCGACCAATGTGACGGCGCTGGAGGCGGCGGGGGCTGGCGCTCCTGAAGGCAGCGTGTTTCTGGCGGAGCAGCAAACTGCGGGACGTGGGCGGGGTGGGCATTCGTGGCACTCGGCGCAGTCGGATGGCATTTACTGTTCGCTGGTACTGCGCCCTGCGGTGCCGCCCTCGGAGGCGCTGATCCTTTCGCTGGCGGCTGGGCTTGCGGTGCATGCGGCGGTGCGCGAAGTTGACGAGAGCACGCCGGTCGATTTGAAGTGGCCAAACGATTTGCTGGCCCGCGGCAAAAAATTTTGCGGCATTCTGACCGAGATGAACGCTGAAGCGACGCGTGTACGTCACATCGTGGTGGGAATCGGGATCAACGTCAATCAGGCGAAGTTCCCCCCCGATCTAAACGAGATTGCGACTTCGCTACGCATGATTACGGGGCGCCCGTGGTCACGGCTGGAGTTGTGCGCGGCTTTGCTAAAATCGCTGGACCGCGAGTATCGGGATTTGATCGAGAAGCCGGAGGCTCGCCAGTCGGTGTTGCGCCGCTTCGAGCAGTATTCGCCGTCCGTGCGCGGCTGCAAGATGCGGATCGAAGAAAATGGCGGCTTCGAGGGCGTGAGCGAAGGTTTGGACGAGGGCGGATTCTTGCGAGTGCGTAGCGGCGATGCGGTGCGGACCGTGCTCAGCGGAACGGTAAGATTGCTCTAGTCGTTGACAACGGCCGAGGGCGATTCGGCGCACAGCCAAAGGCGGCCGTTCCGGTGTGATTCTATGCTTTTAGTTCTCGACGTCGGTAACACGAACACGGTGCTTGGGGTATTTGCCATGGCCGCCGGGGATTCCGGCAAGAACGGCGGTGTGCCCCGTTACGAGCGGCTCGTGGCTAACTGGCGGGTTGCGACCATCGCCACGCAGACGGTGGACGAATACGGGGTTCTGTTCCGCAACCTCTTTGCCATGGCCGATCTGGAGGCGAAGGGTATTCATGGCATTATTGTGTCATCGGTGGTCCCTCCGCTCGACTACACGCTGCGGAGTGTCTGCGAACGCTACTTCGGCACCCCGCCGCTTTTTGTCGAGCCAGGAATCAAGACGGGCATGCCGGTGCTGTATGAGAATCCGAGTGAAGTGGGCGCGGACCGTATCGTGAATGGCGTGGCGGCGTTCGCCAAGTATGGAGGCCCGTGCATCGTGGTGGATTTTGGGACCGCGACGACGTTCGATTGTGTCTCCGCCAAAGGCGAGTACCAGGGCGGGGTGATCTGCCCAGGTATTGGGATCTCCGCTGACGCGTTGTTTGCCCGCACCGCACGATTGCCGCGGGTGGAGATTCGCAAACCGGCACGAACCATCGGCACCACCACGGTGGGCAGTTTGCAATCCGGGCTGTACTTCGGCTATCTCGGACTGGTGGATGGAATTCTCCAACGATTGCTGGACGAAATGGGTGAAGATACCACCATTCTCGCCACCGGCGGCCTGGCGGCGCTGATCGGCAAAGGATCGAAATACATCAAGCATGTTGACGAATTTCTTACGCTCGATGGATTGCGAATTATCTGGGAGCGCAATGCACTGGGAAAAGCGCACGGAGAATCTTCTTCTTCGCGCGAATCAGCGCCTGCCGCAGAGCGGCCCGCGGCCAGGGCAGCATCCTCTTCAAGGAAATTGCACCCTCGCTAACCTGCCTGTGGGGACTGCTCCAACGACTTTGTTTCGCAGGAAAGCTACTGAAAATTAACAGGTGGTCGATAGGGCAAAATCGGTTATTGTGGAGTCACTTTACTGCTGCTGTGCGCGGAATTGTGCGCCAGTCGTACCGTTAGGACCTCTATGTCTTGCCTATTTCTTATCCTCTTTCTGGTATTCCCGCGAATCACGTTAGTGCTGCTATTCTTCTTCACGAATTACTTGCAGCGAGCCTATCACGGGTTGCTTTTGCCTCTCCTTGGATTCCTGTTCCTCCCACTCACCACACTGGTGTATGCATGGATGGTGAACAATGCAATGCCAATCGCAGGTATCAATCTGATAATTCTGGTCGTCACTATAGTGGTCGATTTGGGTGGTCTCGGCGGCGGTGAGTACCATCGCCGGCGGCGTGCGTAAATTTTTCGCGCATGTCGTTCGAAAGAGCTGCCCTCGGAAGCAACAGCTATTCCGCGGGCGCCCGGATTCACTTCGGCGGCGGACTGGGTGGATTTCCGGTGCCCGGACTGGGAGCGCCTGTGTCGCCCGAAATGTTCGGATTATTGACATTCGGTGGGGTCTGATCTGTGGTCCCCGGGTCGGCGTAGGGGGCCGTGTTCGGAGATGCTGGCGGCGTCTGATACGTTGAAGACGGGATCTCCGTCCGGGAAGGAACACGTGACTGAATCGGGCACCTGTTTGCAATAACACGCAGGTGGTTGATGCGGAGCCGAGGCAACTCGTCCGATTTCGGCTGCGGGGAGAATTCGTCCCCCGAGATTTCGATAAGCTTTCCTCGAACCGTCGCAAAGCGTTCAGTTTTCCCAATTAACGTAAACATCGCTTCCGTGCCAGTCTGCATGAAGGTGTATCGCTTACCCCCGGCCACACAGCCCTGAATCTTGATTGCGGCGGTGCGAGTACGATCGACCCGCGAACTGTTCATGGAGGGCGAAGAAGCAGCGCCCTGTTGAGCCGGGCTCACGGTCGAAAACCACGCCGCCAATAGCATCGCGACAATCGTGCTTGGTATGTGACTCATCGGGAATCTCCTTCGTTCACCGACACTTAGATTATGGCTAGGAAAAATTGGGTTGCCCGTCGGTCTGTCCTAACATCTTCCAAAATCGGATTGCCGTGAGCGGTTTATCGCTTTAGAGCCCCCGCGGCAGAGAGAACCCCGAAGAAAAGCGTCAGCTCGTGATTGCAACGGTCAATTTATGCGATCACCGGCACCCGGCTTGAGAACCTTTGGATTCGAGCGCAGATCTTTCATGGTGGTAGTGATGGCGGCCTGGAGACGTCACCAATGCCCCCCGGTCCTTATTCGTCGTGATGCACATCGGATTTCGCGAGATCCTCGGCCGCTTCGCACTTGGCAGTTTGTCGAGTCGTAACCGGCCGGTATTGGATGGCCGCTCGTGCCTCAGTCGCCCGGGATCATCCCTTTTTCGTCCTCTATACTCCACCTTGGTAATCTGTTCCGCGGCTGATGAGGGCAGGATAATAGTTGGGTGATGGAAAAACGCAAATCTCGCCGCACAAAAATGGTGCTACCGGTCAAAGTTGTTATAGGAAAAGCCAATCATTTAGCGTATACGGTGGACATAACAGACAAAGGGGCGCAGATAGGCGGCCTCAAAGGGCAATTGCAGCTCGGAACAATCATAAGTTTGCAGCGTGGGCGACAGAAAGCGAACTTCCGAATCGCACGGATACGCGAACTTGCCCCCAATGAAATCCGTTTCGGGCTCGAATCCTTGGAGCCGCACAACAATGTTTGGGGCGTTGAGCTGGATCAAAATCAGCCCGACAAAAAATTTGCCGCGTTCATGACGCTAATGTCACAGCAGTCGCCCACTATAATCTCCTGACATTGACCGTGAGTCTGATGCTCGGTTCGATCAGTAGCCTCCGTCGCGGCTGGGGCCGAACTTTTTGGACGTTTCTGCATATCCAACTCGCCTGCACCAATTAATCTGGGAAAACGGCACTCCGCAAACCAATCGAATGCACGACGCCGAACTTTTCTATCCCAGTGCAAAGAAGATCGATCCGCGGGAGGTTCTTCTGCGGTTAAAATTTCCCAAGGTGGTTCCGGTGTCATTTAGCGGCAAATTGCCTAATGGATAACTACTTCAACTATTTCACCGAGATTGAGGAGCATTTTCAGCAGCGCCGCGGCGGCGCCCTGCTGCTTTCTACCTTTGACTGGGCGCTGATTGAAACCTGGAGGGATGCGGGTATCCCGCTGCAAGCGGTTCTGCGCGGCATTGATGCGGCATTCGAAAGCCATGGCAAGCGCCCATCGGCGCGAAAGGTGAACGGCCTTGCCTATTGCGCGCAAGCGGTCCTGGTGGCGGCTGAAGAAATGAAAGAAGCGGCGGTCGGAGGTGTGCCCGCAGAAGCCATGCCGAAGCCCTCTGGGTTTGAAGCCGGGGAAATCGCCGGTTTTCTGCGGCGCAATGCGGAGCGATTGAGGGTGGCGAAGCTGCCGGAAGGCAGCGGCATCTCATGCGGAGCTCTGATGCGCGAGACTGCGAAAACTCTACGCGAGAAGGCGGTGGAGTTGGAAGCTGCAAAGACCCTGCCGCGACTGGAGGAACTGGAGCGCTTGCTCACGGTGTTGGAAGAAAAATTGTTTGCTTTGATTCTCGCGGCTGCTCCCGACCAAGAGGTTGTAGTGGTTCGCGGCGAAGCCGATCGCGCCATGGCTCCCTACCGCAGAAAGATGCCGGTGGCACAGATTGAGCAATTGCAAAGACAGTACGTTCACAAGTGTCTATTCGAAAAGTACGGAGTACCGAGGCTGAGTTTGTTCTACATGTAGAACCGCCTCGGACCCGATGGATAGCGCAAAAAACGAGCGTGAGTCGGCGAAATCCGCGGCGCACTCTTGCTGTGTTTAAATCACACCTTGCAGCTCACTATCGAAAAACTCGTGTATGGCGGCGACGGGCTGGCGCGGTTGCCCACGGACGAACAGGGCCGGGGCAAGGCTGTCTTCATGCCATTTGTTCTTGCGAACGAGATCGTTGAAGCCAATCTGACGGAAAATAAACCAGGATACGCGAGAGCGCGAGCTGACACAATTCAACAAGCGTCGCCGCTACGGGTCGAGCCACTCTGCCCCTATTTTCAGAGTTGTGGCGGGTGTCACTATCAACACACCGGCTACGAGCATCAGCTGGAAATCAAAGCGGCTATCTTGAAAGAGAATCTCCGGCGAATCGCCAAGTTAGAGCTGAACGAAGAACTCAGAGTCCACCCTTCGCCAGCCTGGCATTATCGCAACCGCAGCCGGCTGAAAATCCGTATAGAGCCGGAGTTCGCGCTGGGCTACTTCAAATTCAACTCGCATGAGTTGTTGCCGGTGAGGGAGTGCCCGATCAGCTCTCCGTTGATTAACCGCGCGATTACTGAATTCTGGAAGTGGGGCCCATCGAGCGATAGAACGCCTGGTTTGCAAGAAGTCGAATTCTTTGCCAACGCCGATGATTCGGAGCTTCTGATCGAACTTTACGGTGGTCCGGAGATATTGCAGGATCAGGCGCAGCGTCTATCGGAGGAAATTTTAGTGCTGCTCCCGGAGATCAAGGGCGTAGCAGCCTACCGGCAAGGGACGAAATCGGGCCGCGGCATCCCGGAGCCGGCCAGAATTACATCCTGCGGTGCAAGTGCATTGTCTTATAAGACGGAGAAGGCGGCATATCGCGTGAGCGTGGGAGCGTTCTTCCAGGTAAATCGTCATTTGATCAATGAACTCGCGGGTCTGGTTGTGGATCGGAACGAAGATGAGGTTGCGCTCGATCTCTACGCGGGAGTCGGCCTCTTTTCTTCTCTTTTGGCAAGAAGATTTGCACAGGTGATCGCAGTGGAGTCGTCACAGATTTCTTATAGCGATCTGATTCACAATTCCCCCGCGAATGTGAAGGCAATTCGTGCAACTACCGAACAATTTTTGGTGAAAGCCGGCAGGTTGCGGGTGGATCTGGTGGTAGTAGACCCTCCGCGCGGCGGCTTAGGATCGGATGTGGTGAAAAGGTTGTCCACACTGAGAGCACCGCACATTACTTATGTTTCCTGCGATCCAGCCACGTTGGCACGAGATCTGAGCGGCCTGCAGAGCGCGGGATATCGGGTGCAGCAAGCTCATCTGGTTGACTTGTTTCCGCAAACCTTTCACTTGGAAAGCATCTTCCATCTGGTGCGGTAAGACGCGAAATTACCGCAGCATGTTTCTGACTGGTTGAGTTTGACTCCCACCTCGAAATCGTATTACTCGCCGGTAAATCGGCAACCTCTGCTCTTCGCAGCACTTTCTTTTGCCAGTGGCATCTTTGCCGGATCACAGATTTGGAGGCCTCCGCTATGGTGGCTTGTCACGGTGGTGCTTTTCAGCGTTTTTGGAGCTTTTCTGGCATCGCGGCACCCGCGGGCCGCACAGGCTCTCGGGCTGCTGGCATGCTTCGCCGCCGGATCACTGGCCATTCAGATTCGGACTTCTGCCATTGGCGATGGCGCAGCTATGCTCTCGCTCGACGATGGCCAAGAAACGATGGTAACGGCGCACGCCTTGAGCGACGGAGTGTTGTCTGCTAAGGAACAGGGCGAAACCCGGCAGGTGCTCGATGTAGAAACCGAGCAAATCATGCGCGACGGCCCGACGATTCCGGTGCGCGCCGGATTAAGAATTGGCATTTACCGAAAAGAGTTGAGCGAATCGGGGGGACCGAATCCTGCGTCCGAGTTGCACATTTTTAGATACGGAGAACGGCTGAGGTTTCCAGCAAAGCTCTATGCGCCGCGAAACTTTCGCAATCCCGGAGCATTCGATTACCGCAGCCACCTGGCCGATCATGGAATCATTGCCTTAGGTTCGACGAAAGCCGCGGAGGTTGAGTGCCTCCCTGGCTTTGCCGGCAGGCGGAGCGTTTTGTGGCGCATGAGAATTCGCCGCAGCCTTCAGCAAAAGATCGAAAAGGTTTGGCATTCGGAGCAAGCCGCGCTGGTCAGCGCTATGCTGCTGGGCGAAGAGTCTTTTGTGGGCGGCTCTTTGAAGGCGGACTTTCAGCGCTCCGGCACTTATCACGTACTGGTTATCTCGGGACTGAAGGTCGGCATTCTCGCGCTGCTGGCGCTTTGGCTGTTGCGGCGTTTGCGCGCCACCGAGGAAGTGGCCTGCCTCGTTACCATCTGTTTGATCGTTGGTTACGCCTTGCTTACCGATGTCGGCGCTCCCGTCTGGCGAGCCGCCCTCATGCTGGCGGTCTACCTGAGCGCCCGCTTGCTCTACCGGCAGCGTGCAACTCTCAATGCGATTGGAGCGGCGGGTTTAACGCTTCTGGTCACTGAACCGAAGGTGTTGACGGGCGCAAGCTTTCAACTCAGTTTTCTCTGTGTGCTGGTAATCGCCGGCATTGCCATGCCGCTGCTGGAACGCACGATTCAGCCCTATTCACGCGGCCTGCGTCATCTCGAGTCCAGGGGCTACGACGCTTTGCTGCCTCCATATCTGGCCCAATGGAGACTAGACCTGCGGATGATTGCGGGACGGCTGGCGCGCTTTCTGGCGGGAAACAATCCACTTGAATTAGTTGGGATCGGCACTCGCGGCTTACTTATCATCAGCGAGTTTCTGTTGATCTCAGTTGTCATTCAAGTAGGGCTGGCACTCCCGATGGCCTTTTATTTTCATCGCGCGATGTTGATCGCGCTGCCGGCGAATATTCTGGCGGTGCCCCTTACTGAATTGATTATGGTGGCCGCGATCTTGGCAGTCGGGGTGAGTTACGGGTCTCTCGTTCTGGCCAGGATCTTTGGCTCCGTTGCGGGAGTGGCGCTTCAGGTCATGAGCGGGGCGGTGCGCTGGCTGGGCGGCTTGCGGTTGGCGGATGCTCGCGTAGCTACGCCGCCTCTGACCATCCTGCTCTTGGGCTCTGCAGCCCTTGTTTTTGCGATGATCCTGATTCGCCGTCGTGCCGTTCTGGCTGCTTTGGGCCTGAGCGGGCTGGCGGGCTGCGCATTTTGGATTATTGCTGTCCCCCCGCGTCCAGACTTCCACTCCGGGACGCTCGAAGTAACGGCGATTGATGTGGGGCAGGGGGATTCGATTCTTCTGGTTTCGCCGCAGGGCCGCACTCTTCTCATAGATGCGGGAGGCACGCCGCAATGGATGCACTCGGAGCTCGATATCGGCGAAGATGTGGTTTCTCCCTACTTGTGGTCGCGAGGCATCAGCCGTCTGGATGCGGTGGTGGTCACGCATGCTCACGCGGACCACATTGGCGGCATGCACGCCGTGCTGGATAATTTTCATCCCAGCGAGTTATGGCTCGGCGTGAACTCGCCGTCTCCTGAATTGCAGGCTGTTCTCAGAGAAGCAAATCGCTTGGGCGTCCGCATCATTTCGCGCAAGGCCGGCGACGAATTCGCGATGGGAGGCAGTAATGTCCGCATTCTCGCCCCCGCGCCGGATCCTGAGAGCCATGCCTGGCGGGCCAACGACGACTGTATCGTGATGAAGGTGACATTCGGAACGACGTCTGCTCTGCTGGAAGGGGACGCAGAAAAAGCCGCGGAGAAAAAAATTGCCGACGAAGCACCGCAGGCAGATCTGCTCAAAGTGGCGCACCATGGCAGCGCGACTTCCACTATTCCTGAGTTGCTGGCAGCGGTACGTCCGCGTTTCGCGCTGATTTCGGTTGGAGCCCGCAATGTATATGGACATCCACGGGCCGAGGTGCTCAGCCGGCTCGCGGAATCTCATGTCACAACCTATCGTACCGATCTCGACGGCGGGGTAAGTTTCTACCTTGACGGAACGAACGTCAACTCTCGCGTGCTGGATCTCCCGTAGCGGCGTCCGCCGCATCCTCTTGGTCCTCGATCTCGATTTCGCTCGGGGTTTCGCGATACTCTTCAATGATCAGCCGGGCCTTGGCGGCATCTTCTTCCCGCACTTCAATCACGGTGCCGCCGACGCCGGGAAGAATATCCTGCTGCGCATCGAGCGAGGTTACGTTGGTCTCGATTCCCTGGGACTCGAGCAGTCCTTGCACCACCATCGCCTCAGATTCCTGTTCGGCATCAAACACGCGCACCAGCTTCTCGTCCGGCTGTGGCTTCGATTCACTGTCTTTTGCGCCAGCAATATCCACCATGAGTCCTCCGCGCTACGATTGTAACCCTTAGCCGGAGCTTCGATGCAGGATCGGAGCCAGAAGTTCAGCGTCGGCGGGCAGTTGCGCAAGGGGGCCTTGACGCACCACACTCGAGAGGAACCGGGAAAGCATCGGCAGGTCCTCCGGGCACATCTAAGTCGGAGGACGGGGACAATTCGCAGAGGAGCCTCAGACCCATGGGAAGTGTAGAGCGCGAGCCGGCAATGGATGCCAATGAAGCGATGGAGGAAGCGCGCAAGATCCGCCGGTTGCAGATCATGATCGGGATGGTGATGTCGGTGATCGGCCAGGACCCCAATCTCACGATTGAAGAGGCGTCCGAGTTGGCAGCGGGGGCGAAGCGCGTGGCTCTCGCCATGTTCCCGGAAAAGGAGTTCGCTTATGACATCCTCTACAAGCCACGCCTGCAGCGTCTTTTGAATGAGCGATTCCGGTTGCAGTAGTTGGAGCCGGTTTGCTTGCCGTGATTAATGCCACCGCAAACTTTCGGTCGAGCGACTTTCGCCCTCGTCGCTCCCGATTCCTGATCTTGTGGAAGCAGCGGGCCGTCGTTATCGCATCCAAACTAGCTTTGCCAGTAGAGCGAGAGCCAACACCGCGGACCCAACTAGCGCGTTGTATTCACGATGCTTTCGATAAAGCTGCCACGAAAAACCGCCCCGGCCGCCATTAAACGCCGGCACGCGTGGGATTATGACGGGGACATGCGCTGAATAGTCCGCAAATTCCGGAAAACGTTCACCTAAAAACTTTTCCTCTGAGCGAATGACCGGGAAGTAGATCGCCACCAATAATCCGACGATGCCCCCGGCAATCCACCACCTTCGGGACGCGAGCGCAAAGCCGGAGGCGAGTATGAGAGAGCCAAGATAGAGCGGATTTCGAGTGTAAGCATAGGGGCCGGAGGTCGCGAGTTGTTCATTTTTTCGCACATGTCCCGAGGCCAATGCGCGAAGCGCGAGGCCGGGAGCCGCGACAGCCAGACCCAGCAAAATGGAGACGGCCGTGGGTTTTGCCAGCCACACGTAAAGCCCGGCAAAGACGAAGCCCAGCGGAACCCGTATGTGGCGGGCGATCTTCGACCAGCTAGTCAACGTGACTCCGCAGCAAATCGCGAGCAGCGGCAATGACCTCGGCTGGAGTGATCTGCAAAAGCCCTTCTTCGGGCTCGGCGCGACGGGTGTGTGAAGTAATGCTTCCGGTGCTTCGCAGGACGATGCTTTTAGCCGCGAAGGGCCCATTCCGCGCAGGGTCGGTAGGACCGAATATGGCGACAACTGGAACGCCCAACGCCGCGGCGAGATGCATCGGCCCGGTATCGCCGCCAATAAACGAACGGGCGCGGCGAGTGAGCGCGATGAGTTGAGTCAGAGAACAGGAAGTGCCTTTTGCGGCTCCGCAACTGGCCTCCTCGACGGCGCGGACCAGATTTTCTTCCCCCGGACCATAATTGACGAATACTTTTAGACCATCCTTTGCCAACTCGCTCGCGACCGCCGCGTAGCGCTGTTCCGGCCAGCGTTTTGCTCCCCAACCGGCGCCGGGATTCACAACCACGAAATCGCGGATGCCCTCTTCCTGCAGACGTATGCCCATTTCCCGCTCCGCCTCGTCGTCATTCGGAAACTCCATGCCAGGAATCTCCAGAGATTGCCGCGCTACTGCTTCCGCCAGCGAAAGGTTTTGCTCGATGACGTGCTTTCCATTGGTGATGACAGTGCGAGTGTAAAACATGCTGGCGATATTTTCGCGAGGTTGGGCCGCGCCGTAGATCGTGGTTGCTCCGGACCAGCGCGCAATCAGCGCAGAGCGGATCGCCCCTTGAAAATCAATGGCAACTTCGTATCGCGGCGCACGCAAGTCGCTGACCGCGGCGGCAATCTCCTGCCAGGTTTGTAATGAAGACAACGATTTGCGCCAGTGAGCCGTGTTCACCGTGTGAATTCGATCCACCAGCGGACGCTGCGGCGAGCGCGGACCAGACCGCGGATTGCGCAATGTGCATAGTAACTCCGCCCATCGTTCTTCGATGACCCATCCGAACAATGCATTGGGAAACACCCGTCGCAGGGCGGTTACGGCGGGCAGGGTGTGGACAATGTCACCCATGGCTCCCAGCCGGATCATGAGCAACTTGCGGATATCCGGCAGGGAAAAAGCGGCGTCATCATCCGCACGCAACCGGTTCACGCGCCCCGCGGGCTAAGCCGCGACCGGATGATTTCAGTTGCGGAATGATCTTTGGGATCGCCTACGATTGCCACGCGCCCACCCTGTTCTGCCATCACATCGCCTTCGGGCACCGACTCGGCCGTGTAATCCGTGCCCTTAGCCTGGATGTCGGGCCGGATTTCTCGAATCAATGCACGAACATCGGTCTCGGAAAAAATGACAACTGCATCCACGTCAGCGAGAGCCGCCAGAATTTCGGCGCGTTCTTTGTCCGCCATGACTGGTCGGCCATCGCCTTTCAAGGCGCGCACCGATTCATCGGAATTCACCGCCACCACCAACCGTCCACCCAATTGTTTCGCGGCACGCAGATAGCGCACGTGGCCGACGTGTAACACGTCAAAACACCCATTGGCCAGGGTAACTTTGTCGCCGGTCTCACGCCATTGCGCAACCCGGCGTCGCAATGACGCGCGATCGAGAATTTTCCCGGTCGAATCGGTCCAATCGTTCAATGGCTTCTCGTAGCTGGCAGGCCATGTTCAACCGCCGCCAGAAGTTCCTGCGCGGTCACGGTGGCCGTGCCTCGCTTCATCACAACCAATCCACCCCCATGGTTCGCGAGCTGAGCTGCCTCTTGGGTACTGGCGCCCGCGGCCAAAGCCGCGGTAAAAGTAGCGATGACGGTATCCCCCGCCCCAGTCACATCGACCACCTGGTCAGAGCCGGAAATTGGAATGTCCACCGGCTTGTGGCGGCCCTCGAAGGCGACCATGCCATCGTGTCCACGCGTAATCACCAGCGACTTCAACTTCATGCGCGCAATAATCTGACCACCCGCCTCGCACAGCCGCGGCCAATCCTGTCCGATGTTGATTCCGAGAGCCTCTTCAACCTCCGCTTCGTTGGGAGTTGCGGCCGTCACTCCGGAATATTGCAACAAACGGTGGCGGGAGTCGAGCACGACGGGCACGCCATTCAGCCCGCCTTTCTCGCGAATCGCATTGAGAATCGCGGGCGTAGCTGCTCCGTAACCGTAATCCGCAACCAGCAGCGCATCGGAAGCGTGCCCGTACTCCCGTGCGGCCAGCACCAACTCGCGCGTGAGATGAGCGTTCGGTTCCGATTCGGGTTCTCGGTCCACGCGCACTACCTGTTGCCGCCAAGTATGAGTCATGCCGGCTAGAATGCGCGTTTTGGTTACGGTCGGGTAGCTCTTGTCTTTAAGAACCCCCGCCACGGGAATGCGCCTTTTGCGGAAGGCGCGAAGTAAAAGACGGCCTGGTTCGTCGTCGCCGACCACGCCAACCGGCAGAACATTCACGCCCAGATCGGAAAGATTGAGAGCCGCATTTGCGCCGCCACCCGGGCTGACGGTTCGCTCGCGGTGACGCAGGATCAAAACCGGCGCCTCGCGCGACACGCGGGAGATTTCGCCGAAGACAAATTCGTCAGCCACCAGGTCGCCGACAACCGTGATGGTGACCTTCGGAAAGGACTCGACGATTTTTCGCAGCCGCGCGATCTCTTTCGGGTGCTTGATCATGGCCGAGAAGATTTTCTCATGTCAGGCGCTTGCGGTCGCCGACAACGCGTATCAGGGTATCCATGGCGTTAGGTGCATCCTCAAGTCGCATATCTACCGGAACCACAGTGAGCGGCTGCAGGTTGACTAGAAACGATCCCAGGTTGATCTCATCTTTTTCCGTGGTGATGAAACCCAGGCCTTCGCTGCGGCGGCACAGATCCGAGAGCTCCCGAACGTCGCGCTCGGTGTACGCGTGGTGATCCCGATAATGCGCCTCGGCAACCGGCTCGATTCCTGCCGCCCGGATGCGTTGAAAAAAATTCTGTGGCCGCGCAATGCCGCAAAAAGCGACCGGCCGCTGGGGAATGTGTTGAGCCACAATGCCGCGATGGATTCGCCAGACCGGCTTGTTCCCAAGAGGTAGCGCTTCGGTTGAGGTTTCATTCGTTACCACGACGACGTCGGCCCGCTGCAAGGCACTCAAAGGCTCGCGCAATCGGCCGGCGGGCATCAGCCGGTCGTGCGCGTCTTCGAAAGGAATTAAAACGATATCGAAATCGCGAGCCAAACCGCGGTGCTGAAATCCATCGTCCAGAAGGTGCCATTGCGGACCAAAAGTCTTTTCCGCCAGCAAGCCTGCCTCATAACGATCTTCTCCCAAAACAACCGGAACTCCGAGATGGCGAGACATCAGCAAAGGCTCATCGCCAAACTCCCGCGCCGAGCCGGGTGGTTCCACAATGGCCGTTCCCTTCGTTTCTCGCCCGTAACCGCGGGAGAGAATGTCGAATTTGATGCCGCGTTCTTTAAGCAGCTTGCCGAGCAGAATCACAAATGGCGTCTTGCCGGAGCCACCTACCGAAAGATTGCCTATGCTCACCACCGGCCCTTGCAAACGGCGAGTGTGAAGCACGCCGCGATCGTAAAGCGCATTCCGGCTGCGCACTCCTGTACCGTAAACCAAGCTCAGCAAATTCATGGCTGATGGAATCATGGCGGTGGCAAAGTGTTTTTTTCGGGCGTGGCAGCTAATGAGGATTCCGTAATACAGCCCGAAGCACCCTCCAGCAAGCCTTGCAGGGCGGCTATTATTTTTTTGGCCGCTCCAGCATGAGCGCGAACCGTCTTCGCGGCACGCTGGCCGAGCAATTTTCGTTCGGCTCCGTTCGACGCCAACTCTATCAGCACCGCCGAAAGCTGTGTTGGTTCCACTACTTGTACGGCGTCGTTTGCCCGGAACGATTGCACGATGTCGCGAAAATTGTCGGTATACGGACCAATCACAATCGCAACGCCGTGTTGTGCCGGCTCCAAAATGTTGTGACCGCCACGCGGCACCAGGCTGCCCCCAATAAACGCTATATCCGCCAGCGCATAGATGGAGGCCAACTCCCCCAGGCTATCGAGCAGAAGCACTCCGCCGCCCAAGGATTTCTCGAAACCAGACTCGCCAGTAAATCCCGACCGGCGTTGAAATGGAGTGCCTGACGCCTCCAGCAATTGCGCAACTGCGGCAAAGCGTTCAGGATGGCGCGGCGCCAAAATCATCACGGCGCGAGGCTGCTTCTCCAGCAGGTTGCGGAAAGCCTCCAGCAGAAGTTTCTCTTCCCCCTCAACCGTGCTCCCACAAACGATTACGGGTCCAGCGTCCCGTTGCCGGAAAGCCGCCTGCAGGCCGGCCACAATCGGCGGAGGATCGGCCACCGCGACATCGAACTTGAGATTACCGCTTGCGCTGACGCGATCCGCTGCAGCCCCGATCGTAATCAGCCGCCGCTTGTCTTCTTCCGTTTGTGCCAGAAAAAGATCGACGGGCCGGAGGAAGCGGCTCAGGATTCCTCGCCAACGGCGGTATCCGGGCAACGACCGGTCGGAGATGCGGGCATTGACAATGGCGATCCGGGCGCCCGCCGCATGCGTCAAGCGCAGAAAATTCGGCCAGAATTCGGTTTCCGCGATGACCACAAGTTCCGGCCGCAGTCGCCGCAGATATGGCCTGATGGCAAATCCAAAATCCAGTGGAAAGTAGAAGACGTTCTCTTCGCCAAAACGGCTTCGCGCCAGCCTCTGTCCTGTGGAGGTGGTGGTTGACACAAGAACGTGATACTCGGGAAAGGCCCGTTTCAACTCATTAACCAGACCGCTGACCGCCAGGACCTCGCCCACCGAAACGGCATGAACCCAAATCACCCGCTTCGGCAGGTCCCGCCACAGCCTGGGACTGACCTTGCCCAGTCGCTCCCGCAGGCTTGCCCGGTACTTGTCATGTCGCAACCATTGCACCAGCCAGTAGGGCAGGCTCAGCAGTAACCCGATTGCCAGCAATGCACTATACAGCGCATACATGAGTGATGGAACATTCTACCCGCTGGCGACGTGGGCAGCCATTAGGTACCATGGGCAGCCGGATTTGCATCCTACAATCAACACCCCATGCTGCGCCGAGAACCAAGCCGGGCGATTGTTGGTTTGCTCGCTTCCGCCGCTCTTCTGCTTGTTACCGCTTCACTATGCTGGGCGGGAAAGCAGTTCGTCATGCCGCAAGCCCAGCCGGCAAAGACTTATGCGGCGCACGATGAACATACGGATGAATCCGCCACTGTGGCGGCCGATCCCTACAATACTCCCGAAAAGGCCCGCATCTTTTCGGTTCGTTACGACGAAATCGGCATGCTGCCGATTTTGTTGGTCATCACCAACGATGGCGACCAGCCCATTTCGTTGGCTGGGATGAAAGCGGAACTGATCGCCGGCGACCGTTCCAAATTGCTGGCCGCCGCGCCCGACGACATCTACCGCCGCTTAGCTCATCCGCATGCTTCCCAAACCGCCGGGTATCCCTTGCCTTTTCCCACCAAAAAAGTGAAGGGTGGGATGAGCACTCAGACGCGGGAAGAAATTCAGGATGCACAATTTGGCGCGAAAGCGGTCGAGCCTCACAGCACGCAGGCAGGTTTTTTATTTTTTGATGTGGAGGGCATCTCCTCGCCGCTTGCCGGCGCCCATCTCTACCTTACGGGCGTCCACAATGCCCAAGGCAACGAGTTGATGTATTTTGAAGTCCCGTTTGACAAATCCCCCGCCTCATCGCAGCCGTAATTTCTCATCACTCAGAATTCCAGATGCAGGCGAAAGGATGGCACGATCACCGGACCGCGGTCGCGATTGTATCCCGGGTTCACGATGTGTTGCAGCCCCGGCGCGAGGTAGATGCCTCGCCAGACGTGTGCCGTGTAGTAGGTCTCCAAAACGCTCTCCCGTCCGTAGTTAAGCCCGCCATCCCCCAGGAGAAATCCTAATCCGCCGTCCGCCAGATACGTCCGGTGGTCCTTGGAAATTCCGTCGGTGACGAAAGCCACGCCGGCACGGTCATAGCGGCGATGCCACCAACCCCCGTTTGCGCCGATCCCCATAGCAAAAGTTTGGTCCACCTCGGTGTAAGCAAAGGACTCAGTCTTCCCGTTGTCCCAGCCAAAGCGGCCGAAAGCGGTGAGATTGCGCGTGAGATTCTGCTCGAGGTTGATGCCAAAACCATATTTACGGGTGACGTGCCAGGGATGGTTCGTAATATCGGGAGTGGAAACCAGCCCGTCTTCAAACTGGGCGATTGCGTCGCGGTAGATGCCCATATTGGCGTAGTTGGTATAAGCCAACAGGCGGATTACGCCGGATTTCTTGGGAATGAGGCCGTGGCGCAACTCGTATTCATAGTTTTCCGCATGAACCTGCCAGGGACGCCACACTAAATTAATTCCGTTGGCAACCGATGGCATAAGGGCTTCCGCAAATCGAAATCCCCAGTTGCGGTCTTCATAATCGGCGGTTGCCCCGACCGTGTAGCCGCGCGTATCAGCAGCGTAATCATAGGCGCCGTTGTTATCCACTACCCAGTTGACGAACTGGAAGTGCGTATCCGAACCCACGGAATTCTGGTCGAAGAAATCCACCATGCTGAACTTGCCAAAGCGGATTTCCAGCCGGCGGCGCGGCAGTTCGTCAAAGAGCGAAAGAGAATTACGCTGGGTCTCGACTGTGTCCTTGCTGAGCGCGAAGACCTTGTGGATCATGCCCCGCGCCAGATACGGCTGCTTGCTCAGCAGCGGATTGCGCACGATATCGAGATTCGTGTCCGCGGCCAGACCCAGGCCGGTGCTCAGTGCCGAGCCGCCGGCTTCCTCGACATCCACCAGCAGTTCAGTCGAGTCGTTCAGCCGAACTCCCGTATAAAACGTCAAAACCCGCGAAGTGGCCTCTTGAAAATCGGGTTTCAGACTGTTCTTGCCGGTATAGGCGGCGGGGAATGGCGGGTGCGCCTGAAAGATAAAATTCGCCTGCCCCGATAGCCAGAATCGCGTGTCGCTGAAATGCGGGACCATGGATGGCGGATCGTCATCGGGCGGCGCATCTGTTGGGTTGCCGGTGGGCGCAGCCGCGTCTGCCGCCACCTGCGCGCTCTGCTCGCTTACCGCATTCGGAGTCTGCGGTTGCGCCTGCGGTTCTTGCCCTGCCGCGAGCGAAGCCAGTGTGAGCACCAGGCAAAACCATGCTGTGCGCCCGCCGCCTCGCTTCCCTTGGCGGACCTCGTATTGGCGGTCGTAGCTCGTCATTCCCTCAGTTACTCTTCCGTATCGCGCGCGAATCCAACACCGATCGCAGGAACCAGGCGGGCAATATGCACGCTCCCGGCAATTATCGAACCCAGGCAGCCTAACCGGGTCGAGTTAACAGAATGTTAAAGACCCGAACCGCCGGAATCTCCGAGCCGCGGACAGTTTTTCAGTTCCGTTGGTGAGGATCGATATACATAAAATAGTTAACTATGGCTAACATACCGTGCAGGGCAGACTTTAATTTATCTTCCGCTGGATTCTGGAGGCCCTTGTCCGCCACTGGTCACATGCTCCGGCCGAAGAATCGAAGAGCGACTCAGGTTGAAAAAACAAACTCTACTTCTATATCATACCCCTCTATAGTATAACGAAGAGGAAAAATGGCACATACCATTCGAGATAAAGAGAAATTAATGTTGCGAATCCGGCGCATCCGCGGTCAGATCGAAGCGGTAGAGCGCGCCCTGACCACCGATCAGGATTGCTCCGACGTTCTGCAATTAATCACCGCAGCCCGCGGAGCCCTGAATGGCCTCATGGCCGAGTTGGTCGAGGACCACGTGCGCTTCCACGTCTTGGACCCGAAGCGGAAGCCCAGTTCTGAGCAGGCGCTGGCTGCCGACGAACTGGTGGATATTATTCGCTCTTACCTGAAGTAAGTGGAAGGGGACGTCCGTGTTCGGTGCGGCCAGACCGGCAAAATAGCTAAGGACAGCCCGGAGCCCCCCAAGGCCGTCCTTAAACCCTCCCGGTTAGAAGGGCGTACTGAAATAACCCTATCCCTCGACCATTTCAGGCTGGTTTCAAGATTATGAAATTCGCATGAATTTGCCGCTGGTATATTACTCGATGCGCGAGGAGAAAACTGATGCCCCGCAAAACCGATAAATCGCGGCAGCTGCAAAAGCGCGCCGAGCAAATGATTCCGGGTGGCGTGAATTCCCCGGTGCGGGCATTCGCTGCCGTCGGCGGCGATCCCGTATTCATCATGCGTGGACAGGGATCCCACATTTGGGACGCCGACAATAACGAGTACATTGACTATCTCGGTTCCTGGGGTCCGTTGATTCTCGGCCACGCCGACCCTGAGGTCGTGGAAGCCGTGACCGCCGCGGCTCGCAACGGGATGAGCTTTGGCGCCTCCACTCCCGCGGAAGCCGATCTCGCGGAACTCGTTCTCGCAGCATTCCCTCACATGCAGAAGGTCCGTTTCGTGAATTCAGGCACAGAAGCAACCATGTCCGCCATCCGCCTGGCGCGTGCCTTTACCAAGCGCAAATATATTTTGAAATTCGAAGGCTGTTACCACGGCCACGCGGATGCGTTGCTGGTGAAGGCAGGATCCGGCGTTGCCACCCTCGGCATCCCCGGATCGGCCGGTGTGCCCGAGGAGTTTGCCCAGTTCACCCTCGCATTGCCTTTCAATGACACAGATGCTGTCGAGCGCGGCTTTGCCAAATTCCGTCATCAGATTGCCTGTGTGATCGTCGAACCGGTGGTGGGCAACATGGGTTGCGTTGCCGGATCGGGTGCTTTTCTCGCCGCTTTGCGGCTCATCACCCAGCGCGAAAAAGCGGTTCTCATTTTTGACGAAGTGATGACCGGCTTTCGCGTCTCTTTCGGTGGCGCCCAGGAGTTGTACGGCATTCGTCCTGACCTCACGACACTGGGCAAGATCATCGGCGGCGGTCTGCCGGTTGGCGCCTATGGCGGGTCCGACGAGATCATGAAACTGGTCGCGCCCTTGGGCCCGATGTACCAGGCCGGCACGCTCTCTGGGAATCCGCTGGCCATGGCTGCGGGAATCGCGGCTGTAAAACACCTGCGCGAACACAAACAGGAAATCTATCCACGCCTGGACACTCTGGCCGCGAAGCTAGTAGACGGCGTCTCCGCCGCGGCGAAAGAAGCCGGCGTACCGCTGACCGCGAACCGTGTTGGTTCCATGTTTACCTGGTTCTTCACCGCCGCCCCGGTCACCAACTGGAACTCCGCTTCGAAATCCGATACCAAGGCGTTTGCGCGCTTCTTCCGCTCCATGCTCGATCACGGCGTCTATCTGCCTCCTTCTCAGTATGAGGCGGCTTTCCTGAGCACCGCCCACAGCGAAGAAGATATTCAGCGCACTGTAGCGGCCGCCAAGCAATCTTTTCACGCGGAACAGCCCAAGCGTAGCGGAAAATGGAAGCCGGTTTGAAGATGATTTTGACCGGCTTCCGGGAAGAATCCGGCCACACCGCAGCTCAGCATCGCGCCATCATTTCAGGAATGGTGACAAACTCGTAGCCCTCCGCTAGGTAACGGGCAATCAGGCGATCTATGGCAGTTACAGTGCGCGAGCGATCGGCTCCCATTTGAAGATGCCCGCCGTCGTGCAACAGAATGACGTTTCCGCCTCGTACCCGGCTGCTCACTTTCTGCTCGATGTACTCCGCCGAGGGCGCATTCCAGTCGAAACCTGTGATATCCCACATCACCGGCCGCATGCCGAGTTGTCGCGCGATTTGCAAAACTGCCGGTCGTCGTCCCCCAAAGGGCGGTCGAAACAGATTCGAGTGCTCTCCCACCGCGTCAGTAAGTATTTGGCGACAGGTCTCAAGTTCCGTTCGGACCTGCGCGCCACTTTTGAAAATCAGCAAAGGATGATTCAAAGTGTGATTGCCCACCACATGTCCTGCTCTAACCATTTCGCGAACGATGTCCGGCCGCTGCCGCACATAGCGGCCGATCACAAAAAACGTGGCTTGCACTCCGTGCTTCGAGAGAACCTCCAGCATCTGCAGCGAATACGGGTCGTTGGGGCCGTCGTCAAAGGTCAGCGCCAGTTTCTTCGATTGGTGCCTTAAGCCTGTAAAGGTCCGGCCAAACCACTGTCCAGCCGGCGCCATGGATTGATACCCCGCGGCAATCGCAGCGGACGATCCAGCGACGGCGAGCACCGGCCCAAGCATGAGGAATTCTAGCCGATCGCCAACCGCTACGATGACTGGCGCGATGCGTCCGTTATTCCTGTTAACTTTCCCCTCAATTGCCCGATCCGGCTTTCCAAGATATTCTGCCAAAGAGTTTTGCTTTCTCCCGGTTCGCAAAAATCATGGCCAATCTTTTCGAGCTTCCCCGCTACATTGCAGTCGAAGGTCCGATTCGAGTTGGCAAGAGCACCCTGGCGGGGGTTCTGGCCGAGCGGCTCAATGCGCAGCGCGTGACCGAAGGCGAAGATAACCCTTTCCTGCGGGGTTTTTACGACGGCGAACCCGGCGCCGCTTTTCAGGCGCAATTCGCTTTTTTGATCCGTCGCTTCGAGCAGTTGCGCGGCCTCGACCTGGGGCCCCGTTCGCAAAAAACGGTGATCACCGATTTTATTTTCGAGAAAGACAAACTCTTCGCCTGTCTGAACCTGACCGATCAGGAACTCGGCACCTACAACCGGTACTACAATTACTTCCGTGAACAGCTACCGACGCCTGACCTGGTGATTTATTTGCAGGCCACGCCCGAGGTGCTCAAGAAGCGCCTGAAAAAAAAGAACGCCGCCGGGGAAAAGGCCATCAACGAGGATTACCTGCAGGAAGTGGTCAAAGCCTATGAACATTTCTTCTTTCACTACACTTCGTCCGACCTGCTGATCGTAAATACCTCTGAGATCGATTTCGTCGAGCGCAACGAAGACTTGCAGGAGCTATTGCGCAAGGTTTCGGCGCCCATCAAGGGCACGCAATATTTCCTCCCGCTGGGCAGCCAGGAAGCCGCCAGCGCGTAGGCCTCAAGGAGCGACAGCCGCCCCCGGCTGCCCAGTAGAGCTCGACTGTCATTTAAAAGCGGAAGTATGCGAAACAAGACCGGCAATGCCGCCTCTATCTGTTTTTTTGGGCGGTTCGCCGCGACCAGCCTGGCGACATCACCGGCGACGCGCATTACCAATAGCCCTCGACGGTTGCCCCTTGCCAGGACTAAAATACTCATGATGTAAACGGGCTCTATCCGCCTGGGCGGAGGGGCACTGGAGGATGTTATGAGTCTTACCGCTGTGGGCGGAGCTCGCCCCAAGAATACTGTCGCGTCCCTTCGCGACAAAAAACTGCGGCACGAACCCATCACCTGTCTCACCGCCTACGACTATGCCACCGCCCGTGTATTGGACGAGGCCGGCATCGACATGCTGCTGGTCGGCGATTCGCTGGCCATGACCATGCTGGGCTATGAGAACACGCTGACGGTCACCATGGACGAGATGTTGCACCACGCCCGCATCGCCCGCCGGGGCGCGAAACGTGCCTTTCTGCTCGCCGACATGCCCTACGGTTCTTACCACGTCAGTCCGGAGGAAACCGTCCGTAATGCAACCCGTTTCGTGAAAGAGGCGGGAGTGGAAGCGGTGAAAATCGAGGGCGGCGAAAAGCGTGCCGACATGATTCGCCGCGTGATTGACGCCGAGATTCCGGTTGCCGGGCATATCGGCCTGACCCCGCAATCGGTGAATGCTATGGGCGGATATAAGGTGCAGGGCAAATCCCTCACCGGCATTGAGCAGCTTATGCGCGACGCGGTGGCGCTCGACCGCGCCGGCGTGGCCTGCATTTATCTCGAGGGCATACCGCGCGAGGTGGCCGCCATGATTACCGCGGAAGTCAGCGCTCCCACCATCGGCATCGGCGCCGGTCCGGAGTGCGATGGTCAGGTGCTGGTCATCCACGACATGCTCAACTTAAATTTTGGCCCTCCCGCGAAGTTCGTGCGCCGCTACGGCGACGCCGCAGCGCTGATTACCTCCGCCGCACAACAATTTGAGGCGGACGTGCGGTCGCACAACTATCCCTCGGACGAAGAGTCCTACCACTTACCGAAAGAAACCCGCGCCGCGCTCGAAACTGTGCTGGAACGAAAGCAGGCGCTGGCCGGTCGTACCTAATCGCCGCAGCAAAGGTTTTTTGACGGATTTCCCCCGTGGACTCTGTGTTCCCTGTGGTGAATGCTTTTGTGGGTGATCGTATGGAAATATTCAACACCATTGCCGCCATGCGAAGCTTCTCTCGCGCGCTGCGCGGCAGTGGCAGGCGCCTCGGCCTCGTCCCCACCATGGGAGCGTTGCATGAAGGGCATCTCTCCCTGCTGCGAGCGGCCAAAGCGCGGTGCGACGTGGTCGCCGCATCCATCTTCGTGAACCCCACGCAATTCGGCCCCCATGAAGATTTCGCGAAGTATCCTCGCAGCTTCGAGCCAGATTGCGATCTCTTGAAAAAAGAAAATGTGGATGCGCTTTTCGCTCCAACAGTCGGCGAGATGTATCCCGTGGGCGCCATTAGCTTTATCACCGTCGAAGGCCTCAGCGACAAGCTCTGCGGACGATCACGCCCCGGCCACTTTCGCGGGGTCGCAACCGTGGTCGCCAAACTGTTCAATATCATCGAACCCGACGTCGCATTCTTCGGCCAAAAGGATGCCGCGCAGCTTGCCATCATCCGCCGTATGGTGCGCGATCTGAATTTTGGGTTGGAAATCGTTGCCTGCCCCATCGTGCGCGATCCTGACGGTCTAGCCATGAGCTCCCGCAACGCCTATCTCGATCCCGCGCAGCGCAAATCCGCGCTTGTTCTGCACCATTCGCTTCTGCGCCTCCAACAGGTATTCGACCAAGGCGAGCGAAGCGTTGCTCGGCTCGCCGCCATCGGAAAAGAGATGTTCGGTGAAGAGCCTTCGGTCCGTCTGGACTATTTCGAGATCGTGAACCCTGAAACATTAGAACCGGTAATGCAGATTGATCAGCCTGCTTTGGCTGCGGTGGCCGCGTTCGTGGACACGACACGGCTGATTGACAATGTTGTTCTGGGAAAATAACTAAAGCCCCCGAGACAACAGCTTCGGCCCCGAAACAAAGCGATTGCCCGCAACTACATAACGTAGCGGCCGCTCCGCTGCCTTGGTAATGCCGATCCGCACGGTAACGACAACCTGAGGCCGGCGAGCGCCATCGTCCGCAATCCAGAGGTCCGAGGTCGCGCTCGTCACATCTTTCCCGTTGTCGCGCAGCCGCGTAATGCCCAGAGCCTCGGCCAGTCTTCCCGGGCCGCTGGTCAAGCGGCGCAAATCGACTCCTTGTTCATAAGGAATGTCGCGTGCGGCGGCCATCTCTTCGACTCCGGCGAGCGGCTCCAGAGCGCGAAACAGCACCGCTCCCGCCTTGCCCACCGGTTGGCAGGAGACGTTAAAGCAATAGTGATTTCCGTAAATGAAATAAACGTAAACGAAGCCCGGAGGGCCGAACATCACCGCATTACGCGCGGTCTCTCCCCCATAGCTGTGCGCGGCAGGATCATTTTTGCCAAGATAAGCTTCGACCTCGACAATGCGCCCGGCCAAAAGCTTCCGGCCGTCCCGTCGCACCAGAACCTTGCCCAGCAACTCGCGCGCCACGCGCCGGGGATCGCGATCGTAGAAGCTCCGTGGCAACCGATTGTCGAACGCGGATGCGTTTTTCATGACGGCGCTTCTAAGTTGCTCTCCCGCGTTGTCATTCTGAGCGGAGCCAAGGATCTTGCGACAGCTGGCAGCGTCGCTGCCGTCGCCAGGTCCCCAGACTCATACGCTCCAAAATCCCCAGCCTCAGCCCTTCATCGCGCCCTTCAAATACTCCAGAACCTCCGCCGCGTGGCCCTCCGGCTTCACCTTGCGGAAGACGTGTTTGATGTTGCCATCGGGTCCGATGACGAACGTAGTCCGCGCCACGCCCATCACTTTCTTGCCGTACATGTTCTTTTCCTGAATCACGCCATACGCGTGGCACACCGTCTTGTCGGCATCACCCAGCAGAGTGAAGGGTAAGTCGAATTTCTCCTCGAACTTTTTCTGTGCCTTGGGCGTATCGGGAGAAATCCCCAGCAGCACGGCGCCAGTCTTTTCGATTTTCTTGTAAGCATCGCGAAATTCGCAGGCCTCGATGGTGCATCCCGGAGTATCGGCACGGGGATAGAAGAACAAAACCACGTACTTCCCCTGAAACCCCTTAAGCGACAACTCTTTACCATTCTGGTCGGGCAAAGTAAACGCCGGAGCTTTATCATTAGTATCCATGGCAGTTTCTCCTTCAGCTTCTTCTGCAAGGTTATACCGTACCCGGTTGCTGGCCGTCATCCTGCTGAGCGCCTGCTCATGTTGGGCCCAGCTTAAGCGACCGCATTCCCAACCGTCGGCGCAAACCCCGACGCCGGATAAGACTCCCGCCAAAAGGGTCAAAGGCCCGCGCGCCCTGGCGCTCGTCGAACTCTCTCCAAATGGAGCCGCTCATCTGGTGCCGGTCGCCATTCAGGTGGACGGAGAATTTTACGATGCCAGCGTCTACAAGGCCGATCCCATTCCCATGGCTCTGGATTCCGGGACCGTTTATGAAGCAGAGCGCTCGGGGACTTCGTTGGGTCTCTTTACCGTCACCGGAGCGGTGCAAGGCCCGAATGACAACTGGTCCGCAGCCGGAAACTGGGTAGCGGCCGGCTCCAGGTCCGCGGCCGCCGCGCACCACACCGAAAACAAGCCGCGCGATCTTGAACAAGAGGACGGTCCGCCCGTTTTGCACCGGCGTCAGCCCGCGAATCCAGCCCCTGCGACGACTGCCCCCACGACGCAATCCCCGGCCACGCCAGCTTCTCCTTCGGCAACCGGAACTGCCGCGCCTGCGAGCCCCCCGCCCGCATCGCCGGGAGGATCATCCCCCGCCCCAGCCTCACCTTCGTCGCCGCCATCCTCGCCATCTGCATCCCCGACCCCCGCAACTGCGGATGCGACTCCCCCAGAACCTCCCGACGATCCGGATCGCCCGACGCTGCGCCGCGGCCGACCCCGGCCGCAGCCAAAATCCGCCGAGGGCTCTTCCGAGCCATCGGCCGGCAAGACCGCAATCACTGGCAAGTCGGCATCGCTTACTGCGAAATCGCAGTCCCAAAAGAGCGCCCAGAGCGGCGTTCAGGTGATTCCCGCAATCTCCGACGCCGGTGGCCCCGATCCCCACTCCTACGCCTACATCATGAAGCCCGATGAAGAGGCCCAGCTTCGTAAGAAAGCTTTGGCCTTCGCCGCCACCGAAGTGACGGCCTACATCAAACAACTCGCCGGCGAAACCATTTCCTCGCCCGCAACCGCCAAGCCGGCCTCAAGCACGCACCATGCCACCGCCGCCAAACCTCCTCAGCCTGCATTCGACGACGTGCAGCTCCGCGTGGTTGACCCATCCAGCAGCAACGAACCTATCGTGATCCTCATGGCGAAGGCTCACATGCTGGCGGCCCGCAACTCCAGTCCGGCGGGTACCCAATATTTGATCACTTTGGTGGTTCGCCAGGATATCTATGGCGATATGCACAAGGTATTCTCCAACGTAACCGATGCGCAGCACCTTGACGTCTTGCCCCGCTACGATTTCATTGACGTCGTGGACGCCGACGGCGACGGACGCGGCGAGTTGCTGTTTCGCAAGGTCTCCGATTCGGCCACCGCGTATACAATCTACCGCGTCATCGGCAATCGGGTTTGGGCGCTGTTCGATGGATCTCTTGGCGGATAAATCTCTCGTCCCGAGGCCCGCGCGCGTGAACGAGACGCCGCCGCCTATTGGAACATGACCGCTTCGATGTCATTTCCGCAAAGTTTCTATTGGGGAGCGGCCACATCCGCTTATCAGGTTGAAGGCGCGTGGAATGAAGATGGCAAAGGCGAATCCATCTGGGATCGTTTCTCCCATGCCGCCCCATCGAAAGGGAAAATCAAGAACGGTGACACCGGCGACATCGCCTGTGACCACTATCACCGCTGGCGCGATGACATTGCGCTCATGCAGTCGCTCAATCTGAACAGTTACCGCTTATCCATCGCGTGGCCCCGCATTCAGCCCACCGGTTCCGGCCCGGCCAACCCAAAAGGCCTCGACTTCTACAGCCGCTTAATTGACGCGCTGCTCGTGGCGAGAATTCGTCCGCTGGTCACGCTGTTTCACTGGGATCTTCCCCAGGCTCTCCAAGATGCCGGCGGCTGGCCGAACCGCGACACCGCCAGCTACTTTGCCGACTATGCGGAAATCGTCACTCGCGCGCTCAGCGACCGCGTATCCGATTGGGTTTTGCTGAATGAGGCTGTCGTCTTCACCTCCGACGGCTATCTCACCGGGAAAAAGGCTCCCGGCAAAAAAAGTTTGCCTGCAACCCTGCGGGCCACCCATACCGCGAACCTCGCGCAGGGCAAGGCATTTCGCGCTGTCAGGGCAGCATCGTCGCGGGCTCGCATCGGCTCCGCGTTCAGCATGTCCCCCTGTGAGCCGACCAGTTTGTCCGACTCCGACCAACTTGCCGCCGCCCGCGCTCATGGCTTCCGTAACGTCTGGTTCCTCGATCCCGCGCTGAAAGGCCGCTATCCCGACGCCTTTCCCATTTTTCCTTCAGCACTGATGGGAATTCGAGCGGGGGACATGGAAGAAGTGCGAGCCCCCCTCGATTTCATCGGCATCAATTTCTACGACCGCACCCTGGTCTCCGCTCCCAGCCTGCGCGAGCGCGCATTCAATCCCCAATATTGGTTTCTTCCCGCAAAAATGGCCCGCGGCACCGCCGGCCCGAAAACTGATCTCGGCTGGGAGGTCTGGCCGAAGTCCTTGTATGACATCGTGATGCGCATTACCCGCGACTATAACCGCCCTCTCATCGAGATCACCGAAAACGGTTGCGCTTATGGCGAGGCTCCCGGCCCCGACGGCCTGATTCGCGACATGCGTCGCATCGACTACCTTCGCCGCCACTTGGGTGAACTGGCTCGCAGCATCCACGACGGCGCCGACGTGCGCGGTTACCACGCCTGGAGCCTGCTCGATAACTTCGAATGGGAGGAAGGTTTCTCCCAGCGTTTCGGATTGACCTATGTGGATTTCCAAACCCAGCGGCGCATCCTCAAAGAGTCTGGCAAATGGTACGCGCAAGTCGCAGCCGAAAATGCGCTGATCGCGCCTCCGCACCCAATTGCGCCAACATCCAAGCCCGCGATCTCGTAAACTGTTCCGGAGCCGCAACTTTTCAATGCTTTGCCCGGTCACCTGATGGATAGGCATCCATGTCGCTCATTGAAATCCGCAACCTAACCAAGGTATATCCACTGGGCGAGTCGGCCTTTGGCGGCGGAGCCAAGGGCGAAGTTCGCGCCGTGGACGATGTCTCGTTTGATATCGAATCCGGCGAAACTCTCGGCCTGGTCGGCGAATCAGGTTCGGGCAAGAGCACGCTGGGACGGCTGGTGCTTCGCCTGATTGAGCCGACCTCGGGCAGCATCCGCTTCGAAGGAAAAGACCTGCTGGCCGCGAGTTCCCGCGAAATGCGCCGCATGCGCCGCCACATGCAAATCATCTTTCAGGACCCTTTCGGCTCGCTCGACCCGCGCTTTCGTGTGGAAGACGTAATCGCCGAGCCGCTGCTCATTCATCGCAACGCCGAAAGTGGTTTGAAAACGGATGCCCCACCCCTCCCGCGTTCTTTGAGGGAGGTTGGGTTAAGAACTCGCGTGGCTGAACTGCTGCGCGCCGTCGGTCTCGACGAATCGGTTATGCAGCGTTTTCCTCACGAATTCAGCGGAGGCCAGCGGCAGCGCATCGGCATCGCCCGCGCCCTGGCGCTGCGGCCCAAGTTCATCGTCGCCGACGAGCCGGTTTCCGCGCTCGATGTAAGCGTCGGAGCCCAGATCGTCAATCTGCTGGCGCAGTTACAGCGCGAGTTTGGCCTAACCTATCTTTTCATCTCACACTCCATGCCGGTGGTCCGCTATCTGGCCACGCGTATTGCGGTCATGTATCGCGGCAGGCTGGTGGAAGTTGGCCCCACGGAACAAATCACTCAACGGCCGTCGCATCCCTACACCCGCACCCTGCTGGAAGCCACGCCGGAAGTGGTCGCGTAGGGTAAGGGCGGCCCTCCAATGCCACATCCGCTTGTTTCCCTTCCGGCTAGCGGCTACAATTTTGGGCCAGCGATTAGGAGGCTTCCATGGCCGCTCTCCCAGCTACGCCAATTGAACCATCTCCGGAACCCGCGCCGCTTTCTGAAGGCGAACGCTTGATCGACGTTTTTGTCGCTCCCAGCAAGACGTTCACTGATTTGAGGCGCAACTCCAGCTGGTGGGCGCCCTGGCTTGTGATTTCCGTCTTCTCCATTGCGTTTCTGCTCGTCGTGGGAAAACAAATTGGCTACGAGCAGATTGCCCGCAACCAGATCAGCCAATCGGCGCGCGCCGATCAATTCGATAAGCTTCCCGCGGAGCGGCAGGCCAAGCAGATCCACGTCGCCGCCGCCGTCATCCAATATATTGGCTACGCTTTCCCCCTCATCGTCCTCATTTCGTTTGCCATCATTGCGGGGATTCTGATTGCAGCCTTCAATCTGGGCGCGGGCGCGGCGGTGCGCTACGGAACGGCAATGGCGATTGTTGCCTACAGCAGCCTGCCCGGCATTATCCACGCCACCCTGAGCATGATTGTCATGTTTGCCGGGGTGGACCACGAAGGCTTCAATCTGCAGACTCCCATTGCCAGCACTCCGGCTTACTTCATGAGCCCCAGCGGCAACAAATTTCTATATGGCATGGCGTCGGGGCTGGATATCTTCATGATCTGGACCATCGTGCTCATGGGGATTGGCTTCGCCTGCAACAGCAAAGTCAAACGCTCGACGTCGATTATCCTCATCGCGGTCTTGTATCTCATCTACAAATTGGCGGTGTCCGGTATCGCGGCCGCATTCTCCTGACAAACGGTTCTACCAACGGAGGCTGAATTATGAAACGCACTCTTCTGCTCGTTATCGCTATCTCAGTTTCTGCTCTTGCCCAAACCAAAGATCCGGTCACCGCGGCGGTGAAAGAGATTCTGCCTCGCCAGCAAAAGAACATGGTCGCGGCAGCGGACGAGATGCCTGCCGACAAGTTCGGCTTTAAGCCGACGCCGGGGCAGATCAGCTTTGGCCACCTGGTGCTGCATATCGCGGAGACCAATAAGTTCCTGTGCGCCAAGATCGGCGACGAGCCGGTGCTGGCCGGACCCGACCTGAAGGAGACCGACAGCAAAGATACGCTGGTTGGCGCATTGAGGACTTCTTTCGACTTTTGCGCGTCAGTGGTAAACAAGCTCGATGACTCGAAGCTCGGCGAATCCGTAACCCTTCGCGGCGGGCGCATCGTCTCGCGCGGCTTCGCCCTGATCACGCTGGCCAACGACTGGGCGGACCATTACAGCGGCGAAGCCATGTATCTGCGGCTGAATGGACTGCTGCCGCCGACGGCGCAACCCGCCAAATAGCTCGGCTTAGGGGCTTTCGGGCTTTGCTTTCAATAGCTTAGCTGTAAGTTATTGAAAATGTGTCCGAGCAGTTGGCGCCTCTGCGAATTGCCGGTTAGAACCTCGCGTAGAATACCCCGCCATTGCGCCAGGATCGCCTATAGGCGCGTTTCTCGCCTCGGACCACCCCTGGGTCCATCCCCGGCCAATATGGGCTAGAATTCGACTTTCCACTATAGCTTAGAGATATACATCGCACAAGTCCAATCATATCTTCATCGTGGCATCTTGCCCGTAGGGACAGCCGCCCACGGCTGTCTGGTCGAGCGCAGCTCGACCGTTACGCCGGCGCCATAACTAAAACGGCTCGGGGTAGTTGACCAAACACCGCTGCGGAGCTTTGCTCTGCCGGACCGCCGAGGCCGGCCGTCTCTACCGGGTTATTGCGGTTGTGGCAGCACCTGGTGATAGCTTGAGTCCGGAGAGCTGTTGGCATTGACCGTATCGCCCAGGCTATTGCGGTAGTAATTGGCGTTCGGGCCGGTCCAGACCTCAAATTGCTGTCCGGTATAGGGATCGCGGACATCGGTCAAGCCCATAAGAGTCTTGCTCCAGCCCTCCACCTGCGCCGCCTGCGCGTTCTGGTGAGCTTCAAATCCAGCCACTTGCTGGTTCATGGAGCTGCTGAAGCGCTGCATGGTAGCGCGCGTCTGCGCCAGGAAGGTCTGGTAGTCGCGCTGGATCATGGCGAGACCCTCCTGCGTCATCTGCTGTTGATGCGCCTGCCACTGCGGATCAATCTGGAAGGTATCGAGCGCATGCTGCAAGACCGATTGCGCGACGGGCATGAGCTGCGCCGTGGTCAGGGCACTGAGCACCGGATCGGCCTGCCAGAAGGCCCCCTGGGAGAACAAACTGGTGCGTGCGAAGACGCTGGCCAACTTCGGCCCGGCACTGCTCGCGCAGGCGAAGTCGACCGCACCATCGCTCACCTTTTCGGGATGCATCTGCTGCAGAGCGGCGGGGATGGTGGGATTCCATGAACTGGGTTGCGAGGTCAGGGTGGTGCAGACGCTCTTAAAGCGCGATTTGGCGTAGGTTTCGGCGAAGGAAGGTGCATCGCGATAGCGCTCCACCATCATCTGGAATTGCATGGGCTTGTTGTAGGGACGACCCTCCGGCGGGGTGCGGGCGGTGGGCAAGGCATAGGGCGGAACGTCGGCATCGTCGAAGCGCAGAACCATGGCGCCGTCGGGCGAGCGCAAGTCCACGGTGGCCCGCACGTCGAAGTAGCCGAAGCGGTACATACCGCCTTGTACATTCCAGCCTTGCGGGACTTCGATGGAAAAAGAATGCTCGCTGGGGTCGTAGTAGCGCACCCAGGCGCTGGGGGTGGGGCCGCCGGAGGAAGCACCGGAGGCAGCGGGATCGGCGGACTTGGAGTTGCACGCCGTTACCACCAGCGTGGTGAAAAGGGCAACGAGCAAAGTGCGTTTCATGAAGTCCTCCTCGCCCCGAGCTTTTTGCGGCACAGGATACACCCGGCCATGCCGGGTTCGCAGGATTTATTTGGCAGCCGAATTCGTAGATCACGAGCCTGCGGCGGCATTTATGGCAGGCTGGGTTGCGCGGGATTATTCGATGTGGACGAGAGCGTTTGCTCCCGAAGGCGCCGGCCGTTGCGGGCCCCGCCAGGAGTCGAGCACCGAGACCTGGTGCACGCAGGAAACCGTGCAGTGCGGGGCGCAGCCTTTTTCGGTGACGTACTCCCGCTTAATGTCGGCAACCGTGTATTTATCAAGCGGCGTGCCCGGGTAGCCGCGCTGCTGCGAGCAGTAGTGCACCAGACCATCCTCGCAGATGTAGAGATAGCGCGCGCCGGAGCGGCAGCGCCACTGGTTGGGGCGTCCCTGGGCAATATTGTCCTGGAAGGCGTTGATGCGGGTGAAGCTGCTCTTCTCCATCGCCTTCATTTCGTGATAGACGCTTTTTTCTTCGGCGGTGAGCGGCTGCAGCTGGCCTGTGCCATCGTGAATGATGCCGATGGTCGAGGTAAATCCGAGCGCGAGAGCGCGTTTGCCGATGGTGAGTGCATCCTGCGGATTGGAAACGCCGCCTCCCACCACGGAATTGATGTTTACGTGAAAGTCGGCGTGGGCGGCCAGGTTCTCCAGTTTCTTGTCGAGGACTTTCAGGCTTTTCTTGGAGACGTCGTCGGGGGTGACGTTATCGATGGAAATCTGCAGCCACTCCAGGCCGGCGCGATTGAGGCGCTCGATGCGCTCGGGGACCAGAAAATATCCATTTGTTATCAAGCCCGAAATCATGCCGTTCTTGCGGATGCGGCGGATGACGTCGTCGAGTTCAGGATGCAGCAGCGGCTCGCCTCCGCTGATGGTCACGGCCGAGGTGCCCAGCGCGCCCAGTTTGTCGATACGCTTGAACATTTCCTCGAGTGCGACCGGCTGGGAAACATCGTCGAATTCATTGCAGTAGGTGCAAGCCAGATTGCAGCGCCGCATGGGAATGATGTGCGCCAGAAATGGATGGTCGGTCGAAACCATGGCGCGGACCACTTCGCGGGCGCCGCGGAGGTCGCGATAGAGGCGTTTGAAGCGGCGGCGGAGTCTGGCGCCAGGGCTGGGCATGTCCTGTGGATATTAGAGCATAGGACGGCCGAAATGACGCGAGTTTGGCAGTGTTTGGAGGGAAATGCGGGGTGAATGGGGAAGAGGACGAAGCGTCTGATACACCGTGGACAACTCATGAAACCGATCCGCCCGCCGCAGCCCAATGGCTAAGCCAGGATTGATCTTCGCCAACCATCGGACAGTGATCGTCGGCGGACATGATTTTACCGCGTGTCTCCTGCGAAATTCGCCCGATTGCCTATGTACTCGCCGACGCCGAGATGATGACCAAGCTACCGATAATCTCATCATCGTAGCGATGTGTTGCAGCCGGCCCGGCCGTTTCGTACTGGCAATCTGGTGTATGCAATAGGTTGCGTACACCTTCGCGCCAAGCCGAGATCCCCCTACCCCTCCCTTGACCCCGGGTGTAGAATTCCGCCCGGCTTCGGAGGACAACACTTATGAATCTCGGCAAACGTTCGGCAGCAGAATTCTTCGGCACTTTCTGGCTGGTATTCGGCGGATGCGGTAGCGCCGTGCTGGCCGCGGCATTTCCCGGCTTGGGCATTGGATTTGTCGGCGTCGCCCTGGCCTTCGGCCTCACCCTGCTCACCATGGCCTTCGCCATCGGCCATATTTCCGGCTGCCATATCAACCCCGCCGTCACCGCCGGTCTTATCGTGGGCAAGCGTTTTCCGGCCAAAGAATTTCTACCTTATGTCGTTGCTCAGGTGACGGGCGCCTTCGCCGCCGCTGCGACTCTTTACGTCATCGCCAGCGGCAAAGCTGGCTTCTCCCTCGCCGGCGGATTCGCCTCGAACGGTTACGGCGTGCACTCTCCCGGCGGATATTCCCTGACTGCCTGCTTCGTCGCCGAAGTGGTGCTAACCATGTTCTTTCTCATCATCATCATGGGCTCGACCGACCGACGCGCCCCCGCGGGTTTCGCTCCTATCGCCATCGGCCTGGGCCTCACCCTGATTCACCTCGTAGGCATTCCCGTGACCAACACTTCCGTCAACCCCGCGCGCAGCACCGGGCAGGCGCTCTTCGTCGGCGGATGGGCCACTCACCAGCTCTGGCTTTTCTGGACCGCTCCTCTTATCGGTGGAATTCTGGGCGGAGCCGTTTATCGCCTGCTGTTCGCCGAGTCCGTGCCCCAGGCCCAGCCCAAGCTGGAGCCTGCCCTCAGCGCCAAAACAGCCTAGCGGTTGTGGGGTGGCGGGCGACTTGCCCGCCCAGCGAAGCCTTGATGGCGGGATGCCCCGTCCTCGTCTTTCCCGGTTTTGGAGAGACAGGGCGGGGATTTTCGCGCAGTTAACCACAAATCTACCCCGGTGCCCCGCTTCTCGCCGTTCAGATAATTCGGGATAATTCGGGAAAATCTGGGGACATCCATGATAAGTAAAAGTCAAGAGGAGACGGAGGTCTCCTGGCGCTTGGAAGAGTGGGCTCTCGAAGCGGGAGTGGAGCGCTTAAGTTAGCGAACGGCGTGCGATCCTTTGTAACGGCCAAAGCGGCAGCCTGGCCAGACATCCATTTGCGGGAACCGTGCGTGAGCCCGGTCCACGAAGTATGAGTTAGAGTTTTCCGGCCGGCCTCGATACAGAGGGTAAGGAGCATCGGGAGTCGTGACTCCTCTGCCCAGTCCCCAAGTTGGCGAGGAACGGCCGGTTGATCGCCGCTGAGTTCAAAGTTTTCCCTTCTTAGGCAGCTTTTTGGGTTCGCACTTCCTGCGGCGCGTGGGTCTGGAAGGCCTGACCACTTTTGTCGACCGCCAATAAATAGGCGACGAGTTTGCGCGCCACCGCCAGCGTGGCGCGGTTGCGATGTCCGCGTTCCAGTTCGCGGGCATGCAGCGCCGCCAGTTGTAAATTCCAGCGTGGCGCCAACTTGGCGGCCTCGATCAGCGTGGTTTGCAGCCAGTGGTTGCGCTGTTTGGAGATCGGTCCGCGTTGCTGCTTCCCCGCCGAAGACTTCAACGCCGCTGTGAGTCCGCAATAGCTCATGGCATCGGAGCAGGAGCGAAAGCGTTGGGGATCCCCGACCTCCAAGGCCCAGGTCAGAGCCGTAATTTCTCCGACGGCTGGAATCGACATCAGTCGTTGCACTCGTTCGGCCAGTTCGGGATCGGCGAGCAATTCGCGGACCAGCCGCTTCTGCGTGCTCTCGAACATCTCCAGTGCGCCGCGGCTCAAGCGCAGCAGATCGATCACCGATTCCGGCACTTCTTCGAGTTCTTCCAGCAGGCTGGCGAAGTATTTCTTGCGGTGCAACTTCTCCTTCACGTAAAGCGCGCCGGTCTCCATCAGCAGCCCGGCCATCTTGTTCTTCATGCGTACCGCTTCGCTCACCACCAGGCTGCGATAGCGCAGCAGACGGCGCAGTTCGCGAATCCGCGGCGGAGCCACATAGCAGGCCGGTAGTAGATTGCAGCGCACCAAGTCGGCGATGGTGCGCGCGGCGATGGTATCGCTCTTCTTCTTGCCCGCGCTGATGGCTTTCATCTTGGCCGGATGCGCCATCTCCAATTGCTCGCTGTAGGGTTTCAGGGTGTCGTAGATCCAGCCGCTGAACAGGGTCGCCTCCAGCGCTCCTCGCCACGGATGCGGTCGAGCTGAGGCCCACCGCCGCAAGACCTCGCGTTGCGCCAGCACGCTGCCTTCTTCCACGATCTCGCCCGCAGCGGTCTTGACACAGAAACTGATGGCTTTTTTGTGAACGTCGAATCCGATATAGTGAAGACTGTTCATAGGGTTCTCCAAGTGCGCTTTCTGAGCCGGCGCTTTCTTCGCCAGTCTCAGCATCGTAGCCGCTTCGAGAACCCTTCTTCATTTCACTTATGCATTCATACAGTCGGAACTGACCCCAATTCTTTTGTCCGAGGAGAGTTCCCCAATCTTCGCGGGACGGGTGGCCCACCTTTGCGGGTTTTCTCCTCGCAAAGGTGGGGAGAGATGGATTCATGAAGCTTCGCTTGTCCGCCGGCGGGGCACTTTCTTTACGAAAGCGTCCGATCTACACTCCAACCCTCTGCACACCAGGGTTCGCCGCCAGCAACTGCCTCAACACATACTGCAGAATTCCACCGTTGGCGTAGTAGAGCGCCTCCTGCGGCGTATCGATCCGAACCAGCGCTTTGAATGTCTTGCCGCCGGCACCAACCACGACCTGCTGCCCCGAGGAGAATTTTTCGATTAGCCCGCGCACCCCTTTGATCTCGAACACTTCGTCTCCGGTCAGGCCGAGGGACTGCGCGTTTTCTCCGGAGAGGAATTGCAACGGCAGAATTCCCATGCCCACCAGGTTCGAGCGGTGAATGCGTTCGTAGCTTTCCGCGATGACGGCGCGCACGCCAAGCAGCGCCGGGCCTTTCGCCGCCCAGTCACGCGAAGAACCCGAGCCGTACTCTTTGCCGGCGAGAATGACCAGCGGAACTCCCGCGGCGATGTACTTTTCCGAGGCATCGAAAATACTCATCTCGGTGCCATCGGGAAGGTGCTTAGTGTATCCGCCTTCGACGTTGACCATTTTGTTGCGCAGGCGAACATTCGCGAATGTGCCGCGCACCATTACCTCATGATTGCCGCGGCGCGATCCGTAGGAGTTGAAGTCGGCGGGCTTGACTCCACGCTCCTGCAAATATTTTCCTGCCGGACTGTCTTTCTTGATCGATCCCGCCGGAGAAATGTGGTCAGTGGTGACGCTGTCTCCCAATACCGCCAGCACGCGAGACTGCACGATATCGGTCACCGGCGCAGGTTCCAGCGTCATGTCGTCGAAATACGGCGCGCAGCGGATGTAGGTCGACGCTTCGTCCCAATCGTAGGTCTCTCCCTTGGGAACCGGCAGCCCGCGCCAGCGCTCGTCTCCGCGATACACCTCGCCATAACTGCGGCGGAACATGTCGGACGAGATGGATTTCTCTACCGCTTCTTCAACCTCGCGCTGGCTGGGCCACAGGTCGGCAAGATACACCGGCTTTTTGTCGCGGTCTTCTCCGAGGGCATCCTTGCGGAGATCAAGGTCAATCCGTCCCGCCAGTGCGAATGCCACGACCAGCGGCGGCGACATCAGATAGTTGGCGCGTACCTCGGAATTGATGCGCCCCTCAAAATTGCGATTGCCAGAGAGCACCGACGCGACCACCAGTTCTTTCTCGTCGATGGTGCGGGATACTTCTTCCGGCAGCGGGCCGGAGTTGCCAATGCAGGTCGTGCATCCGTAACCGACCACATTAAATTTAAGTTTCTCGAGATAGGACAGCAGGCCCGCTTTTTCTAAATAGTCGCTCACGACTTTCGAGCCGGGAGCGAGCGAACTCTTCACCCACGGCGGAACCGACAAGCCCTTTTCGACCGCCTTCTTCGCCAGCAAGCCGGCGGCAATCATGACCGACGGATTCGAGGTGTTGGTGCAGCTGGTGATGGCCGCGATCACGACGCTGCCGTGTTTTAGCGCTGATTTCACATCATGGGAGACATGCTCATGAACATTGGGATCTTCCACGCCGATGGCCGCGGGGCTGCCACCCTCCTGCTCCCAGCGTTTCTGATTGCCATTCGCGGGAGCAGCCACTTTTGCGCCGGCTTTCGGTTTGATCAGCGAGGGCAGCGAAGTGCGAAACGACTCGCCCGCTTGCGAGAGCGGCACGCGATCCTGCGGCCGCTTCGGTCCCGCCAGACTTGGTTCCACGCTGGCCAAGTCGAGCGTCAGCAATTCGGAGTATTCGGCTTCAGGAGTTTTTCCGTCGTGAAACAAACCTTGCTCGCGGCAGTATGCTTCAACCAGCGCGATCTGCTCTTCGGAGCGTCCAGTCAAGCGAAGATACTTCAGGCTCTCCTTATCCACCGGGAAAATTCCGCAGGTCGCACCATACTCCGGCGACATGTTGGCAATGGTGGCGCGATCGGCCAGCGGCAAGTCCTGCAGCCCCGGCCCGTAGTACTCAACAAATTTTCCGACCACGCCATGTTTGCGCAACATCTCCGTAATGACGAGAACCAGATCGGTCGCGGTCGCGCCTTCGCGCAATTTGCCGCTCAGCTTCACGCCGACCACTTGCGGAATCAGCATCGAGACCGGCTGCCCCAGCATCGCCGCCTCGGCTTCAATTCCACCCACGCCCCACCCCAAACACCCCAACCCATTGACCATCGTTGAATGACTGTCCGTGCCTACCAACGTGTCGGGGTAGGCGGTGGGTTTGGGGGCGCCAGATTCATTGACGAAGACGACGCGGGCGAGGAATTCGAGGTTGACCTGGTGCACGATTCCGGTATCGGGGGGGACGATGGCGAAGTTGCACAAAGCGGTCTGGCCCCAGCGCAGAAACGCGTAGCGCTCTTTGTTGCGGAGGAACTCGAGCTCGGCATTCAATTGAAAGGCTTGCGGGGTGCCGAATTCATCGACCTGGACGGAGTGATCGATCACCAACTCAACCGGCTGAAGGGGATTGATGCGGGCAGCGTCGCCACCGAGACGCTTCATGGCATCGCGCATGGCGGCGAGGTCGACGACGCAAGGCACACCGGTGAAATCCTGGAGCAGCACACGGCTGGGGGTGAAGGCGATTTCATTTTCCGGCTTGGAGCTTTTATTCCATGCGGTGAGAGCGCGAATATCTTCTTTCTTAACGTTGCGGCCGTCTTCAGTGCGCAGCAGGTTCTCCAGCAGAATGCGAAGGGAATAAGGAAGATGTGCAGTCGAAATGCCTTGTTTATCGAGCGCATCGAGCCGGTAGATTTCGTATTCCTTGCTGCCAACTCTAAGCGTGGCGCGGCTGCCAAAACTATTCATGGATGAGTGCCTCCCTGAATTCAGCAAATCGTGTCGTGGGCACGACAACCCACCTATCAGTTTAGCCTTCAATTCTTTTCACCTCAAATCACGACACAGAATCGTGGCCCGGTCTGGCTCAAGACGAAAAGGGCGCTCTAAATTATTGCGAACCCGGTTTTCGGCTCCGGCATCGAAACAATCAGGCAACATTATGGAGGGACCCATGTACGTAATCATTGGAGCTACCGGAAACACGGGAAACGCAGCCGCTAATAAGCTTCTCGAGCAAGGCAAGAAAGTGCGCGCTGTGGGAAGAAATGCCGCGCACCTGGCGCCGCTCGTGGCGAAAGGCGCCGAAGCGTTTGTGGGGGATGTCACCGATAAGGAAGCGATGCATAAGGCGTTTGAGGGCGCGCAGGCGGCGTACGTGATGCTTCCGCCGGATGTTTCGGCTTCCGACTTCCTGGCTTATCAAAAACAGGTGACTGAGGTTTTTGCGCAAGCGCTTGAGAAGAACGGAGTGAAACACGCGGTCATTCTGAGCAGCATTGGCGCCGACAAGACAGAAAAGACCGGGCCGATCGTCGGGCTGCATCATCTGGAGCAACGCATGAATCGAATCTCCGGCCTGAATGTGCTCCATTTGCGCGCGGCATATTTCATGGAAAACACGCTAGGACAAGCGGAGGCCATCAAGCAGATGGGATTTGCCGCAGGTCCGTTGCGCCCTGAACTCACATTCCCGAGCATCGCGGCGCGTGACATCGGCGGGTTTGCCGGCGATGCGCTCTTGCGTCTCGATTTCACGGGAAAGCGGGTGCAGGAACTACTGGGGCAACGCGACATCAGCTACCGCGAGATTACCGCCATCATCGGGAAGGCGATCGGGAAGCCGGACCTCAAATATGCCACTCTAACCGGCGAACAGTTTCGCGGGGCACTGATCAAGCACATGGGGATGACAGAAAGCGGAGCAAAGCTGATGGTTGAAATGGCAGAGTCCATGGACTCGGGCTACATTCATCCGTTCGAGTCCAGGTCCCCGCGCAATACCACTCCTACATCGTATGAAACGTTTGTGGCTGAGGAATTTCTGCCGAGATATCAAGGGAAATCGGCGGCGTAGTGGAGAGAGCTTCCCAGCTCTCCCGCGCCTTCAAATGGGGAAGCGCGGACTGCAGACTCGGCGCATGGAAGCGGTGTTCCAAAAACGTGGACTGTGCCATGCACATCATTATTTAAACTTATTGAGCGACCGGTTCCATCAAGACCTCGATATCCAGACGCCGGGTGCTGCCATCCCGCGCTCTCCATAGAAGACAACGCCAAGCCACATCCGTCGATGGCAGCCATAATTCCCTTCTATTCAGACAGACGGGTCGGACCAGATTTCGCTCGAAAATAATTTGCAGGTTCATTTGGCCCTCAGGAGGAGAACCGGAGCGCTGATGTTGTGCTGCACGCGGCTGGCGGTGGCGCCGAGGAAGACATCGGCGAGGAAGCGATGGCCGTGGGTGCTCATGGCGACCAGGTCGCATCCTCTTTGCTGCACCCACTTGATAATTTCGTCGGCAGGGTCGCCGTAGGCGAGTTCCGCCTCGGCTGGGATGCCGTGGGCGCGAAATTCGGCGAGGACATTTTGCAGATATGCGGTATCTTCGGCGATTTCTCGGCTGACTGCATCCTTGCCATAGGTTCTAGCGGCCCATCCGTCGGCGACGTGCAAGAGAACCAATCGGCTGTGCGCCAGCTTGGCGAGCTGCTTGATGTGCTCGATTATCGCGCGATCGCTGGGCGTGCCGTCCAGTGTTACGAGGATGGTTTCATACATTGTTCTTGATCCTTGTCGAGGTGAAAGCTTTCGCGGGCGTGGGCGCCCGCGCCACACTGCTGGATTTTATCCGGCAATGACCTGCCAGGCCGTTCTGAGCGAGTCTGGCAGGCCGTAGATATCCATGAAAGTGATGAGCAGGGCACTGGCCCAACCTGCCATCAGCAGAAACCAACCGTTGCGCCACCTCCCCATGCGCTTGCGGGAACTGGTGAAGTGCAGGAGCGGGAACATGGCGAAGGGAAGTTGCAGCGCCAGCACGACCTGACTCAATGTCAGGAGATTGGTAACGCTACTGTCTCCTCGTATGCCAATGATGAACACCGCGGGCAGAATCGCCAGGGTGCGGGTGATGAGACGGCGCACCCAGGGCTTGATCCGCCAATGCATGAAGCCTTCCATCACGACTTGCCCCGCGAGCGTGCCGGTGATGGTGCTGCTCTGGCCACTGGCTAGAAGTGCGACAGCGAAAAGCGTGCCTGCGACGGCAGTGCCTAAAAGCGGCGCGAGCGTGAGATAGGCGACGCGAATCCAATCACTGTCAGGGCTGAAGTTGACGATGTGGCCGCCCGGCACCACGATGCTTTGCTTGCCGTAAAACACCATGGCGGCAAGAACCAAAATCGCAGCATTCACGAAAAAAGCTACGGTCAAAGCCACGATGGAGTCGATGGTATTGAAGCGCAGGGCGCTGCGGATGGAGGGTTCGTCCTTCTGCAGTTTGCGGCTCTGGACCAGCGCGGAGTGCAGATAAAGATTGTGTGGCATCACGGTCGCGCCGATGATGCCGATGGCGACGTAGAGCATTCCGGCCTGGCGAAAGTGCGGAGAAATCAGGGCACGCCCCATCTCGAGAAAGCTGGGCTGGGTTTCGGGAAGCACAAAAATTTCTACGAAATAACAGACCGCGATGGTGGCGATGAGCAGCAGAACCACTGCCTCAATGGTGCGCATGCCAAAGCTTTGCAGGGCAAGCAGCAGCAGGACGTCCAGGCCGGTAATAATGACTGCCCAGAGCAATGGAATGTGGAAGAGCAGGTTGAGGGCGACGGCGCTGCCCAGCACTTCGGCCAGATCGCACGCCCCGATTGCCACCTCGCTCAGCAACCAGTTGGGCCAGCGAGTCCACTGCGGGTACCAGTCGCGGCAGCATTGGGCCAGATCTTTTCCGGTGACCACGCCCAGGCGGGCGGAGATGACTTGCATGAAGATGGCCATCAGGCTGGCAAGGGCAACCACGGAGAGCAGTCCGTATTTGAACTGGGCGCCGCCCTGCAGGTCCGTTCCCCAATTGCCGGGATCCATGTAGCCGACGCTGACCAGAATGGCGGGGCCTACAAAGGCGCGCCACTGCTCCCAGAATCCGGCCTGATGATGTGGGACCGCGATGCTACCGTGCACGCCCTCGAGCGAGACCTGGCCATGGGAAGGCGATTTCGCATCTACGGTGTCAGGGATGGTCGGGCCGCCTGGGCTCGTCTTCATGGGCGTTTATCAGTCCAGCTCGGTTGCGTATGCCGGCTCGGTGTCCGGAGCCGCGCCGACTTAAACCATCGTATAGATTGCAGAGTTAACTGGCGTTAATTATACAGTAGGAGGGGAAAGCGGAGAAACCCAAATCTTCTCCGCGGCGGGGGCGCCTATCACCATGTGTCCGGCCGAGGTTCGAAGGGAGAGAGTCTTGTCGTAGTTGCGCTCGGCGAGCGCTAAGTCGGCGCCGGGACGGATGCCGCGAGCTTCGAGAAATTCCAGCAGGTTGCGGTCGCGCTCGTAGATGCCACTCACGCGGTAACGTTTTCCGGCCTCGGCTTCGGAGAGCAGCAGAAGATTGCGGCGGCGGCGGCTCACCGGGCTTTCCATTTCGCTCAGATTGCCGTGGGGACAGGCTCCGTCGCGGCCCAGCCGGGCAAGCAATTTGGCTTCGAAGTCGGGCGAAACGGCATGCTCCAGGCGCTCGGCTTCATCGTGCACCTTGTACCACTCCATGCCAAACATTTCGGATAACATGCGCTCGATGAGATGATGGCGGAGAGTAAGCTTGCGTGCGATCTTGCGACCGACGGCGGTAAGCGTGACATGGCCTTCGCTGCGGACCCGAACCAGGCCATCTTTTTTTAAGCGGCGCAAGGCCATGGTGACGGCGGGAGGAGAAACTGAGAGCCAATGCGCTAATGTGGCGGAGATGACGGTCTCGCCTTCACTCTCGGCTTCGAGGATTGCCTTGAGGTAATCTTCTTTCGAGACGGTGATCATGCACGACATTATAGGTTAAGTGTGGTTAAGAGGATGGGTGGATTAGAGATACTATGGCGGTACTCGCGATCGAGGCTTACAGAATCCCTGATGGTTCGATATCTCACTGCGATCTTGCTAGTGGCGGCTTTGGCGGCGCGCGCTCACTTGATGGCCGATTCCAGTGAGGTGGCAGCGACGGAAAATGCCTACGCCGATGCGCGTGACGCGAAAAGCATTGTCCAGACGATGGACGCGGGCGTGTTCAAGAATTACCGGGGTAAGGATCGCGCGGCGTGGGAACGGGCATATCGCGAAGAGCGGGAGAAATGGATCGCGGAGCTTTCGGGGCTGCCGGGCAAGGGACTTTCGGCAGGCGATGGCCACGCGGTCGCCGTCATGCGGATGGAAATGAAGTCTTTTCCGGAGACGATTCTGCTCGCTTTGCGCTCACACCGCAGTTGTGCCGACGCGCAACGCAAAGATCTGAGCTATGCCGACATGAGTGCCGCGCTGGTGGAGTGCTTCGCTGAAAATGACAAGAAGATGGCTTTTGAGGGGAAGATCCTGGACCGCCAGTCGGCGCTGGATCGGTTGCGAGAGATCGATGAACCGGAGCGGCGGAGATCTTTATTTCTGGCGTTTGTTCCACTGTGGAGATCACTTAATGGAGAGAATGAGCGCGGCAGTCCTTACCGGCGATTGATGGCGATGGCCGCCGCGGATGGAATGAAGAACGGCTCCGAGATTGATTACGTGGCGCGGGACGTTGGGTTCAGCGCGCCCGAAATCGAGCGATGGCTGGAGGAGATTCTCGATAGCTGGCGGGTATCTACGAACGAACGGCTGATCGAGCCGTGGGATTTCGTTTATCGGGTAGCCGAGGCTGAGCGCATGCTCGCGGCGTCGATTCCCCTCGATTCACTTCGTCCGATCAACCGGCGTTTCTATCAGGATCTGGGCGCGGATCTTGGCCGCTTCGGAGTCCTGTACGACATTGGACCGCGGCCGGGGCAGACGCCCGTGTCAGAAACGGAGTTCGTCACGCACGGGCGCATGCTGAACGGGAAGTGGAAGCCTGCAGTCGCGCGAGTTTCCGCGGCATACTCTCGCGGCGGATTATCCAGTCTGAACGAACTGGTACACGAGAACGGGCATGTGATCAACATCATGGCGATTCGCAATCGTCCGGCGTTTTCAGACTGGCCGAGCGATCTTTTTGCTGAAGCTTTCGCGGATGTGCCCGGCTGGAGTACTTACGAGCCGGCGTGGCAACGAAAATATGTGGGGCGGGAGGCGCCGGAGCAAATTTCGCTGCGGGATTTGTACGCGGGCGTGGCGATGGACGTGGCCTGGGCGCTGTTTGAAATGAGAATGCTGCGGGATCCGGCGAGCGATCCCAATGCGCTGTGGACGGAGATTACCAGCCACTACCTGCACATTGTGGCGCATCCCGAGTGGCCGTGGTGGGCGCTACGGGTGCAACTGGTGGATTCTCCGGGATACATGGTGAATTACGGGCTGGGCGCGGTATTGACGGCGGAGATGCGGCAGCAAATTCGCGAAACTTTGGGGCCGTTCGACGCTGGCGATGCGCGCTGGTATGAATGGGTAGACAGCCATTTGCTGCAATATGGTTCGGAACGAAGTACACACGAGTTGATGCAGGCCTTGCTGGGGCGGCCGGTTTCGCCGCGGACGTTGTTGCAGCAGATCCGCCGCGTGGGTTTGACACCGGCTGCTTCTCGCCCCTAACCTGAATGCTCTGGAATTATGAAAGTTCTGGTGATTGGAAGCGGCGGGCGCGAGCACGCCCTGGTTTGGAAGCTGGGACAATCCACGCGTGTGGAAAAGATTTTCTGCGCGCCGGGAAACGGCGGCATTTGCGATGAGGCGGAGTGTGCGCCCGCGGTTGTGAAGAATGTGGACGCGCTGCTGGCACTGGCCGACCGGGTGCGAGCCGATTTGACCGTGGTCGGGCCGGAGCTGCCGCTGCAGCAGGGCGTAGTGGATGAGTTCCTCCGGCGGGGGTTGAAGATTTTTGGTCCGACCAAAGCAGCCGCGCAGTTGGAGTCGAGCAAGAGCTTTGCCAAGGAATTCATGCAGCGCCATAACATTCCAACGGCGCTCTATGCGATTTGCAATTCCATGGATGAGGTTCGCGAAGCATTGCGGCATTTTCATGCCCCGCTGGTGGTGAAGGCCGACGGATTGGCGGCGGGAAAAGGGGTGGTGATCTGCAAAAGTAAGGAAGAGGCGGCGTCGGTGGCGGGAGAGATGCTCAGCGGCAAGATGCTGGGTGAGGCAGGCGCGCGGGTGGTGCTGGAGGAATTTCTTGAGGGCGAGGAGCTTTCGTTTCTGGTGGTGAGCGATGGCGAGCGGGTAGCGCCGCTGGTGGGGGCGCAGGATCATAAGCGGGTGGGCGAGGGCGACAGCGGTCCGAATACCGGCGGCATGGGCGCTTATTCCACGCAGACGATTGTCGATGATCAGATGCGCGACTGGCTGGTGAATCACATGGCGCGGCCGGTGGTTGCGGGGATGAAGCAAGAGGGTGCGGAGTTTCGCGGCGTGCTCTATTGCGGGCTGATGATGACGGCGCGTGGGCCGATGGTGCTCGAATTCAATTGCCGGTTTGGGGATCCGGAGACGCAGCCGATTTTGATGCGGCTGGAGAGTGACCTGCTGGCGGCGTTGGAAGCGTCGGTGGAAGGACGAATCAGCTCGGCGACTTTAAATGGTCGAAGGACGCGACGGTATGCGTGGTGATGGCGTCGGGAGGCTATCCCGGGACATTTGAAGTCGGCAAAAGGATTATGGGGATCGAAGACACCGACAAAGTCGAAGGCGTCAAGGTATTTCATGCAGGGACGACGAAGCGAGATGGCGGATATTACACGGCGGGTGGGCGCGTGCTGGGGGTTACGGCGCGGGGCGCGGATTTGGGATCGGCGGTGGAGCGCGTGTACGAGGCCGTGGGCAAGATTCGGTTCGAGAATGCACATTACCGGAAAGATATTGCGGCAAGAGCGCTGAGGAAGAAATAGGTGGTGCTCGAGCCGAGATGAAAGTCCGACAGCCGAGGGCGGCTGCCGCTACCTGAGCTCTGGAGGGTTTAAGGAAATGGGGAAGCCGTTGGTTTCGATTGTGATGGGGAGCGATTCGGATCTGGAGATCATGCGCGAGGCGGGGAAAGCCTTGGCAGATTTCGGCATCGCGTATGAGATGGATGTGACTTCGGCCCACCGCTCGCCCGACCGCACGGCGGATTATGCGCGCAAAGCTGCCGACCGCGGCATCCGGGTGATCATCGCGGGCGCGGGCGGAGCCGCGCATTTAGCGGGCGTGATTGCGGCCCATACTTCGCTGCCGGTAATCGGGGTGCCAATTCCTTCGACTTCATTGCATGGGATGGATTCACTGTTGGCGACGGTGCAGATGCCGGCCGGAATTCCGGTGGCGACGGTGGCCATCGGCAAGCCGGGCGCGACCAATGCGGGGATACTGGCGGCGCAGATTCTGGCGCTGGCCGACGCCGAATGGCAAAGAAAATGGACGGCACACAAGGAAAAATTAGCCAAAGGTGTGGAGGAAAAGTCGAAGAAGCTGACGGGCGGCGCTGGGCTCGGGCTGATTTTGGGGCCGCAACGATGCTGCAATTAGCAAAGTCCTCGCGCGATCACACTGCGCGCTTTGCGGTGTCGACCTGGTTCAGGTTGTTTTTTTGCCTACGCGCCCTTAGAGCTTCAAATCTTTGATGTATTTGCGCAGGGGTTCGCCCAGGTCTGGGCGCTTCAGGGCGAACTCGATCGTCGCCTTCAGGAAGCCGAGTTTATCTCCAGCATCGTGGCGCTTGCCGTCGAAGACGTAGCCATACATTTTTTCTTTCTGCAGCAGCATGCGCAGTCCGTCGGTGAGTTGCAGCTCTCCGCCCACGCCCGGCTTTGAATTTGCGAAAGCGTTTCGAAAACCGTCGGAGTGAGAATATAGCGGCCGATCACCGCCAGATTCGAGGGCGCATCTTTCAGCTTCGGTTTTTCGACCATATCGTGAATCTCAAACAGCTTGTCCGCCAAAGCGGCCATCGGCGGCCTTGGTTTTGAGCACGCCGTAGGCGGAGATGGCTTCGCCTTCCACCACCTGCGTGGCGATCACCGAGCACTGGGTGTCTTCAAAAACATCCATCATCTGCTTGAGACAAGGGACGTTGAGCGTCGATCACGTCATCGGCGAACAAAACGGCGAAGGGCTCATCGCCAACCAATTCGCGCGCGGTGAGCACTGCGTGCCCGAGGCCCAGCGCTTCTTTCTGGCGCACATAAGAGACGTAAATCATGTCAGAGATTTGACGGACGATCTTCAGCAGATCGTTCTTGCCGCTTTCCTTCCAGCATTTTCTCCAGCTCGTAGCTGACGTCGAAGTGGTCTTCGATCGCTTGTTTGCCGCGGCCGGTGATGATGATGATCTGGTCGCATCCCGCCGCCAGCGCTTCTTCCACGCCATATTGAATGATGGGCTTGTCCACCATCGGCAGCATCTCTTTCGGTTGCGCCTTGGTGGCGGGAAGAAAACGCGTGCCCAGTCCGGCCGCCGGAAATACTGCCTTGCGAACTTTCATTCTCATGGCGTCTCAAGACGTTTGCTCTGTTTCAGTGACGACACGAACTTGTATTCTACGCGGGAGGCAAACGGAATCAGTCTACCGCCCGATTACGGTGGTTTATCAGGCTGATCGGGAAACCGGCGCGGCAAGTTCTTCGAGCAATCTCGCAGCAGGCTCAGAAGCTATCGGCTGCTGTGCGACTTCAGCGAGAACTTCACATTCCATCAGGCGTGAACTGCGCTCCCCGTTGCGATGAAACGAAGCGCGCCAGCTTCTCCGGATCAATGGTCGCATCTGGCTGAACTTGATGGTTACATGATTCGCGCTTGCGTTCGACCGCCGTCGCCCCAACGCGCAGGCCAGCAGCTTCGAGCGAGGCATAGTCCAGCAGGTTGCGGACGGCCGGCGGCGGCTCGCCGTAGCGATCGCTGCAAGCTCGAGCTCCCACGTCATTCAATTGCGACTCGGTTTCGACCCCGGCGACGCGCTTATACATTCGCAGGCGCTGATTCTCTTCGGAATGTATTCTGACCGGAATACGAATATTCAGTGCCGAGATTGAGCTGGGTTTCCGCACTCGTCGGCACTCCCTTCGCCCTTCATTTCGCGGACGGCCCGGTCGAGCATCTGGGTATAGAGCTCGAAACCCGATCGCTTCAATATGCCCGCTTTGCTCGCCGCCCAGCAGGTTTCCTGCGCCACGTAACTCAAGATCGAGAGCGGCGATCTTGAATCCTGCGCCGAGATCGGAGAATTCTTTCAACGCCGCCAGCCGTCGCCGTGCGATCGGAGTCAGCTCAATTTCGGCAGGCAGCAATAAGATATGCATAAGCGCGGCGGTTCGAGCGTCCAACGCGTCCGCGCAGCTGATAAAGCTCCGACAAGCCCAGCCGATCGGCGCGATTGATGAGGATCGTGTTGCACAGCGGAATGTCGAGGCCATTTTCGATAATCGTAGTGGCAACCAGAATGTCGGCTTCGTGATGCATGAATTTGAGCATCACTTTTTCAAGCTCGCCTTCCCCCATTTGCCCGTGGCCAACGGCGACGCGCGCTCGCGGCACGAGTTCCTGAAGCTTGGCGGCGATCTCCCAGATGGTTTCGACCCGATTGTGGACGAAATAGACCTGGCCGCCGCGATCTAGTTCCTGCTCGATCGCGGACTGGATCAGTTTGTCATCCCAGTGCGCAACCACAGTCTGGATGGCCATGCGATCTTTGGGTGGAGTCTCAATCACGCTCATATCGCGCAATCCGACCAGCGACATATGCAGCGTACGAGGGATCGGAGTCGCTGACATGGTGAGAACGTCCACTTCTTTGCGCATTTGCTTGATGCGTTCTTTGTGGCGCACGCCGAAGCGCTGTTCTTCATCCACGACCAGAAGGCCGAGATCGGAAAACTTGATGTCCTTCGACAGCAAGCGATGGGTGCCGATCAGGATGTCAACTTTGCCGGCTTCCACTTTCTGCAGGATTTCTTTTTGCTGCTTCGGCGCTGCGAAAGCGGCTGATCATTTCAATCGTCACCGGGAAAGGCGCGAAGCGCTGCTTGAAAGTTTCGTAGTGCTGGAATGCGAGAACCGTCGTGGGCGCGAGCACGGCAACCTGCTTGTTATCGCTAATGGCTTTAAATGCGGCGCGCATGGCGATTTCGGTCTTGCCGTAACCCACGTCGCCGCACAGCAGGCGATCCATGGGCTGGCGCGATTCCATGTCGCGCTTCACGTCGGCGATGGCGTATCCTGATCGTCGGTTTCGTTGTATTCGAAGGCGTCTTCGAACTCGCTCATCCATTCGTTGTCGGGAGGAAATGCATGGCCCTGGGCGGCTTTGCGTTGCGGCATAAAGCTTGAGCAGCTCGTCGGTCATGTCTTTCATGGCCTTGCGAACGCGAGCTTTGGTTTTGTCCCAGGCGGCGGTGCCCAGATGATTCAGCGCGGGCTTGGCGCCTTCGGACGAGCGATATTTCTGGATCAGATCGAGACGCGTCAGTGGAACATAGAGACGTGCGCCTTCGGCATATTCGAGCAGCATGAACTCGGCGTTGCCATCGCCCTGATTGATTTCTTTCAGTCCCTGGTACTGGCCGATGCCGTGCTCGACGTGAACCACATAATCCCCGACTTGCAGATCGCGGAAATCGGAGAGAAACGCCGAGACTTTCGACTTCTGGCGTTGCGGCCGGGAGACTACCGAATCGGACTCATCGAACAGATCGCGCGCGCCAAATATGGCGAGATCCGCGTCAGGCAAAACGATACCGTCGGGAACATAGGCTTTGACTAGCGTGGCGGTGAGAATTTCTCCCGCAAAATAAGCGGTTTCGTCGGCGTAACTTTCGCCTCCGCGGGTGCGGCTTCCGAGGCGGAACGAGACGCCGTATTCGGTGAAGATATCGGCGAGGCGCTCGACTTCGCCGGTGTTGGGGACGGCGATCAGCACCCGGCGGCCCTCCGCAATTTGTTTTTTCACCTCTTCGAGCATTGCCGGAACCGCTCCATGAAAACGGGGCGCGGGCTGAGTGTGGAAAGCGACGGCCTCAGTTCCGTTACTGCGCTCAATATCGAGGTGCTCGAAATCGGCGCCGGGAAGAGTTTCTATCTTTGACCACCAGTCGTCGGGAGAGAAATAGAGATCGGTGGGACGGACCAGATTGCCGATCTCGCTGCGCTCGTGAGCTTCTTCGATGCGTGACCAGGTGTGATCGAGTTCGCTTTGCAGCGTTTCGGGTTCGTCCAGCAAGACCAGGGCGTTCTCGAGCAGGTCAAAGACGGTTCGATCGGCGCCAGCGACAGGAGCATAGAACTCCCAGCCGGGAAATATCGTCGCGCCGGCGGAACGGACGGCCAGCTCGACCACCTCCTCGGACCCCGCGATCCGCTTGCCCGAGAGCCGGGCGTGAATGGCATTGAGAATATCTTCACGCACCGGAGTTTCGGTGAGCGGAAGCAGCAAGGCTTCATCGACCGGGTTCGAGGAGCGCTGCGTGGTGGGATCGAACTTGCGAATCGACTCAACCTCGTCGCCGAAGAATTCGATGCGCACCGGGCGGTCGGCTTCGGGGGAGTACACATCGAGAATGCCGCCGCGCAAAGCATATTCACCGGGCATTTCGACGACGTCCACGGCCACGTAGCCGACGGTGTTGAGATGGGCAAGCAGAGAATCGGTCTCAATCGTGTCGCCTTTGCGGAGGGTTCGCGCCAGATCGGCGTAGTACTCGGGCGAACGCAGACGCAAGGCTGTGGCAGCGGCCGGCGAGACGACGATCGAGGCTGCGCCGGTCACAATCTTCCACAACGCGGCGCCTCGCTCCTCCTGGATCTCCGGGTGCGGGGAGAGATTCTGAAACGGCAGAACGTCGCGCGCGGGCAGGCTGACGATGGAGTCGGGATCGGCTCCCCCGCAGAGCTCGGCAAAGGCTTGCAGCACCGGAACCAGCTCTTCGGCGGCGCGGTTGTCGTTCACCACCAGGAGCATTGGGCGCCCGCCCGCCTTTTGTAACAGAACCGACAGCAAAGCTTTGGCGGTAGGGGCGAGACCAGTCACACGCATCCGCCCCGTGCCCTCTTTTAGATGGGAGGCGACACGCGAAAAGGCGGACAGACTTTTCTACCTCCGCGAATAAATCGCGGACGAACGGCAGGGCCATTGCTCTTTTATCTTAGCAGGCAGGTGCAGGTCAGCGGTTCGCGTGCTTCCATGGTCTTTTCCGGGTGGTTTTTCGCAACAGATGGCTTCGTGGACGCTCACGCCGGGTTGCAAAGTTGCATCTCAGGCGGCAAGCTACTTCTCATGCCGGAATTGCCCGACATTACCGCATATCTCAATGCGCTGGAAAAGCGCATCGTCGGACATTCGCTAGTGAAGGTGCGGCTGGGGAGTCCGTTTCTGCTGCGCACAGCCCAACCGCCCATCAGCGCGGTCGAAGGGCGAATCGTGCGCGAACTGCGGCGCATCGGGAAACGCATCGCCATCGGCGTGGAAGGCGATCTCTGGCTGGTCTTGCACTTGATGATTGCGGGGCGGTTGCACTGGAAGGCAGCCGGGGCGAAGTTGGGAAGACGTATGAGCCTGGCGGCCTTTGACTTTGGCAACGGGTCTTTAATCCTGACGGAGGCGGGGACCAAGCATCGGGCGTCGTTGTATGTGTTCGAGGGCGAAGACAAACTGCGCGGAGTCGATCCCGGAGGGATCGATGTTTTCGCGAGCGATCTGAATGCTTTTCGCGAGGCGCTGACGGTTGAGAACCGGACGCTCAAGCGGGCGCTGACGGATCCGCGGATTGTAAGCGGCATCGGCAACGCCTATTCAGATGAGATTCTGTGGACGGCGAAGCTCTCGCCGATCGCTCTGACGAGCAAGCTGAAACCGGACGAGTGGGAGCGGCTGTATGCCGCAACGCAGGAGACGTTGCGGGTGTGGATGGATCGTCTGAGGAAAGAAGCGGAGGAGAAATTTCCGGAGAAGGTGACGGCATTTAGAGAAGACATGGCGGTGCACGGTAAGTTCGGGCAGCCGTGTCCGCGCTGCGGCGAGAAGATTCAGCGCATCCGCTATGCCGACAATGAGACGAATTACTGCGCGAAATGCCAGACGGGCGGGCGGGTTCTGGCGGATCGAAGCTTGTCGCGGCTGTTGGGCAAGGACTGGCCGCGGACACTGGATGAGTTGGAGGCGCTGAAGAGAAAGTAAGTTTTTTGAGTACGCACGTTAGGGGAGGTTTGTATCAGGGCATCGGCTTCAGCCGTGCCGTTTTTGGATTCATTTCGCCCGCCGCGCCTCTCCGGCGCAGCCGCCATGCGGCCAGCGGCTTTTCGATGGTTGCGCCGTACCGGCGCGGGTTTCAATCATGTTTGTCCAAACGGCACGGCAGAAGCCGTGCCCTGATACGAAGCAGTCTCTGCAGTCTGCGCCACGCGTGGCATGGGGCATGCCGACTGTCGAGTTGCGCTTGACGAGTGGGTCAGAGCCCCGTCCTCGCACGGTCGCTGCTTTATAATCCCGTTATGGCTACCACGCCAGAAACCACCGTAGAGGCCCATGCCAAATACGAGCCGGTTAGCGGACTGGAAGTGCACGTCCAGCTTCTGACCGCGACCAAGATTTTCTGCTCCTGCTCGACCCATTTTGGCGATCCGCCGAATTCGAATGTTTGCCCGGTTTGCCTCGGACTGCCCGGCGCCTTGCCGGTGCTCAATAAGAAAGCAGTCGAGTTTGCCGTGCTCGCGGCCATGGCGTTGAACTGCCGCATCAATGAGACTTCCATTTTTGCCCGCAAGAATTATTTTTATCCCGACCTGCCCAAGGGCTACCAGATTTCGCAGTACGACAAGCCGCTGGCCGAGTTTGGCCACATTGAAATCAAAATTCCCGGTGGCACAAAAAAAATAGGCATCACCCGGCTGCATCTCGAGGAAGACGCGGGCAAGAGCCTGCACGAAGGCTTTGTCGATGCCGCCGACAAGACCGCCATCGATCTGAACCGCAGCGGCGTGCCGCTGATCGAGATCGTCAGCGAGCCCGACATCGCTTCTCCCGACGAGGCTTACGAGTATCTGACGCGGCTGAAGGAGATCATCCTGTACACCGGGGTGAGTGATTGCAACATGGAGGAGGGCTCGCTGCGCTGCGATGCCAACATCAGCGTGCGGCCGCGCGGTCAGAAGGAATTTGGCACCAAGACGGAAGTCAAGAATGTGAATTCGTTCCGGTTTATTCGTGAGGCTCTGGTGTACGAGATCGACCGGCAGATTGAGGTCATTGAAGGCGGCGGGAAGATTGCACAGGAAACCCGCCTGTACAACTCGAACCAAGGCAAGACGTACAGCATGCGCTCGAAGGAGCAGGCGCACGATTATCGCTATTTTCCCGAGCCGGATCTGCTGCCCTTGGTAGTGGACGAAAAATGGCAGGCGGCGCTTCGTGCGATGTTGCCCGAGCTGCCGGAGGCGCGGCGCAAGCGCATGGTGGCGGATTACGGAATTACCGGGCAGGACGCGCAGGTTTTGACCTTGAGCAAGGCGCTGGCTGACCAGTTTGAGGCGGCTGCCAAAGCAGCGAAGAATCCGAAGCGAGTAGCGAATCTGGTGCAGGGTGAATTGTTGGGACGGCTGAAGGCGAAGGGCCTGGATATCGAGCAGTCGTCGATTTCAATGAAGGGTGTAGCCATCTCGGCGGATCTGGTCGAGTCCGGCGCGATCTCGGGCAAGATGCTCAAAGATCTTTACGACTTGTGCTTCGAGCGCGGCAAGGATTTTCCGGGCGTGTACGAAGAAGAAGGCCGCCCGGAGCAGTCGCGCGATACCTCGGCGCTGGAACATATTCTCGACGACGTCATCGCGGCTAATCCGAAGCAAGTCGAGCAGTACCGGGCGGGAAAGAAAACCGTGGCCGCATTTTTTGTTGGCCAAGTGATGAAGGCTTCGAAGGGGCAGGCGAATCCTCAGCTGGTGAATGAGTTGCTGACCAAAAAGCTTGAAGGGTAACAATTCTGTGTAGTTGCTGGGCTTGCCCTGCACACAACCGGCCCCGGACGGAGCAAGCTCCGTCCCTGCACATTCCGGGGTAACCCTCCCTCGGTGACTTTGGTCATCCTCACCTGGCCGTGTTCGCCGATACCATAGCCTAGCGGAAGTGTGCCACGGAGGCCGTCATGAAAAAATGGAAGCTGGATCGCATTATCAGTATCGCGACGCTGGTAACGTCAGTGGCCGCGCTGGTATTGGTGCTAAAACGTCCGGCTCCCGTGGGGGCGCCGCAAACTCCGGCGCAAGCGGCGGCAAACGCGCAGTCATTCCAGAATAAAATCGCGCAGCTCGACGAAAGTCCGAAGGCGCCAGCGGATAACCCCAGTTCGACGAATTCAAGCGCTCAACCGGCGCAGCCGGAGGGCAACGCTGCGCAGGATACGCAGCCACCGGCGGCAAGCTCGCAAAACAAGCCCACTCCCGCGCAGGTTCACATTACGTCAGACGAGATTTCGGCTGCCTTGGCTCAGGCCTCCGGGGCACTTTCAGCCGGAGCAGGACAAGCCGCGGACGATCAGGGCGCGATGCCTAACATTCTGGATCAGCAGGTGAGTTTCGATGGAGATCAGGCCCACGGGCAGTTTTTGGTCAACGTTGCGGGCAAGAATGTTTGGGTCACGGTGGCGGGACACTTGGGGTCGAAAGATGGCTACGCTACGTTCGATCCGACGGAGTTCAAGGTCGGCGATTTGAACATCCCGGTTTCCCTGGTGAACGGCCCACTGCAGAAGCGGCTCTCTGAGCAGAAAGACCGGCTCAAGCTGCCAGACAATGTCGGCGGCGTCCAAGTAGAAGACGGTGAACTCGTTCTAACCCAGAAATAACCACGCCCCATCTTCTCCGCGGAGAGAATCAAGATGGGGCGTGAGAATTATTTATTCCATAAAACGCTCAAGCGGGTAAGAAAGTCGCGATGCCCGTCCGGTTCAGTTAAGGCGCGGAAGGCTTCGCGCAGCGCCGGGTTCGCTTCCAGGGTGTCGTCGAAGGCTTTGTTGGTCTTGTCGAGCGACGCGGTGTCGGGCACGGTGAAGTAGTCATACACGGTACCGAGTTTGTCCGTGTGATAGTCTTCGTGGAGCTCACCATAGGAAGTGATCGTTCCATCGGCCAGGAGCTTCTCAAACATCGGCACAAACACTCTTTTGTTGAGCTCGGCATAAGCCCGCATCTGGCCCGGCTTCACCTGCCAGCGCGACCATGTGAGATATCCGCCCGAGGTGCCCGGCTTGGCGTTGTAAACGTCGCCGGTCAAAATCTGATCCCAGTGCTTGGAAGCGGCTTCGACCGGCGAATCGGTTGAGCCGGGATTGGCGTAGAAGGCTTCCAGTGCCTTGAGCATATCGCCTTCGGAAGTGGCGGCAAACCAGCTTCCATGAGTGGGTTCGCCTTCCTGATGAATCAAATTGGTGTAAGCGCCGTAACCAATGATGGTGCCATTGGCCGCCAGTTTGTCGAGAACAGGTTTATCCAATTTGTCCATTTTTTCCATGTCAGGCCATTGGGCCCGGGGAACGGCCCATTCCGAAACGTAGAGGTAAATGGGTGGCTTATCTGGTGAAGAGGTTTGCGCCTGCGATTTAGCAGAGCTCATCATGCCCAGGCAGAGAATCAGAGAACAGATTGACCAAAGCGCTCGCTTTTGCATAGACCACTCCTCCTGCATATGCTCCCGCGGAAACAACCTCCGGTAGGATGCCCGAGTGCCAAGAAATTTAAAATGACTGCTAGAACGTGTTACAGACTGCACGACGGTAGGAACCGAATTGTACTCCATCGGGGGCTCGCCACTGCCGGAATCGAAGCGCTTATCGGCATGGGATTGTTCCGCTTTTGCGCAGGTTTACTTTGGCGAGTCACTCTTCGACGGCTTTATGAACACAGGCCGCCGTGCAGAAGGCTACAATGGCAACATTCAAGAGTTAAGCTTCATACCATTTGGGAGGCTTGTTATGGGCGATAAAAACGATCTTGGCAGTCATGCGGGAACGGCGTTGGCATTTCTGCTGATTGGCATGGGCGCGGGCGCGCTCATTGCGTTGATGTATGCGCCAAAGACGGGCGAGCAGATGCGCCGCGAGCTTCGCCGCAAATACAAAGATGCACGCGGAGCCATGGAAGACCTGGGAGAGGAAGCGCGCGAACGATTCGAAGAAGCACTGGAGCGCGGCACCGACTGGGTGGAAGAGGTGGGGAAGGATGCGCGAAAGAGAATAGACCCGCTCAAACGTGCGCTACAAAGAGATTAGGCTGGCTAGCGCGCGACGGCTGGCTGGGGCCGCTCGACCGCACCGTCTAAATGACGCAGTGTCTCGCTGACGGTGAGCGAGTACATTTCGCGGTCCACACCTTCGCCCGACTCAAAAGCAGTCTTGAGGTAGTGGCCGGCGATTTCGATGGCCAACGGGTCGGTGATGGCTTTGCCGGTACGTTTCTTATACTCCACCCAGGCGGGAAGAGGCAGCGCTACCCACACGGTGCGTCCATCCGCCAGAAATTTGATATCCACGGCGTCAGCGTGGCGAGTCGCAATGGCCACGATCAGCGCCTGATAGATGCAGTGAACCTGCTTTTTCGTCCAGCGGTCGGTGGCGTGAAAGTCGCGGTACATAGTCACTTCAAACTATACCGGACGGCCCTGCCAGGGGCAAAGCGTCCAGTGGTCAATTAAAATTTACATTCTTTTAACACTTGGTCTGTTGTACCTCTTTGCCCTAACTGGAATCGGAAGATCCAGAATGCGGCTATCGGCCTAAAAAAATCGAACAAGGAGGTATCGTCATGCATCACCGCGCAGCCACTTTATGCACAGCCCTGTTACTTGCCCTTACGGCCGGGCTAGCTTGTAACACGTCCCACAACCAGGGAACATCTTCCGGCGAGGCGACCCCAATCGTTGGCGCAGGCAGCACCTTCATTTATCCCATCATGATGCGCTGGGTTGACGACTTCCAAGGCAAGCATCCAGGAGCCAGGATCAATTACCAGTCCATTGGGAGCGGCGCGGGCATTCAGCAACTCAAGAAAGGACTAATTGATTTTGGGGCCAGTGACGCCGCGCTGGACGATCAGCAACTAAAAGAGATGCCCCCGGTCCTCCAAATTCCGGAAAGCGCCGGACCGGTGTGCATTACCTATAATCTTCCCGATCTTAAAGATCCGCTTAAGCTGAGCCCATCGACAGTGGCGGGAATCTTTCTGGGCACGATCAAAAATTGGCAGGACGGAGCGGTCAAACGAGACAATCCCGGGGTCAAGCTGCCCAATCAACCGGTTGTGGTCACCCACCGCTCCGACGCCAGTGGCACTACTAACATTTTCACTACCTACCTCGCTAAAGTAAGCCCGGAATGGGAGAAAAAAGTTGGCAAGGGCATCGCCGTCAGCTGGCCTACCGGACTCGGTGGTAAAGGTAATGAAGGAGTTACCGGGGCCGTGAAACAAACTCCCGGCGCCATTGGTTATGTGGAACTGGCTTATGCCAAAACGAATGCCTTGGCTGTCGCCCTGATCCGTAATGCTGCAGGGAACTGGGAAGCTCCGAGCACGGAAGGGACGGCTGCGGCGATTGACGCCTTTCACGACGAACTGGCCAAAGACGTGCGAACACCGATCGTGGATCCGCCCGCTTCCGCCAAAGACGCTTATCCTATCTGCGGTCTCACGTTCCTGCTGGTCCCGAAAGACGGCTCGAACACCGGCAAACGCGAGCTCCTGCAAACCTTTATTCAGTACGTCTTGGCAACCGGCCAGGAGGACGCGAATGCTCTCTACTATGCCAAGCTGCCGTCGGGCCTGGACGACCAGGATCAAAAATTGGTGGCGAGCATGGAGGCTGATGGAAAGCCTATCCAGACAAACACCTCGGCCTCATTGATGAAATGAATATCTCAAGAATCATGACGGAATAACTAATTCGAGTCCTGGCACCTGCGCAACCATACCGGGCGCTCCCGGGCTTGGGAGGCGGAGGAAGGAGAAGCCGACTCGTTTGCATTATCATGGCCTTGTCAGCATGCTGACCCCTAAAGGCTTATGACGAATATCGGCATCCTATTGTCGGGAAGAGGGTCCAATTTTGAGGCGATTGCCAGGAATGTAACCACCGGAAAGATTTCCGGGGCGCGAATTGCCGTGGTGATTTCGAACAAAGCCGATGCCGGCGGCATCGAAATCGCTCGCCAGCTGGGGATCGAAGCCCTGGCAATTCCGTCGAAAGACAAAATTCGCGAGCAGCATGACCGCGAAGTCGTCGCCGTGTTGGAAGATCACGATGTCGACCTGGTTTGCCTGGCGGGATATATGCGTTTGCTTTCGCCATGGTTCGTGCGGCAATTTCCGCAGCGCATTTTGAACATTCATCCCTCACTTTTGCCGGCATTTCCCGGATTGGAGGCCCAGGAGCAGGCCTTTGCCTATGGAGTAAAAGTCTCGGGTTGCAGCGTGCATTTTGTGGACGAAGAACTCGATCACGGTCCGATCATCGTGCAGAAAGCGGTCCCGGTTCTGCCGCAGGATGACGAGCGAACCCTGGCGGCTCGCATCACGGAGCAGGAGCATATTGCCTATTCGGAAGCGATCCAGATGGTGTTGGAGGGAAAACATAGGATCGTAGGAAGGCGATTTGCGAAAAGCTAACCCGTAGTTCTAAATCGCCATTATTCGGGGATGTCGGTCGTTGTGGGCAGAGCGATAGCGACTTTCGTGCCTTTCGGGCTGGAAGAGATTTTGAAGGTTCCGCCAAACTGGCGAACCGGCATTCATCCCGTTTCCCGCCTATGCCGCCGGTGCAACGCTGCTGTTCGGTGATATCGTCCGCTCTGCAGCCGGGAAATCATCGGTATAATCTCACGACCATGCCAAACTTCGCTCCGGTAGAAGAACAACTCGTTTACATCAAGAAGGGCTCGGCGGAAATCGTCAAAGAGTCCGAACTCGTGGCCAAACTGGAAAAGTCGAGGGCCAGCGGCAAGCCGCTGCGTGTCAAGGCGGGATTCGACCCCACCGCGCCCGATCTGCATCTCGGACATACGGTTCTGCTGCGCAAGCTGAAACATTTTCAGGACCTGGGCCACACCGTCATCTTTCTGATCGGGGATTTCACGGCGATGATTGGCGATCCGACGGGGCGCTCGGTGACGCGCCCGCCACTGAGTGGCGACCACATCATGCGCAATGCCAAAACCTATATGGCGCAGGTGTACAAAATTCTCGACAAGCACTCCACGGAGACCCGCTTCAACAGCGAGTGGTTTGACAAGATGAAACCTGCCGACTGGATTCGGCTGGCGGCCAGGTTCACTTTGTCGCAGATGCTTGAACGCGAAGACTTTCACAAGCGCTTTCGAGAGGAAAAACCGATTGCGGTGCATGAGTTGCTCTATCCGCTGGCACAAGGCTATGACTCGGTTGCATTGCAGGCCGATGTTGAACTCGGCGGGACCGATCAGAAGTTTAATCTGCTCGTCGGCCGCGAACTACAGCGCAGCCACGGTCAGGATTCGCAAGTGGTGCTCACCATGCCGATTCTCGAGGGCCTGGACGGCGTGCAAAAGATGTCGAAGTCGCTCGGCAATGCCATCGGCATTCAAGAGCCGCCGCTGGAAATGTACGGCAAACTGATGTCGATTTCCGACGAGATGATGTGGCGCTATTACGAGTTGCTGACCGATGTGCAGGTGGCCGCGATCGAGAAGATGAAAGCCGAAACCCATCCCATGCAGGCGAAGAAGGATCTGGCGCGGCGGATTGTAACGGATTTCCATTCCGCCGATGCCGCAGTCAAGGCCGAAGAAGACTGGGCAACCCAGTTTCAGAAGGATCAGGTGCCCGGGGATGTGGAAGAGGCGGCTCTGGACGCTGCTTCCACGAACCAATGGCGGCTCGACAAGCTGTTACAGCACGTCGGCCTTGCCGATTCTGTGAGCGATGCCGCCCGGAAGATAAAGCAGAACGCCGTTCGAATCGACGGGCAACTGAGCGCCAACCCCGCGGTGGTGATCTCGGTTAAACAAGGCATGATCATTCAGGCAGGAAAGCGGATCAAGAAGGTTTACCTGCGGCAACTGAAGGACGTCCGGCCCACATCGTCCTGAGCGCAGCGGGAAACTCGCGAAGCGAAATCGAATGCGCTTCGCCGTCGAAAATTTCCCCGAAATATCCCTCTACTTCGGTCTGGTAATCGCGCCCTCCGCCGCCGACGAAACCAGCGCTCCATACTTGGCGAAGACTCCCGTCGCATAGCGCGGCTTGGGCGGCTTCCACCCCGCCATGCGCTGCTTGATTTCGGCGTCGCTGATTTCCATTTCGAGCAGGCGCTGGTTGACGTCGATGTGAATCATGTCGCCTTCGCGGACGGCGGCAATGGGCCCGCCCAGCGCGGCTTCTGGCGAGACGTGCCCCATCATCAGGCCGCGCGTGGCGCCGCTGAAGCGGCCGTCGGTGAGCAGCGCGACCGATCCGCCCAGGCCTTCGCCGACCAGCGCGCCGGTTACGCTCAGCATTTCGCGCATGCCGGGGCCACCCTTCGGGCCTTCGTTGCGGATCACGACGACATCTCCCGCTTTGATCTTTTTTGAGGTGACCGCCGTCATGGCGTCTTCTTCGCAATCGAAGACGCGCGCCGGGCCGCGATGGCTGAGGCGCTCGTGTCCGCTGATTTTGGCGACGCATCCTTCGGGGGCGAGATTGCCTTTCAAGATCACCAGGCCGCCGGTCTTTTTCAACGGATGATCGAGCGACGCGATCACCGGCTGGCCAGGAGTTTCTCTTGCCTGATTGGCTTCTTCGGCAAAAGTTTTGCCGGTGACGGTGCGCGCGGAGCCGTCCGCCAGTTTGCCATCGAGCAGACGCTTGGCGATGACCGGGATGCCTCCAGCTTTGTCCACGTCGGCGGCGACATATTTTCCCGAAGGTTTCAGGTCGGCACAGAAGCGGCGTGCGCTCGCTGACTTTCTGGAAGTCGTCAATTTGCAATGGAAGTCCGGCTTCGCGCGAGATGGCGAGCAGATGCAGCACCGCGTTGGTCGAGCCCCCGGTGCAGGCGACTCCGGCAATGGCGTTCTCAAAGGCGGCGCGGGTGAGAATGCTGCGCGGCAGAATGCCCTGCTGCAGAACATTCATGACGACCTCGCCGCAGCGGAAGGCGATTTCGTCTTTGCGCGGATCCATGGCGGGAACGCCGTTGAATCCCATGGGCGAAAGGCCGATCAGCTCCATCACCGTGGACATGGTGTTGGCGGTGTACTGGCCGCCGCAGGCGCCCGCCCCGGGGCAGGCAACATTTTCCAGCTCGAGCAAATCGGCGTCCGACATCTTACCGGCGGCGTTGGCGCCCACGGCTTCGAAGACATCCTGAATGGTGACGTCTTTGCCTTTGTAAACCCCAGGGGCGATCGTGCCGCCGTAGAGCACGAGACCCGGCAGGTTCAGGCGCGCCAGCGCCATGCCGGCGGCGGGAATGGTCTTGTCGCAGCCCACCACACAAACTACGGCGTCGAACATCTGGCCGCGGCAGACCAATTCGATGGAATCCGCAATCAGCTCGCGGCTCACCAGCGAGGCCCGCATGCCCTCGGTGCCCATGGTTTCGCCGTCGGAGATGGCGATGGTGTTGAACTCCATCGGCGTGCCGCCGGCGGCGCGAATGCCTTCTTTCACCTTCGCCGAGAGGCGGCGCAGGTGGAAGTTGCAGGGCATGGTTTCGATCCAGGTGTTGGCCACTCCGATGATGGGGCGGCTGAGGTCGGTGTCGGTGAATCCGATGGCTTTGAACATGGCGCGGGCCGGAGCCTGATCGCGCCCGTCGGTGATGCCGCGACTGCGGTGTTTGAGGTCCATGATTTTAGAAGAGTGCGTCTATAAGAATACGCCAAAGAAGATTACGACATGGCGAGGAGAATTGACAAAAATTGCGCTACCTGCGCTGCGCCAGCCAGATGGTGTGCAAGCCGCAGGCCGGATCCTCTTTGAGGTAGGAGCGGACATCGAATTCGTTCTCTTCGAGTCGCGCGGCATACTCGGTTTCATCCAGGCTGCCATGGTAGAGCGGTTCGTTCTCAAATGTCGCCAGAACCTCGCCGTGTGAAAAACCGCTGGTGAACATAAGCGGCGCTCCGGGCGCCGCATGATCTCTGAAAATCGGGAACATGGGACGCTGATCTTCCGGTGATAGATGGAAGAAGCTGTCCCAGGCCAGCACACCATCAAACTGCCGGCCTAAAGCCAGCGTGCGCATGTCCGCGACCGTCCACTCCTGTTCAGGAAAACGCAACTTGCACATCTCGACGAGCCTTGATGAGGAATCGATGCCGCAAATCCTATATCCCTTCCCGAGGATGTACCGGGACAGTGGTTCTCCGGAGCCGCAGCCGATATCGAGTATGCAACCACCCGCACGAACCCGCGCCAGAAATCGATCGAGCCACGGCGCCTCGAAGGGCGTGCGCGTTTTGCCACGCAGACGATCCCACGCCTCGGCGTGCCGTTGGTACAAACCTACAATGTTTTCCGAATCGCGCGACAATTCGAAGGCTTCTCCGCTGGCACCCGGGTTCTTCAAAGTGCCGGCCATTCACGCTTTGGCTTGTCCTACATACGTCGCGATGAATTCGTTCTCGAATTTCCCCGCCGGATCGTACCGCTCCCGCAACTCCCGGAAATCCGGCAGGCGTTCAATCAGCGATTGCAAACGCGCCGGAGACATCGTAAAAAGCTTGCCCCAATGTGGACGCGCGCCAAACGGCGCGAGCGCCGCTTCGATTTTTGGCAAAGCCCGGCTGACCGCCGGCCAATCCGCCTTCCAGGTGAAGTGAATCGTCACCGAATCCTGATGGTAACAAGGGCTCATCCACAGATTGTCGGCGGCGATGGTGCGAATTTCCGTGATGAGCAGGTGCGGATGAATAGAGTCGCTCAATTTGAAAATGGCCTGAATCGCTTCCACCGCGTGCTTCGCCGGCACAAAATATTCCGACTGCAGCTCGTTGCCGCTGCTCGGCGTAAAGCCCATGCGAAAGTGCGGTAACCGCTCATACCACGGTCCGGGAACTCCCATCTGCGCGGTGCAATTTTCGGCGGAGAGCGCTTCAATCGGATGAAGATTTTTCGTCGCCAGCGTCGCCCCGTAAAACTCCCGCGGCGCTGGAGATGAATCTCCGTCCACCACGCGGCTCTTAATCCACACTTGATTGATATTTTGGTTTTGCCAGTCGGTAAAAAGACTCACGCTATAGCCACTCGCCTCGATCGCATCGAAATTCGCGGTCAGCTCTTTCAGCGGCAGGTTGCGGTAGACCACCTGCTTCATTAGATACGCCGGCTGAACCTGCAGCGTGAGTTTGGTCACGATGCCAAGCGCGCCCAGGTGAACCACCGCTCCTTGAAAGCGCTCGCCATCTTTATCCCGCGATAGCGTCACCAGATTTCCGTTGGCGTCGACGAATTCCATCGCCCGCACCGCCGTCGCCAGATTGCCATTCTTGACTCCCGAGCCGTGCGTGGCCGTGGCGCAGGCTCCCGCCACGGAAATATGCGGCAACGACGCCAGATTATGCAGCGCATAACCCGCGTCATTCAGCTGCGGACAAAGTTGCCCGTAGCTGATTCCGCCTTCGATCGTCGCCGTGCTCGCCTGGCGGTCAATGCCCAGCAGCCTGTTCATCTCGCGTACGGAAACTTGATGGGCCGTACTGTCGGCCAGCCGGTTGAAACAGTGCCGCGTGCCCAGGCCGCGCAGTTTCTTGCACTTCTTGACGACGTCCTGCACCTCGGCCACCGTCTTGGCCTGAAACAAACTATCGGTGCTGTAATGAACGTTGCCCGCCCAGTTGGTGCGGGAGTCGTAGGCTTCAGCCGTCGGTTGCATGTTCATCCACGGTGCCAGCAAGCTGCCTGTGGCCACCGCCAGTGATCGTTTCAGAAAGGAGCGTTTATCCATGAGTATCCGCGCGGGCTCTTTTTCATTTGTGCCGGATTCCGCGAACAGGACTTCGAACAGGACTAGAAGATTACGCCACCCGCGGGCAGGATGACAAAACCATCGAATGGGATGAGGGCAGCCGGGGTTATCGCGCGGCCATCGCTTTCGCCGCTCCCAGCACTTCCATGGCGCGGTCCACCACCGCTTGCAACTCGCGGGCGTACTTCACTTCGCGGCCTTTGGCAAGAATCCGCTTGGCCTCTTCCGGCGAAAACCAGGTGGGATTGCGCATACCTTCCTGCGGCCGGCCGGCATGGCTGACTTCCATCAGGAATGCCTTGATCGCAAACTCCTGCACCCCCGGAGCCTTCCAGAACACTCCCTTGGAATGGACGTACATATGAAAGTGTCGCGGCTCGATATGCCCCTGCGCTCCGGCCTCTTCCCAGGCTTCGCGCTCGGCGGCCTGGCTATGAGACATCGACGCCTCAGGAGCGCCTTTGGGAAACGTCCACTTGCCGCCGCCGTTGGTATTCACCAGCAGGAATTCCACCGCCGGTCCACGGCGCCGATAGCACACCGCCGCCACCTGCAGCGGCAAAGCGTAATGAGCCTGGCTGCGTGCTGCGATGGCTGCACCTCCGCCCACTCTGCCAATCATACGTTGAAGATATTGCAGGAAGGTTAAATTGCAGCGCAAAAGGTGCACTGCCGTTATTACCAAAGGGAGTGCCGGGCAGCGATCTAACGAATGCCGACCTGACTGATTCCGGTCTGGCTGACTCAAGGAATGCGGCCTTCGGGAAGAATTGGCGGGGACGAAGACGTCGTCCCCGCGCTAATCGCGCTAGCGGCGCTTTTTGCGGCTCGCCGGTTTTTTCTTTGCCGCTTTTTTCGCCGGCTTCTTCTTGGCTGGTTTGGCTTTGACGGCCTTGCGGGCAGGCTTCTTTGCTGCTGGCTTTTTCTTGGCCACCTTGGCGGCGGGTTTCTTTTTCGCCGGTTTGGCCGCTGCCTTCTTGGCCGCTGGTTTTGCGGCCGACACACTGCCCGCCGGTTTCTTGGCCGGCGGTTTGGGTGGCTTAGGAGCGGCGCCTGCGGGTGGCGCTGGCGGAGCCACCGGCTCGATCTCTTCTGTTTCCACTACCAGCACCGGAACATCCTCTTCTTCCTCTTCTTCTTCCAAATCTTCTTCCAGAGAGTCGTTGTAGGAGCTGTTGTCGTCGAACTCGTCCGCCTCGTCGTCACGGGCGTAGAGCTTGCTATCGAAAGTCATCATTCCTCCTCGTGTTTCCGCCGCCTCAGGCGCCGGTGATCTGCAGATGCGGACTGCCTTAACGATTGTTGAGATGCAAAACTACGACTGAACGGGGCGCGATTATAGCATAGGGTTCCCGAGTGCATGGTACACCCAATCCCGCCTGCACATCAGCGCTTTGGAGTTTGAACCGTAGGAAAACTGCGGCGTTGCCCCTGTGCGGGGCAGGTCTTATCGCCGGATCAGCAGAACCATTCCGGGACGTAACGTAGCAATGTTATTGTCCCGTTTCAGGGCTTGCACCGTGGTGTGATGGACCGTGGCGATCGAACTCAAAGTCTCCCCCGGGGCGACTTTATGCCGCACCACCGGAGTCGTTGCAGCAGCCGTCTGCACCGGCTTGCGTGTTCCGGGCCTGGCACGGTTGGTCGAGCGAACCGCTTCGTGGGCATTGGGAGCCACTGGCAGATGTACGTATAAAATGTGGCGCCCCATCACGCTGTTGCCGCGCAGGTGGTTCCAGCGGCGTACCATGGTCTCCGGCACGCCAAAGTTATCTGCCACCGAGTTGACCGTATCCCCGCGCCGCACTTTATAGCGGGTAATCGCCCGGGCGTAGCTGACTGAATCCTCTGAAACCGCGTGCTTCCCCGGCGTAATCGGGATCACCAGGGCCGTATCCGCCAGCAACTCCCCATCCCGCTCCAGGCTATTAATTTTCACGATCGCCTGCGGCGTGGTGCGATAGGTCCGCGCAATCGAAGCCAGCGTGTCCCCGGGAGCAACTTTGTGGTAGCGCCACCACACCCGCATATCCCGTGGAATGGCCGCAATCGCGCTGTTATACGTCTCCGCCGTTCCGGCCGGGAGGTGCAACTCGAACGATGCGACATTGGCGGGCGTCGTCCAGCGCAGCAGGCTGGGGTTCAGGTCCTGCAAAACATCCGGCGTGGCGCCCACGCACTCCGCCACTAGCCGCAAATCTACCGGATAATCCAGCTTGACCGTGTCGGTTGGAACCGGTTTCTCCCGCACAATGTCGTCCAGCCCGTACTGTGCCGGATTTTTCGCCATGATGGTCACGGCCAGAATAATGGGCACGTAGTTGCGGGTCTCTTTCGGCAGCACATCGCGCTTGTAGAGTTCCCAGAAGTCCGCATAGCCGGTGCGCTTCACCGCTTGCTGCACCGTTCCCGGCCCCGAGTTATAGGCCGCCATCGCCAGGTACCAGTCGCCAAATTCCGCGTAAAGATCTTTTAAATGATGCGCCGCCGCCCGCGTGGCTTTCTCCGGGTCTTGCCGGTCATCCACCCACAGGCTATGCTCCAGCCCGTAGCCGCGTCCGCGGCTCGCCATGAACTGCCAGATTCCCCGCGCGCCTACGCGCGAGACCGCCGTGGGATGAAATCCAGATTCCGCTTGCGCCAGATAAATCAGATCCTGCGGCACGCCGGCTTGCTTCAAAGTGCCCCGAATCATGGCGTCGTAACGCCCGCTCCGCTGCAGCGCTCGCTCCAGCACCCCTCGCCCTCGTCCTGAAAAGTAATTGATGTAGCCGGCCACCGAGTCGGTCATCATCAACGGCAAGTCAGAGTGCGTCTGCTTGATCTCCGCCGCCGCTTTGGCCTCGACACTGGCATCCACCGGAGCGGTCGCTTCATTGGCCTCGTCAATCGGCGCCGGCTCGGACAACTGCGCCGGAGGTGTATCCGCTTTCGCCTCGCCATCGGTCCCCGCCGAATTGAGCGCCTGTTCCTGCTTCTCGAAATCGTTCAGCCCCATCAACACCCGGCTGAATTCCGCCTCCAGCCGCGCGTCGGTGTAAATATCGAGCGGCGAATTCATCATCAGATCGAATGCCTGATCGAAGTGCTGGCGTGCCTCGTCGGTATTTCCCGCTTTCGCGCTCTCCTGCCCGGTTTGGAACTCTTTCTCTACACCGGCGATCAAGGTATCGGCAGGGTCGACCTTTTGCACCGTAGTGACATTCTCGGATTGCCGCAATTTGTCATCGGAAAAGGCAGTGGGCGCGGTCTTCTCGCTCATCACCGGCGCGTTCGCCTGCTTGGGCGGAGCGCTCGCCACCGGATTGGAACTCGGGCAGCCGGTGAGGCCAAACAGCGAGCCCAGCGCGATCATAGCCAGATGATGGTTTGTAAACTTCATATTTACCAATAACTTACTAAGCTTTGTAACCCCGGCCAATCTTTGCATCCTACTCCCGCCAGATTTGGCCGGTCAATCCTTTGTAAGGCCTTGCGCTGGTTACCTTTGACACAGGTTGGGCATGATACTCCGGCCACGCCTCAGCCACAAGAAGTTTCGCCGCAGGTCACTGGCCATTCTCCTGCCGGTTCGGTCAACGTAGGCATAGCCGCCCTCGGCTGTCCACCCGGCAACAGGCAAAGTTTCTCCCCTCGTAATCCTTAATCCCAATCCCCGGGACAAAGCGACTCTTCATCATTGGACGGATCGGCCCACTTCAAGGTTGTTCGCGTAGCGACAGCCGCCCTCGGCTGTCCGCCCGAGCGCAGTCCGGCAGTCGCCCGCTTGCGCCCATACCGCACTCGCCCTAGAATCGCAACCACCATGAAAGCCATACAGGTTAAGCACACCGGCGGCCCCGAAGTCATGGAATTAGCGGATCTGCCCGTCCCCCACCCCAAACGGAACGAAGCTCTGGTCACAGTTTCCGCCGCGGGAGTCAACTACATTGACATCAACATGCGCTCCGGCCGCTACCCCGCGCCCATGCCGTTTGTTCCTGGCCAGGAGGGCGCGGGCATCATCACCGCCGTCGGCGAGGACGTCAAATCCGCCAAACCCGGCGATCGGGTCGCGTGGAGCGGCGTGCTCGGCTCTTACGCCGAACAGGTCGCCGCCCTCGCCGATGCTCTGGTGCCCGTTCCGCAAGGCGTCAGCGAAACCCAGGCCGCCGCTTCCATCCTCCAGGGCATGACCGCACACTACTTGTCGCACGACACTTATCCTCTCAAGCCCGGTGACACCGCCCTGGTGCACGCCGCTGCCGGAGGTGTCGGCCTTTTGCTGGTCCAGATGGCGCACAACCTGGGCGCGCGCGTCATCGGCACCGTATCTACCGAAGCGAAAGCTCAACTCGCGAAAGATGCCGGCGCGGATCAGGTCATTCTCTACACCCAGACCGATTTCGAAGCCGAAACCAAACGCCTCACCATGGGCAAAGGCGTGGACGTGGTATACGACGGCGTCGGCAAAGCCACCTTCGACAAAAGCATGAACGTGCTTCGCCCGCGAGGGACCCTCGTGCACTTCGGCGCCTCCAGTGGGCCGGTTCCTCCAGTTGATCCCGCCGTACTTGGGCAAAAGGGATCGCTATTTCTCGCCCGCACCACTCTCGCTCACTTCACCGCCACCAGATCCGAGCTGCTCGCCCGCTCCGGCGCGGTCTTCGGCATGATCGCCTCCGGCAAGTTGAAGTTGCACATCGAGCACACCTATCCGCTGGCCGAAGCCCAGCAAGCCCATCGCGACCTCGAAGGCCGCAAAACCACCGGCAAGCTTCTGCTGCTGCCGTAAGTGCTGTGTGGGGACGGGTCTTCGATTCGTCCTTCCCAAACTCACGTAGAGACAGCCGCCCTCGGCTGTCTTCATTACTGCTCCATGCCCCTACCTCTCACTTCTTTCCCACTCCTCCCTGCCCATCATCCGTCTCCATCGCCGGCTTCCCACCGGCGCCTCCGGACCACCGACGCCCTGCGCCGAAATTTGCGTCCACCCCTTCGCCGGATCCAGCACCGACACATACCCTCCCGCTCCCAACTGCAATCGTTTCGACACCCGCCGCTGAAAATCCATGCGATCCGCTTCTGTCGGCTCATACCACCCCGGCGTTACGAAATCCGAGAGCAGCACGCCGTCAATCTCATATCCCAACCCATCTGCTTCGACCGCATCGCAGACTTCCAGCGCATAAATCTCTCCCTCCGGACTCTGTGCGCACCAGTTGATCCACGGATCGGCCAGCATCTCCAGCAATTCGTGCGACAGCGTTACCGTCCACGATGCGCCCATCTGCAAATCAAGCTTCGCAAACACTTTGCCCAGCGGCGTGCCCTGCGAACTCACCTCGTGATAGCCCAGCGCCCCCGCCTGATCCGGATCGTCCATCACTACAATCTGCCACCATCCCGCCGTGAGCGTCTGCTGCTTTGGCAGAAACGTCAGCCCACAATCAAGATTCCAGTACGGCTTGAAATCTTCACTCACTTGCCGCTGCAACGCCGGCAGCACTGCCTCCACTTGCTCGTCTTGCAGGCATGTGGAAACATTGGTCACTGCAATCACCGGTAAACTCATTGTCATCTCCATAAAAGCATTGTCATGTTGAGCGCAGTCGAAACATCTCTACCCGCAAACAAATTGCGGCGTTCTGCAACTGCCTTCGGTGTTCCCTGTGTTGAAGCCGGATGCCCCACCCTTCGCGGTGTTCGAAGGGTGGGATACCACCGAACCCAAAATTACTCCGGTTAAACGCCTCACCGCAGCCGGTGCCCCATCCTTTTCGCGATTTCTGCGAGAGGGTGGGGCCAGGTACGCTCACTTCAGCTCGCACCCCGCAAAAGCCGCATCCATCGCCGCTTTTCCCGTGGGCGCGCACACCTGCTGGTTCCACTGCTTTTTCAGCTCGGCCGCGTGGGGGATCGCCAGCTTCTGCCCCGCCACCTTGCGCGCCGTGTTCACCGTCGCTGGCATCAGCGCGGAGAAGCTCTGCACCGTGGTCAGAATCAGGTTCACTCCCGCCGTAACCCGTGCCGCCAGCACCGGATCGCTCACATGCACCGCCGCCAGCAGCGCCGGCAGGTTCTGGTTGATGGTCGAAATCGTGCTCTGGATTTTCTGCAGCGTCCCCGCATCGGGCGCTGCTTTGTATTGGTTGTAGAGCGTTTGCAGCAGATTCAGGTCCTTGCTCGCTTCCGTCGAGATGCTCTGAATCGCCGCAGCATCCGTCGTGCTGATCTGCTGCCCGGATTGCAGGGTAGTGATCAGCGTTGCGATGTTCAACGCCATCTGCGTAAGCACGGGCAAGTCGGCCAATGCCACGCTGATCCACTGCGATGTGCATGCCGTAGTTGCCATGACCACGCACAACACACCCGCAAGAACAACCTTCGTCTTCGAATTCACTCTCAAGTTCATTTCCATATGGGTCTCCTTGTCTCCTTATGTTTTTCTTCTCATTCCGAGCGACTTTCGCAGAGCCGGCCCTGGGCGAAGCCGAAGGGAGGAATCTGCGCTTTTCTCTTTCCACCAAAAAATTAGGGCGGACATTTCGTCCGCCCCGCGTGCAAAACTTATTCACTTGTGTGGGACGGGGCCTGCCCCGTCCATGCGGCCCGGAAGGGCCGCAGAAGCCAAACGGCGGAGCCAGCTCCGCCGCTACCCATCCCCAAAACACAAATGCCGCAATCGCCCTCGCGATCACGGCATCGAAAAAATCCGAACTCTAACTTACGCTACCGCTTTTTCATACGCATGCGCCACCCGCAGAATCGTCGCTTCATCGAAGTGCTTCCCTAAAATCTGCAATCCAATCGGCAGCTTCTCCGAAGTCTCGCCGCACGGGATCGAGATCCCCGGAATACCCGCCAGATCCGCCGTCACCGTGTAGATATCCGCCAGATACATAGCCAGCGGGTCGTCCACTTTTTCGCCCAACTTGAATGCCGCCGTCGGGCTGGTCGGCGTCATGATCGCATCCACTTTCTGGAACGCCTCGACAAAATCCTGCGCCAGCAGCGTGCGCACTTTTTGCGCCTTCAGGTAGTACGCATCGTAGTAGCCCGCGCTCAGCGCATACGTTCCCAACATGATGCGCCGCTTCACCTCGGCGCCAAATCCTTCATCGCGGCTCTTGCGATACATATCGCTCAGCGTCCGCGCGTCTTTTGCGCGAAGGCCATAGCGCACTCCATCAAACCGCGCCAGGTTCGACGATGCCTCCGCCGTCGCCACAATGTAGTACGCCGGAACCGCATACTTCGTATGCGGCAACGAAACTTCCACCACCTCGCAGCCCAGGCTCGCCAGCTTCTGAATCGCCGCCTCCACCGCTTTCTTCACTTCGGGGTCGAGGCCCTCGCCAAAATACTCTTTGGCGATGCCGATCTTCATGCCCTTCACCGGCTTCTCAATCTCAGCCACATAATCCGGCACCGGCACCTCCGCCGAAGTCGAATCCATGGGATCGCGCCCGGCAATGGTGCGCAGCACAATCGCCGCGTCCTTCACCGTCTTCGCCAGCGGTCCAATATGATCGAGCGACGAGGCGAATGCAATCAATCCATAGCGCGACACGCGTCCATACGTCGGCAGCAATCCCACCACTCCGCAGAATGAGGCCGGCTGCCGAATCGAGCCGCCGGTATCCGATCCCAATGCCACCACCGCCATATCGGCGGCCACACAAGCTGCCGATCCGCCGGATGATCCGCCCGGCACGCGGCTCAGGTCGCGCGGATTGTGCACCGGCTTGAACGCTGAGTTCTCATTCGATGATCCCATGGCGAACTCATCGCAATTGAGCTTTCCCAGGACAACCGCCCCCGCGGCCTCCAATCGCGCCACCGCCGTGCAGTCATACGGCGGAACATAGTTGCCCAGAATCTTCGATCCCGCCGTCGAACGCACGCCTTTGGTGACCATCACATCTTTGATCCCCACCGGCACCCCGCCCAGCGGCGGCAGCTTCTCGCCTTTGGCCGCCAGCGCATCCATGGCGATGGCTTTCTCCATGGCGCGGTCCATCGAGAGCGTCAGATACGCGCCGATCTTCGGGTCATCGTGCTGAATCTTTGCGTAATACGCCTCGGCCAGCGCAACGGCTGTCGTCCTGCGCTCCTGCACCGCGCTGCGCGCCGCATCGATGGTGGGTAAATTCAGATCCATGGTCTAAGAACTTTTACCTACTTGTCATTCCGAGGAACGCAGTGACGAGGAATCTGATTTTTTGAAACGAACCCCGAAAAGCAGATTCCTCGCACATTCTCGGCGCTCCGCGCCTGCGAGCCGGCTCGGAATGACAAGCATCAAGCGGTGCAGCTAAAACCCTGGGGCTAAAGGCCAACGGCCAGCAGCGGGGAGCTATCTCTCGATCACCTTGGGCACTTTGAAGAATGTCCCGTCCGACTCGGGCGCATTCGCCAACGCCACATCGTGCGGCAACGATTTGCGCAATCCCTCGAGAATATCCTCCCGGCTGGCGTAGGCAAAACGCTCGCTGCCTTGCTTCGCCGCATCCACCCCATACTTGTCGGAAACCTGCGCCATGGGGGGCACGTTGGCCGTATCCAGCTCATTCAAGGTGTCGATGTAGCCCAAAATCGCGTTCAAGTCGCGCACCATGCGAACGCTCTCCTCGGCCGTCAGCTCCACATTGCCCAGCCCCGCCACGTAGGCTACGTCTTTTTCCGTGACCTTCATAAAAAAACGCCGCTAGCTATAAGCTCCTGGCCCTTTGCTCTGACGGTCCAAAGCTAACGGTCAAAGGCTGACAGCTAACGGCCTCAATTCCTATACTTCCAGCATAGCAAGTTTGATAGGGAAAATGGGACATGCTCGGGACAAATATATTGGGAATTATATACTTGACAAACCTTGTTCAGTTTCCGTACACTTGCCTAAGATCGGAGGCCGGAAAATGGCGAGAACGACTAAGACGGCTCTGAAAGAAGTTGCCGAAATCCTCCAGAATCTAGCTCTGAGTCTAGATTCTCTGGAAGTATGCCTAATAGATCGCAAAGTTCTGAAGCCCGGAGAGATTGACACATTTCGGGATTCCGTTCGACCCGGTGTTGAAGAGAGTCTTCAGCGGCTTCGCTCAGTAATCGCTTCTTTGCCAAACGAATAAGCGACCTTCTGGTGATGTCGCGCATATCGAATTTAGGAAACATATGAACCTCCATACAGTTGCTCAGAATTTCTCGGATGAACCTCAGGCGCGGCGGTTTCTTGAAAAGCAGCGTTGGCCTGACGGGGTTGTTTGCCCGCATTGCGGGGTTGTGGGCGAAGCCTATCGCCTAGAAGCGCAGCCGGAATCCAAGAAGCCTGTCCGGGACGGTGTTTGGAAGTGCCGGGGTTGCCAGAAGCAATTCTCGGTCACCGTGGGCACGATCTTTGAGGACAGCCACATCCCGCTCAATAAATGGCTTATGGCGATCCATTTCCTCTGTGCCAGCAAGAAGGGTATGAGTTCCCACCAGCTTCATCGGATGCTCGGGATTACCTACAAGAGTGCGTGGTTTATGACGCACCGTATCCGCGAAGCCATGTCCCAAGACTCCATCCTGTCGCAGTTTAGCGGAACGGTTGAAGTCGATGAAACCTACATCGGCGGGAAGGAACGGGGCAATCCCGGACACCCCTCGCAGGCCCGCAGCAAGAAAACTGCCGTGGTTTCGATGGTAGAGCGCAGCCTAGTGAAAGGCGAAGGCCGTGTGCGGTCAACGACGGTAGATCGTGTGACCGTAGATAACCTGAAGCCCATCATGCAAGAAACGATTGCTCAGGGTTCAGTTCTGAACACGGATGAAGCCACGGTCTACTACTTTTGCCGGGATTCGTTTCCTAACCATGATGTGATCCGGCACAAGGACAAGAAGTATTCTGTCCACGTAGGGGGCCGTAGAATCTCCACAAACACGGTTGAGGGATACTTTGCCAACCTGAAAAGGGGCATTCATGGGGTCTATCACCACGTAGGCCGCAAGCACCTTCACCGCTACCTGTCGGAGTTTGATTTCCGGTACAACGCACGCAAGATCAAGGACGACGAACGGTCATTGCTGGCGATCAAAGGGACGGTCGGAAAGCGTCTGAAATACCGGGATACGAAACCACAGAAGCAACTGCCGTTCTAAGTACAATCCCGTCTGAGGAGCGAGTCTCAGAACATCGCTCCTTAGATTGGAGAAAAGATGTCCAATTCTGAAAACCATCCAACGTGGGTATTCCGGTGAAGGTAAACATCGATTCCGGAGGGAAGCCAAACGGCATTCCGGAGCGAAGGTGAACAGCAGTCGGAGCGAAGCGACGCTGGCGTAATAATTGTGCAGGAAGTGTTCGGCATCGTCAACTGAAAGTATCCGGAGCGAAGCAGAGGAGCGGTTCAGCGGGGATTTGGGTGCAGGGGAAAGGGGCGGCAGCCCCTTTGGCCCTGCTTCCTTGATGTAGAGAGGGACTCATTCCTTGTTTTCATCTGGTGGTGGATTGCGTTTTTTGCGCATGGACTCTCCGCGCATCTCGATGCGATGGGCGTTATGCACCAAACGGTCGAGGATACCATCGGCGATGGTGGGATCGCCGATCTGCTCGTGCCAGCGCGAGACCGGGAGTTGAGAAGTCAGGATGGTGGAACGGGTCTGGTAGCGATCCTCGCAGATTTCCCAGACTTCGCGACGCTCGCTTTCATTCAACGGGGCCATGGCCCAGTCATCGATGACCAGAACGTCGATGCGACTCAGTCGTGCGAGGAGGTGGCGCAAGCTCCCGTCGGCGCGGGCCAGGGCCAACTCCCGCAGCAAGGCTGCCGCCCGCAGATAAAGAGCCGAGTGGCCGTCGCGACAGGCTTTCTGCGCCAGGGCCAAAGCGATAAAGCTCTTGCCCACGCCGGTCGGACCCAATACGAAAATGTTCTCGTGATTGCGGACCCAGGCGGAGTCTTTTGCCAGAGCACGCACCGCCGTCTTGTCCAGGCCACGTGCGGCCCGATAGTCGATGTCCTCCACGCAGGCCGGTCCCCTCAGCTTGGCCGCTTTCAGTCTTCGCCCCAGCGCCTGATTCTCGCGCCAGTTCCATTGTTGATCGACCAGCAGCGCGAGCCGTTCTAGGAAGCTCAGCTCGTTGACGGCCCGATCTTGCTCCTGCGCCTGCAAAGCTTCCACCATGCCTTGCAACCGCATGGCTAGCAGTTTTTCCATCATCGGTTGGTTTAGCATGAGGTCCGTCCCCCTTGGTCGAAGTACTCGGCACCGCGGACATTGTCATGGGTCAAGGGTGGGGAGCCGGGTTGTGGTGGAGATAAGGGAACCGCGTCGAGCGAGTTCTTCAAGATTGACTTCACACTCTGATAGCGACAGGCCTGGGCAAGGAGCGCCCGTTCCGCCGCTGCTTCCACGCGCTGCCAGGAGTACTGTTGCGCCAAGCGAATGATGCCGAGACAGGAGCGGTAGCCCATCTCCGGGTGAGGCTTGTCGTTCAGGATTCGTTCGAACAACTGCGCCGTATTGGGACCGATGCTGCGTGCCCAGTTCACCATCCGCGAGGGCGGCCATTGCAGATGGGCCTGATGACTCTTGGGACGGTGCTGGTTCTGGGTGATGGCTTGACCACGCCCGCGATTGCGCAGATGGGAAGTGATCCGGTTGCCCTTGTGGAAGATCTCCACCGTGGTCGGGGTGGAGCGGACTTCCACCGCCTGCTGCACCAAAGCGTACGGTACACTGTAAAAGTTCCCATCGAAGGCAATGTGGTAATCGATGTTGACCGTGGCCCGCGACCACTGACTCATGTCGAAGCGCTCGGCCGGCAATGGTGTCAGAGCTGCCTTCTCCAAGCTGTGAAACAGACTGGCCCGCGATCCGTCCCGTTTGCGGAAAGGCCGCTGGTTCAGTCCCACCAGCAACTCGCGGATCGCCTGGTTGAGTTCCGGCAGGCTAAAGAACTTCCGATTCCGCAGCGCCGCTACAACCCAGCGTTCGACGACTTGCACTCCGCTTTCTACTTTGGCCTTGTCGCGGGGCTTGTACGGACGAGCGGGCACCACTCCCATCCCATAGTGCACCGCAAACTCTTGATAGGTGGGATTCAGATCAGGATCGTAGCGGCAGGCTCGGGTGACGGCAGTCTTCGTGTTATCCGGAACCGCCAGAGTCGGCACTCCCCCGAAAAATTCCAGCGCGTGGATGTGCGCCTGGATCCAGGCTTCCAACTGCTGATCGCGAGTCGCTTCCGCGTAGGTGTAGGAACTGGCTCCCAAGACGGAAACAAACAGCGATGCTGGCCAGGCTTGCCCCGTCGTGGCGTCATACACCGGGATGGTTGCCCCCGCCCAGTCCACGAACATCTTTTCCCCGGCCTTGTGTTCCTGGCGCAGCACCACATCCAGGTGCCGCCGCCAGTGCTGATAGCACTCGCAAAACCAACTGTAGCCATACCCCTCGGGATTCGCTTGCCGGTATTCCTCCCACAACAACTGCAAGGTCAGATGGCGATGCTGCTGGAGTTGCTCATGAATAGTTTTCCAATCCGGTTGCGGCCTCTGCCGCATTCCTCTGGCCAGGACGGGTGGGTTCCCAAACAGCTTGGCTTCCAGTTCCTCTTCGCTCCAGCCTGTGGGCAACGGCCAACCGATCCCCGCCGCCACCGCCCGTTCCAGATACTCGTGAACCGTGCTCAGCCCCATCCCGCAACTGCGCGCAATCTGTCGCTGCCCTAGCCCCAACTCAAACCGTAACCGTAGGACTTCCTTTGTTTTCCGCATGGACAATCTCCTGGCCGGCACCCTGTTCTCCTTTATTTATGGAGTTTCAATGCCGGGTTATTGTCCAGCGTCACTGCGACGACTGCTGCTCGTGAAAAACCTTCCGCTCCAAGCCGAACGCCATTCCGGTGAACAGCAAAAACTGTTCGCCTTTCCACCGGAATCAGTGTTCGCCTTCAGACCGGAATCGCGTTCGGATTCACAACGGAATGGTGTTCGCCTTCAGACCGGAATCGCGTTCACCTTCGACCGGATTCCCCACCAACGCAAAGAACCGCTTGGATGGACACATTGCTCAAGGCGTTAAACTGCTTTGGCAAATTCCTTCAGATCATTCAGACGGGATTATTCCTGATGAAGCATCTGGGAATGTAGGATTACGAATCGGTTCGTTATGATTCTGATGTCCCAGCCCCGCTTCGGCGGGGTTTTTTATTTAAGCACTTCCGTGACACCATGCTCAAACTGATTGCGTCGGATAAACTAGAGTACAAAAAGCGGCCTAACATTTCATGCCGGCAGCGCCCTAGCAAGAAGTTCAGGTAATTTGCCGCATCGGTAATCGGTTCTGGTCCCAGTAGTCGTCCCTCATCGAGGGTAATCGTGGCGTCCGCTTGCGGGCCGATCGGCATGGTTGGGGCGATAATTCCTGCTTGCTTTAACCGCAGTAAAAGCTCGGTTCAGCAGAGCATAAGCATTTCCCCAAAGCTGCTTCTTGAATTGATTCTCGTGCTCTTCGTTAGCTCTAATTATGTCTTGGGTCTGCTGAGTCCAGATCTGCTGTAGCTGGTCGCGATCGCTGGTCTGTATTTGCTGTCTTGCCAGTTCAGCATTGATCTGCGACGTTCGAAATTGGGTCTCAAAATCGCGCATTTTGTTAGCCATCGCCGTTGTGTAATCACGTAATTGTTGGTTGGGCATCACATGAAGTGCCTGCTCTGGCGTCGGCGACGCAGGTGGCGGTTTCACGATGACTGGAGGCGATATTTTCAGCTTTTCTGCCATTGCGTGTAAAGCATCGAATATTTGCTGGTGCTCTTGATTAGGAGACGGATGGGCAATGGCTCCTACAAGCGTTTGAATTTGGCCATACATGTTATCAATCGTTTGGCTACGCATGTTTCTCCATTCGGGATACTCTCGTCTCTCGAATTGCAGATATAAGTACTCCAAAAACGAAAAGGATCGTAAAGACACCTATAAAGAGCTTCCGCTCCCATGCCGTGTCAAGAACCTTAGCTGCCAATATTTTCAATTGCGGCCATCGCAAAAGGGAACACCGCAAGCTCCCCTATCGTTAAGACAAGGTCCATCATCGCTACACCTCCGTGCACCCCGAAATACATTCAGGGACGCGGAGAATTTACGCCGTTTATCTTGCAGGAGCAAGTTGTGCAAAGCGGAGCCAGAAGCAATCGGTGGAAATTATTTCGAGGATTTCTTGCCGTTATCGTTGGTAGGTTTTGCCTTTAACAGCCGTTTAACCGTCATCTCAAATTTCATCGGATGTAGCGATATTGGCTTGTTATACGTGCGCTTAGGTTTGGGCCTTGTTGAGGGCATAATTGGTAATTATAACGCTCAGAAATCCGTGCGAAAACATCCTCGACAAACCACGTTTACGGAAGTCTGCGCTTTACGAAATCGGCCAAATACTCTCTGGTGTTTCTCGATTATGCGGTCTTTCCTCTTGTCTACTGCCAACGCTAATCACCCCGTTTACAAATGCCGCATACTCTCCGGCTCTGACGAATTCGACAGCATCGGTTGGAAACCCTATCTCCTGCATAGATTGTCGAACCGTTTTGAGCCACGCGTCAAACGCACCGTTCCACCCCACAAACTCCGCATCCGTGTGGCACGCGGCGATCTCAGCAGACAAATCAACGCCCGCTTCCATTAGCTTGGCGAAATCCGCGTGTTTTTGCCGATCCCCTTCAATCTTGGCCAAACTGCTTTCTGCCGTTTGCGCTCTGTCTTCCTGCTGATTGATTAGAACGCCCGCATCTGCGTCCAACAGCCAAGGTACGCGCAGAGCGTGAAAAACTAGCATTCCCAGCAACCAGATCGCATATGACCCACACGAGCAAATAAGGCCAATCTTCAGATTCTCTGCGAACTCCTTGTGGAGATAAAACGAGCTGTATAGCCATCCCACGGCTAACACCAGCACGGCAATAGTGAACGGCGCTCTTCGACCGCTTGCCGAAGACTTCCATTCGAGCCAAATTCGCTTTCTAGCTCTGGTCGAATAAGACGGCCTGACCATCTCTTACACCTCTCAATATGCGTGGATACTTTATCCAGTAAATGGACAAAGTGGTCCAAATATATCGAGAGGTTTGTCAATTTCTAAAATTCCTCGTATAAAGATCGTCTTCCCCTCGGGCCGATCCCTCGTGGTTCACGATCCCAGTCTTTGGAATAAATCCAACTAATCCAGAGGAGTCAGAACATGGCCGAATATAAGTACCCCCAGTTCCTCGCCCAAGCAAACAAGGCCGCGTATGACCAGACCTATCATCCCGGCACCACCACGCCGTACTCCGGAATCTATCGCTGCACCAAATGCGGGCACGAAATGACTTCGGTTAGCAACTATCCCCTGCCACCTCAGAACCATCATGTGCACACGGCGGCCCAAGGGCAGATTGTTTGGCAGTTGATAGTTGCTCACGGTTACATTCGCTAAGGGAGACCAATCGGTCCGACTTGAGTTCTCCAACGTCTGCCCATAGAACAGGCGCAAGGAGACCTATCGCCTCTGCTATTGAAAGCAATTTCCTGCTTTCAACGTTTCTTTCCATGAATGACAAGACGTTCTCTAAATTCCGGTCGAGTTTCATTTGTATCCCTCAAAGTGGTCTAACTTTTGAACAAGGTTTGTCAAGTATATAATTCCCAATATATTCGGCTTGTTTTCAGAGACTTGATCAAAAAAACCGCGTTTTGGGGGCTTGACAAGATTTTCCCAAAAAGTCGTTTTTGCCATTTTTTTAGCTATTTTGCATGATTTTGACCCTCCGCGCCGCGCTCCAGAAAGCCTGCCAGCCGCCGCTGCACCTCCGGCCATTCTGCGCACACGATGGAAAAGCGGGCCGAATCGCGCGGAATCCAATCGGCCGCCATGCGATGCGCCCGCAGCACCCCCTCGAATTTTCCTCCCATGCGTTCAATGGCGGCACGGGAGCGCTGATTGCGCACATCGGTGTGAAGACAAACCCGCAACACCCTCCAGGCTTCGAAGGCATGCCGCAGCATCAGCAGTTTGGCTTCGGTGTTGGCGGCGGTGCGGATGGCCGAACGCGCCAACCAGGTGTAACCAATCTCGCAGGCATCGGGCGTCTCATGTCCATGCAACGCATGACTGGCCGGCCAGTTCCACCGTTCCAGGTTGAAAAAGCGCGAGCAGCCGACCGCTTCGCCGTCTGCGGCGCGAACGATGGCAAAAGGAACCGCCGTTCCCGCATCCCGCCACGCCAGAGCCGTGTCCACATATTGCCTGACCGCAGCTTCACCCTGTGGTACCGGACTCCATTGGTAGAGCGACGGATCCTCCGCCGCCGCCGCGGCCAGACCCATAAGGTGACCATGCCCCAACGGTTCGAGGCGAATATGTTGACCTTGCAATACGAAATCTTCCATTTGTATTTCCAGGGCACCAACTCAATAAGGGACTCTATTCTGCTTTCATTTCATACTGCTATAGTCCGAAATACTCGTAAGCTCGAAAAGGGGCTCCTCATGAAACATGCTCTTGGCATGATGGCGCTTGGGTTGCTCGTTCTGTTCTCCGGATTCTCTACTCAGGCTCAGGCAGATTCGCACAACGCGATTGCTTCCCGCAAAGCCGAAGTCAACGGAGTCAAACTGCATTATTTGACTGCCGGCAGCGGTCCGGCGCTCCTATTGTTGCACGGCTATGCCGAGACTTCGCTGATGTGGCGGCCGATCATGCCTCTGCTGGCGCAGCGCTTTACGGTGATCGCCCCAGATTTGCCAGGGATTGGCGACTCAGACATTCCCGCGGATGGTCTGGATATGAAAAGTGCCGCCGTGCGCATTCACGACCTGGTCAAGTCACTGGGCGTGACGAAAGCCGAAGTCGTCGGACACGATATCGGCCTGATGGTCGCCTACGCCTACGCCGCACAGTTTCCCGCGGAGGTCAGCAAGCTGGCGCTGATGGATGCTTTCCTGCCCGGCGTAACGGGTTGGGAGGCGGTCTATAACAACCCGAACATCTGGCACTTCCGCTTTAACGGGCCGACGCCCGAGGCTCTGGTTCAGGGACGCGAGCGTACTTACTTCGATTATTTCTGGAATGATTTCGCGGCCGATAAGAATCATTCCATTCCGGAAGCGACCCGCCAGGCTTACGTGCTGGCGTATTCCCGGCCGGGACGAATGCACGCCGGGTGGGAATATTTTGTTTCGTTCCTGCAGGCAGCAAAAGACTTTGCGCAGCTCTCGCAAACCCAGTTGACCATGCCGGTGCTGACCATCGGCGGCGAGAAGGCGAATGGAGAAGTGCTGGGAGAACAAGCCAGGCTGGTCGCGACCGATGTGAAGGTGATTGTGCTGAAAGACACCGGGCACTGGTTGATGGAAGAGCGGCCCAAAGAAACCACCGAAGCGCTGAGAAACTTTCTCTGATCTGGTAAAGGGGCTTCAGGTTCATGCCCTTGCAACTCAAGCCGTCCAATCGCCGATCAACATTCCGGCGCGCTTCGGCATCGAAGGGAATATGGCAGTGAGTTCCGAGCCAAGCGTCGGCGTCGCGATTGCCCCGGCGGTAAGCGGCTGGCTGCTGCTGCTCTGCCTGATTTTGACTGTGTTCTTTCCTGCCAGCATGCTCTACGCAGTGGGCTGGCGGACGATCCCGGTCTTGGTGAGATCGCCGCATTTCACTGAGACTTTGGCCCTCACCGTGTATTGTGCCGTGTTCGCCGGCCTGGCGGTGTTCAGCGTGATTGCTGGGCTGAAACTCTGGACGATCAAACCCCATGCGGTCCGGTTCGCGAAAAATTTTCTCGCGACCTACCTGACCGGAAATATCGCATATTTTCTCTTCTGGCTCTTTCTTACCCGGCCCAATCCCCCGGATGAATTCGCCATGATGGCCTGGTTCCACATCACCACTCCGGTCGCATTTACGTTGCTGTGGTATTTCTACCTGCGCCGCTCCAGGCGGGTGCGAGCAACCTACTCAATGGGATAGTATCGCAGTCTCCTGCGCTGCACTCGATCTGGTAACTTAGTTTCACACACCGGTCGAAGGAGCCTGCTTGAAGTACGGCCTACTTGGGTTGACGCTGATCCTCGCGGCATTCGCTCAGCTTGATGAGAGCACCCACAAGCTGGCTTATGAGATTTTCAAGCAGCTCATCGAAATCAACACCACGGACTCGAGCGGAACTGTGACGGCCGCGGCCGAGGCCATGGCGCAACGCTTTCGCGACGCCGGCTTTGCCCCCGGCGACCTTCATCTGCTCGGCCCTGACACCGACGTCCGCAAAAAGAATCTGGTCGTTCGCTTGCATGGCAGCGGCCGGCACAAAGCGGTGCTGATGATCGGCCATCTTGACGTCGTCGAAGCCCGCCGCGCCGATTGGAGCACCGACCCGTTTCAACTGGTGGAGAAAGACGGCTACTACTACGGCCGCGGTACGGAAGACATGAAGGATGGCGATGCCGTCATGGTGACGACGCTCATCCGCTTCAAACGGGAGGGATACGTCCCCGACCGCGACATCATTCTTGCCCTGACCGCGGATGAAGAGGGCGGCAAATCGAATGGGGTGCATTGGCTGGTCGCGAATCATCGCCAGCTGATTGACGCCGAGTTCGCGCTCAACCCCGACGGGGGCGGCGTGCAGGCGGAAAAGGGTAAAGCTGTGTCACTCGAAACCGACGCGACCGAGAAGCTTTACGGCGACTACCAGCTTAGCGTGACCAACCCGGGCGGCCATAGCTCGCTGCCCGTGCCCGATAACGCCATTTACCACCTGGCTGACGGTCTGGCGCGTGTGGAGCAATTTCATTTTCCGGTCGAACTGAACCGCGTGACCCGCGCCTACTACGAGGCGTCAGCGAAAATCGAAACCGGATCACGGGCAGCCGACATGAAGGCGATTCTGCGGACGCCGCCGGACCTGGCCGCGGCGGCGCGGCTTTCCCGCGACCCGCTCGATAATGCCACGCTGCACACCACTTGCGTGGCCACGCGGCTCGCTGCCGGGCATGCCAATAACGCGCTGCCGGCAAGCGCCACGGCGATCGTAAACTGCCGCATTCTGCCGGGGCACTCGCTCGAAGACATTCGGCAGACGCTGATTCGCATTCTGGCCGACCCCGAGATCACGGTGCGCTATATGGACGACGCCGGCAATCTTCCCCAACAGACTCCCGACCGCCGGGCGATGCCTCCGCCGCCCTTGCGGCCGGATGTCATGCAGGCGTTGCGTAAAGCCACGCAGGAGATGTGGCCGGGCATCCCCGTCATTCCCGAGATGGCGACCGGCGCCTCCGACGACATTTATGTGGACGCCGCCGGAATCCCGTCCTACGACGTTTCCGGCGAGGCCATCGATCGCGGTGACGACCGTTCGCATGGCGATGACGAGCGGGTAAGAGTGGCGTCGTTTTTCAACGCGGTGGATTTCTATTACCGCTTTCTGAAGGCGTTGACGGCTGATTCCAGCCAAGGAAACCAATGATGGCCCGCTGCTTGCAGCTCGGAAGTTGTGCACTCTTGTATTGCTGAACCGAACGTTTCCTAACCATCACCCGGAGTAGTCCATTGATTCGAGCCGATCATTTGTGCAAGAAATTCGGTGAGTTCGTTGCCGTCAATGATATTTCCTTTGAAGTCGATAAAGGCGAGATATTTGCCTTTCTCGGCCCCAACGGTGCGGGGAAGACCACCACCATCAAAATGCTCACCACCCTGCTGCGTCCAGACAGCGGCAAAATTGAATTGGATGGCCTCGACCCGGCCGCGCAGCGCAATGAAGCGCGCCAGAAGTTCGGAATCGTATTTCAGGATCCCAGCCTGGATATTGAGCAGACCGCGTACGAGAACATGGAGTTGCATGCCGTGCTCTACAAAGTTCCGCGCAAGCAGCGGGCGGATCGCATTGAAGAGCTGCTAAAGCTTTTTGAGCTTTGGGAACGACGGGACGACTATGCAAAGACATTCTCCGGAGGCATGAAGCGGCGCCTGGAAATTGCGCGCGGATTTCTGCACACGCCCAAGATTCTTTTTCTCGATGAGCCTACGCTTGGTCTCGATCCGCAGACCCGCAACCAGCTGTGGACGCACGTGAAACGCCTCAATGAAACCGAGCAGGTCACGGTGTTTCTCACCACTCATTACATGGATGAAGCCGACCGCGTGGCCCACCGGATCGCCATCATCGATCATGGCAGCATTGTGGCGCAGGGCACGCCGCAGGAATTGAAACGGCAGACCAACAGCGAATCACTCGAGCAGGCCTTTCTGGCGCTCACCGGCTCTTCGATTCGCGACGAGAGCGCCACCAGCGTGGACAAGATGCGGCAGGTGGCGAAAATGTGGGGACGGCGATGAGCGCAATCTACATTTTGTGGCTGCGGGAGTTGAAGCGCTACGTCCGTTCGCGAGTGCAGATCGTGGCCTCGCTCGGCCAACCCGTGCTCTACCTGCTGGCCCTTGGCTTCGGGCTGGGGCCGGTATTTCGACGCGCCGGCAACGGCAGCTATCTGCAATTTGTGGCTCCCGGGGTGATCGGTATGACCATCCTGTTCAGCAGCGTGTTCTCGGGAATCGCCATGCTATGGGACCGGCAATTCGGATTTCTCAAAGAGACGCTGGTCGCGCCGGTGCCGCGCATCGAGATCATGCTGGGCCGAACCCTGGGCGGGGCGACGGTTGCGGTCATTCAGGGGACGCTGATTCTCGTGGTCTGCCTGATCGCCGGTTTTCGCCCGGCGCACCTGGTGCAGATTCCCCTCGCCTTCTTGTGCATGGCACTGATTGCGATCGTGTTTGCCGCGCTGGGCACTTCCATTGGCTCGACGATCGAGGACATGCAGGGGTTTCAGCTGATCATGAACTTTATGGTCTTGCCAATTTTCTTTCTCTCCGGCGCGCTTTTCCCGCTGACCAATTTGCCCAAGGCGATGGCTGTGATCACGCGGCTTGATCCGCTCACCTATGGGGTGGACGCGTTGCGCGGCGCGCTGATCGGATCTTCGCACTTTGGCTTCGCCTGGGATTTTACGCTGCTGGGATTGCTGGCCGCGGCGTTTCTTTTCCTGGGGGCATACTTGTTTTCGAAGATTCAGCTGTAACAACCAGGCTGAAGAATCATGCCGGGTCGAGCGGGAATTCCTGCTGCACGAATTGCATGGCTTGCTGATGATCGCGCAGGCTGCCCTCCAGTTGTCCATCCTCCACGGCGCCGAGAATTTCTTTGAAGATTGCACCCGGCCTGTATCCCGCTGCGATTAGATCGTCGCCAGTGATGAGCGGCGCGGGATGCATGACTTCTGGCGGCGTCTCGGCCAGCTTCTCGCGGAGGAAATCGTGGGCTCCCAGGCTGCCATGGCTGCCCAGGCAATCCAGACGGTGCAGTTCGAGGTGCTGCTGAAAATGCGGCAGGCGCATGAATTTCTTAAGTGTGGACTGGTTCATTCGCATGGCGTGCATGAAGCGCATGTGATTTTCGACGAGAGCCAGAATCTGCTCGCTATCGCTTTTAGAAAATCGCAAGCGTTGGCAGATCGCCTCCACCATCTTCACCCCGACCTTGGCGTGGTCATCGAAGCGGATGCGGTCGGGAGCGATGCGAAAGGTGGGCGGCTTGCCGACATCGTGCAACAGTGCGCCCCAGGCGAGTGTCGCAGGGCAAGGCTGCGGCAGATTTTGCAGCAGCAGCAACGTATGCACGAAGACGTCGCCCTCGGGATGAAACTGCGGCGGTTGCTCCACACCCTTCATGTTTTCGATCTCTGGCAGCACTTGGTGCAGCAGGCCGGTTTCATCGAGCAATAAAAAAGCTTCCCGCGCATGCCCTTCCGTAAGCATTTTGGTGAGTTCGCCACGCACCCGCTCGCGCGAAACCTGATGGATCAGCGGCGCAAGCTTCTGGATGGCGGCGAAGGTCGAGGGCTCGATTTCGTATCCGAAGCGGGCGGCAAAGCGTACCGCGCGCAACATGCGCAGCTTGTCTTCGGCAAAGCGCAGCGCGGCGTCGCCGATGGCGCGGATGAGCTTTGCCTTGAGATCATCCTGGCCGCCGATGTAGTCGAGAACTTCATTGGAAATGGGATCGAGCAACAGGCCATTGATGGTGAAATCGCGGCGCTGCACGTCCTCACGCGGATCTTGTGTAAAGCAGACTTCGTCAGGATGGCGGCCATCGGAGTAGCCAATATCGGAGCGGAAAGTGGCGACTTCGATGGTATGTCCGCCGGCGTCTGGCACCAGAACCACACCGAACTGCGCTCCCACCGCATAAGTTTCGGGGAAGATACGCATGACTTCATCCGGCATGGCGCTGGTGGCGATGTCGTAGTCAGCCGGTTCGCGGCCGAGAAGGAGATCGCGCACGCATCCGCCGACGAGGTAGGCCTGATGGCCGTGCTCGCGCAGGGCGCGGATGATGGAGATGGCGAAAGCCTTCACGATGCCCTCTGCGCAAAGGGTAGCATCGAACTGGTCTTTGCTGGGCCGCGAGAGAGCTATCCGGCGCCGCTTTCCAGGCGGGAGATGCGGCGGTCCTGAACTTGAACGATTTGTAAAAATTTCGACGCGGCATCGCGCAGAGCATTGATTTGTTGGGTCTGCGCACTGATCTGTTGGGTTTGAGCGTTGATCTGCTCGGTGTGATCGTGCGTGGTGTGCGCCAGGATTTCCACATACTGGGAAAGAGCTTCGTGGCGCTCAATCAGGCGTTCGAGCCTTTCATCAATATTCATTGCGCTTGCTCCCGCGGAAATTCGCTGAGTACAAAGTAGAATCGCCAAACGCGGCTGTCAACATACGCGGCCGCATCCAGGATCTGGACGAGGTTCAGCTTCACTAAGGCGCAAAGCTTATGTCTTCAGCTCCGCACGGAGCTTCTCTCGTTCCGCGTCGCTCAGGGTGAACCACGACTCGGCGACATCGCGCACGCGTTCGAGGGCAGCTTGCATTTCCGCCTGTTTGCGTTCCAATTCTCCAGCGTTGGCGTTCGATGAAACGTAGATCGGCGGTGCCCCGACCATCACGGCTCGCGAAAAGAGGTACGGAATCTGCATCCGGTCCCAGGCTTTTTTAAAGGTGTGGGCGCTCTCCAGGCCGATATGAAAAACAAACACCGGCTTGCCGGTGCGGCGCGCCAGCATGACCGGGCCGGGCTTGGCGACGTAGAGCGGCCCGCGTGGACCATCGATAGTGAAGGCGCAATCCAGGCCTTCGCGCAAGCGGCCTGCCATCACCGCCAACCCGCGCAGACCGCCGCGGCTGGAGCTGCCTTGCGCGGTGCCGTAACCGAAGCGCTCGATGACGCGACGCGTCCACTGGCCGTCGAAGTTGGTGGTGTTCATCACCACAATATTCCGCCGTCGCCAGTACCAGGTAGCGGAGATAATGCAGCGATGCCAGAAGGCCATAATCAGCGGCTCGCCGCGCGCGCGGGCCCGATCGTAGTGCTGGCGCCCGAGAGATTCGAAACGCAGGGTGGGACCGATACATCGCAGAACGCTCGTGGCCGCCGCGGCGATGAGCGGAATCTGCATGCGCCGCGCGCGCGAAAGCTCGGGCGGACGCACGTCGTAGTGTTTACCGACCTCGGCCTGCAATTCGGCGGAATCGTCGGGCATCACGGTATTGTAGGCGAAGGCGGAGTCCGGGATGCGAAGGCGAAAGCTTTGGGCGTCCCCTGCCGGCTGGCGAGCATTGCTCGCCTGGAAAGCCGAGGGCGGCTGTCCCTAAGCATTCGTTTAAACTAAGAATCGCGTGGCTGACGGGTACATTCTCGGGATCGAAAGTTCGTGCGATGAGACGGGCGCGGCGGTGGTGCGCTCGGGCGAGCAGATCGTCTCCAACGTTGTGGCTTCGCAGATTGCCACCCATCAGCCTTACGGCGGTGTGGTGCCGGAGCTGGCTTCACGGGAACATTTGCGAGCAATTGTGCCGGTGGTGCGTGAGGCGCTGGCCGCCGCCGGGCAAACCTATCAATCGCTGGATGCGCTGGCCGTGACCCAGGGTCCGGGCCTTGCGGGCGCGCTGCTGGTGGGCATCAGCTACGCCAAAGCCTTGGCCTTCGCGCTGGATAAGCCGCTTATCGCGGTGAATCACCTTGAGGGACACATTCACGCCGTTTTGCTGGAAGAGCGCCAGAAGGGCGGATTCTCAGCCCCCGGCCAGTTGAGCTTTCCGCTGCTGGCACTGGTAGTTTCAGGCGGACACACCCATCTGTATCTGGCCGAACAGAATGGCCAGAGCTGGACTTACCAGAATATCGGCCGCACCCGTGACGACGCCGCCGGCGAGGCATTCGACAAAGTCGCCAAGCTGCTGGGGCTGGGCTATCCGGGCGGACCGGTGATCGATCGGCTCTCGGGCTACGGCGATCCCGCGGCGGTGAAATTTACCCTGTCCCAGATCAAGCATCGAGACCGCAGAATTTTGCCGGCCGGAACCGCGGCAAGTCCCGCGATAAACGTGGCGGATATCCAGAGCTTCGATTTTTCTTACAGCGGGATTAAGACCGCGGTGCTGCGCTACGTGGAGACTCACGGCATGAAGCCTGCAATCGAGGCGCGGCGCAAGGCGCTGGCTGAAATCATCCGGCCTAAGCTCGAAGACTATGTTGCGCTGTGCGATCGCGAGACGCTGGACCTGGTCGCATCATTCCAGCGCGCTATGGTGGAAGATCTGGTTGGCAAGACCCTCAATGCGGCGCGGAGCTGCGATGCGGCGACTCTGTTTGTCACCGGCGGAGTGGCGGCCAATCAGGAGCTGCGGCAGCGCTTCGAGCAAGATGCGGCTCAGTCGGGTTTGCCGGTCTATTTTCCCTCGCGTCCGCTCTCGACCGATAATGCCGCGATGATTGCGGCGGCGGCCTATCCCAAGTGGCTGGCGAAAGATTTCGCAGCCATGGATTTTTCTGCCGAAGCGGGGATGGCGCTGAAGTAAAGCAACACTCAGCGCTGATCAGTTGGCCGTGAACGTTCTGCCGGATATCCACCTGAAACTAAGCGCTAAATGCCAAATGCGGATTCCAGCTATTTTCCCGCGGCGTGGCCTTCGCCGGCGGGCAGGCCCAGAATTTCCTGCAAAGCTTTGGCCAGTTGGTCCTGGATATCGATATCCTTGAAAATGGCGAAGTTTGCGCGGCGCTCGGTGTTTTCGAAGCCGCTTTGTTTGCCGGCTACAATGACAATCGGAATATTTTTGGTTGAGTCCTGCGCTTTGAGTGCGGTAATCAGTTCGCTGCCGTCCATCTTCGGCATCTGCATGTCGGTGATGATCAGATCAGGATGAATGCGTTGCAGGACATCAAGGGCGTCGCGCCCATTGGTGGCCGCCGTCACCGTAAAGCCGCGTTCCTCGAGGAAGCGGCAAACAGTATGACGGATCAGCATGGAGTCGTCGACTACGAGCGCAACCAATGACATTTCTTTCTCCGAAACGGCAAGCTCCCCCCCAAGGGGACATTAACAAAGTCTTAACTTTCCAAACAAGATATGACGGCGGGGAAAGAGTTACGATAGTTATAGGAACGTTAGTACCCGACCCGCCGTGGGCAAGCGGAAATTTTCAGGAATCCTCGCGCAGTTTGGTCTCTTCAATGTTCATGTCTTTGAATTCACTGGATTCGAAGACTTCGCCGCATTCCATGCACTGGACGAATTCGAGATCTTCTTCGCGGGCAACGATTTGCACGCGTGGATGTTTGCAGGCGGCGACATCCTTTTTTCGTTCGGAGGGCGGTGGGGGCGAGAGTGGATTCATAAATCCGGCCAATCTCCCGATTACCGGTGGGAGATGGAACGTTCTCCGGAAATTGCCGGTATTTTAGCTTGATCGTTTAACTTGTCAAGCCCTTTGCGTCAATCTGCGTCTCCCCAGTTGTTACAAAGATTGCCGCCCTCTAGAATTCTAATCATTCGATGAATATCAGAGAGCAAATGAGCCGAACGGGCGAACCGGTCCTGGAGCAGCAGACCGGGGGCGGTGTCCGCTTGCCTGTCTATATGGACAATCACGCGACGACCGCCGTCGATCCCCGGGTCTTACAGGAGATGCTGCCCTATTTTGGCGAGAAGTTTGGCAATCCGGCCAGCCGCAGCCATTCCTTTGGTTGGGCAGCGGACCAAGCCGTGGAACGGGCGAGAGCGCAAATTGCCAAGCTGATCGGGGCGACGGCGAAGGAGATTGTTTTTACCTCCGGCGCGACCGAGAGCAACAATCTCGCCATCAAGGGCGCGGCGGAGATGTACCGGCAGAAAGGCAACCACATTGTGACGGCGGTGACCGAGCATAAGGCGGTGCTCGATCCCTGCAAACGATTGGAAGAAAACGGCTATCGGGTAACGTATTTGACGGTAAATCGGGATGGGTTGATCGCTCTCGATGATCTCAAACGAGCCATGGATGAGGGTACGATTCTGGTCACGGTGATGGCCGCGAACAATGAAATTGGTGTGCTGCAGCCGATCGAGGAGATTGGCGAGCTATGCCGCGAGCGGGGAGTGATTTTTCACAGCGACGCGGCGCAGGCGGTGGGCAAGATTCCGCTGGATATGAACCGGCAGAATGTGGATTTGCTTTCGATCTCCGGGCATAAGTTGTATGGACCCAAGGGGATGGGCGCGTTGTACGTGCGGCGAAAGAATCCGGCGATAAAGCTGAAGCCAATTCTGGATGGCGGCGGGCATGAGCGCGGGATGCGATCGGGAACGTTGAACGTTCCGGGCATTGTGGGATTGGGCAAGGCATGCGCGATCTGCGAGCAGGAGATGGCTGCGGAAGCCTCTCGGCTCAAGGGGTTGCGCGAGCGCTTGCAGGAGCAAATCGTCAGCCGGCTGGATGGAATAACGGTGAACGGTTCGCTGCAGCAGCGCCTGCCGGGAAACCTCAACCTGAGCTTTGCCGGTGTGGACAGCGAATCGCTGATGCTGGGAATCAACGACATTGCGGTTTCCAGCGGCTCGGCGTGTACTTCGGCGGCGATGGAGGCTTCGCACGTGTTGCGAGCGCTGGGAGCTGGCGAAGAGTTGGCGCACAGCGCCATTCGCTTCGGCCTGGGGCGCTTTACCACGGAAGCTGAAGTGGACTATGTCGCAGACCGAGTGGTGGAGACGGTTTCGCAACTGCGCGAGCTTGCGCTGAGCTAACGGCGACGGGCGTAAAACGCAGCGTGGAAGCCTGGGCAAAGAACGCAAGCGAGCTGTCAGGCCGGTTAGGGCTCTGATTTTTGCAGGCCCCGGTAGAATTCCTGCAAAACATAAAAAGCCTGTTTGCGTTCTCCGCGATCGGAGATCAGGCCCTTGCGGTTGTGATAATCCTGCAGGCCGGGCAAGGTGCGCCCGGGCGCGTGGAAGTCCATCAAGATCCACGGGGTCATGCCGGCAAGGTTGGGAATGCGTTGAATCATCGCCAGTTGATGGCGGTAGAGATCGGCCTGATACTCTTCGGTCCAGCGCTGGCCGGGATCTCCGTGAAAGCCATACAGCGCGCCGCCGCCAAACTCACTGACGATCACCGGCTTGTTCCAGATGCTCTTCCATTGCAAGGAGTCCGCGTCATGCGGGCGGCGTTCGTACCAGCCGATGTACTCGTTGATGCCGAGCACATCGAGAAATTCGCCCAGGGGATCGCGCAGGTTGAAGGAATCAGGGGTGTCGGCGTCATAGTGATCCATGGCGGAGGTGATCAGGCGGGTAGGGTCGAGGGCGCGAGCGTCAAGCGCCAGTTGTTTCAGAAAGATGAGCCGCTCCGGTTTGATGGGCGTCTCATTCGAAACGGACCAGAAGATGACCGCGGCGCGATTGTGATCGCGGGTAATCATCTCTTGCAGTTGGGTTTGAGCGTTGCTGAGAGTGCCCGGATTTGGCCAATCGATGTTCTGCCACAGCGGAATTTCCGACCATACCAACAGTCCCATGCGATCGGCGAGGCGAATTTCGCTCTCGTTGTGGGGATAATGGGCCAAACGGACGAAGTTGCAGCCCAGGTCCTTCGCCCAATTCAATAACGTCTGGGCGTCTTCTTCGCTGAACAAGCGGCCGCCACGAAAGGGCGCTTCATCATGCAGGCTGATGCCGCGTAAGAAAATCGGCTGGCCATTCAACAGAATCTTGCCGCCCTGCACGGCAATCCTGCGAAAGCCAATCTGATCATGCACTTGCTCGTTTCCGGTGGAGACGATTACGTCGTAAAGCTTGGGTTGCTGGGGCGACCAGAGCTGCAGCTTCGCGGAGAAGCGAAAGAGGGCGCGGCCAGCAGCGCCGGTGGTGAACTTTTGGTGAACCCCGGCTTCGGGAATGTCGATTGAGACCAATTGCGGGGCCATCGCGCCATTCAATTGCACCCAGCCAGAGATTTCATCCAGCGAGCCTTGGGAGAGTTGGACAAAGTAGTCCTGAATGAAAGTCTGGGGTACTTCCAGCAGGCGGACGCCGCCGGTGAGTCCACCGTAGTTCCACCAGTCGTAGCGCAGGCTGGGAACCGCATCGGCGGCGCGGGCATTGTTGACCTCGACGACCAAAGAATTGGCGCCGTCGCGAAGCTGGCCGGTGGCTTCGAAGTTGAAGGGCGTGAATCCGCCTTCATGCTCGCCGAGTTTTTCTCCATTCAAATAGACGCAGGCGCGATAGTTGGCCGCGCCAAAGTAAAGGAATACGCGGGTATTGGCTGGTTTTCGATAGTTAAAGACACGGCGGTACCAGACCGGGTTCTCATAAAAGAGCAGTGACTCGCGCTGGGTATTCCAATCGCCGGGAACTTTCAGCGAGGGTGAGAGATCGAAGCTGTATTCGACGAGATCTCCTGGGTCTTTCGGCCGGGCATCCTGATAGAACTTGCCGCCTACGCCGCTTTCGATGGGATCGACGATAGCGGACCAGGATCCGTCGAGGCTGACGGTAGCGCGGTTGGAGATGTTGGTGATCAGGGTATTGGGCGCCGCGGCGGCGAAGCCCGGAACGGCAAAAAACAGTATCGCGAGGGAGAGCAAATGCCAGCGGTGCATAGCGCCGCAATGGTATTGGAATCGCCGGGAAGCGGTCAACTTTGGGGAGAACAGTCGAGCTTGCATGATCGCAACGGCGAGCCGGATCAATTCTTAAAACGAATGATTCTGCAAGAGCGATGCGAATTCCGAGGCAGATTTTAAATGCAACCAAGCCGGTTGCATTTAGTCGCAGGCCGATTGGAGGAAGTTTTACGCCGGCTTAGCGCGATGCCGGCTCAACATCGTCCACGCCGGCTTCGCGCAGGTACCGGGCGGCTTCCTCGGGAGAGGTGGGATTGATGTAAAAGCCGGTGCCCCACTCAAAGCCCGCGGTCTTGGTGAGTTTCGGCATGAACTCAATATGCCAGTGATAGTGGTCGTTGGGCGGATCCTGCGCGGGGGTGGTGTGAATCACCAAATTGTAAGGCGGATTGTCGAGCACGCGGTCGGCCTTCATGAGCAAGGTCTTCACAGCCTTGGCAAGATTCTCGAACATATGCGACGAGGAATTTTCGTAGGATGACTCGTGCCGTTTGGGAAGAAGCCAGGTTTCAAAGGGAAAGCGCGGGGCATAAGGCGCGAGGGTGATGAAATCCTCGTTTTCAGCGACCACGCGAGTGCCGGTTTCGATCTCCTGGCGAATGATGTCGCAAAAAACGCAACGCTCCTTGTAGATGAAATATTGTTTGGCGCCTTCCAACTCCTCGGCCACGTAGATGGGAATGATGGGCAGGGCAATGAGCTGGGAGTGGGAGTGCTCGAGCGATGCGCCGGCGGCCTCGCCGTGATTCTTAAAGATGAGAATGTATTTGAAACGGCGGTCTTTTTTGAGATCGAGAATGCGGTCACGAAAGGTCCAGAGAACATCCTCGACCCGCTTGGCCGGCAAGGTGGCCAGAGTGGCACGGTGGTCGGGGGTTTCGATGATGACCTCGTGGGCGCCGATGCCGTTCATCCGGTCGAACATACCGTCGGCCTGGCGATTGAGGTCGCCCTCGATGCCGAGCGCGGGGAACTTATTGGGGACAACCCGGACCGTCCAGCCGGGTGTGTCGCGCTGCGGCGTCGGGCTGCCGGCGATGCTTGGCCGGTAGGCTTGAATCTCAGGCGGAGTGCGGCTCTCATTGCCGTAGTCGAAGGGGCAGAAGCCGCCGCGATGCCGGACTTCCTCACGGAAAAAGTCAGTGGGGCGCTTGGCGCGGTCGGTGGAAATAATGACCCAGCGGCCGACGATGGGATCTTTACGTAACTCCGGCAAAAATTAGATTCCTTTCACGATGGAAGCGAAACCAATGCCTGATTTTACGCTACGGTGAGAACATTCTGAAACAACTCGAATGCAGGCTGGGGGGAATGTGGGGCGTAGTAAACGCTCACAATATCGAGGCGACACGAGCACGGCGCGGGCAGATGGCGTAAGTATTCACGAGCCACGGCGGCAAGGTCGCGATGCTTTTTCCGATCCACGGCGGCCTCGGCGGGCTTTACGTCGCGCGTGGTGCGGGTTTTAACTTCAACGAAACATAAAACGTTTTGGTGCCAACCGATCAGGTCAATTTCACCGCGGCGATGCGGGGAACGAAAGTTGCGGGAGACGATGACGTAGCCGAGTTTACGCAGATAGAAATAGGCGGCTTCTTCGCCGCGGCGGCCGGTAACCTGATGGGCTGGAGCTTTGTCAGGCGGAAGCGTGCGCGCGGCAAGCCAGTCGAGGGCGCGGACGGTGGCGTGAGTTAGGCGGCCGGAGGACATAGCCTAGGCTACTCTGCGGATGCGCGGTTGGATGTGACGGATGTCACATCGCAGGGGACAAGACTTCGGGGAGCGTATACTTCCGTACTGCGATGAGGACGCATCCCTGCAAGTTCACTCGCAAACAGGAATGGAGTTTCCTGCGATGAATCCGACGATCAAGACAGTCGTTTTCTGGCTGGTAATTTTGATCTCAGCCTTCTTGCTCTGGAAAGTCGTACAAGCTCCCGGGATTCAGCCGAAGACGCGCGAGATCAGTTATTCGGAATTCCTCTCCCAGGTTGATGCCGGAAATGTCGTCAAGGTAACGATTTCCCAGAACCAGGTCTATGGGAAATACTACGATGGAAGCCCCTTTCGCGTGACCGTGCCGGCAAGTCAGGAAGGAATGCTGCAGAGTCTCCGCCAGAAAAAAGTACAAATCGTGGTTCGGGATACGAGTGGGGGCGGCTTCGGTTTTCAATTGCTGGGAACCTGGGCCCCGCTGATTGTGCTTGCCGCGCTTTGGTTCTTTATGATTCGTCAGATGCAGGCCAAGCGGGGCTCCGGGGGAACAGATCGAGGGGCATCGAGCTTCAAAAGCAGTCGACCCGGCAACTGAGCATTGCATCCCGAACGACACTAGCCAGTGAGTCAAGAAGGCGCTTGCGTCAGGCAGTTCGGGCGAGCTACTCGCTTACCACATCCCCCACGTGGATCCATCCTTCGCTCAGGATCTGGGCCCGCAGGCCGCCGCGGTGGCGCAAGCCTTTAATAACGGGCTGCGCCGTCAGCCGCTCCAGATGGCTACAGGGCTCGCAAAGACGGATGCCGCGAACCTTCACTTCGCCGACAAGAAATTCTTTTCCGACCAAGTGATTCAGTGCGGCGCCTCTGGTCACCAGGTTGCGTCGGCATTCCCCGGTCGCGACCTCAAAGTTGTAGTCACGTTTTAGCGCTTCGAGAGCTTCGGCTTCGATCAGGGTTAGCTCGAAATCCGGTTCCGGCTTGAAGAATGTTCCCTGCTTCAGGGCGTAGCGGTCGCCCTCCAGGCCAACGCCGGGAATGGCCTGCACGCGGTCAATGGCCTGCATGGGAGCTTCGGCAGCTGAGGCGATGTGAATCGATTCGACAGTTCCGGTCCACACAGGCGATGCTCCCGGGCGGGCTCGCGGGATTCTGCGCTTCCCTCAGAATGACAAATCAGTTTACTCGGCCTGTGAGGTCAATGCACTCTTCCAGCACATCCAGCGCCACATCGGCTTCGTCTTTGGTCACGAGCAGCGGCGGGCAGATGCGGATGGTGCTCGGGCCACATCCCAGGAACAGAATTCCCTGCGCGAAGGCTAACTCGACTGTACGGTCGCGCTCTGCCGCCGCATATTCTTTGGTGTTTTTGTCTTTCACCAATTCCACTCCGAGCATCAGGCCGCGGCCGCGGACGTCGCCGACGAGTTTGTGCTTCTTCGGCCAATCGGCCATACGCCGCAGCATGTCATTGCCGACGTTCTCGGCATTGCGCAGCAGGCCATCGTTTTCGATTACGTCGAGCGTGGCCAGTGCGGCGGCGATGCAAACCGGATTGCCGCCGAAGGTAGAAGCGTGCGAACCCGGAACCCAGTCCATGAGTGCGGCACGGGTCATGGTGATGCCGAGCGGCATGCCGGAGGCGATGCCCTTGGCCAGGCAGACAATATCCGGCTGTACGCCGGTATGCTCAACCGCCCACCATTTGCCGGTGCGGCCGACGCCGCTTTGGACCTCATCCACTACCAGCAAAATGCCGTGACGGTCGCAGATGCGGCGAAGTTCCTGCATGAAAGGCGTGGGCGCGACCACGTAGCCGCCTTCGCCCTGAATGGGTTCGACGAAAATGGCGGCGACCTCCTCGGGTGGAAGCGTGGTCTTGAAGAGCTTGTCTTCGATGAAGCGAGCGCAATCGACGGAAAACATTTCGGCGTCGGATGAGCCGCTGCGATAGACGTCGGGATAGCGGATGTGGGTCACGCCCGGAACCAGCGGGGCAAAACGCCGCCGCTGCTGCGGTTTGGAGGCGGTCAAGGAAAGCGCACCCATGGTGCGCCCGTGAAACGCGCCGTAAAACGCGATGATGTTCTGCCGCCGGGTGTGGTAGCGCGCCAGTTTCAGGGCGCATTCGATGGCTTCGGTGCCGGAGTTTCCGTAATAAAACTTATGGGGCCCGGGCATGGGCGCGATTTTCGACAGGCGCTCGGCAAGCGTGACCAGGCTTTCGTAATAGAAATCGGTTCCCGACATGTGGATGAGTTCGGCCGCTTGCTTCTGGATGGCGGCGACGACCGCGGGATGACAGTGGCCGGTCGAGGTCACAGCGATGCCGGCGGAAAAATCGAAGAATTCATTGCCATCTATATCGGTGACCACGATGCCGCGGCCGCTCCGGGCCACCAGCGGGTAAGAGCGGGTATAGGAGGGCGAAATGTAAGTGGCGTCGCCCTGCAGTACGCGTTGGGCATTGGGGCCGGGCAGGGCGGTGCGGATTTGCGGTCCGGCCAAAGTTTTTGTGGACATGGGATCCTCCAATCGAGTCAGCAGCCGATCACGGGCCTGAGCGAAGGCGGTCCAACGATACCGACGGACTTTCGATTTCGGCCTTCGCTACACCGAACCAGGAGGAATGAAACTAGTCACTACCGAAGAGACTGGGGCGCAGGCGCGAGGGCAGCACAGCCCGGTACCGGCGCGGGCCTACCAAAACGTGCAGCCAGCACTCGGGCAGATGCGAATTAGGATTTTCGCGCGGCATGATTCAACCTTGATTGTCATTATAGCGCTGGTCCGGCCGGGCCGGCATATTCCAAGGTAACGGGCGGAGGCGGCCGATTCATTGGGGAATGCGAGCGCCCGTAGGGGGGGCTTTATAACCGGCCACGTGATTGACAGGCGGGCAAGCATCCGCTATGGTTCTATCCCTAAGGCAATTATGGGAGACGAGGTAAAGCCGGGAGAGCTAATCCAGGGGACGCTGGACATGCTGATTCTACAGGCCCTGGCGCGCGGTCCCCGGCACGGTTATGGCGTGGCCGAGTGGATTCACCAGACCTCGCAGCAGGTGCTAAAGGTAGAAGAGGGCGCGCTCTATCCGGCACTGCACCGGCTGCAGTTGCGGGGAATGCTCTCGGCGAAGTGGGGCGCGTCGGAGAATAATCGCCGGGCAAAGTTCTATCAGCTCACCTCCCGGGGCAAGAAGCGGCTGAGCGAGGAGTCGCGGCGCTGGGCCCGGGTTTCGGCCGCCGTCGCATTTGTGATGCAGGCAACTTAGAAGATTACGGAGTTTTCATGCCACTGGCTCTTCTCTTCCGCCTAAAATCGCTGCTCTAGAAGGGCCGCATGGCGCGCGATCTGCGGGAAGAACTCGCGTTTCATCAGAAGATGGCGGAAGAAAAACTGGGGATGCGCCCCGCCAAGCCCATTACCAAATCAATTTCAATGCCAACTGAATCTGGCGCGAGGTGGTGGACGTGCTGGTGATGGCACCCGCCGTCCCTGAAACGCCCGAGGGGGTGAAGGTGATCAGATTGGGCGTGTTGAAATTGGCGCGATTGAGCAGATTGAAGATCTCGGCGCGGAATTCCAGATTCACCCGCTCGTGAATGCGGGTGTCTTTCAGCGCGGAGAAATCCCAGGTGGCCAGACCAGGGCCAATCAGCGTGTCGCGTCCCAGATTGCCGTAGAAGCCGCTGTTGGCTGGGGGCGCGAGAAAGGCACTGGGATTAAACCACTGGCCAGGTTTACCGAGAATCACCGGCCCGGTGAAATCGGGATTCACAAATGGACGCACCGGATTGCGAGTATCGCCATTGTTCGATGGGTTGTAACTGAGTTGCGGGGTAAAAGGAAAACCATCCTGCAAGGTGACGATGCTATTGACGGCCCATCCACTGACTATGCCGTTTCCCCATCCACTCACCGAATTCGCCAACGCCTGTCCGCGCCCAAACGGCAGGTGGTACACGCCATCAATGACGGCGACGGTTCTGACATCAAAGGTAGCGAGGCCGTAGTCGGCGTGGAGATTGAAAGGATTCGACACCAGCCCCGGCGCGTTGGCCGCCGCGGTGGCGTTGAGGGAATCGCCGTCATCGAGCGTCTTCGACCAGGTATAAACGCCACGCAGCGAAAGGCCATGACTGAAGCGGCGATTCACGTCCACTTGCAGTGCGTTGTAGTTGCTATCGCCCACGGAGAACCAGGTCCAACTGTTGGCCAGACTCGGAGTCGGCTTGGGCGTGCCTACGGGGATATAGAAGGTCCCGGCAGGGATGGGAGCATTGGCCAGTGGGCCAGGAAACGTGCTGGGATAGTCGGCGGGACAAGGCGAAGCGGGACAAATTACGGGAATCGGCTCATTGCCATCAATGCCGATCATTTCGTGGTAGCCATGCGATCCGACGTAACCGACGGTCAATGAAGTGTTAGGCGAGAGTTCCTGCTGCACCCGGAGCGACCACGAGATCAGGGTGGGAGTTTTCATGTCGGGCTGAACGCCTCCCGGCACCAGTTTGGCAGCAGGGGGAACGGCGGCAGCAGGATCGACCGGGAAAGATGAGACTGGGAAGGACGCGATGCTGTAGCTGGGATTGAAGGGCGCGTTCTGATCAGTGCGGTAGCCGAGCGCGTCCTGCAAATCATCGTACATACCGAAACCGGCGCGGATTACGGTTCTGTTCTTGAACGGGCTCCAGGCCAGTCCAATGCGAGGCTCGGGCAGAAACGTTGCATGGTTGAGGGTAAAGAGCGCATCACCCACCTGAGGCTGCGCGGAGATCACGCCATTGTCGAAAGTGTAGTTGGCGGCGCGGCCATGCGCCTCATTCCATCCGGTGGTGAACTCGCTGCGAAATCCCAGGGTGAGAGTCAAGTTCCGGCGGGCGCGGATCGTGTCATCGGCATACCAGGCTCCCAGCAACGATCTCCAATTCATTTCAGAAGGAGTTGGGTCGTAAAGAAAGCTCGAAGTTGTGCCCTGCAAAAAGGTCGCCAGGCTGGCGAACGTAGCCTGCCCGTACTGGCTGAGGGCGAGGGTCTCATTCGATTGAAAGGGCTGGAACCATGCGCCGAAAGTGAATTGATGACGGCCGCGGTTGACCGTCATGCGATCTTCGAAGGTGAACAGATTGCGCGCGACTCGCAAATTACTGCCATTGTTGCTGCCCGCGAGTCCAACCTGCGCCTGCGGGTTGGAGGCGGCGCTGCCGCCGACCACCACCGCGCCGACCGGATCTCCCGACAAGAATCCGGGGACACCAGCCGCCGGGGTGCCGGGGGTTGGTTCGCCGGTAAAGAAATAGCCGGCGCGTGAGAAGCCGGCGCGCGCCATGTTTACCATCGATGACGAAAATGTGTGCGTCTGCTCCAGGCTGAAGACCTGTTCGCGCAGGCTCAACACGTCACTGCTGTAGGGATCGGCGATGGTGGCGGTAAGGTCGTTTCCATCGTCAATGGTATAGACCGACGCCAGGGAATCGCTGGAGGAGAGAAGCTGGTCCAAACGAAGGGTTCCGAAATCCTCGCGAATGCGTTGCAGAGGGCTGCTGAAGACCTGCGCAATGCCGTTGAAATCGGGAGCTCCGGCCGGAGCCGTAGGCCATAAATTCAGCAGCGGCTGGAGGCTCGGGACGGCGGCGGCGCGAGAAGTGGCATCTGGGACAAAAGCCGCGGAGGTTTGGTGCAGGCTCTGGCGTAGGCCTTCATAATTGCCGAAAAGGAAAGTCTTTCCATTCAGAACAGGTCCACCGAGCGAGGCGCCAAATTGGTTGCGCTCGAAGGGCGGAGCGGATCCCTGATCAAAGTAGTTGGGGGCGTCGAGATTGTTGTTGCGAAGAAACTCGTAAACGCTGCCGTGCAGTTCGTTGGTTCCAGACTGGGTGGCAATCAGCACCTGGGCGCCAGGCCGTTTGCCGTATTCAGCGCCATAAGAGTCGCGCAGCACGTTGAATTCCTGTACCGCGTCCACGCCCAGCAACTGCTGGCTGGCGCCCCCCGGTTGCATGTTGTTTTCCGCCGCCCCGGTGTACTCAATGCCATTCAATAAAAACAAATTTTGCTGCGGACGGTTGCCGGAGTCCGCGAAGTTGTTGCCGGTGGTCGAATTGGAGACCCCAATGCCGCCCGTCTTTTCCCAGGTAAAGTTCACAATGCCGGGATTCAGCGTAACCAGCAAATCGTAGCTGCGGCCGTTAAGCGGAAGATCCTTTACCTGCCGCTCTCCGACGACGCCCGAGATGTCCGGGGTGGTGAGGTTCACCACCGGCGTGTCACCGTTCACTTTGACCTGCTCGCTTACCCGTCCAATCCGTAAAGTAACGTCAACTACGGCATCCTCGCCGACCACCAGATGAATACCGGTGCGGATGGCTTGCGCAAAGCCGCTCTTTTCCACTTGCAGCTCATAACGCCCGAGAGCCAGGGCAGTTAACTCGTAATGACCTGCCCGGCCGGTGGTCGCGACGCGGGAGATTCCAGTATCGAGATTTTTCGCAGTTACGCTGGCGGCGGGCACGGCCGCCCCGGACTGGTCGGTAATGGTTCCAGACAAATTGGCCGAGACCTGGCTCAAGCCGGCAGTGGAACACAACAGTAAAAGCCAAACGAGAGCCATCCGCGAGGAGAGGCCCGGATTAGACGCAAACGCAAGCATCGGCTTCATCATTCCCTTAAAATATTTAGCTGAAAATATCAGCCAAGTGTATAAGAAATACAATTTACGTGTCGAATACCATACGGTTCGCATCGCATTTGAGTGAAGCAAAGAATAAAGAATACAGCTGGCCCTTCGATACCGGCCCCGCGCGCGCAGAGTAAAGCGCAAGGCAGGCTTTTCCCCAAGCGTCCAATTGACGGAGCAGTTGCTTCCGGATAGGATTCCGTGCAAATGGCCGAAGCTAAGGCGCGACCCGCGAAATCCGTGACTGAGCAGTTACTGAAACTGCGGGAGGCGGCCTTGGAACTTGGCGTCAGTTTTCCGACCGTCAAGCAATGGATCTACAAACGGAAGATTCGCAGCGTGCAGACGGCGGGAGGACATCACCGCATTCCGCAGAGCGAGGTGGACCGTCTTCTGTATCGCACTCAAGCAAAGACACAGCCGGAACGAAAGCTGATTGTCCGGCGGGTGAGTGGCCGCAACCAATTGGTTGGACGAATCGAGCGAGTTCGCATCAGCGGGCTGATGGCGGAGGTGGTGATTTCGATTGGCGGCCAGAAGATCACTTCAATCATTACCGCGAATTCGGCTCGCGAGATGAAACTGAAAGCCGGGCAAACCGCCGCCGCTCTCATTAAAGCGACTGAAGTTATGATCCTGCGGGTGTGACACCGACCCTATGAAAGGAGCCTTATCGCTATCGGCATTTCTTTTTGCGCTGTTGCTCCAGGTCCCGCCTGCTTTGTGCCAGCAGTTAGCGGTACAAGGTGACACTGGCAAGGAAGTAAATCTGAGCCGCGCCGAGATTGAAGCGCTGCCGCGTGTCGAAGTCAGGGCGCAAGAGCGCGGTGAGTCAGTAAAGTTCGAAGGCATTGCGCTCAACAGCGTACTGGAGAAAGCCGGCGTCGAATTTGGCGACTCATTGAGAGGCGCACGGTTCGCCGAATATTTGCTGGTTGAGGCGGCAGATGGTTATCGCGTGGTGTTCGCGCTCCCCGAGTTGGATCCGGCGTTCACCGACAAACGAATCGTTCTGGCTGCTTCCCGAAACGGAAATCCGTTGGATAACAAAGAAGGGCCGTATCGAATCGTCATCCCCGACGAGAAGAAAACGGCGCGATGGGTTAGGCAGGTTACCAGCCTGAAGGTCGTGACGGTTCATTAGGAAAACCACGGTTAAGGCGAATCCTCCAACGCCATGGGCACGTCTGATATCTTTAATAAACTACTCCTTTCATGTCTCAAGACGAGCGCCGGCATCGTTTTCTTACCATCCTATGTTTCGGGCTAGTCTATCTTTTTTGGGGTTCGACCTACCTCGGGATCGACATTGCGGTCGAGCAAATTCCTCCGGCGTTGATGTGCGCTACACGCTTCCTGACCGCCGGAATACTCATGCTGGTTTATTGCTACGTTACCGGCAAAAGCATTCGCTTCAGTTCACGGCAAATGATGAAACTGGCGGTAATCGGACTGCTTCTGCTGATGGGCGGGAATCTGCCGCTCTCCTACGCGGAGCAACATGTACCCACTGGCTTGTCGGCGTTGCTGTTGGCCATCACACCGCTGTGGTTTCTGGTTCTGGATACGCTGCTGCTGGGAGACCATCGAATCTCCTCGCGCGGACTCGCAGGGCTGGCGCTGGGAGCGATGGGAACGGTCGTTCTGCTGTGGCCGGAGCTGACGGTCACGGGGAAACTGGATCATAAGGAACTGTGGTTCTCGCTGGGATTGTTGGGAGGCTCGTTCAGCTGGGCCTTCGGTTCGGTACTTTCAAAGCGTTGGATGCCGGGCCAGGTATCGCTGAGTTCGACAGGCTGGCAGATCACCTTCGCGGGATTAGGAAACATGGTATTCGCAATTTGTAATCGCGATTTCGCGCGCGCGGTGTGGACGCCGCGCGGTGTGGGCGCGATGTTGTATCTGGTGGTCGGTGGCTCCTGGATCGGATATACGTCCTATACCTGGCTGCTGGGGCACGTGCCGACATCGAAGGTTTCCACCTATTCTTATGTGAATCCCATGGTGGCGCTGTTCCTGGGATGGCTGGTATTGAAAGAGCCGGTGGACAGATTCATTCTCGCCGGAAGCGCGATCGTGGTTGCGTCCGTAATTCTTGTGACCAGCGCAAAGATAAAGTCGAGAACCGTGGCGGAGGAACTGCCGGCCGTGGAAGCGATAGGAGACTGAGTGGCAAATTGCATCACCTGCGGGCGAGAGTTGCCGGCTTTCCAGTTTGGAAAGCGCGGCGATGTTTGTGCCAACTGCCGGGCCAGCGCCATTGATGGGCCAACCGGATATGCGCCGCAACCGGCATCCACGGGCCAACGCGGCGGACGTGTAGTCATAGCAGGCCGAAAGGCGCCGATCACCGCGGTTCTGGTAGGAATTAACGTGGCCGTCTTCGTTGCCATGGCTTTTTCCTTTAAGTCGGTAGGGGAGCCGACGACCCAACAATTGCTGCAATGGGGGGCGAACTTCGGCCCGCTATCTCTCGGGCCGGAGCCCTGGCGGATTCTGACCTGCAATTACGTGCACATCGGTCTTATTCATATTCTCTTCAATATGTGGTGCCTTTGGGAGTTGGGTAACCTGGCGGAAAGGATTTTCGATCCTTTCACCTATGTGCTCACCTATACGATGTGCGGGATCGCCGGTAGTCTGTCGAGCCTGTGGTGGCATCCGCTGGTCACCGGGGCGGGCGCCTCTGGGGCGATCTTTGGGTTGGCCGGGGCGTTAATTGCGGCGCTGTATCTGGGCCGGTTGCCAATTCCCAAGCAGGCGATGCAACGCACTTTGCGCAGTCTTATGATTTTTGCCGGCTACAATCTATTCTTTGGGCTGGCTCCAGGAATCGATAACTCCGCTCACCTGGGCGGGTTGGTGTGCGGCATCATCCTGGGCGCGTTACTGGCCAAGCATTTGACGCAGCCGCCTGAGGTCCGCAGAAACTGGCGAAATGCCATTCTTTTAGCAGCCGCGATCGTGCTTCTGGTCGTGTTTAGCGGGGTGAAAAAAGCGAATGGGCACCTCATTACGCCGGTTGAGCAGAGCACCGCTCTCCGCCGGACCGTGTCATTCTGGGGCGCTCGCGCTTCCTCCGATGGCTAGATTTGAGGAAGGTGCAGGCACTTCAAACTGAAGTTGCTCGGCTGCTGTCCCTCCTATTCGACTATTCACGGGCACAGTCATCCTTTACAATGTCGCGTCAGGCAAAGCTAAGCACAGCGCGTCGCAAACACGCGGGTGCATCGAGCCTTGGCTTTTGCACCAGGAGCCCTTTGGAGCCTATTACTTACAGTATCGTCATTCCGGCCTATAACGAGGCACAGCGAATCGGCCCGAAACTGGAGCGGGCAATCGCTTACTGCCAGCAACGCGGCTGGAAGGCCGAGTTCATAGTCGTAAATGACGGATCGTCCGATGCCACGGCGGAAATCGTCCGCGCATTGGCAAAGAAGCACCCGGCCTTGCGCTTGCTGGAAAACCCCGGCAACCGGGGCAAAGGGTATAGCGTGCGCAATGGAATGCTGCATGCTCAAGGCGATGTGCTTCTTTTCAGCGACGCAGATTTTTCTTCTCCCATTGAAGAAGCGGAAAAACTTTTTGCCGCGATCGCCGCCGGAGCCGATATTGCCATTGGCTCGCGCTGGCTGAGAACTGAGTTGCAAACTCGCAAGCAGCCGCTGCACCGGCAAGTGTACGGGCGCCTGTTCAACCTGGCGCTGCGCCTACTGTTGGGCCTGAATTTCAAGGACACGCAGTGTGGCTTCAAAGCGTTCTCGCGGCGCGCGGCGAATGCGCTGTTCCCCATGCAAAACGTGGAACGCTGGGGATTTGATGCCGAGCTACTTTACCTGGCCAGGAAATTCGATCTCAAAACGGTAGAGATTCCCGTGATCTGGGCGCATCGCGACGGCACACGCTTGAGTCCGCTGCGCGATGGCTTTGGCATGCTGCTTGAGATATTCAAAATTCGCTGGAACGCGTGGAGCGGTAAATACGCGGTCATCCCACAAAGGGCACCGACCGCTGCGAAGTAGCCGCGGCCGCCTTCGCAAGTAATAACGGACGCGCTACTACGCCATTACCCTTCTCAAAGATTAGAGTCACGGACGAGGCGCAGTCTTCGCAGAGCCAAAAGAATTCGATACGCCGGCCCGCGGATTTTGCTTGCGGACCATTGTCCATGGTCTGGCTCTCGCCGGTTGCGCCACCACCAGTCTCCCAACGGAATAACTTTCCTCGGCTGAGATAGAGGAACGTGGCAGAGCAGCCCGGATTGGCGCATTTGGACAGCATACCGATCTGTCGCTGCGGGCGGGAGAATTGAACCAATCGTACTCCCCTTATGTTGGGATGCAAGTGAATCCCGGAGGACGCGCCTGTGGAAATCTTTGGGTGATTCAAGAATGGGACGAGTGCGCGGGCGAAAATGGTTTTGCTAATTAATCTTCGAGCGATTGGCTAGCTGGATAGCCCCGCCCGCTTTGGCGATTTTTGGATGTTCTCCACGACCGCGCGCCCCATCTCGCTGGTGCTAAGGCTGGATTGCCCGCGCCGCACCAGATCGCGGCTACGCGCACCCGACGCCAGTACGGCGAAAACTGCAGATTCAATGCTGGCCGCCTCGGCCTCGAGCTTGAAAGAATATCGCAGCAGCATAGCGGACGAAAGAATCGCGCCCAGAGGATTGGCAATCCCTTTTCCGGCGATGTCAGGCGCGGAGCCGTGAACCGGTTCGTACAGGCCCACCGGTCCTCCGATACTTGCCGAAGCCAACATGCCCAGTGATCCGACCGCCGCACCCGCCTGATCGGAAAGAATGTCGCCAAACATGTTCTCGGTCAGCAGCACGTCGAACTCCGTGGGGCGCGCGAGCAGCGCCATGGCGGCGGAGTCGACCAGCATGTGCGCCAGTTTTACATCCGGATAATCCAGCGCCACCCGCGTCACCACGTCACGCCACAGGCGCGAACAATCAAGCACATTGGCCTTGTCGACAGAGGTTAGTTTGCGGCGCCGGCCGCGTGCGAACTCAAACCCCATTCGGGCTATACGTTCGATCTCGGGTTCGCCATATTGCATGGTGTCGACTGCGATGCGATGACCCGCTTCGCCCTGAATGCTGCGCGGCTCCCCGAAGTACAAGCCTCCAAGCAACTCGCGAACGATAAGTATGTCCATGCCGTGGACGACATCGGCGCGCAAAGGCGAACAATCCTCGATCGCGTCAAAGCAGATTGCGGGCCGCAAATTCGCATAAACCCCCAGCTCGCGGCGAATCCGCAGCAACCCGGCCTCGGGCCGCAAATGCTTAGGTACGCCATCGAATGCTGGTCCGCCAACCGCGCCAAGCAGCACGGCGCCAGACGAAAGACAGGCTTGCAGCGTATCCTGCGGCAGCGGATCTTTGCTGCTGAGGTAGGCGGCGCCGCCAATGTCCTTGTGGGTGAGGGTAAGAGTGTGTCCGAAGATCTGAGCGACGGCTTCCAGAACGCGTACCGCTTCGCTGGTCACTTCAGGGCCAACGCCATCGCCGGGAAGAATGGTGAGTTTAAGATTCATGGATTTGAAATAGAACGGACTAAGGGCCGGAATCCGTTGCGCACAAACTCTGAGAGTTTACACTCCCCAGAGATAATCGTCCTGCTCGCCATGATGTTCGGCGGCCGGGCGAAGCGGCAAGCTGGCAGCGCTTATATCGGACAATGGCACGGCAAACGATTTCGTAGCGTCTGCTACCGGAACGTGTGCCGCTGAAGAGGCTTCGGGTTCGTTCGGAGCGCTCGCACTCAAATGAGTTTCGCGTATCAGGTCCAGCAGATGATGATCGGCCACATGCTTAATCTGGTCGGCCAACACCACAAATCGGCGATAGACGTCGTCGAGCTCACGCCGGTCGAAACTATAACCCAGTTGCTCGCAGCGCAAACCCAGCGCATGCCGTCCCGAATGTTTCCCCAACACCAGCTTGGAATCCGGCACGCCCACCGATTTCGGGGTCATGATTTCGTAGGTCAACGGATTCTTCAGCATGCCATCCTGGTGAATTCCGGCTTCGTGTGCGAAGGCATTGCGGCCGACGATCGCCTTGTTGGGCTGTACTGAAACACCGGTGATTTCGCCCAGCATCTGGCTCGCCGGATAAAGCTGCTCGCTTACGATCCCGGTCTCGTAGGGGTAGCGATCGGGACGGACACGCGTCGCCATGACAATTTCTTCGAGCGAAGCGTTGCCCGCCCGCTCGCCGATTCCATTAATGGTGCACTCCACCTGGCGCGCCCCGGCGGCGACCGCAGCCATCGCGTTGGCAACCGCGAGCCCCAGGTCGTTGTGGCAGTGCGCGGAGATGATGGCCCTCTCGATGCCCTTCACCCTTTGCAGAATCATCTGGATGATCTCGGCAAACTCTTGCGGCACCGTAAAACCGACGGTGTCCGGAATATTCAGTGTGGTTGCGCCGGCCTCGACGACCGCGTCCAAAACCTTACAGAGAAAATCGGGGTCGGTGCGAGTCGCGTCTTCCGGAGAAAACTCGACGTCATTGCAAAATGACTTTGCCAGACGCACCGATTCGCGAGCCTGCTCCAGGCACTGCTGACGCGTGAGCTTCAGCTTGTACTTCAAATGAATGTCTGACGTGGCCAGGAACACGTGAATACGAGGACGGTCCGCATCCTTCAGAGCCTGCCAGGCGCGTTCGATGTCTTCTTTGCGGGCGCGGGCCAAGGCCGCAATCACCGGCCGGCGGATCGCCGCCGCCACCGCCTGAACCGCATGAAAATCCCCTTCGGAAGCGATGGGAAATCCGGCCTCCATCACGTCCACTCCCAGGCGATCGAGCTGATGTCCCAGGCGCAGCTTTTCCTCGACATTCATACTGCAACCCGGCGACTGCTCGCCGTCGCGCAGCGTGGTGTCAAAGATGGTGATTCGCGCGGATGCCATGCCCGTCAATCCTCCGATCTAATGAAACACTATTTTACCTTGACCGTTGACCTAAAATAAACCTTATAATATTTTCTGTAAAACTAACTTTCTCTAATAGAAGAAGATTTCTTAATCGTCTCTGTAGTTTTAATGGGCAACGGCTCTCCACCATGGATTTAGCTCATCTCGAGGTATTTCTGGCGGTTGCGCGGGAAGGGCGATTCTCACGCGCGGCAGAGAAATTGCATCGCACGCAGTCTGCGGTGAGTCAGACGATCCACAAACTGGAGCAGGAATTAGGTGAGTCGCTGCTTGACCGCTCGTCGCGCGAGGCCATCCTAACCGACGCGGGACGTGTGTTGCAGAAGTACGCCGAGAGGTTGATCAATCTGCGTAGCGATGCTCACGAAGCCCTCATCGAATTGCGCCACTTGCAACAGGGCAAGCTGGCCATCGCGGCGAACGAACTGACGGCGCTCTATCTGCTTCCCATTTTAGCGGAATTCCGCCGCTTGCATCCCATGGTGCGGCTGATGGTCCAACGTTCACTGGGCAGCCAGATTCCCGATGATGTATTGCGCCACAACTCAGAAATTGGTGTTCTTACCTATGACCCCCAGGATCCACGTTTGCGGTCGATCGTTGTCTATCAGGATGAACTCATTTTTGTGGTGCCCCCGCAACACCCGTTGGCGGGGGAGCGTCAGGTCAGCATTCGGCAGCTCGGAACCGAATCATTTGTTGCGCACATTGTTTCGTCCCCGTACCGCGAAAAGGTGATCGAGGTATTCAAGCGCTACAAGACACCCCTGCACATGGATCTGGAACTTCCTACCTTGCAGGCGATGAAAAGCTTCGTTGCCACCGGCAATGGCGTAGCATTTCTTCCGGAGATCAGCGTTCAGGACGAATTGGCCCGCGGAGAATTGGTCCACATTCCGGTGCGCGAACTGAGTCTAAGCCGCAAGCTGCGGTTGATCTTGCGTAATTCGGCAAGCTCTTCCCATGCGGCGCGGGCGTTCTTGAAAGTAGCCCAGGCCATCGCCGCCCAGCGCCAGGGAAATTACCGCTTCGAGCGCGAAGCGCATAGAGCGGCAAGTCCCCTTAAAACGTGGCGCGGCCGCGTTTTACCGCTTGCGTAATTTTGGAAAGCTAAACCGCGTGGGCATGCGCCGCCAGCAGCGCGTCATCTACAGTCGGATATATCTCGAACGCAAAAGCGACCCGGGTAAGCTCGAGCAACTCCCGCACATGCTCGCTGAGATTGGCAAATGCGATCGTACAGCTATGCGCCCGGGCACGAGCCCGCATCGCGAGCAATTCGCCCAAACCGGCGCCATCAATGTTTTCCACTTCGCTAAGCTCAAGCACGATTCGACGTGCTTGCGGCAGCAGATTGTCGATAGCGCACGACAGTGCCGAAACTTCTCTGCGATAGACAATGCGGCCCTTGCAGCTCACCACCGCCGCATCTTCATACATACGAATTTTGAGACTCAACTTCAACTTCCGCTCCTTTTTCCACTCCCAAAGGAGTTGTGTTTCTGGCTTTGCGGTATAAGAGAGTGTTTCACCCATAATTAGGACTCCAGTTATCGCTTTGAATGTTGCGAACTGGACTCGATCTTAACTGTCGGCGCGCCAGCAATCGTTTGAGAATCGTAAAAAGATCGTAAGGATCGTTCCATTTATGCAAACTTTTGTGGCCAACGTTCAATCGTGCACTGCATCCAATATTTTTAATTAGATGCGCGTGGCGCAAATGGGAGTCTTTATGTTTGGACGGGCTACGGTTACATTCGTCATCGTTCTGTTTTTGGTCATCGCCGCCGGGGCGCAAATTCCCACCAAGGGAAGCATTTTTTTCGGCTACTCCTATAACAATGCGGACTTTAATTCTGCTGGCCGCCAAAATCTGAATGGATGGGAAGGCTCACTCGAGGGCAAAGTGTTCCCGTTCATCGGCATCGTTGCGGATATCAGCGGGCATTATGGAGTGGGCGATGGCATCCATAACGTAATTTTTGGTCCGCAAGTCTCGGTACCGATTGGAAAGTTCACTCCGTTCGCGCATGCCCTGGTCGGGGTCGGCCACATCAGCGGCAACGGAAGCTCGGATACCTCGTTCTCTGACGCGCTCGGCGGAGGAATTGATTATCGGCTGATACCGGCTCTAGCCTGGAGATTTCAAATCGATTCGTTGCAAACTCGCTTCTTCAGCCAGACTCAGGATGACGTGCGTTTCTCCACCGGCATCGTCTTGCGATTCTAAACGTGAATGATGATTACGTTTGCCAGTATTTGTGATCGCGCAGAAAGAATCGCTGATTCCAATAGTTGAAAGCGGTGGCGAAAAAAAGCCGCGCCACCCGGCCGTATCCCATTCTTGTGAGCCTGCGATTCGTGGTGTACACACCGCCGCGCACGATTCCGAATTTGCGGCGCGCCACTTGTTGACTTAGAAGATAATCCTCGGCAAAGTGCACCTGCTCGTTAAATCCCCCGAGCTCCGCAAAACGTCTTCGCTCGAAAAGCATGAACATGCCGGTGCTGAAGGGCTTGTGCACGCGTGACAGATACTGGAACAGGTTATTCGTCAGATAAAAAAGCTGGTCGGTTACGCTGCCTTGACAGAGTACGTTGGTGGTCACGCAATGCAGCTGGTTGCGTTGCGCGAGTTCCATGGCGTTTCGGATGAGCGCGGGTGATGCCGGCAGAATATCGGCGTCGATGAAAAGCACGTAAGGCGTGTCCGCCACCGCGGCGCCGCGATTTCTGCCCACCGAGGGCAAGCCGCCGCGAATCACGCTGATGTTGAGCCGGTTGCGAAAGCCCAGTGCAATCTCTGGCGTGCCGTCGCTAGAGTCGGCGTCAGCTAGCAACACCCTCGTACTCTTCATCTCCGAATAGTCCTGCGTCATCAGAGAATTCAGCAACCGCGGCATCAGCACGGCCTCGTTCTTCGCTGGAATCACGATGGTCAGATCGCTCATGTTGTTCCTTTTCGAAGTCGTGGATGCGCACCCCATCGGCGTCCACGGTAACGTAAGTCAGGTTGGAGTCAATCCATCCGCCGGTGTTGTAGTACTCGACGCCATCCTGCTGGCGGTGCAGGGCAGCATGGGTGTGCCCGCAAAAGATCCGCTGCGCTTGCCGGAGACGGGCATGCGACAGTGCTCCCGATGCCACTTTCGGGGTGAGGCGCAGCCACCGTGTGCCCAACCGGTCCACCAGCCGCGAAAACCACTTGCCGGTGAAATCGAGTTTTTGCACTTGCAGGTGAATAAACGTGTTCACGCTGCTGAATAGCCAGCTGTTCACCACAAACCGGTCGAACTGGTGCCCATGAATGGCCAGGTGGCGCACGCCGGCAAATTCCCAGGCGTACTCCTGGTAAACCTTGACGCCCACCAGGTGAGACATGACTTCCGACAAACCCTGATCATGATTGCCCTCTACCCAAACCACTTCTATGCCCCGCTTTGGGTTGGAGAGCTTCCGGATATAGCTTAGGAACTTCCAGTGCTCTTTGGTGAGCCGGCGGAAATTAAGATCGGAAAAGATATCCCCCAGCAGGATGAGCCTGCGGAATGTGTTATCTCGAAGCATACGCGTGGCATCTTCGGCACAGCTGACTTCGGACCCGAGATGCAGGTCAGAGAGGATGAGCGTGTCATAGAACGCAGGACTCATCACTTCTTACTTGTATAGGAGCAATGTTAACGGAGGATGAAAGCTGCACAAAAATTGAGGCAAGTTAACGATTTAGTAATCCAGGGAAAACCGCGAGGCCAGTGAACAATTGAGGGCAGAACTGTCCTTATTTGGGAGGCGGCACATACTCTTTGGGCAGCGCGGATCCATCCCCAAAAAAATACTGCTCCATCTGCCGGACGATCGCTTCCTGATCTTCCTTCCGGGCCGGATTCAGACGGTACTCATTCAGCAACATTTTGCAGTGCTCAGTCCACATCTGCCAAGCCCGCAGAGACACGTTTTCATAGACTTTGTGGCCGAGGTCCGTGTCAAAGGGAGGCTCTTCCAGACCGGGCAGTTCCTGATGCAGTTTGGCGCAATTGACGATGTGTTCTGGCATGGTTCTCTCGAAAAGGTGAAAAGTGAAGGGGAATTATCTCACAGAGTAACCGCCTCCAACCGCCAAGAAGCCTCCAAAACTAGAGTAATACTAAAGTCGTATCAAGGCTGGAAAGCCAGCCCGAGGAATGCAACAATTTCCTTTGGAAACATGGTGTTAGGAAGAGGCGACGATTTCTGGTGGGCCCTCCAGGATTCGAACCTGGGACCAAGGGATTATGAGTCCCCTGCTCTAACCGCTGAGCTAAGGGCCCGCGCAAGCCAATCTAGCACATTTGCCCCGCCCTATGAGCCGGGGGCCATTTCGGATAAGGCATTTTGAATGAAGAGAATTCCTCAACTCGACGGCCTGCGCGGCATTGCAGTGCTGATGGTTTTTGCCTACCACGCGCTGCATGTTCCTCTCATGTGGGCTGGGGTCGACCTATTTTTTGTTCTTAGCGGGTATTTGATTACTGGCGTCCTTCTGCGTTTAAAGGAGGATCACACCATTGCGGAGTATTGGTCGGCATTTTATTTTCGGCGATCTTTACGGATTGCCCCACCGTATATCGGGCTAATTATCGTTCTTACATTGATGTTTCCCATCCCGTGGCACGCCATTTGGTATTGGTATGCCTTCTTCGGTGCCAACATAGCTTGCGCACTGGGAAAATGCACGGTTCACGCCATGGTTCCGCTTTGGTCACTGGCGGTGGAAGAGCAGTTTTATTTTGTCTGGCCGTGGGTGATATTGCTCTGCAACCGGAATACCCTGAGAAAAGTGGCGCTGGGAATCATGATCGGCGCTCCTATCCTGCGCTGGCTGTTTACCCCGGAATTCGTGAGTAGAGCTGTTATTTACGATATAACGCCCTTTCGCGCTGACTCGCTGGCGTGCGGCGCTTTCGTCGCGGTTTGCGTGTGGGGAAATCCGGATTGGGTGGAAAAGTGGCGCGGCTCCTCGGTCGGCGCGATGCTCGGCTGCGGCGCTCTGCTCTCCGGGTTATCCATATTCCGTGGCTTTCGTTTGAGCGCAAACAGCATATTTTTCAATGTGTTGGGGTTTTCCTTGATCGTCCTGGCCTTTGGAGCCACTTTGATCTGGATTCTGGGAATGCGCGCAGGCTTTTGGCGGAATCTGCTGACCTCTCGCCCGCTCCGTTACATGGGAACCATTAGCTATACGTTTTATCTGTATCAGGTGGCATTCCTGGACAAACTGGAGCAGCATGTCCATTCGCATGCCCTGCTGGCCCTGCTTACTTTTGTCGTAACCGGAGTATTTTCTTCGCTTTCCTGGCATTTCTTTGAATCCCCAATTCTGAAGATCCACCTGAAACCACAAACTTCGAAGCTGGAAACAGGCTTAGCTTAGGCTGGACATGCGGCGGAAGCTAAGCCAAGAACTGCGAAAATTCCGTCTTCGCCCAGCCCCAATGGATTCCCTGCGTCCAGTTACGAAAGTTTCTTCGATTCTCTGCAAGTGATTGTCGGGGAATAATTTAGCCCTCAAACTAATTGGGGTGGAACGGTTTTCTCGGGATCCCGAATTCGTGATATCGGGCCGAGGGAGAGACATGGCTCGCGTCTTACGCTGGAGAAATGTAAATCTGGGTGGCAAAGCCTTCATCGGCTTGGTGATCCTGGCGGGTACCGGGGTTCTCCTCTACGGATCCATGCGCGCCAGCAGCGTGAACATCGCGGAATTCATCTGCTATCTGTTGATAGCGCTGCTCGCCTCTCAACTTCGGGTCAGCCTTCCGGCCCTGGCCGATACGCTTTCGGTCAACTTTCTGTTCGTTCTGGTGGGAATCCTCGACCTCAGCTTCGCCGAAACTCTGATGCTGGGCTGTGTAGGGGCGCTGGTCCAGTCATTTGACGGAGAGCGTCTGCGGCCGGTGCGGATTACATTCAATATCTGTTGCAGCGCCGTCGCCATCGGCTTGTCCTATGGGTTCTATCATGGCGCGCCTGTGTTTCTGGGACACCTCGCGATTCAATCAATTTTATTGGGAGTGGCAGCGTCAATTTACTTTCTGGTGAATACCGTCTCGACTGCTGCCATGGTCTCGCTCTCAGAGAAGAGATCGTTCAAACGAATCTGGGGTGAGAGCTACCGCTGGTCTTTTCCGTATTATCTAGGTGGCGCGGCCCTGGCCGACGTTCTGGCCTGGCTGAATCGCAATTTTCAATGGGAAAGCTCGTTATTGGCGCTACCGCTGGTTTATGCGATCTACCGCTCCTACCGGCTATATGTCGGCAAACTCGACGGCGAGAAACGGCACATCGAAGAGATGGCCGATCTCCACATGCGCACCATTGAAGCGCTGGCACTGGCCATTGAAGCCAAGGATCACACCACCCACGACCATCTGCAGAGAGTCCGCATTTACGCCTTGGAAGTGGCCAAGGAAATCGGCCTCAGTGAGGCGGAACTGGAAGCGCTTCAGGCAGCCTCTCTTTTGCACGACATAGGAAAGCTGGCAGTTCCCGAGCACATCATTTCGAAGCCCGGCCGGCTAACCCCGGAAGAATTCGAGAAGATGAAAATTCATCCTGTGGTAGGGGCTGAAATTCTGGAGCACGTACGCTTTCCCTACCCAGTGGTACCGATCGTACGCGCCCACCACGAGAAGTGGGATGGTTCAGGCTATCCCTTTGGATTGAAACAAGAAGAAATCCCGGCTGGCGCGCGCATTCTTTCCGCGGTCGATTACCTGGACGCGCTTGCCTCGGACCGCCAGTATCGCAAGGCGTTGCCGCTGGAAGAGGTAATCCGCCATTTGACCGAGGAATCCGGCAAGGCCTTCGATCCGAAGGTCGTCAGAGTTCTGCAGAACCGCTATCGCGAGTTGGAAAGGCTGGTGCTGCAACAGTTCGGACGGCAGGAGCGATCCAAGCTTTCGACCGAAGTGAAGGTCGAAAGGGGCAGAGCGCCCGATGCAGGCTTTGAAAGCAACGTGGAGAAAGAAGCGGGCCAGGAGACCCACTTTCTATCGTCTATCGCGGCCGCGCGCCAGGAGGCGCAGACGCTTTTCGAACTCAGCCAGGACCTGGGCGCATCGCTGAGTCTGGGCGAAACTCTGTCGGTGTTCTCGGTCAAGATCAAACGGCTTGTGCCATACGACGCAATCGCAATGTACGTCAGGCGTGGACCGGAATTGATCCCGGAGCACGTGAGCGGCGACAACTTCCGCTTATTCGCTTCCTTGAGAATTCCGTTGGGACAAGGACTTTCCGGCTGGGTTGCGCAAAACAAGAAACCCATCATCAACGGCAATCCCTCGGTCGAACCCGGATATCTGAATGACCCAACCAAGTTCAGTACCCTGCGCTCGGCATTGTCGGTTCCGCTAGAGGGACTTTCCGGCGTGGTCGCGGTGCTGACGCTGTACAAGCTGGAACACGATTCCTTTACCTCCGATCACCTGCGAATTCTCCTGGCCATCACCTCAAAAATGGCGCTGGCCATTGAAAATGCTCTGAAATACGAGCAAGCGGAGAATTCGGCGACCACCGACTACCTGACCGGATTGCCCAACGCGCGTTCGCTATTTCTACAGCTTGACCGCGAAGTGGCGCGCTGCAAGCGCGAGACTTCCACCCTAGTCACCATGGTCTGTGACATGGACGGTTTCAAACAGATCAACGACCGTTTTGGGCATCTGGAAGGCAACCGCGTCCTCCGGCTTTTCGCACAGGCTCTTAAGCACAGTTGCCGCGATTACGACTACGTCGCCCGCATGGGAGGCGATGAATTTGTGGTGGTGGCGCCCGGGTTGACCACCGAAGCCGCGATCAGCAAGGCTCATCAATTAAAGCAACTGGCGCAGCACGCCGGCAAGGAAGTTTGCGGAGAGGATATTCTTTCTCTCAGCATTGGTTACTCGCTCTATCCCGAGGATGGCGAAGGCGCGGAAGCCTTACTCGCCGAAGCCGACCGCCGGATGTATATGGAGAAGCAGAAGCAACCCTTCCGCAAGAATCGGCGGACCTACCCTCGCATGAAATGCCGTCTCACCATCGAATTGCGGACCGAAGGTGATGACCGGCCAGTGTTGGGTCACCTTACGGACATCAGCCTGGGCGGATGCTTCGTCAAAACCAGCGTCATTCTTCCCGCCGGCACACGGTTGCGACTCGTTTTCTCAATGGATGATGGGAAATTGCAGGCCGAGGGATCGGTGCTTCGGCTTGATCCCGGGACCGGTATCGCAGTCACCTTCGGAGATATCAGCCGCGACGACCGGGTCAATATCCAGCAGGTTATGGAGTATGTACAAAATGCAACCGCCGCTTTTGATAGCCGCTATGTCGCGAAATTGAAGGAACTGCGGGTGTGATGGGTACGGCTTTTAAAAGGGCTTGCCGCGGAACAGGAAAAACAACTCAATAATCAGAATCACAACGACCGTCAATTCCAGGACGAATGCCCGGCTCTGATTAAACTGATCCACCATAAAGCGGTACAGCTCTTCGGCGGTTTGCACCTTCTGCGTCACCAGATCTTTGTAATCGGGAACGCCGACTTTGGCCGCCGCCAGTTTATAGAGCCTGGCCGAGAACATATCGCTCAAAAACTTGATGGCATTGTCAGCATGCTCGGTAAGTTCTGATACATCCAGAAGGACCGTATGCAACTTGGTGGCGGCACGCGCCAGGCGCCACCGAGCCCATGGCCCGGTGCCTTCTTCGAGCGCATCGTAAACGCTTTCCAACTCGCCGGTGAGTAGCTCATCGTAATGGCGGAATTCGAGGAGCTGCGAGTTGGCGTATTCGAGCAGCTGAATCGCGGTCTCGGCGCCGGCCTCGGTGTCATACAGAAAAGCCGCATTCCAGCCAATCACCGCCAGATCGTTGGGATAATAGGAAATGCGCGATTGCAGGATTTCGCCGCGTTCGCCCTCCGAAAGCTCGGCGGTTTCCCCTCTGACGATCTGCGCGATCTCGGCGCCATGGGAGTGGCAAACCGCTGCCGCGCCCAGATTTCCCGCCATCTCGCTCACGTGAAAAATGAAATAATCTTCGCTGAGCCACTCCGGATAGGGCTTCACCAGGGCGGGGGCGGCCCGCTCCAGCCGCTGCCGGGCGATGCGGGAGGCATGGCGAACGAAATCCACATCCCATACCCAGCGGCCGGCCAAGCGAACGAGCGTGTCCCATTCCCCAGAGAATGGCAGCTCAAAGACCACACTCAGCACGCCGTAATCGTAGTATTTGATCTGCCCATGAAGCCGCTCGCCGCTGTCGAGGACAAGTGGGTCGATCGGCTCGAGCACCGGCGGCCGCTGGTAGCGCACATAGCCGGGAGCGGGATGCTTGAAACTCGGCTGTTCGACGGTGCGGGCGCCGAAGATTTGGCGCAGGCTGTCCAGCTTGATCTCTTCGCACACGTCGAACTGAATCAGAACCAGAACTGAACCGTGCAGAGACGATTCGACACCAGCCCCCGGCTGGTTCAAGACTTGTGGCGTCGAAAGAGCGTATTCACTATCGGGACTCATAACTGGTTTCCTCTGAGGCGGTCCCAACTGAGGTCAACGCCTCTATTTTCCCAGAATCAGAGGGGTGTGGCGAGACGAAACGTAAACTACCTATAATCAATCATTTAGCATTGCGCATTGCCATGTAAAGGGCTTGCGCGAGGTGAATCGGTTCACGGCCGGTACACTGCGAAATCTGCTCGCGGCAGCTGAATCCGTCGGCAATGATCAAAGTATCGGCCGCAGCCTGGCGCACGGCCGGGAGAAGTTCCAGCTCCCCGATTGCGACCGATACATCGTATTTGTGGGCCTCAAAGCCGAAGGATCCCGCCATGCCGCAACAGCCGGGCGCGGGGGCATAGAAATCGACGCCCATATTTCGCAAAACCGATTCTTCCGCGGTCATACCCATCACCGACTTGTGATGGCAATGTCCGTGGATGAGTGCTTTGCACCTCAGTTGCGGCAGCGGGAAACTGCCGGCTTTATTTTGCAGAAATTCGCTCAAAAGAAAGACTTGCCGCGACAATTTTTGCGCGCGCTCATCTTTTGGAAACAGATTCACCAGCTCGTCGCGGAATACCGCGGCGCAACTCGGCTCGAGCACAACCATGGGTATCCCTAAGGCAATTTCCGTCTCCAGCGTGCTCAGGGTTTGGAGCAATAGTCGTTTGGCGCGATCCAACATGCCAAAGTCGTAGAGGGGCCGTCCGCAACACAGGATTCTCTTTGGAAGCTGGACGTTCCATCCGGCGGCTTCCAGAACTTCGACCGCAGCTTTGGCCGTGTCGGGCAAGAAATAATTATTGAAGGTGTCTGGCCATAACAAGAGTGGAGATCGGTCCGAAGTACTTGCCGGCCTCTTGGCAAACCAGGTGCGAAAAGACTGCCGTGCAAACGCAGGGACCTTCCGTTGCTGCGGCATGCCCACGGACCATTTGATCAGGCTCCGCAATCCCGGAAGCTGAGCGGGCAAATTCGCGAGGAATGGAATCTTCGAAGCAAATCGCGCCCACAGATCGATGTTGGCGAAGGCGTAGGCGCTGCGCGGGCGGAAACGATTCTCGTAGTAGTGCGAGAAGAATTCCGCTTTATAAGTCGCGACATCCACCCCCACGGGACAATCGCTTTTGCAGCCCTTGCAGGCCAGACAAAGATCGAGCGAACGCTTAATGTCTTCGTTTTTCCAGCCGTCGCGTATCACCTCGCCCTGCGTCATCTCCCAAAGCAGATGCGCCCGGCCGCGTGTGGAATGTTCTTCTTCCCGCGTGGCGCGAAAGCTGGGACACATGACTCCACCTTCCGATTGGCGGCACTTTCCCACTCCTACGCAGCGCAGGGTCGCGTTGGCGAGGCTGCCTTGATCCTCGGGAAACTGAAAATGAGTTTGTGGCACCCAAGGTCTGTAGCCCGCGCGCAGCCTTAGGTTCTCATCCAGGCGATAAGGCTCGATGAGCTTGCCGGGATTCATCTTCCATTGCGGATCCCAAAGATTCTTGAATTCGCGGAACGCCTGCATCAGTTCGGGTCCGAACATCTTCGGATACAGCTCGGCTCGCGCCTGACCATCGCCGTGCTCACCGGAGATCGAACCGCCGTAGCTGATCGCGAGATCGGCTCCTGCCTCCACAAACTTGCGGAAATTTAGAATCCCAGTCTCGGTCTGGAAGTCGAAGTCGATGCGCGTGTGCACGCAGGCATGTCCAAAGTGGCCATAGAACACAGGGTTATACCCATAGCTCTTGAGAAGAGCACCGAATTCGCGCAGGTAACTGCCCAATTTTTCTGGGGCGACGGCGCAATCTTCCCAGCCCTCCCAGCGCAGTGGCTCGCCCGGCACATTAGAGCCAACACCAAGGCTGGATTCACGCAATTCCCACATCCGCTTAACCTCGCGTTTGTCGGTCAACAAACGCATATCGGGCGGACGAGAGCTTTTCTGCAACGCAGCCATCAATCGGCGCGCCTGGGATTCGGCATCTCGAGCCGATTCGGCGCCAAACTCAGCCAGCAGCCATCCCCCTCCCTCGGGGAGCAGGGCAAGACCCTCACGGTTCATCTGCTTAAGCCGGTTGTAGTAGACCACCAGGTTATCGAAGCCCTCGAGGCCAATCGGACGGTGGGCCATGATTTCGGGCACGCGATCGGCGCCTTCAAATATGTCGGCGTAACCCATCACCAGCAACACGCGTTCGGAGGGACTCTGCACCAGCCGGCAAGTAGCTTCGAGCAGGGTCACGCAAGTTCCTTCAGAGCCCACCAGCGCACGGGCCACATTAAAATCGCTTTCCGGCAGCAAATAATTCAGGTTGTATCCAGAAACGCGGCGCGGGATCTTGGGATATTTGGCGCGAACCAGATCGCCGTAGTGTTCGCCAAGAAATTTCAATCCGGAATAGATCTCGCCCGGTCGGCCGCCCAGGCGGATGATGCGTTCCACTTCTTCGTCGCCAGTCGCGCCTACCCGCATGCGCACCCCGTCGTAGGTCAGGACGTCCAGCGCCTCGATATTGTCGTCCGTCTTGCCCGCCATGATGGAGTGCACGCCGCAGGAGTTGTTGCCGATCATTCCGCCCAGCGTGCAGCGGCTGTGGGTCGCCGGATCGGGCGCGAAGGTCAGGTGATGTTGTTCGGCCGCGTCGCGTAAATTGTCCAGCACAACTCCAGGCTGAACCCGGGCGATACGCGCGACCGGATCGATTTCCAGAACCTGATTCATGTAGCGGGAAAAATCGAGAATGACTGCTACGTTGCAGCATTGCCCGGCAAGCGACGTACCGCCGCCACGGCAAAGCAGAGGAGCCCCAAATTCGCGCACCAGAGAAATCGTGGCGAGAACATCATCCACATCGCGGGGAAGCACCACTCCAATCGGAACCTGGCGGTAATTCGAAGCATCGGTTGCGTACAGGGCGCGCGTTCCGCCATCGAAGCGAACATCCCCGCGAACCTCACGGCGCAGGGCAAATTCCAGTCCTGCCGCATCCACATTTGACCATTTCGCAGCCGCGGCTCGCGCGGAAAAATCTTCCGGAGGGGAAGTGGCAGCTAAGCGATCCGGCAATGGCATTTAGTCTCCCGAGGAACAAGCGCACGGCGGCTTCACTTTCGGTTTTGTCCGGCAAATATGCGCTGACTGCATCAGGCAAACCTTGCCGGTACGAAGTTTCCGTGGTGCTCAGTCAGCATAGCGCATGATCCACCCTGCGCGGAATCAAGCAGATACTGAAAAGCTAGTTCATTTCATTGTGGCATCCGGCATGCAGGGATGTTCGCGAGTTCAGACTTACATCAATCCGAGGTTAGGATCATGTCAATCGCGGGTATCGCAAGCAGCCTATTTTCGCAAATCAACAATCTGCAAAATACTCAGCAGGCGACGGTGCAAAACGAATTCCAGCAACTCGCACAGGACCTGCAGGCCGGCAATCTTACGCAGGCGCAGTCGGCCTTCGCGGCGTTACAGCAGAACGCTCCGGCGGGCGCGGTCTCGGGCAGCCCACTCTCGCAGGCTTTTAGCGTTTTGGGTCAGGATTTGCAATCCGGCAATCTGACCGGGGCGCAACAGGCCTTTTCGAACATTCAACAGGACTTCCAGCAAGCCGCGCAGCAGACCGGCCAGGGCCACCATCACCATCACCACGTGCAGGACTCGCAGAATTCAAGCACCAGTTCGTCGCAGCCCACCAACCCGGTGACACAGTTGTTCAACACTCTGGGGCAGGATCTGCAGTCCGGAAATCTGACGGCGGCGCAACAAGCCTACGCTTCGCTGCAACAGGACATGCAATTGTTCGACGCGGGGAGCTCTGCCCTCGCAAGCTCTGCCCCGCTGCAGGTCAGCGCCTGATCGCATTCAGGTGCTGGGAAGGACCACGTCTCTGGCACCTGATTTTTTCTTGGATCCCCGATCTTAGTTGGAAGACGAACCGGAAATCTTGCCGGTAATCTTGGCAATGTGAATCTTCGTCTTGCCCTCCCGGGAATCGATATTGATGGTAGTCATATTGTTCTTGTCGCCGGCCATGATGTTGTAATGGTCGCCCTGTGACGACATGATGGTGGCATTGGGAAATTTCGACTTGTAGAAATCGCTCACCGCGCTCGGGGAATCGCTCGTCTCCAGCGTGACCGTCGCGGTATGCATGCCTCCGATGGTCATGTTAGCGGAGCCTTCTTTGGTCACGGTGGCGCCGGGATACAGATCCACGCCCACGTTGCGAGCCGCATCCGCGGGATCCTGCGAGCTATCCACCGTGCCGAACGGGGTATCCACGTGGACGCTGCCATTCTTGTCGTTCTCGACCCGGAAACGGCTGACCGCGCGATGAATGAAGAATCCTGCGACACCGAGGCTCAGAATGCCAATTCCTATGACCACGGCCAACACGATCAGAATGATTTTTAGCGCGCCACTGTTCTGCTTAGGCACCGCTTGCATGGGCTGGCCGCCAGGAACCGGGGGCGCAACCGATGCCGCCGGAACAGTAGCGGCCCCGCATTTGGGACAAAACTTGGCTCCCGCATCCATCGCATTACCACAGGCGTTGCAAAATGCCATAAATCACCTCTGAGACGAGTTTTTCATCGAGGCGGGAGTATATCGCAAATTCGCGCGAAATGGCGGAGTTCGAACCGAAGGTCAGCGCCAGAGACGGGTAGCGTAATCCGAGAGGCTCAGCACCAGCAAAAGAAAAAGCCAAAAAAGCGCGGAGACGATCACCACTTTGGTGAGCTTCTCGTTGGTGTATTTCACGTGCATAAAGAAAAGGACAACCAGAAGGGCTTTGAGGGTGGCGATGGCCAATGCAACTACCACATTCCAGGCGCCCAATTCCACATGCGCGACGGCAACCGTGGTCCCGGTAAGAATCAGAAGACAGATCCAAATGCCGTAATAAAGCTTGCTGGAAAGAATATGTTCAGACATGGGCTGTAGCGTCCCTTAAGCCATCATTTCTTCAGATCGATCAAATACAACAACGGAAACAGATAGATCCAGACAATATCCACGAAGTGCCAATACAGGCCGCCATTCTCGATGGGCGTATAGTACTCCGGGGTGTATTTCCCCTTCCACGAATGGTAGGTCAGATAAATAAACAGGCCCAAACCGATAATCATGTGCAGAGCGTGCATTCCGGTCATCGCAAAATACAGGGAAAAATACAGTTGGAGATGTTCCGGATTTATGCTTTTGCCGTCTAATTCGGTTTGCTCGAAGTGAAACGATGCTCCGGGGACGTGATGTTCCTTGAACTTGGAGGCCCACTCCACGCCCTTGATCCCCAGAAACGCAACACCGAAAACCAGGGTAAGCAGCATCAGGATGACCAGAAGTCTGCGCTTACCCATTTGGGCGGCACGCACTCCGAGCGCTACGGTTAAGCTGCTGCAGATCAGGACAGCGGTGTTTACGGCGCCCAACGTTACGTCAAGGCTGCGGCTGCCGGCCGCGAATTCGGTGTAGTACAGGCGGCGGTAGATCAGGTACGCGCAAAACATGCCGCCGAAAAACATGATCTCCGTGCTCAGAAACAGCCACATGCCCAGCGAAGCAGCCCGCCGCTGCTGCCCCATGTCTACAAAATGGTGACGCAGCTCCGGATTCTGTTGTTCGACCACGGCTGTGCTATCGCTCAACCGGCACCTCCTCGGGAGCTGGAATGTTTTCGTAGTCGTAGGCTTCCCAGGTCACTTCCGGAATTTCTTCGAAGTTGTAAGTCGGAGGCGGAGAACTAGTCATCCACTCCAATCCTGACGCGCCCCATGGATTGTCCGGAGCAATCTGGCCGTAGCGCATCGACCATACGAAATAAACCATGGGCAGAAGGTAGCCCACCGCGAGAACGGTCGAACCCGCAGTGGAGAACACGTTCAAAATCTGAAATTCAGGCGGGTACTGCCAATAGCGGCGCGGCATGCCCAGGTAGCCCAGGATAAATTGCGGGAAGAAGGTGAGGTTAAAGCCCAGGAATACGATCAACGCCGCCAGCCGTCCCCATGATTCCGGATACATACGGCCGGAGATCTTCGGCCACCAGAAATGCATTCCGCCGAGGTAGCCCATTACCGCCCCCCCCACCATGATGTAGTGGAAGTGGGCGATGACAAAGTAGGTATCGTGCACATGGGGATCAATTCCCAGGCAGGCAAGGAACAAGCCGGTCAACCCGCCCATGGTGAACAATCCGATAAAGCCGAAGGCATACAGCATGGGTGTGGAGAATGTGATCGAGCCTTTGTACATGGTCGCCGTCCAGTTAAATACTTTGATGGCGGAAGGGACCGCGACCAGGTAACTGAGCAAAGAGAATACCAAGGCCGAATACAAGGAAATCCCGGCGACAAACATATGGTGGGCCCATACCAGAAAACCCACAACGGCGATCATGATGCTCGATAGAGCGATGAATTTATATCCGAAGACTCGCTTGCGGGAGAAGCACGGCACAATCTCGGTCACCACGCCCATGGCGGGCAAGATCATGATGTAGACGGCGGGGTGGGAGTAGAACCAGAACAGGTGCTGAAAGAGCAGCGGATCGCCGCCAAGTTTGGGATCGAAAATTCCCAGATGCAGCGAACGCTCCAGGACCACCAACACCAGCGTGATCGCCAGCACCGGAGTTCCAAGCAATTGAATGATGCTGGTGGCGTAATGCGCCCAGATAAACAAGGGCAGGCGCGACCAGGTCATCCCCGGCGCCCGCATGCGGTGAATCGTGACTACGAAATTCAATCCGGTAAGGATGGACGAAAATCCCACGATAAAGATCGCGAGTCCGGCCTCAATCACTTTGGTATTGCTGAAGGCGGTGCTGAACGGGGTGTAGAAGGTCCACCCCGTATCCACGCCTCCGGTCAGAATGCAGTGGATGTAAAGCGCACCGGCAATCACGTACAGGTACCAGCTCAAAAGATTGATGCGCGGGAACGCCAGATCCTTGGCGCCAATCATAAGCGGCACCAGAAAATTGCCCAGCACGGCGGGAATCGAGGGAATGAGAAAAAAGAAAACCATCACCTGACCGTGCATGGTGAACAGCTTGTTGTAGGTGTCGGCCGCCACCAGATCGCCCGCCGGGGTCAGCAATTCCAGGCGGATCAAAAGGGCGAAGAATCCCCCAATGAAGAAGAAGAACGTAATCGAAGCCAGGTACAGCAACGCGATCCGCTTGTGATCCACGGTCAGCAGCCAGGAGCGGATGCCGTAGTCCTGATTAAGGTAATGCTCGCGTTCGGGCGTAACAACTGCGCTCGCCATGATTTATTGCACCTTCAGTTCTTGTGAATCTTGCGGATTTGTCGCTGACGCAGTCTTGGTCTGTCCGGCCTGCGGCGCACTCAGAGATTTAATATAGGCAATCAGCGCATTGACCTGTTCTTCGTTGAGCAAGCCCTGGAACACCGGCATTATGGGAGGGAAGCCCTTCACCACTTGTCCCCGGGAATTCAGAATGCACTGCCGGACAAAGTTTTCGTCGGCGGTCAGGGTGCGGCCGTCCTCAAGAGGAACCGGCTTGCCAAACAGACCCACCAAATTAGGTCCCCGTCCCTGCGTATCGGAACGATGGCAAGTCACGCATCCCATCTCGGCGAAGAGTTTCTGCCCGGTGTCGGCCAGCGGAACGCTGGTTCCTCCGCTTAACCAAGCTTCAAATTGCGCCGGCTCCATGACCACGATGTCGCCGATCATCCCCGAATGTGCAGTGCCGCAGTACTGCGAACAGAATAGATGATAGGTTCCAGCTTTCGTGGGACGAAACCAGAGTGTGGTGTAGCGACCTGGTAATACGTCCTGCTTAACGCGAAATGCCGGGATGAAAAAGCTATGAATCACATCCTGCGAGGTCATGATCAGCTTGATGTCGCGCCCCACCGGAATGTGCAACTCGTTGATCTCGCGCTGACCTTCCTGGTGTTGCAGCTTCCACATCCATTGCTTGGCCACGACGTAAATTTCGGTGGCATTGCGCGGAGGAGTGCGCTCATGGAAATACATTACCGCGCCCCAGGCGAAAATGAAGAGAAACACAAACAAAGGAAGAATGGACCAGGTCAACTCCAGAGCGGTGGAACCTTCAATGTGCTCCGCCTCAGCTCCTGCGCTGCGCCGGAACTTCAGGGCAAACAACACAATCGTGCCGAAGATCGCCAAGCACATGACTGAGGACAGCAGCACCAGAAAAATATAGAGTGCGTCCACATTGGCAGCGCCGGCCGAGGCCCTCGCGGGCCAGAGTGGAAAGTTATCAAACATAGCGACGAGACCCGTGTTGCTCCTTGCCCTTGGAGTGCGCACCGCTGCGGAACAGGATGAGCACCATTCCGCCGATCAATAAAATGGTGGCCAATCCCGAGAGTTTCAGAATCCGGCTGATGACGGCTCCATATTTCCCGGTGGCCGGATCATAGTGATAGCAATACAGAAACACTTCATCCACGATCGTGCCAATCTTGCGATTCGAAGCCTGGATCAATCCCAGCCGCAAATCCTTTGGGGAGTATTCGATGCCGTAGTAGTACTGCGACACCCGGCCATCCGGAGTGAGCACCATGATGGCGGTGGCGTGGGCATACTGGTCGGTTTTGGCGTCGTATTGATATTGAAACCCAACCGCTTTCGTGAGCCCGGTTATCGATTCCTGCGAGCCGGTCAGGAAATGCCAACCATCGGCGTCCTGCGGACGGCCATAACGCTGCATGTAATTCGCCTTGGCGGCCGCAGCCAACTGGGGCGTTTCGTTGGGATTAAAGCTCACGCTGAGCACGCTGAACTGATTGCCCGCATCGAACTTGATCACTTTCAGGGAGCGCGTCAGTCCACTCATCACTTCGCTGCACAACATGGGGCACTTGTAGTAAACCAGGTTCAAAATCACCGGCCTTTGCCCGAAGTAATCGCTCAAGTGGACGGATTTTCCGGTTTCGTCACGAAATGCCAGATCGAGCGGCACCTGCTGATTGAGTCGCTGCTCAATCCCCACATTGATCAAACCAGGCGGCCGCACATTTGCCGGAGGCGAAAGAATGCCCTGCGTCATGGCCTGCCCCCAGGCGGGCGCAGTCAGCAACAACATCCCTAGGGCGATGCTGCATTTCCGTAGCTGCCTCGAAGCCGTTCCCGAATTTTTCCGCTCACTGCGCACTGCGATACTCCTCAACACAGGATCACTTGGCCGCCGCATTGGCGGCGGCTTTCTTGCCCGCCGCTGCTTTTGCGGGAGCGGTCTTTGCCAAAACAGCGGCGTTCATATCGGCCGGCCGCACCGGCAGACCGCGCTGCACCGTCAATTGCATGGCTCGCTCGATCGGAATGTGCGCCGTCCCAGCTTTTTGATCGATCCATCCATAACTGTCGAGCTGGTCGTCTTCTTGCGTGCGCAAATTGGTCAGTTCGTTACGCTCGTCGTCTTCCAGGAGCGGGCGCGGAAACGTGGTTTCAATTTTTTCCGTAACCGCCGGCGTGTTCAAATCGCGCGTGTCGCCATGCGTCGCCGGCCGCATGGGGCTCGGGACCGGCTGATGGGTTTGGAAGTAACGGTCCAAAGCATGGTAGGTTCCGTTCGCCACGAAAACCGAGGCAACCAGGACCAGCGCCAGCGTGCCTAAAAATATGTAAACCGTCCTGGGGCCGAGATCCTCGTGCTCAAAGCCTCCATTCTCGTGACTTCCATGCGTCCCATGGCCGCTTTCTTCGGGATGCCGGTTGGGACTATTCATGAGCGGGCTCCAACACTTCGCTGGCCGAGGGATCGTACAGCGGCAGCAGAGGCATGGACGCGAGATTGCGGAAGAAATAAGCCAGCCACAATCCACCCATGCCGATGGGGACGATAATTTCCGCCAGAGTCACGCGAAAGTGGGCGGAGAAACTCGGCTCGATAATCCAGAAAAGGTCGACATAACGCATGAACAAGAGCCACACCGCGAGCCACACCAGTTTGCCGATATTGCGCTTAAACGGCCGCGATAACAGCAAGGCAAAGGGCACCGTAAAGTGGAAGGTCACCAGGAAGAGGCCAACCCAGGCCCAGCCGTAACTCAGGCGCGTCATATACCAGCTGATTTCGTCCGGCAGATTGCCCGCCCAGATGATGAGCCACTGGGAAAACGAGAAATAGGCCCAAACCATGATAAAGGTGAGCATCCACTTGCCGTGGTCGTGCACAAAACTGGGCCGCAGCATTTCTGACATGGGCTTATAGCGAACCAGAATGCGCTCGATAACCACCGCAAAGCACATTGCCGACAATACCTGGCCAATCAGAATCAGCAGCCCATAGATGGTCGAGATCCACGTCGGATCGATGGACATGACCCAGTCAATCGCGGCGAAAGAAATGGTGAAAGCGTAGAGAATCAACCCTGGCCCACTCACCGCCTTGAAGCGCGCCGTGTTATCCCGTGAGTTGGGGCGATCGCCCTCCGCCGACCATTTGGAGAGAAGATAGGAGAGCAAATTCCAAATGACAAAGTAGACGATGGCGCGCAGCAGAAATCCGCTGGAATTCAGATAGGTCCTGGTGATGTCCTGCAAGTGCGCGCGCAACTTGGGATCGGCTACCGAACTCAGCGGCCGCGCCCAGATGTAAAGCCAGGAACGTCCCAGATAAACCGGAATAAAGAACAACGTCATCAGGGGAATGCAGCGCATGGCCGCACCCATCAGGCGGCGAATCACTACTCCCCAGCCGCCGCCCGTCAGATGGCGGATCATGAGAATCGCCATCGAACCCAAAGTCACGCCCAGCCACGCCATGAAGGCCAGAAGATAGGCGGAAAAAAATTCTTCTGGGCTGGTGAACGCGAGCGCGACTGAAGCGGCGGCGAAAATCAAGCCAATGAACAGCGAACGCTGCCCCATGCGCTTCACCACCGGGGGTGCCGACAAATCCATGGGTTGCAGATGCGTCGTGCTCATCGCGGCTCCTCGGGCGATGCATTTTCCGCTTGCGGCACGGGAATCGGCAAGGTCGCCCCGGACCCGGGGAACTCGAACTTCGGCGGCACCGAAGGCATAGCTTGTCCGGCAGGCACATCGGCTGCAGTGGCATTCTGGCTTAACTGCAAGGCCCGAATATAGGCGGCGATGCACCAGCGATCGCGCGCCGGAATCTGCGAAGAGTAGTCCGGCATGATGCCAAAGCCGTTGGTCATGACATCAAAGAAGTACCCCAGCGGCGACTGCCGTAAACGGTCAATGTGAAACGATGGCGGCTTGCGCGGAAAGCCGCGCGCCGGGACCGCTCCGTTCCCGTCTCCTACCCGGGAGTGGCAGGGCGCGCAGTAGATGTTGTAGCGCTGCTGTCCGCGCTCCATCACTTTTTCGGTCACCGGAAAAGGCATGTAGTTGCCGGGATTGCTGCCAATCTTTCCCGAATAGAAATAGGTGTCCTCATGCAACTGGCCGCGCGCCACGGTACCTTCCACGGGATCGCGGGCGGAACGCTCATCGCTGTAGAAATCGCTCTTGGCCAGCGGCTTGAATCGCGGCTGATCCTGCATGTCCTGCCGGCAGGCTGTCGATGCCAGCAGGGCCAGTAAGAGCAACGGCAAAAATTTGCGAAGGTTTGCCATGCCTAGCTTGGCACCTCCGAAATGGCGCGTGGATTCAAGCCTTCCAGGAACTGGCGGGTTGCCGCCGCTTCATACTTCTTGTCGGAGGCGAACACGATCAGGAAGAACCGGTCCTTGGTGGCGAAGGCGAAGCGCGGGACATTAAATACCGGGTGGTAGGGCATGGGCAGGCCGTTGAGCGCGAGCATGCCAAGCACCGCCGAAAGCGCCCCAAAAAGAATCGTCATTTCAAACGTGATCACGATAAATGCCGGCCATGAATTGAACGGCCTTCCCCCGATGTTGGTAGGGTAGCTGACCGTGGCCATCCAGTACTGCATCAAAAATCCACCCGATCCGCCCAGCAGTCCGCCGATCAGCGTAACCAGCGGAACCAGATCGTGATGAAAGCCAATCGCGTCTGCCAAGCCTTCCACCGGAAACGGACTATAGGCGTCGATCTTTTTGTAACCCGCATCCCGGGTGCGCTCGGCGGCCGCGACCAGGTCGCTGGCCGAATCGAACTCTGCCATCAGACCGTAGGTTGAAGTGTGTTTCATTCCGGCTTCACCTCCGCCTCCGGCAGCAAGGTGCGCATTTCAAAGATCGAGATCATCGGCAGGATGCGCAGGAAAAGGAACATGCAGGCCAGGAAGAAGCCAAGCGTCCCGATAAAGACCGCCCAGTCCCATCGCGTGGGGTAGTACATCCCCCAGGAAGAGGTGAGGAAGTCACGATGCAAGCTGACCACTACGATGATGAAGCGCTCCAGCCACATGCCGACGAGAATCACCGTCGAGATAAGGAAGAGCCAAACTGGATTGGTCCGCATCTTGCGGATCCACAACAGTTGCGGGATGAATATGTTGCACGACAACAACGAGTAGTACCAGAAATGATAGGGACCGTGCAGACGGTTCCAAAGCGTAAACAGGTCATAGCGGTTGCCGCTATACCAGCCCATGAATGCCTCAATGCCATATCCATAAGCCACAATCAGCCCGGTGGCCAGCATGACCTTGGCGGAATTCTGCAAGTGGCGCGTGGTAATAAAATCTTCCAGGCCATAAATCTTGCGAATCGGAATGGCTAGCATCAGCACCATGGCGAATCCGGAGTAAATGGCGCCGGCCACGAAGTAGGGCGGAAAAATCGTGGTATGCCAGCCGGGTACGATGGCGATAGCAAAGTCAAAGCTCACCACGGTGTGGACCGAAAGAACCAGGGGAGTGGCCAGGCCGGCTAACAAAAGATAGGCGGTTTCGTAACGGTGCCAGTGCCGTGCCGAACCGCGCCAGCCCATGGACAAAAGGCCATAGATGATCTTCAGCGCCCGCTTATCGGTGCGATCACGCAAGGTAGCCAGATCGGGAATCAGCCCGATAAACCAGAAGACTAATGACACGGTGGCGTAAGTCGAAACTGCGAACACGTCCCACACCAGCGGGCTGCGGAATTGCGGCCAGTACTTCATGGTGTTGGGATAGGGAAACAGCCAGTACGCCAGCCAGGGCCTTCCCATGTGCAAGATGGGAAACATGCCGGCGCAGGCGACGGCAAATAGCGTCATCGCCTCGGCAAAGCGGTTGATCGAGTTACGCCAGGATTGCCGCAGCAGCAGCAAAATCGCCGAGATCAGTGTGCCCGCGTGGCCGATGCCGATCCACCACACGAAGTTCACAATGGCAAAGCCCCAGGCGCCGGGGATGGTGATACCCCAGATGCCGACGCCCTTCAGGAACAGGAACCCTACGGCGTAAAGCAGCATCATGACCAGCAGGAAGGCGACGCCAAAACCGAAAAACCACCCATTCGAGGTGGGGCGAGTCAGCACAATCGAGCTGATTTTGTCCGTAACAGTGGCAAAGGTGTGGCCCGGTTCGATGACTGGAGCCAGCCGATTGCTTGCCGGTTTTTCGATTTGCTCTTCCATTGTCTAGTCCGACTTGTCTAGTCCGATGCGCCCGCTGTTCTTCGCTCTAACCGGCGCCCGGTTCGCCTTCCAATTCAGGATTCGGGTTGCGAATATCGGCCAGATACGTGGTCCGCGGCCGCGTATTCAAGTCGGCCAACAGGCTGTAATTGCGCCCCTGCGTCTTCATTTTCGAGACCCGGCTGTTGGGATCGTTAATGTTTCCGAAAACGATGGCGTCCGCCGGACATGACTGCTGGCAAGCAGTTTGCAGTTCGCCGTCGGCGATCTTGCGGTCTTCGCGCTCCGCGTCAATACGATGCTGGCTGATGCGCTGCACGCAATAGGTGCATTTTTCCATGACCCCGCGGCTGCGGATGGTGACGTCGGGATTGCGCATCATCTTGTACTGCGGCGTCTCCCAATCCTGAAATAGCAGGAAGTTAAACCGCCGGACTTTGTAGGGACAGTTATTCGAACAGTACCGCGTGCCCACGCAGCGGTTGTAGATCATGTCGTTCAAGCCTTCCGTGCTGTGGGTGGTCGCGCCCACCGGGCATACCACTTCGCAAGGCGCATTCTCGCACTGCTGGCAGGGCACCGGCTGAAAATAGGCTTTGGGATTGTCGCGGTCGCCCTGATAGTAGGCATCCACGCGCAGCCAGTGCATGTGCCGCCCGATCACCACCTGCTCCTTGCCGACCACCGCGATGTTGTTCTCCGACTGGCAGGCCAGGATGCAGTTGTTACAGCCCACGCAGGAGTTCATGTCGATGGTCATGCCCCAGGCGTAGGCCTCATCCTTGTAGTCGTAGGGCTTGTAGAGAGTGAGAGAAGGCGGCACCTCGTCTTCCTTGGCGAAGTCCGGTTCTTTGCGGTATTCCTCGAGGCTGGCGGTGCGCACCGAGGGACGGTGCCCACCGTCGGGGGTATCCATCGACTGATAGCCCTGCGTGGTGGCCAGTTTATAAGTTCCGCCCATCTTGGTGATGGTTGCTCCGCTCACAAACCAGGGCGCGGCGCTGCTTCGCAAGGGATACACATCGAACCCGGCTCCCGTTCCCGCCCGCCCCGCACGGCGGCGTCCGTACCCCAGAAAAACCGTGATCGAGTTATCGGGATGGCCGGCCTGAATCCAGACCGGTAGGGACACCGTTTTACCGTTGAGACTGATGGTAATCAGGTCTTCTGTTGCCAACCCCATCCGCTCCGCCATCGCCGGGCCCAGCAGCACCGGGTTGTCCCAAGTCATCTTGGTCATGGGCTTGGGCAGCTCTTGCAGCCAGCCATTATTGGAAAATTGCCCATCGTAAATCGAAGGATCGCGGCGGAAGTTGACCTCGATTCCCTGAGCCGGTGAGGCCGCGCCCGAGGCCGGATTACCCGACTTTGCCGTGACCGGCTTCGGCGCAAACGCCGTGCCCTCCGCCCAGCCGTCATGCAGCGACTTGCGCCAATACATATCGAAATCCGCGGCTGGATGCTGCTTCTTCCAATAGGCCTGAACGATGTCGTGGCCGGAGGTATCCCCTTGCCCGGAAAGCGCCGCCACCAGTTCATGCGCGCTCTTTCCGGCATACAGCGGCGCAATCAGCGGCTGCACGAGGCTGACCGTCCCGTCGTAGGCGCGGCTGTCGCCCCAGGCTTCGAGATAATGCGCTTGATTCACATGCCAATGACAGAGTTCGGCAGTTTCATCCTGATACAAGCCCAGGTGCACCCGCAGGGGAACGTTCGAATTCTTCAGGACATCCGCGAAGTTGAGATCGGCCGGCGCGTCATAGACAGGATTGCCCTCCAGAATCACCAGCAGGTCGACCTTGCCGCCGCGCATATCGGCTACCAGTTCTTTCAGCGAATCGTTCTGGTTGACGGGGTTGGCATTCACCGGATCGGTGTAGAAAACCGTCTTGCCGGCATTGCCCAGCTTCGCGTTGATGGCATGGGCCAACGCGTGCACCGCCGGGGACTGGTGATCTCCCGCCAGCACCAGGCTGGAACCAGCCCGCGTCCGCAACTCGGCTGCGACCGCGCCAGCGAACTTTTGCGCCTCTGCACTCGTCTGTCCGGCAGCGGCGCCCGCCCCCAGCGCCGACTCCAAGGCCAGCGCGAAGCCCTCGACCTCTCCCGCCCTCAGCGGCAACCGATGATCCGCCTTGGCTCCGGTCGAGCTCGGCGTGCTCTCGACCACATACAAACGGCTCATGTCGCCACTCTCCGGATTGCGCCGCTTGGCAAAGTCGCGAATGTAGCGCGTGCTTCCGGGGAAACCCGCATACAAAAAGTCTGCGTCCAGCGAGAGGATTACATCCGCCTTCGAGAAGTCGTAGCGCGTCTCGACCGGCTGCCCGAAGGCCAGCTTCGCCCCTTCGAGCACGTTGTCGCGATTCACCGGCTCATACACATGCCATTTGGCCTGCGGATAAGCTTTCAGCAGCGACTGCATCTGGTCGGCCAGCGAGGGCGAAGAAAATGGCCGGGTCAGGATGCGAATCCCCGCTCCCTGCAGGGTTTTTTGGATGGCGAGCGCGCCACGAACCGCGCTGAGAAAATCATCCCAGCTCTGCACGTCTCCCAGATATGTCAGGGTTTGGGACCGGTCGGGGTCGTACATCCCCAGAATGGAAGCCTGCGCGAAAATATCGGTTCCACCCAGGCTCGCGGGATGCTGGTCGTTGCCTTCGATCTTGGTGGGACGGAAAAGATGACTCTCGACCAGCACGGGGTTGGCATAGCCGCCCAGCGTGAAGGCGGTCGCATAAAATAGAGGCCGCCCCGGAATGACGTCCTCCGGCTGCTTGACATAGGGAACAATTGGCTCCGGCGGCTGCTTGGTGCAAGCCGTCATGCCGGCCAAAGCCAGCGATGCCCCCATCAGCTTGAGGAACCCACGGCGCGAGACCGAATCCAACCATTCGGAAGCGCCCTTGGGAAATTCGCGGTGCATCATATCCTGAAATTCCGCGCTGCCCGCCAACTCTTCCAGGCTTCGCCAGAACTCAGGCCCCTTGGTCTCCGCAATGCGGGCGCTAGCTTCGCCCAGGTCAAGCGAGTTGCGCTTGCTCGGGCAAACTTCTTCGCGCTGCTTGCTTTTGGTCTCTTCCATCTTCATTCCGTCTTCAATTCTAGGTTTCAACGACCGCGTAAACCTTGCTTTCGAGCCTCAGCGATGGCACGTTGAACAACTGGTAATATCCGCTACCGTGCGCAAGTTGTATTTCTTTTTCAGATCGTTTCCCAGGGAAACCTGATCCGTATAAGCCTTACCGTCCACGACTACGGGCTGGCTGCCGGAGGGCGGCAGGTAGCGCATATTGAAAACCTGATCGCGCGGGCGAAGATACTGTTCGCTATTCCGATGGCAGTTCAGGCACCACTCCATTTGCAGCGATGCGTAGTTGTACATCAAGGGCATGCGATCCACGGGACCGTGGCAGGTGTTGCATCCCACACCCTTATTAATATGAATGCTGTGATTGAAGTAAACAAAATCCGGCAAATCGTTAGCCCGCGTCCAAACCAGTGACTGCCCGGTACGGTAACTTTCCCGCACTGGCTCGAGCAGTTTGGCATTGGTCCAGATCTGGGAGTGGCAATTCATGCAAGTCTTGGTGGGAGGAATGCCGGCAAAATTCGAAGTCTCTACCGAAGTATGACAATAACGGCAATCGATCCCCAGGGCGGCCACGTGGTGTTGATGGCTGAAAGGCACCGGCTGCGACCGCGCCACTCCCGCATAAGTAATGTACGGGGAGCGCTGGAACTCATTCAAAGCCCACCCCATCGCGGCAATTACAAAAACTGCGCCATAAATCGTCGCTCGCGCTATGGTGTTCGTGCTGCGATGAAAAATCTGCATTGAACGAGAACTTTATAAGTGCAGCGGGGTTCGTACCGATCCCCGGATTGGTGCAGCTCTATTCAGTCATGCGGTCAGGGACAATGTGAACGCAGTCAGGAAAACTGGTGATTATAGCATCACCGTTGCAGCGTTGTCGTGATATCAACTGCGGAAATCACGAGGAGAACCACAAAAATTATAGGGCTTTCTCAGAAAGACGCCGGGGTATCCACAGGTCACTCGTCTAGCCCCTCCCGATTCGGAACCACAGAGTTAAATTGGCATCTCCCGCGACCGATTTTCTCTCAGCGGACATTCATTACCAGCAGCCGCGGCTCCGTCATTTCTTCGATTGCGTAACGCAGTCCCTCACGACCCAATCCGGAATCCTTTACTCCCCCGTAAGGCATGTGATCGATGCGGAATGTCGGCACATCGCCTGCAATCAAGCCGCCCACTTCCAGTTCTTCGAAGGCGGTGAACAAACGCTTCACATCGCGGGTGAAAATTCCCGCCTGTAGACCGTAGGCGCTGTGGTTGACCATGCGCAAGGCATCGTCGAACCCATCGTAGCCTTCCACCGTTACTACCGGGGCGAAAATCTCCAGGCAGTTTACCTTCATCTCAGGACGCGTGCCGGTTAACACCGTCGCTTCCATCACCGATCCCTTCCGGCCGCCGCCGCATAACAATCGCGCTCCGCCGCGTACCGCCTCCTCCACCCACAGCGTGGCGCGGATGGCGTCGCTCTCCCGAATCATCGGGCCGAGATCGGCCGATTCATCCAAGGGATCGCCGCCTTTCAGCTTGGCCGCTCCCGCCAATAAAAGGTCGGTGAATTTCCCCAGCGCCGGGCGCTCCACCAATATTCTTTGCACCGAGATGCAGCTCTGCCCCGCATAAGTGAAGCTGCCGGCTACGCAACGGGCGGCGGCATATTCCAGATCCGCGTCACCATGCACAATCACGCCGGCATTGCCGCCCAGTTCGAGCAAAACCTTTTTCTTTCCGGCGCGGCGCTTGATATCCCAACCCACCGCCGCGCTGCCAGTAAAGCTAATCAACTTAATGCGCTCATCGCTCACCAGCACGCCCGCGTCGTCATTTGAAAGTGGTAGAACATTCAGCGCACCATCCGGCCAACCCGCTTGCTGCACCGATTCCGCCAGCATCAGCGCGGTCAATGGAGTCTGCGGCGCGGGCTTGAGCACCAGCGGACAACCGGCCGCGATCGCGGGCGCAACTTTATGCGCCACCAGATTCAGGGGAAAGTTGAAAGGAGTAATGCCACCCACCGGGCCGACGGGAAAGCGCCGCACGATTGCCCAGCGTCCGGCGGTGAACTCCTGCCAATCGAGCGACAGGTATTCGCCGTGGATGCGGGTGCTTTCCTCGGCGGCGACCGTGAAAGTAAAAATGGCACGGTCCACCTCGGTACGCGCCGCTTTGATCGGCTTGCCGGCCTCCTCCGCCATGGTGCGGGCAAATTCTTCTTTGCGTTCAGCAAGGCTCAGCGCTACCTGGCGCAGCACACGCTGCCGCTCAAAGGCGGGCAAGCGGCGGGTTGTGCCAAATGCCTTGACCGCGGCGGCAATGGCGGCCTCCGCATGTTCGCGTCTGCCTTGATAGACACGCCCCGCAACCGTGCCATCATAAGGCGCGTGGATTTCAACTACATCGCCGTCAGCGATCCACTTGCCATCAATCAAAAATTCATGGGTGCTGACCGGAGTTGCAGTGACCTGGGCCATAGAGAGAATTGCGGCCCCGTTGAAGGCGGGCAGAGCAATTATAAGACCGCTCCTCCCGTCTTGTGTGAACGTAAGGGAGGATCCCCGGAAAATTTATTTCGCGGCCCGCGAAACAGGATTTCAACGATAATGATTGTTCCTTCAGCCCGGCATGTCATTTCCAAATTCAATTCTTGAAGCCGCCGCCTTGTTGCGGAGCAAGTCGGTTTCCCCCGTCGAACTGACGCGCGACTGTTTGGCGCGGATGGAAAAGTTGAATCCTGCCTTGAACGCATTTATTACCGTAACCTCCGATCTCGCATTGGCCGAGGCGCGTCAAGCCGAAACAGAAATTCTGCGCGGCGAATGGCGTGGCCCGCTGCACGGCATTCCAATTGGCTTGAAAGACTTGATTGATACCGCGGGTATCCGCACCACCGCCGCCAGCGCGGTGTTTCAGGATCGCGTTCCAGAGGACGATGCCACCGTCGTTTCACAATTGAAAGCTGCGGGCGCGGTGCTGCTCGGCAAACAGAATCTGCACGAGTTCGCCTACGGGGGAAGCTCGGTCATCAGCCATTTCGGAGTGGTGCGCAACCCGTGGAACCTCGAGCACATTGCCGGCGGATCATCGGGCGGATCCGCCGCCGCGGTCGCGGCCGGCCTCGGCTATAGCGCCATTGGCACCGACACGGCCGGCTCCATCCGCGAACCTGCCGCGCAATGCGGGGTGGTTGGACTCAAGCCGACCTATGGCCGGGTAAGTGCACGCGGCGTGATTCCGCTTTCGAAGTCGCTGGATCACATCGGACCTATCACTCGCACGGTTGCGGATGCTGCGGCGCTGCTGCAAACGATCGCCGATCCTGATGCAAAAGACAACCGTGGCGGAGCCGTTCCAATCCCGGAGTGCATCGCCGCCCTCGACCAAAAGCTACCCAAGCTGCGCGTCGGGATTCCCAGCCCTTATTTTTGGGACGAACTGAACCCCGAGGTTGCCGTGGCTGTCGAAGAAGCCCTGCGAGTCGTTCAGGCACTCGGAGCCGAACTCCGCCAAATCACGCTCAGCGTCGATACCAGCCGCGAATTACAAAGCTACGAAGCTTATCTCTACCACTCGGAGTTTCTTGGGGATTATTCTGGCCTGTATCAACCGGAGACGTTGCGGCGAATTCTGGGAGGACGAGCCACGGAATGGGCCGGTTACACGCGAGTTGCTCTCGCGCTGAGAGAGAATCGCAAGCAAATCGCCGCAGTTTTCGAAAATCTCGATCTGCTGATTACTCCAGCGGTTCCGATTCCGGCGCCAACGATTGCTGAACTTCAGCAGAATCCAGACCTTCTGCGGCCACGCGAATTAGTTCTGCTGCGCAACACTCAGCCATTTAATCTTTGGGGTTTGCCGGCGATTTCTGTCCCTTGCGGATTCACCCGCAGCGGCCTTCCGATCGGGCTACAAATTGCCGGTCCACACTGGGGAGAAATATCGGTGCTTCGCCTTGCGCATGCCTACGAGCAGGCCACCGAATGGCACACACGCCGGCCGGAACTCGGGCTGGACTAAATTGGGCAGGGTTAGCGCTTAGGTTTCGCGGATGAAGCGCGATTGCTTATCGCGCTGCCATCACGGGCGGGGTTAGAGCTTGCCTGTTCGACCGATGAGGTTTGGCGAGGTATGGCGATGGCGGGCTCGAGCCACGGCGCCTCTTGCTAATATGATTCGGTGCCCGCCAAGCCCCGCAAAATTCAACTCTCCGTACTGAAAAACGAATCGCTCTCGAAGTTTCCCTGGCTGATTCACGGTTTCAGCACCCGCACCGGCGGCTTTTCTAAAGCGTACTGCGGCAAAACTCTTAACCTTGGATTTACCCAGCAGGATTCCCGCGCGACAGTTGAAAAAAACCGGGCGGAATTGCTTCGAGCCGTCGGCGCCTGCAAAAATCAGAAGCTCTGGCCGCTAGTGGCTTTGCGCCAGATTCATTCCGATCTCATCCACTGCATTTCGACGATGCCAGAGGAGCCGCTGGCCGGCGACGGTCTTGTTACCGCAACCCCCGGTCTTTTACTGGCTATCCAGACTGCCGATTGCCTGCCCGTCATCCTGGCGGACGCGCGAAATCATGCGGTGGGAGTCTTTCATGCTGGCTGGCGCGGCACGGTCAAGCGGATTGTTGAAAAGGGCGTGGGCGAGATGCGCCGCTACTTTGGTTCTCGCGCCCGCGACATCCATGCGGCGATCGGTCCGGGTGTTCACAACTGCTGTTACGAAGTCGGCGCCGAAGTACGTGCAAACTTCGAATCGCAATTCGAATATGCTGAAGCGCTATTTCACGTGGTCAAGGACTCCGACCCGGTGCGCGAAAAATATCCCTTACTGTTCCTCACCGCGCGGGCTCCAGGCCACAGCGAATTACCCACAAAAATCTTTTTAGATCTCGTCGAAGCCAACCGCCGTCAGCTGCTGGCGGCCGGAGTTCCTGCGAAAAATATCTCCGCGTCTCCCCTCTGCACCTCTTGCAACACCAATCTTTTATTTTCTTACCGCGCGGAAAATGGAAGAACCGGAAGGATGATGGCGATCGCAGGGATCAAGCCTTAGCAACAATCAAGCCTTAATAAGGAGCGTCGCAACTAAGCCGAGGGCGTAGGCGCCGCTACAGCCGCCGTTGCCGCTTCGCCATTGACCAGATCCTTAAGCTCTTTGCTCGGCTTGAAGAAAGGAATCTTCTTAGCCGGAACTTCGACCCGCTCTCCGGTCTTCGGGTTGCGCCCAACGCGTGGCTTGCGCTGCCGGGTGCGAAAGCTGCCAAAGCCGCGAATCTCAATTTTGTCTCCCACGCGCAGCGAACGCACCACGCTGTCAAAAATGGTCTCCACAATCACTTCGCTGTCTTTACGCGTCAACTCGGCGAGCCGCGAGACTTCTTCGATCAGATCGGCCTTTGTCATACTTCTTCGCTCCGTGTACACAATTTAGGGGTGCCGGTTCTCTCGCCCCTTGTTCCGGACGGCCGGTGGGTACCCATAACCTTCTCAAATTTAAGGGGTTTTATGCAAGTCTTTCCAGAAACCTAGCCCAAATGGGTAACGCCGCGGTTGCTCTCACGGGCATTTCCTGATGTTATTTCCCGCTGTTATTTCCAAAGGTAGTAAAATCCCACGTTCTGCTCCATCAGCTTCTCTCTGCTGGGCAGCCACTGAGAGATATCTCCGGTCATTAAATCCAACAGAGTCTTGCGGTCTTTCTCGGGATGCACCAGCACCGGTTCGCCCGTAATCCCAACCGATTTGGCGGTATCTTTCACCGCATCCTGAAAGTCGCCCAGCTGATCAATCAATTTCATGGACAAAGCCTGCTGCCCGGTCCACACTTTGCCGTTTGCAATCGCCCGAATGTCATCCGGCTTGGCATGCCGTCCATCGGCAACCGCCTGCACGAACTGGCCGTACATGTTATCGATGAGCCCTTGCAAATAAGCGCGTTCGGCCGGAGTTAAGTCCCGCGTGGGATCGCCGGTATCTTTGAATTCGCCCACGGTCAGGACTTCGGGCTTCAGCTTGGCCCAGCGCAGCAGGTCGCCATAATTCACCCACTCCGAAATCACGCCGATCGAGCCGACCACGCTTCCATTATCGGCATAGATTTTATTGGTGGCGGATGAAACATAATAGGCGCCGCTTGCTCCCACCGTGCTGATCGAGGCCACAATCCGCTTCTTCTTCTCGTCGCGAATGCGCTTCACTTCGCGGTAAATCTCCTCCGATGCAGCCACTCCGCCGCCCGGTGAATTTACGTGAAGAATAATGGCTTTGATGGAGTCGTCGTCGGCAAATTTCTTGAGCTGCTGTACCACCGTATCCGAATCAAGAATGACGCCTTCCAGTTCGACCACGCCAATCTTGCTGCCGAATCCGCTAAACGTCGAGGTTTCCTCGCCGCCGGCATGCAGGGTGAAATAGACCAGCGTAAACACCGCCAGCACAAAGAGGAAAAATCCTCCTCCTCCAATCAAAACCCATAGCCAGGTGCGGGAGCGCTTTTCGTCAGCCATACTAGGGGCTAAGTGTAGCACCGGAAAGGGTTGGTAGAAAGCTGTAGAGCATCACTCATGCTCTGCAGCTCTGCGCTCGGCGGGATTGGGGCGGCGCGAACTGAAAATGCCTTTCAATGCTAATGGCCACAACTTGATTGCCTGGCATCCATCGATCTTCATTGCCATCATTTGCGAAGCGTAACTGCGCTCCAGAGGAAATGGACGCAGTTGAGCAGCGCCAAATGTTATTGGGAGATGCAAAATTCTCCCCACTCCACCGGCTTCACCGGGCCGATGGCAAACCCGTAGGCGAATGCGCCCAGCAAGGTCACCCCCGCCGCGATGGCGAAAGCCCAGAAAAAATGGCCGGTCCGGTCCACCACAAACCCCGTCAACGCAGGGGCGATCATTCCAGCGAAGTTACCGGCAAAATTTTGCAGCCCGGTCCAGCGCCCCGCCGCCACAGGTCCGGCCAGCGTCTGCGTAATCGCCCAAACATTCGAACAGCAAATACCGTAGGAGGCGGTTGCCGCCACCAGCATGACAATCGTGAGAGTGGTGCCGCCTGTTAGGCATCCGATGAGCGCAATCGCTCCACACCCCATTCCGGTTGCCGCGAATCCTTTGCGCACCCGCGTGGGGCTCGCGCCATTGCGAATCAATCGGTCCGATAGGCGCCCGCAGATGAGCGCGAGAACGGCGGCGGAAAGATAGCCGCCGCCCGCAACCTTAGCCATCTGCGTCAACGACAGATTCCTCTCCCGCACCAGAAAGTAGGGCATCCAGGTGAGCAGAAAATACGACAGATAGTTGGTGCAGAATAGTCCCGCAAATGTTCCCCATGCCGAACGTTCCCGCAATATTTGCCGCATGCGCGGAGAAGCGACCGGCGCGCCGGTACTCGCCTTCTTGCCGCGAGGCATCCAGATGAGCCAGGGGCCCAGCCACACCAGGCTGAGCAACCCGACCCCCACAAAAAAAGGACGCCAGCCGAACCGCGCCATCGCCATTCCGCCCAGAAACATGCTGCACGCCGGTCCGCTGGCAAAGCCGAACACCAGCACCGAATTGGCAAAGCCGCGCTGCTCCTCGGGAAAGTAGCGCGCCAGAATATTCGAGCACGCCGGAAATGAAACCGATTCGCCAACACCAAGCACCAGTCGCGCTGCGATCAACCACGCAAAGCCGTGCAGCACCCCTGTCACTGTGGTAGATGCGGACCAAAGAAAGAAGCCGGCGGCCATCACCCAGCCAACTTCGAACCGGTCAACCAGCCACCCCGAAATCAGTTGGAAAAAGGTATAGGTCCAGAAAAATGCTGAGAGAAGAATGCCCAGCTTGGACGCCGAGAGCGCCAGTTCGCTTTTCAGCAGCGGCGCAGCAACCGAGAGACTGCCGCGATCGAGATAGTTGATGAAAACCGAAATGCCAAGTAGGACGACCAGACGCCAGTGCTTCCACTCGGCTTTCACAGCGGCTGCGCCCGGAATGGATGGGACCCCCAAGGCACTGTCATTTTCCGCGCTCAGGCGCCGGGATGCAAACCGGCAGACTTCGCCTTTTTCAGCATCTCGTCCCGGAACCGGCGCTTGGCCTCTTCCGCCATGCCGCGCACCGTTGGATTGTTCTTCCACGGTGCGACCCGCTCATCCACTGAGGCTTCCATGTGCGCGATCGCCTCTTGCAAAGATTTCTCGTCGACGGCGGAACCGAACTCCGGGAGGGGGAAATTCAGGTGCAATGCGGCCGAGGCGTCCTGCAATTCCTTGAGATAAATTTCCAGATGGCCAATGCCGGTGGATTTGACTTCCAACATCTCTCTACCTCCCGCGCGCTTCCCTCAAGCTATCATCGCGGATAGCGCGCCACAAGCGGCCCCACATTTTGGCGTTTGCCGCTCGCACTCGCTCGAGTGTTACACTGACGCAAACCATTCAGGAGACCAATAGGAATGTCAGAAGCGAAGATTCTGTCGAACCAGAACACCATTCTCTCCAATCAGGCCATGCTGGCAAGAAACCAGAAAACGATTCTTTCCAACCAGGCGACCATCCGCAAGAACCAGGCCGCCATTCTAGCCAATCAGACTTCAATTAAAAAAAATCAGTCCGCGCTCAATCAAATTCTGGGAAATCAAAAACAGATTCTGGCCTCGTTGAAAAAGTAAGGTCCATCTCCAGTTTCTCAGGCAATCTGCGCCTCTCTAGGGTCCTCTGTGGCCGCGAACTACGGTCATCACCGTAGTGCCTGCGAACCCGTTCCGCTCGTACCACGGCATCCAGGCCGGTCTTCCTTACATCAGAAGTGAATGTTTGCGTGAGTCAAATCTCCCAGTTCACTCCACGATTCATGGAGGCGCTATGAAGATGTTTGGAATAAAATCAGCTGTCATGGCGCTGGTTCTCGGAGCGGCCGTGTTCGGCTATGCTCAGGATCAGCCAAAGCCGGAAGACAAACCGCCCACTCAGGAAAAGGAAGCCAAGCCCGCGCACCCACCGAAGGCTGTGAAGCCCGCTTCGGGTGCGCACCAGAGTCAGCCAGCCGCCAAGCGTACGCAGGACCAGGCGAAACAGCAGCCAAAAGATCAGCAGAAGCCGACGCGGCAGCAAGCCAAGCAGACCCAAGCCAAGCCCGCGCCAGAGAATGCCAAGCGCGCGCCGGCCGACAACTCGAAGCGCAGTGAAGACAACTCGAGAGTAGCGCAAGCCGTGCAACCCGGTGTGGCACAAAGTTCACGGCCCGCAGCCAACAGCGGCCAGCACGGGCGCATTCCCGATAAGCAATTCCGCGCTCACTTCGGGCAGGCCCATCACTTTCGCATTGGGCATCCGGTGACGGTGGATAACCGTCCCAGGTTTCAGTATGGCGGTTACTGGTTTGAATTCGCCGATGCGTGGCCGGCGGGCTGGTCCTATGACGATGACTGCTACATCGACTATGTGGACGGGGGGTACTTCCTGTTCGATCCTTTGCATCCCGGCATCCGCATCGCCGTGCTCATCGTCTCCTAGGCACGATATCGCCCGATAAAATCCGTGAAAGAATAAGCGGCCCGTTTGGGGCCGCTCTTCTTTTGCCAGCTGGGAATACTACGATGACAACGCAGCAGCTCCAGCTGACGAAGGGTATTCCGTGTGAGGCGATCTTCGGCCGGAACGTCGAAAGCGCGCGCTCATCCGCAGCGAAACGAGGGACGCGTCACCATTTCACGACAACTTGGCAGCGAGCACATCTATCTTTTCAATAGACGGCGGCTTTGCCAGCAACTCTCCCGCCTTGGCCATCAGCGCTTTCGCAACGTCTCCGGAGAGATGCGCATCGCGGCCGTGATCGTCGGCAAAAGTATCGAAAATGCCAAAGACTGATGGCGACATCCTGATCGCATACCAGGTTCTGGTCTCAGGTTCCCGCTCCACGATCGCCAGCCCGCCCTTCAAAAAATTCTCGACATCTTTTTCTTTGCCCGGTTTTGCTTCGAGTCGAACCCACAATGCGACGGTTACACTTGCCATGTTTTTCTCCTTCATGTTTTTCTCTGCATACTTTTCTTTTTGAAGATGATTTCGTTATTGGATGCGCAGGTGTGCTGACCCGCTCCCAAAAAAACAAATCTCTTGCCGTATCGGCCAGCTCGCACGCCGGAATTTATGGGGCAATTTTGTGGCGCTCGCGGCATCATCAGTTCACCTCTCTTATAATGTCTGCATCCAATGCCGATCATGCCGAAATTCGGGCGCACCCCAAACCCAGGCCTTTTTCTGGTGAAAGGTACGGGCAAGACTGCCGCGCCGGCTCCACACCCGGAGGCAGCGCCGCTGATCTCGCAGGCTTTGCATGAATCGCTCTGCGCCGCGATCGAAACCCGGCGTCAAGTGCGCTTCGTCTACGGGGGATTGTTGCGCCTCGTCGAACCGCACGATTATGGGCTGCAGAATGGCAATCCACGCCTGCTCGCCTACCAAACCGGAGGCGATAGCAGCCATGGGCGGCTGCCTGCGTGGCGATGGTTTGATGTGGACAAGATGTCTGATTTTCAAGCTTTGGGACGGACGTTTCCTGGGTATCGGCCAGTGCCTCCGGGAAGGCATCATCATTGGGACAAGCTTTTTATGCGTGTCGCAAAAGCCGAATAGTGGCGCGGATACTACCGATGAATACCGGCTCGATAAATGCCGAAATATCCCAATACTCTGAAGAAAAAGCGAAAGTCATCATCTTGGCACTCGTAACTATCGTGCATTCAGCAACTTAATTGTCATGACGTTCTTGTCATGACATTGTGTTTCACGAGGAACATTTCTCCAGGTCTCCGAAAGACGCCCAACCACGGTCAAAACAAGCCCGGGATCAGCATCCAAGTGCGCGATTGGTACGCACTGAATTGAGAGCCAAAGTGCTCGGCCAGCATTTTTTCCTCCTGGCTGATCCGGTCCGCCACGAAAATCGCCGCCAACGCAAAGATGGGCAGAGCCAGCAGGCTCGTAAACACCATGGCAATTCCGGCCGGAACCAACAGAAGGCTCAGGTACAAGGGATGGCGAATGCTGCCATAAACACCGCGCTCCACCAGCCGATGCTCCGGTTGCAGAGTGACATACGCACTGAAATGAGAACCCAGGTCCCGCATGGCATAGAGCCGCACCACTCCACCCAGCGTGCAGCAGGCAAGCCCAGCATAGCGCATAGCGAGAGAAGGAATGGTCAGCAGATTGCGCCGGTCGGCAAATGGCAAGAACGCCAACAGAGACAAGGCCAGCAACAAGAGGATGCCCAATTGCAAACTCTGCTTCTGCGTTGCCAGTAAGCCTTTGCGGAGGGGTTGCGTCTCCACGCCCAGGACGATCGCCCCCACGGCCCCCAACACGATCAGCGCCGCCAACCCCGCGCGCGCCGCCACCCGGAAATAAGCAGGCAAATCGCCGAAGCCCCATCCGGCGAACAACAACAGCAAACCGGCTGCCGCTTGCGTTGCGGTCATGATTGCGCTGCGCCGCATCTCAACCGATTCTTCACTCTTCGGCATGAGATGCGCCAGCGAGTGCGAGGATATAATTCTAGCTTGAGCTTAAGCATGCAGGCTGCGGAGCATTCTCGCATTAAATCTGCCAGCGCCGGATCGGCCGGATTTGGATCGACCGGGTTGGGTTCCAGTGCGGTTCCCGTGCCCATGGCCTGCCTGACGGCACTGCTTTTCCTCCCCGTCATTTTTCTGGCGGCGGCGTTCCGTTGGATGATTGGCAAAACCCGCAAGAGCAAATTGCCGGCGGGTGCAAGCCACGTTTCGGCGTAACGGCCGGGTACCCCATTCTAAATTGTGGCCCTTCGCAAAATTCAGGGTAGGGATTTCCTCTTCCGGGCTCGCGGGGCCTCTTTGCGCATAACAAATTTGTGCGCCATGCCCAGCAAATCGCGCAGGACATCCGGAGTAACGCGGGCCAACCGCACCAGCACCGCGTCATACCCGACATAGTGGTCGGTCACGTAGTAAACGTCAGGGACGGCGGCCAGCAACTCGGCGCGGTCGTCGAAATCCACCCGCACCATCAGCGAACCGGCCTCCGCCGAGCGATGCGTAGGAATGCACGCCATGAGCTTTCCCTTCACCTTGAGCGCCGGTGCGCCGAAGGCCGTGCTCTCCTCGACGCCGGGCAGAGCGAGCCCGATCTTGCGGACGCTGTCGAAGCTCAGTGTGCGGCCGGGCATGGTCAATGTCAGGAGCGATTCTAATCCCAATTTGCTGCCGGATGATTGCTCCTTGGGGCGCCGGAGAAATGTTCCCGCTGGAACCTATCGTCACGACAAGAATGTCACGACACTTAAGTTATTGATGGCCAGAGGGCTGCGGGCGCCGCGGGGGTGCCCCATCCTAGCCGCGCTTTTTGCGGCTAGGGTGGGGGCAAGTCCGCCAGAAGCAAATCGAACCGGGGATTTCTTGTCGCCCCCCTAGCGGAAATGGGGCGCCGGGAACCTTGATTTAGCGGGTCAAATGTAGGTTCAATCCCAATATCCGGGCGTACCGTTCAAAGTCCCGATCGGTGGTGAACACTTGCCAGTTTCGCCGCTGGGCGATGGCGCAGATCAGGAAGTCAATCGCCGACCCGGCCACTCCCCGGCTGCGGCATTGATTATTCATGCGCGCCGCTTCTTCGTAGTCACGGGGACTCAGCTCCGGATCGTTGAAGGCGCGCAGGCAGGCGCGCAGCTTTTCAAAACGAGCCTCTTCCCGAATGCCGGAAAGCAATTCCTGCCGAATCACTCCCGTGATCTGCGCGCGCCCCTCGCGGATCAGCTCGGCGAGCGCGCGGGTCAGGGCCCGTTCGCGGGCGTTCAGGTCGTCCGGCTTGCGGCGCAGGGCCAGCGACCACACTGGAGTATCCACCAGCACCATCATGAACGGGCTTTGCCTCGGGGCCTGCGCCGCCCGGCCTTGTAGTCATAGGCGGGATCAAATTCAAAAGTGCCGAAGGCGTCCAGAATACGCAGTTGCTTGCGCCGCTGGATGTACTCGCCCAGCGCGGCGGTGACGGCTTCTTTTTTGGTCTTGTGCTTGCCCGCCCGCTGGGCTTCTTCGATTAACTTGTCATCCAACGCCAGGTTGGTTGCCATGTGTAAAGTATCACACATCAGCATGTGTAAGTAAATTGTTTTATGTGGCGCGGGCACTCTTGCCCGCGCGATTCGTATCAGGGCATGGCTTTAGTCATGCTGCCCAGCGCATGGAGGTTGTCCTCCTGAGCGAAGCCAGGAATCCGCTTTTCGCCCGCGCCACCACCACAAGGGGTGCCCCATCCTAGCCGCGCTTTTTGCGGCTGGGGTGGGAGGCAAGCCCGCCAAACGCAGATCGAACAGGGCTAACCGCGAGACCATCAGCGCGATCCCCGTCTTCCAACGCGGCGAGACATGGAGCACCCGCCAACATCAAACCGCTAGCTCGTTTGCGGCTTTACTCCCTAACACGCAAAGTGCTTTAAACACTCGCGCATTGAATGGATCCTCGGCTCCCGCCTTCTGCAGGATGCCGTCCAACTGAGTGCGAAGCACGCGATAGATTTGCATCATCTCCGCGACAGTTGGCTGCCGCCGACTGGCCACAAAAGCGTTCCCCATCTCCCGGAACACTCCCTTGATAATGCCGCCGTGGATGAGGCATCTGTGCCATCCAGGTCGCTCAGGGATTTATTGATACGCCGCCGCACGGATTCGCACACCACCCATTCGTGACTGGGATGAATCGCAGTCTTCTCCAGCGCAACGGTAAGTCCGAGTTCAAACGGCATGTTGAATCGCGGCGTCCGGGGCGATCTTCGGTCCAACTGAACCCGCGACAGGTCATGAATGGAATACCTAGATTGCCGGATCAGCGCGAGAATCCGATCGAGACGGCGTTGCCCAAACGGAATTTCCAGGGTCGCGCGGGGAGTGTAGCCGAATGCGCTGACGGCAGCAATATACGCCAGCAAAATATTTTCGAAGCCGGCATCGTAGGGAATATTAAGAAAAACGGATGCCGGATCGATCTAGGCTTTGACGCGCCGCGAACTTGCTTTGTGGATTTTCGTGCTGGCATTGCGGGAACGATTCTTGCTTGCGATGGTCCCTGACTTCTTGGCCTGAATCACGAATTTCCCAGTCTTAGTGTCTCGATGAGCCGTCCGTCAAAGAGCCGCACCAGTTCATCGGTGCGCTTCTTCGAAACCCCCAGAGTTCGGGCCGTATCACGAACGGTGGCGGGACGGCTGTTATCGACTCTTATGGGCTGCGCCATGCAGTTATTATAGTCCCTCAACCAAGGGATTGGCCGGTCCCACCCTTGCCAAAACCGGCAAGAGCATGCCCTGGGCTTGCCGAAGGGATGGGGCATCTAGGGATTTATCCCGCTGCTAGAATGATTGTAGTGACTCGCATTAATACTGCCAAAGCGACCGCTAAGCTGCTCGATCTGCCCTCGTTGTGCAAATATCGCGATGCTTCTCTCAAAGTACGAGAAGAATTAGACACTGTCCTCTCGGCCAAAATTCCAAACTACGCTACCGAGGACGCGGGCCTCGTAGTATTCGGCTCTCTTGCGCGTGGAGAATGGACTTCTAAAAGCGACCTCGACTGGACATATTTAATCGACGGGGAAGCCAATGCTGATCATCTGAAAATTAGCCAAAGGGTCCACGAGATCCTCGAAGACAACAAATATAGCGAGCCCGGCCCAACTGGCACCTTCGGGAATATGACTTTTAGCCACGACATTGTTCACCAGATCGGTGGTCAGAGTGATACGAACCAGAACACGACCCAACGCGTATTACTTTTGCTGGAATCGTGCTCCATTGGCAAGAGAAGCGAACCGCATGGAAGGGTAATTCGAGCTGTGATCAATCGCTATCTGGAAGAGGACGATCATCATCTGACCTCAGACTCCAAACGATATCGAGTACCTCGTTTTCTTTTGAATGACATCGTCCGGTTTTGGAGGACCATGGCGGTTGACTTTTGCCAGTAAGCAACGAGACCGTGGAGGCAAGGGCTGGGGATTACGCAATGCTAAACTGCGAATGTCCAGAAAATTGATTTTTGCTTCCGGGTTATTCCTCTGTTTTGGCGTGAATTTGGACCCGGAATTAAATCGCCAGATTTCCTCTGACAAAAATGATATAAAACTGAAACTCGTGAATCACATCAGGGATCGAGTGCGTTCAACCCCTCTGGAAGTCCTGGCAAAGTCAATGGAGCAATACGAGGTTCCTGAACTAATCGCGAAAGAGCTGTTTTCCGCATACGCTGCGTTTTTAGAACTTCTTGATGACGGGAATTCCCGCGAAGCCCTTAAGGCTCTTCGCGCCTCCAATTCGCGCACCGACCCGACCTTCAAGAAAGTAAGAGAAATCAGCCGCTCTTTCGAACATTCTTTCGATCACATCTTCTTCGAGAATCAGCGAATAGCGCCGCTCACGCGAAAATACGGGGTCTTTTAATGAGACACATCGGCTTCTCAACCGGCGCACTTGCAAGAGGAGATTTCCGCCGGGCCTTGCAAATGTTGGCCGGCAAGAACGCCTCTGCCGTTGAGCTATCGGCCCTGCGTCAAGAGGAGCTCACCCCGCTGGTGGAGCAACTCGACCGCCTCGATTTGCGCCAGTTCAAATATGTTTCCTTCCACGCTCCCAGTTCCATGGACGCCGCATTTGAAACCACGGCTTTGCGGCTTCTGGAGCAAGTTGCTCTCCGTGGATGGGCCATCATCGTGCATCCCAACGTGATGTATCACCCGCAGGAGTGGGCGCGCCTGGGCGACCGTCTCTGCATAGAGAACATGGATAAACGAAAGCCGGTCGGACAGACCGCCAGCGACCTGATTGAAATCTTCAAAGGACTGCCGGACGCTACGTTTTGTTTCGACATCGGCCATGCTCGCCAGGTGGATCCCACCATGAGCGAAGCCTCCACCATTTTGCAGAACCTCGGCGGACGCCTGCGTCAGCTTCATGTCAGCGAGGTCAACACGCAAAGCCGCCACGACGCTCTCAGCCTCGAATCACGTCTCGCCTTTCAGAAGGTGTCGCATCTCATTCCTCCGGACGTCCCGGTCATCCTGGAAAGCAGAGTCGAAGAGTCGGAAATAAATCAGGAGATGGAGAATGCTCTAAACGCTCTGAGGTAAGCGTCCGGTTGACACCGTCTGGACATCCCCATAATGGAGAGTCATTCTCCGGAAGCGGACACTTCGGATAGGTGTCCACTTGGAGCGAAGATGGACACTTCCCGGCAAGTTACAGATGGGATGACGAGTAAGAGTGAGTCGTTGGGTGCGGCCCCGCGGCAGCGGCGCAGTATTGCGGAGAAGCGGCGGATTGTCGAAGAGACGTTGGTGGAAGGCGCGTCGGTGGCGCGAGTGGCGCGGGCGCATGGCATCAACGCGAATCAGGTGTTTGGCTGGCGTCGGCTCTACCGGGCGGGAAGACTTGGGGAGCGCAAGCCGGCCATGAAGTTGCTGCCGGTTCGGGTGAGCGAGAGTTTACCGGCGCCTCTGCCGGTGCAGCGCAGGTCCGCCGACTTCCCGAAACCACAGCCGGGCACGATTCACATCGAACTGCGCCAAGCGCAAGTGCATATCGAAGGCAATGCCGATGCGGCGTTGGTGCGGGTGTTGCTGGAGTGCTTGCGGGGATGATCGGGCCGCCGACGAACACGCGAGTTTGGATCGCAGCCGGAGTGACGGACTTGCGGCGCGGATTCACCGGGCTGAGCGCGCTGGTGGAGAGCAAACTGGAGCAGAAGCCGTTCTCGGGGCACGTCTTCGTGTTTCGCGGACGGAGGGGCGATCTGATCAAGGTTCTGTGGTATGACGGCGACGGTTTGTGCTTGTTCGCAAAGCGATTGGAGCGCGGGCGCTTCGTCTGGCCGCAAGCTGCGAGCGGCACGGTTTCGTTGACGCGGGCGCAGTTATCGATGCTGCTGGAAGGCATTGACTGGCGGCGGCCGGAGCGGACGTGGGAGCCGCAGCTGTCGGTGTAACGTAGCGAGATTCTTTGCACAACTTTTTTTGCGCGCACGGGGATGAAAACGCGCGCGTTCATGCGATACTCCGCGCATGTCGGTGGCTTCGCTTCCCGATCTGAAAGTCCTTCCCGCGGATGCGCTGCGAGCGCTGATCCTGGCACAGCACGAGCAGTTAGTTTCCACCGAAGGCAAGTTACTCTCCACCGAAAGCACACTCACCGCCACCCAGGAGCAGTTACAGTCGCGGGAGCGCGAGATCGAGCATCTGAAGCTGCTGCTGGCCAAGCTGCATCGCATGCAGTTTGGGCGGAAGTCGGAGAAGCTGGAGCGGCAGATCGAGCAGTTGGAACTGCGGCTGGAGGAACTGGAATCGAACCGCAGCGAGCAAGAACCCCCTGCGCCAGCGCCGCCTCCCGTCACCGCCTCTGCGATAACTGCGGCAGCGAAACCCACGCGCCGCGCACTGCCCGATCATCTTCCGCGACAAACGCGCCGGCACGAGCCGAAAGAAACGGCGTGTCCGCAATGTCAGGGCGCATTGCGCAAGTTAGGCGAAGATGTCTCGGAGATGCTGGAGTACGTGCCCGCCAGTTTCGTGGTGATTCGCCACGTGCGTACCAAGCTGAGCTGTACGAAGTGTGACTGCATTGTGCAGGCCGAAGCGCCGAGTCGTCCGATTGCGCGGGGCATGGCCGGGCCGGGGCTGCTGGCGCACGTTCTGGTGAGTAAGTACTGCGATCATCTTCCGCTGTATCGGCAAAGCGAGATGTATGCGCGTCAGGATGTGGAGCTGGAACGCTCGACGCTGGCGGATTGGGTGGGCGGAAGCGCACAGTTGCTGGGGCCGCTGGTAGAAGCGCTGCGCCGCTATGTGACGGCCGCGAGTAAGTTGCACGCCGACGATACGCCGGTGCCGGTGCTGGCTCCGGGCCAGGGCAAGACCAAGACGGGGCGGTTATGGACGTATGTTCGCGATGACCGTCCCGCGGGCAACACCGCCGCCCCCGCCGTGTGGTTTGCCTATTCGCCGGATCGCAAGGGGGAACATCCCGAGCGGCATCTGGAAAAGTTTCGCGGCACGCTACAGGCGGATGCCTACGCGGGATTCAACCAGCTCTACGAAAATGGCCGCATCGAGCAAGCCGCGTGTTGGGCGCATGTGCGGCGCAAGTTTTACGATCTGGAACAAGCGCACGCCTCGCCGGTGGCGCGGGAGGCGCTGGTGCGGATCGGGGCACTGTATGGCATCGAAGAACAGATTCGCGGGCGTCCGCCGGAGCAACGCCACGAAGTCCGCCAGGCGCAGGCCCAGCCGCTACTCGACGCTCTGCGCCAGTGGTTCGAAGAGATCCTGTCGAAGCTCTCGCGGAAGTCGGAGACGACGGCGGCGATTCGCTATGCGCTTTCACGCTGGGACGCATTGACGCGCTATATAGAAGATGGACACATCGAGATCGACAACAACGCGGCCGAACGCTCTTTGCGTGGCGTGGCCCTGGGTCGCAAGAATTACTTGTTTGCGGGATCGGATGTGGGCGGGGAGCGCGCAGCAACCATCTACAGCCTGATCGGTACGGCGAAACTCAACGGCCTCGATCCCGAAGCCTATCTGCGCCAGGTGCTGACCCGCATCGCCGACCATCCCATCAACCGCATTGAGGAGTTGTTGCCCTGGAACATCGGCTCCGCTCCTGCCGAAGTGTCCACTTAACTTATTCGTGGACACTTAGCAAAACGGTGCACTTCGGACGCTTACGCTCTGAGCACGAAGAATCACTTTGCGTTCGTGGGGGATTAAACACGAGCCAGAGGAGATCGCGTATCGACAGCTTCAGCTGGAGAGATTTACCGGCAGAGGTAATGCGGCACTCTTCCGAATATCACACCAGAAGCTTTAGTTGCATCGGTCGAGGGAGACGAACCACGGATTGTGTGGACATTTGCTCCTGAATGATTCCTGCCCATTTGTGCATGACTTCGACTTCACACCTAACCCATCCGTAGTGTGCAATCTGAGTTTTTTCCAACTGTTCTAGAGGGACCATTTTCAAATGGTAAGAGACGTATCTCGCCAACCGTTTACTCAAGCCGTAATTAAGTGTTGACGCGGTAATGAGTGCCCTTACGGCTGCGAGCTCCGGGAATGGGTTCTCTTCAAGGTTAATGTCGAGTGTCCGCTCCTTAATCCCTTCAAAAAAACCGAGCGCCCTAACCCTCCTGCCTCCAGGACGTGAGCTAATATCGACGGCAACCGCTTCAATATTTAAAAACGTTGTCCTTGTAAGCGATTCCCAATCTCGGCTACCAACTCGCAGTTCACGAAATGCCCACGTCTGAGACAATGGCCACACATCAATCTTCCAACCTCTTGCATTTAGGTGCAACCCACCAAATCGTGTTTTTCGAATCAGAATATCTTTGAATAACTGTGTTAGGTCATCAAGGGAGGCGTCGACTACGACGTCCACGTCGCGAGGCTCGGTTGAAGGCCCCTTGAGCAATACATCTCTTACGCTGCCACCAAAAAGCATAGCTGGCAGACCTTTATCTGTAATCCTCCTCAGCGCCGTTAGGAGTGGGCTCTTCAATCTAGCCTTACTCGTCAAAAACCGTGACACAAGGTGCCTCAGAACGAGTACATCCGGATTGGATCTTTGACTATCCATTCATTAACCGCTTATGCAATGTTATGGCATATGTGTCTGTCATGCCAGCAATTTGGTCGGTGACCAACTGGAGCCTATAATACTGCTCATGCAGCTTGCGCTGTCTGAGCGCCTCCGAAAAGACTTTTTGGTAATTGCTTGAAATGAGAGAGAATGCTTTGCCTTCAAAGCCTTTTTTGCACTGCTTGGGCTCCACATTTCCACCGCAAACCTTAGCGCCCTCCCACAATACGTCCATGAGATCGTGAATTACTTTTCTGCCCATTAGCTCCAATTTGAGCGTACTTTTGGATGGATACACGTGTCGCTGTCCTATTGTCTTGCATGCATCCACAAGTGGAGCGGCCTCGCAGGCCGAATCTTTAAAAAGTCAGTTCTTTGTGGTATGTGCCTCCTTTAATGTCGCTGTAGCGCTTACAAAATGCTCCATAAGCGGCATCTTTCATCGCTCCGATTGAAAATGTGCGGAATGCCTGTGCCACTTCCTCATCTCGGAGGGACCACTGCTTTGGGTTGAACTTTACCTTCTTCTCAGCTTCCCTAATCACTTTTTTGGCGAGAGCATCATTGCCCGATAGCTGTAAGATTTCTTCCTTCAAGAATTGCCAGTCGAGTAGTCCCTTCCTTACGCCGTCCTCAAGGTCTCCCGTCGAGTAAACTATGTCGTCGCTCGCTTCAACTAAATACGTAATTGGGTTGCGCATTCCGACAGTGCTCGTTTCTTTAGCAACGTTCGCAACAATCTCTTCCTCTGATGCAAAGAAGCCCGGCTTTGATCTTTCGTGTTGTTCGCTTACCTCGTTAGATCGTGCAGTATACTTGCACGCAGCCGAGAAACTCGCGCACGTCATATTAAGGCCAAAATCATCAGCAAGTATTTGAAGCCGAGAAATTAGACGCAGTGTTTGCGCATTTCCTTCCCAATTCAGGAAGTCATGAGCCAACTGCGAACTGTATTTCCCTTTCTTGTCAGGTTTTTCGAGCCCAGTAAAAATACCTGTTCCCCGATCTGCATTCTTGTTTCCTTTCTCGGTTGCGACCCGTGAGGCAAACCAACTTTGAATCGCACTCTCTCCCGCATGACCGAAAGGTGGGTTTCCCAAATCATGAATCAACCCGCACGTTGCAGCGATCGTTTCGATCGCATGTACTTGACTATCGGAAAGGTTTTCCTTTTTTGACAACCAGAGACCGGCCTGACGTCCGAGATTTCGCGCTACGCTAGACACTTCCAGCGAGTGGGTCAGCCTAGTTCGAACGGCGTCACTCTCCTCAAGTGGGAATACCTGGGTTTTGTCTTGAAGCCGTCGTACTGGAGTGGAAAAAACGGCTCTACCGTAGTCTCTCTCAAACTCCGTGCGCGAATCGCACTGATTTCTCTCTCCCTAACAACTCTCTTACTCTCTTTTCGCTCAGAAGTTTTGACCATTCCATATTCACGTCCTTTCTCCATACACTCGCTCAATATAAAAAAAAGGGCCACGGCGCGTGCCGTGCCCCCCTCACAGTACGTTCATTCAATTTTGGTTGTAGGGCCCTGGTTGCAATGCCGTCTAGCTGGATCAACGAAAATCAGCAAAGCAAATCAACAGCAGATTCCTCGTCGCGCGAACCTACGCGCTCGCTCGGAATGACAATCCATAGATCCTTCGACTTTGTTCGGCTAGCGCCTCACTCCGCTCAGGATGACGCTGAGAGGAGCTGTTTGCGGCAAATTTGGATGCGAGCCAACGCGCGATTTATGCCTCGCACAAACCGCGAGGCATCGCGCGGCTCGCCTAGAGTCCTTCGTTCGGCAAAGAGCGCCTCTCTCAGGATGACAACACTAAAAATCAGCTGCAGCCGCTCGTGCTGCCACAGCTCATGCAGCGGTAGCAACTGCCATTGCGCGTCATGATCGAGCCGCAGAAACTGCATGTCGGCGCGTCGCCCAGGTCAATCATTTCCGGCCAGGGCATCGGCGGCATGGATGGCGCCGTCGGCACCGGATGGTCGTTCGTGGTGGGCCTGCATCCCGTTCACATCGTCTGCAATCTCCGCCGCTGAGATGCGCTGTGAGCCGCGGCCTCAGGTTCTCGAACAGCATCTGCTGCTGGCCGGTCAGGAAGCGCAACTGGAGCCAGCGGAAGATGTAGTCCATGATGGATTTGGCGAAGCCGATGTCGGGCGTCTTGCTCCAGCCGCTGGGCTCGAAGCGGGTGTGCGCGAACTTTTCGCAGAGCAGTTTGAGCGGCACGCCATGTTGCAGGGCGATCGACACCGCGCAGGCAAAGCTGTCCATCAGCCCGCTGACCGTGGAGCCTTCCTTGGCCATGGTGATGAAGATTTCGCCGGGCTCGCCGTTGGGATAGAGGCCGACGATGATGTAGCCCTCATGCCCGCCCACGTCGAACTTGTGCGTCACCGACATGCGCTCATCTTGGAGTCTGTGGCGCACGGCCCGCGGCGGCGCGTTCATGTCCTCTTCTTGCGGCGCGGGCGCCCCCGCCCGCGCAAGCGCGTCCTCTTTCGAGGACGTGGCCGTTTTGCAGCCCGCGGCCGAGAGCGGCTGCGACTGCTTGCAGCCATCGCGATAGACGGCGACGGCTTTCAATCCCAGCTTCCAGGCCTGGAGGTAGGCCTCCATGATGTCTTCGACCGAGGCATTTTGGGTAGATTGACGGTCTTCGATATAGCTCCCGGAGATGAAGGGCTGCGTGGCCGCCATCATCTTCAGGTGTCCCATGTAGTGAATGGAACGCGTGCCCTTAGCCGGCTTGAAGGAGCAATCAAACACCGGCAGATGCTCGTCTTTTACATTGGGTGCGCCTTCAATCGTTCCAGTCGCGTCAATGTAAGAAACAATTGCATCTGCCTGCTCGTGATCATAGCCGAGCTTGAACAGCGCCGTAGGCACGGTGTTGTTCACGATTTTGATCATGCCGCCGCCAACCAGCTTTTTGTATTTCACCAGTGCGAGGTCGGGCTCGATGCCGGTGGTATCGCAATCCATGAAAAATCCAATAGTGCCGGTGGGAGCGAGAACCGTGACCTGCGAGTTGCGGTAACCGAATTTTTCGCCGTGCGCCAGAGCCTCGTCCCAGCACTGTTTGCTGGCTTCGAAGAGCGGAGCGGGGACGTTGGTCTTATTGATGTTGTTGACCGAAGCCCGGTGCATGCGGATCACGTCCAAGAACGGCTCGCGGTTGATATACCAGCCAGGGCAGGCGGCGCCGGGCATGACGTTCGATCCGAGGTTGGTATCGGAGAGACCTTTTTTTGTCGGCTCGGTTGCTGGCGACAGCGGCTGGCAGAGTTCTGCAATCCGCGAAGATTGCAAATACGCTTCGCCGCACATGATGGCGGTGACGCAGGCGGCGTAGTCGCGGCCGGCATCGGAATCGTAGGGCAGGCCGGCGGCCATGAGCAGCGCGCCAAGGTTGGCATAGCCCAGGCCGAGCGGACGATAGTCATGCGAATTGCGCATGATCATTTCGGTCGGGTAGCCGGCGTTGTCCACGATGATTTCCTGCGCGGTGATGAGGACATCCACGGCATGGCGATAGGCGGCCACGTCAAACGTGCCGTTGGGGGCGAACTTCAGCAGATTCAGGCTGGCCAGGTTGCAGGCCGAGTCGTCCAGAAACATGTACTCGCTGCAAGGGTTCGACGCATTAATGCGGTTGGTGTTCTTCGACGTGTGCCAGCGGTTGACCGTGGTGTCGTATTGCATGCCGGGATCGCCGCAGTGCCAGGTGGCGTCGGAGATCAGGTGCAGCAGTTCTTTGGCTTTGTAGGTCTTCATGGGGCGGCCGTCGCGGACGGCGCGAGTGGAGAAGTCGGTGTCGCGCAGTACGGCGTACATGAAGTCATCGTTCACGCGGACGGAGTTGTTGGCGTTCTGAAAAAAGATGGATGAATACGCTTCCGAGTCGGGAGACGATCCGTCGAAGCCCATGGCCACCAGCGCATGCGCCTTGGCTTCTTCTTTCTGCTTGCAGAGAATGAAGTCTTCGATGTCGGGATGCTCGACATTGAGAATCACCATCTTGGCGGCGCGGCGAGTCTTGCCGCCCGACTTGATCACACCGGCAAAGGCGTCGAAGCCTTTCATGAAGCTGAGCGGGCCGCTGGCGGTGCCCCCGCCGCTCAGGCCTTCGGTCGAAGAGCGCAGCGACGATAGATTGGTGCCGGTGCCCGATCCCCACTTGAACAACATGCCTTCGGTCTTGGCCAGAGTGAGAATGGAGTCGAGCGAATCCTGCACCGAATTGATGAAGCAGGCCGAGCATTGCGGCGTGGTGTAGCCGGTGACGCCGAACTCCACATTTTGCGTCTTCGGATTCCAGTGCCAGTTGCGCGCGTCAGAGTTCGGCTCAATGCGATCGCATCCCACATTGAACCAGACCGGAGAATTGAAGGCAGCATACTGGCGCACAAGAATATGAACGAGTTCGTCATGAAAGGTCGCGCCGTCTTCCGGCATCTTGAAATAGCCCTGCCCCATCCCCCAGTCGCGAATGGTCTCAGCCACGCGGCTCACCAGTTGGCGAACTCCGGTTTCGCGCTCGGAGGTGCCCAGCGTGCCATGCAAATATTTCGAGGCCACAATGTTGGTCGCGGTCATGGACCAATCCTTGGGGACCTCGACATCCTTCTGCTCGAAGATGATGCCACCCTGCGAGTCGGTAATCGCAGCCGTGCGGAGCTCCCATTCCACCTCGTCATAGGGCGAAACGCCGGGTTTAGTAAAGAAGCGGCGAAAGCTCAGGCCGGTGGCCTTTTTGTTGGGTGTGGCAGCGGGCACAGCGGCCGTAGAGCCGGCGGGGGCGGCGGTGGTGTGGGGGACGGGGGCTCCTTTTTCTTGCACTTCAGGCATTTCTCCTTCTCTCTCCCTGCGGGCTTCGGGAAGCCCGCTGCTAATAGTTTTGATTCCGCTCGCGAGGTCGATGATTCTCCAACCAAGCCCTTCGTTTGTATGAATTTGGCGCCTATTCTCGCTTTTGACCCACGGCGAAGGGAACAAAATCCCATCCCCGCATCGCGAGGCTATTTCCACAGTCTGGTTGTCAACTATTGTCGCTTCCCGAAGTGGCTCGGCCTGCCGAACTGGGAAACGGCCACCGCACAAATCATCGTCAGACCCTTTGAGAGAATTCCGAGTCACCTCGGCTCGCGATCCCCTTTTTATCGGTTCAGTCGGCTCGATTTGAGACGGCTAAACAAGGCCCGAGGAGGGAAACAGTACTCCCGTATGTAGGGCCTGTCAAGGAGATATCCCTACATATTGTATCTCAAACAATTAACAGTGGAGGTGCGGGTTTGGGCTGTAGTTTTTCCACAAACCGATGCTCTGGTCTCAGCGCGAACCGCTTTTTTCGAGGCGGGAGACGGAGAGCGCTCTGCAGCGCTGACCACGGCATGGATGGAGTCGAGCAGGACATGGGCGTCTTCAAAAAGCTGGCGCGGCCAAATGCGTTGCGCGCCATTCGCCGACTCCACCAGGTAGTCCCCTTTTTTACCGCGATGTTCGCGGCCAAGGGCGTCCACAAAAATCAGTGCGCGGGTTAGTTTCCTGGCGCGAATGAGAAATTTGCAACGATAGATTTGCCATCCATTTTCTGCTGTCTCTGGCTTGCGCACGTGTGTCCACCTTGGGAGGAATTCGATGCTATTTTTTTAGAGCGACGATCGACGAGTGGCGCTGCTGAAGTTTGCTTTCGAGTGAAGTGAATTTACTCGCACCACGGGGCTCGGTCAATTCCACAAGTTTGGTGCAATCAGAAAATTGGAGCGCTTAAATCCGGCTGCTCGGGAATGGTTTAAAGTCCGCGGTCAGAAACAGTCAGAACGGCGCTGCCGGGGAGTTGCAGAGAGCCGGGGGAAGTTCGTCGCGAGATGAGCAGCGAAATATTCACACAGCATGCACAGGAAATGCAGAAACGGGCAGCAATTGTCGGTCAGCAATTCCGGCGGATTGTTGAGAAATAATGCCAACCGGTTTGCGGGCAGAGCCATCTGTAATGATCGACAACCAATATTCCTCAGGAGGATGTATGGCAACCGATCCAGTTTGCGGCATGGAAGTGGATGAAGAGAGCTCTGAATTCCAAACCACCTACGGCGGCAAAGATTTTTATTTTTGCTCGCAAGAGTGCGCGCACAAATTCGATGAAAATCCCAGCCACTACGCTTCAGCCAATGCGGCCTAGCCTGCGATGAGGGATGAATGGGTCCACTCCCTCGTCAACCGCTGGCTGCAGCTGATTTACGAGTAGCGCTAAGCCAATTGCGCGAAGGTGCACTGGCTCGGCTGCTTTTCGGGACGCCAGCGCAGAAATTTTGTCCCGTGGCGAAAACGCCCTCCGGAAAAATGACCGTATTGCACTTCACACACCAGCTTGGGTTTGAGAGGCTGCCATTCGCTGGATCTTTTTGTGCTCCAGCGACTCACCCCGCCGGGAGCGTGTCCGGTAAATCCCGGTGGTCTAATCAGTGGTTCGACGATTTTTTTCAATTCCTGACGTTCTGCAGCGGTGAAGCTGGAGGTGAAGCCGACGTGATCGAGCAGGCCACCGGAGTTGTACAAGCCCAGCAGCAGGGAACCAAGGCCGCCGCCCTTTTCGGCGTAACGAAAACCACCGACCACGCAATCCGCGGCGCGGATGCGTTTGATCTTGACCATGCCGGTGCGCTCACCCGAGCGATACGGCTCGTCGAGTCGCTTGCCGATGACGCCGTCCAATCCGATCATGCCTCGATGGCGCATCCAGATTTCCGCCTGGTGGCGATCGGCCGAAGCGGGCGAAAGGCGAATGGTGCCGTTCTTGGGAAATTTAGCCTTCGGCAGACCGGCAAAAAACTTCTCCACCCGTTGACGGCGCTTCTTTAACGGGAGCCTTACCAGCGATTCACCGTCGTCCACCAAGAGATCGAAGCAGAGGAAGGTCGCCGGGGTCGCGGTGGAAAGTTTGCGGATTCGAGATTCCGACGGATGGATGCGCAGCAGCAGGTTCTCGAAAGAAAGATGCTTTCCGGAAAAGATCACGATTTCGCCATCAAGCACAAAACGCTGGTTCGGGAGTTGCTCAATCGCGGCCACGAGTTCGGGAAAATAACGGCCCAGGGGCTGACCGGCTTTGGATTGCAGCAACACTTTGACGCCGCTGCGGAAGGCAAGGCAGCGAAAGCCGTCCCACTTGGGCTCATAGAGCCATAATTCTTGTGGATTGTTGTGCGGGATTTCTTCAACAGAGCGGGCATCGGCCGGCGGGTAGGGAGGATGAATTGGCAGGCGGATGGGCGGAAAGTTTTGCGCCAGATCATCTGGGGAAACTGCTCCACGCTTGATCCTGGAGGTTCGGCCTTTGGGCATGTTCATTCGATGCGGAAGAGTGTGGCGCGGTCGAGCCATGGCGACGCGCCGCTTTTCGGAATCTGCCGCTCCAGCCTTACTGCACCTTGGCGAGTTGGGAGCGAACAGCGACCCAGTTGCCATCACGTTTGGCGAAGACATCCATCCAAACGTACTTTCCGCTGGAGTCTTTTCCGGCACTCATGCTCTTTTCGGTGTCGCTACCCTGCACGATGGCTACGTTGCCGATGACTTTGACTGTCATCGGGCCAAACTCGAAGGACTCGTCCTTTGACTTGCCGGATTTGAAATCCGCGATGAAAGCCTGCTTGGTTTCCTTCTTGCCATCGGGGCCGAGAGCGACCCAATCATCTGCGATAATCTGGCCGAGTTTGTCGGCATCACCAGCCTTCATTGCATCTGTCCAATCGTGTTCGACTTGCTTGACCGCGTCCGCCACGCCCGCGCCTCTGGCGGGGGCCGTCTTTTCCTGGGCGAACGCCATGCCGATACAAGCGGTAACCAGAAAAATTGCTCCTAAGAGTCTTTTCATATTGTCTCCTGTTGAAATTTCTTGAGGTGCAGCTGAGGGCCCGCGTGCTCGTGAGCGAGTCTACATGTCAACCGTGGATTGTCAAGCGGGAGTGCCGATTGGCAGCGTCCTGAAATTGGTCTCTCTTAGGCTTGCTTTGCGAGCTCCGCGCAGTACTCAGCGCGCTCTTTGGTCACAAGCTCCTGATTGCTGGATCAAGAAAACATTTAAACGCGAAGGCTGCTGAGAAATACCGCGGAGCACGACGAGACGATCGAAATTAGGACGCTATCTGGCGGCTCGCCGATCGTCTGCAAACATTTCGGGGCCCCCATCCTCGCCTGAAAAGCATTTGCAAGGATGGGCGACCCCGGGATTCCTGAACAGAGAAACGCAAACTTCGTTAGTGCTTGTGCGCCTTCGCGGCCTCGAAGCGCTTGTTGATTTCGTCCCAGTTCACGACCCCCCACCAGGCGGTGAGGTATTCGGGACGGCGGTTGTTGTACTTCAAATAATAGGCGTGTTCCCAAACGTCGTTTCCCATGATGGGGTGAAGTCCCTGCGAGATCGGGTTGTCCTGATTCGCGCTGCTGATTACTTTGAGAGAGCCATTCGCTTCGGCTACCAGCCAGGCCCAGCCGCTGCCAAACTGCTTGGCGCCGGCGTCGTTGAATTTTGTCTGGAAATCCTTGAAGCTGCCGAAGGCTTTGGTGATAGCTTCTGCGATCGCTCCCGTGGGATCGCCGCCTCCTTTGGGCTTCATGATCTTCCAGAACATGGAATGGTTGACGTGGCCGCCGCCATTGTTGCGCACTGCGGTGCGAATGTCCTCGGGAACGGCATTGAGGTCTTTGATCAACTCTTCGGCACTTTTGGATTGCAGGTTAGGATGTTTCTCCAACGCTGCATTCAGATTTTTCACGTATGCGGCGTGATGCATGTCGTGATGCAACTTCATGGTTTGGCTATCAATGACTGGCTCTAATGCAGCGTAGTCGTACGGTAACGGGGGCACTTCGTGCGCCATGGTCTTTCCTCCACAAGGGTGAGATGTATAGGGTCGGGTTAGGGATTCAGTTGTATCGCAGAGAGATATTATAACCGCGTCGCTGGTGATTGGCGGGCGCTGGCCAATCTCGATCATCCGCGCCGAATAACTCAATATCTTTAGGGGTTCGCGAGTGGCTCCGCCATTTGGATAACAAAGCCTCCAGCGTGTAAATCCGAATCAGGGTGCATGCAACTTTTCTCAATTTCAGGCGTCGTATTTCTGGGCATAGCGGGATGCCGCTAGTGGCTGTGAGTGGTTCAAAAACCGGGCGGATGGCGAAAAAATTGTCTGCACGGAGCAGACGCGGAAGGGCATCTGATTGAGAGCCCCAACTCGTACAATCTAGTAGGAGAACTTCATGCTGATTAAGAAGCCTCAGGATGTCCCCTCATCGGAGATCACTGCGCAAAGCCTTTATCTTAGCCGGCGGCAATTCCTTACTGGGACCGCGCTGGCCAGCGCCGCGGTGGTGGCGGGGGTGGGCCTGAAAGAGTTGATTGCGCCATCACGCACGGTTCGGGCTGACGCGCCGGGGGCGAAGATCGATGGCATTCAGAAGAGCCAATTTTCGACGACGGAGAAAGTAACCCCGTTCGAGGACGTCACCCATTACAACAACTACTACGAATTTTCCACTGACAAAGAAGGTCCGGCGGAGTTGGCGAAAAATTTTAGGACGCGGCCGTGGACCGTGACCATCGACGGCGCGGTGCCGAAAAAGCAGGTGCTCGACGTGGACTCGATCATCAAGATGGCCGCGCCGGAGGAGCGAATTTACCGGCACCGCTGTGTAGAGGGATGGTCCATCGTGGTGCCATGGATCGGATTTTCTCTCAGTGAACTGATCAAGCGTGCGCAACCACTGGGGAAAGCGAAGTTCGTGGAGTTTACGACACTCTATGATTTGAGGCAGATGCCGGGAGAGCGCACCAGCGTTTTGCAATGGCCATATGTGGAGGGATTGCGCATGGATGAAGCCATGCATCCACTGGCACTCTTATGTTTTGGAATGTACGGGCAGGTGTTGCCGAATCAAGATGGAGCGCCGTTGCGCATCCTCGTGCCCTGGAAATATGGATTCAAGAGCGCGAAGGCGATTGTGCGGATTAAGTTCGTGGAAAAGCAGCCGTTGAATACGTGGAGTCTTTCCGCGCCGAATGAATACGGATTTTATTCCAACGTGAATCCGAATGTGGATCATCCCCGCTGGAGCCAGGCGAAAGAGAGGCGTTTGGGAGAGTTCTTCAAGCGACCGACATTGATGTTCAATGGCTATGATCAGGTTGCCAGCCTATATGCCGGCATGGATTTGAAGAAGAATTTTTAGGGGCGGCGGACACGGATATATCACAGAGAAAACAGATAGACGGCACAAGGTGAACCAACTCTCGTACACAAGATGATTCGCTGCTTCAAAATCGTAGGTTTTGTGGCCTGCCTAGGGCCGCTGGTCCGCCTGTTGTGGAAGTTCTTTGGCGCGCATCCCAGCGACGTGCAGTCGTGGGGAATCGGCCTGGGAGCGAATCCCATCGAATTCATTACTCATTCGACGGGCGACTGGACCCTGATTTTCCTGCTAATCACATTGGCCATTACGCCAGTACGAAGGCTGAGCGGCATTCCTTGGCTTATTCGCTACCGGCGCATGGTGGGGCTGTTTGCATTTTTTTACGGAACGCTGCATCTGATGACATATGTCTGGCTCGATAAATTTTTTGATATACACGCAATGCTTGCGGACATCGTGAAGCGAAGATTTATCACCGCGGGTCTTACGGCGTTTCTTCTGATGATTCCGCTGGCGCTGACTTCGACCGGTTGGTCAATCCGAATACTGGGCGGAAAGCGCTGGCAGGAACTCCACCGGTTGATTTACTTCAGTGCGATCGCTGGAGTCATCCACTACTATTGGCTGGTTAAAGCGGACCATCGTAAGCCGCTCGAGTATGCGGCGGCACTGAGCTTGCTTTTAGGTTATCGGATCGTGGTCTGGCTTATGCCGAAGCGCAAGCCGCAGAGGCCGGCTCCCCTCGTGGCAGCAGAGGTCGAAGTTTCACGCGGATAGTTCATCAGGCTTGCAGGACCCATTCGCCGCTTTTCTCCTCGAAATGAAAGCCGTAACGCTGCCAGTTCATGTCGGAGGATTCCTTACGCATAACCCGCGCGAGGCCGACATATCGCTCTCTTCCGCTGGTGAGGAAAACCTCGACCATAGTTTCATTGGCGAGAGTCGCCGCACAGTTACAAAGGAATCCGTCGGCACTCACGTTTTCGGTTACGGTGACCTCTTCAAAGGCTTTGCCCGCGGCATCGGTGCCGCGCAGTTTCAGGCTGACACGCATGCGTACCCGGGTATGGGTGCGGCGTTCGGGATGTTGAGCTTCCAATTCCTCAGCCAACCGCCGTTTTAGAAGGCTAAAATCCACTGGCTTTTGGAAGAAACCGGTGGCGCCCAGATTCTGGCAATATTCCCGGGCCTCATCTCCGCCTTTGCCGGTAATCACAAAGACGCGAATGCGCGAGGTGTAACTCAGGGAGCGCAGACTCTGGCAAAGATCGTACCCGGAAAACTTCGGCATCACCAGGTCAAGGAGCACGGCATCAGGCTTGTGCTGAAGAGCGAGCCCGAGCGCCTGATCGGGATCGCCGGTATCGAACACTTCATAGTTGCTTTCCAGCCGGGTGCGCAGCAATCCACGCATGGCATCGTCGTCATCCACGATCAGAATTTTTGACATAAAGCAGTGTCCCCGAGAGATCCACAATGATTTGTTGACTTCAACTATTTCCGGCTCCGGTCGCGGAAGCGGATTTACGTCCATCATCCAGCGCCTCGCGAAGCTTGCGCGCCAAGGCATCGCGGGTGAATGGTTTTTGCAAGAAGAGACTGCCGGGATCGAGAATGCCGTGGGCTCCTACGGTCTGTCCGGTGTAACCGGACATATAGACCACTTTGATTTGCGGCCGCAGCTGAACCAGTTGATCGGCCAGCACGCGGCCGCTGATGCCTGGCATCACGACATCGGTCAACAGGAGATCAATCGGGCCTTCATGATGCTGACTGATATCCATCGCCTCTCCTCCATGCCTCGCCGGTAGCACCACGTATCCACAACCTTCCAGAACGCTGCAGGTGAGGCTGCGCAGAGCTTCCTCATCCTCCACCACCAGAATCGTTTCGGTCCCGCGAAGCGTCCGGGATAAGGTTTCCTCGGCCTTGCCGGGGAGAACCGCTTCATCCACGCGGGGCAGATAGATTTTGAATGTGGTGCCCAGGCCGGTTTCACTGTAAACGTCAATATAGCCATCGCTCTGTTTGACAACGCCGTAGACCATGGAGAGGCCGAGACCGGTGCCTTGTCCCTTCGGTTTGGTGGTGAAGAAAGGTTCAAAGATGCGGGCACGGGTTGCTGGATCCATGCCGGTTCCCGTATCCGACACCGTTAAGCGAATATAGAGTCCGGGCTTAACCGGGTAGGGATATCGCCGTACGAAAACGTCATCCATCTCAGTGTTGGCCGTTTCAATGATGAGTTTTCCGCCTTCGGGCATGGCGTCGCGGGCATTGACCGCCAGGTTCATGATGACCTGCTCCAGTTGCCCAGGATCGGCTCGTGTCGTGCCCAGCGTCCGCTCCAGATTGCTGGTCAACTCCACATCTTCTCCGATCAAACGGCGCAACATACTCTCCATGTCCTGAACTACATGGTTCAAATCAAGGACGCGCGGCTCCAATACCTGCTGGCGGCTGAACGCGAGTAGCTGACGGGTCAGGCCAGCGGCGCGCCGCCCGGCGGCCAGAATCTCGTCAGCGCTGCGACGCAAAGGGTGCCCTGCGGGCAAGCCTTCCTGCAGAATTTCTCCGTAGCCGATGATCACCCCTAATAGATTGTTGAAGTCATGCGCCACACCGCCAGACAGCCGGCCGATCGCCTCCATCTTTTGAGCCTGGCGGAACTGCTCCTCTAATTTTTTTCGGTCAGTGATGTCGCGGTTGACGATCACCAATTTCTCCACTTGTCCTTCGGCGTCGCGGACCGGACTTGCGGTGGATTCGAGGATCCTCCAGGTCCCGTCCTTATGGCGCATGCGGTATTCGATTCTGCGGCCCGCACCTCCACGAAACGCTTCGCGGGCGGCCTCCTCGAGTTGCGGCCGATCGTCGGGGTGCACTTGCTCCAGGGGAGCGGAGTTCTTCATCTCGGTGGGTGATCGGCCGAGAATCCGCAAATAGGCGGGGCTGTTGTAAAGGCGTTGACCCTTCGCATCGACCAAAGCAATCATGTCGGCGGCGTTTTCGCTGATCAGGCGAAACAACTCCTCTCGCTCGGCCAGCTGGCGGCGAATGCGGTAAATCTGAAGTTGCTGATAGATGGTGTAGATGTCGAACAGCAGAACCATTGCCACCAGGCCGCGCACGGCAGTGGTAAGCTCGGCGGGATCAAACTTGATAATGCTGAAGGGAAGGGAGGGTAGCGCAAAGGACAGGATGCCAGCGGTCAGAAGCAGAGTAATGATGATGGCGGTAACCCAGAGCCACCATTCACGCCGCTCAATCCTGCGAATCCCAAGGCTAACTTTGCGGCTTGAGATTGCGTTATCGTTAGGGTCATCCAAAAGGGTCTGATTCTCGTCAGCGGAACGGGTCCACCGAAAGCTTCAACAGCCTTAAAAGTTATGGGTCGAGATCGAGAGCGCGTGTAGTTTGGCCTGAATTGCCTGACATGCCCCCCTTTCTGTCAGCAACTTATGATTTTCGGGATGTACTGATTTTTGGAGAGCATACCCCGATAACAAACCAGGACAGGCGAAAAGGCGAGCTTGTTACGAATTCCGAACAAGTAATTGGGATTTACACCAAGTCGGGTAAAGGCATACTGAGTCACGATTCCGGAGTCTAAGCGTATGCGTATCTGCGTCCGTCAAATGGGTGGGCTGGGCAATCAAATGTTCCAATACGCCGCCGGTTTGTTCTACGCGCAGAAATATCATGCGGATTTGCAAATCTCAGTTGATCCCGCGCATCGGGCGTTCTCCTACGGAGTGCCCCGACCGTTTCAGCTATCTCTGTTCGGCATTGCCGTGCCGACACCAACGGCCGGGAGACTTGAAATGCTAATGCAGGCGTGGAGTCCAAGGTTAAGGCCGGCAGCGCGTGCGCTAAGAAAACTACTCAATGCAGATCTCATCGCCGAACCCAGGCGATATTGCTTTCTGCCCGATCTGCCGGTAAAGCCCAAAGCTAGAAACGTCTACATGCGCGGCTGGTGGCAGGCCGCAGGTTACGCTCAAGCTGTCGCCGCCAGGCTTCACTCGGAGCTGGCATTACGGCAAGTCGCCCTCGGCAGCAATGCCGAGGTCTTAGGGGAAATATTCAGTTGTGAAAATGCGGTGTCCATCCACTTGCGGCGCGGCGATTATGCGCAATGGGAAAACGGGAGTTTCCTGCTGCCACTTGCCTATTATCATGCGGCCATCCGCAGGCTAGTGGAGACCACGACCAAGCCGCGTTTTTTTATTTTTTCCGACGATATGCAATTCGCCCGCGAAAACCTGCCGGATAATGTCGATCGAGTCTTCGTTGGACATAATACTGCGCAAACCGGGTATGAGGATCTCCGCCTCATGTCGGCCTGCCGTCACAATATTATTGCCAACAGTTCTTTTTCGTGGTGGGCAGCGTGGCTGAACCGAAACCCACAAAAAATTGTGATTGCGCCGAAGTTTTGGTTATGCCGGCCTGACTCTTATTATCCCGACCTCTTTCCTGCCGATTGGACTCTTCTCGATAATTTGTGAGCTTCGCGGCGGTGTTGGTCATTTTCTCTCGTTCCAGAGCTGCCGGCCGTGACAGCTACGACTGGGGAGCGGTGGTCGAGTCCCTGATCCTTAGCTCGGCCTTGAGCATCACGACAGCATCCTTCTCAAGCGCAGAAGCGTGAGATTCGTGATCTGTTGGCGAAAGACGCCGTAACAAGATCTGCATGGCTTGCCTGCCCATTTCATGGGAGGGTTGAGCGATTGCAGTGAGCCGGGGTTGAAAGTACGAAGACCACTCGAAATCGTCAAAACCCAAAATACTGACGGCTTTCGGACACGGCACCTCAAGTTCACGCAAAGCCCGCATAAGGCCGAGCGTCATTTGGTTGTTGCACGAAAAGATTGCAGTGGGAGGTTCGGGCAGCCTCATCAGGTTCAGCCCGGAGCGGTAACCGCTGTCCGTTTGAAAGTTGCCGGTCTGAATGTAGGCCTCGTTCAAGATCAAACGCTCCTCATGTAGCGCCTTGCGAAAGCCCTCGAGACGGTCGAAGCCGCTGGAGAGATCGAGACGGCCAGTAATAATCGCAATCCGCGAGTGCCCCAGACCTATCAAATACTTAGTTGCCTCATAGGCTGCGGTGACACTGTCGGTAACCACTGCCGCTCCGCGAAAGCCATGTGGGTAGCCGTCGATCAGAACCATCGGGAACCGTTTCTGCATGGCGGCATATTCAACCGGAGATGCGCAGGTCGGCGCCAGCAGCACGCCATCCACCCGGCGTGAAAACAGCGAGCTGAGGTAGCGACTTTCGAGCGCAGGATCCTCGCTGGCATCACAAAGAAACACCGAGTAGCCATTACTTTGGGCTTCTTTTTCGGCGCCCCGGATTACGTCAGCATAGAAGGGATTGGTGATATCCGCGATGACCGCGCCAATGGTCAGCGTACGCCGTGCCCGCAGACTGCGCGCCACCTGATCGGGATGATAATCCAGCGTGACCATGGCGTCTTTGACCCGCTGCACCAGGGTTCGCTTAATAGTTGGCTTGCTGTTAATCACGCCCGAAACGGTTGCAACGGAGACTCCCGCTAATCGAGCAACATCCCGAATTGTGTACAAGATTAAGTCCTTGAATATCTTGCAATGGGGGTTGGCGCGCTCGCAAGTTGCCCCAACTAATTAGGCGAATACCCCGCCGCGCCCTGGATTTGAAACGATACCATTTGTGCCACTTCAGAGTATCGGTCACAGAAAATTTCAAGTCTGGAATAACCGCTATCGTTCGGTCGATAATATTAATAAATAGCCGGCATTGCGTTTGTTTATCGCCAGAAGGAGCCTATTTTCGGGCCACAAAACGCCCCTTTTCTGAGGCCTTATTCAAAAAATGAAACGATGCTATTTGTCTTGACAACCCGTTTTCGACCCATGTATTCATGTCGCCTCAGGTAGCTTTTTTATGCGCTCGATTTCTTAAGGCGCAGCCCTTCTTTTCTGTGTCAAGCAGTCTTTCAAGTTGATGAGTGCCCGAAAAACCGGATCGTTAGATCGCGGATTCGGCCGCCCCCCTCAAGGAGTCAAAGTATGAAGGTAACAAAATGTTTCGCCGCTGGATTATTGTTTGCCGCCCTGGCTATTCCCAGCTTGAGCCGGGCGCAGTCCTCCACTACGTCGCTGAACGGAGTCGTTCTCGATTCTTCGGGTGCGGTTATACCGGGTACTGTAATTGAGTTAGACAATAGCGCGACCGGTTTCCATAGTCAGGTCTCCGCCGATGCAAAGGGCCAGTACGCGTTTCCTCAACTCACGCCCGGTAGCTATTCGATTACGGCGACCGCTGCCGGCATGGCCAAGATAACCAAAGTAGCTGAATTGCTGGTCAATCAGCCCGCGACCATTAGCTTTACGCTTTCCATTCAGGGCGCGACCACTACGGTCAACGTCTCCGCCGAAGCGCAAACCTTGAATATGACTGACGCCACCATCGGCAACTCGGTTAACAACACCACGATTCAAGCTTTACCTATGGAAGGCCGCAACGTGCCTGACTTACTAAGTTTGCAGCCCGGCGTTTTGTATTTAGGCCGGGTGATTGACCAGACAGTCGACAGTCGAAGCGGAGCCGTGTCCGGCGCGCGCTCTGACCAGACCAATGTGACGCTCGATGGCGTCGACGATAATGATCAAGCCAATGGCCTCGCTTTTACCGGCGTTTTACGCTCCACCCTCGACTCCGTCGAAGAATTTCGCGTCACCACGACACAAGCGAATGCAGATGCGGGCCGTACCTCTGGCGCGCAAGTGGTGCTCGTCACCAAGAGCGGAACCAACCAGTTACATGGCAGCCTTTATGAATACAACCGCAATACGCTGTTCGCCGCCAACGACTGGTTTAACAAGCAAGCGCAGTTGGCCGCGGGTTTGCCCGATAAGCCGGGACAGTTGCTACGCAACACCTTTGGCGGCACGGTTGGCGGCGCCATCAAGAAAGATAAATTGTTCTACTTCTTCAACTACGAAGGGCAGCGAACCGCAGAAAACCAGCAGGAAACTCAGACCGTCCCGACTGCCTCGCTTCGTGCCGGCAATGTCGAGTACAAAGACGTCAACGGAAACACCGACACGCTGACGCCGGCGCAGATCGCCAATATGGATCCTGGCTGCACGGCTTGCACCTACGGTCCCGGTGTAGACCCGAATACCCTCGCGGTTTTCAATATGTATCCGCTTCCCAACGGAACGGTCCTGGGAGACGGCTTGAATACCGCTTCCTACACCTGGTCCGCTCCCAATCCTATTTCACTGAACACCTTTATTACCAGGATCGACTACAATATGGGAGCGCACAGCATTTTTGTCCGCGGTAACCTGCAGGCTGACACCACTTCCGGCCCTCCCCAGTTCCCCAACGACCCTGCGAGCTACGCGCTGAAAACCAATAGCAAAGGGCTCGCCGCCGGGGATACCTGGACGATCGGCACCCACCTCATCAACGCATTTCGGTACGGCTACATCCGGGAAGGAATCGACAATGCTGGCGCTGGCAACGGACCGTATGTCGATTTTGTCGGCCTGAGCTCCCTAAACGCCGAGAACCGGAGCACTATCAATGACATTCCCGTCCACAATTTCATCGACGACATCACTTGGGTGAAGCACGAGCACACCTTGCAGTTCGGGGTCAATTACCGTTTAGTTCATAATATTTCCGACACCAACGGGATCTCCTACTCCTCGGCGGATGGCAATTTCAGTTATGTGAATCTTTCGGGCATCGCCAACACCGGCCAGAGCTTCGACCCTGCCGCCTTCGGCTACCCCGCGGTTGCCGGGTCATTCGCCAATTCATTCAACAACGCGATGATCGCCGATGTTGGCTTGGTCAGCGATATCAATACCACCAGCAATTATTCCGTGTCGGCGGACGGATCCGGCGGCAACCTTCTGCCGCAAGGTGCCATGATTGACCGTAATTACAAGAACAACGAGTTCGAGTACTATTTGCAGGATTCCTGGCGCATCCGCCCCAATCTCACCATCACCTTCGGTATACGGCATGCCCTCCAGCAGACTCCGTATGAGGTCAACGGGCAGCAGGTGCAGCCGACAATCGATTGGAACAACTGGTTTATTCAGCGTGGCCTGGGCGCGCTCAAGGGCGAGTCCGTACAGCCTCTCATCGCTTTCGGTCCCTCCGGCCAGGCTCGAGGACTCAGGCCCTATTGGCCCATGAATACGGCCGACATCGCTCCCAGATTCGCGATCGCCTATTCGCCGGATGCTACCGGCGGGCCGCTGCATGCTCTATTTGGCAGCAAGAACACCAGTTCGATTCGCGCCGGCTTTGGCGTCTACTACGACCACTATGGCGAAGGCATTGTGGACTCGTTTGCCCAGTTAGGCTCGTTCAGTCTGTCATCCACTTCCACCAGCGCCTTTCCCACCATCGGGTCGACCGCCCGTTACGCGGGTATCAACGTAATCCCGACGCCTCCTGGGGCGCCTCCACCCTCGAGCATTTCGTATCCGTATCAGCCCTCGGCTAACGCGCAGACCACAGGATTTCAAAATGTGCTCGGAGTGGATGATCACTTGAAGACTCCGTACTCCTATGACTTCAACACCTCCATCGATCGGCAACTAAAGGGCGGGTTCACTCTCGAAGTAGCCTACGTCGGCCGCCTCGGCCGTCATCTTTTGCAGCAATATGATTGGGGCCAGGCGCTCGACCTGGTGGATCCCGCGAGCGGTGTGGATTACTTCACCGCTGCCACGGAACTCTCGAAGGACGGATACGCCGGCGACACTACCGTCGCGCCAATCCCTTACTGGGAAGATTTGTTTCCTGACGCGGCGAGGCCCGGAGTGAGTGCCACCCAGAGTATCTATAACCTGTGGAAGACTTTGCTCGGCAACGAGACCTACTCACTCTACAATTTGGATATTCTTTGCAATCCGGGCTGCGGAGGGCAGAGAAATCGCTATTGGAGCCCGCAGTATGGGTCCATCTTCGCCTGGAACTCCAACGGCTTCAGCAGTTACAACGCCGGACAGATCGTTCTGCGCCATCCCTTTTCCCACGGTCTGCAGGCCGATGTCAGTTATACCTACAGCAAGTCTCTCGATTTGGGTTCCGATGCGGAGCGCACCTGCCAATTTTGTCGCGGCGGTGTATTCAGCCCGATCATTAGTACCTGGAATCCACGAGATAACTACGCGGTATCGGACTTCGACGCCGCCCACATCATCAATGGCGATTGGGTTTACAACTTGCCTTTGGGCCATAATTACAGGGGCGCAAGCCGTGCGGTTCTTGGGGGATGGCAGCTGACCGGGCTGTGGCGCTGGACCAGCGGCTTACCTTTCGGCATCATCAACAGCCAGAACTGGGCAACCAATTGGACCCAGGTTGGCTGGCTGGTGCAAACCGCCCCTATCTCTCTCAATAAACACATCGGTGCCGATAACGTGCCGCAGGCATTCTCTGATCCCAGCGTGTTGCAGAATGGCTATCTCACCGGAACCCCGGTCCGCAACGGCTACCCGGGCGAGTCCGGGCAGAGAAACCAATTTCGTGGCGACGGCTACTTCGGCATCGACAGCGGGCTTTCCAAGAGCTGGACCTTCCACGAAGGGCAGGCGATGAAGTTTGCCTGGGAGGTCTTCAACGTGACCAACTCGGCGCGCTTTGACGTTCACTCCATTAACAACGACGTCACTTCGTCAGGTTTCGGCGATTACACGCGACTACTTACTTCGCCACGCGTGCAACAGTTCTCGCTCCGTTATAGCTTCTAGTTGTATCCGGTTAAAGGCTAACCCCTGGGGTCTCCGGTCAAAGTTACAACGGCAAGCGTCCCTCCGGCCTAATCTTAAGCTATGCTTAAGGTCCCATGCGATACGCTGCTTCAATGAAGCTCACTGCGGTAATGCTGTTCGCCTTATTGGCGACGGCTGCGTCGGCACAAACCGCCAGCAATGACTTTCTCGATTCCTTCGGCCTGGCGCGGCTCAAGGATTATTCCAGCCATCGCGCTTCCAGCGGCAACCGCTATGTGCTGAGCAACGACGACAGCAAGCGGATCATGCCGGGCCAGACCTTGGTGATGGCTGACGTTAACGGTCCGGGCATGATTACGCACATCTGGCTTACAGTCGCGGACAACGAGTTCGGATGGCCGCGCCTGGTGCGTTTTCGGGTTTACTACGATGGCGAGAAGACGCCAAGCGTGGATTCGCCGCTGGGTGACTTCTTTGCCGTGGGACACGGATCGGAACGCGACGTGAATTCCATGATGGTGCGTGACAGTTCCTTCGGGCGCGCGCGCAACAGCTATTGGCCCATGCCGTTCCGCAAGTCGTGCCGCATTACCCTGACCAACGAAGGGAATCGCCTGCTGCCGATGTTTTACTATCACGTCGACTACCGTCAATATGCGTCTCTACCGGCGGATCTCGGGTACTTTCATGCCTACTTCCGTCAGGAGCGTCCTGCCCGCGCCGGCCACAACTACGAGTTCCTGAACATTCATGGAACCGGCCATTACGTCGGCACAGTCATGAGTGTGGCGCAAACCGAGATCTCGTGGTTTGGCGAAGGGGATGATCTCTTTTACATTGACGGAGCGAATAAGCCGCAGATCCTCGGCACCGGAACCGAAGATTACTTCAACGATGCGTGGGATCTGCGCGAGCGGGACGGCCCATGGGCGGGCACGCCGATAGCCGAAGGCGAGTTGCCGGGGTCGAGGCTCAGCGGATTTCGCTGGCATGTGCCCGATCCGATAGCCTTCACTAAATCGATCTGGGCAGGAATCGAGCATTCCGGGTGGACTTCGAATCCAGACGGCACGGTTCGATCGGGATTTGAGGAGCGGCCGGATGATTTCTCCAGCGTTGCTTTCTGGTACCAGAAGGGAGTCAATCAGGAACTGCCCGAACCCCCCTATGGACGGGCGCGTCTGACCTTTGGCAATGCTACACAGATGGCGGTTGAAGATTCGGTCAACGATGTCACGACGGAAAAGGGAACGGTCTCCGTATTACGTGACGTGGACTGGGCCAAGGATCTGCTTTGGTTTAAGGCAGAGGGAGCTGGAGCGAGAATCAATATTCCGATTGATATCCCGGAAGACGGGAGATATGAGATTGTCGCTGACATCGCCGAGGGACCCGATTATGGCGATTACACCGCATTGTTCGACGGGCAGCCCGCAAATGTGGACACGCGCAAACCAAGCACGTCGGAAATTCCGTTGCCGGGGCCGGAGATTTTCCACAATTATCAGCCGGAGCTCTACGTAGCGCGGGACCGAACCCTGGGCATGTACCGGCTCACCAAAGGGCGTCACACAATTTCTCTACTTTGCACCGGCAAAGAGGAGCGTTCGGTGGGCTACAACGTGGGAATTAACGATGTAGTCATCGAACGGGTTTCGGACACCCCTGAACCGCCAGTAGAAGCGCCACATTGTGCGTCTGCAAAAACTGGACCCGTGTTTCGCGGCTGCTCACTCAATTTTTATCTAGGCGAGCTGACTAGCGGCTCGGCTATCGACCGGTTAGCGTCGCTGCGGGTGATTGGTTCTTTCCGGTCCAATGCGGGGCCGGCGATTGGGGCGATCGGGAATTCGCTCTTTGAGCCGGACGCGGAAACTCGCGGCGCGGCGGCGGCGGCACTCGCGCAGATCGGACCGGCTGCGGCGCCCGCAGTTCCCGCGCTGGCCAAAGCGCTCTCCGATTCGAATCCTCGGGTCCGTGACCTGGCAGCGGTTGCCCTCGAATCCATAGGGCCGAAAGCAGCGCCGGCGATACCCGAACTGGTGGCGTCGCTGCATGATCCTGTGAACTATGTTCGCGCGCCTGCGGCCGATGCCCTGGGAGCCATGGGGCCGGCAGCGCAACCTGCGGTGAAGGCACTTGCGGAAAAATTGCTCACCAAAGACGACGGTTTCGTCCTGGGGAGCGTGGCCTATGCGCTTGGCGACATTGGGCCGAATGCGAAAGACGCGATTCCGGCTCTCGAACAAGTCTTAAGGATGCGCCGCGTGGGTTCCGCGGCACAGGAGGCAATCCTGAGAATTGAAGGGAAGCCGGTGCCAAGCTATAAGTGAGAGCCGACACCGGACTTATCGTTAGCTTTGAGGAAGCGTCGAAAGCATTTTTCGGATACACAATGGAAATCGCAAAAAGACTCATGTGGATTGTTGCGGGGATTCTTTTCTCGGCCACCGGCGCGCCGGCCCAGGCTCAGCCCGTTGCCAGCGCTGATGCTTTGTTTACCGGTGTAGACGAGGTCGTGCAGCAGGTGCTCAACGACAACCAAGATTCGGACGGGGGGAGAAGCGGCGGACAAGCTTCCGAGCTGTGAAGAGGTAGCGGAATTCCTGCGGCTATGTGCGGCGGCCAATGTAGCTTTCAAGGCGACCGCCGGGCTTCATCATCCGCTTCGGTCGGTGCATCGCTTTACCTACCGACCTGAAAGCGCTTCCGGCATGATGCACGGATTCCTGAATCTCTTTCTTGCAGCGGCATTTTTACGGGGCGGGATGAAAGCCGAGACAGCGGTCCGCATGCTCCAGGAGGAATCGCCACAGGCATTCCGCGTGGAGAGGGATGAAGTAGTCTGGAGAGAGCATCGGCTCGGTCAGCTGCAAATTGGCGCGGCCCGCCAGGATTTCGCGATTTCCTTTGGCTCCTGTTCGTTCAGCGAACCGATCGAGGATTTGCGGTCTATGCATTGGTTGTGAAATACCGGCGATTCCCTATCTGCCATGAAACCCGTTCTCGACGAGACTCACGACTATCGGGCGCAAAGCTGGATCGACTCAGCGGATATTCCAGGGACCGATTTCCCTATTCAAAATCTCCCTTTCGGCGTGTTCCGGCGGCGAGAAGGAGCCAAAGATGCCCGAGTCGGAGTAGCCATCGGAGACCGCGTTCTCGACCTGCGCGGTTTGCAGCAAAAGACTCTCCTGAAGGATTTGCCGCTTCCGGCAGAGGTTTGGGATTGCGGTTCACTGAATTCGCTGATGTCGCAGGGCGCCGAGGTACGACGGGCATTACGGCGGGCGCTGCATCATCTTTTGCGGGAAGATGCATCCGTAGGGACCCGGCAGACCGTGGAGGGCAATCTTGTTGCGCAGGCGGACATTGACATGCTGCTCCCCGCGCAAACCGGCGACTACACGGATTTTTACGCTTCCATTTTTCACGCGACGAATGTGGGGAAGCTGTTCCGTCCGAACAATCCTTTGCTGCCGAACTATAAATATGTTCCGATCGGCTATAACGGGCGGGCATCGTCGCTGGTGGCAAGCGGCACGCCGGTGCGAAGGCCCTGCGGACAAACCTGCGACGGATCTACGCCTCCTGGCTATGGCCCCACGCGAGCGCTGGATTACGAACTCGAGGTGGGCTTTTTTGTAAGCGTTGGAAACACACTGGGAGAGGCCATTCCCATAAACCAGGCGGAGGAGCACATCTTCGGAATCTGTCTCGTTAACGATTGGTCGGCGCGGGACATTCAGTCCTGGGAATATCAGCCGCTGGGTCCATTTCTGGCCAAGAACTTTGCCACTTCGCTTTCACCGTGGGTGGTAACGGTGGAAGCCCTGGCACCGTTCCGGACAACTGCCTTCGCGCGTGGGGAAGGCGATCCGCAGCCGCTGCCCTACCTGTTTGATGAAAGCGATCGAGAGTATGGCGGCCTTGATTTGTGGCTGGAGGTTTCTCTCCGCTCAGCGAAAATGAGGGAAATGGACATCGCCCCTGCGGTGCTGGGGCGAAGTAATTTTCGGGATATGTACTGGACCATGGCCCAGATGCTGGCCCACCACGCGAGCAACGGCTGCAATTTGCGTACGGGCGATTTGCTGGCGAGCGGGACCGTCTCTGGTGCGGAACCAACGGCGTGTGGTTCTCTGCTCGAACTTACCCTGCGCGGCAAGGATCCATACACGCTTGCGACTGGCGAACAGAGGAGTTTTCTGGAAGATGGTGATGAAGTATTCCTACGCGGATTTTGCGAACGGGAAGGGTTTCGCCGTATCGGGATCGGCTCTTGTCAAGGAATGGTTCTCGAGGCGGTCTAGCCACGCGAATGGGTAGCGACCTCGGTCTGTGGTTGCCTTCACGAAAGCGTATGCCGTCAAGTACTATGACCCCACTGGAAAGTTGGTCAGAACCGCACATGGCGCCGGGCGAGCGTGGTCGGGCAGCACTCGCCGGTTGGCATCGAACGAACTCATGCTGATCGAAATCGATGGAGAATAGCAGCGGCAAACGCTAGTAAACCTGAAAGACATATGCGCGTCGTCGTTATAGGTGGAACAGGTCACATCGGAAGTTATCTCACGCCCCGGGTTGTCGAAGCTGGGCACGCGGTCACATGCGTCAGCCGCGGCCTGAAACAGCCCTATCACGCGCATCCGGCGTGGAGTGCAGTCACTCACGTGAACCTCGACCGCAATGCCGAAGAGAACGCCGGCAGCTTTGGCGAGCGCATTGCCGGTCTAGATCCCGAGATCGTGATTGACCTGACCTGCTTCTCCCTGGAAAGCGCCCGGATGCTGGTGGAGGCGCTTCGCGGACGGATCGCACATCTGCTGCACTGCGGGACCATATGGGTCCACGGTCCCAGTGCCCAGGTACCCACAACCGAGGACGAACCTCGGCATCCCTTCGGCGAATATGGAATCCGCAAGGCCGCCATCGAAGCCTATTTCCTTCAACAAGCCAGAGACGAGGGATTTCCGGTCACCCTTCTGCATCCCGGCCATATTGTCGGACCCGGCTGGACGCCCGTGAATCCCGCAGGAAATTTTAACCCCGAAGTCTTTTCCGCCCTGATGCAGGGGGCCGAGATACGCCTTCCGAATCTTGGGCTCGAGACAGTCCACCATGTCCATGCCGACGATGTCGCGCAGGCGTTCATGAAAGCGATCGAGCGGAACGAGCGTTCGGTTGGAGAGTCTTTTCACGTCGTATCTTCGGCGGCTCTCACCTTGCGCGGCTACACGGAGCGCATGGCGCAGTGTTTTGGCAAGTCAGCCGAGATGAGCTTCCTGCCTTGGGAAGAATGGCGCGAGGGGGTTAGCGAGAGCGATGCGGCGGCGACCTGGGATCATATTGCCCATTCACCGAACTGCAGCATTCGGAAGGCTCGAGAATTGCTAGGGTATAAGCCGCACTATACCTCGATAGAAGCTGTCAAGGAGTCGGTGGACTGGCTTGTTCAAAACCGAATCGTACGTTCCGATTGAACTTTGGATACGGTATTCGACATGCAAATGTTTGAGGCGGATACGACGTCGCCCCACGTGAGAACTGTCGCTGTGGTTGGTTGTGGTCTGATCGGTATCAGTTGGGCCGCCTTTTACCTGGGCAAAGGCTTCAACGTACTAGCGACGGATCCGGCAACTGGCGCAGAGGAACGGTTACGCAAGAAGATTGTGGAGTTGTGGCCGGCTGTTGAACGAGTGGGTCTTGGCAAAGATGCCTCGCTTGAGCGGTTAACCTTCGACAGAGACGTGGCCAAGGCGGTCGAGAAAGCTGACTTTGTTCAGGAAAATGGTCCCGAACGCATTGACGTCAAGCGGGAGTTGATCGCTGAACTGGATGGGGTGGCCGCAACCAATGTGCTCATCGCCACGAGCTCGTCCGGAATTCCGGTCAGCGACATTCAAGACGCTGCCAAACACCCGGAGCGCATCGTCTTGGGACACCCTTTTAACCCTCCGCACTTGCTTCCGTTGGTGGAGGTCGCGGGAGGCAAGCTTACTTCGGGTGAGGCCGTTCAACGTGCATTAGCGTTCTATCGGTCGATCGGAAAAAAGCCGATTCATCTCCGCCGTGAAATGAAGGGCCACGTGGCAAATCGTCTGCAGGCTGCTCTTTGGCGGGAAGCTTTCTATCTGGTCGATCACGGCGTCGTGTCAGTGGCAGACATCGATGACGCCATTGCTAACGGTCCCGGTCTGCGTTGGGCGCTGCTCGGCCCTTTCCTCAATCTGCATCTCTCGGGTGGTGATGGTGGCATTCGGCACATGTTGGAGCACCTGGGTCCACCGATCGAAAGCTGGTGGCGCGATCTTGGTGATATCTCGATTACATCCGATGTCATCGAGAAATTAGCGGACGGCCTTAGCGCGGAACTCGAGCCATTTGATGTGTCCCTGATGACCCAACAACGCGACTACGTGCTACTGAGCTTGCTTGAACTCAAGCGCGAGCACGATCAGTTGCCGTGAGCAGTCTCCACGTTTCCTACACCACCAAGGCCGCGTTGTTGCAGGTACGGTATTTATTCGGTGAGAACGGCCTTTTCCAGATTCCGCGGATGGTCCACGTCGCGCCCATTTAGGAACGCAAAGTAGTAAGCGAAAAGTTGAAGCGGCACGACCTCCAGCAAGGGCATTAGAAGTTCAGGAGCTCCGGGAACGGCAATCACGTGGTCCGCGAGACGAGTGATCTCGTGATCGTCTTGATTGGCGATGGCCATGGTCTTTCCCCCGCGTGACCTAACATTTTCCAAAACGGAAAGACTCTTCTCATACCGCAGCATGGAGTCCGGAACGGAAGCATCGCGCGTACACAGCAGCACAACCGCAAGGCCGCTATCAACGAGTGCATTAGGGCCATGGCGCAACTCGCCCGTAGGCAGCCCCTCGGCTTGTACGTACGAGGTTTCCTTCAGTTTGAGCGCGCCTTCCCGCGCAATCGCATAGTGAACACCCCTGCCTAGAAACAAGAACGCCTTGGCGGACTGGCCGGCGCGGGCCCACGCTTCGGTTTGAACCTGCCAGCGGACGAGGGATGCCTCAATCGCCTCCGGTATTTGTGACAAGTGCTCCAAATGCGCGCCAACCATCGCGGAATTCATACGCCCGCGTTTCTGCGCCAGGAACAGAGAGAGCAAGTACAGAACCGTGAGTTGGGTTATGAAACTCTTGGTGGCGGGCACGGCTCTTTCAGGACCGGCGTAGTAGTCTCGACCGATTCTCGACGGACTAACATGAGATCCAAGGGCGGAGCACCGAATACTCCTGCTTAGCAAGTCCATCAGTCTCATCGCGGTGCTGTCCCTAGTCAATCGTAAATTGATGGACGGAAAGGATGGTCGAGATTATTTTCAAGCGCCGTCGAGTCAAGTGACATTTAAGGTCGTTAACCGGCAGGGACTTCGTTTCAGCCCTGCCCTACCCCTACCGCTTAGCGGTGTTGGACCGCAAAACACGCGAGGCCTAGCGGCGTAATGTCAAAAGAGGAAGCGGAGGAAGTCGATAGTATTTCAATTCAAAGAGCCAATCTGTTTGGTCGAACGGTGCTTTGCGCGAACGGAGGGGCAGCGGCATAATATCGGCGTACATCGACATATATGCTATCGAATCCGAAGGCGAAACGGGGGCGAAGATGGACAAATTCCGTGAATGGGCCTGGAACGGGGCCTGACTCCTTTCGGGGTCCACTCTCAAAATGACCGTCCTGAAATGAAAATGTGCGCGGTGAGAAGGCCCTGCCTTCCGGGGATCCCTTCTCGTAGTCCGAGGGACTAACTTTTTGTGTCGCCCATTGAATGACGAGGCCTATGCGCAACTTCGCCAGCGCGAGCCTCGCGCACGACGGCGGGAGCTGTCAGAGCTGCCGATCAGCTTCCGGCCTACTCAACGCCTCGAAATAAACTCGGCAATGCAAGTTATCGGTGCCTGATTACTTTGCATTCGTTTTTCCGAACAATCGAAACCGGACTGCCAATTGGCGATGCAGAGAAAACGGCGGGAAATAGGGTGAAATGGAGATGAGGAAGTACGTTTTCTCCAGTCCGGTTTCACAGAAAAGCTACGAAATTCGCCCCATTTTCCGCGGTTTTCGTTGCGCGCTCAAGCGGAGATGAGACTGGGTGGCGGAGCAAGAGGGATTCGAACTCCCGGTACGCTCTTGACACGACAAGTGCCGCTTTCCCCGTAACTTGCATCAGCTCAAATGCTTAGAGAGAGAATGCAGGCTTTCTGCGCCTGCTGTCCCGCATAGGAGTTCGGTTTGGAAAGGCGAATCGATGCCGATCCTGTGTCTTATATCTGCGGAATCCGAAGGAACTCGTTACACCAGGATGGTTCGAAAGGACTGCCCGCCTAGCACGCAGTCCGAAGAAAAAGAATTCCTCTCTAGTACTACTGTGTTACAAACTGGATACTTCGGCTGAAAGATTTGCCGGTCTAGCATTCGGTAATGATAAGTTGCGGTTCATGAGCGCCAACTCTGTAGCGCCAGGCGCCCAGCAAAAACGCTTCGCGGCTTATTTGGATCGCCTGGCGCATGCCGCGGGGCACTTGGATCGGGCAGTCCCTCTGAAGGCCTATTGTACGGGCTTGCTGCTTCCCGGCGAACGCAAGAGCGTGGAACCGATGGCGGCCCGCCTGTGTCCCGACAACGTGCGCCAGACCCATCAGTCGCTACACCATGTCGTAGCCCATGCTCCCTGGAGTGACGAAGACATGCTGGAAGCGGTGCGGCAGTATGTGCTACCCGCCATGCAGCGGCAGGGACCGATCGTCGCTTGGGTGGTCGATGACACGGGGTTGGTGAAGAAAGGCAGGCACTCGGTAGGGGTCACGCGACAGTACTGTGGTCAGGTCGGCAAGCAAGAGAACTGTCGGGTAGGGGTGAGTTTGTCGGTCAGCACGGCGGACGCGAGTCTGCCCATCGCCTGGCGTCTGTACTTACCGGAAGTGTGGGCCCAGGACAAGAGGCGAAGGAAGGCCACGGGTGTACCGTCGGAAATCCGTTTCCAAACCAAGCCGGAAATTGCTTTGCAGCAAATGCGTACCGCGGTGGATCGAGAGATACCCAGGGGTCCGGTACTGGCCGATACGGCCTATGGCAACGATACGAAATTTCGCGGCGGCATCACCGAATTAGGTTTGCTCTATGTGCTGGGTATCCAGTCGTCGGTGAGTGTGTGGAAGTCAGGCCAGGCACCGCTACCCAAACGGAAGTGGAAAGGAATCGGACGTCCCACCAAGCGGTTACGCCGGGATGACAAGCATGCTCCGGTTGCAGTGCGCGAATTGGCGATGAGCTTAGCTCCCTCCGCCTGGAAGACGGTGAGCTGGCGGGAAGGGACTCGGAAACCCCTGCGTTCCCGTTTTGCCGCTCTGCGAGTACGTCCCGCCCATCGGGATGACGAGAGAAGTGAGCTCCGTGCGGAAGAATGGCTGCTGATCGAGTGGCCGAGCCAGGAGGCAGAACCGACCAAGTACTGGTTCTCTACGTTGCCCGCCTCCACGGACCTTTCCGATCTGGTGCGAATGGCCAAGCATCGCTGGATCATCGAGCGCGACTACGAAGAGCTGAAGCAGGAACTCGGACTTGGTCATTATGAAGGACGAGGCTGGCGCGGTTTTCACCATCACGCTACCCTCTGCATCGCGGCGTATGGGTTCTTGGTGGCCGAACGGAGCCGTTTTTCCCCCTCCGCTCGCGCCGGTCAGGTGGACTTATCCCTCTCCAAAATGCCGCCCCAGTTCCGCCCTCGGGGCTCGCCCGGTGCGCGTGGAGCGGCATAACCCCTGGTCCATTGCTACGCTTCGACAAACCATCGCACGGCTTCTGCTCCGACAACTCTCGGGTTGTCCTTTTTGCGGATCGCCCTTTTTATAACACAGTAGTACTAGGACGTCGCCACGAAAATCAAAAGAATCCGCCATTTTTTCTGCGATCTTACTCTCCGCAGAGCGGCGATTCCGTCCCCGAAGTTGTCCCTGGAACCCCCCAACAGCCTGGTGAAATGGGGCCCGTCAGCATTCACAAATCAGAGTTAGCGGCAGGAGCGGCGAATTGTCTTTCACCAGGAGCTAAGCACGAACTGTCAGCTTGCGCTAGTTTTGCACGGATTGTGAAGCAAAGATGGCAGTTCGCTTCGCAATCAATTCTGCACCCCCCGACCAATTCGTGGTGGCCCGCTATGCAAATTGCGGCCAAATCCTCAACATTTTAAACATTCGTCATCAGTGTTTTAACGTTGAGAAGAAGGAACGTATTTTGATAATATCGCCTTCGTTCCAGACATTGGCCGTGGCGACGGCCGGTCTTACCCTCCCTCTTAAAACTATTACTGGCGGTCGCCGTTGCAACTCTCGGCAGGAGTGGCCGTCCGACGATTCCGGCATAAGAGAATGTTTCCTTCAATCTCAACCCTTATCGGAGCGGCTGAGCAAGGCGATCATTCCGCGGACGAACAGCTTTTCGCCGCTCTGTATTCCGAGCTGCACCGCATGGCGAAACGGGAACTGGCTCGCAACGGCATTCCGGTGACCCTCGGGGTCACGACCCTGCTGCACCAAACCTACCTCGATATGGCGGCGCGAGCTGGGCCATCCTTCCCGGATCAGTCGCGATTTATGGGGTATGCCGCACGGGTTATGCGTGGCCTGATCATCGATCACGTCCGGAACCGGCGTGCGCAAAAACGTGGTGGGCAGTTCCACATTACTTCCTTTTCCACGGGTAAAGCGGAAGAAAGCGTAATTGACGACCAGACCTTGGTGAAGCTGGGGGAAGCGCTCGACGAGCTGGCGAAAACAGATCCGGGGCTATCTGAAGTGGTCGACCTAAAATTTTTCTGTGGTTTCTCGTTTGGCGAGATAGCGGGCATGCGCCAGCTATCGGAACGCACCGTACAGCGACGTTGGGAAAAAGCACGGATATATCTCCACCGCAGTGTTCGTGCGGATTTGAACGCCTGAGGATTATCGCCGATGTTCGCCTTGAGTCCGGAGCGCTGGCAGGCACTCAGTCCCTACCTCGACGACGCCCTTGATATGTGCAAAGAAGAGCGTGAGGCTTTGCTGGCATCACTTCGGGCGAAGGACTCAGATTTGGCGGACGCCCTGCAAAGCTTGCTCGACGAACATCAAGAGTTGGATCGGGAGAAGTTTCTCGAGCAGGATCAGGTGCCGCTGCAGCAATTCTCGGCACTCGCCGGGCAGGTGCTGGGCGCTTACACCCTAGTGTCTCCTCTCGGACAAGGCGGAATGGGAAGTGTGTGGCTGGCGCGCCGCAATGATGGACGTTTCGAACGCCAGGCTGCAGTCAAGTTTCTGAACGTAGCCCTCATCGGCCGGGGCGGGGAGGAGCGTTTCAAAAGAGAAGGAAGAATTCTCGGCCAGCTTACCCATCCCCATATCGCCGAACTGCTGGACGCGGGAGTGTCTTCGAATGGCCAGCCCTATCTAGTGCTGGAGTATGTCAACGGTCAGCACATTGATAGCTACTGCGACGAGCATATCCTAGATCTCGAAGCAAGAATTCGTTTGTTTCTTAATGTTCTCGCCGCGGTGGCCCACGCGCATACCAATCTCGCCGTGCACCGCGATATCAAGCCCAGCAACGTGTTAGTGACCATCGACGGTCGGGTCAAACTGGTGGATTTCGGCATCGCGAAGCTTCTGCAGGATGGGGGACCGGCCGGAACTGCGACGCTGCTTACCCGCGAAGCAGGCTCCGCCTTGACTCCGGAATACGCGGCGCCCGAGCAAGTGACCGGCGAACCGGTGACCACTGCCACCGACGTCTATGGCCTGGGCGTGCTGTTGTATGTGCTGCTGACCGGTCAGCATCCCGCCGGGCGCGGGCCGCATTCCACCGCGAACCTGGTGAAGGCGATTGTGGAGACGGAAGCGCCGCGCATGTCAGCCATCGTTGAAAGAAATGGCACGCAGGCGGATCTCCTTAACGAGAACGCCGCACGCCGCGAGACCACTCCAGCAAAACTGCGGCGCCGCCTGCGCGGTGATCTCGACACCATCATCGCTAAAACTCTGAAGAAAAATCCCAAGGAGCGTTATCCGTCGGCAACGGCACTCTCTGACGACCTTGGCCACTACCTTCGCCATGAGCCCATTAACGCCCGTCCTGACACACTGGCTTACAGCGGGAGCAAATTTCTTCGCCGCCACTGGATTCCGGTGGCTGCGGGCACCGTGGTTATTCTGAGTCTCGTCATCGGTCTCTACATCGCGAACCGCGAACGGCTCGTGGCGCAGGACAGATTCGGACAGATTCGGGAACTATCCAATAGGATCTTTGACCTGGACGAAGACATTCGTAGCCTTCCCGGCTCAACACAGGCACGTCAGCGTTTGGTGTCGGCCGCGCTGAATTATCTCGATGGCTTGGCTCCTGCCGCACGCGGCGATGTCGAGCTGACTCGCGAGATCGCAGAAGGCTACTGGCGAGTGGGCGGAATTCAAGGTGTTCCCACGCAGCTGAATCTGGGGGAGCCAGCGAAAGCTGAGGCGAGCCTGAGGCGGGCTGGGGATTTGATGGAAGCGGTGCTTGCATCCCGACCGCGCGACCGCCTGGCGCTGCTGCACTCCGCAGGCATTGCCGAGGAGCGCATGATTTTAGCGCAGGAGGATCATCGCGATTCGGACGCGTTGGCCTATGCGAGTAAGTCCGCGGGACGGTTGGATGAATTCTTGAGGTTAGCAGACTCTCAGGAGTCGGAACGAATTGAAGCCGCCGGAGAGTACGGGAACATTGCTCTGGCATACCTGAATATGCACAAGTACGCGGAGGCCATTCTCTGTGCGCAGAAGACTGTTGAACTTGCGCGCTCCATCCAGTCCGCGCAGCAAGTCGAAGCGGCTGCTCTCAGCATGTTGGCTAGCGCCCAGCGGTACCAGGGTGATTTGCCAGGCGCACTTCGAGACATCCAAGAGGCGCGAACTGTGGCGGAACACGCCACCTATTCAGACCCAACCCAAAAGATGATCGACGAGTACGGGATCTTCGTACGGGAGGGTTTGATTCTCGGAGAAGACGGAGGAGTCAATCTAGGTCGGCCGCGCGATGCCGTTGAGCCTTTGCAAAAGGCTTTGGCCATATCCGAGGAGTTTGCCGCGAAAGATCCTCAAGACGCCGTCAGCCGCATGCACGTTGCCGTTTCCGGAAAAGAGTTGGGCAATATTCTACGTCGTTGGGATCCGGAAGGGGCGGTCACAGTTTACGATCAAGCCTTGGCCCGAGCCGGCGAGGTCACGGATAGTCTGCCGGCGAAGCGGGACAAGGCAGCGCTGTTGGCGGAATCTTCCTACCCGCTCTTGCTCCTGCACCGGACCGGCGAAGCCAGACGCCGCCTTCAGGAAGCGCTTTCAATTCTGGGTGAGACAAAGGACTATCCGTCGAACCCGGTCGAGCTCGACAGCGATGTTTTTATCGTCTCCTCCGCCGTGGCAGATAATGAAGCCGCTGAAGGCGATCCGAAGCGTGCATTGCTCCTCGACCAGGAATTGCTGGGCGAGGTCATGGCCGCGAATCCAGATACATTGAACGATCTACGGGATGCGCCGAAGCTCTCTTCCCTTTATCGAGCGCTTGTCTTGCTTTATCAACGAACCGGCACAACCGCACAGGCAAGAGATATGCAAGCACGGCAGCTCGATCTCTGGCGCCATTGGGATCAAAAACTTCCTCAGAACCCTTTCATCCGACGCCAACTTGAAGCGGCAAGCCTTCCATAGACCCAAAGATACTTCCTGTTTCTTGTCATTCCGAAGCGCGGGGTTATCGCGCGAGGAATCTGCTGCTCGACGGCGAAAAGCAGATTCCTGGCCGGTGAAGCCGGCTTCGGAATGACAACGGTGGCCAGTTTTTGGGTCGGAACTGTCTACGCATAGAAAACATCTGCGCACAATCAGCAATTTTTTTCTCTCTCTAAGTCGTATTTCCGATTTCCAAATTTTTCGTGTCGTCTTTGCTTTGTGGATTTCGATATTCACGGTAGACGGCAAAATTCGCGTGCCGTCCTGGAAGAAATCGACACCAATTTCTTACCCGCCATTTTCGATTTGAGAAACAGAATGCGCTCAGGAGGCTGTATGAAGAAAAGCCAAGTTGTCCAAGTGACGATCGTGGCAGTTGTGCTGTTAATGGGACTGGCGGCTGCCAGTGCCCAGAGTGTGACCGTCACGCCAAACAACCCAGTTATCGGGCCCGGTAAGAGCCAGGTATTTATCGCAGCCGGCGCTTCTCCCTCCGGGTCGTTCAGTTCGCTCTCCGCCGGTGAATCGCATACCTGTGGGCTGCTCCCCAATGGCACGGTGGAGTGCTGGGGTTCGAACGGTGCAGGGCAATTGGGGGACGGGACCGATAACGACTCCGATACGCCGGTGGCTGTGAGTGGGCTAGCCGGGGCAACGGCGGTCAGCGCCGGCGGCGCCCACAGTTGCGCGCTGCTGACGGGCGGAACGGTGGAGTGCTGGGGCGACAACACCTGGGGGCAGCTCGGCAACGGAACCAACAACGGCTCCTTTTCGCCGATCCCGGTCCCCGAGCTGACCGGGGTAACCCAGATTGTAGCCGGGTATGAAGATACCTGCGCCTTGATTGTAGGGGGCGCGGTGGAGTGCTGGGGCGCGAATGCAAACTCTCTTACTCCTGCCCCAGTTCCGGAGGCCGCGGGAGGGGTTATACAGTTCGCCGAAGCGATTGCCGGTGGGGTGGGTCAGGGCGGAATCGGCGGGGGCCACATGTGTTCTCTCTACGGTGGCTATGTGCAATGCTGGGGCAGCAACGTCTATGGGCAATTGGGGGGCACGGTCTCGACCGGGGCGGCGTCCATCGTGCAGAACTTGAGCGGGGCAGTTGCCATCGCAGCCGGCGATGGCCAGAGTTGCGCCCTGATTTCGAACGGCACCGTGCAATGCTGGGGCTGGAATTCATGGGGCCAGCTGGGCAATGGAACCGTCAGCAGCAGCAGTGCGTTTCTTCCGACGCCGCAAGTTGTGCAAGGCTTGAGCGGCAATGCCATTGCCGTCGCGGCTGGCTACGATCACACCTGCGCTTTGCTCGACAACGGCACAGCCCAATGCTGGGGCAGTGAGGAAGGCGGCTCGCTGGGAAACGGCGTCAACCTCACGTCGCCTCCTTACGGACAACCGGAGCCGCAAACAGTGACCGGTTTGAGCGGAGCGACCGCGCTGGTGGCCGGAGGCTCTCACAGTTGCGCCCTTCTCGTCGATGGTTCCGCACACTGCTGGGGTTCTGGAGGAGTTGGGGAGCTGGGAGATGGCTCGACCGGAGCATTCGACGTCCCAGTGACCGTGGCCATGAACAATCTGGCCGCGCAGGGCGCGGTGCAAGTTTTCACCGGTGAGATCGCATCCGACACCTGCGCGCTTTTGGCCAGTGGAGCAGCTCAGTGCTGGGGCATCGATCAATATGGACAGTTGGGAGACGGTGGTAGTGGGCAATCCTATTCCCCTGTCGCCGCGACTGAACTGAGGGGCACAAAAACCATCTCGACCGGAATCGACTCCAACTGCGCCGCGATTGCCGATGGGACTGCGCAATGCTGGGGTCACAACCAGAATGGTCAACTCGGCAATGGCACGCTTGCCGACTCCGTCAGCCCGGTACTGGTGTCGAACCTGACGGGAGTGAAAACCGTCGCCTCCGGTTATGAGTTCAGCTGCGCGCTCCGTTCGGACGGCTCAGTATGGTGCTGGGGTCTGAACAACATGGGCCAGCTCGGCAATGGCACGTTTACCAACTCCAGTACTCCGGTAGTCGCGAGCGGCCTGTTTGGAGTGAAATCCATCGCGGTTGGTTACGATCATGTTTGCGCGAACCTTGATGATAGCGGCGTAAAGTGCTGGGGAGGTAATGAGCAGGGTCAGCTGGGTAATGGCACGTCGAACGAGCAGACCGGAACTCCCACGCCGACCGAAATATTTGGCCTGAGCGGGATCCTCCAGATCAGCACCGGCCAGTTCGTCACTTGCGCAGTACACATCTTCGGTGACATTGATTGCTGGGGTGAGAATGAAAATGGCCAGCTCGGTAACGGCGGCGTTATCGCTGAGTCAAGCCCGGTCGGTGTCGCAACTTCAACTCCGGCCGTCGCCGTATCATCCGGCGGAGTTCATAACTGCTTGCTGGCGGCTAACGGCACCGTCCAATGTTGGGGGTTCGGCGGCGACGGCGACCTGGGTACTGGCGCCAGCACCGGATCCCTCACGCCGATACCGGTCCCGGGTCTGACCGGGGTGACTGCCCTTGCCCAAGGAGCGGCCCATGGTTGCGTCCTGATCTACAACGGAACCGTGGACTGCTGGGGCTACGGCCTGAACGGCCAGCTTGGCAACGGCGTTGCGGGTCAACTCGTGGCTCCGACCCCCACTGTCGCACTTGTAACTCCGCTGGTGTGGAGCAGCACCGAGCCATCCATAGCCAGCATTGACCCAACCAGCGGCTTGGCCTCGACTTTGAGCGACGGTCAGACCACCATCACGGCGACCTACGGGTCTATCAGCGGCAACACCTTATTAACCGTAGGTAGCGTTGCGCCAGTAATTACCTGGCCCACGCCCGCGGCGATCACTTACTTCACGCCCTTGAGCGGCGCTCAGTTGGACGCGACCGCCAGTGTGCCGGGATCGTTCAGTTACACGCCGCCATTAGGCACGGTGCTCGCCGGCGGCCCGCAAGTGCTCTCGGCGACATTCACTCCCACGGATACATCCAGCTACACGATTGTCACTACGACGGTGAATTTGACGGTATTGCCCGTCAACCCGACTGTCACCGTTAACGGCGGCAGCTTTACTTACGACGGCACTCCGCATGCGGCCACAGCGGTTGCCGCGTATGTCAGCAGCCAGCCCGTTGCCGGCACATTCAACTTCATCTATACGCCACCGGGGAACGCGATCGTGCCGGTAGCTGCGGGAACCTATGCCGTGACCGCCAACTTCGTCAGCGGCAATCCCAGCTACAGCAATAACAGCGGCACCGGCTCAATCAGCATCGCGCAGGCCTCAAGCTCGACCACCATCACTTCGAACACTCCGAGTCCCGCTATGACTGGGCAGATTGTCACCGTTGAATTCAAAGTGGTGGGAGTGACTGTCCCCACCGGCAGCGTAACCATAGCCGCCAGCACTTCGGAAACCTGCACTGGCGTGCTCAGTGGAGGTATCGGCAGTTGTGGAATTACGTTCAATACTGCCGGCACTCGAACCCTGACCGCGGTCTACGCCGGCGATGCTAACTTCACCGGAAGCAATTCCAAACCGAGCACGCAACTGGTCACCGGGCCGGTTTGCAGCCTCTCGACCAACAGCATCAACTTCAATACGGTTGCTTCGCCCAACATCTATCCGGGAAGCATCCTCACCAAGGCCGTCACGGTGACCAATAGCGGCAACATGGCGATGAGCATGTCCGGCCACCTGCTTTCTCTTGTGAAAGGTGGGAACTCGAATGAATTTGTGGAGGTCGATCTTTGCCCACCGTCGCTCGCGGCAGGCAAGAGTTGCACCATCACGGTTGCCTTCATTGCCGGACCGTACTACACCCAGCAAACTGCGAGCTTGAGCGTTATGGATAATGCACCGGGTAATCCGCAGAACATCGCGCTGAGTGCGTTGGTGATCAACCCGCAAGCCACTCTCAGCGCAACCAGCCTGAGCTTCGGAACGCAGACGGTGAACACGAGTTCGACCAAGATGGTGACGCTCAAAAACACCGGCACCACAGCCTTGTCATTGACCGGCATATCCGTGACTGGGACCAATGCAGCGGACTTCACCGAAACCTCGGCTTGCGCAAGTTCTCTGGCGGCAGGCGCCAGTTGTGGAATCAGTGTGGTCTTCAAGCCGGCGGCCACTGGGGCACGATTGGCAACCTTTAAGATCACCGACAACGCGCAATCCGCAACTCAGTCCGTAACGCTCTCAGGCACGGGACGGTAGGGGCAATCCATGACGTGTTCTTGGGTCGGGCGAATTGCCCGGCCCAAGCCTTTCCTTTCTCTCAGATCCGCATCGTATTTCCCCTTTAACCGTTCGACAATTTGAGATGAGATTGTGATTTCGAATCCGACAACTCCCAGGGAAGGTAATATCTTTTCATTCGTTCAGGATTGAGCCGGTTTCTACCGTGTTGTTGTGCAGGCAAATACAGTGATTTTTGTGATTGACAATTGCGAGCAACGATTCACGTCCAGTCTTACGAACTGGTGGCGCCCATCGCCGGAACGACAAATTTAAGTGCACCGTCTGCGCTTCCGAGCCTCAAAAGTCAAGTTCGCGTTCGCCAATCGATCGCTTTCTGATCGCATAACGTTCGCTTGCTGGAAAGCAGGAAACCAGACTGCGCGTTCGCCCTCCAGAAAGTAAGGCGAGAGGAGCTGCCGACTGTGCTTTAGCTGCACATTCTCTCCGGTCCGGTTTGCGCCGAAAATCGCGGAATTGCGGCGATTTTTCAGCAGTTTTCAGGGAACTACGGACGAATTTGTCTGCTGCCCGGACTGCGAGGCGGAGAGGGAGGGATTCGAACTCTCGGTACAGCTCCGAGGGCGTAAGAGCCGACGTGTGCGTAAGTTGCAGGGAGTAAGAGTTTTGCCAAGAGAATCGACAGTTCTCGCGTTAGCGAGTTCGGCAAATCGGTGCGGTTTCTGGTGCGGAGGAAAGGCGAACAGATTTGATTCTATCATTGAAAATCGTCACTTTGGAGCGCCGAGACGCGATCAACTTTGTTAGCCGCTGACTGCTCGCCTACGAGGCAGTCCAAAATAAAAATATTCTCTGTGCAAGTCCTCGGGCAAACGGGACGGATGAGCCCTTTTCTGAATTTATTGCTCACACTACTCCCGGTCGACTGCCCTAGAACAGTCTGAGATTTTCAATCGGGCTAGGAATTCTCGCCTTGATTGCCCATCGCTCGGGAGGGAGCGCGGTCACATCTCAAAATCCGACTTCCAGATACCAATCCGGCCGATTTCCTCCAAGCCCATTTGTGGAGAGGTTCTGGCTTGCCGGACCACTTGCCCCGAATCGCTAGTGTGCGCTCAGAACTCCAAGCGCGCCTGAAAGGCGATCATGCGTGGACTGCTATCGCCGCCCAACCCTACGCCTAGCAAGCCGGTGGGCGGAGATGTCGTGGACGTGAGCGCTCCAAATCCACTCTGCGTGGAAGGATTTCCTGGAATGCCGGCCTGTACCAAGCTGGGCAGGGCAAAATTCGGATGGTTGAAAACATTGAAGAACTGCGCCTCAAATCGCAGCCTTACATGCTCGCTCAAGGGAAACCGTTTTGTCAGGTAAAAGTCACTCCAGAGGAAATCAGGACCACGCAAGGCATTACGGCCAAGGTTTCCGAATTGGCAATTCTGCGGGCTGTCGCCACCATAGCACTGGCCCGTACTCGGATCGACCGCCGATACAAATGCGTCCGGATTAAGCCACTGCAATGTTCCCGCCTGGGTTACGCCCGGAATCGAATGATGGTCGTACAGCGGCACGCCGGGAACGACGCTGGCGAACTGTGGTCCGCTGCCCTGCACGATGCCGTTTCCGTTTGCTGAATAAGGCGTGTTCAGCACTGAGAAAGGAACCCCGCTGTGCCAAAACGCTGTCCCAGAAATCTGCCAACCGTTGAGCGCGTACCCCAGTGAATGACTATGCACTCTGACAGGCAGCCGATAAACATATTGCGCGTTGAGATTGTGCCGGATGTCATAGTCGCAGGCGCCATAGTCGCGGGCCAGGTCTCCCGGCAGAGGCGAGAGAATCCCACCTGCGGAAAACGAAAGGAACCCTCCGTTTGAGACCGTATCCAGGCAACGGCTCCAGGTGTAGTTGACCTGCCCTTGCAGGCCATGTCCAAGGCGCTTCATCGCGGTCAGTTGCAGACCGTTGTAGTGGCTGTTCGCTCCGGTGGAGAACTGCGTCACCGCGCCGAATCGGGGATCGGTCGGCTGCAGGTAGGGAAACGGCGCAAAACAGCCCTGACAAACGGTTTGGTAGCCGTTGACTTGGGTTGAGTACGGTTGATTCACGGCCCGCGTGCCTACGTACTGCGCTTGCACACTTGCCGTCGTCCCAAATTGATGTTCCATTCCCAGGCTCCACTCCATGAAGTAGGGCGCGTGGAGTTTTCCGTCCGGGACGGCCGTGATTGCCACCGGTGGAAGACAACTTGCGGAACTTGCCTGTGGAGATGCGCACGAAAGCTGTCCCTGGGGAAATCCCGAGGTAAAAATCTGATTTGCCGCCATGGTTGCGTCGATTGCGCTGTCGGGCGAACCTGGCGCGATGGCAACGCCGCCCACGCTGCCCAGCACTCCTCCCTGAAATGTCTTGTCGTAGGGAGGGTTCGTGCCGATCAAGTCGGCCACGGTGCCCGGCAAGATATCGCTGAAAATCCCAAAGCCTGTCCGGAGCACGGATTTTGGCTCGAACTGCCACGCAATCGCGGTTCTTGGTTGCAGAATAGCCAGCGGTGTAGACGAAAACAGATTGCCGAGATCGGTCTGGATGGCTTCATTCAGCGGTTGATTGACATCATGCGAGATGGAATCAAAAGAACCGCGAAGGCGTGCGACTTGATCATGAGGATTCAGCGGATTGGAATTAAATGTGTCGCGCAGACCGAACGTCCAGGTTAGGGTGCGAGTCACTTTCCAAGTGTCTTGCGCATAGAGATCGAGATTGAGAAAGTTGAAGGGTTCATTTGCGTTCGAAGGGAAAGTCTCCGACGCGGTGTTCGCTACTCCGTCTATGAATTGCTGCAAATTTGCGTAGATCACCGTGGGAACCGTGCCTTCTTCGAAGTCGTAGTCGTTCAGGCGGAAGATACGGGCATTGGTTCCGAAGCGTAGTTCATGAGCGCCGCGACTCCACGCGAGGTTGTCGTTGACGAAAAATCGCGATGCGCGCCGCCCTTGAATCCAGGTGTTGTCAAGCCCGCCCATCGGCGTGAAGGCATTCGCGCCGGTGCCAGCTAACACAAGCGGAAACGCCGAAAGTGTCCGCTGCAGGTTGCTTGGCCCGAACAGGCTCTGGTACCAGGAGAACGCGGGGTTGAAGTAGTTCACCAGGTTTTGCGAGAAGACGTGCGTGTGTCCTGCCGCGAAAGAATAGAGGGGCTGCGGGGAAAACGCATCAAACAAAGGGTTGATGGGATCCGTATAGGCGGCTTGTAATCCCGTGTCCGCCTGAAAGCGAAACCAGGCCGTATCGTTCTGATGAAGGTTGTAGTCGACGCGGACCGTCTGCACCTGTTCGTGGTCGTCGCTGGAATGCGAGACGCTCTGCCGGTTCGCGCACCCGTTCCCGGCGGCGCCAAGCGGGCATCCAAGTATTGCGGTCGCTGTGCCGCTGGCGTTTCCATACAGTGAAAACATCTGTCGATAGAACGGAACCAATAGAGAAGGAAGTTGCTGCAAAACATATTGTTGGAATGCGGGGCTGGGGACGATTGTCGGCGTGACGATGGGCAGTGCGATCCGCACCCACTCGCTGTCGAAAAAGAAGAAAAGCTTGTCGTGAGCAATCGGCCCGCCCAGACTTCCCCCAAAATGATTTACCGTCGATCCCGGCTTGTGGTTCCCCGGAGTCGCGTTGGTGAAATAGTCCGCGGCATTCAGTAGCGAACCATTCCATAACTCATAGAGATTCCCGTGAAACTGATTTGTGCCGGACTTGGTGACGTAGTCGACTTGTGATGCGCCATAGCGTCCTTGGTCCACGGAATAGGAAAGTGTGTTGACCGTCACTTCCGAAATCGAATTCAAGCCCAGGACAAGGTTGGTTGACAGACCGCTATTGAGATTGGTGAGTGGGTCGTTGGTTTCTAGCCCGTCCACGATGTAGCCATTGGAGAGGGCGGGAAGTCCGTTGAACTCAACGTTGCCATACCCGTTGCTGCCGCCGACAAAGTCGTTACTGCTCCCCGCGGTATTGATCAGGGCCCCAGCCGCAAATTGCAGAGGATAGGTCAGGTCGCCTCCCGGATTCGGCAGGTCCTCCAGTGCCGGCGCAGTCAGAGTTGTGGATGTGTTGGCGTTTTCCGGGTTGATGATTGGGGCTTCGCCGCTTACCTCAACCGCCTCATTGGACCGCGCCACCTCGAGCGTGAAATCTACACTTTGTTTCTGGCCTAGGGCCGAAATGACGTCATTTTGCTCCGGATCGAAGCCTTGTGCTTCCGCTTTAACCGAATAGGCGCCTGGCTTTAGCTGTGGAAAGTTGAACCGACCCGCGTCATCCGTCCGGGCGCTGCGCTTCATACCGGTCTCGCGATCCGTGATCGTCACGGTGGCGCCGGGTACGACCGCGTTGGTTGTGTCTCGAACTTGGCCAACGATCGCACTGGTGGTTTCGCCTTGTGCCATCGCCTTCAGCGGATGAAGACACGCCACAGTGAACAGGAGAGAAGCAAAGTATGTTGTTCGCGCCATGGATACCCCACTGACTTGTTCTAGAGGGAAGGTTATTTTATCTATTAACCAGCGATTATTCTCGATAGTTAATCACAGTTAATACAAACAAGCAAGGACGGAAGGAGAGACCGGGCAATCGCGGCAATTGTGTCCCAGTGGCGGGGCAAAGGGGAAATTACTCCGAGCTATAAGTCGGCTCGCGGGCCGTGACCTCTCTCAGGTATCTGTCAATCCGAACTGTCGTTTACCGCATGGCTGGGAACTGGAACGGTAGGGATGTGCTTTCCAAATCAGCTAGTCGAAGCATTGCTCCGGTAAAGAAGTCAAGGGGCTTTCGCCAAACCGTCGGTTTCTGCAGGGGAGACTTTGAAACCGGACCGCGTTTGGGCCTCGCAGAGAAAAAGGGCTAGACAGCCGGCCCACGCGGGATCAGAGGGACATTTTCTCCGGTCCGGTTTGCGGGAAAACTTGCAGAATTGCGGCGATTTCTGGCGGTTTTCGAGAAAATACAGGCTCGTGTCTCTGCTGCCCGGACTGCGTGGCGGAGGGCGCAGTCTCGCGCTAACTTGTCTCCGGGAGAAATTCCTTGCTAACAGGGAAAAATACAGGGAATCTCGCAATTTTGGGGCTAATAATAGAGCATCATCCTTCCTATCCCACTCACTCTCGGGCATTTATCTGTTTCTAGAGGGGGCGAGACGTTCAATTTAACAGGGAATTTTCAGGAGAGATCAGGGAATTCAATTCCCTGATCCGGGGCCGGAGCAGGGATGGTTTTTTGTGGGGCTGACTGTACCTTCATCATTGTGGACGTGGCGACGAGAATCCGAGTTGCTTTCGTTGCTCGACCCAATTCATTGGCAAGCCGCGAGTCAGTTTTGCGAAGGTTAGATCGGAAGGTTGACGTCCATCCAGAATGCTTTCCACGATGTCGGGAGCGAGAAAGGCGCATTCAAGAACCCGGCTCACATAACGCTCGTTCAGGCCCAGGCGTTGGGCAATCGCTCCCTGACCAATTCATCCCAGCCATCGCGCAGGGTGACGACGAAGCGACGAAGCGTCAGCTTAACGCAAATCCCTCCTTACTTTGCGCGATTCGCTGCAAGAGATTGAGGGCAATCGAATCGCAGATGCTAGATTGTTTGTATCTACAGCTCCGTTGCCTTGCTCCAGCCGAAACGTTAAGTCAATAACTCAGCTTCACACCCAATTGCAGGTTGCGCGGTGCATCGGTGCCGCCCGCAATTCCAAAAGATGGGCTGCTGATGTTGTTATCGCCGAGCAGAAAATTTGTATGGTTAAAGACATTGAATGCTTCGATCCGGAATTGCATGCGTAATTTCTCGGAAACCTGGAAATTCTTAATAAAGGAGGTGTCGAGAGACCAATAGCTGGGCCCGACGAAGGTATTTCTGCCAAGATTTCCCACGCAGCCTAGACATGGAGCAGAAAAGAAATTGCGGGGAAGGTTGAATCCATTGGCCCACTGCGCGTGCATGGGATGGATATGATCAGAGATCGCATTGGGACGGTCATTGTTTTCGCCATCAAGGTTATAGTCCCCACCTTCGTTTATGCAATTTGCGGGATCAAAAGCCGGGGCGCTGCACGCGCCCGGAACTTCAGGAAAAAGACGGGACTCTCGCAGATCAAACGGAGACCAGTGTGCCCCGCTCTGGAAAGACCCGATACCATTCCACTGCCAGCCACCCAGCAGGGCACGACGCACGCCTGAGCGATTTCGGTAGAAAGGCATCTCCCAGACGTAGTTGAATGTGATGCGATGACGAATATCAAAGACTGAGTTGCCACGATCGAGGCCGGGCTGAGTTTGGTCAGTGGTGACCCCGTCGCCGGCGGCGGGACCATTCACGCTGGTAGGTCCACTTTGCCACGAGGAGCCATCATCGATTGAGTGGCTGTAGGTGTAGTTAGCCCCGAACTGCAAACCTTCGGCCAACTCTTTTCTCACCGAGATCTGCAAGCCGTTATAAATCGAGCTGGCCGTATTCTCCCAGACTCGCAACACTCCGTAATTGGGGTTCAATACGCCGAGCGGGTTGATTTCCAGGCCGTTGGCCGCAGTATTGGTATTGATCTGGCTGCAGAGGCGGCGGCCAAAGTTATCGGTCACGCATGTTCCTGCCGGGAGCCGCCCGCCAGGCACGCGATTCACATCCTCGGCCCGGAAGAGGTTTCGTCCTGCTGTGCCTACGTAGTTGATCTCCAGGGCCAGCTTGGGTCGTAGCTCCCGCTGGAGGCCGATAAACCAGTTTTCCACATCGGGATCGCGGAGGCCATCCGAAAAAACGATAGCCGTGAAGCCCGATGTTTGCGGGTTGGAGGGATCCCAGCCGGAAATATTGCCGGTAGCCTGGGCTCCAGTGCCTGAATGTTGCGCAGGCGGTGCAGCGCCCAAGAAAGTAGGAGTTGCCACCCCCACCGGGCCGTAGACCACTTTACCATCGGGGTTGTTATCCAGGAAATTCGAGATTTGGTTGAGCGAATAGTAACGGCGGATTCCACCGGGTTAGTGACAGTCGTTTTTGAAGGGTACCTTCATACGAAACGCCAAAACCGCCGCGCAGAGAAGTTTTGCCATTCCCGAACACGTCCCAGGCAAATCCCACTCGCGGGCCTAAATTATTGTGATCTCCTTTGCCCAAACTCTTGGCGGCAGCAAAACCTCCCGGGCCGCACTCACCAGCAAGGGTTGCTTTCGGGTCGCCCGGACAAGGTGCGCTTGCGTCCTTGATCTGCCCTGCTCCAGTTGTGATGTTGTCAATGAAATTCCGACCCGGACCCAGTATGAACGTCGTTGCCAGATTATTGAGCTCCGTGTTTCGAGTGTAAAGGTCGTAGCGTAGTCCAAGATTCAGAGTGAGCTGCCTGGAAACTTTCCAATCGTCATTTATATAGGACGCGACGTTCCAGTTTCGCCAATGACGGATGCTGTTGGCGAGCTGAGCGGCACTACCGGTCGCGAAGCCAGGATTGACTCCAACGTCTTCCAAATACGGGGCCGTCAATAGCGAAAAAAAGAGAATCGAAGAAGGAGTACTCGGGTCGGCCCGCATTGAAATCGCTATTCTCAACGTTGCGGCGCAGTTCGACGCCGGTTTTCAGATTATGTTTTCCGTGGGTAATTGAGAGGACGTCGTTGTAATTATAAATATTCTCCCGAAAACTTTGCGGAGAGCCTTTGTCGGTGCCAAAGCCTAATATGCCATCATCAAAGCTGATGGCCGGTACCCCCGGCAGAGGAACTTTGATCGCACTCCCGTTTAGCGCATAACCCGCCCGAAACTCGTTTAACAAAGCTGGAGTGAAGGTGTGAATAAAGCTGAACTGAAAGTTAGGCGTAGTGACGGTAGAGGGATTTGTGAAGCCGCGCAGGGCAGTGTCGCTGCTGTAACTGTCTCCGGACTGGGCCCAATTGAACTGACTGAAGAACCGGTTATTCGAGCTGAAGTTGTAGTCCAGCCGGAAAGATGCTTCGTTGCCATTGAAGAGATTCCCATCCGCCTGGGAATTGTTCGGATCAATCACCTTCTGGATGAACTCGGCGTCCCGATTGAAAGCGCCGGTCAAGGGCGCTGAGTATGGGGAACCTCCTGCACAATTTTTGTTCATCTGATCAATGTCCGCTTGCTCCACTCCAAACAGGCTAGCGAACTTGTGGGAAATCGCACCCGGGGTTGAAGTCCCAGCGTCAGTGTTAGCAGGACAAAGATAGTCCGCAAAAGTTTGGAATCGGCTGCCGAACGACGAGCTTATATATTGCCGCATGGTTGCGACGGGAATGCCCTGAGCCGCCGGTGGGAAACTGGCGTATAAGAGGGCCGCCACTGAATTGGGAAACGCGGAAATCGTAGCCGACCGGAATTGTGGGGATTCAACAAAGGCTGGACTTGGAGAGGAGATAAGAAATCGCTCGCCCTGATAAGCCGCGAGGAAGAAGAGCTTATCCTTCTTGATCGGCCCACCTAGAGTGGCGCCAAACTGGTTCATGCGGAGAGGCGCTCTTTTCCGGTCAGCAGTGTCAGGAGTATCGTTTGCAAAAAATGGATTCGCATCGAAGATGCCATTCCGCAGGAATTCCCAGGCGCTGCCATGAATCTGATTCGTGCCGGACTTGGTAACCAGGTTTGTAATTGCGCCCGTGCTACTGCCGAATTCCGCTGAGTTGTTCAGAGTCAATAGTTGGAATTCTTCCACAGTATCCAGGATGGGCTGATTGACTGGGCCGCCGCTCAGGCCGGTGTTGGTAATCCCATTGATCAGGAATCCGTTGAAGCTTTCTCTTACGCCGTTGACGACGGTGTTGGCGCCATTTTCAAACATGATGCCTCTCACATTGGTGGCACCGGGCTGGTATTGGATCAAATCGTACACATTGCGACCGTTCAGGGGCAGATTTGCGATTTGAGCGGAATCCACGTTGTAGGACAGCCGGGAGTTTTCAGTGTTGATGAGCCGTGCGGCATCGCTCACTTCGATCGTCTCCGAACGCTGACCCAAAACGAGCTTAAAATCGACGCGCAGCACCGTGCCTGCATTCACAACTAAATTCGTGGCAATGATTGTCTTGAAACCGGGGACTTCGACTTCAATGGTGTACAAGCCGACGGTCAATTCCGGAGCCGCGTAGATTCCGAGGTCATTGCTTTCGAGATGCGCCTGATAACCTGTGCTCGGATTGCGAACCTGCATACTCGCGCCAGCGACACCAGCGTCCGACGGATCTAGGATTATGCCGATGATCTGCCCGTTCTGAACCTGTGCTATCGTCGGCAGCGAAAAAATCGTGCAAAGCAAACATAGTTGGCCAGTCTCTTTCGCTAGCAGTGCCCCGAAAAAAGTAAATCTGCATCTACGCTGAGAACGATTCATCGCGGGGTACGGCATGGCTATCACGAAATGCCAAGACCGTGAAGCATTCTTTGGAAGCGCGGATCGGAGCGCAGCGGGTCGAACTCCTCGTAAACTGGAAGCCAGAAAATAAGATAAGGATCATGCATCTGGTAACCCTTTTCGAGGGATGCTAGGGCCTCCTGTCGTTTTCCAATGCGCATATAACAGCGTGCGATCGCCGTAAACCCATAGCGCTCTTCCGGCGGTCTTTGGCGCAGAAGAATCCCCAGCTTGCGTTGCCAGTATCCACGTGCTCCATCAGAGGCCAGGCCGTGGCGCAGCTCGGAGGCTTCTTTTGCTGCGTGGCTATCATGAAGAGCCTCGATGGCTTTCTGGTATTCGCCCTTTTGCTCCCAACTAATGCCCACGCGCCAATAGCCAGGTTCAAACTGTGGGATCGACCTCGATTGTGCTGAGGATGACTCGCAAAGCATCGTCGTACCGGCGGGCGCTGAAATAAACGTGCCACGCCATCGAGTTGGTTACCACTGAAACCGGATCCAACGCGCTCGCTAACTTAATCTCGTGAATCGCCTCCTCAAATTCACCGCGGTGTGCGAGGGTGTCGGCGAACAGTGCATGGGCCATGGCGTACCCCGGCCGCGCATCGATGGACCGCCGGAAAAACGTCTCCGATTGCGTAGGGTTCCAGTCGTAAAGGAAGGAAACGGCGCCGAGAACCATGAGGGCCTGTGCTTGCGTCCCGTCTATCTGAAGGGCTTTATTTGCCGCGTCCCTTGCTTGGGGAAACGCATCGTAGTCGCCGATCACGCCCATCGTGTGCAACGCATCGGCTAATCCTGCCCATGACTCGGCGCTGACGGGGTCGAGTTGGATTGCCTCGGTGAAGCTCTGCTTTGCCCGAATCACATCAAGATTGCTCAAGTAATAGGAACCTTTGAAGCAGAGGAGTGCAACCTCTGGGTTCACAAGGACGCGGTCGCGATAACTCGATCTTTTCCTGGGGTGTGAGCTCAAGAGAAATGCTTCGCGCGATTTCGCGGGCCACCTCGCCTTGTACGGTCAGCACATCGCTCAAATCCCGGTCATAACTGCGCGCCCACAAATGTCGATCGGAAGCCGCTTGAATCAACTGGGCGGTGATGCGGACCTGGCTGCCCGACCGTATCACGGACCCTTCTACCAGAGCGTCAACGCCGAGTTCGCGAGCTATCTGAGGGGCAGGCTTGCGTGTTCCCAGGTATGCCATCGCTGATGTACCGCGAAATGACGCGGAGGGAACTAATCTGGGCGAGACTCGTGATCAGTTCGTCGGTCATTCCATCTGCGAAAAACTGCTGCTCAGGATCGTTCGAAAGATTCAACAGAGGAAGAACTGCGATCGATCGAACCGGCGGCGGCCCGCTCAACTTAGGGAGCCACCATCTCGACGAGATGGCGCCAATCGAGACACTTAAAAGAAGAACCGGGAATACAGCTCTGACTCCGACTGCGGAATGAAAAAACCGGCGGCGTCCCGGCGTCTCCGCCGAATCCGCAGTACATAGCGGCGGTTCTGGATCCGGTTCGAAAGCAGTTACGGGAGCGATGAAACGGTATCCTCGGCGAGGCAGGGTTTCAACAAAACGCGGCTCCGCGGCGGAATCGCTCAGGACGTCTCGGATTTTATTTAGGGCAGTACCCAGGCTTCGATCGAAGTCAACAAATGTGTCCGCCGGCCAAAGCCTTGCACAAATCTGCTCTCGAGTCACCAGTTCGCCTGGATGCTCCAGAAGCATGACGAGCAGTTGGAAAGGCTGTGCCTGGAGTCGGACCCTATTCCCGTTCTTCAGCAACTCACCGGAATGCAGGTCGGCTTCGAAGGGACCAAAGGAGAGCCGACGTGCCGCGGAAAGAGGGGCCCGCATCATGCCCTCCTTAAGTTGGCGTCAAGGGTAACAGGGCGCAGCGGGAGGGTCAAACAGATCGCGCGCGGAGCGCTGGCGTAAGTCCTTGCCATGCACAGTGTTGCCTGTTGAAGAAGAATTGAAGAGGAATTGACACTGCGTCCATTGCCCTGCGCGTCTAGTTCTGTGACTCTCGCCCTCGCCGAGGTGGAAAAAATGCATTCAAGCTGGATCAAAAATCTCCTGGTAATTATCCCGTTCCCAGTAGTGTTAGCTCTATCCGGTTGCGGATGGTCGCCGACCCCCCCGCCCGTTCCTCCTCCTGCCTCTCCTCCAACGGTCACAGTGAGTGTCACGCCCGCCACGACAACCGTCCTCCGTGGTCAGAGCCAACAGTTCGTGGCTAAGGTATCGGGTGTGAGCGATAAGACAGTAACTTGGCGTGCGACGGCCAATGTGGGAACCATTGACAGCAGCGGACTCTATACTGCGCCTTCGGACGGCGCTTCAGATGGATACCTTGTCACTATTACCGCTGTCAGCAAGGTGTCTCCCACCGCCATGGGGACTGCCTCAGTCACCCTTCCGTCGGGCGTTCTCACGATTGCTCCCAACGCCGTTGTGGTTCGTCCAGGGGTAACCCAGGCTTTCTCGGCGACCGTAGTTGGTCTTGCCGATACCCAAGTGAACTGGACGGTCCAAGGCGCCGGTGGGGGGACGATCACCCGCGACGGCTTGTACACAGCTCCTTTGGCGGCGGGCGTTTACGGCGTGGCTGCGACTTCTTCAGCGAATGAAGACTACAGCACAACCGCCGTGGTAGTGGTGACGGCAACGCCTTCCCCATTCTTCCCTACTGGGAACCTTGCGCATGGGCGAGAGTTTCACACCGCGACTTTGCTGGCGGACGGGACAATATTGGTCGCTGGCGGCGCTATAGAGGGCGACTCCTATTGCCTCGCCGGTATCGATTTTGCGGAGCTTTACGATCCGGTCTCCGGGTCGTTCGCGCTTACCTCATCAATGACGGATCGCCGGTATGCCCAAACCTCCACGCTTCTGCAAAATGGAAAAGTGTTGATCACGGGAGGGTTTTCATCTGATAAGTCCGCCTGCCTTAACGCAGGTACGTCGCCACCGCTATCAAGCGCAGAACTATACGATCCATCAAGTGGCTCTTTTGCGCCGACTGGCAGTATGAGTGAGGCCCGGGGAGCTGCACACGGCAACGCTTCTATCGACAGGAAAAGTGCTGATTGTCGGCGGCGGCAATATGGGTGGTGGCAGGCCCCCATTTGCTGGTGATGGCTCAGCCACAGCCGAAGTCTATGATCCCGCAACTGGAACATTTACTCCCACTGCGAAATATGTCCACGGCGCGAATATCGGCACACTGCAACCCTCCTACTCAATGGCAAGGTGCTAATCGCAGGCGGTATGACATCGGGTTCCATCGGGCAGCCCACTCGCAACGGCAGAACTCTACGACCCATTGACTGGAGCCTTCACCGTGGTCGCAACGATGACGTCCCCCCGCGCCAGCCATACGGCCACACTTCTACCGGACGGCAAGGTACTAATAACAGGTGGATTCACCGACTCGTCTCTCGACGCCGCCGGAGTCGGGACTGATACGGCCGAGACTTACGACCCTGCTAGGGCAACGTTTCTACCCACGAATAAGCCTATGGAGGTCGGGCGATGGTCTCACACGGCGACACTGCTTCCAGACGGCACTGTTCTACTCGTCGGAGGTGGAAGCTCAGTTGCTGAGACTACAGTCCGTCCGACGGTTCGTTCTCGGCTATCGGGTTAGACGAATCTGACCGTCTTGGACATACAGCAACGCTGTTAAAGAACGGAAGCGTACTCATTATTGGAGGATTCGATTACGGCAAGGGACCGCTGACCACCGCGGAGTTATATCGATGAGTCGGTCATTACTTTAACTGTATCGAGAGGTTCCGTTTAGAGGTCGCGGGATCGAAACATTTGGCTCTGCTGCCGAGAACCATGGGCTTCAGCTAAACGGAAACAAAAGGAAATCCGTCTCGAAAGAGGCAATGAAATAAGTCTGAAAGGAACTTACTCATGGATGAAGCGCTGAGAGTTAGGTCCCGTTTCTTGATGAACTCTGTTTGGGTTCTCCCCCTGTCGGTCCTATTGGCTGCATCGCTGATCGGATGCGGGGCGGGCAATCAACTCGCAAACCAGAAAGCGACGAAGGGTTCCACCTGGAAAATTACTTCGGGTCCAGCCGATAGCTGGCAATTTCTGCTGACACCCGCACCGTCCGATAGTCCATTTGCGACTGACATAGAGGCAGTCCTTAGCTTGACGCCGGACGAATTCGCAGGGACAGCACACATGATTGTGGCGCCCAAAATTGTGGTACCCGACCAAGTTGAAGTCTCTTGTTACATGTTAACGGGCGATCCAATTCCGTTGACCGGGACTATAGACGCCCAGGGCAACATATCGGTTACATCAGCCGCGGTTCGCGGTCAAGTGTTGTCCTTTACAGGCGTCCTAGCCGCTGATCGCTTGTCCATTTCTCAAGGCGCCTACACGTTCAAAGGTGGGTGCGCCGACGGACACAGCGGAACGCTTACAGGGGTGAAGTTCAAACCGATTGACGGTATCTATAACGGCGCACTCGCGGAAACAGGCGATTCGGAAGTGCTGTCCGCGGATCTGAAACAATCAGCTGCCAGCGATGGAAACGGCTTTCTTGACGTAACGGGCACGGTCACCTACTCCGGCGCCTGCAACGAGAAATTCACTGTAACCTCCTCAGACTTGGCTGGCAGATTCATTCAGCTACAACTTGGCGCTGCGGATGGCTCCAACACTACCGTTTACGGCAACGTTGACCCCGACGCCAGCAAACTATGGCTTGCCGACTACGAAGGCGGCTGTAACAACTTCGGTGGCGTCGGCGTCTTAAGTCTCCAATGACACTCGGGCAGGATGGCCATCAGGGAAAGAAGCTCAATCGAAGGGGGCGTAATTGTCGTCCCATAAGGGAAGATTGCGCCATCGGAACGTCACCCGCTCGGAACCTGGACAACGCTGTCCGGTTCCGGGCCGTTCGCTGAAAAAGGAGGCAGTATGAAATCAAGGCCCCTCGCCAAAACTGCGGCGGTTATTACGGTGTTGGTTGTGATCGCGCTATCGGGAGCGCTGATCCGCTCACGCATTGTGCAAGCCGATAATTACGACGACCAGAACGACCGCGATGAAGCAAGAATTAGAAGAGGTTTCCAGATCGCGCCGGTCCACCTGAATCTAGATGGGAAAAATCGTGAATTAGTGGGACTGGGAAGTTATCTCGTGAACGCGGTTGCCTCCTGTAACGATTGCCATACGAACAGCACGATGACTGAATTTGCGCCAGGCGGAAACCCCTACTTTAACCAGCCGACGAAGGTGAATGCCGCAGTTTATTTGGGAGGAGGCAGGGATTTCGGCCCGCTCATCCCTGGTACCCCGGACATTGTTTCCCGCAACTTGACACCGGACAAAACCGGATTGCCGGAAGGTGGCCATACCCTGGCTGACTTCACCAGGATCTTGCGCACGGGGGTGGATTTGGATCACCTCCATCCAACGTGCTCAGATACGGTTACCACCAATTGCTTACCTCCGCCGTTTGACGGTGATCTGCTACAGATCATGCCATGGCCGATATATAAGCACTTGAGCGATCACGATATCCGGGCGATCTACGAATATCTGAGCGCGGTTCCTTGCGTGGAAGGACCACCTGCACCGAGCGTGCTGCATAACGACTGTCAATAATTCGCTTTCAACGTTGAATAAACTCCCCAATGCCTAAAAGCGTTGGGGAGGTGCTCGTTGTCTTCGAACCTGATACCCGCCGTAGGTCCCATCCTTCCCAAGCGGATTGTTTTGTCTCGCCGTAAATGTCATGGCGATATTTCACCAGTAACTAACGACCGGAAAAATCGTGGCCATCGCGCCGGCCCCTCCCAGAGAGAAATAAGACACGCTTGGCGTAAAATGGTTTCCGTGTCTGGTTTCCTGTCATGCTGACCGAGGGCGTGTGGGCTGAAGTCCAACTGGGCAACGAACACCTGCGACTCTTTTCTGAGCACAACGCCCAAGGTGTACAGGCGTCGGTGTACAACGTCAACGCGAAGAATTGGATTGCGCCCTCTGAGCCGGTTGACAATATCGAAGAGGGCAAGGAAAGAGCTGCACAGCGCGCCAAGGCTTACCTTCAACATGCCGTAAACTCGGAACTGCCCCCTTTGGAGTGGAAGAAGTCCCGGACTCGGTAGCGCGAGGCAGAACTTTTTGTGTCGCCCATTGAATGACGAGCCTATGCGCAACTTCGCCAGCGGAGCCTCGCGCACGACGGCGGGAGCTGTCAGAGCTGCCGATCAGCTTCCGGCCTACTCAACGCCTCGAAATAAACTCGGCAATTGCAAGCTATCGGTGCCTGATTACTTTGCATTCGTTTTTCCGAACAATCGAAACCGGACTGCCAATTGGCGATGCAGAGAAAACGGCGGGAAATAGGGTGAAATGGAGATGAGGAAGTACGTTTTCTCCAGTCCGGTTTCACAGAAAAGCTACGAAATTCGCCCCATTTTCCGCGGTTTTCGTTGCGCGCTCAAGCGGAGATAAGACTGGGTGGCGGAGCACGCAGTCTCGCGCTAACTTGTCTCCGGGAGAAATTCCCTGCTAACAGGGAAAAATACAGGGAATTTTGCAATTTTGGGGCTAATATAGAGCATCATTCTTCCTATCCCACTCACTCTCGGGCATTTATCGGTTTCTCGAGGGGTCGAGACGTTCAATTTAACAGGGAATTTTCAGGAGATATCAGGGAATTCAATTCCCTGATCCGGGGCCGGAGCAGGGATCGTTTTTTGTGGAGCCACTGTACCTTCATCATTGTGGACGTAGGGACGGGAATCCGAGTTGCTTTCGTTGCTCGATCCAACTCATCGGCAAGCCGCGGGTCAGTTTTGCGAATGTCAGATCGGCAGGCTGACTTCCATCCAGAACGCTTTCCACGATGTCGGGAGCGAGAAAGGCGCATTCAAGCACTCGGCTCACATACCGCTCGTTCAGACCGAGCTTTCGGGCAATCGCTCCCTGACCCGAAACTTCGCCGGCCAGGATCCACTCGTACCATTGATGTGCGCGTGCCACAGCCTTTAACAGTGACGAAGCAGGGTGCGACGTTACTTGGCCGAGGTGATCGGGAGGAAGCACAAGGCGCATTTCCCCGCCACAGCGTTTGACGCGAGCGTGGATCGCGAGGCGGATCACATCATCACAGTTTTGCCCGGTTGCGGACCGGGGCGAGGACGTGCGGATCTGCGGTAAGTATGGCACGCAGTTCTGACTTGCCGACTTCGACTTCGATCCTGTCGGGATAAACCACAACACTCTGCACGACCTTTCTCACGAAGTCCTTCACGACCGCGGAGCGCCGTACTTAACTGGTCGAATTGTTTCGCGGCTCCGGCCAGGATCTGCTGCGTCCGTGCCGCAGGATCTTCCGGCTGGCAGAGTTCATCCATGACGTCCTTGCCGGATTGCAAGAAGGATTGCGAGCTTGAGTGCGACCTGCCGTTCGACATCGATGGGCTGGCACTCTGGACGGTCTGCTCTACTTTCCTGCTTCCCTTCCATCACTCGTGGCTTGGCAAACGTAGTAGCGATAGCGTCTGCCGTTCTTCGAGGTGTGGCACGGAGTGAATCGATTGCCCTCTGCATCCTGCAGCAGACCAACGAGCAAGCTGGGAGAGTTTGCCTTGAGACCATTTCTGCGTCCCTGTTGATCGCTCTTCAGCTGAGCCTGCACCCGATCCCATAACTCCCTGGAACAATGGCCGCGTGTTCTCCGGGATGGTTCTGCCCCCGATGAGGGATCTCTCCGAGATAGATGCGGTTCTTGCAGGATCTCGATAGAGCGCGCCTCGGGAATACGAAGTTCCTCCCGATCGGTTCCCTGCAGCGCTCGTCCTCGATCTTGCTCTTAATTCCTTCCTGATCGAGGCGAGCCTTCAACTTCGAGACGCATCCCAACTCAAGGTAAAGATGGAAGAGCCGCACGACCATCTTTGCGTCTTCCGGATTCACGACCAGCTTTCGATCCCTGACGTCATAACCGAGCGGCACGGTGCCGCCCATCCACATGCCCTTGCGCTTGGAGGCAGCGATCTTGTCGCGGATCCTCTCGCCAGTGACCTCTCGTTCGAATTGCGCGAAGGAGAGAAGAATATTGAGGGTTAATCGTCCCATCGAGGTCGTGGTGTTGAACTGCTGGGTGACGGATACGAAGGAGACTCCGCGTGCGTCCAGGGCTTCGACGATCTTGGCAAAGTCGGCCAGGCTGCGAGTGAGCCGATCGACCTTGTAGACCACGATGGTGTCAATTTTGTCGGCTTGAATATCATCGAGCAGACGCTTGAATCGCAGGCCGCTCCAGATTCCCTCCGGAATAATCCTCCATCGTCGTAGAGGGCCGGGAAGCGCCCGCCAGCCTTCGTGTCGCTGACTCGCGATGAAGGCCTCGCAGGCTTCCCGTTGAGCGTCGAGAGAATTGAAGGATTGCTCCAGACCCTCCTCGGAGGACTTGCGGGTATAGATCGCGCAGCGGATGATGGCTTTCGATTCAGTAGTCATTGGGCCTCCTGGGATGCGTTGGATTGTTTAGCTTTGAGACCGAAGAAGGCCGGTCCCGACCAGCGGGTGCCGGTGATCAGGCGAGCGATCTCGGAGAGGTTCTCGTAGCGAGCGCCTCTGTATTCATAGCCTTCCGTTTCCACCTCGACCACATGGACTTGTTCTTTCCACTGGCGCACCAGGCGGGTTCCTGGCTTGATTGGCGGATGGGTTGAAACCGACTGCGTTGGGATCGGCTTCGAATGTGCTTGCAAGCTGTCGAAGCCGGCGGCAGCCCGCGTCGCTGAGGCCACCAAACTCCTGCTCCTGCAGGCGATGGGCAATGATGCGAAGCATCAAATCCTTTCGGATTTCAGGTGGCGGTTCTTTTTTAAAGAGCTGCTGCCAAACCCCGCCAAAGCTGCCTTACTCAAGTTGGGTAAAGAAGCCGAGCGTCTTCGTAATAGACGAATTGGGCATGTTTTCTCCTTAGAGAGATCAGCAACATTGACGCTTCCTTTCAGAGGAAGTTCAAGCGGAATATCTAACCGAACCGCGCAGTATTGCCAGAACCGGCTGGGTTGCAGCTAAATTCGTGTGATTTCTCTGGGACTGAATCAAGGCATATCTTAAAATTGACCACCTGTCGCAACGATTCGCAGCGCTTGTGGCCAACCCTTGAGTTAAGTGGGTAGCCACCTAGAAAGGCTGACAGCTCGCTCGGTGATTAAGGGTTTACGCCATCGCGGTGGCTGCGAACGCAAATCCTCAGCGGAGGCTGGATTCGGGTGGGAGATGGGGAAAATATGTCGCAGTCATCAGACGCCGATGCGTCCGCTGCAGGTTGCTTGGCCCGAACAGGCTCTGGTACCAGGAGAACGCGGGGTTGAAGTAGTTCACCAGGTTTTGCGAGAAGACGTGCGTGTGTCCTGCCGCGAAAGAATAGAGGGGCTGCGGGGAAAACGCATCAAACAAAGGGTTGATGGGAGAAGCACGCACATCTACTTGACGAAGTTGTTGCGCACAAACAGCATTTTTTCCGCGAGGGAACTGCACACTATGAGCTTGCGAAAACAAATACGCTACGTCTGGCCCCCGGCAAACGTCTCGAAGATGGCCTTCGGAAGGACTACGAGAAAATGAGAGAGATGTATTTCGGATACCTTCATGATGATTTACGAAGGTTTTCGCCTTCACCGCTTCGACGGGACAGCCGCGATTCTTTTTCTGGTCTTTATTCTTCCTGCCTTTCGCTATTCGCGGCTCATCTACCGGCGGCTCGGTAGTTGATCATCGGCGATCAAACCCTCTCTGGTCGCTTGCTCTTCACGCGGCTTGCCCGGCGGCGACTCTGGCGCTGCTGTCTGGCGGCTTCCAGCTTGCGGTCGCGTTCTACATGGATCGCGTGATGACGCCCCGCCAGTACGTCCTTCGGCGTGATGTAGCCGGTGGCACTGTTCAGGCGGACATTGTTGTAATGCTCCACGTAGCCCTCGACCAGACGCCGTGCATCTTCCAGCGACAGCGGCGTTCCCGGTGGTATACATCTCCGCATTTGCGCTCGATGAAGGTGAGAGCTGTGCGTCGATCGAAACGGCCGTCCCGCAAGCCTCCAAGGCATTCAAGCCGGATAGCAATGGCAACTGGTGGATCGAACAGGACCATTTCGCTGCCGACTTCGCCGCGGATATTCCCCCGGCCCAGGCTCACTTCATGGCGATATCGCAGGTGCCGATCTCTACCGACTCATTCACCCACAAGGTCACGAATCCGGCCTGGAAGAACAAGCCGACATGGTACATGGTGGCCAGTTCAGACCGCTCGATCAATCCGATACAGGAACGCATGATGGCCAAGCGCGCTAATGCTAAGATGGTCGAAGTGAATGCGAGCCATGTGGCTTACATGTCCACCCGAAGGAAGCAGCCAAGCTTATCGAAGAAGCTGCCGCCTCCGCACACGCCAACTAATTGCCAATAAGTCTTTACGTTGCAAGCGAGACGTACGTCCCGCGTCGGAACAAATGCGGTTCGGCGCGAAGGCGCGCAAGATCGAAATCAAAAATCAAATGATCCGTCTGGATCTCTACTGCAAAGGAGAATAATCGTGAGTCAGCAGATCAAGAATATAGTTCTGGTGCATGGAGCTTTCGCGGATGGTTCCGGCTGGAAGAGGGTCGCCGACATCCTCAAGAATGATGGCTACAAGGTGTCGGTGGCGCAACCTCCCGAGACTTCGTACGCCGACGATCAAAAATACACAAAGGCAGCTATCGACGCCATGGGCGGCCCAGTGGTTCTGGTCGGCCACAGTTATGGCGGGTCCATCATCACCGAGGCGGGAAATCATCCAAACGTTGCGGCATTGGTCTATATTGCCGCTTTTGCCCTTGATGAAGGTGAGAGCTGTGCATCGATCGAAACAGCCTTGCCACAAGCATCGAAGGCGTTCAAACCGGACAGCAATGGGCTTTGGTGGATCGACGAGGCGCACTTCGTGGCCGACTTCGCAGCTGATATTCCACGGGACGAGGCGGAGTTCATGGCGATATCGCAGGTGCCAATCTCTACCGACTCGTTCGCCCATCAGGTTAAGAATCCGGCGTGGAAGAAAAAGCCCACCTTTTACATGGTGGCTACCGAAGATCGGTCGATCAATCCGGAACAGGAGCGCATGATGGCAAAGCGCGCCAACGCCAAGACGGTCGAGGTGAAGGCAAGCCATGTGGCCTACATCTCTCACGCCAAGGAAGCCGCCAAGCTCATCGAAGAGGCAGCTGCTTCCGCGCCAGCCACGGCAGTAGCTTGAAGCGCGCCGGGCCTCTTGCGTGTCGCCCGGAATCCGGATAAGAAAATCGAAGATCTCTTACGGCAGGCTGCAGCTTGATCACCAGGATGCCATCCTCACAGACCCGTTCACTCCGTGACCAAGATGCCGGCTTCTCACTCTTTAGAATCCTGCGCCAGCAGGAGGATCTTCCCAATACCGCCTTTCTCCCCTAGCACATGTGCTTCAGCCGCATCACGCAACGGCATCCGGCGACCAATAGGCAGAACGAACTTGCCATCGCGCACGTCATCGGCAAACTCACGCACCTTGGATGGATCAGGCTGCGCACGCACCCGCGTAATCTTCACTGTCGGATTTTTAGCCGCCGCACTTTCCGGCAACACAGCGGTGTAGCCAAAGGAGCCGGTCTGCTTTACCTTCGCGATCAGCTTCGCTGCAACGTCACCGCCAACGGTGTCCGCAATTGCATCCACTAAGCGGAAGTTCTCAATCGCATTATCGTCATCATTGGCGAGCACGTCAGAGACACCGAGGGAGCGGGCGTCATCAAGCTCTTTCCCACGAACACCTGCAATCACCTGCGCGCCTAAAGAAAGGACTAGGAAGATGAACAACCTAGTAATGAGCTTTTTGGCGGTCGCTTATATCTCACAGCGAATGTCTACGCCATCGTTGAGGTAACTGTGGCAATTTCAGGATCTCGGCTTGAGGAGAAATTGGAGTAATCGAGGTGCAAGACGGAGAGCAGTAGAAAATACTCCCAGCTCGAAGCCTGTGCGATAGATCGTCCTCGGGTGTTGATCTGTGATCGCGCGCCCAATGACCTCGGCTAACATTTCATCCCCTATCCACCTCTCGGAACCTAATGCAAGCGCAGCAAGCGTCTGGGCAGGGCCCTGGCGATAGCGCCGCAAAGGCCGCTCCGGCAAACGAATTCCTTTGTCTACACCCCTAATAAAGCCGCGCATAACTGCCGTGACTTGAACCCCGGTCCCTTCCATCTCTCTGTTGAGGCTCTGTGACCAGCTTTCAAGCGCCGCGTGAGAGGCTGCGTACATCCCCATAAATGGAGCCGGAGAGGTGCCGAACGGAGAAATTATATTGACCACTCGCCCCATGCCGCGTGCCCGCATGAACGGAATGACCGCGTAGGTCAATCGAAGCACATCAAAGAAACTTTCCGCGAAATGTCGATTCGTCTGCTCCTCGCTGAGCTCCTCCAATGCGCCGATCGCGAACGTCTCGGAGATATTTACGAGAGCATCGATACATCCGGCGACGCCAAGAAGCGTCGCGATAGCGTCTCTGACGGCCACCGTATCACCCCGTTTAAGTTGTATTTGTGTGAACGGAAGCTCTTCCGTCGTCGAAACGTACTCGTCGACCGTGCCGAAGACCTTGAAACCACGACGAGAAAGTAGAATGGCAGCCGCAAGCCCAGGACCTGACCATACATTCGTAACGACGATAACCTTCTCATCCAAGCTTCACCTCTCGTCCTTTCCCTGCTTGGTTTGCTTGTCGGTCACCGGCACCGGCGGGCCGGGGTGAACTGTGATAGGAAGTGACGAGTTTTTCGAATGCTGGCTGCATATCGTGAAATAACGACTCCGCGCACCGATGCGGTGACTTTTGTGAAATTGTTGTCCGTGCGGCTGATGAAAGCGGTGACAATTTCGACCGATGTGTTGGGCGGTACTGGAATTTTCCACGATAGTGGACAAGGATCGCTCTCTTTCCGTCGATGGTGGCACTAGACTTACGAGAGTTCCTAGAAATTGCTCGAATGATCCGCGCGGCCGTCAAGGTCGCTCTTTGTAGCTTGCGAAGTGAACCCGGGTATTCGCTTTTGCTCCACGATGGCGAAGCGCGTCATTGTCGCTAGAACTCAGCCCTGCCAATGTAACCGGCCTCTGACGCAGGTCGGCATTGATGATCCACTCCGGGGGCAGCGTCAGCGAGAATTTACCAGTGCGATTCACATACTCCGTTCCATGCAGACTCTCGTCGATTTTTGGGAGATCCACCTCAGCGGCGTTTGCTTCGGTGGACTGAGTGGAAAGTGCCTTCTCGAAAATGCGGACCCAGTATGTTGGTTGCTGGCCTTTCCCTACCGGTGCGCATCGAGGAGATGACAACTACACTTACCGCTACCACAATCGGCTTCATGCGCTTGCGTTGTTCCCTCCGTGGGTTGCGCTACGAAAGGTCGTTGTTCGTTTTGTCGCCGTGATTCCAGGTTAGGGAAGTGGAAATGTTGTATTGCATCCAGTGACGCGCCGATCAGGCGCTCATTCAGGCCACCGCGTTCCAGGATGCAGGTCAAGGGAGTCGATACCGGTGACCTTGACGACGGCCTGCCACGCGGCTTCTTGGCTGGCGCGATCGTGGAGGTGTGGCGGCGACTCCGCCTCAATTGCGCCTGTGAACTTCCCCTGGGCGGAGGCGAAGAATTGCCCTGAGACGCCGGTTCCGAGCGCCTAATTTATGAAACGGTGAATTGCCTCGTTGGCGTTATCTTGAAATGAGGTGTTTTTCAAATCAGTAAAGAAGGTGCTCTGGTCCACCATGTCCCCTGATAACTTACCCTCTTTACTGGCATAAAACACGCCGCTTTTATACCGCTCATCCGAAATGGCATCTACAAAGCGTTTTGCACCTACATCCAGCGTATGCACCATTCCGCCCATCAGTGGGAACACAATGGGCATCATCACGTACTTCAACATAAACCGCATTGGCGGGGGAAGACTATCTGGCGCCTGAGTTCCTTTTGTATTTCCTGGGCTCACAACAACAAACTTGAGCTTAGGATATTTTCTTGCCATGGATAACGTCCACATGGTTTCTGCATACTTGACATATGCGTATGCTTGCAACGCATTGAACTCATTACCAAAATATGATCCATCAAGAACAGCAGCAAACTCATCTACAGAAGAAGTGCCCATTGAAACCCGTTTTACTCCGAGCATCTTTACTCCTGGAACAGCTTCCGCACTGACTGATAGAACGGTTTTCCTTAACTTGTCCAGTTTAATCAAGCAAGACCAACCTGAACCAGTAGGCTACAGAACCGAGGTGTTCCTCGCCGTGGCCCGCGAAACCGCTCCGTCCGCCTGGCTGCGGCTCGACCGCATGCTGAACAAACCCGAGGAGTTTCGCGGCGCGCGCGCTCTCGGCGAGCCATTCACCCAAGGCACCTGCGCAACGAGTTGAATTGCGTCTGGTCGCTCTTCCTTTCGCGCCCGTTCCTTGCGCGCGACCAGGGAACTTTCCCACGGCGGTCCCGTGGTGTCATCGGCGCCTACGACATGACCAATCTCGTCGTCGGCCCGACCTGGCCCTCGCCTTCCGCAACCGCCGGCCAGTTGCGCGGCTGGCCCCCGATCACGCAAGCCGAACCTTTCGTTTTCGTAGGTCTGGAACTGCTCCGCCAGACCACGACCGAAGCCGTCGACGAAGTTCAAATGAGAACCCGAGTGCAACGCAAGGAGAATCCCCATGGCAAATCTTGCAATTCGAAATCGTCTCACTGTCGGCAACGTCTGGCAGGGCGGCGCGGTCGCTCTGTTCAATCCCAATTACACCGGCGCGCTGCTCGACCTCGGTAATGTCACCGATTCCGCGTTCGACCGGATCGGAGGCGACCGATTTCCGCACCGCGCGCGCCACCGGGACGCTGATCACCGAGGCGCGCCCAATCAAACGCCTCGAACTGCCCATCACTATCAAGGTCTAATCACCGGCTCCTGGCCGCGCTCGACCTCGCCCTGTTCGGCACCCGCCAACCACCTTCACCCAGGCATCGGCCACCGCTTGACCACCAAAACATTACCTTTGTCGGCCTGGCATGCTGGCACAAAATCGCTGGCTTCGAAATCGCCAATGTCGTCGTGAAAAAGGCGAGCGCCACCGCCACCTTCGGCACCGATTACGATCTCGATACCGAACTCGGCGCGGTCAAGCCCCTCACCGGCGGCATGTTTTCGGTCTCGGGCGTGATGGGCGTCTCGACGTTCGACCTTACGTCGATCTCCACCGTGAAAAGCAGACTCGAAACGCTACGTCGGCTTCACCTATGGCGAGTTCTACCTCTACATGGTGCTCCCGCCGACCGAGGGCCGACCGACGGAACAAGTTTGGCTCCGCCACATGGCCAAATCGCGCCTCGAACCCGCTCGGGAAGCCGGGCTTCGCACCAGATAAGCCGATGGAATGGGACTACAAGATCACCCCCGATCCCCAGCGGCGATCCCATCTACCCGTTCGGCTACCTCCGCCAAATCAAATGAAAACGGAACCCCGCCACGTCATGACTGATCAAGAACAAAACCGGGAGGGCGAGGTTCGCCCGCCGAAGGCGGCGCCAGAGGCGACTAGGGCTCCCGCCGAAGCCACGCCGTCGTCTCCGCGAGCCGCTCGAAGTCATCTATGAAGACGGCCGGCGCGAAACGATCATCGTCCGCCGCCTCACCAACACCGACATGATGAAGTGGGTCGACCTGGGCTTCGACAAAGCAATTCCTCATCTTCCGTTCCGTCTAGCGCGCTGCCTTGGACATCCCCTTCACCGGAGGGGGAACGAGGGGTGGGTCAACCCTGGTTCGACTTCCTCACCCGAGGACTCCGCCTTCGCGGTCGTCGAAACGCGCCCTCGCATTCAACCATTCGCCACATCCAAAAAAAAGTGATGGCCGCGGTCCTGGAGAACCTCCAGTCATGGTTGTCAGCTGATGCCCACCGAATTCCTCCGTGCCCGCGGCCACCGACACCGATAAGCTGACCGATACGAACTCCAGGATGCCTTCAAAGCCGACATTCAGAAACTCGGCAGCACGGCCTGGTCGAAGCCGCCTTTTACACCGGGCCCTCCCTGGGTAACCAAACCGCGCGATTGGAAAAAGTACTGCGATGAACTCCATAAAGCCATCGAAGGACGGCAGAACACAAATACAGCCGAACGCCTCCTCGGCGGCTTTTCCCTGTAAGGCGTGCCAACCGACTGACTTCACTCCCCTCCTCGGAGGGGACCAAGGGGTGGGTGACCTATGCCCGGCAATAACGTCGCCGAAATCGTTCTCGCGTTTCACCACCGAGGGCACGCAAAACGCCCAGGCGCTGGCCGGTCAGTTGAATCCAGCTCGATCAAACCAGGGAGCAACTCAGCGTGTCCATGCTCTCCGCCGCGGCCGCGCAGCGGGCCCAAGGCACGCGGAGGTGGCGCGAACGCATCGCAACTGAAAAGACTGACTACAGGACTGGGCCGATCTCGAAAAGCAGGTCGACCATTTCTCGGCAACCACGCTGCAAACTTCTCATCGACTTCAGCCCGCGCCCTGACCGAGTGGATCGAAGGGATCGGAAGAAGCACGGCACGCCTTCCGCGGGTTCGCCAACTCAGGTGATCGAAGGCATGATCCAGATGGCCATCCAACAGGGCATTGCCCATGCGCTCGGCATCGGGCAGACGCAAGCCGGCCACTGCCGCGCAGAGCGCCGCGAACGCGCAGGTCACCGCCAGCGCCGCACCTGGGCCGCGACCCAGGCCGCGGCCACATTCGGGGCAAATGCCACTGGCGTCGGGCTCGTGTTGTCGCCGCCGTCGCTCGCCGCCATCGGCGTGCTCGCCGGCTACGCGGCACGGGCCGCCAGGCAGGGAGCGATCTACGATGGGGCCAGTCGAGACGGCAGCGATCGACCTCCGCCTGCCGTCATCGCATAACGAAAGACCGTCCACACCGCCGCGGCCCACCGCTATTACGGGACGGCAGCGATGGACGCCATTAACACGACGAAGCGTGCCGCGCGAGGCGATCCACGGGCGCTTGCCCACCGTAATTTTGCCGTGCAGGCCGGACAGGGTCACCATACTGCCGGCATTTGCGGGCGGAGGATTTATCGGGTCACAAGTCGGTGCACCTGTGCCATCAAATATCACTGTAATCCGACGCCGGCCTTGTTCGGGGATGCGATGATCCAGTCGCGACTGGAAGCTCGGCGGGTCAGCGGGCGCTGGATCGACATTTGGGGAGCGGGGGCAAGCCTGATCGCGAGGAGTCTCGCAAGAGGGCGGAGATGGGCACGAGCAGTGAGGCGAAACGACTAAGTACCCACTTCGGCCAGGTGTCGCAAGTGCGCTCACGCTCAGGATGAGGCAAGCTCCTGTCTCCGGACGATGTACTGGGAGGTTACGAACATTTCAGGGTCTCGCCATATTGCCGTTTGCGCAAATTGGCTGGGCGGCATCACGCTCAAGTCCACGTTCGCTGACGAACATCAGGCGGGAGTCGGTACCAGGATCGATTACGCGGTAATCGGACGCGACTACGGCCAGCGCCAGATCAAATTCAAATTGTTGCCGGACCAGGATTTTCGGCGGCAATGGGATGAGTTCTCGTGAAGTGATTCCGCCTGGGACGCTCTTGGGAGTCCCGATGTGGAGCGAGCAGGGAATCGTATTGACGGCCAACGCCGCCGCCGGAGCCGACTTCAGCCTCACGGTAAATAGTAGCGGCAACGATTGATTGGCGCGGTGAAGGCGTCCTGATCAGCGCTTATCCCAGTGGAACTCCCCACAGCCTGTCCGTCGAAGGGTTCGAAATTTCCTCGATCAGCGGCAGACACAATCACCATCCCTTCGCCCGCTCTTTCCAACGCGTTTAACGCGGGCGACGAAGTGCTGCCGTCCATGCGCGCAGACAAGTGCTTGGATTACGCGGAGGAGTGCTTGAGTGCCTGAAGACGATCGGATGTCGCGCTCACGTTCGATGAGCAGCTCACGAGCGATGGGGGCGGTCGCATTTACGACAGTGCCACATATCCAACCTTTCTCGGCGTGCCCGTGTTGCCGCTGATTGCCGAATGGTCGAAGTCGCCAAAGTCTGAACATCGGCGAGGGAACGCACTTCGTGGCGACGGGGTTCAACGCGGAGGCGCTGCCAAACGTTGCGGCAATACGTGCGCCAGCGAATTTCGCACCAGGTAGGCATGGGCATCGAACTGGCACGCCTCGCGCGTTGCTGTGGCAGTTCTTTCACGATCGCGCGGACGATTCGATCATTTCTGGTTGCCGTCGCTGAAGGATGAGCTGAGGCTCTCGGGCCAATATTTTATCGACGCATACCACGCCGGCTTGGCGATCTCTACGCAGTTCAGCCGTCAGCGCTTCGATCTCGGCGGCGAACTGCGCGAGCGATCTTCATAACGGACGGCTTCAATTCTGGGACTCGCCAGGTGATCAATCTCAGCGGCGGCACCGGCCGCGTCAGTATCGATAGCGCGCTTGGAGCCGCCGTCTCGTACGGGTCTATGCCAGATCGGGATGCTATCGCTGGTGCAGTTCGCCGCCGACGACATCGAGATCGAATTTGAAGCACCCTGGTCGCCGCCCGCACCCCGCTGGCGTTCACGGAACTCGAAAAGGAATACGCCGAGGTGATCGGAGCCGGCAGCGGTGATGCAGCCGGGACAATAACCGGAATGGAGTTGGCCAGCGCATGAGAACCGTTCCCTCAGCATGGACGGCCCTCGAAGAAGCGCGCCAGCCGCAGAAGGCGTTGCTCGTCCACATCTACGTGAAGCGCGATCCGCCGGGGTCGAATCACGGTGGGCGCGTTACCGTTCCGACCAGCTGGGGTTCGTGGACGTACTCGGTCGGATTTCAAGGCAATGTGAGTTTCACAGGATCTGTTCGATTACGCGGGTCAGGGATCACTGATCTCGGCGAACGATCGTGAACCAGGCCGCGATTGAGTTCGACGCGTCGCAAGCGTTTCGCAATGAGAGCACGTGGTTGGATCCCCACGACATCACGTTGATCGTGGACCCATCGATTGATCCGTTCGCCCACTACGTGAACCGCATGTGGCCACTGACGTTCGGGATCGTGATCTACAAAGTGCATCGCAACGGCAACGCTATCGCTACGGTGGACAACGGTCATGGCAACCAGGTGCCCGCCGTGGACGTCGCGTTCATCGGCTATCTGGATGCGGATGACACGCTCGACACAAACAGCGCAGGGCTGGAAGTCACGATCGAAGGGCGGGAAACTGAAGTGCCAGACGAAGTGGAACCACATCACGAAGGTGCTCGACCGCCTGGTGCCACGTCCGATTTTCTCTATCGATTGCCCAAAGATGGTGTTCTCAACGGGCGCCGCATCGGTCGCCTGTAATGCCGATCCGACATACCCCCGTGCAGATCGACGGCCTCGTGGCGTCGGACAACGGCGTGGTGATCAGCGCCCGGAATGGGGCGCGCAGACAACGGGATGGTTCGCGCAGGGCTATGTCAATTATACCAGGCAACGGACCCGATCAGCGGCCTGAACGTTCGGCTTCACGTATAACGTGCGTGCGAGCGCAAGCGCGTCTCCGGCGGGATCACGTACAGCGACCTCACGTTGGAAATGTTCCCTGTGTTGATGGCCCGGGTACAACGGTGTCAGGCGTTCGGCGGCTGCCGATCGGACGATTGCCACGTGCACGAACGATATCACCCACTCGGTTCAGCGCGCCGCCGCCTAGCGGGGCGTTCACGCCCGGTTACATCGAGGTCGCGCTGCCAGTCGTCCAACACGACGACTTTCGCGACCCGCGCTTGTTTACATCACGGCCACGCCGTGTGGATCGTGTACGACGGCGAGGACACCAGCCAGATCGTCGGCGAGGAAATCAATTCCACCATCTGGGACCCACATGGGTCGGTGGCGTCGGCAATACCATCATCACCAGTCCGGTTTATGCGCTCACCACAGGCCGAGGGACCGCCGGGGCCGTAGCCGGGTTAGAAGGCGGTCCTGACCAACAATGGCGCCGTAATCCGCTTGGATCAGAAGCCCACCGCCAACAACGGCTACACCGCGATCATCGCTTGCCGCGGCGGCGCCGTGTCTTCGATTTCATACTTGGGTGGACTGCCAACACCGGCACCCCGACGACGACCGGCAACCTGGAGAATTTCGGCGAACAAATATCCCGGTGAACTACCGAGCCTGGAGACGACGAGTTGAACCTGCAAGTGTCCAAGTGCATAAGTTCCGAGTGCTAAGCCGGTCGTACACTCTGGTACCGATGTACTCCAGCACTGTTTGTCTCCCCGACTCCCGCACGGCGGATCGCCAGCAGCGGCTGCTCAACCAGGTGCATCTGTGGAGCAAGACGCGCTCACTTGGGGCACGCGCCCCAACGAAATGAAGTGCGGCGTCACGGGAGATTGTTTGTTCTGGGTGCACGTGTTCAAGGAGATCGGCGGGTTGCCGGAACATCTGGTTATCCCCGATTACCGCCAGATGGAAGCCGCGGGTGACAAGATGAAGATGCTCCGCACCTGCATCGAGGTGACGGGGGCGTGCAAATTGTGTGGAACACAGCCTTGTCAGCCGCCCGATACGGGCAAACGCATCGGTGACGTGCTGATCTTTGGCAACGGTATGAGCGGCGCGCACTGCGGCCTGGTAGTCCGCGATTTTCCCTGCCACTTCTTCCACATCGGCCAGAGCGGCGCGGTAGCCGACACCCGAACCGTTGGCGCAGAATCACTGGCAGGTGTCGCTCGCGGTGATTTACCGGTCGGCTGCAAGGTTCAACCCACCCCTTCCGCTTCGCCCCCCTCCTTGGAGGGGATAAAGGGGTGGGTGAAACAATCACCACGGAAGGCGTGGTGATTTCGTGAAGCTCAGGTCCATTCATTTGCCTGGTAGTCCATTCACCGCCCCGGTGTTTGCGGGGAGCAACACCGCTTACTGCCTGCAGGCGTCGACCAACTTGACCGGCATGGTCGGCGATCACGCCTGTGAACGCGCTGCCGCCGCAGATGTTCTTTCGCGTGCAGTTCTTCAGTCCGCCATCCGTGCTGCCAGTGGGCACGGTCCTGATCAGCACGAACGCCACGACGACGATGATCGGGTTGACCTGGTCGAATAATTCCAGCGACACCACCGGGATCAACATCGAGCGCGCGCTGTCCACGAACGGGACGTGGACGACGGTCGGAATGGCGGCTGGATCGGCGACGAACTTCCTCGACAGTGGGATGCCATGCTGCACGTCGTACTGGTATCGCGTGGACGCGACCAACTCCGCGGGCGTATCGCCGTGGTCGAACATTGCCGGACCAGCGGTGCCGGGCGGTACCAGACATTCAAACAAGGAGTGTGGCAATGAGCTTCCATCCACCCTGAACAAGGCGAACCGGCGCACGATGTCGCAGCAGCCGTTCGATCCAAGCTGCTATTGGGACGCCCTGGCCAACACTGTGGGGCGTGCGGGATTTGCCAGGCACGTTGGTCGCGTGGGACTGATGATACGTTCGACAGCGGCGGCGCGTCAGGCAAGGGCGGCGGCCAGGTCTCCGCCTGTGAAAAGACTTCCGCACGTTCGCCCTCGGGCTGTGCATCGGGCCTGTCGATCGCATTACGCAGGTGATGTACGACAACCAGATTATCTGGGAAGGCAACATCACGATTGCCAGCGCCGCGACACAGGCCACCAGCACAGTCGGTGTCGGCGGCGTGATCCTCACGGCCGCGACCGGCGGGCCTGCTAAAGGCAACACGCGCGGTACTATCGCGTTTTATTTCGGCGTCGATACGCAACGCAGGACCCGATGCTGGCGCAGTTCATCCCCAACGCGCCGTTCTACCGCGGCATGTGTTATGCCGTGTTTCACGGTCCGCGCCCGGGTACGCAGGGTTTCCGCATCGGCAACGCCGACACGCTCGCGCAGATCGCCGTCCGCGTGGAGCGCGAACTCTGGCCCGGCGCCGCCGGGATCACCGTTCACATTCACGGAGTCGTACTACGGTCCGAACAATGCGGCCGCAGAGGCGCAGACGATCACGGTGACGGGCAACGTGACGGATTTTACCGGCTCGGCAAGAACGTGCTCTACGATCTTGGCGCATCGAAAGGCCCGGAACTGATGCACATCTGAATGTGGCATGGGGCGTCATCGATGGCTTCGATCCGCTCGGTTACATCCTCACCGGGTTCGGCGATGCGAACGCCAACGGCACTTATTTCGCGACGACATCCGCGCATGGCAATCCCGCCTGGACAAATGCGCTGGGCTACTGGCTGCTTCATGGCCTCTACCACGCTTACGGCCTGGGGCGGCATCGTCCTTTCCAATAGCAGCGATGAAACCGTCACGCCGCGGTATGTATGCTGCTTCTCGATCCGACCGCCGGGGTGTGGTCGGTAAAGCGGCGCCGCGCCCGCGGGCACGGCCGTGTACCCGGGCGGCATGGGCTGGTCCGCGCAAAACGGCGTGCCATTCGCGGTGGGGTCGCTCGGATTGATGGTCACGCTGTCCTGGGCATCGAACACGTCGCCGCCACGGAATTCCGCCGTTGGGTTCGCCTCATGGTCGATCCTCGTTGCCAGCGAATCCGCCGAATATGGCCTGAGCCAATGTCAGCGGTATGATCTACGAGCTGCTCACGTCCGACGTGCATGGCTACAATCTAAACCCCGCCATCCTCGACACCGCGGCGTTTTTAAGCTTCGTTTCAGGCACCGATTACGTCGGGTTAAACTACGTCGTCAACGAGAAATCCGATGCGCGCGGGTTGATCACGGAGATTCTCAAGAATGTGCAGGGCGCGTTGACGATCTCGAACGGCCTGCTCGGCCCGCGCCTGATGGGCATGGAAACTACACGATCCAGCTCACCCTCCAAGCCGACGACGTTCTGCACGACGGCGTCAAACAGCGTCCCTGTGCGTGGTACGAAATCCCGCAACACGTCACCGTCAAATTCCGGGACATCAACCGCCTGTTTCGCGACACGACGCTCTCGCTGCCCGGCGCAGGCGATTTTGGCGACGATGAAGAAGGCCGGAAATGGATTTGCCGATGGTGACGGATGCGGCCACCGCAAAACTCGTTGGCACACGGCTGGCCATGCTGCTTACGCTCCCAAAAACGCCCTACGTGATCCCCTGCAGCCGCGCCGCCTTTGCGGTCCAATTCGGGGATGTCATCGCCATCAACGATCCCACGCTCAAGTACGGCTCGCAGACGCCGCTTGTGGTGCTGCAGGTACAGGAGATGGGCGTGGGCGATGAAACGATCCTCCTCAGCATCGTGCCGTCGCTGTTCGGCAGCCTGCCCATCTCGAAGCAGGTCGTAGGCGGCGGCGGCTCGGGCTTCAGCGGCTGGGTCAGGCGTACAATTCGATCCAGACGCAGGACGCGTGGGAGCTGCCGTATGAATTCGCGCCGGATGGTTCCAACGATTCACTGTGTTCGCCGCGCGGGAAGATCCCGATGCGCAGGCATTCTCGCTCTGGGCCAGCGATGAGTCACCGCCCGTCGATTACACGGACGTGGATGATGACGACGTTCATGCCGGTGCATAATTGAGGATTGGTCAGCGCCACGCTACACGATGGACCGCGCGGCGCACATCGACTTCACCGCGGCGAGCAATGACATCGGCGGGTGGAGGAAGTGTGCTGTCGGACAACGCCTGGTTTGCGTATCAGATGCTCATCCTGGTCGGGTCCTGTGACGGGGCCGTGTTGTATGCGGCGGAGGAGCTGCTCATCGGCAACAGCTTGTGGCGCGTGCAGAGTCTCTTCGGACCGCTCTCCGACACGATCGGCAATTCCTTCGGGGCCGCTGAGGACATCTGGTTCTTCGACATCATGCCGCTCTACAATGTCCTCGCTCAGCCCGCGTGGGTGCTCGGCGCGAGCATCACTTTCAAGGGCATCCCGTTTGGCAGCCGACTCTCGCCCAGCCTGCTGTCCGCGCTGGCGTCCACCGCGACCGTCATCAACCGTTCCCCCGCGCCCGCGCCGCAGCGAATCTGAACGCGAACGGTCGCGGCGCGACCATGAACCCGACCTATTCGGGTGACATCAATCTCGCATGGGACCTGTGCAATCGCGGATACGGTTTCGGCACGGAGACAAACCCCTGCGAGTTCGATCCCGCCATCGCCAGCGAGGTCAAGACCTGCGCGGTGAATTTCTACAACGGCTCGACCCACTTGCGCTATGACACCGCCGCCGTCCGCACCGCGGTCCAAACAAGTGTAGTAGCGGCCGTCTCGGCCGCCGTCTTCTCAGTGGCATCCACCTCCGGGTCACAACCCGCGACCGCATCAGTGTCGTCCACGCAGGCGGGGAATGGTTTGGCCGGATCCTATCCATCAGCGGTTCGACGATCACGCTCGTTTCCCCATTGTCCATCGTTCCCTCCTCCAGTGACGTGGTGAATCGTTATGAAGCAGCCGGTGCAAGACTACCCGCAGGCCACAATCCAGTCCGACAATGGGGCGGACGCCGCCCGCCTCCGTGCTCTGCAATGTCCAACCCATACTGAACGGCCTGCCCGCATTGTAGGCCGTCCAACTCACGGTGACGAAGATATGAAGACCAATTTTGTAGGGCGGCCATCTTGGCCGCCGATCAATGATGGCGGCGAAAATCGCGGCTCGACTGAGCTCGCCGAAGTCCGCCCTACAAGGCGCACCCGATGAGCACCCTTCAAGACGGCACGGAAGATCTCGTCGGCCAGAATCTCACGCCGGCCGCGGCGTACGCGGTCGTCAACACTACATTCCAAAAAAGTGCGCAGATGCGCATCGCGGACAAGGACGTTTCGTTTTACGGCCTGGTCCGCGACGGCCAGACACGCGGCTCGCATCAGTGCGCCGTCGAAACCAACATCGTTGCCGTCGAAATCCGCGTCGAGGGCGACGTGCCCAGCGGCAATCCATTCACGTGTCAGATCGTGGTGGGCGGCACGACGCAATCGCAGGTTTTCTCGCTCGGCACCGGCCAGATGATACGCCCTCATTGCCGCGTCCCCGTTCATCGACATCCCCGCCGGCACCGTCGCCTACATCGCCATCGTTAACGGCAACCAAGCCAGCGACGTCGTCACCCTCAAAAAGCAATTGATGATTTTATGAAAACAAACAAGTTCCTGAGTGCCGGAGTGTCCAAGTGCCTGAGTTTCGGAATCGTCTTAGGCACCTGTAAATTGTGAACTTGGCCACTCTCTGCTCCGCCAACAACGACTATCCATTCAACGAACTTAACTGCCACCGGCGACGTGGATCAACTCTGGCTAGACCCCACGCAATTCTCTGTGACAATCACTAACATCCCCTGGTGGGTGGCCGCCGCGGGGCACTGGAGTTCATCGGCAGCGGCGGCGGTTCCACAAATGGACTGGAGACGATCACTGCGGCCAGTGCGCTGAGTAACTATTTCGCGAACGTCGCGGTCGGGACTAATGGGCTCGAATCCATCAGCGCCGCCAACATCCTGAGCAACACGCTCGCGCAGGAAATCAGCGGGGTCAGCACGCCGTGGCCTGAGCCGCGTGCTGGCGTCAGGAAATGTTGCCTCAAATAATCCCCTGCCATTTTGGTGGTGACCAACAACAACAGGCGCCGAAGTTCCCTTTCAGCCTGTGCTTACCATCAGCAACACGGTGGCCGGCACAGGTGATATATTGGTATGGATAACTCAGGCCGCGTGCTTTTCGACGGGCAGGTGTTTTTCCAACAGCCCATTTGGCTCAATCAAGGGTATAGCGACTGGATCGAGGTTACTGGCTGGCCTGGCAATTCACCCCGATGGCCAGTACGCCACCATCGGCATCACCGTACATTTTGACACGAATGGCGTAGTGCAGTGGGAGTTCTGGGGCAATAGTGTTTGACGGCAACTCCACCAACCTTCCCAATCAACTCATGAACAGCAACGCCGTGGCCGCGATGATCGTAGGATCGGGTGCTGGTGCCACCAACAACGTCTTCGTCCCCAGCCTGGGCGTCCAATTCATCGACGATGGCGGCACGCCCGACACCAACGCCATCGCCATCGACCCCTCGATAGTCCTGACGAACGGAGCGAACATCTCCCGCCTCAACAACGACGCCGGTGATGTGACGCAATCCGTCACCAACGGCCTTCTTCCCAGCTCAGGCACTAATGCACTTCTGGCAGCTTCGGGCACTAACGGTTTCCTGACTGCCTCCTCCACAAATCCGCTGGTGGCACAGGCGTCCCTGCCGTGTCCCCGGGGGCTCTCGCCA
>CAWIAH010000003.1:0-462500 GCA_963834075.1 uncultured Acidobacteriaceae bacterium
CTCCAACACGATCGCCTTGTTCCTTTCCGCAATTGAACTGCTCATGGATTTCTCTTTTCCAAATAGAGTTCGTGTTCAATTGTATCGACCCGGGTGGGATAGATCGCCAATCCGCGCCTTGCAACTACGGGCTGTTGTCCGCCGCTCCTTCACTTCGCCTCAAAATCGGTGGAGACGCTGAGTTTCTTCCAGATTCGTGCTTCCTCTAATCGCGCAAGATCATTCTTCTCCGCGGCGGCGTACGCATCGCTGCCGAGCAAGAGTCGCAAAGGAGGGCTCTGTTCTCGCGTCAACTGGACGATCGCCTGAGCTGCCTTTTTGGGGTCACCAGGCTGCTTGCCGTTGTAGTTCCGTTGAAATCTTGCGGTAGCTCCAACCGTAGAATCGTATTCAGGATGGCCTTCGCTAAGTTCGGTGGAACTGCCCGCGAAGTCTGTGCGAAAGCCACCGGGTTCAACGATGGTGACCTTGATGCCGAGCGGTGCCACTTCGCGCGAAAGCACCTCGGAGAAGCCTTCGACACCCCACTTCGCCGCCGAATAAGGCCCACGTCCCGGAGGGCCAATCCTTCCGCCCACCGATGAAACCTGAATGAACTGGCCTGCTTTCTTTTCGCGAAAATACCTGAGAGCTGCCTTGGTCACAATAAACGTTCCAAAGAGGTTCGTTTCAATCTGTGCTCGGAATTCCGATAGAGGCGTGTCTTCGACGGACGAAAGATTGCCATATCCCGCATTGTTAATGACCACATCCAGCGAGCCAAATACATCGACCGCCGCCATTATCGCGTTTGCTGCCGCTGCTTCGTTGGTCACATCCATTGCGAAGAGCTTGACCTGATCTCCATATCGTTCCGACAGATCAGCCAGCGACTTAATGTCCCGAGCTGTCGCCAACACTTTATTGCCCGCAGCAAGGCCCGCTTCAACAATTGCGCGACCCAGACCACGAGAGCTGCCGGTAACTAACCATACCTGCGCCATTCATCCTCCTGTATCGAAGCCAACCTCTCGGATATTCTGGAAAAGCTTCTCAAACTCAGGATTGGATGCGCAATGGGTATACGAAAGGACTTGTTACAAAGGAAATCGCCGAATCTTCAGATCTCCGGACGACTCCCTTGGAGTTCGAGAGTGAGTGACTGTCTTGCCACACCGCCGGCGCTTGCGAGCTCCTGGAAATCTTAGGGAGCGGCTCGGGGCATTGCTCATGGCAGAGCGGCGGCACGCTGGACGTTTATTATCCTATTACGCTGTGCCGTTTTTATCTTAATTGTGAGAGCGCTATTCCATATGGTGGTCGGCAAGCGTCTTCACTACAGGGCTTTTTTCACTTCGTTGACCACAAAATTAAGGAATGTTTTGGTTTTAAGGGGCGTGTGTTGTCGTGAGGGATAGATAGCGATATGCGGAAATACCTCTTCTTGCCAATCGGGAAATAGGGCGATCAAGCGTCCATCACGTAATAACGAAAGGAACATACTCTCATGCCCACAGAAGTGCTTTTATGAAACGGATACATCGTCACAATGGATGAGTCGAGGGGCGACATAGCTGACGCGGATGTTCTTCTCCGTGACGACAAGATCGCTGAAATCGGCCGCGGACTCTCTGTTTCACATCCAAACGCTGAAGTGATCGACGTAACAGGACGGCTCGTCCTTCCCGGACTCGTCGACACTCACAGGCATGTCTGGCAGGGAGCGATTCTAGCCTTTACTCCCCAGGTGACCGGAGCAGGCTACGATCCGATGGTACTGAACGGCATCGCACCTCAGTACGAACCGGACGATATCTATGCAGGAGCGCTATGGGGTGCTCTGCAAGCCCTTGATGCTGGCATCACGACCATCGCGGATTGGGCGCACAACCTTCAGTCCGCTGAGCACGCCGATGCGAATCTGAAAGGTCTAAAGGAATCAGGAATTCGCGGCTACTTTCTTTACGGCGGACCGGGGCCTAAGACTAATGATCGGAATCCGCCACACCCCCAAGATGCTCGCCGTATGCGTGATGAGCATTTTCCAAACGGCGTAAATGGACGACTGCGCATGGGAATGGCGCTTCGAGGCCCATGCTTCACCTCCGAAGAGCAGAATGCCCGCGACTTTGCGTTCGCAAGAGAACTTCAACTTCCTATTTCGACCCACGTTGGAATGGCGGGTACTGCTGATGCCATCGAGAAGCTGGAGCGCGGCAGACTGCTGGGTCCAGATGTGAATTATGCGCATGGAAACATGCTTACCGATCGAGAGTTCGATCTGGTAGCGGCGAGCAGAGGAACACTGTCAATCACGCCTTCCTCGGACATGCTCATGCAGTTCGGAACATATCCAGGCACCGGTCGAGCGCTCGAAAGAAACATCACATGTGGCTTTGGCATAGACACAATCTGCAGTGTCGGAACCGACTTGTTTTCGGAGATACGGCTTGCTCTGGCTGCAGAACGTTCGAGGGCAAACGCTCAGGCACTGGCACGTGGGGAAAGGGTCCCGACCGTTTCGCTACATCAACGCGACATGCTCCGCCTCGCCACGATCGACGGGGCCCGCGTCTGGAATCTCGACTCGGAAACTGGGAGCCTCGCCCCTGGCAAACAGGGTGATGTTGCGGTTGTTGACATGCGCTCGCCACACCTTGACGGTGTGGGCGACCAAGTCGCATCGTTGGTGCTTGGAGCCAACCCAGCAGACGTTGAACACGTCTTTGTTGGCGGAAATATTGTCAAACGCGACTATAAGCTGGTTGGTTCTCACGTCCAGAAGGCCCGCGATCTGATGCATGAGAGCCGCAAAAAAGTCTTAGACCGGTTCCAAAAACAGCAGAGCGCCGCGAAGACTCGCTAGAAAAGTCAGGCACTTCAACAGCTTTCTTCGACATTCCTTGCGATGCCGAACTAAAGGAGATCGTCATGTCACTAAATCCAAATGTTGTTCTCGTGCACGGCGCCTTCGCAAATGCCGGATGTTGGAGCAAGCTTGTTCCACTGTTGCGAGCAAAACGCTTCAATGTGGTTGCATCAAATTGTCCGCTCAGTTCACTGGCAGATGATGTAGCTGCCGTTCAAAGAACTATTTCTATGCAAAACGGCCCTGTTCTGCTGGTCGGACACTCCTGGGGTGGAGCAATCATCACCGAAGCAGGGAGTGACACTAAGGTCAAGGGCCTCGTCTACATATCAGCTGGGGCGCCGGACTCGAATCAGTCCTTCGACGAATGGTGGGAAGGGTATCCTTCTGCTCCGGGCGCTGCGGAAATAAAGCCATATGGGACTGATCGCGTGGCTCTCACTCTTGACGGCTTCCGGCAGTTTTTCGCACAAGACCTTGGAACAGATGAAATAGAGCTCTTGTACTGCCTTCAGGGTCCTTATGCTTCTGCTGCGAACGACGAAAAGATCTCTAAAGCGGCCTGGAAAGGTAAACCAAGTTGGTTTATCTATGGCGAGAATGACCAGATGCTGCTCAAAGAACTAGAGCGGGATTCGGCGACCAAGATGGGAGCAAAGACTCTCGTTCTCCCTTCAAGTCACGTCCCGATGCTCTCACATCCGGCAGAGGTTGCAAACTTCATTGAAACCGCCGCGCGCGAGATGGGCGAAGCATCGAGCCAGAAAGCAGGACACAATACTAGCGAGCGCGGCTCGCCAGCTCACTAAGGAATTATAGATGTCATCTATCTTTATTTCAGGATCTTCTACAGGCTTGGGAATGATGGCGGCTGAATTGTTGGTGTCTCGTGGCCATGAAGTGGTCCTTCATGCACGTGATGTCAATCGCGCGGACGACGCGAGGCGTCGACTTCCCCGAGCGAAAGCGATCGTTGTCGGAGACCTCGGGACGATTGCTGAAACAAAAGAAGTAGCCGAACAGGTAAACGGCATTGGTCATTTCGACGCTGTCATACATAACGCTGCGGTCGGCTATCGGGAAGAGCGCCGCACTACGGCGGACGGGCTTCCGCACGTATTCGCGATCAACACACTCTCTGCCTTCCTGCTAACAGCACTCATCAAACGGCCGAAGCGGCTTGTTTACCTAAGTTCTGGCATGCATCATCACGCCAAAGCAAACCTCGACGACATTCTTTGGAGAAAGCGTTCCTGGGACGGATCGACAGCTTATGCGGAAAGCAAACTTCATGACGCGATGCTGGCTTTCGCAGTGGCGGGCAGGTGGCCTGACGTCTTCTCGAACGCACTTGAGCCAGGCTGGGTCCAAACGAAAATGGGCGGGCCTGGAGCGCCGGACGACATGTTTCAGGCTCACCTCACGCAGGTGTGGCTCGCCTCAGGTGACGATCCTAAGGCCAATGTGACGGGTGAATATTTTTATCACCTGAAGCAGATGGCGCCAAACCCTCGGGCAAAGGACGTAAGGCTACAGGATCACCTCATCGCGCTCTGTTCTGAAATTTCAGGTGTGTCTTTTCCCGCGTAATCCGTGCTCGCGTACGCTGGCAATTTTCTGGCGGGCTACACTGGAAGAGGCACCGTGTGAGTTGCTCCCAAAAGCCGCGATTGTCCTGCTCCCAAGCAACGATCAGATGCCCTCGTATTCCTGTCGTACCACGTCTTCTTTGGGATTGGTTCCGTACCGGAGCCGGCTACAGAGTTGCCTTTTCAGCGCCACCGAAATTTGTAGTTAGGGATAGCCAATCTTTCCAATGACTTAGGCTTCAAACATCCGCCGCGTCTGCCGACACGCAATTATCTTATTTATTTACTTATACTTAAGAGGTAAGTAGCTTCCGCTTTTGAGTCCGCTGCGTCTGCCAGTTCCGCCATCCCGGCTTGAGAATGACCGGCTTTGGGGTGAACATTGGTTAGGCCTAATCTGCGCCCGGAGCTGGTTCAAAGGCGATCACCCTCTCGCTCCTTCCAACGATACCACAACGATCAAAAACCGAGCGAGTTTCGCCACGCACCCGTCGTCTCATGGACGGCCATCATCCCAAGGTCTGTTGCAGATGACGCATTCTTACGCGCTAAAGATGGCGCACGTCGCCGGATAGACCTTCTCATACGCCCCATAACTTCGATTCATCACAGCTACGGTTGCGGAATTCGCGGGTATGCGTTTGGCCACGCGTACGACCGCGGCACAAGCTTCATCCACCGTGGGCCAAGCTTTTGCGCCGACGCCGGCCAGGATGGCGGCGCCGTAAGCTGCGCCTTCTTCGGCGTGGACGATTTCCACGTCATGACCATAGACGTCAGCTTGAATCTGCCGCCAGAGCGCTGACCGCGCGCCCCCGCCGCCGAGGCGAATGTTTCGCACCGGGACATTCATTTCCTTAAAGATTGCGAAGGTGTCGCGCAGGCTGAAGGCTACGCCTTCGAGAATGGCGCGAATGACGTGGGCGCGGGTATGAGATGCTGTGAGTCCCACGAGCGCGGCACGGGCCTGCGGGTCGAGATGCGGGGTGCGCTCGCCCATGAGATACGGCGTCCACAACAGGCCATCGGAGCCGGGCGGCACATGCGAGGCTTCGTCGGTGAGCCGTGCGTATGCGTCGCGGCCGTCATCGTTACCGGCGCCAAATTGATCGCGGAACCAGCGCAGCGAGAGCCCCGCGGCCTGGGTTACTCCCATAACATGCCAGCGGCCGGGGACAACATGGCAGAAGGTGTGCAGGCGGCCTTCGGGATCGAGCGCGGGACGGTCGGTTGCGGCAAAGACCACGCCAGATGTACCGATGGTGGCGCTCACGGCGCCGGGAGCGACGATGCCCAGGCCGGTCGCTCCAGCGGCCTGGTCGCCGGCGCCCGCGACAACCGGAGTGCCTGGCTTCAGGCCAGTGGCAGCTGCGCCATCGGCTGATATTCGGCCGCAGACATCGGGAGATTCAAAAAGAGCGGGTAGCAGTCGCTCGTCAATTTCCGCTGCATCGAGCATCTCGCGCGACCAGCGGCGGTGAGCCACATCAAGCAGGAGCGTGCCGGAGGCGTCCGCCATATCGATGGCGCGCTCGCCAGTAAGGCGGAAGCGAACGTAGTCCTTGGGCAGCATCACGGAGCGAACGCGTTTCCAATTTTCGGGTTCGAACTGGCGCACCCAAAGAAATTTCGTGAGCGTGAAGTTGGTAAGCGCGGGATTGCAAGTGAGCTGGATGATGCGTGCGGCGCCGATTTTCCGGTTCAGTTCGCGGCATTGCTCGTCGGTACGCACGTCACACCAGATGAGCGCCGGGCGCACCGGGTGATCGTGCTCGTCCAGCATCACCGCGCCGTGCATCTGCCCAGAGAAGCCGACGCAGACAATATCTTCTGGGCGCAGCTTTGAGTCCGCTAAGGCTTTGCGCACGACGATGCCGCAAGCCCGCCACCAATCCTCGGGCTGCTGCTCGGCCCAATCGATTTTCGGAGAGGCAAATGGCGCATGCTCCTCGGTTGCAGACGCGATCAGAGCACCCTGCCCGTTAATGATCAGCGCGCGGGTGCCGCCGGTTCCAACATCAATGCCGAGTAGGTGAATGGGAGCCTCCGTGGTTTCAGGAATTCATTCATATTAGTCGGACCAGCGCTGCGGGGCGCGATCCCAGCGATGGGCTTTGAGTTTTTGCAGAATATTTTGATCCAGTGGCCCAGCCTCGCTCAAGGCGATATTCTGGCGAACGTGATCGAGTTTACGCATGCCAACGATAATCGTGCTGACCGCGGGATGCGCCAGGGTAAAGCGCAACGCCAGCTCCGGCAGGCTGAGTGATTCGGGAAAATCAGCCTTGAGCTTCTCCACTCGATCCATGGTCTGGGCAAGATTGTCAGGTCCAAAATATCTGGAGCGCCAATCGCCGGCGGGGAATTTGGTTTCGCGAGTTATCCTTCCGCCAAGGCTGCCTTCATCGAGCGGCACGCGAGCGATCACGCCAATATTCAACTCCTGGCAAACCGGAAACAATTCGTCTTCCGGCGCCTGGTCAAAAATGTTGTAGATGACTTGCACGGCATCCACCAGGCCGGTACGCAGAGCCTTGATTCCGTTCTCCGGCTGCCAGCGGTTGAGGCTGAGCCCAAAGGAGTGGATCCACTGGTCGCGTTTAAGTTTTTCGACGGTATCGCGAAATTCATTTTCATCCGTCCAACTGTCGTCCCAGACGTGGAATTGCAATACATCGATCGTATCTCCCTGAAGTTTCTGGCGAATCATCTCCGCATATTTTAAAACGTGGTCGGCGGGAAAGACTTCGGAGTATTTGTTCTTGCCGGAGGCCGGCCACTTGAGATTTTTTGGCGGAATCTTCGATGCGGCAAAGAGCCGCTTGCCGGCGTTCCGCTTCATGGTCTCGCCGAGCAGGCTGTCGCTCTTTCCCTCCCCGTACGCCCAGGCGGTATCGAAAAAATTGCAGCCCAGGTCCACGGCCAACTGCAAGGCCTGCAAAGATTCCTGGTCGGCGGAGCCGCTCCAGCCGCTCATGCCCCATAAGCCATGGCCAATTTCACTGACTTCAAAACCGGTTCGTCCCAGCGGGCGGTATTTCATCGTGACCCCAAAATGATTAGAATTTCGCGTGTAGATTGTAAATGCCCGCAAGGGTTCATGGCGGTAGCTCGTAGAATGCATGACTTTGCATTACACTTTCGCCATCTGGAGAAACGATCATGGCCGACAGGTTTCTGAGAACGGTGGCGATTTCCGCGGGATTAGCTGGTGTATTGGCTCTCACGATCACACTGGTCGCCGCGCAATCAGCTTCAAGTCCAAATCCGGCCGATTCAACCTCTACCCCCAAAACCACGGACCAAGTCTACAAGAACATCAAGGTGCTCAAAGGAATCCCGGCGAGCCAACTCATTCCGGCGATGCAGTTTATAACCGCATCCCTGGGGGTGAAATGCGATCACTGCCATGCCGAAGGTCATTTCGACAGCGATGAGAAGAAGCCCAAAGAGACGGCGCGCAAGATGATGACCATGATGTTTGCCATCAATAAAGATAACTTTGACGATAAGCGGAAGGTGACCTGCTTTACCTGCCATCGCGGTTCCGTTCACCCAATGGCCATCCCGGACCTGAATGCCCCGGCTCCAATGGTGGCGATGGCGGCAAGCCTGACTGCACCTCCGCCAGACCAGAGCACATTGCCGGCCGGTGCCGATCTCATCGACAAATACGTACAGGCTATTGGCGGGCCGGGTGCGGTAGAAAAGATTACCTCGCGCGTGGAAAAAGGCATTACCAGCGGGTTTGGGCACAGCTTTCCGACCGAAGCTTTCTTCAAGGGTTCCAATCAGAGCGCTGTGATCACTCACTTCCCCAACGGCGAGAATGCGGCCATCCTGAATGAACAGCATGGCTGGATGGCATTCCCCGGGCGGCCGGTTCGTCCCCTGGAAGGCGCTGATCTGGAAGCTGCCGAAATGGATAGCGACCTGCAGCTCCCTCTTCATCTCAAGAGCATGTTCCACGAATTCAAGGCCGCGCCGCCGCAGAAAATCGGCGAGCAAAACGCATTTGAAGCGATCGGCTTGAACCCAGGGCAGCCGCCGGTTGAGCTCTATTTTGACCAGCAGTCTGGGCTGCTGCTGCGGTTGGTGCGCTACGCCGAGTCGCCGCTTGGGCTCTATCCCACGCAGATCGACTATGCCGATTACCGCGACGAGCAGGGTTTGAAGATCCCCTTCAAGATCACGACTTTGCATCCAGGATCGAGTTCGACTTTCCAGATCGAGCAAGTTGAGCAGAATGTTGCGATTGACAGTGCGAGGTTCGCGCCACCGGACATGGCCTCGCCGCCCGCGAAATAAACGTCAAGATGCGCGCGCAGGGTCCGCGCCGGGCTCGGATCTTCAGGCAAATAAGGGCTTTTGGGCGAAATCCCTGCTTGTAAAAAGATTGTCAACTCTGCGGGATCGTTCCCCGTCCCGGTTCACTGTGAGAGTAAGATATGGGAGTTTCTGGCGAGTTCTTGCGAGAATCCATGCTAAGAGTTGATGGAAACCGAGGATACGTTCCACGCATACAGCCTCCGGATTTCGGGACGTCGGAAACCGCTGCGATCCCGGCCGAGCGAATTCTGGTGGTAGAAGACGACCACGCCGTGCAAAAGGCGCTGCGACGGTTGTTCGAAGCGGAACGTTTCGCGGTCGAAATCAGCGCCGACGGGCGATCAGCGGTCGAAGCATTTCGCCGAAATCCGCCGGCGGCAATTGTCCTTGACCTGCGTTTGCCCACGATGCCGGGGAGCGATGTTTGCCGCGAGATTAAGAAGCAGGCCCCAAACATCCCGATCATCGTACTGAGCGCCGCCAGCGACGTCTCCGATAAGGTTTTGCTCCTGGAGATTGGCGCCGACGATTACGTGACCAAGCCTTTCAGTCCCCGCGAACTGTTGGCGCGGGTGCGCGCGGCGTTGCGGCGAGCCTCCCGCAGTTCGGTGGGCGAGATTGTCACATTTGACGGCATTGTCGTGGATTTTACAAAAATGGAAGTGGTGCGCGAGGGAGAACCGGCAGTGCTTACCGCGCAGGAATTCAAAGCTCTCAAATTTCTGGTGCAAAACGCGGAGCGCGTGATTTCCCGCGACGAACTGCTGAACGAGGTCTGGGGATACCAGAATTATCCTTCCACACGCACCGTCGATAATCATATTTTGAAGCTGCGGCAAAAGCTGGAGCGGGATCCAGGGAATCCGGTGCACTTCCGGACGGTTCACGGCGTGGGATACAAATTCGTGCCTTGAGCTTGACCCCCATTCTTCGGTGGCCAGCTTTATCTCTCAGCCCTGCCCATAAGTCTATTAGGGGAAGTCCATGATAGCCAGCGTGGGGAAACTTCGGATGCGCACCAAGTTTCTGCTCTCTATGCTGCTGATCTCCGCGGGGCTAACTTCCACCAGCCTTTTGGTGGTGCGCCGCCGGGTGCGGGAGCACGAAAAGCAGAAAATCTCCGCCGACCTGCAAAATTCCGTACACACCTTTCAGGATTTTCAGCGAGAACGCGAACGCACGCTGGCCAATTCGGCGGAGTTGCTGGCCGACCAGCCAAGGATGCGCGCGTTGATGACGACCCAGCATGAAGCGACCATCCAGGATGTTTCGCAAGGATTTTGGAGCATGTCAGGCGGCGATTTGCTGCTGCTGACGGATCGAACCGGGAAGGTCGTGGCCTTGCACACAGCGTCTCCAGGATTCGACCGGGAGATGGCCCAGCGGGCGCTCGATTCGTCCTTGAGCCTGGGGAACAGCGATCAATGGTGGTTGGGCGCGCATCATCTTTACGAAGTTTTTCTCAAGCCAATTTATTTCGGCCCCGCTGTAGAGAATCGCCTGCTGGGCTATCTGGTGATCGGCTACGAAATCAACGATGCGGTCGCCGCGCAGGTCAGCCGGGTAGCCGCAAGTCAGGTTGCGTTTTACTACGGAGATACGATTGTTCGCAGCACGCTTCAACCTGAGCAGCAAACCGAGTTGGCAGCCGCGTCCCGGCATTCCGGCTCGAGCAATGCGGTCCCGGAAGAAGTTCAATTAGGCGGCGAGCATTTTCTGGAAACGTCGGTACGGCTGGCGGGCGGAGAAGGACCGGATGTCCGCATCACAGTTCTGAAGTCGCAGGATCAAGCCGTCGCGTTTCTGGCGCAGTTAAACCGGCTTTTGCTCGCACTCGGGCTGGTGGCGGTGATCGGCGGAAGCGCGCTGGTCTTTCTGATTTCCCATACTTTCACCCGGCCTTTGGGAACGCTGGTAGCGGGGGTTCGCGCTTTGGAAAAGGGCGATTTCAGCTATGCGCTCGATCCCCGCGGCGGCGATGAAGTCGCGGAGGTCACCGGCGCTTTTAAGCGCATGCGGAACAGCCTGCAGGAGAGTCAAAAGGAGCTGTTGGAGGCCGAACGGCTGGCGACCATTGGCCGCATGGCCAGCTCGATTTCGCACGATTTGCGCCATTCGCTGGCTGCCATCGTGGCCAACGCGGAATTTCTCTGTGAAAGCCGGCTTTCGCCCGACCAGCGCGAGGAGCTGTATCAGGAGGTGCGCGCCGCCGTCAATCGCATGACCGACCTCATTGATTCGCTCCTCGAATTCTCACGCACCCGGGAATCGCTGCGCCCGGCCTATGTCAATGTAGCCGATTCGGTCGATCGAGCCGTGCAAGCGATTCGATCGCACCCGGATTTTCATCACGCCCAAATTTCTATTCGCCAGCAAGGTGACAGCTCGGGATGGTTTGACGGCCGCAAGCTGGAGCGGGTGTTCTACAACCTTCTGCTAAACGCCTGCGAGGCCATTCCCTTGCAGGATGGGCGAATAGAGGTCGCCCTGGAGCGGCGTGCAGATGGATTGGAAATCTCTGTCACCGACAACGGCCGCGGAATTCCGGAATTGGTGCAGGCGCGGCTGTTCGAGCCGTTCGTGAGCGCGGGCAAGGAGAATGGGACCGGACTCGGATTGACAGTGGTGCAAAAAATCGTCCAGGACCACGGCGGAATTGTTGTCGCGCAGAGCACGTCGGCGGAGGGCACGGTTTTCAGATTGTCGCTTCCGCTGGTAACATCGCCGGCACGCGGTTCCGCTAACAGCAATATCAAGCTTTCGCAGTCTCCCATGGCTCAGACAAAGCTCAAAGAATCGGAGTAGGATTTTCTCGGCCCGGCGGGCCAAATGCCACGTCCGCGCACTGAGTTCCTGTGGGAGGCGACCTGTGAAGTACATCAATCTTCTGCCTGGCGGCATCCGCACTTCACTTTCCTGGGTAATCCTTTTTGCGGTAGCAACTGGCCATGGCTGGAGCCAGGATTCGGTTTCAGCTCCTCCGTCCGATCCGCCAGCCCCCGAATCCATGGCAGCCGCCATTCGGGAATTGCAAGTCGAGGTGCATGAACTGCGCTCCGCGGTTGCCGAAATGCGTGCGGAGGCCGCGCAGTACCGGGCCGAAACCGCCGACTTGCGGCACGAACTCGAGGCTTCTCGTGCGCCGGCAGCACCTGGCTCCGCCAGCCCTTCAGTTCCATCCCCAGAAGGTTCGGCCGCGGCGGTGTCATCTCAGCCCGCATCATCATCCAGTACTCCGGCAACGGCGACGGAAGACCGTGTCGTGTCACTCGAAAATTCGTCTCAGCTGCTCGCCAACAAGATTGACGAGCAATATCAAACGAAGGTGGAAAGCGCGTCAAAGTACCGGGTTCGACTCTCGGGTATCGTGTTGCTGAATCTTTTCAGCAATCGCGGATCCACTGACAACCAGGATTTTCCGGCGTATGCCGAAGCCCAGCCCCCTTACAGCTCCGAGGGAAACCTGGGCGCGAGTTTGCGGCAATCTGAAATCGGCCTCGAGGTGTTCGGGCCGCGCGTAGCCGGAGCGAGAACCGAGGGCAGTCTGGAGGCCGACTTCGGCGGCGGCTTTCCCGCTATTTCAAATGGAGTCAACTCGGGTTTGTTCCGGCTCCGCACCGCCAGCGTGCGCATGGATTGGGAACATACTTCAATCGTCGCCGGGCAGGATGATCTATTTCTTTCTCCAGAATCACCCACCTCGTTTGCATCGCTGGCCATTCCAGCATTGAGTTATGCGGGTAATCTTTGGGGCTGGATTCCACAAGTGCGAGTGGAACATCGTTTTGAGATTTCCGACAAGCAGACCGTCCTGATACAGGGCGGGATTCTCGATAACCTGGCAGGCGAACCGCCCTACGGCACATATGGACGCATCCCCGATGCCGGAGAGAGTTCCGGTCAACCCGGCTACGGAGGCCGGGTCGCCTGGGTCTCGAATTTCTTTGGGCATCCTTTGAGCTTCGGCGGGGCGGGCTATTACGGTCGGCAAAACTGGGGATTCGATCGCGAAGTGAACGGCTGGGCTGGAATGATGGATTGGAATATTCCTTTGGCGCCCCGGGTGAGCCTTTCGGGCGAATTCTATCGCGGGCTTGCGGTCGGCGGCCTGGGTGGTGGATTCGGCGAGAGTGTTTTGTGGAACGGAAACCCGGTGGATGCTTCGACGCAAATTCGAGGGCTTGATTCCATCGGCGGATGGTCTCAGCTGAAATTCCGGGCAAACTCCAAGCTCGAATTCAACGCCGCTTTTGGAATGGACAACGCCTACGCCTCCGATCTGCGGTTGTTCCCGGCCACGACGCTTTATGTAGACCAAACGATGGCGCGCAATCAGGTGGAATTGGCGAATTTCATCTTTCGTCCGCGTTCCAATTTATTATTTTCGTCTGAGTACCGGCATCTGAAGACGTTTCACATCAGCAACACCTACTACCCCGCAAGCCAAATTAACTTGATGATGGGAATTCTGTTTTGAACGGGGCAAACATCCGATCCCTCCGCCGCTGGCTCTGGGTAGCGCTGTTGGTGAGCGGCTGGGCCTGGGCGCAAGAAATTACGGTCACGGGGCGGGTCGCGGTCGCCGAGGGCGCCAAACATGCGCGCCTGAATACAGCGGAAAGCGCCGTGGTCTGGCTGGTTCCGTCCGCGGATTTGGCGGACCGCAGTTTGCCGGCAGCCGCTGTTTTTCCGCATCCCCAACTGATCCAGAAAAACAAAAGCTTTGAGCCGCATCTTTTAGTCGTGCCCGTCGGCTCAGTCGTGGAATTCCCCAACCGCGATCCCTTTTTTCATAACGTGTTTTCGTTGTTTGAAGGCAAGCGCTTCGACCTCGGCCTCTACGAGGCCGGAAGTACCAAGGAAGTTCTTTTCGACAAGCCGGGCGTCTCTTATATTTTTTGCGACATTCATTCCGAAATGAGCGCAGTCATTATTGCGCTCACCACTCCCTATTACGGAATTTCCGATCCGCGCGGCCAGGTCTCTATAGCGCGCGTGCCTGCAGGGCTGTACACTTTGCACGTCTGGAATGAAAGCGCCTTGCCCGAGCAGTTGAATGAGATGACGCGCGAGATTACAGTTTCCGAGAGCAATGCGAATTTCGGATCATTGCGCGTTGCCGCCGCGAATCGGATGCTTGGTCACAAGAATAAGTATGGGCAGGACTACGATCCTCCCATTCCCGATAACCCGGCCTATCCACACCCTTAGGATTGGCTTTTTTCGTCCGGCCTCTAGGATCTGAGATTTGACAAAAAAATTACAAATACGCGATCCCAGGGTGACAATCTGCGTGTTTGATCACTTACACTCATGGACAATCGGAACGAGCTGCCGCTGCTAGCTCGTTCCAGTAGCTCGTCCCGCGCGGGACTCGTATTGCACCTGCTGGGTACTGGTGGTCCGCCGAGAACGGATACCTTGGCTTTGCGGCCTCCAGTGCCCCTCCTTCCTTTCCTTTTTGACCTGCGAGGTTTCTCGAATCAAATGGCTGTTGCGGGCTTGTAAAACTTTGTAAATCAAAGGGCTTGCCGCATAAGCCGGGTGCTAGACTTGAGGTGACAGTCAACAACTTCAGCGGGGCTTCCCTCGGGACATCCACCTAGCGATTGCCATCTGGCCGAATCCTAAGGAGCAGCAATGTTTGCGGTAAGAAGAGCGAAATTTGCCTTTCGGGGCGCTTTTTTTCCAATTGCCATTGTCGCCATGAGTTCCTCGCTTCTGAGCTACGCGCGCCCCTACGCAGGCCAGGCTAGCCAACCCTCAGCAACCACGCCAGGCCAAGTGATGAGGTCTGTGGGCACGATTAAGGGAATCAGCGGCAATACCATTACTTTGACCCCCGATGCGGGGGCGGAAATCAATGTCGTGGTGCAAGACTCGACTCGCTTGCTGCGGATTCCGCCGGGGGAGAAGACCTTGAAGAACGCCACGCCGGTGCAATTGCAAGACTTGCAGCCGGGCGACCGTATTCTGGCAGGCGGCAAGCTTGGTGACGATTCCAAATCGCTGAACGCCTCCACCATCGTAGTCATGAAGCAGGCCGACGTCGCGGCCAAACAACAGCAGGAGCGCGATGAGTGGCAGAAACGCGGGATGAGCGGACTGGTTACCGCTGTAGATCCGGCCGCCGGGACGGTCACGATTTCGCAACCCTCTCTGAGCGGACCCAAGGTCATCACCATTCACACTACGAAAACCACCGCGGTGCGGCGTTATGCGCCGGATTCGGTCAAATTTGAAGACGCAAAACCGGGCACGCTGGCCGATATAAAGCCCGGAGATCAAGTGCGCGCTCTTGGTTCTCCGTCCGCCGATGGCAGCGCGCTGGATGCGGAAGTAATTGTCTCGGGGACTTTTCGAAACCTCGCCGGTTCGGTGATTTCAACGGATGCGGCCGCAAACACGGTTACGATTCTCGACTTGATGACCAAAAAACCGGTGGTGGTAAAGATCAGCCCAGATTCCCAACTCCATAAATTGCCGGCCATGATGGCCCAGCGCATGGCCATGCGGTTGAAAGGTGGCGCGAACGGCGCTCCGGGCGCTTCTGGGGCGCCAGCCGCTGGCGGAAGTTCCGGGGCTTCTGCCTCTCCGTCGGCGCCAGCTTCTCGAGGCGGAATGACCGAGCGGTCGTATGGAAGTGGGGCGCCAGATCTGCAGCAGATCATCGCACGCACGCCTCCGGTGGCGATCTCCGATCTTCAAAAAGGCGACGCGGTGATGATTCTTTCAACCGAAGGCACGCCCTCGGGGGGAGTTACAGCCATCACTTTGGTTGCCGGTGTCGAACCGATCCTGCAGTCATCTTCCAAAGCCAGCCAAGCCATGGTTCTATCCCCATGGAGCCTTGGCGGTGGCGGCGCCGGTGGAGATGCAGAAAGCCAATAAGCCGTCTGGCGAACTATTTCTTATATGAAGGAATAATAAGGCATTGAAAAAATTAAGGTTTCTCTCGCTTTTACTGGTCGCTCTTTTTCTAATTTCGCAGCTTGGATTTTCGCAAGCGACGGTTGGAACCCTCCGCGGACAGGTAACCGATCCCTCCGGCGCCGCGGTGGCGAATGCCACCGTCACATTGATTCCTGCCACTGGAAAACCTGTGACCGTTACCTCCAATGGTCAAGGAGTGTTTGAAGTAAAGGCGCCACCGGGAAAATATACGGTAGATGTTATCGCCGCAGGATTTGCGCTCTACGAGAACGCGGATGTTGAGATCGCTGCCGGTCCAGTACAAAAGCTAAATGTCGCTCTCGCGATCGAGGTCGAAAAACAGAAGGTCGAGGTTACAGACACCGCCCCGACCGTGCAGGTGAATCCGGAAGCCAATGCCAGTGCCGTCGTCATTTCCGGGAAAGCGCTGGAGGCTCTCCCCGAGGACCCGGATGAGCTTCAAGATGATTTAACCGCACTCGCAGGACCCTCGGCTGGTCCAAATGGTGGGCAGATTTACATTGACGGCTTCACCGGAGGACAACTTCCGCCCAAATCTTCCATCCGCGAGATTCGGATCAATCAGAATCCCTTTTCGCCTGAGTTCGACAAGCTAGGTTACGGGCGCGTGGAAATTTTTACGAAACCCGGCACCGACAAGTATCACGGTCAGTTTATGGTCAACGGAAATGATTCGGCGTTCAACTCGCCGAATCCCTTCGCGGGTGTCGAGCCCGGGTACGATACCACGCAATACAACGGCAGTGTCGGCGGCCCGCTTGACAAGAGAGCGTCGTTTTTTTTCAGTGCGCAACAGCGGAATATCCATGATCTCGCGGCGGTGGACGCCATTGTGCTCGATCCCAATCTCGACCCGATCCCATTGAGCGAGTCGGTCGCTTCCCCGCATGAGCGGACGAATATCAGCCCGCGCATTGACTACCAGCTAAGCAAGAACAATACCCTAACCGGCCGCTACCAGTTTTATCGCGATGCCGTCGACAATCAGGGCGTGGGTCAATTCGCCCTGCCCTCCCAGGGAAATCGGGAAGTGCAATTCGAACATACTCTTCAGCTCAGCGATACGCAGATCATTGGCAGCAATGTAGTGAACGAAACTCGGTTTGAATACCAGCGCGACTCGTCCAACCAAACCCCGGTGAGCACGGATCCCACGGTAAATGTGCTGCAAGCCTTTACTGGCGGCGGCAGTGCTGAAGGGACGCTCACTGACAACGCCAATCATTATGAGGTGCAGAATTACACCTCGATGGTCCACGGCACTCACATTATCAAGTACGGAGGACGGCTGCGCGCCGAACAAGATAGCAATGGATCCACCGGCGGATTCAATGGAAGCTTTATCTTTCCTTCGCTCAGCGCCTATCAATCGGCCGAGCAACAGTTACAAGCCGGCGCAACCAATGCGACCGGAGCGACTCAATTTTCTCTGACCGCCGGCATGCCTTCGGTCTCAGTCAATTACGTCGATGTAGGCCTTTATGCGGGAGACGATTGGCGGGTGCGGCCCAATATAACGCTTAGCTATGGCATGCGCTTCGAAACACAAAACGCGATTCAAGATCACGGGGACTTCGCACCCCGTGTTGGAGTAGCCTGGGGATTGGGCAAGAAAGGTACTTCCCCGAAAACCGTGCTTCGCGCCGGTTCCGGACTTTTCTACGACCGCTTTCAGGAAATGTACCTGCTACAGGCGGAGCGGCTTAATGGAACCACGCAGCAACAATATATTGTCAGCGACCCTGATTTTTTTCCCAACATTCCCGCACCCGGCACTTTGACGACCGCACCAAACTCCTTCACCCGATACGAAATTGACAGCCACTTGCATGCTCCCTACACGTGGCAAAGCGCAGTGAGCGTGGAACGGCAGCTCGGCAAAATTGCCAATCTGGCGATCTCCTACCTCAATTCACGGGGATTCGACGCACTGCTGACCCGCAATATCAATGCGCCATTGAGCGCAACCGATCTAACCCGGCCATTTGGGGATATTGGAAATATCTACCAATACGCTTCCGCCGGCATTTTTCGGCAGAATCAGCTCATTGCTAATGTGAATCTACACGCTGGGACGAAGGTGTGGCTTTTCGGCTACTACGTGCTCAATTACGCCAATAGCGACACGGCTGGCGCTAATAGTTTCCCTTCCAACCAGTATGACATTCTGGCGGACTACGGAAGGGGCGTTTTTGACATCCGCAATCGCCTGTTCATGGGAGGCACAGTGGCCCTTCCGCACGCATTTCGCCTGAGCCCATTCATGATTGCCAGCTCGGGAACGCCCTACAACATAACCGTGCAACAGGATCTGAATGGCGACTCGATCTTCAACGACCGCCCTGGCTTTATCTCCACAGCGACCTGTGCATCTGTGCAACTTACTGGATCGGTATATTGCACGCCGCTAGGCACGTTCGATAGCGCGCCGAGCGCGGGCGAGAAAATTCTGCCTATCAACTACGCGACCGGTCCTGGCGTGTTCACGATGAATATGCGGCTTAGCAAGACGTTTGGGCTTGGACGCAAAGCTGAGAAGGGCCAAGGCGCCCCGATGGGCGGGCCTGGTGGTGGACGCGGCGGTGGTGGCAGGCCGTTCGGCGCGGCCAGCGGTGGATTTGGCCTGTCCGGTTCGACGGGCCGGCGCTACTCTCTCACCTTGAGCGTGTCCGCGCGCAATATCTTCAACAAAGTGAATCTGGCCGTGCCCAACGGAACTCTAGGTTCGCCACTGTTCGCACAGTCGAACGCTCTGGCCGGCGGCCCATTCGGCGGCTCGGCCTACAATCGCCGCATCGATCTGGAAGCGTCATTCAACTTCTAGAAATTACTGCATTGTGACTGTTTCGGCTTCAATATTGTGCCCTTGCACCCGAAGCGACGGGGCCTCTCCGCCAGAATCGCTGATTTTATAGTGAGCCTGCAAGGTTTTCGATTCGCCGCCAAAAATGGTGACGTAATTGTCATCCCAGGTTACAGGCAGGATTTCGTCGCCATTGGGTCCCACGGCCTCGGTTCTCAAGAAGAATGCCGGAGTCTGGGATTTGTTGGTGAGTGTGACGGTCACGGTTTCCCATCCATCGGTTGCGCGCGCGCTCCCCGTTGCCTGCACATCTGCGCGCGCCATTTGATTTAATGCCGTCAGATCCGCCCAGCTATCCTGCGAGAGCGCAAAGGCGTCATCGTTCTTCGCCGGACCGATGTCATCGTCTGTTGTAGATTGCCAATAAACATTGTCCGCCAACAGGTGGCCCGTGCTGTCTTTCAATTGGCAACGAATGAAGAATGCGGAACTGAGTCCCTGGATACGTGGCACCTCCATGGCCAGTATGGAAGATAACGAGCCCGACTGCAGATGCTCTTTCTTGTTCGTGTACTTCACGGTTCCGTCGAGATTAATGAATTGAACGGAAGCAGTGAGGTTCGGCAGCGCTTTGAGCGTCTGATTAACCACGTGAATCCTGGCGGTACTCTGGTCGCCGGTGGCGTAGTAGTCATAGACGATACTGACCGGGCGCAGGCCTTTCTTGGCTCCGAAATAAGCGCCGCCGGGATCAAAATAATAATCGATGATGTGCCCGAAAAACGACGGCCAGTGGCTGTTGAGCATCCAGTAGAGCGTCATTTTGTGATTGCTCCACCCACTGGCGGCATAGCTCTCAAATTGGGCGCGGGTATTTTCGTAGTGCGCCATCTGGGCTTTCTCGGCAAATTCTTCGGCATTGCTGGATGGTCCGTAACGCTTGTTCACAGATTTAGTGATCGTGGACAACGTATTGTTGCCTTCGGTCGAGCCGGCGTGATAAAACCACCAATCATTGATTGGCCAAAGTTTGTCAGCGGGAATAAACTTCTTCAAACTTGCGTAAGTAGGAATGCTTTCGTTGTCGCCTTGTTCGGCGCAGGAACCAATCGTTCCCTTGTACCGGCCACTGAACCAATAGGTGGGTGGACGCCAACTGTATGGACCCTCCATGCGAATCCCGTTCCAAATGATCTTGCCATTGGGATCTTTGTTGAAAGAGGATACGGTGTCGACGACGGGGTTCTGCCAGTGCAAGTCGTCCAGGATCTTGTGGTAATCGCTGCGAACATCGGGCGGGGCGAGACCGTCGCTGCCATTCGCCCAAATGAAAGCGGAAGGATGCGACCTGAGAATGCGGATGCGGGCACGCAGGCTTTCGCGCGCGACTCGCTGATCCTCCGTATCCCACTGCCCCCATCGTTCCCACTGGTTGCAGCACATCCAGCCCTGCATCACGGGGATGCCTTCCTGGTCGGCCAGTTCCAGAATGTGCTCGCTGGAAATCTTGAGTTCCCAACGAAGCAAATTTAGTCCCATGTCTTTGACGTAGCGGAGAACATTTTCTTCGCGGTTTTCGTCGTACTTGTAGAGAAGATCAGGTTCGTAATCCGCGCCACGCGCGAGATAATCGATTCCGTTAACTTGCAAATAGAAATTGCCGCCGCCGCCCAGCTCGGGGTATTGGGTATCTGAATCGCGATGGGCGGTAATCTTCCGAATACCGAACTTAATGTCGGCAGAATCCGAAGCGGTTCCTCCGATCTTGAATTCCAATTTAAGGTGGTAAAGATTCGGCTGGCCCCACTGATACGGCCACCACAAATCAGGATTATTCACTATCAACTGGTGAACCGAATCCGGCGAAAACGTCGCTTCGCGAGTCTCGCCGGCAGCGAGGGTTATATCCTGCTGAAAATCGATGCTCGGTTTACCCTCGCGGTAGATTTCACCGACAAGCGTGCCGGAGACTGGCGCCGAGCTTCCGTTCCTTAGGTCGCAATATACGGTCAACGCCGCGGGGCTGGTCGCGGGCAGAGGGAGATCGGTTTTCACATACGGATTTTCAACTTCGACCTCGTCCGTGCTGCGCAAATAGACCTGCTTCCATACACCGGCATTGCGATCGGGCACGTAGGAGATGCCAATCTGCTGGTCGGGCGCGCGGAAGCCGAGATATTTCACGTTGATCCAATCAAACCAGGCGTCAGCGAGTTCGACGCCATCAATGTCTTCGAATGCCTGCTCCGGCGTGACCTTGACCGCGAGCACATTTTCCGCGCCGGACTTTACTTTCCCGGTCACGTTCAGTTCGAATTCGTTGTACATACCGACAATTTCGCGGTTGTTGGCAATGCGTTCGCCATTGAGCCAGATTTCCGCGCGATAGTTGATTCCCTTGAACACCAGCCACTGCAGTTTACGTCCGGTCGGCGCGGTAAACGTGGTGCGGTACCACCAATCCTGACGGAAGAGATCTTTTGCGACCCTGTCGGTCATGTTCTTGCCGAAGTAAAGATTGGGATAGATCCCGTCTTCTTGCAAAATTTCCAGAACCGTCGCGGGCATGCGGGTGATGCGGTACCACTTGGATGAATCGTAAGAAGCCTGCGAGATGGCGCTTCCATCCTGAACCACATTCCACGAGGACGACAATTGCCAGCCGGTCTTCAATTCAGCGGTATTGGGTGAAACCGGCATAGCCGCTGCCGGCAGAATCAAGACGAATGCGGCCAGAACCACCCACAAACTCTGGCAACTTATATCAATAGTGCATTTCATTGATGGATCTCCAAAGATCGATCGTCTAGAAGTATGGACCTTGAAAAGAAAAATACCTCGGCTCCCTCGCCGTTTGCCAACCGACACGGTATTCTGAGTTCTAGTGCAGTTCAAGCGTGTGGCTTTGTGGACCCGCGTCCAGCGATATCGGTGTCCATTCCTGACGGACAGCGCCAACTTTTTTGCCATCAACCCAGATTGCCGCGAATTTCATCTTCGCGAGTTGCCAATCCGATAGATGCAGTTGCCAGTCTGAACCCTTTGCAATCAGCGCGCTGCAGTAGTGCGGATCGTAGTTGATGACAACTTTCAAGTCGTTATCCGCGGAATCGCCGGCGGTTCGAATATCAGCATGCTGGTATCCGATGTACTCGTCCAACCCGATGAAATGATGGTCGGGATATTTGTCGAACACTTTGGCAAAACCGGTTGGATCATGCGCGATGCCGCGATCATGGCCGTCTGGCAGGGCGGGCAAGAGAAGCGGCACATCGTCGCTTCCGCCGAAGTCCGCATTGGAGTCGGCGCGGCCTTCGACCGCTAAATCTTTGCCCAGATATCCGCCGTAGTAGCCGTAACCTGTTTCGGCTGCGATCCTGAAGGTATTGTTGTCGGGGCTACGGGAAATGCCATTACCGCCGGTCGAAAACTCCAGAGCGTCAACTCCAAACTCGGCCTTCAGCCAATCGCGCGATTGCTGCATGTGAAACTTCTGCTCGGCTGCGGGGATCTCCTTGTCGCGGCGGATGTCGTAGAACTCGCGGTACCAGCCGATTTCCGCACGCTCATCGTTAATCCCGGAACCCCACCACGGGCCTGGAGGCGACGTAAGATCTGGCTGCATATGGGTCCAGCCGTGGCTTTCGATCTCCAGCACGCCAGCGGCAATCCCTTCATCCAGGCCTTTTTTTGTCGATACGTAGTCTTGCTTGGTACCAAATTCGTCGGTGAACTGGGCGTGCCACGTCGGCACGATACGATGCTGGGTATCGTCCACAAATCCGGGAACGATATTCAGCGACAGAATCGCGTGGTGGGCCTTCAGCGGCTCGATCATGTACTTTTCGATTTGCTCCTGCGAGAGCGCCGGATAATGCCAGTGCTCCAGCCAGGCGTTCTGCGCATTGCCCATGTCATCCATGGTCATAACGATGTCATTGGTCCAGGTTTTCACCAGGGCATAGCCGATCGCTTCGGTGACCGCGCGGCGCAATGCGGTGCGCAGTTGTTGAAACTGCAACATCTGGTCCGAATCGCCGCCGATCCAAATTGCGCGGGTGTCGCCGGAAATTTCCCGCTCGGTAATCTCAGGCATTCCGCCGCAATCCGCCAGGTCCTGCGCTCCGGCCAGTTCCACTTGTACCCGGTGCATGGTAATGACATACGGCCCCTGGGCGCGCAGGTCGGGGCCTAGACCTCTCAGCAGGAATGAATCACCCTCGACCATTTGGTGGGAGCTGTGCATGTAATCGCCCTTGTAGCGGATGCCCAGCAACCGCTGGATTTCAGGTTGCTGAACCCGGTCTCCGAAAGCGATCAGCGAAATGTGTAACTTTTCGACCGCATTCGCCACCAAAGCCTGATCTGCCGATGAAAGCGAATTGCCGGGAACATCCCACAAAATCGCTCCATAGCGTGCGCTGCCATCAAAGTTAGTGAACTGGTTCGGGTCCATGAGAGTTTGGTCGAGACGCAGAATGTCGAAGGGAATTCCCCAAGACTTGAACATCGTGACCATGGTCTGAAATTCGCCGCCGCCGCTTACCAGAAAACTTCGCGGGTCCTTCCATTGGTCGGAGATGACCAACAGTACGCGGTAAGGCTTGATTTGAGCCGCGGAAGAAATGGAAAGAAAAGCCAAGACGAGCGAAATAAGAGCCAGTTTGAATGTAGGGGCGCGCATGAAGATGGAATGGACCTCGCTAATAGATATTCGCCGGCAGAGTGCGTACAACCCAGCCTTGCAGTTTATCTGATTTCACCATTCAGATTTGCGATTTGAGGAATCAGCTCGCTGGGCTGCGGATGCGGTCCGCGGTTTCCCCGCGATTTCCTCGTCACGAGCCAAAGACAAAGTCCGAGCCCCAGGCCTACCAATATCGCTTTGTCGTTTATCCATGCGGGCTGAGGCAGCGTCAACGCTCCCAGACAGATCAGAAGCCAAATCAATGTAACCATGCCCAACGGCTTCGGCACAATTGAACTTTCATCCGCATCGCCGCTTAACTGCCAGCGATGGGGACGGTTCCATAGGGCACAACCGACCACCATGACATAGGTGCTATAGGCCGCGAGACCTGAAACTCCAGCAATTACGATTTCGAATTTGGCCCACCAGGTGAAGACCGCCGCCACAATCGCGGTGAACCACATGGCATTGGCGGGAACTTTATGAAAATTGAGCTTTCCGAACCAGGTCGAACCAGGCAACTGGCTATCGCGGGACATGGCCCACACCACGCGGCCCAAAATTGTTAAGTTGGCCAGCGCACAGGCATAGATTTCCACCAGGATGATCGCCATCACCACATTAGTAAAAACGTGAGGAAAATGATGATCCATGATGTAGGCAAACGGCGCAGGATCTTTGCTGGCAACCTCAAGCGACGGAATCGCCAGAGTAAAGCCAAGCAGGATAATGAAGCCAATAATCACGCTGAATATTTCCGACGACACAATCGCGAAAGGAACTCGCTTCTCCGGCAATTTGGTTTCTTCGGCGAGGTTAGCCGCGCTCTCAAAACCGGTGATCGTCCACGCCGCCATCAGCGAAGAAAATGCCAGCGGACCGAGGAAGGCGATTCCGCCCGGGTGTCCGGGATGGGTAAATAGGAAATGAAATGAGTTGGTATGGTGCCGCGTGGCCAGAATCAACAAAAGAATGCCTACCACGAGAATCACGACAATCTGCGCCAGTACCATGACGTCATTGACCAGACTCGTGACCTTGACGCCCATGTGATTGATCACTGCAATCGTTATGAGAACCACCGTGGTCGCGGTAACAATGTTGCGGTCGCTTCCCGCGATTCCAAGCATTGGCAGACTATAGCTGGCCAGTGCGTAACATACTGCGGCCAATCCCGTGAGCACCTGAATAATCATCAGCCAGCCCGCCCACCAGGCAATTGAATCCCCTCCCAGTTCCCGGGTCCACTGGTAAGCCATACCGGAGAGAGGAATGCGGCGTGCCAGCTTAGCGAAGACCAGTGCCAACAAAAGCTGTCCGACTCCGACAATCGGCCAAGTCCAAATAAAAGCCGGTCCGGCGGTTTGCAATCCCACCCCGTACGTGGCGAAAAGACCGGTCGTAACCGCAATAATGGAGAAGCTCATCGAGAAACTGGAGAACCAGCCAATCTCGCGTTTGAGCTCCTGCTTGTATCCGTGGCGGGATAGCACGTCTTGCGGGAATAATGGCGTGGAATTGTCCGGCAGTTCGTTCTCGGGGCCCATGCAGCAGTGATTTTACGCTCTCAACTGTAGTAATAGCGGCCGTTGACTTCTTCCCCCATGATGGCAAAGGCGCACTTTGACGTATTCCGTGGATCGGACTTCCAAGAAAACCCGATGGAAGGCACCTTAACCTCCGCCTCCATTTGACAAACAGCGCGAGTACCCGTGAATCGGGAGTGTTTGGAAGGATCGTCATACTTCACCGGCTCGCCGCTGGATATCCAGACCATCTTGAAACTCATCCTTGCTGGAGTTGCGATGGAGTCGAGTGCGGGCCAGCGCGGTTGGTCAACCACCGAAACGTTTTTCATCTCGGGGGTGAATGTGCTTCCGTCTGGGCTAACGGTCAGGCACCGCTCAGGGACAGGAACCACCCAATAAAGCCCCGACGGCGCGATCGGAGGGTGGCAATCGTGAATCTGATTCGCGGGGAGCGCCGGCCCCCGGAACAGGGTAAGTCATATATGCGTGAAGGTCCCTCGCTGCGCGGTACGAGCCGCCCAATATTCTCCCTGCATCGCTCCAAAATCGGTGGTGGGGCTGCCGAATGCTATCCGATTTCCTCGATTGTCAGTCCCCGCGCCCGTAAGTGTACTGGAGCGGGTGACTCGACCTTTAAAATGGTAGATATGCGAAGGCTCCAGATCCGGCCCCGCCGGCTGATTGTGGCTGCCATTCTTGTCCAGCCAGGGAATGGGATACGGGTCGGTACCGCCATTCGCCGTCATCGGCGAGTGGTCCTCCGACGCATGAGGTCCCGAGGAAATACCGAAGGGGAGCAGTGCCAGAGCGCTCGACTTAAGAACACTTCTGCGACTGTAGCGCGGGCGGGAATCCATGTTTGTCTCCCTGATCAAAAATTTATTCTTAGCGTGTACCTGAGTGCATCATTCGCCGGCTTTGCTCGCCAGCATTTCTACGACCGCGATATTTTGCAGTAAGTTTTGTGGAAGACCATGCCGCTCTTGCAAGTATTCCGGGCTGTTGTACGAAATCCAGACTTTTGCTTCGCTGTCCTCCCAAACCAGAATCTTCAAGGGGAGATCGATGGCGATGGTGGGAGCTGCCAGCATGAGGGGCGTTCCAGCTATTGGGCTGCCGAAGATTAAGAGTTTGGTGGGAGGCATTTTCATTCCCACCTTTTCCGCCTCGCCACTGTGATCGACGAGCGCGAATAACGTAACGTCCTTCGACTGCAAAATATTCTTAAGCTTCTCCACCGTCTGCTCGACCGAGTGATTGCTTGGCCGGTCGATGACGCCCTTAGCCGTTTTCGATGCCATGGAGACCTCCTCGTTATTTTCGCGACGCAGATTGGCAGTACCCGGCACGGAAACCACATAGATCGCCATTGCGAGTCCGACCAAAAACCAGGAATACAGCGATCAAGACAGCTTGCATCGACGGCGAGGAGACGGAGTTTCTCCTCGATCCAACTCGAGCGCAAGCCGACGGTGATGCCATGCCGAAAGAAGAATGACCACTATCCCTAATGACCACTACCCCTAATGTGATGAGGGTGGTACCAAACCAAACCGACAGACCGTAGGAGCGAGCTGCGGGCGCGTGGTCGATCAACTGGAGTTGCCGCAGAAATAATCCAAATCGAGCCACCACAAAGCCGAATCCCATCAAAGCTAGGCCAGTGCGAATCCACGCTAGAAAGGTCCGTTCGGCGGCCAGCGCATTGTTTAGATCAGCCGGCTGCCCGGTTCCGCTTGCCGCAATCATCTTTAACCCCTGGGAAGCGGTGATCTCAGCTCGCTGGCGTGGATTCGAATAATGTTATTTCCTTAGCTGTGCGGGGCGGTCAAAGTTGCAGCGAGACTGAGTGAGTTCACAACAATTTCGGAAGTTTCCAGAGGCTCAGGGTTTGATTTCAATATCGAGCGACTTCAACGCGAAACGCTTCCCCAACGTGACCTATCGCCACGCATCGAATCTTATCCAGGCGAAGAGGCGAACACCTCAGTCCGCTGCCATGCCTTGCGCTTGCTGCTCGACCTGGCCGCGTAATTCAGCCTCATAGGCGGCTAACTGAGCTTCAATGTCCTGCTCCGCCTTGCGCCGCTTGATGACATCTTCCTTGTAACGGCGCAGGAAGTAGTCAATGGTCTCAACACGGATGCGGATGGAACCGGACGGTTTGTTCTCATCAAGATCTTTAAAGCAGAAGTATGGCGTGCCAGATTGCTCGATGATGCCTTCCACGACTCCATAGATGGGTGCGTCATGGCCGCACTTGAAATTGGAAATCTCGAGCGCGACCAGGTTAGGATGGCGCGCTGTGAACTTCGCCGCCCACACTTTGTGGTTGGTGCTGCATGAATAGGAATTTTTCCAGGCATCCGTTATGTCAAGCGGATGAGTGATCGCGCCGGCGCGTACTTCGTCGCCGAATAAACGCTCCAGCAAATCTTCATCGAGCGGCAGGGTATTCTGCGAGAAGATCGGATAGCCCAATTTTTGAAACTCTTCCATGATTTCGTGATTCAATCCGGGATCATGGTGATAGGGCCGGCCCAGCATCACAATGCCAATGCCATCTTCGCGCTCCAGTTGGTCCATCACCTCGCGCGCGCGTTTCCGGATGCTTGCCTCGTAATCCTCTAACGCGTTAAAGCCGACTTCAACCGCGCGTTCGTTTTCTTCTTCAGACAAGCCCATGATCGGCTGAAACGCTTGCAGCATTTGATAAGCGAACAGCTTGCGATCCGCAAAATTGAGCACCGGATTAACGTATTTGATGTTGTGCTCGGCGAAAACATCGTTCTCTTTGGTGAAGGCAGCCTTCACAGTTTCAGGCGTGGCAGTCACCGTCGGACATGCGTTCGCGGCGACAATTTTTACCAGCGGTGAACTCAATACGTCGTACATCGGGAAAAAGATGGCGTCGAGCGCCTTCTTGCGGTGCTTCTCCTGGATCAGGTTATAGACGTGCGAGATACCGATCTTCGCCGGGAAACAAGGGTCGATCGCGCCGCGGTTCGCGCCCGCGCGATAAAGTTCTTGGGTTGTGTAATCGGAATAAATGACATTCTCCGGTTGCATGCCCAAGCTTTCGAAATATCCGTTGAACAGCGGCGCATAGGTGTAAATGTTCAGCACCCGCGGAATGCCGATGCGCAAGGTCTTGCGCTTCTCCATCAGATCGCGGCGTTCCTTGACGCCCTTTGCCCACCCCGCCCAGCCACGCGTCGGCAAGGGATCGGCAACGCTCTTCGCGTTTACCGGACGGAACACTTCATGCGCCGCCATATCGACAAAATTCGGATGCTTCGCTTTGATCTTGTCGAGTTCCGACTTGATGTCTTTCATGTCGTTGACATCTTCGACGGTGCCCTTCTCGCAAGTGGCGATGATGAGCCTTTGCTCGCCGTGCATCAGCGGAACCTTGGTGACTTTTTCGATAGGTACGAAGCTGAGATCAGTTTTCGCTTCGGTGCGAATGTCAATGAACGTGCGCAGACAATCGTTTTTGCAGAAATGGCAGCGAGTTTCTTCGTTGCGGGTGGTGCGGTATTCAATCTTGCGGACGGCCTCCAATCCAACGAAAGAGGTGCGCAATCCGTTACGCCACAGGCGGAGCGATTCCACCGCCGCGCCGATCGCGCCCGACTCTCCACAATGCTCGTGCACGATCACTTCCGGCTTCTTGCCCGCCGCGCGGAAACTGGAATGGATAAAGTCCACCTCGGCTTTGACCACGGCTAAATTGTTCTGAGTTCCGCCCTGAAGCACAAATCGCGAGCCAAGCGCCGCCAAGTTTGGAATACTGGCAACGTACAGGAAAACGTTCTTGGGAAGAACCGCGGCCAATCCCGCGAGAATTTCCTCCGCCCGCCAGCCCTGGCGCTGGAAGTTCACAATGTCGGACTGCATGAAGACCGCGCAGCCGTAGCCAAATATTGGCATGGCCTTAGCGGAAAATGCCAGGTCGGCATACTGATCCACTTTAAGACCAAATCCCTCGGCCGTGGATTGCAAGAAGTAGCCGTTCCCCGCCGAGCACTGTGTATTCAGTTTGAAATCTTTCACGCGACCATTGTGCAGAACAATCAGCTTGATGTCCTGACCGCCGACATCCACGATGACGTGGGGATCTTCGTAAAACTTCAGCGCCGATTCGGTGTGGGCCACCGTTTCCACTAGGGCGACGTCCGCGTGGAGAACGTCCTTGAGAATGTCCTTGGCATAACCGGTGGTTGCGACCCCCAAAACTTCCATCTTGGCATTCTGCTGCTCGACCTGCTCGCGCAGGTTCTCGAACATATCAATCGTGTCCTGAATGGGATTGCCGTTTGAGAGTTGATAAGCCTTGCACAGAATGTCGCCGTTTTCGTCGAGCAATACAGCCTTGGTAGAGGTGGAACCGCCATCGATGCCCACGAAACCGGCCACAGTGGAATTTTTCTGGAAAGTTGCTGGAACAAATTTCTTGCGGCGGTAAAGCTGCTTAAACACGTCAAGCTCGCTGGGTTCCTTCACGAGGCCGCTGGCGCCGGATTTCGACTTCTCCTCCTGGCGCCCGTAGTCGATGTAGTGGAGCAGTTGATCGTAACCGCGGTAGCAACCCACGCAATCGTCTTCGCTCTTGCCGAATTCGACCGCCCCCAGTGCTGCGAAATACTGGGCGTTGTCCGGAACCTTTATCAGCTCTTCTGGCTTGGCACCTTCGGGAATCTCGACTTTTCGCTCTTTCCACATACGCGGGATGTTGGCCTGCCAGGCCTCACGCATGCCGCGAATAAAAGTGTTCGGCCCTCCCAGCAACAGAACATGCGGGCGGAGTGTGTGACCGCGCGTCAGCACGCTCAGATTTTGCAGGATGATGGCTTCAAACAACGATGCCATCAGTTGATCCGACGGCGTGCCGACCTTCTGCAGGCCGTTAATGTCGGTCTCGGCGAAGACCCCGCACTTGCCGGCGACTTTGTGCAGCTTGATGTTGTGATAGCCCTGCTCGGCTAATTCTTCGACCGGAATTTTCAGCTTGGCATTGATCTTGTCGATGACCGCGCCGGTACCGCCGGCACATTTGTCGTTCATGGACGGGATCTTCTTCTTCCGTCCGGTATCGGCGTCGTCTTTGAATACAATGATTTTGGCGTCCTGGCCGCCAAGCTCAATGACCGAATAAACCTCGGGATGCAGCTTTTCGACAGCCAGCGAAACTGCCGTTACTTCCTGTACAAATTTCGCGCCAATCTGCTCGGCGATGACCGTGCCCCCGGAACCGGTCAAAAACATGCGCGTATTGTGCCGGTTGATGCCGCTATCGGCCTCCATGCGGCGCAGAAATTCCAGAGTCTTTTCCGGCTGCTTGGTCTCATGCCGTTGGTAGTCCTGCCACAAAATTTGATCGGTAGCCGCGTCCACGACAACTGCCTTTACCGTGGTAGAACCCACATCCAGCCCGACCATGAACTTGGTGACGTGGTCGTGCGGCTTGGTCACGGGCTGGGGTTTTGGCGGGACTGGAGCGATCTGGACGAGGGAAGGACCTTTATGATCGTGCATTATTTCTCCCGATAAACTGGCTGCCGATTCCTGCGTTGGAGAACTATTAAGTCATTCCGAGAGCCATCCGTCCGAGGAATCCGCTTCTTCTCGTTCAAAAGCAGATTCCTCGCCGCGCTCGGAATGACAAAACTCGACAAAGGCCACCTAGTCGCCGCTGGCGGTAGCCGGAACCTGCACTCCCGGCACCCGCGAGCGCTTCCAGAACCGCGTGTCCTTGTCGATCCGCTCACTTACGTGAAGGATGAATTGTGCCGCTGTTCCGGTCACGCCCTCGCGGTGTGGCACATGATAGAAAGGCTTCTTGAGTTCGGGATGCTGGTCAACATAAGCCCGAATCTCCTGCATGGTCTTGCCGGTCTTCTGCAGACATTGCTCGAACTCGGCTTTTGCTTTCATCTTCGCCTCGCCCAGCGCCATCTGCACCCGGCTGTGAGCATTGACTTCGCCTTCACCCGAGGTCTCGATCGGCAGGAAGATCATGTCTTTGAATTTATTGATCACTGCCGATTGCACGCCGTCGGACTGCGACGATGGCATGCAGCCAAAGGGCTTCAGGGCCAGCACCATGTGGCAGAGCTTGTGCACGGTGTAGTACACGTTCTTGCCCACTTCCAGATGGCCCTCGCCGCCACGGGCGAACTGGTTGTAGAAAGGATGGGCCATCTCCGCCAGTTCAGTCTGCGGGACCAGGTGATGCGTGATGCCCCCCATATTCTTGATGGTCCGGTGATAGAAGAAATTCCACATCCGCTGGCCGGCGCCGATGCCCCACAATTTCTTGCGTAGGCCGATGTAGTTGGCGAACTGCTTTTTGAATTCGTACCACTCCGGATTCTTGTGCGGACGATTGACCGGCCACTTAGCGGTAGCGTGCGCCTTGGCCTGATACATCAGGTAGGCGACCCAGGTTGCGATCGGCTCGACAATGACTTGCGCGCCCTCACGTTCCAGGAAGTCGAACATGTGGAAGTTGCCATCGCCTTCGGTAATCTGCGCCCAGAATTCACCCGTGATCTTGACCACCGGTTTCACCTTGGTGCGATCCACCTCAATGGTGTCCATGCGAGCCCGCGCGGCCTTCAGGGCGCTGAGATAGTCCTTGCCCCACATATGCTCGTGCCACTTGCCGAAGACGTTGAAGGTGTTGCGCAAAATCTTGTTGCTCTTGAATTTTGGCTTGGCCCAGTTGGGAGCGCGCTCCTCAATTTCATAGGACTTGCGCTTTCTCAAATCGTCGCACAGGCCGTCAACCATCTCGCGGAAGACGCGATCGGTATCACCCTTGTTCACTTCGAAGGGACGAATCTGATAAATCAAATCGTTGATCACATCGCCCAGATGCATGGCATTCAGCATGCCAAAGCCAAAGTCCACCGTGAACTTCAGACCGGGCTCGCCGGATGCCGCCTTGATGCCATCGCTGTCTTTGAACAGCAGCACACGGAAGCCGTCAAATCCCGCGTTCTTCAGCGCGAAGCGGTATTCCGCCTCATACATGCCGAAGCGGCAGGGACCACAAGATCCGGCGGTGAAGAAAACGTAATTGTCGAGAATGTCTTTGCGCGGAATGCCTTCCTTTTCCAGGAACTGGAGATACTGCACCAGATTTCCCACTGTGAAATAGGTCGGATTACACTGGCCATTGTTGCCAAACTCTTTTCCGGTCTGGAACGCCGGAACATCGGGAACGGGCAACTTTTCGCAACGGTAGCCGCAGCCTTGGAAGACGGCGCGAATCAAGTCCTCGTGCTTCCAGGTGAAGCCCCCGAACAGAATCGTGACCTTGTTGCGTTCTTCCGCGGTGAACGCGCGCTCCACCGGGCGGTGGAAATGATCCGGCTTGTCGAGGCCGGCGATTTGGCGCAACTGGGCCCGTTTCGCCGCCAGCCGCTCTTTAATTTCCTGATCATTTTCTATTTGAACGAGATTAGTCGCCATTCTGTCCTCCGGCTTGTGAAGTTTGAAGGTGAAAGGTATTTGCGGCGCAGAATAGCGCCACTCGTGAAAAACTGAAGGGACTGTAACCCGGGCGGGGCGCAGGCTTCTGCCGACGCTTACACGGCGGCAAAGCATCGAGCAATAAAAGACTGCGATAAGAGCGCATCAGAAACTCCAAGTAACTTACGACTAGGAGGTTCGATGTTTACACCGTCAGGAGATCGTAGGGACGAAATCCCGGGGCGCATGGCATTAGCAAAACTGCATCCTCCCACTCATCTGGAAGAACGAAACTGCCCCAAGGCGAAGACGATTAAGCGAAGCTGCCACTCACTCCTTGAAATCCATGAGCGGCCTACATTAGTACCCACCTGACAACCCTGCTATCGTTGTAGCAGAAACCAAGGTTATGATTCAAGGTCGAGAAGCAATGTTTCTGGCAGGAGGTCTTCATTTCGTCTAATTGTGAGACGTCGAACTTGTGGTTGTCGATTTGGCCCCAGTCGTGAGTCGCCGAGTACATGGGGAAACATGGCGCTAATGTGCAGTCAACGCGGACGATCAGCGAATTCTGACCGGCACGGCAATTCCAGGGCTCGACTTTTCCGCGCATGGACTCTTTCATGTCCTGGAGACGCTTCACGGAATTAACCATTTTGTACCCCGCTTTGTTCTTTTCAATGAGCCAGTCCACCAGTTCATCAACCCTCGGCCAGTCATCGGGATAAATGAAGGTATCCGTTCTCCTCTGTAATGCTTAAAGTGGCTTTGCTCGATCATCGGCGATTCGTTGATGTGATAGTCGGTCGCGATGCCATTCTCCCGCGCGATCTCCGTCAATTGCTTGACATTCTCTAAATTATTGCGGCAGATATTGATTTTAAAGAACACCGCATAGCCATATTTGTATTGCTTCTGCACCAGTTGCGGGAAAACCGGCTCGGGAAAGGACTCATTGGCCCGGTCTGGCAGCAGAATTGGCCGCGGGGCTGGAGATTTAGTAAGCAAATCGTGGAGTTGAACGTCCAATCGAAACGAAGGAGGCGTGTCTCTTTCGTCGTACCGCTCCTCGGCGAGGGCATAAATCACCTCGGGCTAGCTGGCGAAGTTAGCCTTTAGATTGAGCGTCCGAAAAGGTGGTTGTGTCAAAATTGTCCGGATTTGTGAAAAAGCTTCGGGAAGGGATAGGCCTGGCCCAGGGCAGAAGGGCTTTACATGCCTTCCGCGCGGCCCGTGAGCCGGAACCGCGCGGGAGCCAGAGGACATACAAATTACGGCAGGTAGTAGCGGAAGGAAGTCAAGATCATGTTCTCCGTTCCACTCGGACTGGCACCCGCTGCGGTTGCGTTGCTGTTGTTGCCAGCCCAGGTGTTACGCGTGACGTACGAATATTGCGGTCCAAACTGCAACTTCCCCTTTTCCCCTTTGTACAAGATGAACCAGAAGCCGGCAGTGCCTTCAACCAGGCTCCGGGTATCCGCCGTGCAGCCCGACAGGCCGCCGGGCAGAAACCCTGTGGAGGACGTCGGGAACTGTCCGGATGTTGCCGTACCCGGCAGGGTTTCGTCGAGACAACCAGAGTTATTGGCGAGAGGCGATCCATAGCCGACCAAGGAACCGCTTGCGTTAGCTGATGCGTCCCGGCCGACGTACTCAGTACCCACGTTGAAGTAAATGTCCGCCTTCGGATAGTGGAACTCGAGGGTCCCCAACCCCTGGTAGGAGCGAAGCAGGGCAAAAGTCCCATCAGGACGAATCGTCGCATCGGGTAATCCTGACGTTCCGTAGCGGCCGATCCCGTCGCCGCCGAGGAAGTGCAGGCCCAGATCTACATGCTTGTTAGCAAAGGAGCCGCGAATGTTGGCACCAACTCCGCCACCTGTTCTAACGTCGTTAAAAGCTCCGGCCGCCGAGGGTGTCGCCGGTGACACAACTACAGCATTCGGAAATATCCGGTCGCGGAAGTTGCTGATCAACCCAAAAATCTCGTAGTGTCCCCAGCCGGGTTCGAAGGCGGTCTTGACCACGAAGTCCGGCATGTAGTTAAAGGAATAGGTGGAGCTCGGGTTGTACAGACCGCCGCTAGCGCCTGCGGAACCGACCAGGAAATTATTGGAAGCGCCGTGCTGGGTGAAGGTCGTTTGCGGATTTTCCGCCGAGAAGGCTAACCAGAACTTGTTGGAGAAATTCTTGGATACCCTGAATCCGTATTGGCGGGCCCAGCTAAACCCTATGTGGTATTGCGGGTCAATCGTCATGGGGAGTGCTTCGCTGCGATTATCCACGCCCTTTTTGGTTTCCGTAACCAGGCTCCACATTTGGCCGCCAGTGAAGCTCCAGCCATTAGTTAGAGCCGCCTGGCCCCACATTTGCCGTTGCCGCAAGGTGTAGCTGTTGCTCTCGTTGTTGTTTGAGGTCACTCCCGCGGAGAGGAAATCCGCTTCCACGTAGCCGGTCAGCTTGGCGTTGCTCAGCTTCCCTTCTGCCAACAAGGAAACCCGTGACTGACGGCCGGAGCCAAAGAACTCCGACATTTGGTCCTGAGAACTCCCGGGCATGGGGATGGAATTGAAAGGTGTATTAATGTCAGATCCCAATGCATGCTGGCGCCAAACCGTTTCTGCCGCCAGGAAGCCGCCCGGGGTAATGGTGATGCCCTTGTAATGCAGGGCCATCGGGCTCGCCAGCTCATTCAAATGTTTTTGGGTGTCCTGCAAGGTCAATGCCGCATTGGTGACATTGGATTTCAGATCCGTCACGTCGCTCTTCACCGCCGCTACATCCTGCTGCTGCTGGTTCGTCTGCGCCGCGGTGGCCGCTGCCTGCTGCTGAGCCTGTGTGGCCGCGCTTTGAGCTTGCGCGTTCTGTTGCTGCAATTGCTGAATGGCCGCATCGCGCGACTGCAATTCCTGCATAAGTTGCTGAATTTGCTGTTGTTGCGCACCGATGGCTTGCTGCATCTCATCCAGGCGCTTGGTCACCGGATTCACCGGCGCCGGGCGTCTCTTCCGGTGCTTCGGCGGGGTAGGGGCCGCATCTTGTGGAGCGGGTGCCGCAACGGCGCTCAATGCTAGCGCAAACGAAAGCGCCAATACCATGACCTGCTTCATTTATCATTCCTCCAATAAAAATCTCGGGTTTCCTAGTTGATAGACGTGAAGCTTGACCTGGCGCTCATCCTCGAGGAGATCAAATTTCGCCAGACCGACCGATGCAATCCTTTAGGTTCTACATAGCGTCTTTGGCCATTTGTTGGGGAGCGCGATCGGTCATTGATCGGACTCGATGCTAGCGGCGGATTGTTACAGGCAGATGAATGCCATTTGAATATCGGGTTAATTGGGCGTGAATAATGCAGAAACTAGAGGATATGGATGACTTCGTCAGAGTTGCCATTTCATAGCCGGGACACTATGCGAAGGCCTCTTGAATGATCTCGCGCCGTCCCAAAGCGCTCCGACCCGTCGCCCCTTTTTCAAAACCTGAGAAATGCCGTAGGATTGTTGGTTTGAAGAAGTGACGATCAAAGCTGGGATCGTTCAGTCGTTTTTTCGCGAAGGAGAGAACTGGATCATGTCCGATGAAAAGCGCAAGTATCGCTCCGCTGGCTGGTTTGGAAAAATGGATAGAGATGGCTTTGGCCACCGCAGCTGGATGCGTAACCAGGGTCTCCCCGACAGCGCTTTCGACGGTCGGCCCATCATCGGAATATGCAATACCTGGTCGGAGCTGACGCCATGCAACGCGCATTTTCGACGGATCGCCGAGTACGTGAAGCGCGGCGTGTGGGAGGCCGGCGGTCTGCCCCTTGAGTTTCCGGTCATGTCATTGGGCGAGACCAACCTGCGGCCAACCGCCATGCTCTTCCGTAATTTGGCCAGCATGGACGTCGAAGAATCCATTCGCGGCAATCCCATCGACGGCGTGGTCCTGCTCTGTGGTTGCGATAAGACGACTCCCTCTCTGGTCATGGGCGCGGCCAGCTGCGATCTACCTACACTGGTCGTCTCTGGCGGAGCCATGCTAAACGGCAAATACCGCGGCCACGATATTGGCTCCGGAACCGACGTCTGGCGTCTCAGCGAAGAGCAAAGAGCCGGCCAGATCACTATGGAAGAATTCATGCAGGCAGAGTCCTGCATGTCCCGGTCCTCGGGTCATTGCATGACCATGGGAACGGCCTCGACGATGGCCTCGATGGTGGAGGCGCTTGGCTTGGGCATGCCGCACAACGCCGCCATTCCCGCCGTGGATTCGCGGCGGTATGTTCTCGCCCATCTGGCCGGACGCCGTATCGTGGAAATGGTGCGCGAAGATCTGCGCATTTCAAAGATCCTCACTCGTGAAGCCTTTGAGAACGCCATTCGGGTGAACGGCGCGGTTGGCGGTTCCACCAATGCGCTTATTCACCACATCGCTTTTGGCGGGCGCACCGGGGTCAAGGTCACGCTCGATGATTGGGATCGCCTGGGACACGAAGTTCCCACGCTGGTGGACCTGATGCCCTCCGGCCGCTTCCTCATGGAAGATTTCTATTACGCCGGTGGCGTTCCGGCAGTCATTCGCTCGCTAGGCGAACATGGCCTCATCAACAAGAATGCTATGACAGTGAATGGGAAAACGATTTGGGAAAACTGCAAAGATGCGCCCAACTGGAACCCGGAAGTGATTCGTCCTTTCGACAAGCCGCTGGTAGCACATGGCGGCGTCGCGGTATTGCGCGGAAATCTTGCCCCCGATGGCGCCGTGCTCAAGCCTTCCGCCGCATCTCCGAAACTGATGAAGCATCGTGGCCGCGCCATTGTCTTCGAAACCATCGAGCACTATAAGGAACGCATTGACGATCCCAATCTCGATGTGGACGAAAATTGCATTTTGGTCTTAAAAAATTGCGGGCCCAAGGGTTATCCCGGAATGGCAGAGGTTGGGAACATGAGTTTACCCGCGAAAATTTTGAAGCGCGGCATCACAGATATGGTCCGCATCTCCGATGCCCGTATGAGCGGCACGGCTTACGGCACCGTTGTGCTGCATTCTTGCCCCGAAGCGGCGGTTGGCGGCCCGCTTGCTTTGGTGCTGGATGGCGACATGATCGAACTCGATGTCGAAGCCCGGCGCTTGCATCTCGATGTTCCCCAAGGCGAGCTGGACCGCCGTCGCGCTCAATGGGTAAAGCCGGAGCTGCCCATGAAGGGCGGTTATCAGCAGCTTTATGTGGATCATGTGATGCAGGCCAATGAAGGCGCCGACCTCGATTTCCTGGTAGGCTGCCGCGGTACAGTGGTCACTCGCGAATCGCACTGATACGGATGGACCCGCGACTCAGCTTTCTTACGACCTTTGACATCTTTTGTATAACCTAAGACGAGGGGAATACATGCGACGCATTGGCATGGGCTTGATCGGTCCAGGTTTTGTTGGCGCGCACCATATCGATGCTGTAAGGCGCCTTGGTTTTGTCGACGTGGTCGCGGTCGCCGCATCCACGCTGGAAAGCGCTCAGAAAAAAGCTAAGGAATATAACGTTCCCAAAGCCTACGGCAGTTATGAGGAACTCATCGCCGATCCCGATATCCACGTGGTGCACAACACAACTCCGAATTACCTGCACGCTCCGGTGAACCTGGCCGTAATCGCGGGAAAAAAGCATATCGTTTCCGACAAGCCTCTCGCTCTCGACTCCGCCGAAGCCCGCACCATGTGGAAAGCGGCGCAGGACGCAGGGGTTGTCCACGCCGTGACTTTCAACTATCGCGGCAATCCGCTAGTGCAACACGCCCGCGAGATGATTTCACAGGGCAAATTGGGCCGGCTGGTCTTTATTCACGGCGCCTATTTACAGGACTGGCTGTTTGACGAAAGCGTTTACTCGTGGCGCCTCGACACCGCCAAAGGCGGAGCTACCTCTGCCCTGGGGGACATCGGCTCGCATTGGTGCGACCTGGCGCAGCATATTACTGGGCTGCGAATCGAAGCTGTGCTCGCCGATCTGACGACCGTCACCAAGACGCGACGCCGCCCCAAGAAATCCGCCGAGGCCTTCGCCGGCGCGGCTACGGGTCCCACTGAAGAATTCGAAAATCCCACCGAAGACCTCGCCAGCGTGCTGGTACGCTTCGATAATGGCGCGAAGGGCTGTTTCTCCGTCGGGCAAGTGTGCGCCGGACACAAGAATGATCTGTGGATCGAGGTGAACGGCCGCAAGGAATCGCTGCGCTGGTATCAGGAACAGCAAAATGAACTTTGGATCGGTCATGCCAACCAGGCCAACGAACTACTTCCAAAAGATCCTTCCCTCCTGAGCGCCGCCAACCGTAAGTATGCCCATCTTCCCGGAGGGCACCAGGAAGGTTGGGCAGACGCCTTCCGCAATGTCATGGCGGAAATCTACGGCTTGATTCTTGAAGGGAAGGGCATGCCAAAAGTCGCCCCTCCGGCGGTTGCCACATTTGAAGATGGCTATCGCACAAACTGCATCGTGGATTCCTTGCTCGAGAGCAATGCCGCCGGTGGAGTTTGGACGAGGGTACGTTATTAATTTGAGTCAGATCGGGCCGACGATGGCTGCCCTATGAGGACGTTCCCAATAGGTCTCGGATTCCTACTAGCAGCTGGCGGGATTCTGTCTTTGATATTACCGCCGCACATCCCGAGGCAATCGCTTCCTTTTCTACCTGCGCGTTCTTGAAAGTCGTAAACATCAATAAGGGAATGTTTGGATCAAGGCGCTTTAACTCCCGCGCCGCCTCGAGCCCATTCATCACCGGCATTGAGAGGTCGAGCACAATCAGATCGGGCTTTAGTTCTCGAGCCTTCACTACCGCGTCGCGTCCGTCAACGGCTTCCCCACTAACCACAAGCTCCGAGCTCCCCTGCAAGATGGCCCGGACGCTTTTCCGGACCGCCGCACTGTCATCTACGATCAGGATGTTCTTCCGCATACTGAATAGACCAATGGTCAGCCTGTGGCTCCGGCTTCTCAATACCCAGAAGGCTGTAATCCCCTTTGAGACACACGTATTTCGGGCATTCCTGCGGGGTATTACCAGTCAGTGGGGCGGCCAGTTACCAGTTGTAAGCCGGAGCCACCCAACAGGGCTCCGCATTTTCGCTGTTTATATCTTTTGCCGCGGCGGGAGGCGGCAGACTCGAAATGCTCGGCGGCCCGTCTGGGACACCGACGCAGGTCCCATTCGCCAAACTATTCAGATTAAGCCCTTGCGTTATCAATGAAATGCAGACAACGGGAGGGTCCGTTATGCGCCCTCCCGAGCCAGCGAAAAACGCTGTGGTTCGGTGATGTAAACAATAGCACCAATACAGCTTTTGCTTCGCCCGGGTTCACGCAAGGTCGTAGCGATCGAGGTTCATCACCTTGTGCCATGCGGCCACGAAGTCCTTCACAAACGCCTCCTTCGAGTCGTCACATGCATAAACTTCCGCGATTGCCCGGAGTTGGGAGTTTGAACCAAAGACCAGGTCGCTACGGGTCCCGGTCCACTTAATCTCGCCCGTCGCGCGGTCATGCCCCTCAAACACGCCTTCCGCAGTGGTGGAGGCTTTCCACTCCGTATTCATGCCGAGCAGGTTGACGAAGAAATCATTCGTCAGCGTCTCTGGCCGGTTGGTGAAGACGCCATTTTTGGAATGCCTGAAGTTAGCATTCAGGACGCGCATGCCGCCGACGAGAACCGTCATCTCAGGGGCAGTCAGGTTCAGCAACTGCGCCTTATCGACCAGCAACTCTTCCGCCGGTATCACATGTCCGACTCGTGAGGTAGTTGCGGAACCCGTCTGCGGTCGGCTCCAGTACGCGAATGAGTGCGCATCGGTCTGCTCTTGCGAAGCATCCGTGCGACCCGGCGAGAAGGGAACTGTTCACGTCGTGCCCGGCTTTTTTCGCAGCTTCTTCAACGGCTGCGCAGCCGCCGAGAACGATCAGATCAGCCAGCGAAACCTTCTTGCCCTTATTGCCGTTGGATTTCCGGAAGGCGAACCGTTGAACTCCTTTTGGATCGCCTCCAGCTTTTCGCAGCACCTTCGCCAGTTCCGTCGGCTGGTTCACGTCCCAATCCTTTTGCGGTGTCAGGCGAATGCGTGCCCCGTTTGCCCCACCGCGCTTGTCGGAGCCGCGGAAGGTCGCCGCCGAAGCCCAGGCAGTCGTGACCAGTTGAGAGATCGACAGTCCGGAGGCGAGGATCTTTGCCTTCAGAGCAGCAATGTCCTGCTCGCCGATTAATTCATGATCCACTGCGGGAACCGGGTCTTGCCACAGCAGGTGCTCCTTCGGAACAAGCGGGCCAAGGTAGCGGGAGATAGGCCCCATGTCGCGGTGCGTCAGCTTGTACCACGCCTTGGCGAACGCGTCTGCGAACTCCTGCGGATTTCTGGAAGAAGCGCCGCGAGATTTTTTCGTAAGCAGGGTCGAACCGCAAGGCGAGATCCGTTGTCAGCATGGATGGCGCGTGACGCTTGGAGGGATCGTGCGCATCGGGCACCGTACCGGCGCCTGCGCCATTCTTCGGCGTCCACTGTTGCGCACCAGCCGGGCTCTTTGTCAGCTCCCATTCGTAGCCGAACAGATTTTCGAAGAAGTTGTTGCTCCACTTCGTAGGCGTGGTGGTCCAGGTCACTTCCAGGCCGCTGCTGATCGTGTGGCCGCCGTGGCCGTTGCCGAAACTGTTCTTCCAGCCGAGGCCCTGATCCTCGATCAAGGCACCCTCGGGCTCGGGCGCGACATACTTTTTGGGATCGGCAGCGCCGTGAGTCTTGCCAAAGTGTGCCCGCCGGCAATGAGCGCAACCGTCTCCTCGTCATTCATCGCCATGCGGCCGAACGTTTCGCGGATATCCCGTGCCGCAGCGATCTGGATCCGGCTTTCCGTTGGGTCCTTCCGGATTTACATAAATCAGGCCCATCTGCACCGCGCCGAGAGGATTGTCGAGTTCACGATCGCCTTTATAGCGCTTATCCCCCCAGCCACTCTGTCTCCGGACCCCAGTTGACGTACTCTTCGGGCTCCCAGACATCCGCGCGGCCGCCGGCGAAACCGAACGTCTTGAAGCCCATCGACTCGAGCGCGACGTTGCCGGTGAGAATCATGAGGTCGGCCCAGGAGATTTTCCGGCCATATTTCTGCTTGATGGGCCAGAGCAACCGGCGCGCCTTGTCGAGGTTCACGTTATCCGGCCAGCTGTTGAGAGGCGCAAAACGTTGTTGGCCGGAGCCTGCCCCGCCGCGGCCATCGGCGATGCGGTAGGTGCCTGCGCTGTGCCACGCCATACGAATAAAAAGCCCTCCGTAGTGGCCAAAGTCGGCCGGCCACCAGTCCTGCGAAGTCCGTCATCAAGGCATGGAGGTCCTTGATCACGGCATTCAGGTCGAGGCTCTTGAATTCTTCCGCGTAATTAAACTCCTTATCCATGGGATCGGACAGCGGGGAGTGCTGGTGAAGCATCTTCAGGTTCAGCTGATTCGGCCACCAGTCCGCATTCGTCGGAGTCCAGTTTGTTGTATGTCTGCGAGCGCCGCCCACTACCGGGCATTTGGATTCGGGTGATACCTCTGGCTCCGTATTGCCGGGGCCGGGCACGCCGGCCAGTACTTGCTTTTCTTCAGACATAAATTCCTCTTTTCGCTTATGAAGTTGTCTTTAAGGTTTTGGCACTGCAGCGCCGACAGAGGCCAAATACCTCGATCAGCGGCTGGTTAAATCGAAGCCGCCCGGCGCCTGCCGGGCCAGCCGTTTGAAGTCGACAAAGTCACCTCTCAATATCCTGCACCGACTTGCAGCGCGTGCAGACCAGGTGATGATGCGGTTCAAGATTGCCGTCCACGCGCAACGTGGAAGCATGAGGACTCACCTCCCGCAGCAATCCCGTGTCCACGAACAGCCGCAGATTGTTGTAGACCGTGGCGAGAGAGATGGACGGAGTTCGCCGCCGGACTTCAGCGTAAATGGTTTCCGGCGAATAGTGTCCGTGGGCAGCCACCACGGCCTCATAAATGACCTGCCGCTGGTGCGTGGCCGCCAAGCCATGCTTCCCGGCAAGCTCACGAAACTGCTCATGCGTGAAGCGCATAATTATTGAATAAGAATGATTATAAATAAATTGGTGGCGTGGTCAACCGGACTTTAGCCTCTTTAGAATCTTCGCAGGGGCTGCGCTTGTAATTCTTGTTGCAATCTCTCAACTACAGTTCGGGGCGGGTGATTCACGTAAGCACAAATTGAGATCTGCAATTTTTTCATAAATGAGGTGTTGGATTCGCGTTCTCTATGACACAAGGATTACTATCTTGCCCTGCACTTTGCCTTGTTCCGCCTCGGTTTGTGCTTCGCGGATCTGATCGAGGGGCATCGTCTTGGCGATTGGAATCATAAAGCGCCCTTGCGCCACATCCTGTGCCAGCTCAGACAGCCGCGCGGCATCGGGTTGTGCCATAAAAGCTTCTACCCGAACATCATACTTCTCGGCTCCTTTGGGCGCTCCCAGGACCGATCCGAAAACGCCGCCCTGCTTGAGAGCGGCGAGCGCCCGAGTCGCCACATCGCCGTCCACTGTATCCGCGACGGCGTCGAGCCCATGTAGCTTTCCCAGTTCGCTTGGGTCATCTACGGCTACGACCTGGTCCGCGGAAAGCGATTTGGCCTCTTTGATTTGATTTTTTCGAACTCCGGCAATCACCTTGGCTCTGTGCTGTTTCGCAACATGGACCGCGGTTCTGCCCACGCTGCCCAGAGCCCCCAGGATCAACACCATCTGGCCTGGTTGGATTTTTACGGCGCGCTCAATCAGTTGCGAGCCAGTTGTGGTTACGAGCGGCAACGCGGCCGCCTGCTCAAAGCTGAGTCCTTCGGGAATTGGAGTCATGGCATCGGCACTCACGGCGACCAATTCAGCGTAGGTCCGATTCGTTAAGCCCATCACGCGTTGGCCATTGGTGAATCCGGATACCTGTTCTCCCACCCGCACGACTTCCCCGGACAGGTCACGCCCAAGGATGGCAGGCAGCTGAACATCAATTCTTCCCCGAGTCGCTCCGTTGCGAATTTTCCAATCGATAGGATTGATACTGGTTGCCCGCACCCGCACCAGTAGCTCCCCTTTGCCGACTATTGGATCGTCGACTTCCTTCAGTTCGAGATTGTCCACACCGCCAAAATCTTTTAGTACTACGGCTTTCATTGCTTGTCTCCTATGCGAAAGGTTTTCAGTGAGTTTCCGTCTTCAATGAGTTTCCGTGGACTGTCTTTCCAAAACTCCATTGAGCACGCCTCCGGCAAGTACCACCACTCCACTCATGTAGAAAAAAAGCAGTAGAACGATAACGGCGCCCAATGATCCATAGGCTGTGCCATAGGAGCCAGCGTACCGGAGGTAAATTCGCAGGCTAAAGGACACGGCAATTAATAGGATCACGCTGGCTATCGCGCCCGGGGATATCCAGTGCCATCGCCTGCTTTTTAAGTCCGGAGCAAAGTAATAGATAATCGCAAAGCCAAGCAAAAGCAGTGCCAGGCCAAGTGGCCACTGGACGACCCCCCACAAGGTAACCACAAAACCGCCGCTGGAAAATGTTGCCGCGATCTTATCTCCGAGAAGCACCAGGAGTACGGATAAGACCAGCAATAGAGCGATCCCAAAGGTAAGCCCAATGGCGACCGCATATTGTCTGAGGAGCGAACGGCTTTCGGTCGCCTTGTAGGCTGCGTTGAGGGTGTCCATGACGGCGCCCATGGCCATGGAAGCTGACCAAAGCGAAACCAAGATGCCGAATGACATCTTGAGCGGGCCACTCGATCGGATAATACCGGAAAATGTGCCGCTAACCAATTGAAACGCCGGGATCGGCAGGAAGCGAGCGAACAGTCCAAAGATCAATGCCCGGCCTCGATCCGCATTTCCGAAAACACTGAGACTCGCGACTACACAAATCAAAAAGGGAAAGAGGGCGAGGAAAAAGTAATAAGCGAGTTGGGCGGCGCGACCAAAGACATCGTCCGTACGAATTTCCGCCCAGGTGCGCTTCATGATTTCCACTGGCGAATTGGCGTTGAATCGGAACAAACTGTTCGGGGCTGCCATCTGACCCTGTTCTCGACGAACTGGCGTTAGATGCGAAAGTGCGGGTATCCGAACTTTCGGTTTGACAATATCCTCCGCGAGCAACAGACGAGCGGACTTGGGCGAGGCAAAGCTTTGCTCGGGTGGGTCTGGATGGGACCCAGCATCCGGGGGGTAGCAGCTATCTACGCGGCGTCGCGACGCTTTTGTTCTTTCACCGGCATGCCCACGGTCGCCGTCGGGCCACTCGGCCAAAAGCTATTCTTGATCCTTGCGAGAATTGTCCGAAAGCGGCTTTGAGGTAAATCCTGGTCATGAGCGCGAGCGAGGGCCTGACGCAATTCCTGAAGCTTCTTGTCATCCACGGGGGATACTCCTATAGCGAACGGGGGAGAGCGTCATTGTTTCATGCTGAAGCGCGTTCTTTCAAGGCTCTTGATTGGCCCACGGCCTGGGAACCCCAGGCTTGCTCACTTGTGGTTTAGTCGCTTGGGTCCAAATTCCTCGCATCGGGGGCGTTTCGGGCATTTCTACGTTTGGCGGCCTATGGAAATTGCTTCTGGCCCTGGGATACGCTTTCGTATATCTCCTTGGCGCCTTCGGCCGCCGAAGCCACTGCATCCGTCTGACGCACCAGAGTTTCTTTTCCACGATCCATGGTTTCCCTAGCCCGACCGCGCAGATCTTCCATCCGCTCTTTGACATAGCGTCGGCCTTCTTCGACTTTGCCGGAAATAATCTGCCTGGTCTCGTCCCCGGAGCGCGGCGCAAAAAGGACCACGATTCCAGCTCCGACCCCCAACCCCATCAGGAATGCACTTGCTTTCATTTGAATCACCTCGAAGTCACGATAGCATCGCAAAAATCCTCGGCCAACCGGGGATATCGTGTATAGATCGTCCCTTGCCCCGGTATCCAGGATGCGGGTCAACGCGAATGATCGGCGCAGTAAGGTGTCTCGGCCAATAGAGCTCAGGCAGATTCGCGGACAAATTTGCTCGCGGGGATGCTGGCGACCACAGTTGTCCCTGCGGCAGTCCGCACAATGTCGAACGTCCCGCCAAATTGCCGCACCCGTTCCTGCATACCCATAATTCCTACGCCGGGAACGAATTTCATGGCAGACGGCCCGCTGCTATGATCGTTCCCACTATCCACAATCTCCAAGTGAACGTGATCCGAATCCTGGGTAAGCCGTATGACAGCCTTGGTGTTGCCGGAATGACGGTGAATGTTGGTAAGCGATTCCTGCACGACCCGGAAAATGGCAATCTCAAGATCCTCCGGCAGTCGGGCAAATTCCTGGTTCATCTCGAACTCCACTTCTATGCCGCTGCGTTGAGCGAAGCCGTCAACGTACCAGCGCAAAGCCGATTGCAAGCCGGCATGGTCAAGCAGCGGCGGATGAAGAAGATAAGACATGGTACGAAGTTGACGGCTCATTTCATCGGTCATTGCGGTGGTCTCTGCAACGAGCTTTTTAAGTTCGGGTTTCTTGCCGTTTGTTTCGGCATCAATGAGATCAAGGTTTATCTTCAGCGCGGCGAGCATTTGGCCGGTGCTGTCATGTAACTCCCGCGCAAGACGACGTCGCTCATCATCCTGCGATCTCAGCAGACGTCCGGTTAGCTCGCGAATTTCGTCGCTCTTTTTGGCCAGTTCGGCGGTTCGCTCTTGCACCCTTGTCTCGAGCTCGTCGTGCGCTGACTTTAATTCCTTTCTGGCCTTGTCGGCTTCCGCAGCTTGTTCTCGGGCCTCCCGTTCGGCTCGCCTCATGCGCAGCAGCGCTGCTACGGTAGCCAGCAGTTCATCTCCCGTGATCGGTTCCGCAAGATAGGCGTCTGCGCCGCCCTCGAGCCCGCGCACTCGGTGCTCGGGATCCACGAAGGTCGCGGAAATGTGCAGGATGGGAATATGAGCGGTTTGCGGATTGGCTCGGAGCCGGCGGCACACCTCATAGCCGTCGAAATCCGGGAGGTTGAGGTCCAAGGTGATCAGATCGGGTGATTGATCAGCCATTTTCAAAGCTTCCGCGCCGTTACGCGCCTCGATGACCTTATACCCACCACCGCGCAGGGCTCTGGTCAAGGTATAGCGAAGGGCGTCGTTGTCATCAACAGTAAGAATGGTCGTATTTTCAGTCATCGATTTTCACTCGTACGGAAACCCGCATCGAAAGTTCTACACATGAATTTCGTTCGAAGTATTGCAACTAGGGGGTAAACCGGCTCTCACCAACGCTTCCGCAATGCGTGCCGCAGCGCTTTCCCGTGATCCCGCTTCCTTGGGGAGAATATCCAACGCGGCGTGCAAACGGTCGCGCTCACTGCTATCCAAGGTTTGGGAAGTATGAATCACGACAGGAATCTCCCGGGTTGCAGACTCCCCTTTGAGGCTATCCAGCACCTCAAAACCGCTGATATCGGGCATTGAAAGATCCAAGATAATCAAATTGGGCTTGCAATGTCGCGCCAGGCGCAGCCCTTCTTTGCCTCCAGCCGCTTCCACGAGATGATAGCCAGTTTGCGCCAACGCGCCCTTGAGCAGATAACGTGAAACCTCATCATCGTCGATAATGAGAATTTGCCGCTGTTCATGTTGCGGAATCGCCTGGAGCTGACGCAAAAGCCAACCGCGGTCGATAGGTTTCGAATGGAAAGCGGTTGCTCCGAGGGCAAGTGCTTTTTCTTGATTCTCCACAACCGTGACGACGAAAACGGGAACGTCCTTGGTGGAGGCCTGTTGCTTCAATTCCTGTAGCAGGTTCCAGGAATGCTCTCCTTTGAGCAGCACATCCAAAACGATGGCAACGGGACGAAACTCCTGCAGAGCACGCCGCGCCTCTTTAAGATCCGGAGCGGGAATGACCTGAAATTCCGTCCCCTTCAGATACTTTTCGTAGATGAAGAGCGCTTCCCGATTATCTTCCACCACCAGCACGGGCAATTTTGAACCGTCCAGTTCCCGTTTTACATCCGGCACGTAAACCGCCAGTGTATCCCCCACAAAGTTAATCGGAATAGCGGCAAAAAACGTAGATCCCACCCCAACCTGGCTTTTCACGTACACGTTTCCGCCCAGCAGTTGCGATAGCTTTCGGGAAAGTGGGAGTCCTAATCCGGTTCCTTTTGCGACCTTGTGCAGCTTGCCCTCTACTTGGGCCCACTCCTCGAAAATCGTTTCGTGATCCTCTTCCGCAATGCCGATGCCCGTATCGTCTACCGCGAACACGACCGTATTATCGTGACCTTTGCGCACCGATACCCGAACCTCTCCGCGTTCCGTGAACTTAAGAGCATTCGAAATAAAGTTTCTCAGCACCTGCGAGACTTTCGCTTCGTCTGTATAGAGCTCCGGAATGCCCACCGGATCTTCGAACACCAGAGCGACCGAAGAATTCTGGAAGAGAAGAGGCCGGAGCATGCCGCGAAGGGTCGAAAAGAGGCTCTCGATTGTGAACGCCGCCGGACGGATCGTAACCTTTCCGGCCTCCACCTTGGCAAGGTCGAGAAGGTCGTTTACGAGGTCGGTAAGATCTTGTGCGGATCGGCGGATATAGCTGACTTGTTTTTCCTGCTCGGCGGTTAGATCGCCGTCCATCCGATCAAGAAGAATTTGGCTCAGGGCGAGGACGGAATTCAGTGGCGTCCGGAATTCGTGACTCATGTTGGAGAGAAAGTGACTCTTCAACTCAGAAGCCCGCTGCAGAAAATCCGCTTTGTCATTCAGTTCCGCGTACAACGCCACAACGCCGCGATTGGTCTCGTCAAGTTCCTTATTAAGTTGCGCGAGTTCCAGTTGACGCGCGCGCAACTCCTCCAGAGTCCGCATCAGTTCCTTATTTTGCTGTTCCAGTTCCTCGTATGGATTCTCCGAGGGTTTGCGCTCAATTTTGTTTAGCAGCCCGTTAAGATCAGCATCGGTAAAACGGGCAACCCTGGCGGGAATCGTCTTTCCCAATACTACGAGCGTTCCCTTGCCGAGGTCGGTCTGAACCTGAAAATGATCCATCAGGCGCTTGGCCCCGATCAGTCCAAGACCCATGCCGGTTTTTGACTGATACTTGCCGTCAAGGATTTCATGCAAATTGGGGATACCCCGGCCTTTGTCGCGAATCAGAATCAAAAACATCTTTCCGGCGTCATTTTCGACCTGAAACTCGATGGATCCTCCACTTCCATATTCGAAGGCGTTGCGCGCGATTTCCGACACCGCGGTGGCAATCCGGGTCTGATCCTGGACATCGAACTTCAGCGCCGCGGAAATGTGACGGGCGCGTTGTCGCGCCAGCACGACATCGTGCTCGTAGCGGATTTCCATGGTCAGCAACTTCAATTTCATAGTGCGCCCATTCCCGTCGAATTCCTGGCAACCAACACCGTCACATCATCCCGCTCGCGGGAGAAATCCCTGTACAAAATGCCCGCGATAAGCGCGGGATGTTTGCTCCAAATCCCCGGATAGGGATTCAAATCCCAGCGGGTATTGAGACCATCGGAATGCATCACTAACAAATTGTTAGCCATCCAGGGATAAGTGAACTCTTGAAATCTATTGGCTTGATGGCCCACGATGCCATTGTGCGAGGTCATCCCACGTCGTGCGTCGGGGGTGACCAGCACCGTCCCGATATTCCCAATCCCCGCAAACGACACCAGGCCGTTTTCCAGGTTCAATGCAGCAACGGCCATGGCGGCGCCGCGAGTTTTACGTAAGGCGTCATGTGCATCCTGCAGAATGGCGGAGGGTGAGTTGGTCTTTGATTCGGCGAAGATACGCTCTGCTTCCCGAGCCGCTTCAGAGGCCAAGACACCGTGGCCCAGGCCGTCCACCAACATGAGCAGCGTTGCATCCGCCGTTTTCTTCATGCCCCACCCGTCGCCGCAAGCTTCCTCGCCTTTGATGGGAACGGAGACGACTCCGATTTCTATGGCCGAACCTTCCGGTTTGGTTTTCCTTTCGTTCCACAGTTCGGCGAGAATTGCCGTTCCGGTCCCCGGCACGGAATAGATGTCGAAAGTATCCGACTGTCGCTTGATCGCTCCCAAACCATTTCCCAGGGTCCCGGCCGTGGAATGGCCATCTCCCATGGCCGCGCTGATATCCCGGATGCCGGGCCCATTGTCGAGTCCAAGAACTCGAATGCCGCGCGTTCCATTGCCTATCGCTTCCAGCAGGATGGTTCCGTTTCCGGCATGCTTGACCAGATTGGTGGCCATCTCGGTAACCACAAGGGCCAACCTTCCGCGCTGCCGTTCGTCAAGCTTCGTCGCCTCCCCATGAAGGGCGGCTTGACGGCGAGCTTCTCCCGTATTGCTAGCCTCGGAAACCCTGATAATCATGGACAAACGCTCTACTTCCAACGCGTAATGGTCACTTTTGTGCCATATCCGGCTTTGGATTCAATTTCGAATTCATTCGCCAGACGTTTAGCTCCGCTGAGCCCTAAGCCCAGTCCCGCTCCGGTCGTAAAGCCGTCGCGCAGGGCCATTTGGATGTCGGGAATGCCGGGTCCGTTATCTTGAAAAATAAGCCGGATCCCAAGCCGCGGTCCATTCAGGTTTTCCAGGGTCATCTTCCCGCCCCCACCATGAATAAGGGTATTGCGGGCCAATTCACTGGCCGCCGTAACCAGTTTGGTCAAATCCACCAGCGAAAGACCGAGCTGGGTAGCTACTTCACGGACTCGTCGTCTCGCCACCACAATGTCTGGCTCGGAGACCACTGGAAGGGTTTCGCTAGAGACTACTGCCATGGTGCGTGTCCTCTCGGCCATTCAGCGATTCCCGCAGAAGGTTCATGCCGGCATCCACGTTCAAGGCAGTGCGGACCCCGGGCAATGACATGCCGAGTTCTACCAAGGTAATAGCTACAGCAGGCTGCATGCCCACGACCACGGTGTTCGCATCCAGCACTCGCGACATGGCCGCGATATTGCCCAGCATCCGCCCGATAAAAGAGTCCACTATCTCCAGAGTGGAAATGTCAATCAGAACTCCGCGAGCGCTCGTCTCGCAGATGCGCTGGGTCAGATCGTCTTGCAAGGCCATCGCCAGCCGATCGTGCATATCGACCTGAATGGTGACGAGCAGGAATTCTCCCATTCGCAGAATTGGTATCTTTTCCACCCAAGCCTCCCTAATCTTCCTGCTGCTTTTCTTTGGCCTGCTTTTTCTCCAGCCGCACGAAGGTAAACCCGGACTTCCGAACCGCAAGGGCAAAAGCATCGGACAAGGTGGCCTTGGTGGTTACGTCCAGTAGATTGATGCCAAGATGCACGATGGTTTGGGCAATTTGCGGACGCACCCCGCTGATAATGCAATCCGCGCCCATTAGTCGCGCCGCAGTCACCGTCTTTAGAAGATGCTGTGCTACCACGGTGTCAACCGTCGGCACGCCGGTGATGTCAATAATTGCTACCTGGGAGTTCGTCCGCACAATGGCCTCCAGCAATGACTCCATCACCACCTGGGTGCGGGCGCTATCGAGAGTGCCGATCAATGGAAGGGCGAGAATGCCGTCCCACAGCTTAACCACGGGGGTGGAGAGTTCCAGCATCTCTTCCTGCTGCCGGCGGATGGTTTCCTCCCGGGCTTTCAGGTAGGCGTCGGTCGTGTGCAAGGCAAGCCCATCCAGCAATTCCGTCGCATTCCATATTTCGTCGGCCATTGCCGTTGAATCTTTGCCGAGTTCTTCGCGGATCGCAATGAACAAAGGCCGCTTAATCGAAAGCACGAAGATCGCCGTGTCTCGGGCGGTAAACCCCTGCACGGCGCGGCTGGCGGAAATTTCGCTCAACATTTCACGCAAGCCGTCATAGGCGCCCGACTGCACGCCGGCCCCGGCAATGCTCATTGTTTGGACCAATAGATCGAGGAATCGGCTGCACTGAGCCTGCAGTTCCGATTCCTTCATCAGATCGCTGCGCCGAACGGCACCGCTCATCTCACGCAGCCATTCGGAAAGAATTTCGTTTTTACGCTGACTTATGAGCGAGCCAAGAATGCTCGTCTTCGGGTTCGTGGTAGTTGCCATTCCAGACGCTCCTAGTTGTGATCTGATCAAAACTTGGCAAATGATTCCGTCCTCAAAGGGACTAGACGCGGCGCAGGGTGAATAAGCCAAAAAGAAGGAAAGCAGGTGCCGGATGCTCGCCGCGATTTACCGGAGAGTACCCAAAACTACACTACGGGCATATACAGGCTTTACTGTAGAGGGATGGGTGTTCGAGAGCATTCGCCGGATGGGTTGTTTGCGTATAAAACATTCCTTTGATTGTACTTACGGCTCTCATCCAGAATCGCGGTCGCGATGCTTCGGGCTAAGACAAGTTTTCAAAAAGATAAAGACCCGATTTACCGGCGACGATGATATCCAGCTCGCCGTCGCCGTCGATATCCACCACGGGAATCTGCAAACCTCCGCCAGTCGCGGGTGCTGTAATCGATGATGTGCCGCCGCCATTCGAATGCGTTTTGATGTTTTCATAGGTTCGTACCAATAAACGCCAAGAGGCTCGTTGGCGCCAGGATCATGCTCGTGCGCCTTGTAAGCGTTTCCCGGTGACGATGTCACGGCGCGCCGTCGCCATTCAGGTCCACCAGCGTCATGGCGTGGGCCTGCGACCAGCCATCGTCGATAAGATGCTTCTCCCAGGTGCGTTTGCCGCTGGCATCCTTCTTCTGCTCATACCAGAAAATTCCGTAATCATGGCCAAGGCTGGTGACCAGGTCAGGCACGCCGTCGCCGTTCACGTCATCGGTAAAAATGAATCCCGTTTCGCCTAGATCAAACTCTGGATGAAAGGTCCATTCGCCATTCCGCGGATCGGATGGTGCTTCAAACCAGCCCTTCGGAGTAATGATGTCGGTACGGCCATCGCCATTCACATCCCCAGCGCCGATTCCGTGCCCCCAACTCCTGGGGCTTATTTCATGTTTGATCCACGGATTGGCCGCTCCCTTGCCCGCCAGTTCATACCAGTCCAACGGAAAATCCGGATTGCCAAATTGAGGAAGCAACTGCAGAGGCTTGCCGGTGTTTAGAATGTCCACTAGAAAAGCGAACTCCACTGGCGAGCCGGTTTCCATCATGTGCTCTTGCCATGGCCGACCGGAGGTGCCCGGATTCTCCCACCAACTCAGCGGCTTTGACCAGTAAGAACAACTCACAAGATCCGGGTAGCCATCGCCATTGACATCGATCGCCAAGTCACTGAGGTCTTCAAGATAATTACTCGTGTAGGAAAAATTCCGGAATTTGTGTTTCACGAAGCGGGGTCCATCCGCAGGATGAGGCTCCAACTGCTCATACCAGTTTTCTCCCGAAACGATATCAAGCCTCCCGTCCCGATTCATATCCACCACGGTGACCGCCTCACAGCAACCAAGGTCAAGCGTGTGTTTGCGAAATGGAAGGAAGTCATCCCCCACAATCACGGGAGAAGGGAGACTTGCCGTCGGCTGCATCGCTGACTGGTTATCGTTCGCGCCCGGAGGCAGCGGAAGGCGGTGAGTCCAGGCTGCACCTGCGCCCAATCCAAAGGTCGCCATGGATTTGAAGAATTGTCGCCTGGGATGATTGTTATCGCTGGTCATAGTTGGACACTTTATCATCGCTCAAGGCGTCTTCTTCTGACTCTATAATCTTTGGGTCTTTCATTTTTTTTATCCGGAACCTTCTCGCGGCTCATTGTACTTCTCGGGCACGCAAGCGGAGGCAGCACCGCCAGCCCAGCCTTTATTTGGCGGGATTCAGCGGGTTGTGATAAGAACGCGGGTAGATTGCGGGGTCAAATAAAAATGTGTTCGTACGCTAACACTTTATGAATTGAGTGGTTCCATATCAACCGAGACTTTGAGAGTGTGAGCCCCGCCGCCTAAAATCAGACCGCGCAGCGGACTGACGTCCCCATAGTCGCGCCCCCACGCCAATGTCACGTGGCCATCGGCTGGAACGACATTGTTGGTCGGGTCCACGTCCAGCCAACCCACTCCGGGACAATAGGCCGAAACCCAGGCATGGGATACGTCGGCGCCCACCAGCCTCGGCTCCCCGGGGGGAGGATAGGTTCGAAGATATCCACTTACGTATCGCGCGGCGAGATTGATGGAACGCAGGCAAGCGATTTCCACGTGTGCAAAATCCTGGCAGACGCCCCTTCGTTTTTTGAATGCTTCCTCGGGAGGAGTGCGAACATTGGTGGCTTTCGCATCGAAGCGAAAATCTTGGTGAATGCGTGCGGTCAAGTCGAGAAGCGCTTCGCCCAGCGGCCGTGTGGGCGTGAACGACTGCAAAGCATAGTCGGCGAACTCCGGCCGCGTTCGTATGCGCGGCGATTCAAACATGAATTGGTATGCCTCAATACCGGCTGTGCTGCAATCCTCTGGGAGCAACCGAACCGCCTCTTCCCACGGCAATGGATGAGTAGGCCACGGCAAGGCCTTCCCATCTGTCTTCACTTCACTTCGAGCTTCAACGACCAACTCTTTATGCGGCTCTTGCACCGTAAAAAAGCATAGGCGGTTTCCGAAAAAATCCACGCGCTCGGTAAGAGTCGCCGGTTGCGGCTGAATACTCAATTTGCTGCGGGTCAACTGATGGTGAGGCAACGACCGCGGCTTCAAACAAGCCACATGGTTCCCAACCGACACGGGATATTTGTATCGATAAGTTGTACGATGAACAATTTTGTAGGTCATCATCCTATCGTGATCGGCAAAGTGCGCGCGTGGCTGAAGTACCGGCTGGATAGATTGTTCGACCAGGATGGCAACAACCCTTCCAGTTCCCGCAGAAACGCTGCCAACTGGGCAATGCCGTCGGAACGGGATGCCGCGGTCCCGGTGCCCGGCAACGGATACTTCAATTCTCGTAAATCGAAGTTGCGCAAAAGTGCCAGGGCGTTCCGCATGGCCCGCAGGTCTCCCCGCAGATGACGAGGGAGTTTTTGATATAGGTCGGCCAAATGGCTGAGTTGAAAATCCAGCGATCGCGGATTGCTTTCATCCGCCATCAGCACATCCAAAACGGCAAGCGGCTGCAACGTCGTGTAATAGCGTGCCCGGTAGGTCATTGAGCTGTCGGCGACCTCCAGCAGGCATTCCAGAAGCGTCCAGTATTGCTCAATTGACGGGGCAGTAATCTCACGCAACTGGCGGGTGAGATAAATCGCCCGCTCTAGGCGGCGGCCGGTCGTCATAAACAACCAGCCCAAGCCGCGGTTAATGTTCTCGCGCTCCATTCCAGAAAATGCGGAGAGCAATTTGAGGCAGGCACTCAGGATGGCCGGGTACTCGAGAAACGGAGTTCCTGTTTCCGGCGGAACTGAATCCTTCAACTGGCCAATCAGGAACATCATGTCGGTGGAAAGCCGCTCGCGAACATTGCCGCCGATGCGGAATACTTCTTGCAATGTACGAGCAAGACTGTCGGGTCGTTTTACATCGGATAAAATCGAAATAAGTTCTTGTTCGAGTTCGAGCGACGTTGGCCGCCGTTGCTTCGCCTTGGGCAGCTTGCTGTGGCGCGACTCCATGCAGCTGTGCAAGCGGGTAAGGCACTCCAGTTCCGCCTCTCCAGCCCTTCGCACGCGGGGGACGATGGCGCGCAGGATTCGTGCAACATTTTCAGCCCGTTCCACATATCGGCCTAGCCAGAAAAGATTATCCGCGACCCCGCTCGGCACCACCCGCGGAACCCGGCGCAGCTCAACCGGCGCGTTGCGCGGACGCAGCAGGCTGAATGTGTCCACCGGACTGTCCCACAGAACCCAGGCGTCCTTGCTGTGGCCGCCGCGTTGCATTGAGACCACAGAACCGTCCGCTTCGGCGACTCGGACCAAGCCGCCCGGAATCGTCACCCACTCGCTGCCCGTATTGAGCACATAAGTCCGCAGCACCATGCTGCGTGAATTTAGCGATCCGTTGTTCCATACCGGCGTGGTCGATAACGCAATTTGCTCCTGCGCCACATATTCGTGCGGATGAGCCCGCAGCTTCTGCTCGAACTTACCCTTCTCGCTCTGTGGCAGGTCGGCGCCAAATACTGGCTCCATTCCGCGCGAGGGAAAGGCTGGCTTTACCACGACTGAATCAAGATGGTCCAGTACCCACTCGAGCGCATAACCCTGACCGCACCACCAGGTCGCAACCGAAGGTAGCTTCAGCTTCTCGCCTAATAAATGACTACAGAGGCCGGGAAGGAAGGGCATGATCGCAGCCGGTCTCGATGAGTCCGCTGCCCAGAGCATTGGCAATCTTTACATTTCCCGCGATGATGGCATCTACCAAGCCAGGAACACCTAACAGCGAATCGCCGCGCAATTCGAGCGGATCGCAAAAACTATCGTCAACCCGGCGCAAGATCACATCCACTTGCTCCAGCCCGTCGACTGTTTTCAGATACGCATGCGATCACGTACGGTCAGATCGGCACCCTGCACCAATGTGAATCCAAGATAGCGTGCGATATAGGAATGTTCGAAATAGGTCTCGTTGTAGGGACCGGGAGTAAGCAAAACAATGCGGGGATTCGCCTTTTGGGCGAGACTGGTAAGAGCATCGCGTTGCGCACGAAAAAATGGGGCCAGACGCAACACATCCGAAGTGCGAAAGAGATCGGGCAAAACATCGGAGACGATGGTGCGGTTCTCCAACGCATAACCGGCGCCCGAAGGCGCCTGCGTGCGATCGGCCAGCACCCACCACTGGCCGTCCGGCGAGCGCGCCAGATCCACGGCGAGCAAATGCAGATAGCTGCTGGCAGGGACATGCACGCCCACCAGGGGCCGAAGAAATGCCGGATTCGCATAGAGAAGAGCAGCCGGAAAGTGGCACTGTGCCACCAGGCTTTGCGATCCGTAAAGATTTTCAAGCAGCAGGCTCAGCAATTGGGCGCGCTGGATAATACCCGCTTCAATGGCGCGCCATTCATTTGCCGGAATCAAAAACGGAAGGATGTCAATGCGCCAGGCTCGATTGGCCCCTAGTTCGTCGCCGTAAATGTTGTAGGTGATTCCGTTCTCGCGAATGCGCCGCTCGGCCCGAGCCCAGCGGTGAGCTAACTCCTCGGGACCAATCGCCTGAAGCGACTCCATCAAGTGCGCCCAGTGCGGCCGGGGTGTTACACCATCCCCCGACAACTCATCATACGTGGCTCCGTAACGGAGCGGCGTCTGATAAAGACTTGCCATTATCGAACGGCCTCCGAATCACCGCGATACGACGGCTGCGCTGGCGGCGGCAAGCGCAAATCGAGAGTCATTGGAAAGACCGCGTTGGCCTCTTCTTTCGGAATCGTAACTCGTCCGACTGATGGCGCAGATATCTGGAAGCGTTCCCGGCGGCGCCGCCCCGCCTCGGCAGCATCGGAGGGCCGAGCTGGGTAAGGCTGACCGTGAGGCGGCGCAACGTGATAAACGCATCTGCCAATGGAACGCTGATCCCAGCGATCGATCACATCGAATACCAGCGGCGCATGCACCGGAACCGTCGGCTGCAAAATAGCGGAGAGGCGGCGTGCGCGAAATCGTATGCCGGCAATCGCTTCACCCGTTTCGCCGGTGGGATGAAGTGGCACCCGGCGCCCATTACAGGCGACGATGTGGCGATCAGCCATGAAACCGGACACCTTCACCTGCATCCGTTCCAGCGAGGAGTCCACGGCGCGAACGGTTCGTCCGGAATTCGTCTCTTCTGCCAGCACATTCCAGGGCTCAAGGGCATGCCGTAGTTCAAGCCCAACTCCTTCCGCCATCATCGATCCAATCTCCGGAAAGCGAAACTCGAGATGGGAACCGAACCACTTCTCTTCGAAGAGATAGCCCGATTGGCGCAACTGAGCAAGAACCTCGAAAAAATCGCGCCTCACAAAATTCGGCAGCATGAACCGATCATGCAACGCTGTGCCCCAAGGGACGAGTCCACCATCTAACTGCCGTTTCCAAAACATGCAGACCAGAGCGCGCACCAGCAACATCTCCAGCAAACCCATTTTGACATGCGGCGTCATTTCGAAGGCACGCAATTCGAGCAAGCCGAGGCGGACACCCAGCCCTTCCGGGGGATGGAGTTTATCGATGCAAAACTCGGCGCGATGCGCGTTCCCCGTGACATCCACCAGCAAATTGCGGAATAGTCCATCCACAATATTGGGCGGGCACTCGTCCGAAGGCAAATTACTAAAGGCGACCTGGAGTTCGTAGAGGGCATCGGTGCGCGCCTCATCCACCCGCGGAGATTGGCTGGTGGGGCCAACGTACATTCCGGAAAATAAATACGAAAGCGAGGGGTGGTTTTGCCAGAAAGCCAGCATGCTGCGCAATAGATCAGGACGCCGCAGCAATGGGCTATCCAGTAAAGTGCTGCCGCCAATCACGATGTGGCTACCCCCGCCGGTTGCCAAATGAGTTCCGTCGTAACCGAACTTTTCCGCGGTAAGCCGGTTACGGCGCGCTTCTTCAAACAGCACAACATTAATTTCCTCGAGTTCGGCCCAGTTGCCTGCGGGCGGCAGGTTCACTTCCAAAACTCCGGGATCGGGGGTCACACTAAATGATCGCAATCTCGGATCGGGCGGCGGAGGGTAACCCTCCAGCCACACTGGAATCTGCAGATGCTGACACGTATCTTCGACCGCAGCGAGAAGGTCCAGATAATCGGCAAGAGAAGATGCATACGGCAGAAATATATGCAGCCGCCCTTCGCGGGCTTGTACGCACAGCGCGGGACGAATCAACTCAGGTGCGGATTCGGCGGTTGCCGGGAGCGGCGGCAGCGGATCGCGCGCCGGATTTTTTTCGAACAGCTCGAATCGGCTGGACCGCACCGGCGGAAGCTTCACTCGATCGGAAAACGGAGCCGCCTCGTATTCATAGCTCAACGCATCGGGTGCAACCCAAGGAATCAAATCCGTAGGTATGCGATAGCCGATAGGTGAGTCTCCGGATGACAAGGTCACGCTCTCGGAACGCGGGAACCATAATTGACTCGACCAGAAGGGCGCCCCATCGGACTGACGGCGCCGTAACGGCAAAATATATCCGACGGGATCGATGGCGACACTACCGGGATCGAACGCTGGCAAAACATTTTCTGAATTCACCTGGAATCGGCGGGTGAGGGCATTCATGTATCGCAATGCATCGGGCGCAGAGAAACCATAGTCGCAATCCTCGCGCGCGATGAGGGCAACATTCTCCCAAACGGAAACTCCATCCGTACGCCAGGCGCAACTCAGTGCCCAGCGTGGCAACGCCTCCCCCGGATACCACTTGCCCTGCCCATAGTGAAGCATGCCACCGGGGGCAATTCTCGCGCGAAGACTCTGAATCAGGGCCAAGCCCCGGCTGCGTTTAATCGCGCCCGCGGCATCGATGTTCCACTGCGGGCTTTCCGGCTCATCGATCCCGACAAAAGTCGGCTCCCCGCCCATGGTGAGCCGGACATTTTCCATCTCCAGATCGGCGTCGACCTTGTTTGCGACCTTTTCCACCTGCGCCCACTCCTCATCCGAAAACGGCTTTGCCGGAGATGGAGCTTCATTCAGCCGACGAATGGAAATCGAGTAGCTCAGATCAACCCTGGACGGTTCAACCGTGCCTTCAATGGGCGCGGCCCGGGAAGCGTCCGGAGTGCAGACCAATGGAATATGTCCCTCCCCGGCAAATAAACCCGAGGTCGGATCCATTCCAATCCAACCGGCCCCCGGCAGGAACGCCTCTGCCCAGGCGTGGAAGGCCGCAGAATCGGCTTCATCACTTCCCTCTTCCGCAATCTGAACCAGATATCCAGAGACGAAGCGGGCCGCGATTCCCAAGTGCCGCAATGCCTGCACCAGCAACCACGCCGAATCGCGGCACGAGCCCTTGCCTTTTTCCAGAGTCTCTTCGCAGCTTTGGATTCCGGTATCCAGCCGCGCTATATAAGCGATCCGATCGCGGATTCGCCGGTTTAGCTCGACCAGAAAACTGATCGTTCCCCGCGTTTCTTTCGCAATCTCGGCCAGAAAACCTTGGAACCTGGCACCCGCTACTTCGGCAGACAAATAGGGTTCCAGGTCCTTGAACACTTCGGGGGAATACTTGAACGGATAGTCCTGAACCCCAGGCTCAAGCACGAAACCGAACGGATTGAACGCGATCAGCTCCGCAATCAGATTTACATCCACTACAAACTCGTTGGTCTTCTGTGAAAAAAGCACCCGCGCAGCGTAATTGTTATAAGGATCGAGCTGCCAATTTAGAAGATGTTCTACCGGCTTGATGTCGAGGGAATAGCTGAGAATCGGCGTTCTGCAATGGGGAGCCGGACGTAATTGAACGATCTGGGGACCGAGCGCTACCGCTTTTTCGTAGCGATACTGGCTCCGGTGGTGCAGCGCGACTTGTAAGTTCATCCACCCTCATGCCGCCCATCCCGACATTCCAAATGGCCTTATCGAAGGTAAGGCCGCCGGGTTTCTCGCGAAGGCTGCTGTTATAAAGCTATCCTAAGGATTGGGCGAATGGGGTGCAATTTTCTGATTGCCGCAATCTCCTTACTGATTGGAAAAGAATCTTGCAATCGATTCCCTTATGTTTTGGTCGCCGGGTGGGGAGTTCAGGATTCGACCGTATAAAGGGTGACAGATGGTCCGCGTCGAAACTTCACGTCGAAACTTGTGCGTGACGGCAGAAACGGTTTAACTTCCATCCCTTGGACATACCCGGGGTGCCGACTCGTTTTTTCTACAGGACAGGCCGTCCTGGGGCAAGCGTCCGCCCTATCCTGTTATGTACTGCAGCGGCCTATGGCCACTGCTCTTCCAGAAGTAAGCGAGGATAATCACGCTGGCAACCGCCGCATACGCGCACCACAACGATGTGAATGCATATCGCTTGAAAGCCATTACCATTAGAAGGATCCCCAGATTCGCGACTCCGAACAGCACCATGTCTTTCACCTTCGAGAGCAAGAGCGATCCGCATGTCGCGATGACATACAGAACCGCAACCGTGAGGTTATTCGTAGCCTGATTGATGTAGACGATGCTGTGGCCTCTGACGAAGATCTCCAGGGGATAAGCGGTCAGCGCCCAAAGTATAAAAAGGGCGGTTAAACTTCCGAGAGCCAGGAACGGCACCATGCGTTGGCGGCTCTTTCCGTTCGGTTCAAAAAGAACCACGCTGAGCGGCACCAAAAATGGAAGCAATCCCTGCGCATACAACATGAACGCCGCGCCCATGTTGTGGGTAATCTTGGGCGATAGCATCCCGTCCAGCCCGAGCCACACAAAGCCTTCAATGAACTGGTGAATCGCGAACAAGATTGGGAGAGAGGCAAACAGCAGCTCGCGCCGGTGTTTTACTTTGGTCAGAGTAACCACGCCGACAGCTGTCAGAACTCCACTGCCCACAAAATTCGCTGCCGCTGAAAAGCACATGTGTCGCTTCCTCCTCGCGAATTTCTTGGCCTCAAACCCCGCAGGCTTTCAAAGGCATTGCAAATCTACTCTTAGTCAATCTACGTGATCGCGCCATCGGGCGTCTAAATTCTCATGCATTGAAACGAAACTTTTATTCGCATTTGATCGAAATCTTCAGGTGTCTTCAGCGAAATTATAGTAATTTTTAAAGGTGACACAGGAGCACAAAATAACTCCCGTGATTACAGGTGTTTTGAGGAATCCAAGTCAAGCAAAGAGCCCCCTGGGAATGCGGCATTCAGCGGTCGCACTACAGCTGGATCCCCGCGGGGTGGAACGATGAGGAATCATGAAGCCGTCGCCATATGCATTTGCTTGCGGATTGAGATCTTCGGTGGTTGGGATAAGCATTCTGTGCCTGCTTTCGCTAAGCTTGGCAAATCGCGGCGTCGCCCAGGAAGTACCTCCTCAGCTTTTCTCGGCGCTCAGCTGGCGGCTAATCGGACCTTTCCGCGGAGGGCGCGCGGTTGCTGTATCGGGAGTGCCCGGAGACAGTACCACGTTTTATTTCGGGGCGGTAGACGGCGGCATTTGGAAAACCACGGATGCCGGCACGGTGTGGTCGCCAATCTTTGATGGCCAACCCATTGCCTCGATTGGCACCATCGAAGTAGCGCCTTCGGATCCCAGGGTCATTTATGCAGGTACGGGTGAATCCGACATCCGCTCCGATCTGGCTTCCGGTGATGGAATTTACAAATCCACCGACGCAGGTAAAACCTGGCGCAACATCGGCTTGAAAGACTCGCGCCAGATCAGCCGCATTCTCGTGGACCCGCAAAATCCCGACATCGTGTATGTGGGCGCGCTCGGCCACGCCTATGGGCCTAATGCGGAACGCGGCGTCTATAAATCCATGGACGGAGGGGCGACGTGGGCGCATATCCTTGACAAAGGACCGGATATTGGCATCTCTGACCTCGCGATTGCCGCGGGAAATCCGCAAGTTCTGCTCGCGGGCACGTGGAACGCGCACCGGCCGCCATGGAGCCAATACGCACCGGTTGCCGGCCCGGGCAGCGGACTCTACCGCTCTTCCAATGCCGGTAACTCTTGGGAGCAACTGACCGGACACGGATTGCCGGACGGGGACTGGGGCCGCGTGGGGGTCGCAGTCTCTTCGGACGGCAGGCGAATGTATGCCATAATCGAGGCCAAAGCTTCCGGACTTTACCGCTCCGACAATGGCGGGGACAGTTGGACTTTGGCCAGCAGCGACGACCGCCTCACTACCCGGCCCTGGTATTTCAATTCAGTCACGGTTGATCCCAACGATCCGGATGTGTTGTACATACCGAACGTCGCGCTCTATGGCTCTCGCGACGGAGGCAAAACAATCTTTATCGTGCGAGGAGCTCCGGGCGGCGACGACTACCACCAACTTTGGGTTGATCCCAAAGATTCTTCAAGATTGATTCTAGGTTCGGATCAGGGTACTTCCATCAGCCTCGACACCGGTAAGACCTGGACAACCTGGTACAACCAGCCGACAGCGCAGTTCTATCACGTGACTACGGACAACGAATTCCCCTATATGGTCTATGGCGCCCAACAGGATACGGGAAGCGCCGGCGTTCCCAACCGCACCGATCATTTTCAGATTACGCCCCGAGATTGGTCCACAGAGTCGGCGACCGAAGGCGGATACTTCGCAGTTGACCCACAAGACCCGAATATTCTTTACGACACCGACGCCTACGGGGCGGTAGAGCGCTTCGACCGTCGCACCTCGCTCAGCCAGGATATCGCTCCCTGGCCGCTCGTTCCGCTGGCTTCGGCACCGAGTTCGATTCCCTGGACGGCGGTCGCCGGCGCCTCGGTCGCTGACCGCAAATACCGCGACCCTTGGACTCCAGTGCTGGTATTTTCCCCCGTCGACAAAAAAACGCTGTACCTGGGAACGCAATATGTGATGACCACGACGGATGGCGGTTTGCACTGGCAGACCATCAGCCCCGACCTTACCGGGGCGGTGCCGTCGAAGATGAAGCTGCCGGGAGCGGTTTCCGTGGCCGACGCGCGCGAAAGAGGATACGGAGTGGTGTTCGCCATAGCGCCCTCGCCCCTGAAACAGGCCGAGGTGTGGGCTGGATCGGATACCGGGTTGATTCACATCACGCGCGACGCCGGCAAGAACTGGGACGATGTCACACCCTCCGGGCTCGGCGCATGGAGCAAGATCTCCATGATCGAAGCTTCGCACTTTGTGGATGGGGAGGCCTATGCCGCCATCGATCGCCATGAGATTGATGATTATCGTCCGTTTCTGTACCGCACGCGAGATTTCGGAAAAAGCTGGCAACGGATTGACACCGGCTTTGCGCCAACCGCTTTTCTGCGGGCGGTACGGGAAGATCCCGAAAAGAAAGGGCTGCTTTTCGCCGGTACAGAATTAGGCGTGTATGTCTCGTTTGACGACGGCGATCATTGGCAACCACTGCAACTGAATCTTCCGGTCAGCTCGGTACGCGATTTGCAAATTCATGGCGATGATCTGGTAGTTGCCACGCATGGCCGTTCCTTTTGGATTCTGGACGATATCGAACCATTGCGCGAGATGAATGCCGGAACGAAATGCCAGGGGGCTTGTCTCTTCAAGCCCGCCGTCACGATTCGAGTGGATAACAACAGCTTTCCCGGCACGCCTTTGCCGCCGGAGGAACCGACCGCCAACAATCCTCCGGATGGAGCGATTCTCGATTACGTATTGCCGACCGACTCCCAGGTAGTGACTCTCGCGATTTTTGATGAGCACTACCAGCTCGTGCGGCGATTCTCCAGTGCGGACAAAGAACCCGGCAAGCGGCCACCTGTGCCGATTGCGGAGCGCTGGTTTCCAGAGCCGCAGCGAATCGAGAAGACTGCGGGGATGCACCGCTTCATTTGGGACTTGCGCTGGAGGAACTCGGGCAATCCGGCCGTCGACCAGGACGACAATAGTGATGCCGCTCCGAGCGGCCCGCGGGTAGCGCCAGGAAGCTATGAAGTGGAGCTTTCGGTGGACGGCAAAAACTCCACTCGGTCGCTCACCGTCCGCATGGATCCGCGATGCGCGGCGACTCCCGCCGTTTTGAACGATCAATATCGCCTTGGCAAAGAGATCTTCACCCAGACTTTGAATAGCCGCGGCGCGCTGGCCGAAATTGATTCGACTCTGAGCGCGCTGGCCAATTTTAAGCCTGAGCAGATGGCGCAACATCCGGAGCTGTCCGGGCAAATGAAGGAGCTACAGGCAGATTTAGCTCACATCTGGGAAGGGGACGCCGGGAAGCGGCCTGACATCACCGGGCTGGGCGATGCGAATGCCGGGTTGGACAGCGCCCTCAATGGCGTCGAGGGCGGTGACCGGGTCATACCCTCTCAGATCTTGCTCATTTACCAGCAGTCGAAAGCAGAAGCCAACAAGCAGATTGCTGCCTGGAACACGGAAAAGAAAACAAGATTAGCTGCATTTAATGCCGCCTTGCAGAAGGCTGGAATCGCCCCCATTGCGATTTCAGAAATCGAAGAAGAAGTGGAGGAACTCAAGTCGCGGTAGCGTTCTATTGGCCGGCCCAAAAGACATTTTCGAACGGTGAATGAAAGGGCGAAGGATATCGTGCGATTGAGAATAGCGAACGTTTTTTTTTTAGTTCTGTGCACGCACATTCTTGCCGGGCAGAACTCCGGAGGCGCATTACGGGGCACCGTTCAGGACTCCACGGGTGCTCGCATGGTCGCCGCGACGGTCACGGTTCAGTTGCAAAATTCAACTTTGACACGGAATGCAACCAGCGACTCTCGCGGAGGGTTTCGGATCGATGACCTGACTCCGGGAATCTACGACATAACCGTCGCATCTCGCGGGTTTGCCGATGCTCACGCCGAAGTTACGATTTCGGTAAGCACCGTTCGCGATGCCACAGTCACCCTCAAGCCCTTGCTTGTCCAACAAACCGTAGGCGTTCGATCTCTGGCTTCTTCGATCGCGACGCAACCCATCGATCTGGCGAGCCAGGTCCATCAGAGTGTGGTGACGACGCAGGATTTGATGGGCCTGCCGCTGGCCGCGCGAAGCTTCGCGAATATTGCTTATCTTGCGCCCGGTACTGAACCGGTCGAGCCCTCCGATCCCACCAAGGCGCGCATCACCGCGGTTTCCACCGGCGGAAGCTCCGGCCTTAATAACGCGTTGTCAGTAGACGGCGCCGACGACTCCGACGACTATATCGGAGGTTTTCTTCAGAATTTTTCCCCCGACACTGTCCGCGAGTTCGCCGTGCGCACCGCCCAGGAGGACGCCGATACCGGGGGCACCACCGCGGGTTCCGTTGTAATCACCAGCAAGCGCGGCAGCGACGACTGGCATGGTGGCGCTGCATTCTACGAAAGAGCTGCGGCTCTCAATGCCCGCTACCCCATCGAAAATCCCGCGCCCAATCCCAAGCAGGCATTTTCCCGCGAGAATTATGTGGCCACTTTGGGAGGTCCGATAAAACACGGCAGGATCTGGTTCTTTGCGTCCTATGAGCAGGTTCACGAGGATGCCAGCATCGCCTATAGCGCACCAAACGTTACGCAGTTTGATGCCCTGGCCCAACTGGCCTCCGATGCTCTGATTCCGGGCGTGCCCTCGATCACAGTTCCGGCCACTGTTCCGATTCCTTTCCGCGATTATCTTGGTTCCTTGCGGCTGGATTGGGCGCAGTCGGCGAAGTCCTCATGGTTCTTGCGAGGCTCGGAAGACAATTACACGACGCATAATAACCTAGTCGAACAAGGAACTCTGCCCTCGACCGGATTGCTTACTCACAATAGCTATGTCAATGCAGTGCTGAGCAACCAATATTTATTTAGCTCTACCTGGCTGGGAAGGCTCGTCGTGAGCGGCGGCGGACTGCGCTTGGATCAGCAGCGAAACTCGGATTTGGGTTTTGCGCTGGCTTTCCCTTTCAGTTCCACGGCCTTGACGATCTCGGGCTTCGAAACCTTTGGCGACAATCAGTTTGCGACGCCGATCACATTTTTTCCCTCGCAGCGCGAACAGGAAAAGTATCAGGCGCGTTACGACGTGACCCACGCGCTCACTCGTCATACCGTGAGCTTTGGCGCGAACGTCATCCATGAGCCGGTTCTCAGCGGCGCGTTCCCCGGCAACTCCGAGACGCTTTATCAATTTCCACAGAATCCCACCTACTATTTGGCCAACCCTTCACAGATCACAACCGACTTGATGGCTGGCTCTTCCATGTCCAACCTGGGCGGCGGTTTTTCGCAAAACGTGCAGCGGCTTGGGCTTTACGCCGAGGATTCGTGGCGAATTACACAGCGCTTCACGTTGAATTATGGGTTGCGCTACGACACGACCTTCGGCCTGTTTGATGCTTCAGGCCGGAGCCAGCTTGACAATCCCGCTTTAATTACGCTGCAAGCGCTCGATATTCCCCTGGCGAATGGTGCGCCGCACGATGATCACAAACAATTCGGGCCACGGATCGGCATCGCGTATGCTCCCTTCAAAGCTGGAACCACCGTATTTCGCGCGGGCTTTGGCATGTACTACAACGACCTTGCACAAAACGGATGGGTTACGGCGTTCCAGGCGGTCAATATGGCCGCGGGCACCTGCGTTGATCCCGTGCAGAACCCGGGCGGCGTGGAGAATGCCGGTTGCGTCCCAGGTGACTCATCTGGAGGGACGGGAAACCTTATTGATCCAAATTACAAGACGCCGTATGCCATTCACGCCACCGGTGGAGTGGAACATTCCTTCAGCGCGAATTGGACCCTCAGTGCCGACTACACCCACGAACAGGGGAATCACGGTTACCGCGCCTACAGCTACACCGGCGGAACGAATCTTTTCACGCCGCTGCTGCCGGTAGGAGATCCGAGTCAAGCCGACTTTGTGCCAGATGTGAACCTATTCCATTCCGACAACCGCTCCAGCTACAACGCGCTCATGATTCACCTGCAGGGCAATGTGACGCGCCGGCTCAATCTAATCGCAAATTACACATTCTCGAAAGCGCAGACCTGGGGATGCGTGCTGGGTGAACTTTTCGATTACGTAAACGGCGTGTGCAATCCATTGGACCCGTTTGGTCCCGGCGACTATGGTCCATCGGGGGAAGATGTTCGTCACCGGTTTGTGCTCGCCGGCACCTGGCGAGCTCCCGGAGGATTTGAGCTCAGCACCCTGACGCAGGCGGAAAGTGCGCGGCCGTTCACCATCACCACCGCAGGTAACAGTGGGCGCATTGCCATCAACGGCATTCCAACTACTCTCGACGAGTTTCGCGGCACCCCTTATATTCAAGCCGATGTGCGGGTGAGCCGGCCGATCGAATTTCGCGAGCGCTGGTCGTTAACGCCATTCGTAGAAATATTTAATCTGTTCAACCGCAACAATCCGGGCGCGAATTACGTAACCAATATCGCTTCGCTTCCAGTGCCCTCCGCGGAGGCGGCCTCGGGAAATATCACCAACGTCTGTACGAATGCCGATTGCAGTGGCACCCAACCCATTCACAGTTTGAGTCAGTTGCGGCTGGCCGGCGGCGCGTTGGGAGATTTCTTTGGCCCAGGGACGACGGTGGGAATTCCGTTCGCCGCGCAACTCGGGATCAGAGTGAACTTCTAATTATTGATTGGTCTGCTTATATCCCGGTCCGCGCAAGGCACGCCCGGGGCGCTCGTTGGTGATCTTGCCATCGAACACCACCGGCTTGCCGTTCACAAAAACATCTTGCACTCCGGTTGCGTAGTGCATCGGATCAGCGAAACTGCCGTTTTCTTTAATGGTCCCGGGATCGAATACCACAAGATCGGCAAACATTCCAGGACGAAGAATTCCACGATCCATCATGCCAACGCGGCTTGCCGCAAGCGAAGTCATTCTGCGGATCGCTTCCTCCAGGCCCATCAGATGCTCTTCGCGAACATACTCGCCGAGAATCCGAGGGAAGGTTCCGAAGGCGCGGGGGTGGGCTATGGTCGTGCTGAGTGGCCCATCTTCCGCTTGGGCAGGAGAATCGGACCCGAACGTCAGCAACGGATTGGCTAGGGCCGCGCGCACATCGGACTCCTGCATGATGGAAATCACGACGTCGCTGTTGCCGCGGTCAGCAATGGCAATGTCCATGGCCGCGTCTTTCGGGTCTTTGCCCATCCGGCGGCCGATCTCATCCAATGTCATGCCCTGGTACTTTTTGAGCTCAGGAGCCAGGACCATAATTAACTGCACCCCCTTGGCACCCCCTGATCCCAGCCACTGATTTTCCCAGTGGGCGTTCGGATCTTCCATTTCTTTTTGCGCCCGGGCGCGCTGCGCCGGGTCTTTCAGCCGCTCGATCATCTTGTCAGGACCGCCTTCCGACACCCAGCTCGGAAAGCAGGCAATCAAAGCGTTCGACGCGCGCGTATAGGGATACATGCTGGCCCCGATATCAAGTCCGCGAGCTCGCGCCGCCTCAATCCGGCGTAGGACCTCCGGCATCTTGCCCCAATTCTGACTATAGGCAGTTTTCAAATGCCAAATATTGGCCGGAATGTTGGCGCGCTGTGAAATGGCGAACACCTCATCGAGCGAATCAAAGATCGTGTCGCCTTCGGAACGCTGATGGGTGAAGTAAACCCCGCCATAGCTCCGAGCGACTTTCGCCAACTCGACAATTTCATCGGTGGAAGCGTAGACATCCGGCACATACTGCAAGGCTGAACTCAGGCCAAAAGCGCCTTGCTGCATGGCTTGGGCCACCAGTCGCTTCATCTGATCGAGTTCGGCGGGAGTGGCCGGACGGTTGTTGAATCCGACGACATACAGGCGCAAGCCACCGGCGCCGACAAAGGTGCCGAGATTGATGGCGGGTTTCACTGCTTCGAAGCGGTGAAAGTACTCATCCAGCGAGCGCCAATCCAAAGGCACGCCATATTTTGTCGCGCTGTCTCTCCAGGTCACCCGCACATAATCATTCACCGGTCCGATGGATGTGCCCTCCCCGGTGATTTCGGTGGTCACGCCCTGAGTGATTTTGCTGGCCGCGCGATTGTCCACAAGAATGGTGAACTCAGATTGCCCTTGAACGTCGATGAAGCCGGGCGAGACGACCATGCCCTTCGCGTCGATGGACTGTTTCGCCGACGCGTTGTGCAGATCGCCAACGGCCGCGATGTGGTCACCGACGACTCCGACGTCGCCCACGAACCATGGCGCTCCCGTGCCGTCAACTACGCGGGCTCCTCGAATGAGGAAGTCATAATTTGTCTGCTGCGCGAGGATTAAGTCTGCACCGAAAATGGAAACGATGCTGAAGAGCAGTAAGATAAGCGAGCGTTTTGCCAACATGAGCATTCCTGGAAACAGGCGTGAACCAGGATTATAGGTGAGATTCCTCGAATTTTATGCAAGACGGGCGAACCAAAGACCAAATCCGGCGAATTCGTTTATTCTTCTCGGCGAGGACGATTCGTTCCAGCTTTGAGAGGCTTCGGCCGGCTCAGTAAACAAATCCGCCGAGCAGGAAAACTGAATAATCATGGCGCAAGATGATGAACTGTCGCAGATGGCAGAAATCGCCAAAGCCGCTCTGCGTCAGTACGATTTCCCCGATCCCGTGACGGTCAAGCTCGTTAATCTGTCGGAGAACGCTACATACAAGGTGGACGATTCGGCTTCCGGGCGACGATGGGCGTTGCGCGTCCATCGCCCCGGCTACCACTCCCAAAATGCCATTGCCTCGGAGATTGCGTGGCAGGTCGAATTGCGACGCAATCACGTTGTCGCCACACCCATTCCGGTGAAGGGAACAAATGGCGATTTCATCCAGGTTATAGGTCACGACGGCGTGGTTGAACCGCGCCGAGTCGTTCTGTACGAATGGGAGGACGGCCGTGAGCCCGATGTGAGCAAAGACTTGAGCGCCTCATTCGAGATGCTGGGTGCGGTCGCTGCAAAAATGCACCAACACACGAAGTCCTGGAAACTCCCGGTTGGGTTTGAGCGTTTTACCTGGAATTTCGAGACATCGCTCGGGAATTCTCCGCACTGGGGGCGATGGCAGGACGGCATGGCCGTGGACCCTCCCAAGCAGAGATTGTTTGGCGACGCCGTCGAGCTGATCCGGCGCCGCCTGGAAAGCTACGGCCAGGGACCGAGCCGCTTCGGACTCATTCACTGTGATCTGCGGCTGGCGAATCTGCTGATTGATGGAGAGGAAGTCAAAGTCATCGACTTCGACGACTGCGGTTTTGGCTGGTATATGTATGACGCGGCGACGCCTGTTTCGTTCTACGAGCATCGCCCGGAAGTTCCCGAACTGATTCAATCCTGGCTGAAAGGCTATCGAACCTTGAGCGAAATTTCGGCGGCCGACGAAGACGAAATTCCAACTTTCATCATGCTGCGGCGGCTGCTGTTGGTGGCCTGGATCGGCTCGCATCACTATACCGACCTGGCAAAATCCATGGGCGCCGGTTACACCAACGATACTGTTAACCTTTGCGAATCGTATCTGGCGAATTTCCGCTGAACTCATCCAAACAAACTCCGCCGAATCAATTGGTGCGCAGTTGCGCCTTTCGAACGCTGCGACCAGTCTGTTGTAGATTAATCACACCGCCTCAATAGGTTCATCATGTTCGACTACGGCCTTTTCAAATTCGCTTCCAAGCAGGAGGTGCTGGAAAAATCCATCCAGTATTGGAATCCTGGCAAGACCCGCTTCTGGCAGGAAATGGGCGTGGACCTCGTGATCGACCGGCGCGAGGGTTACTGTATTTACGACATGAGCGGCCGGCGGCTCATTGACCTGCACCTGAATGGGGGTACCTACAATTTTGGTCATCGCCATCCGGAGCTGGTGGCGACGCTCAAAACTGCGCTCGATCATTTCGACATTGGCAATCACTGGTTTCCTTCCATTGCCCGCACCGCGTTGGCGGAAGCTCTGATCAAGATTTCGCCAGGGATGAAATACACAATTTTTACTCCTGGCGGCGGCGAAGCGGTAGATGTGGCGCTAAAGAGCGCCCGCTATGGCACCAAAAAACGCAAGATTGTTTCCATCTTCAAGGGCTATCACGGCCACACCGGTCTGGCGGTTGCCACCGGAGATGACCGCTTCAGCAAGATTTTTCTGTCCGACCGCCCGGAAGAGTTTATTCACGTCCCCTTTAACGATCTTGATGCGATGGAACAAGCGTTGTGTGGCCGCGATGTAGCTGCGGCTATTCTGGAGACAATCCCCGCCACCTATGGCTTTCCCATGCCTAAAGACGGCTACTTGCCAGGGGTTCGTGCCCTCTGCACCAAATACGATGCTCTTTATGTTGCCGACGAGGTGCAGACCGGCCTTATGCGCACCGGGCAAATGTGGGGTTGGCAAACCTACGGCGTCCAGCCCGACATCATGGTCACGGCCAAAGGCCTTTCGGGAGGGCTTTATCCGATTTGCGCGTGCCTGGTGAACGAACGTGCCGGAGGATGGTTACTGGAGGACGGCGCAGCCCACATCACCACTTCAGGAGGTGCGGAGGTTGGCTGTTTCGTCGCCTACAAAGTTCTGGAAATGCTGCAGCGCCCGGAAGTGATTGCAAACGTTCATCGGGTCAGCGACTTCTTCCGCGATGGCATGCGCGAGATAATGACGCGCCACCCTGACATGCTGACTGGGGTGCGGCAAAAAGGCCTGATCCTGGGCCTGGAATTCGATCATCCTGAGGGCGCCGTCTATATGTCACGCGCGCTCTATCAAAATGGGATCTGGGCGATTTTCTCTTCCCTCGACAAGCGTGTTCTCCAGTTCAAGCCGGGAGTGTTGCTGACCTCGGAGCTTTGCCGGGAAATTCTAGACCGCTTTGAGGGCGCTATGCCTTTGGCGCGCGAGTTACTCAGGAATGCACCGAAGTAACCGGCCCTTCCGCTGAAAGCCGCTCCCCGCGCCATTCTTGGTGATTCGCATCATCGCTTCGCTGTCAAGGCTTTGAGCGTAACCATTCCAATTACTAAGGAGCCATGATCTTCGGGAGCTAGGCAGCGGGTCCGATCCCCGCTACTCTATGCATGGGTCGGAGGAGTCCGTGGAGCAAAATTCAGTCGAACCTTGCGTGGCTTCGGAACGCTTGGAGAGCGCCATACGCGATCTGCAGTCGTTACAGCAGACGCTGCTATCCAGCGATCTGGAGTCGGGTATTCTGACCGAATTCCGCGACGCCTTGAACCGCATCCGCAATACCGCATGGGCCGCTCAACAACTGGTGTCATCGCAAACGTCCGATCAGGGTCCGGCCAGTGTCGCATCTCTGCTGGCGTCCGAGCGAATCCGAACCGCGTATCAACTCTGCCGCGCACTCGGCGAGGATCTGAACAGCGCTGACATTCAATTCCAGAAGGGCCCGCTTTCCGAACTTCATGTCGCCGTGACCCAGCTTTCCCAGGATTTGAAAGAGAAACTCAAAACCAAGTAAGCCTTTCGGTCACCATCTGCAGAAAATGTATCCCGACTCCATTTTCTTCTGTCAGAATTAAGCGTGTTCGATGGGAGATCGAATGACCCTCCACGATTTTCGCCAATCCCTGAGCGAAGTTGACCCGCCCGCCAGAATCAGCCCCGCTCTCTCCGGTTTGTGGTGGGATGCCAAGGGCGACTGGGCACGCGCTCACCAATGCGCCCAGGACGATGAAAGCCCAGCCGGTTCGTGGGTGCATGCCTATTTGCATCGCAAAGAAGGTGACCAAAGCAACGCGAACTACTGGTATGGCCGCACCGGCAAACCCGCCTGTCGGATGTCTTTGGATGAGGAATGGCTGACCATCGTCGAGGAATTGCTGAAATAAAGAGCGCCGCCCGATGAAGATCGGCTGCTGGCTTTAGTTGCCATCCGACAAGTGCAGGAACTGAAATCCGGAAGAGGGAACATCTTCGAAGATCAGTTCCCTGTCAATTTCTATGACGCCTTGTTTGAGACGGCGAACCATCATCCCGGCAGCGATTCCGATCGCGAGCAGAATAATTCCCTTGGCAGGATTCGCCAGAGCCGCGAATTCGAACTCCGACGTCATTCCCACAAAAACTGTGAAACCGAGGGCGTAGATGATGACGTTGACTACCGTGGAGTATTGGAACGGCGGATAGGTACACGTAAAAGGCAACTTGCGAAAGCGGGTCAGCAGGATTTCTGTCAGCAGGACCGACCAGATCGTAACCAATGCGATGTGGCACGACGCAATTGTCCATCCCCAAAAATGGATATAGATCGGGTACGCCAGCACAAACAACCAGGGCAACACGAAGCTGAGCATGACGCGACGCGCCAGCGCTGCGCACTCTTCCGAATCACCATTCAGCAAGAGACGGAAGATCCAATTCGCCGTGAAATTGGCCGGCACGTCAAATACCAGCCGAATCCCAAAGAGCAGGCAATAACTCAGGATGAAAGGAATCGATAGCAGCTCCGGCGATGGCAGGGCGGTGAGCCTCTTGTTATCGAAAGCGGAATAGAGCGCTCCCGAAGCGAAGACGATTCCCAGGCCGGCGAAGCCTCCGAAAGCCAGCGCCTGCGGCTCGTTTCTAAACAAGGTCTTCCAGGTAAAGCGATAGCCAGCCCGCTGCAGCGGGGTACCCAAGAGAAAAGAGTCAAGCAGGCGAAATATCCAAGCGGTCCGGGTGCCCAGACTTCCCGAAGGAGCGTCCGCCAACTCAGGAAGGCGAGCGAAGCACCGGCGGTAGCTCAGGGTGTACGTTGCCATTGCAATCACGCAGCTGATAGCGACTGCAATGAGCGCCATCCGTCCCAGCACCATGATAGTCGGGGTAGCCCGGTCGCGAAGAGTTTGACAAAAACCGAGAAACCACACCGGCGGCAGAAAGCGCAGTACGGAGTGAGAGAGCCGCTGGGAATCGGTAATGCGCCGAGGAACGGCGAAACTGGTTGCAAGCACCGCCAGGAGCAGCATCACAATCAGACTGCGAACGTACAAGGATATCTTGCGGAAGAAAGAATATGGCAACAAAACCATCAGCAAGCCCACCGTCGCAAAGACAGCGAAGAAACTAAAGATGCTGGCGAGCCCGACCGCCAGGGCATGCACCGCCGCAAAGCGGATCACAAAAGTGAGCGTGGGCTGGGAGCCACCAACTACCGCGGGAAAGAGCACGCACGACGCGCCATTGACGTCAATCGCGAACAACCCCGCAAGCAATAGAATGGCCGTGGCATTGGCGACAAATATCTGCCGCATGGGTATGGGAAGATGCACCAGATTCGCGAAGTCGCGCCGGTCCGGAAATATGCTGTCCCACCACCATAGCGCCACGCCACCAGTCACCGTCATGGATAGCACGATGAAGAAGTATTCATCTGACATAGCGGCGGCGAGCAAATCGAACTCCGGCTGTCCGCGAATCCAGCGCAACAATGATCCGTACTTATCGAACAAGAAAAGCGAGATGAAGCCGCCGGGGATCGCCAGGAGAGCCAGCACCAATCCCATACTGAGATTTAGTTCGTCCTCCCCGGCGTTACTGCCGTGGAAGATACGCTTCATGAATAAGCCGACGAGCAACGGGAAAGGAGTGCGAGCGTATTCCGCCCATTTGCCGGATAGAAAGGTGCCGCGATGTGCGCTCACGCGGTTCCCATTACATCGAGTATGCTGCGCGTGATCACTTCCGGGTCAACGTCTTCGACCAGGTGGTGGAATGCCTGCTCCAAAGAGGTGTGGCCGATGCGTTGCTGAATATCCTCGATCACCCCACAAGCGATTACCTCGCCTTTGCGCAGGATTAACAGATGGGAACAGACGCGTTCGACCACCTCCAAAACATGCGAGCAATAAAAGACTGCTCTCCCCTTTTGGCCGAGTGTCTTGATGAGAGTCTTCAGAACCAGCGCCGAGGTCACATCGAGCCCGGAAAGCGGTTCGTCCAGAATGAGCAACTCGGGATCGTCGAGCAGCGACGCAATTAAGAGGATGCGCTGCCGCATACCCTTGGAATAAGCCGCCATTGCCGAGTGACGGCTGGGATAGAGCGAAAACAGATGGAGCAGATCGTCTATTTTCCTTAATAGATGAGTGCCCGGCATGCCGCGAAGAATGCCAATCATTTCGAGATATTCCCGCCCGCTGAGGTATGGGTATAAGTTCGGCTCCTCGGGGACGTAGCCCAGATGCTTGCGGAAGCCGACCAGATCCTTGTGAATATCTTCCCCGCGAAACAGTACTCGGCCCCGCGTGGGGTACAGCAACCCAATAAGCATTTTGACGGTCGTGCTTTTGCCGGAACCGTTGGGCCCAAGGCAACCCAAAATCTGCCCGGCCTGTAAATCGAAGCTGACGCCTTCCACGGCAGGAATGGACGAGTACGATTTGCCGAGTTCGATGGCCTGAAGCATAAACTTCTTGTCGCTCCTTATCTAGCCCGGGACCTACCCTATGTAGACATCTACTGTATCACACTTCGAGCTCTACTAAGAGTAGAATTCTACATAGGTTGGCGGAATGAATAATTCAGCGAAACTTTCGCACACTTCAGCCCTGATCTTGCAGACCATCAGCCAGGGCTACTGCTACGGGTTCGACATCATGGATGTCACCGGCCTTCCCAGCGGGACGGTATACCCGGCCTTGCGCCGTCTGGAGCGCGATGAGCTGGTGCTGTCGAAGTGGGAGGGCGAGTCGCTGGCCCAGGCCCAGGATCGTCCCCCGCGCAAGTACTATCGCCTGACCAGGCTCGGCAATGCAGCCTTGCTCAGCGCGGTGAAAAGATACCCGCTGTTGGAACAGTTGTCGCCGGAAGCCAAGATCCGATCACGTTAGGAGAAGGCTGTGAAATTGCGCCTCACCACATTCGATCAGTGCCGTATGATTCTTCGGGCGGCCAGCTGGATGGTTCCGCGACGTTCGCGCACCGATTGGCGGCAGGAGTGGGAAGGAGAACTGGCACATGCCGAGCGCATATCCCGGCGAAGTGTCAGCGGCGCGGAAAATATAACGGGCTTGCGCCGCCGTTGCTGCGGCGCATTTTTGGATGCCGGCTGGCACCGCTTCAACCGAAAAGACTTGCGGCGTGCGAGAGAGCGGTGGGCACGAACTCCAGGTTTTCAGCTTGCCGCTCTAACCGGAGCTTTTCTCCTGCTCATCGCTGGCAGCGGTGGTTTGCCGAGAATGCGATTGATCTTCATGCCGCCACCCTATGCCAACCCGCTCCAGATGGTGACGGTCTCAGGCGCGGGAGTGGTGGATTCGTCGCAATGGATGGTCCCCGATTCCTGGATCGAAGTTTGGAGAATGCAGGGACGAATCTTCGAAGGGCTCGCCGCTTACAGCGGGCAGCCACAGGTCCTCGATATTACGGTCGATGGAAAGACTGTTCCACTTGCAACCGTGCAGGTGGAAAATAGCTTATTTTCGGTGTTCGGCGTCAACGCGCTGCTGGGATCGGTCAGGCCTCAACAAGAATGCGCGAACTGCTTCGTACTCAGCTACGAGTCGTGGCGCCGGGCCTTTCGTGGCGACGCCAACATCTTGCGGAAGAACGCGGTTGTCAACGGAAACGCGGCCAGAATCGTCGCCGTGCTGCCGCAGGGATTCTGGTTCCCCTCGGACAACGTCGGCCTGTGGCACTTGTCCGGGAGCAGCTTTGCCGGGGATGCACGCGTCAGCGTCGTGGCCCGCTTGCGGGAGGGCATCACCGAGCGGAAAGCGGCGTGGCAGATGAAACGCAGCATTGCGAACATGACTGGCGATCCATTTGCCGGCTCGATCGAAGTGTGGCGCGTGCAGGAGCGAGTGCGGCAACCGCTGACTTCCTATGCATTGGCTTTGTTCCTTACCCTGCTCTTGATGGGCTTGGTCATTTGGTCGGGACGGTTGAACGTTCGCCCGCAGCGCAATGGCGCGACCGCGGCATGCCGTTGGTGGGCATTTTTCACCGCTAAGACATTCCTATTGCTAGCTTCGCTTTTGGCCGCAGTGGTGGAGTTTGCTCCCGAGCCCTATGTCTTTCCCGCCGGGAGGACCACATTAATCGTGCAATCCGGATTGCTCTGGCTTTTTTCGGTGGGTTGCGTTTTGCTGCTGCGGTGGTCGATCGCCGACCAGCAACGGCGCTGCCGGGTCTGCTTGCAAAAACTGGCGCTGCCCGCGCATATTGGACGGTCAGGGTGCTGGCTGCTGGCCTGGGCCGGTACCGAACTAGTTTGTTCGGAGGGTCATGGGCTGCTCCACATCACCGAAACCGACGTTTGCTGGCTCGACCCGGCGCAATGGACACAGCTCGACGCGTCGTGGGAATCTCTGTTCGCCGACGAATTGGAATTTCCCGTGGCCGGATAATTTCGCAATTTGCGCCCATCCTCACCGTTAGCAGGGCAATCCGCTAATTGAAAATGTTTTTCATATATGCAATAGTGACGGAACGTTTATGTTTGCCTGGATGCACGAGTAATCCGGGCCGTGTTGATTATGCGCGATCTCACAAAACCGCCAGCGCGCACCCATCCCATTCAGCGCTACGCTGCTCCAGCCCTCGATAAAGGTCTCGACATTCTCGAACTGTTTGCCACCGAGGCTGGCGGCATGAACGCCAGCGAAGTGGCGCGGCGGTTGGGACGAACCGTGGGCGAGATTTTTCGCATGCTCTATCGGCTTGAACAGCGTGGCTACGTCTGCCAGGTTCCTCCGGACGACCGATATTTTCTCACCTTAAAACTTTTCGAAGTCGCACAGAACCATAATCCGATCCATCGCTTAGCCTCGGAAGCGCGACCACTGTTGCAGCGCGTTGCCCATGCCACCGGGCAATCATGTCATCTCACCCTGCTGAGCCATGGACAGGCGGTCGTAATCGCACAAGTGGACGCCCCGGGAAGTATGGGCTTCGCGGTGCGCCTCGGCGCGAGAATCGACCTGCTGAACACCGCCTCTGGTCATGTGATGCTCGCATTCCAGGACGTGAATGCGCGCGCCCGGTCCCTCGCCGCCTGGCAACAACAGTCCGGCAAGAAAACGCCCAGGGATCTCGAAGGACATTTGGAGCGGATCCGGCGATGCGGGCACGAAGAATTGGCGAGTCATCAGATCAAGGGAGTCATCGATATCGGCTTTCCGGTATTCAACCAACATGGCGAACCGGTCGCGGTCATGATCGTGCCGTTTTTGCCCAGGCTGGGGGATGGCATCGTCGCCGCCGACGTAAAAGATGCGCTGCGGCGGGCGAGTCGCGAGTTGTCGGCAGCGATCGGCTCCGAGACTCAATCGGTGAGAGGAAGAGCCTAATTTTGTCCGTGGCGCAATATTTCGAGGACTACGAACCGGGGGCGCAACGGGTCACCTCGGGGCGAACCGTCACAGAGGCCGATATCGTCATCCACGCCGGCCACACGGGAGACTTCTTTCCGCATCACATGGACGCTGAGTTTGCCCGGCAAACTCCATTTGGCCAGCGCATCGCTCATGGAACTCTCATCTTTGCCATCGGCGTCGGCCTCACCGCGAACCACATCAACCCTGCGGCTTTCACTTATGGATATGACAGGCTTCGGTTCATTAAACCGGTGTTCATCGGGGACACGCTTAAAACACAGGTCACGATTAAACAAAAGCGGGACGATCCCAAGCGCCCTGGTCATGGTCAGGTAGTGGAGACATGCGAGGTTCTGAATCAGCGGAACGAGATCGTGATGTATTGCGAGCACATTCTTTTGGTCGCCAGGCGTTCATCTGCCAGCGGTGCGCCCTGAATTCCTGCATTCCGCTGGTGGAAAAATAGCATGAAGGTAACGTTAAGAGGTCTTACTTGGGACCATCCCCGCGGATACGCTCCGCTAATCGGCGGAGCTCGCGAATACGAGGGCCTGCACCCGGACGTGCGTATCGAATGGAACCGAAGAAGCTTGCGCGAATTCGGTGAAGCTCCAATCGAACAATACCTGCATCGACACGATCTGATTGTCGTGGACCACCCTTTCGTTGGCTTCGCCGCCGCGCAACGAGTGCTTCTGGACCTTAACCCGTATCTGACTCGAGACGAAAAGCTAGCGTTCGAGCAGGAGTCGGTCGGTCCATCATGGCCGTCTTACTGGTATGGAGGCGGTCTGTGGGCGTTACCGATTGATGCCGCTACCCAGGTGGCTTGCTATCGTGCCGATTTGCTGGAGCCACTCCTGTTTGCGCCACCGGCAACTCTGGATGAAGTGCTCGTCCTGGCTGAGAGAGGTCGCAACCAAGGCAAATTTATTGTCGTGCCGGCATGCCCGACGGATGCCATCAGCCTCTTTTTCACCCTCAGCGCGAGCCTTGGGCATCCGATCGCCGAGGAAGCGAATCCATTCATCGATCCGGCGACAGGACGTGAGGTGCTGGAACGCTTGCATGCATTAATTTCTCTAGCTCATCCCAAATCGCTGGATTGGAATCCGATTCAGGTTTACGACTTTATGATCGCGACCGCCGATGGGGTTTACTGCCCTTATGCGTTCGGTTACTCCAACTACTCGCGCATCGAACATGAAACTCGTTTAACTTTCACCAACGCGCCAGCTGCGGGAAGTTTGGGTAGCTCGGGAAACATGCTCGGGGGCACGGGAATCGCAGTCAGCGCCAAGAGCGCACACCAGCCGCAGGCCATCGCGTACGCGAAATGGCTGGCCAACGCGGAACATCAGCGGGGAACGTATTTCCGGGAAGGCGGCCAGCCAGCCAGCTTGTCAGCCTGGACGAATCCCCGGGTTGACGCTGCCGCGGGTGGTTTTTTCTCCGGGACGCTTCGAACCTTGCAGGGAGCCTACGTACGCCCGCGGTTTGATGGCTTCGTTCCTTTTTTTGAAGCGGCAGGCGTCGAAATCAATCGCTGTCTTCGCGGCGAGGTCGCTGACAAGAATTTGTTGGACTGGTTGAATGCAAAGTACGCGAACAGCGCAGCCGCCGCGACATCATTAGTCAAGAACCATTGAACCATTCTGGATGTTGGTCCTTCGATTGGAGAAGAATCCGTGAAAAACCCGAACCCAGACCCGGCAGCGCACCAGCGAATCGCCATCTGGAACGCCGAAGACTGGCACTACGAGGATTTCCAGGTCGGCCAACGATCCCGCTCCATCCGGCGCACCATCTCCGAAGGTGAGAGCATGACGTTCAATGCGCTCGTCCTCGACATGCACCCCTATGTCGCCGATGAGGTGTTTGCCAGGGAAGAAGGAGTTTTCGGCCGAAGGCTGATCGCCGGCGCTATGGTCTTCAGTCTCGGACTCGGCCTGATGGCTCACAACTGTGTTCACACGTTCAGCTATGGATATGACAAACTGAGGTTCATTAAGCCCGTATTCATCGGGGATACCATCTACACCATCCGCACCAATCTCGAAAAATGGCCGAAGTATCCCGAACTCGGCATGGTGCGCGTTTCGTACGAAGTATTCAAAATGCCCGGAGAACTGGTTTTATATTGTGAGCATTTGCAGACCGTAAAATATCGGGATCCTTCACAGCAAGTACCGGTAGATAAGAAATAATCTAAGCGACGGGGTTCCTTCGGATGGCCGCAATTTTTCCGCATTTGGATTACAAACCGATATTGCCTCAAAGCATGGGGCACGGAATCGGAATCGTCGGCGCAGGCGGCATCGTGAACTATGCGCACTTGCCCGCCTATAAGCAGGCCGGATTCAAAGTCGTGGGGATTGCCGACAAGAATCGGGTCCAGGCGGAACGCACCGCGAGCGACCACGGTATCCCCAAAGTGTATGCGAGCGTCGAAGATCTGCTTGATGACAGCCAGGTCGAAATTGTGGATATTGCGGTTTATCCGTCGGTTCAGGTCGAAGTCATCGAGCAGGCGGTCAGAAAAGGAAAACATCTCCTGTGCCAGAAGCCATTCGCGGATAACTATCCCAAAGCAGTTCGCAGCGTGGCGCTCGCTCAAGACGGGCACGTCAAAATCGCGGTAAACCAGCAGATGCGGTGGGACGCGGGAATTCGCTGCTCTCGGTTATTGATGGATGACGGATGGCTCGGAACGCCCACTTACGCCACGATTCAGGTTCATTGCAACACCGACTGGAGCCTCTGGCCGTGGATCTATCAAGGCAATCATCTGGAGATCATGTTCCACAGCATTCATTATGTGGACTCGCTGCGCTACCTGCTAGGTGATCCCGCCTACGTTTTCACCAGCGGCTCCCGCGCGCCGGGCGAGCGGACAAAAGCGGAAACAAAAACTCTCAGCGTTTGGGAATACTCCTCCGGCCTGCAAGTCCTGATTGATGCCTGCCATTCCACCTGGCAAGACGATGCCTACGCGATCTTTCGGCTGGAGGGTACAGAAGGCGTGATCAAAGGTACGATTGGCCTGATGTACAACTATCCCAAGGGACGGCCGGACACTCTCGAATTTATGTCCAAACGCAATGCGGGATATTGGTTCTCCGCGCGCCTGGATGGTCTGTGGATACCTGACGCCTTCGTCGGTCCGATGGCCTCTTTGATGCGCGCCATCGAAAACGATACGGAACCTGAAACCAGCGGGCGCGATAATTTGCGGACCCTGCAAATTGTTTTTGCCGAGTATCGCTCGATGGCGGAGAAACGTGCCGTCCGTCCTGAAGAAATCGTCGCTTAACACGAACGATCCGATTCCCGATATAGGGCTCTGAAGCGCCCTTACAAACCAAATTCCTCTTGGACGCCAGCGGTGTGTTCCCCGATTTCAGGCGCGGGCCGATCGTCGGTTAGCAGGCCCCGATCAATCCTGATCGGACATCGCGTAGTCAGAACTTCGCTTCCGCCGCGGCCAGACAGGGTTTGGATCATCCGCAATTGGCGCATGGCGTCGCTCTCAAGCAGGGCTGGCCAATCTAAAACTTCCGCGCACCATACGTCGGCCGGGTTCAATATGCCCAGCCAATGCTCGGTATCGTGTTCGCGCAAGCGCGCGGCAATCAGCTGTTTGATCTCGTCGCGTTTCTGATAGGGTGCCGAATCCGAAAGTCCGGCCAGTTGCGGCACTCCCAGCAATGTTCCCAAAGTTGGCAGATGGTTCATCGCCAGAGCGAGATAGCCGTTCGCAGTGTCATAAACTCCGTAGGGCGCAGCGAGATAGGCGTGCGCATTGCGAATGGCGGAGCGTTGCGGCAGGCGGCGGCCATCGTTGAGGTGCACCGTCAGAACTTCGAACTGAAAGTCGAGCAGAGATTCGAGCAGGCTGCTCTCGACCAAGCCACCTTTTCCAGTTGCACCGCGACGCACCAGACAGGCCAGTATCCCCTCGCATAGGTTGTGGCCTGCCAGCATATCGGCCGCCGCTAGTGCCATGGGAGTGGGCGGGTCGCCGTCGTTTCCGCTGAGCCACATAATTCCAGAGCGGGCTTGTGCCAGGAGATCCTGGCCCGGCCGGTTTCTCCACACCTCCGCCGTCCCGTACCCGGTAACCTCGCCATAGACCAGCTTCGGGTTGATTTCTGAAACTTGGGCAAAGCCAAGCCCAAGCCGCTCCATCACTCCCGGCCGAAAGTTCTGCACCATGACGTCGGCATGCGCAATCAGCTTACGAAGCTTTTCCAAATCCTGTAGGTCTTTGAGATTGGCGGCATAACTTTCCTTGTTGCGATTAATCGCCTGAAAGAGAGTATTTTCTCCATGCACATCGCTGCCGCTGATATACAAGGTGCGCCCGAGATCCCCGGTTCCGGGCCGTTCGATTTTGATAACCCTCGCGCCCATGTCGGCCAGTCGCAGCGTCGCCAGCGAGCCGGAAAGAAACTGACTAAAGTCCAACACGATCAGCCCGCTAAGAGGCTTTTCCGCTTCGGTTTTGTTACCGCCAGTGGCGATCGTCGTACGATTCCCCATCCGAGGAGTATTGCACAAATGAAAGGTATTTTTTATTAGAATCGCGATCAAGGCAACCCGGATTTTCTCGCGCCTGAAACCTCCCAATCCCATGCACCGGCCATCTTCGCGGTTAGCTGGTTCACGGCGGGTCCATGCGCAAGCGCAGATATTTTTTGTCCACGCTTGGTGTAGACGATTCGAATCGTCGTGGGCAGTCTGGCTCGTCGCAAAAAAGCGAAGGGTTAAACGCGGACACTCTGTGCGCATCGATCCGCTCGAATGATGTTAAAACTTTCCGCAAAATAGGGCTACAGCTTCGCACATAGTCGCATCCAAGTCTCCGCAGTTCATTTTGTAGGAGGTTGCAATGGCAAACGAAGGCTTCAAAGAACTCTATGTTGACGAACTCAAAGATCTCTATAGCGCTGAGACACAACTGGTACAGGCTCTGCCGAAAATGGCAAAGGGCGCGTCATCTGACGAGTTACGCCAGGGATTTGAAGAACACCTGGAACAGACCAAGGGACACGTGCAACGGCTCGAACAGATTTTCGAGGCGCTCGGCGAAAGCCCTAAAGGTAAGAAATGTAAAGGAATGGAGGGTCTGATCGAAGAGGGATCCGAGGTTCTTGGCGATGACTACGAGGGAGACGTGCTCGATGCAGCACTGATCGGCGCCGCCCAGCGAGTCGAGCATTACGAAATCGCCGGTTACGGCACCGTGCGCGCGTTAGCCGAAGCCCTCGGCGAAGACGAGCACGTGTCTTTGCTGAGCGAAACTTTGGATGAAGAAAAGGAAACGGACGAAAGACTGACCGACATCGCCGAGCAGATCAACGCCAGCAGTGAAGAGAGTGAAGAGGAAGAAGAAAAAGCCGCCGAGGCCGAAGAGGTTGAGTCTGAGGAGGTAGATTCCACCCAACAACCCAAACCCAAGAAACCGCGGCGTGTAGCCTAGGAAACCTCGAGCGAGGGAGCGGCCCCGTTCTCTCGCTTTTTTTCACTTGCTCCTCTCACTGACCTGTGTGCCCCTCATATTTTGTCCCCTCCCATATAATAGTCTCGTAGGCAGCCGGACCGGATGGTCGCTCGCATCGCTTTCGCGCAATGCGGGAGGAAAGTCCGAACTCCGCAGAGCAGTGTGCCGGATAACGTCCGGGAGGATGGGTTCAAGCCCATTCGACGGCCAGTGCCACAGAGAAAATACCGCCTTGGCGGCAACGCCAAGGTAAGGGTGAAAAGGTGCGGTAAGAGCGCACCGCCGCCGCAGTAATGCGTCGGGCACGGCAAACCCCACACGGAGCAAGACCAAATAGGGAGGGATCCTGGGGCTTCGGCTTCGGAAACGTGCCGGCTCGGCGCGTCACAACCTCCGGGTAGGTCGCTTGAGCCGTGCAGTAATGCACGGCCCAGAGGAATGACCGTCCTGCTGGAGCAATCCGGCAGACAGAATTCGGCTTATAGGTCCGGCTGCTACATCTTGATGGTCTCGTCGACCCGAATTCCGACTGCCCCACCATTGCCCCAGGATCGCTTATAGGCGTACTTCTCGGGTCCAGGCATCCTGAGGCCACACCCGGGCCAAACGGGGCTAGAAATCGATTTAACTAAATCTTTAAGCTATAAATCGGACAAGCGCTCTTGTCTTGTGCGATCGATAATTTTTCCAGTTCTCGCCCTACAGAGGCGAAAGCTCCTCTTCCTTCTTGGCAGGCAGCCTTTCCGCTGAAAAGCGGCGCTGCAAGAATTGCCGGGCTAAATCCTGCCCGCCCAAGCCAAAGGCAATGGCCAGGCCGACCATCAGCGATCCAAACATGATCGTGAAGGCCGCAAGAATCGTCCGATGGGCAATCCCCAGCTCCTCAAAAGCCATGGAGATCGACATAAAAACGATGATGACCCGCAAGCACTGACTCAGCAGGCGGGCCGAGGGGAGATTCGAGTTTACGGCCGCGAGGAGCGCTGCTCGCGAGAAAAAGCTGGCGGCCAGCATCCCGAAAAACAGAATCAACACTGCGACAAACAGCCGCGGTAAAAACAGGAAAAATGTCGCAATGTCATCCTGGAGCTCGACGATCTGCAGCGCGTTCAACCCCACCAGCACGAAGCCCAAAAAAACCACCCAGAACACCAGACGGCAGAGAAGTTCGGTCGAGGAGGGCAGGGCGGCTTTCGTCAGCAGATCGGTGGCGCCTGCGTCCTGGGAGAGCCGGTCGAACTTCAACAGGCGCAAAATACTGCGCAGGATCACTTTCAACAGGTAAGCGATGAGCAGTCCCACGCCGACAATGATCAGCATGACGAGCAAACGCGGCAGTAAGTGAGCAAACGCCCGGGCAAATTCGTGGGTCGCCTGACTCAGTTCGCTGACAATCATGTCTCGCATTACGAACCTCCTTCTTTTCTCTGCCACAACTCGACGAAATATGGTTTCAGGTGTTCGAACGTCAGGCAGAGATCTTCAATATGCTGTTCGACTTCCGGCCCGGAAGCCTCCTGGTTTTGCGATATAAAAGTGAACACCCGGCCGCGATAGAGCGGAACCAGCGCCTGCAGGATGTGGTCACGGCTGATAACGCTGTGGTGGTACGAAGCGGCAAATTCGTAGACTGTTTTCACCCAAAGTGTGTCGCAGTATTGAAACTGTTCCGGACCTAACGCGGCGGCGCGTTTAAGCTCTGCAAAAGTCGGCTTCGACAGTATGGAGGCAAGCACCGGCTCCAATTCGGTGATTCCGGAACAAAACATCTGATGCAGGCGCTGGCGATCCACGCGGACTTCTTCCGTGGCCCAATCGTATTCCTTTTCGGGTGCAGGCACGGGTTTGCTTTCGCCGGCGATGCTCCACACCGGAAAATATTGATCCAGCGACCAGAACAGCCATCCCACGGTCTGACGCATGGCGGGCACCAGATCCGCGGGCTGTTCCGAGTGCCCCTTTGTCCCGAGGAACGATTGATGGAGTTTAAAGCCGCCGGTAACAGCCGCAATCGTAAATCCCATTTCCACGCTGGCGCGAGCCGCCTCCTGCCGCCACAACTCGTGCCCCAGCAAATAACCGCTAAGCTTGGCGGAGAAAGCGAACTCGGCTGGGTTTGGTTCGCGAATCCGCAAGCCATAAATCGCGCGCGCCATGGGATAGAGCAAATTTGTAACCAGCAGCCCTTCGAACTTATGTCGGCGGTAGACCGGAGTGACGAAGTCGAAATCCCGGCGGCAGACCGGCGTTAGCAGGCGGTCAATCCACTCCGCTTCGATAGCGGATGACTCCGGAGAAATAATTGCGCACGCTTTGGCCTGCAGCAAATCAGTGGCCGCGACGATGGTGCGCAGAGCGGTTCCGCGAGAGGGATTGCCCAGATAGTTGGTGCTGACGCAATGCATAGTGCGAAGAGTCCGCACCGCGTTTTGCGCGCGCACATCGCTGATGGAAGCGGATTTGACCAGGTTCGTGGTTTCATCGGTCGAACCTCCGTCCGCATTTAAAATAGCGGCCCGCTCGCGAGGAAAATATTTCAGCAGCCCGGCGCGGATCACCTGCACGATTTGACCGACGGTCTGGGCGTCGTTGTAGGTGGGCAGCCCCACGAGAATGTCAACCTCCCCGACGCTGATCAGCTGGCGAACGAGTTCGTCGGACAGGATGCTTTCTTCGGCCAAAACCACGCCTCCATCAAATAGCGGCGATGCCCTCACTTTTTCCGCATCGCCCGAACGATTTGCAGTTAAAGCCTGCGCAGACGAAACCAAAAAAACTGATACGGCGCCATGGTTAACAAATAGGGAACCCTCCCAATGCGGGGAAACAGATTCTTCCCGAACATCTCGATGGGGATGCATCCCTGATGACGGCTCAGATCAAGCTCGACCGCCTGCGCGGACTTTGAAAGATTATTTACGGCTAAGACCGTCTCGCTCCCGAGCTGGCGGATGTAGGCCAATATGCGGTGATTTTCCGGATAGAGAAACTCGATTGAGCCGCGGCCAAAGACCAGAGTCGATTTCCGAACTTCAATCAGGCGGCGCATCCAGGAAAGCAGGGAATGCGCAGAACGCTTCTGCATTTGGACGTTGACAGCCTGATATCCATACAGCGGGTTCAGAATCAGTGGGGCGTAGAGACTTTCAGGGTCGGCCGAGGAAAAGCCCGCATTCCAGCCACCGTCCCATTGCATGGGAGTGCGGACTCCATTGCGATCTCCGAGATGAACGTTGTCGCCCATGCCGATCTCGTCACCGTAGTAAATGATCGGAGTGCCCGGCAATGACATGAGCATGCCATTCATCAATTCGATTCGCCGCCGGTCGTTGTCCAGGAGCGGGGCCAGACGCCGGCGGATTCCCACATTGATGCGCATGGAGCGGTCGCGCGCATACTCGTCGTACATGTAATCGCGTTCGAGGTCCGTTACCATTTCCAGAGTCAACTCGTCATGATTGCGCAGGAACAGGCTCCACTGGCAAACATCCGGGATCTGGGGAGTCTGGTTCAGAATTTCAGTAATCGGCTTGCGGTCTTCCAGTTTCAGGCCCATAAACATCCGGGGCATGAGCGGAAAATGAAATGCCATATGGAATTCGTCGCCGTCGCCAAAATAGGGCCGAAGGTCAGCTGGCCATTGATTGGCCTCGGCCAGTAACAACCGTCCGGGATAATATTCATCGAGCTTCGCCCGCAGTTCCTTGATTACTCCATGAGTCTCGGGCAGATTTTCGCAGGAGGTGCCCTCCCGCTCCACCAGATATGGAACTGCGTCCAACCGGAAGCCATCCACCCCCAACTCCAGCCAGAACTTCATCACGTTCCACATGGCTTCGCGGACCGCGGGATTGTCATAGTTCAGATCGGGTTGCTGGCTGAAAAAGCGGTGCCAATAGTATTGCTTGGAGACCGGATCCCAGGCCCAATTCGAATTTTCGGTGTCCACGAAGATGATTCGGACGCCGCGGTAACGCGCATCGGTATCGCTCCACACATACCAATCGCGGCGGGGATTGTCGAGCGACTGGCGGGACTCCTGAAACCAGGGATGCTGATCGGAAGTGTGGTTCAGCACCAGTTCGATGATCACCCGGATGCCACGCTGATGAGCCGCATTGAAAAACGACTTCGCGTCTTCCAGCGTGCCATGATTGGGATGAACCGAAACATAGTCCGCGATGTCGTAACCGTCGTCGCGCAGAGGCGAAGGGAAAAATGGCATCAGCCAAATGGTGTCGACACCCAGGTCCTGAAGGTAATTGAGCTTCTGCTCAAGCCCGCGGAAGTCTCCGATACCGTCGCCGTTACTGTCGTAGAAGGCGCGAACGTTGACCTGGTAGATCACCGCGTCCTTGTACCAGAGTGCGCTCGGATTCGATGACACTGATCTTGTGGACCTCCGGTACGATTGTAAAGCCTATCGCCGTTCGCAAGACGAAGCGGGGTAGCCGGGTCAGCACTTCGGTTTGAGTCTCCGCCAATTTTTCCCGAGCGCACGTTAGATGACGTTCGTCATGCATCCGTTGGTTATTGTTGCGGTGGTTTTGTCGCCCGGGAGGGGGTGTTTCAATTGCATGTTCCGTGGGAAACGGGAGTTCAAATGAACTTAAAGCTGGTGATGTTGGCTGCTGTGTCTATCCGATTTCCAGTTTCAGATTATCGAAGTGAACCGTAAAGCCTGCACCCTTGGGCGACGCAAACATAATTCCTACGGATGTATTCGCCGCCGAGGCAAAATATCCCTGACGCACGGAAGTAAAAGTCTTGCCCTCGGCGGAGCAGAGCGTTTCAATCCAATTTTGTTTGCGCACCAGGCGCCACCACACCGGCGCGGACTGCGATAAATCCGCCATGGTGGACCAGTCGGAGAATCCCCGTGTGAACACGACACTGGCGTGGCGTTGTCCATCGTAAAACTCTGAGCCGCATTTCATCCAGTTCTCGGCATCCACGCGCACCATCAAGCCCGCGTGATCGTATTGGCCGTTGTATTTGCCGTTAAAGCGCGCTTGAAATGCGAAATTACCGCCCACCGGCAAATGACAAAAGTGGCCGGTGTCGCGAAAGTCGCCGGGAGGCTCGCGCCAGAAGTCGCTCTTGGGCGCGCTATGGGCCACGAGTTTGTCTCCGGATTTGCTCCACGATGCTGGCGGATTCAGCCACGCCATTCGAGTCAGGAGGGCGGCGCCTTCGCCGGAACGTGCGGGTTGATCCTGTGCGAAGGCGTTGCCCGCAGTCAGGGCCACGCCGGCCATGGCCAGAGATTGTTGCAGAAAAGCTCGACGGTCTGGACGGTTTGATTCCATGGGTTCATCCTCTCACACCGATCCACTAACGGACCGGCTACGAAAATAATCGTTGACATACGACAACCATCGTACTATGGTGTTTTTCCATGAATGAGCCAAGTCAAATGAAAGCCGCAACCCCGCTGCCCACCGAAGCGGAACTCGAGATCTTAAACATTCTCTGGGCGGCTGGACCGAGTACCGTCCGCGAGGTCCACAATGCGCTGCGAAGCAGGCAAACCGGCTACACCACGGTGTTGAAACAGATGCAGGTGATGACCGAGAAAGGCCTGTTGAGGCGCAGCGAGCGCTTTCGCTCGCATGTCTATGAAGCGCGCATTCCCAAAGAGCAGACGCAACATCAGCTGACCAGAAACCTCTTGCACAGGGCCTTCGATGGATCGGCCAAAAACCTGGTGCTGGGCGCACTTTCCTCGCAGAAAGTTTCGGCGGATGAACTCGCCGAGATTCGCCAGATTCTGGATCAATTCGAGCGAGACCGGTCGAATAAGGGTCGCAAACAAAACGAGGTCGGCAAAAGCCAGTCTCGGAAAGGATCTCTATGACGCAGATCAGTTTGCTTGCGCACCAACCTCTGGCGCACGCCCTAGGCTGGACTTTACTGCATTTTTGCTGGCAGGGGATAGTCGTCGCCATCGTGTTGGCGAGCGTGCTGGGCCTGCTGCGTGGCGGCTCTCCGCAGTCGCGCTATGCCGCCGCTTGCGGCGCTTTGCTGCTCATGGTGATTCTTCCCCTGGCAACCTTTGCGCGCCTTGCCGCAGCCGCTCAGCCGGCGCGCATGGTGGCGACAGACCTCGCCGTGGGTTATCGAATTCCCACGAACCAGGACGCCAATTTCCAAAATCAGCCGTCATGGATGGATCAGCTAAAAGAAAAACTGGATCTCTCAATGCCATGGATCCTCTGCGCGTGGTGCGCGGGGGTGATTCTTCTTCTTCTGCGCTTGAATCTGGGGCTGATGGCGGCGCGGAGACTGCGGTCCGCAGCCACTCAGCCAGCGCCCGAAGAGTTGCACGTCATGTTGCACCGGCTTTGCCGGCGTCTCGAAATAAAGCGCACCGTCAAACTCCTGAGCTCCGCTCTGGCACAGGTGCCCGCAGTGATCGGCTGGTTGCGGCCGGTGATCCTGATTCCCGTCGGCTCGCTGGTGGGCCTTTCGGGCAGCCAGGTGGAAGCGCTGCTGGCCCATGAACTGGCGCACATCCGGCGGCACGATTACCTGGTAAGCGTGCTGCAATCGGTGGTGGAGACCTTGCTCTTTTATCACCCCGCGGTGTGGTGGGTTTCGCAACAGGCTCGCCGCGAACGCGAACATTGCTGCGACGACCTGGCGGTACAAATCGGCGGCGATTCGTTTGCCTATGCCAAAGCCTTGTCCATCCTGGAAGAACGCCGGTCTTCCTTGCCAACGGTGGTTCTCGGCGCAAATGGAGGAGTACTCACAATGCGAATCAAACGACTGCTGGGATGCAGCGAATCGCCCGCCGCCTCGCGGCTGGCCGTAACCCTACTGCTGAGCTTTATTATGCTGGCCGTCGGCCTGGGTTTTAGCGCCCGAGCTCGCGCCGCCGGCCAACAGGAAAACACCGGCGACGCCGTAAACTTGCCGGTGAAATATCGACAATGGCTGAGGGAAGATGTGGTGTGGATCATCACTCCCGAGGAGCGCAAGGCCTTCCTGCAACTGGGGGCCGACGAGGAGCGCGACGAATTCATGCATCAGTTCTGGGAGCGCCGTAATCCCACGCCCGGCAGCGCCGACAATAAAGCCAAGGACGAACACTACCGCCGCATCAAGTATGCGAACCAGCACTTTGGCACAGCCAACGACCCAGGCTGGCGGACCGACCGTGGCAGAGTCTGGATCGTCTATGGGCCGCCAGATGAGATTGAGTCGCATCCGGACTCAAGCGCTACCGGCCTGACCAAGCCCACGGAGTTCTGGCGCTACCATTTGATCCGGGAACATGGGGTAGAGCGGAAAAACGTCGACATGAACTTTGTGGATGCGAGCGGACACGGCGATTACCGGTTGGTGCTCTCGCCTGTGAACCCTGCGAACAATTGAAACAGCCTGCGCATTGTAGGCCAAACGGCGAGCGATCGAATTTGCGGAGGGTTCCAAACGGAGCTCTCCGCATTTTGTATTCAGGATCCCGGCTGATGGTCATTTCCCTGATCAAGCTGGCCTCTTTGTTCCTCTTTCCAAATTGGTGAGCACCGTCATTCGCCTCGCTGAGGAAACTTTCGAATGCTCAGCCAGCCGGTGCCGAGTAAAATGCGACCGCTTTCTAGCGCTTCCTTTCCGATCAGAAGTGGTCGACGTCGATCACCGCTTTGGCAAAGTCCTGCGGAGCTTCCTGCGGCAAATTGTGACCGACGCCACCGCTAATGAGCCGGTATTCATATTTGCTGGAGAATTTGCCACGATAGGCTGTGGCGGGCGGGTGAGGAGCCCCATTCGCGTCACCTTCCATAGTGATTGCCGGTAAGGAGACGGTAAGACCTTCGGCAAGCCGTTTTTCCAGGTTGTCATACTTCGACTCACCTTCGGCTACGCCAATTCGCCAGCGGTAGTTGTGAATCACGACGGCAACATGATCTGCGTTGTTAAAGGAAGCTGCAGTGCGGTCGAAAGTGGCATCATCGAAGTTCCACTTCGGTGAGGCGAGTTTCCAAATCAGCTTTGAAAAATCGTGTCGGTTCTTGTCGTAACCAGCCTGGCCGTTTTCCGTAGCGAAGTAATACTGGTACCACCACGCATATTCCGCGGCTGGCGGCAACGGATTCCTATTGGCAGCGGAACTGCCGATTAGATACCCGCTCACGGAAACTATGGCTTTGCAGCGCTCAGGCCAAAGCACTGCAATGATGTCCGCTGTCCGGGCACCCCAATCAAAACCGGCAAGTATCGCCTTGTCGATCTTTAAAGCGTCCATCAAATTGATGATGTCCAGAGCAACCACCGACTGCTGGCCGTTCCTGAACGTTTGGCTGGAAAGAAACGTCGTCGTGCCATAGCCACGCAGATACGGGACGATCACCCGGTAGCCCTCGCCCGCCAACAAAAGAGCGGCATCGACAAAGCTGTGAATGTCATACGGCCAGCCGTGCAGAAGGATTACCGGGGTGCCATTCGCAGGGCCAGCTTCCGCGTAGCCAACGTTCAGAAGGCCGGCGTCTACCTGCTTCAATCGTCCGAAAGTTGTGTGGGACGATGCGTTCGTCGGCGACGTGGCTGAGGTTACGCCTTTGGCGTTTTTCCTGCCCGGTTGTGCGACAGCAGAGCCGATCGCAACGAACTCGGCCGCAGCGAGGGTCATCGCAGCGTTGCGCATGAAACCGCGCCGATCATTTTTGATTGGAGCATGTTTGAGTTCTTCTGACATATCATTTTTCCTCCAATTGCATTATTTCGATCTCACTGCCGAGTTTTGTTGGAAGCTTCTTCAAGAGCCGCCATCCCGAATTGACCATCACAACTTTTTCGAGGAGTGTCGGGAATTCCAATTCTTCCGGCGCCTGCGCAATCGCGTCACCGAGGCCCACATCAATCTGCAGAGGCACGCGTGCGTTGCCTGGACGGGCTTCTACCAGAACACGCGCTCCCTCATGGGCCTCTCCGTCTCTGATACGTTCCACGCGAATTAGTCTCGGTTAGAAAGGACGTGCCATCGTCTTCCACTTCCTGTGAGCACGCGTCTGAGATTATCTTTTTGTAGTTCGCATACGGCACTTTTCCGAGCAGATCTAGATCTCGAGTTGGACGATAGATCTCGCCGGTCCAGACTTGGAGCGCAAAGCTCCTTTTAGTACGAATGAATTTCGATGAGGAGAGACACTGAGACGATACAGGAAACGTTCTAATCCACAACGACCCAAGACGAATCCAAAATCCTCTTTGCGCTTCGTTGCCAAGCTCAATAGCCGCTGCCGCACCCATGCTGGCAAGCTGTTGAGAAGAATGGTGGGCGCTATAGGATTCGAACCTATGACTTCCACCGTGTGAAGATGGCACTCTACCGCTGAGTTAAGCGCCCAACCCTTTTCATTCAAACAGTTGCAGCCGTTTCCGTCAACCGCGGGAACCTCTGGGAACGGAATGCGACTTACGGCATAATTGGCCGTGCCTATCCTTCTGCAACGGAGACCATACGCGATGAAAAGCCTCACCACCGGCTTAACCTTGTGCCTGCTAGCGCTCCTTCTCAATTTGTCGGCCGGTGGGCAGGACAACAAGGCAGCCGGCGACGATTCGGCCGCAGTGTTGGCTACCGTCAGAGTTTATGTCGAGGCCTACTTCTCCGGCGACGCTCAGCGAATGCAACACACTTTGCATCCGCATTATATGAAGCATCTGATTCATGGAAACGTTCCGGCTGGCAACACCACCGACACTGAGATGGTCGAGGAAATACGCTCCGAAGGCACGACCGATCTTCCGGAAGAGGAGCAAACCAAACAGATCACGCTATTGGATATTTCCGGAGATATCGCGTCGGTGAAACTCGTGACCCTGCGCTCCGTGGCCTATGTCACCCTTTTGAAGACGGGCGGAGAATGGAAAATCCTCTCAGCCGTTCAACGGTTGGATAACTAGACGAATTTAGCCATCGCTTTTAGGCAAAAGGAAGCTGCCCTCACCGCGCTATTGAACGTCGGAAACCTTTCCGCTCATGAAGGTGATCTTCGCATCCTGGTAGATATAGATCTGTTTGACACCCAGATTGACGATCTTCTGGGGCTGGCCCCAGGCCGCAACCACCTGATCGATGGTTTGTCCCTTCTCAATGCTGGCCGGAGCCTGTTGCTGTTGCTGTTGCGGTTGCTGCTGCGCCTGACCCTGATCCTGCTGCCCACCGTTCTGCTGGTCTTGACCGCCTTGGTTGTCCTGGCTTTGCGAATCGTCTCCCTGGTCCGAGGAAAAGACCTCGGCCATGGTGTCCTCCACCTTCGGCACGCTGGCGGTCGCCAAATATCCCTTGGGGAACTGGAAGATGACTTGAGCCCGGTAGTACGTGGGAGGGTCGGTCTTGTTGCAAGAATCGCATGCCACCACGCTCATGGAGACGGTGTCGTTGTTGGAGTTGACGTCGATCTTGGAAGGATAGACTTTATCGCCGACCTGAAACAGCTTGGTTGTGGCCTGGTTGGAAACGGCGTCCTTCACGCCGCTGCATTTCCCGAAAAGCCCACAGATCTTGGCCCCGGCTTTGCTGGCGGAATTACTTTTCGCGATAGCCGGAGGATTGAGGGTGCCATTCTGGTATTTCGCCGGCATCACCGCGACGTTTCCATTAGCGAATCCGAGAACGCCGCCTTTCTTAATGGTGAGAATTGTGCCGGGCTCAATGACCGATGGCCCGGTCGAATCCACGCCCATCTTGACCAGCTTGTATTGCGCCGCAAGCTGGTCCTGCATTGAAGGCGGAGCGGCGCCCTGCGCCCACGCGACCGCGCTGCTCAGAGTCAATAATGCTATGGCTCCAACCGGTATCCGCATAACTCCTCCGCGCCTCTAAACTGTTGCCAATATTGCTTGTGAAAGAAGAAGCGAGGCGCGCATCGATGCGCCTCGCCATAAAAACAGCTATTGCTGATTTGCACCCGGGTCGGCTGCAACCTGTTGCTCCGCCTGGTCGGCATCCTGTTGTTGCGATGACAGATCGGAAGCAACATCCTGATCCGGAGTCGGCGTGGGCACTTCGCCGGCTGTGGTGCTGGCGTCGGGGGCCTTCGGCATACCCTTCTGGCCGCTGTTCTTGGCCATTTCCTGCATTCCCGAGTCGACCTGCTCGCGGAAGTGGTTGTGCATTTCCTGCAGGTCATCCACTTTCACGGCTTCGCTGGCACCCGCCGCGCAATCTCCCTTCTGGCTGGTTTTCACCTGAACCGCAATGGTGTCGCTGCCTTCGATCACGTCCTCCGCGGTGCGCAAAATTACATCACCCGGACTCAGGCTGCATTCCTGCCCGTCGTCTCCCGTGACATCGAGACTGCTGGAAACGACGAATGTCTTGAACTTCGGGTTCAAGGCCGGAGGCGCTTCATCGCCACCAGAAGGTGCGGAAGAGGATGAGCCTCCAGCGGCAGCAGCCTGGCGGTCGGCGTCAATCTGCTCACGAATTTCTTCCGCCAGGGCATTCTTGACATCCGGGGTCATGACAGTGGTTGCGTTCGGATTCGCCCATGCCGGTGGTGGAGGAGCATCCCCGCCTCCGCCGCCTTGCGAAGCTTCGGCCGCGCCTGCGGCCTGTCCGGCAGCGTAGGCCGCCTGCAGGTTCGCCGCGATCATGTAGTCGGCAATCCACAAAGCCGGGGTTGGATAGTAGGGCGCGGGCGCGAAGTAGTATCCGTAAGAGCCATACCACGGGCTTGCACCCCATCCCCACCCGTAGTAAACCGGTGCGGGCCAGGGATTGTAAGCGTAGGCGTAGAACGCCGGATGATAGTAGTAACCCGGGGCATAGCCGTAATAAGGATGTCCGTGCCAGTAGTATCCCCGGTAAGCCCGGGCATACATGCGCCCGTCACGGCCATAATAGGTGCGCTGGTAATAGGCGTGGCCACCGTGGTTGTAATACGCGCGCTGGCTATAGCCATGGCCGTGCCCGTCGCCATATAGGACTCGTCCATTGTGCATGGTGCGCAGGGAGCGCCCTCCGCGCAGATCGTGATGAATTTCGGTGCCATGAGCGGTACGAATCTCCCGCACCCGACCCCGGCCGTCGCGGCTCACACTATGACCGCCAACCATCCGGGTATTACGGGCCGCCTGGAAGTGCCCTGCGGGATGATTGCCCGGGCCTCCGCGGCCTGCCATCTGATTGTGATTCCCCGGACCGTTGTGCGGTCCTCCGTTCGGGCCGCGGTTGGGACCGTTATTGTGGCCCATGCTTGCATTGTTGTGTCCGGCGGCGTTGTTGTTGGGACCACGTCCGGGAGTATTCGGGCCATGCGCAGTATTGTTAGGACTGCTCTTGCCTTGAGCGGCGGAGCGATTCGCAGGAGCCGTATGTGCGGGCGCGGCATTGGAGTGCTGCGCCGGAGCGGCGTGAGGAGCGGGCTTTGGCGGGGCGCTACTCTTATTTTTGTCCGCTGCGAGCCGCGGCGCGAATGTTAACAGAAGCACAAGAAGAGTTGAACCACCTGCCGCAAGCGTCCATTGCTTCACTCTCATTTTAATTCTCCCAGTCTTCGCGATTTTGCCTGGCTCCCAAGGAGTCTCTTCAATGTGGTTATTCCAGGCAAATGACCGCATGTCGTCCCCGACAGAGAGGACCGTTCAGTCAATTTAGAAAATCTGAATCACTGTTCGAGAGGGCTCGGGGAGGCTTTGCGTGCTTGGCACCCCTCGGCAGCTTTCAATGGCGGGCAAGTGTAACCGCCGTGTAGGCGGCTATCAATAAACTTTACGTTTAATTACAAAAGTTTACGCGACTTGACAATGAGATTTGGCTGTCTCTTCTGGTGCGCTCGAGGACAAGTCACGGAGTTCGTGGAAGAAGACGAAAATGGCTGTTCATGGATCAGTTCGTTGCACCATCCTTTATGGCAGTCCGTTTGTATCGAGCCTGCCGAACTTTGCGCCGCGGCGAATCTCTGCCCCCAAAAGTTCGTATTGGTCGGAGGCCAGGTAATCCACGCCGGCGGCGATGGCCGCCCGCCAGCGCGTTTTTGCGGCCTCCAGCGTCCCGAAGTTGTAATCATGAAACCAACCATTGCAGCTCAGTTGGGGAGTGCTGGCGCCATCGAGCGTGTAGAAGCGGATCCATAAGCCATTCGCATGCGCGCGCTTCACCAGCGTCTGCAGCCGTGCCATCTTTTGCGGGGTCCAGGCGCCGGCGTGAGGCTGGCCAGCCGTTTCTACCACGTTCCAGGCATTGTTCCACCAGCGCCGGTAGTTGCTGGCCTTATCCGAATCGAGAATCTCTGGAGCGGATGCGGGATCTTTGTCTTCGCTGTGAACCGCTCCGAACACCGGCATGCGATCGCCGGGATTCAGCTGGTCGTAAAATATTTTTTGTTGTTCGTCGGATTCGCCGGTAAGCACCAGAATCGGCCGCACTTCAAGGGGCGCAACCAGCCGAGGATCCGAGCTCTTCACGGTGGTGGTAAGCCAGGACTGATACTTCCGCAACAAGGCCAACACCGCGGCCAAATGATCGGGTTTGTCGTCCTTGAAATCCAGATTCAAGGTAATCAGCGGCCAATCGCCATGATTACCCTCCCGAAGGGCTTTTTCGACGATGGGACGGACCTTTTCGAAAAAGTAGCGATCCATGGTGGGCTCTTCGCCCGTGGTCGGATCACCATGGGTTATCACCGACCAACTACGCCCGGTTTTGGCGTCCGAGTGCCAGGCAAGATCCTGCTCGATGGCAAGCGGAGTTCCCGCGGAAAGTGCGCGGTCAATACGATCGCTCCACCACTCGAAGTAGGGATAGCAGTTATGAGCGTCCATAACGGTACGCGATCCAGGCCGGGCCTGCTGCGCGAAAGCTCCAGCGCTGGTTGCAACCGCCAGCCCAACGGTAATTGTCAGGTTGATGACGGTGAGGTTGATTCCTGCCAGTTTGACCGTTCTCATGAACACTCCTTTCAGCCGATAAGAGAAGGGTTCGGGGTTGTGCGCCATGAAGTTGAGCGCAGACTATCCATTCCACTTCGCAAGGTTGATCTCACAATACACGCGGCAAGCGCGCGGCATCTGGTTTCGCGGCCTGACGTTAAGCGTTGACGATCTTTTACCATTGCTTTACTGAATTTTTACCTTTCCCCGCGATTTTCAGGGTTCTAATGAAATAAATAGGGCGAGTCCGCGCCGGAAGGACCTTTTTCCGTCATCTAACTTTCATAGCGATAGGTACAAAACTTGCGTCGTACCTGAACACCTAAATTCCGAGATTTATCCCAAGCCGGAGAATGATTGGTTCATCATGAGGAAAACTTTGTCTACATGCTCGTGCAATTTTGCCAGAGCTTCAATGCGACTGGCCTCGATGGTGGCGTTGCTGCTCGTCGGCATGTCCACCACTACGTTCGCGGCGCTCGGTGGAGACGCGAATTCCATTCAAGCCGACGAAGTACGCTTGAGAGCGGTCGCTAAAACTACGCAAACCGATGCCTACACAATCCAGCAAATTCAATCCCCCGATGGGACGGTTGTTAAGGAATACGTTTCCCCCGAGGGCAAGGTTTTTGCCGTCGCGTGGCGAGGGCGGTTTTTGCCGGATCTGCAGCAGATTTTAGGTGCGTCGTTCACCCCATTCACCCAGGCCGTTCAGTCCATGAAGAACCGGCGGCCGGGGCACGGTCCGGTTGCAGTGCGGCAAGCCGGACTGGTGGTGCTCTCCGCGGGGCATCCGCGCGACTATTTTGGAAAAGCTTACCTGCCGGATCTGGTGCCGCAGGGAGTGAACGCCGAGGAATTACGCTAATGACAAAACCAACTCTAACTAAGTTTTTGGCTTTATCGTTCTTAGGTCTGCTGGTTTTCGCGGCATCGTGCGGCGGAGGCTCGTCTCCAGCTACTACGCCACCGCAAACCATCACCGGGACCGGGTCCAATGTGGTGGCCATCTCGGTCAACGGCGGCCCGCAGAACAACTATCCCGACGCCGCCTTCGTCAGCGTGACGGTGTGCGCGCCGGGCAGCACCACCAATTGCCAAGTCATCCCGGATGTGCTGGTGGATACGGGCTCGACTGGGCTGAGGATTCTGGGCTCGGCTTTGGGATCGGTGACGTTAACCCAGGCAACGGTCAACGGCAACTCGCTGGCCGAGTGCTATGCCTACGCGGACGGCAGTTTCAATTGGGGTCCGGTGCAGACGGCGGACGTGCAAATTGGTGGCGAATCGGGCAGCTCGGTTCCGGTTCAGGTAATGGATGATGCGTTCTCGGCGATTCCGAGCGCCACCTGTACTGGAATGCCCGTCGATACTCAGACTGCATTAGGGGCCAATGGAATTCTGGGCGTAGGACCGACCCAAGCCGATTGCGGGACCGAGTGTACCGGCAACATTCCGGCCGTCGATCAGTATTACGTCTGCACTAACGCGGGCTGCCAGGTGAGCGGGGTAGCGGCAAACGTGCAAGTGCAGAACCCGATCGGCTTTTTTGGCACCGACAACAACGGCGTCATCATCGAGCTACCTGCCCTCACGGCTCCTGCCGCGACTCTCGCCGGGTCCATGGTCTTTGGCATCGGCACCGAGTCCAATAATGCGTTGGGCAGCGCCACGGTGGTCGAGATGGACCCAAGCAATCTTATTTTCACCACCAATTTCGAAAGCACGAGTATGACCGATAGTTTCATCGATAGTGGATCAAATGGACTGTTCTTCGACAGCAACAGCAACAGCCTGCCGGAGTGCACGGATGTCAGCTACTATTGCCCCACCACCACGCAAGGGCTCAGCGCGACCAATTCGGCTCCGACCGGGCTGACCGGGAGCGCTACGGTGAGCTTCAACGTATTGAACGGAGATTTGCTTTTCAGCGCTAACGAACCCGCGCTTCCTGGTTTGGCCGCACCGGCCAATAGCAACGGCACCAGTTTCGATTGGGGGCTGCCATTCTTCTTTGGGCGCAACGTGTACACGTCCATCGAGGGAACCACTGCGCCCGGAGGAACCACGCCCTACTGGGCGTATCCGCCGAATTAGGTTCGGAGATCAGTTCAATCCGAAGTTGGCAGAGGCTGGGAGAGGATTGGGTGACAACACTGAAATAGCGAGTGCCACCACGATCTCCAGCCCAACCTCGAGAAAATGATGCAGCGCAATCACCCATGGCGAGTCAGGGCTGCGGATCACCATTACGATCGCCACCGTGACACAGCCGAGGCGGTAACTGCGGTCGAGTCCCACGGCGGCACAGAAAAGAACTGTGACCGTGACAGCTATTCCAAAGGCCCATAGCTGATTTCCCCACAGCATCACGAAAAGGGCTCCTAAACAGGCGCCGACAGCGGTTCCCGTCAACCGGTCGCGCGAAGCCGCCAAGGTCTGGCTGATGTCGGCGCCCATGACCACGAAGGCGCTAATGGCAGCCCAATACGACTGTATTAGCTGAGGCAGCTGGGCTAATGAAAGGGCGATAATCTCGGCGATGCCCACCCAGACGGCTTGGGCAAATCGAATCAAAGTGACGCGCGATTCGTTGTTCATGATCTCGAGGCGAAGTGCGACCGAACACGCGGACGAGGCGCTCAATAACCCCTTAATCGGCATGAAACCGCCAGCCCCCACTGGACGAGTACATCCCAGTTTCGGGGAAGGCTGGTCCCGTGCTAGCCTAAGGTCACAACAGGGGCGCGCCCCCGGCCTGCAGTGTTGTGCCTTTGCAGGCCCTGGACGCCAGACTCGGATGACTGGAAAAACGACACGTCCGGATGAACCTGTATCTCATTCTATTCAAGGGACTTCCAGTTCCGATGCAACGGAGTTCGAGGCGCAACTTTCCGTCTCGGAACGGGTTGAATCAGATGTGAGCAGCATTGCCATGGATCGCGGCGCGCTGGCGATGGCCAGCGCCCAGCCTTCGGTGCCAACGCGCAATCCGCTGGTTGGCGGGGGTGAACTGACCGACGCGGATGTCATGCTGCGGGTCAAGTCCGGCGATCAATCGGCTTTCGAGTTTCTGGTTGAAAAATACCGGCGGCCGATGGTGAACTTTATGTACCGCATGGCGCGCAATGCGGCGGCAGCGGAGGATCTGGCGCAGGAAGTTTTTTTGCGGGTCTACCGTTCGCGCGAGGGTTATGAAGCCAGCGCGAAGTTTACGACGTGGTTGTACCGGATTGCGACGAATCTGGCGATGAACCACGTGCGCGACACGCGCAACGAACGGCCGGAAAAGCTGGTCAGCCTGGACGAACCGGATCAGGCCACCGGGCTCACCATGGATGTGCCGGATTCGACGCTGAGCGCGGAAGAAGCGATTCTGCGGCGGGAGCGGCTGGCAGCCATTCGGCAGCGGGTGCAGGCGCTGCCCGAACGGCAGCGGATGGCTGTGATCATGCACAAGTATCAGCAGATGGATTACAAACAGATTGGAGAGGTGCTGAAGTTGAGCGAGTCCGCCACCAAGTCTCTGCTGTTTCGCGCGTACGAAGCGCTGCGGCAGCAGCTAAAAGAGTTTGTGTAAGGAAATTGCAAAAGTAAGGAAGCAATCATGAAGTGCCAAGAAATTCGCGAACTGATGCCGGAACTGGCCACCGGACTAAGCGCGGCCGATTCCAAAACCGAGCAACATTTGCACGCCTGCACGGATTGCGCCGGCAAACTCGATGAATTCCGCAAGACCATGGCGCTGCTGGACGAGTGGCAGGCGCCGGAAGTCTCGCCGTACTTCGACGTGCGGCTGCAGGCGCGCTTGCGGGAGGAAGTGGCCAAGCCGCCGAGCATATGGTTGCACTGGGTGCGGAGGCCGGCACTGGCAATTTCGCTGGCCGCTCTCATGGTGATCGGAATCAGCCTGTTCCATGGCGATGGAGTTGTCAGAAATGCTCCGGTGACTGCTGCCAATGTGCAGGCTCAGCCGGGAACAGCGGTCGGAGATTTGCAGGCGCTGGATAATAATCATGAGCTGTACTCGGATTTTGATGTTCTGGACGATCTGGAAGTGCAGTCGAACGTAAGCGCGAATCCGTAATGACGGGCGCGCTGCGAATCGGAGATTAAAGTTGAAGATGGAGTCGGGCGTGCCGGGTTTCTTGGGGAGAGCGGGGAACAGGTGTTACAGCGGAAGTCCATAACGGCAGGATGGGCCGTGGCGGCTCTGGCCATAATGTTTGCCGCGCCGGCGATGGCGCAGAAGAATCGCAATGTTCCGCGTCCTCCGTCGCCACCGCCTCATCTTTCCCGTCCCTTTTCTCAAACATACCGTCCGCCACAGCAGGGACATCACGCCGGACAATGGTTGAGTAGATATCAGGGTGCCTCGCCTGAACAACAGCGGCGAGCCTTGGAAAATGATCCGCAATTCCGCAGCCTGCCGCCGCAACGCCAACAGCGGCTGGAAGATCGGCTGCAGCACTTCAACAGCCTCCCGCCCGAGCAACGGCAGCGTGAACTGAGCCGCATGGAAGTTTGGGAGCACCTGACTCCGGAGCAGAAGCAGGTGGCGCGCGGGATGTTTACACAGATGCGGAGTTTGCCGCCGCAACGTCGCGAGATGGTGAATGACGCGATTCGCGGACTTCGTGGAATGCCGCCCGATCAGCGGCAGAGAGTAATTGACTCGCCCCGCTTCCGGAGCATGTTCACTCCGGAGGAACGCGGCTTGTTGAGCGGCGCTTCGCGTTTGCCGTTAGCCCCCGCGCCCGATCCGCACGACCACTATGTACCCCGGCCCCCGTACTAAGTTCGCGCCTGCTTATTTCCGCAGTAGATTTTTAGCGATGAACCATACATTGGCCGGCCGTTCGGCGAGGCGGCGCATAAGATAGGGATACCAGGCGGCGCCGAACGGAATATAAACCCGCATGCCCCACCTCTCCCGCACCAGACTCTGTTGCAGATCGCGGCGGACCCCATAAAGCATCTGAAACTCGAAAGCTTCGCGCGGAATCTTTTCGTGAACCACAAACGCTTTGATTTCGCGGATCATCTTTTCGTCATGCGTCGCCATACCGTGATAGATTCCGCTTTTCAGCAACAGTCTCATCAACTTGATGTAGTTGGCATCCACCTCGGATTTTTTTTGATACGCGACTTCGGGGGGTTCATTGTAGGCGCCTTTACATAACCGGACGCGAATTCCCTGCGAGAGAAGCTGGACTACATCGCTCTCCGAGCGATGCAGATAACTTTGAATCACCGCACCCACCCTGCCCTGATTGCCAGGTTGGCGATGCAACGATCGCACCAGTGCCAGAGTGCGATCGGTGTAAGCCGAGCCTTCCATATCCACACGAACAAAGTTTGGCGGTGACATGGCGGCGGCCTTGGCGACGAGACCGGTGACCAACTCGTGGGCTAACCTCTCATCGATATCAAGTCCCATGTGAGTAAGCTTGAGGCTTATATTTGCCTCAAGCTTGCGGGCGGCGACTTCATCAAGCAGATGGTGATACAACTGCGCACTGGCGCGGGCCTCGTCCGCGCTGGCAACGTTTTCCCCCAGATTATCTATGGAGACGGCGAGACCGGTCTGGTTGACCGATTGGGCGGCGCGCATTACGTCCCCGGCTTGGGTCCCGGCCACGAAACGACTGGACAGTCTGCGTCCGATCGAAGAACCCTCCGCCATAGCACGCAGAGCGCGATTGCCGGAGAGCGAGGTGAACAATGCCTTCAACAAGGCGAGTCCTCATGAGTAGTTTGGATCGAAAAACAAACGAGGCGGGAGGGTGAGGCACTCACAAGAATCTTGTACCACAGCAGCGGCAGCTGGCAGAGTTAGGGTTTCGTCTCGAAGCGTACTTCGACCGGTTCTCGGGTATCACGGCTGGCAGGAACCCAGCGCCATTTGCGGACGGCATTGGCGGCTGCAACGGAAAGGATCGGCGATCCCCCAACAATGGAAACATTCTTGACCTTGCCGTTGGCGGCTACCGTGGCTTCCACTCTTACAATACCGCCAAGGTGATTGTCCCAGGCGACGCGCGGATACTCCGGCACCACCCGGTTGACTACGCGACGCGTGCCGGTGCTCTGGGCCCAACCGGTCAAGGCTAAACCAAGCACAATCCAACCGGCTGCAAATCTGAATACTTTAGGCCACATGGGAGGTTCACCTATGCAGCCTAAGCAAATTGTTAGCAGCCTTAAAGATTACGAGAGTCACTTCCCCAATCCCGCTTCGGACGTGATTCAGGCCGGAAATATCTCATCTACATAGCACCAGCGCCAGTCTTCGCCGGGCTCGAAAGACTGGATGATGGGATGTTTGGTGTGCTGGAAGTGCCTGGTGGCATGTTTGTTTTTTGAGGAATCGCAACAGCCGACGTGGCCGCACCCGAGGCACAGGCGCAGATGCACCCAGGTGTCTCCCATCTCCAGGCACTCTTTGCATCCATCGCCGCTGGGTGTAACTTTGCGAATCGTATTGAGGTGCGAGCAGGTTTCAGCCATTGAAAGCCTCCGAGAAATTATTCGAACGCTGCAGCTGCTATAGCAATCACGACGCCACTCGCGTGGGCGCGGGCAGGCCATCTTCCAGCGCCCTACTGACAGTCGCGTCCAGCGTTCTATCGTGGAACCAGTTGGGATAAATTGGCCGGGGAGCCGTGGCCGAGTCAAGCGCCTGCACCTCGTCCGCGGTCAAGGTCACGTCCGATGCTCCTAGATTGTCGTCGAGTTGGGCGACCTTGCTCGCTCCCAAGAGAATAGTAGCCACATACGATTTGGCCAGCAGCCATGCTAATGCGATCTGAGTAACGCTGGCATTGTGCCGCTTCGCGATGCTCCGCATCTGGTCCACCAGGTCGAAAGCCTTGTCGCGGTCGTAGGGCAGAATATCGAAGCCGGAGAGCCGTCCGCCGCCACCTTTGGGATCCTCGCGCGTGTAGCGGCCGGTCAGGAAGCCGCCGGCCAAGGGACTCCACACCACAATACCGATGCCGGCATCCTGACAGAAAGGAGCAATTTCATATTCGAGATCGCGGCCTAACAGCGAGTAGTACATCTGCGCCGCGACAAAAGGCGAATAATTATTTTGCTTTTGAATACCGAGAAACTTGGCGGATTGCCACGCGCTGAAATTGGAATAGCCGACGTAGCGCACCAGTCCGCGCTGCACCAAATTGTCGAGGGCGCGGGCGGATTCTTCAAACGGTGTAAAGGGATCGGGCTTGTGGATGGACAGGAGATCGACGTAATCCGTACCTAGCCGCCGCAGGCACGCTTCGGTGGCTTCGATGATGTGAACATACGAAGCGCCGGCATGAGTCAAAGCCGGACTGGAGCGGAATCCGATCTTGGTCGAGATGACCACGTCTTTTCGACCCGGGCCGAGCGCCTTGCCCAAGATCGTCTCTGACTGACCGTTCGCGTAGGCGTCTGCCACGTCAAAGAAATTAATGCCGCTTTCGATCGCACGCTTGATCAGGGAATTGGCTTCTTCTTGCGTAGTTTTTGCGACCGCGGCCAAGGGCCCGGAGCCCTTGCCGAAGGTCATCACTCCAAAGGAAAGACGCGAAACGACGAGACCGCTATTGCCAAGACGGGCGTATTGCATGGATTGTCCTCGTGCGGGAGATAGGCTCTTTTGACGCTCCGTCCCCTTACAAGGATGCAAAAGACAATCGGGCTACTCGCCTTCCGATTCGAGGAATCGTTCTGCTTCGAGCGCGGCCATGCAGCCGGTGCCGGCGGCGGTGATGGCCTGGCGAAAGCGGCGGTCCTGCACGTCTCCGCAGGCATAGACGCCGGCGACGCGGGTGCGAACGAATCCTTGGTGACCAAATACCCGTCGGCGTCCATATCGAGCTGACCTTGGAACCAGCGCGCGTTCGGAATATGACCGATGCCAAGAAACATGGCGCTGGTGGGGAAATGCCAACTCTTATTGGTGTTTACGTCGCGCAATTTGAGAGCGGTGACCTCGTGCTTGGAAGGATCGAGAACATCTTCCACGATCGTGTTGGGCAGGAAGTGGACCTTTTCATTGTTCTTCGCGCGATCCAGCATGATCTTCGAGGCACGGAATTGATCGCGCCGGTGAATCAGCGTCACCTTGGTGGCGAAGCGGGTTAGAAATGTGGCTTCCTCCATGGCAGAATCACCACCGCCGATAACCGCGATTTCTTTTCCCGAGAAGAAGAAACCGTCGCAGGTCGCGCAGGAAGAAACGCCATGGCCGATCAGCGCCTGTTCGCCCGGCAGTCCTAGCCAGCGCGCCGACGCTCCCGTCGCAATAATAAGAGTTCGAGCGAGGATGGTGTCTTTGCCGACGGTGATTGTGAAGGGCCGTTTACTGAGATCGGCTGCGGAGACATGGCCTAACTGATACTGTGCTCCAAAACGCCCGGCCTGGGCGCGCATGTTCTCGATCAGTTCCGGGCCCCTGAATTCCGTTGGGAAAGCCGGGGAAATTCTCGACGAGAGTGGTCAAAGAAAGCTGTCCGCCTGGTTCGTGGCCCTCAAGAACCAGCGGCTTCAGGTTGGCGCGGGCGCTGTAAAGCGCGGCAGTGTGACCGGCGCAGCCCGAACCAATGATGACGACGTTGCGAACATTATCCATAAATTAAGATTTTCTGTGAGCGAAACTTAGAATTCCGGGAAGGCTACCCGACCGATTGCCGTTCTCCAATGTAATCTGATGGCGCCGGACTGCACAAGGATGCGGGCTCATTTCTGGGGCTTGGGTGGATGCCGAAGCTTTGAAGAGGGCGCAGTCTTGGTTGCACCCGTTCCGTTGATTCGCGCCATCTCTTCCGGCACCAGACTCCGTGCATGCAGCAGGCTACGATAATCGTCCAGAACCTTTGTCGCGCTCGAAAACAGCGGTTCATATGCGCTCTGGTCCGGCGGTGGCCCATTTTCTGAATCCGGACACTGCGCCAGCACCACTGACGATTTGCCGAAGCGCTCCAGCTTGATATGGCTCACCGGCGTCGTGGCCGTCAGCATGTCCTCCGGAGAAGTAACTGAGGAAGCACGGTCTTCGAGAGAGACCTCCATCAAATCCTTGGGATCGCGAACATGAAAAACAACGGTCTCCACCATGTTCTGCGAATCTTTGCTGAAGGAATATTGCACCGAGGAGAATAATGCCTGCACGGCGAACTCGTGCCGGATGCGAACCCATTCGGCGGTCGGCGTGTCGGAGGACGGCTGCGCCCCTGATCCGGGCTGAAGAAAATTTGGCGATTGATCGAGGAGGGAGCGCCCACGATCCACTTCGAAATCAGGGCTGAAGAGCGGCTGCTTGGGAATTCGCGCCAACGCGGAGCTGATCTCCTTCTGCTCATCGGCAGACGGAGAACACACGTTAAGCATGTTCACTTTCACCTTCGGTTCGGGCGAGGCGGGCTGCTGGGCGACGGCAAAGCCGCCCAGGGTCGCGCCGGTAAGAATCAGCAGGAGTGTTCGAAGCACGCAGAGATTTTAGCAGGAGCGCGAAATCAGTTATTCTCGCCGCCGGCGCGCTTCCACGACATCAGCTCGCCGATGGTCGAACCGCCGGTACTCGAAACGGGATGCTTGTACGCCTCGACCTCGGTGCGCGAAGCTTCTTCGCCTACGGCCTTGATGCTGAGCCCGACTTTTTTCTCTTCCGGATTCATCTTGATGATCTTGAAGTCGTGCTCCTGACTCCGGGTTCGAGATGTCAGCGGCTGGCCGTTGCCGTCCACCGCTTCGGAGTTGTGGCAAAGGCCCTCGATCGCCGTCGGCGATTTCGACAAATGCCCCGAAGCTGGCTACGCGCAAAACTTTGCCGTGCAGACATCGCCCACATGGTGCTGCTCGAAGAAAGCTCTCCCAGACATCGGGTTGAAGTTGTTTGACGCCGAGCGACAGACGGCGCTTATCGGGCTCAATCGCCAGAACCACGGCTTTTACCCGATCGCCCTTCTTCAGCACTTCGGAAGGATGTTTCACCCGCTTGGTCCAGCTTAGATTGCTGACGTGGACCAGGCCGTCAATACCATCCTCGATTTCGATGAATGCGCCGAAATCGGTCAGGTTGCGCACCCGGCCTTCGACGGTCGCGCCCACGGGATATTTGTCATGCAGACGTGTCCCAGGGATTGGAGGCCAGTTGCCGCATGCCGAGCGAAATACGCCGCTCGCTCGGATTCACGTTCAGTACCACCGCTTCGACCTGATCGCCCACATTGACCAGCTTCGAGGGATGCTTCATGCGCTTGGACCAGGTCATCTCGCTGACGTGGACCAGGCCTTCAATGCCCTGCTCCAATTCAATAAAGGCGCCGTAGTCGGTGACGCTGATGACGCGACCCGCTGACATGGGCTCCGACCGGATAACGATGCTCGGCGTCGAGCCAGGGATCAGGGCGTAAGCTGTTTGAAGCCGAGCGACACCCGCTGCTTATCTTTGTCGAACTTCAGCACCTTGACCTGAATCTGATCGCCGACATTGACCAGGTCGCGGGGATGGGTCAGCCGTCCCCAGGACATATCGGTAATGTGCAGCAGGCCGTCGAGGCCGCCCAGATCCACGAATGCGCCGTACTCGGTGAGGTTCTTCACCACACCGGTCAGAAATGGTGCCTTCGTCGAGATGCTCGAGAGTCTTGGATTTTTTCTCGTTCTGTTCTTCCTCCAGGACCTGCTTGCGCGAGACCACGATGTTGCCGCGCTTCTTGTTCAGCTTGATGATGGCAACTTCGAGGACCTGGCCTTTGGACGGCGTCCAGGTTGCGTACCGGGCGCAGATCGGCTTGCGAGCCCGGCAGAAAAGCGCGCGCGCCCATAATATCGACCGTCAGGCCGCCTTTGATGCGCTCGACCACAACCGCCTGAATGGGCCGCTTCTCGTTATAGCGCCTTCTCGATTTCATCCCATGCGCGCAGCCGCTGGGCCTTCTGGTGCGAAAGATTGATGTAGCCTTCCTCGGCTTGGCCTTTGTCGCGCATCACGTCAATTTCGTCGCCCGGCTTAAACCGGGGGTTGCCCTCATGATCGAGGACTTCGGCAAAGCGGCAGCATGCCCTCGGATTTGGCGCCGATATCCACGACCACGTGGGTGGGCGTGAGCTTCAACACCGTGCCCTTGAGCACCTTGTCGTCGCTGGCGGCCTCCTCGCTCTCGGTGGTGAAAGTCTCCAGAGCCGAGGCAAAGTCGTCGCTGGAGCTGGAGGCAGCTTTTTCGTCCGTGGCTGTTACCGGCTCGGACGTCTCAGGGTGAGCGGTGGGCGAGATTGGGCCCTGCGGGGGAGCCTGCGGTTTCCTCGGCCACTGGAGGCGGAGATCGCGGAATCCAGTTGTGGGCGGAGCTATCGTCGAACAAGATGGTGGCCTCTCTGGTAAATCTCGCACTCACTTGCGGGACGGATGCGGGCGGTTGGCACGGACTGCTGGCGTGAATCTTAGGTTGTGGTGAGCCCGCTCTGGCGAACGGACTTAAACAATTCCAGCGGCCGGACGTTGCAACGACAACCCGCATCCAAAGGGAACTCCTCGACTATAGCAACCGCTTACAAACAGTGTCAAACACCGAAAACCGCCGAGGCTGTCCGAACGAGTTTGAGCCATGTTAATGGCCGGTTGAGCAGACGTTTGCCGCTTATCGGCTGGCGATTGCGAAGCCGGCTGGCCACCGGTTCCGAAAGCCGCGCACAATCTGCTACTCTGCGGTGCCATGGATTATCTCTGGACCCCATGGCGTTACGCCTACGTTACCACCGGCGGCAAGATCTCGGGCTGCATCTTCTGCGATCTGCCCAAGGAGGGCGACGACGCGAAAGTCAACATCGTCCACCGCGGGCAGCATTGTTACATCATCCTAAACTCATATCCTTATACGCCCGGGCACGTCATGGTGGTGCCGTTTGCTCACCTGGATGAGTTGCAGAAGCTGCCCGTGGAAGCCGCCCAGGAAATGATGGCGATGACCCAGCGAATGGAGGGCGTCCTACGGCAGCTTTATACGCCCGACGGAATCAATCTGGGGATGAATATCGGCAAAGCGGCGGGGGCCGGAGTGGCGGGGCACATCCACATGCACGCTTTGCCGCGCTGGGTGGCGGATGCGAATTTCGTCTCGGTGGTCGGGGAGACCCGACTCTGCCGGAGACGCCTGGAATGACCTACCAGAGGATCAAGGGCGCACTGGGCTGAGAGTCGTCGTTGAGAGTGGTCGTTGAGAGTAATCATTGGCGGTCGTACTCGTCCTGGAATGGACCGGGAACTACGCAATTTTAATTCGCCGCGAGCAATTTGCTGCCTGATTAGAAGGCCCTCCCTTTATCTCGCTTATTTCCCGGCATTTCCAGAGATTGGACCAATCATTTCTACCGGCGTGCTAGCCCCTTGGATAGGCCTCCATCCTGCGCAAAAGCCGACTCATCCTTTATGCTAGTAGAGACCGTTATGAGCACACAGCAAGTGAACCCGTCCGCCACTGGAGCCGCCGCTAGCGTGCTGGCTGAGCCTGATTCTGAACATGAACGCATTTTTGACGCCTTCCGCCAATGGGGATACTTGGAAGCGGATCTGGACCCTCTGGGATTTCTGCATCCAGAATCTCGCCCTGAACTGCAAATCGACAGCGAAATCGCGCATGAGGCGCGGCGGGCGTATTGCGGCACCGTGGGCGTCGGAGTTCATGCATATCGCCGATCCGGAACGGCGCCGCTGGATTCAGGAGCGCATGGAGGGGCCCAGCCGCGGTTGATCAGAGTATGTTCTCGATCAGCTGATGCGCGCCGACCTCTTCGAGCAGGTGTTGCAGCAGCGGTATCTTGGCAGCAAGCGCTTCTCGCTGGAAGGCGTAACCGCGCTCATTCCATTGGTAGACGAGATTCTCGAAGCCGCCGGGCGAGCGTGGCGCCATCGAACTGGTGATGGGCATGAGCCATCGCGGCCGACTGAACGTGATAGTGCAGGTCGCCAAGCGCGTCCGCGAGGAAGTTTTCGCCGGATTCGAAGATGTGGATCCGCGCAGCGTGCTGGGCAGCGGCGACGTGAAATATCACATGGGCGCAACCGGCGAATACGTGACTCGCAGCGGAGCGAAAATTCATATTCACCTGGTTTCGAATCCCAGCCATCTGGAAGCAGTCGATCCTGTGACTATCGGGCGCACCCGCGCCAAACAAGACCGCGCCGGAGCAAGGCGGCGCACGAAATATCTCCCGCTGCTGGTGCATGGCGACGGCGCGTTCGCCGGGCAGGGAATCATTGCCGAGACCCTGAACTACGCCGAATCTCCCGGCTATACCGTCGGCGGGACGCGTCCACATCATCGTCAACAACCTGATCGGCTTTACCACCACCCCCGGCGAGTTGCATTCCTCGCGCTTTCGCGGCGCAGCTGGCGCGGCGCCAGGACATTCCGATTTTCCATGTGAACGCGGAAGACGTCGACGCGGTGTGCGCGTTGGCGCGCATGGCGCTCGAGTACCGCTACACATTCGGCAGCGACGTGATCGTGGATCTAATCGGATACCGCCGTCACGGTCACAGCGAAGTCGACGATCCGACCATCACGCAGCCATTACTGTACAAGGCGATCAAAGACCATCCGCCGCTGTGGGAAATTTATGCCGAAGATATCGGCGCGTTGAGATGTCGCAAGATCGCGGGCGCAGGCGATCGGCAGAACTATGAAGCCGGCGCAGAAGAGGGCGGGACACATCCGCAAGAAGCCAACCCTGCGCGATTTGCCCGGATATTGGGACCGGTACAAAGGCGGACGTTACAAAGCCGGAGTATGAAGTGGAGACCGGATTGTCGCTCGATGAGCTGGCGGCGATCACGCACGGCTCACGACCTATCCCGAAGGTTTCCACATCCATCCCAAGATCAAGAAGCTGCTGGAGCAGCGCGCGGAAATGGGCAACGGCAAACGGCCGGTGGACTACGGCATGGCCGAAGCGCTGGCGTTTGGCAGCCTGGTGAAGGCAGGAATTCCGGTTCGGCTTGAGCGGGCAGGACAGCCGCCGCGGCACTTTCAATCAGCGGCATTCTGTGCTTGCTCGATATCGAAAACGAACAGGAATATCGTTCCGCTGGAGCACATCGCCGAAGGCCAGGCGCGGTGCGAAATTTATAACTCCACTCTTTCCGAAGCCGGGGTGCTGGGCTTTGAATACGGCTACAGCCGCGATTATCCCGAAGCACTGGTGCTGTGGGAAGCGCAGTTCGGCGATTTCGCCAATGTTGCGCAGGCCGTGATCGATCAGTTCGTCGCGCCGGCGAAGACAAGTGGGGATTGCTTTCCGGCGTGGTTCTGCTGCTGCCCCATGGCTACGAAGGCCAGGGACCGGAGCATTCCAGCGCGCGCATCGAACGCTTTCTGCAACTCGCGGCGCGGGATAATTTCCAGATCTGCCAGCCTTCGAACGCGGCGCAGTATTTTCATCTGTTACGCCGGCAGGCGTTGCGCAAATGGCGCAAGCCGCTGGTGGTCTTCACGCCGAAGAGCATGCTGCGGCATCCCGATGCGGCGTCGCCGCTCGCGGACTTCACCGCGTCATCAGTTTCCAGCAGTGTCTGCCGGACAAGGAAGCTGACGACGCCAAACGGATTGTGCTGTGCACCGGCAAGATCGGCCACGAATTGCGGGCGGAGCGCAAGAAGCGAAAAGACAGATCCACCGCTATTGTTTTCCTGGAGCAGCTCTATCCCTTTCCCGGAAGCCGAACTTGCGGCGGAGTTGGCGCGCCATCCCGAAGCGCGGGAAATCGTCTGGGTGCAGGAAGAGCCGGCCAACATGGGCGCGCTGTCCTACATTCTGCCGCGGCTTACGCATATCGCCGGGGAGATCCGGTGCTTTCGGTCAAGCGCTCGGCCAGCGCCAGTCCCGTCCACTGGGTCGGCGAAGGCTCATGAAGTCGAGCAGAAGACACTGCTCGCGCTGGCATTCACCCGGCAGGAGCCGGCTGCTTCTTCGTAAACACCTTGCAGGGAATGCATGCTCTCAGAGGAAAGTCTGGAGATTTTCCGCGGTTCTCATTGGGTACTGCGGCACAGCGCCGAGGCGGCGATTCCCGGCTATCTTGTCCTATTCTCGACTCGTCGGGTTATCAGCATAGGCGATTTGCCACCGGCTGCCAGCGCAGAGCTGGGCCAACTGCTCTCCGCTAGTGTCAAGGCTGTGGAAGCCGTAGTTTGGCCGGAGCGAGTCTATGTCTGCCTATTCAATGAGAGCTATTCATGCGTTCATTTTCATGTTTTTCCACGCATGAGTTGGATGAGGCAGTGCACGCCGGAACCCGATGATCCCAGCAATCTGATCGATGGCGGAGTAGTGTTCTCTGCTGCCCGGCGCGCCAAAGCGAATCCTGCAGAAATTCTGGCCATGGAGCCGCAGATTCTCGACGTGGTCGCGCAAATTCGCGTGCGGATAACTGGGAATATGCCCGTAAATTCGGCCTCTCGGCTATAATTTCGCATTACCCCATGGACTTCGACCAATTAACCACCTTTCTGGAAGTTGCCAAGTTGGGCAGCTTTTCGCGTGCTGGGCAGAAGGTCTTCCGGTCGCAGTCCGCCGTGAGCGCCCAAATCCGTCAGCTCGAGCAGGAATACGGCGACCGGTTGCTCGACCGGTCTGGAAAAGATGTCACCCTGACACCGGCCGGCCGGGTGTTTTTCGCCTACGCCGAACGCATGTTGCAAATGCGCGACGAATCTCTGCTTGCCGTCGCCGATCAAGGCAGCACTCCGCGCGGCACGCTGGTGATTGGCGCCAATGAGGCCACGTGCCTGTATGTTCTGCCCGATGTGTTTGCCAAGTATTGCAGTCTTTATCCTGGAGTGCAGATCAGCATCTATCGCAATTTCAGCTACAAAATCGTGGAAAAGCTGGAGAATGGCAGCATCGATGTCGGCATTGTGACCTTGCCAGTAAAGTCGCCGAGCCTGAAGGCGCATCCCATCTTCCGCGATCAGCTGATGCTGATGGTGAGCCCACAAAATCCGCTGGCGAAGTTGGATGTAGTGCCGGTAAGCGAAATTGCGAAGCAGCCGCTGCTGTTGCCGAAAACCGGCTTTAGTCGCCGTCTCATGGACAAGCTCTTCCGGCCTTATGCGGCTCGCGTGCAAGTGCGCATGGAGCTGCCCAGCGTGGGCATGATCAAGAGCTTCGTCGCGGCGGGATTGGGAGTCTCGCTGATCAGCGCCAGCTTCGCGCGCGATCAGGTGATGGCCGGACGAGTGAAGCTGATTCCCATCAAAGACCAGGAACTGTGGCGGGAGTTGGGCTTAGCTTATCGCCGCGACCGAACGCCCACCCGGGCGACCACAACCTTTATCAGACAGTGCGCCAGCTGGCGGCGGCGTCGAAGTAACGCCTGGCAACGGCTGAGTTGCGCAACCATTATCTAATTAGGTGTTTGGTCATATCTGGTTTATCCATCGGCCTTATCGAAAATTCGAATCCATGGGCCGCATGAGAACTTGCTAACGTAGAAGAGGATCCTTAGCTGGCAGTAACCCTCGAGTTACTCGCAGATTTGGGTTCAGCGAGGAGCGCGACATGAGTGACTTAGAGCGCAATCTGACGCGAATTCTGCAAGAGCATCAGCACGAGAGCGGACTGCATATGATTGGCGGGCAGCGCCGGCTGGTTGATCGCCTTGTCGAGTTTATTGAACAGGTGAAAGAACCCGGCAAGAAAACGCAAAGCGACCGCAACCAGGAAAATTAGATTCAGCCGCCTCGGGTTTACAAATTTCGTAGCAAACTTCGTATGAAGATAAATCAGCTTGCGGTGCGACTGCGTCGCCGCGGAGGGTTTTGGCTGCGGGATTAGAAAAACCGGTTTGAACCGCTAACGAGACCCATCGTCAGAAGTCAAACTGGCGATGGGTTTTTGTTGCAGGCGATTGGAGTGGACCCATGAATGATTTCGCGGAGGAGATCGACCGAGGACGAACTGAGTGCGTGGTTATGAAGTTCAGCGGCGCATCGGTCGAGGACGCGTCCGCCATCCGGCGAGTTAGTCAGCTCGTCAAGCGGCGGCTACGGCACCGGCCGGTCGTAATCGTGAGCGCCCTGGCCAAGGTAACCGACCAACTTCTGGACGCGGGCAATCGCGCGGCTGCGGGCGATTTGCAAGGCGCACGAGAGGCGGCACGACAGCTTTACCTCCGTCACCAGTCTGTCGCCCGCGAGTTAGTGGAACCGGAACAATATGACTCTTTATGGGGCGAACTGGATGGCGGATTTCACCATCTCGATGAAATCCTCACGGAGCTGCCGTCGGCCATGAACTTCAGTTTGCTAACGCATGACCGGCTGTTAGGAATGGGCGAATGGTTTTCCAGCAAGATCTTGCAGGCGGCGCTGTTGCGTACCGGTTTGGAAGTAGCTTGGGTAGACGCCGCCGGCTGCATTGTCACCGACGCGGTTCATACCCGGGCCATGCCGCTCTGGCCGGAAACCAACGAGCGGCTTCAATCCGTGCTGTGCCCTTTGTTGCAAGCGGGCCAAATCCCAATCCTGGGTGGATTCGTGGGAGCAACTCGCGAGGGCATTCCGACTACGCTGGGCCGGGGAGGTTCGAATTTCACCGCCGCCATCGTGGCGGCAGGTTTGCGGGCCAGCCGCATTGAGATTTGGACCGACGTGGACGGCGTAATGACTGTCGATCCGAAACTTTGCCCGGAGGCTCGCCGCGTTACCAGTCTCAGCTTCGGCGAAGCTGCGGAATTAGCGTATTTCGGGCTGCAGGTCCTGCACCCTGCCATGCTCGCGCCCGCCATGCAGCGGAATATTCCGGTGTGGGTTCTAAATTCGCGAAGCCTGGAGAGCGGCGGAACGGAGATCACGGCGAAGGTCAGCGACGGTGGACGGGTCAAAGCGATCGCTGCTAAGCGCGGCGTTACTGTGGTGGATGTTGAACCCCTGAATTGGTTCGGCCGCGAGTTGTCGCGACGGGTGTTTGACGTATTCGAACGTCATCAGCACGGCTTGGAGCTACTGACCGCTTCGCACGGAAGTCTGTCCGTGGTCCTGAGCGCGCCGGCGGATTTGCCGGCGATTGCGGCCGACCTCGAAGGCTTTACTCGCATCCGGTGGGAAAAACAGAAGGCCCTGGTTTGCCTGGTGGGAGAAAAGATCCGCTGGCGGCCGGAAATCGCTAGTCAGGTCCTGCATGCCATTTCCGACATCAATCTGCGCATGATGTGTCAGGGCGCCTCCGAACGAAGCATCAGCTTCCTGGTGGACGATTCCTGCGCTGAGGAAACGATGCGGCGGCTGCATTACTTGCTTTTTCCGGCGCCGGCGCGGCCGGAAAGCGATCTTTCCTCCGCCATGCCGCAGACCTTGGGAAGGACCTGCTAGGATTTCATTTGAGTGTGAGTCCATCGGGTTGTTCCGCTAGAAACTCCTAAGAACTCGCCTGCTGTGCCGGTCGAAGTCCGAACAATCCGCAGGCTTGGGCGCGGGCAATTTCTCCCTTGACATCAGCCGTCAATCCTCTACCATGAATAAGTATTCATTTCAGTGAATAATAATCCATGAGCAAACCTTTACGCCAAAAAGCCATCCTATCTCTGCTGGAGCAGGGACCGGTGGCCAGCCAGGAGGAGTTGCAGCAAAGCCCTTCACAAGCGCGGTTTCCAGCGTCGGCCAGGCGACCCTGTCGCGGGATATTCGCGAACTGGGACTGGTGAAGTCGCCGGAGGGATATGCTCTACCGCCGCGGGGAGGCCTATGGCGAGCCGGCGTTGCCCTCGGTTTCGAGACTGGTGCGGGAGTTCGTGTTGGACGTGCAAGCCGGGCCCAGAATCTGCTGGTGATCAAGACGACTGTGGGCAGCGCCCAGCCGGTGGCCGCGGCGCTCGACGACGAACATGGCCGGGCGCGGTCGGCAGCGTGGCCGGGGACGATACGATTTTGATTATCTGTTCCGGACAAAAAGGCCGCCAGCCCGCTTCGCAGCCCGTACCCAGGAGTTGCTTGCCTGATGCCGGCCAAACTCAAAACAGCGGTCGTAGGAGCGACCGGGTATTCCGGCTTGGAATTGACCCGGATGCTGTTGCGGCATCCCTACCTGCAATCGCCTCTCTTGTTAAGCCGGCAGAGCGAGGGCAGCAAGCCCGTCAACTTGGAGGATCTGTTCCCCGTGCTCTCCGGAAACGGGAGTTATCCCCTGCAGCCGTTTTCATGGAATCTTCTGAAGGAGCGGGGCGTCGAGTTGCTGTTTCTGGCGACGCCACACGAGGCTTCGCGATCGCTCGTGCCCGAGGCGGTAGCTCATGGGATTCGGGTCATCGATCTCAGCGGTGCCTGGCGGTTGCGGGATGCGGCCCATCGCGCGGCGTATGGATTTAAGGATGAAGGTTCGCCGACAGCGGCTGAGTTTGACAGAGAAAGCCATCTACGGATTGCCCGAGTTGCAACGCGCGATCGGATTCGGGCGCGGCGGTTGTGGCAAATCCCGGATGCTATGCGACGTCGGTAATTTTGGCGCTGGCGCCGCTGCTAAGAGCTGGAATTGCTGGATCGGGAGCACGGGATCATTTCGGATTCGAAGTCGGGCGTCTCCGGCGCGGGCAAGGAACCGACCGCGCGCACCCATTTTGTTTCCGTGGCCGACAACCTTTCTGCCTATGCGCGTGTTCGGACATCGGCATACGGGAGAAATTCTGGAGCAGTTGCGACTCGGCGGCCAGCGAATTGATCTTCACGCCGCACCTGTTGCCCATTCCGCGAGGATACTTTCGACAATCTATGTGCATCTGAATCGAGGAGACGAAAGCCGAGCGGACGTGGAAGCCTGCTTCCGCGAGTTTTACGCAGGGAAAGCGATGGGTGCGGATTTTTGCGCCGCCGCGCTTGCCGGAGATTCAGTTTTCAGTCGAATACCAATTATTGCGATATCGGTTTCTGCACTGGCCGAGGATGGACGGCGGTTGATGCTGGTTTCCTGCGTGGACAATCTGCTAAAAGGCGCGGCAGGGCAGGCCGTGCAGAACATGAATCTGATGTATGGCTGGAAGGAAGAGGAGGGCCTGCAGTGAAGATCGTCGTCAAGATCGGCGGAGCGGCGCTGGAAGATAAAGCAACCTTGCGCAAATGCGCGCCGGCGGTGGTGGAACTGGCGCGGGACGGGCATCAAGTCGCCGCTGGTTCACGGCGGCGGGAGCACCCTCACGCGCACCCTGAAACTGCTGGGCAAAAAGAGCGATTTCGTCAACGGGCTGCGCATCACCGACGCGGAGACACGCGACGTCGCCCTCATGGTGCTTGGCCGGCATCGTGAATAAGAGTGTCGTGGCGGCGGTGGTGGCGGCGGGAAATCCCGCCATCGGATTGTGCGGCGGGGATGGTATGTCCTTCCGCGCGCGCAAGAAACAGACCGAGGGCTACGACCTGGGATTTGTCGGGGAAATCTGTTCGGTCGAACCGCGCTGGCTGGACGCCATTTGGGCCGAAGGCGGAATTCCGGTTCTGTCGTCGCTGGCGCTCGGCTCCGACGGCGAGTATTACAACGTGAATGCCGACCAGATGGCCGCGGCCTGCGCCGGGAGCGTGCCATGCCGACACTTTGATTTTTCTGACCGATGTGCCGGGGGTGAAGGACGCCGACGGCACTCGTGATTCCCTGGCTGAACACCAAAGACGTGGCGGCGCTGGTCGAACGAAGCGGTGATCGGCGGCGGGATGCTGCCCAAGCTCGAGGCCTGCAATCAGGCGCTCAAAAAGGGCGTGGGGCGGGTGCGCATATTGCCGGCCGCGCAGGCCGAGATTCTGCCGCAGTTTTATTTCACCAAGCTGGAGTGTGGCACCGAGGTGATATCGGAGCATGAACCTCGCATCGGTATCTGCGCTCCGAACAAGAATTACTGCTGCCCACCTACGATCGCCAGCAGGGTGTCTGTTTACCCATGGGCGCGGCGTCTATCTGTGGGATGCCGATGGCAAAAAGTATCTCGATTTCCTCAGCGGGCTCGGGCGTGAATGCGCTGGGACATGCGCATCCCGCGATTCAGAAAGTGCTGAAGCGCCAGGCGGGGCGGCTGATTCACGTTTCGAATTTGTTCTTTCACGAGTATCAGGCGGAGCTGGCGAAGCGGCTGACCAAAATTTCCGGCCTGGATAGCGCATTTTTCTGCAACAGCGGCACCGAAGCGTGGGAAGGTGCGCTGAAGCTGGCCCGCGCTCTGGCGCGCGTGGAAAACTCCAACGGCCACAAAGCCAAGTGGCGCATTCTGGCGCTGGAGAATTCTTTCCACGGCCGCACCTTCGGTTCGCTGGCGACAACCGGGCAGGCCAAGTATCGCCATCCGTTTGCGCCGCTGATGCCGGGCGTCGAGCTTTCGTTGCGTTCAACGATGTCGACGATCTGAAGCGGCAGTTCGATGGCAGCGTGTGCGCGGTTTGCATGGAAACGATTCAGGGGGAAGGCGGCATTTATCCGGTCAGCCCGGAATTTCTGCAGACCGCCACGGGAGCTTGACCGAACGCAGCGGCGCGCTATGCTGATCATCGATGAAATTCAGTGCGGCCTGGGCCGCACGGGAAAATACTTCGCATATCAGCATTACGGCATCACGCCGGACATCGTCACCGTAGCCAAACCGTTGGCTGCAGGATTGCCGCTCGGCGCGATTCTGACGACCAACCGCGTGGCCAGCGGCATGCATCCCGGCATGCACGGAACGACCTTTGGCGGCGGCCCGCTGGCGTGCGCGGTGGCCATCGAATTTCTGCGAATTGTGGACGAGCTTGCGCGGCCATTTGCGCGAGATCGGTGGTTATTTCCGCAGAAACTGGCTAACGCGCTGCAGGCCAGGCACAACAGCATTCGCGAAGTCCGCGGAATGGGGCTGATGCTCGGCATGGAAATCGATTCGGCGGACACCGCAAAAGCCGTCGCTGCAGACAATTGCTCGCCGGCGGAATTCTGATCAACCGCACGCATGAAACAGTTTTGCGCTTCTTGCCGCCATTACATCATCCAGAAAAAGCACGTGGACCAAGCTGGTTCGCGCGCTAGATTCCGCTCTGGCATCGATTCCGCCGAAGCGGGGCCGGGGACCGAAGTCCGCGAGAGGGAGCAAGGGGCACACGTGAGTAGACAACCAATGGACGTCCCCGATGTAAGTCTCGGCTCTGCGATGAACGGAATGGCCTGGCCGGGATTTCATTTCGATTCAGCGATTTCGGCCCGCTGGAGATTAAAGAAGTGCTGGATCTGGCTGGGCTGATGAAAGCGCAGCCCGGGGAATTTCGCAATAGCGCTCGCGGGCAAGCAGATCGTGATGTTTTTCGAGAAGCCTTCCCTGCGCACCCGCGTCACGTTCGAGGCCGGAATGGCGCAGCCTGGGCGGGCAGGCGATTTTTGTGGACCAGACCAGCGGCCGTATCGATGCCCGCGAAACATTAAGCGACATCGCGCATAATCTGGAGCGCTGGGTGCACGGTATCGTGTTGCGTACATTCGCCCATGCAACGGTGGAGGGGATGGCGGAGACATGCGTCGATTCCTGTGATCAACGCGCTGAGCGAGCTGCGAGCATCCCTGCCAGGCGCTGGCCGATTACTTCACCTTGCAGGAACGGTTCGGCGATCTGAGGAAAATTACTGCTCGCCTATGTCGGCGACGGAAACAACGTGACGCATTCGCTGCTGCTGGCTGCCGCCGTGCCTCGGATCGAAGATTCGGGTGGCGACACCCGTGGGTTACGGTCCCGAACGAGAAGATCGTTCGCAGCCGCGCAAGAGATTGCGCGCAAAGACCGGCGCTGTCATCGAATTGATCACCGATCCGCGGGCGGCTGTGGCGAACGCCGACGCGGTTTACACCGATGCCTGGACCAGCATGGGCCAGGAAGAGGAAGCCGCCGAGCGCGCGAGAAAGTTTTCCCGCCATTATCAGGTGAACGAAAAGCTGATGGCGGCGGCCGCGCCGCATGCGGTCTTCATGCATTGCCTGCCGGCGCACCGCGGCGAGGAGGTCACCGACGCGGTGATGGATTCGCCGCAATCGGTGATTTTCGATCAGGCGGAAAACCGCCTGCACGTGCAAAAAGCAATTTTGATGTTATTGCTTGGCGGCAAATCCGCCCGCATTCCAGTAAGGAGCGCTCATGTCTGAAAAAGTTGTGCTCGCATATTCCGGAGGCCTGGACACTTCCATCATCATTCCCTGGCTTAAGGAAAATTATTCCTATGACGTGATTGCCATGGTGGCCGACGTGGGTCAGGGAGACGACATCGATGCCGTCGTCGAAAAAGCTTACAAGACGGGCGCGAGCAAAGTTGTGGTGGAAGACCTGCGCGAGGAATTCCTCACGGGATATGTGTTTCCCACGCTGAAAGCGGGCGCGGTCTACGAGCACAAATATCTGTTGGGCACTTCGATGGCGCGCCCGGTCATCGCCAAGCATCAGGTGGAAGTCGCGCTGCGCGAAGGCGCGACAGCGGTTTCACACGGGTGCACGGGCAAAGGCAACGACCAGGTGCGCTTTGAACTGGCCTATCAGGCGCTGGCGCCGGAGCTGAAAGTCATTGCGCCGTGGCGTGAGTGGGATCTGAAATCGCGCGAAGATTGCCTCGACTACGCCGAGAAGCATGGAATAGCGGTGGCGGCGAGCCGGCAAAAGATTCACAGCCGCGACCGGAATTTGTGGCACATCAGCCATGAAGGCGGCGAACTGGAAGACGCGGGTAACGCCCCGCTCGACAGTACCTGGCAGATTTCGAAATCGCCGAAGGAGGCGCCCGATCGTGACGAGCAGGTGCAGATCGGCTTTGAGAAGGGCGTGCCGGTGTCGGTCAACGGCATGAAACTCGACCCGGTCTCGCTGGTGGAATTGCTGAATGAAATTGGCGCCCGCAATGCCGTGGGACGAGTGGATATTGTCGAGAACCGCTTCGTGGGCATGAAATCGCGCGGCTGCTATGAGACTCCGGGCGGAACGCTGCTGGTCGCGGCGCATCGCGAACTCGAAGCCATGTGCCTGGAGCGCGACGTCGCTCATTTCAAGCAGCATATTGCGTCTGAAATATGCGGAGCTGGTGTACTTCGGCCTGTGGTTAACTCCGCTGCGCGAGGCGCTCGATGCATTTGTCGAGAGCACGCAGAAGGACGTCACCGGAACCATCACGCTTGTCGCTCTACAAGGGCAACGTTTCGGTCGTGAGCCGCGAATCGGAGAATTCCCTGTACCGCACGGATCTGTCTTCTTTCACCATGGGCGAAAGCTATGACCAGAAAGACGCCGCAGGATTCATTCGCATCCTAGGTCTGCCTTCGCGTTCGCAGGCGCTGATGCGGAAGAGAACCGAAGCTATGCATTCGGGGGTCTCGAAATGAAGATGTGGTCGGGCCGCTTTCGGCAGCCGCTTGATCCCGGCTTCGAACGCTGGCAGCGCTCTTTCGCTTTTGACCGCCGATTGCTCCAGCACGAAATTGCGGCCAGCAGCGCGCATGCTCGCGCCCTGAAGAATGCGGGCATTCTGTCTTCGGACGAGCTGATCGCGATCCTGCAAGGTTTGGAGCAAATCGGGCAGAATGCGTCTTGCATCCCCTGCGTTTCTCGAGGATGCCGAAGCGGAAGACGTGCATCACTTCGTTGAGAAGCAACTGGTCGTGCTGATTGGCGATACCGGTTACAAGCTGCACAGCGGGCGCAGCCGCAACGAACAGATCGCCACCGATCTGCGCCTCTACGTCCGTTCGGCGATTGACCAATTACGGGCGCAGATTTCGGAGTTGCTCGAGTGTGTTCGTCGATCGCGCCGCCCAAGCTGGCGATGCGGCCATGCCAGCGTACACGCACTTGCAGCAGGCCGAGCCGGTGCTGGTGGCGCACTGGCTGCTCACTTACGTCGAGATGTTTTTGCGCGATGCCGCACGGCTGGCTGACTGCCGCAAGCGGGTCAACGTTTGTCCGCTGGGATCCGGCGCGATTGCCGGCGCGACCTTGCCTCTGGATCGCCGGACTCTGACGGCCGACCTGGGATTTCACTCTCCGACCGCCAACAGCATGGATGCCACTAGCGATCGCGATTTCGCGCTGGAATTTGTAAACGCGCTTTCTCTCCTCGCGCTGCATCTAAGCCGCTGGGCTGAAGAGATGATTTTGTTTTCGTCGCAGGAATGGGGTTTCGTGCAATTGCCGGAGGCCTATTCGACCGGCAGCAGCGCCATGCCGCAGAAAAAAAATCCGGACTTGCTCGAACTGGTGCGAGGCAAGGCAGGCCGCGTCATCGGAAATGCGACCGCGTTGATGGTAACGGTGAAAGGCTTGCCGCTCGCCTATAACAAGGATTTGCAGGAGACTCAGGAGCCATTGTTCGAAGCCGCTGAAACTTTGCTGGCGGTCGTGCCCCTGGCAGCGGGATGGATGGGCGCCGTCCAGTTCGATCACGATCGCATGCAGCAGGCCGCGCAGTCAGGGTTCATGAATGCGTGGGCGGCGGCTACGTATCTCGTGCAACGCGGGGTTCCCTTCCGCCTGGCGCACGAGTTTATCGGCAAAGCGGTAACGTTGGCTCTTGATAAAGACTGTCAGTTGCAGGATCTGCCCTTGCAGGAATTGGAGAAATTAAATCCCGCATTTAATCAGGATTTTTACTCCAGTCTAAGCCTGCAATCCGTGCTGGCGATTCACGATGTTCCAGGCGGGACGGCGCCGGCGCGGGTGCAGCAGGCGTTGGCGGATGCCAGCCGGAAAATCGATGCTCTGCGCGAGGAGAGCCATGCGCACGCGTGACGCGGTTCTCCCGGACGCGGAGAAAATTCATCAACTCATCTCGGCCTACTCTGGCGACGGCACCCTGTTGCCGCGCGACTTCGCCGAGATCTGCGAGAACGTCCGCGACTTTGTGGTGCTCGAGCATCGCGGAGAAATCGTGGGCTGCGGGGCGCTCCATCTTTACGGGCAGCATCTGGCGGAAATCCGTTCCATTACCGTTAATCCGCACCACCAGGGTGCGGGCGGCGGCAAGCGATTGGTTGAGGCGTTACTCGAAGAAGCGGAAAAGCATCAGGTAAGTTGCATCTGCCTGTTTACGCGCAAACCCGATTTTTTTGCCCACTTAGGATTTACCGTCGCTCAACGCGAAGATTTGCCGGACAAGATTTATAAAGACTGCTGCGTTTGTCCCCGCCTGCACTGCTGTGACGAAGTAGCCATGGTGCGCGGCGAGTTGCCGAAGTTCGCGATTCTCGCCGAACCGGCCAGCCTTCTGGTGAAGCTGGAAGTATGAGCCACTGGTCGGCCTCCGACGAGGCGCTTCTCGTCCCCAAAGGTTTTGCCTTCTCCGCGGCAGCTGCTGGCATCAAGGCTAGCGGACGGCCCGATTTGGCGCTGGCAACGGCCGCTCCCGGAACGATCGCGGCAGCCGTCTTCACCAGGAACCTTGTGGTGGCCGCTCCGCTGGAAGTGGATCGTGCCGCGCTCAAAGCCACACGTGGCCGCCTCCGCGCGGTTCTGGTGAACTCCGGCAATGCCAATTGCGCAACCGGTGCGGCGGGAGTGAAGGCTTGTCAGCGCGTCTGCAAGGGCGCCGGGGATTTGCTGGGCGTCAAATCGCAGGAAGTCTTTCCTTCGTCCACCGGAATTATCGGCGTTCCGTTGCCGACGGAAAAAATCTTCGCCCGCTTGCCGGAGTTAGTCGCGGCCAGCCAGCCCACGAAGGATGGGATCGTCCAGTTTGCCCGGGCTATCATGACCACCGATTTGCGAATGAAGACGGAATCCGTTCGGCTGCAAGTCGGAAGCAAAGAAGTAACCCTCACCGGCGTGGCCAAGGGTTCGGGCATGATTCATCCGCAGTTGGCGACCATGCTGGTTTATGTATTCACCGATGTAGTCGCGGCTGTGGGAGATCTGCAGAAGCTATTGCGGCAGTCCTGCGACGAGACGTTCAACTGCATCTCCGTGGATGGCGATACGTCCACGAATGACACTGTCTTGCTGCTGGCGAGCGGGGAGAGCGGCATTCCGCTCATCAAAATAAAGAAGAAATTCACTGCGGCGCTGCTCCAGATCTGCCAATCGCTGGCCGGCCAGATCGTCGCCGATGGCGAAGGCGTACAGCATGTGATTCGCTTGTCAATCGAGCAAGCGAAGAGCCGCGAAGAAGCGCTGCGCATCGCAAAAGCGATCTCTCATTCGTTATTGGTGAAGACGGCGTGGGCCGGTGCCGACCCGAACTGGGGGCGCATTCTGGCTGCGATCGGGGCCTGCGGCGTGCCGGTTGCGCCAGATCAAATCGAAATTTCCATTGGCGATCAGACGATGTTCCGCAAGGGTACGGTGCATGCCTTCGATGAAGCGCGAGCCCACGAACATCTATCGCAGCCGATTTGCGACCTCGGAATCAAGCTCATGCGCGGACGGCATTCCATCGTTTTCTATTCTACGGATCTGACCGCGGAATATGTGCGCATCAACGCCGACTACTCCACTTAGGCTATTTTCCCAGCGAGGATTCTCCCTCAAGATCGCAAGATGCCCCGCAGGAACCGGGTAAGTTCAAAGGCAGTCAAGGCGACGACACGTTCGGTGGAAGCCCCTCCGCCGGCAATGCGAAGCGAATCGCCCTAAAATCACGCGACACATTCGAACAGAACGTGCCGGTACAAATGCGTAGCACCCGCTAGGCGGAAGCTACTCTTGCTGGAGGCGAGAAAGTCATTGAATGCCCGCATTTCGTTCCCGCGGTCGTTGAATTCATCGAAATAAATGAAATCGCCCGGCGCCAAATGTGGGGTGAGCTGGTTCAGCACATAGAAAGCCGAGGAATAAAGATCGCAATCAATATTTACAATCATCACCTCGCGCTCCGGCAAACGATAACTGGGCATGGTTTGGTCAAACAACCCCTTAAAGAAACGCACTCGCTCGTCGGAAATTTGCGGGGGCTCGCCGCCATTCGAAAATGCGCCCTTGCTCACACCGGTTTTCCAGTCAAAAGGAAGGCCTTCGAAGGTATCGAAGCCGTGTAGATGTGATTCGGGATTGGTCAGAAGCCCCGACCATTGCCGGATGGACGCGCCCTGGGCCACGCCAAACTCCAGGTACAAGACCCTGCGAGTTCCGACCCGGCGGGCCAAATCCTCGAATAATTCTCCGCGCGTGGTTTTGAGTTCGCCCGCCGCGAAACCGCGCGCCTTCATCCAATGACCCAGCCAAAGGTAAGTCAACAGGGTCTCGATACGTTCCAGAGTGCGGGCGGAGAAATGGGACCCGATACGCATCAGGGCGAGCTTAAGGGAACGAAACCTGGTTCGCGGTTCTCTTAGCGAAGTAACGGTTGCGCTCTCGCGTTCCGGGTTCATGGTTAATGGTTCTCGCTGCAGATCGGGCCAAAACGCCTTTCCAGCGCAGCTTTTGCCGATCACTCAACTACGACATAACTGGCGCAACCTGCTGATTCTCAAAGAGTAAGGATGCGCCATACTCCTAAGGTATATCAGCAAAGCGGACCGGCTGGAACGTTACTACAGTTAGGCTGGTTGTCTCTAGGCAACTAGATGTGGGGTATGCCGAACGTAAGCGAGGGGATTGCGAGAATTAGGCGGAATGCTGCTGCATCACCGCACCGGGGGCTGCGGGCATGATTTGGACGATGTTGTTGCGAACCGCATAGAGCACCAGTTGGCTCACCGAATGCAGATTGAGTTTACGCATGACATTGGCGCGATGCGTTTCCGCTGTCTTGGCGCTGAGCCCCAGCAGGATTGCCACTTGTTTGGTGGAGTTACCCTCGGCCAGTAGCTGCACCACTTCCCGTTCCCGGCGCGTCAGCGGATCTTGAACATTCGAAATTGCCTTAGGGGATTCACGCCGAACATAGCCATTCAAAACCATCTCCGCAACGTCGGCGGTGAAAAATGTCCGGTGATTCTGGACCGCCTCGATGGCTAGAATTAGGTCACGCGCCGCGTCCGACTTCAGCACGATTCCACGCACCCCAGCGCGCAGCGCTTCACGAACCATCCGCTCCGATTCGTCCATAGTGAGGACCAGCACCATCGTGGTTGGATTGCTCAACAAAATCTGCCGCGCTGCGTCCAAACCATTCAGGTTCGGCATGCCGATATCCAAGACCACCACATCAGGATGAAGTTGCGCGGCCATGTTTACGGCCTCGCGGCCATCTGCGGCTTCTCCGCAAAGTTCCCAGCCTTCATGCTCCGCCAGCAGGGCCCGAACTCCGCAGCGTATAACCTCAAAGTCGTCGGCGATCAGAATGCGCAGAGTTTTCATCAATGCCTCCTTAGAACATTTTGGTGACGACCCAGCGTGCCTGCATGAAGTGCGGCACTGCAAAGTAACCGGGTACTTCCAATCGCCACGATCAGAATCAACACCATGAACTGGTGTTTATGCTTTCAAGAATGAGCACCGCGGCTTCCAAACCATAAAGCGCGCAAAATGAGGAGCTTATGACAAATCAGATGGCCGATTTCGTGTAATTTCTGCCGTTCCGATGGCACATCAGGTATGTACAGAAACCTACTCGGATGGCTACAGAGCCTCCCTGATGGTCGCATCTCGGCCTCGCCCGTAAGGTGTGTGCATGGCGATTCGCCCTTCTTCACTACCCGTGAAGAAAGCAGAGGGTAGGCGATCGGCAAATCAGTCAGGAGGTTTCTCCCATGGGTACTTGCGCTATAGCTTCCCCAGCCACGGTTATCGCGAGTCAAGCGGTTCCGAGTGCTGACACCAATTTAGTGTCCCGGGCCAAGGATGGTGATCGCGACGCATTCGCGACTCTGTTCGATCTGCACAAGCGGAAGGTTTACTCGCTGTGTTTGCGCATGACGGGAGATGTTGTGGAGGCTGAAGATCTCACTCAGGACGTCTTCATCCAGGTATTCCGTAAGATCGCCACATTCCGGGGAGACGCTTCGTTTTCGACGTGGCTCTATCGCGTCGCCGTCAATACCGTTCTCATGGAGCTTCGCAAGAAGCACCCTCGCCAGGTTTCGCTCGACGAACCGGTGCAGACTGATTCCTCCTGCGTTCAACGTGACGTGGGCCGCAACGATCTCGATCTGGAGGGTTCGGTCGACCGCATTGCACTGGCTCGCGCGATCCAGGAATTACCAGAAGGCTGCCGCCGAATCTTTTTATTGCATGAAGTTGAAGGCTATGAACACCACGAAATCGCGAAATTGCTGCGCTGCTCCGTGGGGAACTCGAAATCCCAGCTCCATAAAGCCAGACTGAAAATGCAAGACTTGCTCTTTCCTCAGCACGAGTTCGTTTCCAAGAGAGCGGAAGCCAAGAAAGCTAAGAAGGCCGCAGTTTTGGCAATGGCGGCTTAGGACTGTCGCCATACCTTTTTTCACCTTCGTCAACAAACACAAGGTCCCGATAATCGGGGCCTTTTGTTTATTCTGCTGGTCATTTCCCGCCATTACCGGCGTTCTGATCCTGCCCTATTTATGACGGGCTATAATCGAATATGGCGACCCTGCGCCAACAGATCGCGACCAACGTCCTCACCGTCACTAAGTTCCGTGACCTGATGAAGATGTTGCGGGAGAACCGCCCTACCGACGATCTGGAGATTGTCCGCAAAGCCTACGAGTTTTCCCAACGGCATCATGCGGGGCAAACCCGCGCTTCTGGCAAGCCATATTTAGTTCATCCCCTGGAAGTCGCCCTCGTCCTAGCCGAAATGAAAATGGACCCGGTGGCCATCGTGGCCGGCCTGCTGCACGATTCCGTGGAAGACACTGCAGTCACAATTGTGGATATCCGCAAGGAGTTTGGCGAGCAGGTCGCCCACATCGTCGAGGGCGTCACAAAAATCAGCAAGATTGATTTCGCCACGCGCGAAGAGCAGCAGGCGGAGAACCTGCGCAAGATGATGCTGGCCATGGTGGACGACATCCGGGTCGTGCTCATCAAGCTGGCCGACCGCCTGCACAATATGCGGACCCTCGAACATCTTTCACCGGAGCGTCAGCAAAAAATCGCCCAGGAAACCTTGGAAATTTATGCGCCGATCGCGCACCGGCTCGGCATGGGCAAGATCCGCGGGGAACTCGAAGATCTCGGTTTCCGTTTCATCGATCCCATCGCCTATAAACAAGTGTCGGAAGCCGTGGAAGCGCGGCGCAAGCAAGGCGAACAATTCCTGGCGCGCGTGGAAGATGTGCTGCAAGACAAGCTCAAGGAAGCGGGAATCGCGGCGAAGGTGGAAAGCCGCATAAAGCGGGTCTACAGCATTCACAAAAAGCTGGTGAGGCAGCGCATCGGCGTAGATCAGGTCTATGACCTTTGTGCCATGCGCGTGATCACAAAATCCGTACAGGATTGCTATGCCGTGCTGGGAATCGTGCATAACATCTGGCGCCCGGTACCAGGTCGCATCAAGGATTTCATTGCGATGCCGCGGCCTAATTTTTATCAGTCGCTGCACACTTCAGTGATCACGGGGGATGGCACGCCGTTTGAAGTTCAGATCCGCACTGAAGAGATGCACAAGATGGCGGAGGAAGGCATTGCCGCCCATTGGAAATATAAGGACGGCCCGGTTTCAGCTCAGGACGAGCAGCGCCTCGCCTGGCTGCGACAGGTGGTGGAATGGCAGCGCGATGTTTCGGATCCCAATGAGTTTCTATCCACTTTGAAAATTGACTTGTTTCCGGAGGAGGTTTACACCTTTACTCCCAAAGGTAAAGTTGTGGTTCTACCGCGGGAATCCACTCCGATTGATTTTGCTTACACCATTCACACCGAAGTCGGGCATAGCTGCGTGGGAGCCAAGGTCAATGGCCGCATGGTGCCGCTGCGCCATAAGCTGCACAGCGGAGACATCGTCGAAATCATGACCCAGGCGGGCCACAAGCCCAGCCGGGACTGGCTGGCGGTGGTAAAGTCGTCGCGAGCGCGCAACAAGATCAAGCACTGGCTCAACATTCATCAGCGTGAGCGGGCCATTGAGATTGGCCGGAAATTGGTCGAAAAAGAGGCCCGAAAGTATCGGGTTGCGCTTAAGGAAATTAAAGACGACGAATTGAAGAAAATCGCCTCCGACTATGGGCTCGGCGGCATCGACGATCTAATGGCGGGGATCGGGTACGGCAAGTACTCGGCGCGACAGGTGCTGGGTCGGCTCACGCCCGCAACTTCGCAAATTATGCCGGAAGGCGCCGAACAAGAATCAGGCGGCGGCTTTGGCAGCGCGGTGCGGCGCGTCTTCGGAGGCGGGAGCAGCAATGCGATTCGGGTGAAGGGGCATGACGATCTTTTAGTGTACCGGGCGCGATGCTGTAACCCGATTCGCGGCGAGGCCGTCGTCGGGTACGTAACCCGAGGCAAGGGAGTGGCTGTCCATGCCATCAGTTGCCCAAACGTTACCAACCTGATGTACGAGCCTGAGCGGCGCATTGACGTGGAGTGGGCGCGCGATGAGGGAACGCCCGCTTCGTATCCCGTAAAGCTGACGGTTTTCTGTGATGATCGCTTCGGCATGTTAAAAATGATTACGGGCGTGATCGGCGACGCCAAGACCAACATTCGTAACATCGAAGCCCGTACAGGCAACGGGCAGGCCAGCGTGGACGCGGTGTTGGACGTCGCAGATCTGCAGCATCTGGAACAGATCGTCGCCGGATTGCGGAAAATCCCCGGCGTCCACGATGTGCAGCGGCTGCAAAAAGTTTGAAAGCACTGGCTGGCGGTTGCCAGTCATTCATCTCGGGAGATTCTCTAGCTACTAACCACTACCTACTGTTTTCGGAGGCTCGATGCGCGAAGTAATTTCCACAAAAGAAGCACCCCAGGCAATTGGCCCCTATTCGCAGGCCATCCGGGCGAATGGATTCATATTCGTGTCAGGTCAGATTCCGGTTGACCCGGCGACGCAGCAAATTGTTTCGGGTGACGTCGCCGCGCAGACCGAACGCGTGCTCAGCAACCTTGCTGCGATTCTCAAAGCTGCGAATAGTGGATTGGAGAAAGTTGTCCGCTCGACCGTGTATCTGAAAAACATCAATGAATTCGGTGCGATGAACGAAGTCTATGCGCGGCATTTCATCTCAACGCCGCCGGCCCGGGCTACCGTAGAAGTTGCCCGTTTGCCGAAGGATGTCCTGGTCGAGATCGACGTGATCGCTTTGACATAGAATGGTTTCCGGCCAAACTTATTCTCTGGAGAACTTTATGTTCAGGAGCAAATGGGTGACTATCGCGTTGCTCGTCGCGTCTACGGCAATCGCCCAAACTAGCACGGCGCCTCGCACCGCAACTCGTAGGCCGGCGACTACCCATCCTGCTTCCACAGGGCCGTCGAAGGTAACCGGTAATCCGGTCAAGACGGCTGATGGCTTGGAATATTGGGACATCAAAGACGGAACCGGAGCCGTGGCGCAAGTCGGTCAGACCGTGACCGTTCATTATACCGGCTGGCTCACTAACGGAAAGAAGTTCGATAGTTCAATCGGTAAAGCACCCTTCGAAGTGATGCCGCTCGGCACCGCGCCGGTGATCAAGGGATGGAATGAAGGTATCGTGGGAATGAAAGTCGGCGGAAAACGTCAGCTACACATCCCACCCGACCTAGCCTATGGAGCCGACGGCTACCCGGGGGTGATCCCGGCAAATTCCACCTTGATTTTTGATGTGCGACTGCTCTCGGTGAAATAAAAAGCGCTAACCTCGGATTGACACCAATCCAAGGATTCCTAAAGAAGTTTTGAGATTTGAATCCGCAGCGGATGCGGAATTAGGCTTTGACCACTTTGCCCCTGCGCAAACAGCCGGTGCAAACCCGGATGCGCTTGCCTACACCCTTCACTTTGGCGTGAACCGGACGCAAATTGACGTTCCATCGCCGCTTGGTCACGTTGTGGGCGTGGCTGATGTTATTGCCGAATTGCGGCTTTTTGCCGCAGATATCACAAACTTGTGCCATGACTACTCCGGTAGGTTCAGAACTGTAAGTCGAACACTCATTCTACCGGATTTCCCAAATTCCCGCCATTTTCCCCAACCGGCTAGGCCGCGACTGAAATCAGAGGTTTTCGCCCCGCGATGACTTCTCCGACCTCGACCGCCGGAACCCCGGCGGCATTGAACGCCTGCGTCAGAATTAAAGCGGCCCCCTCCACCACCGCAATCAACAACCCGCCCGCAGTCTGCGGATCGAAAAGAATTGTTTTCACCTCTTCACTTACATCCTCTTCGTACGCAACCACGCACTCCGCGAAATCACGATTGGCAATCAGCCCTCCGGGGATGTGGCCGGCGCGCACGCAATCGAGTGCGCCGTCGAGCAACGGAATCTTACTCGCATACAGCCTCAGGCTGACATTTGACGCCAGCGCGATCTCGCGGGCGTGCGCGATCAGCCCAAAACCGGTAACGTCGGTCATGGCATGGACGGGTGTATGAGCTGCGTAGCGTTGCTCCGCTGGACAGCCGGGGACGGCCGTCCCTACGTGAGCAGTGACGGTGACGACCTCTGCGGCTGTCTTGTTCAGCATCGTCATGGAACGGATCGCGGCGTCTATCCATGATTGTTGAGCGGCATTTTTTTTGATTGCAGTCGTAATGACGCCTGTGCCCAGCGCTTTCGTAAACAGCAATCGGTCACCCGGTTGTGCGCCGGCATTGCTGAATACTCGCCGCGGATCGATCAAGCCGGTGACCGAATATCCGAACTTCATCTCTTCATCGCGGACGCTGTGTCCGCCGATCACCGTGCAGCCGGCCTCCATCATTTTGGAAAGCCCACCCGCCAGAATTTGCTCCAGAACAGCCAACTCTCCTTTTGCCGGAAAACACACGTGGGCCAGTGCGGTAATCGGGCGTCCGCCCATGGCATAAACATCGCTCAGTGCATTGGTGGCCGCAATCTGCCCGAAGGTGAAGGGATCGTCCACCATGGGCGTGAAAAAATCCACGGTCTGCACCAAAGCCAGCGAGTCGCTGATCCGGTAGACTCCGGCGTCATCGGCATGATCGAAGCCGACCAGCACATTGGCGTCTGTCTGTTTCGGCAACCTGCTCAGAACCGCGTCGAGAACCGCTGGGCTTAGCTTGGAGGCGCATCCGCCCGCTTTGACGGTTTCGGTCAGGCGAATTGCCGCTTTCGGTACTGCCATGGCTGCCATTGTACGAGACTTGCGGGCAATGAGCGGCGGCGCCCGCCTCGTCTTCGAAGGCCTTACTTCGTAGTAATGTCTGTGACCTGCAGATCAGGATAGGCTTGGTTCCAGCTATCGCTCACGTGCTCAAAGGTAAGCCGGAACGTCTTGCTTTGACCGGGCGCCAGCGGAGAAACGCCCAGGTCCACTGCATCCGGGTACGGTCCATTTGTCTGCAACACGTGCAAGGGTACATCTTCAAGCTGGGTCACCTGATTCAGGGCATCTTTAAAGGTCACATGGACGACCACGTGAGTTACTGTTTGGCTGCCGGTATTCGTAACCGTTCCGTCTAGATAGGTGACGGTGGAACCGACAAAATTCTGCGCGGTACTCATTTTCAGATCTGAGAGCTTGAGGTTGGCAGCATAAGCCGGCGGTGGAGTTGCCGCTTTGGGTTGGCTGCGCGAAAGCCAGGCAACGATTCCGACGACGATGACGACAAAAGCCACGCCCAGCCCGATCGGAACCCAGTTCGATTCACGCGACGGCTCTGAAAACGGAGATGGTTCGATCAGCCCGCCCATGCTGAGGATTGTACTACTCGAAAATTTTTCTCTGTGACTTCTGCCTCTGCGGTGGAGACTCCCTATTCGCCGCCCACCGTCAATCCTTCGATCCGGATGGTTGGGCAAGCCGTCGAGCCGCGAAATTCCAGATCGTTGCCGACTTCCGAAATGTTGAAGAAGATATCTTTCAGATTTCCCGCCACCGTGATTTCTTCTACCGGATAAGCCAGTTCGCCGCCCGAAATCCAGAGCCCCGATGCGCCTCGCGAATAGTCGCCGGTCACCAGATTCACCCCCATGCCGAGAAATTCGGTGAGGTAGAGGCCATCTTTAATTTCCCCAATGATCTGCTGCGGCGTCTTCACGCCAGGCTGCAAAAAGTAATTTCCCGGACTGATCCCCGGAGTTCCCGCCAGCCCGCGCGACGCATTGGCTGTCGTCTGCAGCCCCAGCTTCTTTGCGGTGTAGGTATTCAGGAAATACGACTGCAGCACGCCATTCTCGATGATCACCGTGCGCCGCGTCGGAATGCCCTCGCCATCGAAGGGACTGGTGCCAAAGCCACCCGGCATGGTGCCGTCATCGATCACCGTGATATGCCCAGCCGCAATCTTTTCTCCCAGCTTGCCGGCAAGAAAAGATGCACCGCGATAGACCGAATCTCCGTTCACGCCCTCGAAAATATGCCCGAGCATCGATGCCGCCACCAGCGGATCGAGCACCACCGGTACCTGCGCCGTCCTGGCCTTACGCGCACCCAGCCGGCGAATGGTGCGCTGCGCCGCCGTCTGCCCCACATGCTCGGGAGATTCGAGGCCACTCAGCTTACGCGAGGTCGAGTACCAGTAATCGCGCTGCATGGCGCCGTTATCCGACTGCGCGATCGGAACTGCTGCCACCGAACAGTACGAACGCCTATACTCTCCGACAAAGCCCAGCGAGTTCGCGAAAATCTTGTGGCCGGTGGCGGCGTCAAACGATCCTCCTTCGGAGTTCTTGATGCGCGGGTCGTAGTCAAGCGCGGCCTTCTCCGCGCGGCGCGCGTAGTTGATGCGCTCCTCGCCCGGCAACGAATACACATCCGTGTGAAAGAGATCGAGATCGCCTGAAAGGGAACCAAGCAGCGAGGCATCGGGCAATCCGGCGAAAGAATCTTCCGAGGTGATCTTCGCCAGCTCCCGAGCGGATTTGACCATGCGATCCAGACCTTCCCGCGAAAAGTCGCTCGAATAGGTGCTGGCCGCCCGCTGACCTTGAAAAACGCGCACTCCGATCGCCTTCGACCCCGCCTCTTTCAGCGTCTCTACCTGGCCGAGCCGGACGAGCGTGGAAAATTCGTCGCCCTCGCGAATTACGCACTCGGCGGCGCTCGCGCCTCCGGCCATGGCGCGGCGGACAATGTCCTGGGCGAGCGATTTGAGGTCTGTAGTAGATTCGGAACTGCGCGGGTCAAGCTGAACGGAATGCATACTTCTATTATCCCAAATAAATGAGTTGGCGTTAGGCAGCGAGGCCGGAAAACCACAACCACAGAGAGCACAGAGGGAAATGGGGTGGATGAGGCAAACACGCTCGCATACGCTCCGACGAGATGGCAAAGGCAATCCGTAACCTGTTAGCTGCTGAGAACGTGGGGACCAACCCTCCCGCAGTCGAGGCGGGACTGGCGATGCTCGATGCAGGCGGCGATTTCGCCGATGGAGTGATTGCCTACGAAGGCCGGTGGCTGGGTGGCGAGACGTTTGTTTCGTTCGACGCGAGGGCCGTGGAGATGCTCAAGGCGCAAGGGCTAGCCGCGCGGGCGTTATGGAGTCGCCCAGACTAGGCGAAAAGCTATACCCGTTGTAGGATTTGACGGAGCCTAGAAACTCCCATGTCTCAGCTGCACACCTCGCGCAACGGCTCCATATTGGAGATTAAGCATCAGCAAATTCCGTTCTCCCTATGGCCGACGTTCAAGGGAAAGCGTCGTTTCAAGCTCCAACCCAGAATCTTCACGTCCGACCCATGGGCTTTAATGGCGGAGGGAATCGCGGACATCTGCCCTAAGAAGTCGAAGGAGGCAGCTAATGCCTTTCGCGTACAGGCTGAAGATTTCTTCGACGCAGCGATAGCCAGTGGATCTCGAAATATTGGAGCCAAGCCGCTTCTCCTCTATTACGCATTTCTCAATTTAAGTAAGGCTTACCTATTAACGTGGGGGCATGGTGGGCCGACCGACAGACCACAACATGGCATCTCAGAGAAAGCGAGGATTAGACAGGTCGAGGGTACGCGGTTGACTGTTCACCCCTCTCAGCCGAAGAGACCCGAACTATTCGATCAGCTATTAAAAGCACTGACTGGGAGAGGCCTTAGCGCGAAAAGAACCTACCGTCTCGGCTATCTTATGCCGCAGATCCTTTTTGGCCACCGGGTGTGGTGTTCGGCTACCGACGAACACGAAAGATTCCTGTCGATTCGCACAATCGAATATCTGGACTACCGAGATGGGGATGAGCTGTGGCTGCGTATCACGATAGACAAGGATGAATTGTGGAAGCTTGGACTTTCCCAAGACGAGGCCCTCAGAAGAGCCCGGATCAACAAAGATTGGCTATTCGTGAAGGGTAATGATGAGGACAAGCTCTGGCTTGAACAAAAGAATACAGTTCCCTATTCGCATCGCCCAAGTGACGTCTTAATGCGACTAACTGATAGCATTCGCCCCTGCCTGTGGACTTCCGTCCTGCTTCACCCGCCTTACAGGAAATACTACTTCTACCTCGCTCCGACGCACGAAAACTCATCCGTCTTGCCTCAGATACTTTCTATGCACATGGTTATCTTCCTGCTAGGATCGATTACCCGATATCAGCCTCACCAGTTCGACAGATTGCTTGATACACGGTATGGCGCTCACCTCATCGGTGCACTGACAGAGATTCCAACTCAATACCTATACTTGATGGCATCGGAGTTGCTTAAGCGTGAAGTTACTCGCGCTTCTCTCGCATAGCAGCATAAGCGCTTTTACTGCATGAACCCGCCGCTGTCTTTCTTGCCGGTGCCGCCCACTGTCAGCCGGTCCACTTTAATCGTCGGTATGCCCACTCCGACCGGCACCGCTTGTCCATCCTTGCCGCAGGTGCCGACCCCTTCGTCGAGCTGCAAATCGTTGCCCACCATCGAGACATGGGTCAACACATCGGGGCCATTGCCGATGAGCGTCGCGCCCTTGATTGGCGCAGTAATCTGTCCGTCTTCAATCAGGTAAGCCTCCGACGCCGAGAATACGAACTTCCCGTTCGTAATATCTACCTGGCCGCCGCCGAAGTTGACCGCATACACGCCGCGCTTCACCGAGCGGACAATATCTTCCGGAGCATCGTCGCCGGGCAACATGTAGGTGTTGGTCATGCGCGGCATGGGGATGTGCTCGTAACTCTCGCGCCGTCCATTGCCGGTATTGGCCATGCCCATCAGGCGGGCGGAAAGCTTGTCGCTCAAATAGCCCTTCAAAACGCCTTTTTCAATCAGCACGGTTTCCTGCGTCGAGTTCCCTTCATCATCCACGTTCAGCGAGCCGCGGCGCCAGGGCATGGTGCCGTTATCCACCACCGTGCATTTCTCACTGGCTACAAATTTGCCGATGAGGCCGGCAAAAGCGGAAGTCTGCTTGCGGTTGAAATCCGCTTCCAGTCCGTGGCCGACGGCTTCGTGCAGCAACACGCCGGGCCAGCCCGGGCCGAGAACGACTTCCATTTCGCCCGCCGGAGCTTCGCGGGCCCCGAGCTGCAAAATTGCCTGCCGCGAAGATTCCTTGGCAAAATACTCAGGCGTCTTTTCCCCAAAAAAGAAATCGAGCGCAACCCGGCCACCGCCGCCCGCGCTGCCACGAGCCGAATTGCCCTCGGTCTTCGCAATGCAGCCCACGTTCATGCGGGCCAGTGGTTGCGAATCTTCAGCAAAGGTACCGTCAGACCCGACCACCAGAATATTTCTCAACTCGTCGTGGTAGCTGGCGCGAACTTCTTTAATTCGCGAATCGTAAGCCCGGGCAGCTTTATCGGCCCGCATCACCAGCTCAACTTTAGCGGTGATTTCCGCGTCCACCGAAGGCAGCGTAATGGGATAAAGGCTCCGCGCCTGCTTTTCCTGGAATCCAACGCTGGGAGTCTTCGCCGGGCCGCTGGCAATCAACGCCGCCGTCCGAGCCGCGTGCAGAATCCGCTCCGGCGACAGGTCGTCCGTGTAGGCGTAGCCGGTGCGCTCGCCGGAGATGACCCGCACCCCGCATCCCGCCGAAATTCCCTGCGACGCCGACTTGATCATGGACTCGTCCACCATCAGCGAGGTGGAGGTAAGATACTCAAAATAAAGGTCCGCATAGTCGCCACCCGCGGAGAGCGCCGCCGCCAGATAATGCTCCAGATCGCGCTCAGAAACGCCATAGTGCTGAAAAAAGAATCGATTTTTGTCCACGGGCATTAGATGTCCTTAGGCCGACGAAAGGCTCCAAACTGCGCTGCGCCCATTATCCCACACCAGGTTGTGTGACGCGGGCACCCTCGCCCGCGAAAGAGTGGTCCAAACTCAGGGAACTACCGTCTACCAGTGATCCGACTGGTCATATATCACAGACAGCCGCGGCGGAGGCTGCCACAATTCCCCATGACCCCACAAGCCTTCGCTCGCAGCCTGGAGGATTTCCTGGCCGGCTCCTGTGGCGCGCTGGTTGTGGAGAGCGGCGCCGTCGTCTTCGATCTTGCCCAATCGAAATATTCCATCTCCGGCGAGACCAACAAATGCCTGCTGCATTTGTGGTCGACGGAGCGCAACATCGTTCGCCGCGTGCTCGATGCAGAAATCAAGAAAGACGTTATGCGCCTCGCGGTCCAGCGCCTGGGACAAGCCCGTCCTATAAAGCTGGAAATTTGCCGCGAACGCGACCGCCGCACGTTGAGCGCACGGCGCGCGGCGCGTCTGGCTTATCAAGCCATTTTGCGGCGGGTGCTGGAACGCAACTTTGCCGGATTCACCATCACGAAACTCATTACCGCCGTTGACCTGGAGCAATCCTTCGGTCCGATTTATACGCGGGGCCTTCTCCGCAAGGGTCAATCGAGCTTTGCCGTCCTCGGCGTCAATCGCCATGAGGCCCAGGCTTCCATCGATGCCGCGCTCACCTTCGGCGTTCTATGGCTTGAGGCTTGCCGTGAGTCTCAGGCCGGCAAATCCGTGGTTCATGGATTGAAGCTGTTTCTGCCAGCCGGTTGCTCAGCCCTCATCCGCGAGCGCATGACTCGCTTAAATCATGCGGCCGCGCAATGGGAACTGTTCGAACTCGAGGATCGGGAAGACAATCTGAAGCAAATGGACGTTTCCGACAACGGTAACGTGGCCACGCGGCTGGTTCAGCTCGCCAATCTCGCCGCCGCACGAGAGCGGTTCGCGGAGCCCATCGCTCGCGTGCAAAATTTGATGAGCGAAGTGGAAATTGCGGTGCTATCCCCGGCGGAAATTTCGTTCCGCCGTCATGGTCTCGAATTCGCTCGCTCGCGCCTCGCGCACACTCCCGGCTCAGTCCTCAATACGACTGAGCTCCTTTTTGGTTTGGGCGCGGAAGAGCAACTTCTCTCCGAAAAGAACTACGAGTCGTTCGCCGCGTTAATCCGCAGCATCGGCGAGGTTCGCCACGGCGATGGCCCCCGCGATCATTGGTTGTGGAAGCTCCATCCTGAACGCTGGCTGGAGTCCCTGGTCGTAAAAGACGTCAGCGTTCTCGACGGACGGCTCGACTCCTCCTGCATGTACTCGCAGGTTCCCGCCTTCTCTGCCGCCGATCGCGCCATGATCGACATTCTCACCGTCACTCGCGAAGGCAGACTCGCGGTAGTTGAACTCAAAGCCGACGAGGACATCCACCTGCCATTGCAGGGCGTCGACTACTGGTCACGAGTCGCATGGCATCACGCGCGCAATGAATTTCGGCGGTTTGGTTATTTCCCGGGACGGACGTTATCCCCTGTTCGCCCGCTTCTGTTTCTAATTGCGCCGGCATTGCGCGTCCATCCCAAAACCGACACCTTGCTGCGCTACATCTCGCCCGAGATCGAGTGGACGTTGGTGGGAATCGACGAACGCTGGCGGGACGCTATCAAGCCGATCTTCCGCAAACGGCCAGAATCCAGACTCCGCCGCGAAGCCCCATCCACCGGCTCGTTGGTTACCCAGGCAAGTTAGCTATTTCTCCGGCCAAATTCCCAACGCCCGCCGAACGTCCACTAGCTGCGCCAAGTGATACGCGTTGTGATCGGCCACCAGCAGCGCCTCGCGCAAAACAGTCTGTCCATCGCCCCACGGAATCTTCGCGAACAAATCCACCTCCGGATTCTTAACCAGGGACGCCATCGCCTTAAGATCCCCTCGGAATTTCTTCATGCTGCTGTTCCACGCCGCAGCGCTGGGCGGCGCTTCCGCATCTGGCCAATATCCCTCCGGCCACTCCGGCGACGCGTGCTTGGCATCGCGGCTGAATTCGAGAATGTCGTGTTGCGCAATTCGCAGATGCTCCAGGAGCATCCACGGCGAGTGCGGCAGTCCCTCCGCTTTACGCCCGCGCATCTTTTCCGGCAATCCGGCGACGACATCCTCGAACTTCGCATGCGCCCCGCCACCAGCCAGCAGTTCGGCCAACTGTTTGCGAAGAGTACCCTCCTGAGAATCTTTCATAACGCTCCTTCCTTTCACATCGGATGATCCATACGACGTTCGTAACCGCAACGCCGTTGCATTGTCCCAATCGCAAGATCGTGCTCTCCGAGGCTAGAGCGATTCTGAACAGCGCTCGCGAAGCTGACCTGGGTTTCCTCGTTCCCACGCGCGGGGGCTATCCTAACCGCGTTCTCTGCGCCCTAGGGTGCGAAGCCGGCTAACTCGTCTCCGGCGTAATCCACTTTTCTACCTGCGGAAGCTCCGCCGTCAGCAACGCCTGCAGCAATTCCTCGGGATGCGTCCGCGCAATCGCAATCGCCCGGTTCGCCGGATGCAGAAACCGCTCGTTCACCGCGTGATCAAAAAGACCGAGCAGGTGATCGTAATAGCCCTCGACATTCAGGATGCCGCAGGGCTTGCGGTGCAACCCGAGCTGCGTCCAGGTCACCACTTCGCAGAACTCCTCCAATGTGCCACAGCCGCCCGGTAGGGCGATGAACGCGTCGGATAGCTCGGCCATCAACGCCTTGCGCTCGTGCATGGACGCGACCACCTTCAGTTCGCTCAGCCCGGCGTGCGCGACTTCCTTGCCCATCAGCGACTGCGGAATCACTCCAATCGCCTCTCCACCCCCGCCGAGCACCGCATCCGCCACTTTGCCCATCAGTCCAACTTTCGCACCGCCATAAACCAGGCCAATCTTTTTCTCGGCGAGCAATTCGCCCATCCTCTCCGCCGCACGCGCATACGCGGGACGCGCGCCCTTGTTCGATCCGCAAAAGACGCATATCCGCTTGAACATGCAGCCAGTTTAACCGGGAAGGAGATTTAATTCGCTTGTACGCCGTGATTCACGCGCGGCAATAGAAGCACCGCCAGCAATGCAAACGGGCCAAAAAAAAGTGCGTGGTAAGTCCATCGGCGCTCGGGCCGTCCATGCCGCACCGCGATGCACGTGCACAATCGGGTGAACAGGTAAGTGAGAACCAGCCATATCGCAAACCCAAGCCAGCCCATACAAATATCGTAGTCCTCGTTAGAAGCGGCGGCAACGGGATGCCGAACGACCGCGCGTCCTATCCCAAGATCGCGCCTTGCGACGTAAGGGTGGGGTTTCCCTTCTCCCGCAAGCGCTTTGCGTCATGCTCAGCCAGCAGCTCAGCCCTTTACCTTTCTTTGCATGACTTTTTTGTACGTTTCCGCATCTTATTAGTTAGCAATCTGGGTTCAGAAACGTGCTTGCGGGAATCCGGTTCGATTGAGTCGCACGGCGACTCGGCAAAGGGGAAGTGTATGTACATAAAATCAGGCGACAAGCCGGTGCTTCGCTCTCTTATCTGGCTATTAGCTTTGGCCGTGGGCGCGGGTTCGTGGTTCTCCGTTCCCACCTGGGCGCAAGATCAACCAGACCAATCCGACCAGGCTCAGCAACAGCCGCTTCCAGAAGCTCCTCCGCCGAATGCACCCTCCAATGCTCCGTTAAGTCCTGACCAGTTACAGCAGTTAGTCGCCCCCATCGCACTTTACCCCGACGCACTCGTCGCCCAGATTCTGGCCGCTGCCGCTTACCCGACGCAAATCGTCGAGGCCGAGCGCTTCATGCAGCAAAATCCCGATCTCCACGGCAAAGATCTTGGCGACGCAGTCAACCAGCAGGATTGGGATCCTAGCGTGAAAGCGCTCACTCAGTTTCCCACCGTGTTGGCCAATCTGGACAAGAACCTTTCCTGGACCTCCGAATTGGGCGATGCCAACTATAACCAGCAAGCGGAGGTGTCGCAGGCCATCCAGTTCATGCGCAAAAAGGCGCAAGACGCCGGCCACCTTCAATCCACGCCACAACAGACCGTTACCGATCAAGGCGACGACGTGGATATCCAGCCCGCCAATCCCGACGTAGTTTACGTTCCGGTTTACAACCCCGATCTCATCTACGGCTACCCGGTCGGGCTTTGGCCCGGTTTTTATCCCTGGTGGGGTATTGGCGGTCCTTATCTGTCGTTCGGCGTCGGCTTCGGCATCGGCCCCTTCTTCGGTTTCGGCTGGGGATGGCCGGCTTGGGGATTCAACTGGCACGGCGGCTTCATCCGCTACGGAGGCGGTCCTTACGCCTTTCACAGCCACGCCTTCTATGATCGTAACGCCTACTTTCACGGCAATTACCGCGGATTCGCTCCCTACGCGCGTGGCGACCGCGGCGCTCGCGGCTTCGCTCCTGCCGGCCGGGGATTCGAGAATCGTGGCTCCGGCGGCGCCCGCGGCGTTCCCGGCAGAGCCTACTCCGCGCCCCGCGCCGGCGCCTTCGGCGGAATCAGCCGTGGTGGAGAAGCCCGTGGCTATGCCGCCCGCGGCAGGGCTAGCTTGGGCGGCGGTGGCCACTTCGGCGGTGGCGGAGGTGGCGGCCACGCCGGCGGAGGCAGAAGATAGCAATTTTCCGGCAACCGGTTCAATGCTCAACCGTTGACAGTCAAAACAGCAGCTTCGCGGTTGGCCTAGCAAGAAAAGATTTGGAGATTCTTATGCCGACATCCCACGCTCACCCGATGAAATCGACTGGCATGCGCCGCCTCGCAGTTTTCGCTACCCTGGCCATGCTGGTCTTTTTGTTGACCCCGGCACTCTCGAGCCAGGCCGCTGCTCAAGATTACCCCGACCAGAAATCATCCGGCCCGCAAACCGGCCAACAGACATTTCCTTCCGCCGAAGACGCCTGTCAGACTTTAGTCGCAGCGCTGGCCAATAACGATCAGGTTGCCCTGTTGCGAATTCTCGGCCCCGACGCTAAAGAGATCATCTCTTCCGGAGACGACAGCCAGGACTTGCAAGCCAGAGCTCAATTCGTACAAAAATATCGGCAGATGCATCGCCTCGTGACCGAACCCGACGGCAGCACCACTCTTTATGTAGGCGCCGAAAATTGGCCCACTCCCATTCCGCTCGACCGCAAGGGCGACTCCTGGTACTTCGACACGCCCGCGGGAAAAAAGGAGATTCTCTTTCGCCGCGTCGGCAAAAATGAGCTGGGCGCCATCCAGGTCTGTCATGAACTGGTGGACGCCGAAAGGGAGTACTACTCCCGGCCTCACGACGGCGACTCCACTCAACAGTACGCCCAGAAATTATTCAGCGATCCCGGCAAACAGGATGGCCTCTACTGGCAAGCCAATGCCTCCGCTCCCGCCAGTCCCATTGGCCCGCTCCTGGCCTCGGCTTCGCATGAAGCTTTCACCGCCAGCCCCGACCAGCAGCCGCAGCCCTTTCAGGGTTATTTCTTTCGCGTGCTGACCGAGCAGGGCAAAAAAGCTCCCGGTGGCTCGCGCAACTATATTGTGGATGGAAAAATGACCGGCGGCTTCGCCTTTCTCGCCTACCCGGCGGAATACCGTTCGTCCGGCGTCATGACCTTCATCGTCGATCAGGATGGAACTGTCTACCAAAAAGATCTCGGCCCGAAAACCGAGGACATAGTGAAGAAGATAACCCGCTACGATCCCGACTCCAGCTGGCATCAACCTGACTGATCTCGCTGTAGCGCCGGGGCTTTCGCGTAGCACCGGGGCTTGCCCCGGCTGCCTTCGCGTGGGGCGCCCTCGCCCGCCTGCGTCCAGCGAATCTGATTTCGCAGCCCATCCGTACTGTTGACGTTGCCCCCTCTGTGGTAAACAATTCCAGCCTTACTCCGCCCGCAACGTCTCCGCCGGATCAATCCGCGCAATGCGCAGCGCCGGCAAAAAACTCGCTGCAATGGCAATCAGCGCTAACGACATCGGCACAGTGGCCAGCGTCACCGGATCGTACACGCGCACTCCATACAATTGGCTCTGCAGCACCCGAACGGCAAACAACGCAAGAACCATGCCCACGGCCAACCCGGCTGCGCTTGCGATAACACCTGATGTGCCGACGTTAACCATCACCTGGCGCATCTGCGCGCCCAGGGCCAGACGTATGCCAATCTCCCGCGTCCGCTGCACCACCAGATTCGACACCAACCCATAGATTCCCACCGCCGAAAGCAGCAGCGCCAATCCCGCCAGCACACCCAGCAACAACACCTGCGCTCGCTGAATGATCAGATTCTCTGCCAGAATGTCTTTCATGGAGTAGAAGCCCGAGAACGGCAGACCAGGGTCGACCTCCGCCAGCGCCTTCTGCATCGCCCCGGTGATTCCCTCCAGCGGCTTCGACGTCCGCACAATCCAGTTCGGCTGGAACCACACGTTCGCCATATTGACCAGCCCTTGGCTCATTTGCGTGGCCGGAACGTAAAATGCCGGATCAATCCCGACCGGTCCGTTGCTGCTGTGAACCGGACGCTTTGCCACGTTGCCGACAATGCCCACAATCGTGAACGTCTGCCCCTCCGAGCGCAGGTGCCTGCCGATCGGATTTGTCTCCGCATAGAACTGCCGCACGAACTCCGCATTCACCACCGCCACCAGCTCCGCGGTCGGCGTATCGCTTTCTCTGATCCCACGACCCAGAAGTAGCGGGATCCTCAGCGTTTCGAAATACCCAGGGGTGACGTAAGCCAGGGCTGCCCCGAAGTCCGGATCCGAGTTTCGCCGGTTTCCATCCAGCAGCTTTACTCCGTCGTTCAATCCTCGTTCATAAGGAACGCTCAACCCCACTGCCGCATTCTCCACGCCCGGAATCTGCCGCATCGCAGCCAGGCTTTGATCCAGCAGGTTATGAAAGGCGGTCGCGTCGTGATAACGCGCATCGTCCAGCGAAACTTTGGCGGTGATTACATTGCTCGCATCAAATCCCGGCGGCCGCGTCTCCAAATAGATCAGCGTACGAATCAGCAGGCCGGCGCCCGCCAGCAAGACCACGGTCAGCGCCACTTCCCCCGCGATCAACCCTTGCCGCAAGCGGCCCGATCCTCCCGCCACCGAACGCCCGCCCACCGCCATCGAAGACCGCAGATCCACCCGCCGCGTCTGCAGGGCTGGCAGCGCCCCGAAAAGCAGGCTGGCAATGAGCGAGGCCGCAAAGGTAAATGCCAGGACTCGAACATCCAGACTCAGTCCACCCAGCGGAAGCAGTTCCTCCGGCAAAAATCCGCCGAGGAATTTCAGCATGGCCATGGCCAGCGCCAGGCCAGTCCCGGCGCCGAGCAGCGCCAGCAACAAATTCTCCATCCACAGTTGCCGCAGAATGACCCAGCGTGTCGCGCCCAGCGCAAGGCGCGTGGCAATCTCAGGCGTGCGCCGCGCAATCCGCACCAGCGTCAGCCCCGCCAGATTGGCGCAGGCAATCAGCAAGATGAAACACACCGCCAGCATCAGCACCAGAACCGGCGTGCGCTTATCCGAGTTCCCGATACCCATCGAATGGCTGAGCGGCGCGACATAGAACCAGGCGTGTCCTTTATATTTGGTCGCGATTTCGTCAAAATACTTCTTGCGCAAATGGGAAAGCTGCGTGTCGGCCTGCTGCCACGTCGCCCCCGGCGCGAGCCGCAGAATGATTCCGCAATTGTCGCTGCCGCATTCTCCCCTGGGAGCCGGTCGCAAGGGAGTCCACACGTCCGCGATCTGCGTTGTCTGCGCGTGCGGCGCCAATACTCCTACCACCGTGTAAGGCGCGCCTTTCAGGTGAATCTGACTGCCGATCACCTGCCGGTCGGCGTGAAACGCCGTTCGCCACAACTCATAGCTCAGAACCACCGCTGGCGCTCCGCCCTGCCGGTCTTCTTCCTCGGTGAATTCGCGCCCGAACAGCATGGGAATGCCAAGCACACCGAAGTAGTGCGCCGAAACTCGCACTTCGTGGACATAGCGCACGCCCGCCTCGGGAGTGGACCCAGCCTGCAGATTGACTCCGCTGCCTAACCCGTAGGAAGCTTCGCGCACCGCCGGCACATTGTCCCGAACCCAATTCCAGGTATCGCCGTCGTGACTGTCATCTTCCTCGGTGACGTACTTTCCAGAGTCAGGAATGACGCCATCCCGATGCCACATCAGCACCCCCAACCGCTCCGGTTCCGGATACGGCAGGGGGCGCAGCAAAAACCCATTCACCAGGCTGAAGACCGCCGTATTCACGCCGATTCCAAGCGCCAGTGTCATTACCACCGCCAACGCAAACCCCGGATTCCGCAACACCTGCCGCCAAGCCATCCTCAAATCTCGTAGATTCACCATTCACCTCCTGTGTGGGGCGGACACTCCTGTCCGCCTGCCTCCAGCGAACCCCATCTCGCGGCCCGTCCGGACTGTTGACTCTGTGGCCTCTGTGTCCCCCGGTGGTGATGATTCCAGATCTATTCCATCCTTAAGGTGCGCACCATACCGGAATGTCGGTTTGTATCAGGGCACCGGCCGGCTTCAGCCGCGCCGTTCTCCTCATCATCGTCAGTGACGCGCCCGTGAGGCGCAACTGCCACCCAAGCTATCTTCTTCTCCGCTACTCCGCCCGCAACGTCTCCGCCGGATCGATCCGCGCAATCCGCAACGCCGGAACAACGCTCGCCGCCATCGCAACCACCAGCAGCACCACCGGCACCGCTGCCAGCGTCACCGGATCGTACACACGTACTCCGTAAAGCTGGCTCTGCAGCACGCGAACGGCAAATAAGGCAAGAACCATGCCGGCTACCAGCCCCGTTGCGCTGGCAATCACGCCCGACCGACCAATCTCGGCCATCACCCTCTGCATCTGCGCTCCCAGCGCCAGCCGAATGCCAATCTCCCGCGTCCGCTGCGCCACCAGGTTCGACACCAACCCATAAATCCCGACCGTGGATAGCAGCAGTGCCAACCCAGCCAGCACTCCGAGTAGCAAAACCTGCGCCCGCTGCGTCTTCAAGTTTTCCGCCAGGATATCGTTCATCGAGTAGAAGCCTGAAAATGGCAAATTCGGATCGGCCTGCGCCAGCGCTTTCTGCATCGCCCCAGTGATTCCCTCCAGCGGCTTCGACGTCCGCACAATCCAGCTGGGCTGGAACCACACGTGAACCATGGCCAGTCCCTGCTCGACTTGCGTCGCCGGAATATAAAAGACGGGCTCGTGGCCCATCGGCCCTTCGTCTAGAATTCCCGCCGGCTTGGCTACGTTGCCAACGACTCCGACAATGGTCAGGGTTTTGGCACCTTCCAGAAATTGGCGCCCAATCGGATTCGGCTCGCTGAAAAATTTCTTCGCAAATGCCAGATTCACAACAGCTACCGGTTGCGAAGCCGGCGAATCGCTTGCGGTGATCCCTCGCCCCAACAGAATCGGGATCCGCAGCGTTTCAAAGTATCCCGGCGTCACGTACGCCAAACTCGAGGCTTGAGTTTTTCCCGCCAACACTCCTTCCGGGATTTTGATCGCATCATTCATTCCAGTCTCATACGGCACGCTCAGCCCGACTGCCGCATCCTCTACGCCCGGGATCTGCCTCATCGCCGTCACGCTGCGTTCCAATAATTGCCGAAACGCGACCGGATCGTGATAGCGCGCATCGTCGAGTGACGCTTTTGCCGCAATCACATTGGTTGCATCAAATCCCGGCGGCATCGTTTCCAGATACACCAGGCTGCGAATCAACAATCCCGCGCCCGCCAGCAGGACGACCGTCAGCGCCACCTCGCCCGCAATCAGAATCTGCCGCAACCGGCTCGTCCCGTGCGCTACGGAATGGCTATTCACCGCCATAGCCGAGCGCAGATCGACGTTTCGTGCCTGCCACGCCGGGAGGGCGCCGAAGAGCAGGCTGGCGAACAAAGATGCGGCAAAGGCAAACGCCAGCACTCGCAAATCGACCCCCAAGCCACCCAGCGGCAGGTATTCGCCGGGCAGGAACCCGCTCAGGAATTTCACCATCGCCACCGCTAAACCAAGCCCCACTCCCGCTCCCAGCAGGGCCAGGAATAAACTTTCCATCCAAAGCTCCCGCAACAACGTCCAGCGCGAGGCTCCCAGTGCCAGGCGCGTGGCAATCTCCGAGGTGCGGCGCGTAATCCGCACCAGCGTCAGCCCGGCCAGATTGGCGCAGGCAATCAGTAGGATGAAGCTAACCGCCAGCATGAGCAGCAATGCCGGGCTCCGCGTCTCGCGGCTGGCAAAAGTCTGCATCGGCAACGCATAAAACCAGGCGTGCCCTTTGTATTTGGTTTCCAGTTCGTCGAAAAAGCGTTTGCGAACCCGGCCCAGCTGCGCATTGGCCTCTTGCCAGGTGGCTCCCGGTTTCAGCCGCATGATGATCTTGTAGTTCGTGCCGCCACCCTCCCCGTTCGGCCCCGGTTGCAGCGAAGTCCACACATCTGCGGACTGCAGCGTCTGGGCGTTGGCGGGTAGCACGCCCACGACAACATAAGGCGCACCTTTAACATGAACAACTTTTCCGATCGCCTCGCGGTCGCCGTGAAAAACGGAGTGCCACAGCCCATAGCTCAGAATCGCCACTGCAGGCCCGCCGCGGCGGTCTTCTTCCTCGCTGAATTCGCGGCCTAAGAGCATTCGCTGCCCCAGCACCTCGAAGTAATGCGCCGAGACCCGCTTCGCCTTGACCGAGCGGATGGCTCTGGCTCCGCCTGATTCGGTTTCGAGATTGACGCCATTCCCTCCGCCTTGCCCGAACGATGCTGCCTGCACTGCCGGCACATTGTCCCGCACCAGGTCCCAGCTTTCGCCGTCCAAATGCTCATGCTCGTCCGGCGCTACCCCACCACCTTCTTCGGTATGCAGCAAAAGCACCCCCAACCGCTCCGGCTCAGGATAGGGCAACGTTCGCAACAGAAATCCATCCACCAGGCTGAACACCGCCGTGTTCACCCCGATCCCCAGGGCCAGCGTCAATATCACCGCCAAAGCGAACCCCGGATTCCGCAACGCCTGCCGCCAGGCCATCCGCCAATCTTGAATATTCACCATCCCCTCCACAATCCGTGTAGTGCCGGGGCTTGCCCCGGCAGGACCCTCACGCGGTTGCCCCACCCTCGTCGCGCTTTTTGCGACGTGGTAGGGATTTCCCAGAAACATCCCCGTCCCATGTGGCGCTGGACACTCCTGTCCGCGTATCGATCCCTCTGCACTTTTTCGTCCAACCGCACAAAAGCTATCTAGCAATGAATACGAGGCTTAGCCCTGCCTCGTTCCCGCCCGATGCAGCCCAACTGTCCATTTTCGAAAATCACTGTCCGGAACTGGACAGTGCAGGTTGTGTGGCGCGGGCGCCCTCGCCCGCGAACGTAGCAAGTCACAATTGGGTTCTTTGCGATCCCCCGGGTTCTTCGGGGTTGATTGCTTTCGCGAAGGCTCCCCTCACCTCTCCGTCCAGCGGCTTTCTCAATTCGCAATCTCTCGCCTACAATCGCTCATCCCATGGACACCGCCGGCATCGCCGAGCTGCTGCATCCCTTCCTTGCTGGAGCTCTCAGGCCGTCCCAGCTTGAAAGTATATTGACGTACATCGATCTATTAATCCGCTGGAATGCCCGTGTCAACCTCACCGCTATCCGCGATCCGGATCAAATCGTCACTCGTCACTTCGGCGAATCGCTCTTCGCCGCCCGTCACCTGTTCCCTGCAAAAGACCACTGTCATCCCGAGAAGCCGGCCCTTGACGGCGAGTATCCTCATTCCGACCTTATCGACCTGGGGTCGGGCGCGGGTTTCCCTGGCATCCCCATCAAGCTCTGGAGCCCCGATCTCCGCGTCACCCTCATCGAATCCAATCAGAAGAAAGCGACCTTTCTCCGTGAAATCATCCGGGCGCTCACATTGATGGATATCGATGTATTTCCCGGCCGCGCCGGAACATTTCCCGCCCGAGCGAGCATTGTAACCTTGCGTGCTGTCGAGCGCTTCGACTCGGCGCTGCCAGTAGCCGCCAGCCTTCTAAGCGCGGCCGGCCGCCTGGCTCTGCTCATTGGGGATCGGCAACTGGATCACGCCCGCCGGCTAGTCCCCGGGCTCCAATGGTCAGCACCGCTTCCGGTTCCGCTATCTTCGAACCGCATTTTGCTGATTGGGGCACGCCATTCCCAGTACCTACCCGGCTAAGAGTAGCGTTGATTAATCAGTGGGATGGGATACGAATTTTTCCGCCATATATCCGCGATTTATGTGGCCACATCGTAAGAAGTGGGAAACCTCGAGAAATCAGCGATCACGCATCTACGGGCAAAGTGGCTCAGCTGCCGCCATATTTGGCTAATTGGACCAGCTAACGCGCTTAATTCCAAATTACCTGGGACCAAGGTGGATGAAATAGCCAAGAGTTTACTACATGGATGCGCCATAGGACACTTGACACCTTTAATGTTCCCATCGGAACGTTCCAGCGAAATGTTCCAATGGGAAAATTGTTATCGCGAATGTTCCCGTTGGAACATAACTCGAAATTGTCGCCGTATATGTTCCCATGGGAACCCCCCGCACGAAGCGTTCGAGCCGGAATAGTTTCGGGCCGCAGTGTTCCAATGGGAACATTATGGGTGAAAAATTGACCGACTCTAAGGCATTGCATTGTGCGTACGAAGATATGTTCCAATGGGAACATTGCTGTGCGAAACTGCGAGGATATCTCGCCTATCTAATTGATCGCTAACTTGCAAGATTAAGCGCCTCTTTGCACCGAAATCCGTCCTTGCCATAGCCAATCGATTCGCACTATCCTTTAAGCAGCTCTCAGGCCCCTCCGAAAATCATATGGGACGCGTCATCGCGGTAGCCAACCAGAAGGGTGGCGTTGGTAAGACTACGACCTCCATCAACCTTGCCGCGTCATTCGCCGCTGCCGAGGTCGACACCCTGCTGATCGATTGCGATCCGCAGTCGAATGCCAGCAGCGGCATGGGCTTGATCAAGGATCCAGACCGGCTCAACTCCTATCATGTGTTGATGGGCGCGGTATCTGCCGAAGAGGCCGTGGTCGCAGCCGAACTGGATCAATTCTGGATTATTCCCGCACATAAGAATCTGATCGGCGCGAACCTGGAGCTGGTGGAGGCAGAGCGACGCGAATTTCGCCTGCGAGACGCCCTGGCTCCCTTGCGCGATCGCTTCCAGTTCATCGTGCTCGACTGTCCGCCGGCGCTTGACCTGCTGACTTTGAATGCTCTGGTTGCCGCAGACGCCGTGCTCATTCCGATGCAGGCGGAATATTTTGCCCTCGAAGGCATCAGCGAACTGCTCGACACCGTGGGCAGGATTCGTGGCAGCTTGAATCCGGGGCTCGAAATTGAGGGTGTAGTGCTGACCATGTTCGACGAGCGCACCAACTTGGCGCAGCAGGTGACGGCGGAACTCAAGCGCTACTTTGGCGAGAAGCTTTGCCATACCACCATTCCGCGCAACATCCGCCTGGCGGAGGCGCCAAGTCACGGCAAACCGGCGCTGATATATGACCCGCGCTCGAAGGGCGCGGAGAGCTACATTCGGCTGGCCAAGGAAATTATTGAGAGGCAGGCGGCTCCATTCGTTGCAGAGGAGGCCTCTGCGATCGAGGACGGTATGGCCGCTGAGGCGCCGCGGGAAAGTGACGCGGAGAAGGCGCCGGAAGAACTGGAGAAGGCGGAGCGCGAGCTGGACAAGACGGCCTAGTATATCGATGTATGTCTATGTATTAGATTGATGGGTGTCGATGTATTGCGCCCACGAGCTTTGCTCGACTGGACAGCCGGGGGCCGTCCCTACGTGAATTTCGGAGAGAGATTTCGATATGACGATAGCAACTGACAAGAGCGAGACAGCGGACACAGCCCCAGGGCCAATCGCTTCCGTGCCTGCCGACAAGGCCGAGAAGCATCCGGAGAAACGGAAAGCGTTGGGGCGGGGCCTGGAGTCGTTGTTGCCGTCGAGCCCAGCACTGCATGGGCCGAAGGTTCCCGGAGCACACGTTCCATTGCCGCCCGCGCAAGATGGCGCGCCCCACGCGGGAATGATTTCCGAGATTCACGCACAAGCGGAGAGACTGGCGGCGGGCGAAGCGATTCTCCAGATCGCTCTGGATCATATCGACGCGAACCCTTATCAGACACGGGTGGAGTTTGACAAGGACGCGCTGGAGGAACTGAGCAAATCCATCCGGGCGTCGGGAGTGTTGTCGCCGATTGTGGTACGGCCCGCGCGCGAGGGGCGGTATGTGCTGGTGCTGGGCGAGCGTCGCTGCCGGGCGTCGAAGATGGCTGGAACGAAGACCATTCCGGCGATTGTGCGGCGCATCTCCGACCAGGTGGCGGCGGAGATGACGGTGGTGGAGAACCTGCAGCGGCAGGATTTGAACTGCATGGAGCAGGCGGCGGCGTTCCAAAAGCTGAGCCAGCGCTTCGGGCTTACGCAGGCACAGATTGGCGACCGGGTGGGGATTTCGCGGGAGTCGGTAGCGAATTACATGCGGTTGCTGCGGCTTCCGGGAACAGTCATGGACTACCTGATGAAGGGCTGGATGAGTTTCAGCGAGGCGCGCGAGCTGTTGAAGCTGGACAACAATGAAGTGATCGAAAAGATCGCCAAGCAGGTGGTGGATAAGCAGCTATCGTTTCTTCGGCTGCAGGACCTGGTGGGAGAGGTGATGCTGGATCTGGCGGCGCCGCTGCCGGATCAGCCGGCGATGGGGCGGGCGCGATGGGTCGATCCGAATGTGAGGGCGGCACAAAATGAGTTGCAGAGGGCGCTGGGATTAAAGGTGAAGATCAGCGATCGCCGGGGACGAGGAAAGATCGTGATCGAATACGCCAGCGTGGATGATTATCAGCGGGTGGTGGAGATGTTGAGGGGACGGCATTCTTCATGATCGGTGAGAAGTCCGAAATCCCCGGCGGAATGCCGGGTATTTCGTGCTTTTTGCGCCGTTTACGTCAAAAAGGGACGGATTGGATTGATCGGCGCCGGCGGTGAGGTTGAGGACCTTGGAGCCTTCGTGGGGAGTTTCTCGCAAGGCGAGAAACTCCGCGGCCTCGGGATGACAAGGTGGTGAGGGTAGGGCGGGGCTTATTCTCGCGGACAGGAGTGTGCGCGCCACACGTGCCCGGGAGGCGCGCGGTTTCGTTTGACGCTTTTCCACAGTGCGGGCTAGAATAGTGCAGTTTGCCTGTACTCGCGGATCCGTTCTGGAGCCGCCCGCTACGTTGCAGAAAGCGCCGACGCGGAAACACACAGCAAGCAAAAGATCAGGACGTCCCGATGGCGCGCCGGAGGTGATGCGGCGACGGCGGGTAGGATTGGACGGAGGCAGAGCTATGTATGCGGTCATCCGCAGTGGCGGCAAGCAGTATCGGGTAGCGCCCGGGGACGTGATTCGGGTGGAGAACCAGAGCGGCACGAAAGACGGCAAGGTGGAGTTTGGCGACGTGCTGGCGGTATCGGGTGAAGCTGGCAAGCTGGGCAAGCCTGAGTCGGAGGCGCTGGTAACCGGCGAATTGGTGGAGCAGGGTCGTGGCGCGAAGATTCTGGTCTTCCACTACAAGCGCAAGAAGCAATACAAGAAGCTACGCGGGCACCGCCAGGGATATACGGCGGTGCGCATTACGGAGATCGCGTTCGATGGGCAGAGCTTCAAGGCTCCGGCACTGGAGAAAAAAGAGCCCAAGGTGAAGAAGGCGGCGGCGCCAGAAGAAGTAGCCGTAGCGAAGGCTCCGGCGAAGAAGAAAGCTGCCAAGAAGACGGAAGCGAAGAAGGCTGCGCCGAAGAGAAAGAAATAGGAAATCCCGTTTGCAGTATCGCCGGGAGATGGGCTACGTAGGGTCCTTCGCGACAAGGTCGCTCAGGATGATAGAGCTTTCCAGGCTGACAACTTTTTGAGGATTGTGGAACTGCCATGGCACATAAAAAAGGACAGGGAACATCACGAAACGGACGCGACTCCAACGCGCAGAGATTGGGCTTCAAGGCTTTCGGCGGCCAACTGGTGCCGGGAGGAACGATCATCGTGCGGCAGCGGGGTACGCGGGTGAAGCCGGGACTGAATGTGGGCCGCGGCAAGGACGACACGCTGTTTGCCAAGATTACGGGGCGGATCAAGTTTATGGATCGCGGCGGCATGGGGAAATTTGTAATGGTGGAGCCGGTGGAAGTGGAGTAAACGCGGACAGGAGTGTCCGCGCCACACGGTTGATGATAGCCTCAGCTTCGGGCTGAGGCTTTTTTGTTGCGGCAAGGAAGCTATGTTCATCGATGAGGCGAAAATCCGGGTCAAGGCGGGGGATGGCGGCAATGGCTGCATGGCCTTCCGGCGGGAGAAGTTTGTGCCGCGGGGGGGGCCGTCGGGCGGAGATGGCGGCAAAGGCGGCGACGTGATTATGGAGTCGAGCGAGCGCCACAATACGCTGGTGCACTTTCGTTACAACCCGGAATATTCGGCCCAACGGGGACGCCATGGAGAAGGATCGAATTGCACCGGGAAAGAGGGCGAAGACATTCTGCTAAAGGTTCCGGTAGGGACGATTGTCTATGACGATGAGACGGGGGAGAAGGTTTACGATTTTTCGGCGCCCGACGAGCGGGTGGTGATTGCGCAGGGCGGGCGCGGCGGACGCGGGAATGCACGATTTGCGACACCGGTGCATCGCGCGCCCCGGGAGCATGAGGATGGGCGTCCGGGCGAGGAGCGGGTTTTTCGGCTGGAGTTGAAGCTGCTGGCGGATGTGGCGCTGATTGGGTATCCGAACGTGGGGAAGTCGACGCTGATTTCCAGGATTTCAGCGGCGCGGCCGAAGATTGCGGATTATCCGTTTACCACCTTGCAGCCGAATTTGGGGGTGGTGGCGGTGGGCGAGGCGCCGAAGGAAATCAGTTTTGTGGTGGCGGATATTCCGGGGCTGATCGAGGGAGCGAGCGGAGGGGCGGGGCTGGGGACGCAGTTCTTGCGCCATATCGAGCGCACGCGGCTGCTGGTACACCTGGTGGATGTGTCGGACGGGAGCGGAAGAGCGGATCCGGTGAAGGATGTGAAGGTGATCAGCGCGGAACTGGAAAGCTTTGGGGCGAAGCTGGAAGAGAAGCCGGTGATTATGGTGGCTTCGAAGATCGATGTCGCGAATAAAGAGAAATTGGCGAAGCTGAAGCGATATTGCAAGAAGCATGGGCTTGAGTTCTTTGCAGTTTCGGCGGTGACCGGCGCGGGCATTGAAGAGCTGAAGTACGCGATGGCAGAGAAGGTGGAAGAGACACGGAAGGTTGTGAACGCGACGAGGAGTTTAGCCATTGAGGACACGGAGGCCTAAGCGCAGAGGGCGCGGAGAGTAAAGCGAGTTCTGCGAGGACGAACGGCTGCGGCCACATTCCATCAAAAAGACAGGCGGCCCATGGCGGGCCGCCTGCCTTGCTTGCGGGGTCTTCGGCGATTCTATGGTTCTACGCGTGCGCGGCTTGCGAGGAGACGTGATGGAAGCGGTATTGCAGGATTTTCGCGGCCATGGCCGTCGAGTGGGCTTTCTGTCCAGCATCCTGCGCGCGGACAATCTCGCCGCGGCATACGACTTCGGCGGAAGAAAGTCCGGCAATCTCCGCGGGCAGCACGAGGTTGATTTCGAGCTGCGCGTTGGGAGAGAGCTCTTCGTCCGCCTGGAAGAGCAATCCCGAGCGGCTGATGTTCTCTGTGGTGGCTTCGCGCCAATCCTGTTCGCCGACCTGACGGTACTTCATCGGCAGGTGAAGGTTGAAGCGTTGAGCGCGGAAGGGTGAAACTTTGTCCCGGCTCCGGAGGTGAGGGTGTGCAAAGGAACGAGCTGCCATGTAAATCTCCTGAGGGAGTGCTGTGTTCAGCACCTCCCGCACCTTGGCTTTTAAGGCGGGGAGGGTAAAGGGCTTCTGGAGCAGGTTGGTTCCCGCCTCCAGCACGCCGTTGTGGCCGATTGCATTTTCGGTGTAGCCCGACATGTAGAGCACTTTAGTTTCGGGGCGCACCGAGGTAAGGCGATCGGCGAGTTCGCGTCCATTCATGGCCGGCATGATGACGTCGGTCAAGAGCAGGTGAATGGGGCCAGGTTGAGTTGCGGAAACTTGCAGCGCGGCCAGACCGTTGTTGGCTTCGAGCACGGTGTATCCCTGCTTGGTCAGGTACTGGCGGGTGATGTTGCGCAGAATATTTTCATCCTCGACCAGGAGGATGGTTTCGCGGACAGGGCCGGTGGCGGCTTGCTGGATGACGGCCGGAAGCTCGACGGGGTCACCGGACGGGGTGACGCGCGGCAGATAAATTTTGAAGGCGGTGCCCTGGTTGGGCTCGCTATAAACCCAAATATAGCCGCCGCTTTGCTTGACGATGCCGTAGACGGTGGAGAGTCCGAGGCCGGTGCCTTTGGAACCTTTGGTGGTAAAGAACGGCTCGAAGATGTGGGCCTGGGTTTCGGTGTCCATGCCCTGGCCGGTGTCGCTGATGGCGAGCATGACGAACTCTCCGGGCTTCACCGGAGAGTGCATGCGGGCATAGCTGTCGTCGAGAGTGACGTTGGCGGTTTCGAGAGTAAGCTTGCCACCATGCGGCATGGCGTCGCGGGCATTGACCGCGAGATTCATGACGACTTGCTCGATCTGGCTGGGATCGGCCTTGACGGAGCCGAGATTGGCGCCAGCGATCACGGAGAGATCGATATCCTCGCCGATGAGGCGGGTGAGCATTTTGGAGCTTTCGGAGACGACGGCGTTGAGATCGACGACTTTGGGCGCGATCATCTGCTTGCGGCTGAAGGTGAGGAGCTGGCGGGTGAGCGAGGCGGCGCGTTCGGCGGCGTGGGCGATCTCCCGCACCTGGCTGGCGATTTCCGGATCGTTGGCGGTGCGCTCGGTGAGGAACTCGCAGTAGCCGGAGATGACCATGAGCAAATTGTTGAAATCGTGGGCGATACCGCCGGCGAGGCGGCCGACAGCTTCCATTTTTTGCGACTGGCGGAGTTGCTGCTCGAGGGCGCGGCGTTCGGTGACGTCCTCGGCGAAGAGTTCGAAGTAGAGCACGTTCTTTTTGCCGGGAATGGCCCGGCCCGACAGGCGCACCTGCACCTGTTTGTTAGCTTTGCCGGTCCATTCGGAGGGAAGATCCTTGAAAGGATGCAGGCTGCGCAGGCAATCGGCGACTGCAAACCATTGCACGGGATCGCGATGCAGGTTAGCGAGATTCTCTCCGGCCAGTTCGGAGGCTGATTCGTAGCCGAGCATTTCGACCAGTGCGGGATTGGCATCGAGAACGATGCCGCGGGAGTCGCAGCGGCAGATGCCATAGGGCGCGTTGGTCACCAGGGAGCGAAAATTCAGCTCGGAGCGGTTGAGGCCCTCCTGCACCGAGCGCAGCGCATAATTTCCCCAGCAGATCAACAAAGCGATGAGTACAAACAGGGCGAGGTCAATAAAGGCTTTGCGGTTGGAGCCGGGGGTGTGAGCGCCGACGATGGCGAAGTATCCGCTGACCGTAAGAGCAAAAGAGGTAGCCGCGAGCCCGGGTTTCCATCCGCCATACCAGGCGCTGACCATGACGGCGACGGCGAACACCAAGAGGCGGCTTTCGACCACGTCGGCGAGGAGGAAGGCTGGGATGAGGGCGAGGATGATGCTGAGGAGGGCAACGCCATAGCGCAGCACCGGTGCCTGTGGCGGAGAGAAGGCGTAGCGCCTGCGGAGATGGGGGAATCTCGCTTGCACAAAAATGATCCTAGTTCCCGAATTGGGAGTGCGCGAGTTACCGCTGTTCATATTGGGAATGGCCGACGGACGATGACCGGAAGGCCGAAAAATCCGGGCAACCATTTGGGTTTTGGTTACCTGGCCAGGAGGCACCGAAGAAGAACTGTCAAAGACCGAGGCCACAGAGAGCGGAGGGGATCACGGACAGTTTTGGGACGAGCCGCGTACAAGACGTGGGCTTTATGTTTCGCTGGTGAATCATTATTATTCCGGTTCCCGATCGTGGGGGTGGGCGCGGGTGCATAAAGGGCAGAACGGCATAGCGAGCTTATGAACATTGGTTTGTTTGGCGGAACATTTGATCCAATTCATCACGGGCACCTGGCCTTGGCGCGGGCGGCGCAAGAGCGCTTTGCGCTGAGCCGGATTTGCTTTGTTCCGTCGAATATTCCGCCGCACCGGCCACGGGGGCCGCTGGCGTCGTATTTCGATCGCTATGCCATGGTGGTGCTGGCGACCATGGGCGAGAAGACGTTCCTGCCGTCGTTGCTGGAGGCGCCGGAGATTGGAGCGGAAAGCAAGGGGGGGAAAGGCCACGCGGCCCAGCCGTCGGCGAACTTCAGCATCGATACGGTCCGGCAGATAAAACAGGCGCTCAAAAAAAGTGACCGTCTGTTTTTTCTGATTGGCATTGACGCCTTTGCCGAGATCGCCAAGTGGCGCGAACCGGAAGCTCTGCTGCGGGAGTGCGAATTTATTGTGGCCAGCCGTCCGGGATATTCGCTGGCGGACGTGGCGAATGCGCTGCCGGAGAGTTTGCGGCCGAAGGCGCATGTGAGCAAGCCTTTTGCAAAACAGCCCGCCAAGGGAGATTTGGTGATGGCGGGGGCGACCATTCATTTTCTGGAGAATGTGCATCAGCCGATTTCGGCAACGGCGATCCGGGAGGCGGTGGCTGCGAAGCGTCCGCTGGGCCGCCTGGTGGATTCGGAGGTCGCAGAGTACATCAAGAAGATGGGGTTGTATAAAACCAGCCGTTAGCTCCTATCTCTCGGCCGTTAGCCTTGGGCATTGTCGGCTACAATTGGGATAAGGCAGGGCCGCGAAACGACCAAGGACGAAGGACCAACTACCGATTCCGCATGAAGAAAAACGACCTCAAGCGCCAAGTCGCCGAAGCCATCAAGGCCGCCCAGGAAAAGAAGGCGGAAGAAATTACCATCCTAGAATTAGACCAGGCCGCGGGCGCCTTCACTGATTATTTTCTGGTGTGCAGCGGGACCAATCCGCGGCAGATCCAGGCGATCGCCGATGAAGTGGAGCTGCGGCTGAAGAAAGCCGGGATGTATCCGGCGCATACCGAGGGCTACAAGCAGGCGGAGTGGGTGCTGCTTGACTACGTGGATTTCGTGGTGCATGTGTTTTCGCAGCAGGCGCGAAAGTTTTATGACCTGGAACGATTGTGGAAGTCGGCGCGGAAGATTACCGCGGAGGATTTGAAAGCACGGCGCAGCCGCAGGGCTGCTCCCGCCACAGGAGCACGAAGCCGCAAGCGGGCGTAGGGAGGATGCCCAGGGAAGTGGTCACTATTCCAACGGCTTCTAGCGGCGCGCAATAGCGCGCCAGGGTTGGGCAACCCCGCTGTTTTCAAGTGTTTTCTACACTATAAGACCGATGGGTGGTTGAGTTGTCCTTAGAACTCAAAGTCGCATGGATCGGCAAAACCAAAGAGGCGGCGATTCAAGCGCTGAGCGACGAGTATTTGTCGCGGCTGAGACGCTACGTCGAAATCGAGGGCCTGGCGCTGAGAGATGAAGCGGCTTTGCTGGCGATGGCCACACCCACCAGACGCTCGCAGGCGAAGCCGATGCTGGTATTGCTGGATGGCAGAGGCAAGCAGATCACATCGGAGGAACTCGCGGAGTTTGTGGGTAAACATCAGGAGCGAAATCCGGCACCGCTGGTGTTTGCAGTTGGGGCGGCGAACGGATTCAGTGAACCGACGAGACAAGCGGCCAGCATGCTGCTGTCGCTAGGCAGGATGACGCTAGCGCACGAACTGGCGCGCGTGGTTTTGCTGGAGCAACTCTACCGGGCGTTTACGATATTGAAAGGGCATCCTTATCACTTATCCCATTGAGTAAATTGAGGCGCTGCGGGCGAGCACACGAAAGGCACGGCCTGTACCTTCGTGATATTTGCGAACAACTACTGAAAGTCTAGAGTCATCTTCATAGTAGGAACCAATTTTACTTATAAGGAAGTGCGCAATGAAGAACCCGATGGATGTGTTGCGAATTAAGGAACAGGAGATTTTGAAACTGAAAGTGGAGATTGAAGCGTTGCGTATTACGGCGCGGCTGCTCGCCGATGACCTACCTTCGAGCTTCGCCAATAACTCGGCGATGCAACGAACGGAGATTCCGCAACTGGTGGAGATGCCGTAACGGCGAGGCCTGAGCGGGAATGGATGGTAGTTTCTGAAGTAGAAGCGAGCATGGTATCTTGACCAGTGAGTTTGGGTGCCTTGAGCGATGACTTGGTTTAAACGAGCGGCCGGCGAGCTTGACACTTCGGGGGAGAAAAAAATCCGCACCGAGGGCCTGTGGGTGAAGTGTGAGAGTTGCCGGCAGATTATCTGGAAAAAAGATCTGGCAGAGAATCTGAACGTCTGCCCGAAGTGCGATCAGCACTTCCGCATTGACGCCCGGACCAGGCTGACGCAGCTCTTGGACCAGTATCAGATCATCGACTCTGATTTGACCTCGACCGATCCGCTGAAATTCGTTGACCTCAAAGCCTATTCTTCGCGGCTGAAGCAGGCCCAGGCCGATACCGGGCTGAAAGACGCGATTATTAACGCGCGCGGCAAATTAAACGGACGCGAAGTGATTGTGAGCGCCATGGAGTATTCGTTCATCGGCGGCAGCATGGGCGCGGTGGTGGGTGAAGAGATCACCCGCGCCATTGAATCGGCGATTAAACACAGGTTGCCCATCATTATTGTTTCGGCTTCGGGCGGGGCCCGGATGATGGAGGGCGTGGTCAGCCTGATGCAACTGGCAAAAATTTCTGCCGCTCTGGCGCGGCTGGATGAAGCCCGCATTCCTTACATTTCCGTACTTACCGATCCGACCACCGGGGGAGTGACGGCTTCATTTGCCATGCTGGGCGATCTGAATATCGCCGAACCGGGCGCGCTGATCGGATTCGCCGGACCGCGAGTAATCGAGCAGACCATCCGGCAGAAATTGCCGCCAGGTTTCCAGCGTAGTGAATTTCTGCTGGAGCACGGCATGCTGGACGCCGTAGTCCACCGCAAGCAGATGAAATCGCATATTTCGCGGGCGCTGGATTTCATGGCAGCGGCCGCTCCGTTTTCCCAACCTGCGGCGCCGCCTCCGGCGTTGAGCGCTTAGCTTCCTTTGCAAACCCGTACTGCCTTCGTCTCGATTGTTTAGCTCCCTTTCTGTGTAGCCGTCTCCCCAGTTGCTCCATTCAGCAGCTATCTTCGCGCGTCCGCTGCGCAGCTATCGCCTGTCAATGCCACAATTGGGCAAAATGTTAGTCTGAGAGGCAAATGGCCAACACTCTACCAACTTATGAGGCCGCAGTGAGCCGGATGTTTGCGCTTGGCCACGAATTGGCGGCGATGCCATCGCACAAATTCGATCTGGCGCACATGCGAGTGCTGGTGGAAGGTTTGGGAAATCCGGAACGGAAGTTTCCATCGGTTCTGATTGCAGGAACGAATGGCAAAGGCTCGACGGCGGCGACACTGGCTGCGATTTTGCAGGCTTCAGGATTGCGCACCGGGCTCTACACTTCGCCGCATCTGGTGCGGATCAACGAGCGGGTTCGGATCGATAGGGAAGAAATCACCGACGACCATTTTGCGGCATTGCACGATGTTGTGGACCGGACGGCAGAGCGGTTAGTAAGCAAGGGCGCGTTGCCTTGGCATCCCAGTTTTTTTGAGATGGTGACGGCGATCGCGTTTGAACACTTCGCGCGCCAGGATGTGGATATCGCGGTACTCGAAGTGGGCATGGGCGGGCGGCTTGACGCGACGAATATCGTTGAGCCCTTGGTGAGCGTGATTACGGATATTTCGCTCGACCATCAGAAATTTCTGGGCGACACGGTGGCGGAGATTGCGCGGGAGAAGGCAGGGATTGTCCGGCGGAATGGAATTGTGGTGACTCTGCCACAGCAGCCGCAGGCGAATGACGTGATCGGGAATACCATTCTCGAACTGGATGCGCGCGGAGTGAGCGCGGTTCCGTATGTGCCGCCGGTGAGCCCGGCGAGCGACAATTATTTGGTTGCGGAGAAAAAGCCTTTGTCCGCGGATGCCGCGAAGAGTGACACCGAGCACGTTGAGGAATTTATTTCGTGCTACGCGCTGCAAGTGATGGGGAAACAAATTCAAGTGAAGACACCGCTGGTGGGGCGGCATCAGTTGAGAAACGTAGCGCTGGCGATTGCGGCGGCGGAGGAACTCAACAGACAGGGATTCGATCTGACGGCCGACTCGATTGAGCAGGGCATACGTGAGACGCGGTGGCCCGGCCGATTTCAGGTTCTGGCGGCTTCGAAAAAGATGCCGGAATGCATCCTGGATGTGGCGCACAATCCTGCGGGAGCGTGGGCGCTGCGTTCGACCTTGTCGTCGGCGTATGAAGGACGGCCGCTAGCATTTGTGTTTGGCGCGATGCGCGACAAAGCGATTGGCGAGATGGCGGAGATTTTGTTCCCTTTGGCGGAACATGTGATTGTCACGCAAGCGGAAAATCCGCGATCGGCTACGGCGCAAGAGATTCGAGAGGCGGCTGCGCGAGTTTCAGTGGAGATTGAAGAAGCCGGCGATGTGAATGTGGCGCTGGAACGGGCGCGTGAGTTGAGCGGAGCCGACGGAGTGGTTGTGATTACCGGTTCCATTTACCTGGTGGGCGAAGCGATGCGAGCGCTCCAGCTACGGGTTTGAAAGCCTCATCTTAGAACAATATGCCATCCTCGGAGACATCGGCGGAGCACGAAACGGAGCGGAAAGTGCCGGAAAAGCTCGAACCCGCCCCCAAGCGGCTGGCTCGGAGCTATGGATGGCCGAGCCGCCTGCGTTCCTATTTCATTTTGGATCCGCTAGTTTTCTTTTACACCTTCGTTCTTGGCGTTCTCTCTCTGCCGTTTGGATTTTTTGATTCGACCGGACGCATATTGCACGGGTTCGCACGCACCTGGTCGCGGCTCATCATGGGAACGATTCTGTGCCCGGTAAAAGTCACGGGGATAGAGAAGCTGGACTGGTCGCGGGCAAGCGTGATCGCCGCAAATCACGCGTCGGCGCTGGATATTCCGATTCTCTATGCCAATTTGCCGCTTCAGTTCCGGATCGCCTTCAAAAGCGAATTGCTGGGATACCCAATCGTGGGATGGCATTTGAAGCGGTCGGGGCAGGTATGCATCGATCAGCAGAATCCGGCGCGCTCGATTGGCAGCATTCGCTCGGCGCTGAAGAGCCTGAAAGCGGGCATGCCGCTGGTGATTTTTCCCGAAGGCGGCCGTACCCCGGACGGCGAACTGAAACCGTTTTTGCCGGGCGCATTTTTTCTGGCGATTAAAGCGCAGGTAGATGTGGTGCCGGTGGCGTTGGTGAAAACATTCGATCTGCTGCCGATGAATACTTACCACGTCAAATGCCAACCGCTAGAGATGCGAGTGGGCGCGCCGATACCAACGGCGGGACTGAGCCAGCGGGATATGGAGACGCTTTCCTCGCGGGTGCATGAGGCGATGGCAGCGCTGCTGGAAAGAACGGATTCATAAGCGCTTGATAAGCGCTCGCGGCGTCACCCCTCGAATCAGTAGGAGCAGCTTTTCACCGCTGAGTTCGCGGGAATGCGACCCGCGGTCGCCAAATCGTCGCCTTCATGATCGCAACAAAAACTCCTTTTCTGTCGTAACCTTTTGGCGGTTCGCTCCGTTTATGTTGATGTAGGCAGGAAATCCGCGGAGGAGCGGTTGGCGGCTCCCAGATCAGAAATTGATGAACGGCTGTTGGTGGAGGCGGCGCAGCGGGATCCGCGCCGGTTTGCGGAGCTCTATGAAATCAACTTTCAGCGAGTTTACGCCTATGTGGTGAGGCGAGTGCAAAGCCGCGAAGAGGCCGAGGATGTGACATCGGAGGTATTCCGGCACGCGCTGGCGAAGATTAGAACTTATGAATGGCGAGGAGCGCCGTTCGCGGCGTGGCTGATCCGCATTGCCGCGAATGCGGTGATGGACCGCTGGAGGCGGACGCAACGTGAGGGCACGCGTAGGGAGCCGCTGCTGGAAGACTTCCAAGGTGCCGGCACGTCCCATGTGGAGATCGAGCAGCAGGCTGAGGTATTTCACCTCGTAGAGGGGTTGCCTCCCGATCAGCGGCGAGTGGTGTTGTTACGGTTCGTGGAGCAAAAAAGCATTCGGGAGATCGCGCAGGAAATTGGGCGTACTGAAGGAGCCGTAAAGCAGTTGCAATTTCGCGCCTTGCAAAAGCTGCGGGCGCTGATCGAGGGTGCCAATGCCTAAGCGCTCTCCGGTTGAACAACTCGATCAAGCGATTGAAATGATCCTGGCCGCGCCGCACCAGCCGATGGTACAGCTGTCGGCACGCGACACAGAAGGGTTGGCGAAGATAGCGGAGATATTGCGCGACATGCCGCGGCCGGATTTTAAAGAAGCTCTGAAACTTAGCCTCCTGGAGACAAAACCGATGAAAGAGACTCTCCTGATTGCGAAACCCGCGACGCCAAGCTTTGTGCGACCCGGAGTCAACAACATCGTGCCCTACATTGTGGTCGACGGCGCAGAGGAGTTCATCGGCTTCTTGGAATCTGCGTTCGCGGGAGTGGAGCGCATATGCGTGCCGAGGGCCGACGGTTCGATTATGCATGCCGAGATGGGTATCGGAAATTCGGCGATCGAGCTTGCGGAAGCGAGCCAGGAACATCCGCCGCGTCCCTGCACGATACATCTTTATGTGGAAAGCGCGGATGCGACCTATGCCCGAGCCGTGCGGGCGGGAGCGGTGTCTGTTTACGCGGTTGCAGACCAGCCCTGGGGTGACCGTCAGGGTTGCGTGAGAGACCGCTTTGGCAACGTGTGGTACATCGCGATGCCCAATGGTTGGGAGCCCGGACCGGAGGGCTTGCGCAGTGTGCAACCGTTTCTGCATTTGCATAACGCGACCACCATGATCCCGTTTTTGCAGGATGCTTTTGGAGCCGAGGTACTGGGTATCGCCAAATCGGAGGAAGGGAAACTTCTGCACTCGACGGTGAAGATCGGCATTGCGACGCTTGAAGTCAACGAGGCTCACGGCGAAGCTCAGCCCCGGCCGTGTTATCTGCACGTATATGTTCCGGACGCAGATGCCTTGTATGCGCAGGCGCTGAAAGCAGGAGGTATCGCGGTTGAACCGCCCAGCGATAAGCCCTACGGCGAGCGCTCAGCCGCGGTTCGGGATCCCTTCGGCAATACCTGGTACGTCGCTACTTATCTTGGATAAGCCCATGAAAGCAGGGTTGCGCGCCATCGCCGAATTGGGTGTCGTCCTTGCGATTATGCAGGCAGGCGTTGCTCAATCTCCTATGGTGACGTTGCGAGGACAGGTAACGGATCCGTCAGGTGCAGCCGTGACAAAGGCCATCGTATCGCTGGTTCCCGCGGTGGGCCCTTTGATGACCATATCCACCAACGGTCAGGGCATGTTTGAAATGAAGGCGCCACCGGGAAAGTACACACTGGATGTCCGCGCCCCAGGGTTCACGCTATTTGAAAAGAGTGACGTTCAGCTTGCCGCGGGGCAGCTTCAAAAGCTCAATGTATCGCTCACCATCGCAGTCGAGAAGCAGAGAGTCGAAGTCTCGGACCAACAGCCGACGGTGCAGGCGAATCCGGCAGAGAATGCCAGCGCACTGGTGATCACGGGGGCCGCATTGGATGCGCTGCCAGACGATCCTGACGAACTGCAAAGCGACTTAGCCGCGCTGGCCGGGCCCGCCCCAGGACCGAACGGAGGGCAAATATACATTGATGGGTTCACTGCGGGACAGCTTCCACCGAAATCGTCTATCCGAGAAATTCGCATCAACCAGAATCCTTTCGCACCTGAGTCTGACCAATTGGGCTACGGGAAGATTGAGATTTTTACCAAGCCCGGCACCGACAACTTACACGGCGAATTTTTCGTGAGCGGAAATGATTCCGCCTTCAACTCTCGCAATCCTTTCGCTGGAGTTGAGCCGGCGTACGAATCCACCCAATACAACGGGAATATCGGCGGGCCGCTCGGCAAGCGCGCTTCATTTTTCCTAAGTGTGCAACGCCGGAACACCAACGATCTTTCCACCACCAACGCGGTGGTGCTGAATCCGAATTTCGACGCGTCGCCTCTTAGCGAGTCCACACCCAACCCGCAAACGCGAACCAATATCAGCCCGCGGCTGGACTACGCGCTCAGCAAAAACAATACTCTGACGGTTCATTACCAGTACTACCGCAATACAGACAATAATGCGTTGGCGGATCCGTTTTCTCTGCCATCGCAGGCATATGATCTCGCCAGCACCGAACAGATGCTGCAAGCCAGTGACACGCAGATCATTGGATCGAGCATGGTCAACGAAACCCGATTCCAATATCTTCGCGACGTCGAGAACCAGAACCCAATGAGCGTTGCTCCTGCGGTTACGGTATTGCAAGCTTTCACCGGCGGAGGGTACACCGCAGGGACACTGGCTGACCGAACAAACCGTTACGAACTTCAGAATTACTCGTCCTTGCTTCACAGCACGCACCTCGTCAAGTTCGGGATACGGCTGCGGGCCGTGCAAGATTCGAATATTTCAACCGCGGGCTTTAACGGAGCCTTTCTTTTTTCATCGCTCACGGCCTATCAGGCAGCGGAAGGGGCTCTGCAATCTGGTGCTACAGAAACAACAGGGGCCAGCCAATTTTCGATTACCACCGGCAGTTCGTTCGCGGCTATCAGCAATTATGACGTCGGACTTTATGCGGGGGACGACTGGCGGATACGCCCGAATCTGACACTAAGCTATGGGCTGCGCTTCGAGACGCAAAATGATATTCATGACCATGCCGACTTTGCGCCGCGGCTCGGAATCGCCTGGGGATTGGGCGGCAAGAACGCATCGCCCAAGACGGTCCTCCGGGCGGGGGCGGGAGTTTTCTACGATCGGTTCAAGGAAGATTATATTTTGCAAGCCGAGCGGCTTAATGGCATCACTCAACGGCAGTTCATTGTGAGCGATCCTGATTTTTTCCCCACGGTGCCACAGCCTTCGGCATTTTCCGTTCCCAACTCGGTGACAAAGTACGAGATTGATCCCGCCCTTCATGCGCCTTACACGCTGCAAAGCGCGGTCAGCATCGAACGTCAGCTTGGCAAGATCGCAAATCTAGCAGTCTCTTACCTCAATACCCGTGGATCCGATCAACTCATCTCTCGCAATATCAATGCGCCCTTGGGTGCAACCGACCCCACGCGGCCTCTCGGCAATATCGGCAACATTTACCAATATGCATCGGCCGGAATTTTCAGGCAGAGCCAGCTTATAACGAATGTGAACGTTCACACCGGGCCTGGATTGTGGCTGTTCGGCTATTACGTCCTGAACTACGCGAATAGCGATACGGCCGGGGCAAATAGTTTTCCGTCGAATCAGTACGACCTATTGGCGGATTACGGCCGAGCGGCGTTCGCAACCCGTCACAGCCCGTCGTTCGGGGGTACGGTGGCGTTGCCTTATTCGCTTCGGCTCAGTCCCTTCTTTATTATTAGCTCCGGAACACCTTACAACATCACCCTTCCTTACGATTTGAATGGCGATTCAATTTTCAATGATCGGCCTGGATTTATTTCTGCTGGAACTTGTCCGACTGTCCAGATTACGGGCTCGGTGTATTGCACGCCATTAGGTACATTTGACAGTGTGCCTCGCGCAGGCGAAAAGATTCTGCCCATTAACTACGCTACTGGTCCCGGACATTTTACGGTGAGCGTTCGGCTTAGCAAGACCATTGCTTTTGGACGGCGACGGTCCGAGGCTGGTGGGGGCGCGACTGTTCCCAGCGGAGACGAGAAAGGCCACGGAGGGTTCGGCACAGCCGGGGGAGGCTTGGGCTTGGGCAACTCCAGAACCCGTCCCTATAGCGTTACCTTTACTCTCGCGGCGCGCAATGTCTTCAACCATGTGAATCTCGCAACGCCGAACGGCACACTGGGATCGCCTCTTTTCGGCGAATCGAACGCGCTGCTGGGAGGCGAATATGTTGGCGCGACCGCAGCCAACCGACGTATCGATCTCAAAGCCAGTTTCAATTTTTAGGTAATTCATCGAAGGCGGCGGCGTAGCTGCTGCCTCGGGGGAAATCCCGGCCCGTATAATTTCCGGCGGAGGATTTCCCCATGAAGCGTGGCGCTTTTCTGTGGCCGCTTTTGTTGGCGGCAACACTGCACGCGCAAAGCGGTCCCACTCTTAAGTAAGCCAAAGAATTCATGCACGAGGCTGAGATTCGCCTGAACGAACTCAGCATCCAGGTAAACCGCGCCAGCTGGGTTGAAGACAACTTCATCACCAATGACACGCAGACCATGTCGGCGGATGCGCAGGATGAAATGACCGCAGTGACCACGGAACTGGTGGAGAAAGCAAAACGTTTTGAGAAGCTGCGGATGCCGCAGGATCTGGCGCGCAAATTCATGTTGCTGCGCTTATCTCTCACTGCCCCAGCACCGAAAGATTCGGGGCTGCGCAAGGAGATGACGGGGATCTCCGCCTCGCTCGAAGCCGACTATGGCAAAGGAAAGTACTGCCGCAAGCCGGGGGACTGCCTCGACATCACCGCGATTGAACGCATTATGGGAAGCAGCCGCGATCCCAAGGAACTGCAGGCGGTGTGGCGAGGCTGGCATGCGATCGGCGCCCCGATGCGCGAGCGCTATGCGCGATTCGTGCAATTGTCGAACCAGGGCGCGAGAGAAATCGGATTTAAAGATACCGGGGAGATGTGGCGGTCGAATTACGATATGCCACCCGATCAGTTCAGGGCCGAGATCGAGCGGTTATGGCAGCAGGTACGGCCGCTCTATCTTTCTTTGTACACATTTGTACGCACACGGCTCTCCCGATATTACGGAGCTGATTTAGTCCCTCCGGATGGCCCCATGCCAGCCGATTTGTTGGGCAATCCGTGGGCGCAGGAATGGGGGAATGTTTATCCGCTACTGGGTATGCCGCAAACAGGCGATGGCTACGATCTGACCGCGCAATTGAAGGCAAAGGGAGTGGAGCCGCGCGGCATGGTGAAGTATGCGGAAAACTTCTTCACCTCCATGGGATTCGCATCTTTGCTTCAAACCTTCTGGGAGCGGTCCCTGTTCACCAAACCGGCCGACCGCGACGTGGTTTGCCACGCCAGCGCGTGGGACATCGATAACAAGGACGATCTGCGAATCAAAGTCTGCCTGCAAGTCCGCGATGTGGATTTTGTTACCTTGCACCATGAGCTGGGACACAATTTCTATCAGCGGGCGTACAAGCATCAGCCCTATCTTTTCGAAAACGGGGCAAACGATGGATTTCATGAAGCCATTGGCGACTCGATCGCTTTAGCGATCACGCCCGATTACCTGCATCAAGTGGGATTGCTGGAGCAGACGCCATCGGCGCAGAACGACATTCCGCAACTGCTCAAGCAGGCGCTGGACCGGGTGGCGTTTCTTCCCTTCGGCTACATGATCGACCAATGGCGCTGGAAGGTTTTTTCCGGAGAGATCAAGCCGGCGGAGTACAACAAGGCCTGGTGGGATTTGCGCTTGAAATATCAGGGCATTGTGCCGCCCATCTCGCGTGGCGAGGCGGATTTCGATCCGGGAGCAAAGTACCATATTGCGGGCAATGTGCCGTATGTAAGGTATTTTTTGGCTTACATCCTCGAATTCCAGTTCTATCGTGCGTTATGCCACGAGGCCGGCTACAACGGACCACTTTACCGGTGCACTTTCTTTGGATCGAAAGAGGCCGGCGCAAAATTTCAGCAGATGCTGGCGATGGGCCAGAGCAGGCCGTGGCCAGATGCCCTGGAGGCGCTAACCGGGCAACGCGAGATGGATGCGTCGGCCATCCTCGACTATTTTGCGCCGCTGCAGAAATGGCTGGATGAGCAGAACCAAGGGCAAAAAGTGGGATGGTAAAGGTGACTTTTTGCGCGGAATATCGTCCAATGAAGATTGCCTGCTGCGAGTTGAGCCAAAATCTGGACTCGATCGTCAAGCGTCAAAACTTGAGTGAAACGAAATTGAAACGGAGAAGTGTCATGTCATTGGTTACACGCCTTCGCATCGTCATCGTCGTGTTGTGTGCGGTCACGGCAGCAGCTCAGGAAGCGCCTAGCTCGCAACCGCCGATATGGAGCACTAAGCCGGATGTGGCGGCGTTCGACAAAATTGAGAATGAACATTTGGCGGCAGCACAACGAGCGATCGATGCCGTCATGGCAGTGAAGGGGACGCGGACGATTGATAACACACTGGCGCCGTTCGACGAAGCGGTGCGGCAAATTAATTCAGCCAGCTACTTTGCGGCCCTGATGCAGCAGGTTCACCCCGACGCGGCCTTCCGTGACAATGCGACGGAGATGACAAGGAAGTCCAGCGCGGTGCAGACGGCGCTTTCGCTAAACCAGGATGTGTATCGGGCTTTATCTAGTCTCGATGTCTCGTCGGCAGATGCTCCGACCCAGTACTACATGAAGCGGCAATTGCTGGAGTTCCGGCTCTCGGGAGTGGACAAGGACGACGACACCCGAGCGCAATTGAAGAAGCTGAACGATCAGCTTACCGAAGAGCAATCGATGTTCGATCGCAATATTTCGGACGGACAAAAGGTCGTTGAGGTGAAGGATGTCTCCGAGCTCGACGGATTGCCACAGGATTACATCGACCGCCACAAGCCGGGCGAGGATGGCAAGATCACGATCACCACGGATTATCCGGATATTTTGCCGGCGCTCAAGTTCAGCAACAGCGATGCCCTGCGGCGGCGGTTGTTTGAGGCTTTCGACACGCGAGCCTATCCGAAGAACCGGGACGTTCTGGAACAGATGATGCAGACGCGCTATCAGATCGCCACGCTGCTCGGTTTTACCTCCTGGGCGGATTACAACGCGGCCGACAAGATGATGGTAAAGGGCGGCAATATCGCGAATTTCATTCAGCAGGTGGATACGGCGGCGCGGCCAATGCTGAAGCGCGAATTCGCCATGCTGCTGGCGGAGAAACAGAAGACCGATCCGCAGGCGACCGAAATCGGAGACTACGAGGTATCCCACCTCAGCGAACTGGTGCGCCGTTCCCAATACAATTTCGATTCGCAATCGGTGCGGCCCTATCTGCCTTTTATGCAGGTGAAGCAGGGAATTCTCGACACTGCAGCGAAACTTTTCCATGTGACATTCAAGCAGGAACCAAATGTGCCGGCGTGGGATCCCTCGGTGGAAACCTGGGACACGATCGAAGACGGCAAAGTGATCGGCCGGTTTTATCTGGATATGCATCCGCGTCCAGGTAAATTCAGCCACGCGGAGATGAGTCCGGTGCTCGACGGCATTCGCGGAAAGCAACTGCCAGAAGCGATTCTGGTTTGCAATTTTCCTACGCCCACGGCGAACGATCCTGGACTGATGGAATACAGCGATGTGGTGACGTTCTTCCACGAGTTCGGGCACCTGATGCATCACATCCTCGGCGGACAGCAGGAATGGGCCGGGATCAGTGGCATTTCCATGGAAGCCGATTTTGTGGAGGCGCCCTCGCAAATGCTCGAAGAGTGGATGCGGAGTCCGCAGGTGCTGGCCACATTCGCGCGCAATTACAAGACCGGGGAACCGATTCCCGCGGAACTGGTAGCGCGAATGAATCGCGCGTCCGCATTCGGACGAGGCAATTGGGTCGCGGCGCAGAACAGCTACACCGCGATTTCCTACAATTTATATAAGGGCAAGCCGCAGGATGTGGATCCGGATGCGATCTGCCGTGAGGCCACGGAGAAATACACGCCATTCACGCCCTTTCCCGGAACCCACATGTACGCTTCATTCGGGCATTTGGCCGGCTATTCGTCCGCGTATTACACCTATCTGTGGGACAAGGTGATCGCTGAAGATTTCTTCATGCAGTTCGATCACGACAATCTGCTCGCGGGTCCGGCGCCCATGCGTTACCGGCGAGTGGTTTTGGAGCCGGGTGGATCGGTTTCGGCAAATGTCCTGGTACGGGACTTTCTGGGTCGTCCACAGAATATGGATGCATTCCAGAAGTGGATGGGCGAGGAGTTTGCGGCAGTCCCCGAGAGTGCCAAGGCTGGAAAGTAGAGACGCAGAAAAAAATCGGGTCAAGATTCCAAGCCGCTGAGGACGGCGCCGCCCTGCCGGATCACAACTCTCGGACTCTGGTACACAACGCAATTTTTCAAGAGTTTCGAGGGAGTTTTCTCCGAAGGTATGAATGCGGCCGTCGTAGCCTTCGGCGGCGTTTCTGCATTCATATTTCCAGCTGCCCTGCACAAGAAATGGACGCCTCGATGGGACAGAGGTCCGCGAGACGGGGGTCCACTCATCCTGACTTGCGCTCTGCCCATCCCTGGCGATTGCAATCTTGGAGACCGGAGCCGTGTTTTATACTGATCTCCACCTCTTATGGCAGAAACCATTCACCTAAAGCTTCCTGACGGGAGCGTTAAGCAGTTTCCTTCGGGTACGACTGCGCTGGACGTCGCCAAGTCGATCAGCCCGCGGCTGGCCGATACGGCACTGGCGGCCAAGGCACGGCCGATGGGCGGGGGAGCCGCAGGCGGAGCAAGCTCCGTCCCAACACATTCAGGGGATGGCGATCTGATCGATCTCGCGCGGCCGCTGGAGAAGGACATGGAGCTGCGCATTCTGACCGAAAAAGATCCGGAGGCGCTGGGCGTCTTCCGGCATTCCTCCGCGCACTTGCTGGCGGCGGCGGTGCTGGAGTTGTTTCCCGAGACAAAGCTTGGCCACGGTCCGGCGACCGAAAGCGGATTCTTCTACGACTTCTACCGGCCAACGCCGTTCACCCCCGAGGACCTGGGAAAAATCGAAAAGAAAATGCAGGAACTGGTGCAGCAGAACCTGCCCTACGCGCGGGAATTTCTGCCGCGCAACCAAGGCCTCGAAAGGTTCAAGGCGGAAGGCGATTTTATGAAGTGCCACTTCATCGAGCAGTTCACGCAACCCGATGAAAAGATTTCGATTTACAAAACCGGCAAGTTTCTGGATTTCTGCCGCGGGCCGCACATTCCGTCGACTGGAAAGATCAAGGCATTCAAACTGCTGAATATTGCCGGGGCATACTGGCTGGGTGATGAGAAGAATCCGCAGCTGCAGCGTATTTATGGGACTTCCTTCTTTTCAAAAAAAGACCTCGACCAATTTCTCACGCAGATTGAAGAGGCCAAAAAGCGCGACCACCGCGTGATTGGCCAGCAGCTCGATTTGTTTTCCATTCAGGAGTTGGCCGGTCCGGGACTGATTTTCTGGCATCCCAAGGGCGGCATCATCCGCAAAGAGATGGAAGACTGGATGCGCTCGGAGTACATCCAGCGCGGGTACTCTCTGGTCTACACGCCGCATGTGGCGCGGCGGCAGTTGTGGCAAACCTCAGGGCACGAGGGTTATTACTCGCAGAACATGTTCGACGTGATGGAACTCGACGACGCCGAGTATCGTCTGAAGCCCATGAATTGCCCGTTTCACATTCTTATTTATAAAGATTCACTGAAATCGTACCGTGATCTGCCGGTGCGTCTCGGGGAGTTGGGCACGGTTTACCGCTATGAGCGCTCGGGCGTGATGCACGGCCTGCTAAGAGTGCGCGGCTTTACGCAGGACGATGCGCATATCTTCTGCACGCCGGAGCAGATTGAGGGTGAGATCGAAAGTTGCCTGGATTTTGCGCTGGATGTGCTGAAGGATTTCGGCTTCAAGGATTTCGTGACTGAGCTTTCCACCTGGAATCCGGAAGACAAGCGTAATTTCGTTGGCACCGAAGAGCAGTGGAACTCAGCCACCGGGTCGCTGGAAAAAGTTCTTAAGCGCCGGAAAATCGAATATAAGACCATCCCCGGCGAAGCGGCGTTCTACGGGCCAAAGATTGACATGAAGCTGGTCGACGCCATCGGCCGGCTATGGCAGCTTTCGACTATTCAGTTCGACTTCAACCTCCCGCAGCGCTTCGGTCTCGAGTATGTCTCGGAGGATGGCTCACGCAAACAGCCGGTCATGGTGCATCGTGCGCTGTATGGATCGGTGGAGCGCTTCTTCGGCGTGCTCATCGAGCACTATGCGGGGGCGTTTCCGGTATGGTTGTCGCCGGTGCAGGCGGTGATGATCCCGATCTCCGAGCGCCACGCGGAGTATGCCAACAAAATCGCGGCGGAACTGAAAGCAGCCGGGGTGCGGGTGGAAGTCGACGCGCGCAACGAAAAGATGAACGCAAAGATCCGCGAGCATGCCATGCAGAAAGTACCATTCTTACTCGTGGTCGGCGACAAAGAGGCCGAGGCTGGCAGGGTAAACGTGCGCACCCGTGGAAAAGAAAAAACGGAAGATATGCTGGCTGCGGATTTTGTGGGGCGCATCAACAAGCTGATCGCGGATAAAGCGCCGGCGTTGTAAGTACTTTATGGCGAGTTCATCGGCTGACATCAATCTTCAGGCTCCCGAAAGTTGGCCGCTATCGCTTGATGCGTTGGCGGCCGCTTCACAGCACCACACCCTAATATTCGAAAATGACCGGGTGCGTGTATTGCAAACACTGATCCCACCGGGTGAAACCACCGGCATGCACACCCACCGCTGGCCGTGCGTCATTCAAACCTTGAGGGCCAGCCATTATTTGCGGCGCGACGGACAAAACGTCATCATTCAGGACACGCGCGGCGGAGACCTGCCGGCCCTGGGATTTTATTGGTCTCCCCCGATGCCGCCACATTCGATCGAGAATGTCGGGAATTCCGCTATCCACTTGATCCTCACGGAAATCAAAGATCCTCGCGGTTTGTAAAACGTCCACTGCGAACCGTTCGCAATCTGCTAAGCTTTCGTCGCGAAACCATGGGAGGTTGCATGCGCCGCCGTGAGCTTATCTTCATTATTTCTCTTTGGGCAATCGTACTTGTTCCCGCCTGTCACGCCGCGGAGTCTTATCAGGTCACCTTCGAACACAACGTCACCGTGAAGATGCGCGACGGCGTAATTCTGCGCGCCGACATCTATCGGCCAAAAGCCGATGGCCAGTTTCCGGTCCTCTTGCAGCGCACTCCTTACGACAAGAACAACGGTTTTACTTTCGGGCTGAAGGCGGCGCAGCGCGGGTATGTGGCCATCGTTCAGGATGTGCGCGGCCGCTACGCCTCCGAGGGGGAGTGGTACACCTTCAAGAATGAATCGAACGACGGCTTTGACACGGTGGAATGGGCGGCGGCGCTGCCCTACTCGAACGGCAAAGTGGGCATGTGGGGCGGGTCGTATGTAGGGGCGACGCAAATGCTGGCGGCGATTGCACACCCGCCGCACCTGGCGGGTATTTGCCCGGTGGTGACGGCGAGCAACTATCACGAGAACTGGACCTACCAAGGCGGCGCTTTCGAACAGTGGTTCGATGAGTCGTGGACCTCCGGGCTGGCACAAGATACCGTGGCTCGACACATCGCGGACGCGACCGACGCGATGCAGGGCGCGTCGAGCCTTCCGCTGGCGAGCTACCCGCTATTTAATTTGCCCGAGCCAAGCCCGTCCGACCTCGTGCCGGGGCTGGCGCCTTATTTCCTCGACTGGCTGGCGCACCCCACCTACGACGACTATTGGAAGCAATGGTCTATTGAAGAGCACTACGCGGATATTCAAGTTCCCGCGCTGATCACTGCCGCCTGGTACGACATTTTTCAAGGCGGATCGTTGCGTAATTATTCGGGGATCAAAACCCAAGGCGGAAGCTCAGCTGCGCGGAGTGGCCAGCATTTGATCGTAACCATTGGCGGCCACGCCGGTGGCGGCCGGAAGATTGGCGAAGTCGATTTTGGAGCGGCCGCCGACGAGTACAACGAAGACGAAAACACGTTGAGCTGGTACGACTATCTTTTCAAAGGCGTACAGAACGAATTCGCGCAAAAGCCGGTAAAGATTTTTGTCATGGGAGTGAATCAATGGCGGCAGGAAGACGACTGGCCTCCGGCGCGCGCTAATCGCACGAAATATTTTCTGCATTCCCAAGGCGCGGCCAACGCTGCGAGCGGAAACGGCACGCTTTCGATCGATGCTCCTCACGCCGAGTCGTCCGATCGCTATGTCTATAACCCGTCGAATCCCGTTCCAACTACCGGAGGGCCGTTGTGCTGTGACCGCCAGCATCTGGCGGCCGGCCCGCGCGATCAGCGGCCGGTCGAAGCCCGCAATGACGTTTTGGTGTACTCAACCCCCCCTCTTGCGCAGGACACGGAGGTTACCGGCCCGATCAGCCTTGAACTCTATGCGGCGTCATCCGCTGTGGACACGGATTTCACCGGCAAACTGGTCGATGTCGGCCCGGATGGCTTTGCCAGAAACCTGACCGAGGGAATTATTCGCGCCCGTTATCGTAATTCGCGGGAGCAGGCCGATTTGCTTAAACCCGGGCAGGTGTACAAGTTCACCGTTGATTTGTGGTCCACGAGCAATGTTTTTCTAAAAGGTCATGTAATCCGGCTGGAGATTTCGAGCAGCAACTTTCCGCGTTTCGACCGGAACCTGAATACAGCCGAGCAGCCGGAGTCCGGCCAAAAATTTATTTCGGCGACCAACACGATCTATCATGACGCGCAACATCCGTCGGCGATGATTCTGCCGGTCATGCCGAAGGAATGAACTCCGCGCCTTGAATCCAACGGGTGGAATCGCTCGGCGCGGCCTAAAAGCAAGGAACTAAAGTTACGTCGGAGAAGCGACATCCAATTGGCGAGTCAACGCCCACCCGATACGATTTCGGGGTATGTCTTCTTCGGGGACTCCGCCAACCAATCCTGGCATTGCCGCCAATGGTCCAATCGCCGCTGGGCCGGTCAGTCCTGTCGCTCCGGGTAGTTTAAAAGGAGTGGCGGCCGGGCCGGCGTTAGCTACCACGCCGCTTTCGGCCCCCACGCTGCTGGCCTCCATGCTGCGCGTTTCATCCAAGATCAGCGACTTATTTCTTTCGCCGGGAAAGCCGCCGCTGGTAGAGATCAGCGGAAAGCTGCATCCGGCGGGAGCGCGCGCGCTTACACCTGATGATACGCGGCGACTGGCGGGAGAGCTGATCGGCGATAACCAGCATGCCATTGGCACCCTGCGCGAGAGCGGCTCCTGCGACATTTCCTACAGCCTGCCCAGCACAGCGCGTTTCCGCGTCAATATCTTCATGCAACGCGGCAGCTGTGCGATCGTGATGCGGGTCATTCCGGGACACATTCCTGATTTCAACGCTCTCAATTTGCCTCCGGAATTGAAGGAAATTTCGCAACTTCGCAACGGCATTGTGCTGGTGACCGGGCCAACCGGATCGGGCAAGTCGTCCACGCTGGCGGCGGTGATTGACCTGATCAACCAGGAGCAGCACTACCATATTCTTACCATCGAAGATCCCGTCGAATTTCTGCATAACCACAAAAATTGCCTGATTCATCAGCGGGAGCTGCATAGCGACACCCCGAGTTTTGCCATGGCTTTGCGCGCCGCGTTGCGGCAGGCGCCCAAGGTCATTCTGGTGGGCGAGATGCGCGACAAGGAAACGATTGAGATCGCTCTCGAAGCCGCCGAAACCGGGCATTTGGTGCTCTCCACCTTGCACACCATTGACGCTTCGAAGACGGTGGAGCGAATTATCGGAGTCTTTCCTCTGGCCGAGCAGCATGCCATTCGCGGCCGTCTCTCCAAAAGTTTCCGCTACATCGCCTCGCAACGCCTGATCCCTCGCAAAGATGGGACGGGGCGGGTCGCGGCCATCGAGATTCTCAAGTCAACCCTGCGCACCCGCGAGTATGTGGAGAAAGGTGAGGGCGATGGCAAGACCTTGCTCGATGCCATGCGCGCCGGTAGCACCGAAGGCATGCAGTATTTTGATGGAGAGATCGAGCGACTGATTCGCGAAGGGGTCATCAGCCTCGATGTGGGATTGGCCTATGCAACCAATTCCGGCAACCTTCGCCTGGAACTTTCTGATTTGGCCAGCGCCCCGGCCTGACCCACTGCTGGAAACGCCTGCCGGAGCCTAGCCGGAATGCACGATCGTTTTCCATGATTCATGGCAAGCGGCGGCGATGAAGGATTCCTCCAAAATCACGGTCGGAGTAATCTCCGACACCCACGGGTTACTGCGCCCAGCAGCCCTGGAAGCCTTGCAAGGCTCGGATTTCATCATTCACGGCGGGGACATCGGCGATCCTGAAATTCTGAAGAAGCTGGAAGAAATCGCTCCAGTAACTGCGGTACGCGGGAACGTTGACCGCGATCCGTGGACCAAGAAAATTCCAGCGACCAGCGTCCTCGAAGCCGGCGACGTTTCGATTTACGTGCTGCATGATTTACAGCAGCTTGACCTCAAGCCGGAGGCTGCAGGATTTGCCGCCGTCATTTACGGCCACAGCCATGTGGGCAAGCAGGAGACAAAGAATGGCGCGCTGTACTTCAATCCGGGCAGCGCGGGGCCCAGGAGATTTAGCTTGCCGGTGAGCGTGGGGAAGGTCATCGTGAGGGCCGGTAAGGTGAAAGCTGAGATCATCGACTTGCCCTGTCGAACCCAGTAACGGCTGGGAATATTTGCAACGCAGAGAGCAAAGACCTGCTCTCCGACCCTATCGCTCCAAAACCGGAGCGAACAAGGGTGGGGCAACTTCCTGACGACGGATAGCTCCTTTCTCATTGCTACAATCCCTTGGTGTCCCTTCAATTCCAAATTGATTCCACCGCCGGCTCGGCCCGCGCCGGACGCCTGCTGACTCCACACGGCGAAGTGGAGACTCCGGTCTTCATGCCCGTGGGAACGCTGGCCACGGTCAAGGGTGTTCCACAGGACATCCTCGAAGAACTCGGCGTCCGAATTCTTCTCGGAAATACCTATCACCTCTATTTGCGCCCAGGCATCGAGCAGGTCCGCAAACTCGGCGGATTGCATGGCTTTATGTCGTGGCACCGCGCCATCCTCACCGATTCAGGGGGCTTCCAGGTTTTCAGCCTGAACGAATTGCGCAAAATCAAAGAAGAGGGAGTGACATTTCGCTCCCATCTGGACGGTTCCGAACATTTTTTCAGCCCGGAGAGCGCAATGCAGGCGCAGATCGGCCTGGGGGCGGACATCATCATGGCATTTGATGAGTGCACCGAGTTCCCGGCCGATGCAGCGCGGGCTCGGGCTTCCATGGAGTTGACGGCGCGTTGGGCGGCGCGCAGCAAGAAATACTTTGAGGAGAACAAGGGCGAGGTACCGTGGGCAGAAACGAAGATTCCTCCCCCTCGGATTCGCTCGGGGCTCGGCCCGATGGGCCTCGGCGTTCCGAATGACGGCAGATTAGAAGCCGGGACCTTGGGCGTGGCAAGCCCCGCCCCTACACAAGCTTTGTTTGGCATCGTGCAGGGCGGCATGGATGTTGCGGTGCGCAAGGAATCCGCAGAGCGCACTGTCGAAATCGGCTTTCCCGGTTACGCCATCGGGGGCCTGAGCGTCGGCGAGCCGCGGCATCTTACCCGCGAAGTGGTCCAGGCAACGCTCGAACATCTTCCTAGCGATAAGCCACGCTATTTGATGGGTGTAGGCACACCCGAAGAGATTGTCGAGTACGCCAAACTCGGCGTGGATATGATGGATTGCGTCCTGCCCACCCGGGCAGCACGTCACGGGTTGCTCTTTACCTCCGAGGGGAAGATATCCATCAAGCAGGCGCGATACGCCTCTGACCCGGGTCCGCTCGACCCGAAATGCGCCTGCCGGGTGTGCTCACGCTACTCGCGGGCCTATTTACGGCATCTTTATGCATCGAATGAAGTATTGGCGCAGGTCTTGAATACCGTCCACAATCTGAGCTTCTACCTTGACACTATGCGGGGCCTGCGTCATTCTATTGCACTTGGGAAAGGGGCCAGTTTTATTGCAGGTGAGTCGTCGCCGCGGAAGTCATAACTCGCCAACCCTTATCAATACCTGGAAGCGAATTAAATCCGGCCTGAATTAGGCGAGAGCCCCGAAGTCAAGCCAAATGCAAGAAAGGTCTGAAAGCGGCCTCGTCGTTGGTTGTGAAAAACTCTGTCGCTGAATTTTAAAAAATTCAGGTTTCGAGGAAACAGGTTCGCATGGGTTCTGAGCATCTATTAGCCTTGCAAAGCGGCGGCATGAGTTTGATCACCCTTGCGCCGCTTCTTTTTATCTTTGCCATTTTTTATTTCCTGCTCATCATGCCCCAGCAGCGGCGCCAGAAGAAGTGGCAACACATGTTGAGCGAACTGAAAACTGGCGACAAAGTGGTGACCAGCGGCGGGTTACGCGGAACCGTCATGGCGCTGAAGGACGACACCTTGCAATTGCGGGTGCCTCCCGACAACCTTCGCCTGGAAGTCACGCGGGCTTCCGTGGTGTCTGTTAGCAATGACGAGCCTGCCAAGTAGTTGGCAAGCGTGAGTAAACCAGGCGGCATGAAGATATTTTCGTTATGAAGAAAGATTTAGGCTGGAAACTAGGCGTAAGCGTCGGGGTCTTGTTGATATTCCTCTTTGGAATCATCGGGATCCCGCAGAGCTGGTCGGGCAAAGGTTTGCTGGCAGCGATCCAGAGCCGCATTAACCTGGGGCTGGATCTCAAGGGCGGAACCCACCTCATCCTGCAGGTGGAAGTGAACGACGCGGTCAACGTAGACTCCGACATTGCCGAGGAGACTCTGAAACAGGCCCTCCGCACCCGCAAAATTAACTACACCGACATCAGCAAGCCCGATCCGGCGAATCCCGACCGGATCGTCATTAAAGGTTTACCGCCCGAAGCAATTGCCGATCTGCGGTCGGTGGTGGATGATCGCTTGCCGGAATATCAGGCCACTTCGGGGCCGAACAATACCTGGACCATCTCTATGAGGCCGCAGGCTTTGAGCACACTCAAGGACCATGCGGTTACGCAGGCGATTGACACCATCACCAACCGCATTGACAAGCTGGGCGTGGTTGGCCCCACGGTCCAACAATATAACTTGGGAAAGTATCAAATACTGGTCCAGCTGCCTGGCATTGACGACGAAGGCCGGGTCAAGGAAGTGATGCAATCCACGGCCATGCTGGAAATCCGCCAGGCGATGGGCGGTCCTTATCCCAGCGAGCAAGCGGCAATGCAGGCTAACAATGGGGTTTTGCCGGCAGACGCGGTGTTGATGCCCGGCAAAGCGACCGGTGCGGATGGCGGTTCCACCTGGTATCTGGTTTCACGGGTTGCGGCGGTTACCGGACGCGACTTGCGCGGCGCTGACGCCTCTCAGGATGAAAACGGTCAACCCGCAGTGAGCTTCAACCTCACCAACGAAGGTGGGCAGAAGTTTTACGCGTTCACCTCCGCCCACGTGAAAGACCTCCTCGCCGTGGTCCTCGACGGCAAGGTGCAATCCGTGGCTACCATTAACGAGCCTATTCGCGACTCGGGAATCATAACCGGACACTTCACCGAGCAGGAAGTCAAAGATCAGGCGATGATTCTGCGATCTGGGGCTTTGCCCGCCAGCATTAAATACATTGAAGATTTGACCGTGGGGCCATCGCTGGGCGCGGATTCGATTCGCGCCGGAGTCACTGCAGCCGTAATCGGCATGGTTGCGGTCCTGGTGTTCATGCTGATCTACTACCACGGCGCGGGCGTGAATGCCGATATCGCGCTGATCCTGAACCTCATCATTTTGCTGGGCTTCATGGGATACTCGACGGCGACCTTAACCTTGCCGGGGATTGCGGGCGTGATTCTCACGGTTGGTATGGGCGTGGATTCGAATGTGCTCATTTTCGAGCGCATCCGCGAGGAACTGCGCAACGGCAAAACACCGCCTTCGGCCGTGGAGCAAGGATTTGGCCATGCCTGGATCACGATTGTGGACACGCACGTGACCACCATCGTCTCCGCGGCGATTCTCTTTATCTTCGGAACCGGGCCAATCCAAGGCTTTGCCACCACTCTGGTGGTTGGCTTGTTCGCGAATTTGTTTACTGCAGTATTCGTCTCGCGGCTGATCTTCGATTGGATTCTGAGCCGGCATCAAAGGGGCGAGGCGCTCAGCATCGGATAACCACGAGCATCGCGGAGCCAATTAGGCCCGTGGCGGGCTGTTGGCGGCAAAAGGGAGTTGGAGGAACGTGGAATTTTTTCGCAATCCGAACATAGATTTCCTGGGCAAGAAATGGTATTTTCTCGCCTTTTCCCTGGTATTCAGCGTGGCAGGCATCTTCTCCATGCTGTTTTGGCACCACATTCCGCTGGGCATTGATTTTCGCGGAGGCACGCAAGTCGAGGTGAGGTTTGCTCAGCACCCAAATGACAACTTCATCCGCGGCGCCATGGACCGCGCCGGCTTGCACGATGCGATAATTCAAAATCCTTATGGACCGCCCGAGAACAACGAGGTTTTGATCAACCTTTCGCTCCAGGAAACCAGCGAGCAGGCCTTGGAGCAGGGCAAGGACGCAATCGTTAAGGCTCTCGAGAGCAATGCACCTGCTGGAAAACAGGATTTGAACAACTCCAGTGCACTGGCCGTGGCTGATTATCTATTGCAGGCCGACCCCTTGCATGCCGGTACCGACGCGCAACAACGCTATACTGCCATCGCCCAAGCCGTCGTGGATTATCGCGACAAGACCAAAAGCGGCGTCCTCAATTCACTGGATGATCTCAAAGGAGTCGTCGATCCGGCGGTCCTCTCCTCATTGGATACGGGCTTTTTTGTCTCCAATTTTGGCGTGCGCAACGTCAGCATTATCGGGCCGCAAGTGGGCAAACAATTGCGCAATCAGGCCCTTTTGGCGGTGCTTTATTCGCTCGGCGGCATGCTGATTTATCTGGCATTCCGCTTTGAGTGGATCTATGGCGTGGCGGCCGTGATCACGGTCTTTCACGACACCCTGATCACGGTAGGTGCATTCTCATTGACGAATAAAGAGATTTCGCTTACCGTTATCGCGGCCATTTTGACGCTGGTCGGGTATTCGAATAACGACACCATCGTCGTATTCGACCGCATTCGCGAAAATTTGAAGCTGATGCGGCGGGAAAAGCTGTCCGATATCGTCAACCGCAGCATCAATCAAACACTGAGCCGGACGATTCTTACGGCGGGTTTGACGTTCCTGACCGTGCTGGCTCTGTATTTATTTGGCGGAGAAGTCTTGAACGGGTTCTCCTTTGCATTGGTAATTGGCATCTTGATAGGGACGTATTCTTCGATTGCGATTGCCGCGCCCATCCTGGTGGCCTACCAGGACTGGCGGTCGAATCGCGGCAAAAGGCCGGCGATTGCCGGTGGCGGAGACGGAAAGCGCAATCCAGGCAAGACGGCAGGTTCGGGCGCGCAATCCGAAAAGAATGCGCGGGCCGGGGCAACTCGCTGAAGCCGTTGAGCTAAGTACATTTCTCGGCGATGTCGAACGATGCAGGGTTTTTGGCGCGAGTGGGATCAAATTGGGGTTGGGCGGTGTCTAAAAATAAGTAGGGTTTGCGCAGGAGAATGCCTATGTTTGAAGACAGCCTAATTGAATCGGGCGGGAGACTTAAAACCAGGCGCGGTTGGACGAGTGGCTTTGCGTTTTTGCTCGAGGCCGCGCTGATTGGGTTCATGGTTCTGATTCCATTGATATTTACCGAGGCGTTGCCCACGGGGCAGCTGCTCGGTTTTGTCATGACCGCGCCTCCGCCTCCACCGCCGCCTCCACCGCCAGCCGCCGTGGTTCACGTTGTCAAACAGGTGCAGACCGATATCGTCAACGGCCAACTGCGCACACCGACCAAGATTCCCAAGAAAGTCGAAATTATCAAGGAAGACGCCGCGCCGCCGCCAGTGATGGCAGGAATTGTGGGTGGCGTTCCGGGTGGTGTTCCGGGCGGGCAGATGGGTGGCGTAATTGGCGGCATCATCAGCTCAACGCCAGTCGCGGTGCCCAAAGTCGCAACTCCGCAGCGCGTACGCGTCTCGATGGGCGTAACTCAGGGATTATTGATTCGCAGAGTGCAGCCGGTTTATCCAGCCTTGGCGCGGCAAGCGCGCATCCAGGGTACGGTCGTTCTTCAGGCCGTGATCAGCAAGACGGGGGACATTATCAACCTGCAGGCGATCAGTGGACATCCTATGCTGGTGCCGGCCGCGTTGGATGCGGTGAAACAGTGGAAATACAAACCGTACATTCTGAACGGGGAACCGGTGGAAGTAGATACGCAGGTTACGGTGAATTTCACCCTCGGAGGCTAGTATGCCGAGGGGTAAATCTGGGTCTGTGGCTGGGTTCGTATCGTAATCAAAGTACTTAAAAAGTTCCGAGGAGGGGAAAGCAACTCATGTTCGTAGCCAATTTAGCAGCACACACTGTAAGTCATGCTTCCGCCATGGCCGCCTGGGTTTTCCAAGACCAGGCAGCGGTGGGTTGGGACCCGATCTCACTCTGGCACCAAATGGGCTGGATTGCGAAGACCGTGGTCGTGGTTCTATTCATCATGTCTGGATGGTCCATCGGGGTTATGATTGACCGCTGGATGGCCTTCAGCGCGGCCCGCAAACAATCGCGCGCCTTCGCCCCGGCTGTGGCCGGCGCGTTGCGGGATGGCCGTATCGACGAGGCCATCAAAGTAGCGGAGCGGAACAAGAAGAGTCATCTCGCCAAGGTAGTTACCGCCGGCCTGATGGAATTCCGCGCCCACCAGGATAGCGGCGAGATCCCGGGCGAAACCATCGAAGCTTCCAAGCGTGCTTTGGAGCGCACCGAAGCTATCGTGCATGCAGAACTGAAGCGCGGATTGGGCGGATTGGCCACCATCGGCTCGACAGCTCCGTTCGTCGGACTGTTCGGCACGGTGATGGGCATTCTGAATGCTTTCCGTGGTATTCAGACTGAGCACGCAACCGGACTGGCGGCTGTGGCCGGTGGTATTTCGGAGGCTCTGGTCACGACGGCGATTGGTCTACTGGTAGCCATCCCCGCTGTGATGATGTTCAACTATTTGACCGGTCGCGTGGAAGCGTTCGATGTGGAGATGGATAACTCATCGAGCGAACTGATTGACTACTTCCTGAAGCGCCGGGGCGTTCGCCGCCCTTCGTGACGGCTTAGCCCACCCGCGAGTGGGCAAGTGACTTGAGTTGCTGGTCCGGCGCCGACGGCTCGGCGCTGGACCCCGCCTCCCAGGCACTGCTCTTGAACCAGCCTCTGCACCACTCAAGGAAGCTGGAAGCGCGTAGGAGATTTAAACCATATGGCATTAGCTAAACGAAACGAAGGCGCCAAGGTCAACTCGGATATCAACGTCACCCCCATGGTGGACGTGATGCTGGTGCTCCTGATCATTTTCATGGTCATCACCCCGATGTTGCAGCACGGCCAGCAAGTGGATTTGGCGAAAGTGAACAATCCCGAACAGATGCCCGACGCGGACAAAGAAAATGCAATCCTCGTCGCCATCATGCGCGACGGCAAAGTTTATCTCGGAACCGAGCAGATATCACCCGACCAATTGACCGACAGGATCAAAGACCGGATCGCCACCATGACCGACAAGCGGGTGTACGTGAAAGCCGATTCGAGAGCGCATTACGGCTGGGTGAAAGAAGTAGTGGATAACGTGCGCGCGGCCGGAGTGGATGACCTTGGCCTGCTGACCGATCAGCGCAAACAAGCCGGAACTCCGGGCAGCCCGACGGCACCGCCGCCGGCTCCCGCTCCGAGCGGACAGTAACGAAGGAGAACTACCATGGGTATGGCAGTCGGCCCCAGCGGGGGCCAAAGCGCGAATATCAACGTGACACCGCTCATTGACGTATTGCTGGTGTTGCTCATCATCTTCATGGTGATCACTCCTCTGACGCCCAAGGGATTGGACGCCATGGTGCCGCAGCCACCCCCGCCCAATCAAAAACAGGACAATACCCCTGACCGCACAATTGTGGTTCAGTTGATTGACCGGGGCGCCGGCCAGGAGCCAGGATTGAAGATCAACCAGGACGACGTCACCTGGGATGCTTTGCAGGGACGCCTCACTGATATCTACAAGGCGCGCGCGGAAAAAGTCATGTTCATCAAAGGGGATGATAATATCCCGTTTGCGGATGCGGCGAACGTGATTGACATTGCACATGCCGCCGGCGTGGATAAGGTTGGGCTGATCACCGCCAAGATTGAGTCGGGCGGCTAAACAAAAAAGCTTTCCATAGATTTGTTCGGGCGAACTGCTGTTGGTGGGCTTTGTCGTCTCGAGGGGCCGTGTGTGACGGTTCTGTTCAAGGGAGATAGATAACGTGATGAAAAGAAATCTGCGGGCGGTGCTGGTATTGGGAGCCGGCTTGGCACTACTCTCCGCCACGGGCTGTGACAAACTTAAAGCGCGCGACCAGTTGAACAAAGGCGTGCAATCGTACAAGAACGCGCGCTACGAAGAGGCCATCGATCATTTTCAGAACGCTATTTCTCTCGATCCGGGATTGCTAAACGCCCGGCTGTACCTAGCGACGGCTTACACCCAGCAATACATCCCGGGCGCCGATACTCCGGACAACAATCGGATGGCACAGCAAGCGATTGATGCCTACAAGGCGGTTCTGGACCGCGATCCCAAAAACGTAACCAGCGTGAAGGGGATCGGTTATCTGTATATGAATCTCAAGAAATTCGACGAGGCCAAACAGTATTACCGGCAGGCATCGGAACTGGATCCTAACGATCCGGAGCCCTATTACACGATTGGCGTGATTGACTGGACGCAGGCCTACCAGCCGCGCATGGAGGCTCGTGCCAAGTTGGGGCTGCGGCCGACAGAACCGCTGAACGGCAAGGACAAAGACCAACGTCAAGCGTGCGAGGACTTGAAGCAAAAGGACTCGCCGGTCATTCAGGATGCCATGGACAACCTGAATAAAGCGCTGCAGTTGCGGCCCGATTATGACGATGCCATGGCCTACATGAACCTGATGTACCGCGAGCGTGCCGACTTGGACTGCAGCGATCCCGCCGCCCGCACGGCTGATCTGAAGACTGCGGATGAGTGGGTTGATAAAACTATGGCGACCAAAAAAGCGAAGGCGGCCAAGCAGAGCGGCCCGCAGGGCATTACGCTCGACCAGGATCAGCAGCAACAATAGACTTCCTTCCTCAGAACCAAAAGCCTTTCGGCACCAGCCGAGAGGCTTTTGTATTTGTGGCATAAGTCCGTTGGCGATGCTTCCCGCGCCCGTGCGATAAAATGCGATCTTCGAGACTGAAGCCGCTCGCCATTTATGTTTAAGAAGATTCTGGTGGCAAACCGGGGAGAAATTGCGGTGCGCATTATTCGCGCCTGCCGCGAAATGGAAATTGCTACCGCTGCGGTTTATTCCGAAGTCGATCGCACGGGATTGCACGTCAGCATGGCAGACGAAGCCTTTCCCCTCGGCGGGGCTGCGGCAGCCGAATCCTATCTGAACATCGAGAAACTTATCGCCGTGGCTAAACGCTGCGCCGCGGAAGCCATCCATCCCGGCTACGGCTTCCTTTCTGAGAATCCGCATTTCGCGCAAGCGTGCGCGGATGCGCACATCAAATTCATTGGGCCATCGGCGGCCCCCATGGAGATGATGGGATCGAAGACGCGGGCCCGCCAGCAGATGGAAAAAGCGGGCATCCCCATTGTGCCCGGCACTTCGCGGGCACTGGCTTCTTTAGCCGAAGCAACGGCATTGGCCGCGCGGGTAGGGTACCCAGTCATGCTGAAAGCTGCGGCCGGCGGCGGCGGCAAGGGTATGCGGCTGGTGAGTGCTCCCGGGGAATTGGAGCCCGCGCTGCGATCCGCGCAGAGCGAGGCGCTGCGGGCATTCGGGGACGGCGACGTGTATCTGGAAAAAGCCGTTTTAAACCCGCGCCATATCGAAATACAGGTGCTCGGCGATGAACATGGAAACATCGTTTATCTCGGCGAACGTGAATGTTCGATCCAACGCCGCCATCAGAAGGTCATCGAAGAAGCCCCGTCCGCGGGGCTGTCCGAAGAATTGCGGCGGCGTATGGGTGGGGTCGCGGTGCAGGTGGCCAGGGCGGCAGGTTACAGCAACGCGGGCACTGTGGAATTTCTGGTTGATGGAGAACAGAATTTCTATTTTCTCGAGATGAATACCCGCCTGCAGGTGGAGCATCCAGTTACGGAGTTTGTCACCGGCCTCGATCTGGTGCATCTGCAGATTCGCATTGCGGCGGGAGAGCGCTTGCCTTTTACTCAGGATGGCCTCAGCATTCGCGGTCACGCCATCGAGTGCCGTATTTACGCGGAGGACCCTGATAACAATTTCTTTCCTAGTCCCGGAAAGATCACGCGCTTGCTGACTCCAGCGGGGCCGGGAATTCGCCTGGACAGTGGGGTATACGAGGGTTGGAATGTTCCCCTCGAATACGATCCTCTGCTGACCAAACTAATTGCGCAGGGGAGCGACCGCGGACAGGCAATTGCGCGGCTGGGGCGGGCGCTCGACGAATATTTCATCGGCGGCATCAAGACAAATCTCCCGTTGTTCCGCCGCATCGTGGCGGACGAGGATTTTCGGCAAGGGCGATTCGATACCGGATATCTTGACCGGTTGCTTGCCGGCCGTGCGCCAACGCCACCGGCGAAGAATTCCGATGTGGCTGCGGTCTCCGCCGGAATTTTCGCTCTGCTGGATGCGGAGTCGCCCGGGAAATCGAGCGCTGGCAATGCTAATGGCGCCGCCTCTGGCGAAGCGTCTTCTAATTGGAAGAGGACCGCAAAGCGCGAAGCACTCCACTAAGAACGAGCGATTGCACGGACTGAAAGCACACGTTCCTTTCATGATCTACGATATTTCCATCGCCGGGAAAGAGCGTCGCCTGGATCTGAGGTGCGAGGACGGCCGCTGGCGCTCCAAGCTGGACGGCGAAGAAATTCAGCTCGATGCCGTGCTGATGCGGCCCGACGTATTGTCAATTTTGGTCGGCGGAAAATCATACCAGGTTAAACGTGAGTGTATCGCCGGCCAGACGCGCCTTTGGCTCGGAACCGAGCCATTTTCGGTCGAGGTACGCGATCCCCGTTCGTGGCGCGGGCGCCAGAAAAAGGCAACCGACGATCACGGCCCGCAAAAATTGGTGGCCCTGATGCCGGGAAAAGTTATACGCCTGCTAATAAAGGAAAACATCGAAGTGGAAGCGGGTCAGGGCGTTCTAGTAGTAGAGGCGATGAAGATGCAGAATGAAATCAAATCGCCCAAGAAGGGACGAATCGCGAAAATGATGGCTGCCGAAGGCGACCGGGTCAATGCAGGCGATGTGCTGGCAATCGTAGATTAGTTTTTGGGTGGCTTTGCGTGGTCCCCGAAACGCAGACAACTAGTGAAACGCGCCGTTGCTGTCAATAATTTTCTGCGCGTAAAAATTCTCTATCTTGGCTTGATTCCGCAACACTTCGTAATAGGCGGCCTTCAGCAGTTGTTCGCGACGATCGCGCAATTCTGAACGGATGGCCTGCTGCACCCGAGGATCCGACAACTCCCGCTGTCCAGCCGGTTCCTTGGCAAGCAGCTTCACAATGCGGAAGCCCATCAATTGCTTGTTCATGGGATTGATCACGGGAATGATCTGGCTATATTGGCCTGGCTTAAGGCTCATGACGATGTCGCGGGTACTGGGATCGGTGTTGCGCAATGACGATTCCGGGGTGAAGCCGAGATCCCCGCCATTGCTGGCGGTTTCCGTGTCCTCAGAGTAATTCATGGCTAGGGTGCCAAAGTCGTCGCCGCTGTCCAGGCGGTTGATCACAGTCTGAATTTTCTTTCGGGCGTCGGTTTCGTTCTGCGCTTTATTACTCTGATTCGCCAGCTGCGGATTCGGCATGGGCGTAACGAATATTTGTGCCAGATGATATTGCGGTTCAATGAAATCGAATTCGGACTTGTGGCTGTTGTAGTAATCGACGATATCCTGGTCGGAGACATTCACCTTCGAGTTAACTTCCTTGTTGGTCACCTTATCCATGGTGATCGAACGGCGGATGTCGCGCTTGAACTCATCCAGCGTCATTTTCTTTTCGCGCAGGCGCGCGTCGAATTGCTCGCTGGTGTAGGGAGCCTTGAATTCGTTCAGTTTGCGATCCACTTCATCGTCCGTCGCCAGCAAGCCGAGCTTTTCCGCCCGGTGCATGAGAATCTGATCTTGAATGAGCGCGCCCAGAATATTGAGGTGCAAGCTCACGGCTTGCTCGCCCGTCGGCTGCTGCTGCGAACCGGCGATCTGATTCTGGTAGTAACTCTCCAGTTCGGCGCGATAAATCTTGTGCCCGTCCACAATGGCGGCCACGTCGTCGCCATTCTGCGACCTGCCGCAACCAACGAGGAGCATGGCCAAAGCCGCGAGAACCGCCGCGGACGCATTTCGCAAGCGGCCCTGCTTTCCCGAGAAAGCTTCGCAGGTTGCGGGGTTGAGAATTTTTGGGGGAATGATTGAGCCTGTTTGCATTCTGCGATTGGGGATCATTCGCTGCCCTTGCCAGGCGCAGCCGCAGGAACGGCGGAGGCTGGTGGCGGCGCGACGCCCGCTTCCTGCAAGGCGCGATTCAGGGCAGTCCGAAGTTCGCCAATCGGTTTCACGCCATCCATTTTTTCGCCATTGATATAGAGAGTCGGCGTGGCTTCCACTCCCAGCGCATCGCCTTCTTTGATTGAAGCTTTCACGGCGTCTTCGTTCTGCGCTTTGATACAGAATTGAAGCTTCTGGGTATCCAGATTGTGTTTCGCGCCCTGGTCCGTCGCCAGGCGATCAAGTTCAGCGGGTGCATCTTTCGCAGAGCTGACGTCCCGCTGATTGGAATGCAGGTAGTCGGCATAATCCCAGTAGGCGTCGCCATTCTGCGCGGCCAGACAGTTGGCGTCCACCGCGGCATGCATTGCCCAGGGATGCATTTCCAGCGGAAAATCCTTGTAGATGAACTCCACGCGATCGCCGTACTCTTTCAGCAATTCGGGGAATAGAGTCTGGTGCATGCGCGCGCAAAATGGACACTCGAAATCGTCGAAGTTTATGACCTTGACTTTGGCATCCTTGTTGCCGCGCACGGGCCGGCCATTCTGATCGATCTTTTGCATTACCTCGGCGTAAGGGTCTTTGGTGAGATCAAGACGCGTCATGCGGATTAGAGTTTTGTCGTCGTGCGAAAGCAGAAACTCATAATCGTGTTTCTTCTCCGTGCTGTCGAAGGTGACTGTCACGGAATCGTAGTTGGGAAATTCACTCGGCTTGCGTGGGCCCACCGTGATTTTGACCTCGGGCGGAACACTGTAATAAGTGCGAACCTGACGCTCGATGCGAAGAGAAACATCAGGCGTGCCGGATTGTGCAGAGCAGCCCAGGCAAATCAGGATGAAGAGAAAAAGCGCGCGTCGCAACGAAGTCAACAAATATCCGCCTATCGCTCAGATTTCAGCCATGATTATCTCACAATGACAGCAGAGAAATATCCGCTGGATTGAGGCTTTCGACGCGCTTAGAGCCCGGTTAGCGAGTAGGATTTGGCGCCGTAGAGATTGGCGAGCCGGTTCAAATAGAAGTCAGCGGCCATGAGCCAACTGATCCGCCGGCAGCAGCGCATTCATCGAACCGGAACGGAAGCCTTCCATATCGAGAGTAACGAACTTGAATCCCAGGGATTTGAAGATGCGGGTGAATTCGGCCGCCGTCTCAAGATTCAGAGCCCGGGGCAATTCCTCCCGGGAAATTTCAATGCGGGCAATCTCGCCGTGATGGCGCACCCGAAACTGACGGAAGCCCATCGCCCGCAGGGCATCTTCGCCCTGTTCCACCGCGCTGAGCGCCTCGCGCGTGACCGGACGCCCATATTCGATGCGCGAGGAAAGACAGGCCGAGGCAGGCTTATCCCAGACCCGCAAGCCGGCGGCGCGCGCCAACTCGCGAATTTCTTGCTTGCCCAGAGCTGCCTGCAGAAGGGGAGCCACAACCCCGTGAGCTTTGGCCGCGCCTTGACCGGGGCGAAAGTCACCCTGATCGTCCAGGTTTACTCCGTAGGCGATCGAATCAAATCCGCGTTGGCTGCGGAACGTCTCCATCACGGTAAATAACTCATCTTTGCAAAAAAAACAGCGCTTGGAATCGTTGCGCGCATATTCCGCCCGCTCCAGTTCAGCTGTGGAGACGACTTCCAATGGAATCGCCTGCTCGTGGGCAAAAGCAATTGCATCGGCCAAATGAGTACGGGCAAGACTGGGGGAATCGGCGATCACAGCCAACATCTCACGGCCCAGCGATTGGTGAGCCGCCCAGGCCAGGAATGCGGAATCCACGCCGCCAGAGTAGGCCACCAATACCTTTCCGAGACCGCGCAGTTGAGCGTCAAGGCAGGTTCTTTTCACGGCTAATTCTGTGGCGGGTGTCACGGGTATATTCTACCAATTCGCCGAGGGCCGCATGGCGAAACCTGACACTGGTGAAATTCAGCAGGATGGAGTGCATTGCCGCATTACCATCCGGAGTTTTCCGCACCAGATCGTCGTGCTCGTAATATCGGGAACGGATATAGGCGAATTCGGCCTAATTCCGATGCGAGGGCTCGAGGCATTCCTGCTCGATGCCCGGCCGATCCAGCTTTTTATTGACGCTCGCCAGGTTCGCGGAGCCTCGATCGAGGTCAGTGGCGACCGGGCGAACTGGATGGCGGCGCACAAAGAGAATCTGCGCCGGGTTACCATGCTGCCGGGGTCGCGGTTGGTTGAGATGACCGCTGATTTTGTGCGACGCTTCGCCGAGTTGCACGGAGTCATGCGCATTTACAAAGACGCCAAGCCCTTCGATGCCGACCTCGCCGAATCTCTTCGGGGAAATTAGGGTTTCGCTAAAACAGCCGGTCTTGGCGCTTCAGGTTGCCGATGGCGCTGATATTGGCCAGCGTGAAAGTGAAGCGGAATTGATTTTCATTGCGCACCGAGCCGAGCGCGAAGCGACGGTATTCGACATTGAATCCGCAGCAGTCCCAGTTGTATTCAGTCTGCGCCGAGGCATACTGCAAAAAGTTGAGGTGGGCGTCGAAGCCGATATTGGCCGCGCCAGTAAAGCCGCGCTTGTTGGCGTGCCCGTATCCCAGCAAGACGCGGTATTGATCGAAGCGCTGCGACTGCAGGGCGAGAAGAGAGGGGATGGTGTCGCCGGGCGTCTGCAAGAATGCGTCTCCGCCCCCCAAAGTGAAAAGGCCGAAGCGGTAATTCACGACGGCAGTGCTGGCGTTGATGCGGCCCTTCTTTACGTCATAGTCAAGATCCCACTCCACATCGGTGCGCGAATTCGGTTGTATTCGTAAACGCGACACCAGCGGCGAAAACCTGCGCTGATCGGTGAGGAAGTCGATGCCGGTCAAATCTATGGTCGCCGCAAGAACGTTGCTCGTTCCCGGAACCAGCGCCCCGCCGAAGGTAGGATCTAAATAGTATTTCTGGGCCAATTCCCAGGTGACCACTTCCCTCACCTCCGGACCGCTTTCGCAGGGGGTTTGATCGGTCTTCTGTTCCCAGGGAATTCGGCTCTGCGGCGCTTGCGCCCCGACTACTAATCCCGGCATGCCGGCTGGCCCGCAGTCCTCCGGTTCGGTAGACGTGCGCTTGGCATAGAGACGGTTCACCACGCCGTACTCGACTTCGTTGGTGTCGCTTAGAATATCGCGGTCGTCAAAGCGCAAAATATGGGAGAAGTTATTAACGCCAGTTACGAAGTTATATGCCGTCCGCGGTTCAATGACATGTTTCCATTTGCGTCCCAGGAATTCACGCTTGAACACACGAGCCACCGCGGGTGGGCGAACTTCGATGGAGCCCTCGAGAGATTTGCGATTGATGGCGTCATTGGCCGCAATCAGACCATTGGCGGACGGTTGCAGTTGTTGCGTGTAAATCGTATCGCGAAGAGACAGCTCGGGCCGGATCGACCAGCCGCGAAAGAGCACCGGTAACGAAACTCGCGGATTGAGATCAAAGCGTCCGGCCAGGCCCGACGTCTGAAAACCCGGCTCGCTCCGGTAGAGCCCTCCGGTCGCTACGTCATACGACCAGTAGACCGGCGATTGCTTAATCTCCTGGTCCACACTGGAGGATTCGAACGTTGGCGCGTGGACGATGTTAATCACGTCCCCGGCGGTGGTGCTTTCGAAATTCTGATACCGCTCGGTAAGAAAATTATTGAAAAAACCGTTCGTGGTATTGCTCAGAAACGCCTGCGATTTGACCTCGGAGTTCACCGCCTGAGTAAAAACTTCGTTGAATGCCAGGCGGTAAACGTAGGACGTGAGGTAATCGGCATTCACCACGCCGCGAAAATTGTGCGGGAACATTCTTTCGGCCTGCAGGCGAATCTCCTGTCCACCCTGATTCATGTTCTGCGGACCGAAACCACGGTCGAACACCGCCGAGTAATTCAGATCGATGAAAGAATCCTCGGTCGGCCGGGCACGAAATTCCGCGCGCGGCGCCCAGCCACGAAGCGAGTAGTATTGGGTGACTGCCTCGAGGTCCATGCTGCGATCGATAGCCCAATAGACACCCTCTCCGATGATTTTTCCTTTCGTTGAAGAGGTCCCAAAATTGGGAATGCCAAACCCTGACTGCCTGACTTTTTCCACGGGATGGGTGGCGTAAGGAAAATAGAAGATGGGGACACCCATCAGACGGAAATCGCTGTAGAAGATTTGCGCATTTCCGCCCACCTCCACGCTTACCCGGTTCGCGCGAAACTCCCACTTGGGATGGGGCAGCTGGCAAGTTGTGACCTTCCCGTCGTACACCACATAGTGATCGGGACCGGTTTGCCGCACCACTTTTCCCCGGAGAAGAAACGGATTCGAGGAGGTCAGAATGGCGCGGCCCGCCGTAGCGTGCATGCCGATTGCGCCGCGGACGTTTTCAAAACGTCCGGTTGCGCCGCGAAAATTGTAATTTGCGTGAGTAGCCTGAATGTGCACGTCGTTGAGGCTGCTGTCCAACGTCACGTTGCCATCAGCGGTGGCTTCGCGTGTCTCGAGGTTGTACGTGGCGTCATCGGCGCGCAGCACCTGCTGGTCATCGTGGATCTCGACTTTGCCCTGAAGCTTGATCACCGGGCCATTTTTTTCCTGAGTCACTGCACTGATCGTTACATCCTCCGAACGAAGCGCAGGCGGGACGTTGGGCTGATTATCCTGGTCGGTCGCGGATTTTGCGGAAAGCAACTGGCCGGTTACCAGGGGGTGCGCGAACAGAAGATGACAAAGGAGTGCTGTCGCGATAAGGAATCGGGTGCGGGGAATCATCGAAAACGCGCAATTTCGATTGAGTATGGCGTCACGCTCGGTCATGGTGAACTTAGCACGCCACTGGCGCGAGAGGCAAAGTGAACTACTATGGTTTGGGCAGTTCCTGACTGCATGAAGATGAAATCCCAATCCGACGCGGCGAAACGTGCTCAACCAGGCGAGGGTTTTGCAGATTCTGAAAGATACGATGCGAGTGAGCGGCAATTTGCCGCCAGCCTGAATGATCCATGCGATGCCGTGGTTGAGGAATCTGGTTCATTGAACGGGCCCGCAAAAAAATCAGAAAGGGTCGCAGATCACGAACAGACGTCCTCGCCGCGATCACCCCTCGCCTCCGTGGGCATGTCGATTGCCCCTGCATCTGCGGCGCCTCTGGCCGATCCCGATGAATGGCGTCAGGAAGTGGCCGCTCGACTGCATAACTACCGTGCCCGGCGGCGTCCCCGCGAACACCGTTACCCGTCGCTCCAGCTAAAGTTTGATCCCGAAGAACCAGCATGGACTAATCCCGGCCCCTCCCGTCCCGCCCCCGAAGTAAGCGGCTACGAAGCGGCAGCCCGGCTAGCGCAAACGGGATGGCCCGCAGATACAAGACCCGAGGATGCCGCCGCGCCGAATAAATCCGCCGAACCCACCGCGAGAATCATTCCCTTCCGGCGCTCCATTCCCACGCCACCCAAGCCGCTGGAGGAATTGGCCGAGCCCTTGCAACTCTTCCCACGCATTCTGGAGGTGCCCGAAGTTGCGCCGCCGCTTCCTGCATTGGGAGGCATTTTGATTGAGCCTGTGCCCGAGCCGCTCGACGTGAAGCGGCCTGGAATCGAGATCCCGCTGTGCACCTCTCCCATTTCGCTGCGCTTTCTGGCGGCGGCAGCCGACATGGCTGTGGTCGCTTGCGCATTCTGCTTGTTTGCCTATATTTTTTCCAGGATTTCGGGAGTGATTCCTTCGTTCAAAGAAGGCGCCATGATGGCCTCTCTCATTTTGGGGCTGTTGTGGGCTGGATATCAGTATCTGTTGCTCACCTATGCCGGATCCACTCCCGGTCTAAAACTAGCCAGCTTGAAGCTTGCCCAATTCGACGGCTTTTCGGTTTCGAGGCGGCATCGCCGTTGGCGCGTTCTGGCATCCTTTTTGTCGGGTGTCTCGCTCGCGCTCGGGTACGCCTGGTGCTTACTCGACGAGGATCAACTGTGCTGGCATGATCGGATCACCAAGACCCACCTTTCGCCAACTAATTGATAGCAAAGCCTTTTCTTAAGTCCTCTTCCTGCTTATGTTACATTTCTAGGCTTGATATCGGATCGTCTTCCGAACTATGTCCACGCCGGTTCAAAACGTAAAACACCCAGCGATTAAGGTCTTCGTCGCCACCACGGTGATGCTGACCTTCATTTCCTTTTGGCGAGCGTCGGCCATTGTCCTTTCCGACCTGGCCTCCTCCGCTTACTACGCCGGCGGCGACGCGGAAAAGGTCATCGGCAAGAGCGCGCCCTGGTTCATCCTGGCGGTGATGCTCTTCAGTTATTGCGTTCGCGCGCTTTACATCGAGTCCAGCGCGATGTTCGTGCGCGGCGGCGTGTATCGCGTGGTGAAGGAAGCCATGGGGGGAACCCTGGCGAAATTCTCGGTCTCCGCGCTGTTGTTCGATTATGTGTTGACGGGACCCATCAGCGCGGTTTCAGCGGGTCAGTACCTCGCCGGTTTCGTGGAAGACATTGGCAAATATCTTCATCATCCTCTGGTTTTTTCCGAAGATCATTTTTCGGCCGTGTTTGGCGTCTTGATCGTGCTGTATTTCTGGTGGAAAAACATTCAGGGAATTCACGAATCCAGTGAAAAAGCGCTACAGATCATGATCATTACCACTGCCATGGTGGTACTCCTGATCGTGTGGTGCACGATTACCGTACTGCGCGCGCCGGTGCAGCTCCCGCCCAGTCCCCTTCATGCCGGGGTGGTGCCTCTAACCAAAGAATCTCTCGGCTGGCTGCATGGCACCTGGATCAGCCATCTAACCTGGATCATCCTCTTCGTGGGCTTCGGGCATTCGGTTTTGGCAATGAGCGGCGAAGAGACACTGGCCCAGGTTAATCGCGAAATCGAGCACCCCAAGCTCAAGAACCTGGAAAAAACCGGCCTGGTAATTTTCATCTACAGCCTGCTGTTCACCTCGTTGGTTTCGTTTTTTGCCGTGATGATCATCCCCGATAAGGTGCGGCCCGAGTATTTTGCCAACCTGATCGGCGGAATCGCCATGTATTTGGCCGGTCCCACCAGTCTAAAACTGCTGTTTCATGGCTTTGTGGTGCTGGTTGGGGTGCTCATTCTCGCCGGCGCGCAGAACACTTCCATTGTGGGCGCGAACGGAGTCCTGAACCGGGTGGCGGAAGACGGCGTGCTCACTTCCTGGTTTCAAAAGCCGCAAAGCAAATACGGCACCAGCTTCCGCATCATCAACCTGATCGCAATTCTGCAACTGTTGACCATCATTCTCAGCCGCGGAAACGTGTACGTTCTGGCTGGCCTGTACGCCTTCGGGGTTATCTGGAGCTTTGCCTTAAAATCTCTGGCGGTTCTTGTCCTGCGTTTCACCGAACCAGCTCACCGCGAATGGAAAGTCCCGGGCAATCTTCACCTGGGTGGGATTGAAATCCCCATCGGTTTGGCGGCAATTTCAGCGGTTCTTTTCATCACCGCGCTGGTGAACTTGTTTACCAAACCCGAGGCCACGGTCGCCGGCATCACCTTCAGCGTGGTGTTTTTCGGTCTGTTCTCTTACTCCGAGCACCGGGTACGCAAGGAACGCCAGGGGAAGCCGGAGAATCTCGACCAGTTCCGGGTATATGGCAATCAGGAGATGGACAGTCAAACCCTGGGCGTGCGCCCGGGCAATATTCTGGTCGCGGTTCGCGATCCCAGAAACCTCTCCTATCTCCGCGAAGCTTTGCATCGCACCGATACTACCTGTCAGGATGTTGTGGTCATGACGGCGCGTCTCTATCACCGCGAGCATTCCTTCAGCGGTTCATCCGTATTTGAAGCGTCACAAGTGTTTGACCACTACGAACAAGAGCTTTTTACCACCGTCGTGGCCGTCGCCGAAAAAGAAGGCAGGCCGGTTTCGCTGCTGGTGGTTCCGGCCAGCAACGTGTTCGACGCAATCGTGGGAACGGCACAGCGACTGGGGTCGAGCCGCGTGATCTGCGGACTCTCCAATAAACTCACTGCCGACGAGCAGGCCAAGCTCACTGGCGACGCGTGGGAAGCGCTGCCCGAGCCTAAGCCTCGGCTCATTATGGAAATTTTCGCCCCCGACGGCAGCGTGCACGAATATCCGCTGGGGCCACATACTCCTCGCCTGCGCCCCGAAGACGTTGAGTTGATGCACCGCTTATGGTTGGATATCGCTTGCGATCCCAAGTATGCGGGCCTCCATCACTACCACGTGGTAGCTTTGGCGCTCGAAGAATTGCAGCGCGAACTGCGAGGCGAGCAGCGTACCGAGTTGTTAACGAAATTACTGACCGAAATGCATCGAAACGACCCGAAAAATTGAGCGCGCCGTCAATCCTCCGCGACCAGATGAATCTTTTGCGCTCTGCCTGTTAACATCACTTCCGTGACCGAGAACTCCAAGGTTCGAGTGCGCTTCGCGCCCTCGCCCACCGGACATCTTCATGTGGGCAACGCGCGTACCGCTCTATTCAACTGGCTCTTCGCCCGCCACCACGGTGGAACTATGGTGCTGCGCATCGAAGACACCGACGTCGAGCGCAGCGAAGCTCGCTTTGAAGACCAACTGATCGGCGATCTGCGCTGGCTGGGCCTCGATTGGGACGAGGGTCCAGACGTCGGCGGCTCTCATGCTTCCTATCGTCAATCGGACCGGCTGGAAATCTATCGCGAACAAGCCGAACGCTTGCTGAGCGAAGGCAAAGCCTACTTGTGCTTCTGCAGCGAAGAGGATTTGCAGAAAGAGCGGGAGCGGGCGCAGGCGGAGCATCGCCAGCCGATTTACTCGGGCAAATGCCGGCGGCTTGACCCGCCGGAGGCAAAACGCCGGCGCGCTGCGGGGGAACAGTGCGCAGTCCGGTTGCAAATCCCCGAGCATCCCATTCGCTTCCACGACATCGTGCATGGCGACGTGCAGTTCTCCAACGAAGTGGTCAGCGATCCTATTATTCTCCGCTCCAGCGGTATGCCGGTCTACAACTACGTGGTCGTAATTGACGACGCGCTGATGAAGATCACGCACGTCATTCGCGGCGATGACCACCTTTCGAATACTCCCAAACAAGTGGCGCTGTACGAAGCATTGGGCTGGCCAGTGCCCGAGTTCGCCCATCTCTCCACCATCCTCGGAGCCGACCGCGAGCGGCTTTCTAAGCGACACGGGGCGACCTCGATTGCAAATTTCCGGGACATGGGTATATTGCCGCACGCATTGGTGAACTATCTCGCGTTGCTAGGCTGGGCGCCCAGTGGAGGCACGCGCGAAATCTTTAGCCGCGACGAATTGGTAAAAGAATTCTCTCTGGAGCGGGTTACGCCTTCGCCCGCGGTATTTGACATGGAGAAACTCTATTGGCTGAACCGGCATTACATTAAACAGGAACCTGCCGCCAGGATCGCGGTAATGGCAATGCCATTCTTCATGAATGCGGGATTATTTCCCGAATCGTATGATTCCACCATTGAAGCCTGGTTTGATCGCATGATCGCTCTTCTGGCGCCATCGGTTGACCGGCTGGATCAATTGCCCGCGCGGGCGGCTTTGATCTTCAATTACGACGCGCTCGCGGCCTTGCAAGCTCCGGATAATGCCGAGGTCCTGGCTTGGCCTCACAGCGATGCTGTTCTCGCCCGCTTTACCGCAAAAATTCTCGAAGACGAAACGGCCCAGGACGCTCACCTCACTCCCGAGCGCTTCAAGCAAATTGTCAACGAAGTGAAAGCGGAGACCACGGCGAAGGGCAAGGAGCTCTTTCATCCCATTCGTTTGGTGGTGACCGGGTCACATTCCGGTCCGGAGTTCGACAAATTGATTCCTATCCTTGAGGAAGGCAGTCGCTTGCCGCTGCCAAAGCACGTGCTCGACGTACGGAAACGAGTGGAAGCTTTCGCGAAAGCGCGCGCAAGCTCATAGAAATCCGTCACGGATTCACACCGCCTCGCACAGACAAGACAGACAAGAAAGTGACATCACCGAATTTTACTTTTTTAGAAGCTGCGCGAGCGCTTTCCGGAGATCGGAATATTGGAAAACGTATCCGCTGAGCGCCAGCTTGGCAGGCTCCACGCGTTGACTCGCCAGCAGGAGATCATTCGCCATTTCGCCAAAGGCGAGACGCACCACGAAAGCAGGCGCTGGAAAGATTGCCGGCCGCGAAAGCAACGCCGCCAGAGTCTTTGTAAACTCTGCATTTCTCACCGGTGACGGCGCCACCAGATTTACCGGCCCCGTCATAGTTCCATTCATCGCGTGTCGGATGGCTCCAACCATATCCTGCAAGTGGATCCAACTCCACCACTGGCGACCACTGCCAATACGGCCGCCCAATCCAAGCTTAAACGGGGTGAGCATTTTTTCTAGCGCCCCGCCGGTGGGGCTGAGCACCAGGCCGGTGCGGACCTGCACGGTACGGATGCCGGCGCCTTCCGCGCGCGCGGTGGCTGCCTCCCACTCTCGGCAAACTGTAGCGAGAAAACTTCGTCCCGGCCGGCTATCTTCCCGCAGAATTTCATCTCCGCGATCCCCGTAGTAGCCAATCGCTGAAGCTGATATCAAAACCCGGGGGCGCTCCGGCGCTTCACAGAGAGCTTCAACCAGGTGCCGCGTGCCTTGCACCCGGCTATCGAGAATCTTCCGCTTTTTTGTGGCAGTCCATCGCCCAACAATCGGCTCGCCTGCCAAATGAATCACCGCGTCGAAACCTGAAACAAGTTGGGGCCGGAGGGGTTGGAGAGGATTCCACTGAATCTCATCCTCCTCGGATTCCAAACTTCGAACCAGACGTGCCACTTGATAGCCGCGCTCACGAAGCGACGGCAGCAGCGCCGCTCCGATGGAACCGGAGGCTCCGCTGACCAGAATCTTGACGGAATCCGCGCTCACAACCCGTAACTCTAGCAGTTTGCCCGGTGCAAGCAAACGAACCGAAGGCTAGGCCTCCGCTCGGTGAGCCCGAAAATGCCAGTTACGCTGGGTCGCATCCAATCGGTGCTTAGACCGGGAAGTTTCGGTTCGCTCCAGGCTTCTGATCGACCTTAAAAAAGGCCCCGGCTACCCGGGACCTTTCGAGACACCTAATTGATGCTGTTAGTTCTAGTTCGAGGCCGACGCCACGTCGATGTTTGAAACGTGAATCATGTTCGCCGCGGGATCGAGTGTTCCTGTTACTTTCACATGTTTGCCCAGGTATTGCTTCGCCTGGTCGCCATTGTCCAACTGATAGGCGCTATGGGTTGCCTGGTCTTTCAGCATGAAATTTCCTTTCGATTTAACGATCCTCCCGCTAAAGGTTTGGGTCTGCTGTTCGCCCTGTGAATCGGCTCCGGAGTTCTGTGCCGGATTTTGGGTTGAGGGCACAGTCGGTTCTTGCTGGGGCGTGTCCTGTTGCGCCAGCGTCGACAGAGGCGTAAATAAGCCGAGAAACAGCGTTGCGGTTCCCAGCCAGGGGAGAGCTCTCCGATTGTTCATACCTACCTCCAAAAATGATGTTGCAAAGTATGCAAGGCTTTTCGCACGCCGCCTGCCAAAGCTCTCATCGCACCAGGCAAACGAGTTAGGAAATTCAATCGTGCCTCACCTGGGAATTACTGACGGGTGCGCGTAAGTTTTTCGCGTGTTCAGGCCGGCTTCTGTACGCGTTAAGTGCCTGCTGCGCAGGCATTTCTACGGTAAATACCGGATAGCGCTACAGCCTTTTCAGCAGCCCGCACGGCCTCCTTTCAAATGACCGGACTGGTATAGTAAAAGGGGCGAGGGCAGCCAAATTCCAAGGAGGAAGTGTGCCAGCAAAACTGCGGAGTTCGGAATGGTTTGGCGGCGAAGACGAGTGGACAGTCTCCAGCCGGTCGTGCCTGCGAAGCGAAGGATTCAGCTCCGAAGTATTCAAGAATCGCCCGGTGATCGGCGTCTGCAACACCTGGAGCGAGCTGGCAAACTGCAACGCTCACCTCAAACCCATTGCCGAAGCGGTAAAGCGCGGCGTTTGGGCCGCGGGTGGATTTCCCCTCGAATTCCCCACCATTTCGTTGGGCGAGCCGTTGATGAAGCCCACCACCATGATGTTTCGAAATTTGATGTCCATGGACGTCGAGGAAACCATTCGCGCCAATCCTCTCGACGGCGTGGTGCTGTTGACCTCGTGTGACAAAACCACTCCGGCGGCGATCATGGGCGCATCCAGCGTAGATCTGCCGACGATCGTTGTTACCGGAGGCCCGCAACGCGCAGGACACTTTCGCGGCAAGCCCGTGGGTTCGGGCACCGATCTCTGGAAGTATTGGGACGAACGCCGCAAAGGCAACATGAGCGATGAGGAGTGGGCTGAGTTTGAAAACAGCATTGTGCGCAGCGGCGGCCACTGCGGCGTAATGGGAACGGCGTCCACCATGAGTAGCATCGTTGAGGCGCTGGGCATGGGATTGCCGGGATGTGCGGCCATTCCCGCAGTAGATTCGGGCAGATTGGTGCTGGCCGAATACTCCGGACGGCGCATCGTGGACATGGTCAAAGAAGATCTGAAGATCTCCAAAGTCATGACCCCTAAAGCCTTCGCCAATGCGATTCGCGTGGATATGGCCATTGGCGGCTCAACCAATGCGATCATTCATTTCGTCGCCATGGCGGGACGGCTCGGTTATCACCTGCCGCTGACCGCATTCGATGAGTTCTCGCGCACCACCCCGGTGTTGGCCAATATTCGTCCCAATGGCGAATACATGATGGAGGATTTCTTTCACGCCGGCGGCGTGCAGGCGGTGATGAAGAATCTCGGCGAGCTACTGCATCTCGACGCGTTGACCGTTACTGGAAAACCCATTGGCGACTCCATCAAGAATGCGATGTCGCACATTCCGGACGTCATTCGCTCGCGTGACAATCCGATTTATGCGGAAGGCGGAACGGTTGCTCTGTTTGGAAATCTGGCTCCCGATGGCGCCATCATCAAGCAATCCGCCGCCTCCGATCACCTGCTTAAGCATCGCGGCCGGGCGGTCGTGTTCGCCTCCTACGCCGAATACCTGGATCGCTACAACGATCTGAACCTGGACGTGAACGCCGACGACATTCTGGTGCTGCAAAGCACCGGCCCCAAGGGATTCCCTGGAATGCCGGAGTACGGCAAACTTCCGCTGCCGCTGAAGCTGATCAATCAGGGTGTCACCGACATGGTGCGTATCAGCGATGCGCGCATGAGCGGAACCGGATTCGGCACCGTGGTGCTGCATGTCTCGCCGGAATCCCGCGCCGGAGGCCCACTGGCGGTGGCCCGCACCGGAGACCAGATTGAACTCGACGTACGCCGCAGAAGCCTGGAATTGCTGATCCCCGACGACGAATTGAAAGCGCGATTGAAAGCCTGGAAAGTACCGAAGCCACACTTCACTCGCGGCTACGGCAAACTATACGAAGAACGCGTGTTACAGGCGAACGAAGGCTGCGATTTCGACTTCCTGGTGGATGTGGACAAGAAAGAAATGGTCTTTTCTTTTGGGTCGGCGGATGAGCAACCGGAAGCGGTGCCGGTCGGGCGGCGCTGACCGCGCCGCATTTGGTAACCGGGGCGTCATCGGTTGCTGCGGGTATTTCCGCTGAATGGCGGCCCGACCGTTTATCCGGCCGTACCGGCGGGTTAACCGTTACTTCTGGTACTTTCGGGATGTCGCATTAACCCTCACGGAAGTGCAATATTGGGTGCTTCGGGCACCCCTTTGTGCGAAATCGCGAATCCATATCCGCAACACCCAGAATTACTTTTCCATCCCTTGTAAGCGAGAATAATCCGATGGTCAGAATTGGTGCGCCTCGTTCCACCCGATGGTGCGTTGCCGGGCTCGTTTGCGCCGCCTTACTCCCGGCGGCTTTTTCGCAAATTAGCGCGCACGACCGCATCGCGCAAGAGGTCAGCCGCAGTCAGATGACGGTGTTGCGGGGCAATGTCCATCCTCTGGCGCAAATCGAATTCGATCGCGGCAGGGTTGAGCCGGACATGCCGATGCAGGGCGTTTCGATCACCTTCAGCCTCTCGCCAGCGCAGCAGGCCGCGCTACAAGGTTTACTCGCCGCGCAGCAGGAGCCCGCTTCGCCGCTCTACCACAAGTGGCTAACCCCGGAGGAATACGCCGCCCGCTTCGGCATGAGCCAAAATGATCTCGACAAAGTCAGCCAATGGCTAAAGTCCGAAGGCTTCACGGATTTGAGCATCCCGCGCGGCCGCAGGTCCATTGCATTCAATGGCACCGCCTCGGAAGTGGAAAGCGCTTTCCGCACCGAAATTCATCGCTATGTGGTTCATGGCGAAACCCACTTCGCAAACGCCTCGGAATTGTCGGTGCCTTCCGCGCTGGCGAATGTGATTCTCGGCATGCGCAAGCTCGACGACTTTCAGCCTCATCCGCGAGCGCGCAAACTGCCCTCCACGCACTTCACGTCGGCGCAAACCGCCAATCATTTCCTATCTCCCGGCGACTTTGCCACTATCTACAATCTCGCTCCGCTGTACACCGCTGGCTTTGATGGCTCCGGCACCACCATCGCCGTAATGGGACAGACTCTGATCGACGTAAGCGACGCTAATGCTTTTCGCAGCGCGGCGGGTTTGCCGGCGAACCCACCGCAACTGGTCCCCGTTCCCGGAACTGGACCCTATCTCTCGTGCAGCGGCGACCTCAATGAAGCCGATCTCGACGTGGAGTGGTCGGGCGGCGTGGCCAAGAATGCGACCGTGCTCTTCGTCTATGCCGGGGTGGGTCCCTCGCCCGGCACCACCTGCAACAATCGTAACTCGAACGTCTTCGATGCCCTGCAATATACGATCGATAACAATCTTGCCCCGGTGATCAGTATCAGCTACGGCAATTGCGAGGCGCTGTTCAGCTCCCCGGCAAACACGCGGGCTTTAGAAACCATCATTCAAGAGGCCAACACTCAAGGCCAGACTCTCAGCGCGGCCTCCGGCGATTCAGGTGCCGCGGACTGCGAATCCAGTTCGGCGACGGTCGCTACTCACGGTCTCGCGGTGGATGTTCCCGCTGCTATCCCAGAAGTCACCGGGGTGGGCGGCACGGAATTTACCGGCGATGACACCAATGGAGCCGACCCTCCCTACTGGGCTGCCGCCAGTGGAAGCAACGACAACATCAACTCAGCCTTGACTTATATTCCGGAGATGGTCTGGAACGATTCCCCGATCACCGGCACCGGGCCGGTTCTTTCCAGGAGTCTGTCGGCCGGCGGCGGCGGCGTTAGCACACTTTTCACCAGCAAGCCGAGTTGGCAAAGCGCTCTCACGCCCGCCGACGGTGCGCGCGATGTCCCGGATATAGCGCTCGCCGCCTCGCCCAATCATGACGGATATCTGGTCTGCTCGCAGGGAAGCTGCGTCAACGGTTTCCGCCTGGCCAATGGCGACCTGACCGTCTTCGGTGGCACTTCGGTCAGCGCGCAGGTCTTTGCCGGGATTCTCGACCTCATCAACCAGGCCACGCAATCGGGTGGGCTGGGCAATGCGAACATCGAGTTGTACAAGCTCGCGGCACCATCCGGAACGCCCGCGGCTTTCCACGACGTCACCAGTGGAAGCAATATCGTGCCTTGCACTCCCGGCACCCCGAGCACCGGCTCGGCTTCCCTTCGCTGCCCGAGCACGGGCGCAGCGCAGATCGGTTACAGCGCGAAAGCTGGCTACGATCTTGCCAGCGGACTCGGATCGGTGGATGCGGACGCGCTGGCAAGGGCATGGCCCGGCTTCTCCTCTAGCTCTTCCTACACCGTCTCCGGACCCGCGATCACGATTGCCTCGGCCGGATCCTCCGGCACCTCGACGATCACCGTGAGCTCGACCACTGGTTTCAGTGGCACGATCAATCTCACCTGTGCGTTCGTGCCTCCGCAATCCGCATCTGTGGGCGTTTCCTGCTCATTCGATCACAATTCCGTAACTCTGAGTAACTCAACCACCAGTGCAACCGCGACGCTGACCGTCAGCACCACCGCGGCGCACGCCATCTCCAAGACCTCCGCCGATGGCGGCGCGCGGCGGGGCTGGTTCCTGGGCAGCGGCGGAGCTTTCCTGGCCTGCATCTTCGTCATCGGCATCCCGGGCCGCAAACGCCGCACGGTTGCGTGGCTTGCGCTGATTTTCTGCGCGACTGGACTTGCGGCCATTGGGTGTGGAGGAGGCAGTAGTGGCGGCAGCAGCGGAGGGGGAAGCACCACCACGCCCACTGTGGCGACACCAGTCTTCACTCCCGCCGCCGGCACCTATACCGGAAGTGTTATCGTGAGCGTCTCCGATACGACCTCGGGCGCGCTATTGTTTTGCACCACGGATGGCAGCACGCCCACCGCGTCTTCTCCGGCCTGTGCAACTCAAAATCTAAGCTCCACCACCACGCTGCAGGCAATAGCAACCGAGACCGGATACAACAACAGTGCGGTTGACTCCGGCACCTATACCATCCAATCGGGCACTCCGGCCGGCGCTTATGTAGTGAAGGTGACGGCGGCCAGCACTTCGCCCGCTGAATCGCAGTCCGCCAACGTGAACGTGACCGTGAATTAGTATTGCGCGTAATCATGCAGGCGGCGCTGGTAAACTTGCCGGCATGAGCCGATGGCTGCGGCAAATTCCAATCTTGATCTTATGCGCCTGCATCTTTTGCCCGGCGCAGGATCTGACCGTCGCGGCCGCTTCCGATCTGCAGTTCGTTTTCCCGGAAATTGCCGCCCACTTTCAAAAAGACACCGGCCACGGTATCAAGCTGATCTTCGGCTCCTCCGGCAATTTCTTCGCGCAGACTCAGAACGGCGCGCCCTTCGACCTTTTCTTCTCCGCCGATGTGGACTACCCGAAAAAGCTCGCCGCCGCCGGAGCCACCGAACCGGGGAGCCTCGATCCCTATGCCACCGGAAAAATCGTAGTTTGGGTGACGGCCTCCTCGAAGCTCGATCTAGGGCGCGGCCTCGCGGCATTGCTCGATCCCAGCATCAAGAAGATCGCCATCGCTAATCCGCAGCATGCGCCTTATGGCCGTGCCGCCGAAGCTGCTTTGCGCAAAACCGGCATTTACGATCGGGTCGCACAGAAATTGGTGCTGGGAGAAAACATCTCGCAGACCGCCTCATTTGTGGCCTCGGGCGGTGCAGACGTGGGCGTGATCGCGCTCTCCCTGGCGTCGGCACCCTCCATGAAAAATAAAGGCAGGTATGTGGAAATCCCGGCAGCCGATTACCCGGCCATCGAACAGGCGGCGGTTGTCCTGCGCTCTTCTTCCCACAAAGCGTTGGCGCGGCAGCTATTGAATTACTTCAAAACCCCCGCGATTCAGGAACTTATGGGGAGTTATGGATTCGGCGCCGCCCCGCATTGAGTGGAGAAAAGCAAGCGACTCAGATGATTTCCCGTCATTCGGAATGGTGCGCCGTCGCCGTAAGCTTTTGCCCGTTCCTGCCGATAGATAGCAGGTGACCAAGCCCGCCGTAGCCCGCTCAGAAGATCAACCCAAAACCGGGTCAGGCCTTCGCTTTCTGGCGCGCCAGCCGATTCTCACCCGGGAAGAGCAGGTTTTCGGATACGAATTGCTCTTTCGCGACGGCCCCGACAATTATTTTCGCGGCATGGACTCCGATGCCGCTTCCCGCAATACCCTCGACAGTTCGACTCTGATGGGACTGGACGTTCTCTGCGGCAACCGCCGCGCCTTCATCAACTGTACCCGCGAGGTGCTGCTCAAGGATTACATTACGCTGCTGCCCTCCAACCAGGCAGTCGCGGAAATTCTCGAATCGGTGGCGCCCGACGATCAAGTCGTTGCCGCCTGCCAGCGGCTGAAGGAAGCAGGCTATTGGATCGCACTGGATGACTTCACGCTCAACGATCCGCGCGAACCCCTGACCGAGCTTGCCGACATCATCAAAGTGGATTTCCGCGGCACTTCCAGCGAACAAAGAAGCGAAATGATGCAGCGCTACGGCCCCTGGCGCTGCCGCATGCTGGCCGAAAAAGTCGAAACCCGGGAAGAATTTTTTGCCGCGCGCAAAGCTGGTTTCCTCTACTTTCAGGGATATTTTTTTTGCAAGCCCGAGGTCGTGACCACCCGCGAAATTCCCGCCAACCGCATCCACTACGTGCGCATGCTTCAGGCGGTCTCGCGCGAGGATCTTGACCACCAGGAAATTGAAACTCTTATCAAGAGCGAGGCCTCGTTATGTTACCGCCTTCTCCGCTACATGAATTCGGCCAGCTTCGGCTTCGTCAATGAGATTCACTCAGTAAAGCATGCTCTGTCTTTGCTGGGCGAACGCGAGGTGCGCCGCTGGGTTCGCCTGGTGGCAACCCTCGCCGCCGGCTCCGGCAAATCAAGCGAACTGGTGCTGGCTGCGCTGGTGCGCGGACGCTTTTGCGAGCTCCTCTCCTCAAAAATTGAGCATGGCCAGTCCGATCTGTTTCTCATGGGTTTGTTTTCCTTGATGGATACGATTCTGGAAACCCCGATGTCCGATCTGTTGGCCAACGTCCCGGTTGATCAGGAGACCAAGGCCCTACTGCTGACCGGGACCGGACGTCTACGGCCGCTTTACCAGTTGATGGTCGCGCGGGAGGCCGGAGAATGGCAGACTGCCCTTGAATTGGCCGGACAGCTCCACCTCAGCGAAAGCGAAGTCGCCGAGGCCTATTGGCACGCCATGGAGTGGGCCCGCGCTGTCAGCGCGGAATAAGTCTTCCCCACCCCGGCATTACTTCTGTGCAAAAATACCCGGTTTTGCCCTTGCGTTGTCTGCGCAAAGGGCGGTACCATAGATGTGTTCCCAGTGGCTACGCTCCCTAGCGGGCCCCCGCGCCTAAGAAGCTCCAGGCGCCTAACGGATACAGAACATTTTCACCCGTGAATTTCAGCCGCGTTGGCTTCCATCGCACGCCTTGTTTCTGTGCGCGAGTCAGGCGTGTACCTGCGAACCCGGTAACTGGAAGTAAACGGGAATCGGCCCGGTCCATAAACTAAGAAGATAAACGAGAAATCCCCTATGAATGCAGGACCCAGACATCCCTCCGGAGGCGGAGGGGGTAAAAATCGCCGGAGGCGGGGACGCCGTCCTCCCAATCATGGCTCTCAGCCGGGGCGCGACCGCCAGCAGCACAGTGGCATCTACACCGCACCCATGGATCACAGCTACCGCGCCGCGCTCAACGGCAACAATGGACGCGGAGGACGCCAGCGTCCGGGTTTCGCGGCCACCTATAGCCCAGTGGACCCAGACCCGCTGCCGGAGCAGCGCGAGGATGCTGCCTCGCGAATCTTCGCCTTCGTGGACGACCTTTTCTTTCAGGCCAAAATTCAGGAAACCGCGCGCAAGCTCAACGTCAAAGTCGAATTCTGCAAAGCCGAAAAGGACCTGCAGGATCACATGAAGGAGAACGGCGACGAGAAGCCCTCTCTCATCATTTTTGACATGAATAATGCGAACGCCAAGCCGTTAACCTTGATTCCCAAGTTGAAGAGCAAGCTGAAAAAGGGAACCTCGATTATCGGATTCCTCTCGCACGTCCAGGGTGATTTAAAACAGAAGGCGCATGAAGTGGGGTGCGACATGGTATTGCCCCGCTCGGCCTTCTCGCAGAATCTGCCCCAGTTGCTGCGTCGCCACGGAGCTCCGGAAGAACTGACGGCGGAGTAATCTCAGCCCGAACGCTTTTGTCCCTAGCCGGGAGGCCAGGTCAATTTGCGTCCGCCCAGCAGATGCACGTGTAGATGAAACACCGACTGGCCCGCGTCCGGTCCCACATTGAGCACCGTGCGGTAGCCTTTTTCAATTCCACGCCTACGAGCGATTTCCGCGGCCGCCAAATGACAGCGGCCGACAATCTCCGCATCGTCTCCCTCGGCTTCATGTAACCCAACAACATGTTTCTTGGGAACGATCAGCACATGCGTGGGTGCTTTAGGGTCGATATCTTCAAAGGCAAAGGTATGCTCGTCCTCATAGACCTTTTTCGAAGGAATCTTTCCCGAGATGATGTTGCAGAACAGGCAGTCGGTCATGGTTCACTCTTAATCTGGATTCACTTAGTCGAAGATACGCCTAAGCCAGGATACGCTCGGGTCAAGATACGATACGCTCGCTATTCTAAGGTTGATGGCGGTCTGGAGGTAAGGGAAGCACAGGCGCCTATCTTTAGCATGGCAGGGCGAGGGCCAGGAGTTTACCGGCAGGAATTTTGAATCTCAGGCGGCGGAGGAACTGGCATCGCATTGAATTCGCCTGCCCAGCCGGTGCAGCCTTTGCTTACCACCACGCGATTTGCCGTCTGTTCCAAATCGCGCGCCCTGCTTTTGGCTTGGTCAATCTGGTCGTTGCTCAGCACCGCCTGCAGTTCCGCCAGTGACCGGGCGACGCCTGCCGTTTGATTGCCCGCATCATAGCTCATCAGCAACCAAACATAGGCTTCCTGTTTGTCCATGGTCACGCCCTGGCCTTGTTTCAACAACAGCCCAAGTTGTTCTTCCGCTTGCGGCATCCCCTGCATGGAAGCCTTGCGAAACCAGGTCGCCGCCTGGACGTAATCCTGCCGCTCCAGCTTGACTGTGCCCAGAAGATATTGCCCGAAGGGGTCACCGTGACCGGCAGATTTTTGCAGCCAGCGCGCGGCTTCGTTCAAGTCGCGCGGCAGGGCGCCAGTCAGAATTAGCCGGGCCAGCAGCCACTCGCCTACAGGATCGTCCTGCACCGCGGCCTTCTTGTACCAGTTCGCGGCTTCTCCCGGCTCGTGCGGGACCGAGTTGCCGGTATCGTAAAACGAACCCAGCATGACTTCCGCCGGAGGATATCCCAGCATCGCTGACTTGCGAAGATAATCCAGCGCCGCTTGAGTATTGCGGTCGGGGCCGACTCCAGTCATGGCATCCAGCCCCATCTCAAATAGCCGCTGCGGATTCGGCGATTGACCGAAGCTGGCGGACGCACCTAACGCAAGAGTTGCCAACAGAGCGGCGCCGCGGACCCAGGATCGCATTGAACCTCCGGAAGGTTCATGTTGGCTGGTACCAGTGGGGAAAGTCAAAGCACTTTGGTCATGTCCGTGGCAGTGGACTTCAAGACGGGCTTGGGCCCGAGGGCATCCGAATTTGGGGCATCCAAATTCGAAATCAATCCAGCCGGACCAGGAAAATCGCGCCCTCGGAAGTTCGCGCCTCGTGGGCTACCTCCTCAGCGCGCTTGCGGTCGTCATTCAGCACCCGCACCCGCACCCACCAATCCCCGACCGGGCTGCTGAAACTCAAAACTTTGGCGGTATGGTAACGGCGCGTCAACTGGCTGGCGACCTCAATGGCCGAGTCGTGATCTTCGAACGCCCCGATTTGCACTGCCCAGCGGCCACCAACATTCAGCGGCGCGGGAGTCTCGAGCAATTCAACCCGCACCTTGGCCACGCCCGCTTGCCAGACATCCACTTGCTTGGCGGCGGCCAGCGAAAGATCGAGGATGCGTCCTGGGATAAACGGGCCGCGATCTGTAATTCTCACCAGACAAGAATGCCCGGTCTTTAAGTTGGTGACACGAACGATCGAGCCCAGCGGTAGCGTGCGATGTGCCGCGGTCATGGCATTCATATCGTAGACCTTGCCATTCGACCCGCGCCGGTTGTGGTAAGGCGCGCCATACCAACTCGTAAGACCGGTTTCCACGCTGATCGGTTTCGCATCCGCGGGGACTGAGATAACTTCAGATTGTTTCTCTGCGGCCGGCTCATTCCTCTTAGGGGAAGGGGTTGGCTGCGCTTCAGCCGCCGGCGGTAGGGACGCGGAAGCCGCCGCCGGAGCCATGGGCGGAGGTACAGGCGGCGTCACCCTGGCTTGCCGGTGCGAAGAACATGCCGTCAACAAAGCAAGAAATGACGAAGCAGCCAGCCGCGCCGCCAACGAACGCGATCGGCGTAAGCCGCAACGTGCTTGTGCTTCGTTACCTTGCGCCTGATTTACTTTTGTGCCGATTGGTTTTGCTCCATGTAGTCGGCCAGGCGCGACATTTTTTCGGCCGCCACTCGCAGCGCTTTCGTCGAATGTTCGCGCACCGCCGGCACGACTTCGTCGTTCACATACTTGATCAGCTCCGCGGCTTCTTTCTCCAGCCGGTCCGCCGCCTGCTCAACTTTGCGGTTGAAATCGCTCATAGCATGCCTCAAATCTGGCTCTGGTTGGACGCAAACCCAACCGCGCCCGTTGCAAAAGCCACAGTCTCTGATTATTTCTTGCTTGGAAAGCGGGGTCAATCGGGGAGCATCGCCGCGTACACCCCAAAGGGCATGATCGTCGAGGCGTGGTCACCCAGTCGTGGTCTCTTATGCGCAAGGATCTGCATTAAACTCTCTCCAGATCACTCATTTCTGCACAGATGCTGCCTGCCGAGAAACTCGCGACGACGAACCGGCGAACGTTTCGTAAACGCTTGCTCGCATGGTACGGCCGGCACAAGCGTGATCTGCCGTGGCGGCGGGATCGTGACCCTTATCGCGTCTGGCTCTCCGAAATCATGTTGCAACAGACGCGAGTTGCGGCGGTGCTCGATCACTATCGAAACTTTTTGCAGCGATTTCCAACCGTGGAGAAGTTGGCGCGCGCGCGCGAAGCTTCTGTACTCGCTGCCTGGAGCGGCTTAGGTTACTATCGCCGTGCCCGCATGCTCCATGCCGCTGCAAAACAAGTTGCGACGAAACATGGCGGAATCTTCCCTTGCACCGCTCGCGATTTGCAGCAGCTCGCGGGCATTGGACGTTACACCGCCGCGGCTGTGGCCAGCATTTGTTTCGGCCAAGCTGTCGCCGTGGTCGACGGAAACGTCGAACGAGTTCTGGAGCGAGTTCGCGGAAAAACTTTCTCCCGTGAATGGCTTTGGCGGGAAGCCGAGGCTCTGCTCGACCGCTCCCGGCCGGGCGAATTCAATCAGGCCATGATGGAGCTGGGTGCCACGGTCTGCCTGCCGCGCCAGCCATTGTGCCTGGCCTGTCCGGTGTTTGATTTCTGCGCCACGCACGGCAATTTGGTGAGGCCAAACCGTACCGCGCGCCAGAACAAGCGGGAGATTCACTACGCGCTGGATTTCAGAAATGCAGCGGTGTTTCTCATGCAGCGGCCGCGGCATGCATCTCTCATGCCGGGCATGTGGGAGCTGCCTGAAATCGCCGGCCCAAGTGGCGGCCCAGCATGGCTTACCCTGCGTCACTCCATTACCGTGACCGACTACACCGTGCGGGTGCGGAAAGAAATTGCCTCGCAAAATGTATCAGGAGAATGGATCGCGCAATCGCGGCTGCATTCGCTGGCGCTCACCGGCTTGGCGCGCAAAATTCTAAAGGCTGCCCAGATCATCTAGAATTGAGTGGAACCCGCTTGGAGGACCCTCATGCCCGCATTGACCGCCGGAACCACCGCTCCGGATTTCAGCCTTCCCCTCCTCAACGGCGGCAATTTTTCTTTACATGAAGCATTGCGCGAGGGTCCTGCTATTACGGCATTCTTCAAGATTTCCTGCCCGGTTTGCCAATACACACTCCCCTTTCTGGAGCGCATTTACGAGGCCAACTGTGGAACGAAAGTGACGGTCGTTGGTGTATCGCAAAACAGCGCGAAAGATACCGCCAGATTTGCCCAAGAATACGACATCACCTTCCCCATTTTGCTCGACGATACCGAATCCTACCCTGCATCAAACGCCTACGGCCTCACCAACGTACCGACGATTTTCTGGATCTCGCAGGATGGGCAAATTGAAGTCTCCAGCGTAGGTTGGTCGCGCGCTGATACCGAAGAGATCAATCGTAAGGCGGCCGATGCCAATCGGCAGAACTTCATCTCCGTATTTCAACCCGACGAATCGGTGCCCGAATTCCGAGCCGGTTGAGGCTCGAAAAATTAGCCCGCAGGTTGCGGGCCCACAAAATTGAGTTCTGTCGAGCGCAGCGAGGAATCTGCTTCCGTAAACCTGTCTCCGTCGCGGCAATCCGAATTTCACTCCGCCTTCCGTACAATAGCCAGTTAGGCTCACTCCACATTTCGGAAATTCATTCATGCGCAAACTTTCGATTCTATTCTTGGCGTCGCTCGTCACAGCGGCCTGGACCGCTCCCCGCAAGATCGTCCGCTTCCCTTCCGTCCGCATCCCCGGCTTCGCCATCGCCGCCATGCAGAGCATCAACCCAGAGCGCATTCGCGCGCATGTGAGATTTCTCTCGCACGATCTGTTGGAGGGCCGCGGCACCGGCCAGCGCGGCGGAGACATTGCCGCCGAATACATCACCACCCAATTCGCCCTCTACGGCTTGAAACCCGCTGGCGACAATGGCAGTTATCTGCAGAAGGTTCCGCTGGTTGGCGTCATCACCTTGCCAGAGAGTAAATTTTCTTTCGTCCCGGAAATTGGGCCGTCGATCGAGCTGAAATACCTCGACGACTACGTCGCCTTCGATGAATCCCGACAGCCGCAAACCAACGTGGAGGCGCCCATCGTTTACGTCGGCTACGGCATCGACGCCCCCGAATATCAGTGGGACGACTACAAAGGTGTGGATGTTCGTGGCAAGGTCTTACTCATGCTGGTGAACGAGCCACCCTCCGATGATCCGAATTTCTTCAAGGGCAAAGCTCTCACCTACTACGGCCGCTGGACCTACAAGTACGAAGAAGCGGCCCGCAAAGGCGCGGTCGGCGTCATTCTCATTCACCAGACCGACATGGCAAGCTACCCCTGGGAGGTAGTGCGCAATTCGAATTCCGGCGAGCGCTCGTATTTGAAGGCGGAAGGCGCTCCCAAACTGAAAGTCGCTTCCTGGATCCAATGGGATGTTGCCCGCGAGATGACAGCAAATGCAGGTCTCGATCTCGACAAGATGTTGCTCGATGCCCGCTCCCGCGATTTTCATCCAATACCGTTGCCCGTGAAATTGAAAGCACACATGGTGAGCCGGGTTCGTCCCTTCACCTCGAATAATGTTCTCGCCATGCTGCCCGGTTCAGACCCGAATCTGACGGCCGAAGCGGTACTCTTTACAGCCCACTACGATCACCTCGGCATCCGTCCCGACCTGCCCGGCGACAATATCTACAACGGCGCCAGCGACAACGCCACCGGCTGCGGCATTCTGCTCGAGTTGGCGCATGCCTATTCGCTGGCTGCAAAACATCCCCCTCGTTCGATCATTTTTGCATCCGTAACGGCTGAAGAGCAGGGCTTGCTGGGTTCGGAATATTTGGGCCAGCATCCGCCGGTGCCCGCGGGCAAAATCACCCTCGACTTGAATTACGACGACTTGCCGCCGCTGGGCGCACCGCAGGACGTCGAAGTCTCTGGCGCGGAACGCACCACGTTTTATCCGGAGGTGCAGGCCACCGCCGACGAATTCCGCCTGGCGATTCGCCCCGATTCACATCCCGATGCAGGCTACTACTATCGCTCCGACCATTTCAGTCTGGCGCGCGTCGGCATACCGGCATTTTCCATCAGCGAAGGCGTGAAGTTTAAGGGCCACGACGAGGCCTGGGGCATGCAGCAGGCAGAGGAGTACACCTCCAAGCACTACCATCAGCCCAGCGATGAGTACCATCCCGAGATGGATTTCACCGGCGACTCCGCCATGGCGCGCTTCGGCTTCGCCCTGGGCTGGGAAGCCGCCAGCCAGCCGCAGCTGATCGGCTGGCAAAAGGGAGATGAGTTCGAGGCGGCGCGGGAAAAGAGGGCGCGATAGACGCCATGAATCTGAACAATACGGAAAACGGCAATCCAGATTCTTCTTGACATGCTTTGTTTTTAGCCCGGGGCCACGCTAACCGCTTTGCTCTGCTTAGTTTGTCGCGGGTGGAGTTCCGCTCGGCACTGCGCAGGCGCGAGCGCGCTGGTGACATCGACGCCGAAGTGGCGGGTCCCGTTCTCGCTCGTTTTCACAAAAACGTGCAATCCCTATTCATCCGGCAGGCGATCAACGACACGGTTCTTGATAGTGCGTTGGAGCTGGTAGATCGTTATGCCCTCCGAGCCTACGACGCGGTGCAGTTGTCCGCTTGCCTTGTCCTAAAAGGTACAACCGCAGGAGAACCTCCGATTTTTGTTTGCTGCGACGAAAGACTATTGGAAGCGGCGCACTCCGAGCTTCTTTCGGCGCTCGATCCTCGCTCGGCCGCGTAATCCGGAATTCAAACCCGGATTTCACAATCCAAGTCGCGTTTGGTAAAGAACCCTTTCATTCATTGAATACTTGCCCTCCTGCCCAAACTTGATAGCATCATTCCCGGCAAATTCGACGGAGGCCTTTCCAGATGCCCACCCCAAAAATCGACCGCCGCAGCTTTCTCATCGCCACCGGAATGACCGCGCTGGCATCCACTCGCGTCTTCGGCGCCAACGATAGCATTCGCATCGGAGTCATTGGCGCGGGCCGCCGCATGCACGACCTGCTCGACGCGGCCGACAAAGCCGGTCCCTACCAGATTGTCGCCGTCGCCGACGTCTATGGCCCCAACCGCGACGCCGTCAAACAACGATCCAGCGGCTTCGCGACTACCCATCTCGACTACCATGAAGTGCTGGCCAAGGACATCGATGCGGTATTAATCGCGAGTCCCAACCATTGGCACGTCCGCATGGCGGTCGATGCCTTGAATGCGGGCAAAGACGTCTATCTGGAGAAGCCGGTCACCCACACCATTGAAGAGGGCGCCGCGCTCACCCGCGCCGTCCGCACCAATAAGCGAATCCTGCAGTGCGGCATGCAGCAGCGTAGTTGGGCCCATTTTCAGGATGCCGTGGATCTAATTCAGGGCGGCAGCCTCGGCCGTGTGGTGCAGGTTCGAACCTACTGGTGGCAGAATTATGCGAGACGCCTGCCGCGGAAGCCCACCGACCAGCAGGCGCTTGATTGGAAGGCCTGGCTTGGCGGCGCACCCGACCAGCCCTTCAGCGAAGAGAAATTCGACAACTGGCGCTGGTTCTGGGACTTTGGCGGCGGCGCCATGACCGACCTCTTCACTCACTGGATTGACGTCGCGCACTGGGCCATGAAGAGCGATCAGCCGCACCAGGCGCAAATCATCGCCGATAAATATGTTTTCGAGCAGTGGGACTGTCCCGATACGCTTCAGGCATCGTTCCGCTATCCCGGCTTCGACGTAGTCTATGAAGGCATGATGAGTTCTTCGATTGACGATGGCGGCCTGGAGTTTCGCGGCACGGAGGCGACTTTGAAAATCGATCGCGACAAATTTTCCGTTTACCGCGAAGGCGCCCCGGATGGGCAGAATCCGGTGCTCACCGAACGCAGCTATAAAGATGGCACCATTTCACATATGGAGAACTTTTTCGCCTGCGTTCGCGCCCGCAAAGAACCGAACGCACCGGTCGAAACCGGCGTCAGCGCCGCCCGCGCGGGCCACATCGCCAACCTGGCCTATCATAAGGGCGGCCAGATGGCGTGGCCACGGAGTTAAATCTCTTGATATTAGAGCCGCATTGCATTCCTGGACGGCTTGCTGTAAGCGGTTTCGGAGCATTACCATAAGCGCGACTTTCCCATGAGTTCGAAGAACCAGGCGTTTGAAAGCGGTAGCACGCGGTCGGGGAGCACCTACCGTTGGGTTAACGCTTGGCTGATCGCGAGCGCCGTAATCGCCGTCCTTCTGCTCGCGAATTCCATCCGGGATTACCTGTTCGTCTCCCGCTTTATTTCCATCGATCAGGTCCGGCACCTTATGAGCCAGCACGCTGCCGCCTTGGAACAACAGTTGCGGCAGAACCCGCTCGCGCGAAGCGCGGGCATCGACTCGCTGATGGCGGAAGCTGACCATCCCCTATGGGTCGAATTACGCGATTCCGACGGCAAAGTGCTCGAGCATGCGGGCGCCCCGGCTGAACACTCGTTTTCCCGGGACGATGAACTTTCCCACCTTCTCAACCGCGACTCGCTCTTCAAGGTAGTAAAGACTTCCGCCGGCGATACCGTGATAGAAGTCTTTCCCCTCCATGCGCCCACCTCTCCGCCGCCCACAACTGTTCCCGGTGCCGCACCTCCCCGCTCCGGCCCACGCCCCCCTCCCCCGATGTTGGAGATTGCGGTGCCGCTGAGCAGCGTTCGTTCGGCTTCCTGGCCCATACGGCGCAATCTCATCATCAACTGCTCCGGCGCCATTGCTCTACTGTCGACCGTGGTGATCGCAGGTCTTGGATTCCGCTCCTACGCGCAACGCAAACACCTAGAAGAACAACTGGAGATTGCGCGTCAGGTCCAATCCAAATTGCTGCCTTCGATACCTGATGGTTATGCGGGAGTTCAGGTGGCTACCGAGTACATGCCAGCCGAACAGATTGGCGGGGATTTCTTCGACATCTTCCGCCTGAAGGACAACGGAGTCGCGCTCGTCATGGGCGATGTCTCAGGAAAAGGGGTTCCCGCAGCCCTGCTGATGGGGGTTATCCATGGCGCCGTGCGCTCAACCTCGTGGTCGGAATCGCGCCAGCAGCACGAGCAAGAATCCGAAAAATTGAATCGGCTGCTGTGCGAAAGAGCCTCCGGTGATCGCTACGCCAGCATGTTCTGGTGCTATTACGACCCCGTCGCTCGATCCCTTCGCTATGTCAACGCCGGGCATTGCCCACCGCTTCTAGCGCGCAAGACTGACGGCGAAATCAGGATCTCGCGCATGGACGCGGGTGGCCCTGTACTCGGAATCCTGCCGAAAGCCAGGTATGAGCAGGCCCCGCTGGAGCTCTGCCCCGGGGATGTGGTCGTTATGTATTCCGATGGATTAGTCGAAGCCACCAACTCACGCGGCGAGGAATACGGAGAAGGCCGCTTGCGCACCCTGCTTGCGACCGTGACCGAGAACAGCCCGGAGGACATCCGGCAAGGTATTCTAGCTTCATTGGCCGCGTTTTCAGGCACCGAAGTGCTGCGCGACGATCTGACATTCGTCGTGGCCAAATTTTGAATTGCGCCGGGCCACGACCGCGAGAAAAGGCTCCGCCCGGCAGAATGTAGCTAGCTTTCCATTGTCCCCAAACTTGGGCTCACCATTAGCCTCGGCTCGGTCGCTCGCTGCACATCCTCCGGCGTCAGCCCCGGCGCGATCTCTTCCAGCACCAAGCCCTCGGGGGTCACGCGGATGTAGGCCATTTCGGTAATAATCGTGTCCACCACTTTCACTCCGGTGAGCGGCAGGGTGCATTTCTTCAGAATCTTGGGCTGCCCGTCGCGCGTGGTGTGTTCCATGGTGACGATCACGCGGCGCGCGCTGGCGACTAAATCCATAGCGCCGCCCATGCCTTTCACCATTTTACCGGGGATCATCCAGTTGGCCAGCGTGCCCTGCTCGTCCACTTCCATGGCGCCGAGCATGCTTAGATCAATATGGCCGCCGCGGATCATGGCGAAAGAATCGGCGCTGGAAAAAAATGCCGTCCCCGGCATCTCGGTAATGGTCTCTTTGCCGGCGTTGATCAGATCCGGATCCTCTTCGCCCTCGATGGGATAGGGCCCAATGCCCAGCATGCCATTTTCACTTTGCAGAATGACTTCAATGCCCGGCGGAACGTGATTGGCGATCAGCGTCGGCATGCCGATGCCCAGGTTCACGTAGAAGCCGTCGCGCAATTCGCGGGCCGCGCGTTTGACGATGCGCTCGCGCTTGTCGTCGTCTTTGCCGGGTTTGGTTGGAGGAGACGCTCTGTCCATGCTCAATCGTCCTATAAATCCTTAAATCCCAAACTTTGAATCGGGCCTTCCTGTTTTTTGTTCCACAAACTTGCTTCAGGGTGCTCCCGATAGAATTTCGCTCGCTCATTCCACTCGGCCATCGACTTCTCGGCTTTTTGCCGATCCATCTCCTCGACTTTCTCGATCGCTTCGACGGTTCTGGCGTAATGGGTGGGCGAGAATGCCTCTTCGATTTCACTGAATCGGGATTCAACCCACCGTGCGATGTCGGGAATCCCTAAAATTAGCGGCGGTCGGGGAACACTCGCGCCGGTTTCAGCAGTCTTCATAGCGTCGATCGCATCCATAACCGTGTACAGGGATTCCCACGATGTCGGAGCATGGGCAGGAGCCACCGTCGCCCAATAGTCTCCGCGCGTGCGGCTAACCCGAAACAATAATCCGCGGACGGTGAATGTCGCTTGGCTCGAATATGAAGAGCTCTCGTTATTTGGCACAAATTGCGCCCCGGACCCATCAAAGAGCAACGCAAAAGCTGCTCTCACCTGGTTCCCAAACTTTCTTTCCGCTCGACTTCTCAACAGCGGGCTCAGCCACCACCCAAAAATAATCCTGTAGGCCCACCAGATCGGCTTCCCGATCCCATACACCAAGAACCCTTTTATAAGGCGTGCTTTAAACGGATCGGGCCGCCGTTCGGGCGGAGGATTGTGAGCCCGATACTCTTGCCACTTGCGTTGTCGGGCTTCTTCCGTTCGGTCAGCTGGAGGCATGGCCGTTCATCTCGGACCGAGCTTTCCTAACCGTACGCCTCTCGATATTCTTCTCGTAGTACTCGCCCTGCACAATGCGCTTCACATAAATGCCCGGGGTGTGAATCATGTCAGCATCGAGTTCGCCCACTTCAAGCAGATGCTCGACCTCGGCAATCGTTACCTTCGCCGCCGTCGCCATCATGGGATTAAAATTCCGCGCCGTCTTGCGATACACCAGATTGCCCAGCCGGTCGCCCTTCCAGGCTTTGACCAGAGTGAAATCCGCCGTGAGTCCCCGTTCCATCACGTAGGCGCGGCCGTCGAATTCTCGGACTTCTTTTCCGTCGGCGACCGTGGTGCCAACTCCCGCCGGAGTGAAGAATGCCGGAATACCCGCGCCCCCGGCGCGAATGCGCTCGGCGAAAGTGCCTTGCGGAATCAGCGTGACCTCGAGTTTCCCGGAAAGCAGCAGTTGCTCGAGCAGCCGGTTCTCGCCAACATAGCTGCCGGTGTGCGCGCGAATCTGGCCCGCGGCCAGCAGGTCGCCCATGCCATGGCCATCCACGCCCATATTGTTGCTGATGGTGCTCAGGTTCTTCACCCCCTTGCGCACCAGCGCCCGAATCAGGTTTTCCGGGATGCCGCACAGCCCAAAGCCGCCCAGCATGATGGTCGCGCCGTCGGGAATGTCGCGAATTGCCTCGTCGGCGCTGGAGACGACTTTGTTCATGCCTTTGAGATTCTAGAACAATTCACCACCGAGGCACAGAGTCGCGGAGAAAAACCAGGCTAAGTTTTGGATTTCTCTGTGCCGGAGCCCGCCCTGGGCGGAGTCGAAGGGTGCCTCTGCGGTGAGTTCTTCCTTAGCCGGTGCGCCTTCTCGAACTCCATGGCCAGCTCTTTGCTATCCAGGTTTTCCCGGATGTGCGCCAACTCCTGCTCCAGTTTCAGCAGCGCGTCCGCAATATTCTTCTTGTTGGTGAGCGCAACATCCCGCCACATCGAATAGGGACTGGCCGAGATGCGCGTCATCTCTCGCAGCGCGCGCCCACCGGCTTCGAGCAATGGAGCGTTCTCGCCGTATTCCTCGACCAGCGCCGCCGCCAGGGCGGTCGAGATCATTTGCGGCAAGTGGCTGATCCATGCGCAGAGCTGGTCGTGTGCGGTGGCATCCATGCTGGCGACGCGGCCGCCGATTTTTTCCACCCACTGCAGGAATTCTCCGCTGAGGCCGGCGTAGATGTCCTGATCGGCAGATGGCGTCACCAGCCAGGCCGCGCCTTGAAACAAATCGGCGTCGGCGAATTCCACTCCGCACTGCTCCTTTCCAGCCATGGGATGGCCGGCCAGAAAGCGGCGTCCAGTTTGCTTGCCGAAAACCGCCGTCGCGCGTGCCAGGACCTCAGCCTTGGTGCTGCCGGTGTCGGTAAGCAAAGTTTTGGGCGGCAGCGCGGGGCCGAGGCGGGCAATCAGGTCGAGGATTCCGCCAACCGGAGTGGCCAGAATAACGATCTCGCTGCTGCGCACGGCGTCCGCCGGATCGCTGTGACCATCGTCGATCGCGCCCTTGTTGCGCGCGCGGTCGAGTACGGGGGCGCGGTCGCATCCGATGATGCGTCCCAGATATCGGTGCTTCTTGAGCGCCAGTCCCAGCGAACCGCCGATCAGGCCGGTACCGATGATCGTAATTTGGCGGATCGACATGGGTTCAGGGGTGAAGAGGAATTGTAAACGAGGCAGGAATCAAAGCGGCGCCCGACGCACTTTCAGCTGATTTAGCCACAAACGATCTGGCAAGAGAAGGCTGCAGCTTTAGAATCAATCAGTTAACCATAAGCTATTGAAAAATGGCTCAGCGAGAGAGGGCTGACTTGAAAAGGAGGATCAGAACGTCGCGTAGGATAGCCCGTAATTGCGTCAGGATCACTTATAGGCGCGTTTCGTCGCCTCGACCACCCTTGGGCCCCACCCGCGAGAAAACGGCCTAGAATTCGACTTCTCGCTATAGCTAGCAGATATAGTGCTAACAAAACCAATGCTATCAACAAATCGCCGGATGCCCCCTCGAAAGATCGTCTCGGCGGGTGCTGAATCAAGACGGGAGGGAAAATAAACTCAATGCCGAATCGCCAGCGCGGGCGGTGGCTTCAGTGAGTTTTCGAACTCGCCAATCTTCGCGATCGCATCGGCGGCGTTCCAGGTGAGGAGTTTGCCGTCGGGGCACCAGTCGTAGAGAATCTGGCCTACGAGGGAGACAGCGAATGGGTCGTTGATGGAATCCGCGCAGCCCGAGAGCCCGCCGCGAAGTTTGCCTGAATCCGTATTCCAAATCCCGACAACATAGCCGCCAAATCGCCCCTCCCTGGTCTCGGCCAACAGATACTTGCCGTCTCCCCACCATTGCGGAACGCCCGTTCCGTCATGTGCAAAATAATACAGGGGCCTCATCTCCCGCAGGAATTTCCCGGTGCTTGTCTGCCAGATGCGGAGGTGGAAAGTTGACGACTGGTCTTTGTTTTGGCGGACGCTGGTTACGGCGAAGAGTGAATCATCCGGCGAGAAAGAGACGCTATCGAGATTGCCGTCGAGATCGAGCGTCGCTACCTTGCCGCGGGTGGGCGCATCCCACAATTCGACTGCGCCGGCTGGCGAGACGGCGAGGCCGCGCTTCCAGTCGCGGGATGGATAGTAAGCCACTGCGGCGGCCGGCAGTTCGGGCAAGGCGTCAACCCTCTGCCAGGTTTCGGTGTCGTAAATGCGCATTTCCGGCAGGTTGGTCAAGAGCAGGAGAAATTTTCCGTCGGGAGTAAACCAGGCGTGGGAAACATAAATCCAGCGGCGGTCTTTCAAAATGCCGTCGGCCTCTTCATGAACAACGGCCGATTTTTTCGCATCCGTAACCACCACCCTGCCGTCAAAGGGAAGATAACGGGTAACCACCAGGGTACGATCGAGACTGACGGCCAGCGTAACCGTATCCGCCCGGAGTCCCTTGGTTATGGGATCGGCTGGGTGCGGCGTGCGAAGGCCCAGGGTCTGCGGCGGAATCCCTCGGGCATCGAAGTCATCCCGTGTGGTGACGAGATCGGGCGCGAAGCGCATAGTCAAAGGACCTTGGGTCGCTCCGGCCAGACCGAGTATCTCCAAAACGCTCTCCGGAATGTCGGCGCGATCGTACACTCGCGCCACGACTTCTCTCTTTCTGCTCACTTGAAGCACCACGCGGCGGCCAGGAGGAGGCAATCGCGAGTCATCCTCGGGCGGATGGGCGCTTAGTTTGGCCAGCAAGGGTTGCAGGATTCTTAAATCCTTCGCCGACAGAGTGCTCGGGCCGCCTCCCTGGAAAGCGTCCGGCGTACGCCGGGACCAGGAGATGGTTCCATTGCTCCCAATGCTGATCGACGTTGTGACCCCGCAGGAGAATGGATAATTCGTGGCAGGCTGCAAGTCATCGCCATCGAGCACGGTAACGGCCAGTTGGATTTGGTGGTGATCGAGAAGATTTCCTGGCAACGGACCGCTGCGATAGTCGCGTATCCAGGACTGGTAGTCGGCCTGCGAGTCGCCGGTGCGAAGCACGCACTGGGCCGACGGAGTCGACAATTGGCCCGTCCATTCCTGGGCAGAGCCTTGCACGAGGCCAGCCCAAGAGGCCGCTATGAAGATACAAACTTTGAGCAGTCGCGACGTCATCATGCCGGTTGCTCGGGGAAGGCTTGCCACCGGTGCGGGGCAAAGGTTGCCGCAGGCGCCGGTCATCCCACCCGCTCCGCCCGCAGCCTGCTCTCCAGATCATCGGGATGCACGGCACAGAGCAATGCTTCTTCGCGGTCCACGTGGCCCTGGCGAACCAATTCCAGCAAGGATTCCTCCTGGCTGAACGAGCCTTTATTCTTAGTCATGGTAATCTCCTGATGCATGTGCTGCAAGGCGTTGCGGCGAATGTGCTGGCGTGCGCCATAGCCCACCATGAGTAGCTCGGCTGCCGGAACCCGGCCGCCGCGCTTGCTGGGCAGCAGAGTTTGGGTAAGAACCGCGGCCAGCGCCATGGCCAGCTCCTGGCGAATGGTGTTTTGCCGCTCCAGGGCAAAAGAATCCGAGACGCGGGAGATGGTTGAGGCGACGTCGGTGGTGTGCAGAGTCGAAAAGACCAGATGGCCGGTTTCAGCGGCCGAGACCGCGATGTGCATGGTTTCGGGATCGCGCATTTCGCCAACCACAATTACATCCGGCGCCTGGCGCAGCGCGGCGCGCAGGGCGGAGGGGAAGTCGGGCGCATCGGCGCCGATTTCCACTTGCTCGATGAGACATTGCCCATGGGAGTATTCGTATTCGATGGGGTCTTCGATGGTGACGATGTGCCGCGCCACGTTACGGTTGATGAGGTCAATCAGCCCCGCAAGCGTGGTGCTCTTGCCCGAGCCGGCGGCTCCGCCGATCAAAACTAAACCGCGCTTCAGCTGGGCTAAGGAAGCGACTGCGGGCGGGAGGTGCAACTCGGCCAAAGCCGGAACCGCGGGCGGCAGAGCGCGAATGGCGGCGGCGGCGCGTCCGCGCTCGCGATGCAGGTTGATGCGAAAGCGGCCGAGTCCAGAGACGCGATACGACGAATCGCCGATGTTGTGTTCGCGATAGAGCTGCAAACTGCGGGGGGTCAGCGCTGGCAGCACGGCGGCTTCAATTTCGGCGCCGTCCAGTTTTCCCGCTTCGAACGGCTTGACCGTGCCATTGGCGCATATGCAGGGCGGAGAGCCTTCGACGAGAAGAAGATCGCTTCCCTCAAGCGTCATGAGCAAGGTAAGCCAGCTATCGAGACGCGCAGTGGAATTGGTCATGACATCCTGAGGGTTGTCATTCCGAGCGTAACTAGGAAAGCGTTTTCCCGCGAACAGGCGGAAAGTGGCTTCCCCCGAACTCTTCGCTTCACGGAATGCCAACTCGAAGCTTCTACGCGATCTTGCGCCCCACGGCGGGCGCGATGATGCGCAACTCATCCATCAACTTGGAAAACTGATCGGGGTAGAGCGACTGCGCACCGTCGGAAAGCGCCTTGTCGGGATTGTGATGCACTTCAATCAAGAGCGCATCCGCGCCCGCCGCCACCGAAGCCCGCGCCATGGGTGCCACCTTGTCGCGAATGCCGGTACCGTGCGAGGGATCGGCGGTCATGGGCAGATGCGAAAGCTTTTTGATGATGGGAATGGCCGAGATGTCCATGGTATTGCGGGTGTAGGTCTCGAAGGTGCGAATACCGCGCTCGCAGAGAATCACGTCGTAATTTCCGCCCGACATGATGTATTCCGCCGAAAGCAGCAGCTCTTCGAGTGTGGCCGCGATGCCGCGCTTAAGGAGCACCGGCTTGCGCACCTTGCCCAGCTCGCGCAACAGGTTGAAATTCTGCATGTTGCGCGCGCCCACTTGAAAAATGTCGATGTAGGGCAGCATGAGCGCGATTTGCGAGATTTCCATCACTTCGCTGATCACCAACAGGTTGAATTTATCGCCCGCCTCGCGCAACAGCTTCAGGCCTTCTTCGCCCATACCCTGAAACGAATACGGGGAGCTGCGCGGTTTGAAAGCGCCTCCGCGCAGGCCGCGTGCGCCGGCTTTGGCAATGAGTTCGGTCACGGTGAACAGTTGTTCGCGTGACTCTACCGAGCACGGCCCGGCCATAACGACGACTTCGTCGCCGCCGACGCGGACTCCGCGTCCTAAATCAAGGATCGAGCCTTCGGGGCGAAAGGCGCGGCCGGCCAGCTTGTAGGGTGCACTGATGCGATGTACATGCTCGACCCCGGCAAGGACTTCAAGATTGCGGGTATCGAAATCGGTGCGCGCGCCCACTGCCGCCAGAATGGTCTGGCGTTCGCCGGTGGTGCGATGAACGGAAAAACCCATGCGGACCAGGTGTTCGACCACATCCTGAATCTGCTCATCGGTTGCGAGTTCTTGCATGGCAACAATCATAGATAGCTACTAGCATTTAGCCATCAGCACTTAGCTCTTGCGAATTTGGCCGCGGATGACCAAATGCTAACTGCTAACTGCCAACCGCTAATCGTTTACCTCCGATTCCAGTTCGGTATCGCCGGAGCCGTCGGACACTGGTTCCGGTGCAATTTCTTCGCGTTGAATCTGCCGCATGACGTCAATGATGCGCTCGTAGATACGCAACAAATCGCGTTCTGGCAAAGGCCCCGGGTTGGCTTTACGGACATTTTCAAATACCAGCCGCTCGCGATCGGGCTCGTAGATGGGCATGGCGGAGCTTTTTTTCAACTTGCCGATTTCATGAGCCGCCTGCGCGCGCTGGCTCAGCAGCTCCACCAGCTGCCGGTCGAGTTCGTCGATTTTCTTACGCCAGTCGGCTATATCCATAAGTCTTAATGGAGTCTCAAAGGCGGCCAGCTTTCAGACACCGGGCAAACCGCAAAAGCACCGGGCGAAGTATATATGAATGCGCCGGAACTACGGCCTGGGGGCTGAAGGCTGCGGACTGACGGCTGACATCTGCCCTATGAATTGTGCCACAGACTCCGCTTCTTTGCCCGGATTGCGCTCGATGACTTCAACAATGGCGCTGCCAACGACGACGGCGTCGGCGAATTTGCCGACCGCCACGAATTGCTCGGAGTTCGAGATGCCGAAGCCGACAGCCACTGGCAGCTTGGTGAATTTTCGCAAGCGGCGGACAAGTTTTTGAGCGTCGTCGGTGAGCTGCTTGCGCGCTCCGGTTACGCCGGTTCGGGAGACGGCATAGACGAATCCGCTGGAGGCCTGGGCGATAAGTTTCAACCGCGTGTCGGTGCTGGTGGGAGCGGCCAGAAAAACCGTGGCCAGATCGTTGGCGCGCATTTCCTCGAGATAAGGCGCTGCTTCTTCGACCGGCAAATCGGTGATGAGCGCCCCGTCGAGGCCGGCATTCTTTGCCGCGGCGGCGAACTTCGCCAGCCCCATGCGGACGACCGGATTGTAATAGGTGAAAAGAATCATGCCGACGTCAGAACGCTGGCGGATTTCTTTGGCTAGTCCAAGCACTTGCTCGAGGGTCGTTCCTTGGCGCAGGGCGCGTTCGCTGGCCCGCTGGATGACGGGGCCATCGGCGAGTGGATCGCTGAACGGCACGCCGAGCTCGATGACATCGGCTCCGGCATCGATGGCGGCGAGAATAATGTCGCGCGTGGTGGCCAGGTTGGGATCGCCGCAGGTGACGTAGGCAACGAGAGAAGGCTTGTGAGTGAAGTCGAGGGGCATGAAGGCTTCCATAGAAATATCTCACAAAAGGCGCTCAGGGGCTGCGAGGCGTGCATTTGGAGGCTCGGCCGTTACGGGGTACAGCAGCCATCGCTTTATACTTTGGTCGCGATGGCGCGCTGTATCGAACGCGGCGAATGGCTAAGGCGAACGGGATGCGAAACGTATATACATTTGTATAGATTCATGTCATGCTGAATTTACAGGCTGGGCGGGTTCGATTGGGATGACGGCTACCGCTCCAAATGCGAAAGGCATGGAGTCTCGATCGTCGAGATTGAGGCTCTGTTTCTTCACGATCCTCGCATTGCTCCTGATCCAGAGCATTCGGCAGCCGAGGATCGTTTGATTGCGGTAGGAAAAACGGGTAGCGGAAGGCCGCTATTTGTGGCTTTTACCAGGCGTAGAAAGGAAGAGGCATGGCTGATCCGGCCAGTGACAGCTCGGTACATGCACGCCAGGGAGATAGTCGCAGTATGAAAAAGAAAGTGCCACGCCTAAAAACCGATGAGGAGGCCGAGGCGTTCCTTTCCCACGACCTCTCCAAACTCGATTTCTCGCAATTTAGGCCCGCGCGGTTTGAATTCGAGAAAAAGGACGAGCAGATCAACATGCGGGTCCCGAAGCCTTTGCTCGCGGCGGTGAAAGCTCGCGCCAAGGCGCGCGGTATCCCTTATACGCGCTTCATTCGCGAGACTCTGGAACGAGCAGTCACGGCGGCAAAGTAGCGTGGGACCGTTTCATTCGTTCGACGCTGGAATAAGCTTTGGGCGCGTCGAATAGAGGGCGGCTCTCCCAGAGCGCGCCTGAAAATTCCCGCCCAAGCGGAGCTTGGACAGGGCAACCGCGGGATTGATCTTGAACGCTATAGCGGATCATCCCGCCAGGTTACTGCCACGGGAATTGTTTCTTGTAAAAGGTCGGTACTCCAGACTTCGGGCCAGCAGCAATTTCGATTTGAAGAAAATTCGAGTCTCCAGGATTCATAGCTTTAGCCGATTCATTCTCCTTGAGTGAGCATCCCGAACTCTTCAGAAACTCTTTTGAAAAGATGATGTCGCCGTCTTGATCCTTGCGCCACGCCCCATTACTCTCAGCACTCTTCGCTGATCCGGCCACCATTTGCCGGAAAGTTCGATCCGGCCTCATGATCAAAGTTGCTGTCAATCCGGCCTCATTTCCTTTGTAGGTGCCATCCACTGCGTTAGTTGTTGAAGGATTGGTCTTGCTATACCACACGACCTGATATTGCCGGAGGTGAAGGCGAACCAGAATGCCGAATTTCTTTTCCATATCGGCGTAGCTTGTTCCGTCCGGTGCAAGCTCTTGCCCGTGCAGCGCCAGGAATTCCTTGGAAAATTCGACTCCACCCTCTCCCAAGCGGCGCCAAGTGCCGGCGGTCTGTCGGATGCGACCGGGGGCGTTCACTTCTTGCGCGAAAGTGTGGTCAGGACGTAGGACCAGGGTCGATCGTTCGTCTTGCTGTACCAAACTATACGTTCCGGATGTGACAGCGTCACTGTAATCTGAGGCGATAATGAACCAGCAGATGCATAGGGCCACAAAAAGCAGGATGGCGCCGGCGACTTTTGCCAACAGTTTCATATATCAGGTCATATCAAAACCGAGGGTTGTGTAAGAAAAACGGCTAATCCAGTTCTAGGTTCTCTCGCAAAATCCCCATATCTTTATCGCCGCGGCCGGAGATGTTCACGATAACGATTTCTGACTTCTTCATTTGGGCGCGCGCTTGATGACTTCTGCCACAGCGTGAGCTGATTCGAGTGCGGGAATGATTCCCTCGGTTCGCGCCAGCAGTGTGCAGGCTTCCAGAGCCTCAGCGTCTGAAGCAGCGACATACTCTGCGCGGCCGGAATCTTTCAATGCCGCGTGCTCAGGGCCGATGGAAGGATAGTCCAAACCGGCGGAAACCGAATGCGTCAGCGCGATCTGCCCGGCTGCATCCTGCAAGACATAGGAATACGCTCCCTGCAACACGCCCGGCAAGCCGCCGCGGAAGCGTGCGGCATGTTCGCCTAATTTTTCGCCGCGTCCTCCGGCTTCTACCCCGATCAGCTTTACCTTTTTGTCTTTCAGAAATTGATGAAAGATGCCGATGGCGTTCGATCCGCCGCCTACGCAAGCAATGATCGCCGTCGGCAACTTGCCTTCCGCTTTCAGAATTTGCGCCCGCGCCTCCTGGCCGATCACGCTATGAAAATCGCGCACCATGGTCGGATAAGGATGCGGTCCCAGCACACTGCCCAGCAAATAATGCGTGGTGCGGACATTGGTCACCCAATCGCGCATGGCTTCATTGATGGCGTCTTTCAGGGTGCGCGAGCCGGAGTCCACGCCGCGAACCTCGGCGCCCAGCAGCTGCATGCGGAAGACGTTGAGTTCCTGGCGGCGCATGTCTTCGGTGCCCATGTAAACCACGCATTCGAAGCCTAACAACGCGCAGACTGTGGCCGTCGCCACGCCATGCTGCCCGGCACCGGTTTCCGCGATGATACGGTGTTTGCCCATGCGCTCGACGAGGAGTGCCTGGCCCAGACAATTGTTGATTTTGTGCGCGCCGGTGTGCAGCAAATCTTCGCGCTTGAGATAAATTTTCGCCCCGCCCAGTTTTTTGGTCAGGCGCGCGGCAAAAAACAGCGGCGTGGGACGTCCGGCGTAGCTGCGCAGCAACTCCTGTAAGCGAAGCTGGAACTTGCGGTCGCGTTTGGCCCTCTCGTATTCGCGCTCGAGTTCTTCGAGCGCAGCCATCAGCGTCTCCGGGGCATAGCGGCCGCCATAGACGCCAAAACGCCCGGGAACCGTTTTTTGCTTCGTCGAATTCGTCTTTGGAACGGCTGCTCTGGCCATATCACTCTAACCAGCTTGTCATTCTGAGCGCCGCGGAGAATCGCTACTTCTCTGCAGCGCGTTCGTCCGCCTCCCGCGCCGCCCTAATAAATGCCCGCACTTTTTCCGGATCTTTCTTGCCCGGCCGAGCTTCCACGCCGGACGAAACATCCACGCCCCAGGGTTTCAGTATACGCATGGCATCGGCCACATTGGCGGGGGTTAGGCCGCCGGCAACGACCAGTTTGAGACCTCCCTGGCGCATGGCTTCCGCGACCGGCACAGCTTTTTCCCAGTCGAAGACTTTGCCGGTGCCGCCGGGCTGTTGAAGGGTACCGGAATCCAGAAAGAAGGTATCGAACCAGCCGTCAGGGAGTGGAGGCATTCCAGGCGCGTTTACACCTTTGCGTAAATGGAGGAAATTCTGCGCGAAGCGGTTGAGCTTCTCTGGGTCATCTAGAAAATCTAGTACGGGAAACGAAAGAAATAATTTGGGAAGACGAGAGAAACCCGCAAACCCTACCGTCTTTTGCGGCGTTTCCGAGTCAGATGGAGGACGGCCCATCGTGTGTTGCAGTCCTGTCAGCCCGACCTGGCGAGCGATCATAACCCGTTGATGGTCAGGAGCATCAACAAAAACGCCGACCTTTTCTATCTGTTCCGGTAGTGCCGCGACGATTTCCTGCGCAACTTCCGGCTGGACATATCGCGGACTCTTTTCATAGAACACGAACCCCAGTGCGTCTGCGCCCGCTTCGACCGCGACCTGCGCATCTTCGAGGTTGGTGATGCCGCAGATTTTTACCCAAGTCATGTTAGGTAGCAGCAGATCCCTCGCTAGGCTCGGGATGACAAGTCAAATGATTCTGTGCGAGCTCCGGCCAGCAAGCTGCGCAGCGCTTCCCCCGGCGATTGTGCCTTCATCAGCGACTCGCCGATCAGGAATGCATGATAGCCGGCAGCACGCAGCCGCGCGATATCAGCCCCGCTATGAATACCGCTTTCCGCGACCCTCACCGCATTCTTTGGAATGAACTCCGCGAGTCGCGTAGCGGTTTCAATCTCCACTTTGAACGTTCGCAAATCGCGGTTGTTGACGCCAATGAGCTCGCATCCGGCGTCGATCGCGCGCATAACCTCTTCTTTATCATGCGCTTCGCAGAGAACATCGAGACCATGCTCGCGGGCACGTTGCGAGAGCGCAATCAACTCCTGCTGGGTTAACGCCGCCACGATCAGCAAGATCGCGTCCGCGCAATTTGCGCGCGCCTCCAGCAGTTGAAATTCATCCACGATGAAGTCTTTGCGCAAGCAAGGCAGTTGCGTGCGTACCGAGGCCAGCCGCAAATTCTTGAGCGATCCTTGAAAGAATTCCTCGTCGGTTAACACAGACAATGCAGCAGCTCCCGCATTTTGCAGCTCAGGTGCGAGTTCGGCGGGGTCGAAATCAGGCCGAATCAGCCCGCGCGATGGAGAAGCCTTCTTTAGCTCGGCAATGATTGCTGGCCCATGCTCACTGGCGACTTGCAGGGCCTGCCTGAAGCCACGGGGCTGGTGGTTCGCGGCACGCTTTTCCAATTCATGCAAAACGGAGTTGCGCCTGGCTTCGGCGACACGCCGGCGTGTCGCAGCAAGAATGTGGTCGAGACTTGCAGACATGGCGAATCTGTTGATTATACGGGATCAAACCTGGATCTCCGCGGGAGCGCCTGACGCAGCTTGGACCGCAGTCATCGTTTCTTGTGGGAAACCATGCCTTTGAGATCGGGCCAGAATTCGGTGAAGGCATTCTTTGCCATGAGACCGGCGAAACCGTAGAGGGTACGGGTAAGGGCGGCGCTGGTGGTCGCCTCACTATCGGCGCGCCAGGTGTTGGAAAGAAAGTTGTTTCCCAACGTAGCCGAATAGCGCGCGTAAGCCGGCATAAGCGCGCCATCGCGATTATGGGCAAGAAAAGTCGCCAGGACGATATTGCGGACGCGGCCCGTAATCGGCTGGCGATAAGTACGAAAGTAGCGCGGATCTTCTCCCCACAGAGCACCGACACTGGCTTCCATCAGGTTCCCGGTGGAGACGCCGGTAAGGCGCATGCCATAGCGCTTTGCGAAACCATCCCAATGAGTGCCGTACTCAACCGGAGCGTCCCGGGCGGTGCCAATTCCCGCGCTGAAAAGACCCACGGTCAGAGTCTCCGGGCCGACGGTGCTATCCAAAAACCACGAGAACCGTTGCCGCGTGGTAATTGCGTGGTACGGCTTGATGGTCATGGAACTGGCTTGTGCGGGGGGTGGCGTTTGTTTCGCGGGATTCACTTCAACTTGCTGACCGTAAGCGAGCAGAGATAAGAAGAGGAACGCGAGGATACACCTCAGCAGCCGTCCGCGAAGAATGTCCACAACTACTTTGTTGCCCAGAACTTAAAGAAGTTGCTTCGCGATGTAAGAATTCCGCACTCGCCGCCTGAAAGGGCATTGGTAGCAGCGAAAGATCCGTTTGTTAGTGGTGCCATCGAAGGGACTCGAACCCCCACACCCTTGCGGGTACATGGACCTGAACCATGCGCGTCTGCCAATTCCGCCACGATGGCAATCACAAATCGGTAAGCGGCCAGCTACTGCCGCCGATCAGGAAAGAACTTCGCCCCTATTCTACAGAGGGTGGAGCGACTTGCAAAACGCCGACTGCTTTTATCGTCCTTACGTCACCCTTCGAGCTTTGCCGTCATGGTGATCTTAGCGTTGAGCACTTTGGAAACGGGGCAACCGCTCTTGGCATTCTCGGCCGCTTTTTGGAAGGCTGCTTCATCGGCGCCAGGGACCCGTCCCACAACATCGAGATGAATTGTTGTGATCGCCCATCCGGACTCGAGCTTCTCCAGACTCAGCGTCGACGTGGTGTTGATGCTCGAAGGCGTGAGGTTGACCCCGCCCAACTGCGCGGAGAGGGCCATGGAAAAACAAGCCGCATGGGCCGCCGCAATCAGTTCTTCCGGATTGGTGCCCGGGGTATTCTCAAAGCGGGTCACGAACGAATAAGGTGTGCTGGAAAGCACGCCGCTGTCGGCGGATACCGCGCCTTTGCCGTCTTTCAGTCCGCCCTTCCAAACTGCGCTTGCCTTGCGTTGCATTTCGAATCTCCTTGCAGGATTGAGAAATCAGGCCCGCTGTCATTGTAGATGGAAGCGGAGCAATCTGTCAGGCGGGGCGGGGAAGGCGGCCGGAACGAATATGAGGCGGGCGGAGAATCGCGCAGCGCTAAGAACGGCGGCCTTCGAGTCGATTACTGTTTGGCGGCAGGCAGGTTGCTGTTCCAGCAATCGGCGACGATCAACCAGGCACCCAACCGGCGCCAAGCGCGCAAGTACTTTCCACGCTGTGGCGTGGTGGTCCCATCCGCGTTCGAAACGGCGACGGTAAAGCGGCCGATTTCGATCGCCACATCACCGGCCAGAGTGATATGGGCGGTCTCGAAGCGCAGGTCGTGATGACCGGCGTCTCCCAGTTCCCGCATCATTCGCTCAATGCCTTTCAACCCTTGCACGGATTCATGATGGGGGGGCATGAGTTGGGCATCGCTGGTAAACAGCGCCGCCCACTGATCGTAGTTACCGGTATTAAACGCGGTGCACAGATCCTGGCTCAAACCACGAATGGTGGATTCCACATCCAGAAACGAACTGGGAACTGCATTAGCAGTGGCGCTAGCAAACGGCCGGTACATAAACCTACCTCCTGGGGAGAAGGGGCCTCTCGCTGCAAACCGCTTTTGCCCATCGGCCACGAACGGGCGACGCGTGAACCTGTGGAAGGAGTGTAGCGCAGAAATCTGTGGAAGAAATGTTAAGTTTTGCACCGTCAGTGGAAATCGTAAGACCTGTGCGTATCTTCTGAGCCACCTTACGAAGGTAACCTGAACACCCCCAAAAGGTAATTGTCCTGATATAGATTAGAGAAACAAAGACCTTTGCGTCGAAGGAGATATCCCCATATGAACTATGGAATACGGAAATTATTCATCTCAACCGTCGTGTTGAGCGCACTCATCTGCCTTGCAGTTGCGTCATTTGCCTCGAGCAATGAGATCCTGGGAGAGCTGCGCTTGAAAGGCGCCAGCAAAGTCGAGCGCGATTCCGGAGTCTGGGTGGATGGCCAATATCTGGGCTATCTGAAAGAGCTGAACGGCACCAAAAAAGTGCTGCTTCTCCCCGGTAGCCACCAGGTTATGGTGCGGCAGGGAGGCTACGAAGATTTTAATCAAAAGGTCACCGTTCAGCCGGGCGTGAAGTCGGTGCTTAAAGTCCGGATGGCGAAGGACGCGGGGATCGTTTACCCGAAGGTGACGGCGGAAATCCAATTGGCGGTTGAGCCGCAACGCGCCGCCGTGTTCATTGACGGACAGCTGGTTGGCCATGTGGCTGAATTTGAAGGGCTCGGCAAGGCTGTGCTGGTGACGCCGGGCAAAAGGAAGATCGTTATCAGCCTACCGGGATATCAGAGCTTCGAAACTGAAGTAGACCTGGCTCCTCATCAGAAATTCAGGCTGACGACTAACCTCATGACGGAAGAGGCGGAGAACACGACTCCGCAATAATTCCGGCGACGACAAATAAATGGAGCCCGGCCACGTGGGCTCCTTCATCTTGCGTCGCTGCGCCGCGCGAAGCATCCTAACTTCGACACTTCAATGCAAACTACGGCTGGCGTGTGATCTCCCAGCGATAGATTCGCTGGCGCAATGCTTTTCCCCTCGCCAAAGCCGTTCATGCCGTGATCCATCGATCATTTGTGATTTGCGACGCACTTTAGCGGTTCTGCCCCTTCGAACACTAATTTTCACGTGTGGTGAAGCGAAGCGGCATCCAATGGGCTGGCATTTTCAGGCAGAATAGCCAAAGCACTCAATGACTTCTACCAAGGAAGCTTCGGACGAACCGGTTTTGCCCCCCTCGGCGGCGAGAAAATCTTCGCCGGGCGGATGGCGTTTTGCTTTACGGGCTCTGGCTCATCGAAACTACCGGCTATTTTTTGGCGGCCAGACGATCTCTCTGATCGGTACCTGGATGACCCGCATTGCCACCGGCTGGCTGGTCTATCGGCTTACCCATTCGGCCTTGTTGCTGGGGGTGGTTGGATTCGCCGGGCAGGTTCCGGCATTTTTTCTGGCGCCATTTGCCGGGGTCTGGGTGGATCGTTGGGATCGTCATCGCACTTTGGTCGTTACGCAGATACTCTCGATGCTGCAATCCTTTGCGCTGGCGGTGTTGGCGCTAGGCAGGATTATCAACATCCACGAAATTATCTGGCTGAGCCTGGCGCAAGGATTGATTAACGCCTTTGACATGCCGGCGCGTCAGGCATTTGTAGTCGAAATGGTCGAGGAGCGCGCGGATTTGAGCAGCGCGATCGCGCTGAACTCGTCCATGGTCAACGCGGCGCGGTTGATTGGACCGTCCATCGCCGGACTGGTTATCGCGATATCGAGTGAAGGCTACTGTTTTCTGGCGGATGGGGTGAGTTATATCGCCGTGGTGGTGTCGTTGCTCGCGATGCGAATGGGGGCGCCGTCGCCACGAGCCTCACGGCAGAAAGCGGTGGTGCAAGAGCTTCGCGAAGGATGGCGGTATGTTACCCACTTCGTGCCCATCCGATCGGTTCTATTGCTGCTCGCGCTATCGAGCCTGGTGGCGATGCCCTATTCGACCCTGATGCCGGTCTTTGCCGGCTCAGTATTGCATGGGGGCCCGCATACTTTTGGCTTTCTGATGGGAGCCTCGGGGGTGGGCGCGCTTTTCTCCGCTGGACTACTTGCCGCCCGCAGGAGCGTGTTGGGGCTGGGCAGGGTGATTCCGGCGTCAGCAGTGGTTTTCGGCAGCGGGTTGATCGCTCTCAGCTTTACACGCACGCTGTGGCTGGCGCTGCTCATGATGATGGTGGCCGGAGGTGGCATGATGCAGGAAATGGCAGCCAGCAACACCATTCTGCAAACCATTGTGGATGATGACAAACGCGGCCGCGTGATGAGCTTTTATTCCATGGCGTTTCTGGGCATGACGCCATTCGGCAGTCTGCTGGCCGGCGCGGCAGCCAGCAAAATCGGGGTGCCACGCACGATCATGATTGGCGGCGCACTTTGCATCGCGGGCGCGGCATGGTTCGTTTCGCAGTTGCCGGCGATCCGGGCGTCCATCCGCCCCACTTACATTCGCCTGGGCATTCTGCCGGAAACGGCGGCGGCGGTAAACACCGCAAGCAGCCTGCTGACGCCGCCGGAACGCTGAACAGCGTACTCGATATTGCGTGAAGGGTTTGCATGGAAGTAGAGATATCCATTGGTTGGATAAATGTAATGAGATAGAAATGGATAAAAATAACCACATAGAGAAATTAAGGAGATTCGCTTGAGAACTTTCCTGATTGGTCTGTTGGTTGGCGTGATTCTGGTTCCGGCAATTGTGTTTGCCTATTTTCTGAGCGGAAGCGCCCCGGTTGCGACCTCTGCGTCGCCTCTGCCGTTTGAGCGAATGCTAGCGGGCGGAGCCTTGCACGCTCGGATCGCCAAAGAGATGCCGAAGACGGTTCCGATTGCGGCTGATGAAACTAACTTTATGGCGGGTGCTGAGGTTTATCGCACCCACTGCGCGGTTTGCCACGGATTGCCCGGTGGCGAGCAAAGCGCGATTGCCAAAGGTATGTTCCCGAAGCCACCCCATCTTTTTCGCGGAATGGGCGTAACTGACGATGCACCGGGCGAGACCTATTGGAAGGTCGCAAACGGCATCCGCCTCAGTGGGATGCCGGGATTCAGCGAGTCGCTTTCAGTCACGCAGATGTGGCAGGTGAGTCTGTTATTGGCTAATGCCGACAGGTTGCCGGACTCGGTCAAGCACACGCTGGAGCCACCACCAGTCGCGCCTGCCGTACCCATGGCCCCGGCGCCGCCGGTGATGTAGGCGGATGCTCTTAACGTTGAACCAAAAAAAGATCCGGCTGACGGCGGCGGTGCTGAGGCGGGTGGATTGAGCGAACTGATGGGCAGGGCGAAGCTGGCGGCGCGGTACGACCACTTGTTCCGCCGACCCGCAAACACCCACGCAGAGCTGAAAGGGGGGAAAGAGTGAATTGGTACAGCTATCTGGCTTGCTTCTTCGCTGGAATCTTTCTGGCGAATGCGGTGCCGCATTTCGTAAAGGGCATTTGCGGCGACCGGTTCCCAACGCCGTTCGCTCATCCTCCGGGAAAAGGATTGTCGTCTCCGACGGTGAATGCGGCGTGGGGGCTAATGAATCTCGCGGCCGGTTACGTCCTGCTTCGGCTGGGCCATCTTTCGAGCGGAGGCAATGCGGCTCTGGGGATTTTCTTCGCCGGAATTGCCGTTATTAGCCTGATGATGAGCGTGAATTTTGCGAAGAAGCAAAGCCAGTGACATGGGCGCGTGAGCTAGGCTTTCTGCCGCGCTTCGTAGGCGGAAATCTCGGCCTCGTGTTGGAGCGTGAGGCCGATATCGTCGAGACCTTCGAGAAGACGGTGGCGAACGAAGTCGTCGAGCGGAAATGAGGCCGCGAAGCCGGAGTCATCGGTTATTCTGCGCTGTTCAAGATCGATCTTCACTCGATAAGCGGTTACGTCTTTCGCGCGGCGGGCGATTTCAGCGGTTTCGTCTTCGGTTAAGGCGACTGTAAGCACGCCGTTCTGCACACAGTTGTTGGCGAAGATATCGGCGAACGATGGCGCGACCACGGCGCGAAAGCCGGCGTCGGCGAGCGCCCAGACGGCGTGTTCGCGCGACGATCCGCAGCCGAAATTCTTGTCGGTGACCAGGATGCTGGCTTCGGCGTAGCGCGGTTGATTGAGCGAAAAGGCAGGATCAGGGTTGCCTTCCGGCGTGCGCCGCCAGTCATAAAAAAGAAACTGGCCAAAGCCTGTCTTCTCGATCCGCTTCAGAAACTGCTTGGGAATGATCTGGTCGGTATCGACGTTGGCGCGGTAGAGCGGGGCGACTTTGCCTTGGTGTATGCGGAATGGTTGCATGAATTCACCTAGCTAATTTTGTCATCCTGAGCGGAGTTGTGGTCCGCGAAGCGGAACGCAATGCGGTCGAAGGATCCCTAAAAGTCATTTGTGACTCGTACCGGGCCATGGATTGCCTAATCGACGTCGTGCGAATTCCCTTCCAGGTTCGCTGCCTATCCGCGAATAGGGATGCTTCGACTTCGCACGGGATGACAAAGCAAGAACGTCATTGAAATTCCCAATCGCGAATATCCGTAAAGTGGCCGGCGACTGCGGCTGCGGCTGCCATCATGGGACTCACCAGATGAGTGCGGCCCCCACGGCCCTGGCGTCCCTCGAAATTACGGTTGCTGGTGGAGGCGCAGCGTTCCCCGGGCTGCAGAATATCGGGATTCATGCCGAGACACATCGAGCATCCCGACTCGCGCCATTCAAATCCAGCCTCGCGAAAGATTTTGTCCAGGCCTTCCTGTTCGGCGGCATGTTTGATTGCTTGCGACCCGGGCACCACCATGGCTCGTACGGTCGGGCTGACATGATAGCCTTTGGCTACGCGGGCCGCGGCGCGCAAATCTTCAAGCCGTGAGTTGGTGCAGGAGCCGATGAAGACGCGGTCTACTGGAATATCTTGTATCGGCGTGCCGGGCTGCAAGCCCATGTAGTCCAACATGCGCTGGGCGGCAGCACGGTCGGCCTCATTCTCCAATTCCTTTAACTCCGGGACGCGCCCACGCACCGGAACCACCATGCCGGGATTTGTTCCCCAGGTGACAAATGGGGCAAGCTGCGCGGCGGCAATCTCGATCACTTTGTCATACTGCGCCCCGGGATCGGACCCCAGGCTGCGCCAATGGGCGACCGCTTTGTCCCAATTCGCTCCAGTAGGAGCGAAGCGGCGGCCTTTGAGGTACGCAAACGTGGTGTCATCTGGCGCGACCATGGCGGCGCGGGCCCCCGCTTCGATGCTCATGTTGCAAAGCGTCATGCGGCCTTCCATGGAAAGTGCGCGCACCACTTCGCCGGCGTACTCGATCACGTAGCCGGTGGCGCCGTCAGTTCCAATTTGCCCGATCACGCCCAGAGCAAGGTCTTTTGCAGTTACCCCTTCTTCGAGCTTGCCGTTTACCCGGATCAGCATGGTTTTTGGCTTGCGCTGCGGCAAAGTTTGAGTCGCCAATACGTGCTCGACCTCTGAGGTGCCGATCCCGAAGGCCAAGGCACCAAAAGCGCCGTGAGTGCTGGTGTGGCTGTCGCCGCAGACAATAGTTTTTCCCGGCTGCGTGAATCCCAGTTCGGGACCGATCACGTGCACGATGCCCTGGTCGGGCGAATCCATGTCAAAGAGCGGGACGCTGAACTCCTTGCAATTTTTTTGCAGGGCTTCAATCTGGCGAGCCGCGATGGGATCAAGGATTGGGGTGCCGCGCGGCTCGGTAGGGATGTTATGGTCCACGGTGGCCACTGTGTTTTGGGTACGCCGCACGCGGCGCCCAGCCGCGCGCAATCCGTCAAAAGCCTGAGGCGAGGTGACCTCGTGGACTAAATGCAAATCAATATAAAGAAGGGGCGGCTGGCCCGAGGGCACACAGACAACGTGCTCATCCCAGACCTTCTCGAACAGTGTGCGTTTTGCCGCCATGGGGCCTTTAATAGTTTATCAACAAAATCCGGATTGCAGCCATCGCCAGGGCGATCCGGTAGTGGCTCAGTTTGAATTTTGAGCCAACTACCGGCGATCCATCGAAACATCGTCCAGTTGCTGTGCCGGACGCGGCATGCGACAATCAGCGGCGAAAATGGAGCGGACTCATATGCGGAAATACTATCTGTCGCTTTTGGTTTGCATATTCGCGTTGTGCCTTTTCGCCACGGCGCAGACTCATAAGAAAACCAGCGCCGGTCCGGTGCCTGACAAAGCCCTGCTGCAGAAAATAGCGGCTGCGTGGAGCACTCTCGACCCCGCCGATGCAGCCAAGTTCTATGCGCCGGGTTCTGGCACATTTTTCGACGTTAGTCCATTGAAATACACCAGCTGGGAAGACTACGAAAATGGCGTGCGCAAAATCATCGGCAACTATCAGAGCATTAAATTCACGGTGAATGACGATGCCGATGTGCATACCCATGGCGATTGCGCCTGGGCGACCGCCACGCTTAAGGAAGACGCCGTGTTAAAGAGCGGCAAACACGAGTTGGCGACGCTACGCTACACGGTGATCTGGGAAAAGCGCGACGGAAAGTGGCTCATCGTGCATGATCATACGTCCGAACCGCTGCAGTAGGCCGGTAAGAGCTGGGCTTATTCAATACGTTTTGACAAAAAAATAGATTGTCAGGCCGGTTCCAACCAGGACGACTAACGCTTTCAGCAACGGTTGGGGAACCCGCTTGGCAAATTGCGCACCGAAATAGCCGCCAATCAGAGCTCCCAACATCATGACGATGGCCTGCGGCCAGTAGACCGCCCGGGCAAAAACGAAGTACAGCCCGGCAACGCCGGTAACGGCAATCTGCAGCACAGATTTCAGCGCATTCATGGCGTGGATGTCCACCATGCCGGCGGCCGATAGCATTGCCAGGACCATGATACTCATGCCCGCACCGAAATAGCCGCCATACACCGAAATAAAAAACTGCAGCACAGATGTGATCGCGACAGCAGTCGTGGTGGCCCCGTGCCCCAGGTTCAGGCGGCCGGACCGCGCCAGCTTCTTGCCGAAAGCAAACAGCAGGGTCGCCAGCAGGAGGAACCAGGGAATCATGCGCATAAGCGCGTGGGCTGAAGTTTGCAAAAGTAGCAGCGCTCCGACGATGCCGCCGAGCACCGTGGCGATCAGAAGGGGTATCAGAATACGCCTCGGCACATCAAGGCGATCGCGATATGCGCTGCCGCTTGCAATCGCTCCCGTCCACATCGCGATATTGTTAGTTACATTGGACGGAACCGGAGGAACTCCAGCGAAAAGCAGCGAGGGAAATCCGATGAAGCTGCCGCCACCGGCAACGGCATTCAGCGCCGCCCCTAACATACCGGCCAAAAAAATGAAAATGGATTGATGGATGCTCAAGTAATAATGTGTATCACGAGAGCGAAATTATCTGGCGTTGCTTCTGAATTTCTGGCGGTAATCGGGCGCGCTGAGGTTCACTACCCGGCACATCTCGCATAGGCGGGACCGCATTCTTTCGCCGATGCGATCCCCTAAAGTCTCTTCTCGGGCTGCCCCGCGAGGGCTGGCCAATCCGGCCGCTGGGCCATCCATGAAATTGGTCGTGATGATGGTGGTGCGATTTTCATTGTAACGAGTATTGAGAATCACACTGACCGTATCCCATACCCATTCGGTGGGTTTGACTGCCCCGAGATCATCGAGCACCAGAACTTCGGTTTGAAAGACCGGCCGCAGGAGATCTAGCTCGGTGACTTGAACCGAAGGATTGTACGAATTTTGAATCTGCTTGAGCAGTTCACGGTAGTCGCAAAAAAGACAAGAAACTCCTTTTGAGACGACTAATTGCTTAGTGATCGCTATTGAGAGATGCGTCTTGCCCGCGCCGCTCGGTCCTACGAGCAATAGGCCAGTCTTATCTAAAGGATATTGCTCAACGAATTTTGCCGCAGCAATTTTCGCCGCGGCGACGCCCCTCTGCGAGCCATCGGTTGAATAGCTTTCCAAATCACAAGTTTCATAGCGAGGCGGAATGTGGGCTTGCCTTAATAAACGCAATGCACGGTCCTGTGTGGCGCAAGTGCAGCGGGTGACACGCCTCTCAGATCCAGCCGAAATAGTCTTCCAGCCAGTGTCTCCGCAGATGGGGCACTTCGGTCCGGCGCTAGACCCCGCACTGTTCAACGCTGTACTTTGTGGCATAGCATTCCCAGCACGTCCCCCATTGGGTGCGGCCAGACTCCGGATGAAGCGCACATTCTTGTCTTCCATTTTCTTTTTTAAGTGTACCTTCAAAATCCAGATAAGAGGTGAGTTCATCAGTTGTGGATTTTGAGGATTTACGTTTCTTCTTGTGGAATTTAAGAACCTGTTCGTCGTAGATCTCGACCATCGCGCGGTTGTATATCCAGATTGCACCGTCAGTCGCCGTGCCCTCACGCTCGAACATGCATAACACCGGCTCACATTCTTTTTCGAAAAATTGCCGCGTGCGTGCATTCGCGAGGCGCCACAACTGCCCGTCATCTGGCAAATAGCCGGGACGTTCGGAAACCCATGAAGCAAACAGAAGATTCAAATACCAGGCTTGGTGGTAATCCTTCAACGCACGGTAGCGGACGTCGTTGATGAGACGGTTTACGTAAAAAGGAAACCACTCAAGAAGTTGAGCGCGCCGGGAACTTGAAGGGGGAAGCATGTCGCTCGATGACTTTGCAGCAGCGTGCGAGGACGCGCAAGGCGAAAACTATTACTTGCTGTGTACATGCTGTGGAGATGTGAGTCAGGTTGTGGAGAGGAGAGGAAAACAGGAAGCCAGATTTTGTGCAGCAATTGATGTGATGCAAGCAAAGTGCAATTTGAGTTGCGGTGTATGTTAGCGATTGCCTGAAATTAATTTTCGGCTTAGTATCCGGCCAGTGGCTGCCGCGCGCGACATTCCGGAAGCGAATCAAGATATAAAGGAACGGCTGGTCTCGGCCGCTTCTGTGGAAGACGATTCTTCATTTGAGTTGAAGCTGCGCCCACAGCGCCTGGTGGAATTTATCGGGCAGCCGAAGGTAAAGGAAAATTTGGCAGTCGCGATCGAGGCGGCAAAGTCGCGAGGCGAAGCGCTCGATCATGTTTTGCTTTATGGACCGCCGGGTCTTGGCAAAACGACTTTGGCTACTATCATTGCCAACGAACTGGGCACTCCCTTTCAGCAGACCTCTGGACCAACACTGCAAATCAAGGGCGACTTGACCGCGATTCTCACGAACCTGCGCGATAAGCAGGTGCTCTTTATTGACGAAGTTCACCGCTTGCAGCCAGTACTGGAAGAATTGTTGTACTCGGCGTTGGAAGATTACAGGCTGGACATCATGATCGGGCAAGGCCCTTCGGCCCGCACCCATACCATGGATGTAAAGCCATTCACGTTCGTGGGTGCGACGACTCGCGCCGGGCTGCTCTCTTCGCCGCTTCGTTCAAGATTTGGCATTGTGTTGAGGCTTGAATTCTATAGCCATGAGGACCTGAGGATCATTGTGGAACGGTCCGCAGAAATTCTGCAGGTGGAAGTCGATGAGGCCGGTGCGCTGGAGATTGCCAGCCGCTCACGTGGCACGCCGCGCATTGCCAACCGGCTGCTGCGCCGGGTTCGCGATTACGCGCAAGTGCGCGGCGCGGGAAAAATCGATCTGCCGACTGCGCAAGCAGCTTTGCAGATGCTGGAAGTGGACCGCTATGGCTTCGACGAGGTGGATCGCAAGTTATTGCTTACCATCATTGAGAAATATCAGGGCGGTCCGGTGGGCGTGAATACGCTGGCTGCCGCGCTGGCCGAAGAACCCGATGCAATCGAAGAAATTTATGAACCCTTTCTGATCCAAATTGGTTTTCTGAACCGCACCCCGCGTGGCCGGGTGGCGACACAGCTTGCCTACGAGCATTTCGGCATCAAGCCGAGCCGGCGGCAGAGTTCGTTGTTCTAAAAGCTCTCAGCTTTCGGCTCTTACTTCATCCGGCTACAATGACGGCAGCATGATTGCTTATCTGCGCGGAAAATTGCTGGCCAAGCATCCCAACCAAGTGATTGTTGAGACGGGCGGAGTTGGTTATGAGGTCACCATCACGGTGCCGACATTTTCCGATCTTCCTGGCGCGGGCGCGGAAGTTGCGCTACACATCCACACCCACGTGCGCGAGGATCTGATCGCACTCTATGGGTTTCTGCGTCCGGCGGAGAAAAAATTATTTGAGAAGCTGATCACGGTGAGCGGAATCGGTCCCAAGCTGGCGATCACGATTCTGAGCGGGATGGCGGCGGATGAAATGACCGGCGCGATTCGCGGCAACGATATAGCGCGGCTAACGAAAATTCCGGGCATCGGCAAAAAGACAGCCGAACGCATGGTGCTGGAGCTGCGCGACAAACTGCCTGCCCAGAGCACAACCGAGGCAGCAGCCCTTCCCGTGATGAGCGCAGTCGAAGAAGATGTGTTGTCGGCGCTGATGAATTTGGGCTACCAAAGGCCAACCGCGGAAAAGGCCGTGGCGATGGCGGTGAAAAATGGAAAAGCGGAATCATTTGACCTAGCATTCCGCGAAGCGCTGGTGGCCTTGTCGAAATAATCCTGTAACTTATTTTCCAATACAGAAGCTGCTGAAGATCAAGTTGAGGATGTCGTCGGTTGTCGTTGCGCCGGTGATTTCATCGAGGGGACGCAGCGTGGCGTAAAGATCGAGGAGAATCATCTCGTGGGGAACGCGAGTGGACACCGCGACGCGCGCATTCTCCAGAGCGGCCAGGGATTCTCCGACGAGTTTCTGGTGACGCAAATTGGTGAGGAAGCCGGTTTCCCCCGGCGGGGCTTCGCCTCCCACTTTTCTGAGAATCTGAGCCCGGAGCGCGGGGATGCCTTCGCCGGTGGTGGCTGAAGTGCGCACCTGTGGCAGCTGAGAATCGGCGATGCGGAATTCAGAGCTGCCTAAGTCAACTTTGCTCATGACTAAAATTGCCGGACGCGTGGCTACCTGGTCGATGAGCTGGCGATCTTCGCCGGTAAGTGGATGCGTCGAATCGATAACCATCAGAACAAGATCAGCTTCGGCAAAAACCTCCATGGATTTGCGAATGCCGATGCTTTCGGCTTCATCGTGCGCGCGGCGGATGCCAGCGGTGTCCACAAGCTGAACGGGAATGCCTTCGATGGCAATCGTCTCGGTTACCAGATCGCGAGTGGTGCCGGGAGCGGCGGTGACGATAGCGCGTTCGTGCTCCACCAGACAATTGAACAGGCTCGATTTGCCGACGTTGGGGCGCCCAATGATGGCCAGCATCAGGCCATCGTGAACCAGTTTTCCGTAGGCGAACGAAGCGGCGAGTTTTTGGAGAGGCTCGCGCACCAGCTCAATCCGTTGCTGAATTTGCGCCGCGGGCAGAACCGAAATATCATCCTCCGCAAAATCAATGCCGGCTTCGAGCGTGGCGATGAGTTCTACCAGCTTTTCTTTGACCGGTTGCAGGCGGCGAGAGAGCGCGCCGTCCAGTTGCTGAGCGGCGACGCGGGCCTGATAAAGAGTCTGTGAGTCGATCAGGTCGCGAACTGCCTCGGCTTGCGTGAGGTCGATGCGTCCATTGAGAAAGGCGCGCAGGGTGAACTCGCCGGGCTCGGCCAGCCGCGCACCGCTGGCCAGCGCCCATTCGACAATATGCCGTAGGACCACGGGCGAGCCGTGGGCAGAGATCTCCACGATGTCGTCGGTGGTGTAGGAGTGCGGCTTGGCAAAGTAAGCAACAACCACTTCGTCGATGCGCGCGGATGTCGAGCTGAGCTCGACTGAACAGCCGAGGGCGGCTGTTCCTACAGGAGTCAGGCTCGGCTCAATCAGCTCGCCGAATACGGCCTTGCCTGGCTCGAGATCGTGCTTGAGGCGCAGCATGGGCTGGGCGATGGTCCGGGCGTCGGGTCCAGCGAGCCGCACCACGCCGATGCCCCCGCGTCCCGGAGGTGTGGCGATGGCAACAATGGTGTCGTCCAGGTTCATATCGGCAGATTCGGGGATGACAAGCTTCCCGAAGATTGTAGCGGGTAGGGCTCTGCGCCCGCTTCGCGGGTTGGGCAAACGGGAATTGCGTGGAGCAGGCGCGAAGAGTAGTATGTGCCGGGTTTGCTCGCGCCCTTAGCGCCGCAGCAAACGTTTACCGGAAATCGTTAGGCGGATGAGGATCTCGATGCCTCGATTGTCATTCCTTGATCGCAGCCGGACTCTGGCCACCCCCGGATACAGCCGGTGGCTGGTACCACCAGCGGCATTGGCGATTCATCTTGCCATCGGCCAAGTCTACGCTTTTAGCGTCTTCAAGATTCCTCTCAGCCAGTTGATTGGCTACGCTCACCCGGCTGCCGGGGATTGGAAGCAGTCGCAAATCGCCTGGATTTTTTCGCTGGCGATTGTCGTGCTGGGCCTTTCTGCCGCAACCTTTGGGAAATGGCTGGAGGGCGCGGGTCCGCGCAAAGCCATGTTTGCTTCGGCGGTTTGCTTCGCCTTGGGCTTCTTTATTTCATATTTCGGCGTTCTCTGGCACCAGTTGTGGATCATTTTTCTCGGGTATGGAGTGGTGGGCGGCATCGGGCTCGGGCTCGGCTACATTTCTCCGGTTTCCACGCTGATTCGCTGGTTTCCCGACCGGCCGGGTTTGGCTACGGGTTTGGCGATTATGGGATTTGGCGGCGGCGCCATGATCGGATCTCCGCTGGCGATTAAGCTCATGGCGCACTTCAGGACCTCCACAGATCTTGGCGTCGGGAAGACGTTTCTGGTGATGGGAGCCTTGTATTTCCTTTTCATGATGTTCGGTGTCTTTACAGTGCGGGTTCCGGATAAAGGGTGGAAGCCGGACAACTGGACTCCGCCGGCGGGACAGATGGCCATGATCACAAGCAGCAATGTGGAGGTGAATGAGGCATTCGCCGCGCCGCAGTTCTGGCTGCTCTGGCTGGTATTGTGCCTGAATGTGACGGCGGGAATCGGCATCATCGAGCAGGCGTCGCCCATGATCCAGGATCTATTCAAGGGAACGATTGGCCCGGTAGCGGCGGGAGCTTTTGTCGGCCTGCTCAGCTTGTTCAACATGGGCGGGCGATTTTTTTGGTCATCCATCTCCGACCATATTGGACGAAAGCCCACATACTCCATTTTCTTTGTGCTGGGGGCGGCGCTTTACTATCTGCTGCCCAAAACCGGCGGCAATCAGTGGAACAGCGTCTCGCTTTTCGTGGCCTTTGCCTGCGTGCTCTTAAGTATGTACGGCGGAGGATTCGCAACCGTTCCGGCTTATCTGCGCGATATGTTTGGAACCTACCATGTGAGCGCCATTCACGGGCGATTGCTGACGGCCTGGTCCACGGCGGGGATTCTCGGTCCCGTGCTGGTCAACTACACGCGGGAATACCAGTTGCGACACGGGGCCGACAAAGTCGGCGCCTATCAGAGTGTAATGCACATTATGGCGGCGTTGCTGGTTATGGGATTCGTAGCGAACTGGCTGGTGCGGCCGGTGAACGAAAAGCACTGGATGAAGGATACTTCGTCCCAAATGCTGCCAGCAGCGAATTGAGGGAAGCAAATATGGTAGAGATGCAGAAGGCGGCTACTCAAGGACCGGTGCCACAAAAACCGCCGGCGGTACTCATTCTGGCAGCGTGGGTTGTAGTTGGTCTGCCGGCGGGGTGGGGTGTTTACAACACGCTGCTGAATTCAATGAAGCTGTTTCGACCCCCGATAGCGGCCCACGCCTCATCGAACGCCCAAAAATGAATTAAGGAATTGTCTTGCGTTGCGTTCTGTCTGCCGGCTTGTAGTCTTTGGGATATACCACCACATAACGCCGCGAGCCCTCGCCTTCACTTTCCGTGCGCAAATCGTCGTGGCCGCTGAGGGCCAAGTGAACGATGCGGCGCTCGCGCGATGACATAGGTGCAAATTCGTAAGGTCTGCTGGTCTGATGAACCCGGTCGGCGGCGACGTTGGCTGCGGCGCGAAGCTCTTCCACCCGCATGGCGCGTCGGTTCATGCAATCGAAGCAGACTTTTTCGTGCTCATTGCCTTTCAGGCGCAGCATTTCCAGCGCGATCAGCTCGAGGGCGCGCAGCAACTCTCCGCCGCGGTCAAGCAGCAGGGTGGAATCCGGCCCGGCAAACTCCACCAGGATCTCAGGCCGCTCCCAATCGCGGTCGGCGGCGACCGGGGGGTCCACGGTGATGCGATACTTCAGGCGCAAACCGCCCTGGGTCACTACGGCGGTAAGGAGTTCGTTGATTTTGTTTGCAGCAGCGACTTTGTCGGCAATAGCCACGGCTTCTAGCTCCTGGCTTCCAGTTCTCTGAGCGCCACCGTAGCTCTTGGGTTGTATCTGAGCTAGCGGCTAGGAGCCGGAAGCTACTTATTTTTCTTTCTGGCCCGCTTGAGCGCCATCTCGTGCATCTCGCGACCCAGGGAAGTGCGGTTCATCACCAGTTGCTGAACCACTTGAATCAAATTGACTTCGGCATAATACAAATTCAGACCCGCTGCGAGATTAAAAAAGATAAATCCGGTGAATAGAGGCATGAAAGTCATCATCTTCTGCTGCGACGGATCCATACCTGCTTGCGGCGTCATCTTTTGCACGATAAACAAGCTCGCCACCATGATGAGGGGCAGCAAGAAATACGGATCGCGCGAAGAGAGATCGTGAATCCACAACCAATGGGCGTGCCGCAGGTCGATGGCGCCCCCCAACATCTTGTAATAAGCCCACAGAAACGGCAACTGAATGAGCATCGGCAGGCAGCCACCAATCGGGTTGACGCCTTCGCTCTTGTAAAGCTCGGAAATCTCCTTCTGCATGTCCTGCTTGCGCGGGTCACGCATGCTGTACTTTTTGTACTTTTCCTGGATAGCTTTGGCTTGCGGCGCGACCTTCTGCATCTTCAGCGCCGACTTCATCTGCGAGATGCGAAGTGGCACCAATGCCATGGTGATGATAAGTGTCTGAATGACGATCGCCCAACCCCAGTTGGGAACCCAATGCTGGTAAGTCCAGCGCAGCCAGATGAATAGCGGCCGCGCAATCACGCCGAAGAAGCCGAAGTTGACCAGCGACCGCAAATCCGGCTGGGCGCCTTGAATGCCGGGAACCGGGATGGACTCGAGCACTTGCAGCGACTTGGGGCCGACGTACAGGCGCTCGCTGGTGACGCCGCTCATGCTTCCTGCCGCCGCGCCCAGCACATCCACCTGAGTGGTTTCGTTGGGCTTCTGCGGATCCTTCGGTATTTCGATGGGATTACGCAGCGCAACTAGATTGGCGTCTTGCACATCGTCAGGGAGGAAAACCGCAGCGAAATACGAGTCGCCGACCCCGCCCCAGTCAAACGGCCCACGGATCGTCCGTCCGCTGCTGACTTTTTTGCTATCAATCCGTTCAGTGTCGTTGTCGTTTTGATATTCGATCTGGCTGGAGCGATAAGTGGCCAGCGTGGATTGATCGCCAAAGCCGGAAGGCCAGGCAGGGAAGGCCGTGACTCCACTGCCCTTGGAAGACACAGACGTCTCGACTTTGACGACGTAAGTATTGTCAAAGCGGAAAGTCTTATGGACGGTGACATCCTGGTCGGAGTAATCGAAACTGACTTCTGCTGGGGCCGTCACGTGGCCCGCGTTTGAAGCCACGTAGAGCGCTGAGTTCAGTTTGTTGGTCAGGCTAGGATCGTAGGTCCAAAGCGACAAGGGAAAGCCATATTTCGCCGCTGCTGCATGGTTCACCAGATCGAGAGGCTTTCCCTGGTCGTCATCGTACTTTTTCAGGATCCAGGAGTTAACCACGCCGCCGCGATTGCTGAACGTAATTCGATAGAAACCGTTCTCGATGACTGTCTGAGTTTCGGAGGAAGCCTGCTTAACCCCCGCAGAAGGGACCGAAGCTGGGGCCGCGGCAACAGGATTCGCCACCGTTGCTGGAGTTTGCGCAGGAGGCTTAGCTTGGGTAGGCGTAGCAGCGGGCTGCGGCAAATACTTTTTCAGCAAGGGCTGGAAAAGGAGAATCACCAGAAAAGTGAGCCCGAAGACGAGAAGGAGCCGCTGCTCCATGCCGGGTTCGTTTTGGGGGTTTTGATAGTCTGCCAATGGATCCTACTGTTCCGTTAATGCATGGGCTGGGCAGGTTGCCGCTCCAGCAATGTGTTCGCCCCGATCTTTGTCCGTGGTCATCTTTTCGTGGACATCTTTTTCGGAGACATGCACCGGATCGAAACCGCCCCGAGCGAAGGGGTGGCAGCGTAACAAGCGCGCCAGCGCCATCCATCCACCACGGAATGCGCCATAGCGCTCGACCGCCTCGATCGCATATTCCGAACATGTCGGAACGTACCGGCAAGCCGGGGGAAAGAATGGTGAAATCACCCGCTTATATCCGCAAAGCAAACCCAGCGCGATTGCCTTAGAGGAATTTCTCATTGGGGATTGTCCCCTAAGCTGGCGGCGCCGAGTTTCTGCTGGATTACCATGAATGCTTTTTCCACTTCGCGGAGTATGTCCTGAAACTTTGCCGTCAGCAAAGACTTCTTTGGATTGATGACGACGTCCACCGGCGCGCATATCAAATGACGGTGCTGGCGTACCGCCTCGCGCAAGCGGCGCTTCATGCGATTGCGCATCACGGCTCCGCCCAGTACGCGTCCCACCGTAAACCCGACGCAGAGGCCGCGGCCCTCAACATTGCGCTGATAGAACACAGTCATGTGAGTGGCGAAGTGCCGCCGTCCCTGCTTGTAAACGCGCTGAAAGTCCGCATGCCGAAGCAGGCGCGCGCTGCGCGGGAAGCCGGCCTTGCCGGCCGGCGAATTGCCGCTGCCGTTCGCAGCGCAGACATTCACGGCTCACGACCCACATTCAGGATGCTGACTCCTGCCGATTTCGGGAAGAAGAAACGTGCTATTCACGGAAGCCGGGCTTCACGGAAACCCGCTTGCGGCCTTTCGCGCGCCGCCGGGAAATTACGGCGCGGCCGGTCTTCGTCTTCATACGAGTACGAAAGCCGTGAGTCTTGGAACGGTGGCGCCGGTTGGGCTGGAATGTGCGCTTGGGCATGAAACTGGCTGCTCCTGATTCGATCCGGGTCGGTAAGGCAAACAAAAAGTATAAATGACAGACGGCAGACGGGCAAACCGGGGCCAGCGGCACCAGCTGCCGAAAGTCCGCCGCGACATCAATCGCGGTTACCGGAATCCGGGTATTGCACCAGCGCTGCGGCAGTTATAAGTTCAACACTTGACAGAAATCTCTTAAAGGTTCTGAATCGAATAGTTGCTGGTGCATGAGAAAAATTTTTGATCGAACATTTTTCGGTGGCAAATTTTTTTTGTGCTAGTATCCCGGACTGACCCAGCTTACGTTATCTTGTGGCACCGGAACCGCCGCGATGGGAAGGCAATTCCGCCGGAAGTTTAGGTTTTTTCCAGCACGGGTTACTCCGGGCACCGGTTCTGTATAGGCCTCAAAAAGAAAAGCTTCTTATGTCTGTTTCAAGTCCTAGCCTGATTCCCAATCCGTGGATTCGCATCCTTGATGCCCTGGAAAAAAAGGTCAATCGCCAGCTCTATGACACCTGGTTGAAGCCGACCCGCTTTAGCCACTCCAGTGGGGGCATTTTGTTTGTGAGCGTCCCCACCGCCGAATACCGCAAAGTTGGTGATCGCTACGCCGACCTGATTCAGGAAGCGCTCGATAATCTCGGTTTGGAGTTTCAAGACGTACAGTTTGTGACCCCGGAAGACGACCCCGCGGCCACTCCGGTTCGCCATGACGGCGGTCTCTCCGCTCGTCCGCAGGTTCCCGCCCCGACCCCGATTTCGCAGGCGCGTTTCGATTGGGATGGCGCCGCCCAACTGAACCCCCGCTATACCTTTGACGCCTTCATTATCGGCAGCGGCAACCAGTTTGCGCATGCTGCGTGCCAGGCCGTCGCCGAGCGCCCCTCCAAGGCCTATAACCCGCTCTTTCTGTATGGTGGCGTCGGCATGGGCAAGACTCACCTGATGCAGGCGATTGGCCACGAGATCAAGCGCCGCCAGCCGCAAACCGCCATCTGCTACGTCTCCAGCGAGAAATTCACCAACGAAATGATCAACTCGCTGCGTTACGACAAGATGACCAGCTTCCGCGACAAGTTTCGCAATGTGGACGTGCTGCTGATTGACGATATTCAATTCCTCGCCCAAAAAGAGCGCACCCAGGAAGAGTTCTTTCACACCTTCAATGCGTTACATGAGTCGATGAAGCAGATTGTGATCGCCAGTGATCGCCCGCCCAAAGAGCTGGCCGAAGTAGAAGACCGCTTGCGCAGCCGCTTTGAGTGGGGATTGATCGCCGACATTCAGCCGCCCGATTTGGAAACCAAGGTGGCCATTCTGCAAAAGAAGTCGGAGCAGGAGAAGGTAATCCTGCCGACCGATGTCGCGCTCTACATCGCCTCCAACATCCGCTCCAACGTTCGTGAACTGGAAGGTGCGCTCATCCGGCTGGTGGCGCACTCCTCGCTGATTGGGGCTGAAATCACCCTGCCCTACGCGCAGCAGGTCCTGAAGAACTTCATTGATTCCCAAGCCCGCAAGATCACCATCGAGGCCATTCAGAAGGCCGTGGCTGAGCAGTTTGGCCTGCGCCTGGTTGAGATCAAGGCCAAGAATAACTCGCGGGCCATCGTGTATCCGCGGCAGATTGCCATGTATCTGGCCAAGCACATGACCGAAGCTTCCCTGCCCGAAATAGGGCGCCAGTTCGGCGGCAAGCATCACACCACGGTTCTACACTCGGTCGAAAAGATCGAGAAGCAACGTGCCGAAGACAAAGATCTGAACCGGCTGATCAATAAGTTGACCGAGCAGTTGGGCGGGTAGTCGTCCCCAGGACCAGACGGGTGAGGATGCCAGCGCAACGGTTTGCCCGCTGGACTCCTCAACTTCGCACCAACTTCAGTGCAAACTTAAGGCTTCCGCCAAAAGTTGCTGCCTTTCGCTAGTGTCGCGGATTCTCTTTTGATATAACGGTGTATCCCACCAGCCTGGGCGCGCATAATGGGGGTAGTCCACTTATGGCAGTTGAGGCGTTAGCGACACCGGCAGTGGTAACCAGCACCATGGAAATTACGGTCAGCAAATCCGAGCTTCTGCGGGAGCTTACCGCGACGCAAGGCGTGGTTGAGCGTAAAACGACCATCCCCATCCTTTCCAACTATTTGTTTGAAGCTGCGGGAGACAAACTCTCCATCACCGCGACCGATTTAGATCTCAGCCTGCGCACTTCCTGTAATGCCAAGGTGAAGAAAGAGGGCGCGTGTACGATCCCGGCCCGCAAGCTGCATGACTACGTCAGGCTGTTGCCCGATGCCGACATCACCATTAAGCTGCTGGAAAATCACTGGGTCAGCATTCGCTGTGGCCGGTCCAACACAAAGATGGTGGGCATGGCGCGCTCGAATTTTCCCAGCCTGCCCGCGTTTCCCACCGCCGGCGTGATGCAAATTCCCGCCCAGGTTCTGCGCGGCCTGATCGCAAAAACCGGCTTTGCCATTGCGAATGAAGAATCGCGCTACACGCTGAATGGCGCGCTGATGGTGTTGAAACCGGAATCGATCACGATGGTGGCTACCGATGGCCACCGCTTGGCGCACATCGAGCGCAACGGCGAAAAGTTCGACGGTATCTCCGGCGAGATGAAGACTCTGGTGCCGAAGAAGGCCATGGACGAACTGAAGTCGCTGGTGGATTCGGCCGAGGTCGAAACCATCGATTTCGCCAAAGACGAATCCACGCTGTTCTTTCGCATCGGGCCTCGCCTGCTGACCTCGCGCCAACTGACCGGGCAGTTCCCCAACTTCGAAGCCGTTCTGCCCAAAGACAACAGCAAGAGCATCACTCTGCATGGCGACGAGTTCGGCGCGGCTATTTCGCGCGTAGCACAATTTGCCGACGAACGCTCGCGCGCGGTACGGATCAAACTGGAAAAAGGCGAGTTGAAGCTTTCCGCCTCATCGGCCGAGACCGGCGAATCCGAGGATTCGCTCGAAACCGATTACAACGGCGACTCACTCACCATCGGCTTCAATGCGCAGTACATTTTAGAATTTCTGAAAGCCGTAGGCGCGGGCGATGTCAAGCTTGAACTGAAAGACGCTCAGTCCGCCGGCCAGCTCCGTCCCGCCGAGAGCGAAGACTACAAGTACCGCTACATCGTAATGCCGATGCGGATCTGAAATTCTCAGAATTTAAGAAGAAGATCCCACATTCCCGCTTTCGTCCGAGGCGCCGGTCCAGCGCCTTTTTTCTTGTCTTTCGCACATCCCTTCCATGCTATAGTTTCGCCACCTATTTGGGGTTGTGCTCCTTCATCCGTTCCCGAGGAGGTTTTATGTCCCGCACTTCCTTCCTGTTGATCCTCGTTCTCAGCGCACTGGTGCTCGGTGTTACCCAGGCCTCTGCCCGAGAAATCATCCCTGCCGGAACCATTTTGCAGTGTACGGTCAGCGAACATTACTTTTCCGCAAAAACCGCGCAGGTGGGCGATCCCGTTCTTTGCCATTTAGGGCCGCTCGGCGCTTTCGGCCACTCCGTCTTCCCGCGCGGCGCGGAACTTGGCGGCCAACTGGAAGACGCCAAAAATCCCGGCCATTTCGTGGGTAAAGGCTGGCTCGATGTCGAGTTTGACCGCATCATCCTGCCCGGCGCGCAAATCCTTCCGCTCGCCGCCAAAGTGGTGTCCAGCCCGCACATGAAAGTGGATGCCGAGGGCAAGATCCGCGGCAAGGGCCACCCGGTGCGCGATGCGGTGGAATGGACGATCCCGGTTTTGTGGCCGATCAAGATTCTGACCCTGCCGGCGCGCGGACCCTTTCCCGCCCTCAAGGGAGAGAGCCGGCTTTCTCTTCGTCTGATGGAAGATGTTGAGGTCCCGTTCCAGACGGCGCGTAACAACCCCATGCCGCCGTGGGCGAGTCCCAGCCAGTATGAGCCGTCCTCCTATCGGATGGCGCGGCCGGTGGCCACGCTGCAGCAGGCTACCCTCAGAATGCCCGAGGCTGCCTATGCTCCGGCGGTGTCCCAAGCGGCGCAACCGCCAGCTTCGCCATCGGCTAACGATAAGTTGACGGTCATTGCGATGGTTGGCGGGCAGGCTTATCTCGCCCGCGAATATTGGGTGCAGGCCGGCCAGCTGCATTGTGTTTCTGCCAGCGGAGAGGAGACCGCCTTCCCCCTCGAGCAGATGGACTTGTACCAAACCTCAACCCTGAACCGGCAGCGCAATATCAAATTTGTGTTGCAATCACGGGATGTGGTCCAGCAATAATTAGGAATTGAGATTCTGGGGGAGATGTCAGGCGCTGACCTGACATCTTTCCCGGACTTTCCCTGCTTGACGTCCTCCCCCTGAACCGCTAGGCTATCGCGACACTTTGGTGGGAGGCATTTATGCTCAGTGGATTCAAGCAATTTATTCTTCGCGGCAATGTAGTGGACATGGCGGTCGGTGTCGTGATCGGCGCAGCCTTCGGCGGCGTAGTCACCGCACTTACGAAAGACTTGCTCACCCCCTTCATCGCGGCGGTGGTCGGCAAACCCGATTTCTCCGCAGTCAGTTTCACGATCCATGGAAGCGTGTTTCCTGTCGGTGACTTCATCAACGCCGGCATTTCGTTCTTGCTCATTGCCGCGGCCGTCTATTTCTTCGTGGTCACTCCCATCAACGCGCTGGTCGCACGCATGCATAAAGCTCCCGCGCCCGCCGACCCCACCACCAAGAAATGCCCCGAGTGCCTGAGCGAGATTCCCATCGACGCCCGCCGGTGCGCTCACTGCTCGCAGCCGGTGTTGGGAAGGGCAGCCTGATTCGTTCCTGAATCCCGGACGATGGTTAGCGGAACAGCAGCATCGTTGAGGTCTGGTTCATGTGCCCGAGGTACTCTTCGCCATAGGTGCTGAAGCCAATCGCCGGCAGGCCCGCGAAGATCGCGCCATATTGCTCACAGCGGTTCTGTTTGCGCAGGTCCTGAGTGCGCAGAATGCAGTGAAAGTCAATCAGCCCTGAGATATGTCCCATGGCCGCCTTGCGGGCTTCGAACGCGGCCCGCGTGTCAGCCACGATGTCGGTGCTCCTGAGCAGCTGCAAAGACATGCCCAGCCTGATTTGACAGTAGAAGACCATGCTGGTTCCATCGATTCTCTGCGGACTGCGCACGAATGGCTCGCCGTTCACCATCAATCCCAATGGCCGGTCCATAAAATGGCTGGAGATGTCGGCGACGCGCTCCCCGATCGCCTCCGCGTAGGCTTCCGTCGCGGGTTTGTCATCAAACTCCAGTACCATCCGTTCGCTCTCGCGCACCCGGGTCGCGGTAAGGCGCCGCCCAGCCGGTATGAAACTCTGGGTCTTCAGGATCTCGAAGCCACGCTTCACACGGAGAAGAATCAGCACCGCAGCGTCGCTATAGGCCTTTCCTCCGCTGCAGACGAAAGTCCGTTCGAATTTCAAATCATCGCCAGCCGCTCCACCGACAAACAAGACATCGCTGCAGTCGCCAATCTTTTCCATCAGCCGCTCCTCGGCACCACTCAAGCCATCCACCAGAACCACCCCGACCTGGCGCGTAAGATCCAGCGACGATGGTGCGATTTGAAAGCGCTGTGCGAAATCACAGGTGGCATTCGGTTCATCCATTCGGGCGCGCAGGCCATTCACCACTGAAACCGCAGCATCCTCCACCACATCGGCTGGCAAAAACATCGCCACCAGTTCCCCGGTCATCATTCGCCCGGAGATGATCTCCCCCGCCGTTGAGCAACCCACCACGCAGGCTCCCGCAAAGGCTGCCTGCAGTCTGTCACTGAGCCGATGCGGGTCGTACTTCGTCGAGGCAAAAAAGATCACCACGCGCGGCTGGGCCTCTCCGCATTGCGTTTTCAGCTCTTCCACGGCTTGGTCGAGCGGTTGGCTCGAGTGTCCGGTGATGATTGGCACAAGGACGATCCTTTCTGGCCTAAAGAGCCACTCCCCAGTCGGCCGCAATCTCGCGAATTCTCTCTTCCACCAACGGGTCGTCCGGGGATGACCGGTCGAACGACTCCACGTTGATTCCCTTAAAAAAGAGCTTGGCTTTCGTGGTCTCAACTACCAGAGGATTTCCCTTGGCCCGCTTCTCCACCAGCTGGTCAATCATGCTTCGTATGGTTCCGGTCATCGGAGTGTGTTCTCCCCCCCGCGTCTTCGACTAACTGCCAATCGTCTATCGGCACCATTCTTTTAATCCTTTACCGCACTCGCGGGTTGGAGAGGAGAAATATTGCCTGTGCCCCCTTTTGCTTCGCGGTCAGGCAGGCTACGATCAGTGGCATGGTGCGATTGGCTTTGTGCGGGCTCGGTGCAATTCTCTTGCTTTTGCCCTCCGCCGCTGGCCAGCAGGCGGCAAGAAATTCAAACGGCATCAGCAATGGCCTCTACCGCAACTCCTTCTTCGGTTTTTCTTACAAGGTTCCCTACGGCTGGGTCGAGCGCACCGCTGAGATGCGGGATGAGGACTCGGACAGCAAGACCGCCGACGTGTCGCAAGCGCAGGTGCTCCTGGCCATCTTTGAGCGCCCACCGGAGGTCACTGGCGACACCATTAACTCCGCTGTCGTGATCGCCGCCGAAAGCGTGAAGTCGTATCCCGGTCTGAAAATTGCCGCAGATTATTTCGGCCCGCTCGAAGAAATCACCAAGGCGAAAGGCTTCAAGGTGATCAACCAACCCTACGAGTTTTCCGTCGGAGCAAAAACGCTGCCGCGCGAAGATTTCTCCAAAGATCTCGGCAAACTGACCATGCAGCAGGCGTCATTGGTCATGATCCAGAAGGGCTATATCGTATCGTTCACGTTTATCGTCGGCCAGAATGACGAAATCGACGACCTCGTCGGGGGCCTGAATTTTAACCCAGGTTCGCCCCGGACTGCTCCCTCTATTGCAAAGCCCAAACCGTGATTTCCGCTGACCCCTAAGCCACTCCAGAATCAGGAGTTATGGAGCAGATGCAGGCCTCAAAAGCCACCTTTTCTGTGCTATAATTGAGATCATCTGCTGGGCCCATAAGTGTTAATAATTTCAGTCATTTGAGTCGGTTTAAGCGCACCGGAAACGGGCCACCAGCCAAAGCCTGAGTCCGGCGTTCTCTACGGAGTGGAATGGCCACAAAGGAAATCACCGCCCCTGTTGCGGAACCGAAAAACACGAAGTTGACTCCCATCAACGGCAATGGCGATTACAACGCCGATTCCATCAAAGTTCTCGGGGGTATGGAAGCCGTTCGCAAACGTCCGGCCATGTATATCGGCTCGACCGGCGAGATGGGACTGCACCACTTGGTCTATGAGGTGGTAGACAACTCCGTGGACGAGGCACTTGCCGGCCACGCCGACAAGATCGAAGTGACCATTCACATTGATAATTCCATCACCGTCGTGGACAACGGCCGCGGCATTCCCGTGGATACGATGGATATCGACGGGGAAAAAATCCCCGCCGCGCAAGTCGTGCTTACCAAGTTGCATGCCGGCGGCAAATTCGATGCTTCTTCGTACAAAGTTTCGGGCGGTCTGCATGGCGTGGGTGTTTCCTGTGTCAACGCGCTCAGTGAAGATCTTGATCTTGAAATCTGGCGCGATGGTTTTACCTGGGAGCAGACTTACTCGAAGGGCGACCCGACCAGCAAGCTGAAGAAAGCCGGCGCGACAAAAAAGCGCGGCACCAAAGTTCACTTCCTGCCTGACAAGACGATTTTCACCGTCAGCGACTACAACTTCGACACGCTTGCGCAGCGCTTGCGCGAGTTGGCCTTCCTGAATAAAGGCTTGCTGATCACGCTTACCGACGAGCGCACCACCGACTCAAAAACCGGTGAGCCGAAAACTGCCGAGTTCAAATACAACGGCGGCATTGCCGAGTTTATTAAACACCTGAACCGCGGCAAGACCGTGCTGCATGACAAGCCCATCTACATGGAAGCCGAGCGCAATGACGTAGTCATGGAGATCGGGCTGCAATATAACGATGGCTACTCCGAGTCGGTGTTCAGTTTTGCCAATAACATCAACACCGTGGATGGCGGTACCCATCTTTCCGGCTTCCGGATGGCGCTTACCCGCACCATCAACTATGCGGGCCAGCAGATGGGACTGTTTAAAGACGTAAAAGAAAATCTTACCGGCGATGATGTGCGCGAAGGATTGGTCGCAGTCATCAGCGTCAAGCTGCCGCAGCCCCAGTTCGAGGGCCAGACCAAGGGCAAGTTGAATTCCGATATCGCCGGTGTGGTGCAGGCACTTATCAACGAGCGGCTGGGCGCGTTCTTTGAGCAGAACTCCACCGTGGCCCGCAAGATCATCAACAAAGCCATTGACGCCGCCCGCGCCCGCGAGGCCGCCCGCAAAGCCCGCGATCTCACGCGCCGCAAAGGCGCATTGGATGGCGGCGGGCTGCCGGGAAAACTTGCCGATTGCTCCGAGCGCCAGCCTGACCGCTGCGAATTGTTTCTCGTCGAGGGCGAGTCCGCCGGAGGCACCGCGAAGCAAGGCCGGGATCGCCGCTTTCAGGCCATCCTTCCGTTGAAGGGGAAAATTCTCAACGTCGAAAAGGCCCGTTACGACAAGATGCTGGCCCACGAGGAAATTCGCGCCATGATTACCGCGCTCGGCACCGGCATCTCCAAGGAAGACTTCGATCCCGCTAAAGTTCGCTACGGCAAGATCATCCTGATGACCGACGCCGACGTTGACGGAAGTCACATCCGCACTTTGCTGCTCACGTTTTTCTTCCGCCACATGCAGGAGTTGATCAAACGTGGCAATGTGTTCATCGCGCAGCCGCCGCTCTATTCGATCAAGAAGGGCAAATCGCTGCAGTACATCAAGGACGACCGCGAGTACGTAAAAGTTATGGTGAAGCGCGCGTCGGACGGGCTCATTGTCCGCTACGGCGAAGGCGCGGCCAAGCTGGAAGGCGCCAACCTTTCGCGCTTCATGAATGTGCTCGATGAATACCTCAAGTTGTTTGACAAAGTCGGCAAGCGGCTGCGCGATGAAAGTGTCACCGAGTTGCTGCCCAAGCTCGATCTCTCTAAGCGCGCCGATTTTGAAGGCGACAAACAAGCTGCGCCGAAAAAGATCGAAAAGCTGGAAAAAGAATTGAAGAAACTGCAAAAAGAGCGGCAATTCAAGGAAGTTGAAAGCCGTTTTGACGAAGAACACAACCTCTGGGAAGTGCGCTACCTCAACTCCCAGGGCGCTGAGCATTTAATCAACTGGGAATTGGCGTCCGCAGCCGAGTATCGCCAACTGCTTTCCAAGTTCAAGCAGATTGAGCAATATATGGAGCCGCCCTTCGTGATTGAGAGTGTCGACAAAGCTGCGCAGAAAGCCAGCGAAGAAGAAGAGCTTGATGCGGGCGATGCGCAGGATGGCGATGCCGAGGATTCGCCCAAAAAATCTGCTAAGCCCTCGGCCAGAAAAAAACCGGCTGCACCACAGATCGTGGAGAAATCTACGCCGCGCGAATTGTTTGAGTACGTGCTCGGCGAAGGCCGCAAGGATTTAGTTGTGCAGCGCTACAAGGGCCTGGGCGAAATGACCGCTCCTCAGCTTTGGGAGACCACTATGGACCCCGAGCGCCGCACTCTGTTGGCCGTCAGGCTCGAAGACATCGCCGAGTGCGAAACCATCTTCACCACGCTGATGGGCGAAGACGTCGAAGCCCGCCGCAAATTCATCGAAGAAAACGCGCTGGACGTAAAGAACCTGGATATCTAACAGCGCCTTGCGGGGTGTCTGAGCCCGGCGAAACCACGATTGTCCCGTCGCGATCAGTCATAGAACCGGAATTCTGAAGAGTGACGGTGAGGCGGTTAATCCCAAGTGGTCACGATGGTTTTTATCTAAAACCCATTTCAATCCCCAAAGAGGAGGGAGAAATATGAGATCAGTAGTTGCGAAGACAGGCATTTTGCTGGTGGTTCTCTCAGCAAGTTTTGCAGCTGCGAAGGACAGCGTCAACCCTGCTGACTACCCCGAGAACTCAACGGTAATTTCGGCCAAAATTGTCACCGAAGCGACCGGCACCAAGACGACAGCGCAACCGCCTAACCCCGCCTAACCCCGCCTGCAACAATCCTCAAACCGCGTTTATGAAAGGATTTTGTGCCCAGGAGCAGACCACTACTCGAATAACCTCACATCGACACGCTGAGGTCACAGCGACGATCCAATCCAATACCTACACGTTGGAGGGCAACAAATTACCGCCTCCTGGCCCTTACAAAGCTCGATTTTTCGACAACGGAGACATTGAGTTGATGGGACCGAACGCTAAGGGAGAACTGCACGCTCATCGGTTCAAGGTAATCGGCATCGAAGCGACTCCGCCAAGGTGAAGGGAGCGTCATTTCTTCGAGGACTCGACCAGAATGGCGCAGTGCCCCACGCCAGATCCTGCTGATAACCACGTGATTGCCCCGCACTCGATACAAGACGATGTGCGGGGCCCTCCAATGATCAACTCCCGAATTCCCGGTTCTACACGGCCGGGCCCAGACGCTGAAGCCGTGGAGCGACGGGCGTCTCGCCCGTCCAATCTCGGCGTAGTCGTCGGATCATTCACTCCGGTCTCTTCCGCTGCGCCCCATGCCAAATCGTAGCGATAACCACACGATCGCCCCGCACGCGATACAAGACTATGTACGGAGTCCCTCCAATGACCAACTCCCGAATTCCCGGTTCTATACCGGCCCGGCCCAGATGACTGTGGCTTCGCAGTGCTTCGACCATGGCGACAATCCGCATGGCAAGCCGTTCCGCGGCTTCCGGTTTGTCACGAGCCACGTAAGCGCGAATTTCCCGGAGCCGGGTTCGCGCCAAAGCGGACCAGACAATCTCTACCGGCACAGCGTCTCGTCATCGTGAGCCTTGCCGCAGGCGCACTTCGGAACCGGCAACTCACGATCGGTTCCCCAAGACAAAAGCCACGCCTTCATATCCTCGTTCTTGATGTAGTGCCCCGATTGGACCTGCCGATCCGCCAGGCGAACCTCGGCCAGCATCCTTTCCTGGTCGGAAACGTAAACTTCCACCGCATCCGCGATCAGAAAATTCGAACTGCGGCCCGACGCCTCCGCCAACTTCGCCAGCCGCTTCTTGGTTTCCGGCTTTAGCCGTATGCTGAGGGTTGTGCTCCGTGTGTTTGCCATGAACACACTTTAACACGCAATCGGTTAGCCCTGAACGTGGAGCGACCGGTGTCCTCACCCGTCCCACCTGAACCCGCGTAGCGAGGCGCAGTGGAGCGACCAGCGTACCGTTCGTCCACCTTCGCCTCAAATGAACAAAAAGCGAAATCCGTGAGATTCCCCCTCCCTTCCCTCTGAATCTTCGCTAGTTATATTGTGCTGACGTGGCTGTACTGACGATACGTTTACGCGTAAACACTGTGCCGCAAGAAATTCTCCCTGCAAGCTCCTTGCCCCGCTGCGTTCTCCCCTTAGGCAGGCGAGACCTCTACAGCCGCCGAACAGGGAACGCTATGAAAAAACTTCTGCTGATTCTGATCTTCTTCTGTGGCGCGAGCCTGGCCCAGGAGCAAATTACGAGTGATGCATCCGCGCCCACACTCACCATCTACAACCAGAATTTCTTCGTCGCGCGCGCGCGCCTGCCGCTCGATTTGAAGGCTGGCGTGAATCAGGTAACCTACGCCGGCGTGGCTGCCTACCTCGAGCCTGACTCCGTCATCCTGCGCGACCCCGCCGGACGGCCGCTGCAGATCCTCGAGCAGAATTATCGCAACGATCCCATTTCGCAAGAGCTACTGCTTTCTTTCTATGAAGGTAAGGAGATCGATTTCTCCATCGGGCGTACGCCCGATGGCAAAGACATCACGGTGAAGGGCAAAGTGATTCGCAGCGGCTACATTCCCAGCTCATCATACGCAGAGCGCTATCAGCAACCCGGGCCTGGTCAGCCGATTATCCAGGTCGACGGCGTACTGCGCTTCGGATTGCCCGGCCAGCCACTGTTTCCGGCGCTCGGCAGCGATTCGATTCTGAGGCCCACGCTCTCATGGATGTTGCAGACGCCGGATGCGGGTAAGTTTGACGCCGAGATTTCTTACGTGAGCAGCGGCATGAGCTGGCAAGCCGACTACAACCTGGTCGTTTCCGACAAGTTGAATGCGAAGTCGAGCGCCGGAGAAAAGTCAGACCTGCTCGACATGATCGGCTGGATCACCATGCAAAACCACAGCGGTAAGACATTCGAGAATGCGCGCATTAAATTATTAGCGGGCGACGTCAACAAGATTCAACCGGCTGCGGTGGCCGGACGGCTGATGGCTATGGCGAAAGGTGGAGACGAAGTGGCCGCTGCACCCGCCGTGACCGAAAAGTCCTTTGACGAATTTCATCTCTACACCCTGGAGCATTCCACCACGTTGCATGACGAAGAAACCAAACAGGTGGAATTCGTCAGCGCCAACCAGATCCGCGCCCAGAGACTGTATGTGTACGACGGCGCGGATACCGGCGCATACGGCTACTACAACCCGGAGCAGATCCGTCAGGAGCCGAATTACGGTACAGCCTCGACCTCAAAGGTCTGGGTGATGGAGGAGTTCAAAAATTCAGAGGCCAATCACATGGGCATGGCGCTGCCCAAAGGGAAGCTGCGTTTCTATCGCCGCGACACCGACGGGCACCTGGAGTTCATCGGGGAAAATACGATTGATCACACGCCCAAGGAGGAAACCATCCGCCTCTATACCGGCAACGCATTCGACGTTGTGGGAGAGCGCAAGCGGACCGATTATCACGTCGATGCAAGTCATCACTGGATGGACGAATCATTTGAAGTTCGCGTGCGCAATCATAAGAAAGAAGCGGTAAACGTGCGCGTAGTCGAACACCTGTATCGCTGGAACAATTGGAGACTGACGGCCCAGTCGCAGGACTCGAACAAAAAAGACGCGCAGACCGTCGAGTTTCCCGTGACAGTTGCGCCCGATGGAGAACAGGTGATCACCTATACGGTGCACTACTCATGGTAGGTCGTGGTGATGAGGAGACACGCGGGCGACGGCCCCCTTCGGCTTCGCTCTCAGGGCGGCTCCGCGCTATACATGCTGTGTCAACCGATGGTTGCTGGCTGCTGAATGGTGCGATAGACGCGGCTGAAGGCGATCCATAAGAGAACGATCAGCAGGAACAGAAGCGCACTGCCCTCAGGACCGGCCGAGCCTCCCGTGAGCCAAGTGGGGCCGTGCAGCAAAGTCTTCATTAGGTGGCCGGGAGCCACCGTGCCGCTGTCGGGAACGGAGTAGAAATAGCTTTCGCCCCAATCCCAGGCGGTGTGAAAGCCCACCGCGAACCACAGCGTGCCGGTACGGCGCAGAGTCAGGCAGAAGAATAATCCGATGAGTCCAGCGCCGGTGAGACCGGCCATGGTTTCGCCGGGATTGTCGCGATGCAGAATTGCGAATGCGGTCGAAAGTGCCACTGCCGCAGGCCAGAAACCAATCCCTTGAGTCAACGTAAACTGGGTGTAGCCGCGCAGATAGAATTCCTCGGCCAGGGCAACGACCAGAAAATAAAATCCCCAGAATAAAGCGAATTTTAAGATGCGTCCGCCATGCAGGGAGAGGTGGGTGATCTCAAGGGCTCCGGCGCCGCGCACGGCCAGCAAGAGTAGGGTGATGGCGCTGAATCCCCAGCCCGCGCCGGCCCAAAATAATTTTCCGAAGGCTCGTCGCAGCGGCATGCCGAAGTCCGCAAAGCGGCGCAGCTCCAATGGCGCCAGCAGCACAGCTGGCAGAACGGCGGAGAGCAGCATGATTCCCTCGGCCATCAGGTTCGTCCAAAGATAAAGAACGCCGGCGCGATCAGCGTAGTTGAGAAGAACGCTGAGACCGAGATACAAAATTTCACGAATCAGGAGATAAACCAGGAGCCGCCAGACCCAACGTACCCCGTCGCGCCCGACGAAGATAGCCTCGGGAAGCTCCGGAAGAGAACGCCGCGTAACCTTCCCGGAATCGAAAGCAGCTAGATTGCGGTCGGCTGACGGCGGATTTTCAGCAGGCTCAGGCATGGCGTAATTTCCGGAAAGGTCCCGGACATGGTAAAACACTGCCTTCGCCTCATGGGCCGATTTTTTACGCACGAACGTTTCGGACAACCGCAAGTTCTCGCCGGAATGCTGCTGCTCATCTTTCTGGCGCAATGTATCTGGTTGGCGGATCGAGGGTTCCTCCGGGTGGGAGTGACCGACTCCGAGATGGTACGAATTCAGCAGGGCCTGCGGCAATGGCGAGGGCAGGGCACGGCTGGCGCGTCGCACGACGGGGCCACGAGTTACGACCCTTATCACTCACCACTTTGGTACCTGGCAGCGTCTGCTCCGCTTTTGTTGTGGCTGCGGCCCTTGCAAGCCGATTCGATTTTCTATTGGGGATGGCTGGCGCGCGCGCCATGGCTCATGTTTGGCGTGTTGCTGGGGGCGTCGCTGTGGTATGTAGCCCGGCGCTTGTACGGCAATATGGGCGGATATGTTGCACTGGCGCTGTATTGTTTTTCTCCGGGAATTCTGCGTGCCAGTGCGCTTTGGTTCGCGGAGCCTGAGACCGGCGCCGCGTGGGGGGCGTTTGGCGCCATCTTTACGGCAATCGCGGTGGCGCATACTCTGTACGCGCCGCGCGAGGTGGTGTTGTGGAACTGGCGCCGCATCGTGCTGCTGGGAATCTCGCTGGCCCTGGCGGTGGGGACCCAATTCTCGCTGGTGGTTGCCGCGCCCATGGCGCTGGGCTTTATGTTCTACCTGGCGCCTGCCCGCAAGACCGCTGCGCTTGCGATTTGGGCGTCGGCCTGCGGTGTGGCAGCGTTACTGCTGTTCGGCGCTTATGCTTTCCATCCCGCGGCTTTTTTCCAGGGAATGCGAGACGCAAATTTCTTCGGTTTTGCGCCGCGAGCCTTCGCCATGGGTGGGGCGTATCAGCAGGTGTTACTGCAATTGCGGGAAAGCAGTCCGGCGTTAGTGATTGCGTTGCCGGCTGCGCTCATCGCCTATGGGATGTGGCCGCGGGCACGTTATTTCGGCAATCATGCTCCGCTGGGAGTGGCAGCGGTCTTTCTGATTTTGGCGATTGCCATGCCGCATCATCCCGGGCTGGGATTCCAATTTCTGGCGCTGCCCTTCCTGTTTGTGTTCGTGGCTGGCGTGTCCGCGGATTTGCTGGAGACGCCGCATCGCCGCTTGGTGATGGCTTGCGTGTTGGGATTGCTAGGAGTGCAGGCAATTTGGAATTTGTGGGAGTTGGCGAGAATTGGGGCAGTCGGGTAAACTCCCCGGTTGGTGGCCCGATTCCCGCACAACCACACGGTTCTAACTCACAGATTGCAATGCAGAAAGAGATGAACCTCGAAACGGCGTAGGGAGTATGATTTACGTGTGCGGCGGCTGATTCCAGCGTCGGTGGCGGCTTTTGGGCTGATGGTTACCATGCTCGCGTTCCCTGCCGGTGCCCAGACTCATCCCGGTCCCACGGCGTTCTCTCCCAGCACCTCCAGCGCGTCGGCCCACGGGGTTTACACGGGTGCGAGCCCGGCCGGATCGCTAGGGTACCCCGGTGCAAACCATTCTTTAAATCATCCGCGGTGCTGCGTGACGCCGAAGTGGAATGGCCACGGCTCGCAAAATGGGCACAATCCTCACCATCCCTACGTCGTGGGCGAGGTATACGCGGTGCCATATGCGGTTTATCCTCTGGATCAGTCTGCCGAGGACGTGGACGATTCCGGGCAGCCGCCAGACAACGCAGGCGACGATGCTCCCGGCCCCACGATTTTTGACCGGCGCGGCTCTTCGCTACCGAGTTCGGTTGCGGAAGCCGCTTACGGCGAACGCATGGACGAAGCGCAGGAGACGGAAGTTGCGGCGGAGAGCGGGGATCCTTCGGCCGATTCGGCGCCAGATGCCGCGCCCAACAGCGACCGGCCCACGACATTATTGGTTTTCAAGGACGGTCATCAGCTGGAGGTGCGGAACTATGCGATTGTCGGCGCGACGCTCTTTGACCTGACCCCGGGAAGGCGCACCAGGATCGCCCTTGCCGATCTGGATTTGACCGCAACCGGGAAAGAGAATGACGACCGGGGAATCGATTTTCAGCTGCCAGTTCCGCTGACAAAGAATTAGTCATGTTTAGATCTCAATCAGCCACGTTCAAGTCCGCACTGAGCGCGGCGTTGGTCGCAGGAATTTTCCTGCTTCCGGTGCATGCGCAGATCAGAAGTGCGTCCGGTGGAATTCGGGCCGGGGGCAGGTTGATTACGAATCGCCTCAACTCCCAGGGCGCACGCAGGCGCTATCCGGAACGCAATGGCGCGGGTCGCGGCTATTCTCCGCTGCTGTGGGGCGAACCCTACTTTTACGATGATGACGACGGCGGCGCGCTCGCAGCCGCGACCGACAATCCGGTTCAGGTGGTCATGGTAGCCGCGCCTGCGGGAGCGTCTACGGTGGCGAAAGAAGTGCCCGCGGAGCCGCTGTTGATCGAATGGCAGGGCGACCACTACGCGCGGGTCGGTGAACCCGACGGAGAGAAAGCGAAGTCCACGTCAGCCCATGGCATGACGGCGAAATCGGGCGGGAGCCGGCAACAGCCGGATCTTTCGCGAGAAACGTCTTCCGCAGAACTGCTGCCCGTGGAGTTGGTGTACCGCGATGGCCATCGTGAGCAAGTGCGCCAGTACACAATTGCGAACGGAGTTCTCTACGCGAACGGCAATTACTGGACGGATGGATATTGGACCAAGAACATCCAGCTGAGAACGCTGGATTTGCCTGCCACGGCACTCGCGAGCCAGGAGCGCGGCGTGAGGTTCAGGTTGCCGAGTTCGGCCACGGAAGTTATCACCCGTCCCTGATTTGGACTATAGTTTCGCCGACCACCACAGTAGCCCAATAAACAGAATTTGCATGGGCGTGCGCAGCCATAGCGGAGTTACGGGCTTGCCGCGAAGGGTTATGCCCGTGAGCGCGGCATGTACGTTGGCAGTAAACATCCCAATCAGCAACGCGATCAAGCACACAGCCGCGACCGCCTGGGTTCGGGGCAAGATCAAGCCGGCTGCACCCAACAACTCCAGAATGCCGGTGAGGTAGACGATCAGTAGGGGCTGCGGGAAGACTGGTGGAATCATCTTTGCCATATCGTGTTTCATCTGGGTGAAATGGGCGGACGCCGTGAACACGAACATGGCGGCGAGGGCGAAGCGAGCCGAATCGCGCCAAGTCGCGAACGCAGATAGCCCTAGCGCTCCCATGCCGCGCATGAGGAGCCAGGAAACGAAGAGGACGATCAGGACAGGCATGAAAATCCCGGGGTGATATTAGCGAATTACCGGGCCAACCCCAAATATGTTTTAGCGCAACCGCTCCTTCACAGGGCGCATTTGTGTGCCCCAGAACTATGCCTTTCGTGATACAATGAAGATTATTCGGCTCCGCACTAACCACCTTAGATTGCAATTGTTTACGGCTAAATCGGGCGCCCGCGATAGGGGTGCAATTGAGCACCCTGGGCAGCCGTAATGCGATGCTTGCGGGTGTCGCGTTTCGGGTCCCGCCGGTCTGAAAAGCAGAGACTAAATCATGGCAGACGATCAAAATCCTGAGCTACCTTTAACACCTCCTCCAAGCAATGGCGGCCCGGGCGCAGCCAATATTCAACCGGTCAACATTGAAGAGGAGATGCGCAGTTCGTACCTGGCGTACTCATTGTCGGTGATTATTGGCCGCGCGCTGCCGGATGTGCGCGACGGGTTGAAGCCGGTTCACCGGCGAATTCTTTACACCATGCAGCAGATGGGGCTTGCCCCCAACCGGGCGACGCGTAAGTGCGCCAGGATCGTGGGAGAGGTGATGGGCAAATACCATCCCCATGGCAACCTGGCCGTGTATGACGCGTTGGTGCGGCTGGCACAGCCCTGGAGCTTGCGCTATCCCCTGATTTTTGGGCAGGGAAATTTTGGTTCGGTGGATGGAGACCCTCCCGCGGCCGATCGTTATACCGAGGCCAAGCTGGCGCAGGTGGCGACGGCGCTACTGGAAGACCTGGATAAAGATACGGTGGATTTCCGCCCGAACTACGACGGCAGCGAGGTCGAGCCGGATGTTCTGCCCACGCGGATTCCGAATTTGCTGGTGAACGGATCGGATGGAATTGCCGTCGGCATGGCGACGAAAATTCCGCCGCACAATTTGACGGAAATTGTGAATGCGACCATCGCGTTGGTGAATAATCCGCACGCGCAGTTGCCGGAGATATTGAAGTTCGTGCAGGGCCCCGATTTTCCGACGGCCGGAATTATTCACGGCAAGAGCGGAATCTACGAAGCGTATCGCACCGGGCGCGGCCGCTTCATGATGCGCTCGAAGGCCAGCATTGAGACTTTCAATAAAGACCGGCAGGCGATTATTGTCACCGAGATTCCTTATCAGGTGAACAAGGCGCGTTTGATCGAGCGCATTGCCGAGCTAGTGAACAACAAAGACATCGAAGATATCTCCGACATTCGCGATGAGAGCGATCGCGATGGAATGCGCATTGTGATCGAACTAAAGCGCGGCGCCGAGCCGCAGATTGTGCTCAACAAGCTTTTCAAGCATACGCAAATGCAGGAAAGCTTCAGCATGATTTTGCTGGCGGTAGTGAATAACCAGCCGAAAGAACTGGGACTGATTCCGGCGATTCAGTGCTTCATCGATCACCGGGTCGATGTGGTACGGCGGCGGACCGCGTATTTATTGGCGAAAGCACAAGACCGCGAGCACATTCTGGAAGGTTATCTCACGGCGCTCGACCATCTGGATAACGTCATTACGATTATCCGGGCCAGCGCCAATCGCGCAGATGCTCGCGAGAATTTAGTGGCGTACTTCGGCGGGAAGAAAATTGACATCAACGTCACCGGCCGGGCCCCGAAGCTGGACGCGGACAAGCCGTTCACCGCGATTCAAGCCGATGCGATTCTCGAATTGCAGCTGCACCGCCTGACCAAGCTCTCGATTGATGAAATTAGCAAAGAGCTGGCGCAGGTGCGCGACAATATCGCCGAGTACAAATCAATTCTGGCGTCGGAGAAAAAACTGCGCGGCGTGATCGTAAAAGAACTGGAAGAGGTGAAAAAGCTTTATGGCGACGACCGGCGGACGGTGATTGAAGATGAAGCCGCGGAGATCCATCTTGAGGATCTGATCGCCGATGAGCAAGTCGCCGTTACGGTCAGCCACGGCGGCTACATGAAACGGACCCCGATTTCTACATATCGCATGCAGCGCCGTGGAGGCACGGGTCGCACCGGCATGAAAACGCGCGACGAGGATTTCGTCGAGCATCTGTTCATCGCTTCGACGCATGCTTATATTTTGATCTTCACGAATACCGGCCGGGTATATTGGCTGAAGGTGTATGAAATCCCCGACGTGAGCGCGGCGGGAAAAGGGAAGCACGTAGGCAACCTGGTCGGGCTGCAGGCTGGGGAAAGCGTGCGTACCATGCTGGCGGTGCGCCATCTCGAAGAAGAGAGTAAGTACATTTTCTTTACCACGCGGAACGGGCTGGTCAAGAAAAGCGAGCTGAAAGATTTTTCGCATGTGCGGTCGAATGGAATCTTCGCCATCAGCATTGAGCAAGGCGACGAACTGGTTGCGGCCACGGTGACCGATGGGCAGCAGATTGTGTTTCTGGCGACACATGAGGGACAAGCCATCCGCTTCGGCGAAGAAGACGTTCGCTCCATGGGGCGGCAGGCCTATGGAGTGTTCGGCATCCGCATGGAAAAGGGCGATTACGTGGTGGGCATGGCGACTACGCCAAGGGACATCAAGAAAGCCGAGGCCGAGGCGGTAAAGGCGGCCGTCGAAGCGGGCTTACCCGAGGCGACGGCAACCGATGAAACGTTGCCGCTGCGCGGATCGTTGATTCTGTCGGTGACAGAAAACGGTTATGGCAAACGCACCCCCGCTGACGAGTATCGTCTGCAGGGGCGCGGCGGCTGCGGCGTGATCAACGTCAAGACCACCGAGCGCAATGGCAAAGTGGTGGGCATTGCGCAGGTGACAGAGAAGTCAGAGGTCATGCTGATCAGCCAGTACGGCAAGATCATCCGCATGGATTCGACGACGATTCGCGAATCGGGGCGGGCCGCGCAGGGTGTCCGCCTGTTAAACCTGGAACCTGGAGACCGGGTTGCCGCGGCCGTGGTGCTGGCCCCGGAGGCGGAGCCGGCGAACGGGAACGGCGGAACCCTGATTCAGTAGGGCGCAATCGAGCAGTGCCCGTTGTTGCTCCCAGATCTTACGGGCGTTTACGGCGTCCTGAGGCTATCAGGATCTGCACCGTTTTATTGAGGCGTTCACGTATAAACGTCGCGAAGACCTCCTCCGAGGGCTCGAACGGTTCGTAGTTGAGATTGAGGTTTATGATTTTGTCCGCGAAAATGTAGAGCTTCGCACCTGGAATCTCTCTCCAGAAATCAGCCGAACGGCTGGGTTGCCATCCATGGCGAAATAGCTTACACCTCCCCGGAGATATTTATCTGATCTTCCGATTCAAGAGGCCGTTCGCTCATTGTGAATAAGCACCTGTAGCCAAGCCGGGTTCGAATCAACCGCCTGAGCGCGCAGCCCGGCTTTAGAATTGACGGGTGCTTGCCCAACGGCGGGAATTCGTTGCGGAAGATGATGCAGCCATATTTGCGGCTGTTCCTGAGGCGCCGGCGGTGTTTCTGCTGCGCGGCGACGATCCGCAAGAAGAACCCTACATCAGCAAGACCGCCAACCTGCGCCGGCGCTTGCAGCGTCTACTGGGGACGCCCACAGAACACAGTAAGAAGCTGAACCTGCGCGGGCGAGCGCGCTGGATCGAATACTCGGCCACGGCGTCAGATTTCGAATCAGGTTTTCTTCTGTATCGGATCTTGCGCAAGGCCTTTCCAGAAACTTACGCCGCGCGTTTGCGGCTGCGATTCGCACCGCTGGTCAGATTGCATCTGGAGAACCGTTATCCGCGGGCTTCGGTTACAAGGCGGCTTGGCCGAATTGGCGGAGGAAACGCGTACTATGGACCGTTTCCTTCGCGCGCGGCTGCCGAGAAATTCGCCAGCGATTCACTCGATTTCTTCAAGATGCGGCGATGCGTGGAGGATCTGAAGCCCGATCCGGAATTCCCCGGTTGCATATATTCCGAGATGAAAATGTGTCTGGCGCCGTGTTTTAAGGGATGCAGCGATCAGGAGTATGGCGTCGAAGCAAGGCGCGTGCGGGCCTATTTGGAAAGTGGCGGACAATCGCTGGTGCGGGAGATTGCTCAGCTGCGCGAGCAAGCTTCCGCCGACCTCAATTTTGAGAAGGCGGCCAGCGAGCATGCGCGCCTGGAGAAACTGAAGCCGGTTATCGGCCAACTGCCGGAGATCGTGCGTAACGTGGATCGTCTGGCCGGGGTTATGGTGCAGCGCAGTGCTGCCCTGGGATGCGTGAATTTTTTTCGGATTGAACGGGGGTGCATTTCCGGGCCATTGGCGTTTGCCATTCAATCCGCGGAGCATACCAAATCTCAGTCCATGGAGTCGCGGGTTGGTTCGGCGCTAGGAACGCTGCTGGCGAACCCTGCGGAATCGGCTTTGGAAAATATGGAGCATCTGGCGCTCCTGCGGAGATGGTTTTTTCGCGGGACGCGGGCCGGAGAAATCTTTCTCGTGGACGAAAAGGGCCAGTTGCCAATGCGGCGATTGGTACGCGGTATCTCCCGGGTCTATCGTGGCGAGAAGGCTGAGCCGAGTGACCGGATCACTTGATGGGCCCTGCTGCCTCTGGTTCGAATGCGAGTCCAGAAACGCAAAAACGGCGGGACCGACCTCCCGCCGTCCTTCGAATTTAAATCGAAAGCCTCTACTTTCCGCGGTTGACTGCTTTCTTCAGTTCGGCCCCTGGGGTAAACTTCGCCACGCGGCGGGCGGCAATTTTGATGGTGGCACCGGTTTGCGGATTGCGTCCGTTGCGCGCCTTTCTCTGGGAAATGGAAAAGGTGCCAAACCCGATGAGTGCGACCCTCTCCCCTTTTTTGAGCGCGGCGGTAATGCTGTCCACCGAGGTATCGACTGCCAACGCTGCCTGCGCTTTGCTGATCCGGCTGCCAGCGGCAATCCGGTTAATGAGATCGGCTTTATTCATCTCGTCTCCTCGCAGGTTTCTCAGTTCTCCGCGTGCGCGAAGCCGCGCTCTGTGCTGAGTTTGGAAACCCGGTGGGCTTATTTAGCGCTCGCCTCAAGGCGTTGTCAACTGTGGATATCGGCGCGGGATGCCTACTTTGAGGCCTTTTGATACTCGGAAGTACATGGCGCGCGCGAGCGAGAACCAAACTGCACTAGGGCTGCACCACTCCTAACTTTGTGCCGCCGAGTTGGGCGGAATCGAACCATGCGACCTGTCGCCCAAACCACATGGTCGCGGTGGAAAGACGAAAGTGCTTGGCGGCTTGCGTGAGGTTGCCCGTCTGCAAAAGAAAAGCCGCGGGAATTTCCCCGAAGTTCGCCAGCCGCGATGACAGCCAGGAATCGGCAGCGGCCGGCGCAGCCAGCATAACGGGGGTTCCGGAAAAATGAGCGACGGTCGCGGCGAAATCCGTATGGTCGTCTAAATGATTTTCGATGACCGGGTCATCCCACTCAAAAGCGCGCTGGAATAATTCCGAGGCCGTGTTGAGATTTGCTACTCCGAGCACTACTGCCGCGATTCCGGTTAAACCTGATCCTCGTAAGCCGGGGGAGGGTTGCACCCGCCACTCTCGCGGGGTGTGATCCTCGATTATGAAGGGCAGCATCGCGCCGGGACTTCCCGGCCCTACGGACGCTGTCATCCACTCGATCTGCTTTCCATCTGGACGGTTCCGGGATCCTCCTTCCACGTCGGATACCTCGATCCCTTGCGAGCGCAAGCGCTTCACTTCCACCCGGAGGTTTGTCGCGCCGACGGCCCAAGCCCCGGGCCCGGCCTCGCCCAGCATCAGCCCGCCCCAAGGCGAGCGCTCGATTGGGTCGGAGTTCAGCGGTGCGATCAGTTCGAGGTAAGAGCCGTTTTCGAATCCCAACGAAGCCATATGAGTCAGTCCGTTAGCATGGGGTCCGCCGTACTCGGGAGCGAGGCCGGCGTTGGCGAAGCCTTGCTGGAGGCGGCCGAGTTGCGACCCGCAGATGGTAACGTGATCGAGGATGAGTTTCATGGTCCTTGCAACATACTGCTACAAAGCAATTTAGTGCAGGAAAAGTCTGAACTCGCCTGGTGCGTGCCAGGATTCGAGTTGTGCCGTGAATGAGAGACTCCGATTAAATTCGGTTCAGGTTGACAGATTTATAAACGAAATTTTCGCCCACGGGAACTTTTTTGAGGCCGCCTGCGTAACTCCTGCCAGGCCTAGCGTTCGACAGATTCGATTTCACAAAGGACAAATCCCATGAAAGCGTCAAAAGAACTGCTTCCGTTTTTGGCCGTGCTGCTTGCAGGAAGTGTAGCCGTGGCCGCGACTCCGCTGGTCGCCACTCCCGCTGAGCGCTATTTGCACGTGCGGGTCACTGCTGCGAATACGCACGAATTGGTGCGCGTCAATATTCCGCTGTCGCTTGCGGAGAAGGTGATCCCGGCCATCAACCATGGCCAGCTGCAGAACGGCAAGGTTCGCATCGGTCAACTCGACGCCAACGAAGTAAACCTGAAAGTGATTCTCGAAGCGCTGAAATCGGTGCCTGACGGCGAGTTTGCCACGGTAGAGGAGAACGGCAGTGATGTTCACGTGGCCAAAGAGCGTGGGCAACTGGTGGTGCACGTAGTGGATGGCAAAGGCAAGAAGAATGAGAACGTAAACGTCGCTATCCCCTGGGAGGTGGCGCAGGCGCTGACTTCCGATACCAGCGAAGGCCAGCTCAATGTCGAGGCTGCGATCAAGGCGCTGGAAAAAGCGGGCGACGTTAACCTGGTCTCGGTCACCGACAAAGACCAGACGGTGCGAGTGTGGATTGATTCGCAAAATAGCGGCGAGTAGCCAGCCGCGAATTTGAGAACCGACAAAGCGCGAATGGAGCGGGCGCAGACGGAGAGAACATGATCATTCTTGCCAAGATCGGAGTCGGCTTGCTGGGAACCGCGGTGGTAGGTGGGGCCATGCTTTCGAGCGAGGGCTTCATGGTCGTGCGAGTTCACGAGAAGCAGGCGCATGGCAGCAACCTCTCGCTGCTGATACCGGCGGCCATCGTGCCCATGGCGCTGGAATTCGTCCCCAATCGGAATCTGCAGGAGGCGTCGGCCAATCTGCGGCCCTATTTGCCCATCCTTGACGCGGCGATTCCCGCTTTGCAGAATTGTGCCGATGGCGTTCTGGTCGAGGTCGCCGATCCGAAGGAGCATGTCATGATTTCGAAGGCGGGGGATTCCATTGTCGTGGATGTGCACGATGTGAATGAGACGGTACACGTGGCCGTGCCCTTGCAGGCAGCGCGGGCCTCCCTCCACGAAATTGCAGCGGCGGGAGGCCCCATCTAGAACGCCATATCCAGGTGCATGCTTAGGCGCCACCACTTCTATGGTTACATTCGTTCGGCCCTCACGGACACCCGCACTCCCTTGGTCAGGGAGTCGAACACCGGAGAGTGCTGGGGACCGAGTTGGGCAATTTTCTGCAATTGCCCGTCCGGAACGTCGGCCTTGATCTTGAAGTGGACCCGGATCCCCTGGCATCCTGGGCGAACGTTTTTGTCGAGAGCGAGGAATCCGTTCAGGTCAACATTCCCTTCGAGGAAGGATTCCACTTCCTCAATTTGAATTCCAGCCGCGGCTAATAGACCATAGAGGTCGTCAAACATGCTGCCAGCGCGGTTTCGGGCAAAATCGAAAACGACTCAGGCGGGTCCTACGAAAGTGCCGCCCCGGTTTCGGGCGAGAAACTTTTGGCGAAGGGCGAAGATTTTCGGTTTACGGATGCGGAGTTGGCGTGACGTGCGGAGTAGCTTACCCTCGCTACCTTTCCACAAAAGTGACGGAAGCGATCGCTGCCTGAATGTCTTCGGGTTTCAAGCTAGGAAAATCCTCCAAAATTTTCTCAGCGGTGTCCCCAGCGGCGAGGCTGGCCAGCACGGTGCGAAGCGTAACGCGAGTCCCTTGGAATACAGGTTCACCGCCGCAAATTTGACGGTCCCGGACGATGCGGACGTGCATCGATTCAGGCATACAATCGTAAAGACTATAGCTTGGCTTCGCATGAAACGAGGCCTGATTTCCTGGTTCTCATTGGAGTGCCCGATTTCCGTGGAGTGAAATTTGACAAGAGTCTCGATGAGTCGCCGGCACGCTATCGGATTGACAGTCGGCGCGCTGTGGCTGATCGTTGTCAGCACGGCATTCGCAACTGCCGCTTTGATCATGATTCGCACAGCGGCGGCAATCGCGGCACTTGTCGGCGCCATCGTAGCCGCGACGGTACTGGTTATGATGGGAATTAGCTATGTTCGCGCCGTGCTGCGACTACCCGGAGATATGCCCGCGCAAACCCCGGACGAACAGACTATGCGCAGCCGATTCATGTGGATCGTGGCGGCGGAGATTCTTGCGCTGGCGACTGTCAATTCAGTACTCGGGGCGACACGCCACATACTATTTCTAGTGCCACTCAATCTCATCATTGTCGGGATTCACTTCCTTCCACTCGCCAAAGTTTTCAAGGTTCCCCGGTATTACACGATGGGCGGACTTTTTGTGCCATTGCCGTGTTCACGATGCTGGGAGTGCCGCGTGAAGCACACCTGGGCGCTGCGGTAAGTTGGTGCGTTTTCCAGAGTGTGGGCTGCGCGTTGGTGGCCACAATAACGGCCATGGCGTCACTGCGAGAGGTCCGAAAGTTTGTGAGGAGCGAATCCGCGGTGCCCTAGAACTGCCGAACGCTACGCTCGGTCTGGATTTGATGCTGAATGCCGGGAGTGGTTATTCCGCCGGCAAATCTGCGAGTTCGCCATTCGGATTGACTACTGGGAGACCGGAACCGGGTGGTGAAACCTTTACAGTCTGGATTTGCGCAGGGGCAGAAAATTGTCCTTCCAACTCCAAGGTCGCATCACCTACCGCGACGCGGGTTACACGCTGAGCGTTGTACACGTAGGTGTGGCCAAATTGGATTTCTTTATCCAATGCCTGGCCAGTTCGCAAGCCGTTCTCAATCCAGAGATCTTTTTGCGGAAGCTCGGAGGGCTTTTCATTGGCGGCTTCTCCCGTCAGAGTATTTACAAGCTCTATTCGACGTATATGAACCAGGGTTCCACCGGATTCCCCTTCGGGTAGAGCCGGTCCTGCGCAGAAGTACGCCGGTCAGACATCGTCGGCGGTTATTTTCACGCCGCCACACACGCACTGTGATGGCTCCATTGACCGCGAGTTTGGCGCTTCCCTTTTTCGGCATGCTCCAACCGATCCACACATGGTCACTGGCGCGGATGGCAGAGAGATCGTTCACGGGGCCGTGCAATCCAAGAGCGGGAGGCCCAGGCAGGTGGGACTGCATCGTGGCTTTGCTACAGCCAATCAGAAAGATGCTGGCGCAGAGCGCTATGGCCGCCAGCGAGCGGGTCCGGGTCAACTCGCCGCCGGATGCGATAGCTCTGTGATTCTCAGTAGAGAGAATGATCTGTTTCATCCAGCAAGCCCCAACTTGCCGAAAACTCTAAAGGGCAGACGAGAGCGACTGTCTCTGCGAGACGTCTAAAATGCCTGTAACAATAGCCTACTCCTCGTCTTCCTTCACTTCGCCACGCTCCGCCTTTGCCTTCTCGATGATCTTCTCCTGCAATTGCCCGGGCACTACATCGTAATGGTGCATTTCCATGTTGAAGCTGCCGCGGCCCTGGGTCATGGAGGTTAAGTCCGCGCCGTAGGTGAGCATCTCGGCCATGGGCACTTCGGCTTTCACGATGGTGTTGCCGCCTTTGTTGTCCATGCCCTGAATGCGCCCGCGGCGGCTGTTGAGATCGCCCATGATGGAGCCAGCGAAATCGTCGGGAACATTGATTTCAACCGCCATAACCGGCTCCAGCAGCGTGGGCTTGGCCACTTCCATGGCCTTGCGGAAGGCAATGCGTCCCGCCATCTGGAAGGACAAGTCGTTCGAGTCCACATCATGATAGGAACCGTCGTACAAAATGACTCTGAAATCCACCACCGGAAAGCCCGCCAGATATCCGCGCGCGGCGGCGTCTCTGATTCCTTTTTCCACTGGCGGAATGTAGTTTTTCGGAATTGCTCCACCGAAGATGTCATTGACGAACTCAAATTCTCCGCCGCGCGGCAGCGGCTCCATCTTGATTTTGCAGTCGCCATACTGGCCGTGGCCACCGGTCTGCTTTTTGTGGCGTCCTTGCACATCGGCTTTGCCGCGAATGGTCTCGCGGTAGGGAACCTTGGGCGCTTTTAAATTCACTTCGGTGTGGTAGCGCTTGCGCAACTTGGAGACGACCACTTCAATGTGCTGCTGCCCGGTGCCGGCAATGAGAAATTCTTTGGTCTGGGGGTCGCGGAAAAAGCGCAGCATGGCATCTTCTTCCATCAGTTTGTGGATGCCGGGGCCGAGCTTGTCTTCATCCGCCCGCGACTTGGGCTCAATGGCGAAGGTGATGGCCGGTTCGGGCAGTTTGACCCGCGGATATTGAATCGGCGCGCTCCTGTCGCCGAGAGTGTCCCCAGTGAGCGTGTCTTTCAATTTGGCAACGGCGCCGATGTCGCCAGCGTGCAGTTCGGTCACGGGCACGGCGGTTTTCCCTTGCATGATGGAGATGTGCGCCAGCTTCTCCTGCGAGCTGCGGCTGAAATCTTGCAGCGCAGCGTCGTTGTTCAACACGCCGGAAAAGACTTTAAAATACGAAATGCGCCCGGCAAAAGGATCGGAGACGGTTTTGAAAACATAAAGCGAAACCGGCTCGGCATCGGTTTCGTGCCGCCGGGGAACGTCTCCGTTACCGGATACCGGCTCGCCCTGCACCCACTCGTGCTCCGAGGGCGCGGGAGTGTAATCCACGATGAAGTCCATGACGCGGTCCGCACCCACGTTGCCGAGGCCGGAGCTGAAGATCACGGGAAAGATTTTGTCTTCGCGGATGGCATTATGCAGCGCCGGAACCAGGTCCTCTTCCGGGATGGTCCCCTTGTCGAAGAATTCCTCCATCAATTTGTCATCGCCTTCGGCGACCAGCTCGACAAGGCGCTCGTGGGCGGCCTGCGCCTGCTCTTTCATGTTGGCCGGAATTTCGGTTTCTCTGCCTTTACCGTCGCCGCCCAGCTGATAGCTGTATGCCTTCATGCGCACCAGATCGACCAGGCCATTCAGATTTTTTTCGCTGCCGATGGGCAGCTCGATGGGGATCGCGGTACGGCCGAAAGCCTTCTCTACCGATTCGAGCACGCGCTCGGCGTTGGCGCGCTCGCGGTCCATGCGGTTCACCACGATCAGGCGCGGCGTTTTATATTCCTCGCAATAATTCCATACTCGCTCGGTCACCACTTCCACCCCGGCCACGCCATCCACCACCACGATGGCCGCGTCCACCACGGGCAGCGCCAGCTTGGCCTCGTGCACCAGCATGTTGAAGCCGGGGGTATCGACAAAATTGATCTTGGTGCCATTCCACTCCACGTAGGCCAGCGCAGCGGAGATGGACATCTTGCGGGCAATCTCTTCTTCGTCGTAGTCGGTGATGGAGCTGCCATCGTCCACCCGGCCGAAGCGGGGCGTCGCCCCCGAGGTAAAGAGCATGGCCGACACCAGCGTGGTCTTGCCGGCATGTCCATGACCCACCACTGCGACATTCCGGATGTTTGCGCCTGCATAAACTTTCACGGGTTCGCTCCTGTTAACCGGGATGGAAATCCGAAGGGAAATTCTACGCTTAGATGGCTTGCGTAGGGACGGCCGCCCCCGGGCGTCCATCCGGCCGCTCCTGCCCAGGCCAGCAAAGCGGATAGGATGCTACCACAGCGGAAAAAGGCGGCTCAAGCCACGGTCCACGGGGGCACCGAAGCCCGGCGTCCTTAGCTTTCGGACTTAAAGCTTGCAGGAAATCAGCCGATATTGTCAGCATGGGTGGGGCCTTGCCGCCCCGGTGGCATTGAGGGGGATCTCGGATGCGGCGGATGCTGGTGGTTCTAATCTTTTTGTATAGTTTCTGGGCGGGGCTAGCAACGCGGGCGACAGCCCAGGCCACCATCCCGCAAGAAGGCAGAATCCTGTTACTGGAAGGCGCCTGGAATCAAGCCCAACAGGTGAAAGACACCAAGGCTCTTGATCTACTGCTGGCGCCGGGCATGGTCTATACCGACTACGACGGCAGCTATATGAATAAGTCGCAGTACCTCGCCAGTATTGGCGAAGCATCGCTGCATCCGCAACAGATCGTAAGCTCCTCGATGAAAGTCTATTTTTACGGCAACAACGCCGTCGTAACCGGCCTTTATGTGGAAACTGGCACCTTCAAGGGAAAACCTTACAGCCGCCACGAGCGTTTTACCGATACCTGGATCAATCTGAACGAGAGCTGGCAATGCGTCGCCAGCCAATCCACTCTGGTAGGACACGAACCTCTTACCACCGCACCCCCACCGCATTGAGCCGGATGCGGTACAAGCTCGTGCTTGCCGTGATGTACAGAGTCTTCGCGTCTTTGTCGCCCCAGGCAACGTTGGCCACTTTCTCGGGCACCACGATCGTGCCCAGGTGCTTGCCTTCGGGTGAAATAATCCACACCCCGCCGGGGCCGGAGCCATAAATGTTTCCGCTTTTATCCACACGTATTCCGTCGGGCCCACCCAGCCTCGGGTCGGACGATGCATCGAGCAAAAGCTTGCCATCGGTGACCGAGCCATCGGGCCGCACCGTATAGCGCAGCCAGTGCTTGTCGCCCGATTCCGCGATGTAGAGAAATTTCTCGTCGGGAGAAAAGGCGATCCCGTTGGGCCGCTTCAGATCCCCGATGATTAACTGCAGCTTCGAAGGATCGGGCGGCGCGCCCGCCTTGTGCCGCCGTGCGCCGACAATCCGATACACCCCGTTGACCTTAAGCTCCTTAATGGGATCGTCATCTCCCTGGGTGGGTAAACCGTAGGGCGGATCAGTGAAATACAAAGAACCGTCTGACCTATAAACCAGATCATTAGGGCTGTTCAGTTTCTTGCCCTGATACGAATCGGCCAGCACGGTAATCGTCGCCTTGGGATCCACCGACTCCAGCCGCCAGACATTGCGTCGGGCGTGGCCCGCTATGCTGACGCGGCCATCCTGGTCGAGCGTCATGCCGTTCGAACCTGGCTCGGGACCGCTATAGGGTTGGGAGCCGATGTAGCCGCTGGGATGCATGAAGACGCTGGCGCCTTTGCCGGGAATCCACTGATCAATATTGTTGGCGGGAATCTCGGCGAACAGCAGCGTGCCGTTGCGTGTCCAGACCGGGCCTTCGGTCCATTTGTCGAAGCCGCCGGCAATTTTCTCCAGCTTGGCGTTGGCCGGCACAATTTTGTCGAGCGCCGGATCGAGCCGTTGAATCTCCTGCGAGAGCGCGGAAACAGTTATCATTGTCATGAACCCCAGCAGCAATCCTACCGGTAAAGAGAATATGCGGCGTTTCATGGGCGCGATTGTACCGCAGCCCGATTTCAATGCCACGAACTTTTCTCGAGGACGAATTGACCGCGTGCACCAAATTCGCAGTGGCTGCGCCGGACGGCATCTCGGCTATGATTCCTGCTTGGCCTTTACCGCCATTCTCATGGCCCTGGTGAAACCAGCCCGCGTCTTTCTCTCTGCCGAGTGGCGCGACCTTGCCATGCTCAACTACGCGGTCGCGCCCGACCTGCTGAAATCTTTTGTGCCAAAGGGAACCGAACTCGACGATTTTGGCGGAAAGATTTTCATCAGCCTGGTCGGATTTCGTTTTCTGAACACCAAGGTGCGAGGCGTCAGTTGGCCCTTCCATCGTAATTTTGACGAAGTAAACCTGCGTTTTTACGTTCGCCGTCGCCAGGGCGGGAGCCGCGAATGGCGGCGCGGGGTGGTCTTCGTGCGTGAGATCGTGCCCCGCCGCGCCATTGCGCTCGCCGCCAGAATCTTCTACAACGAAAAGTACATCGCCCTGCCCATGGCGCACCACATAGAGCAGGCTCGGGACCATGACGGCCGAAGTGCGCAATACCAGTGGACATTGCAGGGACAGATCAACCGCCTGAGCGTTTCCACTCGAGGTTTGCCGGCGATCCCCCAGCAAGACTCCGAGGCTCACTTCATCACCGAGCATTTTTGGGGATATTCGTCGCAGCCGGATGGCGGCTCTGTCGAATACCATGTGGACCATCCTTCATGGGCGGTGTGGAACGCAGTGCAGGCTCGATTTGAAGGCGACGGCACCCAGCTCTACGGCCAGAATCTCGCGGCCGTGTTGCAGCGCGAACCCGATTCAGCATTCCTCGCCGAAGGTTCGGCGGTGACGGTGTTTCAGGGCAGAAGAATTTAGATCCTACCTGTTGACATTCGATAAAGTTCGCGACTATGCAGGCCCTGCGGACAAAATAAACGCCGGCCGGACTTTGCATCCCAGACTATCTGCAAGAATCACCGACCAAAGACTGTCCATTTTCGGACGGTACTGTCCGCTTGTGGACATCATAAGGTTGCGCCTCATGCAGAGGCGCCGTCCTTTCATGAAGTTACGGTCTCGAGCCTTGGCACCCAGAGTGCACTTATACGAAGATTCTTCGCGAGGTTTCCATGCTCGATTTCGTAAGGGCTCTCCATTATGGTGTTCGCCGTTTACGCAAGAATCCTGGTCTTACTCTGGTCGTCCTTCTAACCTTGGCTCTCGGCATCGGCGCAAACACTGCCATGTTCACCGTGGACTACGCCTCCATGGTTGCGCCCTTGCCCTACCCCAATCCGGACCAGCTGGTGGTGGTCTGGTCAACCATCCACGGTCATAAAGCAGGCTGGGGCACCTCAGCGGGCGATTTGCTCGACTGGCGGCGCGAAAACAATACCTTCCAGGAACTCGACGCCGTCACCACCACCTCGTTCAACCTCTCTACCCAGGATCAGCCGCAGTTCGTCAACGGCTATCTAACCACCCCAGGTTTGTTTCGCACCCGGGGGGTGAAGTTCATGATGGGCCGGGATTTTATTGACGAAGAGGGACAGGTCGGGCGGGACCATGTCATCTCCCTGAGCTATAAGCTGTGGAAGCGGCTCGGCTCCGACCCGACTATTCTTGGCAAGTCGCTACGCCTGAATGGAGAGCCTTACACCGTCGTCGGTGTCTGGGCTGAGGATTCCCCGGAAAGCCGCAATCCTTTCGCGTGGTTCGGCATACCACTGGCTTTCAAGCCCGACGAAATCAATCATGATGCGCACTCATATTTGATAGTGGGTCGCATGAAACCGGGCGTCACCCTTGCGCAAGCGCAGGCCGACATGGACCGGGTTGCCGCCCTGCAAGCGAAGGTTTATCCCGCCGACAAAGGCTGGGGCATTACGGTTGAGCACCTCAAGAATGACTTTTTCCCAAAGGAGCAGCAGAGAATTTTCTGGCTCCTATTGGGTGCGGTCGGTTTTGTACTCCTGATCGCTTGTGTGAACATCGCCAATCTTCTGCTGGCCAACGGCATCACCAGGCAGAAGGAGATTGCTTTGCGGATTGCTTTAGGGGCGAGCCGGCGGACGGTTTTCGCGCAGCAATTGACTGAAGCCGTCATTCTGGCTCTTGCCGGCGGATTGCTTGGCCTTGGGGTTGGATCCGCTATGCTGCGGGCAACCATAGCGCTGATTCCACGGGACGACTTTCCGGCGGAGGCGGTCCTGAGCCTGAACCTTCCGATACTGGTCGTCATGTTTGCAGTCACCACTGCGGCCGGATTACTGTTTGGCAGCATCCCGGCCTTCTATGCCTCGCGCGTTACCCCAAGCGAGGCACTTAAGGAAGGCGGCCGCGCGGGAACGGGAACCGGCCGGCATCGCCTGCGGCGATTCCTGGTTGTCAGCGAATTCGCATTGGCTCTCCCGCTGCTCGCTGGCGCGGGGCTAGCCGTGCACAGCTTCTGGAACCTTCGCCGCGTCGATCTCGGCGTACGAACCGATCACGTGCTCACCTTCGGGCTTCAAGTGCCGGATGCCCGGCCGAAAGACCCTGACCAGATCCGGGCGTACTACCAGCAAATTCTGGAGAGCATCAAATCCGTTCCCGGCGTCACTCACGCTGCGGTAACCACCGGCATTCCCATGGGGGGCGGCTTTGGAGGCTCTTTCTCAATCGTGGGCAAACCCGCATCTACAGATCCGTCGCAGCGCCCCGGCGCTCTCTTGCGTATGGTGACGCCGGAGTACTTTCAAACCTTTGGGATCCAGGTGCTCCGCGGGCGCGCAATTGCCGATCAGGATATCGCCTCGGGTGTAAAGGTCGCACTCATCAGTCAGGAACTGGCCGATAAATTTCTAAAGGGCAGCGACCCGCTTCAGCAACGACTGACTATAGAGCAGTTTGTCCCTGGTCAGCGCAAACCTGGCGCGACGGCGGAGTGGCAAATCATTGGCATATTCCATAACGTTCGCGGTTTCGGTTTCCGCCAGGACTTTCCCGAGATCGTCGTGCCTTTCGCACAGAGTCCGTGGCCAAGCGCGGACTTCGGCGTGCTTACTGCCGGAGACCCGGAAACTATGACGGGGAGCATTGCCGCCGCTGTACACAGCGTAGATCCTGACATCGCTCTGGCTGAGCCGCGCACCATGCAGCAGATCCGTTCAGCATTGATGGTCAGCGACAACTTTATGGCCATCCTGTTCAGCAGCTTCGCCGCCATCGGCCTCATGATGGCGGGCATCGGCATCTACGGCGTGATGGCTTTCTCGGTGGCGCAGCGTTCCCATGAAATCGCCATTCGCATGGCATTGGGATCGGGGCGTGATCGCGTAATCAAACTCGTCTTGCGCGAAGGATTGTTGCTCGCGGCCATTGGCCTGGGTCTTGGATTGGTCGGGGCTTACTTTGTCGGGCGCGGCATGCAGAGTCTTCTGTACGGCGTTCGCGCTATGGATTATTCTGCTTTCAGCGCAGTCGGAGCAATCCTGCTTCTGACCGCTGTGCTCGCCTGCTTCTTGCCCGCCCGCCGTGCAGCCTCGATCGAACCCATGCAGGCGCTGCGAACGGAGTGATCGAGAACATCTAGAGCACGATCTCCGTGCCCTCGGCGGCGGCGCGCACGCTCGCGTAATAATTACTGGCTTCTTTCACAACCTTGTCGATGCATTCGTCGTCATGGGTGGGATCGTGATGGAAGAGCACTAACTCTTTCGCGCCACTCTCCATCACCACATTGATCGCCTCGCGCCAGTGACTGTGCCCCCAGCCGCGGCGGCGCGCTTCATATTCCTCGGGAAGATACTGCGCGTCATAAATCAAAACATTGGCACCGGCCGCCAGCTTGCGCACGTTCGCATCGAACTGCGCGTCGCCCGGCTCGTTGTCCGTGGCATAGACGAAGACGCCGTCGCGGGTCTCCAGGCGAAATCCCATGCAACCCTGCGGATGGTTGAGCCACATCGTCTGCACCACCATCTCATCGAGCGAGGTGCGTCCCTCCTCCATATCGTAGAACTCGCGGGTGGCGCGCATCTCTGGCAGACCTACGGGAAAGTAAGGCACCGACATCTGCTCCTCCAGCACCTGCTTCAGGCGGCGGGTGCGCGCCGAGCAGTGAAACAGAAAGCGGTTGCCTTCGTCGTAAAGTGGCCGAAAAAACGGGACTCCCTGAATGTGATCCCAGTGAAAATGCGAGACAAAAACATGGGCGTTAATCTTCTGTCCCGCGTATTCTCGCGCCAAATGCTGCCCCAGCGCGCGGAAGCCGGTGCCGCAATCGAAAATGTAGCGGTTCTCCCCCAACTGCACCTCGACACAGGAGGTATTGCCTCCGTAGCGCAGATTTTCGCGATGAGGAGTGGGAGTAGACCCGCGGACGCCCCAGAACTTGATACGCATAGGCCCGATCAGCGAATGCGGCTGATCTGCCATCATCCATCGCGAGCGGGCTTACCGTCAATTCACAGCGTGGTTACAGGAGGGCTCCGTAGCCTCTTGCGTCAAGGACTAACCCTGGGTGAGTCGTCCGGCAAGATTGCTTCTCCCCTATAATTGAGCACCCGCAAGCTAAAATGCTGAGGGCAATGCGGAACTGTGATCATGCTTCGTCCTGACTACAAAGAATTCTCCCGTCTGGCGCGGGAGGCGACCCTGGTGCCGGTAGTGAAATCGGTGATGGCCGATCTGCTGACGCCGGTTTCGGCTTTTCTGGCGGTGGCCGCGCACGAGCCTGACGCGTTTTTGCTGGAATCGGTGGAACGCGGCGAGCAAATTGGGCGGTACACATTCGTAGGTGCAAGACCGTACATACAGATTCAGGCGCGTGGCGCTGAAGTCGTGGTCCGCCGCGGTAAGCGAGAAGAAAAACGCCAGGGCAATGCAGTTTCCATCATCAAAGAATTGTTACGCCAACATCGGCCGGCGGTTGTGCCCGGCCTCCCGCCCTTCACCGCCGGCGCCGTCGGCTACTTCGCCTACGATGCGGTCCGCCAACTGGAGAGCATCGGCGGGCATGCGAAGGATGATTTAAATTTGCCCGATGGCGTGCTTATGTTCTTCGATCGTCTGCTGGCCTTCGATCATCTGCGCCATCAGATTCACATCATCGCGACGGCCGATGTTACCCGTGAAAGCCGGCGCCGAGCCTATGACCGCGCCGTCGCGGATATTGCGGTGCTGGAAAAGAAATTGGCCGCCGGCCTGCGCCCCGCGGTGTGGAAGAACAATGTATCGCCCGCAAAGTCAAAATTAAGAATTCACTCCAGCATCACCCGCCGGGGTTTCCTTCAGAGGGTCGAGCGCGCCAAGCAATACATCGCCGCCGGAGACATTTTCCAGGTCGTGCTCTCGCAGCGGCTCGATTTTATTCCTGAAGTCACGCCCTTCGATATCTACCGCTCGTTGCGCGCGGTGAATCCCTCGCCCTATATGTATTTTCTGCGCATGGGCGATACGCACGTGCTGGGCTCGTCGCCCGAAATGTTAGTGCGTGTCACCGGACGCAAGCTGGAGTACCGGCCGATTGCCGGGACACATCCGCGCGGCCGCGACGAGGCGGAAGATCAGGCGCTGGAAAAGAAGATGCTCGCCGACGAAAAGGAACGGGCTGAGCATGTGATGCTGGTTGACCTTGGCCGCAACGATCTGGGGCGGGTGAGCGAGTACGGCTCGGTGAAGGTGCGTGACCTGATGTACGTGGAGCGCTATTCGCACGTCATGCACATTGTCTCGGCGCTCGAAGGCAAGTTGCGCGATGGTCTCGATGCCCTCGATGCATTCGCCGCCTGCTTCCCGGCGGGAACGTTGAGTGGCGCACCCAAGGTGCGGGCGATGCAGATCATCGAAGAACTGGAGCCGACCCGCCGAGCCATCTATGGCGGTTCGGTTCTCTATGCAGATTTCGCGGGCAATCTGGATTCCTGCATTGCCATCCGCACCATGCTCATGCAAGGCAAAAAGGCTTACCTGCAAGCCGGCGCGGGCATCGTGGCCGACTCCGACCCGGCAGCCGAGTTTCAAGAGACGCTGCATAAGGCGCAGGCTGTGCTGCGGGCGGTCGCCGCGGCCAGGGGCAAGGGATAGATGGGCTCATTCCAGCCCTTGTCATTCCGAATCCGGCTTTAGCCGGTGCGGAATCTGCTGGTGGAAGTATGAAAACAATCACTTCCACGAAGACTCAATCACTTAGCTAAAAGCCATGGCCAAGGGCAAGAAAACTGCCTTCGGATCGTCGCGTAGAATGCCCCGCCATTGCGCCACAATGGCATAGGAACGATAGTTTTTGCCCAGATGGCGCTTGGTGGTTCGAGGGTTGGCGAGGCTTAAATTCGGGTTTAGCTATAGCTGAAAGATATATGAGCTACAAAACACTGTGCAAAGATTTGCAGTGTGGTTTTGAGACAACCACGAGCCCCGAGCCGCGCCGGTCTTACCTGATTTTCAGAAAGTTCTCCATCATCCTCTTGCCCTGGTCGGTGAGCACGCTTTCGGGATGGAATTGCACCCCTTCGGTGGGGAACTTCCTGTGGCGCAATCCCATGATGGTGCGGGTACCGTCTTTCTCCGTGGTCCAGGCGCTGACTTCAAGTTCCGCGGGCAGAGTCTTCTCTTCGACAATCAAGGAATGATAGCGGGTCGCGGTCATGGGCGAGGGCAGATTGCCAAAGACAGTTCGGCCGTCGTGCTCCACCGGGCTGGTCTTGCCGTGCATGAGGTGAGGCGCGCGGATGACATTGCCGCCAAAAGCCGCGCCCAAGGCCTGGTGACCCAGGCAGACGCCGAAGACCGGAACTTTGCCAGTGAAGTGGCGAATCAGTTCGATGCTGATGCCCGCGTCCTGGGGGGTGCAGGGGCCGGGCGAAATCACAATGCGTTCCGGGCGCATCGCCTCAACTTCGCCCACAGTAACCTGATCGTTGCGGCGAACTTCGACCTCCGCGCCTAATTCTCCCAGGTACTGCACCAGGTTATAGGTAAAGGAATCGTAGTTGTCGAGGACGAAAACCATAAGAAAACCGGCAGTTTCGGCGCCAACCCGGCGTTTTCTATTTAACCATAGCCGCCGCAGGGGTTTCGAAAAGCCTCGTCGTGCTATCTAAACTACAGGCTTGACAGGTAGGCTGTAAAACGCGATGCTTACTCACTCTGCGGAGGGTTCATGGCCGAAGTCCAAGAGGAAAAGCGCGCCACGCGGCGGTTTGCGCTGCGTCTGCCGGTTGCGGTAAACCAAAAACAAGTTGCGGCGCAAGCGGAAACTGCCCAGACGCGCGACGTCAGCGCGCGGGGAATCTGTTTCTACGTGGATGCCGCGGTGGAGGCGGGATCGCCCATCGAGTTCACCCTGACCTTGCCGCCCGAGATTACCCTCACGGAGAGCATCCAGGTGCGCTGCAAAGGCCGGGTGGTCCGGGTGGACGGCCGTCCCCAAGCGGGCAAGCTGGCCGTGGCCGCCGTGATTGACGAGTATGAATTCTTACCGCAGGGATAAGGCTTTGCATAAACGCGGGCGAGGGCGCCCGCGCCACACAAACGGCTCAAGGCGAACGCTTACCTCAATAGAGTAAGATTGTCGGATCGTTGGGTTTCCCTTCCGAGGTCAGGTGTTTGCGGCATTCCAGGCATAAAATCTTTCTCTACGCACGGATCCCCGTGCTGCTTGCCGCCGCAACTATGGCGGAAAATGGCTTAACCCAGTCCGCCACCCCCGTTTCGGCTCCGCCGGTTCATCCTCCCAGCCAGTTTCAGCTGCCCGATGATAGCGATGCACCTATGGCGCTGGTTCGTTCGGTACGGATGATTGCGGGGCAAGATGGTGCAGCCATTGAGATTATGGCCACGCGGCCGCTTACGCCGGGAATCTCAACGGTGGAGAATCCGCTGCGCCTGGTAGTGGACCTGCCGAAGTCGCTGATCGCATCGCGCATGCGAATCAGTTATCGCGACCCGCAGGTGCAGGGTGTGCGAGTAGATCAGTTCAACCAGAATCCGCCCACGGTGCGGATTGTCGTGAACTTGAGCACTGCGGCAAGCGCGAGTTGGGACGCGGCCGGCAACCGGCTGATGGTGCGGCTTCATCCCCCGCAAACTGCTGCGGTTCAAGTGGATGCCGCGGAGGGGAGCGTAGACGCAGGGCCGACCGATGGCGGCATCCCGGTAGGCGCCGGGCTGGTTTTGAGCGGGGGCACCGCGGCCGGGTCATCGGTGAGTGCGGGAGCGGGTACGGCGGTGTTGCACATAGCTAAGCGCGGCGAGGTGCATGTCTGCCCGGGGACGACAGTCTCGGTGACCACGGCCCAGAGTGGAGGCGGAATCATGCTGGGCATGAGCACGGGCTCGCTTGAAACGCACTACCGGCTGGATGGTGCGGGGGATTCGGTGCTGACGCCTGATTTCCGTATTGTATTCGCGGGGCAGGGAGAGTCCCGTTATGCCATCAGTGCGGATTCACGCGGCGATACCTGTGTGCGCGGTTTGCCGGGGAATATGGCATCGGCGCTGGTGTCAGAGTTGATGGGTGATGGGCTATATCAGGTGAAGCCGTCCGAGGAAGTGGTATTTCGCTCTGGGCAGCTGAAAAAGGTGGACAGCCGGGTGCCTGAGGATTGCGGATGTCCGGTGGCTTCGACGCCTGTGTTGCGGGCGGGGGCAGGGGAAAACGCGAGCCCAGGGATTTCCGCTGCGGACGCCCCTCCGGCAAATGCGGCAGCACGAGTCAAAGTCGAGCCCGGGTCTGAAACGGCCGAGTTGCCAGAGTCGTTGCCGAACGACGTGCATATTCAGGTGGATGCGCCATTTGTATTTCGAGCGCCGGCGACAAAAACAACGTTGGGAGAGGCCGCGAATTTGCCATTGGTGGGAGCCCAACCGCGGGAAAATCTGCCCCTGACCGTGCTGCCGCCAGACGGGAAAGCCGGGCCGGGCAGCGCGGCCGCCGGATCTCATAAGGGGTTTCTCGGCAGGATTCGGGGGTTTTTCGGGGAAATCTTCCGCTAGACAGGCATTAGGGTGCCGAAAGGGAGCCGGTTTGTCCCGTTTAGAACCTTAAAACGCCGATAGTTAGGGTTCAGCGCTCAAAAGATGTGGCTATTCCGCGGCCTCTACGGTAGAATCAGGTCGCGTTTGATCTTTGCGGCGCCTCCAGCATCTCTGCTCTACCAGCATGACCTGCCTTGAGAAGTCCGGCGAGTTCCAGCGCTACCTCTAAAGAAAATAAAGGAAACAAAGCAACATATGGAAACAGGAACAGTGAAGTGGTTTAACGACGCCAAGGGATATGGTTTTATCAGCCGCCAGAACGGCGAGGATGTGTTTGTGCACTTCTCGGCCATTCAATCGAGCGGATTCCGCAGCCTGCAGGAAGGCCAGCAGGTTCAGTTCGATGTGGTTAAAGGCCCCAAAGGATGGCAAGCCGAGAACGTAAAGCCGGTCTAAACCAACTTCACAATTCGGAATCAAGGGCGGCCCAAACGGGTCGCCCTTTGTTTTTCTGGGAGGGGCTGCGGGCGCAAGCGCAAAACCGCGATGCGCGAATCCGGCGGATGATGGCGCGGTCCGATCCATTTTGATGCGAAGTCCGGCACTCCAGAGCCCTTCGGGTCGGTGCGCGGCAACTCCTGGCGCGTGGCGGGGCATCAACCAACGCTGACTCGAGAGCCCGTCGCTGTGATCGAGTCTGCCGGTCCAAAAATGAGGAGATCCATGCCGATCCGCCAAAAATGGAGTTCGACCAAGTGGAGTTGCGCAGTTCTCTTGGGTACTGCCGCGTTATTCACTGCCGCTTGCAACAACGGCTCTGACAATGATGTTAACTACAAGACCGCGATCAACGATCATTTCAAGGCGTATCCCGCCTGTATCTGGGCGCAACCGAAGAAATTTCCGGTGCAGGCAGCAACTGCCGATGATGCCAAGACCGAAGGCTACGACGCTCTTACCCAGGAAGGACTGTTGACGCGCACGACTGGGGAGAAAAAAGTGCTGATCGTGGCCTCTAAGCAGGTGAATAATTACGATCTTTCCGAAAAAGGCCGGACTTCATGGACCGCTGATACCTCCCAGCCGGGATATGGAAATTTTTGTTACGGAAACCGGGAGGTGACTTCCATTGACAATTCAACGGTTGGGACCAATGGCGCCGGGGCGAAAATTGTGAACGTTGCTTACCATTATAAAATCGCAAACGTTGCCGATTGGGCCAATTCAGCGGAGATGAAAACCGCGTATCCCAGCATGGCCACGGCGCTCGACTCGAATCCCGCGGACAATGCGACACTGGTGATGACCGGAGATCATTGGGAGTATACGAAGTAGTGGTTCGATCTGTGGCGCGGGCAAGCTTCGCCGTGAAGGATCTCCGGTTGAGCGGGAGTTTCTTATGCAAGAGAGGCCAGTGGAGATCGAAGTTCGCCGCGCCAGCCGGGCATTTTCATGGGCCGCCGGAATTATTCTCGGCGGCCTTTTCACCCTCATTGTCGTAGGAACAATGGTGTGGCTCTCCACCGGAGTTGGCCTGTTCCACCTGCTCGGATTGGCGCAAGGCGGCACGCTCTTCCATATTAATCAGCCCACGGTAGTTCGCCAGATCCAAAGTTTGCAACGGCTGGAAACAGTCAGCTATACCATGGACAAAATTATTTCAGGCGAGCACGACAATCCATATCTGCCGAAATTCCTGGTAGGCGACCGCCTTTTGCTGGTGGTGCATGGGGAAGTAATCGGAGGAGTGAACCTGGCCAAGGTCCAAGCGGGTGACGTCCGCGTCAAAGGCTCTAGTATCTCGATTCGCTTGCCCCAAGCAGAAGTTTTCAGCACCCGGCTCGATAATGCGAAGACCCGCGTATATTCGCGCGACACCGGACTGTTTTCCTCTCCAGACCCCAATCTGGAAAGCGAGGTCCGCGAGGAGGCGGAGCGCCAACTTCAACAGGCCGCCCTACAGGACGGCATCCTAAAAGCTGCGGAGCAGAACGCGCGCAGCACGATCACCAGCATGCTGACCGGTCTTGGTTTCAGGCAGGTACAGCTCCAGTAGGGCAATCGCAACATAAAAAAGGCCCTCTGGGAACGTTTTCGCGCGCCCGGGGAGAGCTAGCGGCGAAGAGTCCAGAGGGCAGGCAGAGTTGCGAACTCAAGGGACCGGCGCGCCTAAAATGCCGGTCTAATGATTAAACACGGAGAAATTGCGTTTCGCGTAAAGTCTCTGTCAAGAGAACGTAAAAAGTTGTCAAAGGCGGATGTCGGTACGCTGGCGTACAGAATCAGGGCGCCGTCCGTGACTGCGGGCGGATTGCGTGAGTAATCACGGCAATCAAAGAAAGAAGAGTCATCAGAGAGATGGTTGCCAGGGAGATGACACAGTAAATACACCAGACGCCGAGGAAATCTCGTTCAATGTGAGCCAGATACAGGGAGAAAGCCAGGCCTCCGAGAGCCGCAACCAGAATAAGACGGTAGGAACGCCTGAGAGCCAGTGCGCCCAGGATGGCGTACCCCGCAATGCCAATATCCGCGACCGGAACGCCATGAATCAGGGCAAATGGGCTCTTGTTTACGATTCCGCAATCCCAATGCGAGTTGATGCTGCAGGGCGATTCCTCATCGTCAGGCCGGTAGTGCTCGCGCAGCGCGAGCGAAGAAGCGATGATGCCGATCATAGCGAGCAGAAGGAATACGTAGCGCATGAGGATCCCTTTCTTGTTTCACGCGAGCGGTGCGCTTCGATTTTAGACGGGTTCGAAGGCGTTGCGGAAGCCGCTTCGGGGGAATGCCCGGTGCCTGCGTGGTTCGGTTTGGCGACAGCGATCTTTCCACTGCGCCGCCACCTCACTTTGGCGAGACGCCGCTCCGCTCAAGATGACAGATCAAGTGGTGGCACGTGAGGCATTCGCCGCGTCTTTCACCAGCTCGGCGGGTTGCCAGTCACTTCCGTGATACCACTTGAAGATGCGGCCGTCGGGGCCGATGACCGCGGTGCTGAGGGAATGATTGAGCACCGCGCCATCTTTCTGAATGTCAACCCCGAAAAAGGCAGCGATGGCCGCGAGATCGGCCCGGCGCGGAGCCGCGAATTCCCAGTGCTTAAACAGGGAAGCGCTTTTGCTGCCGGAAACGGAGAAAGCATAGGCGCGCAGCACCTTGGGGGTGTCGTGCGCGGGATCGAAGCTGATGCTGAATAGGTGGGTTTCCGACGCAAGTGAAGGATTGTTGATGAGTTGCCGGTTGATCTCAGCGAACTGATGGCTCACGCGCGGGCAGAAATCGGGAAATGGGCAGCGCGTATAAATAAAAGTCAGGAGCAGAGTCTGCCCGCGATAGTGGCGCAAAGAGATAGACCGATCGTTCTGGTTGATGAATTTGAAATCAGGGACGGCTTCGCCAACCGCGGGGAGGTGCATTTCAGCGGTGGGCTTGGGGGGTGGGGCGGTGTGGCCGGTTACGACTACATTTTCCAGCCACGAGTCGTCGCCTTGCACCACGATATCGGCGGCGATTTGATCGCCCGGTTTCAGTTTGTCAAGAAGGCTGCTGTCTTTAACGGCGTAGGGCATGGTCATGGCGCCCATAAAGCCGGGCACGTCGTCGCCGTCAATCATTACCGAGTTGGCGCGCTTGTCAGTGGAGACGACGCGGCCGGTGAAATGGTAGCGCTTTATGCCCGAGTCGGCGGTAGGAGCCGGCTGGGCGGACTTGTTACAGGCGGCGGTTAGCAAGCATGCGAAGAACAATGCGATTGCGCGACGGCGGATTGTAGTCATTGCCTTCCATTCTAGACGGGTTCAAACTGAGCATCTCCAGTTCATTTATCATTTCGAGCGCAGCGAGAAATTCGCTTTCTCCATTAGCGCCGGCAAAAAAACAGATTCCTCGTCGCTTTGCACCCTCGGAATGACAACGCCACAAATTCCCCATCTGCTTTCTAGTAGTGGAAACGGTAGCGGAACTCCACGTAAATCTCGCGGGGATTGTTCCAGTGAAAGCCGCCAAAGGTCAGGCTATTGTCGAGCTCGACGCGGCGGTTGGCGACGTTCAGCGCGTTCACCGACGCGGAAAACTTTTCGCCAAATTCTTTGCCGAGAGCAAGATCGAAGGTGGTATGCGCCGGCAAATAATCGCCGGGATAAGGCTGGCCGGGAAATCCGTTGCTGAAGCCGGATCCATAATAAACGTTGGTCGAGGCGTAACTGCGCCAGGGCAGGGTAACGTCGCCGCCAACGTTCAGGGTGTTGCGCTGATCGTGATCGAGCGGCGAAAGCTCGGGAAAGACGGTGAAGTCGGTCAGGCCGCCGGTAATGGTTCCGCTGCCTTCCGCGATTTGATTCGAGTAAGCGAGATGAATGCCTGCCCGATTGCCGATGCGTGGAGAGCGGACGGTCGCCTCCCATCCGCGAATTACGGCCTGCGAAACCGTCAGCGGGAAAAAGATGCTGGAGTCGCCGATATTGTTGTGATCGAGGAAGTTGACGACATTCGTACGGAAGGTGTCAGCGTCGAAGACCCACCTGTGAAAAGGGATAGTCACTCCGAATTGATGTTCTTCATCGCGCTCACCCCGCAGGGCAACGAACCCCAGCCCTTGGCCCTCGGTAAAGTCAATCAGGGCCGGCCCCGAAACGGTTTCAAGCGGCGGCGCCTGGTAGTAGTGTCCATAAAAAGCACGGAAGGTCCAGCGCAACTTAGGAATGGTCACGGTGGCTCCAAAGCGCGGGCTGATGGCGGACTCATCCACCGGCGGGGTCACCGCGTCGGAAGAGAAGTTGCCTTCGGCGAAACGGGTGGGCCGCATGCCAGCGATTAAGGTAAGCCAGGGTACGGGCGTGAATTTCTCGTCGATGAAGAATGTTTCCTGATTGGCGGTGGGGCGCTCCGCATCGGAAATCGGCGAGGTGCCGCTGCCATCGTTAAAGATCGCGCCAAAGAGCTGGCTGTCGTGTTGGTAAAAGCTGAAGAAGCCGGCTTGCAGATTGCTCTTGGCAAAATTTGCCGAGAAGGTGGCCTGGCCGCCCGCATAGGTCGAGCCGCGGTCTTCCGTTGTAGCTACCGGAGTGTCGTCGAGCGAACTGACATAATTGCCGCTGTTGTAGTGATAGAAAGGCGAGGCGGTCAGCAGGAGCTGAGAGTTGAAGGTGTGCACCCAGGAGAACATGACTCCGGCGTCCGCCTCGTGTTGCCCGTCGCGCAGCCCGAGGCTGGGGTATTGCGGGCTAAAGTCATTGGCGGCAATCGCGCCATTCTCAATGTCATTGGGATTGGGGTCATAAGGAATCTGGAAGTAATCCTTGCGCAGCGAGGTCACTAGGCGAAGCTGATTGGAAGGATCGGCGTTGAAAATCAGCGAGCCAAAGCCGCCGTAGCCGTTTTCCGCATCATGCACGATTTGCGGAACCGGCGGCTGCAATCCGAGATTGCTGCGGTTTCCGTTCACGCTGGCATAGTAAGCGAAACGCTGGGTGTGGCTGCCAAAGCTGAGATCTTCGTCGGTCTGGTAAAAGTTGCCGGCGGTCACCACCAGCTCACCTTCGTTGTTCCTTTCGAAACCGGTGCGGGGAACCACGTTGAAAACGCCATAGGTTCGGTCGCCGTATTCGGCGCCGTAGCTGCCGCGATTCGCCTGCAGATAATCAATGTCGTTGGGATTGAATTGTGGCCCTACATTCACCGCGATGGCGGTATTGATGACCGGCACCCCATCCAGCAGCCACATGGTTTGATGGCCGCCGCGGATGTGCAGCATGTCATGGGTAAAGTACGCCCCCGGCACGAAATCGGTAATCATAGCCAGGCTGTTGGTGCGGTCGGCGCCCGGAGTGCGATCGATATCCTGGCGGCTGATCAGCGTGGTGGGCGTCGCGGAATCCGTAGGAACCACCTCGGGCCCGGCCGAGACGGTCACCGTTTCCTTGCCTGTGGCGATCCTCAGCGCAAAGTGCATCACCGGCTCGGTGTCGGATTGCACTATCACTTCTTGCGCGGCCTGCTCGAAGCCGGGATCGGCGACGGTGACGGTATATTCGCCGAGAGGGATGGCGTTGAACTCGAATTCGCCGTTGGCATCGCTGGTCGCGGTCTTGGACCAGTCGGAGGCCTTGGCGCGCACCATAACCATGGCGCCTTGTACCGGGCGATGTTGGGGATCGTGCACCACGCCTTTCAGGGAGCCGAAGATAGACGCGTAGGCTGCCAAGGGAAACAGGGACAAACAGAAAAGCAAAACACGCAGGGGCCGCATGGGGTTCTCCTCGCCGAAGTTTTTTGTTCGTGGATCAGGCGGCGGAGAAAGCTGGAGGGCCGCGGACAGCATGCGCGGCGCGACGAGGTTTGGTGCGAAGGATCGAGGATGCCAGAGCCGACAGTATGACTGCGGGGCGGGATACATGTGAGACAAGGGCGGGCGCAACATCGGCGCACTGCGATACGGTCAACCAACAGCCGCAATCGTGACGGCAACAGGAAGCCGCTTGAAAAGATGGCCCGGACGACGGATGGGTGTGCGGACCTTTCCGGCGGCAACACTTGCTGCTGCAGCAATTGGTTTGCGGAGGTGCGGACGCCGCCAGAGCCGCAGGCGCAAGAACGCCCAGCAGCGTGAGGAAAAGCAACAGTCTGGCGGTCAAGCGCTGCATGGCAGATTGGTAAAGCATAGGGGAGGCGGCACGCTTGCGCAAGTCAACAAAAATCCGGGTACTGTTACAGTTTGTGCCCGAGACCGTCTCCGAGTCTGTAGTACTGCCAGCACAGAAACCCCGAAAGCACAATAACGGCGCTAGCGATCCATGCGATTTTATTCTGCACAGGAGCATCATGCCACACGTCTGATGCTAAAGCGAGATTAATGGATATTCAAACTGACCCACTACAAAATCCGCGCTCAAAAAAGGCCGCCACCGTACTCGAAGAAAAAACGCTCGGCGGCTTCTAGCGCTCCTTCTTTCCCTTAGTAGTAGCTCCAGCCTTTACTTCTGCGGGAACGATGCGAACGGCCTGGCCGCCTCCGCTTACTAGCCTGGCCTTCAGAACCGTGGATTGCGAAACGGGCCTGCGCTCGAGGATGGTGTGCGTCGGGTTTTCGGTGGCGTCGGGCGCGTCGGAATAGACTTCCGCGGTGTACTGGCCGGGGCCAAGAAAATTGAGCGGGATCTCAAGATCGGCGCCGTGCCATCCGGCGATGCTTCCGATATACCAGTCGGCGCCGCGGCGGCGCGCGATGGTGACGTAATCTCCAACCTTGGCGTTGAGCACGCGGGTCTCATCCCAGGTGGTCGGCACCTGGCTGATGAAATCCAACTCTTTCTGGCCAGCATAGGCCTCAGGATAATCGGCGACCATTTCGAAGGGACTCTCGAAGACCACAAACAATGCCGTCTGGTGAGCGCGCGTCCCCATGACCTCAGGGCGCACATTGCGGGGTTCGAACTGCTCGCGGGTGGCATTGCGGAAGCCGCCCGGGGTGTAATCCATGGGGCCGGCGAGCATGCGAGTGAAGGGGAGCATGACGTTGTGATCGGGAGTGATGCGATAACTCCACTTGTTGTATTCGAGGCCCATTACCCCTTCGCGGGTGAGTAGATTGGGATAGGTGCGGCGAAGGCCGTCGGGCTTAAAGGCGCCATGGAAGTCGATCATCAAGTGATGTTCGGCGGCTTTCTGAACTACGCGACGGTAGAAGTCGGTCATCCACTGGTCGTCGCGATTCATGAAGTCGATCTTTACGCCGGCAATCCCCCATTTTTCGAACAGCGGAAAAGCTTCATCCATTTCAAGATTAATGTCGGACCAATGCGCCCACAGCCACACGCCGACATTTTTCGACTTGGCGAAGGCGAGAATTCCGGGAAGATCGATGTCGGGCTGGGCGTGAGTTAAATCCGCGCCCGAGGCGTCGGGCCCCACGGTGTGAGCGGCCCAGCCGGCATCGATCAGCATGTATTCGAACTTCGATCGGGAGGCAAAATCAATATAGTGCTCCATGGTGGCCGTGTTCATGCCGGGCGTAAAAGCGACGCCGTCGGCCACCGAACCGGACCACCAGTCCCAGGCAGCTTTGCCGGGCTTGATCCAGGAAGTGTCGGCGATGGCGCTCGGCGGGTTGAGGTTGATGACGATGTTCGATTCGATGAAGCGGCCAGGATTGTCTGCCACCATGATGACGCGCCAGGGCGAGCGCAAGGGCGTCTGCGCGATCACCGAGACGTCGGGCACGTCGAGGCGGGGAGCGAGGCGAGCGCTCAAGGTACGGCCGGTGTTCTCGGCGGATTCAAGATACATGCCGGGGTAGTTTTCGATGTCCGCTTCGGTTATGGCAACCCAAGCCACGCCGGGAAGTTCGGCCAGGAGCGGTAAGGCCACCAGCCAACCCGGATGGATGCTGCTCACCGGAAGCGTGTGATAGCTGTCCTCCCAGGAAGTCTGATAGTTGCGGAGGATCAGCGGGTAAGTCGTGGCTTCTTTGCTGTATTGAAACTGTGTACGTTCGTTAATGATGGACCACGATTTGGAGGAGAGTTGATCGGGAATGAGATAGCGGAAGGCGATGCCGTCGTCATAGGCGCGGACTTCCAGCGAGAACTTCCGACCCTCGCCTCCCGGTTCGCGCAGTTCGACGGTAATCTTATTGTAAAGATTGCGGACAGGATTGGATTTTCCGGCAGGAACGGTATAGGTTTCATCGACCTGCGTGGAGGGAGACGTAGAAACAATCTCAGCATTTGGACCTAGCGGCGGTTGGTCCTGGACGTCCATGCCAAGGGCGGAATGAACGATCACCGGCTTGCCGCGAAAGGCGACATCATAGATGAGCTGGCCTTTTTGCGGCCCCTCATTTGAGACCGATACGGTGAATTGCAATTGACCGTTCGGCGATGCGACCGAATTTGATTGTGCGTGTAAAAGCGGCGATAAGCAGCCGACCGTTAGCAAAAGCATGGCAGCGCGGAACGATTTCATGGGTGCCGTCTCTTTCGAGAAAAAGTTGACGGGAATTATACGCGCGAGCAGTTTGCTATCGTGAGGCGATGCCGCATGCGGGTCAGGCTACGTGTTCGGTGAGTTCGTCATCGGATGGAAGGGGCAACGTAGCGAGGACCCTGGTGCCCGCAGCGCTGGAGCGGACATCGAGCGTTCCTCCCAATTGCCGCATACGTTGCTGCACGCCACAAAGACCATTCCCACCCCATGAAGACAATGCCGATTTGCCAGCCTGGGGAATTCCGGAACCCGAGTCACGAATTTCCATCTGCAGTTGCCCGGCATCGCGCTCGATCGTGACCCAGCAGGATAAACTGCCAGAGTGGCGGTCGACGTTGGTAAGAGCCTCTTCGACAGCACGATAGATCGCGATTTCCAGATCCGAAGGAAGGCGGTCGAAATTTCCCGGAATATCCAGCGTGACTTCGATCCTGCTGCGCTCGGTGAATCCCGCAACGTACCCGCGGAGGGCGGAGACCAGACCAATCTGGTCCAGCAAGGGAGGATGTAAACGATGCGACATGGCGCGAAGTTCTTCGCCCGCCTGATCGATCATTCTCAGGTTGTCGTCGAGCAATCTTGAAGCCTCGAGACTCAGCCTCTGGTTTCCCGCCCGCATCACGCTGAGATTGAGAGCAGTTGCCACCAGCAGTTGGCCCACGCTGTCGTGCAACTGGCGCGCCATATGGCGCCGCTCTTCATCCTCGACACGCCGCAAACGGGCCGCGATTTGCACCTCCAACCTTTGAGAGGTCAAATCGGCGACCAGGAAACCGGTGATGGAGTTGTCCGATGACAACCGAAGAAAAGAAAAGCTCGTGGCGGTTGTGGGGCCATTTGCACCCCGCAAATGTATTTCGGTGCCGCGTGCGGGGAATTCTGTCTTGACGAGAAGTTGTTGAAAAAGGGATTGGTCTTCAGAGGCTACAAAATCCTTCAGCGAAGAACCTATTGCTTCCTCGGGAGGAACGCTCAACAGTCGGGCCAGGCTGGGGCTGCAATACAATAATCGCCCTTGCGCGTCCACGATCCCCGTAGCGGGATGCATGCTCTCGAGCAAATCATTACGAGGCAGGTCAAGCTGTTCCCGCGACGGAACTGCACTAGCCTCGGAGAAGTCGCGGGGAAGCGGTTGGGCAACTTCACGCGGAATCGCCGGGTCGCCGATTTCCGCCCCGGATATTCTTGCCTCGTACCGCGGATCCTTTTTCTCCATCGCGACCTTCAGGGTTGCTGACTTCGTACGTCCCGAAATTGAAAAGATCCGCCGCCAAATTCGCTGTTTCGCTGCTTGAAGACTGGGGGATGAAACCATGTCTGCACTACGGAGGACCGTTCACACCGCGGAGACAAAAATGGAACGGGAAGACCGTGGGGCGTCCAGGCATCTGTCCGCGACAGGACAAGCGAGGTTCGCAGGTCACTTCGTATTGTTGCTCAACTTGGAGGGCTTTCGCAGGCGTGGGGTTGCCTGCGGATTTATACAAGAACGATCCAAAAGACCTGCGGAAATCCCTAAGGTTTATTCCGTACGTAAGGCCTGCATCGGCTGTACGGAGGCGGCCCGCCGGGCCGGTAATACACAAGCGATCATGCCCGTAAACAGCAGAACCACTCCGACCGCGGAGAATGCGGCGAAGTCCATGGCATGAACATCAAATAAGATGCTTTGCATGGAGCGACCCACGAAGTAGGCCCCAATCAGGCCCAGAGCCAGTCCGATGGCGGCCAGCACTAAGCCTTCGCGCACCACCAGGTTGACGACGCGATTCCGCCCTGAACCCAGGGCCATGCGAACCGCAATCTCGTGCGAACGCTGCGCCACGGAGAAGGCCATGACGCCGTAAATGCCGACCCCGGCCAGCAGCAGGGCTATGCCTGCAAAGCTGGTGAAAAGTATGGCCATAAAGCTGTCATTCTGCAACACTTCGCTTCTTATCTGTTCCATGGTGCGAGGCGTGGCAAGGGCAATATCGGGATCGACGGAATGTACCGCTGCGGAAATACTCTTGATCATCTCGCCAGGATTTCCTGCCGTCAGCACTCCGATACTGGCACTCGGCCACGGACTCTGCCAGAAGGGCACTACGACCTCAGGATTGTCCCGGCGGAAGCCAAATCCTTTAATGTTGTGGAACACGCCTACGATCTGCCATTCGACGGCGGGACCAAGCTTTTCCACGCCGGGAATCAGTTGCTCGACAATCACCCTTTGTTGCAAGGGGTCGTCACCCTTCAGAAATTTATTGGCGAACTCTTCGTTCACCATGGCGACTTTGAGGCCCCCGGCAATGTCTGCGGGAGTAAACTCGCGTCCTTTGATCAAGCGGACGCCGAAGGTTTGGAAATATTCCGGGGTAACCATTTGAAAGCCGCAGGCAGGCCGCTGCGATGGGTCGGTGAAGGCGGGTTTACCGGCAATAGAAAATGGCATGCCAAAGTAGGAGCCTTCCAGCGGCATTCCGGTCATCGCGGTGGCGTGAATAATGCCGGGAACGGAGCGGATGCTGTCGAGAATCTGGTGATAGTAGGCGATGATACGATCCGCATCTTTGGGCCGCGCCTCGGGAACCTGCAGTCCGAAGGTGAGAACGTGGTCGGTGCGGACGCCGAGATCCACGCGGTGCAGATTCCAGAAACTGTGAATGGCCAGTCCGGCTCCAGCGAGCAGAGGCAGAGCGAGCGCGAATTCGCCGATCACCAGAATACGGCGCAGGCGGTGCCGGCCCGTGCCAACGCCAGAGCGGCCACCTTCTTTTAGGGTTTCACCCGGACTGACGCGCGATGCGTACCATGCCGGGATGCTGCCAAACAGCAAGCCGCAGACAGTGGTGGCGGCAAGGGTGAAGAGCAAGATGGGGAGGTTGAGGCGCATATCCGCTTCGTCAGGAAATGTCCCCTTTGGGATCAACGCAATCGTGCCTTGCAGCATGGCGTACCCAACGCCGATTCCCAGCAGGCCCCCGGCGAGCGCCAGCACCAGGCTCTCGATGAGTTGCTGAGCGAAAATTGCTTTTCGGGTTGCACCGAGGGCGATGCGGATCGCCACATCTTTCTGATTGCTCATGCCCTTGGCCAACAGAAGATTGGCCACGTTGACGCAGGCGATGAGAAGAACGAAGCCCACCGCACCCAGCAACAGCCAGAAGATCATTCTTTGTTCTTTGGGGAAGAAGTCATTTTTGAGCTGCTCGACTGAAGCGCCCCAGCCTTTGTCGGCCGGGTAGGTCTGGGCCATGACTGCAGTGACCCGGTCCATGTCAGCCTGCGCTTGCTGGAGAGTAACGCCGGGCTTCATGCGGCCGAGAACCAACAGCCAATGAAAATCATGGTTCATCTGCTCGGGCTTGATGGTGAGAGGCGTGTCCAACCACATGTCGCCGCGATCTTCCGGAATGCCGGCGGCCCAAACGCCGACCACGGTATAAGGGATGTTGTCCAGCCGCAGGATTTTCCCGAGAATGTGCGGGTCGGATCCCAGCCGTTTCCATAATTTGTGGCTTAGAACGACAACATGATTCTTGCCGGGTTGTTCTTCTTCGGGGATGAAGTCGCGTCCGAATTGAAATTTGATTCCGCGATGGAGGAAAAAGCCGGCACTGGTGATTGCACCGCTGAGGAATTCAGGTTGATCCTGCGTGGAAATGTTGAAGGCGCCAAAGGTGACGGCATCCAGTGACTGAAAGGCGGAGCTGCGCTGGCGCCAGTCGAGGAAGTCGCCAGCCGAAATCCCGTTGTTGTGCCCCTGTACTTTCGACCACACCACGACCAGCTGGTCGGGATTCGGGTAGGGGATGGGCGCAATCATTGACGCATAGTCCACGGTGAACATCGCCGTATTGGCTCCGATGCCGAGGGCAAGGGTGAGGAGAACGACGACGGTGAGGCCGGGATTCTTGAGCAATCGGCGGATGCTCAAGCGGAGGTCACGAAGCAAATCCGTCACGAGGCACCTCTAGCTGCGAGAAGAGCGCTTCTGGGCCCGAAGGGAAGACTTCCATTAATAGCACGGAACCGGGCTGTCCTGTCAGCTTCAATTGCGAACCAAGTTGCCCGCAAAGCGACGGTGCAGCAGGAAATTAGGATTTTGCGGCGTGGACGCTGCCCACGGCGAAGGCCCGTTCAGGTGAATACAGGCTGACCATGCAGGCCTAGACGCCGCTTCCGCGGCTTGCCGGAGCGCCGCCCAATCTAGTTAGTTTCCCGCGAATTTGACCCGGCAGAATCGGGAATGGCTGAAGATATCCAGGCCGCCTGTCTTGCTGGGCTCATAGCTACTGCTTATACTCCATTTAGCTATCGGGATGCTGGCCATTTCCTACGGTTTTGGCGGCATTTCCCGGCTTTTTAAGATGGGGAGATTTTCATGAAAGCTGCGCCAACCAGCACGCCGATGATTCCGGAGCAGGAACTCAATCCCTGGGAAGAGCAGGCGGCCCGCTTTGACCTGGCGGCGCAGAAGCTCAATCTCGAAGAGGGATTGTGGAAGGTGCTGCGCTATCCCAACCGCGAAATCATTCTTCACATTCCAGTAGCCATGGACAACGGCAGCCTGGAGGTCTTCACCGGCTTCCGGGTGCAGCACTCGATCGCCCGCGGCCCCTCGAAGGGCGGCATTCGCTATGGACCCGACGTGACCCTGGACGAAGTGCGCGCCCTGGCCGCGCTGGATGACCTGGAAGTGCGCGGTGGTGAACATTCCTTTCGGCGGCGCCAAGGGCGGCGTCATCTGCGATCCCGCACAAAATGTCGCGGGGCGAACTGGAGCGCATGACCCGCCGCTACACGGCGGAGCTGGTCGAATTCATCGGTCCGGAAAAAGATGTTCCCGCGCCCGACGTCAACACCAACGAGCAGATCATGGCCTGGATGATGGATACCTACTCCATGCACATGCGCCAGACCGTGACCGCGGTGGTGACCGGCAAGCCCATCAACATTGGCGGATCGCGCGGCCGCCGCGAAGCCACCGGCCGCGGCATCATGATCGTCTGCGATGAGGCGGTGAAGAAGCTGGGCTGATCGCCCGAGTCCACGCGGGTGATCGTGCAGGGCTTTGGCAACGTCGGCTCGAACGCGGCGCGCCTGATGGCGCAAGGCAGGCTACAAGGTGATCGGCATCGCCGAATTGGGCGGCGGGCTCTACAACAAGAATGGAATCGATATCGAGGCGCTGCTGGGAATATCGCGCAGCGCAACGGCGCCATCCAGGGCTTCCCGGAGGCCGAAAGAGCCGACGACGCCGAGCTGCTGACCAGCGAATGCGAAATTCTGATTCCGGCCGCAACCGAAAACGTGATCACCAGCCACAACGCCGGCAAGCTCAAGTGCAGGATTCTAGCCGAGGGCGCCAACGGCCCCACGACGGCCGCCGCCGACGAAATCCTGGCCGACAAGGGAGTATTCGTGATCCCGGACATTCTGTGCAACGCGGGCGGGGTGACCACGTCTTACTTCGAGTGGGTGCAGGACCGGCAGGGCTACTTCTGGAAAGAATCGGCGGTCAATGACCGGCTGGCGGAGATCATGCAGGAACGCGTTTGAGGACGTGGTCCGCTATGCCGCAGACCCACAGCGTGAACAACCGGCATTGCCGCCTACATGCTGGCGATTGACCGTGTGGCCTACACCATCCGCCAGCGCGGGCTTCTACGCGTAGTTGACAGAGTTTGGGGGCAGGCTCGACTTTTCCTGAGGGGGAGAAGGATGATTATCGATGAAACATACACCTCTCGGATTGGTAACGCTGGCCGGGTTGGCGATTCTGCTCGCCGGTTCATCCAGTTCATTTGCCGCACCGGGGCAGGAGGGTTCAGCAAGCGGCGCGGCACAGCCCAAGCAGCTTGCGACCAGGCATAGCGACGCACCCTCAGCCGCCGAAATAGCTGCCGCGAAAGCCAGCGGAAAAGTTTGGGTGAATATGAGCACGCACATCTATCATCGCAACGGCCGCTGGTATGGCAAGACAAAAAATGGCAAGTTCATGACGCTGGATGAGGCCAAAAAGGCCGGCTACAAAGAGTCGCATCGCGGATAATCCAATTGGATATTTCGGGGAAGATTGCGGAGGGGGAAATGAGCCATACGAAGAAGCTTTTAGCAGGTTTTCTGATCGGGGTATTTGCGCTGGCCTTGGCGGTGGGAGCGGGCCATGCCCAGACTGCCCCCGGCACAGCCGCCGCTCAATCCACCCAGCCCAATGCGATGAAGCCGATGAGTCCGATGGACATTAACTCGGCCACGAAGGAGCAGCTGCAAACGCTGCCCGGCATCGGCGATAAATATTCGCAGAAGATTATCGATGGCCGTCCTTATGCAACCAAGACAGCGCTGGTACAAAAGAAAATCATTCCCGCCGCCACTTACGCGAAGATCAGAGGGATGATTATCGCCAAGCAAAAATAGTGGTATGGGCAGCCATTCGCCGCTTCGTCCCGGCTTTTCATTGCTTTCCACTTGCGCAGTGGAGGATAATCTGGCATCGCTGGTTTTGGGCGATTTCGCCCATCCAGCCAGGCCTGCCTTGAATCTGCCGAACTCCATTACGCTGACCCGCATCTTCAGCATCCCGCTGCTGATCTGGATCTTGTCCACCAGCCGTTTCTCCAGCGCCAATGGAGAAAAAGAACTCCTGGCCTCGGCGCTGTTTATCGCGGCATCCATCACCGACGGCATTGACGGCTATCTTGCGCGCAAGCGTGGCCAGATCACCACCATGGGGATGCTGCTGGATCCGCTGGCAGACAAGCTGCTGATTGCGGCTGCGTTTATCACTCTGGTCCAGTTCAATCCGAGCCTGGTTCCGGCATGGATGGCGGTCGTCATTATCGGCCGCGAATTCCTGGTGAGCGGACTACGTTCGATTGCGGCGTCGGAAGGCTTTACCATCGAGGCCAGTGACCTCGGCAAATTTAAGACTTTTGTGCAGATTGTTTCCGTGGTGGCTGTGATCATCGATCATCGTTGGAAGGAATGGCCGATCTACAAGTCATTTTTCCTGCCGAACCACTGGATCGCTTACCTCTCGATCTGGTTCATGGTCTTTCTGTCGCTGGTTTCGGCGATCGATTACTTCGCGGCTTTTTGGTCGAAGATCGACCGGCGGGTGGTGAAGCGCCGCCGCCGCGCCTTCGTCCTGAGCCGGCGGAGAAAACACGATGTCCCCGTCACCTGACGACTCTTCGCCCGCTGGCCGTGGCGTGTTGCCTGAGCCCGCGGAATTCTCTCCCGAAGAACGGGCCCTCCTCTTAAAGCTCGCGCATGAGTCGATTGCTTCGGCCCTGGATGGCCGTGAGATTCCCTTGACCCCGGTTACGCCGCATCTGGGCGAGCCGCGTGGCGTTTTCACAACTTTATATTCCAAGGGAGATTTACGGGGTTGCGTCGGCTTCGCGTTACCGGTCGCCCCGTTGTATCAGGCGGTGGCCCAGACCGCGCAGGCCGCGGGGTTTGAAGACCGGCGCTTTCCGCCACTGCGGCGGGAAGAGCTTGCGGAATTGCAGATTTCGCTCAGTGTGCTTTCTGCGCTGCGGCCGATTCGTCCCGAGGAGATTGAAATCGGCCGTCATGGGCTGGTGATTTCGCTTGGTGGCCGGCGCGGTTTGCTGCTGCCTCAAGTTCCAATCGAACACGGCTGGGATCGGCTGAAATTTCTCGAACAGACCTGCCGCAAAGCCGGGTTGCCGGGGGATGCCTGGAAATCGGAGATACGCTCAGATGCAAAAATTGAAGCCTTCACGGCCGAGGTCTTCGGCGACGCGAATGCGAGCCAGTAGGTACGGAGCGGGCGTCCTCGCCCGCGAGACTGTCCAGTATCGGACAGGCCCGTTCAAAAATGGACGGTTTACGCAGGTGAAATCCCGGACGCGGGTTTCGTCAGCGAAACCTATGGTGAAGCTTCGCTACGAATGAATGGCGGCTGCCTGGAATATGAGGTCCAGCACAGTCGATGGCGTATCAAGAGCGCGAAACGGGCTGAATTCTCTGGGAGCTTGGCCGGACTCTATGGGGGCGAGATCGCTGAAGCTCTGACGCGTAATCCGGATTCCGCTTTCCTAGCCGAAGGGTCTCCGGTAGCAGTATTCAAAGGGACGAGAATCAACTGATGCGAGTTCCATCGGCGGCAGGGTGGGTGCTCTACGACGGCGATTGCGCTTTCTGCGTTCGTTGGCTGCACTTTTGGTCGCCCGTTTTGCGTCGTCGGGGATTTGAAGTCGATACGCTCCAGGCCGATTGGACCTCAGAAGCGCTCGGCGTGGCGCGTGACGAAATCCTGCGCGACATAAGATTGTTGACCGTTGCAGGTGCGACTTACGCAGGCGCTGATGTCTATTTATATATAGCTCGAAGAATTTGGTGGGCTTGGCCCTTCGGCTTCCTCTTCAGTCTTCCGGGTTTCAACATGCTGATTTGGTCCGGATACCGATGGTTTGCAGCTAATCGACATTGCATCTCAGGACACTGCACACGCAGGACGTGATCTAACTTCAATTGCGCATGCGCACCGAAGACTAACCACCTTTCTAGCAACCTCCATGTGCGTTCGTGGATTTCTCACACCTCAACTCTGAGTCAATGCTTATGTTGCGTTGCCTAATCAACTATCCCACTCCATGCATAAGCCCAGCCGGTGCTCAACATCATCTTCAACGCAACATAAGTGGGCTTATGCTGTGCACAACATAAGCCCACGAAATGTTGCATCGGGGCGACCGCCGCACCCTGACCACCAAACAAGTCCGCGAGACCGAGGCCGAAGCCGTGGCTTTTGTGGTTTGCCAATCTGTCGGGCTTCAGAACGGAACTTCATCCCAGGATTATGTTGTCCCCAGATTTATGTGACGTTCGGTATGTGATGGTCGATCAACAGCGGTCCCGACTGCGCCGAACGTCACATAAGTTGGTCAGAGTTGAGCCAGGAACTTCAGCAGATCAGGATTGTCCCGCCAGCGTTTTCGCGGTTGCCGCAGTTTGTCTTCACACATGCCCAAGGCCTTCGCCTTCATCTCCAGATCGCTTTCCGCATAGATGTTCGTGGTATCGATGGAGACGTGGCCCAGCCATGCGCGGATCGTGTTGATGTCGACTCCGGCTCGCAACAGGTGCCCGCGCGCACGCGTCTCTGTCTTGGAGGGTTCGAGCCTTCTCATGTAAATTCAAATTCATGAAGCCTGCCTACTTCTTTCTTTCCCTCGCACTTTTCCTCTCACATTTTCCGGTGAATGCGCAGTCTGACAGCTCCGCGGAGAAAACCGCGCCCACCATCGCTTCGCGGACAGCAGGCCTGCAAAAGCAAGATGGATTCATCCCGTATTATTGGGACGAAAAAAAGGGCACGTTGCTTTTTGAGCTTTCGCCCGTTGCTTTGAGACGCGAATTTCTCTACTTCACCGGCTTGGGCAGCGGTCTTGGCGAACCGGCGATGTTTGCCGACCGCAGTTCGACCGGAGGCGAATACGTCTGCCGTTTCCGCCGCGTGGGCATGCGGGTATTGATGATTGAAGAGAACAGCCGCTTCCGCTCCACCCATGGCAGCGACGATCTCGCACAATCGGTAGAAGCAAGTTTTCCAACTTCCGTGCTGGGCTCGCTTCCCATTGAAGCCGCACAGGATGGAATTCTGCTGGTCAATGCCAACAGTCTGGTGATTCGCGACACCTTCGATCTGCTGGCGGAGCTGCGCCATCCCACGCAGGTTGGCGACTGGCCGAGCGCGGCGAGCCAGCCGGCAAACGCGAATTGGAACGTGGACCAAGATCGCAGCGTGGTGGATTTGGAGCATAGTGGGAGCTTTCCTTTAAATACCGAAGTAGAAGCATTGCTCACGTTCACTTCAGATACCGGGGAGGATCTCAATCAGCCGGACCCCCATTTGCTGAGCGTTCGCGAGCACAGTTCGTTCGTGGCTTTGCCCGAGCCGGGCTTTGAGGAACGGGAACTCGATCCTCGAGCCGGAATTGACGGTCAGGAGTTTGACGATTTTTCGCAGGCTTTCGATCAGCCTCTAACCCGGCGCCTGGTGCGGCGCTGGCGCTTGCAGAAGAAAGATCCGTCCGCGGCGCTGAGCGAACCGGTGAAGCCAATCACTTTTTATGTGGATCGCGCCATTCCAGAGACCATCCGTCCGGCAGTAAAGCGCGGCATCTTGTGGTGGAATGTGGCCTTCGAACAGGCAGGATTTAAAAATGCGGTTCGCGTGGAAGATTTGCCCGAAGGGGCGAATCCCATGGATATCCGATACTCGACGGTGCAGTGGACGAATCGTTCGGGCCGCGGATGGTCGGTGGGCGGAAATCAGGCGGACCCGCGTACGGGCGAGGCGATTCATGCCATCGTGCAACTCGATTCCCATCGCATGCGCACCGCAAACAATTATTGGGAGGCGTTGATGCCTTCCGCACGCGGCAACGAAGAGCCGTCGCTCGATACCTTCGCGGGGCTCGACGATCTTGACCCGCAATTGAGTGACGAGCAAGTCATGCTCAACCGCGTCGCTCTGCTAACTTGCCATGAGATCGGCCACGCGCTCGGCCTGCCGCACAACTTCGTGGCCAGCACCTACGGCCGCGGATCGGTGATGGATTACTTCGCGCCCCGGGTGAAAATTCGCCCTGACGGTTCCGCGGATCTTTCCGATGCCTACATGCAAGGCGTGGGCAGCTTCGATCGCTTTGTTATCGAGTGGGGTTACAGCGAGGGCAAGAATGGTGCGAAGCCCGAGGATGCCGAAGAACGCAGGCGTCTGAATGCCATTATCACGAAAGCGATTGCGCAGGGCATCGTCTGGGGAAACTACGAAGACCCACGCTGGAATGCCTATGATGATGGGCCCGACCCGGTGACTTGGCTTAAAGAGGTGCTGCCGGTACGTGACGCATTGCTGGCGCATTACGGGCCGCAGATGCTGCGCCCGGGGCAGCCCAATTCGACGCTGGCGTCGCGCTTTCCGCTGATCTATCTCTTCCATCGTTATGCGCTGGCGGCGGCCATCAACGTGATCGGTAGTGCCACCGTGCCGCTCTCGCTGGCCGGCGATGGCCAGAAGCCGATAAATATTTGGCCGGTCGGCAGTCAGAAAGAAGCGTTGCAACTGGTGCTGGGCGCGTTGAATCCGTCAGAGCTGGTGGTCTCGCCCGCGCTGTGGAATCGGCTCCCGCCTACGGAGAACACCGGCCATGATCGGGAGCGGTTTGCTTCTTCGGCGGGATATCTTTTCAGTCCGCAGGACGGGGCCCGCGCGGTTGTGGAGATTGTGGCGGGCGGACTGCTCGAACCCAAGCGGATGGAGAGATTGGCGGCGATTGCCGAAGAAGACTCCAGCGCGCCATCGCCGGATGCGGTGGTCTCCGCATTGGTCCACGCGGGGTTCGCTGGCGATGCCAAGACTAGGGCTGAAAAAGATCTGGCAGGAGTGGTGCAATCAGAAATCGCTGAGCACCTCATGCTTCTCGCGGCCGACGCGCAAGCTACGCCGGAGGTTCGTGCCGCAGCCCTGGCGGGAGTCAACGAAATTAGTAACGGAGTGTGGCCAAGCGGACAGGGAGCAATGGCGAATCAGATTAAACATGAGATCGAACTCTATCTGCGCAACCCGCAGGAGAACATGCCCAAGATAAAATCGTCGGGCGCCCCGCCGGGGCCCCCGGTATAGTATTTTCAAGTTCAAAAAGCGGAGAGCCACATGACGCTAGATGAGCAAAAGCAAGCCGCAGCCGCAGCCAGTATGCCCTTCGTAAGGGAGGGCAACATTGTGGGTCTGGGAAGCGGTTCCACGGCGGCTTACGCGGTACGTCTTCTGGCTAAGCGCGTGCAGGATGGCTTGAAAATTCGCGGGATCCCTACTTCCATGGCGACCGGCGCATTGGCCGCCAGTCTCGGAATTCCGCTGACTACGCTCGATGAATTTCAGAGCATTGATGTGACCGTAGATGGGGCCGATGAAGTTGATCCTCAATTGCAGTTGATCAAAGGCGGCGGCGCAGCTTTTCTCCGGGAAAAGGTGGTCGCCTCCGCTTCCCAGAAACTGGTGATCGTTGCCGATTCGAGCAAATTTGTGCGCGTGCTCGGCAAAGCGCCGGTGCCGGTGGAGGTGATTCCATTCGCCCGTGCTCTGGTAGCCAAGGAAATTGCGGCGTTGGGTGCGCGCGTGGATGTGCGACTTGACCCGGCCGGCAATCCCTGGGTAACCGATGAAGGCCACCATATTCTGGATTGCCACTTTGGTTGCATTTCTGACGCCAAGGCACTGGCCCGCTGGCTCGAAGAAATTCCCGGCGTAGTGGAGCACGGCCTCTTTCTCAACATGGCGGATATCGTGTTGCTGGGAGAAGACGCCGGGGTGCGCGAGTTGCGCGCACCGGAGATGCAGGCTGACGTAATCGGCTAAGTCTACAATCGCAATTCGGCCACGGTCACTCCACCCCCACCTTCGTGCTGCTGCGGTTCGGCGACAGACGCTACGTGGGGATGTTGTTGCAGGAGTTGACGAAGCGTCTTGCGCAGGATTCCCATACCGCTGCCATGAACCACGCGCACCCTGGGAAGACCGGCGAGGAACGCTCGATCCAGGAATTTTTCGACCTCGCGCGCGGCATCCTCGGCTGTGCGGCCGATTACGTTGATCTCCGAAGGTGCATTCTGATCTTCGTCCTGCAAAGACACTGAAATGCCACGCGCCCGAGCCGCCTGCAAAGGGGTGTCGGCCGCTCGCGTAATCACCTCGGCAATATCGTCGCTCGCGATCTTCATCTTCATTGCTCCGATGGCCACCTCGAAGTGTCTATCGTCGATTTTCTTCGCGATTACGGCCGCGCGGCCAATCGATTTCAACTTGACCGTATCCCCCTCGGAAACGTTTTTGATCACTTGCGGCTGGGCGTTCGGATCGCCTCGGTCGGCACCAGTGCTATGCGCCACCACGGTTGAATCAAACTGCTCACGAAACTCACGCCGCAATTTGCTGATGCGTCGATCGGCATCTTTCGAGAGCTTTTGTGCGGTGGCTCGATCCTGCAGAGCATTCACGGCTTCGCGTGCGTGATATTCGAAGTCGCGCAGCAGACTGTCAAGCTTCTTTTCCAGCTCCTTGATTTTGGCCTGCTGGTCCTTCTTGCCGTCCGCAGCCAGCCGCGCTTTTTCCCGTTCCACTTCCTGTTCCCGTGCCCGCAGACGCGAACGCTCGGCCTCGGCCTCGCGCAGTTCAGCGTGAAGCTTATCTAGAAATTGAGCTACGTCCTTCACTTGGGTGCTGAGACGCGAGCGGGCTGACTGAATGATCTCCAGGTTTAACCCCAGGCGCTGCGCAATGTTAATGCCCGCCGACGCGCCCGGCACACCAACCTTCAACTCGTAGGTCGGCTGCAGAGTGGATTCATTGAAGCCGACCGATGCATTCACCGTTCCAGGAGCATTCGCGCCGTAGATTTTCAAGGAAGTGTGGTGAGTAGAGATGATGGTCAGGCAGCCGATACGCCGAAAATGTTCGGCAATCGCGACCGCCAGCGCTGCGCCTTCCTCGGGGTCCGTTGCCGAGCCAAGTTCGTCCAATAGGACCAGGGAGTCAGCAGTCGCGGTACGCGAAATGAAGTCAATATTGGTAACGTGCGCGGAGAATGTTGAAAGGCTCTGTTCGATGGATTGATAGTCGCCAATATCCGCGAGCACGGCGTCAAACAATGGCATTTCCGCGCGATCTGCCGGCACCGGCACGCCCGATTGAGCCATGAGAGCCAGAAGCCCGGCGGTTTTGAGCGTAACCGTCTTCCCGCCTGTATTCGGGCCGGTAATAATGAGCTGACGGCGGGCGCCTTCAAGTTCGAGACTGATGGGCACAACATTCCCACCCTTTGCCTTAAGATTCCGCTCCAGCAGCGGATGGCGGGCGTTGATAAGAATGAAGGCGGATCTTTTTTCCGTCTGCATTTGCGTTGCAACGCAGTTGTAGTCTTCGGCGAATCGCGCCTTGGCAAATTGCATTTCCAGTTCAGCTAACGTCTGCACTGCAAGAGCAATTGCAGCGGCATCTTCGCCGATGCGCCGAGTCATCTCCAGAAGAATGCGATGGATTTCGGTCTGTTCTTCGTCTAACAAGCGCACCAATTCGTTATTCTGCTCAATGGTCTCCAGTGGTTCCACAAAAACTGTTTGCCCACTGGAGCTGGCGCCGTGCACCACACCTTGCACCCGTCGTTTCTGCTCAATTTTTACCGGAATCACAAAGCGCTCGCCGCGAATGGTGATCAGTTCATCCTGCACCGATCCACCCTCAGACAAACGGCGCAAATAGCCGCGCAGTGATTCTTCAATATGCCGGCGCTGCTTCTCCATCTCGCGGCGAATGCGTGCCAGCTCGGGAGAGGCGTGGTCTTCTAAAGTGCCATCGGGCTGAATTTTATTCCGGAAGGAACCTTGAAAGGCGCTGAAATCCGCAATGCCATCGGATAGCGCCGCCACTGCCTGCCATTGGTTCTTCATGGCAGCGGGAGGGTTCAAGGAAATCTGACGCCAGCCCGCCGCCCGGTCCACCACCTGGATTACATTGCGGATTTCCGTGGTCTCGAGAACGGCGCCGGCGACGCGGGATTTATCCAGTAGGGTGGCAATGTCGAGCAACCCGGCAAAATCGAAGCGGCCACCGACGCGGCGAAATTCCCTGATTTCCGTTGTCAGCAGCTGCTGATTCTGAATCCACTGCAGATTGAAAGAGGCCGCGAGCCCGTCAATTCGCATTTGCCCCAGCGGCGACGACGCGTAGCCACGCAGCAACTGACGCAGATTCTCAAACTCAAGTACGCGGGCGCTGGTGTTCTCGACGTTGGTCTGCGGAACTGGTGCGGGAGACATGACCTTTCATGTTACAGCAGGCGCTCTGCTAGAATCAGCGCAGTCAAGGCGCGGGGCCGCGTCATTTCGTGAGCGGGCGCATCCATCATTCATCATGGCATTTCCTACCACAAGACTTCGCCGTCTGCGCCGCAGCGAGCAGTTGCGTACTCTGGTGCGTGAGACGCGGCTCACGCCCGAAGCCTTCGTCTATCCGATTTTCGTGTGTCCTGGCGAAGGGGTGCGCAGGGAAGTTCGTTCCATGCCTGGCGTCTTCAATCTCTCCGTGGATGAGGCCGTGAGAGAGGCGCGCGAAACGCACTCTCTGGGGATCTCCGCGCTCATCCTTTTCGGATTGCCGGAAGAAAAGGACGAAGTTGCCACCGGCGCCTGGGTAGAGGACGGCATCGTCCAGCAGGCCGCGCGCGCCATCAAACGCGAAGTGCCCGGCCTTTTGCTCATCGGCGATGTCTGCCTTTGCGAATACATGTCGCATGGGCATTGCGGGATCGTGCGCAAGCCGCAGACTCCGCAATCGCTAGGAGCGGCAGCCATGCGCGCCATGACCACGTTTGCCGCGGTCAAACCGCACGAGAAAAAACAGGCAATCGATAAGGCCGCGGCCACTCTGGCCCACATGGCGCAGGCGGATTTTGAAATCGTGAATGACGCTACGCTGGATCTACTGGCGCGTACTTCCGTCTCTCTCGCCAGTGCGGGTATTGATATCATTGCGCCGTCGGACATGATGGATGGGCGCGTGGCCGCGATCCGCAGAGCTCTCGACGCGGCTGACTTGAGCAATACGCCCATTTTGTCGTATGCAGCAAAGTTTGCCTCGGCGTTTTATGGCCCGTTTCGCGATGCCGCCGACTCCGTGCCGCAGTTCGGCGACCGCCGTTCTTATCAAATGGATGGCGCCAATTTGCGCGAGGCCATGCGGGAGATCGCCGCCGACATCGACGAAGGCGCCGACATGATTATGGTCAAGCCCGCCATGCCCTATCTTGACGTCATCGCAGCCGCGCGCCAGCGTTTTGATTTGCCACTGGCCGCTTATCAGGTTTCCGGCGAGTACGCCATGATTCAAGCGGCGGCGGCCAACAACTGGATTGACCGTGACCGCGTGATGATGGAATCGCTGATCTGCATTCGCCGCGCCGGCGCCAGCGTGATTCTCACCTACTTCGCAAAGGATGCCGCGCGGTTGCTGGGCTGACCGAGCCACCAGGCAAAGCACCTACGAGGGCATGGATCCATTGAATATTCTGCTGAATCCGGTTGAAGCTCGCGTACTGGGCGCTCTCATCGAAAAAGACATTACGACGCCGGATTACTATCCGCTCTCGTTGAACGCGCTGGTGAACGCCTGCAACCAGAAAAATAACCGCGATCCCGTGACAAATCTCGACGAGCGCGCCGTCCGCGAAGCTTTGATTACGCTGCAGGAGAAGCGTCTCGCTGGACCCACCAGCAGCGCCGACAGCCGGGTCACCAAGTATGAGCATCGCTCGCAGGAAGTCTTCAACCTTACTCGCGGCGAAGCCGCCATCTTTTGCGTGCTTCTCCTGCGCGGGCCGCAGACTCCCGGAGAGCTGCGCGTGCGCTGCGAGCGCATGCATCGCTTCGAACATCTGGATGAGGTCCAGGCTACACTGCAGCGACTTATACAGCGCGAACCGCCGCTGGTGACTATGCTCGCGCGCCAGCCCGGAACCAAGGAATCTCGCTATGCGCATCTCCTGTGTGGCGAGGTAAAGGATGCGGTTGTGACGCCGGCATATTTGTCCTCGGAAGATTCAGCTGGTCCCGATGCGCACGAACGCGTCATTTCTCTGGAAAGCGAAATCGCTGGTCTGCGCTCGGATGTCGCCGATCTTAAGCAGCAGTTCGCGGAATTTCGTAAGCAATTCGAGTAGCCTCGCATCGTGTGCAGCCGTTAACAGTGTGTATCCCGCGCCACGCTCGAGACGCCACTTCCAGCAGCTAAGTCCTTGGAAAATCAACTCATCGCAAACGGCTGCATCCGTGCTTTTACCTTCTCCGACTGGTGAATCCAGCACAGGAGATAAATATGGCGCACTTTACGCAACTCAATCTGCAGGGAAATTCAGGAAGCAAATCCACACCCGATTCCGGCTCAGCCCAAGGGCCAAGCGGAACCAATCCCCATAACTCCAAGCCGGCAAAGAAATCGCATGACGCGGCCAAGGCGGCGGCTATAGGCGGTTCTCTGATCGCTGCCGGACTCATTACCGTATTGACTCTCGGAACCAACGGCTGCTCAAAGAGCAACAAACCGGCGATAGTAGCGCCTTCGGCTCCGATGGCAGCCGTGCCTCAAGCGACGCCGATGGCCATGACCTCATCGAGCATGGCTCAAGCAGTGACGAGCAAACCTGCAAAAAAAGTTTCTCGTCAACATGCCGTTGCCACTTACAAGAACGCCGACTATGGAATTTCTTTCCACTATCCCAGGAGCTATCAGTTGATGAAAGGCGAAGATTCTGTGGAAACTGCCGGCCTCGGCCCGTTGGAGATGAATTTCGTTCAGCCGGGCGGAACCGCGGTGGCTGCGGTTAGGTTGCCGGATGGGATGTACAAAGGCACGAATCTGGCATCGGCATTTTTTGACGTCAACGTGAATTCCAAGGTGACCTCAGAGCAATGTTCGAAGTTTGCCTTCGAGAACGCAAAACAGACCGCGGAAGGCGACGCTGAAGGAGACATCGATCATGCATCAGTAGTTGAAGCGGCAACCATGAAGATGGGCGCGGCGGAGTTTACCGAAATAGAAAGTTTTGGCGGAGACGAAGCCACACATACCGATGCCAAGTACTACCACGTTTTTCAAAATGGGGCCTGCTACGAATTTGCGCTGGGTCTCGAAACCAGCGACGGCGAAGGGGATGCGAAGCCGGTTGACCAGGATGCGGTATTCGGCAGACTAAACTGGATGCTTTCGACCGTCAAAATTACAGCTGCCGGCGTTCCGGCCAAGATGGCCGCATCGCCGGTAGACACGTCTGCCGCGACACCTGCGCCAGAGCCGAGTGCCAGTAGCGCGATGGCGCCAGCCGCTCCGGCAGACGAGGGAGGCAAAAATTAGATTGCTCCAAATCCACCAGCCTTCCCGTGAAAGGCCACGCCGTTTCCTCCCGCGTGGCCTTTTTGTTTTTGCTGCAACGCGCTAAGACGATTGCCTGCTCAGGATATGAAATTTCACTTCACCCCTGCTGCAGCGTTCGCCTCAATTTGCTCGAAAACGGTTTCGGCGCGCTGCAAGGCCTGCTGCACATTGGCGCAGATATTCTCGTGTCCCACGACTTCTTCAAATTCCGCCTGATGGATCAGTTGAGCCGGCTGCTCGCGCGCACCACATAGAATGAGAGTGCGGCCGGAGGTATGCAATTGCCGGGCGATCTCTTCCAAAGCGAATAATCCAGTCGCATCAATAGCAGTCATATTGCGCAAGCGGATGATCACGATGGGCGGCAACGTGTGCATCTTCTCCGTGACGGCATTGATCTTTTCGGTCGCGCCAAAAAGAAATGGCCCGTGAATACGGAAGATGGTTGCGTAGTACGGAATTTCCTTGTCTTGCAGAATGTGCATGCGCCCGTCTTCCACGTAGTCGTCCGTCACCTGAGAAACGGTGGTGGTATCCGAGACTCGAGCGATAAAAAGCAGCGCCGCCAGAATCATCCCCGCTTCGACGGCCACAGTAAGATCGGCGAAAACAGTCAAAGCAAAAGTGACGAACCAAACGCTGATGTCAGTCTTGGTCAACTTCAGAAGTTGCGGAATCTCTCGCCACTCTCCCATGTTGTAGGAAACGACCATCAGAATGCCGGCCAGCGTTGCCATGGGAATATAGCTGGCGAGCGGCGCTGCAAAGAGGAGAATGCACATCAGGGTAAGAGCGTGAATCATGCCGGCAACCGGCGATTGCGCTCCCGAACGAATATTGGTGGCAGTCCGCGCAATCGCTCCCGTGGCCGGCAGCCCGCCAAACATCGGTGAAAAAATATTGGCTACGCCTTGCCCGATCAACTCCACGTTGGGGTTGTGGTGGTCGTTACTCATGCGGTCAGACACCACCGCGGACATGAGTGACTCGATCGCGCCCAGCATCGCAACCGTAAAAGTGGGCCCGAGCAGACCATGCACCAGAGTGGCGTGCCACTTCGGAATGACAAGATGCGGCAGACCACTCGGAATTCCGCCAAATCGAGTGCCGATGGTTTCAATCGGCATCTTCCAAAGATAAGCCGCCAGGGTTGCGGTGAGCATGGCGACGATCGGCCCCGGAATCCGCCCAGAAATCGCGCGACATCCCAGCATGATCGCGACCGTCACCACTGCCAGCGCGGTGGCGCGGAGTGACCACGAAGGGAAGGCTGCTGCTAGAGCCTTCATGCGCAGCCAGAATTCACCCGGAACCTTATCAACATGCAGGCCAAAGAAATCCTTGATTTGGGTGCTGGCGATTAGCACGGCAATGCCGTTGGTAAATCCAAGCACGACCGGTCGAGGGATGAACTTTATCGCCGAACCCATGCCGGTCACGCCCAGCATGATCAGCAGCACGCCGGCCATCATGGTGCACATGAACAAGCCGTCCACCCCGTGCACGGCAATAATTCCGGCAATCACGACCACAAAAGCGCCGGTCGGGCCGCCAATTTGGGTTTTCGATCCTCCCAGCGCCGAAATCAGAAATCCCGTCACCATGGCGCAATAGATACCCGCCTGCGGCGTGAGACCCGACGCAATGGCAAAAGCCATCGCCAGAGGCAATGCCACAAGACCCACCGTAACTCCGGCTATGACATCGTGCAGAAATTTGTCGGGTGTGTAGTCGCGCAGGCACAGAACGGACTTCGGCAGCCAGCGGTCGTCGAGAGTCGCAAAAGAAATGCCGCCCATCGATACCATTATGTCAGCCACTTCCGCTTGCGTCTGTAACCAACCGGGGACCAAGGTTGGCAGAATGGTTCGCTGCGCGATCGTCGCGCCATTCGCCCATTCTGGATTAAAACGGAGAAAGGGATGGATTTATTGTCCGTGTGTGGCGTCGAGGAATCCGCTCATGGCGGTGGCTAGCTCCTCCGATTGGCGGCTGAGCACCAGAGAAACCTCTTTGAGTTCGCCGATGCTTTGGCTCAGGGAACCCAGCAGTTGCGAGGTCAGGCTCGCGGTCGAACGCACCGCGGTAATCTCCTGGCTGATTTCCTTGGTGGCTCCGGCGGTCTGCTCCGAGAGCTTTTTGACCTCCGCCGCCACCACCGCGAACCCTCGCCCGGCGCTGCCCGCGTGCGCCGATTCAATCGTGGCATTCAGCGCGAGCAGGTTTGTGCGGTCGGCGATATCCGAGATCAAATCCACGACGCCACCAATTTTCTGCGAAGCCTCGTTCAATCCAGCGACCGCATTTTGAAGGTTTTGTTTTCCATTGTGCGCTGCTTTTAACGTCGTTGCCTTCCTGGCCGCGGTGCCCCCTCCGCTATCGGAACTGCCTGTCATTTCGGATAGCGTCCTCGCGGTCGCGTCCATGCGGGTCGCGGTTGACCGTAAACCTGTGACCACCTCCTTGACCATTTCTGACATGGAACGCCGCCCATCCTCCACTCTCACCAGCTCGGCGTGGTCGGTGGAAAGTTGCTGCGTGGCGTCGTTGATCTGCTGCGACGCGCGCCGGAACGATCCCCGCATACCACGCAACAGCACCCGGCGATAGAATTTTTTCTGCGAAGCATGTTCCAGCGATGCACCGGCTTCCCGCAGGAAGCCATCCGTCATATCCAGCAGATGGTTAATCGAGCGCATAGCCCTGGCTAGAGATCCCTGCTCCGGGCAGTGCAGCAGTCTCGGCTCCAGGTTTCCCTGCGCCGCACGCTCACAAACATCGGCAATCTTATCCAGCAACTCGCGGTAGGTCGCCGCTTGTTCGTCTTGCGCCGCAATGGACGGCTCGGTTTCCAGCATGCGATTCTCCGCGAATCAGGCCACAGGTGGGAAGCCGATTCGGACTCCGGCAGCACAGCCCAAACCACAACACCGGCGGTTGATCTTCCTTTCAGGCAGAATCGCTAAACAGAGAAAACGAATTCTTCATAAGCCATATTCTTCTCGGCGACCATGCGCAGCAACATCGCAGTCGCCTCCTCCATTCCCTGCCGCCAGTCATTGTGCCGGCGTTCTTCCACCCGCAATTGCCCATAAATTTCTTCAAACAACTTAACCTGGTGCCGCTCCACCACGCGCCGGTTAGAGTGGTAACCGATGATCCTCTTGGCGTCGTCGAAAGTCGGGGTGACGTGGGCGAACACCCAATAATGGTCCCCGTTCTTGCACATGTTTTTCACGTAGGCAAAAATTTCATCGCCTTTTTCAATCGTTTCCCACAAAAGCTTGAACACGCACTGCGGCATATCAGGATGGCGAATGATATTGTGCGGCTGGCCCAGGAGGTCCTCTTCCGTGTAGCCGGAAACCTCAAAAAATGTCTGATTTGCGTAGGTAATCAGCCCCTTCAAATCGGTTTTGCTGACGATGATGTCATTTTCGTCAAACGTCTGCTCGCGTCCCGTCGGTTTCACCGTGAACGTCTTCACGTGCGCTGCTCCCCTCTGTCTTAATCGGCACGTGTCACAAAATCTTGAATACCGGGGATCGACACGGGGGAAATGAGAAAGCCTAATCTTTGGGCAGGCCTATGACTTCTTCTGGCCTCCAGCCTAGATCGCGCAAATGGCGAATACTGAGGGAATCGTGCCGCTTAGCCAGCCGCACCCCGAGTTCGCAAACTAGCTCACAATGGTAGAAGGCAGGCGGGGTCCAGCCGAGTGCGCGATAGAGCAGCAACTGCCGCGCCGTGGACTTCAGCAAATCTGCCCCGCGGACAACTTCGCTGATGCGCATCGCTACATCATCAGCCACCACCGCAAGCTGGTAAGCCGGCACATCGTCGCGCCGCCACACCAGGAAATCTCCAAACTCCAAGCCCGCCGTAAACCGTTGCGGCCCGAAGTGAAGATCCGCGAATCGTATCCCCTCCCCGTCCGGAACCCCAAAGCGCCAGTTGATCCCGGCTGGTTCTTCAAACGCAGCCGCATCCTTGCGCCCACGGCATTTCCCGGAATAGATAGGTTCATCGTCCGGCTCGCGTGGCGCGCTCGCACTTTCGGCCAATTCTTTGCGTGAGCAATTGCACGGATAGATGAATCCGCCGTCGCGCAATCTTCGCCAGGCCGACAAATAGTGCTCGCGCCGTTCACTCTGTGAATACGGGGCATAAGGACCGCCGCAATCCGGACCCTCGCTCCAATGGATCCCGAGCCAGCACAAATCTTCGTACATTGCCCGGACAAACTCCGGGCGGCAGCGCTGCGGATCGAGATCCTCGTTGCGCAGGATGAGCGTGCCCTGATGCTCCGCCGCGCGCCGCGCCGCAGTCCAAAAGGTGCGGGCATGTCCGCGATGCAGCAATCCCGTCGGGGACGGGGCAAGCCGTCCGCGATATTCACTCTCGGAAGAGATCAGCTTCACGAATGAAGTTTAACCAACCAAGGCAGAACCATCATTACTTGGCCACGGCGAATGTCGTCCACGGCTCCGCGTCCATGTCATGCAGAAGGGTCTTCTGATCGGCGAATTCCGGATGCGCCTTCAAATCCTCGCCGGCGCGAAAATCCATGCCACAGGCATGGCCCAGTGCGGCGGTAAATTCCATTTTCGCCGCCATGGCGGCGTCCGTCGCCTTATTCTGCACCGCTCCGGCAATGCCGAACGGCGGCTGCCAGGTAGGCATGCCTCGCGGCGACAAATCAACATGGCCACATAGCGTGCGCTCACCCGGTTCGTCTTTCTTATCGAAGGTGTCGTAATGGTCCGCCAGAAAAGCGTGGGCGGCGGCCACGTCAATCTTGCCTTTGTTCTGCGCCATCAACTGCTCCCAGCGCGCGTGGCGGGCGTTGGGGCTTGATCCCATGTCATGCATATCGAAGTCCGTCTCTTCGCTCGCCAGCTTTTCGTTGATGGGGAAATTCGAACCCACAAAATAGCCGTCGGTCTTGCGCTCCAAGATTACATTCTTCAGGCCCAACTCCAGGCTGGCGATTTCATTGTTCTTGATGTCGCCCACCAGCCAGTCGTTGGCATAGCCGCCGTTATTTCCCTCTTTCATGAGACGCGCGAAATCGTCGATGGACCCCGCATACTGCATGGCTTTGCGGGCGCGCACGAACTCCGGAATCCCGGCCGGATCGTATCCAGAAAATTCGCTGATGGTGGTCTCGGTAATGATGATGCCCGCGGAATTCACCCCAAAGTCATCGCCGCTGTGAATCAGCCCCGGAAACCCATCCATGAGAATGCGGTTTCCCTTCGCGGGAGCGATATCAAAAATAATGTTCCAGCGCTCACCGTCCATATAGTCGGTCCAGGTATTGTGAGCGATCACGATCTTTCCATCGCGAGTGTAGCTTCCGGTCGCCACAAAAGCGCTGCAACGGTCGGGCGCGGTCACCGTAGGCGGCGCCTGAACCCCATGCTGCTTATCATATTGCTTCACGTAATAGGACCACTCGGGGAAGGCGTTCAAAGCCACCACATCCCAGACATCCAGCTTCACGCCGTGCGCGTTCGCGCCGTCGGCAATGCCTTGCAGTTCTTCGCGGTACTCCTGCTCAATGTGCGGCCACATCATGTTCTGCGCCGCATCGCGAAAGAACCGCCAATCTTTCTTGTTGTCGCGGGTCTGCTCAAAGATCGTAACTTTCAGGGCATCGGCAATCTCGGGCGCCAGCAGGTAGCCGTGCTGAAATCCAACTTCGGCGGGCGTTCCCTGCAAGTGCACAAAGATCCATCCACTCTGATCGGGACGCCGGAACCCGCCGTTCAGACGGGCATCGCCCGACTGATCCTTCGCGAATGAAGGAAGGCTGGCGGCGGCAAGCAGGACGGCGAATAGAGAAACGACAGCAAACATGCGGCGCATGGGAGTTTCCCCCGTAGGCAGAATGGTATCAGACCCTCGAATGGCGCAGCGGACACGCAACCCGGGTAATGACAAAGGCCATGCCGACTTCACGGCATGGCCCTCATCGCTAGAATACGAAACCCGAACCTCCTAGAACTGGTTCCACAGGTACTGGTTATAAACTTCGTGATGGAACTGCACCTCCGGCGACTTGACCACCGTACCCAGCAGCCGGGCGCAGCGGTCGGCTGCCGCCTGCTTCAAGTCTCCGTAACGGCCTTTGACGTCCGCTCCCAGAATCTTGGTAATCCATTCGGAGTTGCGGTAGTCGTCGAGCGCGGTGTAGATGTTATCGGGCAGGTACCGCTCCGCTTGCCGCAGGTTCTTGATCTTCGAAGTTTGGCCGTCCAGGCCGCTCTTGAATACCGAGTAGAGAACCATGTAAGGATTGGCATCCGGGCCGACCGAGCGGACTTCCACGCGCATGCTTTTGTCGTTCCCGATCGGAATACGCACCATGGAGCCACGATCCACGGCGGAAGCCTTGATCTGGTTTGGCGCTTCAAAGTGCGGATCCAGCCGCCGGTACGCGTTCACGCTGGCATTCAGCAGCAGGCAGATGTCATTGCCGTGGGTCAGAATCTTGTCCACGAACGACCATCCCAGCTTGCTGAGCTTTTCTTCGCCCTTCGGATCCCAGAACAGATTCTTCCCATCCTTGGTGATGGAAACATTGGTGTGCATACCGCTGCCATTGACGCCCACCACCGGCTTGGGCAGAAACGAGGCCGTCATCCCCAGTTTGGTCGCCACTTCCCGGCAGATGAGCTTGTAGAGCTGAATCTGATCGGCTGCGGCTACAACCTCGCCGTACCCATAGTTGATTTCAAACTGCGAGGGCGCCACTTCGGGGTGATCTTTTTCGTTCTGGAAACCCATGGCGCGTTGGACCTCGGCTGCGGTATCGATAAAGCCGCGCAGCGGATCGCCCGGCAGCGAGTGGTAATAGCCGCCCGTATTCACGTACTCGAACGTGCCGGTCTGGTAATAGGTCTTCTCCGCATCCACTCCCTTAAAGAGAAATCCCTCAATCTCGTTGGCGGCGTTGAGCGTGTAGCCGTCCTCTTCGAATAAACCGTCGGCGTAGCTCTTCAGGATGCCACGCATGTCGGCCGCATAGGGGCCGCCTAGCTTCTCAATCACTTCACCGAATACCAGTACCTTGCCGGGGCCAAAGAAATCGGCCGGCGCCCAGTAAAAAGCCGCCCAGTCGATTCCCAGTCGCAAGTCGCTTTCCCGCTGCGCCGTGAACCCGCGAATCGACGAACCGTCAAAGGTCAGGTTGTCCCAGCTCTTAATAAGAAACTTCTTGTCATAGTCCAGCATGTGCAGCCGGCCCTCGAGGTCGCTAAATAGGACCGTTACCGCCTTAATGCCCTTCTCGTCCGTCAGATATTTCAGGCGTTGTTCGCGGACTACATCGGCCGGAACCCGTTTTTTTCGCTGTTCTTTGGCTTCCAGATTCAGCGCTTCCAACTCGTCATAAGGCAGGGTCAAAAAATTCCGCAGTTCGTTTGACATGTAGCTCCTTGGTGGATAGCCGACGCAGCGGCCCGATTAGAACCGATAGACTACGCGCCGTAGGGGTGATTCGCCAATCAAAAAGCCTAATGGGAGATATCAAGCATTTTTATGTGAGGCGTTGGATCAGGCGCAAGATTTTAATGCGTACCCGGCCCGATGAAGGCGAGTAAGTGTGGCGTTAGGAACGTAATTTGGGCAGGTGGAATATCACCCGCCGCGCCTAATTTAGCCATGAAAATCACCCCATGGTGCTATCTATAGCGGGCGAACGTATATCTGGCCGGAATCCAAGTGTCCGGGTCAGGCAAATCGTGATCAGGAATTCAATGCATCCCGTCGGAGCTTGCGGCTTTCGGCGAGAAGCGCCATGGAGTGCATCAGGTTCTGCAGGGTCACGATGCCGACCAGGTGCTGATCCTCCACGATCGGTATCAGGCTCAGGTTGCGGGCGTTGAGTTTGCGGAACGCCGAGGCCAGCGACTCTGACTTTTGCGCTACCTCGAACAGCCGGTTCATCGCCGCCTGCACGTAGCCGTTGCCCTCAGCACGCAGAGCGGCCAGAATCCGTTGCCGCGAAATCACTCCCACCATATCGCTGCCGCGCACCACGGGAAAATCATCCTGCAGAGAATGCACCGCTTTGTCCAGTGCGTCCTCCAGCGTGTCAGCGGGGGAAAGCGTGGCAAAGTCGCGCAGCATAATGTCTTCCAAATGCACCGTTTCCAGAACCGACTGAAAGACCGCCGAACGCTCTTCCAATTGTGCCGCCACGAACAGGAAAAACCCGATCATGGTCAGCCAAATGTTCCACAACATCCCCGACAGCATGAACAGAATCGCAAACGCCTGTCCTACCGAAACCGCGCGGCGGGTAGCCTGTACCGGATCCATGCGACGGGCAAAGACAGCGCGCAGCACGCGGCCACCATCCATGGGATAGGCTGGCAAGAGATTAAACAGCGCCAGCCACGCATTGCTCCAAACCAGGCTGCGCGGCAGATTCGCCGATGTAACAAACGGCTGCCTCCACAAATGAATCTCCGGCGCGACCGCCAGCAGGATGCTTCCCGCTACAAACGCGATCACCAGATTGACCAGCGGCCCCGCCAGCGCGATGCGGATATCCCGCTTCCAGGTCAGCGCTCCCGGCAGAACAGGCTGGCGGGTTTCGTCAAGCAGGGTAACTCCGCCAATGGGTAGAAGAATAATTGCCTTGGCCGGGATGCCGGCGTGCATGCTGGTAAGAGCATGGCCGAGCTCGTGCAGTACCACGCAGCCAAAAATAATGCCGACCAGCCCCAGTCCCCGGCCCGCACTGGTAGTGTTGTGGGCGGCCGATTCGGTAAGCCAGACGAACAGCAGCAAAAAGAAAAATGTGAGATGGATTCGGATTTCTACTCCGAAGAGCCGTCCCGCCGGAATTGACCAGCCTCTCATGGGTAAATAAGTTGTCTGCAACCTCTATTCTATATAGTTTTGAGCAGCGCGGCAGGGAGGCATACCGCGGTTGCCGCCACAAACCGTATGCGCGTAATCGCGGGAACATACCGGAGCCGCCCTCTTGCCTCGTTGCGAGGGCTCGATTTGCGGCCTACGGCCGACCGCCTGCGCGGGACCCTATTCAATATCTTGACGGCGGGTAATCCGGCTGTGCTGGAGGGATCGTCTTGGCTGGATCTCTATGCGGGCACCGGCGCGGTTGGCATCGAGGCGTTAAGCCGCGGCGCCGCGATGGCATATTTTGTCGAATCGTCCCCAGAGGCAGCGAAGTTAATTGAGAAGAATTTGCAATCGCTGGGAGTGAACTCAGGATTCGAGATCATCCGGCAAGATGTGGGGCGGGCTTTGCCGAAGCTTGAAGCTCGCGGCGCAATCGCGGATTTCATCTTCCTCGATCCGCCATACCGGATGGAAGAGGAATATCGCAGGACGCTGCAGAAGCTGGAGAGATCGGGATTACTCAAGACGGGCAGCGTGATAATTGCGGAGCATGATAAGCGATTCGATCCAGGCGAGCAAGTTGGATCGCTGCGGCGCTGTCGCATCTTGAAGCAAGGTGACGCGGCATTAAGTTTCTACCGCGTTCCATAGGGAAAGCCTGCAGATCGAGCGCCAGTTCGGTCACCTACATCAACAATTCGTTCGCCCGCCGCGCAATAGGATGCTGCATCTCCTGCAAATCATTCTTCACGCGATTCAAACCATACACACACTGCTCGAAGTGGGCCGACAGGTTGGCAAACAAAGGCGCAACCTTCGTGTATTCGAAAATATCGAATTTTGAGACCACGTAATAGCTTTCTTTCCCGGCCTTTACCCAGTCTACGAAATTTTCCACCCGATGGCGGCGCAGGCGGAAGTGGTTGATGCTCTCAGGAAACATGCCGGCAAAGAACAGAGTGTAGTCGCCAATGTGCTTGCGTACCTGGCGCTCGCGGTCGAAACTGGGCGCGGGCCCAAACACCGGGTCGGATTCCATTAGCATCTCACCCACATCAGAAAGCGCCCGACCGGTCAGGTCGCGGATCTTCAGCAACGGTTCGACATCGCAAAACTCTGCCAGCAAATGCGCCACGTACCCCACGATCTGCGGATCGCGAATGCCGATTTCCTCCGCGTAACGCCGACCTACCAGTTCAAGAAAGAACTCCTGTAGTGGATGCTTTTCCGAAACCATGGCTCCCTCCCCCGGGTTTTTATCCCACGCGCTTTCCTCTCTCACCCTGCTCGTCACTTCTTGCTGACTACTTCAGGTTACCCGATACTTACTCAGGCTCGGTGCAAAGGCAAGTCACTTCCGTGCTTCGCGCCTGGCCCGCATGTGCTACTTCTCTATACACATACTTAATCCACATACTTAGAGTTAATACACATAATTTAGACACGAAAAACTGCTTTAAGTTGCCCCGGGTTAGCAGACGAGGCGATCGGCTGCTAATTTCGACAGAGATGCCTGCTTCGGCTTCCAAGCCGGAGCAAGCGCTGGAGAGCTCATCGGCAAAAGGAGGGATTATGGACAGGCAAAACATCTCGAGCGGCACACCGTGGGAACCAATTGTCGGGTACTCGCGTGCGGTCAAATTGGGGCCACACATTCAAGTTTCTGGGACGACGGCGACCGGCGCGGATGGAAAAATCGTCGGCCCCGGCGATGCGTATGCCCAGACGATTCAGACTCTCAAAAACATCGAGGCCGCCCTGCGGCAGGTGGGTGCAACGATGAAGGACGTAGTGCGGACGAGAATGTTCGTCATCAACATCGCCGAATGGGAGAAGATTGGCCGGGCGCACGGAAAATTCTTTGGCGAGATCCGGCCGGCCACCTCCATGGTGGAAGTCAGAGGCCTGATCTCGCCGGAGATGCTGGTGGAAATTGAGGCCGACGCGCTGCTTTTTGCTTGACACCGGCTCCGCACAGGGCATAATGCCGCAATCATTTTCGTGGCGCGTTTGTCAGGCGACAAACGGAGGTGTTTCCATGAACGTTCTGGAATTGTGCGATCGCGAACCGGCAGCGATTTCTCTACAGGCCAGCGTAGCCGATGCGATTCGCTGCATGTTGAATCATCATGTGGGCGCGGTGGCGGTGGTGGACGATCAGCGGCGGGTCGCGGGCGTCTTCAGCGAGCGCGATCTCTTGAAGAAGCTCGCTCTCAACTGGCGTGATCCGGAGAGCGCCCCGGTGCGAGAGTTCATGACCACTCCGGTCGAACTCGCGACTGCGGAGATCGGCCCCGGCGAAGCCCTGGTCACCATGGTGGACCGTCACTTCCGGCATTTGCCCATCGTCGACAACGACAGCCGCTTGCTGGGCATGCTTTCGATTCGAAACGTACTGCAATGGCGTATCGACGACTTGAGCCAGGAGTTGGATTCTCTGGAGCAGTATGTATTGAATGATGGCCCCGGCGGATAGCGGAGCCAGTCGCGCTCTGTACTCTTTTTCGGGCAGACAAAAGGCCGGCTCTCTTCTCTGCCGGCCCTCCGTTCAGCAACTTGAAAAGCCTACTTCTTAGGCGCGATGGCGTCCTTCGCGGCTTTGGCCACGCGGAACTTCACCACGGTCTTGGCCTTGATCTGAATCGGTTCACCAGTCTGGGGATTGCGGCCAATGCGCGCTTTACGATGAGCCTTCACCAGGCGGCCGAGTCCGGGGACCACGAATACGCCGTTCTTCTTGGTCTCTTTGATCGCGACATCGGCGAGAGCCTCCAAAAATGCCGCGGATTGCTTGTTGTTCAATTCCATCTTCTCGGCTAGATGACGCACGAGTTGCGTCTTGGTCAAACCTGCTGCCATGAATCCTCCTGTTGTAATTACTGATTTACGTTGTGACGAGCGCTATCTTATACTCCGCCGCTGTGGAAAACCAGCATTTCAGGGCCATTTTACGCGGATTTCGCGAGGGTGGAAGTCAGAAAGGCAATAAAAATCATGCTGAGCGCTCAACGCGGGTTCCGAAATGGCCAATCTTCGTAACATTACCAACACTCTGCCCTGGTGCCGAGCCCTCCGCTCCGCATGACATAATATGCCGCTGGAGTGTACACAGTAATGAGTTGTGCCATCTGCGAAAAACGCAAGGAGAAGCGCTTCTGCCCCGCGGTGCATGGCCGCATCTGTCCGCAATGTTGTGGTGAGCAGCGCGAGGTGACGCTCGACTGTCCCAGCGATTGCGTTTACTTAGAGCAGGCTCGCGAGCACGAAAAGCCGCGCCCGTTTGCCGAGCTGGAGACAGAGGCAATATTTCCGCAGATAGAAATCGCGCAGCAATTTGTTTACGAGCAGGAGCACTTGATCGTCGGCTTGAGCTTTGGGTTGGCAAAGAGCGCCCGCGCCAATCCCGCGCTGAAAGATGCGGACATGATTGCGGCGCTTAGTTCCCTGGCCAAGACCTATGTGACACTGGCTAATTCCGGGCTGCACTACGAATCGCCGATCGCGAGTTCCGGCCAGCAGTCCATCGTGATGGAATTGCAAAAGACGCTGAAAGAATTTCGCGAGACCGAACAGAAGCACCTCGGCTATTCGCGTCTGCGAGACGGCGATATCCTGCGCGTGCTGGTGTTTCTAGTGCGGATGGGGCTCGGCCGGACATCGGGCAGGCCCAAGGCGAGGGCATTCACCGATTTTCTGCTAGCCCAATTTCCTGGCAAGCAATTCACGACGGAAGCTGCAACGGAAAGTAGAATCATCCTGCCCTAGAATCCTGCCACCAACCACAGCGGATTCCAGGGATAAAATCCGAGAAAGAAACCTGGCCTGCCAAGTCGAATCCAGGAACATCCGGGACTATTTTTCGGCGGATTTCTTAGCCGCCTGCCCAGCTGGCAACGCATCCCGCAACTCGCGAATGGTCCGCTTGAACACGGGATGCCGGACTTCCGGGGCTATTTCGGCGAGGGGCTCCAGAACAAAACGGCGTTGGTGCATCGCCAGATGCGGGATGGTCAGATCCTTCGTCTCCACGATGGATGTGCCGAATAGAAGAATGTCGATGTCTATGTTGCGCGGACCTTTTTTCTTCTGCCGAACCCGCCCCATGCTTCGTTCCAGTTCAAGGATGCTCTTGATCAACTGCTTCGGCATCTTTTCCGTTTCCAGTTTCACCGCGCAATTGAGGAACCAGGGCTGCGCGGTAAACTCCACCGGCTCGGTTTCGTAAAAAGATGACACCGAGACCAGGTTGCCGAGTGTGTTCAAACACAACAAAGCTCGCCGAAGATTTGCGGCGCGGTCGCCAAGATTCGATCCCAACGAAAGGTAGACGGTTTTCAGCATTCCGCGCGGTGTGGCCGCCGGCAACATATATTCCAATTCCATTTTGTCTGGCCCGCAGGAGGTCTCCATTACCTTTGTCACTTTTGTGCTTCCCAGTATGGCATTAGCATAATAGAACGCCATGACTCTGGAATCCCTCCTTGTAACCCGCGACCAGCAAGTAATCGGAGTGCTTCGCTCCACCATGGAGAAGTTATCCATTGACGTCGAGGTATGCCATGGAGCTCATTCCGGCAGCGAAATTCTGGGTTCCGAAAAGTTCGACGCAGTGATCGTGGACTGCGATGATCTTGAGGGCGGCCTCGAAGTCCTGGAGAGCCTGCGCAAAAGCCCCAGTAACAGAAATTCGGTTACATTTGCGATTCTCAACGGAAACACGACTACCCAGGCGGCCTTCGATATGGGCGCGAAATTCGTCCTGCAAAAGCCGATTTCCGTGCTCAATGCCACGCGCTGCTTTAGCGCAGCTTTGAGCTTTATGCTGCGGGAGCGGCGCCGTTACTTCCGCCATCCGGTCGAAATGGTCGTGGATTTAGAGTTCGGTCCCCGTCCCTTCAAAGCGACAGCCACCAACCTCAGCGACGGAGGCATGGCGATTCATTTTCAGGGCAAGCTGCCCGAGGGCGCTCTTTCCACGATATCGTTCACGCTGCCGGCGGCAAACGCTGTGATTCGGGCCAGGGCGACTTTGGCATGGGTGGACGGCGCCGGCCGCGCCGGCGTCCGCTTCATCGAGCTATCCGCTGATTCACGGCAGAAACTGGATGGCTGGCTGACCGAGCAGTTGATTCAAATGGGGGTTCCTCCCGAACAAGCCCCGTATCTCTCCTGAGGGTATTTCCGATCTCTTTCTGCACCGGCGTCAGCACGAATCCAACTTGAGACTTGCCGGCACTGGCGTGGTCATGCACCCTTTTAAGAAATTCGCAGGACGGGTTCGGCTTGCATGCTCTCTCTCGACGTAAAAATTGACCGCGCGCAGCGCCTGCTGCGCATGCTCGAACGCGATGCACCGCTCCTGGCGCGCAGGGTGTCCGAGCTAACGCCGGACCGCCAACGCTCCGCCCAAAGTTATGCCCAACTGCTGATCGCGCATACCCGGGCGGAGTTGGATCAATTGTTCCGGGAAAAGAGCGTCTGGTTGGCTCACGATTCGGCTCCGCAGCCCGCCGATTAGAAGGTATGAACGACTGAATCCTCCGCGGGCGAAGGCAGGGGGTGGCTTGCCTCCGCGAGCGTAGTTTCTTCCCACAAACTGCGATCCCGTAAGAGGCGCGACACCAGCGCCGTATGCATGGCATGCCCGGCGCGGTCGGCAACCACGCTGCCCAGAATCTGCTTGCCCGCCAGGGCGAGGTCGCCAATTAGATCGAGAATTTTGTGGCGTACGAACTCATCGGGAAAGCGGATGGGCGGATTCTCAATCCCATCTTTACTCAGCACAATGCAATTCTCGACGGAAGCGCCGCGGATCAAGCCCATGTTGCGCATGGCTGGTTCGTCTTCGCGCGATCCGAAGGTGCGCGCGGGAGCAATCTCGCGCAGGTAATTTCCGTCGGAAAGATCGACCCGCAGACTTTCTCTCCCAATCAAGGGATGCGGAAAATTAATCATGTAGGAGACGGAATAGGTTTCGGAGGGATAGATTGCGATGAACTTATCTTTCTCCCGCAGTTCCAGTTCGCGGCAGATGCGAAGATAGGTTCGTGGCCGCCTTTGTTTCCGGATTCCAGCTTTGCGAATGGCTTCTACAAAGGGAAGCGCGCTGCCATCCAGAATGGGGACTTCCAAGTTATCCAGCTCGACGACGGCATTATCGATTCCGGTGCCCACTAAAGCGGAGAGCAAATGCTCAGTCGTCGAAATCAGCACGCCCTTCTTCATTAAGCTGGTCGCGTAGCTGACGCGCGCGACGTTGCGCCCAGTCGCGGGGATTTCGAAGCCGTCGAGATCCACCCGCCGGAAAATAATGCCGGAGCCCGGCGTCCCCGGCAGGATCTTCATGTTCACCGGCGCGCCGCTATGAAGTCCCACTCCCGAACATGCAATGGAGGAGCGGATTGTCTGTTCTTGTCTCAATGCAGGGGTACGCAATCACAGAGATTACAGCCGTATGACGGGAACTGGCTGTGGCAAATAAGCCACAGATGGATGGAGTGGAGGGGCAAAAGGAAGAGATGAGTTAGCGGACAATGCTTGCATTATCAATAGCTTGAATGAATCCCACTTACCTTTGAGCATGATTACCGACTCGATTCGCTACTTTGGACCATAGGTAATCTGCGCGTCGAATTTGGCATCGCTCAGTCCCTGGTTATAGCTTACTGAAGTCAAGAACCGCTCGTTCGACATGTCGCCGTTGTAGTACCGGGTAATGCTGAACGGCGTCATAATCCCCTGCATCGGCCGGTAATTGTCGTAAACCTCTTGTTCGACATTGCGCTCTTTGTCGGTAGGATCGCGCCAATTAAAGCTCTTTTGGATGGGAAGATGCGTATTGCTGTCAATGTCAATCGTAACCCCTTGATTCTTCGAGTTAATAAGCGTGACCCGATCGGCGGGCTTTTCGGCGGCGACGACCGGGCCTTCGTAGAACAAGGCCATTCCCGGCTCGGTGATCCAGTGCCGTAATACCCAATCCAGGGCAAACTGCCGACGCCGGTTGAAATTGGCTAAGTCCTTTGGATCGGCTGCGTGGGTGCCTTTGTAGGTGATCTCATAGCCTTTATCGCCAACGTCAATGTAGATCACGTCGCGCTTCTTGGTGAGCTCGATGCGGTCCTTGTCAGGAAATTTATAGAACCGCCAAAACGGAACCCCGAAGCTGCTGGGTTGCCCATGGAAGAAGCTGTAGGTGCGTCCTTCCTGGGTAATATCTTGAACGCTGAGATAAAGCGGTCCGCCCAGGGCTTGAATCGTCTGATCCAGTAAAGCCTTGGCTTTGCGGGCGTTTTCCTGATCCACCGGAATCTGCTGAGCGGAATCAGCAGGGGGCGCGGCCTGGCCAAAAGCCACCACCCCGAAAAGAAGAACCGATAAAAGAGCCTTCATGCTTTCAAGTAAGTTAGACGCCTTCCAGTCGATTGTAGCTGCTTATGCGCCGGGAAGACTCAAAACGAAAACAATCGCATCCGCCTAACTGATTCTGTCTGTAAAGAGATGCGCTGCCAGGCCGAAGAACTGCATGGGCCAGTGCGCTCGCCAGAAGCTAAAATGCGAAATACTCGTCAGACCGGGAAGTCACCACTTATCATGAAGTTGGCGATAGCCTCCCTATGGACCGCCCTTGCGATTTTGGCGTCGTGCGCGCCTTCGGCCGCACAAGCAGATGCAAATGACTATGAGGCCGAAGCCGCCGATTTATACAACTTTGCCAGATTGGGCGAGTGGCCTCAGCAGGTTTTACAAGGTGGAGAGCCTTTGGTGATTGGAGTCGTAGGAGGAGACGAGGGCTTCATTAATGTCTTGAACAAGGCGGTTGCGGGGAAGGTTGCCGGAACTCACCCAATTGTCGTCAAGCATCTGAACGCCACTGGAGATTTGAAGTCATGCCAGCTGCTGTTTTTCCGTTCCGCGGAGCATACGCGTGTGCAGGACGCCATCACAAGACTGGGCCCGACACCCATCCTGCTCGTGGGCGAGGACAAATCCTTTCTTGACCAAGGCGGCATTATCAATCTGTTTCAGGAAAACGGATCACTTCATTTTGAGATTGATGCCGATGCGTTGGAGCGATCAGAAATCCGCTTGGACCCGCAGATTCTGAGCCAAGCCAGAATTGAAAGCAGCGAAGCTCTTCAGTCAAGCACTTCGCGAAAGATTGAACTGAAGGTCCCACCCGAATATCCGGACCTGGCCCGGCAGATGAATCTCGGAGGCACGGTGCAAGTCGAAGCGATCGTCGCGCCTGACGGTAAGGTAAAGAAAGTAAAATTAGTGGGTGGTCACCCCGTGCTCGCGCAAGCGGCATTGCAAGCCGTAATGAGATGGAGATACCAGCCCGGCCCCCAGGAAACGATTGAGTTAGTGAAAGTCGAGTTTGCGGCGCACTAGAGACCGGCTCGGCTCGAGAATCAATCCCTTAAGCTCCAGGAGGTCTTTTCGGTGTTGAGTTCGCGAAGGAAAATTCGTACCAGCATGCCGTCGTAGCGCACGCCGCTTCCCTTCTCCAATTCCTCCAGAGCCTGGTCGCTGGTCTTAGCCGGAGAAAAAGAACGCTCCGTTGTCATGTTCACGTAAGCGTCGACAATGGTGAGGATGCGGGCCCAAAGAGGAATCTCCTCACCGCGCAGGCGATTGGGATAACCCGTGCCATCAAAGCACTCATGATGGTGGCGGACAGCCTGGCACAGAGCCTCACTGTGAGGAAGCGTAGCCAGGATTTCCGACCCAACATTGGCATGCATCTTTACCAGGTAGAATTCTTCTTCGGTGAGTGGACCGGGCTTATTTAAAATGCGCTCCGGAACAAAAATCTTTCCCACGTCATGCACTCGGGCGGCGCACATCAAATCCGCAATATCCTCGGCGGAGAGCCCTAAGGCGCGCGCCAAAAGCTCGGAGTAGCGGGCCACCAGCTCGCCATGCCCGGCCGAATTCAGCTCGCGTGCCTCGGCCGCGTGGGCCAGGGATTCGATGGCCTCGCGCAGCATCTCGAAATTACCCTCGGCCTGATCGCCGGCAAACTTTCTTAGACTGGTAAGCAACTCTTCCAGATGTTCCGGGCCAGTATGCTCGCGCTTGAGAAACCCCTCGACATAGCCGGATATCAACTGGCGCCGCATGGCCCCGCTTTCGTCCTCGCTGACCTCTTCGGCGACGGAAACCCGGTCGCCCCCGGCGTGCTTGGAAATATACATGCCCACGTCAGCGACGCGAATAATCTCTTCCGGGGAACGGCCGTGCACTGGGTAACTGGCAACTCCGAAACTTCCGGTAATCTTGTGCTCACTGAGCATGGCGTCGGTGGCGAGCCAGAGGCGCAAACGTTCGGCCAAAGGAGCGGCTTGCTCCATGCCGGTTTCCGGCATCAGGATGATGAATTCGTCCCCGCCGTAACGGGCCACCACGTTCGACTGGCGGCATTTCTGTTCCAGCAGCCGTCCCACGCGTGCCAGCACCAGGTCGCCCTCGAGATGGCCGAGCGTGTCGTTGACGCCTTTAAATTTGTCGAGATCGATCAGCACAATGGAAAATGGCCGGCCGGAACGTAATCCGCGTCTCCACTCGGAAGACAGCGCCTCCCAGAAAAACCGGCGCGTCTTTATACCGGTCAGGCCATCCGTGATGGACTGCTGTTGCAATTTCTGGAAGACGAATGAATTATGGAGTGCGGTAGCCAACAAATCCGCCAGCGTATTCATGATCAGCACATCCTGGGGCGAGAATGCGTCCTCCTGTTGGCTCTCCACGTTCAGCACACCCAGCAACGTGCTTCCATAAGCAATCGGGATACACAACACCGAGCGTGCCTGCGGCAGAACGCCTTGCAGCGCGTCGTTGCCACTGGTCTGCACGAGTGCGCTCTCGCGGGAGCGCGCCACGCGCCCCAGGATTCCCACTCCGAGAGGGATACGTTTGCCGAGCGCCTGGGTGGTAATGCCGGCCTCAGCTTTGATTTCAATATCTTTGGTGGCGTAGTCCAGAATACCGATCCCAATATGGTCGAAGCGGAAGGTCTTCTGAATCTCGGCCACGATTGCGGCCAGCATTTGCTCGGAATCTTCACTCGAGATGGCGGTCTTCGAGATGTTGTTCAGGAATGCCAATTGCCGGGAGCGTCTTTGCTCATCGGCAAAAAGCCGGGCATTTTCCACCGCAACCGAAACCTGGCCCGCCGCGGTTTGCATTACTTCGAGGTCGCGCTGCTCAAAAACGTATTCGCGGTCCGCATTCATGGCCGCCATCACTCCAGCGGGGTGGCCACTCAACAGGATAGGAGCGCCACAGAAGCTCTTGGCGGGCGTACCGCTGACATCCGTAACCCCCAGGCGTTCACGAGCCTGTTCAATCTCCGAGCGAATAAGCAGCGGCTGCCCGGTGCGCACCATGTATTCAGTAAGCCCATTCGCGACTTTGCGCGATCGCTTGGGCAGCACGACTCCCTTTTCCATCTCGAGCTCATAGCGCAGCGCGTCGCCTTCTTGAAAGGCAATATAGAAATTGCTGGTATCGAAAATCTGCCCCAGTTCCTTTTGCACCGCGCGCAACACTTCATCCTGATCGAGACGCGAACTGATGGCCTGACCAATCTGCGTCAGCAGTTCGTACTCCATGGTGCGGCGCTGTGTCTCATGCATGACCACGTAATTTTCCAGAGTCAGTCCGATCTGCAGAGCCAGGCCAGTGAGCAAGCGCAGGTTCGATGCCCCGAATCTACGGCGGTCCGCGTAAGGGAACAGGATCACCCCGAAATTGTGCTCGCGGGTCTGCAGGCTGACGGCAGTGAGGTGCGAGATTTTCTCCGCCCGCAACACCTGCCGGAATTTCTCAAAATCCGTGCCCGGCAAGCTTGGCAGCGGCTCTGCCATCGTGGAGACGTTGCGGAAGCTCACAAAACCGCCGCGCCGGTAGGTGAGTTCGGAGATGTAGTCACCGGCGCCTTCCGCTTCCAGCTTTTTCACGAATTCCGCGGAATAGCCGCGCTGCACAGACGGCAAAACCGTTCGCCATCGTTCCGAGATGCAAATCACCGCCCGCGCCATGGGCAAAGGGGAGATCAGCCGGTCGAGAACGCTCTGCATGCTGGGTACCAGGTCATCGGAGGAAAGCAGGCGCCGCGAATCGACTCCTAACGTAGAGAATGCCAGAGCATTTTCCTGCACCGCATTGCGCTCGTTCTCGAAGAGCACCATCACCATGGCAACGCCCAAAAGCATCTGCGGCACCGGGCCGAGCAGCGATCCCGAACTCCCAAAGACCTGGAGCAATTCGTCACGGAACGGGCCAAGGCTTAGCAGAACCGCCCACAGCGCCAGGGAAAACGCCAACAGACTTAGCGCGAAAGAAGAACGGCGGTGAGACTCGCGGTAAAAGCTGAACGCACAATAGGCAAATAAGAGCCCCAATGCGGTCTCCAGCCGGAGGTGCAGATGGAGGTTAGGCAAATGGATTTGGTAAGAATGAACCAAACCCGCGGCCGCCGAGCCGTAGACATCCCAGAGCGCAAACCCCACACCACAGGAAGCCAAAAGGAAGTCATACCAGCGCAGGCCGGGCCGGTCTTGGAACAGGCGGATCGAAATGAAGACACACAATCCCATCCCAACCAGCAGAAGAGAAGAGAGGATGGAAAGCGCCGCGGAAGTGCCTTGAAACACGGCCGAAATATGCAGGCCGTAGTACAGGGTGTACGCTATCCAACCGAACTGCCAGGCGCGGAAGTACGGCCGCCGGCTCTGCTCGTAAAGGTAAGTAAACACAATACCAAGCAGAAGGGCGACCAGGCCCGGCACAAGAATCATACTGATCACTTCGCTGTTCATGGCGCGTAAACAGCTTTCCAGCCCGCAGGCTGCATGAAAAATTCTTATCTCTAATCTTTCACAAGGGCGCAGGTAAAACAATACGTTTTGTTGGGTATGACTTTCGGGTGCAGGTTTCGTTCGAGCCCTGATTCTTCGTCGCTTGAGTCCGCCGGGGTGGAGGACGGCGCGTTCCGGTTGACGGGTTTTAGCATCGAACCGTACCATCGGACGGTAGCATCGAACGTGGATTCCGACCGCATGCACGATTCTGGTTTCCCGGCCTCCAGCACCATGAATTCCGGCGCAAAAGCTTCGCCTCCGCGCGTTCGCTTTGCCCCATCACCAACCGGCTATCTGCATGTAGGTGGGGCACGCACCGCCCTTTTCAACTGGCTCTATGCCCGCCATTTTGGTGGAACGCTGGTGCTCCGGATTGAAGACACCGATATAGAACGCTCCACGGGCGAAATGGTTGAGGGCATTTTGCAGGGAATGCGTTGGCTCGGCCTCGATTGGGACGAAGGTCCCTACCACCAGACGCAACGCATGGAAAGCTATCGCAAGGCAGCGGCCACGCTTCTCGACTCCGGCCACGCGTACTACTGCTTTTGCACGAAGCAGGAATTGGAACGCCGCCGTTCCGCGGCCAGCGCCGAAGGGCGCCCTCCAAAATATGAGGGAACGTGCCGCAAAATATCCCGTGAGCAAGCCGAACAGAGACGCGGCGGAGGCGAGCCTTGCGCTGTCCGATTTGCTGTGCCCCAATCGGGCGCGACGGTTTTCGAAGACGCCGTCTTCGGACGAGTGGAGTTCGCCAATTCCGAACTCGAAGACTTTGTATTGCTGCGCTCCGACGGCGGCCCCACCTATCACCTGAGTGTGGTGGCCGATGACGTCGACATGAAGATCAGTCACGTCATACGCGGCGCCGATCATCTCTCCAACACCCCCAAACAGGTTCTGCTCTACCGTGCCCTGGAAGCGGCTTTGCCGGTCTTTGCCCATGTGCCGTTGATTCTCGGACCGGACAAGACTCGTCTCAGTAAGCGTCATGGCGCGACCAGCGTCATCGCCTATCGCGACGAGGGAATTGTCCCCGAAGCTTTCCGCAATTTTCTGGCGTTGTTGGGTTGGACTCCGCCGCAGGGCTCGCCGGAAATCCTGGGAGACGCGGAACTGATTCGTCTTTTCGCTCTGGACGGCGTCTCCCGCTCCAATGCGGTTTTCGACCGGGCGAAGCTCGACTGGTTCAACACGGAATACATTCGAGCCTATTCGGCGGAAAAGCTGCTGCCTCTGATCGAAGAAGAATGGCGCCAAGCCCGGGTGACGCCGGAACGCACCGATGCGGTCTGGTTGCTTGCCACCATTGATCTGCTCAAGCCTCGCGCCCGCAGCCTGAAGGATTTCGCAACCTCCTTCCTGGCGTTTTTCAGCGACTCGTTCCAGCGGGATCCGGCTGCAGTAGAAAAATTCCTTAAAGATCCGGGGGTCCGCGGGCTGCTCGTGGAGTTGGGCCATCGCTACGAAGCCTCCGGCGGCTTTAGCGAACCGGGGGCGGAGAAAATTCTGCGCGATTTTGCCGCGGAAAAAAACATGAAAGCCGGGGCGCTCATCAACGGCGCGCGAGTCGCGCTCACCGGCCAGGGCGTCGCGCCGAGTCTGTTTGCGGTGATGCTGGCGCTGGGAAAGGAAAAAACCGTAGCGCGCCTGCTGGCAGCCGGCTAGGTGTGCACGTGCGGGCTCTGCGGCGGATTGGCCCGGTGCGGCGGCGGTCCCTTCACGATCTTCACATTGAATTCCACCTGAAGCTGTTTTGGCGGATAACACGCGGCGTTGTCGCAGGCCTGATAACGCAGCATCCCGCGCACCGCGTAGTTGCCGGGCAATACGCTGTTCAGCGGCCGCACCGAAACTGATACCGCAAACTCTCCCGCGTACACGCTCAACTTCTTATCCGGGGCGAAGGGGAAACTCATCAACTTTCCGGGGGGGTAGGTAATGCGGCCCACCACGACATCGGTCGGCGCCTCCACGGTAAGGACAGTGGGAATTAAAAACTCTTCCGTGGGAGTATTGGAGTTGACGTGAAATCCCGCTCCGATGCGGAATTGCAGTTCGACCGGATGGGCCGATCCGCGCTGAATCGTCGGGAGCCCGGAGGGCAACATCGCGACGGATGGCGTTTTCGTGCTGAACTGTTCCTGGCCCGCAAGTCGCCCGGCAAACGGCGCGCATGACAGCACGGCTGCGAGCAAATGGATGGCTGGCCTGTTTAGCATTTCAAGATGCTTCCTTGACCGATTCCTTGAGTGGGCGGTCCCGGCCCTACTCCGGACTTGATTTTGCTCCCGCTGCGCCCAGCGGACTGGAAGAGTTGCCTTGCCCATCCGCCACTCGGATGGCCGGACCTTGAGCCAAAGCTTTCTGAATGGACTCTTCGATCTCGCTCTTCTCTTTTAACCCAATCGTCTTTTCCACCACTTTGCCGTCACGACCGATATAAAACGTCTCCGGTAGAAAAGCGATGCCGCCATAATTCTTAGCGACTCTCTCTCGCTCGATCGAGCCTCCGACGAGAATCGGATAATCGATCCCCATATCCTTGCCGAAGCTGGCGATGTCCATGACATCGGAGGCGTCGTAGGCCATGCCAAGGATCTGCAACCCCTGCGGCCCATATTGCTTTTGCAGCTCAATCAACCACGGCATCTCCACCTGGCAGGGCTCGCACGAGGTAGCCCAAAAATTCAAGACCACGGCGCGGCCTCGCAAATCTGCGAGACGAACTTTCCTGCCGTCAGTGGTTGCGAGCTCGAAATCGCTCGCGGTCATGCCTTTCATTTTGGCCGCAGCCAATTCCTCCGGGCTCAGAGAACGGCCATTGCGAACCGAGGTAAAGCCGTAGACCAGCATCATAGACGCAGCCATGGCCAGCACGATCAAAAACACTGGGCTACGTTTCAACACGATCTCCCTTGGAGAATAAAATCGCTCTTTGCCCAATCCAGTCTCAATTTCACTTTTGCGCCACCTGTGCTGCCGGCGCGGGATTGGTACCAAGAGCCAGCTTTATCTCATCTTCGATCTTGCTCTTGCTCTCCAGCCCAAGAATCCGGCCCACAATATTGCCATCCCGGCTGATCACAAAAGTCTGTGGCAGAAAGGCGATGCCGCCGTAGGCATCCCCGACCTTTTCCACATCAGCGTCTTTGCCGACGAGAATCGGGTAATCAATCGCCATCTTCTTGGCAAACGCTGCTACGTCTTTCTGTGAGCCACCGTCGTCAATATCCACTCCAAGAATCTGCAGCCCCTGAGCTCCATACTGCCGCTGCAGTTCAACCAGCCATGGCGTCTCAATCTGGCAAGGGACGCAATCGGTCGCCCAGAAATTCAGCAGCACTCCTTTGCCTTTGTAGTCGGAAAGATGGACCGTCTTTCCATCCAGCGTAGGCAGGCTGAAGTCATGTGCCGCCTGGTTAGCGCTTTTTGCAGGAGTGGCGGCCGAGGTTGCGTCCGCGGACTTCGCCACGCGGCGCGATTTTTCAACCGCCAGCCACAACATGATGGCCACTACCATCGCAACTACGATCAAAACGACTGGATTCCGTTTCACTTTCAAAACCTCACTACAGCGAAAAACGCCCGAGAAATGAAAAATACCTTGAAAGCAACGTAAACCGCCCAATCACCAGTAATATACCCAGAACCACCAGCAAACCGCCGCTTGCCACTTCCAATACGTGCATATGACTGCGGAAGCGGCTGTAAAACTTCAAAAAGCGCTCCATCAGCAACGACGTCAGCAGAAACGGCACCGCCAACCCCAACGAATAAATCGTAAGCAACAGAATGCCCTTAGTGACTGAATCCTCTTGCGAGGCAAAGCCTAAAATCACCGCCAGAATTGGTCCCACGCACGGAGTCCAGCCGAAGGCGAAAGCGAATCCAATGACAAAAGCTCCGGCCATGGTGCTGCCGCCCTTAACGCTGTGCAGGCGCTTATCCGCATAAAGAGCATTGATGCGAAAAATTCCCGTCAGGTGCAATCCAAACAGAATGATGACCACCCCAGCGATCTCCGCGAGCGTGGACTTATAGCGCGCCAGCAACTGCCCCACTTCGGTTGATATTGCTCCCAACGTGATGAAAACAACGCTGAATCCTAGAATGAAGGCGACTGAATTCAGCATCACCTTGCGGAAAAGCCGCGCCTGCTGCGATTGCAGTTCTTCCACTCCGGCGCCGGAAATCAGCGACACGTAGCCCGGAACCAGTGGCAAGACACACGGCGACAGGAATGACACCAGTCCCGCGACGAAGGCCGCAATGGGAAGTGGAAGATTGGTCATTTAGCACATTCTAACAGTCGAACGGTAGTCGGTGTCCGGTCTCTAATGGACCAATCACTTTCGTGCAGGTGTCGCCGTAGCTGGCTGTGTTTCCAGTTGCTTAGGCGACTCCGCGATGGCCTTGCGGAGGAATCCAGGCGGCATTATGGCGGTCAGCACCACCCGCTTATCGTGCTGCTCCACCTTCAAACTGTCGAAAAAGCGCTTCACATCCGGATCCGGCCCTTGGCCCGAGACAGTTACCTCGGCGGTGCGAAACAAACTAAGAAACGTCCCCAGTTGACCGCTCACACGCTCGGCTTCGTCGGAGCTCGCCGCGAACGCCTCTCCACGCAAATGGACATTGCCTAAGAAATAGCGGGCCGAAGCCACCACCACGGCAGGCTGAGAAAACAGTGACGAAACCTCGGTTGGCGAAACGGGCCCATCTGCATGGTTGGGCGGGCTCACTTTCAGGATCGCCCAAAGCAAAGAGGCCAACGGAACGTTTTTATATTGCTGGCGCAAAAGGGCAGGCCCCCCAAAGGGCGATGCCAGCTTGCGCGAACGTTCCACAATGCCGCGAATCACTGCCGGGTCAGGATGATTTGACGCCGCCACCGTATCAGGGCTGAGAATCGCCACCCGCAGCGTCCGTCCCTCCAGGGGAATGTTGTAAATCCCCACCGAGCCATCGTTTTCTATGCTGGCAGACAGCTTGCGGAGATAGCCGCGCAACCGCACCCCATCGATCCTTCCCACGAAAATCTCGGAAAATCGCGTAGTGGGCGGCCCAGCGGCCGGAGGCGGCAAGCTGCCGGCGTAATGAATCGCCAGCGCCGCCTGATCCAGATCGCGCTCGAATTCGAAGCCCGTCGCCTGGAGGAACTGCTCGTAGTCAGGGTCGTGCGAGATGGGCGGCAGCTGGCCAAGTACACCGGCTCGGCGAATCCATTTGAGATTCACGTAGGCAAAGCCGTCGGCGCTGGGCAGGAGCCGCGCTGGCTCCGGCGGCGCGTGCTTGCGCAGAAACACAGCCAGCGCAACCGCGGCCGCTACCAGCAGAACGCCAAAGAAGATGGGAAGGCGTCGTCGTATGCGCATGAATGGGTGTGGAGAATAATAGCAGAGGGGAATGGGCGATGCCGGGCCCGTCATTTGGCGAAAAACTTGAAAGCCGCAGTGGTACTGTCTTAAACACTGTTGCCACGTCATTTAAGACAAGACCGCGGCAGTCCCCGCGTTGACAATCGTCTCCGCCTTACGCTATCTTATAAGTCTTTGGCAGTACTGCGGTTGCCCGCCTGATAGCCCTGCGCCTTCGGCGCCTCAGTGGGAGCTCAGCGGTCTTCGTGCCTTTTTTCAATTTCTGGGAGAGTTAGAATGTCTACCTATTTCCCTAAACAGGGGGAAATTGTGCGTAAGTGGTTCGTCGTGGATGCCTCGGGGCAAACTCTGGGACGTTTGGCGTCGCAGGTGGCCCGCATCCTGATGGGGAAAGAGAATCCCCGCTACACACCTTTTCTCGATACCGGCGATCATGTGATCGTGGTTAACGCCGAAAAGGTGAAGACCACCGGGTTGAAAGCCGAGCAGAAAAAGTATCAGCATTACACGGGATATCCCGGCGGCCTGCGCACCGAGGAGTTCCGCAAACGGTTTGATCGCAAGCCGGAGTTGGTGGTCGAAGCGGCCGTGCAGCGCATGCTGCCCAAGAGCAAGCTGGGCAAGCAGATGATCAGCAAGTTGCAGGTGTACAAGGGCGATAAGCATCCGCACGAGGCGCAAAAGCCGGAAGCGCTGGTTTTGGCGTAATTGAAAATTCTTGAACTGCACGAATCCGGTTCGGCTAAGCGCCAACCGCTAAGTGCCAAAGGCTGAAAATGGCAGAATTGGTTCAATATTACGGGACGGGACGCCGCAAGACGGCAGTGGCGCGAGTTTATCTGCGCCCTGGCAACGGCGACTTCAAGATTAACGGCAAGGCCTTCGAGCAATATTTCGTAACTCCGGCGCAACGCTCGGCGGCGAAGCAGCCTCTGGTTTCCACCGAAACGGCGGCCAGCTTCAATGTCATCGCCAGGGTTTCGGGCGGGGGCGTTAATGGCCAGGCCGACGCGGTAAAGCTTGGCATCGCACGCGCACTGATGATTTTCAACATCGAATTGCGCAAGAAGCTCAAGAGCGAGGGCATGGTAAGCCGCGACTCGCGTGGCAAAGAGCGCAAGAAGTACGGACAGAAGGGCGCGAGAAAGCGCTTCCAGTACAGCAAGCGGTAGGGCAGTCAGGAGTGGCGAGTGATTCGTGACCAGCCACGAGCAACTGGTTTTGAGATGTTTAAATTCTTTCCGCGCCGTTTGACGCGGGCGGAAATGGCAATCCGGAACAGCCGTAAGGCATGTGAAGGATGCAGACTCAATAAGGAGGTTAATTGGCTAACATCACCATGAAGGAGTTGCTCGAAGCGGGTGTTCACTTCGGGCATCAGACGAAGCGCTGGAACCCCAAGATGAAGGAATACATCTTCGGTGAGCGCAACGGAATTTACATCATTGACCTGCAAAAGACGCTGAAGATGTTCAAGGAAGCGTCCAAATTCGTGCAGGACCTGGCGGCGGACGGCAAGATTGTACTCTTCGTTGGCACCAAGCGCCAGGCGCAGGACGCGATTGCCGAAGAGGCGCAGCGCTGCGGCATGTTCTACGTCAACCAGCGCTGGCTGGGGGGCCTGCTAACCAATTGGGTCACGGTGCAGAAATCGGTCAAGCGGCTGAAGGAACTCGACGAAATGGCCACCGACGGCCGTTACGAGCTGCTGCCCAAGAAAGAAGTCATCAAGCTGGAGCGCGAGCGCAAACATCTGCAGGCTAACCTGGCTGGCATTAAGAACATGAGCCGCCTGCCCGACGCGATTTTTGTGATTGACTCGAACAAAGAGCAGATTGCGGTGCGCGAAGCCCGCAAGCTGGGAATTCCGGTGGTTGCCGTGGTCGACACCAATTGCGATCCCAGCGAAGTGGATTACGTGATTCCAGGAAACGACGACGCGTTGCGCGCTATTCGCCTGTTCGCTTCGAAGATTTCCGATTCCGCTGCGGAAGGTTCGCAATTGATGACCGACAAGCAGGTGGCAGACATGGCTTCGGCGGTTTACGCCGAACCCGCGGCCGAAAGCGCCGAAACGGCTGCCCCGGCGGAAGGCGCAGCCCCCTCGGGATCCGAGGACATCAGCATGGAAGATGTGCTGGGTACGGGCGGACGCAAGCAGCCGGCAGTCGTCGAGGAAGACGAAGGTGAAGTGCCGCAGATGGAGACGCGCACCTACTAGCCGATTTGTGATTCGGCCGGACACCAAGCGAATCCGGGCTTCCAGAAGTTCTGACCCGCGCGGCCGTCCGGCGCGGGTCGAAGTTTATAAGATGCATTTTGCAAGTTACTTTCAGGTTGCGAGTTTCGGGTGGCCTGAATTGTGAATCTTTTGAGCACCCGAAACTAGAAATTGGAATCTGATTTATGGGTACAACTGCCGTGAATATTTCAGCCGCACAAGTGAAGGATCTCCGCGACAAAACCGGAGCGCCGATGATGGATTGCAAGAAGGCTCTGGCCGAAGCCAAGGGCGATGTGGAGCAGGCAATCGTCCTGCTGCGCAAGCGCGGTGCTTCGGTCGCCGAGCGCAAGGCGGGACGCGCGACCAGCGAAGGCGCCGTAACCAGCTACATCCACGCCGGAGGCAAGATCGGCGTGCTGGTGGAAGTGAACTGCGAAAGCGACTTTGTGGCTCGCACCGACGACTTCAAGGAGCTGGTGCACGATATCGCCATGCACATTGCGGCCAGTGATCCCAAGTATGTCCGCAAGGAAGATGTGACGCCCGAGGACTTTGCGCGCGAGAAGGAGATTTTCATCGCGCAGGCCGTGGCTAGCGGTAAACCGCAGAACATCGCGGAGAAGATCGTTGCCGGCAAGATGGAAAAGTTCTATGAGGAGGTCTGTCTGCTGGAGCAGCCTTTCATCAAAGACCAGACAGTCTCCATCGCGCAACTCATCGCCGCCAAAATTGGCAAGCTGGGCGAGAATATCGCGGTGCGCCGCTTCGCCCGCTTCAAAGTGGGTGAGGTGGGCGCGACCATCGCTTCAACCCTGCCACCCGAGGGGAAAAGCGAGTGATTTCAGGGCTGCTTCGGCAGCCCTTTTATTTTGGCCGTTGTTTATGACCTGATGTACGCGAAACCACTATGGCGACTCCCGTCTACAAGCGCATTCTGCTCAAGCTCTCCGGTGAAGCGTTAGCCGCCAATCAAGGCTTTGGCGTGGATCCCATACGGATTCATGAGATCGCCGCCGAACTGGCCGACGTGAGATCGCTCGGGGTACAGATTGCCATCGTGGTGGGAGGGGGAAATTTCTTCCGCGGCGTGGCCGAGCAGGCGAAAGAGATGGACCGGGTCTCCGCCGATCAAATGGGCATGCTCGCGACCGTTATCAACGCCATCGCCTTGCAGGATGCCCTGGAAAAGCAGAGTGTCTTTACTCGCGTGATGTCGGCCATCGAGATGAATCAAGTCTGCGAACCTTTCATCCGCCGCCGCGCCATGCGCCATCTGGAAAAAGGCCGGGTGGTGATCTTTGCTGGAGGAACCGGGAACCCCTATTTTTCGACGGACACGGCGGCCTCGCTGCGCGCCATGGAAATTAAGGCCGACGTTATTCTCAAGGCCACGAAGGTCGATGGCATCTACGACGCCGATCCGATGAAAGTGAAAGACGCGAAGAAGTTCGCCGAAATCAGCTACATGGAAGTCTTGAAGCAAGGTCTACGCGTCATGGACGCGACCGCCATCTCGCTGAGTAAAGAGAATAATCTACCCATTGTCATCTTCAATCTCAATCAGAGCGGCAACATCCGCAAAGTGGTTATGGGCGAGAAGATCGGCTCGTTGGTCAGCGCGTAGAATCGGCAGCCGCGGCTTTGCCCGGATTTGAAATGCTCATTTTTGGGGTCCTGGTGGCACGAATCGGCGTGAATCCGTGGCCGGTCTATTGGTTGCAAGGTTTATAATCGGTGGTTTCGGACCTAGACATTTACGGAGCTAGATAATGGCGCAAGCGAGCATGGCCGCTCTTCCCGGCCTTAAAGAGACTTACCTCCAACTGAAAACCCGCATGGATAAGGCAGTGGAGGATTTTCGCAAGGCAATGGCCTCCACCCGAACCGGCCGGGCCTCGGTCCACATGGTGGATTCGGTCACGGTGGAATGCTATGGCGCGCAAATGCCACTGAATCAGATTGCGCAGGTGCATGCGCCGGAGGCGCAGCTCATCACCATTCAGCCTTTCGATCCCACGCAGCTTTCGGCGATTGAAAAAGCGATTCGGGCGGCCGAGTTGGGCCTCAACCCCATGAACGACGGCAAGATTATCCGCGTGCCGGTGCCATCGCTCACCGAAGAACGGCGCAAGGATATGGTGAAGCATTTACATAAAGTGCTTGAAGAGCATCGCACTGCGGTTCGCAACATTCGCCGCGATGGGAACGACGCCATCAAGAAGGCGATGAAAGACAAGAAGATTACCGAAGACGACGAAAAGCGCGCCATGGAAGAGATCCAGAAGCTCACCGACGGCGAGATTAAGAAGATGGAAGACATGAGCAAGGCCAAAGAAAAAGAAGTGATGGAGATATAGGGCCGGAGTCCGCCGACTTCCGAGACGAGGCCCCCCGAAGTAACCGTTACTTTCCTATTAGAGATGGCGCGTTTGTCCCCGCCAAAAGCCGTGCTCTAGGCGCGATTCGGGAGCATGTCCAAAAGTTTCGAAACTTTTACCGAATGAGGGGGTTTCCATTCCCGTACCGAGTAGTGTGCGGCTCCCCCAAATCTCAGCCTTTGGAGTCACCCATGAAACGCTCGTTGTTCATTTTCGGGATATTAGCTTCCCTGACATACGCCTTGGTTGGATGTGGCGCGGGCAGCATGTCATCCAATTCGCAGAGCGGCGGCTCGAATCAGGCGGCCGTCTTCGTTACTGGCGAAGATGCGCCGGTCTCTTCGGTAGTGGCGTTTAACATCACCATCGACAAAATCACTCTGAACAGCAGTTCCAGCATGGTGACGGCGCTTTCGACGCCGGTCGCGGTTGATTTTGGCCGCCTGGTTGGTCTGCGGTCGCTTCTGGGCTTTAACACCATTCCAGCCGGGACTTACACCAGCGTGACGATCACGTTTGAAGCCAGCAGCCCGGCGCCTGCAATCAATTATGTGGACCTCACCACGACTCCGCCTTCCATCGGCACGGCGGCGGGTGTGCTAAGCAGCAATACGGTGACGGTTTCGTTCCCCAACGGAAAACCCCTGGCGGTTGCAAGCAACGGGCTCGCGGGTTTGCACATGGACTTCAATTTGCGCAAATCGCTCGCCACGGATGGGAGCGGAAATCTGGTCATCACGAACGGCCAAATCGCAGTCACGCCGGTGGTGGACGTGATGGCTGTCTCCGCCAGCGACGAAGAAGGAGAGATCACCGATTTCACCGGCAACGTCGTCTCGGTGAACACCTCGGGAAATTCGTTCGTGATGCAAGGACCGTACGGCTTTCAGGAAACGATTGACGTCAACGCCAGCACGCAATACAACGGCAGCAACAGCCTGAGCAGCCTAATGGCGAATGGCATCGTATCTGTGGAAGGCACGGTGCAACCCGACGGTAGCATTCTGGCCAATTGCGTCGAACTCATCACCACCGACAAGGCTTTCATCTCCGGACGGATTTTGGCAATCAATCCGGGACCGGTGGTCACCATGTTTGTGGGCGAAGAACTGGGGACATCGGCAAGCATTCAGGCGGATAGTGTCTACACCGTGGATCTCACCCAGGTGTCGAAGTATGACATCTGCTTCATTGACAACTGGTTCACCAACGAGTTGTTCAACTCGACTTCTCTTGTCGTTGGCCAGCGCATCTTCGTGGGCGGCACGTATATGAGCAACACGTTCACGCCAGACATGGTTTCGCTGCGACGCCAAGGCGTAATGGGATCTCTGGTGGCCAGCAGCGTCAATATCACTAACGGCAATATTGGCAGCTTCCAAATGCAGAATGATGCGTTGATGAGCTACTCCGCGGGTGGGCCGTTCAGCGTATTTACCGTGGACAAGACGATATTCGTGAACATCGACGGGCTCAGCGGACTGCAAGCGGCGGGTTCCGCCAATCTGGAAGTACGCGGGCTGGTGTTTTACGATCCGGTCAGCCACAAGCCGATCATCTGGGCGCATCGGGTTCGCGTTCTCCAATAACAGTAGGTCACAGACCTATCACGCGGGCGGCCCATCACAAGTGGGCCGCCCGCAGTGTTTTCGGAAGCTATAATCTTTGCAGATGAAGAAGATTGTCCATGCTGCCTGCCCACACGACTGTCCGGACGCGTGCGGAGTGCTGATTACGGTCGAGGATGGACGCGCCACCCGGATTCAGGGCGATCCGGCGCATCCAGTGACGCGTGGGTTTTTGTGCGCCAAGGTGGCCAAGTATCTGGACAGGGTGTATTCGCCGGATCGGGTGCTATATCCCATGCGGCGGATTGCGGCGAAGGGCCCAGCAGCCGAACCGCGGAGCTCTACTCCGCCCGGACAGCCGGGGGCGGCTGTCCCCGCGCAGATCTGGCAACGCATCTCCTGGGATGAGGCTCTGGATGAGATTTCGGACCGGTTCAAGACGATCTCCGCCGAGTTTGGCAGCGAGGCGATTCTGCCGTATTCCTACGGCGGCACGCTCGCAGTTCTCAATGGCGGCTCCATGGACCGCCGGTTCTTTCACCGGCTTGGCGCATCACAGCTTGCTCGGAACATCTGCTCGGCGGCGGGTGAAGCGGGACTGAAATCTGTTCTCGGTGTGAAACTGGGCACCGAACCGGAGCAGTTTGTTCATGCGCGTTACATTGTCGCGTGGGGTGCGAACATCCACGGGAATAATGTGCATCTATGGCCGTTTATCGTGGAGGCGCGGCGGCGGGGCGCAAAGTTGGTGGTGATTGACCCATACCGCACTCGCACGGCGGCTTGTGCGGATTGGTATTTGCCTATCAATCCCGGAACCGACGCGGCGCTGGCGTTGGGCATGATGCACGTCATTATTAATGAAGGGCTGCACGATGCCGATTACCTGGCTCGCCATACGTTAGGCTTTGAGGAACTACGAGAAAAAGCCCAGGAATATTCTCCTGAGCGGGTTGCGCAATGGACGGGCATCGCAGCCGGGGACATTGTGAAATTGGCGCGCGAGTATGCGACTACGCGTCCAGCTGTGATCCGCGTAAATTACGGCGTGCAACGATCTGAAGGCGGAGGCATGGCGACCCGTGCCATTACCATGCTGCCTTGCCTCACGGGATCATGGAAGGAAGTTGGCGGCGGATTGCAGCTTTCCACCAGCGGAGCTTACCAATTGAATCGTGAGGCTCTCGAACGAACCGATCTGATGGCGAAATCGCTCGGTCGTCCCGCGCGTGTGATTAATATGGTTGAATTGGGGAAAGCGCTGAATACGCTGGACAACCCTCCGGTCAAAGCTCTCTTCGTGTATAACTCCAATCCAGCGGCGGTTTGTCCCAACCACAATGAAGTGGTGCGCGGCCTCAAGCGGAAGGATTTGTTTACCGTAGTCCATGAACAGTTCTTTACCGACACGGCCGACTACGCCGATATCGTTCTGCCGGCCACAACTTTTTTTGAAAACCGCGATCTGCAGACGGCTTACGGACATTACTATTTGCAGACCTCGGACCAGGCCATTGAACCGCTGGGGGCGTGCCGTTCGAACGTGGAGACATTTCGGGCTTTGGCCGAGCGCATGGGCTTGGAGGATGATTGCTTCCGGGATTCCACGGAAGAGATGATTGATACCGCTCTTGACTCAAACAATCCCTGGTTAAAAGGGATTGACCGGGAGCGGCTTGATCGCGAAGGCCAGGTGCGTTTGAGTTTCGGCCCACCTGCAGATGGCAGAACACAAAACTGCGGCTCCTTTCTTCCCTTCGCGGAGGGTAACTTTGCCACGGCAAGCGGCAAGGCGGAGTTGTACAGTGAAGCCTTGAAGGCTGAAGGTCTCGATCCCGTGATCGAATTCAAGCCGCCGGATGAATCGCGACACGGTTCCGAGGCTAAGATCTTCCCGTTGGAGTTGCTGGCACGAAAGGCCGATAACTTCCTTAATTCGACCTTCTCGAATTTGCCAGTAGCCCAGGGGATGGAGGAACCGGGCCTGCTAGAGATCAGCGGCCCAGACGCGCGAGCCCGGGGGATTCGTGATGGAGATGAGGTTCGGGTCTTCAACCGGCGCGGGGATATTCATCTGCGGGCGCGGCTGGATGGCAAAGTGCAGCCAGGGGTGGTCTCCGCGCGATTAGATTGGGCTAAGCTTTCCAAAGGTGGCCGTAATATTAACGTGCTTACTTCTGAAAAACTTACGGACCTGGGCAACTCGGCAACCTTTTATTCCGTCTTGGTTGAAGTGGGGCTTTTTTCAACCAGGTCCAAAAGATAAACTCCCGGTTGGTTGCTTGGACGCTCCGCAGGGCTCTACCGTATAATTGCCATTTTCCATACTCCCACAGGCCGAGGTAGTAGCGATTCTCTGCGTTCATCACGAAGACCCTGGAGCGATCAGGGGCAACTGCCGCCGAGCCATTGCTACCCCGGCTTATGCATCGGCATCATCTCCTTCCGTTGCACTAACTTGCCGGTTGCCGAAGCGATCCCTCCTCGGCTTATGGCTGGCAATTTTTGTGCTGTGCCTGACTAGCATGGGCCAGGAAAATGTAATTGCCGGAATCGAAATCCGCGGTAATCGTCGTATCCCGGCTGACACAATTCGCGCCCGTATCTTTACCCGCCCTGGGGATGTTTACGACGAGGGCGCCTTAGAGCGCGACTTCAACTCGCTTTGGAATACCAACTACTTCGAAGATATTCGCTTCGAGCGGGAGCAAACTCCCAAGGGCTGGATCATTTACGTTTACGTGAAAGAACGGCCGACCATTCGCAACATTGATTACGTCGGCTTGAATGCGGTGTCGAAAAGCGATGTACTCGACCGCTTCAAGGAAGCCAAAGTTTCGTTGTCTCCAGAGAGCCAATACGATCCAACGGTGGTTAAGAAGGCCGAGGTCGTAATCAAAGGCTTGCTGGCCGAGCATGGGCGGCAGTTCGCCACCATCAAGACCGAATATCATGAGATTCCGCCCGCAGCCGTGAACATCACTTTCGTGATCAAGGAAGGTCCCAAGGTAAAGGTCGGCAAGATTACCTTCCAGGGCAACAAGAATGTGAATACCCGCGTCCTGCGCTACGCGATGAAGTTCTCGCGGCCGATTGGAATTCCTCATTCCATTTTTCTGGAGAATCTATTCTCCAAGACCTATGACGCCAGCAAGCTCGATGACGACGTCGAAATGGTACGCGAGGCCTATCAGAACCGCGGCTACTTTAAAGTCGTCATCAACGAACCGAAGACGGTGATCCACGACACCGGTCATCAGGGTTTTCACATTCCGTTGCTTCAATCCGGCCGCGGCAAGGCGGTGGACATCACCATTCCGGTGGAGGAAGGCGAGAAATACCGGCTGGGCAGCATCACCTTCAAAAACAATAAAGCGTTCACCAAATTAAAGGCGTTGCGCGCTCAGTTTCCCATCAAAGATGGCGATGTCTTCGACCGCTCCAAGATCGTAAAAGGCCTCGACAATCTGCGGCAGGCCTATGGAACCCTGGGTTACATTAACTTCACGCCCGTCCCCGAACAAACGTTCGACGACGATAAAAAGCTGATCTTCATCAGCATTGATGAGGATGAAGGCAAACAGTTCTTTGTAAGAAGGATTGAATTCAGTGGCAACACCACCACCCGCGACAAAGTCATCCGCCGCGAAATCGTTTTGCAGGAAGGCCAGGTTTACAACGACCGCCTGTGGAAGCTCAGCCTGCTGCGCCTGAATCAGTTAGGGTACTTCGAACAGCTCAAACCCGACGACCCCGACATTACCGAACGCCATCTAGACGAAAAAGACGGGCAGGTCGACCTCACCCTCAAGCTGAAGGAAAAGGGCAAAAATAGCGTCAGCCTTACGGGCGGTGTCAGCGGACTGGCCGGAACTTTCGTCGGCCTTGGCTACAGTACCAACAACTTGATGGGACGCGGCGAGACACTCAGCGTGAACGCAAACATCGGAAACCTGGAGCGCAGCATCACCTTCGGCTTCACTGAACCTTATCTGTTTGACCGCCAGATCCAGGCAGGATTCACCGTATTCAGCACAAAATACAATTACAACCAGGCGCGCGAGCAGGCTTTGCTGACCGGCATCCAGCTCAACGTGCCGCAGTCCGAATTACAGAATTTGCAGAATTACACCCAGGCCAGCAAAGGTTTTACAATCTCGGCCAGCCATGCGTTGCACCACGGGTTTAAGCGGGTCGGCATCTCTTATTCTTTCGATATGTCGTCGCTGGCCACGCTCAGCCAGGCTTCACAAAATCTGTTCCAGTATCTCGAATATGAAGGCATCAGCGGACCGAACTCGCTGAATGGAATCGTCACCAGCGCGGTCGCGCCGACCTTCACTTCGAGCACGGTGAACAGCCAGTTCAATGCTACGAGCGGCACGGGAATCACGCTGGCGGCCCAGATCGCCGGGCTGGGAGGCACGGTAAAGACCATCCGGCCCACTCTCCAGATCAAGCATTTCATCCCGATTCAAAAGCACCGCAACGCTCTCGGCTTTAACTTCACGGCTTCGTACCTGACCGGCTACGATGGAGTAGTGGCGCCCCCGTTCCAGCGCTTTTATATGGGCGGCGATTATGATATTCGCGGATTCGATATTCGCTCAATTTCGCCAGTCGCTTATCTGCCGAACCAGGGATCCATTACATTGCAAAACCCGGATGGCACCGCGGTGCCCAAGGATCCGGGCAATCCGCTGCGCGGCAACTACACAATTCCGATTCCAATCTCGCAGATCGTTTTCCCCGGCGGCGATACCAGCCTGGTGGGCAGCTTTGAATATCACATCACGATTGCCGGACCGGTTGTGCTCTCGCCCATTCGTGGATACTGGATTCGATCCCGTCATCCGGCAATCGCAGCTGAAGATTACGCCGCAGCAGTACAACATTTTGAATTCCACCCCCTTTGGTTGTCCAGCGCTGGACGCGGCGTTTAACTGCGATCCCTCGAAGTCGGTATTTGTAAAGTTCGCCCGAAACTCTTTCCTCGCGCCGGGAACGAACTGGACAGCCGCGCATGTCAACCGGTTTGCAACTGCAAGTCATGCTGCCCATTGTGAATGCGCCATTCCGCATTTACTGGGCATACAATCCCTTGCGCCTCGACACCACCAGCACCGGAAACGTTCCGATCACGCGCGGCATGTTCCCGCCGGGAGCCGCAGGCGATTACACCTTCCAGCAGGCGGTCGCGACGTATTCGCCGGAATTCCTGCTCCGTGAACCGCTGCGCACCTTCCGGTTCACGGTCGGAACCAGCTTCTAGCTCTCAGGGAGAACCGCACGACCGAGGGCGGCCGGTTCTCTCATGCGCTTTGTCTCCCGGAATTGCACTTTTCCTGAATCGGCACACGTCCATCGCTGCCCGCGGTTCGCACGCTTTTTTGCCGCGATGCACCCTCTTTTCACTCCGATGTACCTCATAGTCAGGGAAATTCGACTATGAATGAACCTCAGAGTTCGGCGCCGGTGCATCTGTTGCTGGTCGCCAACCAGGAAGAGGACTTTCTAAGATTTCGCCGCTACTTAGAGGAAACCTGCCAGAAGCAAGTGCAATTGGATCGTTCGGAGGGAGAACGGGAGGCGCTCGCACGCCTGCAAAAGGAGAACTTTGATTTATTGCTCTGCGACTATAAATCGGGCAATGGCTCTGCTCTGCGATTGTTACAAGAAATTCACAGCCGCCGGTTGAATCTGCCCGTAATCTTTTTAAGCGACCACGCCGCGGAAGGCGATATTCATCGCGCCTTGAGATCTCTGGGAGTTCCTCGGGATCAAGCGGAACGCACCTCACTGGCGCGGCAGCTGTTTGTTGCTATTCGAAATTACTGTCAGGAAAGCCAGCAGCAGAAAACCGGCGACACCTTGCGCAAGTTATGGCGGGCGGTGGAGCAGACCGCGGACATGATCGTCGTCTGCAATCGTAGTGGGTCGATCGAATATGTGAACCCGGCGTTTGAGGCTGCCACCGGTTACTCGCGTGAAGAAGCGGTGGGGCAGAATGTCAGACTGCTCAAATCGAGTTCGGAGAACTCCAACGCCTACAAAGAAATGTGGCGCACGGTACTCACGGGAAACACCTTCCGTGGGGTGATCGCCAACCGGAAAAAGAACGGTGAGAACTTTTTCGCCGAAAGAACGATCACTCCGCTGCGCGACGGCGATCGCCACATTACCCACTTCGTTTCCACGGACCGTGATGTTACTGAGCGGCGCCGCCTGGAAGCGCAATTGCAGCAAGCCCAACGCATGGACGCCATTGGGCGGCTGGCCGGCGGCGTAGCTCATGACTTCAACAACTTGCTGATGGTCATCAGCGCGTATGCGGAGCTCATGCTGGACTCGATCGGCGAACAACATCCGCTGCGGCGAAACGTCCAGGAAATTATGGCGGCGTCTGGACGAGCCACCGACCTCACCCGTCAATTGCTGGCATTCGGACGTAAGCAAATGCAGTCATTGCTGGTTCTCGATTTGAATTCGGTCGTCGGGGAAATCAGCCAGATGTTGGGCCGCCTCATTGGCGAGGACATCGAACTCGAAGTGGTAAAAACACCTAACCTCGGGAGCGTGAAGGCTGACGTGGTGCAGATTGAACAAGTACTGATGAACCTGGCCGCGAATGCTCGCGACGCCATGCCCAACGGTGGTAAGCTCAAAATTGAAACCGCAAACATCAGCCTGGAAGAAGCCTACCTGCAGCACCATCCCATGGTTCCTCTCGGCGACTACATCCAGTTGACGGTCACGGACACTGGGCAGGGAATCCCACCTAAACACATGGGACATATCTTCGAACCTTTTTACACCACCAAAGGCGGGAAAGGCACGGGCCTTGGACTCGCCACGGTTTACGGCATCGTGAGGCAGAGTGGCGGATTCATCTGGGTGTATAGCGAGCCGGCTCTGGGCACCACGTTCAAGATTTATCTGCCGCGGGTCCGGCAAAGGAGCGATCATCCTCGTTCTCTTGCGCCCTCCAGGAAACCTCCGCGCGGATGGCAAACTTTGCTTATCGCCGAGGATGAAACTGCCGTCCGCCAGTCAGAAAAGGAATTTCTCGAGTCGCTCGGATATACCGTACTCGAAGCCCGGAATGGAGATGAGGCGTTGCGCATCGTGCAGCACTATGCGGACGAAATTCATCTGATCGTCACCGACGTTGTAATGCCCAACATGGGCGGCGCAAAGCTGGCAGAACACCTGTCGGCCACCCGGCCAGAGATTAAGTTTTTATTTGTGTCTGGTTATGCCGAAAACACAGCCTTGCAAAATGGAAAAATTGATGGAGCCAGCCAATTCCTGCAAAAACCCTTCACTCTCAAATCCCTTGCCGGCAAAATAAACGACGTTTTAAACAGCGCGGAAAGCGCGCGCGCGGCATTGTCAACGACCTGAGCGGCCTTTAGCATCGCTTTCCGCTCAACCCGTATAATCGCGATACCGCTATGGTGATTCTTCAGGGCCACTGGCTAAATCTTGCCATCATCTGGAAGGGTGCCCTGCTGATCGCACTCGCCGGCACCGCAAGTTCGATCGTTTTTCTTGCCATGGTGCTGGTAGCCACCTGGCGCTGGAGCCAGTCTCTTAAGTCGCGCGTCTGGTCAACATCTCAGGCGAATTTTACCCTGCCACCGGTCAGCCTGCTCAAACCGATTCATGGATTGGAGGCGCGTCTCGCTGAGAACATCGAGAGCTTTTTTGTGCAGGACTATCCATGTTACGAGATTATCTTTGCCGCGGATGAGGCAGACGATGCGGCTCTGCCACTGCTCCGCGAAATCTGCGCCCGGCATCCCGACATTCCCACCAAGATTCTGGTTACCGGCGATCCTCCGTGGCCGAATCCCGTGGCGTATGGTTTTTCGCAAATGTCCGTGGTTGCGACCTACGACATTCTGGTCACCAGCGACAGCGATGTTGAAGTCACTCCACGGTATCTGCGTGAGGTCGCGCCGCCGTTGCTCAACCCGCAGATTGGCATGGTCACATGTTTGTATCGCGCTAAAAATGCCGGTGGCTTATGGTCATCTTTAAGTGCAATCGGCATGTCGGTGGAGATGACGGCAGGCGTGCTGGTGGCCAATATGCTCGAAGGTATGAAATTCGGCCTCGGCCCGACGATTGCCGTGCGCAAGGATTCAGTCGCCAGCATCGGGGGTTATAAAACGCTGGGCGACTACTATGCCAACGACTTCATGATCGGCAACTTGATTGACAAAGCTGGATTCAAGGTCGTGCTCTCCGAACATGTCATCGACCACGTCGTGCCGCCCATGTCGTTTGGCTCGATGTGGAACAATCAGGTGCGGTGGGCGAAGTCTACCCGCTATTCGCGTCCCAAGGGGCACCTGGGCAGCGGACTTATTTTTGCGATGCCGTATGGCATCCTCGGATGGATTGCCGCATCGGTCTTGGGTCATCCGGTTTTTGGAGTTGCGCTTTTCGGCGCGGCTCTCCTTAACCGCGTAATTGAGGGTTGGGTTGTCGGCTGGGGAGTGGTTCGCGACAGCAAGGCTCTGTCCGCGCCATGGCTCTATCCTGTGCGCGATCTTCTGGGCTTCATCGTTTGGTGCGCCAGTTATCTGGGCACACGCTCGGTCTGGGGAGACCGCCATTACAAGCTGTTGGCCGAGGGCAAGATCATTCGCGGTTAGCCGTCAGGAAGCCCGCTCGAAATAGCTTTCCGTTGTGCAACTCAAATAACTCGCCACGCCAGACAACCGTGCACCCCGCAAATCCCGTCAGCCAGATTCCCAGAGCTACACAATCGCGAAGAGGAATCATCCACCACCAGCGCGAGATTTGCCCGTCTTGAAGTACTCGCGAGCCTACCAGGAAAGCTACTGCCCCTCGCATGACGAAAACCGCTGCAAGCAGCGCCCAAGCCCAGATGGTGGCACGTGAAAGCAATAATGCAAGCAGAGCCCACGGGATGCCGAACGTCAAACCCAAGCCAACATATCCCCCGCGACGCGAGTGGCGAATATTGCGCGCCCAGCGCAGTTGATGTTGCAGAAACTCGCGCAGTGAGTAGGGCGGCAGAAAGGTCTCGACGATGAGATGCGGCAATTCGATCGTCAATCCGAGACTGGAGATGCGACGTCCGATTTCGTAATCGTCGCCAAGATAATCCGCGAGCACCTCGAATCCGCCGATCTTTTCGAGGTCGCGCCGCCGGAAAGCTAAGGTTGAACCCAGTCCGAAGTGGATTCCATTTTCGAGCAAGCCTGCGGCCAGAACGCCAGCGGCGAAATCCGTACTGATCCCGAGCGCTTCCAGCCGTGACCCCAGGCTGCGGCCGGCGATTCCTCGATAGAGGCAGGTGACCATGCCGGTCTTTGGATTGTTAAGCGGAGCGATGACGCACCGCAGATAATCCGGATCAACCCGAATGTCGCTGTCGCTCACCAGCAGAAGCTCGTGCTGTGCCTGGGCCGCCATCTGCGCCAGGTTGCTGACTTTGCCGTTCGCACCGAGTTTTTTTTCGCAAACCACCACGCGAATTGCCCGCTCTGGAAATTCGGCCTTCAGTCGTTCCACGAATTCGACGGCAGGATCACTCCCGTTACTCACGCCGAAGACAATTTCGTACGCCGGATAATCCTGAAGGCAATGGCTGCGAAGGCTCCCATACATTTCCGGATCGGTGCCTTTGAGCGGCTTGAGAATGGAGACCGGAGGTAGATCGGCGTGTGGCGCCGTGATCGCAGGTCGTCCGCTGAGAAAACGCAAAGTGCTCAATGCGCAGAGCGCGTAATAACCGAGACTTGCCAGTGCCGCCAATCCAGCAATGACAGCGCCGAAGCGAAGGATGTGTGGAATCATTCGTAGCGCAACGAATCGATGGGATCCAGATTCGCCGCCTTCCACGCCGGGTAAATGCCGAAGACCAAACCGATTCCGGCTGCCGCGGTAAAGCCGAAGATTGTCCAGAACACCGACATGCGCGCCGGCAACGAAGGCCAGACTTCCGGAATCGTCCACGCAATCATCGCGCCCAGCAGCACGCCAATCACGCCGCCCACCATGGTCAGGATGATCGCTTCCAAAGTGAACTGCAGCAGAATGTCGCGCTTGCGGGCGCCGATGGCTTTGCGCACTCCAATCTCACGCGTGCGTTCGGTTACGCTTACCAGCATGATGTTCATTACACCCACGCCGCCCACCACCAGGCCGACGCTCGAAATCGCAAACATGCCAATGAACAGCATTCCGGTAAGTTGATTCCATACCTCCGAGATTGAATCAGCGGTGAATACGGCGAAATTGTCCGGCTTGTCGTAGGGCACTTTGCGCCGCCGCCGCAATAACTCCCGCGTCTCGTCTATCGCCTTGGGCATATCATCGTGGGAGGTTGCTCTTATGCTGATCCAATGTTGCTTCAGCTCGGGATGCAGCTTCCTCAATGTTTCCAGTGGCATGAACACTTTGTTATCTTCCGGATTCTTGCCGCCGCCGAAGACCGATTTCACCGGCTGCACGGTTCCAATTACCGTAAATAACTCGCCCTCGATGTTCACCTCTTTTCCCAGCGCGCTGTCATCGCCGAAAAGCTCCTTCGTCGTCTGCGAGCCTAGCAGGACGACGGGCGAGCGATGAACATCATCCACATCGCTGAACCAGCGCCCGGTTGCAATCTGCAAATCAAAAACATCTTTCGCGGACGCCTCGTCACCCTCGAGAATCGTATTCTTCGATTTGCGGCCCTGATATTTCACCGCGAATTCGCCGACTCCCAACTCGGGCCGGACGTAGCGGATGCCCGCATTCACCGCCGCAACGTGGGGCAGATCGCGAATAGCGATCGCATCCTCGTGCGTCAACTCCTTGCGCGTACGCATCTCTTCGGTGGGGCGCCCGAAGGTGAAGGGTTCGATGTGAAACGCGAAGATGACATTTGAACCGATGCTGGCTACAACACCGCGAACGTTATCGTCCAGGCCGCGCCCGATGGACGAGACACCAATGACCACTGCAACCCCAATCACGATGCCCAGCACAGTCAAGGTCGAGCGCAGTTTGTTGGCGCGAATCGTGTCAGCGGCCATCTGGACGATCTCGCCGAATTCGCCTTTATGCATCATACGGTGTCAATCACATTTCGAAGCGCAATGCGACAATCGGATCCAGCTTTGCCGCCTTGCGCGCCGGATAAACTCCAAAAAAGACCCCCACGCCAGCGGCCACGATCAAACCCGCAGCCACCGCCCATAGCTTGATCGCGGAGGGCATGCCAATGGCTAGGGTAAATATCTCGGCGACCATCGCTCCGAACAGCACGCCAATCGCGCCCCCCATCACCGCCAGGGTCACCGCTTCAATCAGAAATTGCAGCAGAACATCCTGCGGCCGCGCCCCTAGCGCCTTGCGGATACCGATTTCCCGGGTTCGCTCGGTCACTGAAACCAGCATGATATTCATGATCACGATGCCGCCCACCACCAGCGATACTCCCGCGACGCCGATCGTCGCCATGAAAAATGTGTTGCTCAACCCCGACCAGATGCCCACCAGGCTCTCATTCGTTTCGATTTCAAAGCTGTCTTCGGCGCCAGGAACATCGTGCCGCCTTGCCCGCAACACGACTCGCGCCTCGTCTATGGCCTGATCGAGGGCGGCGCCGGTCGCCGACGCCTTGCCTGAAATCGTCAGACTATTGTTATGGGCGCCGTACTGCTTCAGGTACGCGGTGAGCGGGATCATCACGTAGTTGTCGAGACTCTGGCCTAGGGTTTTGCCCTTTTTTTTGCCCACTCCAATCACCTGATAGGTCCATCCATCCAGGCGGATTTCCTTGCCCACCGGGTCGGTGCCGGGCAGCAGGTAGTCCACTACATCCGTTCCAATCACGGCGACCTGTGAGCGGTTATCGAGATCGGTTTCATTCAGCATTCGTCCCGACGCCAGGTCGGTATCGTAAATTGGCGCCATTGAGGGCGTGATCCCCTGCACCGTGCTGTCGCTTAGCGATTGTTCGCCATACTTCACGTGCCCGGTTGCATTGCGCAACGCGGCGCCGACGTACTCACAATGGCGGCAGCCAGCGAGTACGGCCTGATAATCTTCAAGCTCCAGATTTTTACGTTTCTCCGCCGCCAGAAAGTGGTCTACATTGGTCTCAACGGGCGAGGTCTTCGAAATGATGAAAACATCCGCGCCCAGATTAAAAATCTTCTGCGAGACGTAATCGTTGATGCCTGAGACGAATGTCACCACCGCGATCACCGCTGCCACTCCGATGACCACACCAACCAGAGTCAGCGCTGAGCGCAGTTTGTTTGCCCACAAGGACTGGAACGCGATGCGGATCGCTTCAAGTACATTCATGGGCGGATGGATACCTCCGAAGTCCGAAACGCTCGGACAGTGTTCCGATTTCCTTCGCGGCGCTTCGTGTCCTTTGCAGCCAATACTGGCGTACTCGTAAGAACTGAACTCATTGCTAGCCTGATTTTTGCGCCGCCTGAGGTCGCGGTTTTCTTTTGAATCGCAGCAAGGGCGTGCCCCATGCGCCAATCGAGAGCAAGGCCCCAAAAAGAATCACCACATCAATGCTGGTTCTTCCTTCCGGAGCCCAGTAAACATCCCGCAGATTCAGCCAGAGTGCAAACTCATCCAGCGTAAGCGCCGCGCCCACGCCATAAAGAATGGACATCAACCGGCTGAGCAATAGCGACGAATTGTCCTCGCCGGTGCCCACGTCCGCCAGCCAGCCGTAACCCACAAAAAGCAAAATGATGATGCCAAACACCAAATGGTGAATATGCCGCCCGTCGTGCTGGATGAAATGAAACGGCGGAATGTTGTGCAGCACGCCATACACCACGGCCCGCACTCCGCCGAAAGTCAGAAAGAAGCTCACCGAAGCCGTGAACAGCCGGCGCCGGGGCCGGTCGGGAATCCGTTCGTGCACAATGTCGCCGAGCGACGTCCCGTGCAGCACCAAAAGCATGAGAGCGGTCACCGAGATCGCAAGCAGCAGGATGAACCAGGTGTAGGCCATAGACGTTTCAGTTGCGCGAACCGCAGGGCCGGCCGGGCTCTCTCCGCGGCAGTGGGTTTTATTCCTTACCCCGTAGCATATCGAGCATAGCAGCGATCCGCTTCTCGCGCGTCTCCGGCGTCTTGGCCTCCTCTATTGCCTGCACATGCTCTTTGATTGTTGCGTGAAAGCGAGCTGTTCCAGCGAGCCTCGATGTCTGGATTTTTGTCGATCATCTTTGTTCTTTTTCAAATAGTCCGGCATCTTTATGGAGGCTCGAGCGCCGCGGATTCGTAGTCTTCCGGTCCCAGCCACTTCACCCCGAATCTCTGTTGCTTCATGCCGAATCCTGGCGCTCATCGAACCCAGACGTGGCATGCCCGCATTGCGGACAATCGACCCCAGCTAACTAATTTGTTATCAATGCTATATCCGAGAATTCTATTCGTCGGGAGACAGAAATCTGCGGTATTATTTTTAGGGCGGTCCTATGGACGCAAGATCAGCATTTCGCGGCAAGGGCTTCATTATCGCCGCCGCTCTAATTGCCGTTGGCGGAGGGTTCGTCTGGCACTTCAGCCGCAAGCGCGACCAGGTCGATTTCAGCCGCGACATCCGGCCCATCTTCAACGCAAACTGCGTTGCTTGCCACGGCGGCGTTCGCCAGAAGAATAACGTCTCCTTTATCTTCCGCGAGGAAGCTCTGGGCGTCGGTAAATCGGGACGGCGCACCATCGTTCCCGGCAATCCAGACGCCTCTGAATTGATGGCGCGCGTGACCTCGACCGATCCTGAGGCGCGTATGCCTTATCACGCGCCCCAATTATCGCCACAGCAAGTCGAACTGCTGCGCAAGTGGATTAAGCAAGGCGCCAAGTGGGACGACTACTGGGCCTTCGTTCCGCCCAAATCCGAATCTCTGCCAGATGTGAAAAGCGCCGACGCTCATTGGGTCCGCAACCCGATTGATCGCTTCATTCTGGCGCGCCTGGAAAAAGAAGGCCTGAACCCAGCTCCCGAAGCGGACAAGGCGGCTTTGTTGCGCCGGGTCTCGTTCGATCTCATTGGCCTTCCTCCGACCGCAGCCGAAGAACGCGCGTTTCTGGCCGACTCCTCACCTCACGCTTACGAAAAACAGGTGGACCGGCTTCTGGCTTCACCTCGTTATGGCGAACGTTGGGCCTCCATGTGGCTTGATTTAGCCCGTTACGCGGACACCAAAGGATATGAAGCCGACCGCGCGCGCCCCGGAGTCTGGCCTTACCGCGACTGGGTCATCGATGCCTTCAATCGCAACCTGCCCTACGACCAATTTGTCATCAAGCAATTAGCCGGCGACCTGCTTCCCAACGCTACGTTCGATGATCGCATCGCGACCGCTTTTCATCGCATGACCCCCAACAACGGCGAGGGCGGCACCGATGACGAAGAGTATCGGCTGGTCGCCGTCATGGACCGCGTCGCGACTACCTGGTCGGTACTGAACGGCGTGACCATGAATTGCGTGCAATGCCATTCGCATCCCTACGATCCGATCCGGCATACCGACTATTACAAGTCGCTGGCTTTCTTTAATACACAAAACGACTCCGATTTGGACGACGACCGCCCCAATCTCACCGTTCCCAAAGACAAAGCCCGATACGCCGAAGCGGCGCAAATCCAGGACGAAATCGCCAGTCTGATTCACAATGTCGAGAGCTCCGACCGCCAGGCCGTCGCGAAAACTCAGTGGCAACCCCTGCCGGTGCAGAGCGCCGTAGCTGACGAAGTTCGCGTTCTCGATCCGCTCATGCCGAAACTTGAGCGCAAGCTGGCGAAGCTCGAGCAGGACAAAAAAATGCCGGCCACCCAAAAGGCCGACGAACTGAAAGACCTGCGCGAGACCATCCGTGAGACGAAGGTCCGGCTAGAGCACGGGAAGACCGCCGGACCGGCCAAGACGTTTCGTATTCAAAATGGCGAAGTACTTACCGAGGCCAAGGTCCCGCCGCAATCTTTCTATGAACTGACGGCGGCGGCGAATCTTCCCGCGCTCACCGCCATCCGCATCGAGGTCCCGCCGCTAAATGCCGAAAAGGCCCGCCACACCCCCGAAGACGGCTTTATCGTGGACAAAGTTGAAGCGTCGCTGATTCAACCCGGCCACCAGCCAGAGAAAATCGACTTCCGCTTTTTCATGCAGGACTCTGAACCGAATCTGCGGGTCGCTGTCTTGCGTAGCGTCAAACTGCCGGGCGATGCCGACGACGACAAGCCGGACGCGGATCCGGTGCCCAGCACCTTCGAAGCCCTGCCCAAAATCTTCCGGACCCGTTGGCTCGTCGGTGTGCCGTCGCAGCCGTTGCAATTGCCGGCCGGCAGCCACATTCAGGTTGATATCAAGCAGACCATTGGAATTGATTCCAAACCCGCGGTCATTCAGCGGCTGCGTCTGTCGGTAACCGGCGACTCGGCCTGGACCTCTCTCGCTCAGGATTCTCAACGCGCCCAAAGCATCGCCCGCCTCCAGCAGCTTTACACCCAACTCGCGGCCATCCCCAGCGTTCAGCTTCCGGTGATGGTCGAAGAACAGCCCTATGAACGCCGGGCTACGCTCGAATTTGAGCGCGGCAATTTCCTCAATAAGATCGGCCCGGACCTTTCTCCGGACGTTCCCGCAATCTTCCCCAAACTTCCTGATGGCACACCACGCAACCGCCTGACCCTAGCTAGATGGTTCTTTCAACCGGGTCAGCCGCTCACTGCGCGGGTTGCCGTCAACCGTTACTGGGAAGAGCTGTTCGGCACCGGCATTGTCGAGACTCTGGAGAATTTTGGCAGCGTCGGCGAAGAACCCAGCCATCCTGAACTTCTCGACTGGCTCGCCCTGCATTTCCAAAACGATCTTCACTGGGATATGAAAGCCCTGCTGCGCGAGATCGTCACCAGCGCGGTCTATCGCCAGAGTTCCGTAACGACTCCGGAATTGAATGCCCGCGATCCTCGCAATCGCCTGCTGGCGCGCGGACCGGAGCAACGGCTCACCGCCGAAATGGTCCGCGATCAGGCTCTCGTTGCCAGCGGTTTGTTGAGTACGGCCATGGGCGGCCCCCCGGTAATGCCACCCCAACCCGCTGGCGTCTGGAACACCGTGTACAACGATTCGAAGTGGACGGATGCTACCGGTCCGGATCGCTACCGCCGTGCGGTCTACACCTACGTCAAACGCACCAGCGGCTATCCGAGTTTTTTGATGTTCGACGCCTCCGATCGCGACACCAGTCTACCGCGCCGTATTCCCACCAATACTCCGCTGCAAGCGCTGGTAACTTTAAATGATCCGGTCTATCAGGAAGCTGCCAAGGCTTTGGCGGAGCGTGTGATGAAAGAAGCTGCCGCCACCAACTCGGACGGCATCGTCTCCAACGATATTCTCGACGTCCGCCTCGTCTACGAAACTCGCTTAGTGCTGTCGCGCGATCCAACCCCGCGTGAGCTGACGATTTTGCGCGCCTTTTACAAGCGGACCCTCGCCGAGCCGGCGCCGAGTTTGGTTAACGCCAGCATGAAGAGTTCAGAAAATTCGACGCACAAAGAAAAAGATGTCCCCAACAAGGAAGAGGACGCACTGACTTCGGTCGGTGGCGTGCTCTTCAATCTCGATGCCGCTCTTACCAGGTGAGGTTATGTCAGACTTAAGAGATTTTGATCGGAACGCCGCTATACCGGAACGTTCAGCGAATGATTTGACTGACGGCGATCTCGCCGGCGATGTGCAGGCCCGCGATGTGCATCCTGAAGAGATCTTCGCGCGTCTGCAGGCCCAGACCCGGCGCCACTTTCTGCGCAGCCTCACCGCGGGCGTAGGGACCATGTTCCTGGGAAGTCTCGCCTCGAAATATGCCGGCACCGTCCACGCCGCCGAACTCAACATTGATGGCACGCCGCGCCTCGATTTCAAGCGCGACCCTTCTCATCCGCTCGCTGCTCTACCCCCGGAATTTACGGCTCACGCCAAGCGCATCATTTATCTGCACATGGCGGGCGCGCCCAGCCAACTGGAACTCTTCGATTACAAACCGGAGTTGACCAAGCTCGACGGTCAGGATTGTCCGGCGTCGTTTCTGGTCGGCAAGCGCTTCGCTTTTATTAGCGGCGTGCCTAAAATGTTGGGCCCGCAATATCCTTTTCACCGCGCCGGAAAAAGCGGCTTGTGGCTTTCCGATCGGCTGCCGCATATCGAACAGCACATTGACGATATCTGCTTTATCAAGTCGATGCACACTGACCAGTTCAATCATGCCCCGGCGCAATTGCTGGTGCACACCGGCAACGCCCGCCTCGGCTATCCTTCGATCGGTTCCTGGGTTATTTACGGATTAGGCAGCGAAAATCAGAATCTCCCTGGCTTTATCGTGCTGGTTTCCGGCGGCAAGCAGCCCGACGGCGGCAAGCAACTCTGGGGATCGGGTTTTCTGCCCAGCGTCTATCAGGGTGTGCAGTGCCGCTCGCATGGTGAGCCCGTTCTCTACCTGCAAAACCCGCCGGGGGTGACCCGCTCCATGCGGCGCAGCGAACTCGACGCCATCGACGAAATTAACCAGCAGCAATACAACGAGTTCGGCGATCCTGAAACCATCACCCGCATCTCGCAGTACGAGATGGCGTTCCGCATGCAAATGGACGCCACCGACGCCCTCGATATCCACAAGGAGTCCGCTGCCACGCTCGCCGAATACGGCTGCAAGCCCGGCGAAGAAAGCTTTGCCAATAATTGTCTGGTCGCGCGCCGCCTTGCCGAACGCGGCGTTCGCTTTATCCAGCTCTATCACTGGGGTTGGGACACGCACGGCGTTACCGCCAAAGACGCGCTCAACATCGGCTTCGCCGACCGTTGCCGCGAAACCGATCAGCCGGTTGGCGCTCTTCTCACCGACCTTAAACAGCGAGGAATGCTCGAAGACACGTTAGTCGTCTGGGGCGGAGAATTTGGCCGCACCTCCATGCGCGAGAATCGCGATGGCAAGGTCATGCAGTTTGTCGGCCGCGACCACAATCCCGGCGCGTTCACCATCTGGATGACAGGCGGCGGCATTAAAGGTGGTATGAGCCACGGCGAAACCGACGCCATGGGCTACGAGATCGCAAAAGATCCGGTCGAGATTCGCGACCTGCATGCCACCATGCTCTACACTCTCGGCTTCGATCATCGCAAGCTGAATTATTCGTTCCAGGGACTCGATCAAAAGCTCACCAGCGTCAAGCCCGCGCGGGTCGTTGCCGAGGTTCTCGCGTGATCGGTCCCGCGACGGCTGATTTTGAGACAAGTGACGTCGGGAAGATCGAGGTTGGGTATATTGATCTTGCGGAGAATGATTTCCGCCACTGCGACCGCATCCCCCATCATTCTACGCACTGGGGCTATCTGCCTTCATGACATTTTCGGTTCGCCAGTGGTCTGTACGGGCCCGCCTTGGTCTGCTTGCGCTCGCGCCGATCCTGCTTCTCTTCGTCCTCGGATCGGTCTTCCCTCCGGATGGCGCGGATCGTTCCGATTGGCTGCAATTCATTGGCCGTTTTCATGTGCTGGTGATTCATTTTCCGATCGCACTCATTCTCCTGATTCCAATCTTTGAAATCGCAGGCCGAACTCGTCAATTCACTCACCTGCGTGAGTCCATCGAATTTTTGCTGGCGCTCACCACTCTCACCGCCATTCTGGCGGCCCTTCTCGGATGGTGCCTGGCGCGCAGCGGTGGATTTTCCGGTTCATTGGTCACGCAGCACATGTACGGTGGTATTTGGGTTCCGGTCCTTTGCTGGCTGTGCTGGATGCTCTATGGCCGTTTCCCCGGCCAGCGTCTAGATTTGGTCTACTCACTCGGCCTTGTCCTCGCCGTCGGCGCCGTTTCCTGGACGGGCTATCGCGGCGGCCAGTTGTCGCAAGGCGAAGATCACCTCACTGAGCACATGCCGGAGTTCCTGCGCAATTTGCTCGGGCTTCCGCAAGAGGACAAAGGCCCCACTGCCGCAGCTCCCAATTCTTTTTTTACGGTGCGCGTCGAACCGGTTTTCGCGCAACACTGCGTGACCTGTCACGGACGATCTAAGCAAAAATCGGGCTTGCGATTGAACACTTATGAAGCCGTGATGCGCGGCGGCAAAGACGGTGTCGTCGTCAAAAGCGGAGACGTAAAGGACAGCGAACTGTTGCGTCGAATTAGCCTGCCCGCCGGCGACGACAAAATCATGCCGCCCGAAGGCAAGCCACGCCTCTCCGCCGATGAGGCCAAGCTGATCGAGCTCTGGATCAACGCGGGAGCCTCGCCAACTTTGGCCGCCGACGCCATCAAAGACGCGCCCACCACCATCGCTCCTCCAGTAGCCGAGGTGACATTCGCCGAAATTGACCCAGAAGCCGTCGCTAAAGCGCGGGCGCCGCAAGCCGCTGCCGTCGCGGATTTACAAAAACGTTATCCCGATGTCCTGGAATATGAATCTCGCGGCTCCGCTGGCCTTGCCATCAATGTTTCGTTAATGGGAGCGAAGTTTGGCGACGACGACCTCGCCGCTCTCAAGCCCATCGCCGATCACATCGTCGTCGCCGATTTTTCCAATACTGCCATCACCGATCGCTCGGCCCCGAATCTCGCCGCCATGAGCCATCTGCGCGTGCTGCGGCTGATGCATACGAAGATTACCGACGCAACCATTCTCGCGCTCGCTGGCCTGAACGATCTGGAATCGTTAAGCGTATTTGGCACCGATGTGACCGTTGCTTCTCTCAAGACTTTGGATCGCCTGCCGAAACTCCAACATTTTTATGTCGGAGACACCAAGATTCCGGCCAATACGGAGGTCGCCGGGCCAGTCGGAAGTAAGCTTTCGTTTTGATGCCTGCCCTTGCAGCCTGGGTATAAACTTGATCGAATTTGGAGATGCCTCAATGAAATCACTCGACCGTCAGACTTTTTCCCGCCGTTCCATGTTGCGTGGTACCGCCGCCTCGCTTGCGGCCGCAGCCGGAGCGGGCGCTCTCAGCATTCCAGCCAACGCCACGCCCAAGCGATCCGAGGCGGACGATCGATCCTGCGATGGCGAAATTCTCGGCCAGGGCGACTTCCGTTATCGCGCCCACCGTTACTGGGGCAAGCTCGAGCGTGCCAAATATCCCGTGCGCGACGGTCATGGCATTGCCGAAGATCGCAACGGGCGGGTTATTTTTCTTACGAATGACACTCACAACAATCTCATCGCTTACGACAGACCCGGAAAATTCCTTGCCGCCTGGGAGAATCGTTTTCCTGGTGCGCACGGCCTCGACATCTGCGAGCAGCAGGGTGAAGACCGTTACTGGATCACCGACCACGACGTGCAGTGCGTCTCGATGTGCACTCCCGATGGACACGAACTCCGCCGCCTCGGTCCTGACGCGGTTGCGTCAAGGTATCCCGACCTGAAGAAATATCACCCCACGAACTCGGCGGTCGCCCCCGACGGCGACTTCTTCGTGACCGACGGCTACGGTTCCAGCTTCGTTCACCACTTCGATCCGGACTGGAAATACATCTCCACTTTCGGTGGTGTCGGTGACGCGCCGTCGAATCTCAACACGCCACATTCGGCTTGGATTGACATGCGCTCGGGCAAACCATCGGTCCTCATCTGTGATCGTGGCAACGAAATGTTGAAGTGGTTTTCTCTATCCGGCGAGCTTCAGAAAGTTGTTCCAGTGCCCGGCGCACAACCCAGCAACGCTGCACCCTTCGGCGGGTATCGGGGCAAACCGAGCGATCATGTGGCGATAGCGAGTTTGAACGGCATGATTCTAATTATTGACGGCTCCGACCGCGTGGTCTCTGCGGTCGGCGGCGAACCCCCGGTTTATGTCGACGGAAAGCTCCAGACGCTGCAGCTCTTCAACTACACCTTCAATCATCCCCACGATGTTTATGTGGATGCGGCTGGAGCTCTATATGTCCCCCAGTGGTGGTCAAATCAGACCTATCCCATCAAGCTCGAACTGCTGGGCAAGGCTTAGAAATGTGGCGCGGACACTGGTGTCCGCGCAAAGTATCGATCTTCGCGAATTGGGGGAGGACGAATTGCATGGGGACGGGTCTTTGACCCGTCCAGGCCGAGTGCAGCTCGGCTTCATCTACGTTACTTTGCTTTTTGAATCTCCTGGAATAACGCCTGCGCCGCGTCCGCCGATGGCTTTCTGCTTCTCGTAAGCCTGCATCGCCGATTGCTCTCTCCTGTGGTCTCGCATAGGCCAATCGGACTTCACCAGAGACGATAAATGCCAGACTAAGGAAGACCGCTCCGCGCAAGACAGCTCCGCGCACGACACCGGCATTCATCGTCATCATCGCCCTTACCTAGTGTCCGAAAATGACGAGCCTGGATTTTTGACCCAGGTTTGCCACCCGCGCGGCCAAACCTGGGCCCGGGCCCAAACTAAACTGTCGCTGAATCGGGACGTGGGGATCCGCCCCTGGCTTGTTTCGTGAAAGCGCTGGTGACTATTGCGCCGTGCACTTTCCGTTGGTGTCTCCACCGTCCAGCACTTTGCCGGAACGATTAAACACCGCCGATTGCCCATCGATTACCACGTTGACCTTGTCGCCATCCACCGTGTAGGTCCCGGCTTTTTCCATCTTCTGTCCCAGGAAAGTCATGCTGACATCCGCTTTGCCGCCGGAATCCAGCTTCAACCGGTCCATCATGCCGCCACTGCAGGCATAATCGCCGGCCACGCTGGTGCACCCGGCCAGAATCAATATCAGCGCGCCAGCTCCCACCGCACTACTCCACCGCCCCATTTTTGCTGTCATTTGCTCTCCCCTTGTTTTTGCAAAAAGATTTTGTGGATCCGCAACCAACCTCCCCCGAGCTATGCCGCGTTCTTTCGAGGAGTTTCTACAACCACCGGCTCACTGCTTTTGACAGCTAGAAATTGCTTCACCGCCTACGCCCGCGAAATATACGCTTACCAGGAGCGAAAGGTAAGCGCCAAATCCCAGAGAGATCGCGCTCATGGCTTCATCCTGCATCTGTTGCCCCATGCTTCCTGCATCGCTACCGCCAAACGCACTGTGCAAAGTGTTGCGCACCATGATCCCCGCAATCGCCATAAACAACAGCGGCGCCACTCCGCCTAAAACCGCTCGCTTGTCGTTCCAGACATACTGAACGAACGGCCCCGCGAGCGCCACCAACGCGATAAATCCATAAAAACCCGCGCTGGGGTGCCCATTTCGATCCATGTTCTCCAGCGCATTGCTCGAGTTGAGAAATCCCAGCGTTTGCCATATTTTGGAATCCTTTTATGGCAAGAACCATCCCGAGACGGCCTCGGTTATGACCCTTGCGGCTCGCTCTCTAGTCGCGCAGAACAAATTCGCCGAAGCCGCCGGTATGTTGCGCGACGCGCTTGGCGTCGAGCAGCAACTCTACAAGGGACCGCACCCCCGCACCGCCTCCACTTTGAATGAACCAAGCAGAACAGCTTTTCCGTGGAGCCCTGCAAATGTACTCGCAGACCTTGCCCGCAGATCACCAATTAGTCTGGGTTGCCTGCGTGCGCCTCGGCCGCGCGCTCGCTCGCCAACATCGCTACAGCGAAGCCGAAAGCTCCACCGGATATCAACATTTGCTCAAACTGCCCACTCCGCCTGCCGAATGGGTACAAGGGGCACGTCAGGATCTTCTGGAAGAAGTATGCCGCTTTGAAGGAGCCGGACAAAGCCGCCAAAGTTCAGTCCGGCCCGGCCACCGTCGAGGAAAAAAGCAGCGCATCGCCAAGCGCAAAGTAGCCTGCAAATCTCAAGCGCTATTCCACCCCGATTCCCGCCATTAATCCGCCATCCACCAGATAATCTCCGCCGGTGCAGAACGAGGATCGGTCCGACGCCAGAAACGCCGCCAGCTCCGCCACTTCCTCCGGCGTCCCAATACGTTTCATCGGATGCGCGTTTCCAAATCTTCGGAACGCCTCCTCCACGCTCAAATCCGGCGCGAAATTCCGCGCCGACTTCGCCAGCATGGGCGTCCTGACCGATCCTGGACTGATCGAATTCACCCGAATTTTGTCCGCAGCATGATCCAGCGCCAGCGCCCGCGTCAGGCTGTGAATCGCTCCCTTCGAGGTCGCATACGCAGCCACGCCCCGCTGGCAAGAGTACCCCTGCACCGAGGCCACATTAATCATGTTCCCGCCGCCGCGCCTCTTCATCTCGGGAAATCCGAATCGCGCCATCAGATATACGCTGCCCACATTCACCATCATGCAGCGGTTCCAGGTCTCGGGGTCGGTTTCCAGCACGGTTCCAAAGGGATGAATCGCCGCCGCGTTCGCGATGATGTCAACTCCGCCGAATCGTTCCACCGTTTTTCTCACCAGCGCCTGCACCGCGCTCGCATCGGCCACGTCACACAATTCCACGAAAATACTTAGCCCTTCCTGCACCTCGCGCTCCATCTCCGCATTCACTGGTGCTTCAATTCCGCAGGCCACAACCGTGGCACCGCCCGCAGCCAATCTTTTCGCGATGGCTCGGCCGATGCCGCTCGTCCCGGTAACGATCGCAACTTTCCCCTCAAACTCTTTCATGGAATCGGCTCCTGAGAAAAACTCCAAAGAAAGGATGAAACACGAACTCAACCCGCAATTGCAACCGCTAATCGATCAACTCGGGCTGAACATACCTCAGACCCCGCACTACGCCGCGCAACTCCGCCAAACCTTTCAGCCGCCCGATCAAGGAATACCCCGGATTTACTTTCTTGCCGATATCGTCCACCAGCAAATGCCCATGGTCCGGGCGCATCGGAATTTCCCAATCCTTGCGTCCCTCGCGCTTTCGCCGCATCTCTTCCCGCATCACGGCGTGAATCACGCCCACCATATCCGACGTGCCATCCAAATGTGCGGCTTCATAAAACGATCCATCCGCCTCTCGTGTCACCTGCCGCAGATGGACAAAGTGAATTCTCTTCGCGAACTCGTTCACCATCGCGGGCAGGTCGTTATCGCCTCGCGACCCGTACGATCCCACGCAAAACGTCAGTCCATTCGCCAGCGTGTCGGCGGCCCGCAGAATCGCCCGCGCATCCTCCGCCGTCGAAACGATCCGTGGCAGTCCGAATAAAGACCATGGGGGATCGTCCGGATGAATCCCCAGCCGAATTCCCAACTCCTCCGCCACCGGCGCCACCTCGCGGATGAACTCCGCGAGATTCTCCCGCAGCGTCTCGGCCGTCAGGCCGTCGTATTCCGCAATTGCCCGGCGGATTGCCTCCCGGTCATACGACGACTCCGACGCTGGCAGCCCGGCAATGATATTCCGCTCGAGTTCGTCACGTTTCGCCTGCGGCATCGCGTCAAAATGCTTCCGCGCCGCGGCGACCCGTTCCGCCTCGTAATTCCCCCCCGCGCCCTTGCGCGCCAGAATAAAAAGATCATAAGCCGCAAAATCGTTGGCATCGAAGCGCAGCGCATATCCCGTGCTGGGCAGCCGCCACAGCAAATCCGTGCGCGTCCAATCGACCACCGGCATAAAGTTGTAGCAGACAACCGGCACGCCGGCTTTCGCGATCGCGGCGAGCGAATCCTTCCACGCTCCGATGAATTTCCGGTATGGCCCGTTTCTGAGTTTTATGGAATTGTGAACCGGAATGCTCTCGACGACCGACCAGATCAGGCCAGCCGCTTCAATCTGTTCTTTGCGCTTGAGCACTTCCCCAAGCGGCCACGCCTCGCCGCCATACATGTGGTGCAGGGCGCTGACCACGCCGCTGGCGCCTGCCTGCTTCACATGCTCCAGGGGAATCGGATCATGCTGCGGCCCATACCATCGCCAGGTCTCTTTCATAGACTGCCGCTGCCTGTCATCCCCTTATGCTAAACGAAACCTGAGTTTTGGCCCGTCGAGTATGCGGCCCGCTCACGCTCTGCGCTTTGTTTTCCCCGGAATCTCCCCTAAATCCACCAACAATCTTCTCAGGTGCTCATAATCTTTCGGCAGTAATCCGGTTAGGGGAGGACGCGTCTGACCCACCGGCAGTCCTCGCAAAATCGCCGAATCGCGCGACATCGTCAGCCAGTGCGGATCGTTGTTGCTCGACCACACCGTGGAAAATTCCATCGACACCAGCGGCATCAAACGATACCAAAGCTCCCGCGCCGCATCCAGATCTTTTTCCACCGCTAGATACTCGTACAATTTCACCGTCAGCCCGGGCACGATGATCGGCAGGCAGCCAATCCATCCGTCCGCGCCCGCCGCCAGCGCCGAAAACGCCAACCCATCGTTACCCGCAAAAATCGGAAACGATGGCCCGCACAACAGGCGCGTTTCGGGTATGCGGTTGTGGTCGGCGTGCGACCACTTAATCGAATCGATCACGCCCTCATCCGCAAGCTCTTTCACCTCCGCCGGACTAAAATCCGTCCCTGTCAGCACCGGCACCACATACAGCATGATGGGCAATCCAACGGCGTCACGCACCCGCCGCAGATGTTCGTAGCAATCCCGCTTGGGCGGCCGCAGCACGTAGGGCGTCATCAGCATCAACCCCTGGCAACCCACTGCCTTGGCATGGCGCCCAAACTCGATCGCGCTGCTGGTCAGATAGTCCACCACCCCGGCATACACCGGGATCTTTCCCGCGACCTCGGTGGTAATCGCCTCCAGCACCTTCTTGCGCTCGTCCATGGTCAGCGCAATCGGCTCGCCTGAACTGCCCAGCGGCACCAGCCCATGAACTCCTTCATCCACCAGGAACCGCACAAACTCACGATTGCCTTTGATATTGACACTGCCATCCCGATTGAAGGCAGTAATTGTGGGTGCGTAGATTCCCTTTGGCGAAGCATTCTTCAGCGCGGTCTTGGCCACTTTGCAAACTCCTGTGCGGATTTAGTCGAGGGGGGCGGGCAAGTTTCTAAATTCAGAACGCCGTTCCATTTAATCACACTCTCGCCAGAAACGGAACTACCGACTCTCATGGTGAAGCGCCTTTGCCTCGATTCTCGTGATTCTTCGCGCGCTTCGTCGTGAAATGCTTTGATGTTGGTTTGGTCTGTGCCGCTCCTAATTAAGGGTTCCGCGGCTTGACAGGCTTGCCCCGCGCACGTACCCTCCTCAGGCAGTCCGGACTCACCGGCGAACCCCGCCGGCGCCCACTTCACTCTCAGGAGACCCCTCAATGTCCTTACTCTACATTCTGCTTGTTGGCCTTATCGCCGGATGGGCCACCGGAAAGATCATGAAAGGCTCCGGCTATGGCGTCATCACCGACATCCTGCTCGGCATCGTCGGCGCCCTCATCGGCAGTAGGGTGCTTGGACTCCTCGGCATCTACACCGGGGGTGGGCTTGTCCCCAGCATTCTGGTCGCGATCGTTGGCGCAGTCATACTGGTCGCCATCGTTCGGCTGATCAGAAAAGCCTGACTTTCAGAATGCGGCTCAAAGGAAAGATCAGCCTAGGTCGACTTTACTTTGGCGACGAAGGCCCGGCGGCCTTTACCTCCGGCGGCGCGTCAAACTTCTGGAAGTTCCGCGCAAAGCGCTCGCGCAGCTCCGTCGCCATCCGGTCATAGGCGGCTTTGTCCGCCCACGAATTTCTCGGATTTAATATCTCCGCCGGCACCCCCCCGCAGCTCTTCGGAATGCTCAATCCAAACGCCGATTCCTTCTCAAACTCCGCCTTGGCCAAACGCCCTTCGACGGCGCTATCCACCATGGCTCGCGTGTAGGCCAGCTTCATACGTTGTCCCACACCATATTGGCCGCCCTGCCAGCCGGTATTCACCAGCCAGCATTGCGCCGAGTGTTGGCTAAGCCGCTTGCCCAGCATCTCCGCATAAACGCGTGGCGGCAGCGGCATGAACGGAGCCCCAAAGCAGGTCGAAAATGTTGCCGTCGGCTCCTTCACGCCCGCTTCCGTTCCCGCAACCTTCGCCGTGTACCCCGATAAAAAGTGATACATCGCCTGCTGCGGCGTCAGCCGCGAAATCGGCGGCAGAACCCCAAACGCATCCGCCGTTAGAAAAACCATGTTCTTCGGATGTCCGCCTATGCCCGGAATCACGCAATTTTCGATAAAGTCCACCGGATAGGCCGCCCGCGTGTTTTCCGTCAGGCTTTCATCGTCGTAGTTCGGTACCCGGCTCCCGGGTTCGATCACCACATTCTCCAGCACGCAGCCAAAGCGAATTGCCCGGTAAATCTGCGGCTCGTTTTTCTCCGACAGCTTGATGCACTTTGCGTAACATCCGCCCTCAAAGTTGAAAATCCCGTCGGCGCTCCAGCCATGTTCGTCATCACCGATCAATCGCCGCGTCGGATCCGCCGAGAGCGTCGTCTTTCCCGTGCCAGACAAGCCAAAAAACAATGCCGTAACCCCATCTTTTCCGATATTGGCCGAGCAGTGCATGGGAAACACATCCCGCTGCGGCAACAGAAAATTCATCACGCTGAAGATGCACTTCTTCATTTCGCCTGCGTACGCCGTGCCCCCGATCAGCACAATTCGCCGCGTGAAATCGAGCAGGATAAATACCTCGGAGTTAATTCCGTCCCGTTCCGCGTCCGCCCGGAATTCGGGCGCGCAAATCACGGTAAACTCCGGTTTGTGTGCCGCCAATTCCTCGGCATCCGGCCGTACAAAAAGTTGCCGCACGAACAAATTGTGCCAGGCAAACTGATTGATGATTCTGATCGGCAGCCGATAGGCCGGATCCGCCCCGCAAAACAGATCCTGCACAAATAGCTCGCGTCCCTCGAGAAAGTAGGTCACCCGGTCGTAGAGGGCATCGAACACCCCCGGCTCAACCGCCTGATTCACCGTGCCCCAATCCACTTTGTCGCTTGTAATCGCATCCCGGACGATGAATTTATCTTTGGGAGAGCGTCCCGTCCGCGGAGCGGTATACCCAACTACGGCGCCCTTGTCGGTGAGCTGCACTTCGCCTCGCGCCACCGCGAATTCCACCAGTTCGGGCGCTTGCAGGTTGAAGTGCACCCGGCTGCCTTGCAGCAATTTCGCCACGTCGCCGAAGTGAACTACTGTTGCCATAAACAATCCTTTTCCCAGCGAATCAGCATTTTTTGTCGTTCGGGACCCGGCGTTTTGGGATTCTTTCGGAAATCAGTCCGAAAAACGCAATCCCATATTATGCCTGAGAACTTTCCGCCGATACCAGTGACCCCGGTTACAAAGGTGGCATATGGCTGCGGACCCGATGTGGTGCGACTGAGTGTGGCGCGGCCACCTTGTCCGGGCTTCCGATCCCATGAAAAACTATCTGCATGATCAAACCTCTGCTGCGAGTCACCAAGTGGCTCGGAGCCGCCCCAGCCGTCGCCGTCTGCACCGCTTGCGCCCGCGAGTTCAAAGCCCCTCTCAATTCTTTAAAGAAGACCGCCGAGGCTCAGGAAAGCCTTCGCCGCCAATTCGCGGAACACCGATGCCCCTTACAAGATCCCCAAAAACACCTGGCTCCCCGCGATGAACCGTCTTGCTGAATCCCGCACCCCTCCTATAGAATCTATAGCTTCGGAGTGAGGTTCAAAAGATCATGAAGGCAGCCATCCATCCCGCTTACAATGAATTGCGCGTTATGTGCGCGTGCGGCAATAGCTTTACGACCCGGTCTACCCATAAAGGCGACATTCACGTGGAAATCTGCTCGAACTGCCATCCGTTCTTTACCGGCAAGCAGAAACTGCTTGATACCGCTGGCCGCGTGGAGCGCTTTCGCCGCAAGTACGCCAAGATGGAACCGAAAGTCGAGCCTGCGAAGAAGTAATTCACCGCGGATTTGCCTGATATTGAATGATTTATAGCCCTCGCTGCGGTGAGGGCTTTGTTTTACTGGCGGCTGTGGTTATTCGTCCGGATCAACTGGCTCGCCCACCAGGTTGTAGTAAACCTCTTTGGGAGCCTTTGGCTTCGCCGGTTTTTCGGATTGCGCAGGCTTGGGTTGGGGCGCGGCCCCTGGGGCAGCCGCCGGCACAGAAGTCGCCAGCTCAGCCGCTGGTGGCCGTGGGACTACCGGAGGCGTTGGCTGCTGCGACTGGCTGACCGGTTCACGAACCGGTAGGGACGCAGAAGTCCGAGCAGCCGGCGGCGCCGCCGCAATCGAAAGGCTTGCCGCCGGAGTCGCGCTCGACACTTTTCTGCGGATCGCCTTCGGCCTGCGCTGCGCCCATGAGTTCACCACCAGCGCGGCGATCAGCGCAAGACATAGCTCAAGAATCGCGGCGAAGAATCCGGGAAAGTTGAAGTCGCCTTTGCCGAGGTAAAGCGGCGACTGCGGATCGGCCTCCATCACGCGCGCCAGGCCGGGAACCACGACTGCATTCGTGAGCGACGCCACAAAGTTCCATACGGCTGCGCCCAGAATCACGGCGATGAGCAGCCGGCCGATCCACTTCTTAGATTCTGCGGGAGAAAGATCGGCGGCGAGTGGCTTGCTGGGGGCGTCCATCGGCTGGTACCTCTTAGCTGATTGTGACACAAGGGGAAGCAGCCGGGAAGGCAGGAGAACAGCCAGGCGCGCAAGAGGGATCGGCCGCCAACCGTGAGGTCATCGGTGGCAACATGAGCAACATGAATTCGGTTTCGTGTCAATAAGTTGAGAAGGGGGATCGTTCTTTAAGCGGCATGAAATTGCCAACCGACGGAACGGATTTAACCGCACGGGAATCAGTATTCTCGCAGCGCACAGTGCCATCTCGTTGACCGACGCTATCAGGATTGGCTTGACGCGGACCCGGGGCATAGCCCGCACGCCGGATGGCCGCTCTACTTGCTTCTTTGCCACTCCCGGTAGGCCTCGCTTTTAGAAATCTTTCTTTCCTTAGCAACTTTCTTCAGAGCAGCCTTCTCGTCCAATTTCTCGCCCGCCATGATCTGGTCAACTCGTTGGCGAACCGAGGTCCGAATCATCGTCTCCGCTCCTGGTTTGGAAGCGGGCGCTCCCCGAGCTTCGTCATCACTCCCCTTTCCGATGAGCAAAGTGATTTCGCCCTTGATCGCGTCGCGCGCTTGCAGCACCCCGAGCACCTCGCCGGCCGTTCCGCGCAGGAATTCCTCGTGAATCTTGGTGACTTCGCGCGCCACCACAATCTGCCGCCCCGGATTCAGCAATTCAACAATGTCTTCGACTGCATCCTTGATCCGGTGCGGCGCCTCGTAAAACACCTGCGTCCGCGGCGAACTCTGGAGGCGCTCCAGCGCCGCCCTCCGTTGGCCGCGCTTCGCCGGAAGAAATCCATTGAAGACGAAAGAATCGGTAGAAAGGCCGCTCGCCACCAACCCAGCCAGAAACGCGGCCGCACCCGGAATCGGAATCACCGGCACGCCCTGCCGAATCGCGAGAGAAGCCAGGCGGTACCCCGGATCGGAAATCCCCGGCGTTCCCGCGTCCGTGACCAGCGCAATGCGCGCGCCTTTTTTTAAATCTTCCACTAGTTCCGCGGCCCGCATGATCTCATTGTGCTCGTGATAGCTGGTGGTGCGCGTGGTAATGCTGTAATGATTGAGCAACTTCTGGGTGTGGCGGGTATCTTCACAGGCGATCAGATCAGCTTCCGTGAGCACTCGCAGCGCCCGCAGCGTAATATCCTCCAGGTTGCCGATGGGAGTTCCCACCAGGTAAAGGCCCGCGTCGATCCGTTCTCCCGCCATGCTGCGCCGAGTCTAACACTGGGTGCGCCTCGTATTTCCTCAGCAAAATTGACGCTTCTCCCCCTAAACCCTAGAATTGCTATAGCCGAAGACAACAGGTCGCAGGGAGTCCATGCCACTTTACGAGTACGAATGCAAGAAGTGCCATCACCGCTTCGAGAAAATCCAGAAATTCTCCGATCCTCATATGAAAAAGTGCCCCGACTGTGGCGGCACGGTAGAACAGGTGATCTCCGCACCCGCGGTGCAATTCAAGGGCTCGGGTTGGTATGTAACCGACTACGCCAAGAAGTCGGGAAGCTCGGGGTCGTCCTCATCTTCCTCCGACGGCGAGTCGTCGTCCAAAGACCCCGCCTCCAAGGACTCGAAAGATACAGCGGCGAAATCCGACGGCAAGAACGAAAGCAAGCCCAAGTCGGAGACGAAAGAGAGCAAGAAGGCGGAGAAGAAGTAGCCTCACCGCCACTGCGTGTCGTATCCCAGCGTATTCAGAATGTGATTCTCAAACTCATATTGCAAGATGCTTGAAAAGTTCGCTTCTTGTGCTTCCCACGAAGAGGCATACTTCGTAGCCGGGTTCTCATACACCGAATACGCGGGGGCGTAGCGCACCGCACAAGGGACAGGGCACGCGATCATGCCCGTGGGATCGAGCCGCTCCACGCCGGTCTGGGCAAACAAAATTGCCGACGAAACGTCTGCTTCAGGATCTACCTCAATCTGGTGCGGTTGGACCTCCAGCGCCTGCGGATTGCCTGGCAGAATCGTCGCGGCCGACCCGGCATTCTGTTGCAGCGGATTCAAATCGATCTGCTGGGCAAGCCTCTGTTGCGCCGCCTCCCAGATGACCAACAAATCGGCATCCGAATGCTTCGTATGGTTCACGAAGCCAACCGGCTGCTCGGCCAATCGGTTGGCACCGCAGGCCGATAGCAGCGCCAACGCGATCAATAAACGCGCCGCCCTTGCCATCTTGCGCAGCACCCCCGGAAAGAGATCGGCAGCACGCTCGGCGAGCGCAGCGAAATGAAATAATCCGACGTAGCGGGTCTTTAGATTTTCGTCCCGGCTTTCGCACCGGTTCTCGCATTAAACTCACCTGTATTCGAACGGGCTCTGTTGCAATGGCGTTTGCGTTATGAAAGACGAAGCTATCCACTCTATGCCGCGTTCCACCGGGGTCACCGCGATTGCCAGTTTATTTCTCGGCGCGGCCCTGTTCCTATGTGCAGTCGCATTGATCCTGCTGCTCAAACCCGGCAGCGTTTCTTTGATGGTTGGGTCTTCTCTTATCGGAGAACTCGGACTGGCCGGTCCCTACATGTTCATTCTCGTGAGCGCGGTCGCGGCAGCCATCGGCGCTGGCCTTTGGTGGATGAATAACTGGGCCCGCTGGCTCGCCATTCTCGCCGCCATCGTCGGAATCGTGATGCTGATTCCCACCGTCTCCGCTGCCGCAACCGGCGAGTTCCCGCCGGCTCTGTTTTTCAGCGGTCTCGGAATGATCGTCAGAGTCATGATTGTGTGGTATCTCTTCCAGGCGCCGGTCGTGGAGGCGTTCTTGTCGGCTCGATCTTCCAAACCGCTCTAGGTCGATCTCCCAATCCAGATATTCTGAACAAAATTCAGATAGAATGCCGCCTGCCTATGCCCATCGCCAATCTGACCCCGTCCGCGCCTGCCAGCGCACCCACTTCCACCGACAAAGGCGCGATGGCGGTCGTCACCACCCTGTTTTTCATGTGGGGATTTTTGACCGTTCTGAATGACATCCTCATCCCACATCTCAAACCGATTTTCGATTTGAACTACGCGGAGGTCATGCTCATCCAGTTCGCCTATTTCTCCGGCTACCTGATCTTCTCCGTGCCGGCCGGAAAGTTGATTGACTGGATCGGCTACAAATGGGCTATGGTGGCCGGGCTTTTCATCATGGCTTTGGGGGCGTTTCTGTTCATTCCGGCGGCGACGGTGGCTTCCTATCCGCTATTTCTCGGAGCGCTGTTCGTTCTCTCGGCGGGCATCACCGTCTTGCAGGTTTCCGCCAATCCCTACGTGGCTGTGCTCGGCCCGGCGAAAACCGCCTCCAGTCGCCTCAACTTGACACAGGGATTCAATTCGCTTGGCACCACGCTTGCGCCCTACCTGGGCGGCCTGGTCATTCTCACTGCGGTCCCCAGCATGACAACCATTCGCGGACTTTCACCCGCTGCGCTGCAAGCTTTCCGAGTGCAACAGGCGTCGTCGGTTAAGCTGCCCTATCTGGGACTCGGCGTCATCGCAGTCATCCTCGGTCTTGCGATCGCCTTTTACAAACTGCCGACCATCGCCCACGTGCAGCACCACCAGGGCGAGCATCTTGAAAGCATCTGGAAATACCGGCATCTTCTTCTGGCCGCCATTGGAATTTTCGTATATGTCGGCGCGGAGGTTTCCATCGGCAGCATCCTGATCAACTACATCACACAACCCAGTATCGGAAACGTCTCGCCAAAAATGGCTGCGACTTTCGTCGGTTTCTTTTATTGGGGAGGCCTGATGGTTGGCCGCTTTACCGGATCCGCCCTCCTGCAGAAAATTTCCAGCAAGGCCGTCCTGGGGACGTCCGCGGTGGCTGCAATCCTGCTCGTTAGCCTTTCCATGCTTAGTTCCGGCCATCTCGCCATGTGGAGCGTGATCCTGGTCGGCCTCTTCAACTCCATTATGTTCCCGATTATTTTTACCTGGGGAATCGCGGAGCTTGGCCCGCTCACTAGCAAAGCGGCCAGCCTGTTGATTATGGCGATTGTCGGAGGGGCGGTAATTCCTGTGATGGTGGGTGCGCTGGCCGATCGCATCGGTATCCAGCGCGCTCTGATTCTGCCCGCGATTTGCTACGCCTACGTTCTGGCCTACACCTTCGTAGGCTCGAAGCCCTCAGGTCCGGGAATCACCACCCCGGCTTGATCGGCTTACTGTCCCTCGCCCAGTTCGCGAATCCAGATGTTGCGGTAACGCACCGGATCGCCATGGTCCTGTAACGCTAGCGGCAATTTGTCCGGAGTCACCTTGTAGGGCGGACGGTCATGGTGCGCGGTGGGCCCCGACAGCTTGACGTTATCCTGCACCAGCACGCCATTGTGCAGCACCGTCACCCTCGCCTGCCGCATCACTTCGCCGTTCGCGTTAAAGCGCGGCCCGTGGAAAACAATGTCATACCACTGCCACTCGCCCGGCGGGCGCGACGCATTCACCTGCGGCGGAAACTGGCCGTAGACGCCGCTGGCCTGTCCGTCGGCGTAGGTTTTGTTGTTGTACGAGTCGAGCACCTGAATTTCATATAACCCCATCAGGAACACGCCGCTGTTGCCGCGCCCCTGACTGTCGCCTTTGGGCGGAGTCGGTTCGCGAAATTCGACATGCAGCTGGAAGTCGCCGAACGCCTGTTTGGTGTGCATGTAGCCCGTATCGGGCACAACCTGCACGTAGCCGTCTTCCACCTTCCACTTTGCCGGACCGTTATCGTCAGCCGCCCACTTCGAAAGATCGGAACCGTCGAACAATACGATGGCATCGGAAGGCGCTTTGCCCGGAGCATCCTGCTCGCTCGAGGTCCCCGGCGTGATCACCGGCGGTACGGGACGAGTGTCATCGTTCGGCTTCCAGCGGTAGTCCACCTGCATTTGCGCCACACTCAGGCTGGCAAGAAAAAGAACGGAAAGAACTGAAACCAGCGCGAAAATATTTCGTCTTGTCATGGGGAAAATCCTCGCCGCCCAAGATACACGAAATTTGAGTGGGCTACTTAACCGTAATGCGGACGAAAGAGTCTCAAGCTGTGGCGAAGTAGAAAGGAGGTTTTGCGTCCAGGAATGTTTCCGATGCCCGGAACCGGTTCGGCGACGATAAATGCGTTAAGCTGCGCCGAATACCATTCGCTCTACTCGTGAAGAAGATCGTCATAATTGAGTACGACATAGGCAACTCTTCTAGTAGCGGCATCCGGACTGTATGCCATCATCTGATGGTTTGCCTTGGAAAATCTTTTCGTGACATGACAAGCCTCATCGTGCGAAGACTTACTTCCTCGCCTTCACCACCTCTTTCTCGCCGACCCGCTTGCTGACCGCGAAGGTCAGCCTGCTGGCTTTTTTGTCTGCATCGACGATCACGTGGTCGCCATGCAGCACTTCGCCGTCCAAAATCTTCAGAGCCAGCGGATCCTGCACCAGCCTCTGAATCGCCCGCTTCAGCGGACGCGCCCCAAAATTCGGATCGTAGCCTTCGGTAAACATCAGCTCCTTGGCCGCATCGGTCAGCTCCAGCGAAATCTTGCGATCCGCCAGCAGTCTCCGCAAATCTTCCAGCCGCAGCTCAACGATCTTCACCAGCTGCTCTTTGCCCAGCGGCTTAAAGATGATGATGTCATCCACTCGGTTCAGAAATTCCGGCCGGAAGTGCCCATGCAGGGCATTCATCACCTGCTTGGAAGCCTCTTCGAATCCCTTCTCCGAACTCAGGCCTTCAGCTTGTAAGTACGCCGCCCCGATATTCGAGGTCATAATGATGACTGTGTTCTTGAAGTCCACGGTGCGGCCTTTGCCGTCGGTGAGGCGGCCATCGTCCATGATTTGCAGCAGCACGTTGAACACATCCGGATGCGCCTTCTCGATCTCATCGAACAGAATCACCGCATACGGATGCCGCCGCACCTGCTCGGTCAGCTGTCCACCCTCTTCGTAGCCGACATATCCCGGAGGCGCGCCAATCAGCCGCGACACCGCATGCTTCTCCATGTACTCCGACATATCGATACGGATGAGCGAACGCTCATCGTCAAACAAAAATTCCGCCAGCGCCCGCGCCAACTCGGTTTTGCCAACGCCAGTCGGACCGAGAAAGATAAAGCTGCCAATGGGCCGCTTGGGGTCGCTCAGTCCCGCCCGCGATCTCCGGATGGCATTGGCCACGCGTTCCAGCGCCGCATCCTGCCCGACCACGCGCAGCCGCAGCCTCTCTTCCATGTTGACCAGCTTCTTCACTTCGCCTTCGAGCATCTTTGAGACCGGAATGCCGGTCCACTTCGACACAATGCGGGCGATGTCCTCTTCGTCCACTTCTTCTTTCAGCATGCGTGTGGCGCGGGCACCGCCGCCCGCGTTGCCGTCAATCTGTGCCGTGATCTTGGCCAGCTCATTCTCAGCCTGCTTGATCAGCCCGTAGCGGATCTCCGCCACACGCTGCAAGTTGCCTTTGCGCTCTTCGGCCTGCTCTTCCAGCTTGAGCTGTTCGATTTTTTCCTTCAGCCCGCGCGTCCGGGCAATCACATCTTTCTCTTTTTTCCAATTGGCCTTCAGCGCGTTCGACTTCTCGCGAATCTCCGCCAGCTCCTTATCGATCACCGCCAGCCGATCTTTCGAGTTCGCATCGTCTTCTTTCTTCAGAGCCTGCTTTTCGATTTCCAGCTGTGTCGCCCGCCGCTCCAGTTGGTCAATATCGGTTGGCAGCGAATCGATCTGAATGCGCAGCGAGGCTGCGGCCTCATCTACCAGGTCAATGGCTTTGTCGGGAAGGAAGCGGTCGGAAATATAGCGATGCGAAAGCGTCGCCGCCGCCACGATGGCCGAATCCTTAATGCGCACCCCGTGGTGCACTTCGTAGCGCTCTTTCAATCCGCGCAGAATCGCGATCGTGTCTTCGACGTTGGGCTCGCCCACAAACACAATCTGGAAGCGCCGTTCCAATGCCGCATCTTTTTCGATGTACTTGCGATACTCATTCAGCGTAGTCGCGCCAATTGCCCGCAACTCGCCGCGCGCCAGCGCCGGCTTCAACATGTTCGAGGCGTCAATCGCGCCTTCCGCCGCGCCTGCGCCCACCAGCGTATGCAGTTCATCGATAAACAGGACGATTTTCCCGGCCGAGTCTTCAATCTCCTTCAGCACGGCTTTCAGGCGGTCTTCAAACTCCCCGCGATACTTCGCGCCCGCCAGCATCGAGCCCAAATCGAGCGAGATGACGCGTTTGTTCTTCAGGATCTCGGGGACGTCTCCAGAGATAATGCGCTGCGCCAAACCCTCGACAATGGCCGTCTTGCCCACCCCCGGTTCGCCGATCAGCACCGGATTATTCTTCGTCCTCCGCGAAAGCACCTGCACCACCCGGCGGATTTCTTCATCCCTTCCAATTACCGGATCGAGCTTGCCGCGCCGCGCTTGTTCGGTCAGGTCGCGAGCATAGCGCTCCAACGCCTGATACTTGGCTTCCGGATTCTGATCCGTCACCTTCTGCGATCCGCGCACCGTGGTCAACGCCTTCAGAATGGCGTCATACGTCGCGCCCTGCCGCGCCAGAATTTCCTGCGCCGGATCATGCTTGCCATGCGTGATCGCCAGCAACAGGTGCTCGGTCGAAACGTATTCGTCTTTAAAATTGGCGGCTTCTTTGAAGGCGCGGTCCAGCAACTGATTCGCCGCCGGGGAAAGCGTCGCCTGCGTCGCCCCGCTGCCGGAAACCTTGGGCAGGTTCTCGATCGCGCGGTACACCTCGCTCAGCACCGCCTGCGGGCCCATGCCGATCTTCTCCAGCACCGGCGGCACGATGCCTTCTTTGTCCTCGAGCAGCGCCGCCAACAAATGCAGCGGCTGCAACTCCGGATTGCCGTGCTCTGCCGCCAACTCATTGGCGCGCTGCACCGCCTCCTGCGCTTTTACCGTAAATTTGTCCCAACGGATTGCCATGGAAACTCCTGACTAGCATTTAGCAATTGACATTTAGCCCTTTCCAGACCTCTGCATGGCCAAATGCTAAAGTGCTAACTGCTAAAAGCTGCAAACAAAACGGGAGGCGGTCACCTCTGCCACCCCCCGGCAATACACATGTAGGGACAGCTGGCTTTCAACTGTCCAGTCGAGCATAGCTCGACAGCTTACGCGGCCTGGCTGGTGCTCTTCGGCTGCTTCGCTTCGAGCGTCTTATCCCCACCCACGCTAACCTTGATCTGCTTGGGTTTCGCTTCGGCCTTCTTGGCCAGCTTGATCTTCAAAACGCCCTTGTCATAGTTGGCAGAGACGCTGTCGCTGTCGACCGTGTTCGGCAGAGTGAAGCTACGGGTAAAGCTGCCATACTGCCGCTCCACCCGGCGATAGTTGTCTTCTTTCTCGTCTTTTTCGAACTTGCGCTCGCCATGCACGGTGAGGGTGTTGTTCTCCACCCGAATGTCGAGGTCCTTCTCGTCAATTCCTGGTACTTCGATTTTCAAAGTAATGTTGTGCTCGTCTTCATAAACATCCACTGCGGGAGCGAAGCTGCTGGTGGTGAGCGCCTCCTCGCGGCCATCGCCGAAAGAGCCGTGAACCAGACGGTTCATGCGGTCTTGCAGCGTAGAAAACTCACGTAAGGGATCCCAACGGGTAAGTACGGTCATAACTAAATCCTCCTCAACTGGTTAGAAGTTTGGCGTCTAGGCCTACATCGCTTTGGATGAGCCTTTAGTATGTTGCGATGCTAAAATATGAGTGCGTTGTTGTCAATCATAGATAGCATCATGCTTGCAATCACTTACAGCCAAGTAATCCGCTTATCGCCCACGTGCTCTCAGTGCAGAACGCCTTTCCACTCTGAGCTTGGAGTTGAGTTCTGCGTCCCAAGGGTGACCATGGCAATCGCTGCGGGGGAGTGCTAATTCGCCGCAGGGGTCACAAAGGCACGGACAAAATCAGGCACTTGAGGTAGGCGGTCTCTGGCACCGTTAGCGAGATTGGATGATCTTTCGCCTGCCCCTGGTTTTCGAGCAAACGAATAGTTCTGTGGACATCCCGGGCGGAATCGGCTACCACTTCAAGAAACTGCGACGGGCTGATGTGGTAAGAGCACGAGCAGCTAACCAGAATCCCGCCCGGCCGCAGCATCTTCATCGCCCGCAGGTTGAGCTCCTTATAGCCGCGCACCGCCCCCTCAAGATTCTTCTTGTTCTTTGCAAACGCCGGAGGATCGAGAATGATGGTGTCAAACTGCTTTCCCGCTGCCGCATAGTCGCGCAGCAGGTCAAAGGCATTCGCTTCAATCCACTCGATCTCCCGCCCATTGAGCGCAGCGTTCCAGTCGGCGACTTCGAGCGCCGGACGCGAGCTATCGACCCCCGTCACTTGCGAGCAGCGCTGCGCCAGATGGAGCGCAAATCCTCCCTGATAACAAAAGACGTCCAGCGCCTCGCCGTGCGCATAGTCGGCCGCTGTCGCATAATTCTCCCGCTGGTCGAGGAACGCTCCGGTCTTCTGTCCTCCCAGCACATCACAATGGAACTTGATGCCATTCATGGTCACGATCGTGTGGCGTGGACACTCTTGTCCGCGCAATGATGCTTCCTGCGGCGAGCCTTCGTCCTGTTGCAGCAGGCTCGACTCTCGCGGGGGGAGCTGCTCCAGTTCCCGCGTCCAGGCATCCACATGCTCGGCAATCGCCGCCGGTTTAAGTTGTTGATTCAGTTCGGATACAACCGACTGCCGTACCGCTTCGGTATCCATCCCCTGGGTAAGAAACTGCACCGACAGCAAGTCGCTGTAGCGATCGACGATCAATCCCGGCAGAAAATCCGCCTCGCTGAAGACCACGCGGTACGCGTCGCTATCGCGCACCACCTTTTCGCGATAGGCAATCGCCGACCGAATGCGCTCCCGCAGCAAAGCGTCAAGGTTGCGTACCGGTTGCGCCGAAATCATGCGAATGGCAATCTGCGAAGCGCTGCTGTAGAGCGCCGTGCCCAGAGCTTTCCCCCGCTCATCAACCACCTGCACCAGCGCGCCCGCAGCGACGCCATCCGCTGAAACAATATCCGACCGGTAAACCCAGACGTGACCGTCTTTTAGACGGGTTGCCCCTCGGCGGGAAATGCGGATGGCGGGATTTGTGGAAGGTGCGGGTTGAACAGGCATTTCTCGATGTTAAACCCTGAAACCGCATCCGGCCCGGGATGCCCCATCCTTATCGTTCCGGCTTTTGGAACAATAGGGCGGGTTTTCGTTGCTCGCGCAAAGTCAAGACCCTATTCTGCTGCCAAGACCGCGGGAGGCACGGATCGCGCTACGCGACTCTTTTTGCGAGAAAGACCATATCGCTGGCCTCGTTGTTTAACGGCTCTTTGGCGAAACCACCGTACTCTTCGACCGCTTTAAGCCCTGCCAACATCAATAGCGCCTTCAGGTGCGGATAGGTGTAATAAGACATCTTCAACGGCGTCGATTCCTCTTCGACCAGAACTTCCCCATCGTAGGTGCGGAAAATAAAGGTGATGCCGAAGTTCTGATTCACTTTATCCATGCTTTCCAGCCGGTAATAACGGCGAATCATCCTTCCCGGATGTGAGGCGACTGCCCATTCCATCTCCAGATCTTCTTTGCCAATCTGACTGAGCAGCGCGAACTTCGGAAAGAAAACGTCGAACGCCAGAATGCCGTCGTCTTCTAGATGAAAGGCTGCCGTTCGCAGCGCCGCAACCTGGTCGTCCACGGTGTACATGTGCTGCAAGGGACGAAAAGGAATGGTAATCACCGGATACTTCCGCCGCCCGCGAAAGTTTCGCATGTCGCCCTCATGAAGGACGACGCGGCGCTGGACCTCAGCCGGCTCGCCATGCAGATGATTCTGCAGAACCCGCAACATGGCCGCCGAGCTGTCCAGGCCATGGATCTCAATGCCGGCGCGGGCAATTGGCAGAAGCACCCTGCCGGTGCCGCATCCCATTTCGAAGACTGGTCCGCCGATTCGCTTCGCCAGGTCGAGATAGAAAGGCAAATCTACCAGGTTGGGGGCGTTTCCATAGGCGGCATCGTAATAATCGGCGGTGATTTTATAGGTATCGGTTTCGCTCATGAGGATTGGCCACGCCAACCACGGCTGCGTCAAAAACAACTACTTCCAACGCAATTGAGTTTGTGTCAGGAGAAGACGAAGAAAGCTAGCTGGCCGTCGGATGTTCCGAGGGAGCCGCTTCCGTCGAATGACGGCTCGTCGCCGAGTCGGCTCTGGCCAGATCCAGATCCCGCTGCAGGGCATCGAGCACTACCATGGGCATTTCGTCGCCCCATTCGTCCATCTCTTTTTCCGCCCAGTTACCGTTAAGGCGAATCGCAGCGGTCAAATCTTCAGGAAAGCCAAGCCGGTATTCGCCTTCGCGGCTCAGCGTATCGCCCAGCTTGCGCCCGTTGTGCACGTCGTAGACGCGGCGGGAGGAGAAACCTCCGGCATTGGTGAAACCTAGATAGACTTCGCCATTTTCGCCATAATCCGGACGGTAATACCACGCCTGGCTGGCTTCAAATTTGGGATGCGCCCTTCGCCGCTTCGAAAAGGTCGGGGCCTCGGGCTTGGTTTCGTTTGCCGGATCGTAGTAAAGAATCCGCTGGCAGGATTCGCAGATCACCGTCTGCGTGCCATTGCGAACGTCGTTGTAGGTCTGCGGCCGCAACATCACCCGGCAGGCCAGACATTTCTGGTCGCGCACCTCAGAGAGCCCGGTGCCGCGATATTTCGCCACCCGGTCGTAGTGCGGCAGAAGATCGGCGGTCACTCCGGCTCGCGCCTTTTCCCGCTTGGCTGTCCACTCCGCCAGATGCTTTTCGTCTTCGGCGGTGCGCTCGCGCGCGGAAATCTTTTCCCTCTCGATCTCCGCCATCTCCGCTTTTAATTCCGCTTCCGCCGCCTTGACCTCTTTTTCCCGGATCTCCGCGTTGACCATTAGCTCCAGAATCTTGTCTTCGTTGCCGCGAATATCCTGCTCGGCGAACTGAATCTCGCCCATCAACGCCTTGTATTGTTCATTGGTTTTGACGGCGAGCGACTGATCGCGGTATTTCGAAATTTTGCCTTGCAGGTCCTGGATCGCGGTTTCGTACTTGCGCCGCGCGGCTTCATCGGCCTTCACCGCGGTTTTGGCTTTTTCCAGCGTGGCTTTGGTGCCCGAGAGCTTTTGTTCGATCACGGCCACGCGTTTCGGGAGCGCCGCGATTTCTTCCTTCAGGCGCAGGATCTCGCGGTCGGCCTGCTGCAGCTCGATGAGGCTTTGAACGTCAGGAAGCATCGTTAGAGGGCGTGCTGCGGTGATTTTAGCATGTACGCGGGATCAGCCAGATGCCGCGATTCACGCCGGTTCCTGGTAGAGCCCAATCACGTTCCCCGCCGGATCGCGAAAGCGCGCCGTGATCTCCGGCGGGTCCCCGCCAATCGGCTGCACAATTTCTCCGCCGTTCGCCACGATTTTTTCCAAAGTCGCCGCCACGCTGTTCACCATGATGTAAATCAGCAGCCCAGGCTGCGACGCCGGCGGCCGTCCCAGGACCCACGTGCCGCTCACTTCTCCGGCGGCGTCATCAAAGGCGATCTCGCCATCTTTCCGCTTACGGATATTCCAGCCGAAGCTGGCGCGATAAAACTCCGCCGACCGAGCGACGTCAGTGGCCGGAATCTGGATGTAGCAGATCTTTCCGTTGGCAAGTGTGGGAGGCATGGATTCGGTCCTCTATAAATTGGCTGGGGCGCTTGGGGGAGCAATGCTTTTTGGCGAAAGTAGCCTCGTGACTTGTTCCCCGGTTTTCGGAAGAGGAATCGGCTTGGTGCGTCAATTCACTATCCTTGTCTTCGCGAACTCCGCGCTCTCTGCGGTTACAAGCTTTTGACTGGCCGGATCAAAAAAGCCTTTGACCGCAAAGGCCGCGGGGGAACACCGCGGTTCACTGACAAACATTATTTTAGCAGCCTGTTTCGCGAGTCTCCGCCAGTGTAAACTTTGTTGCCGCACTCAAAGTTGCTTCATCCATCAGGAGCTGCCTAAATGAAACGACCGGTTTTTCTATTTTTAATCTGCGGCCTTCTGACATCCCTGGCCGCGGCCCAATCTTCTGTCGAAAAGAAGCTCACCATCGACGCCATCTATGGCGACGGCGGCCTCACCGGACGCGGCCCGGAAAACATTCAGTGGTGCCCCGATCACATTCGCATCTCTTTCGTGCAGCGCGACGACTCTGGCGAGCATGGGGAGTTGCGTTTCGTCGACGCCTCCACCGGCCAGGCTGGGACTCTGGTCAGCGAAGAAAAGTTGTCATCGCTGGCGCCTCCGCTCAGCAGCATTAAAGACGAACGCGAAAAAGAGCGCGTCCGCCGTTACAACGTCGCTGCCTATCTCTGGGCGCCCGACAGCAAGCATCTTTTGTTCAACTCGCAGGGCCAGCTTTGGCTTTACTCGCTGGAGAGCGGTACGGCGGTGCAATTTACCTCCGCTCCCGAGCCGGCCGGCGACCCCAAGTTCTCTCCCGATGGCGCCCGTGTCGCCTACCTTCGCAAGCACAATCTTTACGTCCGCCCGCTGGCGGGCGACTCCGAAAAGCAGATCACCAAGGACGACGACGAAAACCTGCTCGACGGCGAAGTGGACTGGGTCTACTCCGAAGAGTTAGGCGTGCGCAGCAATTATTTCTGGTCGCCCAATGGCAAGGAGATCGCCTACCTCCAAATGGACGAAACCCGCGTCCCCGCCTATCCCATCGAAGACTGGTCGCAGGTGCACGCGAAAGTAGACCCGCAAAAATATCCCCAGCCCGGCGATCCTAATCCCGCAGTGCGGCTGGGCGTGGTCAGCGCTTCCGGCGGCGGCACTAAATGGATTTCTCTCGGCAACAATGATGCCGATAAAGATAACAACAACGACATTTACATTCCCCGCTTCGGGTGGCTGCGTGACGGTGTACTTTGGGCGCAGGTCATCAACCGCACCCAGGACAGGACCGATCTCTACTTCGTAGACGCGCACTCCGGCCGCTCGCGCAAGGTGTTTACCGAATCCGATCCCACCGGCTGGATCTATGCCAGTGACGATCTGCGTTTTCTCAAATCCAGCCCGCGCTTTCTCTGGACGAGTTGGCGCGACGGACACATGCACCTCTATCTCTACAGCTTCGATTCGCAAAACCCTCTCGCCGCCGACGCCAAACTCGAGCATCAGCTCACCCAGGGAGATTTCGAAGTTCTCGGCGTGGATGGAATCGACGAAGATGCCGGTACGGTTTACTTCACCTCCGATCGTGGCGATCAGCTGGAACACGAAATCGATTCCGTCAAACTGGACGGCACCGCGCTTACACAGATTTCCCCGCCCGGCGGTCTGCACGGTGGCATGTTTGCCGATGACGGTAAACATTACGTGGACAATTTCTCTTCCACCCTTGCCCCGCCCGCCATGGCGGTATGCGCGGTAAATGCTTCATGCCAGAAATTCTGGGAGTCGCGCAGCGTCGAAGCTTACGGCCTGACCGCTCCGAAATTCCTCGACTTCAAAGCCGAGGACGGTACTACCCTTCACGGGCAATTGCTTCTGCCGCCGGAGGGTTCGACCACCGGAAAAATTCCCGTCATCGTCTATATCTACGGCGGTCCCGCAGGCCAGACCGTCAGCAAAGGCTGGATGGGCTCGCGCGGCCTTTTCCACGAACTCATGTCGCGCGACGGCTACGCCATCTTCAGCGTGGATAATCGCGGTACCCCCGGCCGCGAGCGCAAGTTTCAGGTCGCTATCCGCCACGAGTTCGGCACGATTGAACTGAAGGACCAACTGGCTTCACTCGATCAGTTGTTCGCGCAGTATCCGCAGCTCGATCGCTCACGCGTCGCTATCTGGGGATGGTCAAACGGCGGCTCCATGACCACCTACTCGCTCACCCACTCCGACGCCTATAAAGCCGGCATTGCCGTCGCGCCCGTCACCGACTGGCGCCTCTATGACAGCATCTATACCGAGCGCTACATGGGACTGCCCAAAGATAACCCCCAGGCCTATGACGACTCTTCGATGCCCGCAGCCGCCGGCAAGCTCTCGGGATCGTTCCTGCTCGTGCATGGCACCAGCGACGATAATGTGCATTTTCAGAACAGCATTCAAATGATGGACGCGCTCATCAAGGCGGGAAAACAGTTTCGCTTCATGGCCTATCCGGGAAAAACTCACGGCATCGCCGGCAGCGGCACCCAGCAGCAACTCTTCCACATGATCCACGACTTCCTGGAGAGCCAGCTGGGACATTAATAAGTTTGTCATCCAATAGGTTTGTCATCCTGAACCGGATTTATCCGGTGAAGGACCTTACGCCGGACTCCGCTTAAATCGCGGTGGACGGGATATCACCAGGAGCCGCGGGTGCCGCGTCCTGGTGGCGCTTTTTGCGACAGGGCGGGGAATCACGACCGGAGAATCCTGGCGCGACATTAGTGCGCCGAAACGCAGGCTCAACTGCAGCCCGAGGAAAACGACCAATGTCGAGTGCGGAGGGCGCGAAGGTCATTTACCGTGGGACGCCGGAATCTGCCGCCATGTTGGCAAACGTCAAACGAGCGATGGTAATCACCGCCGCACTTAACCGTTTGACGTTCAACGACGCGGACGAAATCCGGGCCTTGTTCAGCGAACTCATCGGTAAAAAAGTGGACGAGAGCCTTTTTTCTGATCCCGCCGTTCTACACCGCCGGCGGAGACGAAATCCGCGTCGGGCGTGATGTCTTCGTCAATCAGAACTGCACTTTCTATGACCTTGGCGGGCTCGACATCGCGGACGAGGTGATGATCGGTCCGAACGTGAGCATCATCACGGCCGGCCATGCCCTTGAACCTTCGCAACGCCGCGCGGCCACCATCGGAAAGCCTATCGTGATTGAGAGAAACGTCTGGATCGCCGCCGGCGCAACCATTGTCGGCGGGGTGACGGTAGGCGAAAACTCGGTTGTGGCTGCGGCTTCAGTAGTCACCAGGGACGTTCCCCCAAATACCCTGGTTGGAGGAAATCCGGCCCAGGTCATTCGTTCGATTGGCGATTGAGGAAACCTGCGCAAGGGGTCGCAACTGGAACTTCAAACTCGCCGTCTGCAGGATTTTAGGGTCGGGTGTTACATCTCGCGTCCGATAACAAGGCTAAAATGAATTCTGCATGATTCCCATGGGCCGCACCACCATCGGTGACTTCGAACTCACCGCCATTACCGACGGCGTCTGCCATCTGGATGGCGGAGCTTTTTTCGGCGTGATCCCGAAGGTCCTTTGGCAAAAGCGCCTTTCCGCCGACGAAAATAATCGCATCCCCACCAGCCTGAACTCGCTGGTCGTCCGCACCGGTGATCACACCATTCTGATCGAAACCGGGGTGGGCAACAAACTTTCCGAGAAAATGATTTCCATCTACGGCCAGGACGCCCAATTGCTCGACCATCTTTCCGCCGCTGGTTTTGCGCCCGAAGATTTCGATATCGTCATCAACACGCACCTCCATTTTGACCACTGCGGCTGGAACACGATGCGCCAGGGCGGCAAAATTGTGGCCACCTTCCCTAAAGCCAAATACTATGTGCAGCAGGGCGAGTGGCAGTACGCGCAGAGCGCCAGTGAGCGCGACCGCATCAGCTACATCAGCGACAACTACGACCCCGTGGTCGCGAGCGGCCAGATGCAACTGCTGCGCGGAGATCAGCCGATCGTCCCTGGTGTTTCGGTCAAGGTCTTTCCCGGGCACACCGCTCATCTGCAGGCGGTCATGATTGAAAGTGGCGGCAAAACGGCCTGCTATATCTCCGACCTCATCCCCACCACGGCTCAGCTGGACCTGGCCTGGACTACTGGCTTTGATCTCTACCCGCTCGACACCATTGCCAACCGCAAGCGCTACTATGCGCAGGCCATCCCGGAAAAATGGCTAACCGTCTTTACCCACGACATGAAGATTCCCTGGGCGTATGTGGAGAGAGATGAAAAAGGAAAGTTCACAGCCAAAAGTGCGTGACGTGAGCGCGGCACTCAATCTTCTTGGTTTTCCGATGTGGTTGGCCCACCTCCCGCCGGCTTCGCGAGAAGTGAGCTACCCGGCCCATCTGAGATTTCCAGCGAGCCGTTTCGTGCTCCTGGCTAAGGAATGGACAACAACAGCCGCGCCTCAAAAAACTCCTCTACCCTTCCCAAAATCTCCACCGCGCTCTTTGAATCGTAAATCCCCTTTCGCAGCGCGGCCCCGCCGGGAACTCCGTGCGTGAACCAGGAGGCGAACTGCTTCATCTTGCCCACCGCGTCGGGCAACTCTTCTTCGATCAGCATGCGAAAATACGTCCGGATCATCTCATAGCGATCGGCTTCCGACGGCTCGTCGTACGCGCCGGCCGCACAGTATTGCTCTATCTGCCGGAAGATCCAGGGGTTCGACGGCGCCATGCGTCCGATCATCACCGCATTGCAGCCTGTCTGCGCAACCATGGCGCAGGCGTCCTCAGGCGTGCGGATGTCGCCATTGCCAATTACGGGAATCTTTACCGCTTCTCTAATCGCCGCAATCCACTCCCACCGCGCCTGCCCGCTGTAGCCCTGCTCGCGGGTGCGGGCATGCAGTGCCACCGCGCACAGCCCGGACTCTTGCGCCAGGCGGGCGAGCTCCACGCAGACAATCTCTTGGTCATTCCAGCCGGCACGAAACTTTACTGTGAAGGGAATTTTCACTGCCGCCCTCACCGCCTCGAAGATTTTCCCGATCGCCGGTAAATCGCGTAACAGCCCCGAGCCGCCGTTGCACTTGACCACTTTTTTGGCCGGGCAGCCGAGGTTCAGGTCAATTAGGTCGAAGCCGAGGTCTTCGACCATGTGCGCCGCCTCCGCCATCACTTGCGGATTGCTGCCGAATAGCTGCGCCGAAATCGGATGCTCGTCCTCGTAGAAATGTAGGTAGCGCTTGGCCTTCTGGTCTTTCTTCCGTAAAACCCCATCGGCTGAGGTGAACTCGGTCATGATCAGCCCGCACCCGCCCAGGTTGCGGATGAAACGCCGAAAGACGGTATCGGTCACACCCGCCATAGGCGCGAGCACGGTGGCCGGGGCGATTCGCACGCCGCCAATCATGAGAGCCGATGGCACCGCCCGCGTGGCGCGGGCAGAGCCGTCGACTTCGCTCACAGCAGGCTTATCCGCCGGCTGGCTCCCGCCTCCCGCTTGCGCGCGAACAAGCCGTCGCTGTCCTGAGCCGGAGGGAGTGTCCCCGCCATACGAAATGTCCCAAGACTTGCGCATTGACACGAAAACCTTCTAAGACGATAAATCCTGGTACACGACAATGAAAGGAAACTGCCGCAGAGTATATTTCTGAAAAGATTGGAAGTAAATTGGCCAGCGCCGGGGCGCGTTCTGAATTCTGCTTATCGTTTGATCGAAGGCGCTATTGAAGTTGACGGCTGCAGTCCGGCTTCTAGAGCCATACAGAGATTATAGCCCTGGACGCAATAGGACCCGCGTTTCGTAGAGATGCGTTGAGATGATCCCAGTCCTCACATCCTCTCAGGATGATCCTTAACAACGAGAAAAAAACGGTGGACGGGGGTATCCGCCCCACATCGGCTCATTCTAATCACTAACCGCCTGCTATCATTCGCAGGCACATATGAACGCTATTCACATCGCTTTTCTTTTCCCCGGCCAGGGTTCGCAAGCCGTGGGCATGGGCAAAGAGCTAGCCGAGAAATATCCCGTTGCGCGGCAAACTTTCGAGGAAGCCAGCCAAGCGCTGGGCTATAAGCTGTCCCAGGTGTGCTTCGAGGGGCCGGAGGATCAACTGCGCCTCACCGAGATCACCCAGCCAGCGATACTCACGGTTTCGGTCGCGGCCTCGCGCGTGCTGGCGGAGAAAGGAATCAATCCCAGCTTTGTCGCAGGGCACAGTCTGGGCGAATATTCGGCGCATGTGATCGCCGGAACGTTGAGCTTCGCCGATGCCCTGCGCACGGTGCGCAATCGCGGCAGGTATATGCAGGAGGCGGTGCCGGTGGGTGTGGGCGCGATGTCGGCGATCATCGGCATGGAGATGGAAAAGGTCGCTGCCCTTTGCGCCGAGGCGGCGCAGGGCGAGGTTTGCGCTTTGGCGAATATCAATTCGCCGGAGCAGATTGTGATCTCCGGCCACACCGCGGCGGTCGAGCGGGCGACGAATCTCGCCAGCGAACGCGGCGCCAAAAAGGCGAAGCTGCTGCCGGTAAGTGCGCCTTTCCATTGTTCGCTGATGAAGCCGGCGCAGGACCGGCTGGCCGTGGATTTGGCCGCGCTGACTTTCAATAATCCATCTATGCCGGTGGTTTGCAATGTGGATGCGGCGGAACTAAACGATGGCGGTCGCAGCCGCGACGCGCTCGTCCGTCAGGTGACCGGCTCGGTCAAGTGGGAGCAAAGCATCCGGCTGCTGATTGCGAAGAATGCGGCCGTGTTCGTGGAAGTCGGAGCGGGAAAGGTTTTGTGGGGATTGATGCGGCAGATTGACCGCTCAAAGACCAGCCTGTATGTGGCAGACCAAGCATCATTGCAGAAGACGCTGGAGAGCCTGGCTGGCGTCAACCAGTAGCTCTTTTCTCCGGCATAAGCCTGCGATAATCAGTCCGGCGAAAATCCCAGAGTCTTGTTTGACTTTTCCACCCACAAGCGGGCGTGCTCGGAGCGTCCGTTGACCACGACTTCGACGACCACGCCACTGCTTCCGCCACGTGGAGTGCCTGAGCCGTAGATGTCGTGAGATTTCACCAGCCCCCACTCGCCGCCCGGCCCCCAGTCTTTGTAGAAGTCGTCAAACTTATACTGCTTATCTTTGTCGGGATGCTGTTTCCAGTTCGGGTCATGCAGCCAGATCGCATAGGCGCCTTCGTAATTTTGCTGCTGCAAAGCGTCGAAGAATTTATCCACGACATGCTCCTCAGGCCAGTTGTGATACTTCCAGGCGATGAACAGGATGAAAAGACCAAGTACAACGATGGAAATCACGCGAATGCGGCGGCGGCGGTCGCGATGCGGGTCGTATTCGGGCGCGTCCAGAAGAGTCATACGTTCCTAGCATAATAGATTGCAGACAAGAACAGAAAGTTCCCGGTAAACCGCGATTAAATAGGAAAGCGAGCCAAAGCTCGCGAATATCTGGTCGCCAGGAACGGGACCCTTAGGGAGGCTCGCCGGGATCCTCTTCGGGCTACGCTCAGGGCAAGCTTTCGCTGCGCAAACAGCGCTTGCTCAGGCTGACAAGCCAATTTAAAGCGTGCGCTTAAACAGCGGAATGGCCACGCTCAGGGTGACGACCGCGAAGATGGAAAGAAACATAATGTCCGGCCAGATGGCGGCGAAGCCCGTCTCTTTCAATAGCAGGCATTTGAAGCCGTGGACGCCGTAAGAAAAAGGATCGATGCGCGCGATGAAGCGCAGCCACCAGGGAAATGCCTGAATGGGGTAAATCGCGCCGCTGGGGAAAAATAGCAGCGTATTCAAAATGCCGAAGGTAGCGCGCGGCACCAGGGGGTCTTCTACCCGTACCATCAGCAAAAACATCATCGTATTGAAGGCAACCGAGGTCATAAACACCATTATCACCAGGCCAAGCGCGGTCAGCGGATTGAACAGGGTGCCTACGCCCGCGATCAGCGACCCAATGACGGTGATGATGATGCCGGTCATCACCGCTTTGATCGCGCCGGCAGCGTTCAATCCGAATACCAGTTCGGCCTTGGTGATGGGCGTGACCAGATAGCCTTCGTGCACGCCACGGGCCTTGTCATCGATGTAAAGCATGCCGCCCCCGATCATCACCGAGACAAACATGGCCAGCGTAATCGAGCCCGGCAGCAAATACTTCATATAGGCGGTATAGGGATAGAGTTCCACGATCTGCAGCGCAATTTGCTGCATCATGTGCGGCTGAATGGTGGGATCGTTCAACGAATTGACCAGGCTGGTCATCTCGTCTTCGAGCGCGCCACTCATCACGTTGTCGCTATTGTCCACAATGAGAGCGATCTGCGGACGATCCTTCGCATAGACATCGCGCGAGTACTGCGGAGGGATAATGACCGCACCGTCGAGCTTGCCGTCGCGCACATCTTTTCGAGCCTGCTGTTCGTTGTTGTAATAAATCGGCAGGAAGGTGCGCATGTTGGCGCGGACGGAGTCGAAAGCTTCGCGGACTTTCAGAGCCTCGGTGCCGCCGTCTTCATCGACAATGCCCATGCGGGCGTCAACGATTTTGCCGCCGAAGGCGTTGCCCAGCACGATGAGCTGGACGAGCGGAAATACCATGGACACCAGCAAGAGTGCCGGCGAGCGAAAAAACTTGCGCATTTCGCGTTCGACAATAGCCAGGGCGCGGTTCATGGTTGCAACCCCGGCCGCTGCGGCATCACAAAGGAATACGATTTCTGCAGTTCGTCGCGAAGTTGCCGCCCGGTGTAGTGGACGAAGACATCATCGAGCGTAGTGTTCTGTACCGAGAGCGTTTTTACGCCCACGCCCTCTTTCACCGCCATCTCCACCAGCTCCGTCGTGGCTTTGGAACCATCACTGGTCAGAACGCGGTACATGCCCGCGCCCTCAGACTGCACCGATGTGACTCCGGTAAGCGTGTGCAACTGCTTCTCCCAATCGGCGGGAGCACGATCGAAGTGAGCTTCAATCACATTCGAGCCGGGAACGCTTGCCTTCAGCGCGGCGGGCGTATCGAGCGCGACCAGCTTGCCATGATCGACAATGGCGATGCGGTCACAGAGCCGGTCGGCTTCGTCCATGTAATGGGTCGTAATCAGAATGGTGAGCTTGCGATGGCTCTTGATATTGGTCAGCATTTCCCACACCGCCACGCGCGAAACCGGATCGAGACCGGTTGTCGGCTCGTCCAGAAAGAAGATGCGTGGACTGTGCACCAGGCCGCGGGCAATCTCCAAACGGCGCCGCATGCCACCGGAAAGCGTTTTGGTTTGCGCCCCGCGCCATTTGGTCAAATCCACGAGTTCGAGCAGTTCGTCAATCGCGGCTTTGCGCTTTTGCGTCGGGACATCGTAGAGCTTGGCGTAGATATTCAGATTTTCCTCGACCGTCAAATCGATGTCGCTGGTGAGCGCCTGCGGAATGACGCCAATGGCGCGGCGAGCGTCGTCGGGATCTTTGCTGACATCGAAACCCGCGATGCGCGCGCTGCCGCTGGTAATAGGAATGAGCGTCGTCATCATGCGAATCAGCGTGGATTTCCCCGCCCCGTTCGGTCCCAGCAATCCGAAAATTTCTTCCTCTTTCACGAAGAAGGAAACGTCATCCACGGCGGTGAAGTCTCCATATTTTTTGACAATGTGGTCCACCTCGATGGCGTTGGGCGCGTTGCGGTCCACCGCGCTCCTTGAGGCAGCTTCTGTTTTGGCGGCGGTTGCAACCGCTTGCGTCTGGGTTTCGTTACTCACGGACGCGGATCCCCAGACGCACTGGCCTGTTCGGTCTTGCCATTGAGTTGGTCGGGCGATACCAGGACATTCGCCGTCATGCCGGGAACGTAGTCGCTGTTGGGATTGTCGAGGCGGACTTTCAGCACAATGGTTTTGATATCCCGCTTCATGCGGCTGACGTCGCGTTGCGTGGCGAAATCGGCTTCCGGCGCTTTGTAGAAGACCTTGCCCGAGCTCATGGTGCCGCCGGGGAGCTCGATGCGCAGCGTGTCTCCCATGCCAATATGATCGGCATCCGTTTCAGGAATCGCCGCCCGCACCCAGGTGTTGCCCAGGTCCACAATGGTCACGATAGCCTGGCCGACGTTCAGAACTTCGCCTTGCAAGGCGGCGCGCACCGAAACGATTCCCGTGACCGGGGCATAAATCTTCGTATAGCCGAGTTTTACCTGGGCTTCTTGCTGCAGCTCTTGCGCGTTGGCCAGATCGGCGAGTGTGGATTGCACTGTGCTTTCGGCGGCATGCGCCTGATGGGTATTGGCGATGGCGGTTTTTACGTCAGCTTCGGCGCCGCTGACCTGGTCCTTCAATGACTGAACCAGGGCCTGCTGCGCTGACAGATTGGTTTCGGCCTGCACCCGATCCTGGTCGGAGGCCACACCCTCCTTGGCGAGGGCGATGGTGCGGCGGCTGTCGCTCTGCGTGCGCTCAAGAGTGGCTTGGGCTTGCAGCAGTTGCGCTTTGGTCGAGGCGAGCTTGGCCTGCGCATTAATCACGCTGCTCGAAGTCGAGCCCTGTGTGGCCCGCTCGGTGGAGCGCATTTCCGATACTTTGTGTTGCAGGCTGACAATATTGGCGGCGGCGGCGCGCTCTTCGGCTTGCAACTCCGACGGATCGAGTACCGCGATCAGCTCGCCTTGCTTCACCCGTGAGCCCTCATCCACCAGCAACTGCTGCAGGCGGCCCTCGGTCTGCGGGCTGACGATGACCTGATTAGCGTCCACCGTGCCGATCAACACCAGGTACTTGGTGCGTGGCGTGGAAACGAGATAATAGGCCAGAGCCGCCACGAGAATGATTCCGATTAAAATGGCGAATTTGTTGCGCGTGCTCACTGGTTTTCTCCTGGAGACGAAGCGTCGGGCGCCTGGAACAAGGCGGTCGAAATGAAATCCAGCACAGCGTTGCGGCGCTCCCGCAGGCGCTCGGGTGTGAACGGGTCAATGCCCCGCATGACCCGCATGACCGGGGCACTGTTGAAATAGAAAATGATCACGGAAATCATGGAGGGGATGAATTGCATGGGATCGACTTCGCGGAAGTCGCCCGCATCCATGCCTTCCTGGAGCACCCCTGATAGTTTGACGAATAAGGGACGAAAATATTGTTTGACCACGCGCTCTAATTGCGTGCTGCCGGGGCGCCCCGCGCGCATCATCTCTTCTTGGACAATCCGCGGGTATAAGGGGTGATTCGCGATGTAATCGAAGTGAGTCTCGACGTAAAGTCTTACCTTGTCGCGCGGCGCCAGGGGGCGCGAGAGCGCCTCGAGGATTGCGTTGGTCAATCCGCCGAAGACATGATCGAGAACCGCGCCATAGAGTGCGTCTTTGTCTTTAAAGTAATAATAAAGAAGCGCCTTGTTCACCCCGGCGGCGCGGGCAATCGAATCAATGCGCGCCCCCGCCACGCCCTCAAGGGATATCTCCCGCACTGCGGCCTTCAGAATGGCGGTCCGGCTCTGCTCGGGACGCCCCCGGGACCCTAATCGTGGTTTAGCGGCGGCATGCATAAGATTTCTTTAATTAACCAGTTAGTTAGATTATATATGGAGGAGCGCGGATTCAGCAAGAGTTTTTGATGCAAAGCAATTTTTATAATCGACTGTTTTGAAATGTGCCCTCTATGTCGAGAAGACTGTGGAATAGATTCCTCATTATGCAGATCGTGCAATATGCAAATCGTGCAAATCGTATTAGATAAAAAGCTCTTACACGCCGCCGACCAAGCCGCGAAAAGCACTAAGCGAAACCGATCCGCCCTGGTGCGCGACGCCCTGCGGGAACATCTCCGCCGGTTGGAACTGCGGGCCAGTGAAGAACGCGACCGCCAGGGCTACTCGCAACATCCGCAATCCGGCGCGGAAGCGCGAGGTTGGGAATTGGAGGCCACGTGGCCAGAAGAATAGCCGGAGGAGGAATGGCCGGAGGCCAGATCGCCCGAGGTCAGATAAACCGGGGTGACGTTCGGCTTTACCAGTTTGCTCCACCCGACAAGAAACGACCCGTCCTCGTGCTCACCCGCAACGGTGCCATCGCTTATTTATCCACCGTCACGGTTGCGCCTGTCACTTCCACGATTCGCGGCGTGCCATCGGAAGTCGTTCTGAATGAGGAGGACGGCATGGAGTCCCCGTTCGCGGTGAACCTGCACAATGCAGTAACGGTGTCGCAACAGCGACTGAGGAGACGCGTGGCCCAGCATAGTTCCGCGCGAATGAATGAAGTGTGTGCGGCTCTACGCTTTTCTCTGGGGTGCGATTCAATCTAGTTAGTGGGAAGGTTGCGACTGGGCCACTGAATTTCCGGTTGACTTCGACTGCCCCGCTCAAAGCCAAAAGCGGGCTTGAATGGGCCACGGGCTCAGGGAAAATTGACGGATCAGTAGCAGCCGCCAGCGATGGAGGGCACCAGCAGGACTTCGTCGCCCTCGCTGAAGGCGTAGCTCGCTCCCCCCAGAAAGCGAATGTCCTCTTCATTTACGTAGACATTCAGGAAGCGGCGAATCTGCCCCGACTCATCGCGCAGGTGCGGCTTGAGATCGGGAAATTTCTGATCGAGGACGTTGAACAACTCATCCAGATTGCCCGCCGAGCAGGTGAACTTATCGGTTCCGGCGGTGTGGCGCCGCAGTGCGGTGGGAATTTGCACGGTGATTGTCATTAGACGGCGACCGCCTCCCCCACATTGAGCATCTTGCCCAGGTAAGCTTCGAACTCGGCAAGCTTGGGTGCGATCGGAGTTTCGGCTTCGTACTGGCCGGTGAGCACATCGGTAGTCTTCAGGCCGTTACCGGTAATGCAAAGCACGGTCGTCTCTTCCGGCTTGATGCGGCCCTGGCGATAGAGTTTGCGCGCGCTGCCCACCGTCACTCCGCCGGCGGTTTCGGTGAAGACACCTTCAGCTTCCGCCAGTATTTGCATCGCTTCGACCACCTCGGCGTCGGAGACATCTTCCGCCCAGCCGCCCGTGCTGGTGATGGTCTTAATCGCGTAGTGCCCGTCGGCGGGATTGCCAATGGCCAGCGACCGCGCCAGCGTGGATGGCTTCTGCGGCTCGATGTCCGGCTGACCCGCTTTTACCGCCGTCGAAATTGGCGAGCAGCCGGTAGCTTGCGCGCCAAAAATCTTGAATGGTTTCGATTCCACCAGGCCGAGCTCGATCAGCTCTTGAAACGCCTTCTTGATTTTAGTAATTAAGGACCCGCCAGCCATGGGGACCACGACATTGTCCGGCAGCCGCCAGCCCAGTTGCTCGGCAATCTCGTAGCCGACGGTCTTCGAGCCCTCGGCGTAATAAGGCCGCAGATTCACATTCACAAATCCCCAGTTGTGTTCATCGCCGATCTGCGAACACAGGCGGTTGACCTGATCATAACTGCCATTGATCCGCACCAGCTTCGCGCCATAGACCTGCGTGTTCACGATTTTTGCCGGCTCAAGGTCGGCGGGGATAAAGATCCAGGACTGAAATCCGTTGCGCGCCGCCTGCGCCGCGACTGAATTCGCCAGGTTGCCGGTCGAGGAGCAGGCGACCGTATCAAAACCAAAGCTGCGCGCGTTCGCCAGAGCCACGGCGACCACGCGGTCTTTGAAACTCAGCGTCGGCATGCAGACGGCGTCATTTTTCAGGTAAAGATTCCTGGTTCCCCACTGGCGCGCCAGCCGCGGCGCCTGCAATAAAGGCGTAAAGCCCGCGGGAACACTCGGCTCATAGCCCTCCGGCAGCGGCAGAAGAGCGGAATAGCGCCACATGTTGGCCGGGCCTTGCGCGATCTTCTCGCGGGTAAACTGCCCGCGCAGCGCCTGGTAGTCGTAGAAAACTTCGAGAGGAGAGAAGCAATCTTCGCAGATCGAGCGGGGTTGATTACCCCAGCTCTTGCCACATTCCCGGCATCGCAGTTCGTAGTTCATTCGGCCACTCGCTTCCTTGCAAACCCGAGTGGCTGCGGGACGAGCCTTACATTGCCCCTAAAAAAGCTAAATCCTCTTTCCCAAAAGGTGGAAAAAGAGGAACGAGATGCCGAACTCTGCACCCCGAATCTCATGTTCCCCCTGTGTAGGGTGAGAGTTGACACCGGGCGACCGGAAGTTGCCTTCCGATCCGGTTGTCGTGGCTTCTTAGGGCTCGTCCCTCAGCCACTCTGCATGAAATCCAAGGTCTGCTCCGTAAAGAGCAAACTTGCTCATCATGGTAGCGAGTGGCAGGAACTACGTCAAGAGCTACTTACGGGCGCACGGAGTCGATCCCCGGCTCGATGCCATTTTAAACACTTGACGGAATGGAGGCACCCTCCTATTATGACGTGATACGACATGTCGTAACGCAACCTATATGGAATCGTTCCCCATCAGCGAAGCCGTTCTCCTTATCCTGCTGAGCCTCGCGGAGGAGCCGCGCCACGGCTATTCCATTTTGCAGGACGTGGAAAGGATGAGCGGCGGGCGGGTCAAACTGAGCACAGGGACGTTGTATGGAGCGCTTCGCAGGTTGCTGGAGGAAAGTTGGATCGAGCAACTTGAGGAAGGCGAAACTCCGCGCGGCCGTAAAGCTTATCGGCTCACCACCCGTGGCCGGAGCAATCTACAAATGGAAGTCGACCGGCTACGGCACTTGACCAGGTTGGCCACCCCGCGCCTGGCGCGCAAGGAGATCTGACTCATGCTCTCCCTCTACCGTTTGCTCCTGCGCTTATACCCGAAGAGCTGCCGCGCCGACTATGGTGGCGAGATGGTCCTGGTCTTTCAGCAAGCGCAAGCCCAGGCGCGGCAAAAGAGTCTGGCAGCGCGAGCCAGATTCTACTGGCGGGAGATCCAGGGCCTGTTGGCCAATGCGATTGGCGAACATTTTTACGTCTGCGTCGAATCGTGCTCTCCGCCTGCTTCTCTAACGTGCTCGTTTATTCCAAGGAGCTTCACCATGCATTCAGAATTCCGTTTTCCCAAGTCAGCCACAATTCTGATGTCCCTGATTCTCGGCGGAGTACTTCTCGCCATCGAAAAAGCAGAGATCATTATCCATTCCACTTCGCATAATGGCCTGTTGCCTCCGGCACATCCCCCGTCCGTCTCTTTTCTCGGAGCGTTCGCCATGCTCTTCGCCGTGGTGTACGCGGGAGCTATCGCCGTGTGGGCAGTTTTGTTCATGCTGCGGCGTTCGGGGGTGCACCGTCTTTCGGCACTGGATCCGGTAGCAGGACAAAAATAATTTGGCGCCGCCGAGTGAATTGGCCGGCTAGAGCTCGATCAGAGTCTTGATACCCTGGTGACCCGCAGCTTCAAAGTTCCTAAGGTGAGCGGCAGCTTCAGCAAGCGTCACCGATCCAGTGATCAGCGGACCGGCACTTAACCGGCCATCCCGCAGCAGGGCAATCGTGGTCGCATACTCGTTGCCGTAGGCCAGGGTCGCAATGATGGATTTTTCCGCCCCCATAACGGCGTTCCAGTCGAAGGGAGCAGGCCCGGGGAAAAGGCCGGCCACGCAGATGGTTCCACCTTTTCGCGTTACCTCTACCGCGGTATTCAGCGCCGCCGCAGAACCGGCGCACTCAAACGCGATGTCCACGCCCAACCCGTCGGTCCGTCCCGCGATCTCCTGGACGACATCAACCTGATCGGAATTCAGGAATGCCTCTGCCCCGAGGGCTTCCGCGTAGCCCCGCTTCGACTCAGTTTTCTCAACTACAAACACGCATCTGGCCCCCGCGCAACGGGCCGCCTGCAACACGCACAAGCCCACCGTGCCTCCTCCGATAACAGCCACCGTGTTGGTTATTTCCAACTTACTTCTTCGCACGGCATGGACCGCGACCGAGAGAGGCTCAACCAACGCCCCGGCACGCCAGGAAACGTCGGCCAGGTTATAGCAGCATTTTTCGGGCACAGCCGCGAACTCCGCAAATCCGCCATCCCGGCCGAAGCCGATGTAAGCCGCGGTTGTGCACAATGCAAACTGCTGTTTGCGGCAGAAGAAGCATTCGCCGCAGCCATCCACCGCGTTGATGGCTACACGATCATCCACCTTGATTCGCTTCACCCCCGGCCCGACTGCCATCACCTGACCGGAAAATTCATGGCCTAATACGAGCGGGATTGCCCTGCCGGTCCGCGGGTGCGGTGACGCCGACACAAACAATGGGCCATTGCGGTATTCGTTGAAGTCGGTGTGACACAAGCCGGAAGATTTAATCTTAACCAGCACTTCGCCAGTCCCGGGAACGGGATCGGCAACATCCTGATAACGAATATCTTCTCTGCCGTGAAAGACGAGTGCTTTCATCTTACGCCTTGTCTAAGCGGGCGCTTTCTGCAGCAGTTCGGGATGAACTCGCTCAATCAGTTCTTCCATAATCTGCACATTGCGTACTTTTTGGCGGGCCAGGTCGGCCAGGCTGGTTTCGCTAGACCACGGCTTGCACAGATCGGCCACGGACTTCCCCGGCTCCTGCTTCAAATAGCACGGAGCACAGATGCGGCAGATTTCCGGGACTTCCCATGCCCGGTACCAGCCCCCCTGTGAGTCAAAAATGGAGATATGAAGATCCATGGGGATTTTGATCGTCTGGCGGATCGCTCCCAGCATAGGCAAAGTAAGATCGGGCAAAGGGTTGAACGTGTCCGCCCCCAGGTTCTCGATCACCTTGGCGCCCGCCGGGTTGGCGTGCCCGGTAAAGACCGAAATCTTGAAAAATGTGTCGCTGGGGATTTTCCCTTGCCGGCGCATCTCGACCAGCACCATGAGCAGCCCTTCATCCCAAACCAGAAATCCGCGGATTCCCGCTTCCATGGCTCGCATCATGTCCGCAATGGTGTAGGAAAGATAGTCAGAGCCACGCACGCGGATGCCACTGTAGGCGCCCTCCGGCGTGGAAGACATTCTGCCGATGTCCCACATCACACGCGGCCCGGGAAGGATGACCAGTTCTGTCTCCTCATCGGCAGCCATCTGGGCCATCTCTTTCAGTTCATCCATGGTCAGCAAAGTGGCTCCCATGGTCACTGCAATAACGCGATGGATCTTGACTTTGTACTTCTTCGCCTCTTCTTGCATCGCTTTCATGGTGGAAGGCCGTTCTATGCTCGATATTTCATTGCGATAGAAAGTCCCGTCCGGAAAACGCTTCGATGATGTCGGCAAATCATAGGCATCGCGCGCAGGAATGTTGATGCTGTTCATGAAGGCCTGAAGGTCTCGGAAGTCGAACTTGAAAGACATTAATTCTGGCTCCATTGGTTCTGTATGGCGGAACGTTGCAACGCGAAATAGAACATACTTCGGCTAACTCTGTATCGTCAAGCAAGAAACAATCAATTTCGACGAGAACCACGGCCAGGATCTCGGTCATTTTCTTGAGTTTCTGCTGGTACACTTCGGGTCGCAGCAATCCCCAAAAACCAGCGGAGACAGAAAAAATGAATAAAGACGACGCAAAGGCTCTGCCGGCGCGCTTGCGCTCGAATTCCTTGCGGAAGAAGTTGCAATCGCAGGATTGCGTGATTGGGACATTTCTGGAGATTCCGGCGCCGCCGCTGGTTGAACTCCTGGGATTAGCGGGGTTCGATTTCGTGGTGATTGACCGCGAGCACGGCCCGATTGACCACAAAGATACCGAAAACCTGATTCGCAGCGGAACTGCGACTGAGATCAGTGTCGTCGTACGTCCTCCCGATTGTGATCCGCTGGCTATCTCGCAACCCCTGGACTGGGGCGCCGCCGCCATACAAGTTCCTCAGGTTGCATCCGCTGAAATGGCGCAAATCGTAGTTCATTCAAGCAAATATCATCCGCTGGGCATGCGCGGTTTACAGCCCTGTGTGCGCTCCGCCAGTTACTGCGCCTACGACACGTCGGAGTATCTCGCCAGCGCCAACCAGGAGAGCGTAGTCATCGTGCAGGTGGAAGGAGTTGAGGGCATCCGGAATTTGAAGTCGATTCTCAATGTGGAGGGAGTGGACGTCATTTTCATCGGCCCCTACGATCTCTCCCAGTCTCTCGGAATCCCCGCGCAAGTGAAGCATCCCCGGGTATTGCAGGCAATGGCAGACGCGATTGCGATGGCCGGAAGCGCCGGGAAGCACCTTGGCACTTATTGCGATAATGTGGAAACCGCCAACGAATATCGCAAGCTGGGTGTTTCCTATCTCACCGTCAGTATTGACGCATACATTTTTCTTTCGGCGGCGCGCTCAATGGTTGCTCGACTGAGGGCTTGAGGGCGTTGGGCCATCGCTTCGGACAATCGAAAGTAACCCTCCAAATCGGTACTGTTATCAACAAAACAGGACGTTTGCCGAAACGGGAACAGTTCTAAGCACTGGATTGCAAGGGACATTTACTGGACTGTAGGGGAAATCTATGGCAAAGTGTGCGGACGGTCTCATACGTTTGAGGCCCCGAGGTTAAACCCCGATTGGCCCAAACAACGATTTCTTGCCTGTGGAATCAACCACAAGCGGCCGTCCATTATGCGGCTGCCGTTTCCCTTCACAGCCACACCAATTGCTCCAAAGAGAGCCTCGGTTTCATCGAAGAGTTCGCGCAGCGCTGGAGCCTTCTGCAATGGGCGCTGGAGCACCAATATAAGCGGGCGCGTGTCCCGGTCGATTTGTCGCAGGCTTACTGGACGCCGCCCCTGACTCCCGAGGTCGCCTTCGATGCGGAACGGGGGCAGATCGAGAATGGCTTGGGGCTGCGGGGGTTGGTTGCCATCACCGATCATGACAGCATTGAGGCCCCGCTCCATCTGCGCCGGCTGGAGGAAACCCGCAATCTGCCGATTTCTCTAGAGTGGGCGGTTCCCTTCGGCGATGCCATCTTCCATTTGGGGGTCCATAATCTGCCGCCGCGCCGCGCCGAGAATATCATGGCCGAACTGGCAGCTTACACGCAACAGCCGAACCCTAGGATCCTCCCTGAGTTAATCGCCATGCTCGACGAGATGCCTGAGGTGATGATCATCTTCAACCATCCGCTTTGGGACCTGCGCACCTTCTCAAACGGCCGGTTCCAATCGCTGCTGGAGCAATTTTTGCAGGAGAATGTGGGATTTTTCCACGCCTTTGAGCTCAATGCCACGCGCAGCTGGAAAGAAAACGAACGGGTCGTGGACCTGGCGGAGCGCTGGCGGCGTATCGTGATCTCCGGCGGCGACCGGCATGGTTGCGAACCGAGCGGCGCGCTCAATCTGACTCACGCCCGCAGCTTTGTGGAATTCATTCAGGAAGTCCGCCGCGACAAGCTTAGCCGGGTGCTTTTCATGCCGCAGTATGCGGAATCGTTGTGCATGCGCACAGTGCAGACCCTGTTGGATGTGATTCGCGAATATCCCGAGTATCCAGTGGGGTGCCAGCGCTGGGACGATCGAGTGTTTCATCCGGATCTGGCCAATAACGGCGCGGACCGGCCGGTTTCGTCCTATTGGAAAGCGCCACCGAAATTCCTTAGGCGCATTTTTGCCATGATTCGCCTGCTGGAGAAACCAGGAGTGCGACGCGTAATGGCGCGCATGCTGCCCGGCCGGGCGGAGCATGATTTCCGTTCTGATGCCGTGGAAGTCGCGCCAGAAGTCGCCTACGAGGCGATTTTGTGAATGCGGGCGGCGGCCCCAGAGTCGCCTTCTTTCCGGATGCTTACCACGAAATTGACGGGGTTGCGAATACCAGCCGGCATTTCGAAGCCTTCGCCATTGAACGCCAGCTTCCCTTTCTGATCATCCATGCCGGTCCGCGCCATGAGACCACCACCCATGGCTCGGTGACCCGGATCCAGTTGAAGCGCAGCGCCGCGACCTTTCCGATCGACCGCGGTCATCGCTATGACCTTCTTTTCCAAAGATACCGGGCGCGCTTGATGCCCATTGTGCGCGATTTCGATCCCGATGTGGTGCAAATTACCGGACCCACCGATGTCGGCACGCTGGGCGCCATGATTTCGCACAAATTGCGCGTTCCGCTGGCCGCGACCTGGCAAACCAACCTGCCTATGTATGCCCGTAGCCGCATCTTGCAGGCTTTCTCGTTCCTTCCGAAAGGAATCTCGCAGTGGTTGGCCGCCAGCGCCGAACGCGGCAGCGCCTGGGCCATGACTCGCTTCTACAAGTGGCCGCAACTGCTGTTTGCTCCAAATCCCGATCTGGTGGACGAATTGGAAACGGCCACCGGAAAGCCCTGCTATCTGATGTCCCACAGCGTGGATACCAAGATTTTCAATCCCGGCTTCCGGGACCGCGAAGCGGGTCCCTTCCGCATCGGCTACGTTGGGCGCCTGACTCCGGAAAAGAATGTGCGCTGGCTGGCTCAATTGGAAGAGCGGCTTATTGCCAAAGGATATGACGATTTTGAGATGGTGATCGTGGGCGACGGCGCCGAGGGACCCTGGCTGCGCAGGAATATGCAGAAGGCCAGCTTTACCGGCGTATTGACCGGCAAAGACCTGTCTCGCGCCTTTGCCAACATGGATGTTCTGGCATTTCCGTCGCGGACGGAAACTTTTGGGTTAGTCGTCCTGGAAGCGCAAGCTTCCGGAGTGCCTGCGGTGGTGACCTCCGCCGGAGGTCCGCGGTTTAGCGTAGAGCCGGGTGAAACCGGCTTCGTGGTCAATAATGTGGAAGAATTTTCTGATTGCGTGGAGTTGCTGCTGACCCAGCCGGAACGGCTCTTATTGATGCGCGCGGCTGCCCGGGAGTCTGCCCTTTCGACCTCGTGGACGACGATCTTTGAATCTATGTACTTTGCCTACGGCCATTCCTTTCGTAATGATGACCAAATTACGAATCATGGCATCCTAGATACGGCCAACACCTGATGCTTTGCCCAGGTTGTCGAGGCTCAAACCGGCTGGGCATTTTGCAGAAGAGTGGAATTTTGGACAAGGGGCAGCAATTTTCCATGAGGATTGGTGGCTTGACCAGACATCTCCAGGTGTTGTTGCTCGTATGTCTTGGATCACTTGTGGTTTCCGTCAAGGGCGAAGCCGCAGATGCGGCTCCCGCTGCGCCGGAACGGCTTACCGCCGATCAGTTAGTCGCCCGCTTGGTGCAGAAGAACGAACAACGGGCCAATGCGCTCGAGAGCTACCAGAGCCGGCGGTCGTATTCGCTCACCTACGTCGGCTTTCCCACCAATCTCCACGCCGATATGACGGTGAACATGACCTACCACGCTCCGGCGACCAAGCAATTCACCGTGGTCTCTGAAAGTGGCAACAAATGGATCATCAACCATATCTTCGAACGTCTGCTTAACTCGGAACGCGAGGCGCTCGACCCGGAGAATCGAGCCGCCACTGCGCTCAACAGCAACAATTACAACTTCACCCTGCTCAGCGACCAGCCGGCCGCGGACGATTGTTCATACGTCCTGCAAGTGGAACCGAAAATTCCCAATAAGTTTCTTTACCGGGGAAAGATCTGGGTCAATGCGAAGGATTTCGCCGTATGCAGGATTGAAGCCGAGCCTGCCAAGAATCCCTCATTCTGGATCAAGAAAACCGATATTCAGCATGATTACTTGAAAATTGGCGATTTCTGGCTGCCTGCTGACAATAAGAGCGTATCCGACTTGCGGCTGGGCGGCATCGCCACGCTGACGATCAAGTACGAGGATTACAAAATCCTGGAATCGCACGCCCTCAACCAAATGGGCGATCCCCCGCCTGCCGGAACGGCCACGCATACCAACTAGGGTTGTGGCAGGGCGAAATCCCAGCCGAAAGCATAGCCCATTGAAAACATTGCTTTTGTTTGTAGTTATTACTCTAAGCTATAGAGCAATCAAATTCTAGCCCTCAATTTGTTGCGGATGACCTTGGAGGTCATCCGTGGCGAGAAACGCGCCTATAAACAATCCTGGCGCAATGGCGGGGCATCCTACGCGACGCTTGGAAGGGAATTTTCGCTCTGATGCTCTAGGTGTCCGCCGATTTTCAATAGCTTAAAGGCAACTAGTTGATAACACTGGGCCGCGAGGGTGCAATCGAGTCGAATAGCGGGAAGTTGCGGTCGGCTACCCAGCAGCAGCGCCGCTCGTCGAAGATCAGATGGAAGGCGGAACAGCCGGACTTTCGTGGGACGGGCGAGAACGCCCGTCCCGGCGTGGTCCGAGAAAGTTTAGGCGCGGGCGGCGACGGCTTCGGTAGCGGAAGCGGAGGGTTTGGGCTCTTCGCCATTCGGTTTCTGGCCGGCTTTGCGGATATCGATTCCGCCTTTGAAGAATGCGCCGTCCTCGATGGAAATGCGGGCCGCGACTACATCGCCGGTAAGCGAACCGTCGCTGCGGATATCCACCCGGTCGCTGGCGGTCAGATTGCCACGAACCTTGCCCAGAACCACGATCTCGCGGGCATTGATGTTGGCGGAAACTACGCCATTGCGGCCGACGGTGACCCGGTTGCCCGCCAGATTGATCGATCCTTCCACACGGCCGTCAATGTACAGGGATTCAGAACCCGTGACCTCGCCCTTGATGACCAGCGACTTGCCAATGGTGGCCTGATCGGCACTGGTAGCGGAGGTGGTTGCACGGGTAGCGGAGGCTGCGGGAGGCTCCATCGCCGCCGGGGTGCTCGCGGCCGGCGTTGCCGGCCTCTCGGGCTCGGGCGGCCGGGATGACGGCGTGTTGGGCTGATTGGTGGGCTTCCACATAAGTGCAAGGATCCTTTCCTTGGGAATGGAGTATGGGTCAATCGAGCACTTCAATGACCAACTGGCATTGTACTCCCCGTGGGAAACACGGAGTGTGGAAAATCTCTGATTCGCTGATGTTTAAGCAGGTTCTCAGCTTTTTTGGGGTTGATTCCGCCGGGTCAGCGCAAGAAGGTAAATGTTTCCGGATCGTGAAATTCCTGGGAGAGCTTCGAATGGCTGACAGCTACCGGCGCAAGGTGCTCCCGGCGTTGGCGGTCTGCTCTCGCAAGGTCTGAAAGATCGCGCGGACCTGGGCCTGCGTCTGCTCCAACGAGCCGGAGTTGTCGATGATGTAGTCGGCGGCTGCCATCTTCTTCTCATCGGGCCACTGCGCCGCCATGCGGCGGGCTACTTCCTGACGAGCGGAGTTCCGATCCAGATTGCGGCGCTTGCCCCAGCGCTCGATGCGCTGCTCGGGACGGCAGGTAACCACGATCATCCGGTCGAAGCTTTCCCCCACGCCGGCTTCGAGAAGCAGCGCCGCTTCGACAATGGCGATGGCGTGAGGATCGCGATGGCCGATCTCTTCCATCCAGGCATCCTGGCGGCGAATCACCGCGGGATGGACGATGCGATTCAGTTCCTGAATGCGGGACGGTGAATTTCCGCCGCTGCCGAAGGCGGCCTCGGCCAGACGGCGGCGGTTCACTTTGCCGTCCGGGTCAAGAATATCGCGGCCAAAGTGCTTGACGACTTCGAGGTAAACACCCTGTCCCGGCTGCATGAGCTGATGGGAGATTTCATCGGCCTGAATCAGATGAGCGCCGAGCGCGACAAACATTTCGCCGACCGTGGTCTTGCCCGCGGCGATGCCGCCCGTGAGGCCAGCTTTCAGCATGCGTCTCAGACCTCTCGCATGCGATTACCGCGGCGCAGCTTCGCCGCTTTCACCGTATTTGCCATGAGCATGGCAATGGTTAGGGGCCCCACTCCGCCGGGCACCGGAGTGATTGCGCCCGCCACCTGCGCGACCTCGGGGTGAACATCGCCGACGAGGGTGCTGCCCTTTTTGCGGAAGCTCTCTTCACGCTTGACATTGCCGGCAAACAGCCGAACGAATTCCGCGCGATCGGTCACCTGATTCATGCCGACATCGATGACCGTGGCGCCGGGTTTGACGTAGTCGCGCGTGATCATGCCGGCGCGGCCAATGGCAGCGACCAGAATACCGGCGCGTCGGCAGACCGCGGGCAGGTCGCGAGTCTTTGAGTGGCAAACCGTCACGGTGGCGTTATTGTTAAGCAGCAGCATGGCGACGGGCTTGCCGACAATGTCACTGCGCCCCACCACCACCACCTCCTGGCTGGCGATGGGAATATCCCGCCGCCGCAGAATTTCGATCACTCCGGCGGGCGTGCACGGAACCAGGCCCGGGCGCTGCGTGGATAAGAAGCCGACGTTCATGGGATGGAAGCCGTCCACATCTTTGGCGGGGTCAACTGCCAGCAGCACTTTTTTCGCGTCCACATGAGTAGGCAGCGGAAGCTGGACCAGAATGCCGTCAATGTCATCGCGGCGATTGAGGTGGTCGACCATCTGCAGCAGCTCTTCGGTGGTGACGGTTTCGGACGGGGTGAGCTTTTCGCTACAGATTCCTAGTTCCTCGCAGCTTTTGACCTTGCCGCGAACGTAAATCTCCGACGCGGGATTGTGTCCAACGAGGATGACGGCGAGACCCGGACGAATTCCAGAAGCCGCGAGATCTTTGGCCTCGGCGGCGACCTCGGCGCGAATTTCGCTGGCGATGGCTATTCCGTCCAGAATGATCGCTGACATGATTGTTTTTTCGTCCCGCAGGAAAAAGGAGATTCTATCGTAAACCAGCTGGGCGGAGGAACGCGGGGCTCCCAGGGGGTGCAGTGATTCCGCACGGCTAGAGGTCGTGCGCTGGAGGCCCTAGCTGCGCTCACCAAAAGCAAAACTCCACGAACGCAACTGAAGCTATACGCGACTGAGTTCATCGTCCAGCTAAAGACTCGTGCACTCGCTGAGAGCGTTGCCGCCCCGCTTCTTCGCATCTACTGATACGACGGTGCCTGGAATGGCCCAACCGTCGGCACAAAAAGCGGTTGCGGCAAAGTAGCGTAAAATGCTTCCCATGATTCCTCCCGATCTGCTGGAGATTCTGGTGTGTCCGGTTTGCAAGAAGGAGCTCACGCTGCAGAAGGAAGATCAAGCGGAGAGTTTGAAGTGCGCGGCATGCCGCCGCGTGTATCCGGTGCGGGATGACATTCCCATCATGCTGGTGGACGAAGCGGGGATCGATCCGGCGTAGGAGCGAGCCCTTCTGAGACTGTACTTCGCATTACCCCACCTTCGTGCCACGACATAATTCGTCCCAGAACGACACGGTGTGTCAATCTTTGTTGCAACCCTCGGGTCGCCTTTCGCTGACCTTCTACCATCCAATTCGAGGCAACTTATCGTGGTTAAAGGTGTTTATAGAACCAAATGGCTTACTGGAACGTACACAAGATAGGCAGTGGCGGCGCGGCAGCAAAATTGCATGCAACGTTGCCAGTGCTCAGTGAGTCTAATAAGCAACGGTAGAGGTCGGAGGTGAGACGGCCATGAGAGAGACATTCACAGCAACGGAATTAACGGCTTTACGGAACGACCTTCTCCAGGGAGGGTTAATCGATTCCCACGAAGCCGCCGAATTACTGCAGGTATTCATGATGGGCAGAGGCTTCGGCGTTTCTCCCCAGAGAGCGCGCGACGCGGCCAGCCGGGTGGAAATGGCAGGTTGCTCGTTGCCGGTACTGCAGCATGAACTCGAGGGTCTAGCTTTAGTGATGTAATTTGCTTGTGCCGTGTCAGCGGTGACAACGGCCAATCTTGAAAAGCCGGGAGAACTTGCCCGGCTTTTCGTATTGGAGCTGCATTAGCTTCTAGTCGCTACTAGTGGACCGTACACGAGAGATGTACATCGGTTTCCGCCCGGCCGTGGTGAGCGCGTATTAGCGGGCGCGGCGGTTGTTGTCCGACGCGCGCCACTCGGCATCGACCACGCCCTGGCGACTGAGTCGGTGCAGCGCCTGGTACAGGGCGGCGTCTTCGCCGCGCCGAGGTCACGCCCGCCTGAGGATCAAATTGGCCGCCCGGCCCAAGGACGCCGCCCTCGAACTCCTCGTCGTGGGCGTCATCCTTGCGAGGATGCTGATTTTGTCTTTGCGGTAGGAGACTGCGGTCCGAGACACGCGCGCGGGAGCGAGTGCGTGACGCGTTGGAGCAAAGACCAGGGATGGGTAGGCCCGGTGAAGTCTTACCGATAGTCCTGCAGTTCGATGCCAGTGCGCATTTGGGCTCTGAACAGCAGCTGAATGAGCCCAAGGCGGTTCGCGGCGTTTATGGTCGCGTTTCGCAGCCACAGCCCGTAAGCACTCCTGGGGACGAAGCTCGCAGCGAAATCGCGCGCCCCCTTCTGCTTGCGCTCCACATAGGGCCGCAGGCGCTGTTCATAGATTTCGAATGCGGACGCGTGGCCTCCCTGCGCGACAACCAATTCCCCAGCGAGCGTGTAGGCTTCGGCCATCGCCATCGCTGACCCTTCGCCGGCGAGCAGGCTCGGACACGCGCACGCGTCGCCGATCAGGGCGACGCGGCCCTTGGTCCAACTCGGCATGACGATCTGACTGACCCGGTCGAAATAGAGATCGGTGCTTGCCTGAAGCGCGTGGAGCATCTCGTCGGTTTCCCAGCCACCGCCAGCGTAGAGGCGGGTCAGGACCTCTTTCTGACGCGAGGCATCGTGGACGGGAGCTGCGTGGGAATCGGATTCGGCGAACACCAGCATGAAGACCGTCGTGTCCTCGTCGACAGAGATTCGCCAAATCTGCCGGCCAGGTTCGCCGTAAGTCACGTATGCGTCCGGATCACGGAACCGGTAGCCTTGGGCGGTGAACGCAGCAACGTAGTATCCGAGAAAGTGTTCGAATCGCGTTTCTTCACCAAAGCAGAGTCGGCGCACGGCGGAATGGAGGCCGTCGGCACCGATGACCAGATCGAACGTCTGAGCCTCACCTTCGCGAAGCGTCACCTCCACGCCGCGCGGGCCGTCTTCGAGGCTGGTCACGCTGTTCCCGAACCGCACGTCGACTCGGTCCTTGACCGCTTCGTAGAGCGCAGAAGCCAGCGCCGAACGCGGAAGGCTCATGCCCCGGCCCTTGATGAGCTTTTGCACCGCGCCCTGGTTGAAGCCGCTGATCCGCCGGCCCACGCGATTGACGATCCGGAATTCCTGAACCTTGAGGTCATGCCGGCGGAGTTCGTCCAGCACGCCCATCTTTTCGGCCACGTCGTAGCCGAGGCCCCAAAAGTCGATGACGTAGCCGCCGGTGCGCGGTTCGGGCGCCTGTTCCACCAGGGTCACCGCATATCCGTATCGATCGAGCCACCAAGCCAGACAAGAGCCTGCCACCCCAGCTCCTGACACCAGAACGCTCCCAGGCATCCGACATTCTCCTATGGACCGCTTCTCTGATCGGGGATTCAACCCGGCGATTGAGAAACGAGAACAGGAAAACCAGTGTAACAATCCCCAGCACGTACCAGGCATAGTGGGGCCGGGGATCCGGTAGCGGCAGCAGATCGGTGAGCATCAAGGTGGGCAGTGTGCCGCGATCGTCCGGCGCGTCCCTCGAGAAACCGTTGCTTCCACTTGGCGATGGTGCGCGAACTTTCGCCGAGGCGAATCAAATCCGCATAGGAAGCGCCGGCTGCCAAGCGCACGATGGTGCGCGCCCGTTTCGCCAGGTCGGCACGGCCGCGTCCTGCGCGCATGATCGCGGCCAACGCCTCGCGTTCCTCGGGCGTCAACTCAATCGTCACCGTCGAGTGTGGCATGCGCCACACTATCATTTACAAGTGTCTAGTACACGCTACTAGCCGCCAGGCTGAGAAAGGACAGAAAATCCATCCGGAAGGAAAACGCCCCGAGCTAAGAGCTGGTAGTTAAAAGCTAGTGGCTAGAAGCTATTCGTAGCGCAGGCTTTCCACGGGATCGAGCTTGGCGGCGCGAGCGGCGGGCACGGTTCCAAACAGAACTCCCACCAGCGACGACACCACAATCGCCACGATGGCGGACCAGCCTGAAATCGGAAGGCGGTATTCGGTAAGGAAGCGTACGGAAAATGGAATGGCGAGGCCGATGAAAACGCCGACGATGCCCCCGGCCAGGGAAATCAAGATGGCTTCCGACATGAACTGAATGCGGATCTCGCGGCTGGTCGCTCCAATGGCTTTGCGGATGCCGATCTCGCGAATTCGCGATGTGACCGTAGCCAGCATGATATTCATGATGCCGACGCCGCTTACCAGCAAGGTTACGGTTGCGACCAGCAGCAGAACCAGGGTGAGCGCGTTGGCGCTGCGCTCCGCCACCAGAAGCAGCTCGGTCAAATTGGAGATGTTGTAAACCGATTCGGAGCGATGACGGCCCTGAATGACGCGCCGGACCTGTTCGGTGCCGGGAACGACCATGGAGGGATCGGCCATGGAAAAGTAAATCTGTTTGACGTTCGGCGTGTCGGTGAAATAGCGGCTGACGGTGTAAGGAATCACCATGGTGTCAGCGGTAATTTCGGACTGGCCGAAGGTATCCACGCGCTCCTTGAAAGTTCCGATGATGGTGAAGGGCAGACCGCTCAGGTCGAGAACCTTGCCGACGGCGTTGGCATCGGAGCCGTAAACCTTTTGCGCCAGCTTCTCGGTGATGACGCCGACTTTGTTGCGCGACTGCTCGTCTTCGGCGTCGAAGAACCGCCCGGAAAGGACCACCAGGCTGCGAACTTTCAAGTATTCCGGAAAGACGCCCAGCACCAGAATGTCGCGCTCTTTGCCGGAACCGACGGCCACGCGGTCATTCAAGGGAACGACTGGAGATGACGCGACGATCCCCGGCACCTCCTGTTGCACGGCATAGAGGTCATCCAGAGTGAGTAAATCGGGCACGCTGGCCGTGATGCGCGGAGAGCCGCCCTGGTACTCGGCCAGAATTTCATTGGCGCCAATGCCCTGAATCTGATTCAGCACATATTGCTTGCCGGTGAGGCCGATGGTCACGACCAGAATGAGCGATGCTGTGCCGATAACCATGCCCAACGCAGTCAAGGCAAAGCGGACTTTGTTGCTGCAAAAGGTGTCGTAGGCGAAGCTGACAATTTCACCGAACACCAGATTGCGGTGGCGCGGGGCAGATACGGGCCGGGATGGATAGCTGGGAGCTTCCCGCTCAACGGGAGGCTCAACCGGAGCTAGAGTAGGGGATACCATTTATTCGGTACTTTAGATGCTACCGCCTAGCGTTTGGCCGCGCAATTGTGCTTTGGGTTAACTGGCGGAGGGGATCAGGCGGGTTATCGCCATTAAGATCGCCATATTTCGACAGAGGGGATCGTTTCCGTGGCTATGGCAAGTGGCAAACGAGCACCACGCGATTCCTGTACGGACAGTCCAGGCCGGAGACGCCGGGCGATTCGAGAATGACCCAATTGACGCCGAATCTTTTCTTCAGGCTCTCAAAATCGGCGAGTTGAAAGTGCTGCCAGCCTTGCGTGGCTCCGGTTTCCTGCTGCCAGCGTGCGGCCAGCCGCGGAACTTGAGTTACCACGGACGAGTCTTTGACGTCGTCGGCCAGCGCGCTGCGCTCGGCCAAGGCGCGGAAACTATGAAAATCTTCGCCGGGCCGGGCCATGTAATCGGGGTCGAGGGCGAAGAAACTATCCACCGGCGTATTTTGCCGGACCCAGGTGAAAGCTTCGACCCAGGCGTTGCGGGAGGACATTCCAGGCAACTCCAGGTGACGAGTGCCGGGAAAAAGCTGCCGTTGCGCAACGAACATGCCACAAGCTAAGGGAATGAAAAAGAGCAGCCAGCGCCACCAATGATTGCGCAGAAGGTATTGGCCGGCCAGACCACCGGAGCACAACACGAACAGAAAATACAGCAGATGCAGGTAGCGCATCGGCTGCATAGGGCGAAGACGACCCAAGGCGGGGAGTGAGAGCATGATTGCAGCAATGGCGAACTGGACCACGGCATAAATTGCCAGCCTCTCCGATACACGCGCGAGGACGTTCGCGCCGGAACGGCGAGCGAGATGGCGAAACCACCACAGTAGAACGACGGGCGCGAAGACGCCCAACCATTCATACCACTGCCAGCGGGTGAGATAGAAGTAGTCGTGCAGGTGGGCGGCTTGCTGCCATGCCGGAGAGGTGGGTTCGAAGACCCATCCCAGAGGGAGGAAGAGGAGTGCCGCGGAAGCAGGCAGCTGAGGTTTTTTTGGGGAGCCGTTCCAAAACAGGAACAAGCAGAAGGAAATCCCAAAAGCGCCCATCAGAGGGTGGATGGCCATCGCGACCAGCAATAACAACGTTGCCAGTAGGTAATTGTTGTCCAGAACCGCGACTATGGCGGCCAGAATTGCGGCGGTGGCCAAGGCACGAGGGTGCAGGGATTGGTCTACCAGATACAACGCGGAGCCGGCCACGGGGAGGGTGAGAAGAACTGCCACCAGAGTGACCGCGGCCCATTGTGCGGCTGGGCGATCCGGAAAACAGCGGCGGGCAATGCGCCGGCATCCCCACAGAATGAGAAAGATTGAGAGAAACTGCCAGGCCAGGAGAGCCCAGGCGAGCGGCACATGGGTTAGCCGGACCGATCCCGCGACCAGCTTGTCGAAGACGGTCGCCTGCAGTTGCACGGTAAAGAAATCGGAATCGTGCGGATAGAGTGCGGGGCTGAGATCACGTTTGATCGCGGAAAGGTAAACGCCGTCATCTTCGGTCCCAGGATGGTACCCGGAGATCAGAAGTGCCAAACTGGTAAGCAGGAGGAGAAGTGTAAAGTTTCTTATTTTCGGGTGACTACGGGCGGTGAAAGACATTAGACTTTAAGTACTAGGTCTGAGATTCCGGCTATCCTATCAGGTCGAGATCGCGTCTTAATAAGTTAAAGACATTTGAGTAATTTCGCGCGGGCCAACCTTGGCTGACCAAAAAATCGCTTGCGACAAATCGCCGCAACTGGGGCTGATCGTCCCCACCCTGCATGAGGCGGGGAATATCCGCGAGGTGTTGAACCGCATTCGCGCCAGCTTGAATCCGCTCAACATTTCCTACGAAATCACCGTCGTGGACGATGACAGCCGCGACGGAACCGCAGAAATCGTGAAGCAATTAGCCGCTGCAGATTGCCGGCTGCGTTTCCTGTGCCGGGAAGGCCAGCGCGGCCTGGGCAGCGCGGTACGCGCGGGATGGCGGCTGAGCGAGGCGGACGTATTAGGAGTGATCGACGCCGACCTGCAACATCCGCCCGAGCTTTTGCCGGATCTATGGCAGGCGGTGAGGGAGGGAAACGACGTGGCGCTGGCCAGCCGATACGTCGAGGCGGGGAAGATTCGCGAGTGGCATCCCTTGCGGCATGCGCTTTCGCGGGTGGCCATTCTGCTGAGCCAGCGGCTGCAGAAACCCGGGATTCGGGTGAGCGATCCGATGTCAGGCTTTTTTCTTTTGCGACGCTCCTGCCTGCGCGATGTGACGCTTCGCACCGACGGCTTCAAACTTCTCCTGGAGATATTGGTGCGGGGGCAGGTGCGCTCGGTTGCGGAGGTTCCCTTTACCTTCGGGCCACGGCAGACGGGTTCGAGCAAAGCCGGATTGTACGAAGGCGTGGATTATCTACGCTTGCTGGCCCGGCTTTCGGTGCACCGCGGGGGAGAATTTGCGCCGCGCGATCCCGCGTAATTACTGTCTCGCGCCGCCAGCCGCGCCCTGCGCGTAATACGACGGCTTGTCCGCCTCCAGGCGGCGGCCTTTTTCGCTGAAAATCCGGAAGCGCATGATTCCTGTTTTCTGCAAGGCGAACTGCAGCGAGGTCAGCAACACCCCGAAGCCATACTGCACGCTGCGGCGGAAATTAATGGACGATGACCCGGCAAAATATTTGGTCGGGCACGATACCTCGCCAATGCGGAAACCAAAATACACGCATTGCGCGAGCATCTGATTGTCGAAGACAAAATCGTCGGAGTTTTCCAGCAAGGGCAAAGTGGTCAGCACCTCGCGGCTGAAAACCCGGTAGCCGGTATGGTATTCCGAGAGTTTAGCGCGGAGAAATAGATTTTCGAACGCCGTGAGCAGCCGGTTGGAGATGTACTTATAAAGCGGCATGCCGCCGGTTAACGCCTGCCCTCCAATGATGCGGGAGCCCAACACCACGTCATAGACGCCGTAGGCAACCATGCTGGCCATCGCGGTGACCAGCAGGGGCGTGTACTGATAGTCGGGATGCACCATGATGATCACATCGGCTCCGGCGGCGAGAGCCTCGCGATAGCAGGTCTGCTGATTGCGCCCATAACCGTAGTTCCGGTCGTGGACGAACGAGAGCAGGCCCAGGCGATGCGCGACCTCCACCGTAGTATCGGAGCTGTGATCGTCCACCAGAAGACAGGTGTCCACCAGATCGGGCAGCTCTCGAACCGTGGCTTCGAGGGTCTTCTCCGCATTGAACGCGGGCAACACCACTGCGATGCGTTTGCCATTGAGCATTCCTAGCCATCATAGCTCCTGATAGATGCAAAGGTCAGATGACTAAGGGAATGCCAATCAATTCTGCGCTTGGGGGCCTTGCCACCGGCTGGAGATTTCTCACCGGAGCGCGAAGCCGGGGCTTTCCCAGCCGGTCTTTCTCTCGGGCTGTTGTTGTGTTCGTAGCGCCACCAGGGAATCGACTTTCCTGGCCCGGCGGCGGTATTTTTCATCCTGCCTCGCTTCGCGACTAAGGTCTCCGAACAGGCTGGTCAAAGGCGATGATCACTGCCGGGCATGATGAAATCCGTGACGATTTCCAGATATATCCATCTGAAAAAGTCGCGCTCTCGACCGATACCTCCATGTCCTGGAACAGGTCCTGAACGGCGCAGTTCCGAATTATTCGTATCTCAACGCCTCCATGGGATCGGTTTTCATAGCCCGGCGCGCGGGAATGTAGCTGGCCAGGGTTGCGACTGCCACAAGCAGGAACGCGACGGCCACGATGGTCACCGGATCGGACGGCTTTACGCCATACAGAAAACTTTGCAGGTAACGGGTAAGCGCTAGAGCGGCGCCAGCGCCCATCAAAGCGCCGAATGCCGCGAGCGCCGTACCCTGGCGAAGGACAAGCTGGAACACTTGGCCGCGCTGAGCCCCCAGCGCCAGGCGAATGCCGATCTCCCGCGAGCGCCGAGTGGCTTGGTAGGAAAGCAATCCGTAAATTCCGACGCAGGCGACGACCAAGGCCAGGAGGGCGAACAGAGAGGAGAGATTGGCGACCAGGCGCTCCTGATAGATGTTCTGGTCAATCTGTTCCATCTGCGTTTTCATCCCGGTTACGAGCAGGTTGGGATCGAAGCGGCTGACGGCGGCGCGAATCTCGGGCATCAGTGCCTTCGGATCCAATGCAGCGCGGATTTCGAAAAAGACCTCCCCATCCCAGCCACCGATTGAGGTGTAAACTGTGGGGGCCATGGCGTCGCGTAGATTGCCGTATTTCGCGTCTGCGACCACGCCGACAATGTCATCTTCAGCCCCAGTCGCGTTCTGCCGGAAGTGTCTGCCGACCGGATTGAGCTCGCCGAACAAACGGCGCGCCAGAGCCTTGTTGACGACTACCGGCGTCTCGGAGCGAGAGTCCGCCGAATCCTCTCCACCGAAAGAACGGCCTTCCAGTAGGGGAATGCGCATCGTCTCGAAAAAGCTCGCCGCCACGGGAAGCACGTTTACGTGGATGGGCAAGCCTGATTGATCTGTGGAAAAAATGGGTCCGCCCATTCCACCACCGCTCAGGGGTAAGACTCCCGAACGGCTGGCCGAGCTTACGCCCGGCAAAGATGCGAGTTGGTCCTGGAGATCGCGATAGAGGCCAAGGATCTGAGGCCCGGTACGATTGCTGTAGGTCGCGTCCACTTGAAAGATCAGAAGATGATTTGGATCGAAGCCAATCTTCTCGGCTTTCAAATTGGATAAGGTGCGAACCAGCAACCCAGTTCCCGCCAGAACGAGCATGGCGAGGGTCATTTGAATGAGCACCAGCGAGCTGCCGAAATTGATGCGGCGCGCCCTGCCGACCGTGGCCGTGTAGGTAGATTCCTTAAGAGCCGAGACCAGGTTGAGCGGCGGCCTAAGAAATGCGGGAGACAGTCCAACGGCGATGCCTACAAAAATGGAAAGCGCGGCGGTGAAGGCCAGCACGTGAGCATCGGGATGGACATCGACCTGCACGGGCAGGTACGAATTGTGCAGGAGAAATCCTGCCAGGGCGCCCGCGCCCCAATACCCGAGAAAAATCCCAGCCGCGCCGCCGGCGAGCGAGAGGACCAGGCTTTCGCTAAGCAACTGACCCAAGATTCTGGCGCGTGTCGCGCCGAGAGCGACGCGCAGTGCCAACTCTTGCCGCCGTGCCGCCGACCGTGCCAGCATCAGGCCGGCCAGGTTGGCGCAGGAGATCAACAAAATCACGCCGACGCCCGCAAACAGAGCGAAAAGAGGTGGAGAAAAATTTTGCCGTAGCGTGGAAAGTCCTCGCGCGGCAGTCGCAAGTTCAATCTGCGGCGCATCCTCCGGCTTGAACATGGCATCTGCGCCATCTGAGGAGCTGGCGGCAAAAACTACGCTCGCTGCGGAAGCGGCCTGCGCCGAACTCACGCCGGGCCGCAGTCGCGCCATGAGCTCAATCCACAGGGCGTTGGCAGCGGTTTTCTTGGGAAAACGAGGTTCTACCGCAGGTTGAAAAGCAAACGGCAACCAGAAATCGGTGGGAAGCCCAGGGTCGAACTCCGGAAACTCCCGGGCGACGACGCCGGCCACGGTGAATAAGGCTTTGCCCACCAAAATCCGTTTGCCCACGACGGAGCGGTCGCCGCCTAATTCGCTCTGCCAAAAACGATGGCTGACTACGATGACGGGCACCGCGCCATTGGAGTCATCGGCAACGTCGAACAGGCGGCCTAGCTCAGCACGCGCACCCAGCGTTGAGAAAAAGTTGCCGGACGTGAACAGGCCCTGCCCCTGGCCGCTATGCGCGCCAGAATTGACAGTCAATTCTTCCGGAACGAACGCCACAACACTCGAAAATGCCGTATGCCGCGCTTGCATCTCCTGGAACAGGGGAAAGGAAAATGAGCAGCCTTCGGTCTCGAGCGGTTTGTCAGATATGAGCGCCCGGCCGTTCCAGTAACCGACACCGTGGATGCAATTGTCATAGGCGAAGGAAATGGCGCTCGCTGGAATCCGGCGAGCTTTCCATTTGAGTATCACCAGGCTCTGCGGATCTTTCACCGGCAAGGTGCGCAACATAATGGCGTCGATCAGGCTGAAGATCGCGGTGTTCGCGCCAATGCCCAGAGCCAACGTGATCACGGCCACGGCGGTGAAGCCGGGGCTCTTGCGCAGCACGCGCAGTGCGTAGCGAATATCCTGAAGCAGATTCTTCATGGCGAGCTTCCCGCAACCAGCGGTTTATCAGAATCGGACGGGCGGGGAAAGTGCAATTCGCTCGCCGGGCTATAACGAGAGCCAAATGATTGATTAGGCTAAGGCACGGAGATTCCGGGCTGGAATTGGAATCGGGGAAAGTGTCCATTTTCGGACGGCTCCGTCCGGAAATGGACAGCAATAAACTGAGAAACTTATCGAGAAGCGAGAGATCTCCGTCGCCCGGAGTGGCGAACGAGACTTAAAGCCTTCGCGGGCGGGGGCGCCCGCGCCACACAACCTAGAAGCGAACCGCCAAGCCAATTGTCGGCTCGGCCAGGTGGCCGCGGCCGCCGGTAAACAGGCCGGGCTGGCCGAAGTCGGGTGGAGAGTAGAATAGCCCGCGGTATTGCAAGCGCAGCGATAGCAAAGAGATCAGGTGATAATCCACGCCGCCGCCGTATAACACGGCGGGCCGGGTCTGACGGATACCCTGCTGAGACTGCGGAATTCCTTCGATCAGTAAATTGTTGGGGTTGAATACCAGCCCGCCGCCACCAATCAGCAGAAACGGCTTCAGGCGCTTGGTCTGCATGGGCATGAAGACGAACGCGCCGCTGAATTCGCTCATGGTCGTGGGAATGCGATATTGCAGCGCCGAAGTCACATAACGCTGGGTATCGTCGCTGTGCCCCCAGTTGGCCTCAAAGGCGAACCTCTTGGAGAGATGCCAGCGGCCGGTGGCGAGAAAACCGATATTATCTGTCGGCAACTGCGTGGTGCCGTTGCCGCTGGTGCGCTTGGTGATAAGAACGGAGCCATTGAGGGCGATGTCCCAGCGGCCATCTTGCGCCATTCCCCATGAAGTGAGTAACAGAACCGCTGTCACCACAATCCCTGACCGCTTGATCATCCTTGAGCCTCGCGTAAGCCGGTAAACAAACCTTGGCCATACTAAAGTATTTGCCGAAAAAATGTGGGATGCCGGCTCAGAACAAACGGATGGCCTTGGCTTGCTGCACGCCTGCCGCCTTTCGCAGTTCGGCGAGAACCGCTTCGGGCACATCGCCATCGACGTGAACCACGGCGAGAGCTTCGCTGGCATGGCCAGGCTCGGTATCGCCACGGCGGCCCAGAGAGAAATTCGCGATGTTAATTTTATGCTCGCCGAGAATGGTCCCGACGCGCCCGATGACGCCGGGAATATCGCGGTTGCGCATGTAAATGAGGTGTTGCTCCAGCGGAGCCTCGGCCTCAATACCATCTACATGGAGCAGGCGCGGCGCGTGATGCAGAATGGAGCCTTTGACCACGTGCTCTTCCTTGCTGGTCTTAAGCCGCAGCGCCAGCACGCTGTCGTTGTCAGAAGCTGTCTTCGGCTTGCACTCTTCGGTGACGCGCAACCCGCGCGAAGCCGCAATGGCCGCCGCGTTCACCAGGTTGGCTTTTTCTTCGAGACTCTGGTTCAAAATGCCTTTGATGGCGGCGTTGCGGATGAGTTCGGTCTTGGCCTCGGCAATGCGGCCAGCATAGCGTAGCGCAATTTCTTCCAGCGTGCCTTCGCTTACCTGCGCCAGGAACGCGCCCAGCCGCTCGGCAAGCACGATATACGGTTGCAGCTCGAGATATTCCTCGTGCGAAACCGAGGGCACGTTCACGGCGTTCTGAATCACGCCATGCTTTAAGTATTCTTTGACCTGCTGTGCGATCTGAATCCCGACCGCCTCCTGCGCTTCATTGGTGGAACCACCAATGTGGGGCGTAAGCAACACGTTGTCCATGGATTGCAATGGCGAATTCTTTAAAGGCTCCTGCACAAAAACATCCAGCGCGGCTCCGGCAATGGTGCCTTGCTGCAGAGCTTCGGCGAGTGCGGCTTCATCCACCAGTTCGCCGCGGGCGCAGTTCACCAGGCGGAGGCCTTTCTTCATTTTCTTGAGCGACTCTGCATTAATCATGCCGGTGGTTTGCGGCGTTAGGCCGACATGCAAGGTCAGGTAGTCGGCGGCGGCATACACCTCTTCGAGCGCGGCGATGCGAATATTCTGCTCCTTGGCAATGGCGAGCGAGACAAAAGGATCGTGCGCGACGATCTCCATGCCAAAGCTGCGGGCGCGGCGGGCGACTTCCATTCCAATCCTACCCAGACCGACGATGCCGAGCGTCTTACCGCGCAGTTCGGTGCCTTGCAGCGATTTCTTCTCCCATTTGCCGGCATGCATCAAGGCATCGGCGCGGCTCAGATGACGGGCCATGGCGAGCATCACGCCCAGCGTCTGCTCGGCGACGGCCACGGCATTCGCGCCCGGAGTGTTCATGACCGCAATGCCCTTGCGCGTGGCGGCTTCGAGATCGATGTTGTCGACACCCACGCCGGCGCGGCCCACCACGCGGAGTTTCCTGGCGTGCTCGAGTAAAGCCGCATCCACCTGCACGGCGGAGCGCACCACCAGCGCGTCCGCGGCCTCCAGATGCTGCGCCAGTTTGCCGTCCAGCTGATCCGGGAGTAATGAGCGTCCAGTTGCGGCTCTTTGAGTAACTGCATTGCCGACGACGACATCTTTTCCGCGACCACGACCTTCATGATTTGCCCTTCATACCTGGATATTTTGAACCTGGATATTTTGCATTCGAACGAAACCTCGCAACAAATTCTTGACTAGAAAGAGACATCCGTCTGACACCCTGCCCGCGCCCCATTCCTAGACTAACTGCATTACGGGAAACATCCCGACTCGGAGAATGCCATGAAGACGATTTCCTTACTGTTGTTGACGGCGCTGGCTGCCGCGGGTCTGGGTTGCGGTTATGCCGCCAAGGCGACCACGCCGCCAGCCGCCGGTACCGCGCCAGCCATTACCACCCTTTCCCCTGCCAGCATCGCTGCCGGCGGAGCCGCATTCGTGCTCACCGTAAACGGCACAAATTTCGCTTCCAACGCGGCTGGTGAACTGGAACGGCGCCGCCCAAACCACAACGTTCGTCACCGCAAGCCAGCTCATGACGACCGTGCCGGCCGCGGCCATTTCAACTTCCGGTACGGCGCAGGTGACGGTAACCAATCCCGCAGTTGCCGGGGGCATTTACGGGGGCGGCACCACAGCGGCAACCTCCTCAGAGATCGGACTTTACCGTGAATTAGCCGGATGCGTCCCGCTTTCCTAGACGCCGACCAGTTGCCGTTTCTCCGCCAGGCTGCGGGCGTACACTTCCTGGGCCGCGCGCACCGCGCTTCCGTAGTTCACCGGCTTGCCGGTGACGCTGGCCAGCACATGCTCGAGTGCGGCCAGGATTCCAACCGTGTCAATATAGTCGTAGTAGCCGATGTGGGCGATGCGGATCATCTTGCCTTTCATCTCGCCCTGGCCATTGGCCACGACCGCCGAGAAGCGGTCGCGGAATTCCTTCACCATGGCGCTGGAATCAATTCCTTCCGGTGCTTCGATCGCGGTCAGCGCAGCTGCCGGGGCTGATGCCGCAAACAACTTCAGTCCCAGCGCCTGGGCTCCGGCGCGCGTCATCTCCGCTGCCAGTTCGGCGTTATCGACCAGAGCCTTGCGGCCGGCGGCCACATCTCCATTGCCCATCTGCCGGACGAAGTCCAAAGCCGCCCCTAATGCCGCAAAAAGTGAAGTTGCCGGGGTGAAGGCCGACTCGCCCTTGGCTGCCGATTTTCGCTCCTTACGGAAATCAAAGTAGTAGCGCGGCGACTTCGTCGGTCTCCATGCGCTTCCAGGCGCGTTCGCTGATCGCGCAATACGCCAGGCCGGGAGGGATCATCAGCGCTTTTTGCGAGCCGCCAATGATGACGTCAATGCCCCAGCCATCCACGTCAAAGTGGGTGGTGCCCAGACCGGTGATGGCGTCCACCACCAGCAGCGTGTCGTCCATGCCGCTCACCAGTTTGGCGATGCCCTGAACATCATGGCGCGCTCCGGTCGAGCTCTCCGTACCCTGCACGTAAACGACTTTAATGTCGGGCGTCAGCTTGCTCTTCACTTCGTCCAGCGAGAAAGTCTGACCGTAAGGGGCGCTGACGGTTTCTATGCTGCAGCCAAAAGCTTTTGCCAGCCCGCTCCAGCGCTCGCCAAATTTGCCGGCCGTCAGCACCAGAACCTTGTCCCCGGGCGAGGTCAGGTTGGAGACCGATCCCTCCATCACCCCGGTGCCAGAGGACGCCAGCACCAGCACGTCATTCTTGGTGCCGATGAACTCCTTCATGTCACTCAGAACACGGGTAAACAGGGCGCGAAAATCGGCCGTGCGATGATGCAGCGAAAAGGCGGCCATGGCGGTTTGCGCCGCCGGAAGCAAGGGTGTGGGACCGGGTGTAAATAAACGATTCTTCAGTAGCATTTTGAATGAGTCCTTAAGGATTTTGGAATACCCTTTAGTTTACCGGAATCGCCCCGTTTTTGTAGGTTACCGTTGTGCCGGAAGATGAACTTTTCGGGATTCTGTCCGCCCCCATGAGCGTTTCTTGGGAGCGCGTTACGGCCTTTTGTGGTGAATGACTATACCTCGCCGCTTACCCGCTATAATCCTGGGCATGAACCTCATCGATCAGATTCAGAAAGACATCGTCTCTGCCATGAAGGCGCGGGAGGAGCACAAGCTCTCGACCCTCCGCATGGTCAAGACGCGCGCTCAAGAACCGCGAAATTGAGAAGATGGCGCCACTCGACGACAAAGAAGCCCAGCAGGTGCTGGCCACGCTGATCAAGCAGCGCAAGGATTCGGTGGAGCAATTCACCAAGGGCGGCCGTCAGGAAATGGCCGACAAGGAAGCGGCGGAAATCTTGCTGATCGAAGCCTATCTGCCAAAAGCCGCCGGCGAGGCCGAAATTGTGGCCGGGGTAAAGGCGGCCATCGCTGAAATGGGATCACCGACGATGAAAGATATGGGCGCCGTTATGAAGAAGGCCATGGCGCGCTTTGCCGCGGCCGGTATGCGCGTAGATGGAAAGGTGGTCAGCGAAGCGGTGAAGAAAGAATTGGTGGGGAAGTAGACCCCGTTGGGACCGCCGCCCTCGGCTGTCCGTCAAGCGAAGCTTGACTAACTTACAGCAGCGCTTCCTACGTCCCCGTCATGGCCGCGCTCTCCGGAAACTCCTCGTCCGTTACTACGAAAAACTTCCGGAGGCTAGCGCCGCCGAACGAGGTTGTGATGGCGACATCGGACGCGTCGCGTCCCGTCGCCATCAGCACTCTGCCGATCCTCGGGTGATTGTGGCGCGCGTCAAACGTCCACCAGCGGTCTTCCAGATAAACCTCGAACCAGGCGCTGAAGTCCATGGGGTTTGGATCGGGCGGGACGCCGATATCGCCCAGATACCCGGTGGCGTAGCGCGCCGGAATATTCAGAGCGCGGCAGAAGGTGATGGCCAGATGCTGAAAGTCGCGGCATACGCCCACGCGCTCGGTAAAAACATCCAGCGCGGTCTTGGAGGAGCGGGCATGCTGGTACCCGAACTCCACCTTGGTGTGCACCCAGTTGCACACCGCCTGCACCCGGCTCCAGCCCGGCGGCAGGGCGCCGAAGAGCTCCACCGCGATGTTTGACAGGCGGTCCACCTCGCAATACCGGCTGTTCAGCAGGTAGCGCAGCGTATCGTGCGGCAGGTCATTGACGGGAAGCTCGCGGGCATTGAAATCAACCGCATCGGGGTCGCCTGAATCTTGGATCAGGGTACGGCAACTCAAACGCAGCGTCCCAGGAGCAGCTTGAAAGCGGGTGCAGCGGTTGCCATAACTGTCGAGATAACTGCTGGCTTTCGCCTGCGGCTGAATGACGAGTTCGTCCGGCTCGCGCAAATCGTCGGCCCGCGAAGGGTGCACGTGCAGGACCGCCACCATGGCCACTGGCGCGGGAATGTCAAATTGGATGTCATATCCAAGCCGGATAAGCATAGGCGGTTAAGAGTCGTTCGCTCGCTGAAGAGTTGGCCGGATTATATTCTGCCGCACAAAAAACGGGGCGCCAAGTTGAAGATGCGCGGCATCGGGATTTCTGATTGGCGGCCTCTCACGCGTTATGAACCACTGGGATATCTCACCTAACCGCCGTTTCCCTCGGCCTGATCCCCGCTAGCTCTTTCTCGATTTTCTCGTTGATGCCGCGCTCGGCGAACTCGGAGGCTACCCGAATCGCATTCTTGATCGCGTTCGAATTCGATGATCCATGGGTGATAAAGCAGATGCCCTTTACGCCCAGCAGAGGTGCGCCACCGTACTCGGTATGGTCGAAGCGCTTCTTGAAATCCGTGAAGGCGCTGCGCGAGAGCAGATACCCCACCTGCCGCGTGATGGTCGCGCGCAGCGTTTCTTTCAGTGTGGCACGCACCAGGTTGGCCACGCCCTCGGAAGTCTTGAGCGCCACATTGCCCACGAAACCGTCGGCCACGATCACGTCCACTTTGCCGGTATAGAGGTCGCGCCCTTCAACGTTGCCGGTAAAATTCAGCGGAAGTTGCTTCAACAACTGAAAAGATTCGCGGGTCAATTCGTTGCCTTTGCTTTCTTCTTCGCCAATCGAAAGCAATCCCACCCGCGGACGCGCCGTGCCAAACATGCTGCGAAAATAGATTTCGCCCATTACGGCAAACTGTTCGAGATTATGCGGTTTGCAATCGACGTTGGCGCCGACATCAAGAAGAATGGCTACCGTGCCGATCGCCGTGGGGAAAACCGCCGCCAGCGCCGGCCGGTCCACGCCGGGAATCGCTCCCAGCACCATCTTTGCCGTGGCCATGGCCGCGCCGGTATTGCCTGCGGTCACAAATCCCGCGGCCTGGCCGTCGCGCACCAGCCGTAATCCCACGCGCAGCGAAGAGTCGCGTTTGGCGCGCACTGCCTGCACGGCTTTATCGTCCATGGTGATGACTTCGCTGGCATGAGCGACGTGAATGGGCAAGCCCGCGGCCACGGGATAGCGCCGCAGCTCCGCCTGAATGGACTCGGCGGGGCCGACTAAAAGGACAGGAATGTTGTGGTGCCGGGCGGCCTGGATCGCGCCTTCGATCTCCGGCCGCGGCGCCCGGTCGGAGCCCATCGCGTCCAGAGCTATGACGCTTGCCATGGAGGTGGCGGGGTTAGCTGGCTTCCTTCATGTCCAGAACTTCGCGACCTTTATAGTGGCCGCACTTGGGGCAGGCCCGGTGCGGCAATTTGCGCTCGTGGCAATTCGGGCATTCGGAAAGCGAACGCGCCGTCAAAAAGTCGTGGGCACGCCGCGTGCTGGTGCGTTGTTTGGAATGCCGTCGTTTTGGATTAGGCATGAAAATTCCTCTCGTAAGTGCAGCTTCTAGCCGCTAGCTAAATGCTTTTCTGTTTTGGCCAGCAGCTAGGAGCGTTCTATTCCAGCTTGCTGCGAATCTCTTTCAGCGCCGACCAGCGCGGATCCTCCATGGGTTCCGCGCAGGAACATGCGCTGTTATTCAAATTCCTGCCGCAGTGCGGGCACAATCCCTTGCAATCTTCGCGGCAAATGGCCTTCAGGGGAATTGCCAGCAGAACCTGCTCGCGCAGAACGTCTTCCAGCAACAAGCCGTCCCCTTCATAGTAACTGATTTCGGCCTCCGCGGCAGTTACCGACAGCTCCGCTTTGCCGGCATCGGTGCCCAGCGGGCGATACAGCAAATCGAACGCCCGCTGTACTTTCTCGCTGACCGGTTCCAGGCAGCGCGCACAGGCCATCTGAAACGTCGCTGCCAGCTGCCCATTGACGCGGATGTCCTGCACGATCAGATGCTTGCCGTGGTGCTCTTCGACCAGTTGAGCCCGCCCAGCGGCATCCAAATCGCTGGTCTGCCGCAAATCCGGCCCAAATTCAATCTGCCCGGGTTGAAATTTCTCCTGAAAATCGATGGGATGCGACTTCAAGTTCTTTAATTTCAATCAACATCAGGCACCCCACGGCTTGGGTTTGCAGGAAACGCAGCGCGGAGATGTGAGTTCATCTCCCGGCAGAACTTTAAGGATAACGGTGGGAACCGAGGGGTGTCAAGAAAGTGGGCATTGTCAGCCGTGATCGCGTCCGCTCGCGCAACACGGCAACCCTCAATTTTGCCTTGCCCGCCGCCCCCTGTACACTACACCCGCGATGAAATTCCCCCTCCGAGTCGCGGCTCTCGCACTTTTGTTTTCGCTGCTGATTCCACAACCCAGTTTTTGCTCGGCCTATAACGCCCAGCCCAAGCTGATTGTGGTTATCGTCATCGACCAGTTCCGCGGCGACTATCTGGAGCGCTATCGCGACCAATTTGGCGAAGGTGGCTTTCGTCTGCTGCTCGATCACGGGGCCGACTTCTCCGATTGCTATTACAACTATGCCAACACCGTCACTGCGGCCGGCCACGCCACGCTGTTTACCGGCGCATACTCCGATGGCCACGGCATCCTGGGCAACGAATGGTGGGCTCCGCAGAAACAGAAGATGGTAACTTCGGTCGAGGACGATGCCACCCAGGTGGTGGGGATTGCCACCGACGCGCCGGGCGCTTCTCCGCATAATTTGCTGGCCGACACTCTGGGCGACGAACTCAAGCTGGCCACGCAGGGGAAGTCGCGAGTCTTCGGCATCGCGCTGAAAGATCGCGCCGCCATTCTGCCGGCGGGATTTGCCGCTGACGGCGCCTACTGGATTGACCAAAAGACCGGCGCCTGGGTGACTTCGACTTATTACCGCAACGATTTGCCGCCGTGGGTGAAGAACTTCGACGATAGCAATCGCGCCGGCAAATACCTGAATCGCGAGTGGAAAGACGCGAATGGAAATGTCCTGCGCACTACCACGCCACAAGCCGGCAAAGAAGCGAACTTTTACCAGCTGGTCGGGTCTACGCCGTTCGGCAACGACTATGAATTCGAGTTTGCCCGCGAGCTAGTGACCTACGAAAAGCTAGGCGATGGCCCGGCCACCGACCTGCTCGCCATCAGTCTTTCGCCGAACGATATTCTGGGGCATCAGGTTGGCCCGGACTCGCCCGAAATGGCGGCGATGGCGCTGGCGCTTGACCGCGAACTCGCCGGCTTCTTCGATTTTCTTGGCCACCAGATCGGCCTGGCGAATGTCTGGATTGCGCTCTCCGCCGATCACGGGGTTGCGCCCACGGCTGCCGTTGCCGCCAAGCTGCATATCCCGGCACCGCCACTTTCGGGCAGCAAGGTGAAATCCGACCTCAACCAGATTCTTTCCGCCAGGCTTTCCCCCGGGCGCGCCACCGATTACGTGGTCGCGTTTGGACCCTCCATCGCTTGGCTCAATGACAAGGCGTTCTCGTCTCTCAATCTCAAAGAAGAGGACGCGGAGCGCGAGGTGGGGGAAGCGCTCAAGCAAATTGGCATGCGCGATTACTACACACGCTCGCGCCTGGCTCGAGGTGACGTGCCCGCGACCGAAACCGGACTGCGCTTTGCTCACAGCTACGCCCCGGCTGGCGGATGGTATGTGATGGCAGTGCTGCCGGCATTTGCCCAAGGCAATGGCAGCGGCGCCGATCACGGTTCGCCTTACAGCTACGACCGGCATGTGCCGCTGGCATTCTTTGGAATTCCCTTTCAGCCCGGAATCTATCGCACCCACGCCGAGCCGGTGGATTTGGTGGCAACGCTGGCTTCGCTGCTGGGCATCAACGCGCCCAGCAGTGCGGTCGGACGGGTGTTGACCGAAGCGACTTGCCAATCTGCATCGTCCGGCGATTGTGCCAATCGCAACCCCGGTCCCGAAGGGCGACGCGCGGTGAGACCGCCAAGCGCGGCCACGGCTCAAGGCCCGGACCTGCGGGTCAGCGTCGCCGGCATCGCGCTCAAGAATCCCATCATTGCCGCTAGTGGCACGTTTGGCTACGGGGTGGAATTTGAAGATGTCGTCCACCTGGACAAGTTGGGCGGCTTTGTCGTGAAAGGCTTGTCGCGTGAGCCCATGGCGGGCAATCCGCCGCCGCGCCTGTATGAAACTGCCGCCGGCATGCTGAACGCCATTGGCTTGCAAAACCTCGGGGTGCGCGCCTTTGTCGAAGAAAAGCTGCCCAAGCTGCGCCGGCTGAAAAATATCGTCGTCTTCGCCAACGTCTTCGGCAATGCGCGCGAAGACTACGAGCAGGTAATTCGCGTGCTCAACGAAGCCGATGGCATCGCTGCCTACGAACTGAATGTTTCCTGCCCCAACACCGCGCATGGCGGCATCCAGTTTGGCAGCGACCCCCGCTCGCTCGACGAGGTCGTTGGCACAGCCAAGCGGATCGCCCGGCGGCCGCTGATCGTCAAGCTTTCGCCCAACGTCACCAGCATCGCGGTCATGGCGAAAATTGCCGAGAATGCGGGCGCCGATGCGCTGTCGGTGGCCAACACCTTTGTCGCCATGGCCATTGACGCGGAGACCCGCAAACCGCGCATCGCCAACCTGACCGCCGGGCTCTCCGGGCCGGCCATCAAGCCGATTGCGCTGCGGATGGTGTTCGACGCGGCCAAAGCAGTGAAGATTCCGGTCATTGGCATTGGCGGCATCTCCACCGCTGCCGACGTAATTGAATTCATGCTCGCGGGAGCGACGGCGGTGCAGGTGGGGACAGCCAGCTATTGGGATCCGCGAGCCACCGAGAAGATTGCCGACGAACTTGGGGTGTGGTGCAGCGAGCACGATGTCGAGCGCGTGGCGGATCTGACCGGCGGCCTGGTAGCCGAATGAACTTATCAAGCCGGCCGCCATGCGGGCCGATGATAGCCGGCGGCCGTTATCTGGGGCCATCGCGAGTGCTTTGGGCACGTGCCGGGATGAACCGTCGGACCCTCGGGCAGAATACCCAGCCATTGCGCCAGGATCGTTTATAGACGCTCTCGGATTGAATGACCGTGGCCATCCCCCGCCAAAACAAGCTGGAATTCGACTTTTTCTATATCTGAAAGATATAACAATCGCAAATGCAATCCTTTCAACAACGGTCCAAAAGCAAGGGCCATCTGGGGCAACGGTTACCTAGCCCAAGCCGCCAGAATCGCTCCCATTGCCAGAAAACACGCCAGCTGATACCCGGTGTTGATCAGGTACAGCTTGAAAGGTTTGCGGGTGAATAGCTTGTCGGTGAGTTGGGTGGTGGTGACGAAGCCCAGCCACACGCCCGCCCCAATGCGCAAGCCATGCAAAACCGAATGGATGGTGGCGATGTGGATGATTCTGCCCAGCACCAAGGCCGCCACCAGGCTGCAAAGAAGAGCGATGCTATAGAGGCCACCGGCCCCTTTGCGCATCTCCTCCATTTTTGCCTTGTCATTCGGGTCATAGCCCATCAAAACCGTCCACGGCTTGGCGAACAGCAGCGGCGAGTACCACAGGAAGCCGACCACCATGGTGGCAAGAGCAGCCACCAGCACAGCCAACAAGTTGACGCCCATATAGCTCACGGCTTCACCTCCCGGCAGGATTCAATTTCGGGGCGGCATCCTACACCCAAGTGTGGGCTAAAGGAAGCGAAATCATGTCTTCTAAAAACGGAGGCCTCGTGAAATCCGGCTGGAAAAGCCCTTTGCCACTTTCGGGCGCTCGCAGCATCCAAATAAAGCCGCTACAATTCTCTGCGAGGGATAACTATGGCCAAGGCTACATTTGCCGCGGGCTGCTTTTGGGGAGTAGAAGCCACCTTCCGCCAGCTGCCGGGAGTGACGGCTACCCGGGTGGGTTACATCGGCGGAAAGACCTCAAATCCCACCTACAAGGACGTTTGTACGGATGCTACGGGACACGCCGAAGCCGTGGAAGTGGATTACGATCCGGCGAAGATCTCCTACGCGAGGCTGCTGGAAACTTTCTGGGAGAATCACGATCCGACACAGCTGAACCGGCAAGGCCCGGATTGGGGAACACAGTACCGCTCGGTGATTTTTTATCACACGCCGGAGCAGGAAAAGGAAGCGCGGGCTTCGAAAGAAGCGCTGGAGAAATCGGGCCGCTTCCGCAAGCCGATTGTGACGCAGATCGTTCCGGACGAGACTTTCTACGAGGCGGAGGATTATCACCAGCAGTATCTGGAGAAGCGCGGCCTGGCCAGCTGCCACATCAAAGCCTAAGCAGCTAGGTTTACGTCCCCGTAATTTTGGCGCGCAGCTCTTCCGGCAGGCGTTCGCGGATTTCCGCAGGCAAATGATCGTGGACGTGGCGCGCTCCCAGTTTGGCGGCATCGACCATGGCGTGGGGCGCGGGGGTGGCGACGGCGACGATTAGCCAGATGAGCGCAGACAAGGCAAATCCCGCCAGTGCAGCCAGTTCCAGCCAGAAGGTGTGCCGTGGTTCGAAATGGCGGATCACTCCAAAGGCCAGCAAAAAAGCAGCCGCGGAAAGCGATGCCAGGGCGATCAGTGAAAGGTCGATAATGCGGTGCAGTTTCTGGCGCGAGCGGCAGCGGAGGCAGGCGGCAAAGTGCTGTTCGTAGTCGCCCCGCATCTCCGGCGCGAGGCCTGAGATATCGTAGCGCCAGCCAGCCAGAATGTTGCCCACGATGGGTTCAACGCACTCGCGCATAAGTCAACAGATGATCTACAACCGGATTGGTTGCATGGGTTCGGCCTGCACGGCCAGCTGCACGCGGTTCTGCAGCAACGTTTGACGAGGGCCGAGAGCTTTCTCCGCGGCGGCCCGCGCCAGTTCCGGATGATTATTCTGCTCGGAAAGATGTGCCAGAACCACGTACGCTGCTCCGCCATCATAGTCGGTCAGAAAGAATTCCGCGAGCGCCTCATTCGAAAGATGCCCCACCCGGCTCATGACGCGTTGCTTAACCGACCAGGGATAAGGACCGACGCGCAGCATTTCGACATCGTGATTGGATTCGATGAGCAGTACATCGCAGCCGCGCAGGTGATCGCGCACGCTGGCCGGAACATAGCCAAGATCGGTGGCAAAGCCGGCTTTGACGCCTTCGGCGCGGAAGGTAAAACCCACGGGATCGGCGGCATCGTGGGGAATGGTGAAGGGCGTGACTTCAATGTCGCCAATACGAAAGCTGTGGCCGGAGCTGAAAACTTCCAGACGTTCGAGGACGGGCAGCTCGCCATTTTCGTCGCGCAGAGCGCGCGCCCAGGCCTGATGGGTAGAGCCCGTCATGAACACGGGAACTTTTAGTTTTTTGGCCAGCACCGCCAGGCCGTAGACGTGATCGGAGTGCTCGTGAGTGATGACGATGGCAGCCAGGGAGTGGGGATCGTCGCCGGCGGCGCGCAGGCGCTTGAAAGTCTCGCGGCAGGAGATGCCGGCATCCACCAGAATGCGGGTGCTGGCGCTGGAGACGACGGCGCTGTTGCCGCGGCTGCCGCTGGCAAGAACGGAGACACAAACTCCCATGTGGCGAGAATACGCGTTGTGGCTGTGGAAGTGGAGTAACTATCTGGTTAAGCAAGACTTTTGGGGGCTGTCGAGCGTTGAGCTCTCAGCCAAGACAAAACTGCGCCATGCGCCTCCACCATCAAAAACGATTAAGGAATATTAAGAATCCAGGATCAGCAATAGCAAGCGATCAAAAGATGACGATTTCAAATTGTCAAACCCGCACCAAGAAGGTTTTCCTGAAGAATTGAAATTGCTTGGGTTTGATCCGCGAAATCCGTGGCGCGGTTTGGCTCGGAGCTAAAAGCTAGACGATGACGGCCGGCAGCTAGCTCCTAAACAGCTCCTGCACAGCTTTGCGCCCCAGCGCGCCGCCGTAGGCGCCGGCGATGCCGGTAAGGAATCCAAGAAAGGATTCGTAGAGGTGGGCGCGGTCGGGCCGTTGGGTGAGAAAAAAATACGCCAGCAGATGGAGAATGGGCACGCAGGCGGCGACCAGGAGCGTCCAGCGCCAGGGTTTTTGCGGGCGCAGCGCGCCCAGCAGCATGGTGAAGGCGGCAACGCAGAGAGCGGTGAGCAGCAGGTCGCCAATCAGGACGTCGAGTGCGCCGGCGACGACGCCAAGGACGACGGCAAGAGAATAGACGGCGCGATCGTTCGTCTTAACAGGCAAGCGGGATCAGCGTCCTCCCTGGTAAAGTCTACGCGAAATTCGATGGACCTCGAGGATACCGAGAGCGTGGGGAGAAACGCGGAGCGCCGAGAACGTCAAGGCGGTCTTAGTACACATAAAACCCTCGGCCACTCTTCTTGCCCAGCCAGCCCGCATCCACCATTTTGATGAGCAAGGGGCAGGGGCGGTATTTGGGATCGCCCAGGCCTTCCTGCAAAACCCGCATGATGTCGAGGCAGACATCGAGGCCGATGAAGTCAGCCAGCGCCAGCGGCCCCATGGGATGCGCCATGCCTAGCTTGAAAACTTCATCGATGGCGGCGGGCGTGGCTACGCCTTCCATCACCGCAAACATAGCTTCATTCAACAGCGGCATCAGCACGCGGTTGGAGACAAAGCCGGGAGCGTCGTTGACTTCGACGGATGTTTTTTCGACTCGCAGCGCGAGGTCGCAAGCCGTCGCAAACGTTTCAGTCGAGGTAGATAGGCCGCGAATGACTTCGACCAGCTTCATCACCGGCACAGGATTGAAGAAATGCATGCCAATGACTTTCTCCGGGCGCCGGGTCAGCGCGCCCAATTTCGTAATCGAGATTGAAGATGTATTCGAGGCGAGAATGATCCCCGGTGGAAGGATGGTGTCGAGCTGTTGGAAAAGTTCGGCTTTGATCGCAAATTTCTCGGTGGCCGCTTCGATCACGAAATCGCAGCCCGCGAGCTGGGCGCGATCGACGGTTAATACAATCCGCTGCAGCGCTGCGGCTTTCTCGCCGGGAGTGATTTTGTTCTTACCGACCTCGCGGTCGAGATTCTTCTCGATAGTCGAAAGAGCGCGGTCGAGATAACGCTGCTCGACATCGCAGAGCGTGACCGTAAATCCGCCGCGGGCGAAGACGTGAGCGATACCGTTGCCCATGGTGCCCGCGCCGAGGATTCCAATTCGCTGGATAGGCGTATTCTGCGCCACCCAAAAAGTCTAACACTTGCGTCCGGCATGGCTCGCGTGGCAATCAGCCCATTGATCCAGCCAATATGAACAAGCCGATGGCAACAAGGCTAGGACAGCCGGGACGGCTGTCCCCCAGGCAATTGGCGGAAGAGCGCACAATGCGAAGCCTAGCAACTTTTCGCGATGTCGCGGGTTCGCATGAAGTGCGGTTTTCTGGCAGGAGGATGCAATCATGTCGCGAATCATTAAATTGGCGGGAGTGGGGTTGGCGGCGGCGATGGCCTGCAGTTGCGCGGCGCGTGTCCCGGTTGGATACGGCTACTATGCTCCACCCAGTCAGTATGGTTACCAGAACGATGGCCGGCGCATCGCACGCAGTACGGGCTATGACGATGGCTCGCGCATGGGCTATCACGATCTCAGCCACTACAAGCCTTTCAATCCATATCCGCGCGGCCAATACGGGCCCGCGGACCATGGCTACCATCGCGAGTATGGCGACAGGAACGCGTATCGGGCGGAGTATGAGAGAGGCTATCGCGCGGGCTACGCGTCGACTTTCCGGCGCTAAGCGGGACGGCTACTGGTGTTCGAGCACTTCGTCCACCACGACTTTCGCACCGCGGTCGACGGTGATGACGCGATGAACGTCTTTGTAGCCGGACAGCGTGATGTCGATCATGTAGGTTCCCGGGTTGAGATAGAAATCCACCGGAGAGCCCTTGTCGAGGACGTGACGGTTGACCGCGACCTGAGCACCCTTGGGCTGAGTCTTGAGGCTGACCGTGCCGGTTGCGGCAAGATCGCCGCCGCCAAACATCTTCTTGAATTTGCCGGCCAGCTTAATGTCTTCGGTGACGCCGAGAGCGCGCAGCACCGGGGCGTATTGAAAGCTCTGGCCGGCTTGCAGCGTGGCGGTATTGCTTTCTTCCAAATAGCCTTCCTTACGAACCGTAAAGATGTGGCTGCCCAGCTTATCCACGGGAATCTGCGCCGGCGTGGCGCGGCCGGTATCGCGGCCGTCCATGAAGACCTCGGCGCCGGTAGGCACGCTGCTGATAAGCGCAGTCGCGCCCAGAGGCGCAAGCTCAACTACCAAAAACGATTTGCTGCCGGAGGCAACTTCGATGCTGCGATTTTCCGTGGCGTAGCCCGGCTTGCTCACGCTCACCAGGTGCTGGCCGGGGGCGAGTCCGCCCAGATCAAAGGGCGTAAGCCAGGTGTCGCTATGGTGTCCATCCACCAAAACCTGCGCGCCGCCGGGAGTCGAGCTGATGGAGAGTTGTCCTGGAACGGCGGCGACAACAGGCGGCGCAGCCACTTTTGTAACTCGCGGATGGCCTCGCTTGGGTTTGACGGAGATCGATTCCGGGGCCGGCGGCGCAGCGGTTTCGACTGGCGGCGCGGCGGCAACCATGGTAGCTGAAGCAACAGCCGGGTTTGACGTTGCGACCGGCGCAGCGCTGGTAGCCGCAGCCGGCGGGGGCGGCGCGGTGTCGTCGCTGTTTTCGGAATGAATGCGAGAAAAGATCACTCCCAGAACCAGCAAAATGACGCAGGCGGCACCGCCGATGGCATACAAGAAAAGTTTGGGCGGCGTCTTGCGAATTTCCGCGACCGCTTTCTTGGCGATTTCACTGGCTTGCACTCTGGGTTTTTCCGGTTCAGCGGGTCCAGCGTAAATCGATTCGGTGCGCGGCGTGGGCTCGGCCAGCGGTTCCGGCTCCGGGTCGGGTGAAGATGGAGGCGCAACGTAGGCCTCCTGAAGCGGCGGAAGTGAATCCATGTCAGAGAAGCTTGGCCGCTTGCTTCCATTTCCTCCGGTTGACGGCGCGGACGGTGGTTGCGACTTCGGCGCCGGGGGCGCGGATTCGGTTTCCGGACACGCGACGGCCGAGGACATGGCGGCTGCGGGCGGCAAGCCTGTGTTGCCATAGGGAGAGTGGCTTCCCGCGCCCGCGCCGGCGGTAGCTGCAGCGGCTCGGCCTGTAATCCATCGGGTGTCTTCAGCCGCGGTTGAGGAGGGCCCGTCGAGAGTTCGCGGCGCAGCTCGCGGCATTTGGCGCGGTGCGGCTGCGGCTTGCGTGCTCTCCTTGCAGCGCTCCAGATCCTGCACCAGATCGAGGCCCGATTGATAGCGTTGCTCGGGTGATTTGGCCAGTGCTTTCATGATGACTTCGCTCAATCCCGGCGGCAGTTTGGAGTTGATCTGCGCCGGCGCGACCGGCATCCCTACCGTAATCTCCTGGCGAACCTGATCGGCGTCATTGCCGCCAAACGCCCTGCGGCTGGTAACCATTTCATACAGAATGGCCCCCAGGGTGAACAAATTCGAACGTCCGTCAAGGGGTTGCCCCTGTATCTGCTCAGGAGACATGTAGCGCAAGGTTTCGGGCGCCTCGCCGGTTGCCTGAGCGGCGAAGGCCCCCATGGTCGAAATGCCGAAGCCGAGAATCTTGACCGTGCCGTCCCAGGTCACCAGAATCTTGGCGGGTTCGAGCGTGTAATGGAATACTTTGCGGCTGTTGGCATGGTCAAGGCCCTGGCAGGTTTGGCGGGCGACATCGAGCAGGTCCCAGATGGAAAATGCATCGTTCTGCGCCAGCATGCCAGCGATGCTTTTCCCTTGTACGTACTCAGTGGCGGCGCAGAGTTTGCCGTCAATTTCACCCGCTCCGTATAAAACCGCAATGTTGTGGCTGCTGAGAACCTTGGTGGTTTCCGCTTCCTCAAGCACGTTCTGGATGAGCACGGCGGTTTGTTCGGGAGGCAGTTGCGCCTGCAAAACTTTCAGCGCGATGGTTTGGCCGCTGTCAGGGTCGGAGGCTTTGTAGATGCCGGCCAACTGACTGCTTCCGATTTCACTCAGAATCTCGAATCGCCCGATGTAGTCCGGCATTTTTCTGCCCAGCCTCCGCGGCCTGGCCTCCGGGCAATTTCCGGGAAGGGTCCAGGAATTTCCACAGCAACTCACAAATGGAACTCGGGGAGATTGCAGTTAGAATAGCGCCGACCACACAGCGGAGTGGAGTTACGAAGGTACTGACTAGCCCGAAATAAGCCTGAGTCTTCCGGCGGGACAAGCCGAGCACAAAGTTTGCTACGGTGAGGTTGGTAATTTCTTGACAAAAATTCTTTGCACTCATAAAGTGCGATTAACTCTGTTAATTCTGTGGTGCGCAGGTGCCCAACGCAATGAAAAATGTCTACGAAGTGCTTCGTCAAAAAGAGCTCGAGCTTACCCGGTTGGAAAAAGAAGTGGAGGCGCTGCGAGTGGCCGCTCCTCTGCTATCGGACGATAAAGATGCTGCCAGTGAACTGGAACACAATAAGCCCACTCTGGCCGGCACCGTGATGACCCAACAACCCATTCGTATTCCTCAGCCCGCAGTAGCGGCGGCTGGCGCGTCGCAGCCGGCTCGCGCCGCCGGATGGGAAGATTCCGCCAAGCGCTGGCCGTAAACGGCGAAGCTAAACTCCAGCTCAGCCAGAGTGCAGAACTTTGCCTCTTTCCCGGAATCACCGATCCGGGTGGTCGGTCTATTCTTGTCAATTCGTGGACTTTAGCCAGACTCGGGCGCGATTTTTCCACATTTCCAGCCATTTGGTCCCCTACCAAAGTGCGCGTTTTTCCCCGGTTTTTGCCCTGACCAGTCGCCAACTCACCCCATCTGCACCGGGTTTAGTGCTATACTCGCGGGCGAATTTCCACAGCTTCGCATCTAAGCGCAGAGATCGGCGTTTTATCTCTGAGGGGGGAAATAAGAATGAGCACTGGGGGCCGGGCAGGGTTGCGGGCATTCGCGCATCGGCGCGCGCCGCGCTGTCCTTTGGCCATTCCGGTGCGAATTACAATGTTGCGCGGTGGCATGCCGCAGAGCATCAGCGGGCGGGCGGTGAACCTCGGAGAAGGCGGAATGGCGATATCGGTGGCGGAAGAATTTCGCGCCTCGGATACGCTGGCGGTGGAATTTCTTCTGCCCGATCTGGGGTTGGGCCTGCAAGTGAGAGCGGTGCCGCGCTACCGCGTCGCGTCGCACTCCGGATTGGAGTTTCGCGGTTTGACGCGGCATCAGCAGGCGGTGATCCGGGAGTGGACCCGGCAGCGCCAGTCTTTGCCGGAACAAAGTGTGTGCGCCTCGCCGGAAAGAGACTCCTCCGAAAGAGAAAAGCGAGAAAAACCAGTGCCGCGCTGGACGCGCTTCTATCCTCAAGTCCCGGACCAGGTTTTACGGCTTCTGTGGGCCGTCCTGGCGGTGCTCGCCCTGGCGGGGCTGATGGTATGGTGGCAATGGGAGCGCGCCTGGAAAGAGCTCGACGATCAGACTCACCAAATGATCAGTCAGATGGCTCCGGTGCCGAGGATGGAGCCGGAGGTGCCTGCCTATTTTGCATTTGCCGACGGTGCACTTCTTAGTCCCATTCCTGACGAAATCAGTTGAAAGAAGGACGGATCACTTGGGTCGGAACGAGTAGGCCTGGTTGCCCTAGTTAGATGAATTGAGCGAAGTTGCTGGAGTCGATCTGAGTTCGTACATCGGTCAGACTTACAAACTTGGACAGATTGCCTATTGCTCGAATATCCAGCACTGCATCTAGCCTGCCGCTCAACGAGACCGCGCTTATCGAATCCGGCTTTGTGAGTGCCAGTTCTTCCGCCGTGAGCGATCCTTTGCTTTTGTCACGCCCGAGCACTTCGGCAAGGGCCGTCCGTTTATCTGCGGCTAGTTACAGGCCGCAAATATTGGATAGCATATAGGATCTATTGCGCCGACATTGAATCGGCCACCAAGCCTCGACAAACTGCCTTTCGCACTGAGCGGGCCGAGAGAATACTTGTACCTAACGACTCTTTGCCCTCGCGCGAATCGAAAACCGCCCGCCGCATTGAAGGCCGACTACTTTTTCGTAGTCGGCACGACCAGAAGGAAAGAGGCTGAGATAATCCTCTTTAGGAACAGTTTCAAATAATCGTTAAGAGCGAACAGGTCACGGGCAAGCCCAATTACTTCGCACCCAGCCGGTCCTTGCGGAAGGCGTGCAAAATGATCAGGCTGCTGATCCCGAAGCAGCCAATGGCGCCTAGCGCCAGCAGTTGCTCCGCCTGAGGCTTGAGGTGAAGACGGTCTCCGAATAGCGCGACCAGAGCAAAGACGATTCCCAGAATATTCAGCCAGGCGGGCGGGTGAAGCGGGGTGCGCTGCTCCGCATTGCGCAAGCGCAATTGCAACAGAACCGCCGCGGCTCCGATGGCTGCTACCACCACGATGGTCAAAGGGCTGAAGAATGCGGCGCGATTGGTGAAGATCACCACCAGGGCGAGAATCCCGCAGAGCAGCCCGGAGGCAATCACGGTGATCCGGCGGCCATGGGGCGGAGTTTCGGGCACGGGTCTCGTCCCCAGTTTATACAGGGGTTGGAGTAGGGTTTCAACGACAACCCGAGCCTACGCCACTGAGCCGGCCATCCACTCGGCTTGCAGGCGTCCGCCATGGTTGACAGCGTAAAGTACCAACTCCACCCTACTGGAGACGCCGAGCTTATCGAAGATGCGGAACAGGTACTTCTTCACGGTGTGCTCGCTTAGCCGCAACTCGAGCGCTACATCGCGATTGCTGAGGCCGTCCGCGACCAAGGCCACGACCTGCTCTTCGCGCAAGGTGAGCAGTCTTTTGCCGTTTAAGTTGACCACCGGCAACGAGGGCACCTCGCTCATCGCCTCCAGCAGGAAGTGCAGCTGTTCGTGATTGGCCCAAACCTGGCCACGCGCCACGGTCTGGATGCAACGGCACAGCAAACGAAATGGATTGTCGGGAAAGCAGAAGAGCCCACGAACCCCGGAGCGGAATGCGGTTACGACCAGTTCCCGATGACTGGCGTCAATCAGCAGGATCTTCGCCACTGCCGGATAAGCCAGATGGATGCGCCGTACCAGGACCATATCCTGGCGGCCGCGGCCATGTTCCGCGTTCATGACTATCACCCGCACCTCCTCCGCGGCAACCGCCCGCAGAATTCCGTCTTTTTCCGCATTGCACGCCGATACGCGAAACTCAGGCCGACGCCGCAAGGCGCGTAACAACAACTGACGTTGCATTTGATTGGAGTCGACAATCAAGACGGAGACGGTTTGAGAGCCAGGATGAGTTTGAGTGCCGGGATCAATGAGAGATTCCATATTGATAATTGTTGAGAATTCGCAGAATGAAAAACTTCAGTGCCGAATCTAGCGGCTTTATGGCGAGAATTCTGTGACGGCGTTCGCGGGCAGCAAAGGGTAACGGTGTGGAAAAGCCGGCCATAAGCCGAATCGCAATGCTTTCTTCCCGATTCCGAACCTTTCGCAACTGATTGCCACCTCAACGGAAAGCTCCACCGCCGCGAGTTCGCGGAGAGAGCACCTTCATCTCGCTTTCTCGCCGCAAGCCTACTTTCGAGTACGTACCCGAAACGGGACAACAAATGCTCGACCGGTGGATTGGTCTTGGATGGCGATGATCGGCGATTGCCCACCGCAGCGTGGCATCAGGGGCGCTGCGCCTTGCTGAGCCGCTGCGTCCACCTTCGTGGACAGAACTTCCCATGACTTGTGAGAGAGAAGCCTAGGGGTTAGTTTTTCCAAAGTTCAACGCGCAACTTCGAACTGGGAAAATATGCTCCATAAATACACGGCTTTGATCCTGAGGGAATGCGCGTTGTCTCTGAGTTTAGTGGTGGCCGCAGCTCCGCAAACCCGGCCTACCCCCGCCGGAACCTCCGCCACGACGGACACCACTAGATCCGTAACCGCGGACGGCGCGCCGAGTCCAGCTCAGGCGGGAGAACGCCGTCCGCTCTACCGGATCCGAAAAAGCGATGTGCTGGAGATTGGTTTCACCTTCGCCCCTGAGTTCAACCAAAGCGTCACTGTCCAACCCGATGGCTTTATCGCTTTGAAGGGAGAAACTGAGCTCTATGCGCAAGATCTGACCATTAGTCAGTTCAGGGAAGCAGTGCGGAAGGCTTACTCACCGGTGATGCATGACCCCGAGGTCAGCGTCGTCCTGAAGGACTTTGACCGGCCATTTTTTCTGGCCGGCGGGCAGGTGAATCGTCCAGGCAAGTACGAGTTGAGGGCAGACATTACGGTGACGGAGGCGGTCGCGATTGCCGGTGGCTTCAACGAGTTGGCGCGGCATTCGCAGGTGGTTTTGTTCCGCAGAATCTCCGACGATCAGGTGGAATCGCATCTGTTGAATGTCAAGCAAATGCTTAGCTCGAGAAACCTGGCCGAGGACATTCATCTGCAGCCGGGCGACATGATTTTCGTGCCCCAGAATACTATTTCCAAGATCCGCCGCTATTTGCCGTCGTCGGATCTGAGTTTGTACGCGTCACCGACGCAGTTTTGACCGGAACATAAGGGACACCGCGTAACTGGCCGCCGGAAGACCCAAATGGAAGAACTGCGTGTGATCGCCGGATCAACCCGACTACCGTCCGTCACCGCGCGGGACTTGCTGGCGGTCATCTTTCGACAACGCCGTTTGCAGGCGATCACGTTCCTGGTAATCGCGCTGGGATGTTTGGGATACCGGTTGACGGCGCCAGCTTTTCGCGCGGAAATGAGCGTCCTGATAAGCCGCAGCCGCGTGGACCCCGCGGTGACCGCAACCCCGACGCAAGTCGAGTTTGAACATGAGGGTGTGACCGAGGAAGATTTGAATTCTGAAGTGGAATTGCTGCGCGATCAGGAGATTCTGCGCACGGTGACTCAGGCGGCGGGGCTTTTTCCGGAGAAGGGCTTCTCGATCTGGAAACTGCTGGGAGAGAGCGATGACGAACGGCTCGCCCGGGCCGTGCGGCGCCTTAGCCGGGATCTCGATGTCGAAGCCGTCAAGAAAACCACCTTGATTGACGTGAGCTACGACTCCGCCGATCCGGCAAAGGCCGCACTGGTTTTGAAATGCCTGGCGGGTGCCTATCTCGAACGACACGCTCGATTGAACCGTCCGTCCGGCGAAAGCAATTTCTTCGAGCAGCAGATCGTAGAGTCACGTTCCAATCTGCAAACCGCCGAGTTGCAGTTGATGGACTTTACCCGAACCGAAGGCGTCGTTTCCGCGGCCCAGCAGCGCGATATTGCCTTGCAAAGGCTGGGCGAAGCCGAAGCCAATGAACGGACCAACCAGGTAGAGATCTCCGCCACGGCACAGCGAGTGCGGATGTTGCTGGCAAAGTTACCTTCCATGCCGGAACGGGCCACCACCCTGATTCGCAACTCCGACAATCCTCAGTTGATGGCCAAAATCAAAGCCAGACTGCTCGAATTGCAGCTTAAACGTACTGAATTACTGACAAAATTCGATCCTTCCTACCGCCTGGTGCAGGAGGTAGATCAGGAGATCGCTGAGACCAAGGGTTCGATCGCCCAGGAGGAGATATCGCCGCTGCGGGATCAGAGCACCGATCTCGATCCTGACCATGCCTGGGCACAGAGCGAACTGGTGAAATCCGAGGTTGAGTTAGGGGCCTTGCAAGCCCGGGCCGTCGCGGAAAAAAAGCTGTTGCTCGGTTATCAAAGTGAGGCTGGGCAACTTGGGGATCGCGCCATCGAGCAAGATGAGTTGCTCAGCAATCTCAAAGCGGCTGAAGAAGAGTATCTGCTCTATCTGGGCAAACGCGAGGAGGCGAGAATTGGAGATGCGCTGGATCATGAGCGCATTCTGAACGTTGCAATCGCCGAACACCCCGCAGTGCCGGCGTTGCCGGCGCGATCGGTCTTGTCTTTCGGAATTCTCACCCTTTTCTTTGCCGGAGCTTTGAGCACCAGCCTGGCATTCGCGGTGGACCGGCTGAATCCGGCATTTCGCACTCCGGATGAAGTGATGGCGTTCTTGGGAACGCCAGTGTTGGCCTCATTACCTCGCGGCGGCACGTAACGCATCGGGAAAGGAAGTTTTTTTATGAGCACCGTGGTGGAACTGTTCCAGGCGGTTCAGCAACCGGATGTTGTGGCCACCCCGGCGCAGCCGGAGTCTGCCGTGGCTCCGGCCATACCGGTCCTGGAGGGTTGGGAGTCGGCACGCTTCGCGCAGACGCAGATCCACTCGCTGGTGAGGCAAGTGTTCTTCCCTGGCCGGGCAAAGGCTTCCCGGCACATTGTGATTTGCGCCGTGGACGAAAGCACCTATATCGCCGAGATCTGCATGGAAGTTGCCAGGGCGCTGTCCTGGCAAGTGGCGGGAAGCGTGTGCGTGGCCGAGGCCAATGCGCACAAGCCCGAGTTGGAGAGCGTCTTTTGGAGAACCGATGACCCGAGTCGAAGTAACGATGCCGATCGAAAAGATGATGTCTTTGGCTCCCTGAGGAATGCTTCGCAGAATATTTCTCCCAATCTTTGGCTGGCGCCACGAAAGCTTCTATTTGGTGAGAGTCAGCTGTCGGTTGACTCTCTGGCGCGCCGCCTCTCGGATCTTCGGTTGGAATTCGATTACACCGTACTTCATGGGCCCCCTGCCGGCTGCTATAGCGAAGCCGCAGCGCTTGCCCAGTTGAGTGACGGAGTCGCGCTGGTGGTGGAGGCGAACGCGACGCGGCGGGTCGCCGCGCAAAAAACCAAAGAAGCCCTGCAAACTGCCCATGCCCGTCTGCTGGGCGTGGTGCTCAGCGAGCGGACGTTTCCTATTCCAGAAAAGCTTTATCGGAAGTTGTAGCAATCGTGTTGCATGGCGTCTCGGACGCGCCTGCATCTGGCCACACTAGTTCCGAGAAGAGGAGTTTCTCCGGTGACCGCGCCCGCTTTCGTCAGAATCGAACCGAACCCCCCTGCCTTGGCTGCGGTACCGCTGATCCGTGGGAACAAGGTGCGGCTCACCTCTCCGGGCTATGGCCCCGCGAAACGCAACGTCCTGATCATTGGCAGCCAGACCGCTGGACGGGAACTAGCCAGCTATCTTCGTCAGCATCCTTCCACAGGCTGTGAGGTGCGAGGCTTTCTGGACGACTCAGAGGCTCTCGGGGGCGATGTGCTCGGACGCGTGAACGACCTCGCAGGCATCGCCCGCGCTCAGTTTGTGGACGAAATTATCATGACTGCACCGTACCAGCGCGAGCAGGTTTCGCGGGTCGTGCTGGAAGCGCAAAAGAGCCGCGTGGCACTGAAAATCATGCCAGACCTTCTTGGTCTCGGTCCCGAATCGGTGCTGCTCGACAAGGTGGGAGACCTTCCGGTTCTTAGTCTGCATCGCGAACATTTGCCCGCGTTGCCTCTTTTCCTGAAACGCGCTGCCGACGCAGCTCTGTCGGCAACTCTATTGTTGCTAACCTCGCCGCTGCTGGCGTTGATTGCATTGCTCATCCGGCTGGATTCACCCGGCCCGGTCCTTTATCGGGGGCAGCGTGTAGGTAAGAAGGGGCGGTCTTTTCTGTGCTGTAAGTTCCGCAGCATGGTCGGCGATGCCGATCAAATCAAGGATTCCCTGCGCCGCCAGAACGAGCGGGAGGGTCCCACTTTCAAGCTGGCGTGCGACCCCAGGGTCACTCGCGCAGGCCGGTTCCTGCGACGCTACAGTCTCGACGAATTGCCGCAACTGTGGAATGTGTTGCGCGGCGAGATGAGCCTGGTGGGCCCGCGACCGCACCCGCTCGACGACTTCGAGCGCTATGCCATCGATCATTTCCGCCGGCTGGATGTTACTCCGGGGATCACCGGATTGTGGCAAGTCACGGCGCGTAACGATCCGTCATTTCACCGGAATTTAAAGCTGGACCTGGAATACATCGAGCATTGGAGCCTGTGGCTCGACGTGCGCATCCTGTTTCAGACCGTCGCCGCCGTTCTGCGCGGGAGCGGGACATAAATGCCGGCCACGCGCTTGTCATCAATGATTTCGAGCCGGACTTGTCGCGCCGGCGATTCGCAGGCGGCCGTCTGGAGCTTCGCGGCGGTCATTCGGCCGGTGCAAGTTCTGGTTTCGAATCCGGTACCCGTCTTCCTGGTCATGCTGACCGCAATGCTGTTTCGTCCGCCTGATCTCAAGCTCTATAGCCTGGATCGCATTGCCTTCGGACTGCTGGTGGCCGTGGTGATCTTACGCATGCTGCTTCTCCAGCAAACTTTCCCAGTCGGCCTCCCCATCACTTTGCCCATGTTTTTGCTGGTGCTGTTGACAGTCACTAATGCGGTCAGTCAGTCCTGCGACGCGGAAACCTGGAGCGTGATCGCCGCCAAGTGGGTGGTGCCGTTCACTCTATACGTTCTGGCCGGACTGATCTTTGATACCGAACAATCGCTGCGCGCACTCGAGATTTTCCTGCTTGTAGTCTTGGCCTATTTGAGCGTTACCGCCATCCTGTTTCTGGTTGGGGAAAAGTGGCTCATTTTGCCACCGTTCATCGTGGACGAAAGCATTGGCATTCACGCCGACCGCGCGCGCGGCCCGTTTTTGCAAGCGGTGGCGAATGGCGTAACTCTGAATCTGCTGGGTCTGATTGCCCTCGACTGCTATCGCCGCCGGCGGTTGCGCGGAATTGTGGCCCTCATCTTCCTGATGGCGCTGCCCCTCGCAATTCTGGCGACCAAAACCCGAGCGGTTTGGATCTCATTCGCCCTCTCGATTTTAATTCTGCTGGGATTCTCCACCAGTCTGCGTATTCGGCGGGCATGTCTGTATCTGGTGTTGGCCGCGGTCTTTGGCTCACTGTGCGCCCTCACCTTCGAAGATGTCCACCAATCAGTGACGGAGCGCCTGCAAGAACGCAGCCCGGTTGAGTTCCGCATGGCCATGTACCGGGCGGGCTGGGACATGTTTCGGGCTAAGCCATGGCTGGGATGGGGAGCCGGCGAGTGGCAGGCCGATCTGGAAAAACGCGTCAGCGACTTCCATCAATCTGAGTTTTTCTTCCACAACACATTCTTGGAAATCGGCGTGGAGTTCGGCGTGGTGGGTCTCGCGCTGTACGGCTGGGTGCTGATCGATCTGTTGCGGCTATCCCGCTGCGTCGTGCCTTCGCCGGCAGCTCCCGCACATTTTCTTGATTCCAGCTTCCGTGAACTTTGGCCGGTGGTGCTGGGCGTGTACGTGCTGAACGCCTGCTTTGTGGTCATGAACTACCAGTTCGTGAATGGGCTTTTGTTTACTCTCGCCGGAATTCTCAGCGCGCAGGACTGTTTGTCAACAACCCGGGCGGTGCGGCATGCCTAAGCTCGCGACCGTGGCTTACCTGGCAAATCAGTTTCCCTCTCCGGTCGAGCCTTACGTAATGGAGGAGATTCAGGAGTTGCGTAAGCGCGGAGTGAGTGTGATTGCTTGCAGCGCGCGCCAGCCCGTTGCAGGCCTGGACCCTTATCAGCAAAAATTCATGGCGGAGACGCTTTACCTGCTTCCACTCAAGCTCGCACTGTTGGCTCGGGGCCTATGGTTTGGCATCTGCAAGTTCCACTTATTGGCTGGCCTTCTGGGGCGCGCTCTGTTTCGCGGACGGGAACCGTTGCGGCGACGGATTCGCGCGCTAGGGCATACCTGGCTGGGCGTCTGCTATGCGCTGCAGTTACGCGGCCGCGGGATTCGGCATATCCATGTTCATCATGGTTACTTCGCGTCGTGGGTTGCCCTGGTTGCGGCCAGGCTCGTGGGCATCCCGTTCAGCCTGACCCTGCATGGCTCCGATCTGCTGCTTCACCCCGCCTATCTGGATACTAAGCTGGCCGAGTGCAAATTCTGCCTGACCATCTCGGAATTCAATCGCCGCCATCTACTGCCAAAGGCATCCGCACGTCGATCCGGAGAAGATATTACTCCGCAGAATGGGGACGTCCGCCGTCGAGGATGTACTCACACCGGGAAAGCTGGTTTCCGCGCCGCACCCGATCATCATGTTATCGGTAGGACGTTTGCATCCGGTAAAGGATCATGCCTTCCTCGTGCGTGCCTGCCGAAAATTGAAAAACCAGGGCACCCTCTTCCGCTGTTGGATCGCTGGTGAAGGGTCCGAGCGTCGCGAGTTGGAGCGCCTGATTCGCGGCCTCAATCTTCAGGACGAAGTTTGCCTACTCGGCCATCTTAGCCGCGCCCAGCTCGACTCGTTTTATGCCGCCTGCGACCTGGTGGTGCTCACCAGCCGCAGCGAGGGACTTCCTTTGGTCCTTATGGAAGGCATGGCGCACGGAAAGCTGGTTCTTGCGCCCGCGATCACCGGAATTCCCGAGCTGGTCATTCACGGGAAAACGGGTTTTGTGTATCGCCCGGGTTGCATCGACGATTTTGCGGGACAAGTGCAGACCATCAGCGAACGGCGTGCCGCGTTCGCACCTATTCGGCAGTGCGGCCGTCAGTTTGTGTTGGACCATTTCGATCGCGGACAAAACCTGGCCAGATTTAGCGAACTGTTCATTCACCGGGTGTTCATTCATCCCATGACGAAGCAGCCTCGAGACCAATCTCATGCGAATTCTCTATTGCAACAAATATAACTTTCCATTCAGCGGAACCGAGTCCTATCTGTTCGAAGTCATGGAGCTGATGAAGGCGCGGGGAAACGCCGCCGCCCTGTTTGCCATGGCTGATGCGCGGGGTGAACCAACAAGATTCGATCGTCACTTCATTCCGCAGGTGGATTTCAAGAACGGCCAGCGCAGTCCGCTAGAAAAAATCAGCCTCGCGGCGCGAGCCATGTATTCAGGCGAATCGCGCCGCCGAATCAGACGGATGATCGAGGATTTTCGCCCCGACGTGGCCCACGTGCGCAACATCTACCATCATCTGTCTCCATCAGTTCTGTGGGAGCTGAAGGCTCGGCGCATTCCGGTTCTGTATCACGTGAACGATTTCAAGCTGCTTTGTCCCAGCTACAACCTGGTCTCCCATGGCAACGCCTGCGAACGCTGCGCGGGAGGACAATTCTGGCATGTGATGAATGAAGGCTGTTACCAGGGGCCAACGGGATCGGCTCTGCTGCTGGCGGCGGAAGCCTATCTGCACAAATGGATGCGAACCTATGGCAAGTGTGTCGATCGTTTTCTGGCGCCCAGCCGATTCGTAAAGCAAAAGTTGATCGAGAACGGCTGGCCGGCAAAAAAAATTAAGGTTCTGCCTCACTTCCAACATTTGGCAAAGCCCCAGGCGATCAATGCCCAAGCCCCGATTCTTTACTTCGGACGGCTCTCCGCGGAAAAAGGCGTGGCCGATTTGCTGCGTGTCATGCATAGACTTCCAAATATTCGTTTGCAAATCGCCGGCGATGGGAATCAGCGTGCAGAGCTCGAGGCGAGCGTCAAAGATCTAGGACTGCAGAACGTCGAGTTTCTCGGACACTTAGACAGTCCCACTTTGAGTAAGGCAATTGCGGCGTCACAGATCACCGTCCTGCCCTCGCATGCTTACGAAACATTCGGAAAAAGTATTCTCGAATCGTATGCCCACGGGCGCGCCGTGGTCGCGACGGATCTGGGCTCGCGCCGCGAGATAGTCCATCACAACCAGACCGGCTTGCTCGTACCAGTCGGGGACATCGAAGCCTTGGCCGACGCCATTGCTTTTCTGGTCGCTTATCCGCGACAGGCCGAGGCGATGGGCGCCGCCGGCCACGAGTTGGTTCGAAAGGAGTATTCGCCCGACGATCACTACGCGGCGCTGACGCATATCTATGAGCAACTCATTGCCGAGAAAGCGTTTTGCCCGCGAGCGCGTGTGAAGGTTCCAGCCGCGGAAACGGTCAACGGAGATCTGCAAATGCCAAGTGCCGAAGGGGCCGTGCCCGAGATGGCAGTCATGCAAAAACTGACGGTTGAAGATTCGCAAGCAGGCGCAAGCGCGGCGATCACGGCGACCCTCCGCGTGGTGTTCGATTCCGGCTCCGGCAAGGTGGCTAAAGACAGCGAGGAACCGCAGGTGCAGTCGCAAAGGAGGTTTCCGCCGCGCAAAATCAAAGTCGCCTTCCTGGGCGGCCGGGGGGTGGTGTCGAAATACAGCGGCATCGAAACCTGCTTCGAAGAGGCTGGGGCCGGGCTAGCAGCCATGGGCCATGAAGTGGTGGTCTATTGCCGCAGCTACTTCACTCCACCGATTGAATCGCACAACGGGATGCGTCTGGTGCGCCTGCCGACGCTGCGCTCCAAACACCTCGAGACCGCCATCCACACTGCCTTAAGCACGGTTCATGCCATGCTCCATGGTTGCGACATCCTGCACTACCAGGCTCTCGGGCCGGCATTCTTCTCATTCTTGCCACGCCTCCTGGGGAAGAAAACCGTGGTCACGGTTCAGGGACTCGATGGCCGCCGCAAGAAGTGGGGCGCCTTCGCGGCCCTGGTCTTGCGCTGCGGCGAGCGTGCCGCGATCCGCTTTCCTGACGCCACCATCGTGGTCTCGCAAACCCTTCATCGATATTTCTTGGAGAAGTATTCCGCTGAAACTTCGTACATTCCCAATGCAACCACCATCCGCAGGCGGCGGGAGGCCTCGCTCATTCTTCGGCATGGCCTGGAGCCAGGCAATTACATTCTTTTTCTGGGGCGTTTATCACCGGAGAAAAATTGCCATCTCCTGATCGAGGCGTACGAACGGCTTCACTCCACTGCAAAACTTGCGCTCGCCGGTGGCTCCAGTCACTCCGACGACTATGCTCGCGAACTGCGAACCCATACCAGCGAGAAAATTGTTTTTCTGGACTGGGTGAATGGCGAAGAGCTTGAGGAACTGATCACCAACGCCATGCTTTTTGTCTTGCCCTCCGACCTCGAAGGCTTGTCTCTCGCGCTGCTCGATGCCATGGGCGCGAACGTCTGTGCGCTGGTCAGCGATATTCCCGAAAATCGCGAGTTGATAGCGGGCGCAGGTTTCACTTTTAAGCCCGGCGACGTGGACGACCTGGAACGCGCTCTACGATCCCTTATCGCAAATCCATTTCTGCGCCATGCTGCGGCCGCACGAGGACAGGCCAGAGTCAGGAGTCGCTACCTGTGGCCTCAAGTCGTGGCTCAGGTCGATTCTCTTTACCAAGAATTGTTGGCTGGCCGCGACAAATTCGTCCCGCTTTCGCCGTCCCAGATCCCTGTGCGCCAGGCGCAGCAGGACAGATCCGCCGCCTGAATCCCGCTACGAGTTTGCCTCCCCATTTGCACCTTGCGTTCTCCGTGGTTTTTGGTCCGCGATGCACCGGGATCGTCCGCCCCGAAGAATATTCTTCCCTTTTTATTTACAATCAACCGTCGTTCCAGCGAACGTATAACCCGCGATGCGGATTCTCATCCTCGGTGCCTCCGGTCTCCTCGGCAAAGCTCTCCTGCAACCCTGGGAGCGCGCTGGCGGGCGCGATGAACTAGTTGGGCCGAGTTCCAAAGAAGTTGATATTCGCGACGCGGGGCAGGTATCGCGGGCCATCGAGCAAATCCGGCCTGATTGGATCATCCTCTCCGCCGCTTTCACCGATGTGGATGGATGCGAAACCAATCCGCAACTCGCCAGAGATGTGAACTACAAAGGCCCTATCCAGGTGGCGAATGCGGCGAAGCATTCCGGAGCGCGCCTTCTTTTTCTCAGCACCGATTACGTCTTCGACGGGAAAAGATCTGCGCCGTATGAAGTGGACAATCCTCGTCATGCCCTCAGCGTTTACGGCCAATCAAAAGTGGATGCAGAAACAGCCGTCGCGGAAATACTGCCCCAAGCCTGCATCTGCCGCACCTCCTGGTTGTTCGGCACCGGACGGCGCAACTTTTGCGACGCCATTCTCGACGCCGCGGCCAGCCGGGCCGGAATTGAAGTCGTGAACGATCAGACCGGGTGCCCGACCTACGCCTCCGACGCGGCGCGCGCCATTCAACAACTCTGCGACAAAAATGCCGCCGGTTTTGTTCATGTGACCAATGCCGGCCAGGGAACACGCTTCGACTTCGCTCGCGAAATTGTGTCTCGTGCAGGGTTGTCAACGCTAGTTCGCCCGACCACGAGCGACAGATTCCCCCGCCCCGCCGAGCGGCCAAAATATTCCGTACTCTCGCCGCGCAGCCTCGAACCGTATGGCATCGTCATGCCGTCGTGGCAGAATGCTTTGGGCCGCTACCTGGAAGCGCGGCGTGCGATCGAAGCTGGTGGAGGAAAAGAGTGAGCAACGCGAGCAATGACGCGCTGGTAATTGGCGTGGATATCGGCGGTACCAAAGTTGCAGTCGGCCTGGTGAACGGTCAGGGCGAGATCAAGCGCCAGGGGCGCGCGCCCATGGCGGCCAACGGGTCGGCAGACGACGGAGTCAACGCGGTCACCTCGGCCATCGATTTGCTTTTTGCAGATGACCAAGCCGCGAAGAAACTCATCCGCGGTATCGGCGTCTGCTCTCCCGGTCCGCTCGATCCGAAAAGCGGAGTGATCATCAATCCCCCCAACCTGCCCTGCTGGCGCAATTTCCCTTTAGGTGCGGCCTTGTCCCGCGCTTTCGCTTTTCCTCTGAAGGACATGCCGGTCAGAATCGACAACGACGGCAACGCCGCGGCACTGGCGGAATATCGCTGGGGCGCGGGACGCGGTTACCGCAACGTCTTCTACGCGACCATCGGCACCGGCATCGGTACCGGAATTGTGTTCGACGGCGACATCTATCACGGACGCACCGGCGCCGCCGCCGAAGGCGGCCACATGAGCATTGATTATCGCGGGCCGCGCTGCGCCTGCGGCAAGCATGGCTGCATCGAGGTGTTGGCGGCTGGGCCAGCCATCGCGCGCAGAGCCCGCGCCAAGGCCTCCCGGGATCCCGCGCGCGGTTCGGCACTTTTGGCGCTGGCCCAGGGCAACGCGGAAGGCATCACCAGTGAAATGGTTGGTCAGGCCTACGCTTCAGGGGATTTGTTGGCCGAAGAAATTCTGCGCGAGACCATCGAGTTGCTGACGCAATGGCTGGGCAACATCATCGATCTGCTGGAACCCGATGTCATCATTATCGGCGGCGGCGCGGCCTCCATGCTGGTGCCGTTTTTCGGCGAGATCACGCAACATCTGCCGGCCTGCAGCATCAATCCGCGCTGCCAGGAAATCCCCATCGTCAAAGCTTTTTACGGCGCCGATGCCGGCATCGCCGGTGGCGCGGCGCTCGCATGGGGATGGTAAATGTGGCGCGCGCTGCCTCGCCCGCGAAATGCCTGCAGCTTACCGGCGGCGTGCCAGACACTGGTCGCTAGCCAGAAAATGCGGAATCACCGCGGCAGGGAAATTAGACATCGGCAGCACCTCCTCACCAATCGAAAAACCAAGCTGTTCAGTCATGAACCGCCGCCTCGCCTGAAATCGTTTCCACGCCGCCGGCCAACGCCGCTTGATTTGGTCGCGCAAACCCGCGTCCGCCACCACGACGCCGTCTTCCGCGAACGCTCCGAAGTGCGGAGTCGCTATCGCGGCGAAAAAGTCCGCCTGCCAATACATGCCGCTGCGAACTTTCTTGCTCGATCCAGTATCGGACATGCTGTCGGTCCACTCATCGGCCGCGATCTGGTGGCCGATGTTCAAGCCAAATGCAAAACCGAGCGGAGTCATTCGATCCCACGCCGAGTGATAGAGTTCATGACCCGAGACGCCGACGCGCAACGTCTGGTACCACGCGGCTAACGCTTCTGCGTACGGCGCAGCCGATTTCTCCACGTAATCGCGCAGCGCTCTCGGCAAATCGCGCGGCCCGCGCGCGATCCACCCAAAGCGGCAGGTGTTCGCCCCCTGATACGAGCAGGTCATCGCCACCGGATCGCCGAGACGAAACTTCCGATCCGACGGACTCACCAGAAGATTCTTCAGAAAGCGCTCGCCGCCGGCGCAAGTCGGATAGCACCCAAAGGGCAGGCCGCAGGTTGCCATCGCGGCGAAGCCCTGCATCTCCGTCATGCCCGGCTTGAGAGCGCGAATTCCTTGCAGCACACTCTGCGAATTGTGCGTCGCCACCCACTCGAAGTCGGCGATCTGCTCCGCTTCAAGGATGCTACGCAGGCCGTTCTCGGCCTCCATAAATAGAGCCGTTTCGTTGGTGGCGCGGCCGCCGGGTTCAATGGCGGCGCGCACCGAGCGCGCCACAAATTCCGGCGCATCCAAAACTTCCTGCGGATTTTCAAACTCCGCAGCCGAGAAATATTTCCATCCGGCCACGCCCACACGCGAACCGCCCGCCAGTCCCGCGTTGCGAAGCAATGAAGCGAGCGGCTTTACCTTCTCGCGCGGTTGCCCGAGCAGGCTGAACGTCTGATACAACTCGCGCTTGACTTCCAGCCGGGCATAATTCGAGTAGCTCCAACCTTCATTGCCGATGAAAAGGACCGGCTTGCCTTGCGGCAGAACCACCAGCAGAGCTTCTTCGAAGCGCGGATCGTAGTTAGTGAGCCATGCCAGGTTGGCGAAATGCTCGCGGTCACCGTACACCACCAGCGCGTCGAGTTTTTCGTTCGCCATCCGCTTGCGCAGCCGCGTCAAGCGCGCCGCGAACACTGCAGGTGGAAGCTCAGGGCGAGGTTCGCGGGGAAATCCGATGTTAGGGTAGGAGACTTTCTTCAGAGCGAAATGGGATGACGCGGCCTTGCTGGTTTTCAATGGAGTATCCGATCTGCGATGCAAAGTGGTCGCAGTTGACGTCCGCAAGCTTACGTGTCTGGGGCCCGACATGGCAACCGAGCTTGCTTATCGGCGAGTGGCCAGCCCTTGCTTTTCTCGCCTCCGAGCGACTAGACTGGCGGCGTTATAGGGGGGCAGATTGAATCACTACGAACCGCTGCATCATGAAGCGACGTCCCTGCGTCGGCACGAAGCCCAGTTGCAGGAGAAGCGTCAGGAGCGGGCGATGGAAACTCAGCGCCTGACCAAGCTGAAAATCGGGCTGCAAATCAAGAT
>CAWIAH010000003.1:467500-874776 GCA_963834075.1 uncultured Acidobacteriaceae bacterium
CCGATGGACATCCGGTTAATATTCCGGAACTCCCTTGTATTCGTTATCACGATGGGGTGACGCAGTAGGATAAGCGGGCCGTTCTATGGCTATAACGGTCGATGCGTGTAAGGTGTTTCCGATAGGCAAATCCGTCGGGAAGTTATCACTGAGATGCAAAGCAGTAACCCGTATGGGTGAAAGCCGCCGATTCCACACTGCCAAGAAAAACCTCTAAGGAGAAAATAAGGGATCCGTACCTCAAACCGACACAGGTAGACGAGGAGAATATCCAAAGGCGCTCGTGAGAACAGTTGGTAAGGAACTCGGCAACATAACCCCGTAACTTCGGGAGAAGGGGTGCCGCATTAGGGTGCAAGCCCGAAGCGGCCGCAGAGAAATGCGCACTGCGACTGTTTAACAAAAACACAGGTCTCTGCAAAGTCGAAAACGACGTATAGGGGCTGACGCCTGCCCGGTGCCGGAAGGTTAAAGAGAGAGGTTAGCCGTCGCAAGATGGCGAAGCTTTGAACTGAAGCCCCGGTGAACGGCGGCCGTAACTATAACGGTCCTAAGGTAGCGAAATTCCTTGTCGGGTAAGTTCCGACCTGCACGAATGGCGTAACGAAAGTGCGACTGTCTTGCCAACTGGCACGGCGAACTTGTAGTGCCGGTGAAGATGCCGGTTGCCCGCAACTAGACGGAAAGACCCCGTGCACCTTTACTATACCTTTACTATGAACTATGGCCCTTGCTGCGCAGGATAGGTGGGAGGCTTTGATTCCAGGCTCTCGGGCTTGGAGGAGCCAACGGTGAGATACCACCCTGCGAGATCTGTGGTTCTAACCTACTCCCGTTAACCGGGAGAGGGACATAGTAAGGCGGGTAGTTTGACTGGGGCGGTCGCCTCCTAAATTGTAACGGAGGCGCGCGAAGCTACGCTCAGGCTGTTTGGAAATCAGCCGACGAGTGCAAACGCATAAGCGTGGTTGACTGCGAGTCCTACAAGACGAGCAGGTACGAAAGTAGGCGTTAGTGATCCGGTGGTTCTGTATGGAAGGGCCATCGCTCAACGGATAAAAGGTACGCCGGGGATAACAGGCTGATCGGAGCCAAGAGTTCATATCGACGCTCCGGTTTGGCACCTCGATGTCGGCTCATCGCATCCTGGAGCTGTAGAAGGTTCCAAGGGTTAGGCTGTTCGCCTATTAAAGCGGTACGTGAGCTGGGTTCAGAACGTCGCGAGACAGTTCGGTCCCTATCTGTTGTGGGCGCAGGAGATTTGAGAGGACCTGTCCTTAGTACGAGAGGACCGGGATGGACGAACCTCTTGTGATTGAGCTGTCCTGCCAAGGGCACCGCTCAGTAGCGAAGTTCGGTTGTGATAACCGCTGAATGCATATAAGCGGGAAGCACTCCTCAAGATGAGATCTCCCAAGACCTATGGTCTAAGAAGGGCCCAGGAAGACTACCTGGTTGATAGGCGGGATGTGAAAGCGCAGCAATGCGTGCAGCTTACCCGTACTAATCGCCCGTTCGGCTTGACCATAAAATTTACTCGGTGCAGAAACAGCCGTCAGCACTCGGCTGCCAGCTTGCAGTTCGAATCTGTTCGCAAGCGGCAGCGTTTTCAAAACCCTCCTCAGAATCTGGAGGAGGCTGAAAACCAGTACTGACGACTGTGCGCCGACGAGTTTTCGGGCTTTGTCGATTTGCAATAAAACAGTTTGTCATTCCGAGCCGTTCGCCGCCGCGCAAGCGGCGAGAACGTGCCCAGGAATCTGCTGTTCCCAATCTATTCAGTTGTGAGAGATCGTCCTGCGATCTTTTGCAAAATTGCAGCGCCGCAGGCTGAGGGATGAACACGCAAGTGTTTCAGCGACGGCAGGAGCAAGAAGCTCCGCTGCTACGAGGTCGGTGATCTTACCGCGGGGGATCCACCCGTTCCCATCCCGAACACGGAAGTTAAGCCCCGCCGGGCCGATTGTACTGCACGCGAAAGTGTGTGGGAGAGTAGGTCGTCGCCGGCATAAATAAAGGCCATGGAGAGAAATCTCGATGGCCTTTTCCTTTTGTGAACTCGTCCCCTATCCCCGCAAAATTTCCGACTCCAAACTCGAAGCTGCACCCGCCGTGGAGCGACCAGCTTCTGGCGCCGCCCCAGAACCACGTCGACCCCGTCCAGTGACAGGTTAAAGCCGTACCGCAGCTGATGTTTCAGTGGTTGAGGGAGCCAACGCGATATCTCTTTTCGAATGCGAGTCGCCAACTTTCGCACACAACCTTCCCTTTTCAACAATGGCATCCATTGTATACAAAGGGTGCCCTCTCCGAGGACGCCAGCGTCAGGTCCGCCACCACCTGCTTCAGCTTCCGGTTCTCATCCTCTAACTGCTTCAGCCGTTTGGCCTCGCCGCTGTCCATGCCACCGTACTTGGCCTTCCAGCGGTAGTAAGTCTGCTCGCTGATGCCGGGGGCTGGGTCAGGGTGACTCCCCTTACGGCCAGGCGTGCATTAACATTTCCGTTTTAAAACAATCACTTCCACGAAGACTCAATCACTTAGCTATAAACTATGGATCGGAGCCCGAAAAACGCCGTTCACGCCGCTCCGTAGAATGCCCCGCCATTGCGCCACAATGGCACAGGAACGAAAGTTTTCCGTGGGATAGGCTTCGGGGGTGCCCAAAGCGGAAACCAGGCCAGGATTTGATTATACTATAGCTTTTAGATATAGAGCTTACAAAAGACACTGCAAACATTTGCAGCTGGATGCTGGCGGGTGAATATCCCTGGGCGCGGTGGTCTGGAGGGTTCGCATCCGGAATTAACACTCCTTTAACCTTCCGGTACCTCCATCGGCGCTAACATTCTCGGGTGCCGATGCGGGAAGACCCCCTGGTGATTGCGGAGTCCGACGGAACCCGGTCTGGGCAACATGTAATGCGCCTGACCGGACCCCTGGTGATTTCCAACATGTTCGATTTTCAGGCGAGAGTGCGCGCCGACTCCTCGCGCGCTGCTGATTCTCGACTTCAGCGGCGTGCCCTACGCCGATTCCGCCGGTATCGGGGCTCTGGTGGGCGCCTACGTCAATCGCCAGAAGGATGGGCGCAGTCTTTCGCTGGTAGGAATCAACGATCGGGTTCGCGCGGTCCTCAAAGTGACTCACGTCGAGCAATTTTTCCGTTTTTTTGATTCCATCGAAGCCGCCGATCAAGCCCTGAGCTTGTAGCCATTCGGAGTTACCCCTCCCAAAGCACTCATTCAATAGTCCCTTCCGCCCGTGGAGACGTGTAATATATGGAGTCTTGGAGAGCATTTGCTTCCCAGCACGCCCTACCCTCCGAGCTTGGCAAGATTCGCGCGGATTGGCGCCTAGCCCATGGATGATGCGAAACGGTCACGTCCGCAGGACGATTTCCCTACTCTTGCCGGCGAAATCGCGGCCGTTTCCAGCAGACCCAGCAACTCGCCGGAAACGCCGGCGCCAGCGGACCATCCGGCCGTCGTGGATCTGGGCTCGGTTGACCTGGGCTCAGCCGACTCGGGGCCCGATTCGCCCACCACGGTCGACCTCGGACCACCCTTATCCCGCTCGCACGGTTTTTTAGCCGACCAGCCGATTTTGCAAGCCGGTGTATTGCTCGGGCAGCGGTACCAGATCATCCAGTTGCTTGGCGAGGGCGGCATGGGCGCGGTTTACAAAGCTACGGACCGGGAGCTCAATCGTACCGTCGCGTTGAAAGTGATCCGCCCAGATTTGGCTCGCAACCCGGCAATCGTTGAGCGCTTCAAGCAGGAACTGCGCCTGTCGCATCAGGTTACGCATAAGAACGTGATTCGCATTTACGACCTGGGCGAAGGCGAAGGGGTGAAGTTTATCACCATGGAGTTCATCGCCGGGCAGGACCTGCGCTCCCTCATGCAGCAGAAAAAGAAGCTGTCGCCGCAGGAGGCGGTCGAGATCACGCAGCAGATCTGCCGGGCGCTGGAGGCGGCCCATAGTGTCGGCATCATCCATCGCGATCTGAAGCCGCAGAATGTGATCCGCGAGGAGAGTGGGCGCGTTCTGGTGATGGACTTCGGCCTCGCCCGAACTCTCCAAAGCGATGGCATGACCCAGACCGGTGCGCTGGTCGGGACCATGGAATACATGTCGCCCGAGCAGGCGCTGGGCAAGGAACTCGATCAGCGCTCCGACATATTCGCTATGGGCCTTATCTTTTATGAGCTGCTGTCAGGAAAGATGCCATTTCAGGCGGAGAGCGGCATTGCCAGTCTGCTCCGGCGGACGCAAGAGCGGGCCGCGCCGGTGGCGGAGCACGATGCGGCGATTCCCGCGGCACTGAGCGGCATTGTCAGCAAATGCCTGGAGCGGGATCTGAATCTGCGTTACAAGACTGCCACTGAAGTTCTGGAAGACCTGGAAGTCTGGCAGGGCAAGCGCGCCGCGGCCACGCTTAAATTCGCGGCCAGCGAAAAGCCCTGGGGCCAGGAGTTGCCCTGGCCGCGGATTGGCGCGGCCGCATTTGCGGTTGTGTTGATGGTGGCGGGCTTTCTTCTGCGCCACAAATTGTTCGGTCCCGGGCCAGCCGCGGTGCCCACAGGGCCGTCGATCTCTCTGGCGATCATGCCTTTTCATAATGCTTCGGGCGATCCGTCGCTCGACTGGCTCGGTTCCAGCCTTTCCGACATGTTGAGCACGGATGTGGGGCAGACCGCGCAAGTCAGGATGGTTTCCGGCGACCGCTTGCACCAGATTCTGCACGATTTGCAAATCTCTCCACAGTCGGAAGTTGACGTGGCAACCCTGCGCCGGCTGGCTGACTTTACCAATGCCGACACCGTGGTCTATGGGCAATATGTGAAGTCGGGGGAGCAGATTCGCATTGATACCACCGTGCTTGACCTGCGGCACGACAGCAGTTCGACTTTGAAGACCGATGTTGCGAGTGAAAAGGACCTGATTACGGCGGTTGACGGCCTGGCGCAAAATGTTCGGCAAAAGTTGGCGGCTAATCCGCAGATTTTGAGAGATTTGGAAGCCCATGCGCTGCGGCCGTCAACCAGTTCGGTGCAGGCTTTGCGCGAGTATGACTATGGAATCCAGTTGGCGCGGGCGGGAAAAGACCTTGAAGCTCAGAAGCAATTCGAAGCCGCGACCAATGACGACCCAAATTTTGCGCTGGCCTATGCGAAGCTGGCGCAGGTCTATTCCAAGCTGGGTTACGACGATCAGGCGGAGAAAGCTTCGCGCCGGGCGGTTGAATTGAGTGACAGTTTGCCCACGCAGGAAAAGTATCTGATCGAGGCGAACCACGCCCGCATTGTTAATGACACGCCCAAGGCGATTGCGGCCTACGAGAATCTCGTCAAGGTGAATCCCGGCGATATGGACGCGCAGTTTGCCTTGGCGGAACTTTATGAGCAGGCCAGCAATTTCGACGCCGCCAAGCAACGGCTGGCGACGGTTTTGGCCAACGATCCCAACAACGTAGATGCACTGCTGGCCAGCGGCCGGGTAGAAATCAAGCACAGCAATCCGCAGGGCGGATTGGATGACCTGACGCGAGCCCTTAATCTGGCTATCCGCTTGGGGAATCAGCAGGAGAAGGCGAACATTCAGCAGGCCATGGGCATCGCCTACGGGATGCTCGACAAGCCGGACGACGCCTTGCAGAATTATCAGGCGTCGCTGGCCATCAAGCAGCAAATTGGCGATAAACGTGGGGCGAGCGCGAGCCTGGAGCAGATTGCCTCGATTCAGGATTCGATGGGCCATCCCGACGCAGCCCTCGCTAGTTACAAGCAAGCGCTCGCAATCCGCCGCGACATCGGCGACAAGGATGGGATCGGCAATACGCTCATCGATATGGGCGCGTTCGACCACGATCACGGCAAACGTGAAGACGCTTTAAAGCTCTTCGACGAAGCCCTGCAGATCGAGCGCGACCTGGACAACCAGATGTATGTTGCGCTGTGTCTGCACAATATTGGCGTGATCCGCGTGGACATGGGCCAATATCAGGAGGGGCTCACCTATCTCGATCAGGCCTATCAACTGCGGCAAAAGCTCAATGTTCCCGAGGATACGGCGGAGTCGCTGCACAATTTGGCGGAAACCAATGCCAAGCTGGGCGACTATGACACCGCGCTTTCGCAATATCTGAAGGCCATCGAGATGCGGCGCGGCATGAACGATTCCCGAGGCGTGGCGCTGGAGTCGGAGAGCATGGCGATGCTCTTTGCCGCCCAGGGGCGCTACTCGGCCGCTCTGAGTTCGATGCAGGACGCGCTCAAAATATTTCAGCAGAACAAAGAACGCACATTGTTCACAGTCGAGATCATGTCGGGGCTTGGCGACATTCTGGCGGAAGCCGGGCGCGGCCACGAGGGCCGCAAGGATATTGAAGACAGCCTGAGTATCGCGCAGGAGATTAAAAACGATTCCGTGGCCGCGCTGGCCTTGAATTCATTGGGAGACGTGGCTTTTTACCAGGGTGATTACAACAGCGCGAAGCAGCAGTATGAACATGCGCTGCAGACTGCCCTTCATGCGGCGGACCGGGAGCGTATTCTTCTTTCTAAAGTGAATCTGGCAAAGGTGGAGGTTGCGCAGGGGCATGGTCCGGCGGCAATCGCGGGGTTGAAGAAACTCATGGATGACACCGACTCGCTCGGGCTGAAAGCACTTTCGGTCGAATGCGCAGTGGAAATTGGCGAAGCCGAAGTGCAGAAGAAAGACTCGCGAAACGCAGGACCCGACTTGGATCGAGCCCTCGCGCGGGCGGAAAAACTTGGTTTGCGGGTGCTAGAGGCCGAAGCGCAGTATTGGACCGCGGAAGCACTGACACAGGCGAAGCGTGGGAAACAGGCCACGCCGCACTTCCGCGAAGTCGACCGCATTCTGGAAGACATCAGCAAAGAAGATGGTTCGGGCAAAGTTCTGGAGCGGGCCGACCTGCAGCCGATGTACCGCAATTCGATGGCGTCATTTCAGGGCGGAAACTAGGCCGCCGCTTCCGCCTGATTCTTTCTGCTGCTCATTTCGCGACGGCTCAATCCTTTAAAAATCGGTTCGACGAGCAGGCCTTCGAAGATCAGTCCCCATTACCTGAAAGCGCCACGGTTTGCTGACCCGTGAAGGCATTGTCCTTGATGGTCAACGTGGCCGAGCGCGAGGTCTTCGACGAAGGATCAAAGATCACGCTGATGGTACAACTGCTACCCGCATTCAGCGAACTTGGACAATTGGGCGTCGCTGGGAAATCGCCTGGATTGGCGCCGGTCACCGCGATGCTGTTGATGAGAAGCGGGGTCGCGCCGGTGTTCTTTAGGGTGATAAGTTTGGCTGCGCTCGGGGTACCGGTCTTCTGGGTCCCGAAATTCAAGCTGCTCACGCTGAGGCTCGCTTGAGGATTGATGACCGTGGCGGTCAGCATAACTGTTTGCGGACTGCCGGGTGCGCTATCCATGACGTCGAGGGTCGCCGTTTGTTGGGTGTAGTAAGGGCCGGCCACGAAGGCAATCGTCATGGTGCAACTCTTGCCAGCGGGCAGCGACTTGGGGCAAAGGTTTACTTCGACGAATTCATGTGAATCTCCGCCTTTGACGATCGAGAGCAAGGGGCCGGTGACCGTCATGGCCGAGCTGCCGGTGTTGGCCAGGGTTACATTCTTAGTCGAAATTGTCCCCAGGTACACGGTGCCAAAGCTAATGCTGGGCGGGTATACGGTGGCGGCCGGCCCGGCGCTAACAGTGAGTGAAACCGAAGCGTTGGCGGGGTTGTAGTTGGCGGTAGCGGCTGGGGTAAATACCACGGACACTATTTGAGTCGTGGTGCTCACCACCGCACCAGCGGACGGCGTGTACATGAATCCACCGGGGACATTGGCGGAGGCATCCAGCTGCGCCGGGCCCAATATGGCGCCAAGTTGGATGGGCGCGGGATTCCAGGAAATCACCGGGGTCAATTTTGAAGCATTCGTGGTCTGTCCCAGGGAGGCGCCAGAATAATTGCTGTCGGGCGCCCAGGTCGCGGTCAGATTGCAAATTCCCGTACCGCTATTCATGGTTACGATGTTGCCCGCAATGGAGCAGACCGCCACGGGACCGGCGGAGATCAAGGGAGTGGTGCTGGCATTGGTAGTAGCCGCCACTGGGAACGTAGAAAGATATGGCGCAGACGATGGGGCTCCGGTGAAGCTGACGGTCGGGGTTGCCAGACTCACGGCTTGCGAGCCGGTATTGGTGCTGGAGCCGAAATTGCCCTGGGCCGCATAACTGGCGGTAAGCGAGTGCGGGCCTCCGCTCAACCCAGGGACGCTGAATGTTGCGGAGCCCGATACGAGCGGCTGGGTTAGAGGCGCGCCACCGTCCACCACCAGGGTCACGTTGCCGGTGACCGGCCCCGACCCCGTGTTCGGAGTCACGGAAACGGTAATTTGTGCCGTGGCTCCAAAAGAAATCGGCGGAGCTGCGATTGAGACCGTGGTACCGACCATGCTGAGGGTGGTCGATAGAGCGACGAAACCAGAGAAATTCTTGGTCTTACCGGCGGTGGTTCCATCGATGCGCTGCGGGTTGTACGAAAGGAAAATGTTTTGCAGGTTGTTCGAGGTGACGTAGCCGCCGTTGCCGGTGTTGGGTTCGGTGCTGGCAAAGGTGAAGGTGTTGATGGTGGTCGCGCTTATGGTCGTGGTCACGTTGTAGCTCGCATCCGAGCTGTCGAGGATGGTGACGGTTTCGCCGACAGCTGTGGCGCATTCGCCGGTACAGGTCGCGGTGGCGGTGCCGTCACCATTACTGGAGATGCTGTTGATTGGCGATAAGAGCGGATCGCCCTGGAGAAACCCTGGAGTCGTGGGCGAGATCGAATTCTCGTATGCCGACTTGATGTCAATGAGAGGCTGGCTTGGGTCGGCCGACGCGGGACACGCAACCACGTTGGTCGTGCCGTGGGTTACGCAGTACACCGAGTAGACGACGCAGTTGCCGCCGGTTCCGTCATAAACCTGGCACGCGGAGCCGGCAAATGAGGAGGAAGCAATGAGCGATTGAAAAGCGGTTGGATTGATGGTGATGGCCGAGACCACCATGTCGATGCCGGAAGTGTCTCCCGATTCGTAATTCACGCCATAGGTATGGCTGCCGAAGGGGAAGGTGGTCTGCGTGCCCACGGGCTGCAAGGGCTGCTGTTGTGTCGCGACGGTATGCGGCGTGAAGGTCCAGGCTAGCAATTCCTGAGTTTCCCACGATGCTCCCGTCGCTGCGGTAAAGCCGATATAGGCGCTGTTGCCGTTGAGCAGGTTGAGATGCTGGCTGAGATTGTAGGTAATGGCGATAGCGGCAGTGGCCGCGGCGGAGCATCCGGTGGTCGCTTGATTGGTTACATCGGTTGCGGTGCAGGGCGTGTTGGTACCGCTGACGAACGGAGGGTCGATGAACACCTGCAGTTGATTGGCTGGCGATCCCTGGGCGCCGCTGTATTCGACCACGGCCTGGTGGACGTTCCCGTCCGTCAACATAGCGCCGAAATTATTATTGTTAATTGAGCCAGCGGAGGATTCTGTGCTGTCATCAATCGCCAGGCAGGGATTCGGGCCATAGTGGCTGCTGGAATTGACGCCTGAGCCGCAGTTTTGCACGGCAATGTGATTCGCATCATAGCCGAAAGGAGAGGCGGGGTCATAGGAATTCGTGAAGGTGTCGAATTCGATGGCGAGGCTGTTATCGATGCCCGAGTATCCAACGCAGCCGGCCACCCCCGGTCAGAATGTTGGGGCCGGAATGGTTGCCGTTGGGAGGGTTGGTCTGAGACACGCCGGTGCCGAGTTCCAGGCAACCGGTGTCGGAATCCGCCGCGCCCCCGCCTTGAGCATTTTGAATCATGAATGCCATGCCGTCGGCGGTGTCGCCAAAGCCACTATTCGCGGCGGGCGTAATCCGGAAGGCAAAATACGAAGTGAATCCGTTAGCCACATTCTGCGGCACGGAGAACCAGACCGTCTCGCTTTCGCTTCCGGCCGGCGGGTTCATCAACAGCTCGGTGTGAGTTCCGCCCCCCAAACTGGCAGGGTAGGTGATGGCTTGCGGGGAAGGATTGGTACCGGAGCCAAAGCTACCGCTCGCGTCATTAAAGCAGAGCAGCGAGTTGGTGATCGAAGGATTAAAAAGAGGATCCACACACCCGTAGCTGTAATTGCCGGTGGCATTATCGAATGTGTAGTAGGTGATTTGCTGAGCCAGGGCGGGACGGACGGATATCGCCGTCACAATAGCGGCGCAAATGAGAGCCAGTTTGGCAAAGCGGGTGACCATACCACCGATCCTTTCGGGAGAAACTGGGAATATCGGAACTACGCCTGAGAGTATTCAGAATTTCGTAAAAATCAGCGGACAGGCTCCCGAGAAAACACGCCAGCTCGTGGACATGCGAGGGCCGGCTTCGCTCTCAGGACACCAAATTCAGTTGCGACACACTTTCGCTTTAACGCACCAGGGGGGAGCGTAAAAAAGGAAAAAAAATCCTAGGCGGGAATGTATCACTTTGTCCGGTTAAGTCAAGAAAATAGGGGCTTTCGGCAAAGAAGTGCTGCAGCAATGCAAAAATTTTCATCCGTCGATAACTTGCATAGGAGCGATGTCGTGAATGGCCGGCATGGGTGTACCATGTTGGTTTTCGGGATGAGCAAGCCCGGATTTCGTCTTAACTGACTGTACGCAATCCTGAAGCGCAGCCGGCGTATCCGAGATAGATATGGCATTTTCAAATTTCATTGGAGCGGAGCCAGACGCTGGAGCGGGTGTTTCTCCCACGCTTGTATTCGTACGCGACAATCAGGAACGCAAGCTTCAACTGGATCATAGCCCTTTTACGGTCGGCCGTAAGGTTGATAAAGATCTCGCCATCGCGGATCCTCGTGTCTCCCGCGATCACGCGGTCATCCTTTCGGAAAATGGGCGATTTTTCGTGGTGGACGGGGGGAGCACGCACGGGACCTTCGTCAACGGTGAACGTGTGCAACGTAAAGCGTTGCAACGCAATGACCGGCTCGAGTTTGGCGTGCGTGACGCCATTTACGTCGTGTTTCACCCGGTGCAACAGGCTGCGAACGCCGCGCGCGAGTTCCTTACGCAAGTTCCCGGAATGCAGATCTCTTCCGCTACTTCCGATCTGGAGAAACTCACGCTGTTTCTGGACGCGGCGCGCAAGCTGAATACCACCGGCGTACTCGATGAAATCCTGGTAGACGCTGTTGGAGGCGACGCTCAAGTTGACCGGCGGGGAGCGAGCGTATCTTTTCCTGAAGAACGAAGAAGGCAAATTGCGCATGGCTGCGGGACGAACCGCCAAGTCCGAGCCTCTGCTCGACGACACTACTATTTCCCGTTCGATTCTCGAGGATGCGCTTAAAGCCAACTCGGAATTCTTAATCACCAATACCGGCCAGTCGTTGGACCTGGCCGAAAGACGCAGCATTGTGGCCTTCGATCTCCGCACCGTCATTTGTATTCCGCTGCGCAAGCCTCTGGTTCAGGCGATTCGCGGCAAGAATACTCCCGCGCCGCTGGGCGACGTTATGGGCGCGCTGTACGTGGATTCGCGTTTCGCTTCCGGCGACATCTCCAAGGTGCACAGCGATATTCTGCGGGCCATCGCGACCGAAGCTGCCTCGCTGGTCGAGAATGCGCGCCTGGTGCAGGCGGAGGAAGCCGCCCGGCTGTATCAGCAGGAGCTGTCCATCGCGGCGCGGATTCAGCAGCGGCTGATGACGGTGACCATCCAGAGGTTCCTTTTGCGCGTCTGAGCGGCAAGAATCTCTCCTGCAAGGAGATCGGCGGCGATTTTTTTGATGCGGTGAATACCAAAGACGGCCTGGCGGTGGTTCTGGCCGATGTCAGCGGCAAAGGGGTTTCAGCGGCGATTCTGGCTTCGACCCTGCAGGGCATGATTTATTCACAGCTGACGGCAGGCATGAAGTTAACCGATATTGTGACTGCGGTTAACGGATACTTCACTCACAAAGAAATTGGCGAGAAGTATGCGACGCTGGTGATTGCCCGGCTGCGAAGAGATGGTGATCTTGAGTATGTCAACTGTGGACACGTGCAGCCGCTTTTGCTTTGCAGCGGCGAAGTGATTCGCCCGGCGCACGGAAATGTGCCGGTGGGGCTGATTGCGGGAGCTCCTTACGAAAGCGATCACTGCCTATTGCATCCCGGAGACCGGCTCATTCTGGTCACGGATGGAGTTACGGAGGCGGAGAACCCCAGTGGCGAATTTTTCGACAACGAACGTCTGGAAGCCGCAGCGGCAGGCGGCGCGGGGCTGGAAGCGATATTTTCCGCGCTTGCGGACTACTGTAGCGGAACCCCTCTGAATGATGACTGCACCGTGGTCGAAATGCTCTATACCGGCTAGATGAATTCACGACCGCGCACTTCAGTTAACCGGCCGCAGCAAGCCAACCATTTGAACTAAAAATGATGCTCTCCGAGTTCGGGCCAATGATCCGGCTCAAATGCCGAGAATGGCTGGGCGTCCGGAAACATGTTCGAATGAAGCTTCTCAAAATAGCGCTCAACTTCTTTTTCGACCTTGGAGATTGGTGTTTCCAGCACGAGCTTGACGTAGCTCTCATGAATTTCGAAACGGCTGGATAGCGGGATGCGCGAGGAATACGTACTGGCAATGACGAAGATATACGGGTTCATGATGGAATTGAGAGCACGGATACAGGAGGGGCTGATGAGCTGCCTTCCAAATGGTGCGGTGCAATTCCATATCCGCCTGAAAAAATAGCTCGTCATTTTTTTTGGCCGCGGCTTTCTTGAGCTTCTTCAGCACGTCATCGAGTTTTTCGACGGACGAGCGGCGACATTTTCCCGCATGTAGCGGACGCACAGTCCTTCGAGCTTGGCGCGCATGCGGAAAACCACGCCGACCTCGCCTAGTGAAATATCGCGGACGAACGTTCCACGCCGCGCCGTGGTTACGACCAGGCCATCGCGTTCCAGGCGCAATAAGGCTTCGCGAACCGGACCCCGGCTCAGACTCAGCTCGCGGGCAAGATCTTCTTCGATGATCCGCTGCCTGGGCGGAGCTTTCCTGCATGGATTGCACTGCGGAGGTGCGCCTCGACCCGATGGGAAGCCGACAGGGCGGTTGGCTTGTGGGAAGAACGACTGGTTGCCTTCATTGGTTAAACCGCAGATTATACATGCAGGCTTGATGAGATCGGCAGTGGGCTACCGGCGTTTTTTGGTTGTGAGCCATCTAATTATCCGAACCTAATTATCCGGACGCGATTCTTGAACTTGAGAACGATCGCCTGCTAAAAACGATTGCTTGGGAAAGAGCAATTCCGATATCGCTTCGCTTGAGGATGCAACCGCAACCAGAATGACTGCGCCATAAACCACCTGCAGAGTTCCGCTCGAAAACTTAAGTGCCGCCAGTAATCCGTTAAGAATAGTAAGCATGAAGGCGCCTGCAATTGTACCGCTGTAATGGCCGCTGCCTCCGACAATCGACGTACCGCCGATCGCGACCGCGGCGATTGAAGTAAAAAGGTAGGGATCACCCATGCCGAGATAGGCTTGACCACTGTAACCGGTGAGCAGTAATCCTGCCAGCGCGGTTGCGAAGCCGCTCAACCCGTAGGAAAGGACCACCGTGCGAGTGACCGGTACACCAGAAAAGCGGGCCACCGTGGCATTGGTGCCCAGGGCATAGAGGTAGCGGCCAAAAACTGTCCTGGATAGCAGGATCGTCGCTACTCCAGCGAGCAAGGCCCAGAGCGCGAGCACCACCGGAATTCCACCGATCCGTCCTACGGCCAGAAATTGCAGCGCCGGCGGCGCGGAGGCGGTCGGGGCACCGCGAGTAGTCACGAGAACGATCCCCTGCAGGATGACGTTCATCGCCAAGGTCATGACAATTGCCGGAATTCCAACCATGGCAACGCCAATCCCGTTGAACGTACCTACCAATGCGCCGGCGATCAGTAACAAGGGCGCCGCCCACCATAGCGGTTGATTGCGCCCATGCGCGAACAAGGTGATAAAGACCGCAGCGCCGTTCAAAACCCAGGGTACGGAGAGATCGATGCCGCCACTGATGATGACAAAGGTCTGGCCAAAGGCGGCAATTCCGATAAAGGCGGCGAGAACGATGAGACTGCGCAGATGACTCGATGAAAAAAAGCCTGGCACCATGGCGCTCGTTAAGAGAAGAAGCACAATCGTGACCGCGTAGGCGAGAACAATACCCCGATGTGTGGCTAAAACCTTCATCCAACCAAATTCCCGTTCGTTGACTTTTCGACCATCGCGCTTATGACCACCGCAGCCAACAAAATGACGCCCGAAATGATGGTTTGCCAATAACTCGAAATGGAAAGCGCGAAGACCAGGTTGCCGAGGATGGTCAGAATAAACGCCCCGGCAATCGCGCCTGTGATCTCACCCCGCCCACCGAAGAGGCTGACGCCGCCGATGACCGCGGCGGCCACCGAAGGCAGAATGTAGTCTTTGCCAATGGTCGGCGATCCCGTACCCGTCTGGGTCGTCAGGTATAGAGCCGCGAGCGCCGCGAAGACTCCGGAGATGCCATATGTGGCGCAGTCGATGACGGCCAGCGACACTCCGGAAAGGTGAACCGAGCGTTGATTCAGCCAGCCGCCCGAATCACCAAACCAAGCCGAGTCCTGCGAAACCACGCCCAGAACAGGAGAAGAGCGATCAACAACCAGACGGAACTCGACAAGCCGAAAAAGAGGAGTTACCAAACGCGATCCATCGTGCAGGAATGCTACCTCCATCCGTAGGCAACACCAGGAGAGCGATGCCGGAAAGAATTGACCACGTCGCCAGCGTGGCCAGAAACGGTTGAAGCTTGAGGGTGGTAATGATGAAGCCATTGACCACTCCGGCGGTTAGTCCGATTGCAACGATTAAGCAAACCCAGAGTGTAGATCCCGCAGTGTGACCGAGGCGCGTGGCCGCGAGCACGGTGCCCAGGCTGATCATGCCGCCGATGGAGAGATCGATCCCCCCGCGCAACAAAACGATGGTTTGGCCGCTCGCGGCCAGAATCAACGTCATCGCGGTGGCGGTATCTAAATTCAGCTCCTCGAGCGAGAACACGTGACCGCGAATGAATCCGTAAACCGAGAAGAGAAGCATCAGCAGGGCGCAAGCCACAAGGAATGGGACGTGCTCCCTCCAACGATCCTGCCAGGCGCTGGTGCGTGGTGGTGACGAAGATTCCAGCGTTGGCGGTTGGGTGGCTTCGCTGGATGCCGCGGTCGGGATCTCCTGCGATCCCTTTTCGATCATCGCGGAGAGGACTTGGTGCTCCGACATCGCGTGGCCGTCGAGCACCTCCACAATTCGTCCGCCACGGAAAACCGCAACACGGTCGGCCACGTGGGTAAGTTCCGCGAGATCGCTGGAGTAGAAAAGGATGGCGTAGCCTTTTTCGCAAAGGCCACGCATCAGCTGGAAAATCTCAGCTTTGGTGCCGACATCGACACCGCGAGTGGGATCGTAAAGAAGAAGGACACGAGCTTCGGTCAGCAGCATCTTGCCGAAGATGACCTTCTGCTGATTTCCACCGGAGAGTGTGGCCACCGGGTGCTCCGGGTTGGCTTTGATCCGGAGAAGCTCAACCATCTCTTTCACCAGCGCGGCTTCTTGCTTCGAACGGACAAAACCGAAGCGTGTGAAGCGAGAGAGCGATGACAGAGTCATATTTTCGCGCACGCTTTTTGGAAGCAGAAGGCCGTGCCCCTGGCGATCCTCGGGAACCAGCGCAATTCCCCCTTTGCCCCTAAGGGCGTCTCTGGGGTTGTTGACCACAACCGATTGTCCCCAAAGTTCAACGTGACCGCGGGATCCGCCAATTCCGAACAAGGCATGAAACAGCTCGCGTTGACCGTGCCCTTGCAGCCCGGCAACTCCGAGGACCTCGGCTTGATGCAGCGTAAGGTTCACGCCAGAAAGGCCGCGTTTCACCGAGAGGCCACGGACATTCACCGCGACGGTCGAAGTGGCGTACGATTTTCTCTCGGGATACAAACGCTCCATACGCCGCCCTAACATGGCCGCGATGATGGAGTCATCGTCGGCTTTGGACGCCTCATCGCTCAACACGGTCTGGCCGTTGCGAAATACGGTTACGCGATCGGCGATTCTGCGGACCTCGCCCAGTCGATGCGAGATGTAAATAACGAGCATGCCACTCCGGGCGAGACGCCGGGTGAGCGCCAGCAGCCATTCCGTCTCGGAAAGCGCCAGGCTCGATGTCGCCTCATCGAGGATAAGGATCGAGGGACTGTGGGCCAGAGCCTTGGCAATTTCGACCAACTGTTTCCCTGCGAGAGTTAAGTGGCGCACTTGCCGTCCGAGAGGAAAAACTGGAAATTCATATTTTTGGAGAAGTTCAACCGTTTGTTTGAGCACAGCGCGGCCATTCGGCCTGCGTAGCGCAGGAAACCGTTCGCGCGGAAACCAGATATTTTCCTCCGAGTTCAGGTTCGGGACGAGGGACAATTCCTGGAAGGCGATGGAGATGCCAGCTTTCTGGGCGTCGCTCGGGTTGCTCGCGCCAAATGGCAATCCGTTCAACAGGATGGAGCCTGCGTCCGGTTGCGCCGCGCCGCCCAAAATCTGGACGAAAGTGCTTTTGCCTGCGCCATTCTCACCCAGGAGCGCATGCACCTCTCCACGGCTGCCGTGGAAAGTGGCGTTCGACAAGGCGGTTATGCCCCCGAAGTGCTTCTCTACTCCGGTGGCATGTAAAAAGTCCAAGAAATTCTCCGGGTTCGCGCTGAGGTAAGAGCCTGTGGTTCAGGAACCGCTCAGCTCTTGCGGCTTAATATCAACCCAACTCGGGCTGAAGGGCAAGCAGAGTCCCGGAGATAGATCGGGGAAAGCGTTCTTATTGATCTGAATCTTCTCCATGACGGTGTCCGGGTACACCTTGGAAGCGATGGGATCGGTGGTCAGGAGGGGAGCGTGCACAAAGATGTGTTTCGACAACGGCGGATGGCCGTCCAATATTTCGACTGCCATTTTCAGGGCTTCGGCGGAAAGATAAGTTGGGTTGGATGCAAGAATGCACGCGGCGCCAGGGGTGCGCGCGCAGGTGAGCGCGGAAAGATTGAAGGCGCTGCCGGTAACCGGAACGAGCTTGCGGCCCGCATCCTGCAATGCTTTTATCGCGCCGGCGCCATAGCCTTGAACCAGAATGGCATCCACTTCGGGATGGGCCGCCAGCAAATTCGCAACTCCGGCTTGTTCCGGCCCCAGGGCATAATCGCCGTTGAAATAGCCGACAATTTCCATGCCGGGATACTTGCCCAGGACATCTTCAAAACCGCTTGCCAGCTTGGCCGAAACCGGGGTTCCGGCCAAGCCGCGATCCACGAAGACTTTTCCTTTTCCGGCGAGCTGCGTGACGATCCACTCGGCTTCCACCGCAGCCACCTCGGTCCAGTTGGTGTCGATTCCGTAGGCACACTCCGCAGTTGTGACCTGGTCGAAAGCGATTACCACGATGCCCGCCTGGCAGGCCTTTTCGATGGCCGGATTGAGAGCGGTTGCCGACGAAGCGTCGATGAGGATCGCGTCCGGTCGGACGCGGACCATATTGTTTACGGAATTGATTTGGGCCTCGGTAGTGGTTTCCACATTTTCGATTCTGAGATTTACCCGTCCGGCGAGTGGCGGCTTTGTGACCGCGATCCCCGCCGTACGCAGCATTTGCTGGCGCCAGTCATTGCCGGCAAAATTGTTGGAGAGGTAAATGGTGTATCGCTTCCCCTCTGAAGTCTTATTCTCGCGGACACACCCGGAAAGAAGCAGAATCGAGACCAGCGTCACCGTTACAGTAAAGGACCGCAAACCGTTCCTCCTCAGGAAAATCTGACTACTACGATGCTTGTTAATTGATAGTCTGGCAGCGACACTGGGGAGCCGTTGGGCAAAATTTCCGCAGCGACAGGCTATGGAACAGATTCAGTTGTGTCAACATTATTGTTGACGTATTATGCTGGCCGGGGAGTGCGAGGATGGGTTGCAACATCGCGGCGATCCTACTCTATTTGCTTGTTCGTGGAAGCTGCAAAACCAAATTTTTGCGACCCGTGGGCTGACTTCTCGAAGCGTACTATTCTCGCATTCGAAGAATGCTAATTATCCCGCAATTCGGCTGACATGATTTACTTGCTTATCGTCATTATCGTTGCATTCGCCGGTTCTTTGGTCTTCTCGATGCTAACGGTAATAGCAGCATTCCGTTATCTTTCGGTATCCCCGGCGCCGTTGGGGGTTGCGGAGCCAATCAGCATTTTGAAGCCGCTTTCGGGGTTGGATGCGGGACTGGAAACCAACCTGCGCACCTTCTTCAAGCAGGAGTACCGTGCGTTTGAGATTTTGTTTGCGGTCCATGACGAAAACGACCCGGCGCGTGCGATCGTCGAAAAACTGCAATCTGAGTTTCCTGAGATTCCGGCGCGGTTGCTGGTCACGGGGGAATCTCCCTATCCGAACCCGAAAGTGCATAGCCTGAGCGTGATGTTGGCTTGCGCCACGCACGACCTGGTGGTGATGAGCGACAGCGATACCAAAGCGGGGCCGGAGCTGCTGGAGACAATTGCCGCTGAATTCCAGGATACGAAGTTAGCCATCGCAACCTGCCCTTATCGCGCGATACCTGGCTCTAGCTTGTGGTCGAGGCTCGAGGCTACCGGCATGAATACGGATTTCATGGCTGGGATTCTGGTGGCGCGGATGATGGAGGGCATGCGCTTCGCGGTAGGACCTACGATTGTTGCAAGACGCCACGTGTTGCAATCTCTAGGCGGCTTCGATCGTTTGAAAAATTATCTCGCAGAAGACTTTGTGATGGGCAAATTGGCCGCCGAAGCCGGGCAGGGAGTCATTCTTTCTTCATTTGTAATTGAGCACCACATCGGCACGTCCGATTTTCGTCACAATGCCGCACATCGTCTGCGCTGGGCGCGAAGCACGCGGCGTTCCCGCCCGCTCGGGTATGTCGGACAGATCTTTACTATGCCGCTTGCCCTGGCACTACTAGTTTGTGCCGTAAATTGGCATTGGTGGCCGGTTCTGCCCGTGGGGTTACTTTTTCGAAGCGTGGCGGCGCAGGTGGTGGCGCGTCACGTGCTCGGCGCAAAACTAAACTGGTGGCTGCTGCCGATTGAGGACATCGTGGCATTCTGCTTCTGGGTGGCAGGATTCTTCGGTAATACCATCCTATGGCGCGGCCGACGGTACCGTCTCGCCACGGATGGGCGCTTTGAACCGAGTGCCTGAGATACGCTTCCACCAACCCTCTCGCCGAGGAACGGAGATGGACTAGCTATGCGGGCGGAGTGTCCGTCAACTCGGCAATTTGCGTTCCGCAGGGGACTTTTTCCCCGATCTCAACCGAGATTCCGCTTAGGTAGCCGGCGGCAAACGACTCAACCTCCATTTCGACCTTATCGGTTTCGACGGTAAATAAGGGATCTCCCTTTTCCACTCTTTCTCCCGGCTTCTTCAACCAGCCGGTTACCGAACCCTCCTCCATGGTGAGACCCAACTGCGGCATAACGATCTTGTACGACATTCGAAAACTTCCTCCTATACGGCCAAGATTTTGCGAACCGAATCCGTCAATTTGAATTCTCACTCTCAAATACCAGCATCTCCGAAGTTTCAGCAGTTTGCAATGTGACTGGAATGCCATCGCGCATGAGATCGATACCCGACAAGACCGCAGTCTCACCGCGATTTTCAAAAGTTACGCGATACTTCTGAGAGGCATCCAGGCCACGCGGCGTCAGGCGATAGACCGGGTCGCCGAAGCTTGAGGTGCGAAACAGGGTAACTACTGCCTTGCGCGCATCGGGGGATGCGTATTCCAGAACCACCCATGGCGTCTGGTTGTAATACTCAGTGAGCGGAGTGTGATGAAAGACGCGAGCATCCCGCAAAATCGGACGTAGTTCGCTCTTATAGAGTTCGACGCCTGAACGGATCTGGTCACGAAGCAGAGGATTGAATTCGGCAGGCGTGGGCGAGAGCCCACGAAAAATCGGCAGCGACATTTGCGTCAGACGCATCTGGGTTGCAATGTCGCCATCCTCCAGCAGGCCGTCGGATTCGGTTCCGAAGGTGCGAAGCAGAATCTCCGGAGGCAGAATCCAGGTCATTCCGTTGAGAATCTTGATTCCGCGCGGGGCGCGCAGCCAGTCTGACAGCTCGGTGTTGTCAAAACGCCGCATGATACCCAAGTCGAGGCGGCCCCCGCCGCCGGCGCAATTCTGAAAGATAACCTTCGGGAACTCTTTTCTGAGGTGATCGAAGATGGCGTAAAGATTGTCCACATACCGCCACGAGGTACTTTCAACGAATCCATCGCGCACCCGGTTGCCGCCCTCGTTGATGGTGGTGTTGTAGTCAATGCGGAACATATCCAGATCGTATTTGCGGATGATGCGCTCAATCTCCGACTGAACCCACCTGGCGGCATCGGGATTGGAGAGATCAAGCTGTCTTCCTTGATCGACGGGTTCGCCGTCACGCGTCATAACCCAATCGGGATGATCTTTACGCAATTTCGTCGCTAACCCGATTGCCTCGGGCTCGACCCATAGTCCGAATTGCATGCCTTTCTTGCGGGCATGTTCACGAATGGGTTGGATATCATGAGGCAGCCACGCGCCGGCATACCAGTCGCCCGCATTCAAATACCACTGATTGGGTTCGGGGCCAAACCAGCCCGCATCGATGACAAACATTTCGGCCCCGATATCGGCCGCCATATCGATCTCCCGGTCGATACCTTCTTCCGATTCGTGATCGACGATGTAACCACGGTGGTTGGCCTCAACATCGAAGACATGCTCGGACGGAGGATGAGGGAGCACGTCGCGGCGCACATGCTCCATGAGGGCCTGAGTTACGTGATCCAGATCCGACTTCATGCAAAGAATATGAACTTGCGGACTGTGCACGCTCTCGCCGGGTTCGAGCACGCGCTGAACCGGATCAACGCTGCTGGGGCCCATATCAAAAAACAGACGGGCGTCGGCATTGGAACGCCGTTCCATGATTCCCTCAACCTTGCTGGTAAGGCGAATCTTCCAATTGCCACTCCAGCCTAACGAAGCGGCAAACCATTCTCCGGTGGCATTGTTCCGGGCAAAAAAGGAAGGATGGCCCCATCCGGATTTTCCTTTCTCTCCGGTGATGATCTTGGTCTCATTGACGATAGGATCGAAACGCCAGGCGCCCTCTTCGCCCCAGTTGCTGTATTGGGTGTAGCCGACCTCGTAAACGTTTGTCGCATTGGACTGCAGCCGCTCGTTGAAATTTGGGGTATGCCACAGCTGACCGGACCACGGCGAAACATTGGAGATCGCCGTTGGTTTTTGGCCGGTGTTCGTGATCTCCAGCCAGCGCACCATCACCGGCCCACCACCGAGCAAAGTCTGAATTTTTATGCTTATCGGACGCGCAGAGCTTTCCAATTCGATGGTAACCAGCAAGCCCTCGGGATCGTGTACCTCAACCTGGTTTGCCCGAATCCACTTCCATGTTCCGGAAAGATCCTGCCCCTCGATTTCCAGCTTGAAAGCATCGGCCGGAAGCATGTCCAGAGCCTTGCTCTCATTGGCAAGTTGGAATTCGGGAATGATTTGGCCGGTCGAACCCCAGTAGCGCGAGAGCCAGCGCCCATTGCGCAACTCCTCATCGCAAATAGTCAGGCCCGAGGAGAAACGCACTCCGGGAAAGGGTTGAGTCCGAATTACCGCCGCATGGTAGGGGGCAGCGGCTGGCAGGACACCGAATAGAGACGAGTGCAAAATAGCGACGGCACACAGCACGACAATAACCAGCAGAATTGATTTGCGATCTTGTTCGCTCTGCCCATTCCTGGTTCGTCCCATTGATCATCTCCGCGGATTTCCCGGTGCTGTTCCGAGCCGATTGGTAGAACGATTAACGTACTTCCTCGAGATAAATCAGATCGCTGGTGTACTTGCCCGGCAAGGCGATCTCGAGTCCGTGGTTCATCAGTTCGGCGCCGGAGTAAGTCCCTTCTTTGGTCGAGTGATCCTCGGTGCGAACCTTGTAATGCGTGTCGCGCTCCAAACCCTTCAGCGGGACAAGCATAGTCTTCTGGTCACTCTCAGGACGGAAGATGTACACGGTGCCGTGCTTGAGGCTGGGACTCCAATAGAACATGCCGTCCCAGTGAAAGCCGTCGGGGCGGGGAAGGATGTGATGCACTTCGGCATCTGCCAGCATGGGGCGCACCCAGGTCTTGTAGATCTCTGTGGCCCGCTTGACGCCGTCGCGCTGCTTCTGCGTCCAGCTTGCGCTGTGTGTCGGATCGATCTGCCATTGATTCATCATCGAAGACCGCCAGAAGTAAGCTTCGGGCGCGTCGGAAACGGTGTCGTAATAATTTTCGTAGGTGTAGTTCATCAACGCCGCGGGTGGAAAGGCGAAGGTCGAGTCGTAAGTGCCCTGGCGATTGGGCAGCGAAGAGAGCGTGTCATTCATGGCGATGGTGTGTACGTGCTGAATGTCGCCAAAGTCCTTGATGTGCCCTGACCCGGAACATCCTTCAAGAATGAGATTGGGGAATTTTTTTATCAGCGCTTCCTGCACCGCATAGTAGCCGAGGGTGGACCAGTAGCTGACATCGACGCCATAGTGGTGGCGATGATTGGTCTGCACACACTGGGTGACAATGGGCGTGTAGTCGGTTTTGAAGTAATCGAGTTTGTATTCGGAGACCGCGCGTTGGGTTGCGCGCTCGGCCCAGTCGCGAGCAGGATCGTACCCGAGATCAATCAGCGCATCCCAGTTAATCTCTCCTTTGGGATCGAGCCTCGGATTTGCGATGAACCAATCCGGATGCTGCATCACATTGAGCGCCCTGGGATCGGTTGAACTGGAGCCCTGGGTATAAGCCATCCACAAGCCAAAGTACATTTGGTGGCTGTGGAGATATTCCTCGATGGGAGCAGAGCCGTGAGGAAAGCGTTTGGGATCCCAATACCAGGCGCCGGACTGGGGAAACCACATGGCGTCCACGACGAAGGTTTCAAAACCCAAATCGTGAGCGAGCGCGGCGCTGGCAAGCACATCTTTCTCGGTGGCGTTGGCGCCGCCGCTGTCGAGATATAAGTTGTAGGCCAGGGTGGGATATTGATAGCCCGCGGGAAACTTCGGCAGCAGCTTTTCCATAATGAAGCGGTGCAGACTATAGCTGCCGTCATCGATGTCGCCGGAATAACAGCCGACAAACGCTGCCGGAATCAGAAATGTCTCGCCGGCAGGTACATCAGTCTTGAAGTCGGGAGAGTTGCCAACTTCAAGTTTGACCTGGGCGGGCGCGGTTTTGGCCGCGTCCCCTTCACCGGAAACGCTTTGGAGGTGAATGCGCCCGATGCCGGAGAACTCCCACCCCACATACAATCCGTGCGAGGTTCCGGCTTGGAGAGCCATCCACGGGACCGGACTGGCGCCATCGTTGGGATTGCTAAGAATTGTTTCATCGGAATTTCTGCCGACACTGCGAACCAGCGTATCGCCTTCGAGACTGGCGTTCCCCGCACCACGCTTAATCCACCAGGCATCCAATGCCTCGTTCGCGGGAAGCGCCAAGTGATTCAAGACTAGACTGTCTTCGTGACCAACGGTGATGACTCCGCCGGAACGGTTGGCGATGGTCAGCCAATGTTCAACCGGCCCCCGGCCCGGACGAGCCCGCCAAATGGATTGCAATTCCATAGCGGGGGCAGCGTTCGAGAACCGCAATACCAGTTGCCCACTCACCTGGTCGAAATCGCCGCCTTCATACTGCCAACTGGCAGGCGAAGAAGATCCCTGCTGCGTCACCGATGGCAGAAGCACTTCCGGCACCGGGGCCACCAACCAATTGGAATCCAGTTTCGCCGAACCGACTCGCGATATGACCGGCATTCCCTGATGAATTCCAACCACGACCACGGTGTCGTCGGTGCGCAAAGTCCAGGATTGGTCCTCTTGGCTAGAGCCCCACGCGAGCCCCACGCAGACGATCAGGCACGCCATCACACGCAGCAAAGATTTCATCAGAGAAATGTCCTCCCGTGGTAAGCTATTCGACGCATTTGAACATGTCAACACGATTGTTTACAAGCGAAGGTCCTTTCGCGCCGGGGTGAGGCTAGCGCCGCCGGAAAAATGCTTCCGAGCCCGAGCGGCGTCTTGATCGAAGCCACGCGGATTTTTCTGTAGGATCGAGCATTCTCAGTTTACCTGTTCGAAACCGCTTCACAAATCGCAGTCCGAAATGGAGAGAGTCTTATGGGCTTGAAGAGGAGCCGGAATCCGATCTGCCGCGCCGGATGGTTGGCAATTTTATTCCTGTGCGCCGCAACGTGCCTTTGCCATTCGCAGGCGAATCTTCACAGCTCAGATGGCTATGTGCGCCGCGAGGGAAATGAATGGGTTCTCGGCACGTCGAAGGTCGAAAGAAGAATTCGGCTGGCAAATGGACGATTCGTCCTGGCTTCATTGCGCAATAAGACCACAGGCCATGAGTATCAGGATGGAACCAATCCGCCAGCCGAAATCCGATTCGTTGCAGACGGTCAGGATGTCAGTTCGCCGGATTGGGCGTGGAAGCTGCGCAACGAACATGCGGCGCGCGGCGATCTAGGAGAACTTCAGTTAGACGTCGCGCTTGAATCGGCCGCATTGCGCGTAACCAAACATTACGTCGTGTATCCGGGCACGGCGGTAATCCGCGAATGGCTGACACTCGAGAACTCCTCCGCAAAAGCCATTCGCATCAGCCAACTCGATTTTTTGCATACCCGAGTGATGGGTTCGATGGCGCAGGATCTTCAGCTCAATTACCTGACGGGCGGCGGCAACTACAACGGAAGTCAGCTGCTAAAAACCGAACCCATACACCAGGACTACGAGCGTACGTTTGATTCGAAAGGAGGCCCCCAAACTCTCTCTTATTCGGCTTTTCTTCCGCTCGTGTTCATGCTCAATCGAAGCACCTCAGAAGGCGTCGCCGTCGGGTGGGACTACCTTGGCCATTGGCGATTCGAAATCGGGAATCAGGACGGCGAGCCCTTGGGAATGCAAATCGAGGTCGCTGGCTACGCCAAGGATTTAGCCCCCGGTGCGCAGATTGAAACGCCGAAGGCTTTTATGGCGACGTTTTCCGGTGGGGTGGATGAATTGGGAAATCAATTGTTGGACTGGCAATACGCCTATTTCTGGGAATTTACCAACCCAGATTATTTCGCGAAGACGCGCTGGGCGGTGGATTGGCCCGATCCGTGGGTCGGGGACGGAGGAACGCCGAGTGCCGATAATTGGGGACGGCGACTGGCTCTCGATCTCCGGTATGTGGATCTGCTCAGCGAAACCGGGACCGACATTCTATGGGATGACGCGGGGTGGTATGACAAGTGGGGAACCTGGAATGCTCCTGACTGGCGTCTTACGAACGATTACCTCCGCAAGCACGATATGCGCTGGGTGTTGTGGTACCCGACGTTTCTCGGCACTCAGGAGTCGAAGGTAGGGCAGCTTCACCCCGACTGGCTGATCCCCGGACAGGATGTGTTGGAGCAATCGATTCCCGGGACCGTGGATTGGCAGACCAAGCTGCTCGACGACAGCGTCAAAGATTGGGGAGAATATCAGTGGCGTTACGACATTGCGCCGGCCGTCAGTGGCAACGACACCGACTATCTCGAGTCCGATCAGAATTTTCGCAAGCTGCTGGAGCGCTTCAAGAAGGATCACCCGCAAAGCGGAATCGACGCCTGCTACGGAGGAGGCCGCTGGATCAGCTATGACATCGCGCGCCTGGCCGAATCCGGCGAATACACCGACGGAGGCGTAGGACCCTACAGCGTTTATTACACTTCGCTGATGCTGCCGCCTGACAAGCTGCACAATGTCGTCGACTACGACAACATCTACTATCGGCCGGAGGACCGCATTCATTTGATGATGAATCCGACCTGGTATCGCGATCCTGGGGATGGACCAAATTTGGAATCCATACGCAAGGATTGGGAAATCTACCACTACTTGTCGGCGCAAGGCGTGGTCGGCCGTTGGGGCCATGTGTTTCGTCCCCAGGTCGAGCACGATGACCCTATCTGGTATTTCCAGCGCATGAACCGCGACGGATCGAAGGGGGTGATTCTCGCCAAGCACGCAAAGCATGGCGCGACCTATTTCATCACCAGCCGGCTTTCAAAACGTGAGGGCGAGGGAAACGACCGTTATCACGGCGACTCCGGCAATATGAACCTGCTAACCACGACGGCTGCAGCGACCATCGAGACCGGAATCTACGAAGATCCGGTTGACAGCGCTCCCCGTTTTTACGGCGTCCCCGGGCAGGCGTACGGTCCGCTGAATCTTAAATATCAGGCGGGCACCAACGACCAGTCGCTAGTCACCAAGATTGCATCCCTTGGAGCCGGCCGGCACGTGACGACTCAGTTTTTTGGAATGGTCATTCAGCTCGAGCAGCCTCTCACGGTCACCGAACTCGGCCAATTCGACCCGGGAAACGATTCGGGCGAATTCGGAGCCAACAATAATCGCGGGATTTATACGATCTCCGTGGTTCGGTCCCAAGATGGAAGCGTGCTCGCCACCGCAGACCTTGACATGGGCCACGCCAAGCCGGATGCGATGGGCTTCAAATATGTTCGTTTAACACAACCCATTCAATTGAGTGACGACAGCAAGCCAGTGGTCATTCATCCGCGCGGGCTCCTGGCGGCGCAGACCTACGATGTGACAGCAATCGTTCCGGGCGTCCATCTTCGCGAGACCGGCTCCAAGCTTATGGCGGAGGGAATTACTCTGGACAGGGTTGCTGCCGGAGAACTCATATTCCTGAATCTCCCGAATTACCCTGGCTCGGGTACCGACCATATTCCGCCGACTGCGCCGTCCAATGTGTCAAAGCGACTGGGAAGCAATCTCGGCGTGCAAGGAATTGAAGTCTCGTGGTCGCCCAGCCAGGACAACAATTGGATTTCCTATTATGAGGTCCATAAGGATGGCAAATTGGCGGGAAAGGTCGGAAAGGGCACGTTCTACTTTGACCACTCCGACTCCGCACGCGCCGATCTCGATAAGAGTTTCGAAGTTATTGCGGTGGATGGAGACGGCAATCGCAGCCCGGCAACCGCCGCCAAAGCATCGGCAGATAGCGAACCGCCCAGCTACGAAGCGTTGGGAGACTTTTCGCCCGCGCAATCTGCTAAACAGTGGGCGTACGAAGAAATGCTGCCGAATGGTTCGTATGAGAATTTGGTCTGGGACAAAGGAGGCTATGAAGGCCGCTGGGCGGGCTCAGGCATGGGTTTGATTGGCCGCATATGGATGCAACCGTCAGCGCAATACGACCTGTCGCGGACGTTCATCGTCCCGGTCGCAGGTATGGTGAGCACCTCCGGCGGAATCCGAAAAGACCCAAACGCGGAAAATCAGGCTTCCTGCTTTGTGCGAATCGTTCTGAACTCACAACGGGTATGGCCGCAGGAGGGTTGGGCAGAAGTGCATCCAAATTTCGACGCGGTTACGAACTATCAGATTTCAAATCTCCGCGTTGCTGCCGGGGACAAACTGCGATTTATTGTGAAACACAATGATGCAAACCGGGCGGATCCCATCGAATGGAACCCGCGCGTTGTGATCGCCAAACCCTAAGATCGGGGCATTGGCAGTTGCCGTTTTAATGATTGGCTATCAGCTTGGTGCTGCCTTCCACTAAATTACAGATTCGATTCGCCGGCACATCCGTAAACCGATCAATCTGGCCAGAAGGCCAATGGATTTCCAGTTTATCAATCTGCGCGGCCTTGCCCAATCCAAAATGAACGCGCAGGTCATTCTGCGAGTAGAAACTGCCGCCGCTCCGGACCTCATCCATCTGGCGATGATTGCCAGTTACGCAGTAGAGCCGCGCGCCGATGGCGCTTTTGTTTGATTTTGCTCCGGCCAGCTTGAACGCTGCCCAATTGTTTCCGGTGTGGGAGGTGCAGCGGAGCAACTGCGGGGTGGCATTGATGGGATTTACCAGGACATCGAGCAGCCCATCATTGTTGAAGTCTCCGAAGGCGCAGCCGCGGGCGCTTTGAAGATTTGTAATTCCCGGTCCCGCAAGCGCAGACACATCACGAAATTTCCCATTCCCCAGATTCTCATAAAGAACTTTCGGCTGCTTGAAGTGCGCCTGACTGCTGAGGGCCTCGATTTCCGGATATACGTGGCCGTTCACGTAAAGAATATCCGCCCAGCCGTCATTGTTGAAATCGAGAAAACCTCCGCCCCAGCCCAGCAACCGCGAGTATGCGACCAAGCCTGCGAGTTGTGTATCGTCTTCGAACAACCGATTGCCGCGATTGCGATAGAGGTTGGGCAGATCGTCGGAGAAATTAGTCTTGAAGATATCGAGCAATCCGTCGCAGTCATAGTCTGCGGCGGAAACACCCATGCCCGATTGATTTCGACCGTCGCGACTGGTGGCGACGCCGGCTTCGAGTCCGCCTTCGGTAAAGGTGCCGTCGCCGTTGTTCCAGAATAAAAAGCTCATTTCGCTGTCATTGGCCAGGTAGATATCGGGCCAACCGTCGTTATCAAAATCAGCGACCAACACCCCTAAGCCATAGCTTGGCGCAACCTTCCCGATGCCGCTCTTTTGCGTGACGTCGGTAAAAGTTCCATCTCCGTTATTGCGAAACAGAGAATTTTTGGCGCGCGGCAATCCTTGCGGGCCGCAATTTACCGGCAGCCCCTGGAATTGGCAGGCGCCCGTCCCGGGCAGCGGAGCGGTTTTCAAATCGAAATCAATATAATTGGCGACGAACAAGTCGAGATGACCGTCTTTGTCGTAATCCAAAAATGCGCAACCTGATCCCCAGTGGGTTCCCGGGATCAGGAGGCCGGCTTTCTCGGTGACGTCCGTGAAGGTGCCGTCACCATTGTTGTGATAAAGAACGTTCTGCCCCCAATAAGTTACGAAAAGATCGTCATGGCCGTCATTGTCATAGTCGCCTATACATACGCCCTGGCCCCAGCCGGAGCGCTCGAGACCCGCTTGCCTGGTCACGTCGGTAAAGGTACCGTCCCGGTTGTTGTGCAGCAGCCGGTTGGAGGCTGGCGGAGCGGTTTTCGGGTCGAGACGCGCGCCATTCACCAGAAAAATATCGATCCATCCGTCATTGTCGTAATCAATGAATGCCGCGCCGCAGCCGGTGGTTTCGAGGATGTAGCGGTTGCCTTTCGGTCCGCCGTAAATGGTCGGCGCGGTGAGGCCCGCCTTGGCTGCAATGTCGTCGAAACGAACCGGGAAGTCGTCTTTCGCAGGGCTGCCAAAGACGCGCGGCGAAAACGCCGCCAGACAACCGGCGGCGAGCGCTCGTCGAAGGAAGGCTCGACGGCTGCTCAGGTTCTCGAAGGTGCGCGGAAGGGAAAGCAAACCTAGATTCGTTTTTAACGCTCTTGCGATCTAATTGTATAGCGGTGCGGATAGGGGAATTTTGAAGTTTGGCGCGTATTTGTCTTTGAGTCGTCTCACGGTGCCCCCGGCGAGCACGAGCCGAATTCCTTTGCCCGTGCGATTTCCGCCTGGGCTTGGTCCGTCTGGCCGGCGCGAGAGAAAGCTTCGGCCAGCTGACACATCACTGAAATTTGTCCCGGGCGAAGCGAATCCGCCGACTGGAATTCGTGAATCGCGCCATTCCAGTCCCGTTGCTTTTCGAGCGAGATTCCGAAATTGAAGTGGATCTCCGGATTGGACGGACTCTCTTGAAGGGCAGCGTGAAACGCGCGGTTGGCTTCCGGCCAATTTTGTTGCGCGCTTTGCGCGATACCCATGTAGTGATTCGCATCGGGAAAATCCGGAACCGCAGCCAAGGCAGCGCGCAGTGAATCGATTGCTGGAGCCACCTGTCCCTTTTTCAGCAGATCGATGGCGCGATTGGTTTGCAGAATCGCTTCGGTCCGATTTGCCGACATCGTGGTCGCCGCCCGTGATCGTTGGAAGACTTGTTTCGCCTCCTCCTCATTGCCTGCAGCCCGCAGGGCCGCACCGAGCGCATTCAGGACATCCGGTCGCTCTGGGGCGAGGTGTGCCGCCTCTTCCAGTTCCCGCACCGCATTGTCCGGAGACTTGTCGACCAGCAGAGTTCCAAACTTGAGGTGAAATTCCACATCATCGGGGCTCAGCTCGGAAGCACGCTGGTAATGCGGCAGAGCGCCGGCTTCATTCCCCATTTGAGCCAGGATTTCGCCATAATAAAATTGCGTGCGCGCTGAATCTGGAGTGAGCCGCTCTGCTTTCGCTACTTCCTTCAATGCCTCCGGCAAATGATCCATGCGCTTGAGGGTGAATGCCAAGTCAGCGTGGGCGTCAGCGTTCTCGGGCTTGAGCGCTATTGCCTTTCTATAGTCTGCGATTGCTGCCGGCAAATCACCCTTATCGCGCATGGCCTGGGCTAGATTGAGGATTCCAGCCACGAATCTGGGGTTTCGCGCGACTGCTTTCTGGAACTCCGCGATTGCTCCAGCCAGGTCTCCGTCCTGGTCAAGCGCGACACCAAGATTATTGTGGGCCTCTGGAGAGGCTGGCTGAAGCGTGACTACCTTCTTAAAGTCATCGAGCGCCTCGCTGTGATCGCCCAATTCTGAATGAAGGGCCGCTAATTGGGCGTAGGCCGCGTACATATCCGGCCGAAGACGGACGGCTTGTTGTAAAGCCTCAATGGCACCCGCAGAATCCCTATGGGAGGCAAGGGCGTTGCCTAACTCGAATTGAGCCTCGGGAAAGTCGGGTTTTATCGCGAGTGCGGCTCTCAGATTCTTGATTGCGTCGGTGTATTGACCTTCAATCGCCAGCGCCGCGCCGAGATTGTAGAGCGCATCGGCGTATTGCGGATCAATGTCGAGAGCCTTCTGAAATTCCACGACCGCCTGCGCCACGGCGCCATCCTGGCCAAGCGCAAATCCGTAATAATTATGGGCGGGAGCAGAGTTGGGTTTTTGCCGTACGGCCTCGCGAAGCAAGGGAAGAGAGTGAGGAACGTCGCCCTTCTTCAAAAGGGCAATTCCTTCGCTGAGAGGGTCTGAAGCGGGCTGTGCCGCGAAAGCACAGCCCATCAGAATGACGAACAGGGTACCCCACTTCCACATCAGAAACGCAGTGTACCACCTAGTTGCAATCGCCTCATCGTACCGCTGATTGAGTTGATCAATCCAGCCGACGACGAATCGACTGCACCATTGGGTTGACCGAGATTGGTTCGGTTGAAGGCATTAAAAGCCTCCAATTGCAGTTCAAATCCAACCCTCTCGGTGAACTTGAAGGTTTTGCCCAGAGACAAATCCACGGTGAAGTAGCCAGGCCCGCGCAGAGCGTCTTGTCCTACATCGCCTAAGGTATAAAGCGGCATCGAGGTGAAAGGCTCGAAAGACGCAGGGTTAATCCACATTTGTCTGGTTCTGGCCCCGGCATATGGATTGCCAATGATATTGGGAGTCAAGGTGACGTCTGGGGTATTGAGGATGGATTCCCCACTGCCAATCACCGGAGTGAAAGGCAGACCCGATTCTACGGTCTCGATTCCGGAGATCTTCCAACCCCCGAGTACCGCGTCGACCGGGCCTTTCTCATTCATGTATGCCCTGCCGTGACCGAACGGCAGCTCCCAGACATGACTAAATACCAGCACGAACCGGCGATCAGCCGCTTGAGGTCCGCGGGAAAGAGGATCCGGGCCAGTGTCAGCGAGATCAAGGGCGTTGTGTGTGCCGAAGTCGTAGGAGCGGCCATAGGTGAAAGCGCTGGTAAAGGTTAAACCGCGAGAATATCGCTTCTGGACCGACAGCGAGGCACCCTGGTATCCGGTGGTGCTCTGGTTAGTCTGGTCGTAGCCGTTGGTAAAGAAGTTGTAGGCAGCATAGGGCCTGCGCTCATTGAACGTTAGCGCATTTTCGGCTGGATCGGAGCTCACCTGTATGGCGTTGTGGTCGAAGCGGTAGAACACGTGCCGCTCCGCATCCCCTACGTACGAGGCGGTGACCGTCAGATCGTTACCGAACTGATGTTGGACGCTGCCATTCCATTGATCAACCGAGCTGTCCGGGTTGTGGAAGCGCATGCCGAAACCGGCTGAGTTCGGAGTCGGATATTGACCCGGATTGCCGGCGGCCGCCAGAATATCGAATCCCGAGACAAAGGCTGGAGGACCTGATTCCAGGGTGGGAAAATCGGGCGACGCTTTATAGGCATCGTTCTGGTTCAGACTCTGGCGAGTCGCATTGGGCCAGTCATTGGTAATGGCACCAAAATTCGCACCGTAGAAGCCGATGGGGTAGGAGCGGCCATAGCCCATGCGAACGACGGTGTTCTTTTCCAACCTGTAAGAGAACCCGACGCGTGGACCAAAGTCACGGTAGTTTTCCAGCACATCGGCGGTCGCCGTGGAATTGCCGTAATTGCTGATAATGGAGTCGGTATTGGCGAAGTTGAAGTTCGCAATCCCGCCCTTGAGCGGCGAGGTTGGATACCCCAGATAGTCCCAGCGCAAGCCGAGAATTACGGTCAATTTGGGGCTCACGTGCCAGGTGTCCTGGGCGAAAAGGTCCGTGTGGGTGCTATGGGCGAGCGGGAGAGGCGTGGCATAAATCACTCGGCCAAAGGCGCTGGGGAGTCCGAGCATAAATGTCGCGACCGACAATCCTGAATTAGTAACCGCCGCGTCTCCAGTGATTTGCTGACTGAACCCGTTGCCGTTGCAGACACCCGTGTTGCTGCAACCGAATTCACCTTGCGACGATGTGTCGCGCCGGTCGCGCCATTGCAGATATTCATCGCCGCCAAACTTGAAGCTGTGTGCTCCGTGGGTCCAGTTCACGATTCCGACGTAGTCGTAACCGCCATAGTTATCCACCTGATGAGCGTGGGTGTTATTGCCGAATGAAAAGCCGCCCACCGGGCCTCCGATCTGGAAGCCGACGAGCCCACCGCAAACCGAACAGGCACTGTTCAGACCCGGGATTCCGAAGTTAGTCGACGAGGCGGTAGCCTGGTCGGGCGCGTCCGACTTCCACTCATTCAAGGTCCAGCCGAATCTGCCCTCGACCACAAGGTTCGAGCTGAAGGCGTGAGTAATGTTACCGACCGCACTGTTCTGATTGCCGACCTGCACACTGCTGCCGGGGAAAACCAGCACTCCGAATTGGGGAACTACCGAACTCTGGCTTCCCGATTGCCTGGTGTAGCGCACGAAAGCTTGGGTGGTGCTGTTAACCGTATAATCACCACGAATCGTACCTACATCCTGGTTGACTGGACTAATTCCGGGGGCAACGAAATTGCTGTCATATGGATCGCTTGGATTTGTAACAGTATTTGGCAGCGGCATCTCCGCCAGCATGGCCTGCACAACAGGGTCGAGGCGGCCAGTCGGAATAATGTTTAGCCCGCCAGAGGGGCACGCCGAGGTCGCAGCGCGGCTGGGATCGCTGAACTGAGTTCTGCTTACGCCGTTTACACCTCCGGTGGTCGGATCGTAGATCGGGTTGGTGGCCGCGAGGCAGCTGAAGTCGCCCGCACGAAACGCCGCGACCGGCACCGTCGTCAGGGCGTTTGCACCCGAACGTACGCGGTAGCCGTCGTAGTAAGCGAAGAAGAACAATTTATTCTTGATGATAGGGCCGCCAACCGTTCCACCAAACTGGTTATAGACAAAATGCCCGGGGCCGCCATGGCCCACCTCGGTGAAGGGATTCGCAGCGAAGAAAGCGTTCACCCGGTTGAACTCGTGGGCCGATCCGTGCCACTGGTTGGTTCCGGCCTTGGTAGTAAAGAGCTGGACTGCGCCGGCCACCTGCCCCAGTTCGATGTCGTAGTTCGACGTAATTAGTTGATATTCCTGGAGCGCGTCGGTCGAGGGAACGATGGCGGGGGCACCGCCCACGCCCTCGGTGTCATCGACGCCATCCAGCAATTGCCGATTCTCCTGCTCGCGCTCACCATTCGCGGTAAAAGTATAATTGGCGGAATTTTCGGCACCCGGAATACCTTCGTTGCCATTGTCCATGACGACGCCGGCCACGACGGCCGCCAAGCGCGTGGGATTGCGACCCTCACTAGGAAGTGACTCGAGCTGTCTGGTGTCGATGGTCCCACCGACTTCCACTTTATCCGTCTGGATTTGGGGAGCTTCCCCGGTCACGGTGACCTTCTCCTGAACATTGCCGACCGTGAGCTTGGTGTCAACGCGAACCACGGCACCGATGTCCACTCGTATATTAGGGTTGGAAACCGCTTTGAACCCGGTAGCGGCAATATCCAGCCGGTAATTACCGGCATTTAGATTCGCGACATCGAAGTACCCTGCTTCGTTCGTCTTGGTCGTAAGTTCGACGTTCGTGTCGGTGTTGACTGCCTTAACGTCTGCATTCGGTACTGCGGCTCCCGAAGGATCCGTCACCTGCCCCGTAATAGACCCAGAAACAGATTGCCCCTTAAGTAAGGGAGTGAATTGCATTGCGATAAGTAAAGTGCCGAGTAGCAGCAGGACCCGAATCTTCATAGACGTGCCTCCACGCTGATGTACCACCCCAAACCACTGCGCCGGGACGTTACCCTAGTTGGCCGAAGAGTGTCAAGACAAATGTTGTCAACGGTTCTGTCAACACACTGTCAACAGAGCGGGATTCGATCTTTCCGGTGCCGGGGAAACTTTTTAGGGCACATCTGGCGGCATGTATAATTCGCTTTTCTCACCGTATGCCCAGCAGCCGTATTGCCAAGAAATCCGTTCCCGCGAGTCGTCGCGTGGAGGCGCATCTGCGGAAGGCGCTGCACGCCGGCAAGTTGCGCCCCCGGCAGCGGATTATCGAACAGGACCTGGCGCGCGAACTTGGGGTCAGCCGCGGACCGGTGCGAGAAGCTTTGCTAAGACTGGAACGCGATGGCCTGGTAGTCACCACGGCGCGGCGCGGAACCTATATCCGGGATATTTCTCCCGCGGAGATTAGCGTAATTTTCCGCATGCGGGCGAAACTCGAGGGCCTTTGCGTTCGCTATATGCGGCAAAATTCGTCATTTTGTCCGGACGAAACTCTTGATTCGTATCTCGATAAGCTTAAAGTGGCAGCTAAAAGAAATGACGAGGAGCAATTTTTTCTGGCTGACATGGAATTGCATCGCGCCATCTGGAAGGCGGCGCGCCAGCCCCTCTTGTACCGGACTCTCAACTCCATGATGAATCCGTATATTTTCATTATCGCGCGGGTCTACTCATCGCGCATGCCGCTGGCCGGGCGGCGTGAAAATCACGAGCGTTACGTCCGCCTGGTGCTGAAAACGCCCCTGGCTCGCGTTGAAGAGGAAGTCGAGGCATATTTTGAAGGACTCTATTCCGCTTTCTTTCCCCAAGGCTCCGTGTTCTCCGGCTTTAATTCGGACCATTGGGCTCACGGTGATTCAGGGCACACTTTCTGAATCCACCTTGCGCTCTCTTTTGAATCAGATGCGTTGACGTTCCGACCGTCCCGCAGGTTCGGTTTTTTGTGGCAATTATGTCAACACAACTGTTGACGATATCCCGAGCAATCTTGTATTGTTCATAACATTTGGGGTGCCTGTTCCCGTAAAACCGGAGGGCTTGGCTCCAAGGCTGGGCTGGACTGGCGTTGCGTGGCGGTATAAAACCATCCACATGACCGATTTCCGAAATCTATTCGACCTAAGCGGGCGCGTGGCTTTGATCACCGGGGCCAGCATGGGCTTCGGCGAGGCCATTGCTCTTGCCTTTGCAGACTACGGTTGCGATATCGCAGCTTCAGACCTTGACCGCGAGGCCACCCAGCGTGTTGTAGAAAAGATAAAAGGCAAAGGCCGAAAAGCATTCGCGCTGACGACAGATGTCTCGGTTCCTTCGCAGATTGCGAGTATGGTGGGCGATGCGGTGCGTGAACTGGGCACGATTGACATTCTGGTGAATTGTGCCGGTATCCCGCAACACAACGCGGCGGAAGACACGCCGCTCGAAGTATGGGATCGGGTGCTTGATATCAACTTGCGTGGGACTTTTTTGTGCTGCCAAGCCGCGGCCCGGGTCATGCTACCGAAACACAAGGGCGTGATGATTAATTTCTCCTCGATCGCTGGAGCGGTTGGTGTGGGGCGGGGCGCCAATGCTTATTGCGCCAGCAAGGGCGGCATAAACACTCTCACTAAGCAACTGGCTCTGGAGTGGGCGGATCGGGGAGTTCGAGTGAACGCGGTTGCGCCTTGCCAATTCATGACTCCAGGACTTCGCTCGGTCATGGCGAAACCGCAGTTTGATCCTGAGAAGCTCATGCAGACCTGGGTTTCCAACATTCCTTTGGGTCGAGTCGGCCAACCTGAAGAGATCGTAGGACCGGTCTTATTTCTGGCTTCCGATGCGTCTTCCATGGTTACCGGTGTGATTCTTCCGGTGGACGGAGGCTACCTGGCGCGATGAATTCCAGCGATAAACAGGAATCTGCAGCGGCGCCGCTCTTCGCGATCCCCTCTGTCTGTGGTGTCGAACTCAAGCGGCTGGTGCAGATTGGTGTCGTCGTACCGAACCTTGAGCAAACCACGAAACTTCTGACTTCTCTATTCAGTATTGGGCCATTTCGCTTTGTGGAGTGGCCTAACCGGCCCGGGTCCTCTTACCAATTTCGCGGCAAAGAGGAATCGATTCGAATCCGTCAGGCGTTCGTTCAGCTGGGGGATGTCGAAGTCGAATTGATCCAGCCTTTGGAAGGCGAACGCAATGCCTATCGCCAATTCTTGAACGAAACCGGCGGCGGAATTCATCATGTGTTGTTTGAGGTGAGCGACATCGAAGCGGTTCTGGCGGAGCTGGCAAAATCCGGAGTAGGAGTTTTGCAATCCGGGACCGGGATCCGTCCTGGTACTCGTTGGGCGCTGCTCGACACGCAAGAATTGCTGGGATTTCTAGTGGAATTACGCCATCGTCCCGGACCATCCGACGGCTCTTCAGTCTCATAAAGATTTGGTTTGACGCATTCGCCGAGCAGATTGGAAATGACGCGGCAGAGTTCGTGAGGGGAGACAACCAATTCGCCTGAAGACAGCTATCGTCGGTTGCGGTAAAGTCGCAGCTACACACGCTCTGGCGTACCAGGAGTTGCCGACCTCTGAGTTCGTTGCCGCGTGCGATGTCGCGGCCGACCGTGCCCAGAGTTTCGGAGCGAAATTTGGCGTGAAGGGCTATACCGATCTGGCGGAGATGTTGGATCGCGAAAAGGTCAACGTACTTTCCATCTGTACTCAGCACACGCAACATGCGGCGGCCATCGAAATAGCGGCCGCGGCCGGGGTCCACGCAATTTCAGAAAAGCCATTAGCGATTGATCTTGTTTCTTGCGATCGCGCGATCGCCGCGGCCAAGTCCGCGGGAGTAAAGCTGGGGGTCGTCAGCCAGCGGCGCTGGTACGAGCCCGTGCAGCGGATGAAAGCGGCGATCGATACCGGCAAGCTCGGCAAACCTGTGCTTGCGATCGTGGCGATGCTGGGTTGGCGTGAGCCCGCTTATTACCGCTCCGATCCGTGGCGCGGCACGTGGCAGGGAGAGGGCGGCGGTGTGGTCGTTAGCCAAGCGCCGCATTATCTCGACCTTCTTTCCTGGATGATGGGCCCGGCGGAAGAACTGCATGGCTACTGGGACAACTACAATCACCCCGGCATTGAGGTGGATGACACCGTGGTCGCAACTGTGCGGTTTAAGAACGGCGGGATGGGGTCGATTGTATTGAGCAACTCTCAACGCCCCGGATTGTACGGAAAGATTCACGTGCACGGTTCTTCGGGAGCATCGGTGGGCGCTGAAACCGATAGCGGCTCTCCTTTTATTTCGGGTGTGACCGAAAAGATGGACCCGCCCTTCAACGATCTCTGGACCATCCCCGGCGATGAGCGGAACTTCGAGCAATGGACACGCGAGGATCGATCGCGGCCATGGAATGTGATGACGCACTATCATAAGATGCAGCTAGCCGATTTTTTGTGCGCGGTACTGGAAGATCGCGAGCCAGCAGTGGATGCGCAAGACGGGCGTCGCGTGGTCGAGCTCTTCACCGCGGTGTACCGCTCGCAGCAGGAACATGCGGCGCTGCGTTTACCGCTGTCGCAGTAACCCGATTTTGGAGGCGTAGAGGTATGACCAACCCAGCAGTGGCGGAACGGATCGACCAAGAATTGCTTCTCGGCTACTACAAGAAGATGCTCGAACTCCGCGAGGTCGAACTCAAGGTTCAGGAACTCTACCGTAATGGAAGGCTGCCGGGATTTGTGCACCTGTATGTCGGCGAAGAAGCGGTCGCCGTGGGGGTTTGCTCGAACCTAGAACCCGCCGATTTAATCTTCAGCACTCATCGCGGACACGGTCATGCCGTCGCCAAGGGCGTGCCGGCTCGCGTCGTCCTTGCCGAACTCTGGGGCAAGACCACAGGAAGCTCCGGAGGCCGGGGTGGAAGCATGCACATGTACGCACCGGAGTATGGCTTCATGGGGACCAACGGTATCGTAGGTGCCCCCATTCCGCTGGCTACGGGTGCGGCGCTCAGCGCCAAACTGCGGAAGAAAGGCCAGGTGGTGGTCAGCTTCTTTGGTGACGGCGCGGTAAATAGCGGGTCGTTTCATGAAGCCGTCAATATGGGAACGGTTTGGGGACTCCCGGTCGTCTATGTTTGCGAAAACAATTTGTACGCAACCGAGATGGCCTTCAGTCGCGCCACTAAAAATATCAGCGTGGCCAGCCGCGCCGCCTCTTACGGATTGCCCGGCATATCTGTGGACGGGCAGGATGTGCTCGCGGTTCACGAGGTTGCGAAAGAGGCCATTCGCCGGGCTCGTGCCGGAGATGGTCCCACGTTGATTGAATGCAAGACTTATCGTTATGTCGGTCATCACGAAGGTGATCCAGGGACGGATTACCGTACGCGCGACGAAGTTCAGGAGTGGAAAGGGCGGGATCCGGTGAAACTTGCCCGGAAGCGCCTGCTTGACCAAGGAGTAGCGGAATCGCGCCTGCAGCAGGTGGATCAGGAAGTCGACGCTCTGATTCAGGAGGCGGTTGAATTCGCCGAGAACAGTCCGGAGCCGTCGCCCGAAAGTGTAACTCAACACGTGTTTTAACCCTAAGGAGACAAGAAGATGTCAGAGCAGGGCCGGGTGGTGAACTATACCGATGCTGGGATCGAAGCTTTGCGCGAAGAAATGCGCAGAGACGAGACCATCGTGTATATCGGCCAAGGAATTGGTCCACGCGGCGGTAACTTTCGGCAGACCCGTGGCCTATGGAAGGAATTTGGCGATGATCGCTTGCGCGATACCGGCATCTGCGAGTTGGGCGCGACGGGCGTGGCTATCGGCGCGGCCATGGCCGGCACTCGCACCATCGTGGATGAAGTTTTTCTCGATTTTGCCCTTGAGGCCATCACCCAAATCGTGCAGCAAGCCGCGAACATTTCTTATATGTCCGACGGAAAGATCAAAGCGCCGGTCCTGATCCGAGGTGCGATGGGGGCCGTGCGCAATGCGGGCGCGCACCATTCTCATACTTTCTACAACTGGTTCGCCAATACACCTGGCCTGAAAGTTGTCCTGCCCTCGACGCCGTACGATCTAAAAGGATTGTTCAAGACAGCGCTGCGGGACCCTGGCCCGGTCGTCTTCATCGAGCATAAATCCCTCTATAACACCAAGGGTCCGGTACCGGAAGAGGAGTACTTGATTCCGTTCGGCGAAGCTCGAATCGTGCGGGAAGGTAAGGATCTGACCATCGTCGCCATGTCGCGCATGGTGGCTTTGGCCATGCAAGCCGCGACGGCGCTTGAAGCTCAGGGCATTTCCGCCGAAGTGATCGACCCGCGTACCATCGTGCCACTGGACCGTCAACGAATCACGGACTCCATCAAGAAAACCGGAAGACTGGTAGTGATTGACGAGTCTCCCTCTTCCTGCAGCTTCGCGGCTGAACTGCTGGCCATAGCTGTAGAGGATTGTTTTGGAAAACTGCGGAGCGTGCCCAAGCGCATCTGCTCGCTTGCCGTGCCTAATCCGTTCAGCCCGGTATTAGAAAACCTCATGATTCCGACCGTGGACCGCATCGTCACCGAGATACAGGGGATGGTAAAGAACTAAGGGAGAAGGTTTGAGCGATGGCCTTGAGCATAGCCTCCGGCGCGAGTCTCGGAACCCTGGAGATCATCGCCGGTGGGGTGATGGGCGGTGGTTTCGCGGTTGGCATGAAGTATGCGCGGCGCTGGAGCTGGGAAAACATCTGGCTGGTTTACAGCGTGGTCGGGTTACTTTTGCTCCCGGCAGTCATCGCGGCCTTGACCATTCCCCACTTGGCTGCGGTGTACGATGCCGTTCCCGTTACTATTCTTGTCACCACTGCCTTATTTGGCTTTGGTTGGGGAGTCGCCAACGTATTGTGCGGTCTGGCATTCCCCAGAATCGGAATCGCGCTTAGCGTCGCAATTGTCGTAGGGCTGAGCGCGTCTTTGGGATCATTGATTCCGCTCATCTTTCTTGCTCCCGCCAAACTCACGCAACTTTCCGGCATTTGTGTAATGGTTGGCGTATTTTTTGCTCTTCTCGGAATCGGTCTGCTGGGCTGGGCGAGGCGAAAACGCGAAATGGTGCAGGAATCGCGGCCAAGTTCGCAAGCTGACACCAAAGTTGGCCTCATCCTTTGCATCTCCGCTGGTCTGCTTGCGCCGATGCTGAATTTCAGCTTTGCCTTCGGCTCACGCATCAGCACTTCGGCCGTGGCACAGGGCGCTTCTTTGCAAAGCGCTGTGAATGCGATCTGGCTGTTGGCTTTGTTCGGCGGATTCATCAGTAACGCGGGTTACTGCCTGGTCCTCCTGGTTCGGAATAAGACGACCGGCAATTTTTTCGCGGGCAGGACGCTCTCCCATTGGGGTCTGGCGGCCAGCATGGGCATCCTTTGGACGATGGGACTCTTCTGCTACGGGTGGGGAGCGAATCTGCTAGGAGAGATGAAGGCGATCGTGGGATGGCCGGTGTTCCAAACTGTCACCATTCTCGCCTCGACCGCTGTGGGCGTTGCGTCGGGGGAGTGGAAAAATGCGCCAAGCTGGTTTGTGCGCACCAGTTGTACGGCGATCGTTATTCTGCTGCTCGCGATTGTATTTATTAGCGCCGGCAACAACCTGTAAAGTACATTTGCGAAGCGCCTCGTGTAAGCGAAGCCACAGTTTTCGATTCAGATGGGCTCCAGGACGATCCGGCTATTTGTATGACTCAAGAATTGAAATTGCAAGGACGCAAAGCGTTGATAACTGGGTCAGATACCGGCATCGGCCGGGTGATCGGGCTGGAATTTGCCCGGCGAGGCGCGGATGTCGTATTCCATTTTGTGCAAGATGATGCTGCTGTCAATGAGGCGGTTGCGGAAGTCAAGTCAATAGGACGAAGGGCAACTGCGTTTCAAGCCGACTTCGATAAATTGGATGATGCCATTGGCCTCGCCGAAAAAGCGATTGCTTTTCTAGGCGGTGTGAATTGCCTGGTCAACAATGCTGGCGTGACCATGAATCGTCCCTTTCTCAAAGTTACGCCAGAGCAATTCGAAAAATTATTTCACATCAATTTTCGCGGCCAGTTTTTCATCACCCAAAAAGTTGTGGAAGACATGGAGAAACGTGGGGGCGGTGGCGTGATTTGCAATCTGTCATCAGTTCACGGGCTGCAGGGCGTGCCGGAACACTCGGTTTATGCAGCGACCAAGGGTGCGATCATCGCATATACTCGGTCGCTGGCTGTGGAACTTGCATACAAGGGGATCCGGGTGAACGCGATCGCTCCGGGCTGGATCACCACGGAGAATTATTTCAAATGCATTCCGGGATTCACCGAGGAAATGGCAGCGCAAGCGGGATACAGCGCGATTCCGGCTGCACGTTGTGGCGCGCCGATCGATGTCGCCCGGCTCGCGGCTTTCTTGTGCTCGGACGAGTCCTCGTTCATCATCGGACAAACCGTTGTGGCCGATGGCGGGACGACAGCGCTCATGTCGCTGGTGTCTGATTTCCGGAAAGAATCTACCAATCACTTTGGCAAGGGATATATACCGGGACTGTAGTCCAACGGAAAGTTCATTTGCGGCAGACAAGCAGAATTCCGCGCCACGCCTTCTTCCTCTCTATTCTCGCCTTGGCGCTAATCGGCCAGGCGCTGCACTCCCCGCCGGACGTGGCTCAAGAAAAGCCGATAACCAATCCCGTGGCAGGGAAGCCCGCCGCGATTCGAGAAGGCGCTTCGCTGTTTCGGGCCAACTGTTCGCCTTGTCATGGCCTGAGTGCGCGGGGAGGTCCCAAAGGCCCGGATCTCAGCTCAGGCCGCTGGGCCCACGGTTCAAGCGATGCAGAAATTTTTCGCACGATTACGCAGGGAGTAGCCGGCACAGAAATGCCGGCAAACGCATTTGCAGATTCAGAGATATGGTCCATCGTCGCTTACCTACGTTCTTTGTCTCCTATCGTGCATCCCGTTTCCGGTGATCACAAGAAGGGCGAAGAGATTTTTGGCGGATTGGGCTGTTCGACTTGCCACATGGTGAACGGACGCGGCGGCGTGCTCGGCCCCGACTTATCGCGCGTGGGAGCATCCCGTTCGGTATCCTATCTCTCCGATTCCATTCGCCATCCCAGCAAAGATTTAAGTGAAGGAATCGTGGATCCCAACAATGGACTGGGCATGCCCATGGTTTACGACGCTGTTACCGTAATAACCCCGAGCGGAGAGAGAATCACCGGCATTGCCAAGAATGAAGACACTTTCACCGTCCAATTGCTCGATACCAATCAGCATTTTCATTTTTTCCTGAAGAAAGATTTGAAACGGGTCATCCACGAGAAAAGGTCTTTGATGCCTGCCTATTCCGAGCAGGCCGTGGGCCCCGAAGAACTGAATGACCTCGTAGCCTACCTTCAAAGTTTGCGTGGAGAATGAAGATTTCCTGATCAGCTACGACATCGGTCGAGAGGATTGATGAGAATAACCTTTATCGCGATTGCAATTCTGCTGCTGACGTTTTTTCCCAGTGCGCAATCGCAAGTTAGCTATGAGCGCATCAAGCAAGCCGCGAACGAACCCCAGAACTGGCTCACCTATTCGGGAAACTATGCCGGCTGGCGCTATAGCACCCTCAACCAGATCAATTCTGACAATGCCTCGCGTCTCTCGCTGCAGTGGGCTTTCCAGGTCGCCGACCTTGGTTCGTTCGAGACCACCCCGCTTGTAGTGGATGGCGTGCTCTATGGGACCGGCCAGGAAAATCGGGCCTTCGCTCTGGATGCGCGTACCGGGCGGCCGATATGGCGGTATCGCAGAAGTCTTCCCGGCACACTAAATACATGCTGTGGCATGGTGAATCGTGGCTTCGCGATGCTTGGCGATCGCCTCTTTATGGCCACTTTGGATGCTCACGTCATCGCGCTCGACAGCAAAACTGGCAACGTGGTCTGGGATGTAAAAGCCGCCGATTATCGGCAGGGCTATACCTTCACGATGGCCCCACTCGCTGTGAAAAATGAAATCATTGTCGGGGCATCGGGCGGCGAATACGGAATCCGCGGATTTATTGACGCCTACGATGCATCCACCGGACGTCGCCTGTGGCGGTTCGATACTGTGCCCGGACCCGGCCATCCCGGCCATGAGACCTGGGCGAATGACTCGTGGAAAACCGGTGGAGCTCCCGCATGGCTTACAGGTTCGTATGATCCGCAGTTGAACCTGATTTACTGGCCGACCGGAAACCCCGCCCCCGACATGTTTGGAGAAAGCCGGCCCGGCGACAATTTATATAGCAACTCCATGCTGGCTCTCGCTGCAGATGGGGGCACCCTCAAATGGTACTTTCAATTTACCCCTCACGACCTGCACGACTACGACTCCAACCAAATTCCCGTCTTAGTTGATGCGGATTGGAATGGTCAACCCCGCAAGCTGCTCATCCAGGCCAACCGCAATGGATTTCTTTATGTGCTGGACCGAACCAATGGAGAATTTCTCTCTGCAGCGCCGCTTGGAAACGTGACTTGGGCAAAGGGCATCGGAGCCAACGGCAGGCCGATTCTGAACGCCAACGCGTTGCCGACTCTGGCGGGAAATGTCATTTGTCCGGGAGCAATGGGGCTGACCAACTGGTTCTCTCCCTCTTACGATCCGGACACAAAACTGCTCTATGTGGCTACTTCCACCGAATGTGATGTGTTCACTGGTGCACGGCAGCAGTATCGCGCCGGGCACGATTTCGTGGGCAGCACGGATTTCGCCGATCCCGCAGATAAGCCGGCCGGCGCACTCAAGGCCTTTGATCCGATCACCGGAAAGGAGAAATGGCAGTTTCCATATTTTGTCAGTCCCAATGGCGGCGCGCTTTCGACAGCTGGCGGTATCGTTTTTGCAGGTGATTCCGACGGAAATTTCATCGCCTTCAACGCGCAGACAGGCAAAGATCTGTGGCATATGCAATTGGGGGCTGCCATTTATTCCACGGCAGTCACCTATTATTTGGACGGCAAGCAGTACGTGGTGATTCCTGCAGGTTCCGGGCTATTTGCTTTCGCTGTTTCTCAGCCGTAGTTGAAACCTCAATCTCTTTTCACTAGCGAAAGACCGCCATCCATGAGCAACGACGCTCCCGTCATGTGATCGGAGTCGCTGCTGCAGAGGAACGCATAACCATCGGCGACGGATTCCGCGGTCTGCATCTCTTCGAGAGGAATTGCCTTGCCGACGCGTTCTCGAAACGTGGGATCGGTTTCATAGATTTTCTTGCTCAGTCCGGCCATTACGATGCCCGGTGACAATACGTTCACGCGGATGCCGTGCTTGGCCAGCTCCTGCGCCATTACTTTGGCCAACATTTTCACCGCAGCTTTGCTGCAGATGTAAGAAGTCCCCTCCGGCCAGGGCATATCCTGCACCCAGCTCCCGGTGAAAAGGATTTTGCCACGCACCCCATGCTTAGAGCCTTCCTGCTTCATCATTTGGCGTGCGGCCACTTGCGCGGCGTGAAACGCACCGTAAAAATTGACCGTCATGGTTCGCTCGAGGTTGGCAAAGTCAACCTCGAGAAAAGGCTGGTTCACTACCATCCCGGCATTCGCGATGGAGACATCCAGTCTCTTGTGCCGGTCAACAATAGTGGCGAACGCAGCTTCGACTGCTTGGCGATTCGTTACATCGCAGGCGAGGTAGCTTACATTCGGGCTGGCTTTAAGGTCTGGGCTAACCGCAGACTCGGGGCTGCGATCGAGAAGTACCACCGTGGCGCCTTCTCGAACCAAACGGCGGGCGGTGGCCTGTGCAATGTCACCGCAACCACCGGTGATGGAAACAATTTTGTTAGATAATCGCTGCGAATCGGAACTCATAATCGACAGCCCTCCAAAATAGCGGATATTTGCATCAACCTTCTACTCTTACGCCCTCGCTGGTCTTATCGCTTGCGGGCTCGACAAAATCGCTGGTGGCGTCGCTGGTTTTTACACCCGTACGCAGGATTGCACCGTCATCAACTTTGTCCAAACGTGTGTACTTCGGATGATGCGATTCTTTGTACGGATTATTGCGTGCCGCGTTATAGCAGCAAATCAGCGCCCAGCGCGGATTTGGGCTGGTATTCTGCGCGGAGGCATGCAGCAGATTGGCATGAAAGAACAATCCGGTTCCCGGCTTCATTTCGCAGTGAACCAGCTCCAAACGTTGCAATGCCACCTCAACGCGCTCGGGATCGGCCCCGGTTTGCCCAGCCGAACGTCCGTGTTCAATCCTTCCCATCAGATGGGAACCCCTTAGCACCTGGAGGCAACCGTTCTCGCGGGTCGCCGGATCAATCGCAATCAGGCAACTTCCCATGTATGGATAAAGGCAGCCATTCTGATACCAGTAGCCGTAGTCCTGATGCCACTCCCAGGCTCCGCCCACGCGCGGCTCTTTCAGAATCATCTTCGAATGATAGTGATAGACCTCGCCGCCAAGAAAAGCTTCCATACGATCCACGACGCGCCGGGTACGGGCCAGGATTCCCATGGTGTCGTCGCCGGCATGGTTCCAGCCGGAGAGCCGTATGCGCCCACCCTGTGTATCCGCGAGTTCGAAGGCACTCTTTTGCATCATCGCATCGGCATGAGCCGCCGCCGTCACCATGCGCGTCTCTTCTTCATTCAATAGATCCGGCACGAGTACGAAGCCGTCTTCTTGAAATTTGCGATTCTCTTCCGCGAATTGACTGTTCATTGGACTTCTCCCAAGCGAAACGTAAGGTCCAGCAGTTATCGCTTCGCCGTTGTTTTTCGGTAGCGAACCAGCACGCTTCCAGGTGCTTTGCCGATTTCTACTTTCAGACGACTCAATTCCGCGCCGGACATGATTCGTTTCGATTTCACATCGTAACTTTCGGCAAAACTCACCTCGAACGATGCTTTCGGATCAATCTCGTGCAGCGAGGCTTCAAAAGTGGATTGCGGGCTCTTGGGACGCCGGAAGAACATGGCGAATCCTGCGTTGAGATCACGACGGTGGAACTGCCATGCGCACCAGGCGCTCTCGTCGATGTTGATCGGCGTCAACGGGTAGTAGTCGCCCAGCCAATAAGGCCGAAGCGCTTTCAATTCCGCAATCGCTTTGGTAAGGTCTTTCGTCGGTATATAGGGCGATTGCAGGTCGAGCGCGATAGCCACGCCGGTTGTGGCCGTGCTGCGGAAGTTGTAAGGATCGACGCCATGTAGAATGTTGGCGTCAAACGGCACCCACATGCTCAGTTCGGCGGTGTGAGCCTGGTCCACGGCAGGATTGGGTACCCCGCCATTCGTGACCTCGCTGCGGGTTAACGAACCAATCGTCCGGTGCATGGCTTCGATGTCCGGCCCGGTCACCCGCCAATTGGCATTGTCAATGGTTAGATTTGGAAACCGCTGCAGCAATCTATCCCACATGGCGTAGAGGCCTTCAATCTGGCGTATCTCCGTAATTCCTTGCCGGTCGGGGGTGTCCGCATGCTGCCAGAATGGAACAGGATTTATGTTGTTATCCATGCGGAAGGTGTCCACGCCCCAATCGCGAATCCTTTGTGCCAGTAGATTCGTCATCCAGCGAGTCGCAGCCGGGTCCCCAAAGCGAAAAACGCCGCCTAATTTTCCTTCGTCCGGCTGGTGAAGAACCCACTCGGGATGTTCTTTGGCAATATCGCTGTCGGGCCCCACGCGGCCCGGTTCAAACCATAGAAGGAATTTCACTCCCTTTTGATGGGCTGCGTCTCCGATGACTTTCATTCCGTCAGGAAATTTCTTGGCATCCGCCTCCCAATTCCCCACACCATACGGCCAATCTCCCTTGAACCATCCTGCATCCAGCCAGTAGTCTTCTATTCCGACGGGCGGCAAATGGTGAATGAGGTCGAGTTGATTTTTCTCGGTGACGTAGTTCAGGGCATCGTCAGGACTGGCGAAGCCGCGACCCCCTTTCCCGCCGAGGTCACGTTGCGTGATGGTGGGAAGAACGTCGAGCGGGTTCTGCCCGGTTTTCTTGGCAATATCATCGAAAATCAAGACATACGCCCCGGTGTGCGCGACCGGCGGCATCGCGACTTTACCGTGGACCCGCGCCGCGTAATAAGAGATCAGAAGGTGCCGCAGTGCGTTTTGGCCAGCGATGCGATCGGCGCCGCTCCATTGAACCAATAAAATGCGCGGGGTACGGATACTCTCCCCGGCGTGCAGAGTGAAGTGAGTTGTTTCCTGACCGCTTTGCAGAGTCACGCCGTCGGGGTCACGCCCGGCGCTAAGCAGCCATTGGCCAGTCCATCCGACTGCGCCTACCAAACCACCGTTGGACCACTGGAGGTTGAAATAGGGAAGATAGCTATCTGTATGCTTTCCGTTTTCCAGCACGTAATGCGGAATTTCAACTCTTGTGCCTTCTGCAAGGACTTTATCGAACGGAGAGTAATCGCGGACGTCGCCTACGCTCCCAAGAACGTGATGAAATGTGACGGTGTCAGTTGCTGGGGTAGGGACCTCGACATCCAGGGGCAAAATGTGTTCGAGGATGGGAGTATCTTTGCTGCCGCCATTCCGCAGCTTGATCACCCACTCGGCGGCATTTCCACCCGGGAACATGGTGATTTCGCGAATGACTTCCAGACGCGTGTCATGGTCACGGTAGGTGACGATGGTAAGAGTACGGCCGCCGGGCAAAGCATGAGAAGTTTTTGTCCTTTGCCACGACGAGAGGAAGTCCCTTGAGGACCTGCCGCCGTAGGTAAACGAGAATGGCGCTCCGGCCTCGAATGAATCTATGAGCCGCTGATCTGAGGCGGCGCAGACCGCGCCGAACAACAACACGGTAGTCGCAAGCCTCAAAAGTTGCATTCTCATATGCTCGAATTAGCGAGCGTCAGGCTCGTTCTCCGACAGCCGTCTTATCGTCTTCAGGATGAACAAACACTTTGTCAGCCTCACTTCCCTTGGCGCCGATCGCCAGAATCGCTCCCTCGTCCACCTTCCTCAAAGGTGTATAGAAGGGAGTGTGCGACGACTTATAAGGGTTGTTGCGGGCGGCGTTGTAAGAGCAGATGAAAGACCAGCGCGGATTTTCGCTTCTGTTCTGAGCCGACATGTGAAGCAGGTTGGCGTGGAAAAACAGTCCGGTGCCCGGTTCCATTTCACAAAGCACCAATTCAAGCCTTTGCAAGGCCGCATTCACGCGTTCCGGATCGGCGCCAGTTTGCCCGCCAAATCGCCCGTGTTCGACCCGGCCCATCTGGTGCGATCCTTTCAGAATCTGCAGGCAGCCGTTCTCCTTTGTGGCGCGGTCCAAAGCGATCATGCAGCTGGCCATGAAGGGATATAAGCACCCGTTCTGATACCAGTACCCGTAGTCCTGATGCCACTCCCATGCCCCGCCCACGCGCGGTTCCTTCAGCATCATCTTGGAGTTGTAGTGATAGACTTCACCGCCGAGAAATCTCTCCATGCGATCCACGACCCGCGGCACGCGTGCGACCACCCCATAAACGTCGTCTCCCGGATGGCTCCAACCGGTCAGGCGGCTTTTGCCGCCCTGCGTATCGGCGACATCAAATGCATTGCCCATCAGGCTGGCATCCGATTTGGCCGCAGCAAACACCAATTCCGTTTCTTCTCTACTGAGAAGATCGGGCACGAAGATATATCCGTTTTCATCAAATTCCTTCATCTCCGCGGCATATTTGTCGGGCATTGTTAAACCTCCTCAGCACATCAAGACTTGCGCGAGCAATCTCATTGGTTCTGGTGCTCTTTATACGAAGCCTCAATTCGGCTTCGTTAGAATTTTCTTATATCGAATAAGAACACTGCTTTGCGGGGACGCCAGCGACACCGTCAGATGCCCCAGCTGCGCCCCGGTTAGGGTTTGTTTCGGACCCGGATCGAAACTCTCCGCCATCCTGACCTCGTAATTTGCGGCCGGATCAATGCCATGCAAAGTGACTTGTTTCTGCGATTCCGTGCTCCTGCTGCGGCGAAACATGGTGACGAATCCACTGTTGAGGTCTTGGCGATCCAGTTGCCAGCCCGCCCACGCGGTCTCGTCAGTGTTGATCTCGGTTAACGGGTAAAAGTCGCCCAGCCAGTAAGGCCGTTGCTCTTTGACTTCTGCAATGCCCTTGCGCACCTCATCGCTCGACACATAAGGAGATTGCAGGTCGAGGCCGATAGCGACTCCGGTTGTCGCGGTGCTGCGAAAATCGTAGGGGCTGTCCGCATGCAGAAGGGTTGCGTGCAGCGGGATCCATTGGCTCAACTCCTGAATTCCCATCTGTTCAGGAATCGGATAAGGAATTCCGGGTCCGGCGATTTCGGTGCGTGTGAGTGAACCGATTGACCGCTTCATCAACTCGATGTCGGGACCGGAAACCCGCCAGTTTGCATTGTCGATCATGAGTTTTGGAAGGCGCTTTAATAGCCCGTCCCATAATGCGTAGAAACCTTCAATCTGCCGGATCTCGGTAATGCCCTGCCTATCCGGAGCATCTGCCTCTTGCCAGAAAGGCGACGGATTGGTATTCCGGTCGTAACGCAAGATATCCACTCCCCAATCACTGATGCACTTGGAAAGAAGGTCGGTCATCCATGCCAAGGCCTTCGGGTCGCTGAAACGGAAGATTCCTCCCCATTGTCCTTCTTTGGGTTGATGCAGCACCCACTCGGGATGCTCTTTCGCGATAATGCTGTCCGGAGCAACTGCTTCGGGATCGAACCACAACAGAAATTTGATTCCGCGGGCGTGCGCAGCATCGCCGAGCGGCCGAAGTCCACGCGGAAAGTCCGCCTTCGGAACCCAACTCCCCCGGCCCCCTGGCCAGACTCCCTGAAACCATCCTGCATCCAGCCAATAGGCCTCGACTCCGACATCCGGCATGCCATTGATAAGTGCCAGTTGATTTTTTTCGGTCACGCAGTTCAGCGATGCATCCGGGCTGACAAAGCGCTTGTCCAGATCAGAAGGCGAAAGATCGGGAAGAATCTTAAGCGGATTCTGGCCGGTTTTCCTGGCAACATCGTCGAAGATGCAAACATACGCGCTGCTGTGCGCCACGGGTGGCAGAGCGACTTGCCCGTCGATTCTCGGCACATAATGCGCAATCAGCAACCGCCGCAACGCGTTCTGCCCCACAAAGCGATCTTTCCCCTTCCATTGCAGCAACAGAATTCGAGGCGTGCGCACTTCTTCGCCGGGATGCAGCTTGAAGTGCGTGGTTTCTTGTCCTGACTGCACCCGGACGCCCGTCTCTGAACGTTGCAGGTCCAGCACCCATTGGCCGGTCCACCCAATCGCGCCAATCAGGCCACCATCCCCCCACTGCACATTGAAAAACGGCAGATAACTGAAACTATGTTCGCCATTCCGGAAGAAGTAGTGCGAGGTGCGAACTTCGCCCCCTGCACTGAGCGGCTTTTCAATCGGGGTATAGTCCTGGTTATCTCCGTACGGGGTGCCGTAGGCGGAATGAAAAATTACCGTCTCGTCGTTGGGCTCAGGAATATTCAGATCCAGGGGGCGAATATCTTCCAGAATTGGCGTGTCCTGCGGGCCGTTGTTCTTCAGTCGAAGCAACCACTCCGCTGCATGAGACTCCGGGTACTCAGAAATCTCGCACACTACTTCTAACTTGGTTTGCGGGTCGGTGTAGGTGACGATGTCCTGTGCAACCCCGCTCGCCAGAATTTTCTTGCTTTCAGTTTTTTGCCAATTAGGAATGAAGTCGCGGGAAGATTTGCCGTCATAAACGAAGGAAAAAGGAATTCCGTGCGCCTTCTCGATGAGGTCGCCCGGAACCTGGCTGCGGCCAGACGTCGCCGCTTGGAAAATTGGGACTAGCGCCAACCAAAAGAATACAAGCGCGCAGGCCCGTCGCTTACTCATCCCGCCCCATTTTTCACGAACCAATCGAATATTTGCTGGCTCGAAAACAATAAGGTTCCGCCTCAATCTTGTCAACAGCCATGTTGACAGGACCGGCGCAAGTATCCGATATTCGGGCAGCGATGCTGTGATAGATTTGCCACCGAGCTTTTTATGAACAGCCTGGAACATATCCTCGAAATTCAAAACGTAATCGGAGAAGGCCCCACCTGGCACTCCGGAGAACAATCTCTCTACTGGGTGAGCTTCGTCGAAGAGCATCGCATCTTTCGATTCACGCCCGAAACCGGTCATCATCAGGTGTTTGAAACCGGCATGCCAGTCATGGCGCTGGGAGTCAGGCGAAAGGGAGGAATTCTAGCGGCCACGGCTCACGGATTGGCTGAATGGGATGCAGCAGCGAATATCTTCGCCACCATCATCGATCCGCTCCACGATCGTCCGGGATTTCGCTTCAACGATGCAGCCATGGATTCCCGCGGGCGGTTCTGGGTGGGCACGATGAACGACAACAATCCGAAGGGGCCCGACGGGCAGCTCTATTGTTTTGCACCCGATGGATCGTTCCGCTTGATGGACAGTGGCCTGACCGTTCCCAACGGCATCGGATGGAGCCCCGATCAAAAGACGATGTATTTCACTGATTCGTTTCGCTACTGCATCTACGCCTATGATTTCGATCTCGATGCAGGTTCGATTCAGAACCGGAGAATTTTCATGCAGAGCGCTTCCGACGCGGGCATTCCCGATGGAATGACGGTCGATAGCGAGGGCTTCGTATGGAGCGCGTTCTGGGGCGGCTGGAAGGTGGTGCGCTACAACCCCGATGGCGCAGTTGATCATGAGTACCGCATGCCGGTACCGAATCCCACCAGCTGCGCCTTTGGAGGCAAGAATCTCGACGAGCTCTACATTACTTCGGCCACTCTCGGCCTCAGCGCGAAGGAGAAAGAAGCTTCGCCACAATCCGGCGATCTCTTCCGTCTGCGAGCAGGGATCAAAGGCATGGATAGAATCGCTCAGGGATGAGTGCTGGAGACCGCCGCATCCCCAATGCGAAACGATTCTGGAGTTGGGCAATGATGGTTTTGAACTTAGCTTGTTGTCTTCTTCCCACCAACCTCGAAGCAACCGAGAAAACCCAATGAGCCCCTTGCAAATCTTACGCCCATGGATATGGCTCTGGGTTGCGGCCTTGGGACTTGGCCTCGTCGCAAGCAATGCCAAGGCGGCTGAACCCGCCAAGTCTGGCGATGCGTCCCAAAATAGCGAATGGTTGCGATCGCATCTGGACGCCCAGTCACAGTTGCCATTCTCATTTGTTTACGGCAGACAATCATCGAATGCCTTCCTGAAGACGTGGCAACGAAAGGCGGAATCGCGATCTCTCGATGACGGTCGTACTGAGCACACCGTCACCTGGACCGACCCGGCTACGCAATTACTGGTGCGTCTTGAAGCGGATAGCTATGCGAACTCTCCCGTGGTCGAGTGGACACTATATTTCAGGAACGGTGGCGCGGCCGATACGCCCATCATTGAAGAGGTTCATGCGCTCGACGTGTCGCAACCGGTACAGGGCAGTAGCATTCCTACTATCCTCTACTCCAGAGGCGCAGGCGGCATGGATACATATTCCCTGCAGAAGGAGCGCCTCAATCAACTCGAAGAATTCCGTATGTCAAATCGCGGCGGCGGAAAAACCGTAGACACCATTCCGTTTTTCGATATTCGCATGGGAGATCGCGGTCTGATCGGCGCCCTGGGCTGGGCCGGACAGTGGGGGATTTCTTTCTCGCGACCAACCGAGGCAGCCATCGAAGTCACGGCCGGCATGGAAGATATCCACCTGTCTTTGCATCCCGGAGAAGAAATCCGCACACCGCTCGTTCTCCTATTGCCCTGGCAGGGCGATGATGTCGATGCCCACAATCTTCTGCGACACCACATCTTGCAATATCACGCACCTCACTATGACGGTAAACCCGTGGTACTGCCGATCTCTCATGGCGGCTGGGGCGGAATGAAAACCTCAACCAGCCTTCACCTCATCGATGAGATAACAAAAGAAAAGCTCGGCTACGAAAACTTCTGGATGGACGCAGGATGGTACGGCACCGATCACCCCGAAGCCGAGTTCCAGGTCTTCGGAGAAGAGGATTGGTTTTTGCATGCGGGAAACTGGCGTGTAAACCGCACCGCCCATCCCGAGGGTCTTCGGCCCATCAGCGACTACGCACACGCCCATGGCTTGAAATATCTGCTGTGGTTCGAGCCGGAACGCGCGGTCGTCGGAACACCGCTCACCCTCGAACATCCGGAGTGGTTCATCGGAGAAGAAGGGACCAACTTTGAAGGCGATCTCAAGCGGCCGTATGTGAGGTTCCGGCTGTTCAATTTCGGCGATCCTGTGGCCCGCGAAGCGATGGTCAACCTCATTTCGAATCTGATTACCGAAGAAGGCATCGATATTTACCGTCAGGATTGCAATTTTGCCCTTTCGCCTTTTTGGGCGCAGGCAGACACTCGCGACCGAGGCGGAATCACGCAAATCCGTTACGTAGAAGGTTTGCTGGAATTCTGGGATGAGTTACGGCACCGGCATCCGCAATTGATTCTGGATATTGTCCAACGGGGCGATCTCGATTCGATCTCGCGCGGCGTGGATTTGACGCGAGCCGATTATCCGGTATCGCCCGATGCCGATCCCATGGGAAACCAGGTTGCGACCGAAGGCTTGGCCTACTGGCGTCCGCATTTCGGTACAGTGCTTGAAATCCGTCCTCGAGATAACTACGATTTTCGCAGCGGATTTGCTCCTGGCTTATCCTTCGCTCTGTTCAATGGGGCCGGCACGAAGGATCAGGTCGGGAAGTTCATTCCGCCCGACTTCCCGTTTGACTGGTTGCGCGATCAAATCGCATTGCTGAAGAGAGCTCGTCCCTACTATTACGGCGACTACTACCCAATCTTGCCGTGCAGCGCGAACATCGATTGCGACACCTCCGGCCAGGAGCAGAGCGCCGACTTCGAATGGGCCGCCTGGCAATTCAATCGCCCCGATCAGGGCGACGGCATGATTCAGGCATTTCGCCGAGTCAAGAATGGGGAATCATCAAAGAATCTGGTGTTGCGAGGATTGGACGCAGGCGCAAACTACGTGATAACCGATTCAGAAAACGAAGCATCCGCTCCCATTTCCGGTGCGGACCTCATGCAACAGGGCTTACGCGTGGAAGTTGGTGAGAATCCCGGGGCAGAGATACTATTCTACCAAAAGAAAAGGTAGCAGCCGACGTCCCGTCGGAAAATCTAAGCGCTATTCCATCTCGACCCGAAGTCCATCCACGAGAATGCGCGTGTCCTTTGACCGTTCATTGGGATGCACACCGCGCTTTCCCAGAACTTCGATGTGCATCGTATGCCTTCCCGGCGCAGCAAACTCTTTGCGATAAACCGCCACGCCCCAGATGTCATCCGCAGCGTAGGTATCGACAATCTCGACCGGACCACCATCCATACTGACCGAGGCCTCGCCGTTCTCCGCGCCCAACTTTGAGAACCAAAGCACCCGTTTGCCTTCAAATGTGAAGTCCGCCGTCGCGCCCTTCTGATTGGTGGAAGTAATGGTTCCGTTGTATGGTGCGGAAGTCGGGGCCATTCCAGTCGCCGGCGCGATCCCACCATCCCCAATCGCGGTGATAGACGTCGGCTCCGACTTCGCGCATCATGTCCGCAAGCCGGAAGACTTTTAAAAACGTGCTTCGATTGTCGCCGCCCCCGCCAGTCCAGCTACCTTCCGGCAAACCCCACGACGTGCCTTTCCACCAATCGCCCAGCATGCGGATGCCGGGAAACCAACCGTCGCGGGTGTAGTCCCACAAATATTGATACTGCCAGTCGAGCAGCGTATTTCCAGCGTCATCGAGATCGCCCTGGAAAAGTCCCAGAAATGCTTTGGGCGTAGTAATCGTCTCTCCCGGCTGAAGGTCCCGTTTGTATCCCGCGACGTGCAATTCAGCCTGCACGCTGCCATGCTGGTCCAAGGTGTACGACGATGCCCAATGCCCGAAATAATCCCAGCCGAGGAACATGCCGTCTTTGCTTGAATGGTCGTAGAGAGCGACCCACGGGGCATAACTTGCGGAGCCGGCGCGAAAGCCTGGCTTGCCATCGGCGGCCAGCGGGCCAGAGCAAATATCTCCACTCACTCTTACCATTCCTGCTTTGTTCGCGGTCCACAGACGCGCCGCATCTTCGGTTAGCCCGCCGCGCTGCACGCCAGCAGAGATAAAGGGACCTAATTCCGCTCCCATTTTCAGGCGCCATGCATGTACACCATCATCAAAGACCAGGTCCCCGGCCCTTTCTTTATCGGCAAACCGGTATTCCCAGCCATTGCCGCCTTGGTGTGTCGAAAATTCTTTCGACCCAATGTGGGTCTCGCCGTCACTAAAGGTAATGGTGGGATCGAAATCAAGATCCTCAAATGCGCGATTGGGCGCTACCAGAAAGACAATGCGGTCGCCCTTTTGTATCTCGGCACTGGCGTCGATAGGGAAAGCCCGCCTTACATCCTGCACAACCGTTTGTCCCGGCGCCGGCCAAATTTGCTTGTCATTCAGCAGTACGGTGACATTCGGCCGATCATCCACGAAATCTCCGCACACCCCACGAACCGGGAACGGATCATAAGAGTCGAAGCGGCGGGGTCGCCCGGCACTCAGTTTTTCTGTTTTGAGCGTCCACGAACTGTGGTCATTTTCGCCACCCGTCATCCAATCGAAATCCACCGATGAGGGATCTCCCGGGTGGATACTGGCGGCCAGGAATTCCGGGTCAACGATTTTTATCGGCGCCGATCCCACGTTTTTGAATTCCGCCCATTCGCGGATGATGCTCGATCCGGGATAAACAACGTAGCTCCGGGTGACCTGCAGCGAATCCTTTCGCAGCGTGAGATCAAGTTGCAACTCTCCCTGTTTGAGCTTCGATATTTTCGAATCACTCAGCGTCCATGGTCCGGTTGCATCCGAGGATGACAAATCGTGGCCGTTGGCTTTGTTTTCGTAATGCGTAGTGATCAGCATCCCGTTTTGCAGGGCGATGCTCATTTCCACCGCCGACGAGCCGAGAGTCCATGTCGAACCGTTCCGTGTGACGTAGGAGTCTTCGCTTACCTCTGCCCGCGATCGCAACCCGAGTGCAAGAAAAATGCTGAGAGTAACGAGGATGGTTTTCACAATGCACCTGTGGCGAATGAAATTGTTCACGGGACCGTCCGTCCCGCGGGAGTCTGGCGGAGCGAAAGCATACTCTTTCTCACGCTTGCTGCAAAGGCAAAGGAAACGATCAGGGACGATAATCAGAAATACCAATCAATATTGAATCCGAGTTTATTCGATTCAAACTTCAACGTAGTTCAGATTCATCGGAGGGCCTTATTGGCTTATTCCGTCGAGCGTCGCGGAGCGGGCATCTTTATCCAGAGCACGCAGCTTTTCATCCGCCGGGAATAGTGCCAGCGCCTCCTTCAGCACCACAATGGCGTTGCGGTAGTCGCCCAAGGTCATGTACTCCGAGGCAAGGGATTCGTAAATCGCCGAAAAGTAGGGATAGTTGACGCGCGCCTTTTCCAACATGGCAATGGCCTCGTGCTCGCGCTTTTCTTGCCTGTAAAGCTCTGCTAGCAGAGTGTAATCGTCGACATTCGCCATCTCGCCATGAATGATTCGCGTCATCCCGCGAATGGCTTGCGCGCGCGCTTCTGCACTGTCTTGCTGCGTAGCCTGACGCGCTAGCTCTCTGATGACAACCGGATCGGAAGCATCCGTGCGCGCCAGTTTCGCCAGCAATTCGTCAAGTTTCGGTTTGAATTCTTCGTGTTTCGCGTGCACCAGCCCAACATATGCCTGCAGCATCACGACCGGAGGAACCGCCTCCAGATTCTGGCGTTCTTCCAAGGGCGCGCTCAAACGCAACAGCGCCGTTCCCTCGGTATGATTTGACCCCGGCACGATCATGTCGGCAGGCTTCGCAGGAATGGTGTGGTCGGTCAACGCCGCGTGCGTAATAGTCGCGACCGATCGCTTTGGCATATGACAGCCGACACAATTATCCGGCGGAGTGGTCGCCATACGCTTCTCGCGGCTCAAAGTGCAACTCTGATCGTTGTGACACTTCAGGCAGCGCGAACGATAAAAATCGAACGCTTGGGCAGATGACACTTGCACATGCGGATCGTGGCAACTGACGCAGTGCAATCCGCCCTTTGTCGCCGTATAACACTTGCTGAGCGTCATACCGAAGTAATGCTCCAGGAGCATGGATGCAGGTGGCGTCTGCGGCGGAAGAGGAATTTTGAAGATCGAGATTACCTTATCGAGCGGCATTCCGGGACGAAAGTCGCGTTCTTGCGTGCCGGGCCGGTCCACTCTTACATCGTCTCCCTGGTGGCAGCGCATGCAGATGTTGTCCGCCAGCCAACCGGAAAGCCGCACGGGATTCACGATGCTTGTGTCCGCCGCCTCGGACGGCGCAACTCCCATCATTTGCTCCTGCGTGCGCTCTTTCACGTGCAAATCCCCCGGGCCATGGCAGTTTTCGCATCCTACCGCCAGCTCGTCAAAGGCTGGATTCTTATATAAGCCAATCTGACCCGGCACCGGATTGGGCCGCCCGCTGTGGCATCCAATGCAGGAAGCTACAATCGGCCGGCTAAAAGCCTGATTTCTGAATTCATATCCAGGAGAAAAACTCCAAGTCTTGGTCTTGCTGTAATAACAGAGTGGAGCTTCGAAAAGAAAATTATCGCGGCGCAGCAGGAACCCAAAGCCGTTATCGCCGGCCCCAATGAAGTAATCCATCTTCCAGTCCTGCCGGAATATTTCTTTGCCCCCGCTGTCCAATGCATATTGGCTCTGATACCACTGCCCGTCTTTTCGTGTTACTTCGAAATACTGGCCAAGGTCTTGATCGAAAACCGTTGCCGGACTTGGCAAGCCCGCCAGCGACGGATCGTCCGCGGGTTCCATGGAGCGGCCCATCCCGGTTTGCCGGAAGCTGTTGAAAATTTCGCTGTGGCAGGAACTACAAGCCTTCGAACCAACGTAACGGACCCCTGCAGACATGTTGCGCCATACCGGCGCATTCGCCTTGGCATTCGAGCTCTGGTGGACGGCTTGCGAACCGGCCTGTGAACCGGCGTTGCGCGACAAAAGGACGACAAGAAGGAAAGCGATCCAAGACCCGGAGTCCGATAGCCGGCGCCAACCAGCCGCAGATTTTGGAGTTCGCGTAGCGGTTGCCCAAATGCGGCCACGGATCATCCTGAAACTCTACTACAAGGAGGTTCGCCACTCCGAGCCGCGCGCAGTGGCGCAGCTCTTGCAATGAGAGGCAGCTTCGGAGTCCGCTATCCCCGCCCTACGAATGGCATCTTCGTGGCCATCACCGTCAAGAATAAAATGTTAGCCTCGAGTGGCAGGCTCGCCATGTAAACGACCGCTTGCGCCACATACTCCGGGTCCATGGTAGGCTCCGCTTCGAGGGAACCATTTGCCTGCGGAACCCCGGCCGACATTTTTTCAGCCATCGCGGTACTTGCGTTTCCAATATCAATCTGCCCGCAAGCAATGTTGTATTTCCTTCCATCGAGGGAAGTCGATTTCGTAAGCCCGGTAATGGCGTGTTTTGTGGCCGTGTAGGGCGCGCTGTTCGGGCGTGGGCTGTGCGCGGAAATCGAACCGTTGTTGATAATGCGCCCGCCTTGGGGCGACTGGTCCTTCATCATCCTGAACGCCTCCTGAGTGCAAAGGAAAGCGCCGTTCAAATTGGTTGCGACGACCGCATTCCACTCGTCATAAGTCAGATCCTCCAGCAACTTCGACGGAGCGGCAATGCCGGCATTATTGAAGAGCAGATCGAGCCGCCCGAAAACTTCTGCAGTCCGGGCAAACAGCTTTTTCACAGACAATGGATCGCGTACATCGGCGGGAACAGCAACGGCTTGCGCACCAAGTTCCGTCGCGGCGTGAGCAACCTCCCCTAGAGCGTCGATGCGACGGCCCGCCAGTCCCAGCGAATAACCCTCACGTGCCAGCGCAAGCGAGACCTGTTTGCCGATACCGCTGCCAGCACCGGTGACAAGAGCTACTTTGGTGGATGCCATTGTGCCTCGAAAGACATGCAGCCAGAACTACTCGCCAAAAAGATCCTCAATATCGCGGTGACCGTGGACCACGCGAAGAATGGATACGTCCTTATCTTCGACACCATAGATTATGACGTATTCCCCGACAGAAAAACTCCGCAGGCCAATCCCAAAGTCGCCGTCGCGGGCTCGCCCCAGGTAAGGATGGCCGACGTGCAGCAAAAACCGGGCAGTAAATGGAATCAACTAGATGGTTGACGATTTCTAAGCTGCCGCTCTCTGCAGCGACTAGTACCAGAAGCCGCCCAGGTCGGCGACGGCGTGCGGTGCGCCATCAGCCGGGCGCTGATTCAGCACCAAGGCGGGCTTTCCCACGCTGCTTCACCTCTTCGGCTAGCTCTTGCATGGATTGCTTCGTAATCGCTCGCCCGTCCCCACGCCCAAGTGAGCTCCTGCACGCGCTTATCTCGCAAACAAACGGGGGGCGGCTTACGCCGCCCCGCCGTAGCTGACTGCTGATTGCTGAACGCTGACTGCTAAGTTCCCTCACTCCAACCCGCCAAATACTCTTCCTGCTCCGGGGTCAAGCGGTCAATCTTGATGCCCACCGACTCCAGCTTCAGTTTGGCGACGCGTTTGTCGAGATCATCGGGAACTTTGTAGACCTTTTTCTCCAGCGTCTTGAAGTTCTTTACCATGTATTCCACCGACAGCGCCTGATCAGCGAAGCTCATGTCCATCACCGACGGCGGATGGCCTTCGGCCGCCGCCAGATTAATCAGGCGACCTTCGCCCAGCAGATTAATTTTGCGGCCGTCGCGTAGCGAATACTCTTCGACGAAATTACGCGTAGTGCGCTTCGAGGACGACATCTTCTCAAGCGCCGGGATATCGATTTCCACGTTGAAGTGGCCGGAGTTGGAAACGATGGCGCCATCTTTCATCAGCTCGAAGTGATCTTTGGTCAGCACACTCTTGTTGCCGGTGACGGTGCAAAAAACGTCGCCAAGCTTTGCGGCTTCTGTCATCGACATGACGCGGAATCCGTCCATCACGGCTTCGAGCGCCTTTGTAGGATCCACTTCCGTGACGATGACTTCCGCACCCGCGCCGCGGGCCCGGCTCGCCAGACCCCGGCCGCACCAGCCGTAGCCGGCAACCACGAACTTCGAGCCTGCCAGTAAATAATTAGTAGCGCGAATAATGCCGTCCAGGGTGGACTGCCCGGTGCCGTAGCGGTTATCGAACAAGTGCTTCGTATCCGCATCGTTTACGGCCACGATGGGAAATTGCAGGATCCCTTCCTTCGCCATGGCCCGCAACCGGATCACACCGGTCGTCGTCTCTTCCGTGCCGCCAATCACGCCTTCCAACGCGTCTTTGCGCTTGGTATGCAGCAGCGTGACCAGGTCAGCCCCGTCATCCATGGTGATGTGCGGCTTGTGGTCAATGGCTGCCAGAATGTGGCTGTAATAAGTGTCATTGTCCTCGCCCTTAATGGCGAAAACCGGGATGTTATTATCGCGCACCAGGCTGGCGGCAACATCGTCCTGGGTAGACAGCGGGTTCGAGGCGCACAACACGACCTCGGCGCCGCCATCGCGCAGGCAGATGGCCAGGTTTGCGGTTTCCGCGGTGACGTGCAGGCAGGCGGAGACGCGAATCCCTCGCAACGGTTGATTCTTGATGAATTCCTTGCGGATAATCTGGAGAACCTTCATCGACTGGTTCGCCCAGTCAATGCGTTTCTTGCCGAGATCGGCCATCTCGATGGCTTTAATATCGCTATGAAGTTGCGTCGGGGTGGTTGACATGCGTCTCCTCTGGCGCTGAAGAATAGCTGGATTCTATCCTAACTGCTGGACGAAGCTTTCAACACTGATCCTGTATCGCATTTTGCGAGACCGGCCCAGAATGATACCGCGGAACAAATCATTGGCCGAAGGCTATTTGCGGCCTGCGTGTGCGGGTTCACGAAGGCCCGCGTCGGATGCCAATTGCGCAGTCTTCGCCGTGGATTCCCAGGTAAAGTCGGCGTCATTCCGGCCAAAGTGGCCGTAGGCCGCAGTCTTGCAATAGATCGGCCGCCGCAAGTCGAGTGATTCGATGATTCCTTTGGGCGTAAGCTTGAAATTCGCACGCACCAGATCAGGAATCAACTGCGGGTCGACCTTGGCGGTGCCAAACGTATCCACTAGAACACTTACCGGTTCGACCACACCAATCGCATAGGCAAGCTGCACCTCGCAGCGCTCGGCTAATCCGGCCGCAACAATATTCTTGGCGATGTGCCGCGCCATGTAGGCCGCGGAACGGTCTACCTTTGTCGGGTCTTTGCCGCTGAAAGCTCCGCCGCCGTGCCGTCCCATGCCGCCGTAAGTATCCACGATGATCTTGCGTCCCGTTAGGCCGGTATCGCCCATGGGACCTCCAATCACGAAGCGTCCCGTCGGATTGATGTGGTACTTGGTATCTTCATCCAGCAGCTCCGCTGGAATCGTGGCCTGGATTACGTGTTTCAGAATGTCCGAGCGCAACTCGTCATTACCAACAGTCTCGGCGTGTTGTGTTGAGATCACCACCGCATCTACCCGCACCGGCTTAAGTTTGTCATCGTATTCGACGGTCACCTGGGATTTGCCATCCGGGCGGAGATACGGCAGCTTCCCATGTTTGCGCATTTCCGAGAGGCGCATGGTCAGCTTGTGCGCCAATGAGATTGGCGTCGGCATCAAATCCGCGTTTTCATTGCAGGCGTAGCCAAACATCATCCCCTGATCGCCTGCGCCCCCTGTATCCACGCCCATGGCGATGTCGCCCGATTGCTTGTTGATGCTCGAGATCACCGCGCAGGTATTCGAATCGAAGCCGTAAAGCGCGTTGTTGTACCCAATGGAAGAAATTGTCCCCCGAACCAGCGCCTGAAAGTCTACATACGCCTTGGTGGTAATTTCGCCGGCGATGACTACTAATCCCGTCGCGGTAAGGGTCTCACAGGCGACTCGGCTGAAACGGTCTTCCGCCAAGCAGGCATCGAGGACGGCGTCTGAAATCTGGTCGGCGATCTTATCGGGATGGCCTTCCGTCACGGATTCAGACGTAAATAAAGTACGGTTCTTTGCGGGCAATGGCTTCTCCTTCGAGCGATCCTGAGTGTCACTTCTGGCGGGGGAAATCGCGGAGCACCAGGGACATAAACTTGCTGCGAACTACCTCTAAAAGGCTAACAGAGAAGGACATCCGAATCAATCAGATTTGGGCTGGATGGGGCTTTCGGAGCGTTGATCCGGTCTCCTCGGCATCCAGTGGGGATGCGGATCGGAACGGGAAGGCGCCGGACCCGAAATTTCCAGCCGCGTCGCGAAATTCCAGCCTTGGACAAACTCTGGACTCTCCCGGTTCCTATGCCGGGTTCGCAACCGCGTGAGTCACTGCCACCGGGACCTGCACCCCTGTTGCATCGAATTTGATGGTTTTCACTTCATCCGTGGGCCCTTGCAAAGGCAGTTTCTTGCCGTTGAAGGTGAATTCCAGTCCCCCCACATTGCCAGCCTTAACGATGATTTCGTGCTGGGCCTCGACAGATTTTTGTGCTCCCGCCGGCAGCAGATTGTTCATGATGTCTTTGCCATCGGCCGTGATCTGCAACCAGGAGTCATCCCGTGCCTGAATCTGCAATATGAAGCTGCCGGCAGCCATTGAGGATGCGGTTTGAACCCCGCCGGAAGCTGCACCAGAAGCACTCGCCGATCGATCCAGTGGCGGGGACGCGGCAGGGGCTAAAGGCGTCATCTGACCTGGAGGCGGTGAAGCTGGCATTGCCTGGGCGGGGACCTCGGCCGGAGGATGACTAGCCTCCTCCCTTACCTCGATTTGATTCGGCGATTGCTTTTCCCCGCGCTTTTGTTTGTGAGTCCGCCATCCCCAGAGAGCAAAGCCAAAAGCCACAAGCAAGAGCACAGCGGCGATCTGGTCCCAGGGCAGCGCGTCTCCTCCGGGCCTCGCCACCGAGCGGTTTTCCGCCGCGCGGTCGGCTAATGCCGCCAGCACGGTTCCAGGCTCTTTGATCGGATGCACCGTGCTGGTTGCCGCAAGATAATCGGCGACAGCCTGTTCCTCATCCAGACCCAGCTGGCGGGCATAGGACCGCACAAAGCCTTTATTGAAGATGCCTCCCGGCAACTGATCGAAGTGCTCATCCTCAATTGCTTTCAGCATGCGGGAGCCGATTTTGGTCGCGGCTGCCACGTCGTCGAGCGATAACTTCTGCCGCTCCCGCTCCGTCTTTAATCGCTCTCCCAGAGACCCCACTGCGTTGGCACCTCGTAAGTTAGAAACCGGCGACGTTAGCCGCCAACATCATAAAAGATAGAGTAGGTGCGGGGCAGGAAATTCGTAGCGACGGGGCGAAGAGCGTTGATGAGATTCCATCCCCACCGCAAGACGCGCTAACTTCGCATCCTACCCCATATGACCAACATGGTCATGTTGAATATAATGGGGATATGAGGACCGTCAACATCGGCGACCTGAAGGCTCGGCTAAGCGCCCACCTACAGATGGTCAAGAATGGCGAAGAGGTGCTGGTTTGTGAGCGGTTTCGAGGCCAAACCATTTGGAATCTATATCGTAATCAGGCTCTTAGCCTTGGCTTTTTGGGTACCAGGTTACCAAGGTTGATTGCCCCGGTTACGAAAATCCCCCTATAATTCAGGCACTTCTCGCATTTTGAGGGTGCAGTTCAATGACCAAGGGTACTGGCACCGCGCCTCACCGGCCCATGCAGGAATTAAATATTTTTCATGGCGTGGCCAAGGCCCTGACCTCCTCGCTGGACCTCGACTCTATTCTGCAGACCATTATGGAAAAGATGGCGGAATATTTCCGTCCGGATACCTGGTCTCTGCTGATGATTGACGAGGATCTCGACGAGCTGTACTTTGCTATCGCCGTTGGAAATGCTTCGGAATCCTTGAAGAATGTTCGTCTTAAGGTAGGCGAAGGCATCGCCGGTTGGGTGGCCAAACATGGCGAAAAACTGATTGTGCCCGATGTGATGGCTGACCCGCGATTTGCCAAGCGCATCGACGAGATGACGCAATGGGAGACGCAATCGATTATTTGCGTTCCGCTGCGCTCCAAGCACCGGGTGCTAGGGGTGATTCAGTTGGTCAACGTGAATATGGAAGGGTTCGGCGACCAGGAATTGTTTTTTCTACAGGCATTGTGTGACTATGCCGCCATCGCCATCGAGAACGCCAAGTCCGTCGAAAAAATTCAGGAACTCACTATCACCGACGACGTGACCGGTCTCTACAACGCCCGCCATCTGCATAAGGTGCTGGAAACCGAGGTTTACCGTTCCTCACGCTTCAACTATGAGTTCACCGTGCTGTTCATTGACCTTGATCACTTCAAACAGGTGAACGACACCCACGGCCATTTGGTGGGTAGCAAGTTGCTAGCTGAGATTGGATATCTGATCAAAGCCCAGTTGCGCCTCATTGACTATGCCTTTCGCTATGGTGGGGACGAGTTCGTGATTCTGCTCCCGCAGACCGGAAAAGATGCGGCTATTGTCGTGGCACGGCGCATGCGAGACACTCTGCGCACAAGCACGTTCTGCCGTGATGAAGGCCTGAACCTGAATGTGCGCGCCTCCATGGGATTAGCAACTTATCCGCACGATGCCAAGACGCCACATGACATCATCCGCCAGGCCGACGAGATGATGTACATGGTCAAGAACAGCACCCGCGACAATATCGGCATCGCGCAACGCGGCATGATGAAATAGCGTGGGGCCTGGATGCACTCCCCCGCAACGCGTTATGTCGTGCCGAACATCCGGTTTCGTCTGTCCAGCGCGGCGGAGCTGAACCTACTGCACCTTCAGGATCAGCTGGGTTCCTCCCTCCAAATGCACATTCTTCTTGTCTGAACTGATAACCGACGCCTGGGGCGAAGCGCTTAACGAAAGATCCTTCATTCCCACCACGCCCTGGCTGGAGGCGCTCAATGCGCCGCCCGCCGAATTCTTTGAAGAACTCGGGCCCATACCTCCAGCCATGCCGGTTGAAGGATAAGACGGTTGCGAAGCACCGCCACCAGAGCGACCGCCGCCCCCCGCCGCCCCCCCGCCCGATGCGGCACCACCGCCCCCACCCCCTCCGATAGGGCCGGGTTGCATGCCGCTCGGGTCCACCGGCGCTCCTGAACCTCCAAAGTTGTTCATTGGCGCTCCAATCGCCTGGATGGAAGCTTGTAAGGGCATCTCGCGGCCGTCTTTCATCACCAGATGGTCGAAGGCGATCCCAAGATTGGAATCCGGCGAATCCTTACTGTGGGCTTTGACACTGGCCACGTGACCCACGATTTTGGTATCTCGCGCCAGGATGATTTGTCCGTTCGACAACATGTCCACCGTGGTCTTTGCTTCCACCGGATCGCCCGCCTTAAGTTTCTTTGCGTCCAGCGACTTGGATAGCTCCGCAGGAATAATCGTGTCCGGCGCAAATTTTGTAACCCCCTGATCCGCAGTGGCTGGAGCCGCCGGTTGCGCGGGAGCTGCCGGGTTCGCATCTTGCGCAACAGAGATTGCCGTCAGCCCGAAAACCATTGCCAAAAAAACGGTCAGCGTTTTCATCATGCTCTCCTCGTGTCTTCTAGCCTGAAAAGGATTGATTTCAAACCCAATAGATGCCGCCCATCATAATGAGTTTGCCTTCAATTTGCCAAACCGCGCGTCGCTGAAGATGCCCGCGAAATACGATTCGCACATCATTTCGATTCCAATCTGTGACGATCTTCTTTATTTCCTGTTAACTTGGGCGAATGGCGCGTGAGATTTCGGCCGGTGGCGTAGTGGTGCGGCGTTCTGGGGAAGGCTGGTTGGCCGCGGTAATTGAGCCGCAGCGTGATGCATTTGTAGTCACCTCCTCAAAAAAGCAACCACCGCAAAAACTGTTGCTCGCCCTTCCCAAAGGATTGGTAGATCCCGGTGAAAAGCCCGAGCAGACGGCCTTGCGCGAGGTGGAGGAGGAAACCGGAATAACCGCGAGCATGCTCACTAAATTGGCCGATATTAAGTATGTCTACGTTCGTACCTGGGGCGACAAACAGAGGGTATTCAAGATTGTGAGTTTTTATCTGCTGCGCTATCAGTCGGGAGAGATCGATGACATCTCCCAGGGGATGCGGATTGAAGTTAAACGGGCTTCGTGGCTTCCGTTGGACGAGGCTCTGAAAAAACTTTCCTACAAAGGGGAGCGTGACGTGCTCCGCCGAGCCCAGGAGTATTTGCAGAAGTATCCACAGGAATAGGGTCCATGCCTTTCCCGCATAATAAGAATATCGTGAACTTGAAGGGCCATAATTCCATTAGGCTGCAACTTTTCGTAATCGCGTCATTGCTATTGTTAGCTCCAGGAATGGCAGTCGGTCGTGGAAAGTCTGTGTCTGTCAAACCCAATGCTGACTACGTTTCTGCCCTGGCTACCGCTGACCGGTTTATGCACGCCTGGCAAACCCAGGACGAAGAGAAGGGCTTGATGATGTTGACCGATTCGGTCAAGCAGCATTGGCCGGAAGAGCGGCTGGAAGCTTTTTTCGCTTCCGCCGACCACGCGGCATACCAGATCAGTCAGGGCCGGAAGCTGAAAGCCGGGCGTTACAGCTTTCCCGTGGCGCTTTTGGAGAACGTCGGCACGAAAATACGGCGGCGCTTCTCCGAAGTGGTCGTGACCCAGACTGGGAGAGAGGATTGGGCCGTGGACAAGCTACCCTGACGAATCTGCGCCCGAGAACCACAACAGAAGACAGGCATCACGGTTGAAACCCGACGATTGCATAAGAAAATGAACCGAATTCACAAAGTGGCCGTGTTGGGAGCGGGCACCATGGGCGCGCGCATCGCGGCGCACTTCGCCAACGCTGGGGTGCCCTGCCTGCTGCTCGACATCCTGCCTCACGATTCCGCCGGCGCGGAAAATTCGAGGCGCAATCAAATTGCCGCCGCCGGATTGGCAGCCGCGCAAAAAGCCAGGCCTGCCGCATTCTTTGAGCCGTCTCTTGCGCAATTAGTCGCCCTCGGCAACTTTGACGACGACTTGCCCAGGCTGGCCGAAGTGAATTGGATTCTCGAAGCAGTAGTCGAGGATCTGGAAATCAAGCGCGCCTTACTCCGCAAGGTGGAAGCGGTGCGCCGCCCCGGGACGATCGTCACCACCAACACCAGCGGGTTGCCGGTCGCAAAGATCGTGGAAGGATTTTCTGAAGATTTCCGGCGCTGCTGGTTCGGCACGCACTTTTTCAATCCGCCGCGCTACATGCGTTTGGTGGAGCTGGTTCCCACGCCTCAGACCGATCGTGTATTGATGGAAGCGGTTGCTTGGTTCTGTGATCTGCGCCTGGGCAAAGGCGTGGTCATCGCCAAAGACACGCCCAACTTTATCGCGAATCGCATCGGAGTGTTCTCGGTGCTTAATACCATGTGCCTGATGCGGGAGATGGATCTGAGCATTGAGGAAGTGGACGCGCTGACCGGACCGGCGATCGGTTGGCCGAAGTCGGCGACCTTCCGCACCATGGATATGGTCGGGTTGGACGTACTCGGGCATGTGGTCAAGAACATGGGCGAGGCAGAAGCTCAGCTGCCGGATTTTCTACGCCACATGCTTGAGCGAGAAATGCTCGGTGACAAGACTGGCGGTGGCTTCTACAAGAAGAATAAGAGTGGCGAAGGCAAAGAAGACGACCGGCTTGCGCTCGATTGGAAGACGCTGGAATACCGTCCTCGTCAGAAGCCCAGATTCCCCGCGCTCGATATGGCGAAAAACGTCGAGGACACCGGTGCGCGGGTGCGCATGCTACTGGGCCTCGGCGGCAACGCGCCACAAAAGGACAAGGCCGCTCAATTCTTGTGGGCGGCTCTTTCCGATTTGTGGACCTACACGGCCAACCGCATTCCAGAGATTGCCGATTCTGTGGTCGAGATCGACCGTGCCATGCGGCTGGGATTTAACTGGGAACTCGGTCCATTTGAGTTATGGGACGCGGCCGGCGTCGAAGCCACCGTCGCCCGGATGAAGAACGAAGGCTATCCCCTGCCGCCGAACGTCGAAAAAATGTTGGCATCCGGACAGAAGTGCTGGTACGCGGAGGCGTCGACCCCAACCTCAGGCCGCAGCTACTTCGATCTTGCTACCGTACGCTACAAACCTGTGGACGTCGCCCCGGGGGTCTGGTCCGTCGCGGCGGCGAAAAGATCGAATGGCGGGGTCAAGACGAACTCCAGCGTGTCTCTGGTGGATTTGGGCGACGGCATCGCCTGCATCGAATTCCACTCCAAGATGAACACCCTGGGCGGTGACATCGTTCAGTTCATTACGCAGGCGCTGAAGGCCGACGGCGCGGGCGAGCCGTTCGAAGCCTTCGTGGTCAGCAACGACGCGGTGAATTTTTCTGCCGGCGCCAATCTAATGCTGCTTCTGTTGCTAGCGCAGGACGAAGAGTGGGATGAAGTTGATCTCGCCATCCGGCAGTTTCAAGCGATGACCCAGGCCATTAAGTTTTCCCCGAAGCCGGTCGTGGTTGCGCCTTTCGGCATGACGCTGGGCGGGGGCGTCGAGATCTCTCTCCACGCGGCGGCGCGCCAGCCTCACGCCGAACTCTACATGGGCCTGGTCGAAGTCGGCGTCGGCCTTCTTCCTGGCGGCGGCGGATGCAAAGAGATGCTATTGCGCGCGGTCGATAGCGCGTCGGCCGTTCGTCCCGGGGGCCGCGGCGAATCCTTAGAAATGATGGAAGCTGTGAAGAAGACGTTCGAGACCATCGCAACCGCGAAAGTGTCGACCTCGGCGCAGGAGGCCCGCAGCCTGGGATTTCTCTCCGGCTCTGACGTCATCACCATGAATCGTGAGCGCCTGCTGAATGACGCCAAGGCACGCGCTCTCGAATTGCTGCGCGAAGGTCATGAACCGCCGCAGGCGCGTACCGGAATTCCCGCCCCAGGCAAAAACATTCTCGCCACCCTCAAAATGGGCCTGCATCTCATGCGCGAGGGCGATTACATCACCGATTATGAAGTCAGACTCGGCCATAAGATCGCCGAGGTTCTTTGCGGCGGCAATGTTACCTCGGGGACCCCGGTAAGCGAACAGTACATGCTCGATCTCGAGCGCGAGGCGTTTAAGTCACTTTGCGGCGAGAAGAATACGCAAGAGCGCATTCAATATACGCTGAAGACAGGTAAGACACTGAGGAATTAATGAGATAAGAAAAGGCACGACCTGATTTCATCCTACAGTGCGAACTCTTGACCATAGATTACGAGCCAGGTGGCCAGAGTTTATCCGGGGGAGGCGCTCATCACGCTCAACGGGGAACGGCGAAAGGTCATGGCGGACCAGATCATGACCGCCTCGAAACAGCGCCTGAAAAACAAACTGGGAACTCTCGGGCGGCCCGACATTCGGGCGGTAGAGGACGCTATTCTGTTTCAGTTCGGCATGCGAAGATAGGGTCTGTGGGTTTGAAGAAAATGTTCCCCATGCGTGAAGTTGTCATCGCTTCTTCCATCCGTACGCCGGTGGGACGCGCCTTCAAAGGCACGTTGCGCTCCACCCGCCCGGATGAACTCGCGGCAATCGCGATCAAAGGGGCGCTGGAGCGAGTGCCGCAGGTCGCTCTCGATGAAATTGAAGATGTCATTCTCGGTTGCGCCGCGCCCGAAGCCGAGCAAGGAATGAACGTCGCCCGCATCGCCTCCCTGCGCGCCGGTCTTGCGGTGAGTGTTTCAGCGATGACCATCAACCGCTTTTGTTCCTCGGGCTTGCAGGCGATTGCCCTGGCAGCCGAACGCATCATGGCAGGTGGCGCGGAGGTAGTTGTCGCCGGCGGCACCGAATCCATGTCCCTGATTCCCATGGGTGGACACAAATTTGCGCCTAATCCATGGCTCGTGGATCATTATCCCGATAGCTATCTTTCCATGGGCCTTACTGCCGAGCGGGTAGCGCGGCGCCTTGGCATCACCCGCGATGCTGCCGATGAATTCTCTCTCCGCAGCCATCAGAAGGCGTTGGCCGCGATTGAGGCGGGACGCTTTACCGATGAAACAGTACCGGTTTCGGTGAGTTTCACTACGCCGAATGGCTCCAAACCGAAGGAGCGGGAAGTTATTTTTCAAATTGACGAAGGTCCGCGGGCCGATACCTCGCTGCAAGCCCTGGCCGCGCTTAAGCCCGCCTTCCACGCTAAAGGCACAGTAACTGCCGGCAACGCTTCACAAATGTCCGATGGTGCCGCAGCCGCGGTCGTAATGTCCGGGGAACGCGCGCACGCGCTGGGCATCAAGCCTCTTGCCCGCTACGTGGCCTTCGCCACAGCCGGCTACAAGCCCGAAGAAATGGGATTGGGACCGGTGTACGCGATTCCTAAAGCGCTCAAGCTCGCGGGATTAAAGCTTTCCGACATGGGTGTTATCGAATTGAATGAAGCGTTCGCGGCGCAGGCGCTGGGCGTCATTCGCGAAGCGGGTCTCGATCCCGGGCGCATCAATCCGAATGGAGGAGCTATTGCCCTCGGCCATCCCCTGGGCTGCACCGGGGCAAAGCTTACGGCGACGATTTTGCGCGAACTTAAGCGCCGCAATGCCCGCTACGGTCTGGTGACCATGTGCGTCGGCGGCGGCATGGGCGCCGCCGGGATTTTCGAGAATCTGCAGTAAGAGGCATTCGCCGCGAAGGACACGAAAGTTCACGAGCGCAGATCGGGAACGCACGCGAACCGGGCATGATTCGATGAGATCAGGATCGAGCGAAACGCGAGCGATGCCTAGGCTTGCCAGCCCACTCGGCTTGTGGATTCGATTGCCAGAAATGCCAAGGAGAGTCATCGGCTCGAGGGACGGCCAGGGGCGATGGAAACGAAGGTTTGTCCGTGTGGAAATACTTCTTATAGGCGGCGACCCAGTCGGTGGCGATGGCGTGCTGCGCAGTTGAGAGATCGAGTTGACCTGCACAAACCATCTGATGGAGGTGCTCTTCCAAAGCATCCTTGGTGCGCGCATTCCAGGTTTGGGAAGTATAAGACTCGGGCCAAAGATTGTGGAGGTCTTCGGCGCCGCCCAATCCGGGGGTAATCAGGTAATCGATTTCGTAGTCGGCGGTGTGGGCATTGGCGATGCCATATTCCTTGAAGACTTCCTGGCGCACGGACGCCGGCACCTCGCGGATCACTTGCTCATGGGACATCGCGCAAACATCGCGAATCGAGACCGGGCGCGTCACGCCCGGGGTCAGGCTGTGGTCGGGAATCTCGCTCCGCTCGAGGGCCGCACTTGCGAAGTTTCCGGCGCTCAAGGTGAACCGCTCGACCATCAGCTTCGCCCCCGCCGCGATCACCAGCAAAACCGCACAGGCAAACGCGGCACGCCGCGTAGCCAAAGAGAAGCGAAAAAATTGCTGCCATGCAGCAGCTTCCGGTTCAGCGCGTAGTTCAGCCAACTGAGCTCGCAGAAGGGCTCGCGGACCCGCGCCGGGCGGTAGTTGAGGGTCGAGTGCATGGCGTTGAGCTCGAATAAATCCGGTAATCGTCTCTTCAACCTCGACCATGCGGGCCCGGCAGTTCCAGCAGGCAGCGAGGTGTGCGCGAAGCTCCGTCGCGCGCCGTGGGGTCAATTCCCCGTCACTTGCCAAAAGCAGTTCCTCGTCCGACAAATGCATGTTCAAGGGATGCCGATCTTCGTTCATCATCGGTTCAGCCTCCGTCCGCCGTCGGCGCGCATTAAGCGAGCTAGTGAGCGAGTCAGGGACAGGGATACGGCTCCTAGTGAAATTCCAAGCACGGAGGCGATCTCGCGGTAGCGCAGGCCTTCGGCGCGCAGCCGGAGACAATACCGATCTTGTTCCGGCAGGACTTCGACGACGGCGAGCAAATGGCGGCGGCGTTGGCGGAAGCACGCTTCATCCTCGGGGTTGAGCGATGGGTCGGGCTTTTGTTCCGCCATGGTCAAGCCGGATATCTCAGGATCGCAGAATCTCTGGTTGGCATAACGCCGCTTCAGAGCCATGTTGTGGGCGACGCGAAAGATCCAGCCTCGAAGGTTCTTTCGCGAGCGCCGCATCTGCAAATGCCGGAAAAGGGCAAGGAAGACGTCCTGGGTAACCTCCTCGCCGTCGTGTACGGATAGACCGAATGACAGCGAGTAACGGAGGAGCGAATTGCGAAATTCTTCGAAAAGACCCATGACGAGGCGTTCGATCTCCGATGGCTTGGCCGGAAGGGCAGCGCTCGCACGGGCTGAGAAGGCCCGCTCACCGATCGAATTTGCGATCGAATCTGCCGGAGGAGTCGGCATAAGTCCCTGCAGCATTTATATTCCACCAGCCGCCTTCCCGTTCAAGGTTTATTCCACCGAATGGAGACAAATAAATCGTTAGGCCAAGGCCGGGCAGGTTACCGATTGAACAGGTTACCGATTGAAATAGATTGAACAAAATCGCAGTATAAAGAATATCCACAGTGAGGGCGGGCGGAACAGCATTTGTCTTCGCTAATGGGCCTCGGTACCAGAGAGATCATAAAAACATTCGATAGAGGCCGCCTGGCAATGGGAAGATTCGCCCCGATTCTGCTGTTCTTATGTGCCCTTCCGCTTTTTTGTCAAAGCAATACTGGTGAATTGCGCATTCAGGTCAAAGACCCCTCGGGCGCGGGCGTAAAGGCAATGGTTCACATCGCCAGCGCTGCGAACGATTACCACAATGCGCTTTCGGCCAGCGATCAGGGCAATCTTGATGTTCAGCGTCTGCCCTACGGGGTTTATCGAGTCGAAATCGAGCAACCAGGTTTTGCGACTGTATCGGAAGCGGTCAATATCCGCACTTCTCTGCCGGCTGAGCTCAAGATTCAGCTCAAGCTGCCGACCGTGAATCAGTCCGTCGAGGTCAGCGCCGCGAATACATTGATCGATCCGGACCAGGCGGGTTCGGTCAGCCAGATCGGTTCTGACCTGATCCAGGACCGATTAGGCTCGGTGCCAGGCCGTTCCATCCAAGATCTGGTGAATTCGCAGCCAGGTTGGCTGTACGAGGGCAATGCGGTTTTGCATCCCCGTGGTTCCGAGTATCAGACACAATTTGTGGTGGATGGAATTCCTCTGACGGACAATCGCTCGCCCAGCTTCGGTCCGGAGATTGAAGCGGACGATGTGCAATCCATGAGCATCTACACCGCCGGCATTCCCGCAGAATACGGGCGGAAGATGGGTGGTGTCGTCGAACTGAATACTCAGCAAGACACGCAGCCCGGTTTTCACGGGCAGGCGGTGCTTTCCGGTGGGAGCTTCGATTCCGGCGCAGTTTTTGCCAAAGGACAGTACGTGTGGGGCAAGAACACGCTCGGAGCCAGCGCCAGTGGCAGCATGACCGATCACTATCTGAACCCGGTGGTCCCGCAGAATTATTCCAACACGGGGACGCTGGGCGATTTTTCGGGCAACTACCAGCGCGACCTGACGTCAAAGGACCGCGTCAGCTTCAGCGTTCGCCACGAACTCTCGCGCTATGACATTCCCAATGAACAGGTGCAGCAAGCCGCAGGCCAGCGGCAAACGGCCGATAACTTTGAAACCATGGGAATCGCCACCTATCAACACACCTTCTCATCTGATGCGGTCGCCGATTTTCATGCGATGGTCCGCGATAATTCGAACGATTTCAGCTCCAATCCGGAATCGACTCCTATCGAGGTGTTTCAGCACAACTGGTTCCGTGAGGGCTATTTCAAAGGTACTGTAACCATCGATCATGGCCGGAACGAGTGGAAGGCCGGGTTCGAGTCGGACAACATGTTTTTGAACGAAAATTTCAACTACATCATCACCGACCCGACTCAGTTCGATGACGGTACGCCGTTGACCTTCGCCTTCCAGGGGAACCGGCCCGATCTCGAGCAAGCCGCATTTGTGGAGGACCAGATCCGGCTGAAGAACTGGACCATCAATGCCGGACTGCGATGGGATCACTATCAGCTTTTGTTGAATCAGCAGGCAGTGGACCCGCGACTGGCGATTTCGCGCTATTTTCCGTCCCTCGGCCTGGTGGCGCATTTCTCCTATGACCGGGTTTTTCAGACGCCGTCTTCCGCGAATGTATTGCTTTCAAGTTCAACCGCGGTGGAAGCGCTCAGCTCGAGTTTCCTGCGGCTGCCGGTACAACCATCGGTAGGAAATTACTATGAAGGGGGCGTGTCGAAGGGCTTTTTCGGGAAGCTCAGGCTCGACGCCAACTACTTTCGACGGCTGGTGAACAATTACGCGGATGACGATCAGATTGACAACACCGGCATCAGTTACCCGATTGCATTCCGCAACGCCATCATCTATGGGGCGGAAGGGAAATTGGATCTTCAGGAGTGGCACCGCTTTTCGGGATTCTTGAGTTATTCCTACATTGTCGGGAACGTCTGGTTTCCGGTGACGGGCGGTCTCTTTTTAGGAGATGATGCCGCGGCCGCCGTAACCCAGATTAACGGCCATCTTCCGGATTCGCAGGATCAGCGCAACACTATCCGCGGCCGCCTGCGCTATCAAATCAAGCCGCGCTTCTGGATCGCGGGCGGGATTCAATATGACAGCGGTCTGCCGTTCGATTTTCAGTGTGATCCGAGCTTAACCATTCAAGAGTGCGTTTACGGGCCAGGCGGCCCGGCTGCCACTTACGGGCAGCAGGTCGTAAATCGGGTTAATTTTGACAGTGGGCGCATCAATCCGTCGTTCCAAGTGAACGCATCGGCGGGAGCGGATATTTATCAGTCGGATCGGGTGAAGATGAGGTTTCAGATCGACGGAGAAAATCTCAATAATGTGCTGGATGTGATTGACTTCGGCGGTCTGTTTTCCGGCAATGCGATTGGGCCTTCGCGCAGCTTCTCCATGCGCCTGGCCACCGATTTCTAGATTCGTTTCACATCCCGAGGGCCGAAGAACGCGATAGGCGCAGGCTTGTGGGTAGGCTTGAGTGCGGAGCCTAGTTCAATGACTGCACCGATGCGGGATCAAGCCGGACAAAGGAGCACCCGGTGTACTGGTAGCAGCCAAGAATCCCGCGCCACACGAAATGGGTTACCGCGGTAGCCGGCGCGGGAACGTGGAAGTCAATCTTCTTCAGTTGCCTTCCCTCAAGTTTCATCTTGTCCGATCCGTTGATGAACTTCACATCCTCGACTTTGAAGGCCTTGCTCTTTCCGTCGGAAGCCATTAGCACGAAGAACTCCGCGCTTTCCGTACCGGGCAGGAATCGCGGTAGATCATATCTCCGTTCACGGATGACTTCATCGGATGCTGCGCTTTGATTTTTTGAGCCGCTCGCCGCCGCGGCCGTCAAATGCGACAAATTTTCCTGTGCCGCGGCGGTTTCCATTTTGACCTCCCCAGGGCCAAGGCCGCCAGAGATAGGAAGGCGATAAATCGCGAGGCGGCACATCTCAATGGCTTGGGTCGTCTTGTGAACGCGCTTGTACAGATGACACAGATGTCCGGCAACTACTCCATTTTGAGTGAGCTTCCAGGCGGATTGCAAATATTCTTCTGCCTCATCCATGTTCGACATGCGCTCGTTCACCCACCCGAATGTGTCCCAGTAGGCAGCCAGCTTAAAGATCTGGCTAAGGTCGGCGACCTTTAGATCCATGAGTGTGATTTTTTTCGATTCTTCTTCGGCCGCGAGAGTAGCCTTCCGAGCGTAATCCAGAGCCAAGGGCAGCTGTAGATCCGCGTTGGCCATTTTGTAGGCAACATCGTTTAAGGTGATGCCCTTCGGATCCAGTTGGGCGAGCTTGCTGAAGGATGCCGCTGCCTTGTCACGCTCTCCGGCGAGGAGGTACGCCGAGCCCAAATCCGCCTGCAGATTGGGCTGATTGATGCCACTCATCTTTGATGCGGCCTCATAAGCCGTGACCGCTTCAGGATAGCGATTGAGCTTAACTAGGCAGTTCCCTAAGTTGATCGGACCATCGGAATCGTCGGGATGTGCCTTCATGAAGTCCCGCCAGACGGGAATCGCATCCTCGAATTGAGCGTTGGCCATAAGAGTGAAGCCAAGAGCCTTCGGAATCGCCGGCTGGCTTGGATCCCCGGCAATGGCATTATGAAAGGCTTCCACCGCGGCGTCTTTTTGGCGCTGCATCAGGAGAACACTGCCGAGCACAACCCATGCGCGCACGAACTTCGGGTCCGCGCCCACCGCCCGATATAACGAGGAGATAGCAGTTTGCGGATCGCGGTTCGCCATGGCATTGCGTGCTTCCGCCTCCAGTCGGGTGGCTTCGGGATTCGAGCTATCGGGCAAATTCTTCAGACTGCTGATCGTGGCCAACTGCGTGTGCTCATTGTTTTCGGGACCAGCCACATCGAGTTTTGAGGTTACTGGGATAAAAGCTCCGTAGTCATCGAGCACGGCTTTCATGAATTTCTCATATGTGTCCCGCTCACTCGCGGGAACTTCCCGCAGGAACGTTTTCATGTGCCGGTCGCTGGTTAATTTGCCATCCTTGAACTCGTCGGTCGAATCATATTGTGCGAAGTCCCATTTCAAGTGAATCGCTGCTGGCAGTTCCGGCCGGTAGCCCGCTGGTAGCTCCACGCGGCTCTTAAACTCAATGTCGAGTAGAGGCCCTAGCCAGGAAGGCCCTAGGGGAAGCGATTCGTCATCGGCGGGCGCGAGAAGAAAGATGATCGGAGCTGGGATTACCGTTTGACCACCTGCCCAGTTGCCATAGTCTTTGCGGGTGTACGCGTAGGCGAAATGAAAGGGCTCATCGGTTTTTTCCGGCGAACCCGCAGTAACTTCACTGACTTCTCCGCCAAAACCGGAGTTCAGAGAGATCCGTTGTCCAAGTTCTTTCCACTGCGGCAGCGGAACTTCGCGGAAGGCGCTGCGCAGCAGATACTCCGTATCGCCCCGCAGCGAAAAATCTGCGTGCCCTTGCAAAACTCCAGCGTCGCTTAATTTCGCGTCCATATTGAAAATCTGAGTTGTCCCGTACGGCAAATCCGCTGGGGTGCTAACGAGTGCCGCAGGCTTGTCTTTCCAGATCGCCAACGCGTGTTTGTCACGCAGGGGGGAGATCAGAAATTGATACGGGCCCACCTCGGCGGTGGTATCGAGCCAAACCAGCCCACCCGGCCTCGGCACAACCGTAATCACGTGGTCAAACTGGCCCGGCGATGGCACATCTCCATCGATCTCCTGGCTGGTGTTGATGAGAGCCGGATACGCCGGAATTCCCACCGCCGTCAGGAGCGATGCCAGCAACGTATGTTTGTCCTTACAGTCTCCATACTGATTTGCCAGGACCTCGGCTGCGGCGTGGGGTTGGTAACGGCCGATTCCGAAGGCGATGCCGATATAGTGGAACTGCGTGCTCACGTAGTTATAAAGCGCGCGCAATTTCGCGTCGTCATTCGGAGCGTCCTTGGTAAGTTCCAGCGCCTTGGCGGTTATTTCGGGGGTTGGCCGCACCCGCTCATCTTGAAGGCCGCCGTACCAGCGTCCAACATCTTCCCAGGTTAGGAAACTGCTGATCAATACGTCGGGCTGGGGTTGCCGCCCGCGTATCTGGCGCCAGAGTTGTTCGGTATTTTCCCGTTTGGCATTGGTCTCATCTTTATGCGCCAGATTCGCATTGCGCCAACTATAGATGCGGTAACCGCCCGCGTCGCTGACCGCCGGCTGGATGGTGGAACTCTTTAGCTTCACCGCGCGGTCGCGGGGTACGCTGATTTCCAGCTGCTCATCCAACACGATGGAAGTGTGCGAGAGAAGGTAAGAAGTCCAGAATTGTCCGGGGGCCAAAGGCTTGGTGGTGTGCTCCCGGATCTGAAATTCGAGTACGTCACCGACACCCAGTCCTTTCACCGCGACATGCTTCTCATGCAAATCGCTGTAGAAGGGAGCTGTGCGGGTAATCTCCGCAGCCATGTCCTGTACGTTCTCGGGAGGAGTTTCCACCACGGAACCGTCGGGCTTGTGAACCCGCAAATAAACAATTTCGAAAGTCCCGGTTGCGCTGGGATATGAGAAAGTCAACAATCCGTATTGCTGCACTCCTGCCTCTGACTGGATTCGTACTCGAGCGGTATCTTCTGAAGTAGAAGTCCCGTCGTTCTCAAAGCGTTCTTTGCGCCAAGATTGCTCGATGACGAAAGCTTCCTGAGAATGATCCGGCGTGGGAATGCCTAGTTTCGGTGCAACAACCTGAGCAACCAGCGGTGTGGCCAGAAAAAGCACAAGGACGATAGTCAGCGGTCGCGGCATGGTGGGACACATTATTCAGCTTTCGATAAGAAACGCAAGTGAGTTTGATCCGGGACCGAACGGCACCGAGCGGCGCCCGGTCGCAGGAGAATAACAGCGGATTCTAACCGCGGAGCGTGCGAAGCAAATTGCCGATGTCATTTTCCTGAAACAGGCGGATGGCCGCAATGCCGGCTGCGCCCGCATCGAGACACTGCGGAGCATTCTGCAACGTGACGCCGCCGAGGGCCAGGACGGGAATCTGGTAGTGGCAGGCTCGACGAAGCGCTTCGAGACCCGCAGCGGGTGCATCAGGAGAAGCAGGCTTTTCGAAGATTGGGGCAAAGACGGCGAAATCCGCATTTTCGGCGGCCGCGTTCGCGACTTCTCCTGAAGCGTGGCAGGAGACTGCAACGATTGGGGTGGATGGCGGCGTTTTGCCGACGAGGACGCCCGCCCCACCCTCGGCCCAGATCTTTTTTACTTCGGAGGGCGGGATGTCGTCCGATCGAAGGTGGACACCGGAGGCGCCGACTGCGAGGGCGACATCAGTACGTGAGTTAATCAAAAGAGCCGTTCTCCATTTTCGGTTCTCCGATTCCACCGAAACGATGGTTTGCATTGCCTGGGCGGCCAGGGTTTCCAGTTCGCGGGCACTTAGATCCTTCTCCCGCAGTTGAATGTACTCCACTCCGGCACGGGCGGCTTCCGCGATTTTTTCGAGGAGACGGCGGCGGCGATCAGCTTCTGTGCCGTCGAATTGCGAGCGGTCGGTGATGTAGTAGAGGAGCAATTTTTCATCGCCGAGCTGCGCTCGGTCAGACAGCCGAGGCGGCAGTCTCTGCGGAATTCTCTCAGGGATTGGTCTTGGCGATCTCGGGAACCCGTTCTCCGACCCGGCGAGGCTCGGGTCCAAGGTGATATTTGGTCAGGCCATCCCGCAGAAATTCAAAGCCCTCTTCGGGAGAGTCGGCCATTTTGAACAACTCGACATCGCGAGCCGAAATGGTGCCGGCATCAATCATGGCCTGAAAGTTAATTAACTTTTTCCAGTATTCGCTGCCGTAAATCACCACAACAATTTTCTTAGCCAGCTTTTCGGTCTGCGCCAAAGTGAGGATTTCAAACAGCTCGTCCAGGGTTCCAAAGCCGCCAGGGAAAATTACCAGCGCTTTGGCGAGATAGGCGAACCAGAATTTGCGCATGAAGAAATAATGAAATTCGAAATTCAGAGCGGGCGTGATGTAAGGATTAGGACTCTGCTCGAAGGGTAGGTTGATATTGAGTCCGATGGTCTTGCCGGCGGCTTCATAAGCCCCCAGGTTGGCGGCTTCCATAATTCCGGGACCACCGCCCGTGGTAACGACGAAACGGCGCCGCCGCGCGGGAATTTGGCTGCTCCACTCGGTAAGCATGAATGCCAGCCGGCGAGCGTCCTCGTAGTAGCGGGCGGTGTCTACAGCGGCTAATGCACGCTTTTTTTCGACTGCAGTTTGTTCTTCCGAAAGGTTTTCACCTTCCAGTTGCGCCAGGCGGTCACGCGCGCTTGCCATGCTATGAAAGCGAGCCGAACCGAAGAAGACGACGGTATCCTGAATCTGCTCGCGGCGAAACCGCGCGAGCGGTTCCGCGTACTCCGACAAAATGCGCAAGCTTCGTCCGTCGGGACTGTTTAGAAAGGGTTCATTCTGGTAGGCCAGCGGCGCAGACTTATTTTTGCTTTCACTCATGATGGAAGAGTTCTTTCATGATTGTGGTAGGTAGCGGGTCGATTCAGGTGGCCGATCATTGCGGCATGGCGGCGCTTTCATAGTAAACCGCGGCTTCGCGTACTCCGATCCAGAGATCGAGAAGCCCCAGGCCACTACAAATACCGCGGACAAATCCGTAACCGAGAAAAGTCCGGAGATCGGGATGTGTCCAAAGCAGCGGATTGTCAGTCCACTGCAAACTCCAGGGTAATAACGCGAGCCAGCATCCGATCACCGCGCAGAACGAAACAAACAACAGTAAAGCCAAGTGGCTTAGCCAGCGGTTCCATTGAGCGGGCATTTTCCTAGACGCGGAAGGACGCGCTCCCAGAGTATCGGAGCCAGCCCCAAGCGCCGCGTTGGAACTTGCCACATTGTCGGGATCCGTAGGAGGCGCCGGCAGTTGGGGATCAGTGGTCACGGCCGTCTCCATGAAAGTTTGCGCGAGGTTGGTCGGCCGGAATCGCCACGATTCCCAAAATAGAATAGGACGCAAATGCCCATCAAAGCATTCTACGACTTCAAGGCCTTGATACGCTCGGATACGTCACGATAATCGATGTTGCTGCCGTAGACTTCCAGAAAATGCTTCAAAGCCCACGGCTTGTTTTGGGCGGCCTCGTAGGCGTTCGCGACCTCGTAGTGCAGGGCAGTGCGAGTTTCTCCGTCGAGATTGGGAATCTGCAGGGCCTTCTCATACCAGCGAATGGCGGCCTCGGGCACGCCTTTGTCGAGGAAACATTGAGCGAGCCAGGTGTAGGTTTGCATGACTTGCGCGAACGGATGCCCGCCCTCCACCGCCTGGCACACCTTCTGCAACTCACCGATAGCCTCGTCGAGCAGACCCATTTCGCGGAAGGCGACGCCGAGATTGTAATGAGTTTCACAATCTTCTCCGGGGCCGGGTTCAACTTCGCCTTCGAGTTCCTGGCGCAGTTCGCCAAACATGCCAGAGAGATCAACTCCAGGGATGGCGGTTTCAGCCGCAGTTGGCAAGGGCCTGGTTTCGTGGGTAAAGAGAGATGCAGCGGGAGGATCGATTGCGGGAGACGGAGCCATCTGGGCCGCCGTGGCCGCCCCGGAAGTAGCACCCCCCCTTTCACGCGAGGTTGAGGCCTGAGCGGTTTTGGCCTGCTGGATGGCAGGAGCCGATTTCGCCGCCGCGGGTTGCGGAATGAACGAATCGCCGAGCGAGTTCTCCAGGTCTGCGACGAAATCTCCTAACGGATTGACGCCGCCGGTCGCTGGGGCGTTAGCTTGTGGCGTAGCCACTTTCGGCTCCGGCCACGCAGACGGCGTAGGCAAGGGCGTTCGGCTTACGGAATCGAGCGCGGAAATTGTTTCTGGTAGTGAAGTCGGGTCCTCGATTTCTACGAAGGCCCCTTCCGCGGACTGCGATTCGGCGGCCGCGGCTTCGGCGACTGCGGCTTTGTATTCCCGCTCGATCAAAGTCAATGAAGCCGCCTCCGGTTTCAGTTGCCGCAGTTTGTCGAGCGCTGCGGCGGCCTGGTCCGTCATCAAATGCTTGAGGTAGAAACGAACCTCGGCGATGACTTCTTTGACGCTGGCAGCGGATTCGTCACTGATTTCGATTTCAGCGGGCTCAGCGGAAATGGCGGAAAAAGTTTCGAGAGTCGTTTCCTGCGAAATGGATTCGGTTGCCGAACTGCCAGACAAAGCGTCTTCCCATTCGCTGGAGATATCAATTTCATGTTCCGGCGCCGAAATAGGTGCAGTAGTGATCGTGGATTGAACCGGGACGGCCGCAGAGGGCTTCGCGGCTGGCGCGGCGGGGGCGTGCCAGAACAATCCCGAAGCGCGGGGCGCAGCGGTTGCGGCCGGCGTGGAGGCCGAGATGCGCAGAGGGATCGAGTCAGTCAGCGCCGTCGGAACCTCTTGGTCTGTTACAGGGCTAAAGTCGGATGATGCGGAAATTGTCGCGGATTCCGCGAGAGCGGGTATCTGGATCGAAGATGCAGCCGGCGTTTCGACTTTCGGACGGGGTGAGGCACGTTCTTCGTACTTGGCAGCCAGTTCGCCGTAGCGCGTAGCCTCGTCGGGATACCCGGCATCGTGATAAATGCTTTCCAGAGTGCGGCAGCAGGACGCGCCTTCGGCAAATCTTCCAGCACGAGTATGCAGAGCGGCCAGCCGCTGATTCAACCGCAAATCGCGAGGCGCTTTTGGTAGCGCGGATAGCAACGGCCCCAAAGCCTTCGACGGCATATTGTAGGAAACAAATAGTTCGGCATCAGTCAACGCGGCACGAACAGCAAGGGCGATATCGTCGGCGTAGCGCTGATCGATGAAAGGAGCGGTGGCTTCGAGCTCATCCACCAGGGTGGTGCCTTCTTCGACAGTAATCAGTGTCGGCGACGCGCTCTCGCCCAGCCGGTTCACTACCTGTTGGTAGTTGCTGGCGTGCAATGCATTCTGGGGCTCCAGCTGCGTCAGTTTCAGATAGTAATCGCGCGCCTTGGCTAAATCTCCGGACTGCACGGCGGCATGGGCGAGCAACTCATAGACTTCGGTGAGGTGAGTGTTTTCGCCGGCGCGATTCAAAAGCGCAAGCAAAATTTCGAGCGCACGCGTGTTGTCGCGCACGTGGCCGATCAGTGCGTGGAGATTATCCAGGACTTTTGTGGCATCAGCCGCCAACAGGCGGTCAGCATATTGTTGATAAACCTGAAGCCCGTCATCGAAGCGTCCGGCGGTGATGAGTGCGTCCGCATAACTGAGGACCGCGTCGGCGTCATTGTGCACGGAAAGCAATTTTCCGGCGAGAGGTCCGGCATGCTGAAGCCGGCCCGCTTGAATATAGGCGCGGAACAAGCTGCGCAGTCCCTCGGGATGGCTGTCAAGATCGGCAACTTTTTCGAGGTACTCGATGCTGCCGGCCGAATCTCCGGATTCGAAGGCCATTTGGCCGCGCAATAAGAGAGCCTGGCTATTGCTGGGATCGAGCACCAGCATGCGCTGCACGATTTCTTCAGCTGGCCCAATCGCCGCCCGGGCGCGCAGACTATCCACTGCCGCCGAAAAGATTTGCCACGCTTCCGGTTTTTTCCCCAGCCGGACGTACACCTCAGCCAGTTTGGTGCGCATCGCGACATTTTCCGGATCCATCTCGAGAATCTTCTGAAAAATCTTGGTCGCCTGCTCCAGTTCGCCAGTGCGCAAAAACTCTTCCGCCACCTGTTTGTATTGGGAACGGGCGTCGTTGAATAGTCCCTGCTGGGTGTAGAGTTCAGCCAGCCGCAAAACGCAGTCGAGCGAAGGCTTCAGCTTGCTCAACTTCTTGTACATGGCGATGGCCTTCACCGTGAAGCCCTGGGTGGCGTAGGCATCGCCGACATTCTTAAAGCACTCGACGGCCAAGTCACTTTGGCCGAGCCGCGAATAGAGATCGCCGACCGTGTTCAGCACGGTCAGATCCTTAGGGTCGGCCTTGAGGATCTTTTCGTACTCCGTGATGGCGTTCTGCAGCTTACCCTGCTGAACGAATTTCTCCGCAGAGTTAAGGACCTTCTGTTTGTTGAAGCCAAAGCCAAACGCCATGATGTGCGAACTCCGCTCCTGAGATAGTCGGAAGCTGCCGCCTTCCGCGAAACTCAACTGGCCATCGATCCGAGATCGTCAATGTCCGGTCATGCGGGAGGATAGTCCTTGTGGACAAGGCCAATTGTACGACTGGGTGCTCAGAATCGTATGGTTACCAAGGGTTACCAAGAGGGAGTGTACGAACGAGTTGCCGATAGATTCAGGGAATGTACCGGCAATATCCGCAATCCGCTGGAGATCGTCGAAGTCGTGAGGAGATAGAGGGCAAAAACACGGAAAATTAGCGCGAACGCCCCCGAGAAAGATGGAGTAGATTGGCCGCTGAATTAGGCTTTGGCCTTTGCTTTTAGGCGGACCTGGCCATTGTCCATCTCAACCGTAAATTCGACGCTCGGGCAGTTATATTGCTTACGGATCTGATCGGTTTTCTTCTGGACGAACGAAGAAAAGCTGTCAAGGTTACCGGAGATATTTTCGCCAGCTTTTTTCTTGGCTTCGGTCAGAGCCTGATAAAGCCTGGCAACTTGATCTTTTTCCGCGCGCGCGTCGGAACATTCCACCCGGATGGAAGAATTCTCCGCCGTGGCGACCGCGGCCAGCGCAGCTTGGCTTACGCCATAGACTTTGTGTTCTGACTCATGTTGCTCCGCGCGTACGCCTTGAACCGAAAGCAAGGCATCCTGCGGGCGGCGATATCCTTCCTCGCGAATCCGTCCTTTTTTGCGCCATAGATCGCTATAAATGGCGTAACGTTGGGCGAGTTCGTTGTAGCGAAAGCGTTGCGAAATGTTCATTCGTGCGCCATCGCTGAATTTGCGCAGCAGACTGAGCACCTTCCACTCGATATCCGTAGGTGGCTTCTTGCTGGGATTGCTGAAATAGATCTCGTACTCGATCTTCAAACGGCGAAGCTGTGATTCGAGCAAAGTTAGCTCTTCGTCAATCGTCACGGATGTGTCCCCACTGACAGTTTAGGCACAGATTGACGGCCGCACGAGGTTTCTAAGGGACATCTCAGAAATGTACAAAGGTACCGTATTTTTCTTTATCGCTGCGGGTTACCGACAGCGCGCGACCATCCGAGTCCTAGGCAGCTTATCTGGGTGAGGGCCTATTTTCCTGTGCTTGCGGCCATCTTCTTGACCATGGCGAGGACCAATTTGCGGTCGCTGTCGTTCAGGCTGACGGCGTAGCGTCGAATCTGGCTCAGGAAGCGGACTTCGTCATCGGAAAGCTGAGGGAGGCTCTTGGAGCCATTAGTATGACCCGATTCGGCGAAAAAGTGGGATAAAGGCAATTCCATGGCGCCGGCAATCTTGGCCAGGGTATCGAGCGAAGGAATCGTGTGACCGTTTTCCACACGCGAAAGGTAGCAGCGCAGTAATCCGGTGCGCTTTTCAATGTCGCCCTGCGACATCCCTTTTTCCAGCCGAAAGTTTCTTATGGTTTCGCCGATATTCATTGAAAGGTTGTCCCCGAGGCCGCCGGAGGATTGGTGCATAGTAACCAGAGTAGTAACTTCTGGCAAGTGGAAATTAATGATATTGCCAATTTCAATCGAGGCGCGGGGATTCCGCCGCTGCTTCAAAGTTTCAGCCAGAAAAACCATAGTGCGTCGCCACGCATCGGTGGCATCAGCCGGGCGATAGCTGGCATTTACAGGATTCTCGAATCCGTGACCAGCGTCAGGGGAGATGTGAACCTCAATCCCCGGACGCGTTCATTCCCGCTGTTGCAGGAAACGATTCGGCTCGTCGAGGCCGAGGCGGAGAGGGCAAGGAGAAGAATGACGGTCAAAGAACAAAAGGTTTTATGACGATAACTCGATTTGGTGTGGCGTCCCCCGTTAAAGTTGCAATTCCATGTATAGCGCACCCGCGATCGGGTTGGAACAGTACGGCGCAATCTCACTAAATCCCAAGAAACGGTACAAGGAGACAGCATCTTTCATTAGCGGTTCGACTGTGTCCAGGCGCATACGCTGGTAACCGGCAGAGCGGGCCTCCTTTATTGCCGATTCCGCCAGCGCCCGGCCGAACCCGTTGCCTCGTAGTTGTGGGCGGACGTAGAGGCGTTTCATCTCACAGATTCCGGAGCTCAGCTTGTGGAGCGCTACGCATCCCGCCAATTCGTTCCGGTAAGAACCGAATAGGAGACGGCCATTGGGGCAAGCATAGTCTCCCGGAAGGCTGGCGAGCTCTTTATCGAACGCCTGAAAACACAAGCTGAAGTTTAGTGACGCGGCATATTCCAAAAACACCTCGCGGATCTGGGCGAGCTGCAATCTCGATTCGGCTTGTGTGATCGTCAGTGCATCCGCCACGGAGTCACCCCATCAACATGCCGCCGTTCACATTGAGAACGTGGCCGGTGATATAGGAAGCTTCGTCGGACGCCAGGAAAGTCACAGCATTGGCGACTTCCTCGGGCGTTCCCACCCGGCCGAGGGGAATCAGCTGTACAGCATTCTGTTTGAACCCATCGCTTAGCCCGGAAGTCATGGCGGTTTCAATGAATCCCGGGGCGACCGCGTTGCAGGTAATGCTCCGCGAACCAACCTCGCGCGCCATGGCCATGGTCAAGCCGATCAGCCCGGCTTTTGAAGAGGCATAATTGGCTTGGCCCGCTTGCCCGGTCTGGCCAAATACGCTGGTAACATTAATGATTCTGCCCCAACGCTGCTTGAGCATCGAGCCGATGACCTGCTGGATGCAGAGATAGGCTGAGGTAAGGTTGGTATTGAGCACGGCGTCCCAGTCGGCGCGCTTCATGCGCATGACGAGTTGATCGCGGGTAATGCCTGCATTGTTCACCAGGATGTCGATTTTGCCAAACTGCGCCAGAACCGATTTAAATGCAGACTTGATCTGATCTTCGTCAGCCACGTCCATGGAAAAAGCCGCGGCCTTTCCACCAGCCGCGATGATCTGTTGCGCGAGTTCATTTAGCCGATCCTGGTTTCGTGCCGCAACAGCCAGCGTAGCGCCTTCTGACGCCAGCTTTAGAGCACAAGCTCGTCCGATCCCTTGTGAAGCACCAGTGACCAGCGCGACCCGTTCTGTGAAAGGCATGCTTTCTCCTGATTGATCCAAAAAACAATTATTTCGCTCCGCTTGTGCGTTCCCATCTAAGATGTTCTCCTAGCGTTGGAATTTAACGCTACAGTCTAGTGCGCAGAAATTCAACGAGGACATAACCAATCACCGCGGCGACGGCGGCGATCTCAAAATTCGCAGCTGTGAATACATCGGAGAGCGCCCAAATCACTCCCCGGTGCCGGGCCAGACCGCTACGTTCGAATTCTCCCATCAAAAGATTCGAGTAGAAGAGAAAGACGATGAAGCCGATCTCGACCAACGCTCTCCAGGCATTCCGCTTCATCGCCCGATTGTACAAGCCTACCAGCCGGATATTTGTATGAAGCCGATTTCCGATATCGAGATCGCCGAAGTGTATTAAAATTCCTGTTTCCCGTTGCGAAGATTTCCAAGTCTGATGCCTGAGGCAATTGTGATCGCCCATCCCGTCAACCCCGAGCAGTCCGAGAAAACTGCACTGGAAGTGTATGCGGTCTATGGAGTTGAGCCGGAAGTGCAGGCCTACGCCATGGCCAAGTACTCGCGTTCAGCTTTGTCGATGAAGGAGTCGCTGCGGGAGATCAGCAGCCAGAAGGCGGAAAAATTCCTGAATACATTTTATTTTCAATACGGCCATCGCTCCATAGCCGACTTGGCGCACATTGCGCTGGCAGTTGAACGGCTTTCCATTCTTGCCGCGATCGTGATCGCCGATGAGCAGCGCTGGGATGGGCAGGAGCGCTCCACGCGCTATCAGGATTTTCGCAAGAGTGGATATTTCGTGCCGGATTTCGGAAATCGTCCCTCGGATCGGGCTCTGTATCTCGAAACCGTAAATAGCCTCTTCGCCGAGTACGAATCGCTTTCGCAGCGCATGTTCGAATATCTCGCCGGCATTACACCCAGGCCCGCCGAGATGAAGCAGGAGAGCTACGAGCGCACCTTGCGGGCGCGGGCATTTGATATTTCGCGATATTTATTGCCTTTGGCGGCAAACACTTCACTGGGTGAGATTGTGAATGCGCGGACCTTGGAGTCGCAGGTCTCGCATTTGCTCTCCCATACTCACCAGGAAGTGCGTCAACTAGGCGAGTTGTTGAAGAATGCGGCGACAACGCCGGCCTACAACGTAAATCAGGAATCGTTGAGAGATTTGGTAGAGAAAATTCGGGCGCTTTCGCCCGAACTGGGTGACCGCGCGGAGCAGGAGTTGCTCAAGGAGGTTCGAGTGGCCCCGACGCTGGTCAAGTATGCCGACCCGAACTTCTACGAAATCGAAACCCGCCGGGAATTACGTCAAGTCGCTGCGGAATTGATGGGAGACCTTCCTATTGTGCCGGCGCCAGTTGTCGATCTTCTCGAGGAAGATTCCTTGGAAATCGAACTGGCTACGACTCTGATCTATGAGCACTGCCATTATCCCTATCGTCAGATTCGCATGGCGGTGGAAGCGGCTGGTACGGCCATTCGCCGGGAAACCGTGGATATTGGTCTGCGTCACCGTGGCCGTCATGATGAGCTGCAGCGTGTTTTCCGCGCCGGGCAGCAATTCCGTTTCGACATTCTGATGGACATCGGTGGCTTCCGCGACATGCATCGTCATCGTCGCTGTGTTCAGATCGGGCAGGACTTCACCACCAGACATGGCTACGATACGCCGGACGAACTTGAGGCTGCCGGTATGCTTGGAAAATACGACGCCGTGATGCGGCGCACAGGAGATGCAGTTCAAACCCTGGCGCGGTCCGAAGGTTTTGAAGCAGAAGGGAATTCGCAATACGCCATTCCGCTGGGATTTCGTAAGCGCACGCTTTTCAAAATGGATTTTGCCGAAGTGGTGTACATATCCGAACTGCGTACCGGCCCAGCAGGCCACATCTCGTATCGGCGCGCCGCGCACGCGATGTATGAAGCAGTGGGGAAAAAATATCCGGCGCTGGCCAAATATATCAGGGTAACGGATGTGCACGAGCCGGTGGATTTGCTAAAGCGCTAACCCGCTTACGCGCTCCGGAAGGCAGCTTCGGCTACGGTGATACGCTTTTGATTCCAGTGACTCGCAATCCACCACTTCGTGACGCTCTTGCCGAGCGCATTCGCTTTTACAACGAGCTTGGCATTTATGATTTCTACCAACGTGGTATCAACGCACCACCTGAAGTTCTTGTGAGTTCCGATCCCAATCTCATGCCCAGACCAAAAGCAGCGGCTGTTCGCAGCACAGAAGAAGACGCGTTTGCCAGGAGTGCCGCGGAATCGAAAACTGCCGATCCGGCGCAAGCTCTTCGGCTGATTCGTGAGGACATCGGCGATTGCACCCGCTGTCCTCTGCATAAGCAGGGACGCAAGCAAATCGTATTCGGGGTGGGCAATCCGCGCGCGGAACTCATGTTCATCGGCGAGGCTCCCGGCGCTGACGAAGATCTGCAGGGTGAGCCTTTCGTCGGCCGTGCCGGCCAGTTGCTCAATAACATGATCAAGGCCATGGGCATTCGCCGCGAGGACGTTTACATCGCTAATATCATCAAATGCCGTCCGCCCGGCAATCGAACTCCCGAGCGGGAGGAATGCGAAACCTGCTCGCCATTTCTCATGCGTCAAATCGCAGCTGTTCGGCCTAAAGTTATCGTTGCCTTAGGAGCCGTTGCCGCCAAGACCTTACTTGCCATTAATGCACCCATGATGGAGCTGCGAGGCCATTGGTATGACTTCCGCGGCACCAAGCTGGCGGTGACCTATCATCCAGCGTTCCTATTGCGCGACCCGCGCCAGAAGAAAGAAACCTGGAAGGACTTGCAAATGGTGATGAAATACCTGGGCATGCCCATGCCAAAACAAGGTGCGGAGGACTCGTCTACGACTGCTGGTCGATAAGATGCTTTCGCAGAAAAGCCAGCGTTCTCGCTCTCGAATCCTGTAGCACATCGTCGTTAAAACTGTGGTCGGCACCAGGATAAATTTTCATCTCATAGGGGATTTGCTTGTTTTCGAGGATCTTTTGCAAATAATAAGCCTCCTCGACGGGAACGGTCGCGTCCGCATCGCCATGCAAAATCAATACAGGACAAAGGCGGCGCATAAACAATTTGAGTTCCTTGGGGAAGCCTCCAAAATATTCGACGACCGCCTGGATTCGTATATCGATGGCCGCGACCGACAATGCCAGATAAGCACCCAAAGAAAAGCCGAGCAAGCCAATGTGTTCCCGATTAACCTCTGATTGCTCGACGACGAAGCTGACTGCATCCCAAACCGTCTTTGCCCACGCAAAGAAGTGGCGCACGATGGTTGCCTTATCCACGGCGCTAGCCGTCCCGGTTCGATTGAAATAGTGCGGTATGTACACGGCAAAGCCTTGGCCGGCCAAAAGACTGGCGGAGTCGCTCATGCCTTCGGCGTTGCCGCCGGAGCCATGCAAGCCAATAACGGCAGGTAAATCATGGGTGGTCGCGACTGGCAGATAGCAGTCCATGCGGATTTGCTTTCCGCCACTCTCAAAACTGAGCTGGGAACGAGAAACCAGGGGCATAGGGCTGGCTGCCATTGCAAATTACGGGGCGGCAATGCGCTACAATAACGGCAATCGGCTACGAACTCGACAGCTTGCGCAACGATTCCTCGTATGGCGCCCGTGCCACTCCGCGCTCCGTAATGATTGCGGTCACATATTTTGCGGGCGTTACGTCGAAGGCGGGATTCTCGATGCCCACTCCATCGGGAACCATCTGCCTGCCGGCGATATGTGTGACTTCGCGCGAATTACGCTGCTCAATGGGAATCTTACTGCCGTCGGACGTGGCAAGATCAACCGTCGAAATCGGCGCAGCCACGTAAAAGGGAATGCTATGTTCCTTGGCGAGGACCGCCACCGAGTAAGTGCCGATTTTATTGGCTACGTCGCCATTGGCGGCGATGCGGTCAGCCCCCACAACGATAGCCCCGATTTTCCCCTGGTTCATCATGGCCCCGGCCATGTTGTCGGAGATGACGGTTGTCGGAATGCCGTCTTTCATCAGTTCCCACGCCGTCAGCCGTGAGCCCTGCAAAAAGGGACGGGTCTCGTCCGCATACACATGAATTTTCTTGCCTTGTTCGACGGCTGCTCGGATCACGCCCAGCGCCGTGCCATATCCACAGGTAGCGAGCGCACCGGCATTGCAATGAGTCAGCACACCTCCACTCGCCGGCATAAGCGCGGCGCCGTGCCTTCCCATGGCCTGGTTGGCGGCGATATCTTCCGCGTGCATGCGCTTGGCCTCTTCGATAAGGGCATGCTTGATCTCCGCAACCGTGCGATTGCGCAGCGAGTCAAACTTGTCCTGCATGCGCTGGATCGCCCAGAAAAGATTAACCGCTGTCGGCCGCGTCTTCCCGATGACATCGCAGATCTGATCAAGCTCAGCCTTCAATTCATCCGCTGTGAGCGCGTCAGAATTCCTCACCCCGAGAGCGATCCCCATGGCAGCGGACACGCCGATGGCGGGCGCGCCACGCACAACCATGGTTCGGATTACGTCCGCGACCTGCTCGTGGGTCGTGCAATTAACGTAGATTTCCTCGGTCGGCAGCTTCGTTTGATCGATGAAGCGGACGCCGGCATCGGTCCATTCAAGGGTTTGGATCATAGATGCTGAGCCAGGTGCTGCTTACGCACATCGGTGGCTGTGAAGATCGAGATAAATGGCGCCGGAGCCGCCGCCTTCTCCACGCTGGGGCGACCCTTCGCTTCTTCGCGTTCGACCAAACACATAACCCCCGCAACTTCAAACCCGAAGGCCCGGGCCACCTCGATTGCCTGAATCGTAGACGACCCGGTGGTGCAGACATCGTCGACAATCACGACTCGAGCTGGCTTGTCCCTGAAGCCTTCAATTCGCTGCCCAGTGCCGTGTTGCTTCTCCGCTTTGCGAACCAGAAAGCCGTTAATGTCTCCGCTGATGACTGAAACTCCCACCACAATCGGGTCGGCTCCCATCGTCAAGCCACCAATGGCTTGCGGCTTCCAATTGCGAGCCTTGATTTCGTCCAGAAATACCTGGCCTGTGAGTTGCGCGCCACGCGCGTCGAGAGTGGTGGTGCGGCAATCGATGTAATAATCGCTGACTCCGCCCGACGAAAGCTTAAACTCGCCCAACCGGAAAGATTTGGTGGCCAGCAGACCCAGGAGCTCATGGCGCGCGGAGGACATGAATCTTTAAGATAGCACGGCGATTTCGGCCAGCCCTTGCTCGCAGCGTTATTCCCCGGGCAGAGAGAAATGAAACACCGAGCCGTGGCCAAGCTGACTGGTTACGCTGAGCGTGCCGCCGTGGGCTTCGATGATGGCCTTGGCGATGGCCAGACCCATGCCGGTTCCCTGGACGCGATAACGATGGTCGCGGCCGCGATAGAATTTGTCGAAGATCAGCGCTTGCTCGAAGTCGTCAATTCCTGGCCCTTGATCGCTGACACTGGTCACCAGTTGCCCGTCCCGCATTTCCGCCGTGACAATTATGGGCGATTGCGCGGGCGAATATTTCGCCGCATTTTCCAGCAGTTGTTTGAGCGCTTCGCCGATTCTCGCCGGATCCATCTGCAGTGCCGGGAGATCGGGCGCAATCCGAATGTCGATGGGGTGCTCGCCGAGCATGACCTTGCAATCTTCGATGGCGGATTTAATGGGCACTTGAATCGAAGCGTGCTCCACATGCAATTCGACCCCGTGCGCATCCAATTGCGCCATCTCCGCCGCCTCTCCGACTAAGCGATTCAGCCGGTCGGACTCCTCGTTGATGACGGTCAAAAGATCTTTGCGTTGATTGGCATCCAGTTGAAGATCGGAGAGCAGGCTGGTGACTGCTGCCTTGATGCTGGTCAAGGGCGTGCGTAGCTCGTGGGTAACGGAATCGAGCAAAGCTGTGCGCAAATTCTCGCTCTGCCGTGCGGCCTCTGCCTGCCCCAATTTCTCCACCGCCCCCACCCGTTCAATCGCGATCGCCACCAGGCCTCCCAGCGCTTCCAAAGTTTCGCGGGACAGTCCGGTTCCCGCGACTCCAATGGCTCCCGTAACCCGCGCTCCCAGCCGCAAAGGAGCGATGTAGACATCGGCTTCATGGTTCAACGCCGGCTCGCCACGCGCGCTTACCCCCGCTAAATCGTCTTTGCCGGGTTGTTCGGCGCGTGGATCGGAACGATAGGTCTCCTGTGACGTCAGTAAATACATGGCGGCTGATTTGCCGCCAAAAATCTGGCAGAGGTAGCCAGGAATGGCATTGAGGAGCTCGGAAACATTATCCGTGGCGAGCAGGCGCTGGCTAAAAGCATAGAGCCGCTCCACATCTCTGCGACGCTGATTCGCGTTGGCGGTTTCTCGCCGGGCTCGGTCCGACAATTCGGAGGCAAGGATTGCGGTAGCAAGAAAAGCGAACAGCGCGACCCAGTTCTGCGGATCAGCGATGGTTAAGGTCCCAACCGGCGGGAGAAAGTAAAAGTTAAACGCGAGTGCCGCCAGGAATGAAAGCGCGACGGCGGCGCGAAGTCCCCACGTAGTGGAAACGACCAGAACCGCCAGTAGAAAAGTCAGCGCTGCGGTGGTGGGATTGACATGAATCAGATGCCGGTAGACGCCCACGATGCCACCGACAACAGTGAGGACCACCAGGTAACGAAAGAGGAATTGCGTCCAACCGACCTTCACGCGCACGATTGTAGCCGGATTCGACATTTCTCGCCCGGTTAAGTAACAATGTCGCCAATGAATAAAACTCCCGACCAGTGGCTCGAGGAGGTCGCTCCCGGAGGGAAGAAAGCGATTTTCAAGTTGTTCCTCGGATACGCCCCGGGCGTCGGTAAGACCTATCAGATGCTGAGCGAAGGAATACGGCGGCGTAGCCGGGGCGAAGATTTGATTATTGGGGTAGTGGAAACGCACGGCCGTAAAGCGACCGCCGAGATTGCAAGCCGTCTGGAAAGCGTGCCTCGGAAGAAAATTGAATATAAAGGGACCGTCTTTGAAGAGATGGACGTAGACGCCATTCTTCAACGCAAGCCGCAAATCGTGCTGGTGGATGAGTTAGCCCACACCAACATCGAAGGCAGTAAGCACCGCAAACGCTACGAAGACGTCTTCGAGTTGCTGGATGCAGGCATCGACGTGATTTCCACGATGAATGTGCAACACATCGAAAGCCTGGCGCCCACGATCCGCGAGTTGACCGGGGTACAAGTGCGGGAAACCGTCCCCGATTGGGTGGTACAACGGGCTGGCGAAATTGTGATGGCCGATCTTACGCCGCAAGCTCTGCAAACCCGCATGAAGCGCGGCGATATCTATCCGGTAGAGCGCGCCGAACGCGCCTTGGCGAACTTCTTTCGCACCGCAAATCTAATCGCCCTGCGAGAGTTGGCCCTGCGGCAAGTTGCCCAGGCCGTGGACCACAGTCTGGAGGACTTGCGTACCGAGGATGGGCGCCCGCTGATTGTGCGCGAGCGCATTGCCGTCTGTATCAGCTCAAACCCGGCGGCGCAATATCTGATTGCTCGCGGCGCCCGCATGGCACAAGCAATTGATGCCGAACTCTTCGTCGTTTACGTGGACTCCTCCGAGGACCAGATTGATGAGAATCAGAGAACGCTGGCTGAAAATGTCCGTTTCGCCGAAAGCGTAGGTGCAAAAGTGGTGCGGCTGGATCGCGGGGACGTGGCCGAGCGGGTGGCCGAATTCGTGCGTAAGGAACATGCCACGCACGTGGTCTTTGGGCGCTCTGCGACTAAAGGCTGGCGTCGCTATCTCTACTGGTCGGCGATTCATCGGTTTCTACGGAATGCGCCGGCAGTGGATGTTCACATTGTGACTCAGGAAATGCGGTGACCGAGAATGAATGAACACCGGCGAATCCTGGTGGTGGACGATGAGGCCCAAATCACAAGGGTGTTGCGCACATTATTCTCGGCGCAAAATTATGACGTCCGCGTGGCCAATGATGGAGAGATGGCGCTCGAGATTTTGAAAGACTGGACGCCTCATCTCGTCCTCACCGACTTGGCAATGCCAAATTTGGATGGTATTGGCTTGTGTCGCCGCATCCGGCAAACCTCAGAAGTGCCGATTATTGTTCTTTCGGTGCGCGGTCAGGACCGCGTCAAAGTGGACGCTCTCGATGCCGGCGCCAATGATTATGTCACCAAACCTTTCAGCATGAACGAGCTTCTCGCGCGGGTGCGGGCCCATCTGCGGCATGCTGCTCCGCAGGAAGAGGAGGCGAAGGTGATCGAGGTTGGGGACTTCCGCGTCGACCTCGAATCCCGTTTTGTGACGGTGCGAGGGAATGAGATCCGTCTTACACCAAAGGAGTTCGATTTACTCACCTATCTGGCAAAGCATCCCGGAAAGGTGGTTACCCACCGGGCACTGCTAGCGGCAATCTGGGGACCGAACAGCACCGAGCAACCGGAATATCTGCGCGTGTTTGTGGGGCAGCTGCGCAAGAAGATCGAGGCCGATCCTTCCAATCCGAAATACCTTCTGACCGAACCGTGGGTGGGCTACCGTTTCGAAGCCGGCGAATAGCGATTCCTTGTGATTGCAATTATTTCTGCCAGATAACATTGTCGCCGCAGCCGAAATCCCTGGCGGCATATTCTTTCCACAAACTTGAGACGGTGTACTTTGTCGCGAATTCTCAACCATTCGCTCAGGCTTCTTTACGGAATCCTTATGCACTCTTTAGCCTGTCTTTATACCCTCGATGATCCAATGAGTTAGCGCAAAATGAACGCGCGTCTCGGAGGTCCGATATGTGGACGGCGGCAGTCTTCGCGGGAATCGCTCTGGTAGGAATCGTTTTCCTATTGTGGTTTTTGTCCCATCTTTTGCAAGAGCGGCCGCTCCGGCGGCGGGGATTGGATCGACGTCAGCCAGCCGAGGCGGCGCGCTATGGGTTGCGGTTGCGAAGCGAGTGGGCGGCCATCAAGCGCGAGGAGCAGGCGGTAACCCTGCACTCCGTGTGGCAATACAAGGTGACTCATGCCCCCGAGATCGGAAAAGGAGAGCCTTCATGGCCGATATCGTCTTCATCCTTGTGACGGTGCTGTTTTTTGCGATTTCCATCGCCTACACATATTTTTGCGAACGCATGCGATGAGAGGGACACCATGACCTTGCAGGATATTGCGATGCTGGCAGTCAGTGCGCTGCTGTTGATTTACCTGGTGTACGCGTTATTGTGTCCGGAGAAATTTTGATATGACAGCCAACGGCTGGTTTCAAATTCTGTTGTTTCTCGCGCTGATCTTCGTGATCACCAAGCCTCTGGGGATCTTTATGGCCCGTGTCTTTAATCGCGAGCGGACATTTCTTGATCCGGTTCTGCGCCCGGTTGAGAGACTGCTCTACCGGCTAACCGGGGTGGATGAAACCCACGAGATGCGCTGGACGGAGTATGGCATCGCCATGCTGTTATTCAGCGGCGTCGCCATGGCTCTTCTATACGGTTTTCAGCGGCTACAGCAGTTTCTGCCCTGGAATCCGCAGCATTTTCCGGGAGTGCCCTCGGCCCTGGCTTTCAACACCGCCGCGTCGTTCACCACCAATACCAACTGGCAGAACTACGCCGGCGAAAACACAATGAGTTATCTGACTCAGATGGCGGGGTTGGCCTACCACAACTTCACATCGGCCGCTACCGGAATTGCGCTGGCCATCGCATTCGTTCGCGGCATTGCCCGGCGGGAATCAAAGACAATTGGCAACTTCTGGGTAGATATGACCCGCTCCGGTCTTTGGATCCTTCTGCCCGCCTGCGTTATCTATGCGTTGATCCTGGTTTCGCAGGGAGTGGTGCAGAATTTCAGACCCTATGACACCGCCAAGCTGGTTGAATCGCAGCAAATCTCCACCATCGGTACCGACGGAAAAACAGCGACTCAGACGGTCTCGCAGCAAACCATTGCGCAAGGCCCGGTCGCTTCCCAGGAAGCCATCAAGATGCTTGGCACCAATGGTGGCGGCTTCTTCAACGCCAATAGCGCTCATCCGTTCGAAAACCCCACCCCGCTCAGCAATTATCTGCAAATGCTTTCGATTTTTGCGATTCCCGCAGGCCTCACCTATACGCTTGGCCGTATGACCGCTTCGTCCCGCCACGGTTGGGCTGTCTGGGCGGCCATGGCAGTTCTGTTTCTCGCCGGCGTGACCACGGCGTATTGGGCTGAAGCGCGTGGCAACCCGCTTCTCAAGGGAGCGGATCAGCGCGCCAGTGTGATGCAGTCCGGCGGCAACATGGAGGGCAAGGAAGTACGCTTTGGCATTGCGGATTCCGCCTTGTTCGCCACCATTACCACCGATGCAAGCTGCGGAGCCGTGAACAGCTTTCACGACTCCTTCACCCCGCTGGGTGGCATGGTTCCTCTGGCGAATATCATGCTCAGCGAGACGGTGTTCGGTGGCGTCGGCGCCGGACTCTATGGAATTCTCATCTACGTCGTACTGGCGGTATTCATTGCGGGCCTCATGGTCGGACGCACGCCCGAATATCTGGGCAAGAAAATCGAAGCGTACGACGTCAAAATGGCGATGCTGGTGACGCTGGTCTTTCCCCTAATCATTCTGACCCTGACTGGCATTTCGGCGGTGGCCGGCTTTGGGACATCCAGTATCAGCAACTCGGGACCGCACGGCTTGACCCAGATTCTCTACGCCTTCACCTCAATGGCCGGGAACAACGGCTCTGCCTTCGCAGGTTTGAATGGCAATACGTTCTGGTACAACACGGCCGGGGCCGCGACCATGCTGATTGGCCGGTTTTTCATGATTCTCCCGATGCTCGCGATTGCCGGCAACCTAGCAGAAAAGAAATATGTGCCGCCATCGTTGGGCACGTTCCCTGTAACTACGCCACTGTTCACCATTTTGCTGGTGGGCGTGATCATTATTGTCGGTGCACTCACCTTTTTCCCGGCTTTGAGTCTGGGACCGATCCTTGAACACCTGCTGATGATGACTGGTAAGACTTTTTGAGGGCCCATGGCGAAAACTAAGGCGAAAGCGATTTGGGATTTAAAGATTGTGCGCAGCGCGATACTCGACTCGCTGCGAAAGCTGAATCCCCGGCACATGATGGCGAATCCCGTCATGTTCGTGGTCGAGGTTGGCAGTGTTATCACCACGCTGCTGCTTCTCCGTGGCGGCGCGGATTTTTCGTTCAATTTGCAGATCACGCTTTGGCTTTGGTTCACCGTACTTTTCGCCAACTTCGCGGAAGCCATGGCGGAAGGCCGCGGCAAGGCCCAAGCCGAAACCCTGCGCAAGGCACGCTCGGAAACCGTAGCCAATCGTCTGCTGGGCGATGGCAAGGTCGAACAAATTGCGAGCTCCAAGCTTCGAGCCGGCGACATTGTGCGCGTGACTGCGGGCGAATTCATTCCCTCGGATGGCGAAATCATCGAAGGAGTGGCATCCGTGGACGAATCGGCGATTACCGGCGAGTCGGCCCCCGTGATTCGCGAATCGGGCGGCGACCGTTCCGCGGTGACCGGTGGTACGCGGGTTCTTTCCGACTGGATTAAATGCCGCATTACTTCCAACCCCGGTGAAACGTTCCTTGATCGCATGATTGCGCTGGTCGAGGGTGCGGAGCGGCAGAAAACTCCCAACGAGATTGCGCTGAATATTCTGCTCGCAGGACTGACGATTATCTTCCTTTTGGCTGTGGTCACATTGCAGCCATTCGCGATTTATTCGGGCTCGCCCCAGACCGTGTTTGTGCTGGTCTCGCTGCTGGTGTGTCTTATCCCCACGACCATCGGTGGATTGCTCTCGGCCATCGGGATCGCGGGCATGGACCGTCTGGTGCAGCACAACGTGCTTGCCATGTCCGGACGCGCAGTCGAGGCCGCTGGCGACGTCAATACGCTTCTGCTCGATAAAACCGGCACCATCACACTTGGCAACCGGCAGGCTTCGCGCTTCGTTCCGGCGCCAGGGGTCACGGAAAAAGAGCTGGCCGATGCGGCCCAGTTGTCTTCTCTCGCCGACGAAACTCCGGAGGGCCGTTCGATCGTCGTTCTGGCTAAGGAGAAGTACGAGTTGCGGGGACGCGAATTGGCATCGCACGAAACGACCTTCGTGCCCTTTACCGCTCAGACCAGAATGTCGGGAGTGAACCTGAATGGCTTCGAAATCCGTAAGGGCGCGGCGGAAGCGATCGACAGTTATCTCACTCAGAATAACAACCGCGTTCCCGCCGAAGTGCGGGCAATCGTGGAGCAGATTGCCCGGTCTGGTGGCACGCCGTTGGTGGTTGCCGAGAGAACGCGAGGTGCGCTTGGCGTGATCGAATTGAAGGACATCGTAAAGGGTGGGATGCGCCAGCGCTTCGATCAGTTGCGGGCCATGGGCATCAAGACCGTGATGATCACCGGCGACAATCCTTTAACTGCTGCCGCCATCGCCAACGAGGCTGGGGTGGACGATTTTCTCGCTCAAGCGACCCCAAAAGAAAAGATGGATCTGATCCGCCGCGAGCAGGGCCAGGGCAAACTGGTCGCCATGACCGGCGATGGCACGAATGACGCACCTGCGCTCGCTCAAGCCGACGTGGGCGTGGCCATGAATACCGGCACGCAGGCTGCGAAAGAAGCCGGCAACATGGTGGATCTCGACTCCAATCCAACGAAGCTGATTGAAATCGTGGAAATTGGCAAGCAATTGCTGATGACGCGCGGCGCGCTGACTACTTTTTCCATCGCCAATGACGTCGCGAAATATTTTGCGATCATTCCAGCTATGTTTGCCGCCACTTTCCCGGTGTTGAACGCACTGAACATCATGCACCTCAAGACCCCGGAATCGGCGGTACTTTCGGCGGTCATCTTCAACGCGCTGATCATTGTTGCGCTTATCCCACTGGCGCTGCGCGGCGTGAAATATCGTCCGATGGGAGCAGCCGCGCTGCTGCGCAATAATCTTTGGATTTATGGGGTGGGAGGGATCATTATCCCGTTCGTCGGCATCAAGCTGATTGATTTGCTTATTACTCACGTTGGACTGGCATAAGAGGCTCGTATGAAAAAGAATTTGCTTACCGCCGTACTCATGACGATCGTCACTACCGTGTTGTTCGGATTCATTTATCCCCTGGTTGTGACCGGCCTTGCGCAGCTGTTCATGAAGGACAAGGCCAATGGCCAACTGATCGTGCAGAACGGCGTGGTGATTGGGTCGCATATCATTGGCCAGCCCTTCACAGGGCCGCGCTACTTCCATTCCCGGCTTTCTGCGGCCGGCAATGGGTATGACGCCACCAATTCGGGGGCCTCCAATCTAGGCCCGACGAATCACGCGCTGATGGACCGCGTTGCCGCCTCGGTTAACGACCTGCAGAAGGAAAATCCGGGCGCTCCCATTCCGGTGGATTTGGTTACCAGTTCTGCCTCCGGGCTCGATCCCGACATCACCCCCGCCGCTGCGGAGTTTCAAATCCCCCGCGTGGCGCGAGAGCGTGGACTGAGTGCGGACGATGTGCGAGGCTTGGTAGCACAAAATACCCTGGGACGTCAGCTTGGATTTCTGGGCGAGCCAAGGGTCAACGTGCTGGCCTTGAATCTGGCATTGGATGCAATTGGCCACCAGTCCGCCAATTCGCGATCCTCGGTTTCGAAGGGCATCGCCGCCGACTGACTCCGAATAACGTAAATTACTCCCTATCAGCGATTTAGGGCGATATCACCAAAAATGTGAATGCCCTTTGCAATGCGGCTTTCACGCCATTCGCCGATTGACACTGTTGGCCAAGTTGGATAGCCTGAATGAGTCGTATCTTCTGTAATCCCCCATTGTCGGGGGAATCGGAGTCAAATTTGCTGCCACGCAATCAAAATGATGGACGGGGGACGCGCATCGGCTGGTGTTGTTGTGCGCTCACAAGTTCTGTCGCGTGGAGGATTTGACTCAGGCACTTAAAGCAAGCTTATTTCAAAGCCCCCCGCCAGTGACTCAGGCGGGCTTTTGAGTTTTAGGGGCGGAGCCGCATGAAAACTTCGAATTCACTTTGGAAAGACGAACTCGCAGCTAAGGTGCCGGAAGTTCTGGCACGCGAGATTGATACCTTCGAAACCGACATCGCACTGCGCAAGCAGGGCAAGATGGATGAGCGCGTGTTTGCCGAGACGCGCCTGCGTCGGGGCGCCTATGGGCAGCGCTATGACAACGGCCAGCGTCATGATGGGAAGCAAGTCCAGCAGATGGCCTATCCTTCCGGCGATCTGACCAAAGGGCCGATGACCATGTGGGATGCGCCTGGTATGCAGCGCATCAAGATTCCCGGCGGAGGGCTCAACGCGGCGCAACTGGAAACCATGGCCGAGTTATCGGAAGAATATTCCGACGGCATTGCGCACGTTACGACCCGCCAGGATTTTCAGTTGCACTATATACAGATTGATGACACTCCCGCGCTGATGCGGAGGTTGGCGGCGAGCGGCATTACTACCCGCGAGGCGTGTGGTAACACGGTGCGCAACGTCACCGCCTGCCCGTTTGCCGGAATCTGTCAGGACGAAGTTTTCGACGTCACACCCTATTCGCGGGCGCTGGCCAGGTTTCTGTTGGGACATCCCGATACCCAGAACTTCGGCCGGAAATTCAAGCCGGCATTTAGCGGCTGCGCGCAACACGCGTGCGGACTTACGAGTTTGCATGACGTGGGCTTCATCGCGAAACGAAACGGCGAAAATGGGAGCGGCCAGTTTGGTTTCGAAATGTACGTTGGTGGCGGACTTGGCGCAGTTCCGTACCAGGCCAAGCTTTTCGAATCGTTCATACCGCCCGAAGAAGTGCTGCCGCTGACGCAAGCGATTGCCAGGGTCTTTGCCCGCATGGGAGAAAAGAAAAATCGCAACCGCGCGCGGCTTAAGTTCCTGGTTCAAGATCTGGGGATCGAGAAATTCCGGGATCTGGTGCTCGAAGAGCGAAAAACGCTGCCGTTCGACGCGCGTTGGAGTGACTACCTCACCGAGGCGCTGCAGGCGGATGAGACCGCTTTGCGGCCCGCCGGTGAATGGCCTACGACTACTTCAAACGGCTTCCAGCGCTGGGCGAAAAACAATGTTCGCCGCCAGAAGCAGTCTGGCTATGCCACAGTCACCGTCGCGTTGCCGCTGGGAGACATCACCGCCAACCAGTTGCGGTCTCTGGCTGACACTGTTCGCCGCTTCACCAATGAAACGGTTCGCACCACGGTTGAACAGAATTTCGTGATTCGCTGGGTCAGCCTGAGCGACCTGGCGGATCTTTTCCAGGCGCTGGATGCTGTGGGCCTCGGCGACCCGGGAGCCGGCGCCATCGTGGATATTGTGACTTGCCCTGGCACTGACACCTGCAAGCTGGGCATTTCGTCCTCGCGCGGTTTGGCCGGGGAGCTTCGCACGCGGCTTGCCGAGAACAGTTTCAATATGGATGAAGCGGTCCAGAATCTGCACATCAAGATCAGCGGATGCTTCAACAGTTGCGGACAACATCACGTTGCTGACTTAGGTTTTTATGGCGTTAGCCGCAAACTTGGTGGCTATGCCGTTCCACACTTTCAGGTTGTCCTGGGCGGAGAATGGGAGCACAATGCCGGTTCTTATGGACTTCCGGTTGTGGCGATTCCTTCAAAAAATATTCCGCAGGTGGTTACACGGCTGACGGAACGCTATGTTTCGGAGCGGACCAACGGCGAGAGCTTTAAGGACTTCACCAAGCGCATCGGAAAAGCTGAATTGAAAAAGATGCTCGACGATCTTACCCGGCCTCCGGCGAACGACCGGTCATTCTTTAGCGATTGGGGAGATCCGCGCGAATATAGTCTGGGCGACATGGGCACAGGCGAATGCGCCGGAGAAGTCGTATCGCCCTTTGAGTTCGATATGACTGAAGCAGAACGGGAGCTGTTTGAAGGGCAATTGGCATTTGAGTCGGCGCAAATCCAGGAAGCGGGCCAAAAGGCTTATCGCTCAATGTCGCTGGCGGCAAAAGCTCTGGTGAAGATCCAGAAGGCGAATATTTCTGACGATCCGGACCAGATCGTCTCCGAGTTCCGTAGCCGGTTTTTCGATACGCAACTCTTCTGGGATCCTTTCGCGGGGGGAAAGTTTGCTCATTATTTCTTCGACGCGCACGAGAAGTCCGGCCAGCCATATACACAGGATTCGAGCCGCTATCTGCTCGACGAAGCGCAGCTGTTCATCGACGCCGCGCATAGTTGCAATAATAAGTTGGGGACGATCATTGCCGTGTGAAAGCCCGAGGAATTTAGGCAAGATTCTTCGCTGATTGAAGCTGCTCCCAACGAAAACCACAAGGATTAACTTCTTACATGGAATTTCAGCACGTCAACGTCAAGCTGCTCGTCAAAAACCCAGCAGAGTTTGATCTCGAGCTTTTAATCCCTGTATTTCACAGCTGGATTCAAGGCAAGGTTTTCGAGGAACGTTTACTCGATATCGCCGACTACCGCCACGTCCACGACGGTCCTGGAATTATTTTGATCGGCCTGGAAGGCGACTATAGCGTAGACAATACCGATGGCCGTCTGGGGGTTCGTTACAATCGTAAGGCCGGACTCGATGGCGGCGATCGCGACCGCATTGCCCAAGCGACTTTAGCCGCGCTGCGCGCATTTGAACGTCTGGAATCCGAGACGAATCTCGGCGGTAAGCTTCGCTTTGACGGCCAGAATGTGGAAGTATTCGTCAACGATCGCTTGCTCGCACCGAACAACGAGGAGACCCTTGCGGCGGCGGAAAAAGAGGTCCAGTCTCTCTTCGCTAAGCTGTTCGGCGGAGTGGAATATTCCTTGTCGTACGCTCACGATCCCCGCCGTTTATTTGGCGTTTCCGCACAGGCTGCTCGCGCCTTCTCACTGGCCGAGCTTTTGGGAAACTTGTCTGCGGTGAAATCCCGGTAAGAGATAGTTAGCTGCGCCTTCTAAAGGGCGAGCCCGTTGCCGCTTGACCAAAGGTAACCACCGCAAAATCCTTGATAGTCTTGGCGATCCTGTGCTCACAACTTTTCTGTGGAGGGTGGGTTTGTACGTACCGAGCACGGAGGGTACGGCGATGATCAAGAAAAGCATATTTGCGGTATTGGGATTAGCGTTGGTTCTGGCTGTGGCAAGTCCGACTCAGGCGCACGCTGGAGTCGTGGTCGGGGTGGGCGTGGGTCCGGCGTTTGTTCCGCGTCCCGTATACGGTTACGGATATGTAGCCGTGCATCGTCCGTACTATGGCTACGGGTACGGCTACGCGCCGCGGTATGCGCGTCCGCATTATGTCTATCCCGCCGATGGCTACGCTTACCGCGGCGGATACTGGGGCCGGCCCGGGTGGCGCGGCTATCATGGCTATGGATGGCGCGGTGGTTACAGGCGCTAACTGATTCGCATCGGACGGCGGCAAAAATCCCCTCAGCAAACGGCTGAGGGGATTTTTTATTGCGCTGACACTAGCCTAAGAATTGAACGTGAACGTAGGTGCCTAATCTAACGTTGTAGGCGAGGTACCATCCGACGTGGTCCGGGTCTTCGTAGATCACGATCTGGTCGCTGTCCCAGAGCCAATCACTGCAAAACCCGACGTCGTAGGGAGCAACACTAAAGTAAAATCCGCCGAACCAGAAGCGAGATGGACCACCACCTTCAATCCGGTAAACGTGGCCGCGGCCGAACCCTCCAGGAAAGTGGCCGTGTTCCCAGGGATTGTCGAGATGATAGTGGGGATCATTCGGACCGGTATCATGGCCAATCCACTTTCCGTTGGTGTGAACGTGAGGAGCCTCGGGATGGCCGGGTTTATCGGCAAAAGTCGGGTGCTCCGATTGAGGGCGAGCGTTTCGTACCGGTGCAGGGCCATGCGGAGGCACGTAACCCCCGCCAACTCCGCGTCCTTTTTGAGCAAAAAGCGGCACAGACAATAATGCTAGGACGGCAAAAATTACAGCAAGCTTTTTCATGGAGGCCTCCAATGGCATCATGCAGTTTCTTGTCCTAATGAAATCTCCAGCAATGGCGCGTGGCCATCCGTCCCAAGCTGAATAATCGTAGCAGGATATTTTTCGTATGCGCGCGGTCGTACAAACAACCGGCGCCCGGAACGTTCGGTGGGCGCCGTGGGCAAGCAGAATTTAGCGGGAAGCGCTAGCTGCGCAACATCGCGGGGAGTCTCGCCGGCCGAACATTGTCGTAGCTATGAAGAGCGACAAAGCGATGAACGCTGGTGGGAATCCCGACGGCCGTGAATCCTGGATGACCGGTTGCCGGATAAGGTCCGCCATGATTCATGGCGGGGCTTACGGCCACGCCGGTGGGCATCTTATCGTTCAAGAGGCGGCCGACTTTATAACGGAGATGCGGTTCGATCGCGTCATATTCGGCGTCATCTTTTCCCGCCGTATCGGAATAGATCGTACCGGTAAGATTGCCCTCCAACTGGTTCAGAATGGCTACCGTTTGTTCCGTATTCCGCGTCATCACAATCAGCGAGACCGGACCGAACGCTTCGGTTTGCAATTCGTGAGGGTGCTTAAGAAAGTCATCGCCAGAAACCCGCAACAGCGTGTTCTCAAAACGATAAGCCGGTCCGGGCAACGCCTTGCCGCCACATACGACTTTCGCGCCGTTTTTCTGCAGAATGCTCACAGCATCGGTCAAACCGTCCCGCCCATTTTTGCCGAGAAGGACGCCCGGAGTTCCTGCTTCAAACTGTTGCCGGGTGGTATCCACAAATTGCTTGCCAGCTTCACTGTCGGGGACGATGACGAACCCAGGGTTCGTACAAAACTGTCCGGCGCCCAGCGTGCAGGAGGAGAAGAATTCGCCCGCGATAGCCGCGCCGCGCTCGCGCAGCGCGCCTTCCATAACGATTACCGGATTCACGCTCGACATTTCCAGGTAAATCTGCTTGCCGGCCCGTTCCGCCGCATCTTTGAGCTTCAGACCCGCATTCTTGCTCCCAGTAAATCCAGTCGCCCCCACCAGCGGGTGCGACACCAATGCGAACCCCACCTCGGGCGGTACACGATAAATCAACTGCACCGTCGCGGCCGGAAGGCCGGTTTTAACCGCCGCCTCAAGCGCGATCTCCGCGAATAATTTGGTGGTTCCAGGATGCGCGGTATTGGCCTTGGCAATCACAGGATTATGCGCCGCGATCGCAGCGGCGAAATCCCCGCCCGCCGCCGAATTAAAAGCATAGGGAAAATTATTTGGACCCATCACGACTACCGGTCCGATCGGCGCAAAAAAAGAATAGAGCTTGGCCGCGTCGTCACGAATGGGGCGCCGCCAGCTGCCTTGCCGCGCTGCGGTGGCCGCCTGACGAAGCTGGTTCGTAGTGCGTGGTAATTCCACATCCTTGAGGCGAGGCGCTTTCGCCAGTCCGCTCTCGGCATGCGCCATTTCCACGAGTTCGGAGCTCCGTTGCTCAATACCGGCGGCAAATGCCTCCAGAAATTCGGCGATTTTCTCTCCGCTGGTGGTGCGGAGAACGGTAGCCGCCTGACTGGCCGCTTCCACCGCTTCCTGCATTTCTTCGCGAGAGGATATTGGATATTTTTCGGGCAAAGCTTGCCCTAATGACGGATTATCCACCTGAAAGGTCCCAACCGATTTACTTTCGCGCCATCCTCCCGCAATCAAAACTGGAACTGTCTTCTCACTCATAATTGATTTCACCTGGACAAGAATAGCTTCGTGCTCAACGAGAATAACTGGCTTTCAGTTTTATTTGATTTACCGCGCCCGGCAACTTATTGGATGTCTTGAGTACCGTCGAAGATTCCGCTACCGATCTTCTCATGACGCTTCGGGGTGGGCAAGTCAGCGCGCTTATATCGGGTATATACTTTTCGCCGCGGCCAAGCTTCCGTGATTTGAAGGAGATGCATGTATCAGCCCGAGACATACGGCATCGCGCTGCTCTTCATGATCGTCAGCATGATTTCCTGGGGATCGTGGGCAAACACAGTCAAGCTCACGCCGGGCTGGCCCTTCCAGCTCTTTTATTGGGACTACGTATTGGGAACAATCCTGGGGAGTCTGGCATGGGGGCTCACGCTCGGGAGCATACACGGTGGATCGTCAGCGTTTCTTTCGAACCTCAGCCATGCCGACACTGGGCATGTCGTGTACGCGATCATGGGCGGCGTAGTGTTCAACGTAGCGAATCTTTTGCTCGTGGCCGCCATTGAAATTGCCGGGTTGGCGGTTGCGTTTCCCGTAGGAATTGGGCTGGCCCTGGTCGTGGGCGTGGTCATGAACTACATTCTCGCTCCCAAGGGCAATCCTTTAATTTTGTTTGTCGGGGTTTTGCTGGTGATCGCAGCCATCATCCTTGATGCCATGGCTTATCGTCGCCGCGAACAATTGGCCAAGTCGGTGAGCGGGCGAGGCCTGATTTTATGCATCGTTTCCGGCGTGCTGATGGGAAGCTTCTATCCTTTCATTACCAAGGCTGTGACCGGGCCGCATTCACTGGGCCCTTATTCCGTGGCATTTGTCATGGCCACGGGAATACTTCTCTGTGCAATTCCCTTGAACAGCTACTTTATGAGAAATTCTTTAGTGGGCGCGGAGCCATCCACGTTTGCTGACTACGCCCATAGCAAAAAGATCTGGCATCTTTGGGCCATCCTGGGCGGTGCAATCTGGTGTACCGGGGCCGTAATGAATTTTGTAGCATCACATGCCCAAATCGTCGGACCGGCGGTTTCCTACGCGATCGGACAGGGCGCGACCATGATCTCCGCGGTTTGGGGTGTTTTCATTTGGCATGAATTTGCGAATGCGCCTGCCAATTCCCGCCGCCTGCTACCTCCTATGTTCATTTGTTTTCTGGCAGGACTCGGATTAATTGCGGCTGTGCCGCTGTTGTCATATTAACTGGCGCCAGTTCGCAAGAATTAACATCGCCGGGAGGGTTCCATAGTGAGGCCGAGCAAGGGAATCGTCGTTGTGGGCAGTATAAATTTGGATTTGGTCGCAGGGACCACTCGCATTCCAGCGCCAGGGGAGACGGTTTCCGGGCAAACCTTCCAGGCGTTTTTCGGCGGCAAGGGTGCGAACCAGGCGGTGGCCGCAGGACGGCTAGGCGCGCAGGTTCACATGCTGGGCAAAGTCGGCACTGATGTTTTTGGTCCGCAGCTGCGATCCGGCCTGGAGGCCGCGGGAGTCAATACCGCTGCGGTGGGTGAGGCATCCGGCCCGTCTGGGGTGGCGCTCATCGCCACGGATTCCACCGGCCAGAATTCCATCGTTGTCGTGCCCGGCGCGAATGGTCAGGTCACTCCGGCTGACCTGGATTCGCAAACGGAGCTGATTCGCAACGCGGCAATGGTTCTTACCCAGCTGGAAATTCCATTATCGACGGTGGAATATCTCGCGGAAATGACCCAGCGGGAAGGTGTGTCGCTGATGCTCGATCCAGCGCCAGCGCAGCCCATTCCCGACTCGTTATTTCAGCGATTGGATTGGATTACGCCAAACGAATCCGAGACCGGTACTCTTCTCGGGATCTCTACGCGGGAGTTGGATGATTCGAGCATGAAGGATGCGGCAAACGCGCTGCTAAAACGAGGAGCGCGCAACGTGATACTCAAGCTAGGCAAACACGGCTGTTATCTCGCCTTGGCCGACGGTCGCAAAGAATTCCTCCCTGCTTACAAGGTCCGTGCTGTGGATACCACAGCCGCGGGCGATGCCTTCAACGGGGCTTTCGCGACCGCGTTGGTTCAAGGTCAGGATCCCATCAGCAGTACCAAGTGGGCTTCCGCAGTGGCCGCGATCTCAGTGACTCGAGCTGGGGCACAACCTTCCATGCCGAATCTGACCGAAGTTGAACAGTTTCTCGCAGGAAATCCGGCGACTGTTTAGGGTCCTACTGCGCGAGCAATTGTTCCACTTCCTTCTGGGCCGCGTTCAGATCGGTGGAAATCTGTTGAGCCGCCTGCGAGGCGGCCTGTACCTGATCGGGATGACCGGCCCGTTGCAAAGCCTGCGCCAGCAGAAGGTAACTTACATCCGTCGGTTGAATGTCTACCGCGCGCGAAAAGCGATCAGCTGCCTCCGCAAAATCTCCATTCTTCTGCGAGATGAGCCCGAGCCCGATCCAGGCATGGGCATTTTGTGGAGTCAGTTGCAATGCATCTTTATAAGCCCGCTCCGCTTCGCCATTCTGATTCTGCTGCCGGTATGCCGACCCAAGACCGCTGAGCGCGTTGCTGCGGAGCCCGGAATTGGAGGTTACGTCCATCACGCGCTTGAAAAGGACGATGGCGGATGGCAGATGCCGTTGTTGCAGCTCGTAGTTGCCGAGGTTCAAGGTGGAGAGAGGATCCTGCGGATTGATTTGCGATGCAATGCGGAAGTGCGGCATGGCACCTTCAAGATCCCCGCGTATGAGCAGCGCGCCCCCGAGATTGTCTTGTGCCACAAAATTCGGTCCCGTGATCTCAATCGTGCGCGACCAGAGCGCCACATTGTCGCCCCAGTAGCTTAGTTGGATGCGGGTCGCTACGGCGAGCGCCAGCAAACCCACGACAGCAGGGATCGCCAACCAAGGGGGTGAGATATTCCGTTGTGCGGCCCAATCACCCACGCCCCAACAAACCATAAGGAATAGTCCGATAAATGAGAAATAGGCATAACGGTCTGCCTTGGCTGCTTCGCCTATTTGGATCAGCCCAATCATGGGGACGAGGACGCCTAAGAACCAGAACCACCCAACTATCAGATAGCGTCGCCTGCGCGCGGTCACAACAACAGCGGTAATGACCAACAAAATCACGGTTGCGCTCACGACCTGCCATCCCGGCCATGCGTTCGGACGAGGATATAAAGGCGCGAGATGCATTGGCCAAAATGCTTGGCCGATATACCTTGCGTAGCTTACGAGAGCATTCTCCAGTCGATTGCCAAACGGGACTTCCAAAGCGGACCGCACCGCACCGCCGGCTTGTTGCGCTCTCATCGTAACGACGGCGCTTGCGGCGGAGAGCGCGAAGAGAGGAATTTTCTCGAGAACCAAAATCGAAAGAGGCCGCGCCGTATACAAATTTGCAGAATTGCCTGATTCTTCAGCAAGCATGCGGCGAAGCGGCCAATAGTCCCAGAGCAGAAGAACGAACGGCAGCGTGATGATTTGCGGTTTCGCCATCAGGCCGAGCGCAAATAACAGTGCAACCAATGAGTAGCGGGTTGCTGACGGCTTTCGCGCATACCATCCGTAGGCCCAGAGCGCCAGAAGACAAAACAACATACTGAGCAGATTCTTGCGCTCCGAAATCCACGCCACCGATTCAACGTTGATGGGGTGAATCGCAAAAAGCACCGCAACCATCAGGCTGCGCCAGGTGAACCCGGTGGCCGATTGCAGCAAGAGAAATAAAATCGCAGCGTTGGCAGTGTGTAACAGAATGTTGGTGTCATGATGCCCGGCGGGATTGAGGCCGAATAACTGATAATCGAAAGCATGCGAAATCCAGGTTAGCGGGTGCCAGTTCGCCATTTCATTCGTGCTGAATGCCCACTTGACGGTCTCCCAGCTCAAACCAGAACGAACGTGAGGATTGCTGGTTACATAGCCATCGTCGTCGAAATTCACAAAAGGGTGATGGCTCGCCGGATTGTAAAGAGCGAGGGTGACGAGAATCAGGAGCAAACTCAAAATTACGCTTCGCTTCTCAGGCGACGAAAACGGGCCAGCTTTTAAGTCTGCCTTGCTCGGGGGCTTCGACGTGGGCGTGTGCACTGGGTGTTAGCAGTCGAGTTAAGGGGTGCAATAGTAAATGTGCGCGGGAAGAATGTTCCAAAGCTGAAAAGCTCTTCGCACCGAACTGAAGTTGGATTCCAGATAGGGCAATGCGACTCGGGTGAATTGATAGACCACGAGGGCGCCATTCGGTTGCAAAGCCTGTCGCGCCTCTTGCGCGATATCACGCCGCAACGAGGCCTGCATCGTCGAAAATGGAATGCCGGAAATAATGTAGTCGGCGTTGGGCAATCCCAATCCGTTCAGAGCCTGCCGCACATTCAACGCCGAACCATGCACGAGATGAAAGCGTGGATCCTGAATTTCCGCTTCCAGCGAGCGAAAGAAATTAGGATTCAGTTCGATGGCGATCAAGGTTCCATCCGGCCGTAGCCGTTTCAACACCTCCTGAGTGATCGTACCCACGCCTGGCCCGTATTCGACAACTACTTTGGCTTTCTCCCAGTCCACTCTCGCCATGACATCGTCCACGAGAAACCGGGAACTCGGCACTAGAGATCCCAACATATAGGGGTAACGAAAGAAGTTCAGCGCAAATCGCAGAGCACGGCTTTGAGCAGCCATAATAGGAAGAGGTCCTCAATTGCCTAGAAAATTCATTATCAACATTGTTGCCCGCGACACAAGATGCCAGCGTCTTAAGGTGGCCGCTTCGACAATACCTGAGGGTACTTTGGTTACGGCCAGCCTTTTCAGTTAGCACAACCCAGCTCGATTGCGGCGATATCCTTGAAAGTTGGGCGCAGCCGGGAATAGTAGAGCATGAATTCACGAATTCTAAGAATCATTCTGTTAAGAATGGTATGGGGAGGGTTTTTCCTCTTCTCGTCAATCTATTGCCTGCTGGCATTTCTTCCCTTTACCTACGCCGCATTGATCAAGGCTCCGCCGTACGACTGGCTGCCGTGGTTTGTCCGCCATCATGCGGGCCTGTATTGGATCGCCCTCGCGACATCCGCATTGGCCTATAGGCGAATTGTGAAAAACCGACGAAAGCTGCTTGTCTTGACGGTTCAAGCGGGGCTTGGCGTTTACATCCTCGCGCATCCATTTCTGATCCAGGTGCAGCCCAACTGGACATCCTATTTCTGGAGTCTGTTGATGCTGGGGATAGTGGTCTCCGTTGCCGCAGTGGAGACGGGGAGAATTCTGGCAACCCAGACCAAGAATGGCGGCCGCGGTCAACTACTCGATTATTCGACTGCGATTGTCGTCGCGGTGTTCATGGCCCTTTTGTGGATGTCGGGTGCGCGCTTGCGACTTTATGGCGAGTCTCACGGCTCTTTTTTCTCAGTGAATCTTGCTGAAATGACGGTATGGAGTTTGATTTCTCATGTGCTGGTCGCCATTCTGCTGATTTCCGCGCTCAATCTGATCATTGTCGTTGCGGCCAGGACGCCATTGCCCCGGGTCGCGAAGAATATATTGTTCGGATTCTTTGTCTTCGGGATTTTATGGTTCATGCTTTCGCGATTCCTGGAAAATGCTCTCAGCTTTGATGGCTGGGCCGCCCAGTGCTATGCGGCTTTGCTGGCCTTGGCATTGACTTTGTTCGGATTCACGCTGGCTGCACCGTTCGCGGTTACCGAATCAGCGGTTGTAAAGGACGACCTGGACCGCAAGCGTTACCATCAATGGGGATCTCTTGCGGTTGTGTTGACGGTCGCGATCGTCATCGTTGCGCTGCCTTCCGTCATCCAGGGAGGTGACTGGAACGGAGTTATTCAGCATGCGGTTGCCCTTGCTGGATGGATCATCGTGGGTGCCTGCGCTTACCGCATTCGCGCTCCGAGAGCCAGGTATTCGGTTCCCGCCATCCTGGGCATCACGCTGTTAGCAGGATTTGGTTACAAGAGCCTGCAGGCGACGGCAATTTTCTGGGCAAAGCCCTTGGGCAACACCGACGACGAATTCGCTCGTACGTTCGAGAATTACGGCATTCATGATGCTTCTTTCGATTTAGCGAATCATGCGCTAGGCAATGGGCGCGAAGTCGCTTGCGGCGATCTGTGCCGCATTCTGCGGGGATACACCAACGTCCCCAACTTCCCGGTGCAGCGCGACGCGAATCTCGTGGAGTCGCTCCTTCCCACGGCAGGCGATCGGCCCAACATCTTCATCTTCATCATCGATTCGATGCGGCCAGATTATCTGGGTGCCTACAATCCGAAAGTCGACTTCACCCCCAACCTCGACGCCTTGGCGCGGGACAGCGTGGTAATGCGGCGAGCCTATACCCAATACGCGGGCACTTCGCTCTCCGAGCCCGCGATCTGGGCGGGAACCATGTTGCTGCACGATCATGACTTCAGCGGATTCTCCAGAATCAATGGCCTGGAAAAGCTGGGGAAAGTGGATGGATACCGGGAAGTGGTGAGCTTCGATCCCGTGGCCGCTCAGTTCTTGTCGTCAGTGGATGACATGGTCAAACTCGACACCGACAAGTTATGGAACCAGTTCGAGGTTTGCTCGACAATTCAGCAGACCGAAGCCTTTCTTGACCAGAATGTAAAGTCCGGCCGCCCGGTATTGTTCTACGCCCAGCCCATGAATGTGCACCAGTTCGGGCGCAACAATCTGCCGCGCATGAGCAGCGAGAACTGGCAACAGCGTCCTGGGATGGTCAACCGTATCGCGTATGAGGTGCATGGAGTCGACCAATGCCTTGGCGGCTTTGTGGCCTATCTGAAACATCAGAACCTATATGACAACAGCATTATTGTTATCGCCGCGGACCACGGTGATGCCACTGGCGAGTTAGGCCGCTACAGCCACTCGACGTCAATCTATCCTGAGATCATGCATGTGCCCATGATCATTCATTTGCCAAAGAGGTTTCAGGGCAAGCTGGTGTATGACGATCAAGCGCTGGCTACACTCACTGATATCACGCCATCCATTTATTATATGCTCGGACACCGTCCGATTGTGGCCAACGCGATGTTCGGGCATCCTTTGTTCGCTGAGACTGAGGCGGAACTCCACAGCTATCATCGCGACGATATCTTCTTTGCCTCCGACGTTCACGCGGTTTATGGCCTGCTTACCGATAATGGCCGATACTTCTACGCGACCTACGATTCTCCGGAGCAAAGTTATCTCTATGATTTGGCCAAGGACCCCGAGGGTACTCAGGATATTCTCACTCCTGCACTCAAGACGCAGTATGACCAGCGCATCATCGAGCATCTGAAAGAAATCGCGGCATTCTACGGATACCGGCCGAAGCTGGGGGCACTTTTGGCGGCAAAGAACTAAATGACGATCACTCCGCCGGCTTCCATCGCAAAATCGGCTTGCGGGCCGCCGTCGTCTCATCCAAGCGCGAGATCCGGGTGGAGTGGGGTGCGGTCAACGCGATCTGCGGATCTTCTTCAACTTCTTCGGCGATGTCCTTCATTGCTTCAATGAATAGATCCAACTCTTCTTTGGGCTCGCTCTCGGTGGGCTCGATCATCAGCGCGCCGGGAACGATCAGCGGAAATGCCGTCGTATAAGGATGGAAGCCATAATCAATCAGGCGCTTGGCCAGGTCCATCGTCTTCACGCCTTTTTTCGCCTGCAGCTTGTCGCTGAAAACCACCTCGTGCATGGAAGGCGTGGAATAAGGTAGGTCGTAAACGCCTTCCAGGCCCTTGCGAATGTAATTGGCATTGAGCACGGCGTCTTCGGTGGTCTGACGCAGGCCATCGGGACCATTCGCCAGAATGTAGGCAAGAGCTCGCACAAACATTCCAAAGTTGCCGTAAAAGGCGCGCACCCGTCCGACTGATTGCGGCCGGTCGTACTCAAAACCCAGCGTGCCGTCGGAATTGGTAATCACAATCGGTGTCGGCAGAAACGGCTCAAGAATTTTCTTTACCGCAACCGGCCCTGATCCCGGCCCACCGCCTCCATGTGGCGTGGAAAAAGTCTTGTGCAGGTTGAGGTGCATCACATCCACGCCGAAATCTCCGGGGCGCACCTTGCCAACCAGCGCATTCATGTTTGCGCCGTCCATGTAGAGCAGCCCGCCCTTGGCATGCATGAGGTCGGCAATCTTATGGATGTCCTGTTCGAAAACTCCCAGCGTATTGGGATTGGTAAGCATGAGCGCGGCTACATCCTCGTTCATTTGCGCTTCCAGTGATCCGATATCCACCATGCCCTGCGCATTGGATTTCAAATTCTCCACCGCGTAGCCGACAGTCGCCGCCGTGGCAGGATTGGTCCCATGGGCGGAATCCGGAATCAGAACTTTCTTGCGTGCATTGCCCTTCGAGTGGTGATAGGCGCGCGTCAGGAGCAGGCCGGTCAGTTCGCCCTGCGCCCCGGCTGCCGGTTGTAGGGTGATCGCGTCCATTCCGGTAATCTCGGTCAGGCACTCACTGAGCGTCTTAATGATGCGCAACGCACCTTGCGAAATATTTTCCGGCTGATAAGGATGACCGTTGGCCAGCCCCTCCAGCCGCGATACCACTTCATTGACCCGCGGGTTGTATTTCATGGTGCAGGAGCCTAGCGGGTACATGCCAAGATCGATGGCATAGTTCCAGGTGGACATGCGCGTGAAGTGGCGGATGATCTCAATCTCACTCACCTCCGGCATGTTGCCCAGCGTCTTTCTCTCCGATGACCCCAGAAGCTCCGTCGCATTCACTTCCGGAACATCCAGCGGCGGCAGCTTCCACGCAGCTTTTCCCGGCGAGGACTTTTCGAAGATCAGCCCTTCATTCTGGTTGACGTGGCGCGTGGCTTTGCGAATGGTGGGCTTCACGGGATCATCTCCCCAACTCCATCCTCAGCGAACGCCTCGTTCTGTCCTGCCCGAATGGATCGCTCGCTCTCCGCGATCACGCCGACCACCGTATCAATCGCGGTGCGCGTGGTAAGTTCGGTGCAGCACCACAGCGACGCGTTATTCAGCTCCGGATAAAATTTGTGCAATGGAAAGCCGCCCACAATCTTGTGGCCGAGAACCCGGCTATTGATGGCCTCGGGTTCTTCACTGGTCTGCACCACAAATTCGTTGAAGCGCGGAGCGTCGGTGAACAGAAGGTTCGCCTGATTCCCGAACTGCTGGACGGCGTAGTGAGTCTTAGCCAGGTTTTGCTTTGCCAACTCGCGCAATCCAACTTTGCCGTAGATCGTCATAAAGATATTGGCCATCAGAGCGATCAGCGCCTGGTTGGTGCAAATGTTGGAAGTCGCCTTTTCGCGGCGGATATGCTGCTCGCGTGTCGCCAGCGTCAGCACAAAACCGCGCTTACCCTTGCTATCGGTCGTTTGGCCCACCAGCCGGCCGGGCATTTGCCGCACAAATTTCTCGCGCGTCGCAATCACACCGCAATATGGGCCGCCAAAACCCAACGGCACGCCAAACGATTGCGCTTCCATGGCGATAATATCCGCCCGGCGCGGCGGCTCCACGATCCCCAACGAGATTGCCTCCGCGATCGCAACCACCAGCAGCGCCCCCCGGCTGTGCGCGATCTCGGCAGCCGCCGCGATGTCTTCAATCGTGCCGAAGAAATTCGGAGATTGAATCAGAAGACAGGCTGTTTCCGCCGTCATCTGCTTGTCTAATGCCACAAGATCGATGCGGCCGTCTTCGCCGAAGGACAATTCATTGACCGCCAGATCCTGATTGCGTGCATAGGTTGCAAGCACTTCGCGATATTCCGGGTGGACGCCGCGCGCCACCACGATCGACCGGCGCCCGGTGAGCCGGACGGCCATCATCGCCGCCTCCGTTGAGGCAGTCGATCCGTCATACATGGAAGCGTTCGCCACCTCCATGCCGGTCAGTTCGCAGATCATGCTCTGGAATTCGAAGATGGATTGCAGCGTTCCCTGCGAAATCTCTGCCTGATAAGGCGTGTAGGCGGTTAAAAACTCACCCCGGGAAATCAGCGAGTCAATAATGACTGGACGGTAATGGGAATAGGCGCCGGCGCCAAGAAAGCTGGTGTAGCCGTCGCCGTTTTCACGGGAACGCTCACGAAACCAGTCTACAATCTCCGATTCAGCCATCTGCCGAGGGACTTTGAGATCCCGTTCGAGGCGGTATTCGTCCGGGATGGGCGCAAAAAGATCGTCAATCGACCTCGCTCCAATGATTTGCAACATCGCGAGCCGGTCGGCGGGAGATTTGGGAAGATAACGCATGGAAACTATATTGATGTTAGAGCAGGCCGGAAGATTCGCGTGGCCATCAGTGCCCGCCTTCCTCTGCCACGAACTTCTCATAGTCGGCCGACGAGAGAAGGGAAGTCAGTTCCGCCGGATCCTTCAGCGTGATCTTGAGCATCCACGCCGAGTGGGCATCCTGGTTGATTTTCTCCGGCGCAGTCGCTAAATCCGCATTGAGTTCCGTTACGGTCCCCGAAGCCGGAGCGTAAAGATCAGAAACTGCTTTTACTGACTCGACCGAGCCCAAAACCTTGCCCGCTGTGATCTCGGCTCCCACCTTGGGTAGTTCCACAAAAACGATATCGCCCAGCGAGGCCTGCGCATAGCTGGTAATTCCAATGGTGGCCTGGTTGCCCTCGGGCTTGATCCACTCATGTTCCTTCGTGTACTTGAAGTCTGTCGGGTAAGGCATCGTGCTTTCTGTTCTCCGTGCCGGTCGTGGCTAATTTTTCTTCGGTTTCTTGTAAAACGGTGTTGGCACAACTTGCGCTTTCACACCCTGTCCTCGGATCTCAACCTTCACCGTGGATCCAATTCCCGCGAATTCCGGCGGCACGTAGGCCAGCGCAATATTTTTCTTCAGAAACGGTGCCGGCGATCCACTAGTGATGTAGCCAATCTCCTGGCCAGCATCGTTCAGGATTTTATAACCGTCGCGGCCGATACCGCGTTCAATCATCTCCAGCCCGACCAGCGTCCGCTTTAGCCCCGCAACTTTGGCTTGCTCGAGAGCCGCGCGGCCGATAAATTCTGGCTTCTCCATCTTGCAGAAGCGATCGAGCCCGGCTTCCCACACATTGATAGTATCGGAAATTTCGTGGCCGTAGAGCGGGAGCTTGGCCTCCAGACGCAAGGTGTTGCGGGCGCCTAATCCGCACGGAACCACGCCAGATTCTTTGCCGGCTTCAAGAATTTCGCTCCACACCCGAACGCCGGTTGCCTCGTCGGAAGGGATGTAAATCTCGAAACCGTCTTCGCCCGTGTAGCCGGTGCGCGCAATGAGAATATCCTTCAATCCGCACACCGTGCTGCGAGTTACCCAATAGAACTTCAAAGCTGCAAGATTCGCGTCGGTTAGCTTTTGCAGAACGTTGACGGCCTTCGGCCCTTGAATCGCAATCTGGGCGAAATTGTCAGAAAGATCTTCCACCGTGCGGTCAAACTCCCACGTATTGTCGCGCACCCACGCGAAATCCTTCTCGCGCGTCCCGGCGTTGATCACCAGCAAATACTCTTCTTCCCCGAGGCGGTGAACGACCACATCGTCGACAAACGTCCCTTGCGGATAGAGCAGAGCTGAATATTGCGCCTGCCCAATCGCCAGACGGGAAGCGTCATTCATTGAGATATGTTGAACGGCAGCCAGAGCACGCGGGCCCGCGAGAGAAATATCGCCCATATGGCTCACATCGAAAATGCCGGCAGCGGTTCGCACCGCCATATGTTCGGCGATAATACCGCCGCTTGATGGGTACTCGACGGGCATATCCCATCCGTTGAATTCCACCATCTTCGCCCCGAGCCGGCGATGTTCGGCATTCAAAGCGGTGCGACGGATTTTTGGCGTGATGGCAGAAAAAGCGGACAAGAAAACCCTCAAAAACCGGCAATGGCTGCGATGCAGCTTGACTGGACCTTTAAAACTAACATGCGTGCCGGGGAGGATCAAGGAGACGGCTGCATCGCGAGCCGTCCCGAGAAAAAGACAAATCAGCTGTACGCTTCCCGTGCCCGAAAGGGCTCGCCGGATTGCTGCGAGGAACCCGTCAAGTTACCAATGGCACTTTTCCTCACCCTGCAGTCACGTTAAAGTGCGGTCATGTATACCACCAAGGTGAAGTTTCGTTGCTCGCAATGCGAAATGACCGAAGACCGCTGCGAGTGCGACCGCTATTGCTATATTTGCATGAGCCAGCACGGCGTCCGCCTTTGCGAAGACGGTTACTTTTATTGCGACGCCTGCCGCGAAGCCTGCGAATACAAACCCCAGGACGATTAACGCTCTAAGAACTCCTCTTCTTCGGGACCTTGGCTCCTTTCTTACGCGCCTCCGAAAGGCCGATCGCGATGGCCTGTTTGCGGCTGGTGACCTTTCCCCCCTTCCCCGCTTTGCCTGACCGCAGTGCTCCCTTCTTTTTACGGCGCATTGCGCTTGCTACGGTTTTGCTGGCAGCTTTTCCGTACTTGCGTCCTGAGCTCTTCCTTTTTGTGGGCATTCGTCGCCTCCTGGCGTTTCTTAGAAGACCCCAGATGACAGGAGGTTGTGCGCTGAGCTGGACGGAGTGCAGGACAGACTATTTTGCACTTAAGACTTGTTGAGATGATTGAACTCTGTCAACGCTGACCAGGTCGAAACAGGGCACATCCCGGACCATGGTATGAGCGACCCGGCCATAGGTGACTACAACCGGACCCTCCAGGCCATCGAAGGCGTCGCTGCGATTGCCACAGAAGAGCACGCTCTCGGTGAACAATTCGGATACATATCTTGGTTGAAATGTAATGTTGGTGGCGTATTTGCCTTTCTCGTCCCGAATCAGATTCTTTTCAACGACCGAGCCATAGAGATAATTCGGAGGAGTTGGGTCATAAGTTTTCGAAACAGGATCAGAATGAGTTCGTTGAGTGTTCTCTCGGGCAATTAAAACGTTGCCCGACAACAGAACGAAAAGACAAGAGCAGAGGGCACGTTTCGCAAGCAGTGAACCCGGTCGGGATCGCCGCCCGGTGCGCATCAATCCGAGAGCGTCAAGTAAACTTAACTGCGCCATAACACCGCTTACCAGATCCCCTTGTCACTACCAGTGAAGTGGTAGGCGACGAGCGCGGAAATCGCCAAAGGAGGCAGCAAAGGCAACCGGAACATTGCCCGGAAATCCCGATGCACTCCCGCAGTCAGTAACTGTTTCCCGTAAAGCCCGGCCGCCGGGAATTTAGGCACTCGCAGGAATCCATTTTCCAGCCGGACACTCACTTCGGAAAAACTCGGTGAGCAGAGTATGTTCGCGGGAAGGTCCAGCTTCTCTCCAAAACTTGCCACATACTTAAAAACAAGCAGCAGAAAGGCCTCAACCCCAGGCCAAATACCGCCGGCCTTTGCCGCTCGCTCCAGTTCCCCGAAATCGATGGCCTTACTGCGCACCAGTAAAGCCGTGTCCACCATGTCGCATAAACGGAAATAAAAATGCCGGTACATGCGCTGCAGGGTCGAGATCATGACGCGCTCTTCCGGTGCAGGCACATGAAAAGTGCGCCCGCCGACCGCCTTTATAACCCGGCGCTCCACCACGCGTTTGGCCAGATCCTGGTGCTCGCCAGTCTGCCCCAGGTAGCGGACATGCACTTCAATCAACTGCGGGAGATTGGGAATTTTAAAATTCCATTTATTTCCCAGACGATCTCCCCAGCTACGCTCGGCCACCGCCGCATTGAAAGTCTGCACCATGACTTGCTCGAGTCGCTTTGGATGGGCGGTGGTGAAGAGATCAAGATCGGAACCCATATCCGGCCAATGGTCCAAAGATTTGATCACCACAACTTTGTCGCCATCTTTCTCTATGGCTGCGCAAACCCCACTAAGCTGCTTGAGAGCTGTTTCGATGCGGTCGCTTTCGGCGTTGAGGCGAGGATTGATCCACTCGAACTGGCTTTGATGACGGGCTGAACTCGAATTCTGCTGCGCGGCCCGCGTTTGCAGTGCGGTTAGAAATCGCACGATCACGTGGTGGCTATCTGCGAAAGCAAGAATTTCATCACGCTCTGTGCCGCTAAGCGATCCGAGGCCCGCAATTTCCTTCTCTGCAGCGGGCCTCAGCTCTGGATCCCGAACCGCATTGTGCAATACCGCATTTGCGAGCGCATGCACATTTCGCCGGGTCCGGGCTTCGCCGCTCATGGAACTAGGATGTGAATGGCCCTGGGAGCGTTGTTACTGGAAATCGAACGCGTTTGTTTTAAGCCATGTTTGGGACCGAATAATCGCAGGCTACTTTTAAACCAACCTCCATGGGGCATACTTCATCGAAAAAGAGTCGAGAACGGTCCGCCTAGCGCAGGGATCGAGTTTTGAAGGAGGCTCCATGAATGGCGGACGGCAAGTGATCGTTAAAGAACTGCCCGAAAAATTATTGCGGGGACGAGCACATCTCTTGTTTGAAGAGATGCAACCATTTTTTGAGGCAAACCGCGGAAGTTTTGTTTTCGACTTTTCTCAGGTACGCGAAATAGATAGCGCGGGTGTCGGAGTATTGTTGCGCTGTCTGGAAGAAGTAATGAAAGGAAATGGAGACATCAAATTTTCTTCGCTATCTGAGGAAGCCGCGGAAGTGCTCGAACTGACAGGGGTTCATAGCCTTTTTGAAATATTCGAGAACAATTCCTTGGCGGTAAATAGTTTCCAGATCTTCAGCGGCCAGTCCCAGTTGAAAATGGCGAATCCGCAGTATCCATATCCATTTTTTGAAAATGGCACCTCCGACATCGAGTTGCAGGCCGAATTTCAGTCCCGCCGAATCTCGCAGCCTTTGGAGGGCTCATGAGCGTGGCGAGACAGCTGTCGATTCGATGGTTGACCGCTTGGCTCACATCGCTCGTCTTCGTTTTTTCGGTAATCGCCGAAGGCCAGAATAAGACCTCGGTTGAGGTGTCTCAGCCCGGGACGCAACCCCAAAATTCTTCTGCCGCCGGGGGCGATACCTCCACACCGCTCCCCGATAGTCCGGGCGCCGCTCAAACAAAAGTCGCTGTACTTGCGGCCGAGGGTCAGACGAGTCAAACGCCTTCGACGCCGTCCAGCGCGCCACAACAATCCGCGCCACAACAAGACTCAACACCACAAGACTCAAACGGTACAGTGAAGAAGCCTTTGGGCACGGCGGCCGCAGGAACGCTGGAAGTGACTGGAGTTGCCGCTTCCCGCCCTGAGGGCGCGGCTCTGGCTCCGGAGAAACAGCGGCGCGTTCGTCTTCTTGTGATTAAGCTTGGCTTGGTCGCTGCCGGTGCGGTTGCCCTGGGAACGACACTTGCTCTCACAGCGGCCAGCCCAGGTAGGCCTCCAGGTAGTCATTAAACTCGTGAGCACCGCAGCCATCGATAAGTTTGGCCGAGCCTCGCGGACTCTGCCGCGCGTCCGAATCGTAAGTTTCTCCGGGATTGACGGCGCGGGGAAAAGCACGCAAATCGCTGCATTAACTGGAAGCCTGGAAAGCGCGGGAATGCGCGTCCGCCTTCTGAGTTTTTGGGATGACGTCGCGCAGCTCTCCGGTACCCGCGAATTCTCCAGTCATGCGCTGTTCAAGGGGGACAAAGGAAATGGCTCCCCGGAGAAGCCCGTGAATCGAAGAGATAAGAATGTCAGGGCTTGGTATCTAACTGCTGCGCGGCTCGTGATCTATTTCCTCGACGCGATTTCCCTTCGCAGCATTGTGGCTAAGGCACGGCGTAGCGATGCGGATGTGATCATCTTTGACCGGTATCTCTATGACGAGCTCGTGAATTTGTCTCTGAATCGTCGTGTAACTCGAGCCTACGTCCGGCTGCTCATCTGGTTTGCCCCGAAGCCCGATATCGCTTACTTGCTTGATGCCGACCCCATAGCCGCTCGCGCCCGAAAGCCCGAATACCCACTGGAATTTCTGCATACCAACCGCGCATCCTATCTCACGCTCTCCAATATGGTGCGCGGAATCACAGTGATCGAGCCGCTTCCCCAGCCAGAAGCCGAGGCCCGCGTCATCCGGACGGCCCTAACGAACCCGCAGTTCTACCAATAAGTGAAACTGAATTTGTCCAGGAGCACGTGGTAGGGCGACTGCAGGTAGTTGCCGTCCGTTTGAAAGTTGACGGTCACCCCATACCAACTGCTGGAAACTTTGCCGGGCTGGTAGTACCAGTTGATATTGCTGGTTTGCCCGTTCAGCGTGATTGACTTAAAGCATATCCAGTTGTCGGAGGTCCTTTGCATCACAATGGTGACGTGATTCCAGGCATTGTTCAGCGGATTGCAGACCGCGCCGGTAGGAACCCACTTCGAATTGATGTTGTCCCAGACGTCCCATTCATGGCCGCCGGCAATCCGGCACTGTTGACCGTAGATGTAACTCATGCCACTGAAATATTGGCTCGCATCCATTTCCAGAGCTTGGGTCACATCAAGATCGGTGCCGTAGAAATACGCGTCATACGTAAAGTTATGGAGGTTCGGAATAAGAGTGTGGCTGCTGTCTTTAAGACCCTGCGTCGACATGTCACCGATCAAAGCATTGGTCCACAACACATCCGAGTACGGCGTGATTCCGCCCAGATTGAACTGCGTCGCCTTACCGGTGAGCGAAGGCGAACCTATCCCCTGCTGCATCGAGTACGTGACTCCTGGTCCGCACGACGTGCAAATGTTGTAGCTCGGCAGAAATTCGCCATAGCCAATCCAGCCGTTGGCTGCCTGTAGGTTGGAAAGAGTCGTGCCCGGCACCGTGATGGTCATGGAGGTAAACGTGGCCCCTCCACAGAAATCCCACTCTTCTACGACTGCATGATAGGTTCCAGCGCCGAGGGGCAAGGCGGTGTTAAGAGATTTTCCGTTACTCACAAATATCAGATTGTTGTTGATGTACACGCCCATCGAGGCGACGCCCTTGGCGCACGTACTCGTGTTCGCGCTCGCCGTAAACTGCACCGGCGAACCCACCGTGGCGTTGTTGCTTGGCGATGTGACCCATACGCCGGTCTGTTCGGCCACGGTGATCGGCACCGTGGTAAACGTGGCCCCGCCACAATAGTCCCACTCTTCGACGACCGTGCTGTGCCCGCCCACCGCAATCGGCAAGCTCACGTTCAATTTCGTTCCGTTTTGTACGGATGTGAGTTTGCCGTCAATGTAGACACCCACCGACGCAACTCCCTTTGAGCAGGTTGAGGTACTGGCGCTGGCCACGAATTCAACTGGTGAACCCACCGTGGAACCGCTCACCGGAAGGCTGACTGAAACCGTTGCGAAAGCCGAGGGTCCTAAGATTGAAGCCAATCCCAAGAAAGCTAAACCGAAAAACTGCTTCATCACCAAAATCTCCCATTCCCAAATCTCAAGGCTGGAATGGTTCACCAAAGCTTTCTGGAAAACCGCGCGGCAGAGGAAGCCGACCTCTACGCTAAGCCTGACGTTCGTGCAGGGCTGCTCGAATCGTCCCTCGAGTCCGAGTGGATTCGAAGTATCAAAAAGGTAATACAGGCTTCTACGCAGGTCAAAACTCGGAAGTACCTAGTAGAGGACGGGGAAATCCATCATCGCCTTACGTCTAAGGTCAACTCGATAAGCCTGCGTACGCTCAACCAACACTCCCACTACAACCGACATCTCAAGAGCCCCTGTGACGATTCGGTAAATGGAGGACTCTTGACCGGAAACATGTCTGGCTTTCGGCGGTTTGGTTTGCTCGCTGTCGCGGGTGCAGTGTCTCTACTTGCCGGTTGTCGTGGAATCGTGGGTGCCGCGCCCTCGGATGCCAATAATCCTCAAGGCATCAATCAGATTAATCACATCATTTTCATGGCTCAAGAAAATCGCGGGTTCGACCACTACTTCGGTGCCATGCGCCAATATTGGGCCGCCAATGGAATCCCCGATCAGTCGTTCGATGGCCTACCCCAGTTCAACCCGACTACCGGTGCCACGCCGCTTCAGGGTCCGGCGCCTACACAGCAGAGCTGCGATCCGGCCTTCCCCCCTCCAAGCGATTGCATGATTGACGCCAACAGCCCGACTACAACCTCGTTTCACATGGTCTCGATGTGCGAAGAGAATCCCAGCCCCTTCTGGAATGAAGATCATGCGGACTGGAATCTGAACGCACCCTTATCTGCGACTCCTCTGCTCAACGGTTATGAATGGACGGCGGCCCACGACTCCCGGGCCAATCAGCCGCCCTTTACCGACATCGATGGTACCCGCGTGATGAGCTACTACGATGGTACGGACCTGCCCTACTACTACTTCATGGCCTCGAATTTCGCCACCTCAGATCGTTGGTTCTCTCCCGTGATGAGCCGTACCCAGCCCAACCGGATGTATATGGTGGCGGCCACTTCCGCCGGACATGTGTATCCGCTTCCGCAGGGGGGAACGCCTTTAAGCACTCAGACAATTTTTGATCTCCTGCAAAATGCCGGAGTCAGTTGGAAGTCCTATGTCACCGACCTGGCCTACGCGACACCGCCGGTGCAGGATGCCAGCGTCAGCATGTTCGCGACCGGCGCGAATTATCCCCAGAACATCGTGCCGGTTTCGCAGTTTCTCACCGATCTTTCGAGCAACACTCTGCCCTCGGTAGCCTTTATCGATCCGGGCCTCGATAGCGGGCTCGATGAGCATCCCGGTCTGGATGACAATGCCCCCGGCGGAAATGTGCAGACCGGTTCTCACTATGTGGCGAGTTTGATCAATGCGCTCATGCAAAGCGCCTACTGGAGCGATTCGGTATTCATTCTCACCTTTGACGAGTTTGGCGGCTTCTATGACCATGTCGCGCCTCAGTCCACCGTGAGCCCCGATGGGATTAAGCCGCTCGATCTTCAGCCCGGCGACATCTGTGACCAGGGCACGACGGGCCCCAATTGCGACTTTATCTACACCGGATACCGCGTTCCGCTGATCGTAATCTCTCCCTTTTCAAAGAAGAACTACGTCTCTCACACCGTGGCCGACTACACCGCGTGGCTGAAATTCGTCGAGACTCGCTTCGGCCTGTCCAATCTGAATAACCGTGACAAGGCGCAGATGGATATGACGGAATTCTTCGACTTCACCAACGAGCCCTGGAAGACGCCGCCCACCCCGCCCGACCAACCGACTACTGGCGCCTGTTACCTCGATCACCTGCCGTAGTTTCTTGCAGCTGATCGCTGACCATCCAGGTAAAGACGGCAGTCGCGGCCAAAGCTCCGGCCAGTTGTGCGGCGATGAACCACGGAGCATCTATGGGACGGATTCCCGAAAATGTATTGGACAATGACCTGGCGATCGTCACGGCAGGGTTGGCAAACGATGTGGACGCGGTGAACCAGTAAGCGGAAGTGATATACCCGGCAACCGCATAAGCAGTCACGTCAGGACGCATACGCGAACATCCCAGAATGACCAGCAATAATCCGAACGTCGCAATGAATTCACTGAGCACCATCGCCCATCCCGCACGGGCTCGGAGTGAAATCGAATACCACGGCAGGCCGAACATGAGATGCGCCACCACCGCTCCGGCTATTCCTCCACCGCATTGCGCGGCCATGTAAAGCGGCAGCTCGCGCCACGAGATGCCTCGCCTGAGCGCGATCGCAAGCGTTACCGCTGGATTGAAGTGCGCACCGGAGATCTCCCCCAAAGCCAGAATCAGCGCGGCCAATGCGGCCCCGGTCGCGATGGTATTTGCCAGCAAGGCGACCGCCTCGTTGCCAGCCGATAGCCGCTGCGCCATGATGCCTGAACCAACAACGGCTGCGACCAGGAAGAAAGTGCCCAATAGCTCAGATACAAGGCGGGTGACGATCGGGAATTTCATCGTCGACCGATCCCTTCGATCTTTTTCTTGTAGGCCAGGTCGTCAATAGATAGCAGAGGCAGTGATAGCAACCGGTTCATCCTTTTCTCGAGTAAAAGAAAATATCTCGAAATGCACTGCCGATTTCTTCTGCGGCGCCTTTGAAGGCGGCTCAAGCGAACCACGTTGGAGTTTATAAGCAGGTCGAAAGATTTGCCACTGACCGTCAGGCAGGAGACGATTTGGGAGCAGGCCCGAAACTCGGGTGCCTGAATGTCGTATTCCATCCCTGCTTTGTGCCTCTCTTTTCCCACCCGCGGTTAATTTTTGGTTAAATTCCTCGCGCCCCGTTGACCTGGCATGAACCCGGCATTAGTCTGCGAGGTCATGAGCTCAACTGAACTTGACGAATTGCGCATGGCCTACAAGGCAGCGGTAGATAACTGGGTGAACGCCATTCGCGCCGAAGAAGCTTTGGCGACGCCCGACCACTCCATGGTGGCCTGGGAGCGCTGGGACGACGCTCACTTCGCCGAGCAGGATGCGAGCGCCAAGGCAACGGAAACGCGCGAAGCCTACAAAGACGCTCTTCGTGGCGTCAATTACGGCATCTAGCCATCCTCGCGGGAGCGCCTGCAATCGACTCGCACGGCCCAATCCATGCGGCGCAATTCACGTACGCCCGGGAAAACGCGTGGTACGCTCGACTAGATCCGATGGCCTCCGAGCAACCTCCAAGTCAAAACCAACCACTGCTCCCCGCGCTGGTATCTATTCCTGCAGGTTGGTTTCTTATGGGGTCGGAAAATGGGCCGGTTGGCCAGGATAACGAACGGCCTATCCATCGCGTTTGGGTGAACGCATTCTCGCTCGCCCCCTGCCAGGTGACGAACTCGGAGTACGACAATTTTCTGCGCTCCACCGGGCATCGGCCTCCGCCTTTCTGGGACAATCCCGATTTCAGTCGTCCGCAGCAGCCGGTGGTCGCTGTCTCCTGGTTTGAAGCCGCGGAATATTGCGATTGGCTTTCTGCTTTGACTCGCCAGCCGTTTCACCTGCCCACCGAGGCTGAATGGGAGCGCGCCGCCCGCGGCGGCGTCGACAGCAAGCTTTATCCCTGGGGCGACGCACTCCCGCAATCTTCACCCGATTGCGACAGAAAGTGGAAGACCGGCCCCGAACCGGTTCGCCACTCGATTCCGAACGCCTTTGGTCTATTTGAAATCTGTGAGAACGTGCACGAGTGGTGTAGCGACTGGTTTCAAGCGGATTATTACGAGATCTCCCCGGAACGCAATCCCCGTGGTCCCGAGTCGGGAACTCGGCGTTCTTCCCGCGGAGGCTCCTGGCGCCATCACCTCAAGGTCTCCCGCTGCGCCGCCCGCTCCAGCATTCCTCCGCAATTCCAGTATGCAGACTACGGCTTCCGCATCGCCTCGGCCACGCCTTAGACGCCTCGTCTTAAGAGTGTCTATCTACCTGATAATAAATGGCTACGCTGGGGCTCTTCTCCCGGTTCCCACGATCCAGCGGAAGAACATATTGATGATGCTCAGCACAATGGCTCCCCAAAAAGCTGCCCCAAAGGAATCCACGTGAAAGCCGGGCACAAACACGGCGGCCAGTTCGATCATGACGGCATTAATCACAAGCCAGAAGATGCCGAGCGTGAGCAGTGTCAAAGGAAAGGTGATGATCTTGAGCAGAACGCCCAACGTTGCATTCACAAAGCCGATCACCACTGCCGCGATGAGCGCGGCCACCGCCCCGCTGACGTGGAAGCCGCGAACAAAATGCGCCACCAGCCACAATGCCAGAGCGCTTAAAAGCCAGTTCAGCAAATGCCGCACCGTTGATCTCCTTACGTGGTGAGAAATATAAGCCGAGCCCGCCTGAACCGCAACCTCTGGCACGCCTGCCCAGCAGTTCCTATCTTCCTGGAGCTTGTTCTAGAATCAATGTTTTGCCATTCGTTATCTTCCTTATTAAGAGAAGGAGTTCCCTTTGCCTGAGACCATATTTGACATCGCCATTATCGGAAGCGGCCCCGCAGGTTATACCGCAGCCATTCGCGCCGGCCAGTACGGGCTGAAGACTGCCTTGATCGAAAAGGACGGTTTCCTCGGAGGCACCTGTCTGCACGTGGGTTGCATCCCGACCAAGGCGCTGCTCTTTAATGCCGAGCTATGGGACCACCTGAAAGACGCTAAGGAGTTCGGCATTGAGGGCGTGGATGCGCGCAAGCTTAATTGGGCCGCCGTTCAGGATCGCAAGTCGAAGATTGTGACCAAGCACGCTAAGGGCCTCGAATTTCTCATGCGCAAGAACAAAGTCGAGACCGTCAAAGGATACGGCAAACTTACCGGTGCAGCGGAAAATGGCGTCCACACCGTGGAGATCGCGAACGACGGCAAAATAACGCATCTCAAGGCCAGCAGCGTATTGCTGGCCACCGGCTCTGAAGCCCGCATGATACCCGGGTTGGAGCCGGATGACAGCGTGCTCACCAACATCGAAATCCTCGGTTTGAAGACGATGCCAAAGTCGCTCGTAGTCGTAGGCGCAGGCGCCGTCGGAGTCGAATTCGCTTCTATCTTTCGCTCCTTCGATACCGAGGTGACGATTCTTGAAATGCTGCCTCGCCTGGTTCCGGTGGAGGACGAAGAAATCTCCAAGGAGCTGGCGCGCGTCTACCGCAAGCGCGGAATTAACTTTCATACCGGCGCCAAGGTCGAAAAAATCGACAAGATCAAGAATGGAATTGCCGTCACTTTTTCAGTGGATGGCAAATCGCAGAAGCTCGAAGCGGAAAAGATCCTGATTGCCGTGGGACGCAAGCCGCGCACCGAAAATATCGGCCTGGAAAAAACCAAAATCAAACCCGATCGCGGGTTCATTAAAACCGATAGCTGGATGCAGACTGCCGAGCCGGGCGTCTACGCTATCGGCGACATCGTGCTGGGCACGCCCCAGCTCGCTCACGTGGGCGCGATGGAAGGTCTGGTAGCCGTTGCGAAGATTGCCGGCAAACCTACCAAGCCTATCAATCCGGAGCACATTCCGGGAGCTACCTATTGCCATCCTGAAATCGGCAGCGTGGGCTTGACCCAGACCAAGGCCGAAGAACTCGGCTACAACGTGAAAATCGGCAAATTTCCGTTCACGGCCAACTCACGCGCCTCGATTGTTGGCGCTCACGAAGGCTTCATCAAGATTGTCTCCGATGCCGACTACGGCGAGATTCTGGGCGTTCACATCATCGGCCCACAGGCGACCGAACTGATTGCTGAAGCTGTTGCAGCGATAGAACTGGAAGCCACCGTCGAAGACTTGGTATGGACTATCCATGCCCATCCGACCTTGGCCGAGGCCATGCTGGATGCCGCGAACAGCGTCTATGGAATGGCAATTAATGCATAGAATTTTGTGGCGGGCGTAAAATGCAAGGTGCGGGATGGGGTTCGAGATGCTTACCCCAGACGTGGCATCCGGATGGCGTGCGCGGCGGCCAGGGAATCCAGCTTGGAGTAATTTCCGCGACCGGAGCCATGCTCCCGGCCGGCTGCCAACCGGTTTCGTCTTCGGGAGTCTCGGTTCAGCCGTGGGGGGCGTGAATAAGGCGCCGGCGATTTTCTGGTTGCACACCAACCCGCGTTGCTAATTTTGATCTCCGTTCTCCAACTCGGCAAGCTCGATTACGCGGCTGGACTCGCAATCCAGAAGCGCCTGGTTGAGCTGCGCAAGCAAGGCCGTATCGGCGACGTGCTTCTCTTGTTGGAGCACACGCCGGTCATCACCCTGGGCCGCAATGCAAAACAAAACCACATCGTCGCCTCGACGGAACTCCTCCGGCAGCGTGGTGTCGAGGTTTTCGAGTGTGATCGCGGCGGCGATGTGACTTTTCATGGCCCCGGCCAATTGGTTGGCTATCCCATCTTTGATTTGCGGGAGTTGCCATCCTGCGACGGTAAACGCAAATCCATGGGAGCGATCGAATACGTTCGCGGCCTGGAAGAAGTTCTTATCCGAGCCTGCGCCGATTTCCGCATACCCACGAAGCGCATCTGCGGATTGACCGGCGTGTGGACCCGCGACGAAGAAAGCGAAGACGAAAAATGCGCGACCGCAGTGTCCCGCCCATGTGAGTCCGAGATCCGCGACCCTGGCGGGGTGGAGCGCAAAGTCGCCGCCATCGGCGTGCATATTTCGCGGAGCGTGACCTCGCACGGCTTCGCGCTGAACGTGAACACCGATCTCAGTTATTTCGGCCTTATCGTCCCATGCGGCCTCACCGACAAGCCGGTGACTTCCATGGCAGAAGAGTCAGGGAGAGCGCTGCCGATGACCGAAGTCGCGCAGTCAGTCTCCCGCAATTTCGGATTCGTCTTCCACAGCCAGATTTTGTGGCTGCAATCGCTCGATGACCTGATCCCGCCTCCGTCCGATACTCCGCTCGAGATACCCGAGCAACTACGTAAGCTGCATGGCGAAGAAGAAACCTTCTCCGCCTAGCCGACATCTCCTCGCAACCATGCAAACCTTTGCTGAGAGCTGCGAACGAATCGCCGCCACCACCAAGAAGCTGGAAAAGACTGCCATCGTCGCCGATTACTTTCGCAGCGTGCCCGTGGAAGAGGCCGCGATCGCCGCCGTGTTTCTCTCCGGCCGTCCCTTTCCCCTTTGGGAGGAAACCACGTTGCAGGTTGGCGGACGATTGCTGTGGCAGGTCGTCGGCGAAATTTCCGGCAAGAACGATTGCGAACTGACTGCCTCCTATCGCAAACTCGGTGATTTGGGCGCGGTGGCGGGAGAAATCTTGCCGCCGAAAGCGACCGACCGGCTGAGCCTCCTGCAACTCGAATCCGCCTTCCGCCAGATTGCCGCCGCCCGGGGTCCCGCCGCCAAAGTTCGTCTGGTCCTCGATCTCCTGTCTTCCACAACGCCGCTGGCGGGAAAATACATCGTCAAGATTATGACCGGAGACTTGAGAATTGGATTGAAAGAAAGCCTGGTCGAAGAAGCCATCGCAAAAGCCTTCCAGGCCACTCTAAAAGACGTTCAACGCGCTAACATGCTGCTCGGCGACCTCGGGGAAACTCTACGCCTCGCCGCCCAGCCCAACTCCAACCAGGCCGCGCTTCAGCGAACCGGGCTGAGCGGCGCGAAGCTCCGCTTGTTCCATCCCCTCGGATTCATGCTCGCCAGCCCGGCGGATTCCGCCCACCATGCCCTGCAATATTTTCCCGACGCCCTGGTTGAAGACAAGTACGATGGCATCCGCGCGCAGGCGCATTGTGCGAACCACGAGGTTCGCATTTTCTCCCGCACCCGCGACGACATTACCGAATCCTTTCCGGATGTGCTCGATGCTCTCACGCGCGTGTCCGGCGACGCCATACTCGATGGCGAAATCGTCGCCTGGAGTTACAGCAATGCGGATCCCGCCGAAATCGGCACCGCACTCCCGTTCAGCGCGCTTCAGCGACGCCTGGGGCGGAAAAAGGTCAGCGATGAAATGATGCGCCGTGTCCCGGTCGCTTACCTCGTCTTCGACGTTCTCTTTGCCAATGGCGAGTTGCTGATCGATCGTCCCTTGCGCCAGCGCGAGAGCGTTCTCGATGAACTCATGCGGCAAATCAACAATCCTCATGGGCCAGGCATTTCCACGGCAAACCTCCGGCCCGGCCACCAGGAGACGCTCCCCTTCCACGCCCTGGAAGCCGCTCAAACCCGCATCGTCCGGGCTCCGGTTTTTCAGGCACGGTCTGCCGATGAACTCGACGTTTTATTCGACGCTGCCCAGGCCCGTGGCAACGAAGGCCTCATGATCAAGGATCCGCAATCTCTCTACACTCCCGGGCGTCGCGGCAAATCCTGGCTCAAGCTCAAGCGCGAGCTCGCGACTCTCGACGTCATCGTTACCGCCGTCGAATGGGGACACGGCAAGCGTATCGGCGTGCTCAGCGATTACACCTTCGCCGTGCGTGACGGCGACCGGCTGGTGAATATCGGCAAAGCTTACTCGGGATTGACCGACGTCGAAATCGCCGAAATGACAAAATATTTCCTCAATCACACCCTGGCGGATGAAGGCTTTCGCCGCATCGTCGAGCCGAATATTGTTTTGGAAGTCGCCTTTAACAACATGATGCGCTCCGATCGCCACGCCAGCGGTTTCTCGCTGCGCTTCCCCAGAATTGTGCGCTTGCGCCCCGATAAACTTCCCGAAGAGGCAGACACATTGGAACGCGCCGCGGAGATTTACGAGAAGCAGACCAGAAAAGAGCAGAACTAACCGTGCCCGACCCGGAACAAAAGCTTCAGTGGCTATGGTGGTGATGTTCTTCCGCCGAAACTGGCATCACGCAGCCGTGAGCCACTTCGCATTCGGCGTGTTCGAACTGAATGGTGGTGTGGTCGATCCGGAAGTCATGGTGCAGGCATTCCTTTACGTCGCGCAGAATGCGTTCACTCACCGACGGCGGAATATCCGCGATCGCAATATGGCAGGAGAGCGCATGCGTCTCCGACCCGATGCTCCACACGTGCAGATCGTGCACGTCGTTGACCCCTTCCACCGCGCGCATCGCGGCTTCCACCCGATCCAGTTCCATTCCCCGCGGCGTGCCTTCCAGCAGAATATTCAGCGTCTCGCGCACAATCCCGAAGCCTGACCACAGAATCAGTGCCCCGATCCCCACCGAAAGCGCCGGATCGACCCAGTTCTGCCCGGTCGCCATGATCACCCAGCCGCCCGCCAGAACCGCCGCGGTCGAAAGCGTATCCCCGATCTCATGCAACAGTGCGCTGCGAATGTTCACGTCGCCGCCCGAGCGGTAAAGCATCAGGGCAATGACGCCGTTCATCATCACTCCCGCCGCCGCCACGCTGATCATCACTACCGGCTTCACCTGCGCGGGATGCTGCAGGCGCCGGAATGCCTCATAGAAAATGAAGAACGCCACCACCACCAGCGACGACGCATTGACCAGCGCCGCCAAAACCCCAGCGCGATGGTAGCCATACGTTTTTGTGGTGCTCGGCGGGCGTGATTGCAAATAAACCGCGACCAGCGAAAGCAGCAGTGCCAGAAAATCGGAGAGATTATGCCCGGCCTCGGACAACAACGCCAGAGAATGCGCGCGAACGCCGGCAACCACCAGAAGCACGATGTAGGCGAGAGTAACGGCGAGTGAAACCTTGAGCACCCGCGAGGTTCCGGTACCTCCATGGCTGTGCACGTCCATCCTTATAAGTGTAAGGGTAGCGATACCACCGTTCAAGGTTGTCATATGACGCCGGTACTATCGGCCGGCCGAAGCGGGAGGTAAACCGAGCCAAGACGGCCATCTCGCATTGAGGTGCCATCGCATGCCCATTTATTTCAATCGCTTAGCGAATGATTTTCGATTGTTGCATGGTTTACCCGCATTGCATTGCGGCCGGCGAGCTTCAAGCGCACATTCGCCACAGCACGGAGGCAGCTCATGTCAAGCTCCGCGGTCGAGCTTCGCGACGCAGTTGGTGAGCAGGGTGAGTTTTGCGAGCAGGCAAACCTGTCGGTTCCGGGCGCGATGCGCCGGACGAAATTTCAAAACGCGAATCGCGTACACCACAGTTTTCTGGCTCGCATCGAAAAGCGCAGCCTCGTCTGGATGGCCGAACGCACCCCTGCCGCAATTCATTCCGATCATCTCACCATCCTGGGTTTCGCCGCGCAGCTCATGGCAGGCCTCAGCTATGCTCTGGCTCGGGGCAACCGCTATTGGCTCCTGGCCGGCATCGGCTTCCTGGCTCTCAATTGGCTGGGCGACAGCCTCGACGGAACTCTCGCCCGCGTCCGAAGACGGCAACGTCCGCGTTACGGCTTTTATGTGGACCACATCATCGACAGCTTCGGCGCGCTCGCAGTGATGGCCGGCTTGGCGATGTCGGGATACATGCACCCGTGGATCGCAGCCGGCCTCTTGGTGGCTTTCCTTTTAATGTCCATTCAGTCATACCTGGCTACGTACACGCTTGGCGAATTCCAGCTTTCGTTCTGGAGCTTTGGCCCCACGGAATTACGCATCCTTCTGGCCGTGGGCAATCTGGCGCTGCTACGATGGCCGGTTGTTCTGGCCGGGCATTATCGCCTCTTCGATATCGGAGGCGTGATCGCATTGTTCGGGATGGCCGCCATGCTGGTAATCTTTACCGCGCGCAACACCTGGCGGCTTTATCATCAAGAGCGGTTGTCATAATCGCGTCTCGGAGAATCGCGCCGAGGAGCAGTTCCATTTAGCGCGCACGAAAGACTTCAATCCATGTGGCCACCGGGCATCTGCCGTTCCACCGCCCAAATATCCACTGGTTTCTTTTCAAAAGGATAAACATGCACCATCCACCCGAAAACCTGCGGCCGGAAAGTACCGCCGGCCGCATCGCAAGCCTGCTTGGTGGTTATCGATCCATTGAGGCCGAACCGGGGACTGGGTCCAAAAAGTTCCATACGCCGGTCCGGCGGCGGCAGGCAAAGATTCACGTGCGCGTGCCACTGCGCAATACTGAGCGGAATCCGCTCATCCAAATCCGCTATGCTGGCATTTTTCGCTGCGGTGTACATCACCCCGATCAGCTTGTAGCCATCCCCGTGCTTTTCATAGAGAAGAGATGTCGGCAGATCGGGATCGAAATGAAAGACCGCCTGAAAGCCATTGGAATAATTAGTGAAGTGATACATCTTTTGCGGAACGTTCGGTAGAAATATCTTGAAGCCATCGGCCAGCGCGGTCTTGTAGTCTTCATATTTTTCCGCGACTCTGCGCGCCGACTCGACCACATGCGCCGCACGCTCCTCGTCCCCCGGCTGAAGCTCGCGCAGAGGTGTCATCTTCATGTGCGGCCCCATATCCATATGGCGGCCTTCCATGGAGTGCATAGCCCGCGCGCTGCTCTCTTTGTCCATTCCCGGCATATCGGACATGCTCTTGCCTGGCATATTCATCCCCGGCATGGCGTCCGTACCGGCATCCGGTTTCTGCTCCTGCGACCAACCCATGCAGCTCAATAACAGGCAAATGGCGATTCCGACAATTCTCTTTCCCATGATTCTCCTATGGCGATTCAGACCCTGAACCTTACAACCCCACACCACCTAAATTGTTTTCGAATCGGGGCGATTTGTCTCGATTACATCGGTCACGGCGCCGCGCATCAGCCCGCTCATTGCGCTGCGACCTCCGTTCTCGCCGTGCCAATGCCGACAGCGGTGAGCATCTCGGCAGCCGCTTCCTGCCCGGAGCGAACGCAATCCGGAATACCGATACCGCGGTATCCATTTCCGGCTAATGCCAGACCCGGCAAGCGCCGCCGTAGTTGATCGATCCGCCCCACCCGCTCCAGATGGCCAACGTTGTATTGCGCCATCGCAGCCTTCCACCGATGAAGTCTGGCGAAGCCCGGCTCAGCCGTGATCCCCAGGATCTGCTTTAGCTCCTCGCGAACCAGGCGGATAATCTCGTCGTCGCGGAGGTCGAGCATTTGCTCTTGCCCCCACCCTCCCAGAAAACAACGAATCAAAGCTCGATCCTGCGGGGCGCGAAACGGAAATTTATTGTGGACAAATGTCGCCGCAAGCATGCGCTTTCCTTCCACCCGCGGAACCAGAAACCCAAAGCCGGGGGGCAGGGCTGAGCGAACCTGCGCTCCATATCCCAGGGCGACCGTCAGCGATGACGTATAGCGGATGCCCGCGAGTTCCGCCGCCAATTCCGGCGAACCAGCCGCGAGCAGAGACGCCGCCGTGTGAGCCGGTGTGGCGATGATGACTGCGTCGAAAAATTCATCGAGGCCAGCGGAAGAGACCATCCAGCCGCCGTTCTGAGATTGCAGCATGCTCACCGGAGCATTGGTTCGAAGCGACTTCGCATCGAGCCGTCCCACCAGCGCCTCCACGAGCTGCTGCATGCCATTTTTCAGCGAGGTAAACAGCGGCTTGGCCGCGCCATTTCTCTGCCTGGAGTTCTCGCGCGCCGCCAGCATGGCCTTGCCCAGGCTACCAAACTTCGATTCCATTTCGGCGAAGCGCGGTAACACCGCAGCCACCCCCAATTGCGCCGCTTCGCCCCCGTAAACGCCCGACAGAAGCGGATCCGCGAGTCGCTCCACCATCTCCGCGCCATAGTGGCGTTCCACCAGCGCCGCCACCGATTCGTCGGGCGAAGTACGCGGTCTCGAAAACCACTCCCGCGCCATGCGCAATTTTGTGCCGGCGGAAAACAGCGGCGAAGCGATCATCGGCAAAATTTTCGTCGGCACCATAAACATCAGGCCGTCAGGTAGCGGAATCAGTTTGCCGTTCCGCAGGATGTACGTCTTGCGCTCGGCATCGTTTGAACCGGTCAGTGCATCGCCCATTCCGAGCTTTCGGCAAAGATCGGCCGCCCAGGACTTTTCCGTAAGAAACGAATCGGGGCCGGCCTCTACCACGCAGCCTTCCACCTGCTCCGTCCGCACCACTCCGCCGAACCGCGTGCCTGCCTCGTGGAGCGTGTACTCGAGAGATTCGCCGGCGCGGCGTTGTTGTTCCAGCGCAAAGGCCGAGGCCAGCCCGGAGATGCCCCCGCCAATAATGGCAATGCGCTTCATGAGTCTAGACTTCTTGGGAGGATAAGCCTCTTAATCTTAAATCATGCGCCAGCCGCGCTGCGGGAACGCGGGACACCCGATGGCTCAGACGCGAATGCCGAATGGCACCAGCTTGTTTCGCACAATGTCCGCCATCGCGGCCGCAAGCAACGGCGATCCGTTCAGCGACTCGGCGCGCCACAGCTTCATGCCGGCTTTTTCCGCGAATTTCTTGAAGCCAATATCGATGTCATACAGCACTTCCACGTGATCGCACAGAAAGCCAATGGGCTGGATGAAAACATTGCGCTCACCTTTTTCAGCCAGCGCGGAAATTGTGTCCTCCACCGTAGGCCCCAGCCAAGGGCCGCCCGACATCCCCTGGCTTTGAAAGGCGAATGTCCACTGCCCGGGCGCAAGCGGGACTGCGGCCGCCACCAAGGCCGCAGTTTCTTTGGCCTGATTCTCGTAGGGATCGCCTTCACTGATGGTGCGCTCGGGAACGCTATGCGCGGTGAAGATCACGGGAATTTTCGATCGGGTCTCGCGCATGGCTGCTTCCATTCCAACCCGCAGCCGGTGCGCAAATGCTCTGATCAATAAAGGATGGTTATGCCACGACTCCACAAAGTCGGTCTCAAACGGCGGACCGCTCATCGCCAGCGCCGATTTGTAAAGGCCGACGCTGGTGCGGGAATTCTGTGGCGCCAGGCAGATCACCACCGACCGCTGGATGCCATCGGCCGTCATGGAGCGAACCGCTTCCGCAATAAAAGGCTTCCAGTTACGCATGCCAACATAAACCGGAAGGCGCAACTCGCGCGCCAGCAACTCGCCCTGCTTTAGAGTGAGCGCGGTTAACGGCGACCGGCCAATCAAACCGTAGCGATGCTTAATCTCCTCCACCGATTCCTCGGGAAGCGGGCGTCCGCCGGTAACCCGAAGCAAAAACTCCGGCACATCTTCCAACGAGTCGGGGCTGCCGTGCGCCAGCAGCAGCACTCCTATTTTTTCTGTCTCAGTCAAAGGCTGCTTCCTTGGGTCTTCTGCTGAATCATCTTAATTTGTTATCGCGCGCTCATCGCCAACGAATGTTGCTGTACGAATTGAACCAGCGACTTCACATTCTCCACTGGAGTTTCCGGCAGAATTCCATGACCCAGATTAAAAATATGCCCGGGCCTTCCGCCGGCCAGCTGCAGGATCTCCTCGGCGCCTGACTTCAGATGCTTCCAATCGGCAAAAAGCAGCACTGGATCCAGGTTTCCTTGCACCGCGCCGTGGTTTGCCAAGCGCCGCCAACCTTCGTCCAATGGAACTCGCCAGTCGAGGCCAATTACTTCCGCGCCGGTTTCTTTCATCGACGGCAGCATTGCGGTCGTTTCCGTACCAAAATAAATGATGGGCACGCCAGTTTTCTGTAACGCATGCACCAACTCCGTCGTCCTCGGCAGAACATAGTGCCGGTAGTCTTCCACGCTGAGGCAACCGACCCAGCTGTCGAAGATCTGGATCACATCCGCCCCCGCACTCACCTGCTCGGTGGCATATTGCGAAGTGACTGCGACCAGCTTGCCCAGCAGTTCATCCCATACCGCGGGATCGGAGTACATCAGCCGTTTGGTATGAAGATAATTCCGCGAGCTGCCGCCCTCGACCATATAGCTGGCCAGCGTGAAAGGCGCGCCACAAAATCCGATCACCGGAAGGCTGTCGCCAAAATGTTTGCTGACCAGAGTAACCGCCTCGGAAACGTAGGCCAGTTCAGAGGCGCGTCCGGTCTGCAATGCGCGAATATCCTTTGGTTCGCGCACCGGTTTTTCGATGACTGGCCCCTCGCCGGGCGCGAAATGAAACGGCAAACCCATTACCTCAAGTGGCAACAACAGGTCGGCAAAGATGATGGCCGCGTCCACGCCCAGCGCCTCCGCCGCCGTGATGGTCACCTCGGCTGCGACCTCAGGCCGCTTACAGATCTCGATCAGCGAATACTGGCTGCGCACCGCGCGATATTCCGGCATGTAACGGCCGGCCTGGCGCATAAACCAGACGGGCGTGCGGTCCACGGGGAGGGCCCGGCAAGCCTTGACGAAGCGGGAGGCGGGAGCAGACATGGAAACCTCAAATGTAGCATTTTCCCCCGGCCGCCCTGCGGGGGATGGATGTAGTATTCCAGTTGTAACGTAGCGTGATGGCCGAATTGTGCTGACAGTTAAGTGATTGACCAATTAGGAGTTGGGTCGGGGCATATGTGAGCTTTCGCTTTTTCTTTATTTCGGTACCGAAGATTCGCGTTTCTCATCCGCCGCGGATGCCCTGCCGGGCAGTTGGAGTATCAAGAGAGTACCCCCAGAAAGCCGGCGGGCTCGCATATCATCTATGGAGATTTATTTTCTGGGAGGTACGGCACATGGCAGCAAACCAGGTGGTTCTTTACTTTGATAATCAGGAAGATGCCGTGCTTTTCACGCTGGCTGCCAGCACCGTGATCTCGTCCGACAAACCGCAGGCCGACGACGCGGTGATGAAGGTTGCGCAGAAAATCTCGAAAGCCAGCCGCATCACGACCGAAGGGGCTTTGAGCGCCACGCCCGCCCGCAATTAGCTGTCGTTGTTGCCATCCAAAAATTCAGCCGCTCTGTTCAATTCAATCCGATTGTGCGGTAGGTCATGCCAACACCTGCGATTGATATCATGATATCAATCGGTCCATAGGCTATAGCGGCATCCAGTAAATACCTGATTGCGTTCCTTAATTGGCCGAGAAAAAATGGTTGAGACGGAATAATTGCGAAAGCATAATGGGAGGAGGCAGCCGGTATGGTTCACACCGTAGTGGACGGAACGTACCGGCAAACCAATCTGACCAACCAGTCTTCCGAATATCTGGCCAAACGCGAGAAACTTCGTCTTGCGGAAATCGAGCTCATGCGGCAGCGGGAACTCGTGGCTGGGCTGCGCCGCAATCTTCCGCAAGGCGCTTCGGTCGAGGACTATCAATTTGAAGAGGGTCCGCGTGACCTGAGCGCCGGGGATGCGCCCGCGCAGATGGTCCACCTCAGCGAACTCTTTACCAAGGCCGATCGCTCGCTGGTCATCTATCACTTCATGTTCGGAAAAAAGCAGACGAAGGCTTGCCCCATGTGCACCGCCTGGCTCGACGGCGCGAACGGTGTGGCCCATCATCTCACGCAGAATCTTGACTTCGCGGTGGTTGCTGCCGCCGATCTCCCGACTCTGCGCGCCTACGCTCGCGAGCGTGGCTGGGACAAGCTGCGCCTGCTCAGCGCCGGCAATAGCACTTTCAAATACGACTTGGGCAGCGAAGACCACGAAGGCGGCCAGGACTCAACCATTTCCGTTTTCACCCGCGAGGGCAAGGGCGCGGTGCGCCACTTTTACACCGCGCATCCCCGGATGGCGCCCGACATTCAGGAGCGCGGCATCGATCTGCTTGCTCCCATCTGGCACTTCCTCGACCTCACCCCGCAAGGCCGGGGCAGTTGGTACGCCAGCCTCGCCTACGGGACTAAAGTCCAGGTCACCGCGAAGTAGCCGGGGCGGCCAGTTCACGATGCCTGGGGAATTTCCCAATGCCGTAAATGACCGAGGAATCACTCTTTCCCCCTCCATTTGGGTAAAATTACTTTTGGGAGGATGAAGATGGCGGAGCAATCCGGAGCCCGCACTCCCGTTCACCAGGACGATCCGTCCCGCAATGGGCAGCTCAGTGATTGGCAACTCAGTGGCCGCCGGCCAACCAGCCACGAACGGATGACAGGGTTGCCCTGGGATGCGTCCTACCGCCGCGACGAGCTGGCGCCCTGGGATATTGGCCGACCGCAGCCGGCTATCGTGCGTTTGGCTTCCGCTCGCGGATTCGCAGGCCGAGGGCCGGTGCTCGATGCGGGCTGCGGCACCGGAGAGAACGCGCTTCACATTGCCGCGCTGGGATTTCCGGTCGTGGGCGTCGACGTGGCTGAGACCGCACTGGCGATGGCCCGGGAGAAAGCCAAGGCCCGCGGCATCAAGGTTGAGTTCGCCGCGGCCGACGCGTTCCATCTGGAGCGTTTGGGTCGTAAATTTAATACGGTGCTTGACTGCGGATTGTTCCACTCCTTCGACCGCACTTCCGACGAACGGCCATGCTATGTGGCGAGTCTTGCTTCTGTGACCGAGAGAAATGGAAATCTATATGTGTTGTGCTTCAGTAACGAGGGTCCCGATACTGGCCCGCATCCGGTGAGTCAGGCAGGGCTGAAAGAGGCTTTTAACCTGGGCGCGGGGTGGAATATCGCGGCCATCCAAGCGGACCGGGTTGACACAAGATTTCACGACCACGGTGCGCCGGCATGGCTTGCGACTATCAAGCGGATCTAGATCGCGGGAGTGGGCGCGCCGGCTACCGTTTTCTTTCCGAAACAGCATTCCCCCCCTGAATTTCGCAAAGAATGCGAAATTTAGAATTGAGGTACACCCGCCGGTGAATCGTGAAGCCGTTTCCGGGTGACTGATGATTGGTCGGGGCGCGCGGATTTGAACCGCGGACCCCCTGCGCCCAAGGCAGGTGCGCTACCAGGCTGCGCTACGCCCCGACTGGGAAACTTGAAGTGGTCCGCTTCGATTATAGCTGACCTTTTCCCGCCAATTCGTGCTTCCGTTCACATCAAGGGCCGTCAGCAGCGGAGTATAATTCTCTCCGGTCATGCAGAGTTTGCGTTACGCCCTCGTGGGTTATGTCAATGGTCCGGTAGCCGACTTCATCCTACAGATCCGCAAGGAACTGCACCCGAATCTTCCCCACCTCGCCGCTCATGTGACCGTGCTACCCCCTCGGGTTCTTCAGGAAGGAGAGGAGGCGGCCATTGCCGCCGTCGCCGAAGTCTGCCACCTGGTGGAACCTTTCGATCTGAGGCTGGGCGAGATTGAGACCTTTATCCCGGTGACTCCCACCGTTTTTATCCGGGTTGCCCATGCCTATCTCTTGCGCAAACTGCACGATCAGCTGGGAGCGAAAAAACCTCTCGCGGTCGCCGAAGAGTGGCCTTACTTGCCCCATCTCACCATCGTTAAGAGGAGCAATGAGGCACGCGCCCAGGAGTCTTATCGCTGGGCCACCCACCGCTGGGCCGAGTACAGCGGAAGCCGCTGCATTCAGGTGAAAGAGCTCACTTTTGTGCGCGAGCAGCCGGATACGACCTGGGTGGATGTGGCGGCCGTTCCCCTTGGCGGAATGGCTTCGCCGCAAACTGCATAGGTTATTGCACCGTTGATCCCGCCCGACTAGCCGGCACGTTCCACTGTCGTCTCAATTAAGTTCTTACCATCCTAATTTCGGCTTTCCAGAAGTACATGTATGCCCGTGCATTGCGTGGCCAGGTCCTGGGGCGTAGACAAGAGATTGGCTTGCTGCGGGGAGTGGTGTGGACACCGCGCCCCAGGCAGTTTGGCGCAGGGACTGGAACGACTCATGCAAATTGGGGTGTATGGGGCGGGATACCTGGGAACGGTTATCTCAGCTTGCCTTGCCGATTTTGGAACTCCGGTAACCTGCTGCCATCCAGATAGCTCGCGCATGGTGGAGATGGCGCAGGGCAACATTCCCTTCTTCGAGAAAAATCTTACCGAAGTAATTCGCCGCAACGTGCGGTGCGGACGGCTGGTGTACTCGACTGACATCGAATCTTTTTCACGCAAAGCTCAATTCATTTTTCTGGCGGAAGATTCGCCGCAAGGCCTGGCCGAATTAGCCATTCGCGTGGCGCAGCCGGCCGCCAAGCCGCCGATCCTATCGATTGTGACTCCGGTTTCGGTGGGCACGGCGAGCGGCGTCGAGCGGCAACTGAAAAAAGCCGGGGTGAAAGCGACGGTGGTATCGCAGCCGATGTTTTTCACTCCGGGATGCGCCGTAGAGGATTTCAACTGGCCCGATCGCATCATCCTCGGAACCTCATCGAACGATGCAGTGCTGACGGTGAAACAGATCCTTCATCCCCTTGTGATGCGCGGCGTTCCGGTTATTGTAGCGAATCATGAAACGGCGGAACTGGTGCGCGAAGCGGCCACAGCCTTCCTGGCCACGAAAATTTCCTTCATCAACGAAGTGTCGAATCTCTGCGAACGGGTAAACGCCGACGCGGTTAACCTGGCCTTAGCTCTCGGCCTGGATAAGAGAATTGCTCCCCGCTGCCTGCAGCCGGGTGCGGGCATGGGCGGACTTTTTGCCGAATCCGACATGGAAGCCCTGGCCGAACTGGCGCGGGTCAATGGCGTGCCACTGAAGATTCTTAGCGCGGCCCGCGAAGTGAATCACAGCCAGGCGGAGCACGTGGTCAACAAAATCAGCGGCGACGGATCGGTGAAAGACAAGAACGTCGGCCTGCTGGGCCTGGCCTTCAAACCCAACACCAACTCGGTGGCGGGATCATCATCCATGCGGCTGGCGCAAAGCCTGGTGGCTCAGGGCGCGCGGGTGCGGGCGTACGACCCGGTAGCGATGACCGAGGCCAAGCTGGAGCTGAATGGCTCGGTCCATTACTGTGATTCCGCCTACGGCGCCGCCGAGGGCGGGGATGCATTGGTGGTGGGAACCGGGTGGCCGGAGTTTCGCGGATTGGATTTTGATCGCATCAAACACCTGCTGAAGCGACCGCTGATCGTTGATACCAAAAATCTGCTCGATTCCGCCCGGTTGCGCGCTATGGGATTCGAATACGTTGGCATGGGCCGCAGCTAGCGATTCAATGGAATAAGGCCCACTCCGACCTTCCGGTTGCGCCCAAAGTACCGATATGGTAACTTTTAGAATTGTCCCGGACATGTGGAAGGGATTAGAGGGCTTCGCTCGCCCTGAAAGGGTGAGTGTGCCGGATGTGCTGGCGTAGCTCAGCCGGTAGAGCATCTGATTTGTAATCAGAGGGTCAGGGGTTCGAATCCCTTCGCCAGCTCCAGCTAACGATTTTCCGGAACGCACGGTATTGCGCGGCACGGGCGGTGGTGCAGATTTTCTGAAGGCACTCCACGGCTTTCCCATTGCGGTTTTGCGGCATGCAGGTTTTCGTGCGTGCATTATTCATTGGACGCCCGCAGCGTGGATCCTCCGCAGGAACTCGGGTGAAGACTGCCGGCTAAAACGAAGAGCCATCCGTAGAGCGGCGTTTCCGCACAGGTGGGTGAGTGGTTAAAGCCAACAGACTGTAAATCTGTCCCTCCTAGCGAGGTACGAAGGTTCGAATCCTTCCCTGTGCACCATTGTTGAGGTTGAGGTTGTGGTTTGCAGATTAAGACCAGATTTGCGTTAGCGCTTGCCGGCTTTGCAGGTTTGGCGCTTCTGTCTTGGGTAACGTTGTCGAATGATCCGATTCCAGTGTTTGGAGTTGCGATCCGGCTAAGGATCGTCACGCTTCTGGTTTTAGGGATGTTCGCCGCCCGCACGGGGCTGGCTTTTTGGCGCATCCGCATCGAGGAGAGCCGAGAAGCAGGCGCGGAGAAGGCTGAGTAACAGCTAGGCCGATGTTGGGGCATTTTGCGGCGTGAAGCGAAGCGATGCTGGAAGAGAGAGTTTAGCCGATGTAGCTCAGTTGGTAGAGCACTCCCTTGGTAAGGGAGAGGTCATCAGTTCAATCCTGATCATCGGCTCCATGGTTTGGTTGGATTGGCCAGGCCGCAGGCCAGCTTTTAGCGAAGGGCGAAGGGCTAACGGCTGGTTTTGAGCGGGAGTAACTCAGTGGTAGAGTCACAGCCTTCCAAGCTGTTGGTCGCGGGTTCGATTCCCGTCTCCCGCTCCAGATTTGCGGTTTCGCAATAGTTATGGCTTTCGAACAAGCGGCGCTGAAGGTTGAGAAGGAAGCGGAGTTCGAGGAGCTAAAAAGCTCGATCTCCCGGGTTTTTGGTGCGGAGAAAGTTGAGAGGTTCCTCAAGCAGGTGCGCACCAATAACCTGCGGGTCCGCGATGTCGATGGAGTGCTGGCCAGGCGGTTGATCGACAAGATCGATGAAGTCCTGGCGAAGTCGGGAAAGACGGCGCAGGGTTTGTATCAGGCGTTGCCGGTTTCCGATCAGGCGCAGATGCGCGAATTTTATTTGTCGAAGCTGGAGGAAGTGGACGCGGGTTTACGGACCAAGTTTCAGAAGCTGTACCAGTATTACTAGGAGCGCTGACGGATGGAGTCGGCGGTTCATGAGATCTAGTATTGCGGATAAGCGATACCCTGGCAGGTATGGTCCTGGGCGAGAACGGTTTGAATGTAGAAGGTATAGTTCGCGATTTTGTTGCCGAACAGCTTTCAAAAGCCGGGGCAAGTTATTGGGATCCAGAGTGCTTCCCGCGACTTGAGATTAACAGCGATATGGCCGAACACATCGCAAGTCGGAAGTCTAGTGCCACTCGGCAATAACTGATCGAATGGGAGCATAAGAGAGAAATGGCGAAAGAGAAATTTGACCGCAATAAGCCGCACTGCAATGTGGGGACGATTGGTCACATTGATCATGGCAAGACCACGCTGACGGCGGCGATTACCAAGGTGTTGTCCAAGCACAACCCGAAGATCCAGTTCCGGTCGTTCGATTCGATCGATAACGCTCCGGAGGAAAAAGCCCGCGGGATTACGATCGCGACGGCGCACGTGGAGTATGAGACGGCGAACCGGCACTACGCGCACGTCGATTGCCCCGGCCACGCCGACTACATCAAGAACATGATCACGGGCGCGGCGCAGATGGATGGCGGAATCTTAGTGGTCGCGGCCACCGACGGTCCCATGCCGCAGACCCGCGAGCACGTGCTCCTGGCGCGCCAGGTCGGCGTGCCGTATCTGGTGGTGGCGCTGAACAAGTGTGATGCGGTGGACGATCCGGAGCTGCTCGAGCTGGTCGAACTCGAAGTGCGCGAGCTGCTGAAGAGCTATCAGTTTCCGGGCGACGACGTGCCGGTGATTAAGGTGTCGGCGCTCGGGGCGTTGAACGGGGAAGAGAAGTGGGAGAAGCAAGTGGACGCGTTGATGGAGGCTGTGGATAAGTACATTCCGCAGCCGGCGCGCGAGCTGGACAAGCCGTTCCTGATGCCGATTGAAGATATCTTCTCGATTCAGGGCCGCGGCACGGTGGTGACGGGCAGAATCGAGCGCGGCAAAGTGAAGGTCGGGGAGGAAGTAGAGATAGTCGGCTTCCGCGACACCCGCAAGACGGTTGTGACCGGCGTGGAGATGTTCAAGAAGCAGCTGGACGAAGGCCTGGCGGGCGACAATGCCGGCTTGCTGCTGCGCGGCATTGCGAAAGAAGATGTGGAGCGCGGCATGGTGCTGGCCAAGGGTGGGTCGATCACCCCGCACACCAAGTTCAAGGCGGAGGTCTATATCCTGACCAAAGAGGAAGGCGGGCGGCACACGCCATTTTTCAAGGGCTACAGGCCGCAGTTTTACCTGAGAACGACGGATGTGACGGGGGTAGCGGAGCTGCCGGCGGGCACCGAGATGGTGATGCCGGGGGACAACGTGCAGTTGGTGATTGAGTTGATTACGCCGGTGGCGATGGAAAAGGGCTTGCGCTTCGCGATTCGCGAGGGCGGGCACACGGTGGGCGCGGGCACGATCAGCGAGATTATCACGTAATAGGTAGAGACAGCCGCCCTCGGCGGTCCGGGCGAAGCGCAAGCTTCGCGACATTCGCGGGCGAGGGCGCCCGCGCTACATCAACAATAGATTGGAGTAAGCAATGCCCCGGGAAATCATTACAATGCAGTGTGGTGATTGCAAAGAGCGGAATTATTCGACGACGAAGAACCGCAAGACGACACCAGACCGGATTGAACTGAAGAAGTTCTGCCGGCGGTGCCGCAAGCACACGCCGCACAAAGAAGTGAAATAGTGTTGAAGGCGGGCGAGCGCGCCCGCCCCACACGAAACAGGGGCGTAAGCTCAACGGTTAAACTGTCGGTCTCCAAAACCGAACTTGGGGGTTCGAATCCCTCCGCCCCTGCCAGAATTTTCGGGATGGAGTTGAAGCGGAGAGCGGAAAGCCGGGTGCTGGGATGGGAGTGGAAACGAAAAAAATGGCGAATTCAATCGCAGCTGCGGGCGGGAGTTTTGGAGAACGCCTGAAGTCCTGGCCGGAGCGGACCAAGACCTTTTACAACGATGTGCGCACCGAGATGAAGAAGGTGACGGCGCCGGGGTGGCAGGAGGTGCAATCCACCACGGTGGTGGTCATTATTTCGGTGTTTCTGTTTGCGGCGTTTTTTGAAGTGGTGGATTTTATCTTGAGTCACAGTCTGGACACGCTATATCGCTATCTGGTGCACCACGGCATCTAAGGGCTCAGAAGCTGGAGTTGGCAACACTATGCAGGACGAAGAGAAAAACCAAACTGGAGCGAGCGGCGCGGAGAGCGGAGCGCCACCCAGTGGCGAGGCGACTGCGGTTGCCGAAGCTCCCCGCAATCCCAACATGAAGTGGTACATCATCCACTCCTATTCGGGATTTGAGCGCAAGGTGAAAGAATCATTGGAGTCGCGGGTCGCGGCTTTTGGCCTGCAAGACAAGATTGGCAAGGTGCTGATCCCCACCGAATCGGTCACCGAGGTGCGCGGCGGCAAGAAGTACACCTCGGAGCGCATGTTCTATCCCGGTTACGTGCTGGTGGAAATGGACATGGATGACCACGTCTGGCACGTGGTGAAAGCCACGCCGCGAGTCACCGGATTCGTCGGCACCGGCCAGCAGCCCACGCCGCTTTCCGAAGAGGAAGTTCAGCACATTGTCTATCGTGTCGGGGAGTCGAAAGACAAACCCAAGTTGAAGGTCAAGTTTGAGAAGAACGAGAGCGTGCGCATTACCGAAGGGCCGTTCGCGACCTTCACCGGGGTGGTCGACGACGTGAACGAAGACCGCGAGACTTTGAAGGTGATGGTCACGATTTTCGGCCGTTCGACGCCGGTGGAACTGGAATTCAATCAGGTGGAGAAGGTGGCGTAGCGCTTGGCATTTGGCACTTAGCATTTAGCTGAAGCGGCCAAATGCGAATTGCTAAGAGCCGAGCACAAGAGACTTAAGGGATTAAACAATGGCAAAAAAGGAAACAGGAAAAGTAAAGTTGCAGATCGCGGCGGGCAAGGCGACGCCGGCGCCGCCGGTGGGTCCAGCGCTCGGTCAGGCGCAGATTAACATCATGGAATTTTGCAAGCAGTTCAATGCCCGCACCAGCCAGAAGGAAATGGAAGGGCTCATTATTCCGGTGGTGATCACGGTCTACAGCGACCGGTCGTTCACTTTCATTACCAAGACGCCGCCGGCCTCCATCTTGCTGAAGCGCGCGGCTGGCATCGCCAAGGGCTCGGGTGCGCCGAATAAAGACAAAGTTGGGAAGGTTTCGGCCAAGCAGGTGGAAGACATCGCCAAGCAAAAGCTGCCGGATCTGAATGCGGCTTCGATCGCCTCGGCGATCAGGAGCGTGCGCGGCACGGCGCGGTCGATGGGTATCGATGTAGTGGGATAGTTTTTATGGGGACAGCCGCCCTCGGCTGTCCGGCGCAGCGAATAGCTCGGCAGTTTTCGCGGGCGAGGGCGCCCGCGCCACACAGAACAAAGTCGAAATCACTACGGCTCTTCAGACCAGAGGTGAGCGGTGGGAGACGAGGAAACGATGAAAAGAGCAGGCAAGAATGTAGTTAAAGCACGCCAGGCCATCGAAGACCGGCCCTATACCATCCAGGATGCGGTTCCGCTCCTGCAAAAAGTTAAATTCGCCAAGTTTGACGAGACGGTGGAAGTCACGCTCCGCCTCGGCGTCGATCCCAAGCATGCCGACCAGATGGTGCGCGGAACGGTGGTTCTGCCGCATGGCCTGGGAAAATCGAAGAAGGTGCTGGTGATCGCCAGCGGCGACAAGATTCGCGAAGCCGAGCAGGCGGGGGCGGATTTCGTAGGCGGCGAAGAGATGGTCGAAAAGATCAGCAAGGAAAACTGGACCGACTTCGACGCGCTGATCGCTACTCCGGACGTTATGAAATCCGTCGGCCGCCTGGGCAAAGTGCTGGGTCCGAAGGGTTTGATGCCGAATCCGAAGACTGGCACCGTGACCTTCGACGTGGGCAAGGCGGTGCAGGAAGTCAAGGCCGGCAAAGTCGAGTTCCGCACCGACAAAACGGCCCTGGTGCATGTGCCGGTGGGCAAGATTTCATTTACTCCGGACAAACTGGTCGATAACGCCACCGTGCTGATTACCAGCGTGATCAAAGCCAAGCCGTCCGTGGCCAAGGGCAAGTACATCAAGGGTTGCTATTTGAGCTCGACCATGGGCCCGGGGATTGCGCTCGATACCAGCGCGATCGAGGCTTCGGCAAAGGTTTAACTGTAGAGAGGTAGCTCAGCTACGTCTCCGGACAGCCGAGGGCGGCTGTCGCTAAGTAGGTTCGAAAGGGATCCGATTATGGCGGTCAGTAAAGCGAAGAAGATTGAACAAGTGGAAGTGCTGGGGCAGGAGTTGCAATCCGTCAGCAGCATGGTGGTAGCGACTTACAACAAGCTCACCGTGGCGCAGGATTTCGAGCTGCGTAAGACGGTGCGGGCTTCGGGTGCCAAGTACCGCGTGGTCAAGAACACGCTGGCCGAGCGCGCCTCCAAGGGGACCAAGGTCGAAGAGGCGCTGAAGAACCTGACGGGCGTGACCTCGATCGCCTACACCTCGGGTGATCCGGTGGCATTAGCCAAGGCTTTGTCGAAGTATGCCAAGGACAATCCGGAGTTTACCTTCAAGGCCGGGGTGGTCGAAGGCCGCGTCATTACGATCAAAGAGATCGAATCGCTGGCGACCATGCCGTCGAAGGAAGAGCTTTACTCGAAGCTATTGTTCCTGTTGAACTCGCCGGCGCAGCGCCTGGCCACAGTGGTCAATGCGACCGGACGCGATCTGGCGGTGGTGATTGGCCAGGGCGTGGAGAAGCAAAAGTTCAAGGAAGCTTAAAGATTTTGTGTGGGGCCGGGTCTTCGACCCGGCCAACCGGGGCATGGCCCAGGTTCCACACACTCAAAGATTGAGTTGTTCACAGCCGAGGGTTGCGCGGTTCCAAACTTTCTGCGTTGTCTGGCGCGGCGGTGAGGGATGGGCGCACTGGAAACCCGGCTGGGGATGACGAAATAAAACATAATTCGCGGGGACATAGTTCGCTATGTCCTCGCAGAAAAGAATGGGAGACTGAAATATGGCGGATTTGGCACAACTGGAAGAGTCAATCGTAGGTTTATCGCTTCTCGAGGCGGCGGAGCTGGTCAAAAAGCTGGAAACTCGTTTGGGAGTTTCGGCCGCGGCGGCAGCGCCGGTGATGGTGGCCGGCGGCGGTGGCGCGGCAGCAGCGGCTCCAGCCGAAGAAAAGACGGAATTTGCCGTCGTTCTCACCGGTGTTGGAGCGAACAAGATCAATGTTATCAAAGCGGTACGCGAAGTCACCAGCCTGGGACTGAAAGAAGCCAAGGATCTGGTGGATGGCGCACCTAAAACGGTAAAAGAAGGCGTCTCGAAGGAAGAAGCCGAGACCATTAAGAAGAAGTTCACCGACGCCGGCGCGACGGTCGAAGTAAAGTAAGCCGCGACTCCGGAGCTTTGACCAGGGATTTGCCGGGTGGTGGCGGGGCTGCTGCCCGCCTCCATGTCGGCCTTTACCGGACAAAAGAATCTATTGCTGGTGAATCGTTGGAAATGGTGGTAGCATCTACATAAATAGTTCCAGCTTCACTTAGATAATGGCGGCTCTGGTAGTACCCGGGAAACAGCGACGAGCCGCTGAAACGTTGGCAGACTTGTTCCGCAGGCGGCGGAACAGGAACAGGCCTTAAAGACTGGCGCGGAAACATACATTTCAACACAGGCTGGACGCCGCGAATGGCGCCTGCGGGGAGTCATGTCCCTGTAGGCGCGAACGTGTCTTTTTTTCTTGCCTGCACTAACGAGTTTCGGGCGAGCGGTTTGCCCGCCATTTTCGTGGTTTCGCGCAGCCCCCAGGCTGCGCCTAGAGAGATCGGGGAGTTTTCTGAATGGCCAAGGATAACAACTTTCGCAAGCGCTTTGATTTTTCCAAGATTCCCGCGACGATCCAGATTCCGAATCTGATCGAAGTGCAGAAGCGGTCCTATGATCGCTTTCTGCAAATGGACCGTCTGCCCAGCGAGCGTGACGACTCCGGCTTGCAGGCCGTGTTTCAGTCGGTGTTTCCCATTACCGACTTCCGCAACGTCTCGCAGCTGGAGTTCGTGGACTTCGCCATCGGCAACTGGGAGTGCAAATGCGGCCACCTGAAGGGGCTGCATCACCTGCGCACCACTTGCAAGAACTGCGGCTCCACGGTGATCACCGATCCATTTCATCCTGGCGATGTGCTTTGCCAGAAGTGCGGCACCTACAACGCCAACACGCCTGATTTTTGCAACAAGTGCGGCGATCCGGTGGGCCTGCAGTTGAAGTATGACGTGGCCGAGTGCGAAGAGCGCGGCATGACCTACTCCGCGCCGCTCAAGGTCACCATGCGGCTGACCATCTTCGACAAGGACGCCGAGACCGGCAACCGTTCCATTCGCGACATCAAGGAGCAGGAAGTCTTCTTTGGTGATGTTCCGTTGATGACCGACAATGGCACCTTCATTATCAACGGCACCGAGCGCGTGATCGTCAGCCAGTTGCACCGCTCGCCGGGCGTGTTCTTTGAGACCGCCAACAACCGCACTTATTTTCTGGGCAAGATTATTCCTTATCGCGGCTCCTGGGTCGAGTTCGAATACGACCACAAGAACGTGCTCTACGTGCGCATTGATCGCAAACGCAAATTTTTGGGCACGATTTTTCTGCGTGCCCTCGGCCTGCGCACCGGGGAAGACATTCTGCGCACGTTCTACACCACCGACCGCCTGGTAGTGCGCGACAAAAAGCTTTACTGGACGCTCGACTCCTCCGCCGAAAAGCCCACCAACCTGCTGGGGATGAAGCTGGCGCACAGCATCAAGAGCAAGTCGGGTGAGGAAATTGCGCACTCCGGCCGCAAGATCAATGCCGCCACGCTAAAGGAAATTCAAAAGGCAAAGATCTCCGAGATCGAAGTGGACATCTCCGATCTCGAGGGCGCATGGGTCGCGGGCGACGTTGTGGATACCACCAGCGGCGAAATCCTGCTCGAAGCCAACTCCGAGCTGACCGCCGACAAGGTGTCAAAGATCCTCGAATCGGGTGTAGTCGAGCTAAGCCTGTTCTTCCCCGAGCGCGACGATGTGGGCACGGTGCTGAGCCAGACCCTGAAGCGCGATGCGGTGAAGACGCCGCAGGAAGCGCTGATCGAAATCTACCGCAAGCTGCGGCCGGGCGATCCGCCCACGCTCGATACCGCGACGGCGTTGTTCCATGGCATGTTCTTCGACCCGCGCAAATATGATTTCTCGCGTGTGGGCCGGCTGAAATTCAACATCAAGCTGTTCGAGAAAAATGGCAACGAGAACCTCGACAACCGCACCCTCGAGCCCGAGGATTTCTACGCCACCATCCGCTACCTGCTGAAGCTGCGCAAGAACATCGGCGCGGTGGATGACATCGATCATCTGGGCAACCGCCGCGTCCGCGCGGTCGGCGAACTGATGGAAAACCAGTTCCGCATCGGCCTGGTGCGCATGGAGCGGGCGATCAAAGAAAAAATGTCGGTGTACCAGGAGATGTCCACGGCGATGCCGCACGACCTGGTGAACGCCAAGCCGGTGATGGCCGCGATCCGCGAGTTCTTCGGTTCGTCGCAGCTTTCGCAGTTCATGGATCAGACCAACCCGCTGTCGGAAATCACCCACAAGCGGCGTCTCTCCGCCCTTGGGCCGGGCGGCTTGTCACGGGAGCGCGCGGGATTCGAAGTCCGCGACGTTCACCCCACGCACTACGGCCGCATCTGCCCGATTGAGACGCCGGAAGGCCCGAACATCGGACTGATCTCGTCCCTAAGCTGCTACGCGCGCATTAACGACTACGGCTTCATCGAGTCGCCCTACCGCCGCGTCAAGGCGGGGCGTGTGCTCGATTACGTCACCGTGGTCAATGCCGGCGACAGCGATTTGAAGGTCGGCGACCACATCGAGAAGCACGAAAGCGAAAAGATCAACGCCGATTTGAAAGATCGCAAGAAGAAGGCGATGGAGCTTGAGCCCTATTCCTTTTACTTGTCGGCCTGGGAAGAAGATCGCCACGTCATCGCGCAGGCCAACGTTGAGTTGGACGACAAAGGCCGTCATGGTGGGCGATCTGGTCAACGCCCGCAAGGCCGGCAACTTCGTGCTGGTCACGCGCGATGAAGTGGATTACATCGATGTCAGCCCCAAGCAGCTGGTTTCAGTGGCCGCGTCGCTGGTGCCGTTCCTGGAGCACGACGATGCCAACCGCGCGCTGATGGGCGCGAACATGCAACGCCAGTCTGTTCCCTTGCTCCGCGCCGAGGCTCCGATTGTAGGCACCGGCATGGAAGGCGTCACCGCTCGCGATTCAGGCGCGGTGATTCTGGCGAGGCGCAACGGCTTCATCGATTCGGTCGACTCCGAGCGCATCATCGTACGCGTCGAAGGCGAACATCATCCCGGGCAGCTCTCGCGCGAGGTGGGCAGCGACATTTATCAGCTCACCAAGTTCAAGCGCTCCAACCAGAACACCTGCATCAACCAGAAGCCGCTGGTGAAAAAAGGGCAGCGCGTGATCAAGGGCCAGGTGATCGCCGACGGACCCTGCACCGATAAAGGCGAGCTGGCGCTGGGACGGAACGTCCTTGTCGCGTTCATGCCCTGGCGCGGTTACAACTTCGAAGACGCCATTCTGGTCTCCGAAAAGCTGGTGAAAGAGGACTATTACACCTCGTTACACATCGAGGAATTTGAGCTGGAATCGCGCGACACGAAACTTGGTCCCGAGGAAGTCACTCGCGATATCCCAAACGTCAGCGAATCCATGCTGCGCAATCTGGATGAAGCGGGCGTGATCCGCATCGGCGCCACCATCAAGCAGGGCGACATCATCGTGGGCAAAGTTACGCCCAAGGGTGAAACCCAGCTGACGCCGGAAGAAAAACTGCTGCGCGCCATCTTCGGCGAAAAAGCGGGCGACGTGCGTGACGCTTCGCTCTACTGCCCTCCCGGCATCGAGGGCGTGATCGTGGACGTGAAGATCTTCTCCCGCAAAGGCCAGGAGAAAGACGAGCGGGCCAAGGCGATTGAAGGCACGCAGATCGCGAAGCTCGAGAAGAACCTCTCCGACGAAATCCGCATTCTGACCGACGAGCGCCTGAAGCGCCTGGAAAACATCCTGGGCGGCAAGGAAGTGCTCGCCGACCTGCACGACGAGCGCACCAACAAGCGCCTGTTGACCAAGGATATGGTTCTCGATCGCGACGCCATCGAGCGCATCTCCACCCGCAACCTGAAGCGCATCAAGTATGCCGACAAAGATCCGCGGGTGAATGAGCAGATCGACGAGATCGAGGAGATGACCTCGCGCCAGATCGATGTGCTCAAGAAGATCGTAAACGAGCGCAAAGACAAGCTGACCAAGGGCGACGAGCTGCCGCCGGGAGTCATAAAGCTGGTGAAAGTCTATGTCGCCATGAAGCGCAAGCTGAGCGTGGGCGACAAGATGGCCGGCCGTCACGGCAATAAGGGCGTCATTGCCCGCATTCTGCCCGACGAAGATATGCCCTATCTCGACGACGGCACGCCGGTGGAAATCGTGCTCAATCCGCTGGGCGTCCCTTCCCGTATGAACGTGGGGCAGATTCTCGAAACCCACCTGGGCTGGGCGGGATGGAAGATGGGCGAAAAAGATCACCAAGCTGCTGGCGGAGAACTCGCAAGTAGCCGAAGCCATCCGGCGCGAGTTGAAGGCTTTGTTCAAGGATTCGCAGCTGGCGGACATTATCGGCGACGTTGAGCGACGAGGAGTTGCCAGCGGTGGCCGAGACCTTGAAAGGCGGCGTCTTTACCGGTTCGCCGGTATTTGACGGCGCGCGCGAGGGCGAAATCAAGGCGCTGCTCGAGCAGTCCGGGCTGCCGACTTCGGGCAAGACCTACTTGCACGACGGCATGACCGGCGACAAGTTCGAACAGCCGGTTACGGTCGGCTACATCTACATGCTGAAGCTGTCGCACCTGGTGGACGACAAGATTCACGCACGCTCCATCGGGCCGTATTCGCTGATCACCCAGCAACCCTTGGGTGGAAAGGCGCAATTCGGCGGACAGCGTTTCGGCGAGATGGAAGTTTGGGCGCTCGAAGCTTACGGTGCGGCGTTCATCCTGCAGGAACTGCTGACGGCGAAGTCCGACGACGTGTATGGCCGTACCAAGATTTACGAGGCCATCGTCAAGGGCGAAGCCGCCATGGAGCCGGGCGTGCCGGAATCGTTCAACGTGCTGATTCGCGAGTTGCAGTCGCTGTGCCTGGATGTGGAGTTGATCAAGGCCGGAGAGAAGAAACCGGTTTTGGGTACCACCACGCCAGTCGCGGCGGATTGAGAAATCGGTGGATGGTGGCCAGTGATTTGCTGCTGGCCACAGAATACTTACGAAGCAGGCACAGGGGATTGCTCCTACCTCTCGTGCCGGGAGCAATGGCTTTGACTAGCCACTAGTCACCAGCCACTGGATTTCAGGAGCCGTAAAGCGGCAACGATAGCGCCGCAGGAAGCGGAGGACCACCTTGTTCCGTTCGAGCCCCTTTGAAATGGCAAACCCGATTGCTGACTTTGACGCCATCCGTATCAGCCTGGCTTCCCCTGAGAAGATCCGGAGCTGGTCGCATGGAGAAGTCACCAAGCCAGAAACCATTAATTACCGCACTTTTAAGCCGGAACGTGATGGATTGTTTTGTGCCCGCATCTTCGGCCCGGTTACCGACTGGGAGTGTCTCTGCGGCAAATACAAGCGCATGAAGCACCGCGGAGTGATCTGCGACAAATGCGGCGTGGAAGTTACTTTGTCGAAGGTCCGCCGTGAGCGCCTCGGCCATATCGAGCTGGCTTCGCCCTGCTCGCATGTCTGGTTCTTCAAGGGGCTGCCCAGCCGCATCGGCCACCTGCTCGATATCTCGCTGCGTGATCTGGAGTCGGTGCTGTACTTCGAAGCTTACGTCGTGGTCGAGCCCGGCGATGCTCCGGTCAAAGAGCACGAAGTAATCAAGGACGAAGCCAAGTACCGCGAACTGGATCAGCAATTCCGCCCCGCCGGCTTCAAGGCAATGATGGGCGCGGAAGCCATTAAAGAACTTCTCAAGCGGGTGGACACCGAGGGCCTGTCGGTGGAGCTGCGCGAGAAGATGAAGAACGAGAGCTCGCTGCAGAAACGGCTCAAGTACACCAAGCGTTTGAAAGTGGTAGAGGCGTTCCGCAAGAGCGGCAACAAACCGAATTGGATGATTCTCGACGTAGTCCCGGTCATTCCACCCGAGCTGCGCCCGCTGGTTCCCCTCGATGGCGGCCGTTTCGCCACGTCTGACCTGAACGATCTGTACCGCCGCGTGATCAACCGCAACAACCGCTTGAAGAAGCTGATGGATCTGCACGCCCCGGAAGTGATCGTGCGCAATGAAAAGCGCATGCTGCAGGAAGCCGTGGATGCATTATTCGACAACGGACGCCGTGGCCGCGTGCTGCGTGGGGCCAACAACCGTCCGCTGAAGTCGCTCTCCGACACGCTGAAAGGCAAGCAGGGACGCTTCCGCCAGAACCTGCTGGGCAAGCGCGTGGATTACTCCGGCCGTTCGGTAATTGTGGTTGGTCCCGAACTCAAGCTGCACCAGTGCGGCTTGCCTAAGAAGATGGCGCTCGAACTCTTCAAGCCGTTTATCTATCACCGGCTGGAACAGACCGGGCACTGCACCACTATCAAGCAGGCCAAAGAAATGGTCGAGCAGCAGGAGTCCATCGTGTGGGACATTCTGGAAGAGGTCATCAAAGACCATCCGGTAATGTTGAACCGCGCGCCTACGCTTCACCGCCTCGGCATTCAGGCTTTTGAGCCGGTGCTGGTGGAAGGCAAGGCCATCCGCATTCACCCGCTGGTTTGCACGGCATTCAACGCCGACTTCGACGGCGACCAGATGGCGGTGCATATTCCGCTGTCTCCGGAAGCCCAGGTGGAAGCTAGCGTGCTGATGCTGTCTTCGCACAACATTCTTTCGCCGGCCTCTGGCCAGCCCATCACGGTGCCCACGCAGGATATGGTGTTGGGACTTTACTATCTGACCAAGGGCAAGCCCGGCGCCAAGGGCGAGGGCCGCGCTTTCGCCAACATCGAAGAAGTCCTGATGGCAGCTGGAAGCCGGCGAAGTCGAAACCCTAACTCCGATTCGTCTGCGCTATACCGGCGAGGTGATTGACCTCACGGCTGCCTACGACGATCAGGACGTAATTCACACCGAGCCGGTGAACTATGAGCGGTCATTCCTGAGCACCACCGTAGGACGCGCCATTCTGAACGACCATTTGCCCGAGGGCATGCCATACATCAACGGACTGCTCAAGAAAAAAGGAATCGGCCAGTTGGTCAATTACGGCTACCTGCGTTTTGGCCTGGAAGTCACGGTCAGGATGCTCGACGAGATCAAAGACCTGGGATTCCGCTACGCGACCCGCGCCGGATTGTCCATCGGCATCGACGACATGGTCATTCCGGATAACAAGAAGACGCTGGTGCGCGACGCCGAGAAGCAAGTGGTCAACGTGCAGCAGCAATATCTGGACGGCGCCATCACCAACGGCGAACGCTACAACAAGGTCATCGAAATCTGGTCGGCGATCACCGAAAAGGTTGCCGATGAGATGTTCGGCCAGATGCAGCAACGCGACAAGGAAGGCATCATGAACCCGATTTACGTGATGGCCGACTCCGGCGCCCGCGGATCGAAACAGCAGATTCGCCAGCTCTCCGGCATGCGCGGTCTGATGGCCAAGCCCTCCGGTGAAATCATCGAGACGCCCATCACGGCCAACTTCCGTGAAGGGTTGACGGTGTTGCAATACTTCATTTCGACCCACGGCGCGCGTAAAGGCCTGGCGGATACCGCGCTGAAGACCGCCGACTCCGGCTACCTGACCCGCCGCCTGGTGGACGTGGCGCAGGACGTAATCATCAGCGAATACGATTGCGGCACGGTGGATGGCATTTACGTCTCCGGTATCGTGGAAGCCGGCGAAATTATCGAGCCGCTGCGCGATCGCATCATCGGCCGCGTCTCGCTCGAGAAAATCAAAGACTACGACGGCAACGTGGTGGTGGACATCAACCAGGAGATCACCGAGGATCTCGCAGGGACCATTCAGGCCGCGGGCATCGAGCGGGTGAAGATCCGCTCCGTGCTCACCTGCGAGTCCAAGCGCGGCGTTTGCGTGATGTGCTACGGCCGCAATCTGGCCTCGGGACGCCTCGTCGAACTCGGCGAAGCCACCGGGGTCATCGCGGCGCAGTCCATCGGCGAACCCGGGACCCAGCTCACCATGCGTACCTTCCACATCGGCGGTACGGCATCGCGAGTCTCCGAGCAGTCGCGTCTGGACGCCAAGAATGTCGGCTCTGTGCGCTTCATCGGCCTGCAAACCGTCAAAGCCAAGTCGGGCGACCTTGTCGTAATGAACCGCCAGGGCTCGATTGCCGTGGTCGACGAAAAGGGCCGCGAGCGCGAGCGCTACTCCGTGGTGTACGGCGCCAAGCTGAAGGTGAACGAAGGCGATACCGTCCAACTCGGCCAGGTCATGGTCGAGTGGGATCCTTATACCTTCGCCATTCTCACCGAAATCGGCGGCACGGTGCAGTTCAAGGACCTGCAGGAAGGTGTGACACTTCACGAGGAAGTCGACGAAGTTACCGGCTTGTCGCGGCACGTCGTGGCGGATTCGCCCGACGAAAAGCGACAGCCCGCGATCGTCATCAAGGGCAAGAGCAGCAAGCGCTACCTGATGCCATCGCGCGCCCACTTGATGGTTCAGGACGGTGACAATGTGCATCCTGGCGACGTGCTGGCTAAGATCCCGCGCGAGACCACCAAGACCAAAGACATCACTGGCGGTCTGCCGCGCGTGGTGGAATTGTTCGAGGCTCGCAAGCCGCACGAAACCGCGGTCATCAGCGAAATCGATGGCACGGTCAAGTTCGGCGAGGTCTCGAAGGGCCAGCGCAAACTCTACGTGCAAGCCGACAACGGAACCGAAAAGGAGTACTCGGTGCCGCGTGGCGTGCACATCAACGTGCAGGAAGGCGAGCGCGTGAAGGCGGGCGAACCGCTGATGGACGGGCCGCTCAATCCGCATGACATCCTGGCCGTGCTCGGCGAGAAGGAACTGCAGGCTTACCTGGTGAACGAAATCCAGGAAGTCTACCGCTTGCAGGGCGTCAACATCAGCGACAAGCACATCGAGGTGATCGTTCGCCAGATGATGCGCTGGCGCAAGGTGGAAGACGTCGGCGACACCAGGTTCCTGCTGGAAGAGCAGGTGGATAAGTTCGCCTTCTCGGAAGAGAACGAGCGGGTGATCGCCAGTGGCGGACGACCGGCGACTGGCCGGCCGTTGCTCCTCGGCATCACCAAAGCTTCGCTCTCAACCGACTCGTTCATCTCGGCGGCGTCGTTCCAGGAGACTACGCGCGTGCTCACCGAAGCCTCCATTCAGGGCAAGGTGGACCACCTGCGCGGCCTGAAGGAGAACGTCATCGTGGGACGCCTCATCCCTGCCGGAACCGGCATGGAGTACTACCGCAACGTCCGCCTCTCGCCGGAAATGGAAGAGGCTGCCGCCAAGGTACAAGAGGAGGTCTCGCAAGCTTACGAAGAGGCCGAGCGCGCGCTCGAACTCATGCGTACCGAGGGCGAGACCGAAGAGATGGCAGCGGAATAACCAGAAAGAACGCCGGAGGGGCGGAGAAATCCGCCCCTTTGCTTTTGCCCGGAATTAGGGCATTATGTTGGGCGCCGGGAGCGGAGATTGAGACGATTCGCCCACATTTCGGGTCATCGTCGCATCATAGTTGTGCCCGGCGAGTAGCTCCATTAGAAGTCCGCGCACCAGATTGATCTTTCATGCACGCTAACCCCGAGCGATTGCGCGATCAGGAACCCGCCTCGATTTCCCTATTGCGTCCCGCGTCTGCGCGCAATAGGCTGGGGCCACACATGGTGCGCTTCCTGCGCCTGTTTCGGATCGCGGTTTGGCGTGCGTTCGAGCATGACGCGTTCGCCACCGCCAAAGCGTCCGCATACTCCTCGATTCTTACTTTTTTCCCGGCGCTCCTGGTGGTGGGCTCGATTCTGGCGACCTCCCGCAAAATTGCCGCCTACCTGCGGGAGATCGGCTACGCACTTGACCGCATTCTGCCCACCGGCAGCGGTCTTACCCTGGCCTTTTTAAAAGGCGCCAACCAGCGTCATATCGGGCTCCTCGTCAGCGCGTCTCTGCTGACCCTTTGGACTTCTTCGGGCGTCATGATCTCCTGGATGGATGGTTTCCGCCGCTGCTACGAGCTGCCCAAAATCTGGGGATTGGTGAAAGAGCGCATCATCTCGTTTCAACTCGTTGTGCTCGCCGGCATACCACTCACCTTTGCCACCATTCTGGTGGCTTCCGGCGCCCGCATTGAAACCAAGCTGCTTTTCCATCTCAATCACGAACTCGGCTTTTACGTGCTCTTGATGTGGATCGTCGCCCGCTGGACCATCGCCATCCTCACCAGCATTGCGGTCATCTCGCTCATTTATCATAATGCCGTGCCGCGCACCCAACCCTGGCATAGCGTGCTGCCGGGCGCAGTTCTGGCGACCGCCGTCGTGGTTCGCAGCGACTTTGCTGTTTGGCTGGTATCTGCGGCGCTATGCCGATTACAGCTGATGTACGGCTCGCTGGGTATAGCCATCGCGCTCCTGGTCTGGATGTATATGATTTCGCTGATCATTCTCGTAGGCGCGGAATTCAACGCCATGCTGTATCCGCGCACCCAACTGGGGCGCGAACTCACCGCCATGCCCGTTTCGAAAGCGGCGCGGTAAATCCTGTGATTCCCTACCGGTTTCCCTCAGCCTTTAGCAGGTAAAATAGTCGGCATCACCAAAATTTCATTACCAGTCGGAGACCGCTTGAAAGACGGCAAAACAGTCCCCGTTCCCGGAGATTTTTCCATCCTGCAATCATCCTCGCCTTCGGCCTCGGGCCGCCGCGCCAAAATTATCTGCACCATCGGCCCGTCATGTAACAGCATTCCCATCATGACCGATCTCATGCGCCTGGGCATGGACGTCGCCCGCCTGAATTTTTCTCACGGCACCCACGAAGACCACGCCCATAACATCGAGCGGTTGCGCCGCACCGCCGAAAAAGAGAATCGCACCATCTGCATCTTGCAGGATCTGCAAGGCCCCAAAATCCGCACCCGCCGCCTCAAAAACCACGCCCCCGTCCTGCTGAAAGCAGGCTCCAAGGTGACCATCACGCCGCGCGACGTCCCCGGCACCGCAGTCCTGATCTCGACCACGTTCGCAAGCATGGCTCGCGAGGTGCGGCCCGGCGCGCGCATCCTGCTCTCCGACGGATTAATCGAACTGCGCGTTACCGGTCTGCGCGGCGAAGACGTCGAATGCGAAGTGATCAACGGCGGCATGCTGGGCGAGCACCAGGGCATCAATCTGCCCGGGCATCGCGCTCTCCATTCCGGCGCTCACGCCCAAAGACCGCGATGACCTGGAATTTGGCCTGAAGCATGGCGTGGACGTGGTCGCCCTGTCGTTCGTGCGCTCCGCCGCCGATATCCGCCAGGTGAAGGAAGTGATTGAGGCTTGCGGCAGCGACCTGCCCGGTCGATCGCCAAACTGGAAAAGCCGCAGGCGCTTGAGCAGCTGGAAGAAATTCTCGAGGCCGCCGATGGCGTAATGGTGGCACGCGGCGATCTGGGCGTGGAGATGGCGCCGGAAAAAGTTCCGGTCATCCAAAAGCATGTCATTCGCCGCGCCTCGGATTGGCGCAAGCCGGTGATCATCGCGACCCAGATGCTCGAATCCATGATCGAGAATCCGCGGCCCACCCGCGCCGAAGCCAGCGACGTGGCCAACGCAGTTTTCGACGGCACCGACGCGGTGATGCTTTCGGCCGAAACCGCCACCGGCCGATACCCCGCGAAACTGTGGCCATGATGGCCAAGATCGTGGTCGAGGCGGAAGAGCAACATTGGCGAGGCACCCATGCGCCGCCGTAGTCACCGCCGGCTTTCCATCGCCGAGACCATTTGCGAATCGGTTGCCCATGCCGCCGAGGATCTCCACATGGGCGCGATTGCCGTCTTCACAGACACCGGCAATACCGCGCGGCTGATCTCGAAGTATCGGCCCCAAGGCGCGAATCTATGCTTTCAGCCACGTGCCGCCAGTGTGCAATCGCATGAACCTGCTGTGGGGCGTACATCCGCTGCGCCGCGAACAGGCGCGCAGCGCCGAGGACATGGTGCGCGCCGCCGAATCCGAACTGGTGCGCAAGCAAAAGGTGAAAGCCGGCGACGTCCTAGGCGTGGTGGCCGGAACGCAAATGGCCTCCGGCTCGACCAACTTCATGCGGCTTCATGTGGTGCGGGACGGGGCGGCAAAACGGGCGGCGCGAGAGAAGAAGTAACGCGGGGGCTGCGCAGCCCTTAACGCTCACCAGCTTGGACACCACTCGCCAGATCGCGAAGGTTTTGGTGCGCCATATTCCTCCAGCGCACCGGGCCATTAAGCTACCGGCCGGGTGGATGAGCCAGCCGGTTTCCGATACGCCGAACAATTGGGTTCAGGTACAAAAGAGCGAGGGCAAGTTTATCGCGTCGGTTGGCAAAGAAACCTTTGAGGATCGCGTGGAATTGAGCTTGCGCGATGGAAAAATTTTGTCCGCGAGTCTCGACAATCCCGTGCAATCGCTGGAGCGGGAATGTTTGGACGCCCTGCTCACGCTCTAAAATCGGCCCACGCACAAAATGTTACGGCGGCGCGTCGAAATTCAACTGATTGCCGGACCCTGACTCTTTGCGATCACAATTGCATCCTTTCCGCCCACGGTATGATTAAACGGGTGAAGCCCCCTGAACCCATTTCCGACAATTCCTGCAACCCTCTCCTTCGCGGATTTCTTCACCATCCCGCGGAGCCCAACCGCAATGCCCTTGTCATGGCTCACGGGGCAGGAGCGAATTGCCGCTCCTCATTACTCGTCGCAGTCGCGGAAGCCTTTGCCGCCGCAGGTGTCACTGTGTTGCGCTGCGATCTTCCATTTCGCCAGGAGCGTCCATTCGGGCCGCCGCATCCCGGGAATGCCGCGCGAGACCGCGAGGGATTAAAGCGAGCCGTCGAGGCCATGCGTAGGCTGGTCTCGGGAAAAATATTTCTCGGCGGACATTCCTACGGCGGCCGCCAGGCCTCAATGCTCTGCGCCGATGAACCGGATCTTGCCGCTGCTTTACTTGTGCTCTCGTACCCGCTGCATCCGCCCGGCAAGCCGGAACAGGTGCGCACCGCGCATTTTCCCAAGCTGAAAACAGCGGCCTTGTTTGTTCACGGAACGCTTGATCCCTTCGGCACGATCTCCGAAATGGAAGCGGCGTTGCAATTGATTCCCGCCGAAACGCGTCTGCTGACAGTCGACCGCGGCGGCCACGACCTGGGATTCAAAGGAAAATCGCGAAGAGAAGAGTTGCCACCGGAAATCTTATGTGCGTTCCAGGATTTCCATGGTCTCGCCACCCAACCTTCCCCTTGAAGTACTTACCCATTGTCATCCTGAGCAGCGAAAGCTGCGAAGGACCTTACGCCGGCGTCCGCAGCAGTACAGCTAAGGGATCGCAGGTTTTCCACCGCACGAAAGCCTGGCGGCCGTCGCAAGATCCTGCCGACTGCGATCGGGCGGGCTCTTCCGCCCAATGTCTCCGAACGATCAGCCTCGGCATGGCCAAACTCGCGAGCCTAATTCACCCAGCCCGACTTCGATCCGCCGTTTTTCTTATCGTCGTCCGGAGGGATGTAGTTACCGTGCTCGTCGAAGGTCACGGTGCGGTCGTGTTTGCGCATGTAGACTTCAAATTTGCGGGCGGCGCGTTTGCGCTTCCAGCGATAGTAGGAATTGCGGAGCCCAAAATATTTTTCGGAGACGCCCACCACGCCCACTCGCGACCTGCGGGTCAAAAACGCCAGATACCAGACATAACCTGCGCCCAGCCCCAACAAAAGAATGAAATAGAACAACGCGAAATGACTCAGCAGCAAATACGCCACTTCGACGGCGGCCGCAAACAGCACAATCCATTTCACCGGAATGCGAATCGGAATGGGAAACAGCATGATGGGCGCGCCCCGATTGAAGAGGTAGAACACCATCAGGATCGCATTGGCCGCCGCACCCGAACCGTAAGCCGCCCCATGCGTCACCCCCATGATCGACAATGCAAAGCCGGCGATCCCCGAGAGAATCACGCCGCCAAAGAACAGCCCGTAAAATCCACCCGGCCCGGTACGCTCTTCCACCGCCCCTCCCAGGAAATAAATTCCCAGCAGTGACAGCGCGAAATCGAGAGGGTCGACGTAAACGAAAGGATAGGTAACAAACTGCCACAACCATCCCTGCCGAATGTGAAAGGGATCCAGCGTTCCCAGCACCACCAACCGCTGCCCGGCTGCGGGTTCAAATGACACCAGCAGCAGGATCACCACATAAATCGCGGTGCTGCCCAGAATGATCTGGCGCACCGCGCCGCGGAATGGCGGGAAACCCATTTCTACTGAGAAATCGCGGGGCATAAGTGACGAGGCCGACTCGACCTTTCAATCCTACCAGCTTGCGGGTTTAACGTTCCGGAACAGGCACGACGGGTAGACTCTTATGTCTCATTCTGTCGGCAGAGCGCACCGCGAAAATCACATTGTCTTTCGATTCGGGAAGAGTTACGCGCGTTGCGCCTTTTTCGGTCTTCACCGGTTCCCATTCGGCACCGGTTGTCGCTCGTTGCAGAATTTCATACTCCGCGTTTCCCCCATGTCCATCCGCAACCGCATTCCATTCCAGCGTCGAATCGTTTTCCAGTTGCTTGGTCAGCAAGCGGACATTCTTTGGCGGCGCCGGCGCAGCCGCCAATGAGGCCAGCACCGCGGCATTCAGCCGGGCTACCTTCGCCACGTAATCGAAATTCACGAATTGAAGCAAATCGCCATACTGGATACCATTTTCCACGCGCACATTCTGGTGCTGATGGTGAAAGTCTTCGCGATATTCGGTGAAACGTACCGCCGCATACCCCTGGCGATTGAAGGCGCTATGGTCTCCGCCTCGAAGATAGCGATCGGGACGGAAGATCATCATCGGCGTCACCTGGGTATGATACGTTCGGCCGGTTTCGGCAATATAGCGGGCCAGTTCGCGCGAGGGAGAATCGTTTTCCGCGCCCGTAGCGCGAATCAGCCGCAAATCAGCGTCGGACGCAGCCACCGGCACGCCCTCGGAGAAAACCCGCACCCTGGCCGTATCCTGTTGCGGGCTGCGGTCGCCGCCCACGATGTCGTTATTCAATACGGCTTCAATGTTCCAGCCATTCGCTTTCGCCATCTCGGCAAAATGGCCGCTGCCCACCAGGCCCTGTTCTTCCCCGGCTACGGTCAAAAAAACTATCGTCGCCGGAAATTTCAGCTTGCTCAAAACGCGGGCACATTCCAGGCTGACGGCTGTGCCGCTGGCATCGTCATTCGCGCCCGGCGCCTCGCCTGCGGCATCGGAGGTGTCGGAGTTTCGCGAATCGTAGTGCCCGGTGACCAACACGATGCGCCTGGCGCTCTCCGCATCGTCACCCTTCAACACCCCATAAACATTGGTCATTTCGATCGGATGCGGAATGCGATCTCCTGCGGCCGCAGTAAAGCTATCGGTCTTCACCTCCAGGCAGCCGCCGCAAGCCTGCGAGTAGTGCTCAAATTCGCTCTTGATCCACTCACGTGCCGCTCCAATGCCATGATGGGCCGCAATCGCGTCCGCGTCCTGCGCGGAGATGCTGACCCGGGTGTGAAAACTCACCAGTTGCCTGATATCGCTTTCCACGCGCTGCGCCGAAATCTGCCGCAGCGCGCTGGCGATCTTCGGATCCAGGCTGTTTGCAGCCGCGTCGCCATGAGCCTGTCCCAGCAATGCGAGGATGAGCCATGCCACGCTTTGTACGGTATAGCCAAGTCTCGTCATCCCATCCCATCCCAGCTGCAGCCCGCCCCGGATGCCGCTTTCTCGCCATCCACCCCGGCCCGACCTCACCCAAAAAAGCCTGGAGCTTGACCCAGGTCTGACCTAATCCCTTGACCTGCGCCTCAGGAGAATCTAAATATTATCAGGAGGCTTTTTACTAGGCGGTAGCTTGAACGGAGGCAATCATGGTTTATTGTCCGGAATGCGAATCGAATCTCGATATTGATATAGAAGTGGAAGAGGGGGAGATCGTCTCCTGCCCCGAGTGCGGCACCGATTTTGAAATTGTGACTACCAGTCCGCTTGAGCTCAAGGCCGTCGAGGAAGAACCCTACGACGATGACGACGAGGAGGAAGCCGAAGACGGTGACTACTCCTAGGCCTGGAATAGTCCATCATCCCGCACCAATTTCCACGCTCACCATTCAGTCCGGGTTCCCAGGCGTCCTCCGCCAACTGATGCTGATCCTTCTCTGCGCAAGCGCTGTGACCGGCGTTTCGGTCCTGGCTTGCGCGCAAGGCGATACCGAAACGAAGAAACCGGCAAAGAGCGCGGAGCAACCTTACGCTCTGATCTACGGTACCGTCTGGGGTCCGGATAACCGCCCATTGTACGGAGTCAAGGTCAAGATTCGTCCCGCCGATAAGAAAAGACCGCATTGGGAGCTTTATTCGGACCACCGGGGCGAGTTTGCCCAGCGCGTGCCCGTGGGCCCGTCCGACTATCTTATCTCGGCCGACCTTAAGGGCTACAAAACCCAGCAAGGCAGAACGCTGGAGCTTCCCGAAGACGTCAAAGTTCACATCACCTACGACGAGCGGGAGGATATCGGCGTGCATCTGACATACTAGACTTGGGAGTTATCCTCCGGCTTCCTGAAAGAATGCCCATGCAAAAATATCGCGCCGCTCTCATCCTGCTTTTTCTGGCAATTCTGGCGGCTGCTCCGATCTCGCAAGCTAAGGAAAAAGAAGATGCCGGCCGTCTCCTCACCGGTAGGGTCATCAATCATGCCGATCAGCCTTTGACCGATGCCGTGGTTTACCTGACCGACACTCACACCAAGGGGATCAAAACCTATATCGTCGGCCCGGATGGGGTATTTCGTTTTCCGGGACTTTCCCTGAATATCGACTACGAGATCTACGCCCTTTATAAGGGACGTAAGTCAGATACCAAGACAGTGAGCCAGTTCGACAATCGCAAACAAGTGGATCTGAACCTGCGCATCGACGCAAATTAGTTCATTTGCTAAGGTGCGGCGCCGACATTCTTGTCCATGTGGAAGGCTGCTTTGCCTCTGCTGCGTTCACGACGCAGGCTTTTGTTTCTCAGAGCTTCCTAACCCGTAGCGGCTTTTCAGGGCTGCAATCACAGCCCTTGGCGCGTCTATAATCAGCCTTCGTCATCATGGCGGTCATTCACCAGGTCCGGCTGCGGCTAGGGCAACTCGGCTTGCTACCCCGCAGCCATCTCGCCCGGTTCGCCTGGTTTCTTTTCGGCCTGGATGCCTTCCTGTTCGCGCTGCAAAAAATCTTTGCTGCCTTTGCTCCCACATTCAGCCGCGGCCTTGCCGCCTGGGTCACCTGGCTGAGCCTGGCCTCCATTGTGCTATTTGCCATCCTGGCCATGCGGTGGATTAAAGCCCGGCTGCTGTGGCGTCTGCGTAACCGTCTGATCGTGACCTACGTCTTTATCGGAGTCATCCCGGTCGTTCTGCTGATCGCACTAACCCTAATTTCTTTTTACTTGTTTGCCGGACAATTCGCCGCTTTTCTGGTGAATAGCCGCCTGCAGGCTGAATTGGATAGCCTGCAATCCGCCAACGCCGCCATCAGCCGGAACCTGGGAGACAGACTGCAATCGTCTCCCGCCCGCCGGGCCGAGGGTCCCGGCGCCTTAGCCGTTCCAACTCCCAACCATGCGGGCTGGAACGTCTATGTCTGGCTCGACGGAGCACCGTTGATGAATCGCGGAACGGCCATGCCTATTTTACCTTCCGGCCTCCCGCCTTCTTTCTGTGGCACCGTGCGCGATGAAGACAGGCTTTTCCTGCGCGCTTCCCAGAGTGCCATGGTAGCGGGGCACAAGCTGACCGTGCTCTCCAGCCAGCCTTTGGACGAGCCGATGTTGCGCGCTCTGGCCTTGCCGCTGGGGGAATTGAATTTGCGGCCGTCAGGGTTTCCCGGCCGTGAACACGACCCGAACCAGGCGCGTCCGCTCGCTCCTCCGGCTTGTGCCGGCTCTGAAGCCGGTTCCGGCGGAATCAAGCCGGATACGCACGACCGCCTGCTGCCGGCAGGCATGGTGATTCCCGCCATGGCCGCCGGAGAGAATCCGCCCGCCGCCCATTGGTGGGATACTGCGGTCAATGCTCCCACGGGCCTGTTCGTCGTAGACTGGCGAACCGGCGCCGAGGCCGTTCCCGCTGCACTCTTCGTGGAAACCCGCCTTTCCACTCTCTACGCGCGCCTGTTCGAGTCCATGGGCGACTTCGTGAACATCGTGGAATTCGCCATGCTCATGATCGCCCTCGGTCTGGCGGTGATCGAAGTCGCCGCCATCCTGATCGGTCTCGGGCTGACCCGCACCATCACCTCCGCAGTCGCCCTGTTGTATACGGCGACCGAGCACATCAATCGCGGCGATTTCAGCCATCGCATTCCCGTAAAGTCCGACGATCAACTGGCCGCGCTCGCGAGATCGTTCAACTCCATGACCGACTCTCTCGAGAAGCTGATCGTCGAACAGAAAGAAAAACAGCGCATGGAGGGCGAATTGGTTATCGCCCAGGAGGTGCAGGCGCAGCTCTTTCCCCGGCACATCCGGCAACTGCCAAGTTTGGAAGTCTTCGGCTTCTGCCGCCCCGCGCGCACCGTCAGCGGCGACTACTATGACTTTCTCGCCGTGGAAGAAAACAAGCTTCTACTGGCCGTCGGCGATATCAGTGGCAAGGGCATCGCCGCCGCACTCCTGATGGCGACCATTCACTCCGCCGTGCGCGCTTACTGCCTGGAAGGCATTCCCATCCTCCGCGAACCGGTCGGCGCCGGCTCTGGCGTGGGGTCGAGCGCGGCTCTGGGGTCCCCATTTCCCGGCGTTGAAGTTTCACCCGCTGCCATGCTCACACTGCTCAACCATCAGCTTTACGACAGCACGCCCGCGGAAAAGTACGCCACCCTTTTTCTCGCTATTTACGATGGCCAGCAGCGTACGCTCACCTACAGTAATGGCGGCCATCTCCCGCCCCTCATTTTGGGTTCAAGCCGCAGCATCCGCCGCCTCGATCAGGGCGGCACCGTGGTCGGCTTATTCGACGATAAGAGCTATGACGAATCGCTGGTGCACTTGAGTCGCGGCGAAATTTTTCTTGCCTACAGTGACGGGATCACCGAACCGGAAAACGAGTTCGGCGAGTTCGGGGAACAGCGCTTGGTCGATCTGGTTTGGGAAAATCGCAACTTGCCCTTGCCACGGATCAGTGAGTTGGTCACGGCGGCCATGGATGACTGGATCGGCGACGCCGAGCAACCTGACGACATAACTCTGGTCCTGGCTCGATCCCGTTAGCTCCCACTCGACCTCCGTCCATTCCCCGCCAGATCTGGGTAGAAACACCAAGGGAAATCCCGCCCCGCAATATCGGAGCTAAAGTGCCCAGAATCCGAATGCGATGACCACTGCGGCTCGGTCCGGTGTGGCACTGTTGTGCCCTGCACAAGCGTTTCTTCTTCCGTTAAACTCTTCGCGCTAAGCGATTTATTGGCATGACCGAACACTCACTCCTTTTGTAACTTGGCGCTGTTGGATCGCCGTTCTACAGTGAGTGGGTTTAGAAGCTTCGGCCCCTGAAGTGCATCTACTAAGTAGGGAAGCGGTTTTGCCGCTTCGGGCAGGCAAATTTTGGAGCATTCGGGAATGAAGTACATAGCGCGGGTTCTGGCTCTCGGAAGCATGCTGCTGGCAACCTCCGGTTTGCTGGCGCAATCGAGCTTTACCCCGGTTGCCGCGGCCGTCACTCCCGACCCTCCGGCCGCCGCTGCGCCTGATACCGGAACCTCGTCAGATGACACCGTTCTGACTATCCAGAAACGAGTGAGCGAAGTAAACGTTCTGTTTATTGCCACCGATCATCGCGGAAAGTTTGTCCGCAACCTGAATCAGAGCGATTTCAACATTCTGGACGACAATAAGCCGCCGCAATCCATTTTGGATTTTCGCCGCGAAACCGATCTGCCCATCGACCTCGGCCTGCTGGTAGATACCAGCGGTTCGGTGCGCAGCCGTTTCGCCTTCGAGCAAACCTCGGCGGTCAGCTTCATGCAGCAAACTCTGCGCCCCAACTTCGACAAGGCTTTTGTGATGGGGTTCAATTCGCACAATCAGATTACCCAGGACTTTACCGATAACGTCCAGCAGCTGGAAGCCGGAGTAGACCGTCTGCACGCCGGCGGCGGCACCGCTTTATATGACGCAATTTACCGCGCTTGCCGCGAAAAACTCGCCAAGGACCCGAACGACCATCCGGTACGCCGCGCCATCATCGTCATCAGCGATGGCGAGGACAATCAAAGCGAAGTTTCGCGCGCTCAGGCCATTGAAATGGCGCAGCGCTCCGATGTCATCATTTACGCCATCTCCACCGATGACAGCGGCTTGATTCTGCGGGGAGATAAAGTTCTGCAGCAACTGGCTGACGCCACCGGCGGCCGCGCCTTCTTTCCCTTCAATACGAAAGACATCACCCACTCCTTTGCCGCCATTGAAGACGAACTACGCAGCCAGTACATCGTCTCCTACCGGCCGGCCGATTTCGACGCCGATGGCCGCTACCGCTCCATCGCCATCACCGCCGTTAAGAAAGATCTTCAGGTGCGGGCCCGCCGGGGCTACTACGCGCCCCGGCAGTAGCCACTCCCTGCAATTACGCTCCCTTTTTCAGGTGCTGTGGTTTAGCCGGCTGATAAGTCCCCGGGACCACGCGAAATGCAATGCTCAAGCGGTTCCAGCTGTTAATCATCGTGATGGCCAGCGTCAGATCGGCCAGTTCGCCTTCGGAAAAATGTTGCCGCACCCTCTGAAAAATCTCGTCGGACACGTGACCATCGGTGATTTTGGTGACCGCCTCGCTCCACGCCAACGCTGCCCGCTCACGGTTGGTATAAAACGGCGTCTCACGCCAGGCATCCAGCGAATACAGCCGCTGCTCGCTCTCTCCCGCCGCTTTCAGGTCTTTCCAGTGCATGTCCAGGCAGAAAGCGCAGCCATTGATCTGCGATACGCGAAGTTTTACAAGATGAAGCAAAGGCGCTTCCAGGCTGCTCTGGCTCAGATACTGTTCCAGGCCCAACATGGCCTTTAGGGCTCCGGGTGAGACTTTGGCGTAATCGATACGGGCTTCCACGAAATCCTCCTTGAATATGAGTGGCGCTTAAAAATCATCAGCCAATTATGGTTCACGGGAAGCCTGCTCCGATTCGCTGTTTCTTGCGCAAAATCGACATGCATCAGACGACGGGCCGACCCCTCGGTGCTACAATTTCAATAACCTTGGATGTCCCTTGACCTCCTGCTGGTTCCCCGATGTGCCGGCTCCGTTCACAATCCGTCTGCCTGCTGGCGGCCTGTCTTTGCTTCCTATCGTTCACTGCGGCATACCCCGCCAGGGCTCAGCAGCAACCACCGCCGCATAAGAAGCACAAGGCGGCCAAGCTACCGGTCGCGCCTCCAACTCCGGATCCCATTTCGCCGCCCGCTCCGCTGACCTTGCAGGAGTTGCCGGCTACTCCGCCTCAAATCTCATATTCTAAAGACGAATTGACGGTCATCGCGCACAACTCAACCTTGGGCGATGTTCTTCGCGGCATCCGCGAAAAGACGGGTGCCGATCTCGAGGTGCCTGGCAATGCCAGCGAGCGCGTGGTCGGCCATTTCGGTCCCGGCGCGCCACGGGATGTTTTGTCCCAACTTCTCGACGGCTCGCATTTCAATTATGTAATTTTGGGTTCGGTAACCGACCCGAACAAGCTGGAGCGTGTGGTTCTGAGCCCTAAGCCGCCACCAGCGGAACAGAATGCCGTGCAAAATGCGGCTCCCCCTCCCGCTCCGGCGGCGGATCAGTCTGGCTTTAACCAGCCGCCAAGCGATGACGACGAAGACAACGCCGACGCGCAATCCGATCAGGCGAATCAGCCTCCCGCCCAATCGCCGGTGCGCACCCCCGAGCAACTGCTTCAGGAATTACAGCGCCAGCAGCAGCAACAACAGCAGCAGGAGCAGCAACAAGGCCAGCCGCCCGGCACAACCTCCGCCCCCGCGCCACATCACCAGGACTAATCGCCCTCAACAGGAGCCTGCGCTTTTGTCATCCTGAGCAGCGACAGCTGCGAAGAGCCTGCCCTGAGCGCAGTCGAAGGGATCTTAAGCAGCCACGCATTGCCATTACAGTTGAGAGGAGGTACTGCGATGCCGAAGTCACCACGGCGACTACAGTTGGCGGGAACACCACGATTCTGAATTTACTGCGATAAACGGGGAAGGGAAAATCGAAAACTAATCGCCGCTGGCTTGGCTCTCATGCGCAACCAGAAGCGGCGCCGGCCTGGTTCGCTGCGCCGGGGCAACTTCCTGGCTCTGCGTTCCAAAGGCCTGCAGAACCATAACCACGGAAGCGTACGCGGCCCCGATGCCAAACCCAACCGAAGTAAAAACAGTGGAAAAAAGAATGAATGCGCTGATTAAATTACCCACGTTTGGCCCCAAATCCCAAGAATCAGATGCAATCTTGTACGCCGCTGTTTTCGCCATCATGCGAATAACCAATCTACCTGCGTTGACGCTTGCCGCTGTTGGCAACTAAGATACGTGAGTAGAAGTGCGCACTTTCACTTTCCAACATTTCTGTGCACCCGTCCATATTACGGAAGGACATGATCCGGATCGCTGAATGGCCATCACCAAAATTTCCGTTCGCGGAGCGCGCCAGCACAATCTCAAGAACATCAACGTTGAGATTCCCCGCAACACCCTGACCGTCATCACCGGGCTGAGCGGATCGGGCAAATCCTCGCTCGCCTTCGACACCATATATGCCGAAGGACAAAGACGTTATGTCGAGACCCTCTCCGCCTACGCCCGCCAGTTTCTCGACCAGATGGAACGCCCCGACGTGGATGCCATCGATGGCCTCAGCCCATCGATCTCCATCGAGCAGAAGACCACCAGCCGCAGCCCTCGCTCAACCGTCGGAACGATCACGGAGATCTACGATTATCTTCGTCTGCTCTTCGCCTCAATCGGGGTTCCGCACTGTCCCAAATGCGGACGCGCCATCTCCCGCCAGACCGCCGACCAGATCGTGCAGCGGGTCATGGCGCTCACCCCCGAAGATCGCGTCATGGTGCTTGCGCCCGATTGTGCGTGGCCGCAAAGGCGAGTTTAAAAAGGAGATGGAAAAGCTGGTGCAACATGGCTTCACCCGCGCCCGCGTCGATGGCGAACTGGTCAGCCTGGAAGATGACATCCCGCTCGACAAGCGCAAGAACCATACGATTGAAGTCGTCGTGGACCGCCTGCTGGTAAAGCCCGGCATCGAGCACCGCCTGGAACTGTCGGTTGCATTGGCCATGAAACTGGCCGGCGGCTTGGTGCAGGTGGCCGTCGTCGGGGGCGAGGAGCAGCTGTATTCCGAGAAACTGGCGTGCCCCGATTGCGGCATCAGCGTGCCTCAACTCGAGCCGCGTTCGTTTTCGTTTAACAGCGCTTACGGAGCATGTCCCGAATGCCATGGCCTGGGCAGCCGCTATGATTTCGATCCCGCAAAAGTTGTCACCGACTGGTCGAAGCCTCTGCTTGAGGGCGGCCTGGGCCCGGGTTCCGCTTCGCAGTCCTTGATTCGGCAACTGCAGATCGTGGCGACGGCGCATGGCATCGATTTGAAGATTCCTTTCGAGAAGTTGCCAGAGAAGACCCAGAACTTGCTGCTCTATGGCGAAGTCGGGAAAAAACGGCAGCTCCGGTAAAGTCAAGACGGGCTTCAAAGGCATCCTCGGCTATCTCAAGCAGGTGGAGGACGACTCGACCTCCAACACTTACCGCGATTTTCTTCTGGATTACATGTCGGCCACGGAGTGCCCCGTGTGCCGGGGCAAGCGCCTGCGCCCTGAGAGCCTCGCGGTGCACGTGAATGACATGTCCATCGCCGATTTCACCGCGTTGCCGGTGGTGCGCGCCCTCGAAGCTGCCAGGAAAATAAACCTCTCCGGCCGCGAAGCCATCATCGCCGGGCGCGTGGTGCATGAGATCGTCGAACGGCTGCAATTCCTGAACGCCGTCGGCCTCGACTACATTTCGCTCGACCGCTCGGCGGCGACTTTATCCGGGGGCGAAGGCCAACGCATACGGCTCGCGACTCAGATCGGGTCGAAGTTGCGCGGCGTGTTGTATGTGCTCGACGAGCCTTCGATCGGCCTGCATCATCGCGATAATGGCCGCTTGCTCAAAGCGCTGGAAGAATTGCGTGATCTCGGCAATACGGTTTTGGTGGTCGAGCATGACGAGGAAACCATTCGCCGCGCCGATTACGTGATCGACCTCGGTCCGGGTGCAGGCCGTCATGGTGGCGAATTGGTGGCGCATGGAACTCCGGCTGAAATCGTCGAGATTCCGGCGTCGCTTACCGGCGCCTACATCTCAGGCCGGGCTCGCATTGCCATGCGCGCGGAGCGCCGCGCGCCCAATGGCGCCGGGGTGAGTATTCTGGGCGCGCGGGAAAATAACCTCAAGAACGTCGATGTCACCTTCCCCCTTGGAATTATGACTGTGGTGACTGGCGTCTCCGGTTCGGGCAAGTCCACTCTGGTCAATGACATTCTGTACCGTGCGCTGGCGAAAAAACTCTACCGCTCGCGCGAAGAGCCCGGGGAACACAAATCCATTGCCGGCGTGGAGAATATTGACAAGGTGATTCGCATTGACCAGTCGCCGATTGGCCGCTCACCGCGATCGAATCCCGCGACCTACACCGGAGTTTTCACCCAGATCCGCGATCTATACGCCATGTTGCCGGAGGCGCGCGAGCGTGGCTACAAGGCGGGGCGATTTTCCTTCAACGTCTGCGGCGGGCGCTGCGAAGCTTGCCAGGGCGAAGGCCAGCGCCGCATCGCCATGAACTTTCTGCCCGACGTCTATGTGTTGTGCGAAGTCTGCGGCGGCAAACGCTACAACCACGAAACCCTGGCCGTGAAGTACAAAGGCTATTCCATCGCCGACCTGCTGCAAACGCCGGTGGCCGATGCCCTGCCGATTCTCGAAAACATTCCGCAGGTGCGGCAGAAGCTGCAAACGCTGGTAGATGTGGGCCTGGGCTACATCGAACTGGGCCAGTCGGCGGTCACGCTTTCCGGCGGCGAGGCGCAGCGCATCAAGCTGGCGCGCGAATTGAGCAAGCGCCAAACCGGCAAGACGCTCTATTTGCTGGACGAGCCCACCACCGGCCTGCACTTCGACGATGTGAAGAAATTGCTCGACGTGCTGCACCGCCTGACCGATCTCGGCAACACCATCGTCATCATTGAGCACAATCTCGATGTCATCCGCAACGCCGACTGGATTATCGACCTCGGCCCGGAGGGCGGCGAAGAAGGTGGACGGCTCATCGCCCAGGGCACGCCCGAACAGGTGGCGCGCAGCAAGAAGTCCTACACCGGGCAGGCGCTGGCTGAGCAGTTCAACGGCGGAGCGAAGGCCTCGTGACGCCCCCGCCTTGCGCCCAAACGCTGTCATCCTGAGCAGCCTTCGCGGCGAAGGAGCTTACGTGGGCGTGCAGCGCTACCTCGGTCGGAGGGGCTCCCACGATGCCTCTCCACGACAACGAAGCTTGCGGCCGTTAAGGTCCTTCGGGCCTAAGGGCCCTTAGGATGACAAGGTTGGAGGGCGCCGCACATGCTTTAGATGCAATCACTTCCACCAAGACTCATACACTTAGCTTAAAAGTATCCGAATTTTGGGGTTGAATTCGCCCTTCTTGTCGTCGCGTACGATAACCCGCCATTGCGCCACAATGCCACAGGAGCGACAGTTTTCTGCGGGACGGCCTTTGGGGGGTGTCCAAATGCAAAATCGAGCTAGAATTCGGTCGTAGAAGATTATTATCTTTTAGCTATAGCCTTACAATGACTGTTGCAAACATTTGCAGCTTTGCCCGTCCCCGCCCACTGCGAAGGGCGAATTTTTCGTGTAAATTCTCAGATGAGTTCGCTGCGCACCCCAGACTCCGTTGTCCATGCCTGACTATCCCGCGTTTGACGCGTTTCCGGATGCTCCGCCGCCCCTGCTCCCCCGGCCGGCGCCACCGCCGCGGGCGGAAAATCCGCCATGGAACGGGTGGGACGTGCTGGCAATCGCATTCCTGACCGTTTTCGCGATTTTTGTTTCCCTCTCAGTCACCACTTTCGCCGCCCGGCATTTATTTTTTTCCCACCTAACCATGATGGAAGTGGGAACTAACCCGCTGGTGAGCGTGGTGGCGCAGGTATCAGCCTACTTAGTGGTTATCGCATTCATGGTCGCCTTGGTGGAGCGCGGCCGCGGCCAGCCCTTTTGGAAGGCGATCCGCTGGAACTGGCCCACCCCGTGGCTGGGCTATCTGCTGGGCGGAGTGATGCTGTCCATCACGCTGGAAGGCCTGGCGCGGCTCTTGCCCATGCCCAAAGAGGTGCCGATGGATCGATTCTTTCAGACCCCGGCCGAAGCCTGGGCGCTGTCGCTGTTTGGCGTTACCATCGCGCCATTTTTCGAGGAGCTGTTTTTCCGCGGATTTCTCTATCCCGTGCTGGCGCGGCGGCTGGGAGTGGAGGCGTCTATTTTTCTCACTGCGCTGGGATTCAGCCTGGTCCACGCCCCACAATTGGCGCACGCCTGGGGGCCGGTACTGATTATTTTTCTGGTGGGGTTGGTGTTGACCATGGTGCGCGCGGTTACCAAATCGGTTGCGCGCGGATTGCTGATTCATATGGCCTACAATGCGACTATCGGCGTCTTGCTGTTCGTGGGCAGCGACGGTTTCCGCCACCTGGAGAAGCTGAACCAATAGGCCGCCGCTTTTTTGGCTGCGGATAGCGCCGCGGCCTATGCTGAGAATGCGGGTAGGCCTGGATTTCATGTATGACGAACTGAAATGATGCAAGCGGGAGGCGAACATGCCGGAGACTCCTCAGCAATACATCGCACGCATCATCGAAAACCTGGAAGGCAAAGATCCGCTGCGGGTGCAGAAGTCCACCGCGCAGAAACTGGCGAGGATGGTCAAAGGACTCGATAAAAAACAAATGGAGCAGCGGCCGGCGGCGGGAAAATGGAGCATCGCCGAGATTCTTGCTCACCTGGCGGACGTGGAACTGGTGGCGGGATGGCGCATGAGGCTCATCCTGGGCCAGAATGGCGCGCCGATTCAGGCTTTTGATCAGGATGCGTGGGCGAGCATCTTCAACTACCGGCGGCGCGACAGCAAAGCATCGCTGGAGACGTTCCGGGTGCTGCGCGAGAATAATCTGGCCATGCTGAAATCTCTGCCCAAAAACCTGTGGGAGAACTATGGCATGCATAACGAGCGCGGAAGAGAGACCATTGCACACCAGGTGCGCATGTTTGCCGGGCATGACCTGAATCATTTGCGGCAGGTGGAAGAGTTGGCGAAGCCACGCCGGGCGCGCTTCCCCGCCAAATGATCTTTCTTAGGTCCTCCGCTCCGCGGCGGGCTTCCGGTCAGGCCCCCGCACCGCTAGGGGAGTTCATGCCCAGCCGCTCGGTACCGGGTTTACCGTGCCAGGCGCCGGAAGGCTAGCAGGCTGCGATTTTCTTGGACAATTCCGTAGCTTTGGCTGCGTCCATGATCAGCGCGGCGCCAGTTTCGACCCACTTCGCCAGATCTTTCAAGTTGGCGGTACTGAGCGTCGACATTTCGATATTGAGATGCCCTTTGCATTGCCGGGCGAGGAAAGACTCCGCCGCCGGGCCCAGGTAGGGCTTGCTGACGGCCAGCACTTTGTCGGAAACCGCGCTCATGTTCAATTCCCCCCTGCCGCGGACATCGCCTGCGAAGCTTCAGCCTCGGATTGGAAGAAGCGCACGGCGGTCACCATCCGCGAAAAAGAGTCGGCGAGATCGCCGATCTCGTCGTCGGAGAAGCGGCGCACCGAGATCTGCAGATTGCCCATGCTGACGTTTTCGGCCACCTGCTTCAAGTGTTCGACCGGCAGCAGGATGGCGCGGGAGAGTAGCAGGCTCATGGTGAAAGCGATGAGAAAGCCCAGCAGCGAGACCCCGAGGACTATAGGTACTGAGCGTTGGCTGACGCGCTCGATATTCTGCTGCGATGACTGGCTGGAATCCCGGCCCGCCATCTCGCCATCCTCGGCGCTTTCGCTCAAGTGTTGCGCGGCCGCCTGGTAAGCCGCAATAGCAGCGGCGTTTTTAGCCGGCGGCGTATGTTCTTCCACGCCTTGCACTACCGCATCCACGCTATCGGAGTAACTGGTTGCGGCATCGGAGATGGATTGAAATTTGCCGCGCTTCTCGACGGTGGGGGCGATGCGCACCCCGCGCGCGGCCAGCGATTCAATCTCGTTAATTTCGAATTCGGCCTCGTCGAGGTAGGTTTCTCGCGCCTTATCGGCTCCCAGCAGTTTGAATTCGGCCAGATAGCTTTTAATCTTGCGCTGGGCTTCGAGGTTATGCACCTGAATTTCAAGCGAGATGGAGTTGAGCCGGTCGCCGACGCGAGCGGTCTCAAGGGCGCTGGTCCGCAGGCTTAGCACGGAGTAAATGCCGATGGCGGCGACAATTCCCATCAAGAGCAGGAGAGCGCCAAAACCTCCGACGAGTTTGTTTTTGATAGTGGGCTTCATGGGGCTCCTTGTAATCGCGGGCGTGCAGATTTTTCGGCGTCAGCTCTCCGGCGTGTCTACCGCTCAAAGCGGGTAGCCGGGTTGTCCCAGGGTTTTGCCTTCGATACGCAGGACCTTGACCGAGCCTCCCATGGCAGCCACCGAGTTGCCTTCAACCACCGCCAACCCGCCGGCGCTGCCGCTCACGTAGCGAGCCGCGGTGGAATCGGAGTCGACGGTTTGAATGGCCATGGGTTCATCGCCGCGGAACTCGGCGCTCATCACATAGCGGCGGTAGTCTCCGACCGAAAGGCGGACGATGCTGGAGAGCAGACATTGAAATGTTTTGGTGGACGGATCACGCGCGATGAGGGCCACCTGCTTATGATCCTGCCAGGTGCGCACATCGCCCAGGATCAGGCGCCGCAGTTGCGTGATGGAGAGACTTTCCACCGGGTTGGCTTTGTTCACCAGCACCGCCAGCCCGCCGGGCACACACTGGGCGCAGAGTGAGCCGCAGACCATCAGAAAGAAAATCGAAATGTGCACCCCGAATCTTGCCATGTTGAGGAATCCCCCTGCGCATCGAAGTCAAAGAGCTGCTCTAGAACGTGAAGGCAATCTGCGCATCCAGGCCATTGGCCGAGGACTGATTGCTCTGATAAAGATGATTGAACTGCAGCTTGAAGGCGGCGTATTCGGAAAAATCCACGCGCAGCCCGGGCGAGGGACCGTAGTAGGTGCCGCGCAGGATATTCACCGGGTCAGCCGGGTTGTCGCGCACGTACTGATAGCGGAAGTAGGGCTTGTAGATTCCGAACTTGTGCGCCAGCTGGCTGTAGGCCATTGGGCTGCGGAAGGCGGCGGGCATCCCCATCACGTGATTGGAGAGCAGGACCCCTTCATTGAGAAACTCCCAACTGGAGTTGAAGTAAACGATATAAGCGCTTTCGATGTTTTCCCGGATCTCGGGAAGCCCGGTGGGGGCGAGCCCGTCGTGATACCAGGATCCGCCAATCTGCGCCCCGGGCAGCAGCTCCGGCTTGATGTATCCGGCCAGGTTCACCGCCTTGCCGTTGCGGTCGGTGTAGAAATTCTGCACCGCCACCGCGGTGGGGTCGGAGGCGCGTCCGTTGCCCACTTCGGCAATCCAGTGGAGTCCCAGTTTTTCGGTATCGGGAACTGCGCCGGCAAAACTGATCCCGACCATATGCACCGGCAGAACGCCGCCGCTATCCTCGAACAGGTACATGATAGGACGGCCATCGGCGGTCGAGAACCAGTCGCCATGATGGTATGCGGTGTTGTAGTAACCGATGGAGGTGTGGAAGCGGCCGGCGCTGGCGCTGAAATATCGGTTGGCCTTGTAGGTCAGGGAATAGCGTTCAATATCGGGACCGAAGACGTTGGTGTCATCCGGACCGAGCACAACCTCGGCGAGAAAGCTCAGGCTGTGAGAGAGCTTGGAGGTCAGGAACAGATCAAACTCGCCCGCCTGAAAGGCGGTGTGAGGCGGGGTCAGGGGATTGCCGCAGTTCCCGCATCCGTTATTAATGATGGGAAAGACCAAGGGGTTGGCAATGGAGCCGGCGCCGAAGTTGAAATCGAAGAAGCCGCGAATGTTCAATACCGGGCCGCCGCCCAGGGACATATTGTGGCCGCCACCTTCTTCCTGCTGCATGACCGGCAGCGGAGGAGCTTCGGCGGGAGGCGCAGCAGCGGGCTCCGCGCCGGTGGGCGGCGCTGCGCCGGCGGCCGGCGGATTGGCTTGGGCCTGCTTGAGTTGTGATACTTCAGCCTCCAATTCCTTGAGGCGAGCGTCCTGGGCGCGAAGCTGATCGGTAAGTTGCGAGATGACGTCGGCGGAGCTGGCCGGCGGGGAGGGTGAGGCGTCTTGCGCCGCCGCGACTTGCAGGCCAAGCAGCGAAAGCAGGCAGAGCAGGGCCGAGATTCTGGCTAAAGACATTCGTTTTCTCCCTCTCTCAATCGCGCCGCGCCCATTCGCGCCGGTTATTTCCGCCGGTCTGCCGGTGCGAGCCGAGCGCGAACTCGCAAATCTGGGCGAAAGCTGGTTCCGGCGAGAAACCAGCCATTTGAGCGCGCATGAAAGCTTTTAAGGATCCCGCGTTCCATGGGGATGAGGGTGCAATGCCACGGCCAAACCGCGGCTTCTGCATGCACCGATGGGATGATCTCCGCCCTCGTGGAAGCGTCCATGACTCTGCTGAGAGTGATCGGCGGCCAGACGGGAACCTTTAGCTCAACGGCCAAGAATTTGGCTAAGGGTTGCCAAGCTTCATTCCGCGCGAGAAGGGCGGCCGTTCACCCGGCCGCAGCACGGCTGGTTCGCCGGCGGCGATCGAGAGCAGGAGGGCGAGCAGGACCATCGCAGGAAAGGCAAAGATGCTATAGAAGGGAAGTTGAATCAGCGGCAGTCGGCGAACCGGCGTGACGCAGGAAGCGATGGCCAGGGCGAAAGCGGTGATCCATTGCCAGACGAGACACGCGAGGGAGAGAATGCTGGCGGCTTTCGCACCCCAGCGTGGGTGGCGATTACGTCGATAGTCTGCCAGCAGCCACAACGCTGCGGGAATGAGCAGCACCTGGTTATAGGGCGCGGCCTTGTTGAGGATTGCAAGGGTGATAGCGAGCGGAAGGGCGAGCAGCCAGGCGAATTCGAGTGACACGGCAGAGACTTTTCGCCACCACCAGCAAATGGCGGCGAAAAAAATGATGAGAGCGGCGGTTGCCAGTTTGCCGCCAAAGGGCGTGAGTAAAACTTGCAGCAGCGATTCATCGGCAGCGTAGCCGCGATAGGCTTGCAGCGCCGAGGCGAACTCGCGCAGCCATCCTGGCTGCAGAAGTTGCGCCGCGATCATGAGCGCGGCCAGGGTTGCCGCAAAGCTCAAGGCGAGAGATTTGCGCGATTTCCATTCCCCGGTGCTCCAGATCAAGAACCAGAAAACCAGCAGACAGGAAATCTGGGGCTTGATGGTGGAGAGTGCCAGCAGAAATCCAGCCAAGGCCAGCCATCCGCGGACGGTGGCCGCCGCCGCGGCGGCCAGCAGAAATCCGACGAGCAACGTGAGCTGCTGTTTGTAGAAGCCTTGGACGAACGGGTAAGTGCTTAACGTCAAAAGCACGATCACAAGCTGAATAGTGCGCGGCGGACGCCAGGCCAGCGCACGCGTCCAGAGCAGAACGCTTGCGGCGGTTACGAGCAGCAAAAACCACGAAAAGAAGTGCATGACCGCGGGAAAAGGAAAAGATACCGTCGGCGCCAGGAGAAACACCACATAGAGCGGGTAGGCGAAAGCCTGCTGATCGGCGGGATCGGCGAGATGCCGGGCATCGAGCGGGCGGCCGTAGTAGCCGGCCTGAATCTCGCGGGTCAATGCGGCGCTGTAAGGATCGCGATGATGCAACAGAGCTTCGCGCGCTCCCAGCCATCGCGGATAAAGGTCGGAGTTGTTGCCGACCGGCCGCCCCCCCGCCAAGGCGCGGGCCGTGCTGGCGGGAACCAGCAGGGCGTTTGCCCAGCGCCACGTACCCCAGACGGTCAACAATGAAAACAGCAGCAGATACCACGACAGCCATCTGCGGTTCTCGCCTGCGGACATGGCAGCCATTCTAATGCGGCAAGCCATTGCTTTGAGGAAAACCAATGCAAGCGTTGGTTGCGGCTGGAGGGTTTTGCTCCAGCCGGAGCGCGTGGTACTTTGGATTGCTTATGTACAAGCCCCTGCCAACAATCTCCAGCCGGTTTCCGATCGTTTTTCTGGTTGCATTCGCCTTCTTGACAGAGGGTTCGCTCATGGCGCGGACCGCCGCGCCAGCTCAGGCCACGCCCTCAGCCGATCAGGCCGCACCCGCGGCGCCGGCTCAGGTGGATAGTTCCAAGGCCGCGAGTGAATCGAAGCCAGCGGAGCAAGCCGAACCGGCTCCGGTCGAGGCTAAGCCGATCCCCGCGAAAGGCAAAGCGGGGGCCGAGCCAGCGAAGGCGGAGGTGCGTGAACCGCGGTTGCCGTCGCTTCACGAGGCCGTGACCGGCAATGCGGTCACCGTACTCCATACGCGCGGCTCGACGTTGATGTTTTCGCTGATGGGCATGGGCGCGAAGAAGAGCTGGGACGCGGTGACCAACGAAGGTTTCTATCTGGACCCGGACTGGGATAAGTGGTATCCGCTGAAATCGGTGCCGGGCACGGCGGGACGCATTGATGCCGCGGCCATCGGGCTCCGCGGGAGTGTCTTCCTTTTTGGCGGCATGGTGGTGGACGAGCAAAACCGCGGCATGGTGTTACCCGACGTCAATATTTATGCGGCTTCCTCCGAAACCTGGCGGCGCGGAACCGATCTTCCCGTGGCCGTGGCGGATGCCGTCGTGGGCGCCTACCATGACCGTTACATTTATGTCATCGGTGGACGCTCCAATGATGGAGTGGTGGCCAAGGTGCAGATTTACGATACGGAAAAGAGCCGGTGGTCCGCCGGTACTCCGCTTCCGGGAAATGCGGTGTTCGGCCATGCCGGGGGGCTGGTGGATGACACCATCGTGATCGTGGATGGGGCGTACAAGAATCCGTCTGCCGGACCGGCGTACCTGCCTTCCGATCAGTGTTGGATGGGCAAAATCGATCGCAAAGATCCAGGAAGAATCGAGTGGAGCAAAATGGCGTCGCATCCCGGCACGGCGCGGTTTGGCATAGCGGCGGGCGCATCGGAGAGAGACCGCAAGATTTATTTTTCCGGGGGCACCGATAATCCGGATGGAGACACGGGCATTGGCTTCGACGGCAAACCGGCCGAGCCTTCGGCGATGACGTTTGCCTGGAACCTGCGGGCGGGCAAGTGGGAAGTGGTGAACGAGGCGACGCCGAATCCTACGATGAACAATGACGGAATGATTGTGCTGCCGGATGGGATCGCGATTGCGGGCGGGCTGGAGAAGCACCAGACGGTGACGCGGCGCGTGACGCTGCTGCCGTTTGCGATGAAAGCCCATTAGCTGCGAGACGAAAGTTTGTCGCGGGCGATATTCCGTCCGGCAAGTTTCGCATCTGTATCTGTTCTACCGACATCTGTTCCATCAAGATTTGTTCAAAGGAGAGAGACCATGAGAAAGCTGATGACCTTGCTGTTGCTGTGCGCGATGGTGCCGGCGGCATTTGCCGCGCAGGAGGAAGAAGACCGGGTGCGGGATTCGGGGCAAGTGCTGTCAGAGATTCTGAATATTCCAGATAACATTCCGCAGGAGCTGATTGACAAAGCGGAGTGCCTGATTATTCTGCCATCGGTGAAGAAGGGCGCGTTTGGCGTGGGTGGAAGTTATGGCCGTGGGGTCATGATCTGCCGCAGCGGTCCGCACTACACCGGGCATTGGGGAGCTCCGGCGATGTATGCGCTGGAGGGCGTGAGTATTGGCTTTCAATTGGGCGGGCAGGCGACGGATTTTGTTTTGCTGGTGATGAACCCGGCCGGAGCAACCTCTTTGCTGAACAGCAAAGTGAAATTGGGAGCGGATGCTTCGGCCGCGGCGGGACCGAAGGGGCGCGACGCCGAGACGGCTACGGATGTCGTAATGAAGGCGGAAATTCTCTCCTATTCGCGGGCCAAGGGGTTGTTCGCGGGTGTGTCACTGGAAGGATCGACACTCCGTGCGGATGGCAGCGCCAACGAAAAGCTCTATGGCGAGAAACTGACGGCGCGAGACATCATCCGCCTGGGAAAAGTGAAGCCTCCGGCGAGCGCGCAACAACTGATCTCTTTGCTGAATAAGAAGAGCCCGAAGAATCTGTCGGATCCGAAATCGTTACAGTAGGTTGAGGATGGGGCGGACACTCCGGTCCGTCCTTTTTTCCATCTGAGTGTCATGAAAGCCAAAGCAAAAAATGTGGTTCGTTGTGCCTGGGCGACAAGCGAACTCGCCATTCCTTATCACGATAAGGAATGGGGCGTGCCGTCGCATGATGACCGCCATCTTTTCGAATTTCTGATTCTTGAAGGCGCCCAGGCCGGGTTGAGCTGGGAGACGATTCTAAAAAAGCGGGAGAACTATCGCGCCGCCTTTGATAAGTTCGACTTCGAGAAGATTGCGCGCTACGATAGGCGGAAAATGCTGAGTCTGATGAAGGATGCAGGCATCATCCGCAACCGGCTGAAGATCGCCTCGGCGGTGCAGAATGCCAAGGCGTTTATCAAAGTGCGAGAGGAGTTCGGTTCCTTCGACCGCTATGTCTGGCAGTTCGTGGATGGAGCGCCGCGGCGCAATGCCTGGCGTTCGATGAAACAGTTACCGGCGCGCACGCCGCAATCCGATGCGATGAGTAAGGATTTGAAGAAACGCGGCTTCAATTTCATAGGCTCGACCATCTGCTATGCCTTTATGCAGGCAGTCGGCATGGTGAACGACCACATGGTGGGCTGCTTCAGGTATGGTGGTTAGCTCGAAATTCCAGCTGGGTGCGCTGCACAGGCGCGGGCGAAACTCCAGCGCCTGAAGCGCTGCAATCGCCGATCCATGATTAACCGCTATGGTCTTACGGTTATCATGACCACGCCATGCGACGCGACCGGCGCGGAGAATCTGTCGGTAAACTTCCCCAGATCTTTGTGCTGCCAGAGATCGCGCACAGCCGCGCTGAAGTGGCTGGGATAGCCGATCTGCTCCCAGGTTACGCCAATGGGCTGCTCCGAAGCGCCACGATTGAAGAGAATGACGGCGCGACTGCCATCTTGCATCTGCTTGGCCCACACTTCCAGATCGCCATCCTTGGCCACGCGGCGGCCTTCGCTGCCGAGCGGGTCCTGATCGACCGCAATGACTTCTTTGTTGGTGAGGATGTCGCGAATCTCGGGCATCATGCTGCGCAGATCGTTGCCGGCGAGCAAGGGCGCGGCCAGCAGAGCCCACAAGCTGAAGTGGGAACGGTATTCGGTGTTGGTCATGCCGCCGTTACCGACTTCAAGCATGTCAGGGTCATTCCAATGTCCGGGACCGGCGTAGCTGTATAAGCCGAGCTGAAGGTCGAGGACGTTCAACATGCCTCCCCCCTTTTTATTTCCGTTCTGAAATTTATCGGCGATGTCGTCGGTGGTGCGCCACAGATTGCCGCCCACTCTCTCGCCCCAGAGCCAAGGCTTATTGGTGCCCCACTCGCAGATGCTGAGAACGATCGGGCGGCCGGAGAGATCGAGCGCCTGGCGCATGAGGGCATAGGAAGATGGACCGTCCTGAGTGGAGGTGCTGCACCAGTCGAGCTTCAAATAGTCCACGCCCCAGGCGGCATACTGCCGCGCATCCTGAAACTCGTAGCCGCGCGCGCCCGGGCGGCCCTCGCAAGTATGAATGCCGGCATCGGAGTAGATTCCGAACTTCAAGCCTAGAGAATGGATGTATTCACCCACCGCTTTCATGCCGGAAGGGAAGCGCTCCGGATCGGGAACAGGATTGCCCTGCTGGTCACGCTGCTTCAGCCAGCAGTCATCGATGTTCACGTACTGGTAGCCGGCGTCCTTCATGCCGGATTTCACCATGGCGTCGGCGGTTTGCCGTATTAAATCTTCGCTGACGTTGCAGGCGAACTTGTTCCAGCTGTTCCATCCCATGGGGGGAGTGAGTGCGAGGGTAGGAGCGATTACGGAGGGCTTGGGAGCGTCGTCATCGTCGGCCATGGCGAAAGCGGAGAGCAGCAACAGCAAAGATAAAGACAGCGAGATGACGACGGATTTCATGATCTTCATATTCTCGTGGATCCTCGGGCGGAACGGATTGAACAGGCGGCTCATTCTTTTTGCGTTCACACACTTTTGCGTTTTGTAACCTTCTTTTTGACAGCCGCAGCCTTTTTCTTTTTCCCAGGGGCGCGCGACACCGGCTTTTTTGAGGAGATTGCCTTAACAACGGGTTTCTTTGCAGCCTTCTTTGCGGCTTTCTCTTTGGCCGGCGGCTTCGCCGGACTGGCTGCGGGCGTTGGGCTGGTGGCGGCGCTTCCCATGCGTACGACTTCATCTTTTAATTGGGTGGTCTTCACCACCACGACGCCGGCGGCGGTTCCGACGGTGCGGGCCAGCGAGGCTAATACACCACCATTCTTGGTTGCCATTGGAAGCAGGCCTCCTCGACGGATTGCAATTCGCGCTTAACTCCTGATCGGAAAACCTAACAGTATGAAGGAAAGATGTCCAGAAGGATTGATGAATCACGCAGAATCGAGGGCATATTTGCCGCGTTCGATCACGGTCCGGGCGATCTGCTGGCGCAAGGCGATCACGTTCGAGGGCTCACGCTTGGTGAGGCGGCGAAGGATGGCGAGCTGGGTGCGCAATGTGTCGCCTTCGGCGGACGCAGCCAGGATTTTTTTGGCAGCAGACTCGAGAGTTTCGATTGCCCGCGACAGATACACCTGGGTCATCGCAACGGGAAGAGATGCGGAGGATTCGCCGCCGCGCTCGACTATCTTTTGTGCACGCAGTAAGGCCGACTCCATGGCGTAGATTTCGATCACCATATCGGCAATGGCGCCCATGATCTCCTGCTGGTCCTGCATCGCCTGCATGTGTTTCTGAGTGGCGACGCCCGCGGCAAAGAGGCCGATCCTCTTTGCGGACGCGAGCAGCCTGCGTTCTTCGGCGAGTGGGCCGTCCCGCTCGTCGCCGCGAGATGGGCCGGAGAGGACTTCCTCCATCAATTGCTTAATGGCGGCCATGAGCGGCAATTGGCCGGAGGCTGCACGCTTGAGCAACAGTCCGGAGATAATCAGCCGGTTGATTTCGTTGGTGCCTTCGAAGATGCGGTTGATGCGCGCGTCGCGGTAGGCGCGCTCGGCGGGGTATTCTTCGACGAACCCGTAGCCGCCATAGATCTGCACGGTCTCGTCCACAACGAAGTCGAGCATCTCCGAACCCCAGACTTTGACGATGGAGCATTCGACGGCATATTCTTCGATGGCCTTGCAGGTTTCGCGGGCAAAGTCCGCGCCCGTTTTCTCGACGCTGGCGAGCGCGGCATCCATCATGCCGACGGTGCGGTAAACCAGCGCCTCGCCCACGTAGATCAGCATAGCCATGTTGGCCAGCTTTTCCCGCACCAGGCCGAAATCGGCGATGCTCTTGCCGAATGCCTTGCGCTGTTTCGCGTAGGCGATGGCCTGTTCGAGCGAGACGCGAGCGCCGCCCACGCACATGGCTCCCAGTTTGAAGCGGCCGATGTTCAGAATATTGAAGGCGATGATGTGTCCCCGGCCGATTTCGCCCAGAACATTTTCCGCCGGCACCTGACAGTCACTGAGAATGACCGGGCAGGTCGATGAGCCGCGAATGCCCATCTTATGCTCTTCGGCTCCGATGGAAAATCCGGCGAAGGTCTTTTCCACCAGGAATGCGGTGAACTTTTCCCCATCGACTTTGGCGAAGACGGTAAACAGATCGGCGAAGCCGGCATTGCTGATCCACATTTTCTCGCCGTTGAGAATGTAGTTCTTGCCATCGGCCGACAAGCGCGCACTGGCACCGCAATTCAAGGCGTCGGAGCCGGAAGAGGCCTCGGACAAAGCATAGGCGCCAATCATTTCTCCGGCGCCGAGGCGAGGCAGGTATTTCTTCTTTTGTTCTTCGGTGCCGAAATAGACGATGGGCAGAGTGCCGATTCCGGTATGCGCGCCCCAGGTGGTGGAAAAGCCGGCGTATTTGGCGATATGGTCGGCGATGACGGCGGCAGTGACTTTGTCCATTTCGAGGCCACCGTAGGCCTCGGGAATTTCAGCTGAACTCAGGCCGAGTTCGCCGGCTTGCTTGAGCAGAGCGCGACTGATGGAAAAATCTTTGTGCTCCATCTTTTCGATGTTGGGGACAATCTCGTTGAGGGCAAATTCTTCGGCGGTCTGTGCAATAAGGCGGTGCTGATCGGAGAAGTCTTCAGGGGTAAAGACATCGGAGGGAGTACGTTCTTCGAGAAGAAAGCCGCCGCCGGAGGTTTTGGTGGTCATCGCGGGCATGGGAAACCTTTAATCCCTAAGCACACTAAAGTACACGAAGCAGGCCAGAACAAGATATGAACGAAACACCCGTAAAGCAGCTGTTATTGTTGGATCGCTCTTAGTGGGTCGGGTCCGGATTCAGCGTGATGGAAGTCGCGGTGTAGTGAGTACCATCAAAGTTTGTGGCCACCGTCACATTCGCGCCTTCATGCAAGTCCTCGGGAATAGCCACGATCGCGGGATCACAATAGACTTCATAACTTTTATTGTCGCGTGGGTCGGACAAAACTAATACCCGTTTATGAAGATCGAGAAATGTCACCTGTCCGGGAAAAACGAAGGAAGTTCCGGGCTGAGCCAGGATTGAAACTTGTTGCGCTACGGGCGTTTGTCCGGCAAGAATCGCGAACTTTACAGTCACAAGCGTTCCGGCTTGCAGCGCGGCGGCATTTACGGCGTGATCGCCCTGAAGCACCGGGGTGGCGCCACTGATCCGCATCTTGACGGGCTTAGGAAAAAAACCATCCCGCAGGACCAGTTCCCCGCGCCCCGCGTCGTAACTCAGGATCTGTCCCGTGGTTTGCTGTGCATCTGGGGTGCGGTTCGAGATGTGGATGCTGCGCGCAAACACGTCGGCTTTATCCAGAACGGTTTCCACGTAAACCTGCTGTCCGGCCGTAAGATCATGCAAAGATGCGGCTTGACCATTCACAAATACACGCGTGCGCGCGTCGAAAAGCACTGCGGAACTATGCCCACCGAAAACCTGGATGACAATGCGGTCGCGCACCGGATCCAGCGTGCGCAAGGTTCCTCCAATCAAAGACGCTTTTCCCGAAGGAACCGGAGGAATCTGTTCGGCTAAGTTCGGACGGGAGATGGTCTTGGGAGCGGACCCCTGGTTTGTAACTGCTGAGGTGATAGACAAAGGACCTTGTGCATAAGCAATCCCACCCAACGTCAGTAAGGCCAATATTCTCTTCATGATCGGGCCTGCTCTCGCACTTCGCTTACCTTCTTCCAGCATCACTTCGATGCTTGCGCCAGAAGGAAGGTAGCCACCGCCAATTGAGGCGGATGCGGCAACATCTCGCCATGGAAAGCATCGAAATTTGAAGCGATAAAGCCTTTGTCCGGAGAGACTCAATGGCCAAGCAGATGGTTGGATTTACAATTCTGGCGATTGCAACTTTTGTGCTATGGCCGCCGATTTCGCGTGCGACGGATCTTGTGATTCCGATCCCCAAATCGAGCCGTCTGACTCCGGTGCAGGGCCTCAACCGCGAAGGCGTGGAAGCTCTAAAAAAGAACCAATTCGAGAAGGCGAAAGATGCTTTTTTCAAGGCATATTTGATTGACCCGAACGACCCATTTACGCTCAACAATCTTGGCTATGTTTCTGAGCTAGAAGGAGATGCCGTTAGGGCCCAACGTTTCTACTCGCTGGCTGCGCAGCAATCGAATGGCGCGACCGTGGGCTTGGCCAGCACCAAGCAACTCGAGGGGCAATCATTTCAGAATGCTGTGAGTGGGGTTCGTAGCGCAGCGGTACAGATTAACCGAGCCAACTTTGAGGCGTTGCGTCTTTTCTCTGAAAACCGGGCAGTTGAGGCAGATGTGCTGTTGCAGAAAGCGCTACAGCTCGATCCTCATAATCCATTCACACTCAATAATTTAGGTGTGGCCAAGGAGATGGAAGGCGATTACCAGGCCGCCTTCCGCGAATATTCCGCCGCCGCCGCCGCTTCCAATCCGAAAGAAACTGCATTGGTCACCTCGCAAAAAGCGTCTACTGGACGGCCGGTTGGTGTTCTCGCCGCCGAGAATGCCCGGCGGTTGAGTTCGCGGTTGAAAAACTTGCAAACTGCTGAGGCGCAAGCCGCGTTATTGAATTTCCGGGGCGTTACGGCAGTGAATCAGAACGAACCGACGGAGGCTGCGCAGGATTTCCTCCGCGCCTATCAAGCCGACCCAAGTGATGCGTTTTCCCTCAACAACGCAGGTTACGTCGCGGAAATGGATGGCGATCTCGAAACGGCACAGTCATTTTACGAGAGTGCACGGCGGGCACCGGAGGCGAGTAAAACGGTTGGATTAGCGACCAGTACCTCGGCGGAGGGGCAAAAGCTTTTTGCGGTCGCGGATGGCAGCGATGGCGCGGTAGCTGCCAGGATGGAACAGGAACGCGAAGCAAAACAACGCGAGAATACGCCGATTCGGTTAATGCGTCGCGACGGCCAACCCGTCACTCCCGGCGTTCAGCCGACGCCGATTCCTCCGAACCCACCACCTGCTGTTCCTCAATAGCTTTCCGAATGGCGCTCTCGGCGGCCGGGTCTTCCGTGACATTGGAGTCGCTGCCGGCGAAGCTCTTTCCGTCCCGGGAGTTTGCCGGCCTCGGGGACCACTGCGAGGAATCCAATTCGTTGAGCCTGCGCCCTGACCAGCGCGGCAATATCCCAGCTTCCAGCTGATCAATCCGCTGTTTATGCTTTGCCAATTCAAACCAGCGCACATAATTACGGATGATATGGGGCATCGTCATGCGCATGGCAGCATTGAAATTTTGCTCCGCCATTTGGTATTGGTCAGCGGCCGATCGCAGCAGGGCAATCAAATGCCCGGCCAAATCTTTGGGATCTCCGGTGTTGTAAAAGCGAACTGCCATATCTTCATCAACGGCCATATTGCGAAAATCGGGGATATCGGCGCACAGGATGGGAACTCCGTACTCGCACGCCTGATGGGCGGGCCCACTCGACCCGGTAGAAGAGTCATAAGGCATCACGAGAACGCTGGCTTTGCCGAAGAGCTCAGGAATGGCGTCCTCTGGAACATAGCCCAGAAATTCGAGATTCGGGGTGTCACGATTGGCGTCGCGAATCGATTCCCAATAGCCGGCCTTGGTGTGATGGTTCGCGCCAGCGATCATCAGTTTTGCATTGGGCACGCATTTAAGAACGATGGGAAACGCTTCCATCAAAGTTTCCAGCCGCTTATAGGTTCCCCAATGTCCGATGGCGAGAATGCGGTGATCGGGATTTCCACGTTGCGAGAAATCCGGCGGACTGGGAGAGTGCGCGAAGACGCCATGTGTGCCCAGCAAAACATTGCGCGCAGAATACTTGGTCAGCAATGTGCTCTTGTATCCCGGCAGCAGCACGGAGACCGAATTTGCGCGCAGCAGTGAACGCGTCGCCATATTGCTGCCCAGGCGGAATAGCCGCTCCTGACGCACGCCGGCGCTAGAGAAGTCCACATGCTCGATGATGTGATGCAGGGTGATATGGGTATAAAAGCCAAAGGCGCGGCATAGAGCCGGGGTGCAAAGTCCCAGAAATGCGGCTAATGGATGCTCCTGGGTGGCGAAGGTCGAGAACACCAGATTGAACCAGACCACATCAGGGCGAATGCGGCGAATTGCTTGCAGCAACTGAAGGGGCACACCCAGGTGATTAAACTTCCAACAGCGCACCACGTTAAATCCCGGCAGTTCCGCTCCGGGCTCCGCCTGCAACGGCTTTCCTTCCGCATCGGTGGCAAAGTGGTAGTCCGAAATCTCGTCGGCGAGAATTGTGAGCTCAATGAGCGGGTCGCGCCGCAGCTCGCGCGCGATATGGAACGCGTACTCATTCAATTGCCGGCCGCTGGGTGGAAAAGTGGTGACGAGGCAGATTTTCATAGCAGGGCTAATCTCAAAACAAGCTAAGGCTGATGAACGGCCTCAACTGCTGGCTGCTTCCTTGAGTAAAGTTGAAGAAATCTTCCTCTTGCATTCCGGCGGTAAAGCGTATGGGATAGCGCAACCTGATTTCGCTGCCGTCTTCATGAAACGTCCGGCCAAAGGACTTGCCGTAGGAAACAGAGAATCCGCTTTGCACGGCATCGTAGGCGTGGAAGCCCATGTTGCGCGAGTAGGCGAAAGAACCTTGAACGCTCCAATTGCGGGTTGCTAGGAATTCCGCGCTGGCGGCTGGGCGGATGGCATCAGCCACGGCATATTGATTCAATTCGACCCGCCAGGCGCGCAGGTCTTCCGCAACGCCCCGGATGCGAAGCCGACTGCCAAATTGTCGCTCCAAACCGGCAAAGGTGGAGGTGAAGAAGAATTCCCGGATGACGGGAAAGAATTGATCATCCTGTGATCCCACTCCGGTTACGAAGGCGGTTTTTCCCCAAGGCCGCCCTACCCGAAAATTCAGAGCTCCGGTCAGGTCGCGAGAACGCAAGGCGCTGAGAATAAAAGGACCGGTCTCTCGTGTGACGTAGCCATCGATGGAAACGAGGTTCAGGAATGAACTTGTGGACATGTACAGAAACTGACGAAAAAGATTCTGATCCATATCCACGGGATCTTTCGAATCGCGACGAACCGTCTCCTGTACACCTCCATTGAAAGTAAAAACGTTGTTGCCGAGATGAACCGTCGGATTGATTCCAATGTTGAAGGAATAGTCTGTGGTATTGCGGTTCACGATCGCGTTGGCGCTGGGCAGGGATATCTCGCCCTGGGCGTTGCGCATTTGGAAAAAGCCGGTAATGTCGGGCACGTTGCCGAGGTGCAGGTGATAGGCACCGGTCCATTGGGTTTCGAGTGAGGAGCGGGGCAACGGAAGCAAGCCCTGGCGTCCGGGAATCGGATTAATGACGTCAAGCTTGGCATCGAGCGGATACACCGTAGTGTCCTCGAAGATGGGCGTGGTCGAGAACGTCGAAAGAAAGCTCAGGTTATGATTAATACGCAGGCCTTCGTCTCTTCCTGCCGCCAGCAATTCACGATCCGCGGTGTCGTCACTGCCTGAAGCGTCGGCGGCCTGTGCAAACGCAGTCAGGGCCTGCACATTTTGATGCTCCTGCCGGAGCACGCTGGCTTTCGTGAGCAGGAACTGGTAAGAGGAATCAGACTCTGCGGAACTGGCCGACGCCGAGCTAATGAGAGAAAGTTGAGCCTGCGCGCGGGTGGTATCGCCAACCGCGAGATAACTATTGGCTAAACCAATGCGCACAGCAGTCTCCGGCGCACCCGCGGCTAATGCCTCCTGGAAATATTTCTGCGCGAGTTGAAAATCATGCGTGCCGACAAATACATCGGCTACCTGCAGGTAATTTTCGCCGGTGGGGGGCGGGCTATCGCCCACCTGAGCCTCCATGAGACCCAGCGCAATCTGCCGCCGCGCGCCGTCATTGTTGCCCTTCTCGACCATCAGATGTGCGACTGCCAGGCGCACCGCTAAACGATCACCCTGAGGCATGCCCAATGCTTTGGCAAAACGCTCCATCGCAGCGTTCTGCTCTCCTAACAAAGTCAAGACCTCGCCATCGGTTACGAGAATCGCATTCTCTTTCAGGGCGTCGGTTTGAGGCGCCTGTTCCGCGAGCTCAACATAGTGCAGGGTCTGTTCGTGGTCATGGATTTGGGCATAAGAGCGGGCGATCTCAGCGTCAATGGCGCCGTCGCCGGGAGAAAGCTTGGCGGCAATCAGCAACTCAGCGACAGAATCCTGATAGCGGCGCAATGCGTAGTAAGTGCTGGCCAAGGCAGCGTGCAGAGTGGGATCACCGGGCGCGATCTTGAGCGCCGCTTGATATTCAGGAATGGCTTTTGTCCAGGCGCCGGTATCGCTATAGGCGGTGGCGCGAATCACGTGGAGGGACTGCGATTCTCCCATTTTGGCCTGGGCAAGCTGGGCTTGCCGGAGCGCCAGACGGGGCTGACGAAGAGCGAGACTCGCGAAGGCGAGTCCCAAATGGGCTTCGCCGTCGCCAGGATCCAGATGCAACCCGGCGCGAAAATCCTGCGCGGCCGGTGCGGGCTCATGAAGATCATTTTCGACGTATCCGCGATTGACATAAGCGGTGGCGACGTTGGGGTCGCGCTTGAGAGCCGCAGTGAAGTCGGCTTTTGCTTCGCTTAGCTGGCCATGGTGTTTGTGGACGTATCCGGCCAAGAGAGGAATGTCCGGTTCTTTAGGCAGAATGCTGTTGTATCGCTCGGTCAGCTGCAGCAGTTCGTCGTACTGCTCCAAATGCAGCAAATCGTAACCAAGATAAACCACCACGTCGCGATCCCTGGGTAGCCTCTGGATGGCTTGGCGTCCAACTTCGGCCGAGGCACGATAATCGCCGATCCAGGAAAGATAACGCTCTTTTTCGCGCATGACATGGGGCTCTTGCTGCATAACCGGAGTGGCGCGTTTCAGCCACTCCGCCGCCAGCGGATAATGGTGGTCCTCAATCGCCGCATTCATTCCGCCGGCGATTACCAGGCTGTTATGCGGGGCCCGGTCATAACTCTTGCGGTAAGCGGATTCAGCTTTCGCGAACTCACGACGCGCGGTGTACATGTCGCCGAGCGCGAGATATGGGACATAAGACTTGGGATCTACCGCGGCCAGACGCCGAAAATATTGTTGCGCTTCGCGATCATTGCCGGATTCGCGAGCCACATAGCCGAGGGAAGTCAGCGCGAGGCGATTCGAGGGATCGATGGCCAACACCTTGTGATAGGCAGCGGAAGCCTCACCAAGATGGCCTGCCTTTACCAGAACATCGCCGTCGAGCTGAAGGGTGTCGAGACCGTTTCCGTTAAGTGCCAGCGCTTCTTTGATGTCATTTTCAGCGCCATCAAGGTCGCCCAGCTCCATCTTGACCCGAGCCCGCAACCGCAGATACTCCTCGCGCTCGGGGCCGCGTTCATCCAGTTGATTGATCGCGGCCTGCGCAAGTTCAAGTTGATGCTGGGCGCCAGCATCGTCTTGCTGGCCGCGCAGCAGCTCAACCATGCTCATGCGGAGTTCGATGCCAAAGAGCGGGCCTTCAGCAGGCGCTTGTGGAAGGTGATCGAGCGCCGCACTGTATTCGCGGAGCGCTTCCGGCCGATTTTCTTCGAGATTAGCAATCTGTGCGCGAATTGCATGCACGCGATAGTTCTCTGGATCGACTGCGGTAGCGCGCTTCAGGAACTGATTCGCATCATCGAGGGACTCAACATTTACCTTGGCTTGCGCCGCCGACAACTGCAAAGCCATATCCTGAGGCGCCGCGTTCGCGGCCTGCGCGTATAAGCGGGCCGCCTCGTCTTTCTTTCCATCCAGTTGATAGGTGTATGCCAGCTCGGCGAGGACATCGGGGCTCTTGTGAGCGATTCCATTCAGCGCGGCAATAGCTTCCGCATAATTTCCACTTCGCCGGTAAAAACCCGCCAGCGCGCGTTGTACCTCGGGATTGTCCGGAGCCTTGCGTTTGGCCAGTTCGAGTTCGCGATTTGCGTTATCGGGTTGCTTGAGCCGTTCGTAGCAGAGCGCCATTAAAAGTTCAGAACGCGCGGAGGGCTGAGCTTGCTCAGTCTTCTCGAGAATGTCGATTGCCTGGTCATACTGGCCAGACTCCGTGAGCAATTCGCCGAGCAATGCGGAATCATCTACTCGCCTGGGAGAGTTGTTCACGATACGGGTGAGGATTGCGATTGCCTCGTCGCGCTTGCCCAGCTTGGCATAGGTCTGAGCCAGTCCCGATTGCCCATCCAGGGAGGATGGATCGAGTTTTAATCCGCGATTGTAAGCGTCCGCCGAGAGTGTAATTTTTCCGGCCAAGCGCGCAGCATAGCCAAGTAGAAACCACAGTTGCGGGTCCCCGGATGCTGCCTGGGCAGCTCGCTGAGCGTAGTCAACCGCGGCAGAGTAATTACCGCTCTTTAGCGCCATCTCGGCGGCGCGCGCCAGGCGAGCATTTTGGATGTTCGAGCCCCACCCGAGATCTTTCTGCGAATCCTGCTGCGCCGGCTGTCCGGTTTGGGGCTTCTCGGGGGCTGAATCTCCTACGTGGTAAGTCTGTGCATAGACCAGAGCAGCCGGGATCACGACCAGCGTGTACACCACAACCATCTTGAGGCGAATGCGCCAGCGACTCAAAGCACCAACTCTCCTTCCTCTTTCTTTTTGGCCGAGCACCCATCTCTTTTTGGCCCAGCACCCATTCGATTCTGAATTGGGGTCAGACGTTGGTTCCGCTGTGTAGGCCGAAGGTCCTATTGCGAAACTTCCCTATTAGCAACCATTGCAGACAGCGGCGAATCCAAAGTTTGCTTCGGAGGGCACTCTTGCAAAAGGTTGAACCGATTGCGACGTTCCGGTCCATCCCCATGGCCATGGTTTGGTTGCTGGCGCTGGCGATTCATGCGCCGCTGCTGTTGATGAAGTTGCCTTTGAAGTCCTACGACACGAACTTCCATATCTTTTTCGCGTCGCACTACGCAAATCACTGGTTCGAGCCGTGGAACCCAAAGTGGTATGCGGGATTTTCGCAGACGACTTATCCTCCTCTGCCGCAGCAATGGGTGGCGATTATTTCTCGCGTAGTGGGTCTGGACGCGGCATATATGCTGGTGCAGTTTGCCGCCATTTTGCTTTTGACGCTTGGAGTCTACCGTTTTGCCCAACTATGGGTGAGCCGGCGCGCCGCTGGGTATGCGGCGTTGGCTACAGTTTTTCTTGGCTCGGAAAGTTTTCTGGTTTACTCGGCAGGGCAGCTGTCCACGACATTTGCGGCTCCGTTGTATTTGAACGCGCTCCCGTATTTGTATAAATGGGTTCGCTATGGAAACCGGCGTTCGCTGTTGAAAGGCGCTGCCCTGATGGTGGCCGCGGCCGCAGCTCATCATGCGACTTTACTGTTTGGCTCACTGTTGTTTGCGCTGCCGGTGCTGGCGCTGGCATTGGTGGATGCGCGCCATACCAAGATGTCGCTCTCAGGCTTTGTCGTTCGGACCGCCGCCGTAATGATCATTGTCGGGGTGGCGATTGCGATTGTGCTCTTGCCGTTCTGGATCGCGCTCTATCACTATCCGGTGACTCAGACTCCGATTCCGCATTCCAGCCGCGCCAATTTCCTGTTGAGTCCATGGGCGGGGTTGAACTACTTCATAGTGCCCTATGGCGCGTTGATTTTGGCATTCCCGTTTATCTTGCTGCGAGGGTCGGCGGTGACCCGCCTGCGGCCGTTGTTACTGGGCTTTTGGCTGGCATTCCTGCTTGGGCTGGGCGGAACGACACCGGTCGGCAGAGTGCTTCTCGGCCGCGCTTTTGAAGTTCTCACCATGGAGCGCTTCACTTACTGGGCGACGCTGCTGGCGTTGCCGTTTGTAGGGCTGCTGGTGATGGAGCTCGTTGACCGCTTCGGCATGCGTGCCATTGTTGGAGTTGCGACCGCGGGCGCTCTGACCTGTGGGCTGGCTGTCGCGTGGGCGAGTTATCGTCCGGCCGATGCCGAGGATTTTGACGTAAGCACAGTAGCGTCGTGGCTCAACCGCGATGGCCACGACAACTATCGTTACGTGACGCTCGGATTCGGCAATAAGATTTCCCGCCTCGCCATGCTCACCGATGCCAGCAGCGTGGACGGCGAATGGAATTCTGGACGCATGCTGCCCGAACTGACAGAGCATGGCGGTGGCGCGCTTACCAGCTCAAAATATTTTGGCCAGTCCGGCCTGGATGCCCTCAGCGCGATTTTGCACCATGCGGACCGGTACGGTCTGAGGTGGGTGTTCGTTCGCGATCCCTATTATGAGCCGTTGCTCGTCTTTGCAGGTTGGCGGCGGGTGGATGATCTCGAGGACCGAACGATTACCATCTGGAGCAAGGATGGAGTTCCGCCGGCGACGGCGCTGAATGCAGCTCAGATGCCTCCGCCGTGGCAGGGATTGATGTGGGGCATATTGCCGATTGGAAGCAGCATCGTTGCGCTGCTGGTGCTCCTGATCCCGTCAAAGCAGCCGGGCGAACAGCTGGTGACTCAGCCAGCGAATGTGGACGCCGACGACAGAGAGTTGGTGATGGGAAGGATGTTCACATGAGCGGAACTCATGGGCGAGGCCGGGCTCTGGCATTTCTGATCGCGGCCGCGACGGTTGCGCTGATCGTCGTGGGCACTCTATGGCCGGTCAAGGCGGCAGTGGCTCTCGAGGAAGTGAACCCTCATCTGCTGGGCTCCGCAGCATCTCCGCAGGCTTCCGTAGAGCGATTGTTGGGGCAGATCGGCCGCCAGGATTGGGGCGATGCCTACGACAGCCTGGCGAATAAGAGTGAGTTTTCTCGGCCTGCATTCATCGCGGACCTGAGTGGAAGTCACGGCGGACTGCGCAGCTACGCCACTCTCGCTGGCTACGATATTCACGCGATGCACGCGTCCTCCGCAGAAGCACAGTTCAGGGTCAATCTTCGGTGGTCCACGGTGGTCGGCACATTTCAGGATATTCGCGATCTAAAAGTCGCACGCACCGGCGATGGCTGGCAAGTCGCGTGGCCCCTGGTTAAACAGAAGCAAGTTCCGCCGCAGGTGATACCGGTCAATTATTTGCGCTGGGATGTGATCTATCGCGGTCCGCAGGACGACTGGGGAACGCAAGATGTCGAATCACCACACGTGCGAATCGTGGATATGCATCCCACTAATCGTCTGGGCGAGGGCATGGTCGTCATGGGCGAGTTGCTCAACGAGGATTCCGTTCCGGCTTACGTTACGGTGAAGGCTACGTTGCTGGCGAAGAACGGGACAAGCCTTGCCACAGAAGATGCCTTCGACAAGATGTCGCATGTGCTTCTTCCCAAGCAAGTGACACCCTTCCGCATCGATTTTCAGAATACGCGGCTTTCGCAGGTGGACAGCATTCGCATGGATCCCGTGGCGAATCTGGTTGGAGCCTCGGCCGATCCCGTGGTCGCGGTGGAGAATCAGCAACTCCATCCTTCACCGAACGATCCTTCTCTGAGCGGAGATTTGTTGAATCAGAGTGGACAGACCGTAAATATCGCTCATGTGCTGGCTTCCTTTTACGACAACAGAGGACAGATTGTTTGGGTCTCTGACGGCTACGCGAGCCGCGCGTTATTGCCGCAAACGCCGGTCGCCTTCAGTGTTTCCATTCCTTCCGATCTCGCCAGCAAAATCGCCAACTACCGTGTCATCACGAGCACCTACAGCGCGGACCGTTTTCAATGAAGGGTGGATTCCCATGTTTTTTCCCGCTGGCTCTCCTGCTTGCCGCGGCCTCGTGGGCTAACGCGCAGAATGAACCAGCGATGCCCAAAGCAGTCGAGGCCGGAAACGCACTCTCGATCCCAACCGCAGGGAGCGGTAAGACGGCGCTTTATCTCATAGGTCCAAACGGAGTCTATAAACAGACCGCTGAAAATGGCCGGCCTATCGAATTTCATCCGGGAGAAATCACCAACGCCGGGCACTACGTGGCAATTTTGATCGGCGACTCTTCCACCCGGCAGTGGGAATTCGATGTGCTCGCGGCGAAAGCAGCGAACTTGAGTTTTGTGGCGAAACCTTCGCGGCTGCCGGTCAGCCAGAACGCCGGCATTAGCGGTGTGGTGTACGTGTTCGATGCTTTCCACAACCTCGTATTCCAGCCTCTGCCGGTTATCTTCCGCTTGTCTGAACCCAACATCCCATCACAGGAACAGAAAGTCGAAACGCAGACTGGCGTCGCCTGGGTGCAGATGAATTCTTCGCCGAAGGCGGGGACAGCGGAGTTTGACGCAACGGCCGGCAACATCGATGAGAAGCGCGTAGTGCAGTTGATTCCCGGCGACCCTTGTAATTTGCGGATGGACGCGCGCCGGTCAGGACCGCAGATGATTCTGCAAACCGCTCCAGTTCGCGATTGCAGTGGGAACGCGTTGCCCGATGGAACCAGCGTTACTTTCACGGAAACGCGCGACGGGCGGGCGGCGGCCAGCGTGGATGTGCCGCTCAAGCACGACATCGCACAAACGGAATTGCCGGCTTATGACGGCGCGGTGTTGACGGTTGCAACTGGAGTGGCCATGGGAAACGAAGTTCGGGTGGGAGATAAGTAGCCATGAACCAGGCGTTTGCGGAGATTCGACGCATTGTGTTGCTGGCGGCATTTCCCATTTCCTTTGCTCTTGCATCTTATGGAGCGGAGCAGCCGACAGTGCGTATCGAGCCAAGCGATTCCGCCGGACCATGCCGTATAGCCGACAGAACCAAGGCGGCGGTTGTGCGCAATTATCTCGAGGCCTGGCAGAGCATGGCAACTGCTTTGGAGCAGAACAGTCCAACGCCGCTCGATGCAGCTTTTGTAGGAGTGGCAAAGGACAAAATCATGGGGACTGTTCGGCAGCAGCAGGCTCTCGGCATCCAGACTCACTATCGTGACCAATCCCATGATCTCAAGGTAGTGTTCTGTTCACCCGAAGGTCTATCTGTGGAATTGACGGACGCGGTTGAATACGAAGTGGCTGTTCTCGATCAAAATCAGCCACAACCGGCCCGGCAGGTACACGCACATTACGTGGCGGTTCTGACTCCCACGGAAACCCGCTGGAAGGTGCGTATGTTCCAGGCGGAGGCGTTGGAATCGAAATGATTTTGAGGGCAAGAAAGCTGGAAGTGCAAAATGAAGATTGATTTCCCGTTGAGTGGCAAATTCGTAAAGCGCACACCGAACCCAAGGAGCCCAGTTATGCTTTCGGTCGTTGTACCTATTTATAACGAACAGGAAATCATCCGTATTTTGCATCAAGCTGTGACCGATGCCATGGACGAGACCGGGGAAAACTGGGAAGTCGTGTATGTGAATGACGGCTCTAAGGATTCGTCTCTCCAGATGTTGTGTGACTTGCAGCAGAAAGACGCCAGAGTTGTGGTCGTGGAACTCTCCCGCAACTGGGGGCACATGGGCGCTCTATGGGCAGGCATGCAGACCGCCGGGGGCGATGCGGTCATACTGATGGATGGCGACCTTCAGGATCCACCGGATGTGCTGCCTGATTTCGTGCGGGCGTGGCGGCGCGGAGCGCAGGTCGTCACCGGTGTGCGCAGAAGCCGGCAGGAGAGCCGTAAGGTGCTGGCGGTGCTTTTCCCACTCTTCCATCGGCTGCTCGGAGCCCTTTCCGATTATCCGATTCCCCTGAATTCTGGAATTTTCGGTCTGCTCGACCGGCAGGCGCTCGACTCCATCAACTCTTTACAAGAGTGCAACCGCTATCTGCCGGGACTGCGGGCTTGGGTCGGCTATCGCACCGAGGTTGTCTATTATGACCGTCAAGATCGCGCAGCCGGCCAAGGTAAGCTTACATTTATCAGCCGCATAAAGTACGCCATGGATGCGATCACCAGCTTCAGCTATAAACCTCTGCGTCTCAGCTTCGTTCTCGCGGGGCTGGCTGTTGTTCTTGCGATTGTCGCTGAAGGCGCTTCGCTCTTGTCGCACGGTTTGTCCGGTAACCGCCTGGGATATGGAGTTGTCGCGGCAGTATTCCTGATGGGAGCGTTTCTGCTCACTTGTGTTGGAATCATCGGCGAATACGTCGGCCGCGTCTATGACGAGGTTCGTCGCCGCCCTCTCAGTCTTATTAATCAGGTGCACCGGGCGGACGGGGTGTATTCACAGGCGCCGGTTCATGGGCAAGCCGGCCGTAACGATTCGTATTTGGCGGCCGGAGAAAAAAACAATATAACGTCCGCCGCATAGTGAGTCAGTAGTTATTGCTGGCGACGCTGGAAGCACCGCATTTTTGCAGGCCGCGCTCGATTGCCGTGCCCTCCTCATAGTCATTCCAGGTCTCAATCAGCAAAAATGGCAGCGGATGATTATCCGGATAATATTCGCGGTAGATCTCAGTAGTATCCGTAAGAGTTTGGCCACATCTCTGGGACATATGCCGTCCCAGGCCCCAGGAGGCTTTGCTGTCATCAAATCCCGCCCAAGCCGCACCTACGGCGATTTTGTCGGGATATTTCGATTGCATCTGCATATAAAAATTATGCAAATAATCTTCTCCCCAATTGCTGCCGTCTGAAGCCCATCCCTTTTTCCCGGGATTGATCCAGGCATAGAAACCGTCAAAGTCATTGGCGTAATCAGTCAGACGGTATTCGTAAATAAGCAGCGGCGGCTGATCCCACTGATTCACGGCCTGGCGAACGCGGTTCCAATCGGTGCGGGCACTTTTTGGAAAAATGAAGATGACGGGGCGCCCGTGAAAATTCAGATAGGCCGCTTTGCCCTTCGAGCCGGCCGCCAGATAGGTTTGGTGAAATTTATCGAAGGCTGCGAGGGTATCCTCGGTGACGTGCCCGTTGTCGTCTTCGGTCTCGTCGTACATCATGGCGACCTGGAAGCCCTTTTGCGCGGCAATTGTCTGGATCAAAGCATAGCTGGCGTCTTCGAAGGGTTGGCGGTTGCCATACCAGTCAATCACGAATCCGGAAATGTCCAGGCGCCGGGCTGCGTCCATCTGCTTGCGAATTGTCTCCGGGTCTTGCGTCGAATACCCTACGGAAATATGGTCAGGTTTGCCGAACCACGGCTCATAGACGGCCAGAGTTTTGGTCGCCTGTTGTCCATTGGGAAGATCTTGCCGCAGCGTCCACGAGTTTGAATGAGTGCAAGCCTGAAACAGGAGCATGAACACCACCGCCAGGGTGGCTCGGTAAGCATGATTCATAACTAGACAAGGTTAGAGGCCACGAAGCCCTGTGCGGTTGTTTTACCCGGAGGCATAAGCCAAACTGCGGCATTCGGCATCTGAATGTCTGCTCTAGCGCTAGTGAACGGCGAAGTTCGCCATTCTCCATGTTCAAAGCTCAGCTCAAAACAGCCCAAGCCAGAGTACTCTCCGGAAGCGCAGTGTTGCTTATGGGTTCAGGCCTTGTAAGCGCAATTAATTTCGCTTATAACGTCGCGGTTGCGCAATTTCTGGGGCCGGATGGCTTTGGTCAGGCAACCGCGGTTTACACAGTCCTGATTCTTTTGTCGGCGGTAACCCTTTCTTTTCAGATTGTGTCGGCGAAGGTTGTTGCACAGCATCACTCCCCGGGCGCAAAGAGCGCCGCTTTCCAGGCCTATCATCGCCCCGCCTGGATGTGCGGAATTGTGTTGGCAGTCCTGTTGGTTGTGCTACGCGGCACAGTTTCTCAGTATCTGAATCTGCCCAGCTCAAAGCTAGTCGTGCTGCTTGCGGTTGGAGTGGCTTTCTATGTGCCGCTGGGCGCAAAACGAGGTTACATTCAGGGCGCCTGCAGCTTTCGTGACCTAGCCACGAACATGGTTTTGGAAGGCTCCATCCGTTTGATCGGGTCTCTTACCCTGATCCTGCTCGGTTACGGAGTTCCGGGCGTGATTGCGGCCAACGCGGCAGCGGTCGCGATTGCTTACATCTTCGCCCTCCCGAAACTTGCACCCGCGGTGCCTTCCGACTTGCGTATTGATGGAGCATTTCGTGAGGGCTTGCAAGCCATAGTATTCTTTGTCGGGCAAGTCGGCATCAACAATTGCGACATTGTTGTGGTCAAGCATTTCTTCGCGCCCACCTCCGCCGGACTGTATGCCGCGGTCGCGCTGGTGGGCCGGGTGGTCTTTGCGTTTTCCTGGGCCGTAATCAGCACCATGTTTCCCGTCGCCGCGGAGAGTCATCGCGACAAAGAAAGCAAGCATGGAATTCTTACCATGGCCGCAGGATTGGTTTTTGCCATCGGCCTGATCATCACTCTTTGCCTGCGGCTCGCTCCAGCGGTGGTCTGGACTTTGATCTTCGGCTCTCGCTTTGGCGCGGCCGGCGGTCACAATCTGCCGTTCTTGCTCTCTTTGTATGCGGCCACAACCACCGTGTACGCACTTTGTGTGGTGTTTATCGCGTACGAGATGTCGTACAAAATCGCCAATACGGGTTGGGTGCAGCTGGCGTTCTGCGGAGTTTTAATCGCCGGTATGTATCGTTTCCACTCCTCGCTCGAACAAGTGATACGAGTGCAGCTTGTTATGATGGCGCTGCTATTAATTGCGGTCACGGTACCATTCGTTCTTAATTGGCTGCGGCAAGAGGGTGAGGAGCGCGAGCGGAACGTGGTGGCTCCGGGGATGCTTCGCCTTATCCGCCGGGCTTCCGAGGATGAGGTGATCGCGGCTTTCCTCAAGAACGACTTCCAAAGCCCCGAATTCGAAGATTACCGGCAAAGTCTGGGGGAGATTGTTTCCGCGCCGAACTTTAGCGAGAGCGGCGAGAATGCTTTGCGCCGCGCCCTCTTATTTATCCGCCACGGAGCTCTGTGGCGTGAGTTGCCGAAGGGAACAAAATGGTTTGAAGTCGAAGTTTTCCCGGAAAACCTGAATCAAATTCGCGTTTTCCCGCGCGCGCAATGGAGGAAACTCGCTCGCGGAGATTTCGCTTTGCCCAAGATTGTTCATTCTCTTCGCACGGAGACAACGGTCAGGACCGAAGGGGCATTCCTCGCGAAAATACATGAACTCAGCGCTCGGGTTCGGCAGGACTCCATTGGCGGAGCGGTGTTGCTGATTGGACGGGATGGGCGCGGACCTTTTACCGTTCTCGACGGAAACCACCGCGTGGCCGCTGCCATGCTGATCTCGCCCGGCGAACTTCGGCGCTTCCGCTTCTTCTGCGGACTCTCTCCTCGCATGGAAGAGTGCTGCTGGTTTGAGACCAATACCGCGACTCTCTTGCGCTATGCCGGAAACCTGTTGCGGCACATGGTGCACGACCCGGAGGCGGAGTTGGAGCGGTTGTTGCAGAATTCCTGAGGGCTGCTCGCTGGACAGATGGCGCCAGCTCTGCGATGCTCGATCAGCCTATGCCCTACCATGTTGTTCCTCTCACCATGGCGCAAGTGCGCCAAGGGGCCCTTGCATTTCAGCGCGAACTCGGCGCAGCCTTGCGCGAATCGAGCAGCCTCAAGGTATATTCCGCCAGTCCTTTCGATCTGGAAGCGCGCCGCCAAATCAAAGATCGCTTCGGAGGGGATATCGTTTATTTTTTCAACGATGCCGCGCGGCAGGAATGCCAGCGTTTGGGAATCGATTTGAATTTTATCGCCGAGATCGCTGAAGAAGATCTGCCGAGGCGAAAAACAGTGGTCGTGGGAATGCCGGAGTAACGGGATGCGGGCGCCCACTAACTTCGTACCGGACCTCGCGCAACGCTAAATTACCACCGCCTCTTTGTACTCCCCGAACACCCTGCGCAGCCTATCGGAAATTTCACCCACCGTGGCAAAGGCTTCCACGGCAGCCAGGATCTGCGGCATCAGATTCGCACCAGAGCGCGCCGCGCTCTCGACTTGTTCGAGGGAGATTCGCCATGGTCCGGCATCGCGGCGGGTACGCAGGGCGCGTACTCGCTCCACCTGTTTGCGCTCCAAATCTTCATCGATCCGCTGAATGGGAATCGACTTTTCTTCTTCCATCGCAAAGCGATTCACCCCTACGACAACTGCCTCACCTTGATCCATCTGCCGCTGGTATTCGTATGCAGCATTCTGAATTTCCTGCTGCACGTAACCTCGCTCGATCGCCTTCAGCATGCCACCGAGGGCATCAATTGTCTCCACGTATTGTCCGGCACGCTGCTCAATTTCGCTGGTTAACGATTCCACGTAATACGAACCCGCCAGCGGATCGATTGTCTGGGCGACGCCCGATTCATAGGCAATTATCTGTTGGGTTCGCAGCGCAATCCGGGCCGCCTGCTCGGTGGGCAGTGCCAGCGCTTCGTCGTAGCCGTTGGTGTGCAGTGATTGGGTTCCACCCAGCACGGCTGCCAGCGCTTGCAGCGCGGTGCGTACAATATTATTTTCTGGCTGCTGAGCGGTCAGAGTCGATCCTGCAGTTTGCGTGTGAAAGCGGAGCATCCAGGATTTGGGGTTTTTCGCCCGGAAGCGCTCCCGCATGATGCGTGCCCACATGCGGCGCGCGGCACGGAATTTCGCCACTTCCTCCAAAAAGTTGTTGTGCGAATTGAAGAAGAACGAAAGCCGCGGGGCGAATCTATCGAGATCAAGTCCGGCGGCCAGCGCCGACTGCACATACGCGATGCCGTTTGCCAGCGTGAATGCCACTTCCTGCACGGCGGTTGATCCCGCTTCGCGCATGTGATAACCGGAAATCGAAATCGTATTCCACTCAGGAATATTCTCGTTCGTCCACGCAAACATGTCGGTGATGATGCGCATCGCGTGCGCAATCGGAAAAATGTAGGTTCCCCGCGCAATGTATTCTTTGAGAACGTCGTTCTGCACAGTCCCCGAAAGCTGACCAATATCCTTGCCCTGTCGTCTCGCCACTGCGACATAAAACGCCAGCAGAATCGAGGCCGTGGCATTGATGGTCATCGAGGTGGAAATTTTCCCTAATTCGATGCCCTCGAACAGACGCTGCATGTCTTCGATGGAGTCAATGGCGACACCGACCTTGCCTACCTCGCCAAGAGCGAGGGCATTGTCGGAGTCGAGTCCAATCTGGGTGGGCAGGTCGAAGGCCACGGACAAGCCCATGGTGCCATTCGCCAGCAAGTATTTGTAGCGTTTATTGGATTCCTCGGCGTCACCCATGCCGGCGTATTGCCGCATGGTCCATAAGCGCCCACGGTACATCGTGGCCTGAACTCCGCGGGTGAAAGGGAATTCGCCCGGATAACCGTCGTCCCGATCGTAGTCCCAGCCATTGAGATCGCCAGGGGTATAGAGGGGGTGTATTGGAATCTTGGAGGATGTTTCCGGATCGCCCGAGGCTCTCGCCGTGAAGGTCTTAGGCTTCTCGCTCACAAGCGATATTGTCGGCCCCTCGCTGGCAAGAAGCAATCACCCCCAAACCGGTCAGGATGGGTAGCCGCCGGAGATACTCTCAGAGGTGATGGCATCATGCCCCGGCTGCTCCGAGGAGGGATTTGGAAAGTATCGGTATTGCTAATTGCCAGTTCGAATCCGTCAGATCCGCCGGGAGCCGCGCTTTTAGTATTTCTTCTTCCGGACCCGCCAGAATGAACTGATGCCGAACCATGCAAACATGATTGTGAAAAGAATTGCAGCCAGGACTCGCTGCTTGGTGCTTTGTCCAGTATGGTAGTGGGCCAGCTCGCGTACGAATGACACCAGTCCCACCGCCGCTAACGACAGGAAAACAAAGCCTGTCACCTCTAACCAGAGCTGACTTAGCGCGCGGCCCCAATGGGCGGCTGCGGCACGTCCGGCTTTCATGGTGGCCCCCAGCGTGCGGCTACGGCTGGCATGTTGGGCCGCCACACGCGCCATTGAACCGATTTTGCGGGCGGTCGACAGATTTGCCATCAGCCTCGATTTTACCAATGTTCCGGGTTACAATATCCGCCCAAGCGCTGGCTGCATCAAATAATTTAGACGGCCAGGTGGTTTGTGCGGCACAATAGTGGAGGGGGCCCTGTGGACCAGCAACTCAAGCAGATGATGAAGGAACTTGGCGAAGCCATCAATGAGTCGCTGGCCGACTCCGAAGCCATTGCGGAAGTCGTCTCCCGGATCAAGGATGGTGGCTATGACATCTTCCTGGTGCTGGAAGCCACGATCGGCGTAAGCAAGCCCGGGGAAAAGTCCGCCGAAAAGACCTCGCTGGTTACCACTCTCAGCAGCGATCCGGAATTGAAAGTCAGCGACCAGGATCTGAAGTTTCTGAAGTCCTTGCGCATCAAGATCGAAGAAGACGCCGCTTAGCTTCGCACTCCGGAAGCTCTGCGTCCCGGCTTCCTATCTGGGATCTTTTCCGAACGTTTCCAGGGCGCGATCCAGGCGCTCCAGTCCACCACGAACGGTTTCCGTAGGTCCGCAGAAACCGATCCGAAAATGTTGTGGCTGCTCGAAAAAATCTCCCGGCACCACACTGGTTTCGAAACGTTCGCGCACCATGGCGACAAATTCGCCAGTCCGGCCGGTTCGCAGCCGCGGAAAAACCGTGGTGCCATAGCGGCTGGGCTCGCAATCGAGTTCGGGATGAATCGCCAGGAAGCTATTCACCAGGGCGCGGTTGGTATCCAAAAGCGAGCGGGCGCGGTCGCGAACCCTTCCGAAATTGTCGAGCACAATCACCGCAATTTGTTCCGCCGGATGCACCGGCCCGCCATAGGTGAAATCAATGATCTGCCACATTCGCTGTGCCTGTTCCGGCTGCGCCAGAATCCAGCCGCAGCGGATGCCGCTTAACCCGTAGCCTTTGGTCAGGCTGCTGGTGACCACAAAATTAGCTCCCAAGTGAAATGATGAGCGCCATGGCTGATCGAACAATGTCTCCAAATACACTTCATCTACCAAGACTCGCGCCCCTACCTGGGCCGCCATCTCGCCGACCTGGCGCATGGTTGTATCGTCGCACAAACTGCTGCTGGGATTATGCAGATTGCACAGAACTACCAAGCGGGTCTCTTTTGTCAGGCGACGTTCGAGTTCTCCTAATCCCAAGCGGAACCCTTTTTCCGCCCGCCGCTCAAAGCGAACCACCTTGGCCCCAATGTGCTGAAGAATGGTCAGCAGCGGATCGTAGGTTGGCCGCTCCACCAGCACTTCGTCGCCCCGGTGTACCAGCGCCGTCAGCGCCACAAAATTTGCCATCGATGCTCCAAGTGTGTAAACCAGGCACTCTTCGGGCACTCCAGCTTTCGCGGCCAACCGTTCCATGAGCGGCTTATAGCCATATGGGCCAGTTCCGCCGATCTCCAAGTCTTCGATTCGTACCGGTAATTCGGCCAGCGGATAATCCAATACTCCGCTGACCGCCAGGTTGAAACGCGCACTCGAGTGCAGTTTTGCCCACGCCAGGTATCGCGTGACTGCGTCTGTCCGCGAATCGTTCATATCTCGTTCTCCACGCAGCAAAATCCGGTCATCCTTTTACCCTTCGTGACGCCTTGCGGCTCCAAAACCAGTACACCGGAACTCCCGCCAACAACAGACCGAAGCCGACCAGGCTGTTTGCCGGATACCGGTAGATCGTATTTCCCACCACCCACCAGCATATCGCGACGAACGCCGCCGTGGTGACCGGATGCCCGGGCACGCGATAGCCTTCGCTCGCCTTCATTTCTCCACGGGCGGCTCGGCGACGAAATACGAAGATGGTAGTCGCCGTCAGTCCAAACGAAAGAAAATCCATGGCGATCACATAATTGAGGATCTGTTCATACCGACCGGAGAACACGATCACGATCGTCCATACACTTTGCAGAATGATTGCGATCACCGGCACGCGGGTCCTTGGGTCGAGCCAGGCCACCGCCTGGAAAAACAACCCATCCTCCGCCATGGCAAAATAAACCCGAGGAGCGGTCAGGATGGACTGGCTCAAATAACCAACCGTCGAGATGGCGATCGCGGCCGCGATAAATGTTGCCCCGCGTTGTCCTAATGCGAGCCGCATCACCGCCGTAGCGGGCGTGCCGGATGCTGCCAGGGCTCGCGATCCGAGAGCCCGCAAGTACACCCAATTTACCGCGGTATAGAGCGCCATCACGCCCAGCATTCCAATCAGTAACCCGCGCGGCAGATTCCTTCTGGGCTCTTTCACCTCTGCCGCGATGAAATTTGCCGTCTGCCACCCTCCGTATGCGAACAACACCGGAACCATGGCGCCCCCAAACGATGACACTGACCAAACCCGCTCCCCGGCCGTGGTTGAACTGATATGCCTGCCCGCAAAAGCCACGCCGGCTGCCACCAGTGCGGTAATGGCTACGATCTTCATAATCATGAGCACGCTCTGGGTTCGGCTGCCGGTCTTTACTCCGAGACAATTAATGATCGTGAGGATTCCGAGAGCCACGGTGGCAATCACCCAATCTTTGGCGTGGATGCCGGTCAGCTCGCGGAAGTAGCGCGCAAAAGTGATAGCTACCGCCGCCATCCCTCCCGTCTGGGTCACCAGGAGAAGTACCCACCCATACAAGAAAGCGACCGACGGATGATAGGCTTCTCGCAGATAGGCATATTGCCCTCCAACTTTGGGCAACGTGGCAGCGAGTTCCGCGTAGATGAAGGCGCCGCTGACTCCGATGACTCCGCCGAAAATCCATGCTCCGAGTATGAGCGCCGGGGTGTGGACTTGCTGCGCGACTACATAAGGATTGATAAAAATACCCGCGCCTATCACCCCGCCCATGACCAGCATGGTTGCGTCGAATAGTCCCAGTCGCCGGGCGAGATTGGGCCGTGCGAGACTGTGGGGTGCAGGATCGGGTGGGGTCAGGGGAGCATCGGCTGAGTCTGTGGGCTCGATCACGTTATAGGGTCAGGATGCAAGCAAATGATCCGGATGCCGGACCCGAGTATAACCGTAAGTCTTCTAATGCTTGCGCACACAGACGAGTAAATCGCATGGTGAGACCGTGATAGACTTGAGCTCCGCACGCCGGAGAGGTGGCCGAGTGGCTGAAGGCGGCGGTTTGCTAAACCGTTGTACGGGCTAACACCTGTACCGGGGGTTCGAATCCCCCCCTCTCCGCCAGATACCTCAATCCCAAGCACTTAGCTCTCCGTTTGCATATAGAATCGCCTCATCTTCTGCTTGTCGAAGGGTTTCTCGTGTCCCGTGCGTGCGTGCGGCCCATTTTTATCTGGAAGTTACAGATAGAGGTAAGAGGCATCCGAATGTAACTCGCTCTGCTTCTGGTTCTCCCCTTACTCGCGGAGGAACAGGACTGGATCGAGTATGATTTGACTCAATCACCTCGCTCCCGACAGTCAAACTGTCGATGATTTAAGCGCCCTTCTCGACGGCAACTAGGCATCCACCCCGCCAAATAGTCTCCCCAAATTCCCCCACAACACAATGCACCAAGAGGCGATCACTCGCATGCAAGACGAACAGTTTTCTCAAGGCCCACTCCGAAGATTAATTGGAAAGATCAGCGCTGTTTTCCGTACGCGAGAACGGAAGACGGCTGAAAAAAAGGAAGATATCAAGGTTGCGAAGCGAAAAGAAGCAGCTTAGGGTCTACCTTGTGATTGGTACCTCTAAGTTTCGTTCAAGGTGCAATTGGTTGCATCGATCTTCCACGGATTCAGCGTTCGTAACACGAGCCCTATTCGTTGCCCAAGCTGAAGATCGCAGATGTCGCAGGTCGGTTCCTGCCTGCTTTCGATTCTGGCAGATTGAATGCATGTGCGGCCTATCGATTCTCGCGCAGCAATCAACTCATCGAAGAATATTTCGGCGTTGGACCGGACATGCCGAGGTCCAGCTTCCAAAGCCAAGACGACGGCTTTCATACCGAGCCGGGGATGTTGGGATGCCGGAGCACCGGCCGACAGATGCTGCGACAACCAGCTAGAGAATGTTCACGGCTCTCGCAGCGAGCAGTGCAATCACTGCCAATGAAATCGTCGCCTGTAGCATCATCAGAATTTTGGCCCAGCGGGAGAGTGCAGCGGTATCCGCGGGTGACAATGCAGTGCTGGTATTGAAGGCCAGGAACAAGTAATCCACAAAATTTGGCGACCAGTCTGGGGCAGAGCCGCCTTTTCCAGTCATCTGCGGAAATAGAAAAGCTCCTTCCGGATGCCCAGAAACCTTCTCGCGCTCATGCGGACCGCCAGCGTCAAGCCGCCAGTACCACAGGGCAAATACAAGGATATTGGTAGCCCAAAGCGCAATCGCAGAGCGGAGGAGAATCTTTGGATCGATCTCATGCTTGAGAATGGCCGCCACCAGCAGTCCTATTGACCAGACCATCGCTATGGTCAGAATTCCCGTGCCTAGATATCCAAGCATCTTGTCAGCAGTGTGATGTCCAGCCCGATGTGAGATCAACGTCGGGATCAACAGAGCAAGAATGACCGCGAGCAGAAGCCAACGAGGCCCGATGGACAGATTGCTGGGCAGCGCTGCATAGATAAGTCCGATGGCCAGGGAGGCTACCACGGCGAGCCAGCGTGGCTCTTCAAGGGTATTCTTATTCCTAGTCGTTTTGGCGTTGATCGCCACTGCCAAAGCATACCGGAGGCCGTAATCCAGTGCCAGGGAAGCTAGACCATTGACCAGCGGTCAAAACGTGGAATCGCCTGTTTTCGCCAACTCGCATGCAACACTGATTAATTTGCCCTCGATGACAGGTATGTACGTACATGAAGTCGCGTACCCCATAGAAATTCAATAGCTGTCGAATTGAACGTCGGGTAGGGGGCAGGTACAGTGAAACAAACGGTTTACCTGCTCTTTCGTCAGCCAATATGCGGCAAAAAGCGAAGGCGCACCGCCACGCTTGTGCAAGCGCGAATGCCAAGAATTTTCAATAGCTGTCGAATTGAACGTCGGGTAGGGGGCAGGTACGAGTTGAAACAAACGGTTTACCTGCTCTTTCGTCAGCCAATATGCGGCAAAAAGCGAAGGCGCACCGCCACGCTTGTGCAAGCGCGAATGCCAAGAATCCGCAACAAAGATGCTTCCAGCGCCGGGAATCCAAATCGTTCGGTGATAGCCATCCTGGTTTGCATTGCCAAGATGTGGATGCGCGGAAGACCAATCAAGGAGCGCCGGTCACGACCTTCGCTTCAGCTCTGTACAGCCGGTACTTGGAATACTGATGCAGCTCGTGAATCATATGACCGTTCGCTTCTAGGGTGAGTTTCACTTCCCGTGGCAGCCACAGTTGCGCTCCCAACTTTGCAATGCGGACGGAACTGAACTGGATCGAGGCTGTTAGCTGCGCCAAGCCTATCTGGGGCAGCGGCGTCAAAAGATCGGTCCGCAGGCGAAGAATTCGGAAATCGGACTCATCAATCCAGGCGATGCCCTGGCAAAACATCGGTATGGCTTCTCCGGTTGCCAGGAGGATTTTCCCGGAATAGCTTTGTAGCTCCGGAACTTGTGCAAAGGCGACTACGAAGGTATTAAGGCCACCAATTCTCTGCCGCCCTAAGTAACGGAATCTGGATTTGTTTCTGTTTGCGGGAGAGAACACAACCCACAGGGAAACGAAGCCTATGCTGTTCGGCGCTCCAGGTCCTTGCGCAATCGCTTTGCCCTTCCGGTCGGTGCGGTACTCCTCAAGTATTCGTTTGTTTTCAGTGTCGTGCACCAAAACGATATAGTTGAATTCCTGGAGTCTCGACTGGCCAGCGCTCGAATCCGCGGGCAAACGGCCTATCGCGCCAGAGAGATTGCTCGATCCAATGGGGCCGCCTGCGGTCAGTGCGCTTCCAATGGACGACTCCTCGTTCACAGTTTCATCGGAAACTAGGTTCGGCACTTCGTGAAGCAGTTCCTTAACTTGCGCGCCGACGCCAGCGAGAACCGCGGACAGCTGATCGTGACCTGAGTCCGGTTCCAGCCCGCGCAATTCCGGTACGATTTTTACCAGGGCAGGCTCGGGCTCGTCCAGGTACGGGTGGGCGGACGCATACAGCCTCATGGCCTGGGCTCTAAGATCGGCATTAGCTGAGGTCGGCTGACCTTGGGGGAAGGCCGGGGTGGCAATGCAGATTGCCAAAACCAGGCAAAAACATCCGGAGCGCATACAAACCTCCGAGACGAAACGCTCAACTCCCGGGTCGTTGCGAAACCCGGCCTGCGAAGCGCTTGGCTGAAGCAATGGGATTTTACACCCGTGGCGTCTTGCCCTTGCGGATTGTTGAACGTAGTTGGCAAACTGGCGTTGGCTAGCTCTTTCATTTTTCCTGATCGCTAACAAAGGCTCAGGTTTTCTGCGCTGTGGCTGAATTCGAGAGAGAATTGTTGCGGGAGCGCGTGAAATCCGGGATGGCCCAGGCGAAGAGATCAGGAAAACATGTGGGAAGACCTGCGCGGCGAAAGTTTTACGCCGGTGATATTGAAAGAATGAAGTTGCAACGGTCTCAGGGTACAAGCGTGAGAAAGTTGGCGGCAGATTTTGGAACTTCGCAGTGGATGGTATCTCGGATGGTTGGGGAGATCGAACTTCCCGAGTGTGCGTCTAACAGGACGCTGAAAAATCGTGGTTCGATATGATTCGGTTCACTTGGTTCGTGATTTTATGAGTACTGGGGCTTGCCGATTTGCCGGATTGGGACTCGCAAGGGCTGTTTCCTCGCTTCCTCCAGTGTTTCAGGCACACTTCGGCATCAGCCTCCGCATGCGAACTAAGTTGTAGGTCGCCGCTGCCAGAGTGAACATCCAACCCACTCGCTCCAACCCACGATGCCTTAGCTTGCGCAACAGCCCGACCGTCTTCATCCAACCGAAGACTTCTTCGATCCGTTTCCGCTTTCTCTGGCTCACCTCATAACCGGGATGTCGAGTCGTGCGCTGGTCCAGCCGGCTCCGGCGTCGACTCTGGTTTTGCGCTATGTGGGGCGTGATTTCCATCTGTCGCAGCTCTTCGATGAACTCGCGCTGGTCGTATCCTTTATCGGCTCCCAAGGTTACTCGTCCACGCCCCGGCAACTTCTCCGCCATCAGCAGTCCGGCATGGCATTCCGCTGCACCGTAGGCCGGGGTCACAAGAGTGTTCACTACCAGCCCATTTCGATTCTCCGTCATCAGGTGCCCGTGGTAGCTCAACTTCGCTTCCTTGCCTCGCCCTTTGCGGGCCAGCATCGCCTCCGGATCCGTCGTCGAACAGTGCGTCTGATTGCTGCGTTTCTCTCCCCGATAGTTGATCGTCGGGTTGTTCTCGTCCCACCGAGGCGCCGGCGGTTTCGGTTCGTCGTCCTTCTCATTCTTGGCCACAGGATCGACCGGCCGGAAGCTCTTGTGCGATGCCCACGCCTCCAGCAACGTCCCATCCACGGTGAAGTGTTCGTCGCACTATCGCGGGCTGAAGAAGAACGCGCACCGGCTGTTCGTTACCTGTGCGCTGGTGAACCTGTTTGTGAGCCGCAGAAAACTGCTCGCCGTGGGGTAAGCTCGTCCGGTTTCGCCCGTAGGCGCGGTTGCAACCGCCCGCTACTGACTCATACCCGAGCCAACAGCGCAGTTTCCCGAACACTATCGTTCACCGACTTAGCATGAGCGCTTATTCAGAGTGTCCCTAGGAGACGGTCGGCATTGTCGCAGGAGTGATATTGATGTTGTTGGGTGCGGGAATTGCAATCGCGGGCAAATCTCCCCGGGTCAAATGAGTGGTAACGCCTGATTTCAACAGATCGACGTTTGCCTATTTCAGACCCGGGCTATCATTGGTCTCATGCACCTGTTTGCCTTGTCGATATACAGCGCCTGCGGATTGTCACTCATATTGGGTGCAGTAGTTTTTATCCGCAACGGTATCTTTCGACGAGACCGGGAGTATGAGGCGCGATTCCCGTGGTGGGTGCGCTTGTCATTGTATCTTTTCGTCCTTCTAATTCCGCCAATCGGATGGAGTAGAGACCTGTCGGATACTCCATGGTGGGTGGTCTTATTGCTGACCATCGTCGGGTTTGCCGTTCCCGTAGTCGGACTACTGAGCAGTTTATGGCTGGCCGTTCTAAGGAAGACTCGCGAACGCGCCAAATTGGCGAAAGGCTTGCTCTTGATTTCACTGGTCCCTATTGCCTTTGTTATTGGCACATTTATCGACCCGAACACTCGCGTGGTCTACAGCCATCGCTATTCTGAGCCGTTGGTTAAGGAGAGCGGGGCCGGGGCTCGGAATTTCCACCTACAAAACAGCTTTCCCGATCCCAGCGTGCATTAGACACAAAGGACAAATTGCGTCAGAAGGAGGTCCCTTTTGGGGGCTAGTCGGCGTAACATCACAATTCCGCTCATCGACAACGAGGCGGATTTAAGTGAAATGACCTGCTAACAACAACTGCTGGCCTGAGTAGATGAGGTTTCACCGCCCAAGCTTATAGTTGACCTGTATCTGCGTATCGACAGTGACAGGTTGTCCCATTAGCAGGTAAGGCTTGTACTTCCACTGACGCACGGCTGCCACCGCAGAACCCGCCAATTCGATTGGGCCGTCAACCAGCTCAAGATCGGTGATGTCACCGGCCTTGCTGATCTCGGCCCGCAGCACGACCGTGCCCTGAATGTATGCGGCTCGGGCGTCTTGCGGGTAAACGGGATTGACCTTCTTAATTAAGAGGCCTGTCGTAACCCCGCTCGACACCTTCACTCTCTCTGGCCGTGCTATAACCGGCGTTGAGGGCACCCCTTCCGCCTCCACATTTTTCTGCCCGGCGGATTGCGCGGATTCTGCCGCACTTCCCTGAGGCAAAACTGTGATCGAGTCGAGAGTAGCCACAATCGCGTCCAGTCCTTTCTCGTTAGCCGCACCCGCATTCCAGACCAACAAATGGCCGTTGGCCGTGGTGCAGATAACGCACTGATGACGGCCTCTAATATCCCGCGCCAAATTGACACGGAAGTAGTCACGGCCCGCTGCCGAGAACTCCTCGACACCGCCCTCAGGCCGGTCTTTCTTGTCCTGAGAGTGGGCAATCATGGCTTCAAGGCTCTTCTTGCAATCGGTGGCTGGCTGCCGGTAAGCGCGGAGCGAAAAGAAGGGACTGGTCGCCGACAGATTCGATCTTGGAACAAACACCCCAGCCAGCAGAATGTCGAAATTCGGCGCGGAGTCGGAGGACTCAATCCTCCTCCGTAACAGCTCCGTGGCTCGGACCCAATCGTTTGAAAGCGGGTAGACTGAGTCCGAAATCGGCGATTGAGAGGTGCGGCTGCGCTGCGTTGTCGGGCCTGGGGACGGTCTGGGAGTGAGCCCACGCCGCAACCGAAATGAGCAGGGATGCCCAGAAAACCTTAATAACCTGAATGTCCTTCATAGGAAAATGGCGAAAAGGATATCATCATTCCGCCGCCTACTGTTGATAAATCGCCGATTACGCGTGCGCCGTGAAAAGGCGCTGGTCGACTGCGGGTGAAAGTCCCGCCCGGGAACTGGGTTCGCTCCACCCGGAAGCAATCAGAGCGGCGGTAGAGGAAACGAAGCCGTCGGAGCCTCCGGTGTAGAGGGTCACTTAGGCGACTTGGCGAGCATGCAGGCCGTAACGTGAAGTGAACGCTGAGCAGGCCTCGAAACGATTAACGCAGGAGCCATCCCCCCGTGTTATGCGGGAGGGCCGCCGCTGATGGGACAGTACGAGCGAACGAGTTCCATCAGACCTGCCGGGGTAATGGCGACGGCAAGCAGGCAAAGTTGACCAGTAGCAACACGGGAAGCCCCAGCGGTGATCGTCGCTGCGATCAACTGGCAACTCGTGAGAGACAGGCCGGGCCGTATGGGGTGACGGAGAGGCCCGTAGTACTGATGAAGCCGGGTAATGCCGGTGGAGGGAAGGGGCCTCAGTTGAAAGGAAACGCAAGAAGCGACGAAGACGGAGGGATTGGCGATGAGTCTATCAACCCCAGAAAGCGTTCAGAAGTTGCAGACGGCGTTGCACGACAAAGCGAAGGAATCGCCCAGCTTTCGCTTTTATGCGCTGTACGACAAGGTGTACCGCAAGGACGTTCTGGCATTTCGCCTACGAGTGCTGCAAAGCCAATGGCGGAGCCGCAGGAGTGGACGGCCAGACGTTCGAGGACATCGAGGCGTACGGCGAAGAGCGATGGTTGGACGAACTGGCGCAAGAGCTGAAGAACCGAACCTATCAACCACTTCCTGTCCGGCGGGTGTACATACCGAAGCCAGATGGGAAACAGCGGCCTTTAGGGGTGCCCGCTATCCGCGACCGGACAGCGGAAATGGCAGCAGTTTTGGTGCTCGAACCCATATTCGAAGCCGACCTGCAGCCGGAACAGTACGCCTATCGGAAAGACCGCAGCGCACTGGATGCTGTAAGACACGTCCATAAGCTGATCAACACTGGCCATGGAGAAATCGTAGATGCAGATCTCAGCTCCTACTTTGACACTCTTCCGCACTCCGAGCTTATGAAGTCGGTAGCTCGCCGAGTCGTAGACGGGAGCATGCTCCATCTGATCAAGATGTGGCTGGAAGCTCCGGTCGAGGAAACGGACGAGCGTGGAAACAAGCGTCGAAGCACGCAAAATCGGGACGAAGGTCGAGGGTAGTCCGCAAGGCTCTCCGATCAGCCCGTTGCTGAGTAATCTGTACATGCGCCGGTTCGTGCTTGGCTGGAAGAAACTGGGGCACGAGAGACGTCTGAGAGCGTACATCGTTAATTATGCCGATGACCTCGTGATCTGCTGTCGCGACAAAGCCGCAGATGCTTTAGCCACGATGCGGGACATGATGACGAAGCTGAAGTTAACGGTGAACGAGACGAAGACGCGGGTCTGCAAGCTGCCGGAAGAAAAGTTCGACTTCTTAGGGTATACGTTCGGGCGATGCTACTCGCCAAAGACGGGACGGGCCTATTTAGGAACGACCCCGTCGAAGAAACGGGTGCAACGCATCTGTCAGGCGATCAGCCAGGAAACCGGACGGAACAGGACCCTGCTGGCCCAAGAAACAGTAATCACGACACTCAATCGAATCATGATCGGGTGGGCTAACTATTTCTGTTTGGGGCCAGTCAGTTCTGCTTATCGAGCTGTCGAACGACATGCTCGCAAGAGGCTGCGACAGTGGCTGTGCGCCAAGCACAAGCTGCGAGGGCAGGCAACTAAGCAGTTTTCCATTACTACCCTGCATCAGGTGTTGGGCCTTGGTCGAACTTACTACTCGGACAAGCAGCTTTCCGTGGGCAAAACCGTGAAACTTTCTCCGAGAGCCGGATGCGCGAGATGCGCCTGTCCGGTTCGATGAGCGGGAACAGGAAACAGAGCCATGTCAAACCGGACTGAGGCGCGCTCTGCGAAAGCAGCGCGTCGCATGCCACCGGGAGACTACCGCTACTGCGCCTGTTCTCGACTCCACTCATTAATCCAAACGAAAAGAGTCTGCCGATCAGATTCAGTCTGGCGTTAGCGTAGCCCTCGACCAGGAGAGGGCAGAGCCACAAGCATGACAAAATTCCATCATTTTGGGGCTTTTTGACCCCTCGCCAGCAGGATGGCCCAGAAGGCTTCATTCAGGTACCTCTTTTTGGCGGACTTTCGCCCCGCACAGCCACTGTCGCAACCTCTTACGAGCACGTCGTTCAACAGCTCGGTAGGCTTTGCTGACTGGTCCCAAACAAAAAGTAATTCGCCCACCCAATCATAATTCGATTGAGTGTCGTGATGACTGTTTCTTGGGCCAGAAGAGTCTTGAGGCTTTGAGACGAAAACAACTTCCGCGCAGGACGGCTCCCTCAACCGAGGAATCGGAGCGTTGTATCCGCTGTCCTGGGAGCTAAACCAGCCGAGCACTCGGCCAATCGAACTCCTCGCGGTCGCACGCTGCACCCGAATGAAATTAGAAGGTTAGCCCTCGATTTCGCCCAGCCGTAGGACTGGGGATTCGGATCGGCAACATACGCCATACCGTTGCCAAAGTTGAAACCATGGACTATGCGCGTGCCTTTCGTCGTGCCTCCGATTGGCAGCCGCGAGGTCGCTCGGACTCATCGGTCTGGTGTCCGGCACCGCAAAGATGCGCTCCAGCCACTCGATTTCGTTCTTGTCGGCACCCATTCGTCCACAGTATAGCGAACCAGCTTGGAAGTGGTGCGAGGCGTACCATTGGAAAATGAGCGTCATAAATGCAGATTACCAAAACTCAAACTCTCCTGATCCGTTGATTGGTGTGCTCGTTCGAGACGAACCAGACGACGAAGAAGAGGAAGACGAAGGCGACGGCGATGGCAATGGCGATGGCAAAGAAAGCGACGATAATGGCGAGGATGACGACGGCTACTCGGAGTGAGCATGCCCCTCAAGCTTGTCGGTGAAGCATGAAACGTGAGGAGTTCGTCAACGTCGCTGAAGAAGCTCGGTTCGTTCTGGGATAGCGACAGGCTCTACGTTGGCACCGCCAACGTGAAGCGCCAGTAGGTGTGGAACTAAATTATGTTGGGCAGAACGGAAGTCAAGGGTTCAAGAAGGAGGCGCTCCGTGGCTGATTCTGGCCCCCTGGGTCGTGATTTCGTGGTTCCTCACAAGGATTGCCATCAATCGCGGTTATTCCCGATCGAAATGGTCGATCCTCACTCTATTTAACGCACTAGCCCTTTCTCGCTTTTGTTTCAGGCAAATGGAACACGAAAACGAAAAATAGAAACTGCGCGTAAAGTTCACTGCATAGAGCCATGCCATTCCGATGAGGTCTTTTGACTCGGGAACAAGTGAAAGCATCGGCATGGGGAAAGCACATTTAGCAGTTAATTCTTGCGAGCTGATGCAGGTCTGCCCCAGTCAATATTCCTCCGGGATGCCCGGCTGCGGCACAGGATATCTTCCGTTGGCGTCGGCGATCAGTGGAGCCGGGGAATCCATGGTGAACTTGTCCAAGCCCGGCGCCATTTCGTGCTTCGACCAATCATCTCGTCAAACGTGATTTCCCGGCCGGTGTGGGCGGCCATGCGGCCCATGCTCGAAACCAGGCTGGCTTCCACCCCGCGTTACACCTCGTTGTAAGGCTTGTCGTCTCGAATGGCATCCATCAAATCGTTCCATTCGTTTTGATAAGGATCCTGCTCGTCCGGGTTCACCTTGGATTCCCAAAACTGATCGGCCAAGGTCGGTCATCTGGCTCTGTGTACAGGCTGGAGGGCTGCCCGCAATCGCCGCTCTTGGAGGCGATCCCCATTCCTTTGGTGCCGTGCAGGTAGCTCGAATAGATCTCCTCGCATCCGTCGATGTGCGCCCGTCGAAAAAAAACTTGGTGCCGTCGGAATACGTGTATTCCACTGAATAGGTGTCGAAATTCTGATCCACGTACGTGACTCCTTCCGGACTCACGCGGTAATGCCGGCCGCCCAGCGCCTGAGCCTTGACCGGCCACTCGTTTTTCATCCACCCCAGATGATCGATGATGTGGATATAGAAGTCGTTGAAGCAGCCGCCGCTGGCCCAGATGAAGCTGTGGAAGCGCTTCACCTGGTAGAGCAGGTCGCTGATCTCCGGCAGGCTTGGGAAGCGAGAGGAAATATCCGCCCGGCCCATGCATCCGGTAACCCCGTTGCAGAATGATCTGGCCGATCTCGCCGTCATGGACGCGCTTGGCCAGTTCCTGCAGCGCCCGGCTGTGACGCGACATCAGTCCCACCCCGACCTTGAGGTTCTTGGCTGAGGCGTCCTGCGCGAGGCTGAGCATGCGTTTGCTGGTGGGGCCGTCAGCCGTGAGCGGCTTCTCCATGAAGACATTCAGGCCCTTCTGGATGGCGTAGGTGAAATGCACCCAGCGAAACGCCGGCGGCGTGGCGAAAATGGCGATGTCGCCCGGCTTCAGACAATCCATCGCTTTCTGTAGCCGTCGAAGCCGATGAACTGGCGATCCGCGCGGCACATCCACCTGGCTGGCGTACTGCTGCTGCAAATTGTTCAGGTCTTTCTCGAGGCGCTCCGGGAAAATGTCTGCCATGGCGACCAGTTTGACGGGACCGCGCTTGACGGATAGTGCGTTCGCCGCCGCGCCGCCGCCTCGTCCGCCGCAGCCGATCAGGGCTACCTGGATCAGGTCGCTGCCGGCAGCGTGAATGGACGGGATCGTGGCGTTGGCCAAAGCCGAAACTGCAGCCAATTTGCCCGTGGTTTTAATGAATTCACGACGGGTTGTCGTACCTTGAATGGAAGAGTTCATAACCGTTCCTTCCTCCGGCGCAGATGGGTGCCTGTTGGCAGACCAGAGCATCCGTGACGCGCTAGGCATTCTAACGCGAGTTCGGGCTTCGTCAAGAATGGATTGTCGTGTTGTGGTCCGCTGTTGGCGTAGTTATGGCTGTTGCGGAAACCGGCAACTTATACATAGGAAAAGTGAGGCCCTCATACGGACCGGGGCATACCTCTTCGCAGGCTGGATGCTCGGATGACCAACGTTGGTTCGATGAACCAATGCTTGCGCGGCGCGGGTTCGCCGTTGATCATGCCCAGCAGAATAGTCGCAGCGGACTTTCCGACCTGCGTAGGATGAAGGTCCATGCTGCTTAATGGAGTGTGCAAGTGGTCATTGTAGCGGCCATTCCCTACACTAATCACACCCATGTCCTGCGGCATTGAAATGCCGGCTTCCCGAATGGCTTGCATGGCGCCCACAGCCACCAGGTCGTTAATGGCAAAGATCGCGTCAGGGCGTGTCGACAAACTCAAAATACGCTTCGTTCCCTCGTATCCGGACGCCTCACTGTTGTATTCGACTTCAACGATGTAATCCTTGCGCACGCGCATTCCCGCCTCGCGCAGGGCGCGCAAATAGCCGCGATAGCGACCGAAAGCAGTTGTAAGGGTGTGCAATCGCCCGGTTAAATGGGCAATCCGGCAGTAGCCTTGCTGGACCAAGTGCCGGGTGGCGACAAGGCCAACCCGTTCGTCCTCGGCGCCCACATAAGGCGATGCGCGGAAGAAGCGATCGATGAGAACGAAGGGCACCCCGGAACGGGAAATAGGCTTCCAAGCGCCGTTTTTTCTTCGATCATGGGCCGAGGCAATGATCAAACCATCCACTTGCTTGCTCAAGAACGCGGCCACGCCCTCGTCTTCGCGCGCCGGGTCTTCATCGGTATTGAAGACAACGAGGTTGTAACCCGCCGGGTAGGTGATGGTGTCGATTCCTTCAAGCACGGCCGGAAAAAAAGTACGCGCTAAATTCGGCACAGCAACCCCTAAAACATGGGTTTTGCGCGTGGCCAGGCTGCGCGCCAGCCAATTCGGTTGGTAGTGAAGCTCGGCGGCCTTGTCGAAGACGAGTTTGCGAGTGGCACCTTTAAAGCCGGGTTTCTCACGGAGCACGGACTGGACTGTCGATTCCGACAACTCCAGGGCGTCGGCGATGTCTTTGATGCGTGTCCGCATAGGGGAATGTATAGCACAACAAGCCCTTGGTCCGATGTGGCGCGAGAATCTGGAGTAATTATTGCGCAACAATAGCTTAATATTAAGATTTGTGGCGGCACAATTATCTTGACAGTCTCACAAAACCAATGCGACAAGCTTCGAGATGCAGCGCTCGCAGCGCCGGTAACCGTTTTTCGAGCTAAGGCTTAAGGAGAATCCCATGAATGCGAAATCTGTTTTGCCGGAATGGCTGCATGGCGCGTAAGCGCGAAGTCAGCATTGAGCTTCAACAGACCGAAGCAAACGAGAAGCACGACGATTGAGCCGACGAATAAAAGCATTCCGGTATTCATCGTGAATCGAGCAAGGATAAAAACGACTGCTGCAATTCCGGCTACCGCTTTGGTCGCTCCACGAACTAAACTCTTAGCCACGAGCACAATGTTCGCACAAGCGGGTGAAGGGCGATGGGGCAAGTATTGAAATCTGGCCATTTCACGCAATATAAGAATGCGCCCACTTTTACGAGAGGTTGAGATTGTTCGGACGATATTCAGACGCTGAGTGCGACCTTGTCTTGCTGCGAAGGTTGTCGCGTCCGACCATTGTGTTCTGTCACCGTCTAACAACATGAGCTTCAAGGAGACGTAACGTGCGCGAGGGCGCAGAGATCCCCTCGCCTGTACGGGCGGCACATCAAACGGCTGAAGAAAAAGCGCATTCTCTGATCGTTGAGTGTTGCCGGATTCTTCCGAGTGGGCGAGTTCGGGAGGCACAAGATCGTAGCGAAATCTCCAGCATTTAATAGATGCACAAGTTAAACGTCGAATCGAGGTTTACATGAATTTAGTTAAGGATATGAAGGTGACCAGGGTTGAAGTATTTCTCGTCGGGGCGGCATGGCGTAACTTTACTCTGGTAAAGATTGAGACAGACTCTGGAATTGTGGGCTGGGGTGAGGGCACGCTCGGCTGGAAAGAAACTGCAGTCCGGGAACTAATCGAGGATTTTTCTCGCCGCTATCTAATCGGCCAAAATCCATTCGATATCGAATCTCTCTGGTTCAAGCTTTACCAGATCGAGCACAACAGCGGCCCTGTTATGTACTCCGCGATGGCCGGGATCGAAATGGCATTGTGGGACATCGTGGGCAAAGCCTGCGGCCAGCCAGTTTACAACCTGGTCGGTGGAAAATTGCGCTCAAGAGTCAAGGCATATGCCAACGGCTGGTATACCAGCCGGAATGATCTAGTGGAACTGGCGGAGCGCGCAAACGATGTCATCGGCCGCGGTTATCAGGCCATGAAATTTGACCCCTTTGGCCCCGGAGGGCGCGAGATTACTCCCAGCGAACTGCGCCAGTCGTGCAAAGCGGTCGAGTCGCTGCGAAAAACTGTGGGCGATGACGTCGAAATCTTGTTGGAGTTCCATGGCCGTTTCAGTCCCGGCATGGCGCTGGAAGCGATTCGCGCGATGGTACCGTATCGCCCGACTTGGTGCGAGGAGCCCATCCCTGCCCACAATGACGAGGCCATGGGGCAGGTTGTTGCCGCATCTCCATTGCGCGTCGCCACCGGCGAGCACACCTACAGTCGCTACGGCTTCCTTAGCCTGCTGCGACAAAATGGTGCGCACATCATCCAGCCGGATATCGTTTATTCCGGCGGTTTCCTGGAAACCAAGAAAATCGCAGCCATGGCCGAGGCTCATTACGTAAGCGTGGCACCTCACAATTGCGATGGCCCACTGAAGACCATGGCCGGCGTTCACCTTTGCGCCAACATCCCGAATTTCATGATCCTCGAAACCTTCGAGGATTATGACGTGCCTTGGCGCGCTGACATTTTGCCCGGCGCGCCCAGGGTTAAAGGTGGTTATTACGAGGTACCCACCGGACCCGGTTGGGGCGTCACCGTGAATGAGGACGTGATTGCCGCTCATCCCGGCGACCCGAATGCAAAGCTCGACATGTTCTCCGCGGGCTGGGAGGAACAAATGTGCCGCTAGGTTGCTCGCGGCTAGGGACAGCCACGATCGCACATTTAGTGCTTTCGGCGATCACAATCGGATGGTGTGCGCCGCTTTAACAGGAGGCGAACCGACAAGACGAGCGGCGCAGGTTGACTCGGAAGAGGTGATTGATCATGAACAAAGTTCCACTCCGCAGGCAGCAACGGTGCGATAAGAAGTTGGTGATTTCGAATCGGGCGATACTGGCGGTTCTGATCCTCTTTCTCGTGCTGCCGCCGGCTGGCCACGCTCAGCCACAACCCAAGGGTGAAGCTACGCCCATCAATTTCTCGGCAGACGACCTGGCAAAGTGGAGCATCTACAGCCCGCTGACCGCGGCCCGGCGTGACCAGGACAACGAGGTGAGCCTGAATGGCGAGTGGGAACTGGGGGAAGCGAAAGGAGCTTTTTCGGCGGGGACTCCAGACCTTTCGAAGCTCGAATGGAAGCGCGTACAGCTTCCGGCGACGGTACAGTATGCGTTATTCCGGGCTGGTGCGGTCCCGAATCCCTGGTATGGCGACAACTGGAAGAAGCTGCAATGGATTCAGGGCCGGGACTGGTACCTGCGCCGCAGCTTTCAGATTCCCTCCAACTGGACTGGCCGGCATATCCGGCTGAGATTCGATGGTATGGACTATACCGGAGCCGTATGGCTGGATCATAAGTTTCTCGGCCTCCATGAAGGCATGTTCGGCGGTCCTACATTCGATATCACTGCTGCCGTAAAACCAGGCAGCACGCACGAGCTCTTGGTGCGGCTGTTTCATGAGGCGGACGCCACTACCAAGGACAGCAGCGGCAGCCGGGCGATGAAGTCGTGCGCGGTCGACGGGTGCTGGTATATCTGGGGAAATAAGTTCCGCTCGATCGGCCTATGGCAGCCAGTACGACTCATCAGCTCCGGGCCGGCTTACATGGAAGCTCCTTACGTGCGAACCGAGGCAATCGCGAACGATGCCGCATCGCTCTGGGCACAAGCCACTCTCATCAATACTGGTACCACGCAGTTTGAAGGTAGAATCCGTGCGCAGATTGTCGACCTGACAACAGGTCAAGTGGTCTGGAACAAAGAGATGTCTCAGGTTGTACCACCGGGCACATCCTATTGGGAGCGAACTATCGACCTACCGAATCCACGGCTGTGGTGGCCCAACGGTATGGGCGCACAGTCACTTTATCGGCTGGATCTCTCGCTGGCATGTGGCCAACAAGATGCGGATTCCGTGTCATCCCGTTTTGGGGTGCGGACCATTGAACTGCGCCGCAACCCCTACCTGGCTTCCAAACCGCGCGCCAACCTCGGCAAACCCAGCTGGCTGTCCAATCTTGGATTTCTGTACGGAAAACACGAAGAAGGGTTGTGGGGTCGGATTGACTCGGCACCGACAACAGCGACGATTGAGGACGAGGCTATGGCCAACTCCGATGAATCGTATAAGTTCCTATTTGTGATTAACGGCAGGCCGATCTACATCAAGGGAGTGGCGTGGCTCACCTCTGACGATCTGTTGACACTCACTCCGCAACGGGAGTCCTGGATGATTCACGCCGCGCGAGACGCCGGTATCAACCTATTCCGGCTCAACGGCGGCAATAACCTATTCGAAACGGAGCAATTTTACAACCTATGCGACGAAAACGGGATCTTGGTCTGGCAGGAATTGCCGATGACATGGGCTCGCAAGATGTCGGTTCCGCTCTCTACGTGGCGCGAGCAACTGAAGCAATCGGTCCTGCGCATCCGGCAACATCCCTCCTTGGCGATCTATGTGGGCGGGAATGAGTTTCAACCGTACCTGCAACCACTGGCGCCGTACCTCGGAATCGGTCGCGAGATTTTTGCCGCCTATGATGATCGGCCATTCCGCATGTCGTCGCCGGGCGGCGGCACTTACCACGCCTATGGCACTCCGGAACGGGGATTCAAAGATCTGTGGCCAGGCGATCCGAATGGCTATGTGTCGCTGTACGACGAAGCGGTGAACTTCGTGTCGGAGTGGTCCTACTGGGCTTACGGGAACATGTCGGAGTTCAAGCGGATTGTGCCGAAGGAAGAGCTGGCCGGTGGCCCGGTCGGCTACGACGCGAAGAAGTTTCTCGAGACACACCCGACAATCCATGAGCATACGGATTGGGGCGAGATCGACATGCTCGCGCCGATGGTCCAGAACAAGAGTTCCTGGTTTGGAGACCTGGGAAAGGCAACCCTCGAAGATTTTATTGAATACAGCCAGATGTCCCAAGCAGAAGTCTACGGGTACGTCACCGAGAACTGGCGTTCCCAGTTTCCTTACAAGGGCGGGGCCATCCTTTGGACGTACAACTTGCATGGGCCGGGATCGTCGTGGCAGATCATTGACTGGTTTGGCCAGCCGGAGGTTGCATACTATGCGATCAAGCGCGCGAACGAACCTGTCCACGTGATGGCAAACACACACTGGCTCACCTGGGCTCCGGGCGACACCTTCCGCGCCTTGGTTTATGCCGTAAACGACGCCTCCAAAGAGTTGCCGGGCACGCGAATCACCGCGCGGCTCTTCGACCGCGACATGAACCTGGTAGTGACAAAGGACTGGACGGTTAACGTGCCTGCGGGGGGAAGCCGGAGCGAACCGCAGGAACTCTCTTGGCAGATCCCCGAGCACACCCCGGAGAGCTATTTCTTCCTTCTGGTCAGTGCGGCCGATGCAGGAGGGAATCCGCTGTCTAAGCAGACATATTCGCTCCGCGTAGTCCACCTGCCCACGGATGCGGAGGCACGCCGGAAACGACTGGAGGGGGCAGACCCGCTCGCGAAATCCGGACCGTGGCTGAAACCTCAGATCGAAAATTCACCAACGACATTATCGGCCGAGGTAGTACAAGTAAAAGCAGTGGGACCGGAGCTTGAAGCCACGGTGGTGGTGAAAAATACTGGCACGAAGCCCGCATACCCGTTGAGGCTCGCGGTTCTGCCCGATGCATATTCGGCGGTCTGGAGCGACAACTATTTCTGGCTCGATCCCGGAGAGCGTGTGGAGATGCGGGCACGCATTCGGATGGACATGACGAACATCGACCTCGTCAGCAATCCCAAGGTCGCGACTTCCTCAGACATAACTCTGGAGATTTCAGCTTGGAATGCGCGGGCGCAGCAGCTGAAAGTGGCTGCCACGCCCTGACACATGTCGTGGAAACTTGCGGGGACATGAGAGACGATCGGAAACTCTCGATTCGCCGAATCCGTCATCGAAATCAGCTTGGAGGAAAAATTTGATCCAACCATATCGCCGATTTGTAACACCATCGCGAAGAAGCTTTCTCAAATATGGTGCCTTAGCAGCAGCGGGCGCAACAATAACCTCCGCCGGTGTATCAGAGGCACTAGGGTTCGCAACTCAAGAATCAACACCGACCGACGGAATAGCAAGTTTGCGTACCAACGCAGCGCAGCCAGCTTCGCCACCATGGATGAAGGATCTCATCATTTATGAGATCGCCCCCAAGGGATTCACTTCGCCCAATGGGCCGGCGAGCGGGACCTTCAACAGCTTACGCGCCAAGTTGTCTTATCTTCAGGAGTTGGGTGTGACGGGCATTTGGCTGACAGGGTATTCGTTATGCGATTCTCATCACTTCTTTAACATCTGGAACCAGTACGCTGTAATCGAGCCAGACAAATTCGATCCAACGCTCGGAACCGGAGAAGAGTTCAAAGCGATGATCGATGAAGCTCACGAGCGCGGAATCAAAGTCTGCTTGGACGTAATCACCCATGGGGTGATGGATTACAGTCCCATCATCAAGGCACATCCAACCTGGTTTCGCGGAAGCATCTTCAGCATGAGCGAGTACGACTGGATGGGTGGCCATTCGGACTTCGAGGATTGGTGGGTAGGCATCTACACCAATTATGTGACGAAATATGGTGTCGATGGCTTTCGACTCGATGTAATGATCTACCGTCCTGATCTTTGGGAACGGATTCGCCAGAATGCCGCGGCTGCTGGTCACCCCATCGTCATTTGGGAAGAAGGAAAGGCGGTGATTCCTGGCGTGACCGATTTCATGCAAGCAGAAAACCCCATCAGCAGTGGTGAAGACGCAATCATCAACAAGATTCTTGTCAACGACCTGCCTGGTTTCTATGACCGGAAGTTCGGCAAGGTCGGCCACTATAAAGTTGAGATCACATACGCCGACGGCGCGAAGAGTGCGGGAAGCACCGAGGGCGATGGTGGACTAGGCGTGCGCCTGGTTGGTCTGACAGCCGATAAAGTCAGTCGCCGGGTCGGAGACGTCCTGCCCCCCATAACCGGTGGTCTTCTCGAATTGCCAGATGGACTTCTGGATGTTCAGTTGACCTTGGAAAATGCCTTACCTAAACCAATCGCGGATATTGTCGTGCGCGATGATATGGGCCAGGAATGGGGTCTTCAAGAGGGAGCGTGGCAGACTAAACCGATTTTCGTGGAATTTCCCACCTCTTATCAACCTCTCCTAGTTGGGAACAAAGCGAATATCTACATCGCAACCCTTTCCTGGGGATCTTCTGTCCAACTGAGTTGCCATGACAATGGCTGGGAGGGGCAGGCTTCGAAGAAGAGCCCCTACTCCGCCCAGGGGAGCCGATCTATGTTTGGTTACTCCTTCTTGTTTTCTCCAATGATCCCTATCTTCTTTGCGGGGGAGGAGTTCAATGCGACGTTTCATGCCGAACCGGGACTCTCCCCGAACGAATACAGTGACGAACTGGCTGGCACCGGACGGAAATATGGCGATAAGGATGCCGGGAAAGGCAGTTGGCTGTACGGTACGATGCTCGATTGGAATGAACTAAGCGAGCCAGACCATCGCGACATGTTCAACGACGTCAAGAAAATGATGGCGATCCGCAAGGACCATTCAGAGACTCTAGCCATGTGCCCGGGCAGCAAAGAACCCAACCTGAAGGCGGTGCAATATGAAGGAGACATCGAAGTGCCAATCCCCTATATGCGATGGAGTGGGCAAAGGGCAATCTTGATTGCAGGAAACCGGAATAGAGATCACGATGCCCACCTGAAGCTTCACTTTGATCTCGGCACGATCTCCCTCGGCGGCCACGCGAAATACAAAGTTACTGATCTTTGGTCTGAAGGAACGGTGAAAACGTACACGGAAGCTGAACTGGGCGATTTCGCCTGCACGATCAAGCGCGACGGGATTGCAGGCGGTGGAATCTCAGTTTTCAAGATTGAGCCGGCCTGAGAACCTGGAGAATCGTTGCCGGAGACTCATCAGCAGATAGATCAGGACATCGAATCCCGTGTGCTCTCAAAACTGACACGGCGAATCACGCCATTTCTGCTTCTTTTATACCTCGTTGGCTATCTCGACCGGATCAACGTTGGTTTCGCCGCGTTGCAGATGCAGCAACAGCTTGGCTTCAGCGATGCCACCTACGGCTTGGGCATGGGCATGTTCTTCGTGGGATACTGTTGCTTTCAGGTACCCAGCAACTTGGTGCTGCAACGGGTGGGAGCTCGGCGGTGGCTTGGAATTTTGATGGTGGCTTGGGGGCTAATCTCTTCCTCTACGGCTCTGGTGCGATCCGCCCACGGTTTTTATGCGTTGCGCTTTTTGTTGGGGGTGGCGGAGTGCGGGTTTTTCCCGGGCGTAATTTTCTACTTAAGAAACTGGTTTCCTGCTTCATCCTATGCCCGCACGGTAGCGTGGTTCTCAACTGCAGGTCCAATTTCCGCAGTGGTCGGCTCCCCCATTTCCGGGGCGATTCTCAGGTTGCACTCCATCGGCGGCCTCGCGGCCTGGCAGTGGCTGTTCATTCTTGAAGGCCTGCCCGCCGTAATTTTGGGCTTCATGGTCCCTTTTTATTTGGTGAACCGCCCCCAGGAAGCGGAATGGTTGCTTCCAGAATGGCGCAGATGGCTCGTTGACGCGCTCGCCAGCGAGCAGAAATCTCAGCCAACGATGACTAGGGCGGAGCTTTGGGATACTCTCTGCACGGGCCGGGTCTGGCTTCTGGCGATTGTTTACTTGACGCAAGCTACCGCCGGTTACGGAATCATGCTCTGGCTGCCGAAGCTAATTCGTAGCTTGGCGGTGACCAATACGCTGACCATCGGAGTATTAGCAGCGATCCCGTTTGTGGCCGCCGCGGTCGCGATGGTGCTGTTAGGAATGCACTCGGACAAATCCGGGGAACGCCGATGGCACTTCATTCTGCCCGCCTTTGTAGGCGCGATGGCTGCCGCACTCTCCGCCTATTCCACCTCCGTCGGCCCGATGATTGCCATTCTCAGCGTAGCCATGCTCTCGGTATTCTCACTGATGGGGCCATTCTGGGCTTTCACTACAACGGCAATCGTTGGAACCTCGGCGGCAGCCGGAATTGCGGTGATTAACTCGGTTGGAAGCCTGGGTGGTCTTGTAGGTCCCTGGATCATCGGGCTGGTGCGCACTTACACTGGCGGATTTCGAGGCGGCCTGCTATGTGCCGCTGTGGCTTTGGGACTGAGCGGAAGCATGGCACTGCTGGTTCGGGTTCCGGTGGCGGAGCGGTTGGCGCCCGGGAGTGATTGATAGGCTCAATCGACGGTCTACCCTTTGACTCGGCAAGCGCCAAAGCTTGGCACAGGAACGAACCCATCGGGGAAATTCAGCACAATTGTGAAGTTGCCGGACTGCCCCGAAATCGCTCCCTTTATCCCTCCGAATCGATGATCCGAGCGTTGGCAGCTTGGAAGCAAACGACGCCCCTTTTGTCACTCTTATTGAGAATTCTGGGAATGTGCTGGGATCCGAGCGACCATCGCAGACGGCGGAGAAGGCACTGCCTTGAGTAGTACGGATGCAGCCGCGGTGCGGCATCTGCTTACCACGGGCGAACTCGCTCGTCCGCGCACCGAGTTACTCGAACTGCCCGGACTGGAACGCTACGCCCGCCCGATACCGCAGATGAACGAGTACGACCAGTTACTCAGTGTCGCCGCCACTGCGGTGAGCGTCTGGTTCCCATGACTGGGCACACGGCTATTGCAATCTGAGCCGATTTGCACCAGCCTCGGATCAAATCGCACGCAAGTGCCGATGCGGGACGCAGAGATTCGCCCTCTGCGGACGAGGCTTGCTTGAAGAGCGTAAAGATTAAGCGGAATTTCCACCGTGCGTAACGAAAAGCGTATCGCCGCCAACCAAGCTGCCCGCATATCCTAATGGCAAGCACTTCAATCGCAAGCCCGCCCGCTCGAAGTTTTGCGACCGTCCGTGGTAAAGCGCTCCTAGAAGGCAAAAACGGACGGGTAGTTGCGCCCGAATGCTAAGATATACGCATTAGATGCCTTTGTTACATGCCAATGCGCAGGTACCGCTTCTTAAGGGGAGCAGTTCACTACGGAATTCTGCCTTCCGACAATGTCTTTGTCTAGCATCGGTCTTGCTGATCATGGTAGCGAGCACAGGTCAGGCCGCGCATTTCTGCGGCGTGTTTACTGCGGACTCAAATAGCTCGGTTCAAGTCGAGACTTCTTCGGCGAACGGAACGTTGTGCCTTACCTGCATGATGGCCCATTCAGTGGCCATTACTTTGCTCATTGTCGCATTCTTTTGTTCACTTCTCCGCCTAGCCAAGCCGCTTCTCCCCGAAGTGTGGTCCCATTCCTTCCAGCCTGTTTTTCATCTCTACGTGCGGCCTCCTCCCGTTCGGTAGGACCCTGGCCGAGCCCTTTTGGGCTATCTCAACGGATCGCATGGTGAGTATGGAACTTTTCATTGATGCGCCGAGATTTCTGGTGACATCCTTGTGCCGCGTTTCTGGACGGGAGCTTCATGCTTTCACGACATCGATTGAATTCATTGCTTCGATTATTTTTTTGTTTGCTGCTGGCTGCTGCCGCTGGGGCGCAATCCACGACTATGATTACCCTGGATCAGGCTGTGGATATTGCCCTGGCGCACAACCATACGCTACAGGCGCAGCGAACCCTGGTTCTCCAAAATCAGGCGCAGGAGATTACCGCGAATTTGCGGCCGAATCCGACTTTTGCGTTTGATTCGCAATTCATCCCCTTCTTCAGCCCGCAGTATTTCTCGTCGGACAATCTGAATGAAACCCAGCAGTTCGACGTGGGCATTGGATACCTTTTTGAACGAGGCCACAAGCGGCAGCATCGCGTGGAGGCGGCCCGCGACGCAACCGCAGTGACCCGCGCCCAGACTACGGATGCGGAACGTACACTCGGCATGAATGTTGGGCAGCAATTTGTGAGCGTTTTGTTGGCTGAGTCCACATTGCGCTTTGCCGAGCAAGACCTGAAGAGTTTTCAGCAAACGGTGGACATTGGCGAGGCACAATACAAAGGAGGCGCGATCAGCGAAGCTGACTTCCTGAAAATTAAAATTCAGCTGCTCCAGTTTCAAACCGACGTCTCCTCCGCCCGGCTAGCCCGCGTTCAAGCGCTGGTAAGCCTCCGTGAGCTACTCGGCTATGAAGCGGTTCCAGCGGATTTTGACGTGGTCGGCGATCTTGCTTATCAACCGCTCAAAGCGGCAGTCGAAGATTTGCAGGCGAAAGCTTTGAATCTAAGACCCGATTTGCAGGCGGCAAACCTGGGAATCACCGCGGCGCAAAGCCAAATCTCACTGGCAAAAGCGAATTCCAAGGTCGACGTCAACGGCACCTACGACTTCACTCACGTATCCGGCGAAAATACGGCTTCGATCTTCGTGAATTTTGATTTGCCCATCTTCAACCGGAATCAGGGTGAAATCGCGCGCACAAACTTCGCTCTCACGCAATCGCAGCAGCTGCAAAAATCCGCCACCGAAACCGTGATGGGTGATGTTGTCAGCGCCTACGAAGGAGTCAAGAGCAATGACGAGATCGTTCAACTCTATGTATCGGGATATCTAAAGCAGGCGCAGGATTCGCGCGACATCAGCGAATATGCCTACCGGCGCGGCGCGCTCAGCCTGCTCGATTTCCTGGATGCTGAACGCAGCTACCGGGCCACGCAGCTGGCCTATCGCCAGGCGTTAGCTTCCTACATGACAGCAATGGAGCAACTGAAAGCCGCAGTCGGAACGAGGAGCCTGCCATGACAAGAACCGATGTCAGGATACACTCGCAAGTCTTATTAATGGCTCTGGCCGCTCTCTTTGGGTTGAGCGGCTGTCAGAGCTCGCATCCGGCACCGGAGACGCAAGATACAGCCAACTCCGGCAATGCTGAGTTGTTCACGATTCCTGCGGACCAAATGTCACACCTGAAAATTGTCACCATACGACCCGCGACGCTGGAGCGATCGCTTCGCTTGACTGGCGCGGTTGCTTTCAACAACTTCAAGACCACGCCGGTGATTACGCAAGTGGGTGGTCCGGTGAGCCGCATTGTTGTTGTACCTGGACAGAGCGTGAAAAAAGGGCAAGCCATGCTTTTCGTGTCGAGTCCTGATTTCTCGCAGCTGCGAACCAATTATCTCAAAGCTAAAGACGCTTACAGTCTTGCGCAGCGCGAATACTCGCGTGCGCAAGATTTGTACGCGCACCATGCGATCGCGGAGAAAGATCTGCTGGCCGCGGAATCGGCGGAAGTGCAGGCGGGAGCGGATATGGCGGCTGCGGAATCCGCATTGAAGGTAATGGGGGTCACCGACCCGGACGCGCTGATTAAGAGTGCTCCTTCGTTCGAAGTGCCAGTGCGATCGCCGATTGATGGCGAGGTGGTTGAACAGGACGTTTCCGCCGGCCAACTACTGCAGCCCGGAACTACGCAATGTTTTATGGTTTCCGATGTCAGCACGGTCTGGGTGCTGGTGAATATTTACCAAAAGGATTTGCCGTACGTGCGGGTGGGCGATGAAGTCAGCATTCAGACCGATACGTACCCCGAGGTCTTCCACGGCCGCATTTCTTACATTGCTCCCGCGCTTGATCCAAACACGCGCACCTTGCAAGCCCGGATTGAGACCAGCAATCCCAGCGGCAAGCTGAAACGAGACATGTATGTGACAGCTACGGTGAATGCGGGTGCGATCAAGAATGCCATCGCCGTGCCCGATGCTGCCGTACTTCGCGATAACGAGAATCAGCCGTTTGTGTATGCCGAATTTTCGTCCAACCAATTTGGACGCCGCTCGGTGACCCTGGGCGACGATATGAACGGCCAGACCGAGATTACCAGTGGACTCAAACCGGGAGATCATGTCATTGGCGATGGAAGCATTTTCCTGCAATTCGCGAATTCGCTACAGCAGTAGCCGACGCAGTGGCCCTTTTTAGGTTTCGTTCCACGTGAGAAAGAAAGTGGCTGAAGGGAATCCCCACCCATGATTCACCGTATCGTGCAAGCTGCGCTGCGCCAGCGTTTTCTGGTGCTGATGTTCACCGCCTTCATCACCATTGGCGGCATAATCTCCTTTCAGCGCATGCCGGTGGACGCGTATCCAGATCTTTCGCCTCCGCAGGTCGAACTCATTACCCAATGGCCCGGCCACGCTGCCGAAGAGATTGAGCGCCTGGTAACGCTGCCCCTCGAACTTGAGATGAACGGCGTTCCCCACATGGTGGTGATGCGCTCCATCTCGTTGTACGGTCTTTCTGACGTTATTCTCACCTTCGCCGATGACACGGACGATTACTTTGCGCGCCAGATCGTATTTCAGCGGATTGCGGACGCCCAGCTCCCGACTGGCGTAACCCCCTCGATGGCGCCTCTTTTCAGCCCAAGCGGTCTGGTTTATCGCTACGTGCTGGAAAGTCCCGATCGTACTCCGCAGGAATTAAAAACGATTGAAGACTGGGTGGTCGAGCGGGCTTATCGCTCGGTGCGCGGTGTTGCCGACGATTCGGGCTTCGGCGGTACTGTCATGCAATATCAGGTACTGCTCGATCCCGCGCGCATTTACGGCTATCATTTGACGATCCCACAGGTCATTAACGCGCTTTCTGCGAATAACTCAAATGCTGGCGGAGGATTTTTCTCGCAAGGCGGCCAATTTTATTACGTGCGCGGAATTGGATTGCTGCGCGACACCAAAGATATTGGCGACGTGGTGGTTGGCGAAAATCACGGTGTGCCCGTCCGGGTCGGTGACGTAGGCGACGTCACCATCGGCAACGCTCCCCGATTGGGCGAATTTGGCTACGAGAAGAACGACGACGCGGTGGAAGGCGTCATTCTGATGCTGCGTGGGGACCAGACCCAGAATGTATTAAAGGGAGTGGAAGCCGAAACCAACCAGCTGAACCAGAAGATTCTTCCGCCGGATGTCAAGATTCATCCTTATTATGACCGCAGCGAATTGGTGGATCTTACGACCGACACGGTCGAGGCGAATCTGCTGCGAGGCATGGTTCTTGTCCTGGTTGTTTTGATCTTCTTTCTGGTTAGCTTTCGGGCGGCCATTATTGTTGCGCTGACAATTCCTCTCGCGCTGCTGTTTGCCTTCATTGTCCTCCACGCCCACGACGTCGCCGCCAATTTGCTGTCAATCGGAGCCATCGATTTCGGCATTGTGATTGACGGCACCGTCGTTATGATGGAAAACATTTATCGCGAACTGGCGCTGCGAGAAGGGCAGGAGTATTCGCTTGATGAAGTCATTATCGCCGCCGCTAAGGATGTTGATCGTCCGATTTTCTATTCGGTCGCGGTGATCATCGCCGGGTATTTACCCATCTACGCGTTAAGCGGCCCCTCGGGGAAATTGTTTCACCCCATGGCCGAGACAATGTCATTCGCGCTGATTGGTGCTCTCATCCTGACGCTGACGCTGGTTCCAGTTCTGGCTTCCTACTGGTTCAAGAAGGGTGTGCGGGAAAAAGTAAATCGCCCTTACGAGTGGATGAAGCGGAAATATGCCAGACAACTGGATTGGGCCCTTTCTCGCCCGAAACTCACCATGGTGATTGCGACGGCGATTTTCGGGGCTTCACTCTTGCTGGTGCCGTTCATCGGCGGCGAATTCATGCCTCATCTCGATGAAGGCGCACTTTGGGTGCGGGCGACCATGCCTTACACCATTTCTTTTGAAGAAGCGAGCAAGATTGCCCCACAGATTCGCCAAATTCTGATGTCGTATCCGCAGGTCACGGTTGTGGCTTCGGAACTCGGCCGTCCCGACGATGGCACCGATCCTACCGGCTTCTTCAATTGCGAATTTTATGTTGGGCTCAAGGCTTACAAAGATAAATCCTGGAGTGGGGACACCAGTACGAAGGACGAACTGATCGCATCCATCAATGAAAGGCTTAAGGCCTTTCCCGGAATCATCTTCAACTATACCCAGCCCGCGGAGGATGCCGTGGACGAGGCCCTGACCGGCTTGAAGAGTTCGCTGGCCGTCAAGATATACGGCGAAGATTTGAACGTTCTGCAGGAAAAGGGCATTCAGATTAAGAATGCGCTGGCCAAAGTGCCGGGATTCACCGATCTGACCGTAGTCCGTGAACTCGGCCAACCCAGCCTGCTGATTGACGTCGATCGCGACAAGATTGCCCGTTACGGAATTAATGTTGCGGACGTGGAAGCGGTAATTCAGGCGGCGGTTGGTGGACAAGCCGTAACCCAGGTCATCCAGGGCGAGAAGCTCTTCGACCTGGTGGTGCGCATGCAGCCGCAATTCCGCAGCAGCGCGCAGGAAATTGGAAACCTGCTTGTGGGCGCGCCCGATGGTGAGCAGATTCCGCTTAACCAACTCGCGAATGTTAAGCAGGGCAATGGAGCCTCGTTCATCTACCGCGAGAACAACTCGCGCTATATCGGCGTACAGTACTCGATCGAAGGGCGCGACCTGGAGCGCGCTGTGCATGACGGTCAATCGGCTGTCGCCAAGGCGGTTACCCTGCCGCCCGGCTACAGGCTGGAGTGGGGTGGCGAATACAGCCAATTCCTCGAAGCCAAATCGCAGTTGGTATTGATCGGGCCGTTGGCAATCGTCCTGATTTTCATGATCCTCTTTGCGCTCTATGGCAACTTTAAGTTCCCGGTCACGATTGCGCTTGGAGTAGTCATGACGGAACCCGTGGGTGCGCTGATTGCGCTTAAACTCACTCACACGCCATTCAGTGTTTCATCGGTCCTGGGACTTCTCGCCCTACTGGGTGTGTCGGTCGAAACGGCTGTAATTCTGGTTTCCTACATCAACAAACTTCGTCAGGAAGGCTTGAACATACGCAACGCCACGCGAGAGGCCTCCTTGCTGCGACTGCGTCCCATCATGATGACCGCGTTGGTGGCGTGTTTGGGACTCTTGCCTGCTGCACTATCCACAGGTATTGGATCGGATACTCAGCGGCCTTTCGCGATCGTAATTGTGGCCGGATTAGTGTCCCGCCTGTTCATCGGCTTCTTCGTCAATCCAGTGCTCTATGAGTTGGTCGCGCGCGAAGGTGATGTCATCCAGGTTTGACGGTTCCGCGTTACGGCAGAAAAATGTGGTGCGGGGCGGTTTCGCGCCTTGTGGCGGGAATCCATCTTGAGTGGCGCAGCCGCGAAAGCCGGTCCACGATTAACGCGTGACCCGTGACCAAATAAAGACGGGTCGGCGTGTTCACTCAACCTCGCCGCGCCGTCTCGATGGTGGCGATGTCGATCTTCTTCATCGTCATCATCGCCTCGAAGGCACGCTTCGCCTCAGCGCCACCAGCCGCTAACGCATTGGTTAGCGCGCGCGGGGTGATCTGCCAGGAGAGGCCCCAGCGGTCCTTGCACCAACCGCACTGGCTTTCCGTCCCGGCATTTCCGACGATCGCGTTCCAGTAACGGTCCGTCTCTTCTTGATTCTCCGTCGCGATCTGGAAGGAAAAGGCTTCGGTATGCTTGAACGCGGGGCCGCCGTTGAGGCCGAGACAGGGAATTCCAACCACGGTGAACTCTACCGTGAGCACATCCCCCTTCTTGCCGCCAGGATAGTCGCCAGGGGCCTGGTGAACGGCGGTTACTTCGCTATCCGGAAAGGTGGCGGCATAGAAGCGCGCCGCGTCCTGCGCGTCCTTGTCGAACCAGAGACAGATCGTGTTCTTTGGTTTCATGTTCATCTGCTCCTTGTGTGCGATCAGCCGAACGTTGCCGCCGTTGCGTCGGTCCGTGGCAGCGGTCGTTCATCTGCTGGCCCGCAGGGGGCGACATCTCAAATTTGTCGACGGCCGTCCGGGTTCGTTCCCAACGTCTTGCTCTTTCGTTCAATTCTAGCGGAACTAAACAACGAAGCATCAATGATGCCGACCCTCTGCTGTCAGCCCAGGTGAGATCGAGTGAATTTGAAGGCCGATTTGGCCAGCGATAACGAAACCTCAGATACGACCCGCTCGCATGCGATCCGCCCTGTGGCGTTTAGCGCACACAGAGACGTAAAGACTTCCTCTCCATTAAACCAGAGATTGGCGGCTGCTTTCATATTTGTAAACATTTGTGTCAACAATTATTGTCTTGACACTTCCACCGAACATGGGGTAACGTTTGCGCCGGAATGACAATTCGAGGCTTACGTGCTCCCGTCCATTGCGCGGCGACTCTCCTGATTCCGGGGCCATTTGTGACGGCTCAGGCACTCCAGAGATACATCTTCAACTCAAAGATAAACGTTGCTTCTAGGAAGGCAAACATGAATTCGACGCTACGCCGGGCTGCAATATTGATGGCAATTTTCTCAGTGATAACTCTTAGCAGCGTGTTGCACGCACAAACGGCAGTTACGGGTGGTATCACCGGATATGTAAGTGACGCCTCTGGCGCCATCGTCGCCGGTGCAACAGTGGAGGCAACGAATACGGGCACCGGAGTAAGCGACCAGAACGTCACCAACAGCGACGGCCTCTATCGCTTCTCCAGTCTGATCCCGGGTACCTATACCATCACTATTTCTAAGCCGGGTTTTGCGAAATTCACCAGAGTGGGTATTTCGGTCGGAACCGGAACGAGCGACCGCATCGACGCCACATTACCTGTCGCGAGTGTCACCACGGCCGTGAACGTAAGCGGCGCGGCTCCCATTCTTCAGACGGATAGCGCGGAGGTCAGCGCGGACGTCCCGACGAAGGAAATCAATGCTCTCCCCACCTTTGGCCGGAACATTACCCGATTGTCTCTTTTGGCGCCAGGAGCATTTATGGAGCAAGGCCAACTGGACCTTCATCCGGAAAATGCAGGCGAGGACTTTGACGTCAACATTAATGGCGGTCAAACCAATAACAACTCACATCTATTGGATGGCGTTGACAACACCGAGGTCATCCAGGGCTATTCGCTCCTGGTCGTTCCGCAAGATGCGGTGCAGGAAGTAAAGCTTACAACCAGCAACTATGATGCCGAATACGGACACGTGAGCGGTGGCGTTTGGCAGGTTACCACCAAATCAGGATCCAATCAGCTTCACGGATCTGCCTTCGAATACTATCGCTCGAACGACTTCTTCGCGAGCGTACCCTTCGGCGTGCCCAACCCTCCCAATGTCTGGAACCAGTTTGGCGGCAGCCTCGGCGGCCCCATCAAGAAGGACAAGCTGTTTTTCTTCGGTGACTTTCAGGGGATGCGGAATCATTTCGCCACTTCCAGTCTTTACACCACACCCATTGACGCATTTAAGGCAGGCGATTTCAGTTCTGTGGCCGCTACTGACCCCATTTATGATCCCGCAACGGGTAATCCGGATGGAACCGGAAGAACCCAGTTTGAGTGCAATGGCGTCCTGAACGTTATTTGCCCGAATCGAATCAGTCCGGCCGCAACCGCGCTATTGGGCCTGTTGCCCGAACCCACCATTCCGGGCCAAATCAACAATAATTATACGGTCGCGCGGCCCGCACTTTTCGACCAGAATCAGTTCGATAGCCGGGTGGACTACTACGCTACTTCAAAAACGGTAATTTTCGGGAAGTTCAGTTATTTTGGCGCAACTTTTTTCACCAACAATGTGTTTGGCGCAGTGGGAGGTGGTCCGGCATTGTCTGGCGCTGTGAACTCGGGAAACTCGCTCGACCATGATAAAGAGTCAATGGTGGATTACCAGCACACTTTCTCCTCAACCTTGCTGCAAGATTTCCGCTTCTCCATTTCGCGAATCTACATTCAAGAATTACAGTTGGACGCGAATTCAGACGAAGCGAACACAGTCGGAATTCCGAACATCAACCTGGGCACGATCTACACCACCGGGCTGCCCTCGTTGTCGATTGATGGCCCCACCGGCGCCTTCACCATGGGCGACATCGGGCTGCCATTTTACGAGCATGAGGCGAACTTCCAGTTCTATGATAACTGGACCAAAATATCGGGCCGCCATACCTTCAAGTTCGGCGCGGATATTGAAAAGTTCTTCGGTATTCGGACCGATGTCAGCGGCAGGGGCGCGTTCGATATTGACCAAAATCTCACGGGAAACCCCGCCGTGGCAAACTCGGGCCTGGGTATGGCCAGTTTCCTGCTTGGCCTGAGCGACAGCTTTAACCGAGACATCACCCTGGTCCAGCCCCAGGAAAAAATGTGGAAGTGGGCTTTCTACGGGCAAGACACCTGGCAGGTAACGCCCAGACTGACTTTGTCGTTAGGCCTGCGCTGGGACTACTTCAGTCCTATTTTCACACCTCAAGGGGAGAGTGTCGGCAATATCGACTTGGCCACCGACAACGTGCTCTTGACGAACTTGGCGGGCAAGTATGCCGGGGTCACAACTTCCAAAACAGAATTCTCCCCGCGTTTGGGTGTGTCGTATCGGCTCGGGCATGAAACGGTACTCCGCGGCGGATATGGCCGCAGCTATTTCATGAATCCATACGGTGCTGGTTTTGGCACGCAAGGGTGCTGCTGGCCGATCAAACAAAGCCAGTCGGATGCCCAGGCAAATCCGTATGCGCCGCTTCCTTTCACACTGGATCAGGGCCCTGGCGCGCCGGCAGCCCTTCCGCCGTTTCCCTCAAATGGCATGATTCCTTTTAATGGAGGCCCCAACGGCTTTAGCGAATACTTTGTCGGAACCGGACCTTATCCTCACAGCTACAACGACTCCTACAACGTAATGTTGGAGCACGCGTTTCCTCACCAGATTACTGCCGCGATTGGCTACGTGGGCAACATAGGCCGTCACCTGTGGGACAACATTGACGTGAACGCTCCCGTGCCTGGACCGGATGTAAATGGTTCGTTCAATGCGAACCGGCCTTACTTCGCCTCGTATGGCTGGACCCAGGAGGAATACCAGCGAAATGATCAACTCGCGGGCTATCCGCAGCTCACCAGCAATTACAACTCTTTGCAGGCCAGGGTAGAGAAGCGCTTCTCTGGTGGACTGTATCTGATGAGTAATTTCACTTGGGATAAATCGCTTGACTACGGCACCTTCGGTGTTCAGGACCAATTTAACTTTGCCAGCAATTATGGAAACTCAGACAGCACGCGGCCCTGGGCTTCTGTGACCGCCGTTACCTGGGAACTCCCAGTCGGACATGGCCGGGCCTATGCAAGTAACTTGAGGGGGCCGGCAGAGGCTATTTTCGGAGGTTGGGCGATCAGTGGCATTATCAACCTGCAAGGGGGGGCCTGGTTCACGCCATTCCTTGCAAATAATGCCACTCTGAATTCTACTATTTCGCTTCGGCCCGACCGGACGTGCAGCGGTACGGTATCCAGTCCGAATCGGAACGAGTGGTTCAATCCTGCCTGCTTTTCCGTTCCCGCCCTCTACACTTACGGTGACTCCGGCCGCAACATCCTGCTGGGTCCCGGTTTTGACTCGTCCGATCTGTCGTTGGCAAAAGCATTTACTATCAAGGAAGGAACTCATTTGGAACTCAGGTGGGATGTCTTCAACGCTACGAATCATACCAACCTTGCGCAACCCAATGCTGATGTCGACACCGCGACTGCGGGACAGATCACAGGAAATGTGGACTTCGAGCGACGCATGCAGATCGGAGCCCATCTTACTTTCTAACTACCTCCGTCGGCAGACTTGCCTCGGCCAAACTCCGGGGCAAGTCCTGCAGTCCCGTATTGCTGCAAAAGGATCCGGTTAGATGCGATTATTTCTGTTGTTCGCTTGGTTTGGTCTTTGTAGTTCCATCTTCGCAACCTCGGAAGTGTCCATCTCCAAGTCGTCTACCGGATGGGAACTGAGCAATGGACACATCCGAATGGAAGTATCTCGATCAGCGAATGGCGTGTATTTAAAATCGCTGCGCCGAGAGGGTGGTGGCGAATGGGCGGTGGCGGGTACGCCGATTGCGGCTTTTCCAGACAAATGCACCAGCCCGTATCGCTTCACGGACGATCGCGTCTCCGAGTTGGATGGCGGTGCTAAGCGGCTGACATTGAGCTTTCAGTCGGGCTGCGGAGGCTTGTTCTCGCTGACGTTGAAAATGTATCCGAATGTCGCAGTCATTGAGCTCGGGGCAAAGATTGAAAACCGTAGTCAGCATTCTCTGAACCTCGACTCGCACATCGATCCGCTATTCCTCACCGTTAAAAACCCCGCCGGAGGTTTGAAGCCCTTTTCTTCCATACAAGGTCAGCAAGGATTTTTGCCTGTGGGAGGTCTCGGCGCGAGTCGGGAATTTCAAGACTGGGTGGTACTGCAAGATCAGAGAGGCGGAGATTCCGCGCTCATCGGAGGCGAACCCGGCCTCGGCATTTTGGGATGGAAAGCTAGCATCCATGCTTCGTCTGCCAGTGCCGTGCTGCGGGCTGGAACGATTCTCCTGAAAGATAAAAAGAACGTCAAGAACCGCATCTTCGAGCTTCCCCCAAACGGGACAGTGGAGAGCCCAATCGCGTTTATTGCATTGGCGCAAGGAGATGCTGACAACGTTGCAAACGAAACATTCCATTACCTGAAGCAGTACATCTTCCAGACACCCTTGCCCGACTCGCCACTGGTTACCTATTGCATCTGGCTTACGCAGAAAAACAGCGAAGAGGAGATCCTCAAAGAACTGAACCTGGCAAAACGGGTGGGCTTCGACGTCTTCTATCACGATGCTACCTGGTATGAAGGAGCATCCGTGGTCCCCGGCATGAATGATTGGACGAAGGGACTGGGCAGCTATGAGGAGAGCACCGAAAAATTCCCGCACGGAATCGGAAACCTCTCTGACAGGGTACATGCAGCCGGCATGAGATTTGGGCTGTGGGTAGATCCGGGAAATGTGGACGCTGCGCGGGTCGAATCAGGCGAAATTCCGCAGCAATGGCTGGCAATGATTGATGGCAAAACCATCGGGACGACCCACCCCTCTTTGACGCCCACGAAACAACTTTGCCTCGGCGATCCCAACGTCGTTGCCTGGATAGAAAAGAATTTGGGAGACATCATCGAAAGATGGCACCTGGACTGGATCAAATGGGACCCTTCTTCCACGGTGAGCTACGAATGCAATCGTACCGATCACGGTCACGGAAAGACGGATGGCGCCTACGCTGCTTATCGCGGGCGATTGGAAATTCTGCGCTACCTGCTGAATCGTTTTCCGAACCTTTCTGGTTTTGAATGCGATCCATCTCTTCAATACTCCCGGACCAATCCTGGCCCTCAGACTCTCTTACCCGGGGGTTACACAAATGAATTCATTACCGGCCCCATGGTGAGCCCGAATGTGTGGGGCTCGCTCGCAGCCGCAGGAAAGGGCGATGCCCATGCGGAATACCTGACGGCGCGATGGTACAGCGCCTCCGCCCTTGACTACTACTTCCGCAAGCATTTTATCCATGGCGTGACTTTCGGCAATGTAAATGGCATGTCGTCGCAATTCTTATCTGCTGCCCCTCCGGGTTTCGTCGAAGCTTTCGAGCGCAATCTGTTGTATTTCAAGCAATACCGGCATCTCTTATTGGAGGATGTTTACCATCCGAAAGTGGCGGATGGGTGGAGTTCCGTGCAATACGTAAAAAGTGACGCGTCGGAGTCGGTGGTTTACATTTTTCGGGACAAGTCTGAGACGGCTGGCACGACGGTTCGCGTGCGCGGCCTAGAGCCCGGCGCCCGCTACCGGGTCACCAGTCTCAACGACCGGCCCGGCCGCGACAAGGAGATGAGCGGAGAGACTCTGATGAGCGGTATTGCCGTCCATCTGCCCAACGAATGGCTGGCCATGGGGGATGGAGTATCCACTAACGAATTCGCAGACCAGCAAAAATACGGCTCAGATATCTTGCTGCTCCGCCGTTTGCCTTAAGGCAGTGCCCAGCCGCCTGATAGAAGGATCAATTCATAGAAGGGTATTAGAAAGCATTCCGGTATGGACCGACGAAAGTTTCTTCAGCTGACGGCTGGCGGCTTGCTGCTTTCAATTACTGAAAGCACAGCTCTCCGAGGAGAATCCACGCAGGAAGTCAGCTTCGCTTCCGATGACTTTTCGCTTGCGATAGAGGTTGCGCACGGCAGCGCTGCCCGTTTGCGGTCATTGCGTAATCTGAAGACGGGATTTGAATGGCTTCGCGAGGGGGGATCGTTCGATCCAATATTTGCGCTGGAAGGGCGCGCCCTTCGGGGCTGGAGCTGCCTGCCGGGCAAGCGAAAGCGTTCCGGGCTCGGGGATCGGTTTGAGTTCGTCTCCCGCACCGAGAGTGATGAGATAACCGCGAATACAACACTGCAGAGTTTCGCGGATGCCCCCGTCATTGAATTCCAGACGACGTTTCGCAATTCGGGCGATACAACCCTGAAGTCGGTCACATCCTTTGGGCCATTCCGTTTTGCGCTTCGCGCTGACATTGGGCGGTTGCGCGTGCATTCCGTCCGCCGCGACGCATACAACCTTGTGACCACAGCGGTCGACGGTCCCATCGACTTGACCGGCGGCGGGTGGAATGCTCCCCAACAAGCGGGCCTGATTGTTCTGGAAGCGGTCGATAAGAGTGAGTTCCTGCTGTTGGGCATCGAATGGGAACGTGATTGGCATTACCGTGTAGAAAAAGATGGCGATCTTCAGTGGCTGAGTATCGAGCTTTCCGGGTTGACCCACGACATGGGGGCGGGCGAGAAGCTGATCACGCCGCGGGTGTTTATCGGGATAGCACAGGGAGATCGTGATCGGGCGTTTCTTACCGCGCGGCGGTATTTACAGCGTCATGCTTTTCCAGAGCTGCTCAACGATTGGCCGTGGGTCGTCTACGACTTCTGGGCGACCGATGCCAAAGGCGTTCAGGATGCTTTGTTGCACGAAGTGGAATTCGCCGCCGGGCTCGGCGTGGACGTTTTCGTCCACGATGCGTCATGGTACGCCGGGTCTTCCGAGAAGGGCACAGGCGATTGGGGATGTGGGCTGGGCAATTATCAAGATGACCGCCAAAAATTTCCCATGGGTCTTGCAGCCATCTCAAAGCGGGTGCATGCGAGCGGGATGAAGTTTGGGTTGTGGGTAGGACCAAATGTGGTCGACAGCCGGCTCGTAGGAACGACGATTCCGAAACTATGGCTCGCCCGCATCGGTGGCAAAGACATGACCATGAAGCCGGATGGCTGGGAAAGTTCGGTCGACCAGGTGTGCTTGGGATGTCGCGAATATATTGATTTCCTGAAGAGCGAACTCCCGCGCCTGGTTCGAGAGTACGCACTCGACTGGCTGAAATGGGACAACTCAGGAATCCCTGCAAGTCCGGCAAATTGCACCCGCGCCGATCACGGCCATCAGGCCGGGGATGCAAGCTATGCTTCACTCGTCGGGCAATACGAAATCTTTGAGCACCTGCACTCTCTGTTCCCCGAGCTGGTATTAGAGCAGTGCGGATATGGCAGTCGCCTTGACTACGGGCTGGCACGCACGATTCGGGCGAACTGGCTGAATGATGCGAGTTATCCCTCAGAAAGCGTGAGGCACGGCGCGCTGGTGGGGAGTCGTATCTACCCGAGCGGGGACAATGGAGGATGGATCGTGGCGGAGGACAAGGCCATGCTGGAAAGCGCGAGCGACCCCGCGGCGCTCGATACGATTTTCCGCAGCCGCATGTTTTGCCTGTTCGGTTTCGGCACGCTTCTGGGGCAACTGAAGGAACGCATCTCGCTCTTCCCCACGCCGCTGCTCGATGCAGCGCGCCGCAACATAGCCGTGTTCAAGCGTTATCGTCACCTTCTGCTACAGGATTCCTACGTCTTGTTAGAGGGTGCGAAGAACGAGACCCAAGCGATCCAGTTCGTTTCACCTTCAGGAGACGAGTCAGTAGTACTCGTATTTAAAGGCGAAGGCAAAGCTGATGCACTGCAACTGCCACTTCATGGACTTAAAAAAAATGTCGATTACCAAATCACTTTTATAAATCGAAATGAGAGCCTGCGAGCCGCGAGCAATGATTTGCTCTCCAAGGGTATTAGCGCCAACTTGGAGCAACCCGTCACCTCCGAAGTGATTTGTCTCACGGACAATCCGAAATCGACCGCGTCGGTCGACGTTTCCCAATAGAGGCGAGATGACGGGTGCGCGGATCGTGAACTTGCTTGACCCTGGGCACGCGAGGTAAGTTTTTGAGAATCCGAGGTCGAACCGCTCCGCGCGCAGCCAAGAACCGCAGCCGCAGCTTGATCGCCGGCTGTTTCGTCTGTTCCGATGCGCTCAAGGAATCAGTTTTTCCGCTTGTCCCGCTTTGCAGAGCCGGAAAAGCTTAGGTACCCTCGTGCACCGGGCAGTCCTATCCTATTTCTTCGGTAGGCCAAATTGGCTACTATTGCATCGAACCTAATAGGCAGGATCGCATGCCATTTGAAAACGTTCATTGGACTTGGATGAACGGAGAATTCGTTCCCTGGACGGAGAGCCAGGTTCCTCTATCGACGCACGGACTGCATTATGGGACGGGCGTGTTCGAGGGGATTCGCAGCTATCCCATCGACGGCGGACGCGCGGTGTTTCGGCTGGACGATCATCTGGAGCGGTTGCACCAATCCGCGGAAATCTACGGGCTGCAGATGCATTCTCGATCGGAACAGTTGAAGGAAGCGATCGTGGCTTGATTCGACGCAATCATCTCACGGAGGCTTACATCCGTCCGATTGCTTATATGGGCGGCGAGACGCTCGGGAATTCGGGCGCAGTGTTCGACGCAAACGGCGATTCTGGCGTGGCCCAATGTTTCGCCTCCAGCGGCCAAGAGTTCCGGACGCGAGTGCCCGGCTGACGATTTCCCCTATCGAAGATTGACCGTCAGATGGTGCCGACCACCGCCAAAGCCTGCGGACAATATGTGAATTCGCGGCTGGCGGCGATGGAGGCTATGCGGCGCGGGTTTGATGAAGCTCTGCTGCTAAACACGGAAGGGAATGTTGCGGAAGCATCGGTGGCGAATATTTTCGTCGTCAAGGACGGCAGCCTTCGCACGAACGACGAAAGCGCGTCGATTCTGATGGGGATCACTCGCGATTCGATTTTCAATTGGCCGCAGGCGGAAGGGCTGCGCACTGAAGATCGGTACACTCGCTGTCGCTGATCTTGAAAGTGTCGCGGAGAATGTTTCTGTGCGGCACGGCTTGTGAGATTTTGCCGATTGCTGAACTGGATGGGCGTGCGAATCGGGAGGTTGTGCCCGGGCCGGTCACGGTTCGGATCGGCGCGCATTTGATCGCGCCAAGACCGGCGCTGTGCCGGCGAGTGGAGTCACTGGTTGCACCGGGGGTGGACGATGGGCGGAGGTTCCGGCAAGGGCGTGGATTCCGGCCGCGCGTAACCCGGGGCGATAGAATGCACGAATGGAGGGAATACATGGAGAATCCACTCCAACTGAAACGTGTTCACCATGTTGAATTCTGGGTTGGCAACGCACGGCAGGCAGCCTACTTCTATCGCAAGGGATTCGGGTTCTCGCAGGTAGCATACAGCGGCCTTGAAACTGGGCAGCGGCAGCGAGCGTCCTACGCCATAGCGAAGGCAAGGCAAATTTCGTTCTCACCACACCGATGGTCTCCGACGATGCAGCGGCAGAACACATTCGTAAGCATGGCGACGGGGTGCACGATATTGCGCTGGAAGTCGCGGACGCGGATAAAGCGTTTGCCGAAGCGGTGTCGCGCGGCGCGGAGCCGGCAGAGGAACCGCACGATGTTTCCGATGAACACGGGACCATCCGTCGCGCGGCGGTACACACCTACGGCGAGACGATTCATTCCCTGATCTCTTATAAGGATTACAACGGACCGTTTCTGCCCGGTTTTCAAAGTGGCGCCGGTTGCCGGGGACGATTGCGGTATTTTGCGTATTGACCACATCGTCGGCAACGTGGAACTCGGCAAGATGCAATACTGGGCGGATTATTACAGCCGCGTGTTCGGATTCCACCGCTACATCACTTTCGATGACAAAGACATCTCCACCGATTACAGCGCGCTGATGAGCATCGTCATGTCGGACGACTCGTACTCGGTAAAATTTCCCATCAACGAACCGGCTCCGGGGCGCCACAAGAGCCAGATACAGGAATACTTGGAAGCTTATGGCGGACCTGGGGCGCAGCACATTGCGTTGCAGTGTAAAGATGTGATTGAGACAGTCAGCAAATTGCAACGCAACGGGGTGGAGTTTCTGCGGGTTCCCGACACGTATTACGACATATTGCCATCACGCGTGGGGCCGATGGAAGAACCGGTCGGAGACTTGCATTCGCTTGGTGTGCTGGTGGATCGCGACGAAGAGGGTTATCTGCTACAGATTTTCTCGAAGCCGGTCGAGGATCGGCCGACCTTGTTTTTCGAAGTCATTCAACGCAAGGGCAGCCGCGGATTTGGCAAAGGGAATTTCAAAGCGCTGTTTGAGTCGATCGAGATGGAGCAGGCGCGGCGAGGAAATCTATAGCCATGGCCACGGAGCAACCATGGCAACGCAGAACAACGACGGCGAAGCAAAGGAACCACGCACGGAAATGCATCGGACAGAGGCCGCGTTCCGCTATCAGTCGGGCTTCGGCAACGAGTTCGCCAGCGAAGCGATGGAGGGCGTGTTGCCGCAGCGGGCAGAATTCTCCCCAGAGAAGTGGCGCACGGGCTGTACACGGAACAACTCAGCGGTACACCATTCACCGCTCCGCGCGGCGCTCAATCGCCGCACGTGGCTCTACCGGATTCGTCCCTCGGCGGAGCACAAGCCTTTCCAACTGATGGAGCACGCGAACCTGCGGAGCGCGCCGTTTGAGGAAGTGCCGGCGCCGCCCAACCAGTTACGCTGGCATCCGATTCCCGTTCCTTCCAGCCCGACCGATTTCGTGGATGGCCTGATCACGATGGCGGGCAATGGCAATGCGCCGATGCAAATCGGGGTGGCCATTCACATTTACGTCGCTAATGCGTCCATGCGCGATCGGTTTTTCTACAACGCCGATGGCGAGATGCTGATGGTCCCGCAGCTGGGTGCGATCCTGCTGCGCACCGAAATGGGCGTGCTCGCGGTCCACCCCGGCGAGATTGCGGTGATTCAGAGAGGGATTCGATTTCGGGTAGAGTTGGCGGAGAAAGAAGCGCGCGGATACGTTTGCGAAAACTACGGAGCGTTGCTGCGCCTGCCGGACCTGGGGCCGATTGGCTCGAACGGCCTGGCCAATCCGCGGGATTTTCTGGCACCGGTGGCAGCATTTGAAGATGCCGAGGGGGATTACCGAATCACTGCCAAGTTTCAGGGAAGGCTCTGGGAGGCTGCCATCGATCATTCGCCGCTGGATGTGGTCGCGTGGCACGGGAACTACGTACCTTATAAATACGATCTGGCAAATTTTAATTGCATCAATACGGTGAGCTTCGACCATCCGGACCCATCGATTTACGTAGTTCTGACCGCGCCATCAGAAATTCCTGGGACGGCGAACGTCGACTTTGTGATCTTTCCGCCGCGATGGATGGTTTCGGAACACACGTTTCGTCCGCCGTGGTTTCACCGCAACTTCATGAGTGAGTTCATGGGGTTGATTCGCGGCGAGTATGACGCGAAAGCGGAAGGCTTTGTGCCGGGAGGGGCCAGTCTGCACAATTGCATGGCTGGACATGGGCCGGATGCCGAGACTTACGAAAGGGCGAGCGCGGCCGAACTAAAGCCGGTTTATGTCCGTGACACGATGGCCTTCATGTTCGAAACCCGGTTTGTTTGCCGGCCGACAAAGTTTGCGCTGGAAACATCCCAGCTTGACCATCAGTATTTCGAGTGCTGGCAAGGATTGCGGAAGCGATTTTGAGGATCTGCCGTCCGCTTCTCGATGCAAGCTGAGAAAGCCGCGCGATGAATCAGCATGTCCCCGCCAAGATCGAGAAACCCGCTGTGACAGCGGTCCGCGGCTTGCTGCGAGAACTGATCGACTACGCAGGCCTGTTCCCTCCGGCCGCCCTCAGTATGTCGGAGAGTGTGGCAAACTATGACGCTTACTCGCGATCGGAATGGAATTGGCTTCTGGGGCGCTTTGTTCTCCCAGTGGCGCGATTGCCCGAGTTGGAGCAAGCTGTGGCCGCGCGACGAATTTCGACGAACGAAGAACATTTGCCGAGGTGGCGGATTTCTGCACTGTTGGGCTCCGATCCGGTTGAGGATATCGCTCGCATGCGTGATTTCAGTGAGCGTATGGCGAAGGGTTCTTCCCCCGGCTTTGGGAGTGTCGAGTCGGTGGAAGTGAAGGTTTCCGATCCCAGCGAGATCAAAGAAATTTCGCTTCTCTTGTTGCCAGAATGGCAAGCCTATTTCGAGATTCCCCTTTCGTGCTGCGAAGAGCTCGTCGGCGAAATCTCGGCTTGCCGACAAAGACGGGTGTTCCAAGCGCGTCCGTGGCGGTGGTGAAATCTGGAAAGATCGCCTATGTCCATGCCTACGGCTATGCGCGACTCGATCCGAAGGTGCTAGCACTCCCTGATATGAGCTACAGCATCGGGTCGGTAAGCAAGCAGTTTACTGCGGCCGCGGTTCTTTTTCTGGTCGAGCAGCATAAGCTTTCGCTCGACGATCCGGTGTCGCGCTACCTTCCGACTCTTACCCGCGCCAACGAAGTCACGATCCGCGAATTGCTCTCGCATACCTCCGGGTATCGGGACTACTGGCCGCAGGACTATCTGTTTCCTGACATGCTTTCAGCGGTGCACGAAGAGGAGATTCTGGATCGCTGGGCGCGCAAGCCGCTCGACTTCGATCCGGGCACGAAGTGGGAATACAGCAACACCAACTTTGTCATCGCAGGGCTGATCGTGGAGAAGGTGAGTGGTATGCCGCTCATCGATTTTCTTCACCAGCACATTTTTACGCCTCTCGGCATGCAGAATGTCGTAAACGTAGATCTAGATAAGGCGCAAGCCGCCGGTTACATCCGCTACGCGCTTGGTCCTCCGCGGGTCGCGCCCAAAGAAGGCAAGGGCTGGCTTTTCGCCGCCGGCGAGCTTGGCATGCCCGCGAGCGAGTTGGCTAAATGGGATGTCTCCATGATCGGGCAAACATTGCTTCAACCATCTTCCTACCGGGAGATGCAGCGCGAGGTCCTGCTGAAGAATGGGATGGGAACTCAGTATGGGCTCGGCATCGGGATCAAGAACGAATCTGGCCATCGAGCCCTGGAACATGGCGGTGAGATTTCCGGTTTCACCGCGGAGAACATGGTGTTTCCCGATGACGGCGCCGCGGTGGCCGTGATCACCAACCAGGATCCCGCGAATGCCGCGGGTGATATCGCTCACAGGATTTCGTCGTTGCTCTTTGCCGAAGATCAGGCGCAGCGTGATGAGAAGTTGCAGCAGGCCCGCCAGATTTTCGAGCAATTGCAAAGAGGTGTGATTGACCGGTCTCTGTTCACCGGCAATGCCAATAGTTATTCCACAGACCAGGCGCTCAAGGATTTTGCTTCCAGCCTCGGGCCGCTCGGCCCACCACAAGAATTTGTGCAGACGGGAGAGCAGGAACGTGGGGGGATGACGTATCGCGGCTATCGCGTGAAATGTGGGCAGCAGAACATGGTCCTCTGGCTTCGCGTCATGCCCGACGGCAAGATCGAAGAATTTCAGGTGAAGGCGGAGTAATGCCAGGAAAGAACTTGCAGCGATTCTTTATTGCCTTCCTCCTCCTGGCGCAAGCCGCAGTCGCCCAGACTGCCATCGCTCCGCGCGAGGATTACCAGGAGATCGCGGAAAAGCTCGGAAAGTTTATCCAGCTTGAAGTGGCCGACAAGCAGATGCCGGCGCTCTCGATTGCGCTGGTGGACGATCAACAGATTGTGTGGGCGCAAGGTTTTGGATTCGCCGATCCCGCCAACAAGATTCCCGCGACCGCCGAAACCGTTTATCGCGTGGGCTCCGTGTCGAACCTCTTCACTGATGTCGCCATCATGCAGCGGGTCGAGCAAGGCAAGCTCAAGCTGGATGCGCCTATTACTGATTATTTGCCTGACTTTCGCCCCACCAATCCTTTCAACCAGCAACCGATTACGCTGCGCGAACTCATGTCGCATCGTGCCGGATTGTCGCGCGAGCCGCCGGTTGGAAACTACTTCGATCCGGCTGAGCCAGGCTTACAAGCCACGGTAGGCAGCCTGGGCAGCACGACGCTGATTTATCCTCCCGGGGAACGGACGAAATATTCGAACGGCGGAATCGCGGTGGCCGGATATGTACTCGAACGTCAGGCCAACCGGCCCTTCGTCGAGGTTGTGCGTGACGCGGTGCTGAGGCCGATGGGTTTGCAGTCGAGTGCTTTTGATCCCACCGCGGGGGTTCAGCGCAGTCTGGCCAAAGGCGTAATCCAAACCTATCACGGGAAGGTCATCGATGCCCCCACGTTTCAGCTCGGCACCAGTCCAGCCGGCGGTCTCTACTCCACGGTTCTCGATTTAGGTCGATTGACTTCTGTCCTTCTGGCAGGAGGGCGCGCGGGTGAGTCGCAAATCCTTCAGCCGAGCACGCTGAAAGAAATGTGGACGCCGCAGTTTGCCGATGGAAAGGATGCGGCTGCGAAGGACGCCGCGAATTTCGGGCTCGGCTTCCGCCTCTCACAATTGGACGGGCATTTTCTGGTTGGAACTGGCGGAGCCATCTACGGTTTTGCCACCGAACTTGAAGCGCTGCCCGACGCCAAGCTTGGCGTGGTAGTGATTGCCACGCTCGATTCTTCGAATTCGGTAGTGACACGCATTGCGCGCGAAGCCCTGCGTATGGCGCTGGCGGTGCGATCCAAACAGCCGGTAGAAATTCCGGCGATGACGGAAGAAATTCCTACGGCGCTATCCCGCCAATTGGCCGGGCGGTACGGTAGCGGAGACGACGCGGTCGACCTGACCGAAGAAGAAGGGCAACTGTTTATGCTGCCGGCTCGCGGCGGCTACAAGACCCGGCTTCGCAAACAGGGCAACGATCTGATCGTGGACGACAAACTCAGCTACGGTCAGCGCATTGCCCTGCCAGATAAGGACAAATTTGACGCAATCGAGATCGACGGCAAGCTGCTGCCAAGATTAGATACACCTCGTCCTGCTGCGCCGCCAAAGGACTGGACAGGACTGATCGGTGAATACGGTTGGGATTACGATGTTCTCTATATTCTGGAGCGGGATGGAAAGCTTACCGCGCTTACCGAATGGTACGAATATGAACCGCTGGAAGCAGTTTCCGCGGATCATTTCCGTTATCCCATCAGCGGCCTTTATGACCACGAAGACGCCGTTTTCACTCGTGATAAAGATGGCCTAGCCACGCAGGTGAAAATTGGTGCCGTGGTGTTAAAACGCCGCGCAGTCGGCCCGGAAGATGGGAAGATTTTTCGCATTACGCCGTTGAAGCCAATTGACCAACTCCGCAAAGCAGCCCTCGCGCAGCAACCCCCGACGGAAAAGGGAAACTTCCGCACGCCCGATCTCGTTGAACTCACCCGTCTCGACCCCAGCATCAAGCTGGATATCCGCTACGCCACGACCAATGATTTTTTGAGTACTGCGATGTACCAGCAAGCCAGAGCATTCATGCAGCGGCCCGCAGCCGAAGCTGTGGCCAGGGCGAACCGTCATTTGCGAACGCTTGGCTATGGACTGCTCATTCATGACGCCTACCGCCCCTGGTACGTTACCAGGATGTTCTGGGATGCCACCCCCGATCCCATGAAGATATTCGTTGCTGATCCTTCGCAGGGCTCACGGCACAACCGAGGCTGCGCGGTTGATCTGACCTTGTATGATCTGAAAACCGGCCAACCGGTGCAGATGACCGGTGTATATGACGAATTCTCTGAGCGGTCGTTTCCTTTCTATCCGGGTGGAACGTCGTTACAACATTGGCACCGCGATCTGCTGCGCCACGAGATGGAGGCTCAAGGCTTCACCGTCTATGAAACCGAATGGTGGCATTTCGATTATCAGGATTGGCGGCAGTACTCCATTGGAAACAAAACTTTCGAAGAGCTATCCCGCTGATTGGTCGATCGGAGATAAGTAGGGCATTACCTTTGTCACCTGCGGCCATGCGCCCACTCTTCTAGAATTTTGGGCAGTGCGCACATTTCCTATATTTATATGGTCGTCTCTGATTTTGATGGGGTTCGTCGCCTGCGCGACCGCCGAAGTGATTCATCTGAAGAACGGGCGCACCATTTTTGCCGATCACGTTCGCGATAACGGCAGTCATGTCGAATACGATCTAGGCGACGATTCTTACGCCATCCCGAAGGCACTGGTTGATCACGTGGAAGCAGGAGGGGTGGCGCCTGCATCATCTTCCGCAAACAGAAACAATGACGTTCCGGAATTCACTCCCGCGAACACATTCAAGGGCGATGCCAATCTTACCGACAAAATCATTCACGACGACCAGGTGGATTTCGATGCGTTGCAAAGGGCGGAACAAGCCAGCCCAGCCACCGCGGCCAGCGGATGTTTTATCGCCGGGAAATTCGAATTCGATCGCGGAAATTTTCCCAAAGCGCGCGGCTACCTTGAGAGCGGATTGCGTTACGATTCTGAGAATCCTACGATCCTAAATTATCTTGCGGCCCTCCTGGTGCGCACCGGCAACGCCAAAGAGGCCATTCCTTATGCCGAGCATGCGGTACGCGTCGTTCCCGATTCCCCGGATGCGCTGGATGTGCTGGGCTACGCGCAGTTTGCCGCCGATCATACCGCCGATGCCATTCGTACATGGAAGCGCTCACTTGAGCTTCGCCCGGACCCCAGCGTGCAGCAATTGCTGACCAAGGCCGAGCGCGACGCCACGGCCGAGGCTGACTATAGCGAACGCGAGAGCAGCCACTTCACCTTGCACTACGAAGGTCAGCAAAGCTCCGAGGAATTGCGGCGGGAATTGATGGATAGCCTCGAATCCTCCTACGATGATCTGGTGCGTGAACTCGGCGTCGCTCCCCGGGGCAGCATTGCGGTAATTCTCTATACCGGACAGGCATTCTTCGACGTCACCCAGGCACCGAGTTGGACCGGCGCCATCAACGATGGAAAGCTCCGCATCCCGATCGAAGGGTTAAGTACGGTTACGCCGGAGCTGGGGAGGGTTCTCAAGCACGAGCTGGCACATTCCTTCATCAATTCCATCTCGAACGGCAGGTGCCCGCAATGGCTGCATGAGGGGATTGCGCAGGCGATGGAGCCCAAGACTCTGGCCAATGGGTCCCGGTTGGCCGATCTGTTCCGCAGCGAGCGGGAGATTCCGTTCAATGCCCTCGAAGGCAGTTTTATGCGCTTCTCTCCGGCGGAAGCCACCCTGGCTTACGGCGAATCTTTGGCCGCGGTTCAATACATCGATGACACGTATGGGAGCAGTGAACTGCAGCGAATTCTCGAAAGGCTTGCCGAGGGCAACTCTGCCGAAGCGGCGCTACGTGCCTCGATTCACTCCGATTATGGCGAGCTACAGACCGAAGTCGCCAAGTATCTGTCCGGCAAATACGGAAACTAGCTTCCAAACTCTCTTTTTCGCGCGGTTATGGTAACCTCGCCTTGCGCGCTCATGCGTTTTCCGCTCACTCGCGGCCAGCCGTCGCCTCCTCCTTCTTATGAACCTGCCCGCGCCGAAATTCCGGCACTCCGTGGGGCAGATCTGGCGGCGGTCTATTACGGGCAGCGCCAGGCCGGCGACTTCTACGATTTCATCCGCGTCCATCCTGAGCGAGTATTGTTCGGGATGCTTGATGTGGCCGGAGGCCTGGAGGCGACCCGCGCCATCCTTTCGCGCGTGCAAGTGGAATTTCGCACTCTGGGAGCCAGCCTGTTTGCGGCGGATGACGTTAACGAATCGGACGCGATGGTAGAGCTTTGCCTGCAATTGAATCGCACGGTTCTGGACGCGGCCCAGGGCGTGCGCGCATGTCCCGCATTCGCGGGATGTTACAACGAGACGCTGGGAATCGTTTGTTATGTCAACGCTGGACATACCCCCGGCCTGGTTCGCGATGCGGCGGGAACTGCCGAATTGCCCGCGACCGGGTTGCCACTCGGCCTGTTTTCTCACGCTACCAGCGACGCTCGCATGGTCGCCTTGGCGCCGGGCGCGGCACTTCTACTGGCTTCGAGGGGCATTATTGAGGGCAAGCGTCACGGAGACGAGTATGGGCTTGACCGCCTGAAGGAAAATTTCCGCGGAACTCGCGCCATGGCCGCCAAGGAAATCTGCGTCAGCGTGCTCGACGGAGTCAGGCAATTCATGGGCACCGCGCCTACGCATGATGACGTGACCACCCTTGCTCTGGCCCGCTCCCCCGATCCTGTTCCGGCGACGCTCACCTAGGATTTTTTCCGATGGCGCCGGACCGGCCCTGCCGCCGGTCTCTCCGCTGCTGGCGGAGCGACCTCGTTGGCGGTTACAAAAATTGGCTCAATGTCGGTGGGCACGTCCTGCAAGCTATCTAATGTCTTTCGCAGGGCTGGCCGGATCACTCCCAACTCGTCCAGCATTTTTTTCGCGCCCGCATAATCCCCCTCTGCTTCCACTGTGAGCAGATCGTGATCCAATTCGGCAACCGCGGCTGCGATCTTCGACATGTCCACGGCATATCTTCCGTTGTCTTTCTGGATAAAGCCTCCCTTATCCAGCAGGAAATTGAACTGCATCGCGGTACCCTTACCGTGGGCTTCGTTCAATCCAAAGCGCAGGCTCCGGAAGGCCGAAGCCAGGTAGGTCGTGTACAGTTGGCGTTGCGCTGCCTCATCCGAAGGCAACAACCCACCCAAGCCCATTTCCTTGGCATGATCCATCATGTATTGCAGCGCAAACAGGCCGGTAATGTCCGCCTTGGCCTCTTCGATGGGAGCATAGAGTTCTTTCAACTCTTCGCGCGGAGTGGTGTCGTGCCCCTGGACTTTAATTTGGTGCGGCCCTAGTCCATGCATCAATTCATGCGCCAGAATATGCGTGAAGAACGATTCGAAACTCACGTCCACCATGGCCGATTCGTCCAGGGTGCGGCGCGCAATCGGCAACAACACACTGCGGAATTTCGCCTCCTGCACATTCTTCAGCATCACCCGCTTGCTTCCTTTTTGCTGCACCACGCGATCGTCGTTTGGCAGGTTGTAAGCCGCGGTTTGCACCCCATGCGCGCCGTCGCCCGAGGTCAGAATTTCATCCACCACACGGATTGCCGCCGCCGACCCCAGCTTGGGACTGCGATACTGCGGATCCTCCGGCAAATGATCCTCGATCTCCTGTAGGTGCCGGGTGAATGCAGACAGCTTCGCGGTTTCGGCATCGTCCCGCAAATTTACGTAGGCTTCGAACGCCGCCTTATAACCGAATAATTCGTCGTTATAAGTTTCGTACGGGCCAATCGTGATATCGAGCGGCGCATCCAAATCCATCCAGGCCAGGTCGCTTTCGTAATAGTCGTTGGAGAGAAACGCATCCGCCCGCAAATTCAGAAACTTCTTCAGCGAGTCGTTGCTGGTTAAAGCTGCCGCTTCGCGCAGCAAACCGGCCGTACGCGTAAGGTCATCTTTATACTCCTCACCGTAAGGGACAGCCATCAAACCCGCGCCGGTCTTCTTCCGCCGAATCACGGTAAAAAAGCCTTTTGCCTGATCCTGCTCTTTCTCCGGCAGCCCCGAAACCCATTGCTCGAATGCTTCTTTGGTCATGTCCTCCGGATAGAAATTCGCACCCAGCGGCTTGCGCGCCGGCACTCCTGGCAAAAACGCGCGGTTATCGTCAATCCCCGACCAAGGCCCTTTGTTGAGCCAGAAATAATCCAGCCGCGCTTTTCCAAGGGGCGTCCGGTCCCGTTGCAGGCGCGCATACAATGCCTCATTCCCGCTCCACAACTGCTGCAAAAAGATGTCGTTCAGAATACGCGCAGCTCCCACCAGCTTTACCAGGGCTTGCCGGTCGCCGCCAGAAAGGCCGCCGATTTCCACCCGCAGCGGCGTTGAAGCATACCGTGCTCTCATCTTTTCGAGCTGCGCCAGATCCGCCGCCGCAGCGCTCTTATGTTGCGCCTTCGCCAAGGTTATCCCCATGCATAAAAGGATAAACGCAAAGGTTCGTAGCTTGCTGACCATCCGTACCTCCGGTATGCCAATCGAAACTGCAGTTGGCAGGAAGAAAATGGCATGATAATAGCAGGTAGCCTACCATCCGCCCGCCGCCGGAGGTACAATTTGAGGCAAGGCCTTGCGCCCGGTAGCACTCCGGGGCGTTCAATGCCCTTGGACAAGGTTATGAGAAAACTTATCCCCTGGTCGCTTTCTTTGTCTCTCTGCATGGCTGCCGCGCCCGCCTTTAGCGCAACGACGGTGGTCGAGGAAATCGTCGCCCGCGTGAATAATCGCATTGTGACTCTGACCGATTTTCAGCACAGCCAGGAAGAAACCCGGCAGGAAGCGCAGCAACAGGATGCCGCCAACGCAGAAAAGATTTATAAAGAGCACGAAAAAGACATTCTGCGCGATCTTATTGACCACCAGCTGCTCCTCGAAAAAGCCGCCGATCTCGGCATTACCGGCGACACCGAGGTCATTAAGTGGCTGGACCAGATGCGCAAGGATATGAAGCTCGACACCATGGAAGATCTGGAGAAAGCGGCCACGGCGCAGGGCATCAACTTCGAGGACTTCAAGCAAAATAAGAAAAACGAAATTATCATGCAGCAGGTAATCGGCCACGAAGTCGGCTCGCGCATCGGCGATAGCATTTCCAATCAGGACAAACTGAATTATTACGAGCAGCACAAGAGCGAACTGCAACATCCGGAGCAGGTTCGCCTCAGCGAGATATTAGTGGTTCCGGCAAAAGAAGATGTTGATCCCAAGGTAAGCCCCGACAACCCCGAGTCACATCCCGCCGCCTATGCGAGGGCCAACGACCTTTTGGCGCAAATTAAAAAAGGCGCGGCCTTTGACGATATCGCCAAGAAAAACTCACAAGGCCCGACCGCCGCTCAAGGCGGCGATCTGGGAGATTTCCAACGCGGCACCTTGAACAAGTCACTGGAGGACAAGGTCTTTGCTATGAAAGCCGGTGACGTTTCAGATGCGACTCTGACCAAACAGGGCTTCGTTATTCTGAAAGTTACCGATCATCAACTGGCCGGCATTCCTTCCTACAAAGACGTTGAGCCTCAGGTCGAGAACGCCATTTACATGGAAAAGCTGCAACCCGCGCTGCGCGATTACCTGGCCCACCTGCGAGAGGATGCTTACATAAAATTGGCGGCCGGTTATGTGGACAGCGGCGCGACCCCCAACGAAACCACGCCGGTTCAGACCAACCAGGAAGAGGCAAAGGCCAAAAAACTCGCCAAGAAAAAGAAGAAGTTGGGTATTCTCTAGAAGAGCGTTCTCAAACGAATAAGTTCCACCCTGGCATTCACCGCGTTTGTTTCCCGGCGAACTTCGCGGTCAAGGTTTTTTAAAGCCTTCTGAAATCATTCATGAAAGAATTTTTCATTTGCGACTGCGTACAGCATGAAAACAAAGTCGTTACCTCGTCCTTTGTTGTAGTTTCCAAGCAGGTTAAGCCCAAAAAAACCGGCGAGCCATACCTGGCGCTCACTTTGGGCGACCGCAGCGGCCAGCTCGAAGCCAAAATGTGGGACAACGTCGAGGACGCTCTCGACATTTTCGAACAGGATGATTTCATCAAGGCCAAGGGCCTCGTCAACAAATATAAGAATCGCTTTCAACTTACGATTCACAAACTGCGGCCGCTCGGTGACTCCGAAATTGATTTTGCCGACTACCTGCCCAAGAGCCCGCGAGACATCGGAGAGCTTTGGCAGACCCTCGCCGGCTTTGTCGCTACTTTCCAGAATGCTCATCTCAAGGCGCTGGTTGAGGCCTTCATGGCCGATCCACAAATCGCCGGAGCTTACCGCAATGCGCCGGCGGCCAAGACTCTGCACCACGCCTATATTGGCGGATTGCTCGATCATGTCGTCTCGCTCTGCAAATCCGCCGACCTGCTCTGCCGCAATTACCCCCAGATCAATCGCGATTTACTGCTTACCGGCGCTTTTCTGCACGACATCGGCAAGATTCACGAACTCACCTACAACCGGTCTTTTTCTTACACCACTCGCGGCCAGCTTCTGGGCCACATGGTCATTGAGCTGGAAATGCTGCACGGCAAGATCGCGCAGATGACCGGATTTCCCGACGAACTCAAGACCTTAATTGAACACCTGATCATCAGCCATCACGGCCAGTACGAATTCGGCTCGCCCAAATTGCCCATGTTCCCGGAAGCTCTCATGCTGCACTATCTCGATGATCTTGATTCCAAGCTTGAGAGCATGCGCGCCCACTTTGAACGCGAAGCCGCGTCCGGCGGCCCGTGGAGCAGCTACAATCCATCGCTCGGCCGTCCTTTGCTGAATACCGCCAAGTTTCTGTCTGGGAAAGATGACGCGAATGCGGAGCAGAAAAATGCCGCCGCGGAGCCGCCTAATGCAAGCGGCGGTACCGCATTCTCCGGATTGGAGTTCTCCTCGGACGGTTCCCAGGCCGTGCCCGCAGTCTTGTCTTCCTCCGACAAGCTTTAGGCTGACAGGTGAACGCCAGCCTCGGAAACATCGTGCCAGCAATGCACTTGTGAAAATCCAATCGCAGGTTTTACTCTCTATGGACACCTCTTGGGGGAAACAATGCGAACTCCGAAGCTCACCGTGGTCGTGGTTGTCTATCTACTCTTTGCGCTCGCTTGCAGCAGCAAACCAAAAACCGCCAATGACGCGGCCAATGGCGGCGACAACAGTTCAACTCCAGCAGGAAATCCTGCTTCCACCAACCCGCCTGCAGCCCCAACCCCGCCAGTTCCTATGGTTGTTCCGGCGGGAACACAACTGACCGTCCGCCTGTCCCAGGCGGTGGGCTCAAAGATCAGCCAGCCGGGCCAGCATTTTTCCGCCAATCTCATCAGGCCCTTGCAGGTGGGCGGTGCGGTCGCCATCCCCGCGGGCGCGAATGCCTCCGGAACCGTGGTGGATGCGCAACCGCTCGGCCACTTTGCCGGCGGCGCGCGCCTGCAACTGCAACTGACTTCCGTCAGGGTGAATGGCGTTGATCATCCGGTACAGACGGCTTCCATTGTTCGTGTAATCAAAGGCAAAGGGAAACGCACCGGGATCATGGCCGGTGGCGGAGCGGCGTTGGGAGCCATCATTGGGGGCATTGCCGGGGGCGGTAAAGGCGCAGCGGTTGGCGCGCTCGCGGGTGGGGGCGCGGGCACCGCAGGCGGCGCCATGACCGGGAACAAGGAAATCGTGATTCCAGCGGAGTCAGCTTTAACTTTCAAGCTGCAACAGCCGCTGACAATCAATTAGCCCCGGCGTCTTTGCGTGATGCTCGGCGCCCCGGGACTCGCCGCAGTGTCCCCGGAATTTGGTTTGTTACTCGTATCTCAGCGCCACCATGGGATCGACCTTCGCCGCGCGCCGTGCGGGGATATAGGCCGCGAGTAAGCCAGTCAACCCGACCAGAATCATTGCAAGCGTGACCACGACGGGGTTCAAGGAGGACATGCCGTACAGCTTGCTGCCCAGCAAACGATCTCCGGCGAATGAGCCCACCAAGCCGAGAACCAGACCGGCCGCCAGCATGGCGACCGCCTGCCTCAGAACCATGGAGATGACAGCCCGGCGGCTGGCGCCGAGAGCAACTCGAACCCCGATCTCGAGCGTACGCCGCGTCACCGAGTAAGCCATCACGCCGTAGAGTCCGACCATCGTCAACAGAAGCGCAAATCCGGCAAAGCAGCCAAGCAGCAGCGTGGCGAAGCGCGCTTGCGTAACTTGCTTGGAGAGCAGTTCGTCCATGGTGCTGACTTGAAACACGGGAACGGCCGGGTCGAGGGCGGCTACCTGCTGTCGAATCGCAGATTCCAAGGTACGAGGCGGGACCGCAGCGCGCACCATGGCAACCGGAGGCTGCCAGGGCAGCTGCTTGTAGGGAAAGTAATACATCGGTTGGACTTCAGCATCCGTGGCAAAAAGCTTGGAATCTCCAACAATACCCACGATCTCGTGCGGAGCCGGCGGGTTGCCCGTGCCCGGAGTGATGCGCTTCCCCAGCGCTTCCTCGCCGGGGAAGTATTTGTCCGCGAAACCCTTCGTCACAATCAACACGGGCGGAGCCGTTGCATCATCGCGCCGGCTGAAGAGTCGCCCTTTGAGCAGCGGGATCTCGGCGGTCGAAAAATAATCTGGCGTGGCGAAAGCCATGCGGGCATGGGGTCGGTCGGGAGGCGCTGCCGGCCGTTCTTCGATGTTGAACGATACATTCGCCAGATCGCCACCCAGGGGCAGCGGCCAGACTCCTGCCGCCGATTTTATTCCCGGCAACACCCGCAATCGGTCGAGCAGTTGGTCGTAGAAAGCAACTTGTTGGGCTTTGTTGTATTGTGCCTCGGGTAGGCTGAACCAAAACGTCAGCAGATGATCCGGATTAAGCCCGAGATATCCTCCTTCCATGCGGAGAAAACTCCCCATCAGCAGCCCGGCTCCGCTGACCAGGATTAGCCCCAACGCGACCTGACCGATCACCAGCGTTGCGCGCATCCGGTCGCGCCGGTTGCTGCCGCCGCGGGCCTGCTCCTTCAACGCATTGGTGAGGTCCACTCTCGATGCCCGCAAAGCTGGAACCATGCCGAAAACAACGCAAGTGGTCAAAACCAGCAGCAGCGAAAAGCCGAGAACGTGCCCGTCAATGGTGGTCTGGGAAAGACGCGGAATGCTCTCGCCACCAAGAGGTAGAAGTACGCGCAAACTGGATTCGGCCAAAACAATCCCGGCCATTCCGCCGAGCATCGCAAGCAGCAGGCTCTCCGCAAGGAGTTGCCGGATGATTCTCCACCGCCCCGCTCCCACGGCAGAACGCACTGCCATTTCCCTTTCGCGCGCCGCGGTGCGCGCCAGCAGCAGGTTGGCGATGTTCGCGCACGCAATCAACAGCACCAGCCCAACCGCCCCCAGCAAGATCAGTAGTGGGGCACGCGACTCTCCCGCTATTGTGTCCAGCGCAGGCCGGACCGAGGTCTCGCGAACATTCCCGTTGTCATCGGGAAACTGGTTGGCAAGCGCTGCGGCGATGACATTGAGGTCGGCGCGTGCCTGCTCGAGAGTAACGCCGGGTTTAAGGCGGCCCATTGCCGTCAAGTAACGGGCTCCCCGCTCGTCGGCTGGCTGGTCGGCAGCAATCGTCGTCCAGAGTTGGGCGCTCGTGCCCACGGGAAAGGCAAAACCGGCTGGAGCCACGCCCACTACTGTGTACGGCTCTCGATTCAGAATGATGGTGCGCCCCAAAATACTGCGATCCCCGCCGAACTGGGTCTGCCAAAGCGTGTGGCTGAGCACGGCCACATGCGTTCCCGCGGCTTCCTCGGATGGTAGGAATCCTCGACCAAGTTCCGGTTGAATACCCAGGGCAGGGAATAAATCCCAGGTCGTCATTCCGCCGTCAAGGAGCATGGGCGCACCCGAACCCGTGAGTGTCAGGTCGGTGTGGCGTCCGGTGATGAGATGTTCGAAAACATGGTTGCGCGCGCGGAAGTCAAAAAAATCAGGATACGAGAGATTGTCTGGAACATGTGCACCGCGAGTCTTCATAGAGTCGACGGCCACCAGGTGGTCAGGTTGGAAATACGGCAGCGGCCTCAACAGCACCGCATTCACAACGCTGAAAATCGCTGTGTTCGCCCCGATGCCGAGCGCCAGCGTGATCACCGCGACGGCAGTGAATCCCGGACTCTTCGCCAGTTGCCGCACCGCGTACCGCAAATCTTGCCACAGACTATGCACGATCGAGCCTCCTTACCAACGCAAGTTTATTTGCCGTATAGTTCAAACCAATATCCCTGCGTCGGCAATCCTCACGCCAAACCAGTAGCGCTTGCTAAGTCGTTGGGTTGGCCGATGATGCAGATTTCCTGAACAATGTCGAGGGAACTGGAACTGTCCACTTCCGGACGCTGTCGTCCGAAAATGGACAGTCAACACCATTCAATCCTCAACTTTGGCGCCCGGTGTGGCGCACGGTTTGGGGAAAAGACTGCTTCAGTCCTCGGGCTACGCGCTTCTTCGACAGCTTCGCAGAGCTTTCTTAGCCCTTTTGTCCCATTTCCCGTAGTCTATTTAGTTTGAAGCAGTAACCGGAAATGTAGTAATAAAAATACGACTACAAAATGTTCCGGCCGGAACGTTTCGTCGATTTTTTCGGTGGTTTAATCGGCACGGTAGACGATGTTGCCTGCCCACGATGGTCGCCACCACTTTGCCCGTGAGCGGCCAGCCATCGAAGGGTGTGTTGTGCGATTTGGAGAGGGACTTGGTCGGCGTCAAAGGTCCAGCACTTCCTGGGATCGAAAATGGTGAGGTCGGCATGGCTGCCGCGAGCGAGCGTGCCCCGTCCACGCAGATCAACCACCCGCACCGGCCCCGCCGTAAAAGCTCAACAATCCGCGCCAGCGGAATCTCGTGCTCGCGATGCAGCCGGGTGATGGCCAAGCCCAAGTGCAGTCTCCAGGCCGGTGATGCCGAAAGCAGCGCGCTCAAACTCGATACATTTCTCGTGCATGGCATGGGGCGCATGGTCGGTGGCGATGGCGTCCATGGTGCCATCGGCCAGCGCCGCCAGAATCGCTTCACGTCCGGGCCGAACGCAGCGGCGGATTCATCTTGAAGTTGGCATCGTAGTCTCCAACATCGTCGTCGGTCAGCGCAAAGTGGTGCGGCGTGACTTCGCAGGTGACTGCGGACCTTGCCGCGCTTGCCCCGGCGCACCGCCTTCAGCGCCTCGGCCGTAGAAAGATGCGCCACATGCAGACGCGCTCCGATGAATTGCTGCGCCAGCAGCAGGTCGCGCTCGACGATGGAGGCCTCGGCCGAGGCTTTCATCCCGCGCAGTCCCAGACGGAACGAAGTGGGGCCTTCATTCATGGAGCGCCTTCGGTTTCGCGCGTATCTTCGGCGTGCTGAATGACCGGAAAATTATTTCGGCCGCCAGCCGCAGGGTCTCCCGCATGATGCCGTCGTTCAGGATGGGCTTGCCGTCATCGGTGACGGCGACAGCGCCCGCCCGTTGCAACGCGCGAAAATCGGTAAGGGCCGCCCCTTTGCTCGCTTTGGTGGCGGCACCGATGGGAAAGACATTGACTAGGGCTCCATGCTGCGGCTGTTGCATCCAGGTAACCCATTCGGTCGAGTCGACCATGGGCTGCGTGTTCGGCATGGCGCAGACGGAGGTAAACCGCCGGCTGCCGCGGCCGCCGTGCCCGTGGCAATGGTCTCTTTGTAGCCCTGCCCCGGCTCGCGCAAATGCACGTGGAGATCGATGAAGCCAGGGAGCCACAATCAGCCCGCGCGCGTCGAACTTCGTCTGCCGTGCTTCCGCGGATTTTCCCCGGGGGCGCAAGTTCGGCCACGCGTCCGTCGCGCAGCAGGACGTCCATGGGCGCGTCGATCCGCCGGATCGATGACGCGTCCCTCTTGAATCAGCAGACTCTCGGACTTCGCTTTTTTTCACTCGTCCTTCTCAATCGGTCGCTCGAACTTATCCCGGCGCGTGAGAAAAATCGTCACCACATGTTTCTGTGTCGATCGGCGCTATCTGCGGCACAGAACTGATCTTCTCACTTGCTCTTCCCCAGCGCTTTCGCCAGGATTGCCATGCGCACCGGCACGCCATTGCGCACCTCTTCCACGATCGCGGATTGCGGGCAATCGGCGACTTCCCAAGTTAACTCGAGGCCTCGAATGATGGGTCCGGGATGCATCAGCAGCGCATCTTTCTTTGCCAGCTTCAGCCGGGCCATCGTCATCTGATAGCGTGCGACATAGTCCTGCAGACTGATTTTCTGCCCCGCCAGGCGTTCTTTTTGTACGCGCAAAACCATGACTACATCCGCGCCATGGACCGCTTCCTCGGCCGTTCGGCTGATGCGAAGCCGGGCGCCAAGGTCGTGGCCAGATCCGGGAAGAAACTCCGGGGGACCGCAGAGCGTGATCTTCGCACCGAATTTGCTGAGCAGATGGATCGCGGAACGCGCGACCCGGCTGTGATAGATATCGCCGAGGATCGCTACTTGCAATCCTTTCAGGGTTTTCTTGTGACGCAGAATGGTATAGGCATCAAGCAGAGCCTGCGTCGGATGCTCGTGCATGCCATCTCCGGCATTAATGACGGGAATATCCAGGTGCTAGGCCATCAGGTGCGGTGCGCCCGCCCGGGGATGGCGAATCACAATAACGTCGGCGCCGACTGCTCGCAGCGTATAGGCCGTATCGAGCAGCGATTCGCCCTTCTCGATGCTCGATCCGCTGGAGAGAATCAGCGTAGTCATGGCGCCCATAGATTTGGCGGCAATCTCGAAAGAGCTGCGAGTGCGCGTGGAGGCTTCGTAGAAAAGAAGGAGCACGCGTTTGCCCCGAAGCAGAGGCCGCGGCTTAAGCGGGTTCATGCGGCGCGCCAGCTGCAGCAATCCGAGAATTTCCGCAGTTCTCAGATGTTCGATGCCGAGCAAAGAGCCGTGCGCAGCTTTGTTTTTTCTCCCGGATTGGGAGGCGATTTCACGCTGCTTTTGGGGTTCCGCGAACTGCGCGTGGTCCAAATTGATGGGCAGGTCCCTCGACAGCCCGGTTTGGCTCTTCAGCTAAGCCGTAAGGATGAAAGAACGCTATCTCTCCATCAGCAACTTTGTCCGCGTCCGTCGATCTCGCGCAACTGCACCTTAATGATTTCCTGGTCGGTGGTTTGGACTTTGCGTCCCACAAAGCTCGCTTCGACCGGTAACTCGCGGTGGCCGCGATCAATCAGCACACACAGCTGAACCTTTCTGGGGCGTCCCTGGCGGAACAAGGGCATCCATGCCAGCGCGCACCGTGCGGCCGGTATAGAGCACATCATCGACCAGAATGACATTCTTGCCGGTGACGGGAAATCCAATTTCGGTCTTTTGTACAACCGGTTTGGGGCCTAGGGTGGAAAGATCATCACGATAAAGCGTGATATCGAGACGTTCCCACGGGCACAGGACTCTTCTCGATCCGCTCGAATGAGTTGCGACAAGCGCTCCGCCAGAGGAACGCCACGCCGCCGGATGCCGACCAAGCCTAGGTCCTGGCGCCGTTGTTTTTCTCCATGATTTCGTGGGCCAGGCGCACCAGCGTGCGCTCGATCTCCGACTCAGACATCAGCTGGGCCTTCTCGCGCAATTGGTGAATTTGTGACGACGATTTGGGTGCCATGAACGCTGAATCATACGCGGGCGGGCAGGTTTGGAGCAAGGCGGCTGTGGAACCCGTTCTGGGCAAAGCACTTGGGGATTTCCGCGCGCCTGATAGCCATGGGATCGGAAGGACTGTCGGAGCGATGGAACTAAGTGAGGCCCTGCGGGATCATTTAAGTTCGATCCCTGCGGCGTAAGGTCACAGCGCCCAATATCCCCCCCAGGCTGGAAAGGATGAGAAAAAGAAAAAACATCATCACCATGCCCATGATCAAGACCACGGCCAAGCCTTGCGGAGTTTTCAGATAATTGAGCAATGGCTGAACCTGCGGGTCGGAATTCCGAGCCATGGCCTGCTCGACCGCCTGCATGAGCGCTGCTCGCAGATCGCCTCCGGAGCGGAACACCGTGGTTTCAATAGCAGTGAATATCGAAAAACAAGCGAAGCCGAGCAACCCGCTGAGCGCGCCCAGCCGCGCGCCCAGGCCATAGGTCAGATCAACGTGGTTGAGCCGGCGGCGGTAGAAGTGCACACAGAGAAAGCCTGCTGCAAGCATGCCAAGGCCGAAGGACGCACCCAAAGGAACGATCATTAGAACCGCTGCAATCAAGCCGGCTTGCGCGGCGGCAGGCAACGCCTGGGGCCAGACCAATCCTGTAGCCTGGACAGCGGGGGAGTAACGCGGCACATTTTCATCCGCGGTTTCGGCGACCACGGCAGGCTCTGGAGTGGCCAGCGCGACGCGAATTTGTGGCGCATTGCAGTGGCGGCAGAAAGGAGTGCCTTCGGCGATGACAGCGCCACATTGGTAACAGGAGTGTTCCATCCGGATTTCAAGGTACAGCACGCTGGGTAATAGTGGCAAGACGGCTGGGAGTGCGGGGTTTGAGGGGAAGAAGTCAGAAAAGCGGCAAGCACGGGAAGAGCAGGGGACCACCGAAGAGAACCATGAGGAAGCAAAGGAGCTTCCGACTAGAGTCTCCTCATCTGGTTTCCTGCTTCTCGTTTAAATAGTGCTGCCGGTGCTGGTGTGAACATAAACCAAAGTAAAACTGGTGCCGTTGCCCCTAGGGTCAATCGAGACGATGCGCTGATTTTGCGGAGTTCCGACTTTCAACTCTATCGTCTTACCGGTATGGGCATCGCAAGCCACCTGGTTGGAGCCTTGCTTGTGGTTCATCTGGACATTGGTCCCTGTGGTGTGGCATTCGAGCACGTCCCCGTACTTCTTCAGCTGGTCCTGATAGAAAGCGACGATCCTGTCGGGAGTGTCATCGGATTCGTACTCCATTGCGACTACTTTCAAGCCATAGTTCATGAATGAGAGGTTCACATTCGCATCGTTATCATCGTGAGAGGCAGACTGCGGCTTGAGCCGCGCGCCAGGATAGACGGCGAGTCCAGTATCGCGAGCCTCCGCGTCCTTATCGACGTGAATTCCGCCAAGGGGTGTTTCGATATCAACTTTCTTTTCTTCGCCGGATTTGTCTTTGTCCACGTTGATGCTGCAGGCCAACAGCGTGAGGCATGCGGCGAAGGAGATGGTAATGGCGACCCGAGCGTTAATGCTGAGAGCTTTGCGGATTCGCATGGACGATACCTCCGGGAATGATTTGCGGACGCTCGATCCCGGCGCCGCGCTCGGCGACGTTCGGAATGGTCACCGGCAGATGGCCGTGAATCGGAATCTCTCCGAATAATGCCTTGACGGCGGCGATCTCGGAAACAGAGACATTGGAGAATGCACAAATATAATTCTGCAGCGCGGAAAAATCCTTCGCCAGGTACGGGCTGCCCATGGCAAGAACTTCGGTCTTTGCGGCGGCCTGATCCAGGATCTGTTGCAGTAGCGCGCCCGAGGCATCGGATAATGTGACTGAATTCGTAAGACCTGTTGCTCCCATGATGGCTTTTCCGGGTGTAGGAATCACATACACCGCGGCGACGACCGCCTCCGCCTGATCGACTGCCTTCAGCACCTCGCCAGACAGGGCCGCGGCGATTCTCGGATCCACGTAGATCACTCGGGCGTCGGGCGCGCGCGACCGAATCTGGCGCTCCAACTCGCGGCCAACTTCGGTGCGGACATCCTCAGTGAGAACGATTACGACCAGGCGATTGCGCACCTCCGGTAAAGGTTGATACGGAAGGCGCGGTCCGCCGGTTCCAGTTTTCTTCAGGGGCAGCACTTGGCCATTGTCGCGGACCAGGGTAATCGCCTCATTGGCGATCTGCTGGCCGAGAGCGAGGTTTTCGGGTTGGCCGACGATGGTGGTGAGCCGGTTGAGGTCCACAAGCCGAGTCCGATTCAGATCCTACGGAAGCCTTTGCTTTCAGGATCTTCAAAACGGACGCATCCAGCTGGGATTGGGGAATCTCTCCGCTGTGCACGGCTTCGATCATGGCTTTGTAGGAGGCGTCGAGGTCGGCGGGGATGATTAAGACGTCGTCGCCGGCCTTGAATGCGTCCACCGCGGCGCGGCCGATGTTGCCGGCGTAGAGATGAGTGAGACCGGCCATGTCAAGGGCGTCGGTGACTACCAGGCCCTGAAACCCGAACTGGCGCTTGAGCAATCCGGTGACGATGGCGGGTGAAGTGGATGCAACGTGTTTCGGATCGGGATCAAGAGCGGGCACGGTGACGTGCGCGACCATGACGGAATCGACCCCGGCGGCGATTGCGCTGCGAAAGGGCGGCAGTTCCACGGAATTAAGGCGCGCCAGATCGCCGGTGACTTCGGCGAGACCGAGATGGGAGTCGGTCGCGGTGTCGCCGTGTCCGGGAAAGTGTTTGGCAGTGGTCAGCAAACCCTCAGCACGAGCGCCGCGAATGTAAGCGTCAGCAAATGCGCTGACCTGCGCCGGGTCTTCGCCGAATGAGCGTGTGTTGATGACCGGATTGGCAGGGTTGGAGTTTACATCCACGATAGGAAGGAAATTCCATTGCACGCCGATGGCGCGACTTTCCTGGGCGACGATGCGGCCGAAAGCTTCGGCATACTCCGGCTTCCCGGTTGCGCCGAAGGCCATGGCGTGGGGGAATTCGGCTCCACCATGCAAGCGCATGGAAATGCCGCGCTCGAAGTCTGCCGCGATGAGCAGAGGAAGCGGGGAATCCTGTTGCAAGCGGTTGAGTAGGTCCGCCGCCTCGAATGGCTGATTGCGATAAAGAAACGGCGGATCATACGGGACGGTCATGAGGAATGAACCGACGTGGTATTTGTTCATGGCGTCTCGCAACTGAAGATAGGCGGGACTGTCGACATTCATGAACTGGGCGCGGGCCCAGATCATGAAGACCTGGCCAACCTTTTCTTCGACGGAGAGTTTGCTTAGGGTTTTTTCGGCCCACTTCTCGCCGCTGTGATCGAGATGGACAGGCCCGGGAGTCTGATACTTATTTTTTGCGAAGGCGGGAAGGAATAAGAGAACGATGATCGGAAGACAAGCGCAGCTTCGCCGCATGAGCAGACGATATCAGGAAGAAAGAGTTTTCACCACGGAGTGCGCGTCCCGCCACGCAGCCTAAGAAGAGGCGCTTTCGATCTGCGTAATCGCGGCGCGTTGGATAGTGGGGTCGTCGCCGAAACCACGGAGCCATTGAACGCCTGGCTCGCGCCGGAACCAGGTCATCTGCCGCTTGGCATAGTTACGGTGGGCTTGTTGCGTGGCGGCCTGAGCGCCCGCAAGATCGATTTCCGCCCGGAGGAATTGAGTGGCTTGTTTGTAGCCGGGAGAATTCAGAGGCCACGCCGAAGCCCCATATTTTTGCAGAAGGCGTCCGGTTTCTTCGAGCAGACCGGCATCATACATCTGACGCGCGCGCCGGTTGAGCCGATCGTACAATGCCGCGCGGTCTGGATCTAAACCGAGGCGCAGAATGTCGAATCCTTCCAACCGCGCGCGGCCTTGCTTCCATGATTCGCTGATAGGCTGACGCGAGGCGAGGCAAACCTCGACCGCGCGGATCAGTTTCGGCTCATCGTTCGCGTGAATTTGTTTCGCGGCGGCGGGATCGAGGCGCTGCAATATCCGATGCAGGTAGGTCGATCCTTTTTGTGCAGCTTGCGACCGGAGGCGCAGGCGAAGTTCTTCCGAACGCTCCGGTCCGGCGAACAGGCCGTCGAGCAGGGCACGGAGATAAAGACCCGTTCCACCAACCACGATCGGCAAACTACCAAGCAATTTTATTTCGTTCAGAACTCCGCGCGCCCGGCGCGAATATTCCCCCGCGGTGATTTGTGCATTGGGCTCTATACAATCGAGCAGGTGATGAGGTACGCGAACCCGCTCGGCAGCAGTTGGTTTGGCAGTGCCAATCTCAAATTCGCGATACATCGCCACGGAGTCGCAATTTACGATTTCGCCATGGAAACGCCCGGCGAGAGCGAGAGAAAGCGCCGTCTTTCCACTGCCCGTCGGACCGAGGATCACAACAAGCAAAGGATCGGAGGATTCGGGCACCGTTAACGCGCGCCCCAGGCAATGTTGTGCCAGTAGTGAACGACGGTGACGATAAGAATAATAAGGGCGATGATGACGATACCGGTGGCTTCCGCGCTGAGAATCCGTAGCTTCGCCGCTCGCGGAGGTGGAGTGACCGGGACCACGCAACCATTGTAGCGCTAGGGAGAATCGTAGTGAATTGAGGGTGAAGAGGAGTGCCTTTGCCGGGTGTAAACTACGCGACATCTCGATGACGACGCCACCATCCAGGCCCGCGGGCCGCATCGTGCGCTTTGGAGTGTTCGAAGCCGATCTTTCAGCGGGAGAGTTGCGCAAAGGCGGCCGCCGAATTCGATTGCAGGAACAGCCCTTCCAGATACTGGAACTTTTGCTGGATCACCCCGGCGAGGTGGTGACGCGGGATGACCTTCGCCAAAAACTTTGGCCGGCGGATACATTTGTCGATTTCGATCACAGTTTGAACACGGCCATCAACAAGGTAAGGGAAGCGTTGGGAGATTCGGCCTCCAGCCCGCGCTATGTGGAAACGATTGCCCGGCGCGGATACCGTTTCGTGGCGCCCGTCGAGAAGATCGGCGAGAAAAATGAGCCGACGGAGGAGCAAACAGTCGCCATGGCTGTAAGTGGCGCTCCTGTGGTTGCGGTGCACCCCGAACTCGACGTGCCGGTTCCGCGTCGTGGACTGACGCGTGGACTGTTTGTTCTGATTCAAGTAATGTACCTGGCATTTTACGTGGTGGCACTTTTTTTGCTGGGCGATATCGATCTGGTGACGCAGGGGTTTCTGCCATGGTGGGGGTGCACCGCCATTCAAGCGGCGGTGATTGCGACCGCAGGTGTCGGAATTCCCCTGCGATTTTATTTATTGTCCGCGGTTGCTTTCGATCACCGGCGACTGGGCGAAAAATTTCAACGGATGTTTCCGTTTGTTCTGGCGCTGGATGAGCTTTGGGCAATTGCGCCCTTCCTGACCGCTCAAGAGATCGGGTTCGGCGCCGCTTTCGCCGCGACGGCGGCGCTGCTCTATGTGCCGTTTGCGGAGCGCACCTTGGTAAAAATGGCATACCACAGCGGCGTTTGACGACGCAATCTGGTTTGGCGGTGCAATCTTGAAGACCGGGAGGATGAATGTTCCGCGCAATTTTTAGTTTGCTGGCTATGTCTGTGTTGACCTGCAGCCTCTTCGCCCAGACCGTGGTCGACAAGAGCCAGCCGGTTCTCGATGTCGGTTCGATGGACAAGAGCGTGGATCCTTGCGCGGATTTTTTTATGTATTCCTGCGGCGGCTGGCTGAAGAAGAACCCGATTCCTCCCGACCAAACCAGCTGGAGCGTCTCCTCGAAATTACAGGATGAGAATCTGTTAATTTTGCGGGACATCCTTGATCGGGCGGCGAATCCCGCTCCTGGCCGTAGCGCTGTCACGCAGAAGATCGGCGACTATTATGCGGCCTGCATGAATGAGAAGGCGGTCAACTCCGCGGGACTGGAGCCGCTACGAGATCAGCTGCAGGCGATTGATCATCTGAAATCGAAGCAGGATATTGCGGCGCTGGTCGCGACGATGATTTACGACAATGTTCTATTCGATTTCCACTCGAACCAGGACTATAAGAACTCCGAACAGGTCATTGCCGAAGCCGACCAGGGGGGGGTGGGTTTGCCCGATCGCGATTTTTATCTCTTGCAGGATAGCAAAACCGGCAAGCTGCGGAAGGCGTACGAGACGCACGTGCGCCGCACGTTCGATTTGTTGGGTGACGCGCCTGGGCTGGCCCAAGATGAATCCCATGCCGTCATGCGCATTGAGACCGCGCTGGCAAAAGGGTCCATGAGCCGCGTGGACCGCCGCAATCCCGCCAACGTTTACCACAAAATGAGCCGCGCGGAATTCGAGGCCCTTTCGCCTGAGTTTCAGTGGAACGTTTACTTTGAGAAGGTCGGATTGCCGAAGCTCGCGTGGCTGAATGTGGCCGATCCTGGCTTCTTCAAAACGATGAGCGCACAACTGAAAAAGGAAGATTTAGCCAGTTGGAAAGCGTATCTATCCTGGCATCTCGCGCATGCCGACGCGGGTTATCTACCCGTGGATTTTGTGCGGTCCGATTTCGACTTTTACGGCCGGACGCTGGAAGGCGCGCAGCAGATTGCGCCGCGCTGGAAACGCTGCGTCAATTCGGTAGATAACGATCTCGGGGAGGCGCTCGGCCAGGCTTACGTGGAACGCGTCTTCAGTCCAGCCGCAAAAGCGCGATCGCTCGCCATGGTAAAGCAGATCGAAGATGCCATGCAGAAAGACATCCAATCGCTGCCCTGGATGACCGAGCCGACGAAACAACAGGCGATCGCCAAACTGCACACCGTAGTCAATCGAATCGGATATCCGGATAAGTGGCGCGACTACAGCGCGCTGGAGATTTCGCGGGACGATGAGATGGGAAACGTCGATCGCGCCCGCGCCTTCGAATTTCGCCGCCAGCTCGATAAGATCGGCAAGCCTGTGGATCGCGGCGAATGGGCGATGACGCCGCCCACCGTGGACGCCTACTACGACGAGCAAATGAACGACATCAATTTTCCGGCTGGAATTCTGCAGCCGCCTCTTTTCGATGCGAAGGCGGACGATGCCGCAAACTATGGCGACACCGGCGCTACCATTGGTCACGAACTAACCCACGCCTTCGACGATGAAGGCCGCAAATTCGACGCTCAGGGAAATCTTCGCGACTGGTGGACGCCCGACGACGCCAAACAATTCGAGAAGCGCGCGGCGTGCGTCGAGAGTCAATATTCCCACTTCACCGCGGTTGACGACATCAAGGTTAATGGCCAGCTAACTCTTGGCGAAAATGTTGCGGACCTGGGAGGATTACTGCTCGCCTACATGGCGTGGCATACGGCGTCGAACGGCAAAGAGGCGCCGCCGAGCGACGGCTTTACTCCCGAACAGCGCTTCTTTATCAGCTACGGGCAGAGCTGGTGTGGCCAAACCCGCGACGCGACGGAGCGGGTAAATGCATCGGCCGATCCGCATTCTCCGGAGCGCTACCGGGTGAATGGCGTGGTTTCCAATCTGCCTCAGTTCGAGCACGCCTTTCACTGCAAGCCGGGCGCGCCCATCGCGAGAAAAGATGAATGCCGAGTCTGGTAGCGGTAGTTCCGTCCAAGTTACGGGTTCGCGGCCCGCTCCGGCGAGATCTCTGTTGTTGGCAATGGGCGATAGCCATCGCGGGTGCGGATGCGTACGCTCTTGCCCCGCTCCCCCACAACCTTCACGCTGATAGCGCGCCATCCCCGATTGGGATTCTCCTGCGGGTAATAGCTGATGGTGTACAGATGCGCCAAATCGTCGCGAATTGCGGCGAAGGCTTTCTGCTGATCGCGCCATGTCTTGGCAAAGTAGGCCTCGCCCCCGGTGGCGGCCGCCATGCGCTGAAAGACAGTGGCGGAAACCGGTTCCAGCTTGGCTTCCCGCGTACTGATCATATAAATGGGGATGCCCTTCGACTGCGCCAACTCGGCGACGTCTTCCGGTGGCACCATGCTGGAGTTGTCGGGACCGTTGGAAAACACCACCACGACTTTTCTGCCGCTCAACTGACCCGCGTCTTTCACGGTCAGCAGAAGGGCGTTATAAAGGGCGGCATCATCCCCGGCGACCGTCGACCGCACGCCGCGGAGCACCTGCGAACGGTCGGCGGTCAGCAAAGCGGCGCGGGAAAGATCGCGGCTGTAGGAGTAGAAAGCGATTCGATCCGGCCCTTCAAGGGTGCGCACAAAATCTGCGATGGCATCCTGGGCGAAGACAAAGCCGCGGTACATGTAATTGCTGGTGTCGAACAGGACATAAACGTTGGCGCCCTTCAATGCCGCGCCAAACCCTGAGCCACCATCGGCCCCGGGCGCGGCTCCATCTAAACCGTCGGCTCTGGCTCTGCCATCCTCCGGCCCTGCGATCAATGTGCGAGTGGCTTCATTACCTTCGCCGAAGGTGGCGATTTTCTGCCGAATGCCATCCTCCTGCACTACGAAGTCGGAGGGATTCAGGCCGGTAACGTAGCCTCCTTTGTGATCCATGACCGCAACGTTGAGCTGCACCAGTTCAACTTTTACGCGGATGTTGGCCTGGTCGTCCTGCGCGGAGAGCCCAACCGGCAAAGCCCCAAGCATAAATGAGAGTAAAGAGAAAAGAGTGAAAATGGATTTCTTCATGGGTTAGTACCCGATTTCATTACCTGACTTCTTGTAATCCCACTGAACGTCAATGTATTGATAAACCACCACTTGGCGTCGCCCCAAAACCGCCCGAAGCAAATCCTAGCTTGGTCCCACGCCAGTCAGCGAAGCAACTTTCCCTTGCCGAAAATCGTCGCCGGTTTCATGCATGGCGTTGAGCAGCGCGGGCCAATCTTCGAAGTGGGAGGCGAAGATTTTCTCCACCATACGCCTTGTCAGCTCCGGCACCAGCAGATTCAGCATGACCGGCGAGTAACCCTTTTCGTCGGCCAGTCGCGCCCAATAAAGATTGTTCGAATCCCACGATTCGGCCAGAAGCCGGCTGGCGTAACCCATGAATGCAGGGAAGGGTTTTACGTCCAGCAATTGCCGGCTGTAATTATCTTCCATCGCGGGATGAGGCACGCCAAAGTCTTCCGAGATCCGCTCCCAGCTGACCTCATCGGGATAACGATGGGCGAGATCGTTAAGATCTCGGCCCGCTTCCCTCCAGTAGTCATTTTGATCGGGGAACCTGCGGCGAAATTCAGCCGCCAGATAAAGAGTCTGCCCGGGCGTGACTTCTGCCAGTACTTTTGGCATATCGTTCGCGGCTAGAGATTTTTCTACATCTTCGGATCCCTGCGGGAACATGCGATCTGAAAGAATCTCCATGACCATGCCGCGCAATTTTTCGTTCTCGGCGGCTCCGGCCAGCAACTCTTCGCCTGTCCGCTGATAGAGCGTCACTGCATGCAATTCGTTTCTCGAGACCCTCCACCATCGCGGGAGCACTGCACTGGCCATCAGGCTGGGAACGACCTGCGGCCAAATGAGCGCCTGGACATTTTCGGGAACGATAAAGTCCTGCTCGACTCGCGCTAGGACAAAGGGCAAGTCGGCCAGCGATCCCGCCAAATGCGCCCCTCCCGCGGCGGGCAAGCCCGAACCGAATAACGAAGCGATTTGCCAGGACTGTTCACCGCCAGTCGTCATTTGTCCCGAGAAGTCATGCGAACGGACGAAAACCGGATTGTTGTGCAGCATCTGCGCGCCCGGCGGCTCATAGTACGCGTAATTCAGACCGACCAGCGTGTCCCGCATGAAGGGAGTGAGCAAGCCGCGGGCTTCATCAAGCTCATGCGGAGAGGGAGACGATTTGATGATTTTCGCCAGATCGGTGCGTGCCTGCAAACCGGTGTGGGAATTGATCGGCATTCCCGGCGCCCACTCGGTGCGTTCGCCTGCGGTAAACAGAGTGCGAGGCAACTCGAATTCTTTTAACTCCCCGGCAAGAGGAACCAGCACGTTCGCCAGTGGTTGCCCCTTTGCCATCTGATTCAGGCCGTCGCCCAGCGAAAATAACGTGTCGAGAGAGGCTAAGCGCTGGCCGATCATTACCGCGCGAATGCGGTTTGCCAACTCCTGCCGTACTCTTCGGCCATCAATACTGACCTGCCCCGGGCCAGCCAGTAACTCAATGAGGTCGTCCTGCGAGAACTCGCGTTTGCCAGTGACTGCCAAATACATCTCGCGCAACGAAATTCGGCCGGCGTCAAACAATTGTTCGGAAGAGGCGATTCCGGCGAAGGGATGCAACACCGCCTGCCACGACTGATTTAGTTCGCCGCCGGGAATCTGGCCCTGCCGCGCCAGAATCTGCCACAGACTGGTCTCGGCCTGGAAGATGCCCACGGCATTGGCCCGTAGCGCCACATTATGGATGTGGTCCAATTCATCCGCCCGCGTGAGGAACGCGGTGATGGACTCGTTATTCAAGCCATGGAATTCCGAGAAGAACAAATATTGATTGCTGAAGCGGGCATACTTCGCATCCAGCAACTGCACGGTGGCAGCGTTCAGGCGCTCATCCGCGCTGCGCACCCGGTCCATCTCCGACAGGGTGAGATAAACCTGTAACGGGCTTTGCTCGTCTCCAATGCGGGAGAACGCGATCATGGCTTCGACCAGTTGCTCGGGACTCTTCCAGCCCTTGGCGCGCGCTGCCCATTCGGTCACTACCTTGCCCTCGCCTTTGCGGCGAATCATGTCTTTCCAAACCGCCAAACCGCCGGGCACATGGGGTTGCCCGTCAGGATCGATTTGCAGGTTCGTGGCCAGCAAGAGCAAGCCGGGGGCGGGACGAAAAACCGGCCGGGTAGGGCTGGGAGAGGTATCTTTTCCGCGGAGCGCCGCGTAAAACACCCCCAGCCGGCGGGGATCGGTGAAATATACCTGATGCGCGCGGTCAACCCGCGACAGCGTGTCATAGAAGGTGGCGGCCCAGCCGGCATCTTTCGAAAGAAGCTGAAGCACGAAGTCGCCGGGCGACTCTGTGCTGGCGCCCACCAATTCCTTCCAGCCGTTGTCCGCTGCCGGTCCGCCCGGGACCATTACCCGCCCCGATCGAATGCAGATTTGCGTTCCGTAAAAATCCAGCGCCGGCGCGTAAGGCAGAAGTTTGCCCAGTCCCGGCGAGTGCAACAGAGCGTTTCCAGTTTCCACGTCGATCCGCGAAAATGCCCAATAGAGTCGCGCCAGATTGCGGTTGTGCATCAGCAACTCGACGATGTCGGCGTTGCGTCCGGTCTCAGCATTCTTGTCATTTTCCGCCCACGCGTTCTGGGTGAATAAAACCGGAACCTTCGTGGCAGGGAATGAATATTTAAAAACCTGGTTGGAGTGCAGACGCTCCTCAAGCTCGGGTAGCGGGAAACCGGAATCAATGGTGAGAAAGGCGCGTTCCGAATTTGCCGCTTCGAGCGACGCATCTTTCGCGCAATCCCCGCGAAAGCGGTAGCCCAACACGGCCAGCAAAGGAGCGGCTTCATCGCAGCCACCGACGCGAATCTCCCCCTCCGGACCCGCCAGCGCCTGCAATTCGCGGGCTTGCTGCACATAGCGCATCAGCAGTATCAGAAACTCCGTCGGCCTGCCCGGCCGATCCTGGGGGCCATGATATCCATCAATCACAACGTTGCGCGCCAGTAGTGGCAGGACTTCGCGAGGCGTGGCTTTCTGGCTGATCCCCGCCATGCGCAGAAACGACCGCAGGGGGCCCGGAATGGTGGCCCCTTCCGAAGACAGCGCCGATGGCGTAGCGTCGGCGGTTGAAGCATCAGGCGCAGCCACGGCGGGGGAGGCTTGCTGTGCGACCAAGGTTGAGAGAGCAAACAGGCAAAGCAGAGGAGCAGCAAATAACAAACAGCGAGGCGATTTCATGGCGAATGCCTTTTCCGAACCTGGGGTAGAGGGTTGGCCGCTCAGTCGCGGGGGACACTTGGCAAGCCGTGGTGATCGGGCTTTCTCACCTCGGACTCGGCTAGCCGGGCGTCGAGAACCGTGACACTCGTTTCGGTCTCGGGAGACGAATTATACCTTCATCCTGAGCGTTTTTGTCTCTAGATTGTCAATTTAAGTAAAAGCAGGAAATTACAGCAAGACCGCCAACGACTTAGCATCCCACCCTCCAAACAGACCCGAGCCGGTACTTTCGAATTCGCTAACTTCGAATTTGAATTGAGCGAACACCCATCCTCAAACAAACCCGTTCAAACACGCCTAAGATTAAAGCTACGAGTCGCGGGGTTGTTTTGGATGGCTACTGCAGATCAGATTTATCGGGGTTGTAGTAGAAATGGAAGCGCAGTGTGAGGTACTGGCCGCCAAACTCGCTGGGAAGCGGCGGAAAAGGATTGGACGCGGTAATTCCACCCCATGCGGCCCGGTCAAGGGCGACATCCCCGGAAGTGCCCGACAGTTGCATGCCGGCGACTTTTCCGTCCTTAAGAATCGCGAACTCGATGGAAACCTTCCCCTTTTTCATAAAGGCCGACTCGGGGATGAGGTTGTACCAGTTCTGTTTGACGTCGTGCAGCACCCGCGCTAAATAAGGGCCGAAATCCACGCCCATAGTGTCGCTAAGGATGTCCAGTGGCCCGACTGCGGCCGAGGGCTGCCGTCCCTGACCCAATCCGTAATCGCCATTGCTCCCACCATAACCTCCGCGATTGGCAGCGGCGGCGCGCGCAGCTTGCGCAATGGCATCTCCGGCAGTCATCGGGCCCGTGTTAAAGCTGGGACGCGGCGGTGCCTGCGGCTGCTGTAACTGCGCCATTTGATTCGGCTGCGGCGCGTTTGCCGGTGATTGCGGTTGGGGTTGCTGCGCTGGAACATTCTGCGCGGCGGGCGCTGGAGCGGCCGGTTGTGTCGGCAGGGGAGGTCCGCTCGGCGCCGGAGGCCCGGGCCGCGAGCTGTCGAGAATCTTGTGCAGTTCCTTGGCATCGAGATGCGGATTCCGCGAAGTCGCCACCCGGTCTTTGTCGGAAATAATATTGGTCTTGGGCCGCTTGCTTACCTGCTGCTCATCCGGCGGCAACTCCAGATAAGTCAGGTCTTTCTGGTGCAACGGGTCTTGCGGGTTTACTTCGATGGCATGTCCCGGGAAGTACTTTTCAAACTTGGTGAAATTCCACAGCAGCATGACCACGACCAGATGCACGACGACCGAGGTCCAGAAGGCCTCCTGCTTGCGCGAACGCGCCAATTCATCCTGCAGTTGCACCAGGATGGTCGGAACGTCATGCATCTCCCGGTACGCCGATTCCCAGCGGCGCGCGTCGTAAAAATCCGCGCTGTCGGGGGCTTGTAAGGGCGGCGGAGGAACTGGACTGCGTGGCGGAATTTCGGTGGCTGGCATCGAAGGCTTTAAGCGGTTAGACCCGGCCCGTTCGCGTTAAGTTGCTAGAACGAGGAAGTTTACTTCCGGGCGACGGCAATATCCAGCTCTCGCTTCGCACCCGGCCGATTCCCCCCATTTTCGCATCTTTCGGCAAAATCGGCTCGCAAAATCGCCGCTGCTCTTTAAAGTATCGGCACTCGCGAACCCGGCTCGGGACAATCAGTGGAAGGGTATCCCGGATTTGCCCCGCTTGGCGTCAAGAAGTGTAAAGCCTGGGTGTCCCGGTAAGTGGCTGGAATTTAATGTCTTGCGGAAATCTCTGGCGTCATTCGGCTGAGGTCCGCCTTCTGGTGATGCTCTTCAATAGCGGCTACTACATCCAGCGCTACCGCCAAGGCGCGCCGGCCATCTTCCAGACTCACGACCGGTTGACTCCCCGCACGCACCGCCTGCAGGAACGCTTTCAACTCCCCGTGCAATGGCTCCTGCGCCAGAATCTCAGGCTTGACCACCTTAATTTGGGGGTTCACCGATGGCGCGCCGGAATTGCCATTCTCGCCCACCGCAAAAACCAGAACGTCCTGACGGCTGTAATCGAGCGACACGTATTGCTTCGGCTGGAAGAAGCGCAGCTTGCGCACCGTTTCGATGGAAACCCGGCTGGCCGTCAGATTCGCCACGCAACCGGAGGCGAACTCCAGCCGCACGTTGGCGATATCCACTTTGGAGGAAAGGATGGGAAGGCCGACCGCGCGGATTTCTTTCACCTCAGAGTTCACAAACCGGAGAACCACATCCAGATCGTGAATCATGAGGTCGAGCACGACGTCGACATCGAGCGAGCGTGGGGTAAACACGCTGAGGCGATGGACCTCGAAAAACATGGGATGGGTAACCAAGGGCAGGGTCGCCTGCACCGCCGGATTGAACCGTTCCAGATGTCCTGCCTGGCCGATGCGGCCATGCCGCTCCACCAGCCGAATCAATTCGTCCGCCTCCGCCAATGATGAGGCCAACGGCTTTTCGATGAGCACATCCACGCCCGCCTCAACCAGTTCACGGCCCACGCCGAGATGGTGAACCGTCGGTACGGCAACCGAGGCTGCCTGAATTTCGCTGTGGGTGGTCAATAACTGCTCGACGGAACCGAAGGCGCGGCAGCCGAACTCGCGGGCGACCGCATCAGCGCTTTCCAGGTTGTGATCCACAACTCCCAGCAGCCGCACCGCTTCTCCTTGCTGGGCCAGTTGGTGATACACACGGGCGTGATTGCGTCCGAAGGCGCCTACGCCAATCACCGCAACATTGATTAACTGGGCGGTATTCATTAGAAAAGCAGAATTCCACAGTCACGCGTCAAACAAAGAAAAATGCCGTCCGAGGCGGATCTTACCTTAACTTTACCGCGTTTGGGGACGATCACCTTTGTCCAATAAGGCTCGAGTCGCTGCCCGGAGTGCACGTTCAGCCGAACTTCTTGAGCAGAGCAATCTGTCCCGCATGATACAACTGGTGTTGCGCAATCCCGCTGAACATGTAATAGAAATTGTAGTAATCCTCATCTTTACCCGGGACGCGCTCGTGCAGCCGGACCTCGGGGAAGCGCGCCACCGTTTCCACCAGTTCAGCATGCGTACTTCGGAGAGACGCGAGCGTCTTCTGCCAGCCAGCTTCATTAGTATCAAGGACGGGCGGAAAATTCTGTTCGTCGCTCGGTTCAACCGCTTGGCCATTCGCCCGGCAGGTCACGATTTTGTCCCACGCTTCCATATGCAGCACCAGCTCCCAGATGCTGTGGGCCAGTGGAATGGGCCGCTGCGCCGCCATTCTTGCGCTGACTCCGCGGAGAATCTCGAGTACTGAGTCGCCGTGCCACGCTTCGCCTTCAAAAGCGCGGCGAATCTGGTCGGCGAGTTGTTCGCATTGCGTCATTTTCGTTTCAATCGGCTTGGTCTCCGTCGGCCCGATTTTCAATCAGAACAGATGGCAATCGCGGCTTCGTCCGCCGCGTGGATGATCGCCTCGCCATCGAGCAGCAGGCACCTGCCTGCATCAAGCGCCAGACAGGAAGCTCCGGCCTTGCGCATCACATCAATCGTCTTCACTCCGATCACCGGCACGTCAAATCGCATGTCCTGATTAGGCTTGGCAATTTTGACCACAGCCAGTGCGCGGCTGAGGATCGAAGCGCCAGCGTCGAGCGATCCCATCATTTGCCCGGCGCGTTCGATCGTCGCGTCGGTGCCTTCCATGGCTTCGACCGCCACGCAGGCCGCTTCGGCGATCACGACCGTCTGGCCAATATCGTACTGCGCCAGATGGCGCGCCACCGAGCGTCCATATTCGATGTTCTTTTTTTCGCTTTCCGTCGGGGCGCGACGGGTGAGCACTCCGGCCTTGGCCAGCAACGGCTCAAGCAAAACTGTCGAATTTTCCAGCGTGATGCCCTCATCGGCCAGCACCTCGGCCACCGCGCCCAGCAGCGAATCGGTATTGCGAGTGGTCAACGACAAAAGCAGCTTCGCCAACCGCCAGTCGGGCCGAATGCTGGAAAAAATCTGCTTGTGCTTCACCTGCCCGGCCATAATGGCGCGGGTGACGCCTTCTTGGTGAAATGCCTCGATCAGCTTGGAAAGCTCACCCAGCGAGAGCCAGTGCACCGCGGCCGCGCCGTGCTTTTCGATCTCCGGAAAAGCCTCTTCTTTAATTGCAGCAACAATGACTTCATAACCCTGGGCCCGGGCAGCGTCGAGGACAAGAAATGGGAACCGTCCATTGCCCGCAATGAGACCGAGTTTTTGGTTTAAAGCCATTGGCGAACGTAGCTGCTATCTTACTGACCTTCGCTATCCGGTCAATGAGGGAAATTGGATATCTCGTCAACTGAGCTTTAATCGTAAGAAGTGCAATCGGGCGCGTTCGCGAGCTAGAACATCTAAGCTGCACTTTTTTGGAGGGCTACAATGACTCTCGGCCCGAAAGCTTTGCTTATCGTAGCGAGCCTTTTCATCGCTTCCATTTCAATCGCGCAACATTTCCAGCCTAAGGACGGAAAGCCCTTTGAGTACGGTAAGTATCCAGATGCCTGTCCGGCACAAGGTTTTCGCCTTGTACAACCTTCTGTCGCGCAGAATCACCAACCGTAAAATTCAGGCTCATTCGTATTCGTAGTTGACGGTATCAGCCTATTCCACCTACTTAATCACTCCCCGCTCCGACATGTCGATGAATTCGATCAGCATGTCAACGTCGCTGCCGCGGTCCGGCTCCGATTTCAGCTTGGCAATCGCCTGGCTGGTATTCAGCTTCGAAGCCAGTAGCACTTTGTAGGCATGATGAATCTTGCGAATGCGCTCGGCGCTGAAGCCGCGCCGCTCTAGGCCGACGGCGTTGATGCCATAAGCATGGGTGTCGCGGGCGGCCACGGTTTTGGAGAACGGCAGAACATCTTTTGTCACCGTCGTCCCGCCGCCAATAAATGAATATTTCCCGATGCGGACAAAATGGTGCACCGGGCAGAGCGCGCCCACCGTGGCCCATTCTTCCACAATGACGTGCCCGCCGAGCGTCGCCCCATTGGCCATGATAACGTGATCGCCGATGAGGCAGTCGTGCGCAATATGGGTGTAGGCCATGATGAGCGTGTGGCTGCCCACGCGCGTGATGCCGCCGCCCTTCTCCGTGCCGCGGCTGATGGTGACGCATTCGCGAATCACATTGTGATCGCCCATTTCGAGGCACGTCGGCTCGCCCTTGTAAGTGAGGTCTTGCGGCGCCATGCCCACCGCACAAAAAGGATAGAAGCTGTTGTGAGCGCCGATTTTCGATGGCCCTTGAATGGCAACCTGAGACACCAGCTCGCAGCCTTCGTCCAGTTCAACGTCCGCCCCGACGACGCAGTAGGGGCCGATCTTGCAGGAAGGATGAATTTTCGCGCGCGTGTCAACGATCGCTGTGGGATGAACACTCATTGCAATGGGGATATAAGCTCTGCGGCGGTCGAAGATTGAAAAGTGAAGCGCCGGTTTCTGACGCCAGGAATTTGCTTGATCGAAATAGACATTCCCTACTCGGACTCTCCGGCCTCGCCCGCCAGATTGCGCCGTCCCCGGGAGTTGTCCACCAGCTGGCATTTCACGCTGGCTTCCGCGACTTTCTTCCCATCCACCGTAACCACGCCTTCCATGCGCACCGCGATCATGGGTCCAACCTCGCGCCAGGCTTTGAGTTCGACCGCGATCCGCAACTGGTCGCCGGGCACTACCGGGCGCCGGAATTTCGCCCGCTCAATGCCGGTAAACATAATCAGCTTATCGGTGCGATCTTCGACTTCGGTGAGCAGAAGCGCACCGCCGGCCTGCGCAATCGCTTCGACGATCAGCACGCCCGGCATAATCGGCAAATTAGGAAAGTGCCCCTGAAAAAATGGTTCGTTGATGGTTACGTTCTTGATCGCGACAATCCGCTCCCGGCGCACGATCTCAATCACCCGGTCAATCAGCAGGAAAGGAAAGCGATGCGGCAGAATTTTCTGAATATCCAGAATATCCAGCACCGTCTTCTGCGGTGCCTGCGCCTCAGCGGCGGGTTGAGCGGAATCGGCTATGGTGGTCGTCATTCGAGTGTCACCATCGAGCGAAGATTATACTGTACGGCGAAGCCTTTCATTGGCGGATACGGCACGGTAAGATTCTCAACAACATCCCGCAAGACAAATCATGAAAAAACAACCAAAGCGCGCCGTCGTAGCTCGATCCTTCACAAGTTCCGCCCCCGCCCGGCCCGACCAGTCTGCAAACTATTTTGACCAGCACAAGGGTGAATTAGTTTCCACCATTCAGCAAATGGTCGGGATCGAATCTCCCAGCGATAACAAGGCCGCCGTGGATCGCCTCAGTTCCTTCATCGCCGCGAAATTCGCCGCGCTCGGCGGCCATGCAAAATTTCACAAATCAGCCGATTTTGGCGATCACCTGCAAGTGGACTTCGCCGGCAAACACGGCAAGCCCGTCCTGCTGCTCGGCCATTGCGATACCGTCTACCCGCTCGGCACCCTGGCGACCATGCCATGCCGTGTTACCCCAGATCGCATTTTCGGTCCCGGCGTCCTCGACATGAAATCCGGTATCGCCCTCATATTGTCCGCGATCGCGAGCTTGATTGATGGTCATGGCGCACTGCCCCGCCCGGTCACTATTCTCCTGGTTTCTGACGAAGAAATCGGCAGTGTGTCCTCCCGTCCCATCACGGAGAGCCTGGCCAGAAAGTCCGCCGCCGTCCTGGTCCTTGAGCCCTCTTTCGGCGCACACGGTGCCGTCAAGACCGCCCGCAAGGGCGTCGGCGAATACACGCTAAAAGTCACGGGAATTGCCTCGCACTCCGGCCTCGATTTCGAAAAAGGGCAGAGCGCGATCATCGAGCTGGCGCGGCAGATGGTCCAGATCTCCAAGCTCGTAGACCGCAAACGCGGCTTAACTCTCAACGTCGGATTGATCCACGGCGGCACGCGGGTCAATGTTGTTCCCGCGGAGGCGACCGCAAGCATCGACGTTCGTATTGCCCGGGCGAAAGATGGAGCCGGTATTGACCGCCGTCTGCACTCGCTCAAGCCATTCAACCGCAGGTGCAAGCTGGAAATCTCGGGCGGCATCAATCGCCCGCCGCTGGAGCGTACCGCTAGCGTCGTCGCGCTTTATCGCCAAGCCGCGGAAATCGCGCAGCACCAGAGATGGAAGCTCGAAGAAGCCTCGGTGGGCGGCGGCTCCGACGGCAACTTCACCGCCGCTCTCGGCATTCCAACTCTGGATGGCCTGGGCGGAGTCGGCGAAGGCGCGCATGCCCAGCATGAATCCATCATCATCGCCGAGCTCCCCCGCCGCGCCGCCTTGCTGGCAGGATTAATCAAAGACGCTTAACCAATTGCGCCTGAGCCCTGTCATGTTGAGCAGAAGCAAGCGAAGTGCAGCTTCCGCAAAGCCGAAGCACCCCTCAGCCAGAACACGCTGCCACCTTCGCGCAGCCGGGCAGTGTCCTAATTTCGGCCGTCTCGGCGTTCTCCGCGGTACTTCTCTGCGGCCCTGGCGGTTAAATGCTTTCTTGATCCAGCAATCAAGAGCTTGTAACCACAGAGCGCGCTGAGTTCTGCGCGGAGCTCGCAAAGCGAGCCTAAGAGAGACCAATTTAGGACACCGCCCGCAGCCGCACCCTTTTGACTACCGCGCAGCGGAAGCCTAGAATTTGTTCAGGGGTTTGTGCCCTGCGTTGTCTGCGCTGATAGTGGCCGCTTCGCATTGGAGGATTTTATGGGTGAGGGACTTTTTCAGCCGCTGCACATTCTGTTGATTGTCGGCATCGCGCTGTTGCTTTTCGGACCGAGCAAATTTGCCGATCTCGGCAAAGGCTTGGGCGAAGGCATCCGCAATTTCAAGTCTGCCGTCAAAGACGATAAGGACAAAGACAAGGACGCGCCCAAACCGCCCTCAACTCCAGCGGCTTAGCCCGACGGCTGGGCCGCAACCGCATTCCTGCAACATGCGGCACACGCGTGAAACCGGCAATCCCACCACATTGAAATAATCGCCTGCAATGCGTCCGATCCAGCGCGAGGCGATGCCTTGAATGGCATAGGCCCCGGCTTTATCCATGGGTTCGCCTGACGCGACGTAAACGCGAATTTCGTCATCGTTTAGGGCGTCAACGGTCACGAGCGTGGTCTCCGATCCCACTCGCTCGAAGCGACCGGCAGAATTCGATCCGGCCAAACACACCCCTGTAATCACCTCGTGGGTTCCACCGGAAAGCATCCGCAGCATACGAAACGCATCGTCGGCATCGCGCGGCTTGCCGAGAATTTCCCTGCCCGCGAACACCACGGTATCGGCCCCCAGGATGCAGTCCGCCGGCCGCTTGCGCGAAACCGCCAACGCCTTTTCCCGCGCCATGCGCTCTGCAAAGGCCTTTGGGGTTTCTCCTCCAATGGCGATCTCGGGAATATCGGCCGGCTGCACGGTGAAGGCAATGCCGGCATTGAGCAGCAGTTCCTGTCTTCGAGGGGAAGCAGAGGCGAGAACCAACATAAAGTCAGTGGCTTCCTACCGATCCGCGCACTGCTTCAATCAGCTTGGCGGGGTCGTAACCGACTCCATCCTTGAATACAATTTCTACATTCTCAATGTCCGCGATGTTTTTTGACGGATCGCCTTTCACCACCACCAGGTCCGCCCGTTTGCCCGGCGCGATCGTTCCTATCCGGTCCAACTCCCCTAAATATTGCGCGCCATTCGCAGTTGCAATGTGAATTGCCTCCAGTGGCGTAAAGCCCGCCTCCACCAGGAGCTCGATTTCCCGCTGATCACCATAGCCCGCAATCACGCCGCCGATACCGGTTGGATCGAGCCCCGCCAGCAAAAGCCCACCAGCCTGACCGAATGCGTGTTCGAACTCCATCTCTTTTTTGAACGCAGCCGGCCAGGGCGAAACATCGCTGCCATAGCTTCGGCGCAGGAATGCCGAATCGCCGGTGCGCACTTTGTTCGCGAGAAACGCGGTCCGAGCTTCGGGCGACAATGCGTCCAGCACGCGCTTTTCGAGCGGCGGCCGCCCGGGTACCAGCACCTCGAAAACCGGTAAAGTCGAAGTCATGGCCACATGCCGTTGCACCAAATCAAGGATCATCTCGTGTACCGCGCCGGATTGTACATCCACTTTGCCAAGGAAATCGAGGCTCTTGCCATCCTCGTCGGTGCAGGTGTCCGCTCTTTTCCACGGATAGATCTCCGTATCCACCACCAGCCCATGCTCCAGATCGTCAATCCCCAGCGCCGCCGCCTCGCGAAAACCGATAGTGCACAAATGGCCAGTCACCTTCGCGCCGCGCTTGTGCGCCGCCGCCACCGCGGCCGAAAGTTCCTCAGGCGTAATGAACATGTACGCCTTGAAATTGTCCACGCCCTCGTCTAGCCAGTAATTCACGGTTTTGGCGGCGTCCTCGGGACCGGTCAGCTGATGCATCTGCATTGCCCATGATCCCGCTCCCTCCAGGTAGGGTCCGGTCGCGTGTATATGTGGTCCGGCGATGGTGCCGGCGTCAATCAGTTTCTTGATTTCAAGATCGGTATAAGGTTCAAGCGACCCGGTTGTCCGAATCGTGGTCACGCCGCCGGCCAGATAGAGCTTGGGAAAGCTGTATCCCATCTCGCCAAACAGTCCGCCGCCAACCGGATAAAACATGTGATCGTGCATGCCCACCAGTCCGGGGATGACACTGTCCCCATGCAGGTCGAGCAGCTGCGCATCTTTGGGAACGTTCGCCGACGCAGCCTCGCCGACCGAAACGATTTTCCCTCCCGACACAATCACAGTCTGATCGTCGCGCGCAGCCGCACCCGTGCCGTCGATAACTCGCACGCGAGTTAACGCCACAGTTGACGAATCGACCTTGACGTACCCTCGTACCTCCGGGGAGAGTTTCTGTGCCGAAGCGAATGAGGCCAAGAGAATCGATGTACCGGCTACGGCGAAGAATTTCTGCATAAATTGCTCCGGAGAGGCAGGCCATGATTTTATCCGAATACTCAGTCCCGTCACGTAGCCAAGTTTGAACTGGGAGTGGATCAGTTAAAAGCCTTCACCGTCATGCCGAGGCCTGATCCAGCGGCGAGGCATCTGATTTTGTTCGAAACCTGCGCAGTCCTCGCGAGACTGCCGTCCCTTGGGGACGGCATCAAGTCTCGGCAAAGCGATTGCCAGTTTCAATCAACTCAACCCGGTTCCCGAAAGGATCGTGAACATAGCAGCGCGTGACGCCGGGATTATTGTCATCGAAAACGATTTCAACCCTGGCCTGCTTCAGCTTCGACACCAACCCCTCATAGTTCGTGCACTGCAATGCCGGGTGCGCTTTCTTGGCCGGATGGAAATCCTTCTCCACGCCGAGATGAATCTGCACCTCGCCGCTCGAAAACCAGCATCCGCCGCGCCTGGCCAACAGCGGCGGCTTAGACAGTTCGGTCATGCCCAGCAAATCGCGGTAAAACGCACGTGCCTTGTCTTCTTCGCCGGCAGGCATGGCGAGTTGCACGTGATCGATGCGAAGAAAATTCATGTTGCGGCAATCCTATCCCAGATGCACTCCGAGAACTGACGAGCGAGAACTGATAACCGCGACCCAGGTTCTTCATCGCCGCCTGTTAGAATCAATGTTTGACCGCCCCTGCCATGGATTCATCGCTCCTCCGCAACTTCGCCATCATTGCCCATATTGACCATGGCAAATCCACGCTCGCCGATCGTCTGCTGGAATTGACCGGATCGCTCACCGCCCGCGAAATGCAGGCGCAAGTGCTCGATTCCATGGATCTGGAGCGCGAGCGCGGCATTACCATCAAAGCCCACGCCGTCCGCATGATGTACACCGCGCAGGATGGCCAGACCTATCAGCTCAACCTGATTGACACCCCCGGCCACGTGGATTTCTCTTACGAAGTCTCGCGCTCGCTGGCCTCTTGCGAAGGCGCGCTGCTGGTCGTTGATGCCTCGCAGGGCGTCGAAGCTCAAACCTTAGCCAACTCGTATCTTGCCATCAATCATGGACTTGAAATCATCCCCGTCATCAACAAGATCGATCTCCCCAGCGCAGACATTCCTCGCACCAAAGAGATGATCGAAAGCGCGGTTGGCCTCGATGCCATCGATGCCGTGCTCATCAGTGCCAAAACCGGGCAGGGCGTTCCCGACGTTCTCGAAGCCATCGTCAAACGCGTTCCGCCGCCAAAAGGGAATCCCGACAACCGGTTGCAGGCGCTGATTTTCGACTCCTGGTTCGATCCCTACCGTGGGGTAATCGTCTTGATTCGCGTCTTCCAGGGCACGTTGCGCAAAGGCCAGAAAATCCGCCTGATGTGGAATGGCAAAGTTCTCGATGTCGAAACTCTGGGTGTGCTCACTCCCAAGCCAGTCGAGATCAACGAACTGCGCGCCGGAGAAGTCGGCTTTCTCATCGCCAATATTAAAAATGTCGCCGACACCAAAATCGGCGACACCATTACGGAAGAGAATAATCCGGCCATCGAACCGCTCCCGGGCTTCGAAGAAATCAAGCCCATGGTGTTTGCCGGAATCTACACCGTAGATGCGCACGAGCACACGCAACTCCGCGAAGCTCTCGAGAAGCTGCGCCTGAATGATTCGTCTTTCTTCTTCGAGCCGGAAAGCTCCGTAGCTCTCGGCTTCGGCTTCCGCTGCGGCTTTCTCGGCTTGCTCCACATGGAGATCATTCAAGAGCGCCTCGAACGCGAGTTCGGCCTCGACCTCATCACCACCGCTCCCAGCGTGCGCTACAAGATCACCAAAACCGACGGCGCACTCATCGAAGTGGACAATCCCTCCCGCTGGCCCGATCCCAGCGAAATTGGCAAAGTCCAGGAGCCGGTCATCCTCGCCACCATTCTTACCAACGAAGAATACGTTGGCGGAATTCTAAAGCTGGTCGAAGAAAAACGCGGCAAGCAGAAGACTTTTGAATATGTCAGCTCGTCGCGCGTGATGCTGCACTACGAGCTTCCACTCAATGAAATCGTGCTCGACTTTTACGATCGCCTCAAGTCCGTATCCCGTGGCTACGCCTCGCTCGACTACCACCTGGCCGACTATTGGGAGTCGCCCATGGTCAAGCTCGACATCCTGGTCGCAGGCGAGCCGGTGGACGCGCTTTCCATCATCGTTCATCGGGACTTCGCCTACGAGCGCGGCAAGGCGCTGGTGTCGAAGATGCGCGAACTCATCCCCCGCCAGATGTTCGAGGTTGCCATCCAGGCTTCCATCGGCGCGAAAATTATTGCCCGTGAAACCGTGCACGCCATTCGCAAGAATGTCATCGCCAAGTGCTACGGCGGCGACATCTCCCGCAAACGTAAGTTGTTGGAGAAGCAAAAAGAAGGCAAGCGCCGCATGAAGCGTATCGGCCGCGTGGACATTCCGCAGGAAGCCTTTCTGGCAGTGCTCAAAGTCGGCGAAGACAGCAATTAAGCGATTCAATGTGGCGTGGGCGCCCTCGCCCGCGGATGCAATCCGCCGAACTGAGCGCCGGTAGATGAGACCTGTGGACTGTTTCTCTCCTTCCCTCTAGCCACTGATGCCGCACGAGCAAACGGATAGGCCAGCTTTACCGCTGACGATTTCCTGTTAACCTTTCCCCATGCCGAAGCTCGCTGCCATTTTTAGTGCCGTCTTTTTCTGCGCGGCGCTTTCAGCAGCCCAGACACCCGAAGCTGCCATCCGGAAAGTTCTATCCGATCAGCAAGCAGCCTGGAACCGTCGCGACCTCCACGCCTTCATGGGCGGCTACTGGAATTCTCCCGAGACGACTTTTTCTTCCAAAGGCAAAACCATCATGGGATGGCAGGCCACCCTCGACCGCTATCGCAAAACCTATCAGAGCCCGGGGTCTGAGATGGGGACGCTCGCATTCTCCGATTTGAGAATTGAGATGCTCGGTAAATCGGCGGCCTTCGTTCGCGGCGAATTTCATCTGACTATGCCGGATGGCAAGACGTTGCATGGAGTCTTCACATTGATCTTTCGCGAACTCCCCGATGGCTGGAAGATCGTGCACGATCACACCTCCGCCGCGGAGAACTGAGAGGTTTTGCGGTCAATGCGAAACTGGAGAAACACTCGGATGCAGCGCAGACATTTCGTGAAGCTGTCCGGAGCAGCGGCCTGTTGCGCTTGGCTTGGCACATCCCCAATCTCAGCAATCCCTATCGTCGAAAGCGCCGACCCAACGCAGTGCCGCTACGCCCCGCCCGGGGAATATGTCAAAGATCACACCTTCGTGCGCCGCGACGGCTGGTGGCATCTGTACTCCATCAGCGGACAAGCCGGCTTGAACTGGTTCTACTCCGGCAATGAAGAGACGCTTTCCTGGAGCATCAGCCGCGATCTGCAAAACTGGGAACTGCGCGGACACGTGATTCACCCTTCCGAGCGCGCAAACACCTTCGATGAAGACATGATCTGGGCGCCGTACTGCCTGGAAGCAAACCACCGCTACTACATGTACTACGCCGGATGCATCCAGCAGGTTCGGCCCCTCCAATATGACCAGCGCGGGACGTTGGGGAAGATCGTCAATTCCCCGGGCGACGCCTGCTCCATCGGCATCGCCGTATCCGACGACCTCACTCGCTGGACCAAAGTTTCCGATCCGGTCAAAGGCATCGGGGTTCCCGGCCGCGACCCCCACGTGGTGCGCGACGAAAAGAACGGACGATGGCTCATGTACACCACCGGAGCTCGCGTGGATGGTTTGCCCGGAGCCTACGTCTCCGAATCGCACGATCTGCTGAATTGGAAAGTGCTGCGGCCGTGCGCTAAGTTTCCCCGCGTTCCCAAAGAACGGCAGGCAGGCTACACCGTCGATTGCCTTACGGAATTTGGCGCTGATCCCGCGGAGAGCCTCGTGGTCATGCAGCATCCCAAGACCGGCCAGTGGGTGATGATGGGCAACTGGCACTATATCCTTTCCGCTGATCCGACCAATTTTCTGAAAAACGAAGCTCAGCTCTATAACGTCGAATTCGAAGGCAAACCGGCCGACCTGGGTTTTGCCGGAGAAATTATCGAGTCTAATGGCAAGTGGTATCGCTCGGGCGTCATCGGTCCCCTCGATCAATGGAAACTCGCCTTCACCGAAATTGAATGGATTCCCAGCGGCGCATTTCGCATCGTCAAGCCCAGCGTGCTGTCAGGTTTTTGGGGACCGCACAAGCCCGGCACCTACAGCGATTCCGGCTGAAAATTCGAATGCCGTGGCCGCAACCAGTCGATCATAGGGCCCCATTATTTTTCCCGAGGACTCCAACTCCGCCCAGACGCGGGCGTGATGATAGGCCGTTTGCTCGGCATAAGAAAAAGCTGGCGAAACCAAAAGAAAAAGGCCGCTCGTTAGGCGGCCCTTAAGGAACTTTTTGGTGAGTTGGTGGTGTGGCTATTTCGAAGCTGGAGTTGCCGGTCTAGCCGCCGGCCGGCTCGCAGGACGCGAAGCCGCGGGCGCTGAAGCTGGTGCAGGTACGCCAGATTGCGCATTGTAGGAGTCCACAACCCCCTTGGTTACGTCAGCGGCCCATCCTGGCAACACGATGGCCTGGCCGTCGGGCCATCCCTTCGATGTATCGATCAAGAGACCATAGCCATTCTCGGCCACGTATTTCATCATGACCGGCGCCAACTTCTGGACGATCCTCTGCATGATCTCCTGCTGTTGGGTTTGGATGTCTTCCCGCGCATCCTGGGTATCGCGATCGTAGGCCTTTTGTTTGCGATCAATCTGCTGCACCAGATTGGACCGAGCTTCGTCGTTGAGCTTGTCACCCTGGGTCTGAAGCTGCTTTTTCAAACTCTCCAATTCATCGTTCGCCGCCTTTAATTCGGCGGTCTTGGGTTCAACCTTGGTCTTATAAAGGTTTTCCAGGTCCCGCTGGCCTTCATTGGTGGCGCTTATCGCCTCTTGCATGTTGATGGTCCCAACCTTCACCGTCGGGGTGGCGGGCGCCGGAGCGGTAGCAGAACTGGGAGCGGCAGGCAAACCCGCGGCTGAGCTGTTGGTTTGGGCCAGAGCCGTGAGTGAAAGGGCGCACAACGCCGACATAGAGAAATGCACAAGCTTGCTTGTCATGGGTTTACCTTGAACTCCTTGGAAATTGTTCCGGGGATTGAGCCTGACCTTCCCCACCTACGCAGGTTGACCCAACAGGGCGTGAAACCCGCTTCGGAGAGGCTGGCAGATTCCCTCTCCTTACATCCTGATATCCGACTGGAAGCCACTGCACCACTAGGCAGAAAACTGCCCTTAAGACTCAGAACCCAAGCATTATAAGAACAGAGTAGCCCTAGCGTCAAACCTAAGCTTCGGGCTGGGTTCAATTGTCGTTAACTAGGGCCTGTTCACACTATCGCAGCGCCTCGATGATGAAAGCGAAGTAGATGAAGGCCAGAAACACAATGTCGAGTTTCTCGAAACGTGAGAAGATGCGGCGGAACCCTTTCAACCGTCGAAACAGGCGCTCGACCTGGTTCCGTTTCTTGTAGAGTTCGCGATCGTAGTCCCAAGGGTCGCGCCGGTTGGCTTTGGGTGGAACCACCGGTATCATGTTCAATTCCAGCGCCAGTTGCCGGGTTTCGTCGCCTTCGTAGGCCCGATCCATGACTAGCGGAACTTCGACGGGTAGCGGGCCGAGTTCCAGCAGAAGTTGCCGGCCCACCGGAGCGTCGTGCGCTTCACCCGGCGACAAGCAGAAGATTATTGCCGTTCGAGCATTCGCGGCAACCAGATGAATCTTGGTGTTCCATCCGCCGCGCGATTTCCCGATGGCTTGCGGTCCGTTTTTTTTAACGCCCCGGTTCCGTCGGGATGCACTTTCACCGAGGTCGAATCCAAACTGAAGGCTTCGATCTTGATGCGCAGAATCTGCTCTTGCTGCAACCTGGCAAACACCTGATCTAAGACGCCTTTCTTGGCCCAACGATTCATGCGCACATAGATGCTGTGCCAATTGCCATACCGCTTGGGCAATCCGCGCCACTTACATCCGTGCTCGGCCACGTAGAGGATCGCGTTCAACAAGACCAAATTCTCGTGACGCACATTGCCGCGTTGCACCGGCAAGCAATCTTGAATTCGCTCGTACTGCTCGGCAGTGATCTCCATGCCCCGCATCTTACTCGAAGATTGTTGATGTAGTGTGAACACGCCCTAGATAACCCATATTCCGGCGGGGCCCTTCCGTTATTGCAAGTCGGTGAGCGCGGTAAAGGTAAAGCCGCCCCCTAATCCGTTCATTGACACTACGGTTAAGGCCTCACCGCTGGAGACGCTGATCGGTCCCGTGGCCAACAATGTCAATTGGGTGCCAGGTTCCGTGAAATAAATATCAAAGTTCGCCGAGGTTCCGGCCGTGATCGTCAGATTCTGATAAGTGGACGCTGTCTGGAACGACACGCCTGCGACCAGGGGACTGGTGCCCGCAATGCTGGTACCGTCAGGGACGACGTAAACATCGGCCGAACCCATGCTGGGCGCTGCATTCACCAGGCGGATCTGCGCCGTACCGGAGGTAGGCACGGTGGTCTCGTCAGTGAGAACGATCGGAGAAATGGTAGCAATGCCCGCGACAATCACCGTGGTATTGGTGCTGGAACCGATGTTCAGCGTGGTATTCACAATGTCGGAAGTCGAATTGACCGGCTCAACTTCCAGATCTCGTGAACCTGAACTCACCGAGATGTATCCCGTGTTGGCAAGGTATGCCAAATTGCTATTTACCGTGGTTCCGTCGACGATGATGTTCAGCTGCGGCTCGCTGGGCGCTGCGTCTAGAACCCGAAGGTTCGCCACCCCACTTCCTCCGCAGCCGAGACTGCCCGCCATCACCAACAAACTAAATAGTCCGACACCACCCTGCAGATAGCGCTTAGACATCCGTCTCCCCTGGATTCTGAAATTTATTTGAACTTCTCTGGGCATCGTTTGCGTAGCTTCCCGGCCACGACGCATGACCGTTTCGCCCGCGATCTGGATGTATGATTCCAGCGCCAGAATAAAAGTTATCTAACCATCACATGTAGCAAAAGATGCGTAAAGAGTGCGTCAAGCTTTGTAAAAGTTTGTGGTGAGTAAACAGGCGTCTTTGGCGCTTAGCGCTTATCGTCACGCTGGCGCAGCCAATCCAGGAACATCTGTTCGATTGGCTTATCATACGCGATAAGTACGTGGCGGACGGTGTGTCCACTGACAAAGTGGCAAACTTCCTCGGCAAGATTTTTGGCGTGGTCTCCAGCGCGCTCCAGCGACTGGGTCATAAAAATGACCTGCAGGCTGGCCTGGCGTTGTAAGTTTTCCGGATTTTCGATATGACGCAGGAAAATCAAATTGCGCAGGCGATCCATCTCAGCGTCGGCGCGCAGCACTTCAATCGCCCGCTTTACATCGCGGGATGAAAAAGCTTCTCCCACATCCAACAGCATTTTTTCCAATACCGTCGCCATATGGGTGAGATCACGCGTGTCCTGGGGATCGATCCGCAGATTCGCCGCCTGCGCGCTGCTGGCGAAACTCAACAACAGGTCGCCGATGCGCTCCAGGCCGATCATGATTTTCATGCATGCCAGTAACTCGCGGGCTTCCGCCTCACTCACCTGAGTGATGGCGGTGGTGACGCCCGCGTCAATTTCCATATCAATGGCGTCCAGCTCTTTTTCGCGATCGCGAATGGAACTGAGCAGGGAGGCGGAGCCGGTCGCGATGCCCTCGGCCGCCGTAGCCGCAGCTTCCTTGGCGAGTCCGCAGGCCTCCACCGTGCGCTTTACCAGGTTCGCGTACGAGGATTCGGGTCGGGGGCTGTCGATTCTGGCCGTACTCATGCGAACGTCCTTTGGCGAGGCAGGTGCCTCAGCCCGGAACTCTGCAAGCCTGCGCCGCCTATTAACCAAAATCCCCAAGATGCAACGATAAGGCCGGGAAGAGGCAAGTGGGTTAACAGCCGGTAAATTCTCGTCTCGAAAGTTCCAGGCGAGGGAACGTTACCTACGTCTTGGCATACTTCAACCACTTGGCGATCTCCGGTAATGTGGGACGCTTTCCGTACATCAGCATCCCCACTCGATAGATGCGGGCGCACAAGATAAGAATGCCGGCTATGGTTCCGACCAATAAGGACAGCGAGAGCGCGACCTGCCAAGCCGCTGGCGGTTGGACAGCGATCCGTGCGTACATCAGGAGCGGGGAGAAAAACGGAACCATGGAAGTCCATACCGCCAGCGGGGAATCCGGATTGCGCAGGATGGGCCCCAGCATAAATACGCCCACCAGCAGGGGTAGAACGATAATGATTTGAATCTGCTGTCCTTCCTGCTCAGTTGAGATAATAGCGCCAATACCCGCGTAAATGGCACTGTACAGCAAGTATCCCAGGACAAAGAATGCGACAAATGCCGCCAGCGCGAATGGCGAGATGTGGATTTCACTCAGGCTGGGATACATGGCGAGCGAAGGAATTGCCAACGTGCCGGCCATCACGATCCAGATAACCATCTGGGTCAGGCCGACCGCTCCCACGCCGAGCAGCTTGCCGGTCATCAATTCAGTCGAGGTCGTTGAGGAAAGCAGCACCTCCATGATTCGCGTGTTTTTTTCCTCGAGTACCGATCGCATGACCGAGACGCCGTAGAAAAGCACCGCCATGTAAAGCAACATCACCATGCCGAAGATCAGGAAAAACATTCCGCCACCGGCTTTGCTCTCCTGGCCATTTTCCATGCGCACCATATCGAGCTTCACCGGCTTGAATAGTTCTTCAGCTTGCTGATTGCTCACTCCACGGCCGGCGAGTTGCTGTTCCGCCATGGCGCGAGTCAGCGCCCGGCTGAGATCGGACTGATCCATGAAGTCGGCAGCGTTGCGGCCGCTGTAGGTGGCTGTGCGCGTAGCGACGGCGTTATCGTCCAGCCAGATGTAGCCATCAATGGCGCCAGTCGAAATTTCGGCGCGCAATGCAATGCGTTCGGCATCGCTCGGATGGCTGTCTACATCCACAACGTAATCGTCGGCCTTCTCTTTTTCGGAGCGGCCCTTCTCGTCCTCATCGCTGTCGATATCCTTCGCGAGAAGTTGGGTGCGCACCAATTCGCCAAGTTGGGACGACGACGTGACTACCACCAGATGGGGAACTTTGCTGCCACTCTTCATGGTGGCGAGTTTCATTGGCAAAATGAATGCCGCGCCTACGATCGCGGGCAATAACAGAGTCAACACGATGAAAGAACGCGTCCGCACTCGTTCGAGATATTCGCGCTTGATGATGAGCCAGGTATTACGCATTCGACTTACCCACGGCATCCAGAAAAATCTCTTCCAGCGACGGTTCCATCAACTCGAAGCGGCTCAGGCGGGCGTGAGCGCTTGCCAGATGCAGAAGATCTTGTGGATCCGCCTCCGGGGCCAGCCGAACCTCCACGTAGTTTCCGTAGTCGTTGAAGGACTGAACCAGTTTTCGTTCTTGCAGAAACCCGGATTCGCCTTCGTATTTGATCTGAACGTTACGCATGCCGAAGCGCGCTTTGATCTGCCGCAAATCGCCCTCCAGCAGCGAGCGGCCGTGATTGATCAGGCAAATGGAGTCGCACATGCGCTCAGCCTGATCCATGCGATGGGTAGAGAGTAGCAGCGTTTTGCCTGCCTTTTTCAGTTCGACGAGAACATCTTTCAGAACAATCGCATTCGAGGGATCGAGGCCGGAGAAAGGCTCGTCCAGAATCATGAGCCTGGGTTCGTGCAGCAGCGCGCCAATGAATTGAACTTTCTGCTGCATTCCCTTGGAAAGCTCTTCTACTTTTTTCTCGATCCACCCGCTCAACTCGAGCCGCTCACACCATTGCAAGGCCCGCTTTTTCGCCACTGCGGTATGCAATCCCTTCAACTCGCCAAAAAAAATCAGGTGATCCAGAACCTTCATTTTGCGATAAAGGCCGCGCTCCTCGGGAAGGTATCCAATTTGCTCGGTTATTGCGCGCCGGAACGGCTCACCCAGAATAGATATGCTTCCCGAGTCCGGGATGGTAATCCCGATCATCATTCGCAAGCTGCTGGTCTTGCCGGCTCCGTTAGGCCCAAGCAACCCATAGACTTTGCCCTCAGGAATCGAAAAGGAAAGATGATCGACGGCAATGAATTCGTCGTACCTTTTGCAAACGTGATTGAGCTCGACGGCGTTCACGGGATTCGATGTCCGCGCCTATCTAAAACAAAAAGTGCGTCTGTTGGGAAGGGGGTTCGCCACGGCAAAAGCATACTCCTCCCTAAGATTGTCGCCCAGGGTGTCACTTCGTGCGGGAGAACAAGTGTAAATATGGGTTCGCGTAGGCCAACAGCCCAAGGACGGCTGCCCACACCACCGCCAACAGCACCCGTCGAGGTGCTTGTTTCCGCCTTATTTCCTTCCGAACCTGTAATCGGACCAGCTCCTCTCGAAGGATTCGTTCGCGCTCGTAATTTGAAAATTCCACGGTCTTCATACCTTTCTGGCCGATCTCTTGCGGCGAAGAATTCCTCCGCCAGGGAGAGGCGAATGCTGGAAAACACTACACAAGAGTCTCTGCCACCACGGAAGCCGATCCGCAAAAAGCTTCTCTCCCAAGCTCGGCGGGGCATGCGGTGCTACCCACAAATTCAAAAACCGATCTAGTTCCTGGTCATCGAGCGGTTCCATTTATCGGTATCCTCCCTTCCGACTCCCTCAAAGGAGCGAGCATTCTCTTCAGGTTTTGGCGCGCACGATGCAATCTTGCCTTAACTGTGCCGACTTCGGCCCCGACAGTCAGGGCAGCCTCGTCCAAAGTTAGTCCTTCAAACTGGGTAAGAACCAAAACCTCGCGCTGCAGGGGCGGCAAAGCCCGGATCGCTGTGCCCACCATCTCCGTAGTTTCAAGGCTCACAATGTCCATGGGCTGAGCAACAAACAATTCGTCCTCCAGCGAGTCCCACCGATCTTGATCGCGCCACCTTTTGCCTACAAGATTGCGCGCCACACCGAGAAGAAACGAACGCATCTCTCCGCGGCCGCTCTCGAAACGTCCGGGAAATCGCAAGAGGACTAGGAAAGCTTCCTGCGCGATGTCCTCTGCTGCGGAAGGTGAGCCCGTCATGCGCCACGCGTAGCGATAAACGGCGTCCTTATGTCGTTCGAAAATCGCTTGGAACTCAAGTTCCGTCATGAATCGGTCTTGGCCACCGATCATAATTACCGGGAACGGCCGAAAAGGATACGGCGGGGAGCCTCTGAGAACAAAAAAATTGCCACCGAATGCTTCGGCGCGATTGCGGCGCCAACTCAGGTGTCTCCGGTTCACGGCGCGGAAGCTTTGGGCAGGACGAACAAGAATGTGCAACCATGATTCAGCTCGCTTTCGGCCCTGATCGTGCCGCCGTGCGCAAGAACAATATGTTTCGCAATGGCCAGGCCCAGCCCGGTGCCACCGGACTCGCGGGAGCGGGCTTTATCCACGCGGTAAAAGCGCTCAAAAAGCCGCGGCAGATGTTCCGAAGCTATCCCGGGGCCGAAATCCTGAACGTAGAACTCAACTCCCGGCTCGACCGGCCGTGCGCCCAATACAATGTCCCCCCCCGAGGCGCCGTATTTTAGGGCATTATCCACCAGATTGGAAAACACCTGATGAACCGCTTCGCGGTCGGCATTGACTCGAACATCGGCTTGATCCTTTACCTGTAGTTCCACGCCGTGGGTTCGAGCCGCCTCACGAAAGCTTTGCACCGTCTCCAGCAGAAGAGAACCCGGAGAAACGGATTGCATATCAAAGCGTTGTTCGCCGGACTCCACCCGGGCCAGAGTCAGCAGATCCTCGGTCAACCGCGCCATGCGGGTGGCATTCTTGCGGATCACCTCTAGAAATTCTCTGGTGGAATCGGCCTCAGGAGCGCTGTCCAGCAAGGTTTCCGTGTAACCCTGAATCGAGGTCAGCGGCGTGCGCAGTTCGTGGGAGACATTAGCGATGAAGTCGCGTCGCGTTTTCTCCAGGCGTTCGGTTTCGGTCTGATCGCGTAAAACAACCACCGCGCCCCCGCCAGGGAGCGGGGCTGCGGTTACGTCGAAGATGCGTCCCGCCAGGACGGATGAGGCCCGTGCGGTACACACCTTGCCTTCTTCGCTGGCTTCCCGGAGCGCGCGCAGAAAATCGGGATCGCGAACCGTTTCCACCACCGCAGAGTTGCGCCGGGTTGGGAAGGGCAGCAACCGGTCCATGGTTTGGTTGGCCCACTGGACACGCTCGCCTCCGTCCACTGCAAGCACAGCGTCTTGCATACTGTTCAGCACGGTTTCGAGTTGGCGCTGACTGTTTCGCAGAACCGAAAAGTTGTCATCGAGATGGTCAGCGGCGGAATTCAAGGCATCCGCCACCTGGCCGATTTCGTCGCCCGATCTCTCGGCGACCCGTGCGGCAAGATTACCGGCCGCGATCTCCTGGGAAAACTGCACGATCGCGCCTAACCGACGGCTGGTGGCCTGGGCTGCAACCGCGGCCACTAATACCGCTACCAGCACCGCCAAAGCCGAGCCCAGCAAGACTCCGTGCGCGGCGTCTTGGGACACATCGCCGAACCCTCGCACCGAAAGATCCAACAGTACCGTCGCTGCCGCGATTACAACCAGAAAGGCAGCCAGCATTTTGGCGAAAATCCGCCTTCTCACTTGGGAGCCTCAAAACGGTATCCTGCACCTCGCACAGTTCTGAGATAGCACGGATTTTCGGGGTCGGGCTCGATTTTTTCCCGGATGCGCCGCACATACACATCCACCGACCGCGGGGTGACGTAGGCGGTATCGCGCCAAACCGAATCGAGCAACTGGTCACGGGTGAATACGCGGCCCAGGTGGCTGGCGAAATAATCGAGCAGGCGGAATTCCGTGGCGGTAGTGGTCACCGGCTGCCCGCGCACCATCAACGTCATGGCGCCCGGATCGATCTCGATATCCCCAACCTTCAGAGGAACCGGTGAAAGTGGCCGCTCAAAGCGACGCAGCACGGCTTTCACTCGAGCCACCAATTCGCGTGGGCTGAACGGCTTGGGAATATAGTCATCGGCGCCCAATTCCAAGCCGAGTACGCGATCGGCTTCGCTGCTCTTCGCGGTCAGAAAGATGACTGGGATGGGAGCCAGGGATTGCGTCTGCCGAATTTGCCGGCACAGCTCGAGGCCGTCTTTGCCAGGAACCATGATGTCGAGAATGAATAATGCAGGCCGTTGCCGCTCCGCTTCCGGCAGCACCGTATGCCCGGTCGGGAACAACTTTATCGCGAAGCCTGCGCCCTCGAGATGATGGCGGACCAGTCGCGAAATATCCGGATCATCTTCCACAACAAATATGCTTGGTTTCACGGGGGTATTGTACCGGGCAGCCTACCAAGTACGTAGCATCGGCTCTCCAACTTTCATCAAACTGTAACAAAGCTGCTTTGCGGCAAATTACGCAAGAGAGCGTTTTCATCGCTATGATAGCCGGCTGATTCCCGCTGCCCGCGTATCGAGCCAGCTCTGCAGGATCAGGACCGCCGCCAGACGATCCACCACTTCTCCTCGCCGCTGAATCGACATTTCGGAATCCCGCAGCACGCGATTTGCCTCCGCTGAGGTGAGCCGCTCGTCCCAGAGATGGACGGGCAAACCGAACTTCTTGCGCAATTCGTCGGCAAAAAGCTGCATCTTCTCGGCCTGAATTCCTTCAGCCCCACTCATTCGCAAAGGATAGCCGACTACAATTTCCACCACCCCGTACTCCAAAATTACACCCTTAAGCTGGCCGAAATCCGTCTTCTTATTCCGGCGGCGAAGGGTTTGTAAGCCTTGCGCCGTTATTCCCAAAGGATCGGAAATCGCCAGTCCTATGGTCTTGCTGCCAACATCCAAGCCGAGAATTCGAGGAGACGGACTGCTTCCCGGCGCAGATGGATAGGGTGACACGGGATAAGTATAGGGCCTGGAGAGGCGGCATCCGCGGGCACGTATTCTTCGCCTTGAGCTTTCGTGCCATGACCTGGCGGAAAAACTGGGCTAGGATGATGGCATGTCTAGCGAGCACTCCACGGTGTTGATCAATACCGAGCCCGGCGAGGCTGGGAAGAAAGACTACGTTCGCGAAGACGGGGACGGTCCACGGAGCAACTGGACTCTCAACTTGATTGGAATCGGCTTGATTCTGGCTTTGTGTGATTATGCGGAAACCGTACTCGTAGTCACGCTGGTCGCCACCCTGTTGGCGTTCATCCTTGCCCCGGTTGTCGACGTATTCACTTACCTGCGTCTTCCCCGCGGCTTGGCGGCAGCCGTGGCAGTCTTGCTGCTCCTCGGTGTAGTCAGCGGAGTGGTCTATTTTTCCTCAAACCAGGCCCTGATCTTTGCCCAGGATCTGCCCAAATACAATAACCGGATGCGCGAAGAGTTCATGCGCTTCCGCAAGCAGGCGGAAACTCTGGAAGTTTTGGCCCCGCAGCATGAAAAGGGTGTCATCAGTGTTCGGCCCGCGACCGATTGGACCGACCTCTTCACCAGTAGCTTTGGCTCGGTTAGCCAGGCGGTACTCTTGGCATCGTTTGTGCCATTCCTAATTTACTTCATGCTCACCTGGCACCATCATGTGCGCTCGGCCACGGTCATGCTTTTTCCCCCGCAGAATCGCCAAACTGCCTACGTGACCTTGGGCCTGATCTCTGCCATGATTCGCAGCTTTATGGTGGGCAATTTATTAATCGGGTTGTTGATTGGCGCGCTTAGCACGCTGGCCTTCTGGATGCTGCACATTCCATTCTTTTATTTCGTGGGATTTCTAAGCGGATTCCTGAGCCTGATTCCCTACATGGGGGTTCTGTTGGCCTTGGCGCCCCCGATTTTCGTGGGTCTGGGACACATGAATTCGCAGGATCTGGTGACCATTCTATTTCTTGTGGTCGCTCTGCATGTGATTGCTATGAATGTGCTTTATCCCAAATTCCTGGGGAAGCGCCTGCAACTCAATCCGCTGGCTGTCAGTTTGGCGCTTCTGGTCTGGGCCTGGATCTGGGGCGCGGTTGGACTCTTGCTGGCGATTCCCATGACCGCAGCCATGAAAATCATCTTTGACCACGTGGAATCGCTAAAGCCCTATGGCGCCTGGCTGGGAGAGTGAAAATGGCCTTCGAGTCAAACTTGGCCACGGAAAGGAAAAAAACCTAGGCCTGAAAATCGGTAGCTTCCGGGAACCGCAATTTGCTCTTTAACAAGGCTTTAGTCAGCAGATCTTCTACTTCAGTATCGGCGCAATTTTTGGCCATCGCCAACTCGCTCACTAGCAGATAGCGGGCCCGCTCTAACATCTTCTTTTCACGGAAAGACAGCGGTTTGTCCTGGCTGAGCACCAGCAAACCCTTTAAAACGGCCGCGACCTCAACCAGAGAGCCGGTACGCATGCGTTCGGAGTTTTCCTTAAACCGGTCTTTCCAGTCAGCATTGTTGTCGCATGCGCCATCTGTAAGAAAATCAAGGATTTTCTGGATTTCTCCGTTCCGCACCACGCGCCGCAGACCGACCATCCCCACATTGTGAAAGGGCACCATCACCTTCAGACTGCTGGCTTTGATTTTCAGGAGATAAAACTGCTCTACCGTTTGGCCGATGGTTCGGCTGCTGATTTGTTCGATAATGCCGACACCATGGTTGGGATACACCACTTTGTCGCCGATGTGGAAACCATTGCTGGCACTCAACATAACAGACACCTACGAGCGCAGGCGACCCGAAGAACAGCGCTATCAGCCAGTTTACCGCAAATGGGAATCAAAGGCAATTTCGGGACGAATTTCGGCAGTGTCCAAACTAATCTTCCTTAGGCTTGCTTTGCGAGCCCCGCGCAGAAAGCGTCTAACAAGGCAGCAGAGGAATACCGCGAGGAACGCCGAGGCGGCCGAAATTAGGACGCTGCCACGAACTTCGGATTAACACGGCCCCACTTGCACCTCATTCTAAGATACTGAAGACCGGAAATACCTCGCTACCTGCTGCTTCTCCGGCGGTCCCCAGTGCTCCTTCAGGGCAGGCTCTCGGTTTCTGAACGAGGCCGGCTTCGACCTGCGATTCCGGTCCATATGAGTGGCTAAGGGTTATAATTCACAATCTGGAGATCATGACGGATCAAATAAGGAAGAAACTACAGGATGAGATCAATGCGCTGGAGCACGAGCTCGTGCATGATCTCCCCAAAGAGATTAAGAAAGCCGCTGCCCTCGGCGACCTGAGCGAGAACGCCGAATATCACATGGCCAAGCAGCGCCAGGAATTCGTCAAGGCGCGTATTCGCCAACTGGGCAAGCGGGTCGCCGATCTTTCGCTCATTAACATGAGCAACATCCCTAAAGATAAGGTCGGTTTAGGATCGACCGTACGCGTCTTTGACAGCACCAAAAACGAAGAAGTTGAGTACGAGCTGGTGACCAGTGAAGAGAGCGACGTCGCCGCCGGCAAAATTTCTACGACCTCGCCAATTGGGCACGCTTTGCTAAACAAAAAAGTCGGGGACACTGCCATGGTAGTGACTCCCGGCGGTAGCCGCGAAATGGAAATCCTCAAGCTGATGACGATGCACCATAAGACGGAGGCCGAGGCCGGATGACCTGCCAGGTATGACATGCCTCGTATGACCTGGACCAGCGCCTTCGGGCGGGCCTGCGGGGTCCTGCTCGACGCTATCGTCCGCTGGCTCGCGCTGGCGCGCATCAATCCTAATGTCCTCACCTTCATGGGGCTGGTGGTGAACACCATCGCCGCAATTCTCTTCGGCCATGCCAACGGCGACAACCAAGCGCGGATGTTCCGCTACGCCGGACTGGTCATTATCGGTTCTGGCTTTTTCGATCTGGTGGATGGCCAGGTGGCCCGAGCCACCAACCGAGTTACCCGTTTTGGCGCGTTTTTTGATTCCGTGATTGACCGCTACAGCGATGCGTCGCAGTTTCTCGGCCTGCTGGTTTTTTATGCTCGTGGCGACCGCTTTTTCTATGTGGTTCTGGCCGCGTTTGTCATGGTCAGCGCCATCATGGTCAGCTATACCCGCGCCCGCGCCGAGTCGTTAATCGGCTCCTGCCGAGTCGGCTTCATGGAACGTCCGGAACGCCTGGTATTGGTGATCATCGGGCGCTTTATTAAACCGTGATGGCCCCGGTGTTGTGGATCATCGCGGTTCTTTCCACCATTACCGTCATTCACCGCATTCAATACACCTGGAGCCGGACTCGTTTCGAGATGCCTGCCGCCCCGCAAACCGAAGGCAGCCACGCGGCTTAAATCGAGTCATCCCCGAACAAGCCGCATCTAAGAATTTCGCCAAATGAGTGCCGCTGCCCCAACTTCGCCCGCCAACCCAAGCCCCAATCCTTGGCTGATTGCAATTGCGGTAATGTCAGGCACTTTCATGGAGGTTCTGGACACCACTGTTGTGAACGTGTCGTTGCCGCATATCGCCGGCAATCTCTCCGCCACCACCGACGAAGCCACTTGGACGCTGACCTCCTATCTGGTGGCCAATGCCATTGTTCTTCCGATGACCGGCTGGCTGGCCAGCACCTTCGGACGCAAACGCCTGCTAACCGCTTCCGTAGTCGGCTTCACTGCCGCGTCTTTCTTGTGCGGGCTCGCGCCCTCGCTGGGCTTCCTGATTTTTTTCCGGGTTGTGCAAGGCGCCTGCGGCGGAGGATTGCAGCCACTCTCGCAGGCCATTCTGCTGGAGGCTTTCCCTCCGGAAAAACGCGGCCAAGCCATGGGTTTCTGGGGCTTGGGGATTGTGGTCGCCCCCATGCTGGGGCCGGTGCTGGGAGGTTGGCTGACCGATAATTACAGCTGGCGCTGGGTCTTCTACATCAACATTCCCATTGGGCTTATCGCAGTGATTCTTACCTATCTTTTTATCTTCGACCCGCCCTATCTGCGCAAGAAATCAATGGGCATCGACTACTGGGGAATCGGGCTGCTGGTCCTCGGCATGGGGTCGCTACAAATCATGCTCGACAAAGGGCAGGAAGATGACTGGTTCGCCTCGCACTTCATTACCGTCCTGACCGTTCTTGCGGTGATCGGGTTGGTTGGCTTGGTCATTCGGGAACTGACAGTGAAGCATCCGGTGATTGATCTCGGCGTCTTCCGCTACCGCAGCTTCGCCATCGGCACATCCCTCATGATGGCGCTGGGGATCGTGCTCTATGGCAGCACCGTGTTGCTGCCTTTGCTCATGCAGGAAGTCCTGGGCTACACCGCGACCCATGCCGGCATTACCAACTTGCCGCGCGGCATCGCATCCTTCGTCGCCATGCCGTTGGTCGGTTATCCTGACCGCCAAAATAGACGCCCGCAAATTGTTGATATTAGGTTTCACCGCGGGCGCATTCGCCATGTACGACCTGTCGGTGCTGAGTCTCACCATGCCGTCGTCAGCTTTCTGGTTGCCATTATTGGCTCAGGGTTTCTCTTTGGGATTTATTTTCGTCCCCCTAACCACGGCCACCAACGATCCCATCCCGCTTGATCGCATGGGCAATGCTACAAGCATCTTTAACCTTATGCGCAATATCGGGGCCAGCGTCGGTATCTCGATTATGGAAACCATTCAAGTGCGCAAGATGCAGGTCCACATCAACGTGCTGGGAACGCACGTGAACGCGGCCAATCCGGTAGCGCAGAGCACATTCAAGGGCTTGCAAGCCTATTTCATGTCGAGGGGCGCTGCTCCGCCAATGGCTACCAATCAGGCGCAAGCCGCCATGTGGGGATTGGTACAACAGCAGGCCGCCATGCTGGCGTATAACGATTCGTTTCGCTTTCTCGCTGGATTATTTGTCCTGATGATTCCGTTCGTCTTCTTCATGAAGAAACCCAAGGGCCGGAAGCCGATGATGGCGCATTAATCATCCGGTTTGTAAGTGCTCCCCTGGGTGAACAAATAGGCGAGCGGATCTAGGAGGCGGCGTGGCTGAACCTGACACCGTTCGGCTTCGACCCAGCCTAAGACGGGGAAACGGTAAAAACCCGTGCCGTCCGCCTCCAACGCTTGCGAGAGTAAACATCTGAGTGGGAAAACAAAATAGGAGGAACGCCGTACTCTCTCTGCCGTAAACCCGGTAGGCAGATTACTGGCTCAGGTCTTTTAACGACAGCGCCGGCAGATACTCGCCTTTAAGTTCGCGATGCCACCAATCTCCGGTGGCTCTTTTTCCGCCGGAGTAGTGAAGCGATAGTCATACACCTGGGCGCGGATGTAGCGCGGCGCCGATCCAGGAAACGGATTTTTCGCGAATAGCCGCAAAACATCGGGCGAACCTTGCAGTAACTTCGCTACCAGCTGCACCGTCCAGGGATCGCTTCGATAGTCGCCCAGCGCGGCAAACCACATTTGCCAATCCAGGCGGGGCTGATGCGGTTGGACCCACCCCGGCCTGCGCGCCACGTCGCCGGGCTTGTATTTGAATGGGTACTCGATCCAGGTCTTTTCATCGTTCGATCCCTCGACAATAATCTCCGGGCGGGACGTCGTCATCACCGCAAAGAGTCCATAGCGATTAATGATTTGGAACGGACCGACGGCGCGGGCGGCGATCTCCGCTGGCGCCCAGTTAAAATTCGCGAAAACTTGCAGCATTTGGTAGCAACTGACAAACAGTATGAGTGAGGTTACCGCCCGGCAAATGGCCCGGTGAAAATTCGGCCAGCGGAGAGCTCGGCGCGGGCCGGCAATTCTTACCACCACCTTCGGACACAGTCGGCGCAGCGCCTTGTCATCGAGCAGAAACAAACATAAGGCGACAGTCAGGATGTTAAAGAACGCGTAATTGCCGGTCAAAAAAATCATAAGTTGCAGGAACGCGATACTCGCCGCGGCAAAGAAGCGGATCCGCCGCGGCCCGAAAATCAGGAAGGGAACGATCAGCTCTACAAAAAGCACCACTCCCACCGAAAAATGCTGGAACCAGCCGGGAAGCTGGTAGAAGTACCACGCCAAAGGCGTGGGCAAGGGCTGAGTCTGGTAGTGAATTGGCAGCGCGGTAAAGCTGCGCCAGGAAAAGTCGCCGCTCAGCAACTTGACCGCTCCGGAGAGCAGCATCAAGCGAAACAGCAGCCACCGGAACAGCCAGGGAATTATCGTGGAGGAGCCCAGAAAGATGGCGAGAAACCCCGCCTCCAGCAGCAGCGCATCCCATTGGAAGCCCATGAACACTTGTCCCGCCGTGACCAGCGACAGATAGAGAACCAACTGGGCGATTCGCAGCCAGCGCCAGTTCATACCCAGGCAGACTGCGAGCGAAATACAACAGCCGGTTATCCAGACAGCCTTCAATGCGGCATCGCTGGCGCCGAACCATAGCAAGGTCGGTGCACTCCAATACGCCGCGGGGCCAAGATATTGCCGCACCGCCGGAAGAAATTGCGCTACGGGGAGGATGCCCTGTGAGCCGATCAGTCCCCGAGCTTGCACTCCGAAGGACGCGAAGGCGATTAAATAGATCGCACCCAGCAAGCGCAGAAAAAGCCAGCTACTCAGCCTGTAGGCCGCCGGTTCGACCGGAATCCCCCACAGATGTTTGGTCACCCAGTATCCCAATGATCGATTCCGCGCCACGATACGATATCCCACCTCCGTAACGGCTGCGGCGCCGGGCACGTGATCATAAGCCCAGAGCATCCATCCCTTCCGCGGCACGGATTCCAGGGTGGTGAAAACCGCATGCGCCCCGCTGCGGATCTCACCGCTCGGCAGAATAAGCTGAACCGCGGAGGCGAATTGTTTTTCGGGAATATCCGGGAAACGCGCGCCTGCTTCTTGATACGGCGCAAAACGGAGGCGATCCTCGGTCAAAATCTTCCAATAATGGATCCACGCCTTGCAAAAAGAACAGTCGCCATCAAAGACAAGCAGCGGACGGTCGAGTGGGTTTGGATCCATGATTGAAGAACGTCGGGGAAGGACACCTTATTCGGCACCCGCATTCGAGTCCAATGGCGGCCTTCGAGTCGCGCCAACGCGAGACGAGCCGGGCGTAAACCGCCCGGCTCATCTCAGTTTAAGTTTGGGGTGGGAGACGGGAATCGAACCCGCAACGTCCGGAGCCACAGTCCGGTGCTCTGCCGGTTGAGCTACTCCCACCACGCGCTCTCGATTATAGCAACCTGCCGGTAGAGCGAGAGAGAATCGGCTCTCTGTCGCGAAACTCGGCACATCCTTCCGGCACAGGCGGCTATTCATAAGCCAGCGCGTCAATGGGGTCTTTCTGCGCTGCCCGATACGCTGGATACAACGCGCCGAGCAAGGCGCCCAGAATTGCCAGAGCCGTAGCCTGCGCCACCCATACCAGGCTGAACTCTATTTGCAATAGCGGCATTTTTTGCCGCAGCGCTGCGCGCGCGGCCACACTGAACAGGCCTCCCACGATGATTCCGCATACCGCGAGTAGCGTGGTCTCCCGCAGAATGACATTCACGATGTACAACTTGGAGGCTCCCAGCGATTTAAGAATGCCAATCTCCCGCGTGCGCTCCATCACCGCCGTGTACATCGCCTGAAAAATCACCAGAAACCCTATGACCACCGAAACCCCGATCACCACAATAATGAAGCTGCGCAATGCCGGCGTATTGCTGGCCGTCATCATCGAAAGATAGTAGGCCATCGACACCGTCTGATAATGCGCCATCCCGTGGGTCTGCTTGATCTCGTCCACGACCGTATTTGCGTTCGCTGGCGTGTCACATTTCACGTAGAAAACGGAGGCCTTGTCTTTGGCGCCCATCATATCCTGCAAAGTACTAATGGGAACGAACTTGCGGGCGCCGCGGCCATGCTCCACGATGCCGGAAATCTGAAAACTCTGATTGAAAATTTGCAGCGAATCACCCACCTTCACGTGGCTGGAATGCGCGAAGAGATCATCCACCAGCGCGTCGTAAGGCCCCTGAAACGGCCCGCCGCTCAAATACCGGAATGGCCCGCCCAGCTTCTGAAAGCTATCCAAATCAATGCCATCGATGACTTCCAGGGTCCCACTTGTCGAGACGTTGGTCAGCACCGGCGAAACCACGGTCACATGCGGCAGTTTGTCGAGGACCCCCTCAATCTGGATGGGCATGGGCGCCCCGGTAAGCCCGGCGAAATACGAAGACCCGGGCGGCATCACCAGCACATCCGCGCCGATACCGGCCTGACGCTGCCGGGTATCGTTCAAAATGCCCAAAGACAGGCCAACGATCATCAGGATGAGTGTGACCTCGAGCGCAATGGCGACGATGCTGATCAGCGAGCGTAGCGGCCGATGCACCAGGTTAGCGGTAATCAGTCGATTCATCATAAAAATTTCAACACGGAAATTTCAACGCCGCTTGGCGGAAGTGAAGACCGCCATACCCTTAAGGCTGCCCCGGCCCGTTCGCAGCTCCGCCTGGATGCGGCTGATCCAGATGGATGACCTCGGCGTTTGGTGGTTGGTCAAGCTGGAACTGCTTGTCGGGCAACACCGTATTCAGCTCGAGTTTCACAATGTGCAGCACGATATCGTATGACTGCTGGGGCAACTTGATCTCGATCTGTGAGGGAAAGCTGGTGCCGTCATAGTCTTTGTAATCTTCGTATTGCGAGTCGGTGGTTTGATTTCCGTTTTCGTCATAAACAATCTGGCGATGCGGCAACAGATCGGTGCGGCTGAAGATGATCTTTCGGGCTAAGTACCAACCCCGGTCATCGTTTCTGCGGATCACGTCAATTTCATAATCGGGCTGTTGCAACTTGCGGCCCTTTGGCCCGGCCACCAGCTCAAAATCATTCTCCATGACCGGGATTTCCGTCTTATCGTTAATGTGAGGCAATAGCAGCGCGTCATAAATGTATTGCGGCCGCAGCTTTTCCAGCGCGCTCTTGGCATTGGTGGTGGGCGTGTCATTACGGCCTTCAATAAAACGGTTCTTGGGCGGAATCCACAATTTGAAGTTCTGGCCGTCACTCACCATGTTCAGAGCCTGGGTCCGTACCACCGGTAATAGGCCGATCATGCGCAGCATGTTGGGCTTGCGCGCCAGCACGTAGCCCCGAAATTCGGTGTAATCGGTGGCTTTTCCTTTTTTTGGCTCCCCCACCGAGAGGTCGATGTCTACGGTCGCACTCATGGTTCTGACTTTATCCGCCTGGGCATTAATGGTCGCAATCAGCTCCTCCTGAGTGGCCGACTTGAGGGGAGCATTGCTCATTTGCCGCTCCAGGGTGCGGGTGCGCAACAGGCAGCCCGTGAGCGGCAAAACGAGCAACAAAACCAGCAATCCGCGATGGCAGGGAGAAAAGGTCATGAAAAGCGTCTTCGGCGTAAACCCTTGATTATATATGCATAAGATGAAGCCAGCCGATGCAACGCTTCTACTTAAGTAAAAGCGACCCAGGGCTTGTCATCTGATGCAATCCGCGGTCAAAGGTCACCAAAATAAGATCGGCGGGCGCGCAAACCACCCGCCAATGATCCGATTTCTGATCGGCATATTCATGGAAATGAGAGAAAGCGCATGAGGAACGGAAAAAGGGCTTCGATTTCTTCCCGGCCCTTTTTGCCTGGTTTTGCGGAGATTTTTCTCGGCTATCTCGCCTGCATCACCCGTCGGTAGGCAGCGACGTTCTTGTTGTGCTCATCCAGGTCGCGGGCAAAGCGGTGGTGGCCACTGCCGTCGGCCACAAAATAAAAATAATCGGTCTGTGCCGGATGCATGGCTGCTTCCAGCGAGCTTTTGCCAGGGTTTCCAATCGGTCCCGGCGGCAGTCCGGAATGGCGGTAGGTGTTGTAAGGCGAGTCGGCACTCATATCGGCGTGATGCAGCGCACCCTGATAGCTGCCTTGCAGCAGTTCGGCGTAAATAACGCTGGGATCGGCTTGCAGAGCGACTCGATGCGCCAGACGGTTGTAGTAGACGCTCGCCACCACAGGCCGTTCGTCCGGCACCGCCGTTTCCCTCTCAATGATGGACGCCATGGTCACGATCTGCGGTATGCCCTGAGCTTCTTCTATCTGACCCGGTTCTATCTGACCCCGTTCTGTTTGGCCATGTTCTGTTTGACCCGGTTGCGATTGACTCAGCGCCGCATCTCCGGTCAATCCGATCTCGTGGGCCACGCGACGGAATTCCTTCACCATGGCTGCCACCATCTCATCGTCGGTCTGGGTGCGGGTGAACTCATAGGTGGCGGGGAACAGATAACCCTCCAGAGTTTTGGCATTCGGCGCGAAATCGGCCACCAGGGCGGTATCGGTTCGGGCCGCATCGAGAAATTCCTGGCTGGAGCCGAGACCCGCGTCCTGTACCGCGCGCGCGATGTCGAACATATTGAAGCCTTCAGGAATGACCACTTCACGGTAGTAGACATCTCCGCGCACCAACCGGTCATGAACCTGGCGGGCGTCGGCTGCCCTTTCGAAGAGATATTCGCCCGCCTTCAGCGAGTGCCGGCGGTGCAGATACTGCCATAAGATGAATCCATCGGCGCTGCGAATGACGCCGGCCAACTGCAACTCATGAGCGATGCGCCGTGTGGAAAAGCCGGGCCGCAAAAGCACAAACTTCTGTCCATCCGGAGTGAGAGGCAGAAGAAGGGCCCACGCCAGCCATCCGCCGGCCGCCAGGGCGGCTAGTAAAACCAATGTGAAGAAGGTACGCAAGTTGTTCTGTAGTTTAGATGAATCCCGGCGCAAATCCGTTAACCTTTGGTTGATGACCCTCCGTAAGATGAGCTCCCCTTGAGAGTTCGGATAGGAACGATGATTCAAAAGCCCGTGTTTTGATGAGGGATCCCGATCTCAGCTATCTCGGCGTTCTCCGTGGTATTTCTCCGCGGCCTTAGCGGTGAAATGCTTTTTGGATTCAGCGAAAGAAGAGCTTGTAACCGCGAAGCTCGCTGAGTTCCGCGCCGAGTTCGCGAAGCAAACGAAGTCTTAGAGGAATGACCGGCGGGCCGCAGGGTTGGTGATTGTGCGATGATGATAAGGAGCGTACGAAAACGAGGTTAAGAAAGGAATTATGGCAATCAGCATAGGCGGATCCGCCCCCGAATTTTCCCTTAAAGACCAGAGCCAGCAGGAAGTAAAGCTAAGCGATTTTCGCGGCAAGAAACGCGTGGTTCTGGTTTTCTATCCCCTTGACTGGAGTCCGGTCTGTACCAATGAGCACGCCTGCCTGGTCAATGATATGAAAAGGTTCGAGCAGCTTGACGCGCAGGTGCTCGGCCTCAGCGTGGACAGCACCTGGTCCCACAAAGCATATGCCGAAAAAATGGGCATTCAATATCCATTGCTTGCGGATTTCAACCCCCGGGGCGCAGTCGCCGCGAAGTATGGCGTCTATCTGGAAGATAAAGGAATTACCGGGCGGGCGATTTCAATTATCGACAAAGACGGAAAGCTCGCCTGGCAGAAGAATTACGACATTCCGGTGGTGCCGGACATTCAGGAAGTAGCACAGGCGCTGGCAGGAGTGAAGTAAGAGAATCGTGTGGGGCGGGCACTCCTCGTCCGCCCCGCAAACCTGCTAGCGCAACCACACTTTGGGTTCTGCCGACATGCCGGGGCGAAGCTCGTGCCCGCTGGTTTCACCGGGATCGAAGGTGATCTTCACCGGGACGCGCTGCACCACCTTCACGTAATTGCCGGTGGCGTTTTCTGGAGGCAGCAGGCTGAAGACAGCGCCGCTGGCTCCCGCGATACTCTGCACGTGGCCCTTGTAGTCCTTGCCGGTGGTGTCCACGTGAATGGTCACCGGTTGCCCGACTTTCATATTCCTCAGCTGAGTTTCCTTGAAGTTAGCGACAATCCAGATGTCATCGAGGTTGATAACCTGCATCAACTCCTGCCCCGGTTGCACGTTCTGTCCAACTTCGACGGTGCGATTGCTCACAATTCCACTGACCGGAGCGATGATCAGGGTGTAGCTGAGATTGAGCTGAGCCTGGTCGAGCGCGGCCTTCTTCATCTGCGCCTGCGCTTCCGCGGATTGAGCTTTTGAGCGCGTCGCTTCAATTTGCTGAGGAGCAGTTCCGGTGGACTGCAAATTGGCCTGGGCCTGGGCCAGCCGGGATTGCGCCAGCTTGATCTGCTGTTCGGCGGCTGCGGCTGAGGCTTTGGCGCTCTCGACGGCTGCGGCATTGGCCTTGGCGGTGGCTATTGCCTGATCGTATTGCTGTTGCGAGATTTCCTGCTTATCTACCAACTCTTTGTACCGCACCAGATCGCTTTGCGCTTTCACATTGTTGGCTTCCGCTGCCAGTTCCTGGGCGATGGCGGCCTGCGCCTGCTGGCGCGCTGCGCTGATGCCGGAGCGGGCACCTTCGACGTCCGCCTGCGCCGCAGTGGTCTGGCTACCGGTAGTCACAGATGTGATGGGAATGTTGACCCGCGCCGCGCCGACCAAGGCGACCGCGTCGGCGTAATCGGCTTTCGCGCGCTCCACCGCGACCTGGTAATCCCGGCTATCGATTTGCACCAGCGGAGTGCCAGCCTGGACGTATTGATTGTCCTGGATCAGAACCGCCTGCACGTGGCCGCCGACGCGCGGACTCACGATGTTAAGATGCCCCGTCACCTCGGCGTCATCCGTGGTTTCGTAGCTGGAGAGATAGCGCCAAACGAGCAAGCCTGCGACCACCAACGCGATGCCGCCGACCAGGAGGGCCAACCGGACCCGAGGATTGCGGCGTTCAAAGCGTTTCCAGCCATTTTCCGTCTCGGCGGATGGAGCGGAATCGGCCGCCGCCGGCGCCGGTTTGGTATTGGGTTCTTTTACCATCGTGTCAGTATTTTCATTCATATCGTCGGCTCTGCCATTTCAGCGCTCTGCGTTTGTCTGCAAGATCATTCCTCTGCAGCATCACTAGCCCGCAAGATCATCGGTCTACAAAGATCAGTGGCTCTGCAAATATTGCTTCACGCCCTGTTCGGCATAGCCCAAAGAATAGACCCACGCGATTTTGGCTACGTTATGGGCGTAGAGGCTCGAAATAAAGTTTTCGTGGGCGGAGGCGACCGCTTCTTGCGCCTGGATCAGCTCAAGATTATCGGTGACGCCGGCAGTAAAGCGGTCCCTTGCCTGGGTAAGCGTCTGCTCCGCGAGGTCGACCGAACTTTTTGCAACCGCAACCTGATCGGCGGCGGAAGACAAATCCAGCAGCGCCGAACGTACCTGGTAATCGATGGCTCCGCGCAGATCCTCGAGTTGCTGCCGGGCCTGCTTCAACGCCGCGTCTTCCTGCAGCGCGTCGGCATGCACTTTGCCGCCGAGAAAGATGGGAATGCGCAGGCTGCCGCTCGCGGTGAAGGTTCCATGGGAATTGTTCGGATCGATCCCAATATCGCCGTAATCGGCGCTGATCCCAATACTTGGATAGTATTCCGCAGTCACCGATTTGCGAAAATACTCTGCCGCACGCACTTTGGCGGCAGCCGCCAGATAATCGGGCCGGGTCATATAGGCGCGCTGCAGGCTTTGTTCCAGGCTCATGGGAACAAACGGTTCGTAGGGCGCCTGCTCGGTGAGTTTGAACTCCTGCCCAGGCGGTAGGCCAATGACGCGGGCTAAAGACAGCTTCTGTTTGGCGTAGTCGTTGCGAGCCGAAATCAGCTGTTGTTGGCGCGATTGCAATTCGACCTGAGCCCGCAGAGCGTCAATCGCGGGAATCACGCCGGCTTTGAGTTGATCGGCGGCTTTATCGTACAGCGCCTGCGCGGTTTCATCCTGCGCCTGCGCCGTTTCAACCCGGGCCGCGCCCGCCAGCGAAACCAGGTAGGCATTCCCCACCGCGAGAACCACCATATTGCGCGCATCCTGGTAGCTATAAGCGGCGGCTTTCTCATTCACCGCTGCACCACGTTCACGATCCAGCGAGTGGAAATCCAGCAGCGATTGCTTCAGATAGACTCGGGCATCGAAGAAGCCATAGGGCCCGATAATCTTTGGAAAACCAGGAAAACGCAGGCCTTCCGCCTGTAAGTTGGTCTGCAGGGCGTTTTCGGTAACCGCTGCGCTGAGGTTGGGAAGCAAATTGCTAAGTTCTTCCCAGCGCTGGCCGCGAGCGGCGAGAGAGCTGTCGCTCTGCAGCAATAGACCGAGATTACTGCGCAGTCCCCGCTCAATAGCTTCCTGAAAAGAAAGGGGCAAAACGTCTGGCGTGGCCTTACCTTCGGGAACGCTGCCCCCGAATGGCCCTTGCGAGAGCGCTTTGATTGCGCTGGCCGCGCCCGAAGGCGCAGCTGAAGAGGGCGGGGGCGTGGAATAGTCGCCCAGAGTCTGGGCCGCCAGGGGCAAAGCCGGCGATGCCAGAATCATCAGACATGCGCCACAATGCGAAATTACCCGCCGCATCCCCCGGCGAGCTAAGCGGTTGGCATTTTCCATGTAGTTCCGCGAACGATTCTTCCCTCAGGAATACGATAAGTCTCTTTGATTCAGTCGGGCAGACTGTAGATGCAAACCATTCAATAGGCGGCGAAAGTTGCCTTACCTTTTGTCCCTTGATCGGCCATCAACCGCGGTGCCTTTGCGCGCCGGACATGCATAATCCCTGCCGGTTCGAGCGCGTCGCCCGAAAAGAATCTAATTAGTAACACTTTATATTTCAAAACTTTACCGGGATTTTACCTTTCTTTACAGCGCTGTGTCGCGGGCATGATTGAATTGAGGTCAGCCCGCGAAAATGATCAAGCCGTCGAGACTATCGCAGCGCTCGCGGGTTGAAAGATGCATCTAAGTTTTCTGTATCACTTCGGAGGATCGCTTGCGTAAGTTTACAGTGGTCGCATTCACTTGTGCCTTCTTTTTGCTGGGAAGCGCGGCCTTCGCGCAGAACCGGTTTGGACAATTCGTATCCCGTGGCGATGTGGCCCTTGGCTTCGGCACCATCGAAGCGCCGTCGTCTTCCAGTGCTTCGGGCAACTACTTTCCCCAGACCATGGCCGGCGGACTGTATCCAAGTTTCAGCGTGGATTTTCTGCTCCATCACAACTTCGGCGTCATGGGCGAGATGTCGTGGCGCGGAGGCCGGGGCCTGTTTGACGGCTATGAACCCTACCGTCCCATTTTCTATGACATAAACGGAATCTGGGCGCCCCGAATCAGCAAGAAAATAGGCGCGGAATTGAGCGCCGGAATCGGCGCCGAGAGCATCCGTTTCTATTCGGGCTCGTACAACTGCAATTTCATCACTTGCACCGATTACGTGAGCAGCAACCACCTTTTGGGGCATTTTGGCGGCGGCATCAAGATTTACGTGCATGGCAATTTCTTTGTGCGGCCGGAGGCCAATTTCTACCTGATTCGCAACAATTATGAGTTCAGCGCGGGATACGGCACCCGCGTGGGCGCATCGATCGGCTACACGTTCTAGAGAAGACAGGCAACTGAACCAGCGGATACGAAGTCACGGCCGGGAAGCGCCAGCGCTTCCCGGAATGTGGCTTTGTTTCTCTTTGCCCGGTTTTAGTTTGCGCTGTTTTACCTCGCGCCCTCGCCGATTTTCTCACCCGCAGCATGGCTATTTTTTCGCGTCAAGCGTAATATCCCGGATTTGAGTTCCGGGAGAACTTCAGCCATGGTCTTAGGGATGTCGCTCTCAACCTTCACCCTGGTACATGTGGTCATCAGCCTGGTGGGCATTGGCTCCGGCTTGATTGTGGTGTTTGGAATGTTGTCGGGAAAGCGGCTTGACGGATGGACCGCCATTTTTCTGATCAGCACGGTGCTCACCAGCGCGACCGGATATCTTTTTCCGTTCACTCACCTCTTGCCGTCGCAAATTGTAGGAGCGATTTCGCTATTTGTGCTTGCGATTGCGATCGTGGCGCGCTATCCCCAACATCTCAAAGGCGCATGGCGCGGGATCTACGTAGTCTCCGCCATGCTCGCGCTTTATCTGAACTGTTTTGTGCTGGTGGTGCAAAGCTTCTTGAAAGTACCCGCCTTGCGAGCGGCTGCGCCGACGCAGAAAGAGCCGCCGTTCCTGGTCGCTCAACTCATCGTGATGCTGATTTTCGTCATATTGGGTGTGCTCTCCGTGCGGAAGTTTCGGCCAGCGTAAGAAATAAACTGCTGAGGGGCACAGAGCTCACAGAGAAATCGTTGGCTCGCGCGCCTCAAGCCTGTTCGCGGTCGAGCATCTCCAGAATCTCGCGGATCACGTGATAGGTCGAAGCCTGAATCTCCTGAATACGCGGAATATAGTCACACTGAACATGCAGGGGGAAATCGGACAAGCCCTGGCGCAGAATCTCGCCGCCATCACACCCGAGAAGTGCCACGGTTAACATGCCTCGTTTGCGGGCCTCGGCAAGCGCTTTGATGATGTTGCGGGAGCCGCCGCTGGTGGAGATTCCCACGGCGATGTCTTCCGGCCGGCCCTGAGCAATTAGCTGGCGAAGAAAAATGACCTCCGTGCCAACGTCATTGGCGACGGCGGTGATATTGGCCGGCTCGAGCGAGAGCGAAATCGCGGGCACGGGCCGATAACCCTCAGGAGGCAATACACAATCGATGGCAAAGTCGTTGGCGTCGGTGGCTGAGCCGCCGTTCCCAAAAAGAATCAGTTTGCCGCCGCGCAAAATACACTGGCGAATCGCGAGCGCCGTCTGAGCGATTTGTTCGGACTGCCGCTCCGCCATCTGGGTTCGCAACCGGGCATCGTCGCGAACCTTCATCAGAATCGAGTCAGCGACCTCGGCGACCAGATCGGTAGTTTGTTGCTTATCTTTTTCCAATCCCAGGAAAGGATAAAGAAAGGCAGATTCGCCTACGTCGTGGCCCAATTGTTGATGCTCGAGGAAAACGTGCACCGTCTCCCAGAGCGTGTGGTAAAGGATTTCGATCATCTCCTGATGGATGAAGGGGTCTTGAGTGGCGGCATCAATTGCATAGGAACCATCCGAACCGGGGAGCGCAAAGGTCATTGCGCCGCGGGCTTGAGCGTCCTGAAGCGTCGCCCAGACTTCCGTATCGCCTTCTGGAGGACCAAAGCCCATGACGATGTCTTCGGGACGCAGAATCGCCTTCACCCAGGGCCGGAAAACAGCTGAAAGGTCGAGCGCGGGCAGAGCGCGTTTGCCCACGATGATGGGGTGAACGAACTCGACGGAAACATGTTGCCCGTCGGTAGCATAGGGACCGCGGCCGAAAGCCAGCAGGCGGCCGCCTCGCAGAAAGCGCTCCGACATTTCACGGCAGGCCAAGGCGAGGCGGGGCGATTCCCTGACAAAGAATTGCTCAACGATCTGATTACGGTGCTGCAGGCGCTGTTCAATGTGACTTGCGAGTCTGGTTGCGGTTGCCATGCTGTTGCCTGTTCGCGTCCGAACGATATTTCGCGCACTTAAAAGGGCGCGCATGCGGACAAGAGCGTCCGCGCCACCCCCGAGCCGCCTGGTTAACAGATGCGGGGAAGAGGATCGCCGACCAGCATATCCACAATGCGGCTTCCGCCATAGCGGGTAGTTGCGAGTACCGAGCCCGCAGGCTGCTGGCGCACTTCGCCGATCAGTTGCGCCTGCTCACCGCCCGGGGCCAGGCGGAGCGCATTTAGTGCGGCATCTGCGTATTCGGGTGCGATGATGGCGAGAAACTGGCCCTCATTGGCGATGTGCAGAGGATCGAGGCCGAGCAATTCGCAGGCGCCGCGCACCAGGTCACAGACTGGCACTTGCTCTTCAAACAGAACGATTCCCAATCCGCAATCGCGCGCCAATTCGTTGAGCGAAGTGGCCGCGCCGCCGCGGGTGGGATCGCGCATCCAGCGGATTCCCGGAGCCGCTTCCCGTACCAGAGCTTCGACCAGAGGGAACACCGAGCGCGAATCGGAGCGCAGGTCGGCCTCGAGATCGAGCTCGCCCCGAGCCAGAAGAATGGTAATGCCGTGATTGCCGACCGGGCCGGAGAGCAAAACTCTATCGCCGGCACGCACCGAGCGCGGATTGATATTCACGCCCTTAAGGGTGCGCCCGATGCCGGTTGTGGAGATGTACATGCCATCGGCTTTACCATTCTCGACAACTTTTGTGTCGCCTCCGGCGAAAGCGACGCCGGCTTCACGGGCAGCCCTCGCCATGGCGCGAACTTCGGCCTCCAAAACCGGCGTGGGAAGGCCGGCTTCGATGATGAAGGTGCAAACCAGAGTCTCGGCCCTGGCGCCCGACACGGCGAGGTCGTTCACCGTGCCGTTCACCGCGAGTTCTCCGATGGAACCACCGGGAAAGCTCAACGGTTTAACGACAAAGCTATCGGTTGTGATCGCCATTCGCAGACCGTTGAAATCGAGAATTGCGCCGTCAGCCAGAGGTTCTGAGGATGCGGGAAACAGGAGCGGAGCGAATAGACCCTCTACCAGGCGGCGGCTGGCTTTGCCGCCGGCGCCGTGTGCCATGGTGATGTTTGGTTCGCGAAAACGAATGGAGGCGGATTCGTCAGGCGCGACGGGAGCGCTCACCCGGTCTTTCACGCGATGGGCGTCAGGCTCGACTCCATCGCTGCCTTGCGGTGTTGGTAGCTGTGATAGGCTGCGCATGATCCTTCCGATGAAACCATCAGCGCGCCGATGGGATGTTCCGGCGTGCACTCGAGTCCAAACAGTTTACATTGATGCGGTTTGAGTACACCTTTCAGCACCTCTCCACATTGCGCGGCTTTGGGGTCGGTGACCCGAATACCGGGGACGGAAAAGCGTTGTTCCGCATCCCATTCGGCATACTTGTCGTTTACGCGCAAGGCAGACTGCGAGATGAAGCCCAGGCCGCGCCACTCGAAATAAGGACGCAATTCGAAAACTTCGGCCATCGCTTTCAGCGCGGCGCGGTTGCCTTCCCAGGGAACCACGCGCTTGTACTGATTTTCTACCTTGGATTCGCCGGCTTTCAGCTGCCGCAATAGCATGACAATCGATTGCAGCATGTCCAGCGGTTCGAAGCCGGAGACAACGATGGGCTTGTGCTCGTTCTGCGCGATCCATTCATAAGGACGGCAGCCGATGACGGTGGAGACGTGACCGGGGCCGATGAAAGCATCGAGGCGCATGTCGGGCGAATCGAGGATGGCGCGAATCGCGGGAATGATGGTGACGTGATTGCAAAACACCGAGAAGTTGTGGAGGCCCTCGGAACGGGCGCGGATCATGGTGAGCGCTGTCGAGGGCGCCGTGGTCTCAAAGCCGATGGCAAAAAACATTACATGCTTATCGGGATTGAGCCGCGCCAGTTTAAGCGCATCCGACGGCGAATAGACGATGCGAACATCCCTGCCGCGGGCTTTGTGCTCGAGCGGGCTGCCGGTAGTGCCGGGGACGCGCATCATGTCGCCGAAGGCGGCGAAGATTACATCCGGCTGCTGCGCAATGGATAGCCCATCATCAATGCGCCCCATGGGAAGCACGCAAACCGGGCAGCCGGGGCCATGAATCAGCTCGATATTTTCGGGAAGAATGTCTTTCAGTCCGAAGCGGTAAATGGCATGGGTATGTCCGCCGCAGACTTCCATCATGCGGTATTGGCGTTCGGTACCGGCGAGGCGGCGAATTTCTTCCGCCGTCTTTGAAATGAGCTCAGGCTCGCGAAACTCGTCGACAAATCTCATAAAATTCCTGGCGAATCGCCATCAGTTCACTTTGGCGTTTTTGACATCGAGATTATGCAGCACAGAGGCTGCCGCTCTGGCATCCGGCGAACCGGCCTGCCCGGGATCTTCCAGCCCGTAACCACGCACTTCCTGCATGGCGCCGTCGATTTCTCCCAGCATATGTAAAGTGTTCATCTGATCGGCCGCATCCTGTTCGCTGATCTTGCTCATGGCGAAGCCCACGTGCACCAGCACCCAATCGCCCACGACGGGTTTGTCGTCATGCAACAAACCCAAATCGATTCTTCTGCGGACACCGACCACCTCGACCATCGCCGAATCAGTATTCTCGGAAGCGATCTCGACAATCTTTCCTGGTATGGCTAAACACATGCGACATCCTCCCGGCGAATCATGATCGGCCTGCATTTCAGCTTTTTCGAGTGGCCGAAATGTCAAATGACAACTTGAGTTCATCTTTAAGCTTTACCGTGCCTGCGGCGGCTGAAACCAAGCGGATTTCATAATCGCTCTGCAGCACCGAGAAATCTCCAGCAGCGCGCAGGCTGTCGCCATTCAGGGTTACGCGCGCGGAAACCGGTTGACGCCGGGTGACACCGTGCAACGAGAGTTCGCCGTTGAGCGACACCCAGTACTGCCCCTCCCCTGTCTTGCTGGCCGAAAGCCTGGAACACTCGTATACGATTTCCGGATAGCTGCCGGATTCGAGAACCTCTTCCTGCATCCGGCGATTCATTTCGTCGCGGTCATTGTCGCTGATATCGCCCTGCACTGCCAGTGATGCCGCTTGGATCACGAGATGCAGCGAGCTTTCCTGCAGGTTTTCAGGATTAACCAGCGCTTCACCGGAAAAATCCGGGATCGCGATGGTTGGATTGTGGCCGAATGCCGACAGCAACCCGCCGGCAAACGCCCGGACCATGAACTTACTGCGCTTGGCGTCAGTAATGTATCGGACCGTGGCAGCCTCCGGTTGGCGTGTTTGATTTAGGGCTTGGTGCAAAACCAGGATCTCCCAATAAAATTAAATTAGCAAAATCTTAACCGGCGGCGACACGCGGTGATCAACCATTTTTCCCAGGAGCGCGCGCCACGATAAAAAACACGAATTTCAACTCGTCCTTGATGCGCAACAGGCCACCCGCCACGGACGCAATGGTGAGATCGTAATCGGTCTGCCGGAGCCGGAACTCACCATAAGCTCTCAGACTGCCATCACCCAGCACCAACTGTGCCTGTATGGACTGCGGGTTCTCCGTGCCGTGGAGCGACAGCGTACCTTCAATATCCGCGCGGTAACGATTTGGACTCACCGAGCTGCAAGCGATGCGGGAACTGCGGAACGCGACCTCCGGATACAGTTCCTGCTGCAATACTTCATCAAACATAACCCGCTCAATCGCCTTGCGATCCTTTGGGCTCACTTCATCAATAATTGTCAAAGAGCCAAGCCGAGCGGTGAGATGCAGGGCTCCCTTCGCCAGTTGGCCTGGATCGAACTCCAGGCTTCCGGAAAACTCCGGAATGGAAAATCTGGGGCGATGATCGGCGATTCCGGCGAGACCTTCGGCGAAAGCCTGCACGGTAAACTGGCTCGCTTTTGGATCCAACACATAGTTTGCCTGTCCCATGAACGATTCGACCCTCTTGAGTTGGATTCAAAACCATAGGAATTCCGCCTCGGCGGACACTAAATCCCTGGGCTCTTTCTGGCGCTATGCCTCCCAGCCAGCGCAATGGCGGCACACGCCGACCCACAACCACTACATGGACCGTAGCTTCAGATAACGATCCAGATCGGGTAAGGCCATGGTCACCAGATTGCCGACGCCCAGCCGGCCGAGATAGCGTCGTGCAATGGGATTGCTGAGAATCAGCCCCGCTCCGAAGACGACGAGCGCCACCCCACTGAGCATATAGAGCGTGTCTTTGTCGCTGATGTTGTCACTACCAGTGTCTCTTGCCACGGCGATCTCCTTTTCACGCGATTTACAGTTCAGAAGGCGGCTTGGGCCCAAGCCCGCCGCCGCTCAATATCCGATCCACCAGAGATTCGATCAGTCGTACCGCTTCATCCAACGCAGCTTCGACGGCTGGGCTCAATCCCATTTGACCTTCGTCCCCGCCGAGGGTCTGCGGCTCGCAGCCCACCAGTAAAATGTTTTTCAACTCAATATTCATGGCCCGCGCCATGCGCAGGACGCTGACCGGGTTCATGGCGTGAGCTTCTACCGTCGCCTGGGGCGCGTCGGGATTATCCAATTCCTTCAAATCGGGCTCGATGACATACAATGTGCCCGGGGCCTGGCCGTGCGGGCAGGCGTCGACCAGAATTGTGGCTTCGTATCCGTCTTGCAGGGCGTAAGCGAGATCGAAGCCGCGGATGCCAAAATCGGAAACGCGCACGGCTTCGGGCAGTTTACGGCCGGCCATGCGGCGGATGACTTCCACCCCGAAGGCGTCGTCCCCGAGAAAGATATTGCCGATCCCGGCGACCAGAATGCTGGGCCTTGGCACGGCTGCTGTTTTCCCGGATTCCTCTTCGGAAAGCGGCTCAACTTCTTCGGCATCGAAAAAGAAACGGTGCCCTGGCTGGCGAAGCAAACCCATATCGCGGCCGGGGTCCTCGTCGAGCACCACGCAGACATGGCATTTGCCCTCGTAATCCTGCTCCAGGCACTCGATCGTGGCAATCTGGCCATTGAGGGCGATATCGATGATGTCGCCACCCTTGCGCGGGCGAAGGCGGACGCGGCTGCCCGCACGAACGTCAATACCGGCGATCTCCACCTGATCGAGCGGAGTTTTCTCCTCGAGAAGTTGCCATTCCCATTCGTTCATTGGATGTCCTCGTGGAGCGGGCGCAGGCCACGCAGCACGCCATGCAACTTCATCAGTTGCTCGACCGGCATGGTTTCAGTGCGCTGCAACATCTGGCGGGCGCGCTCGTCGGATTGGCTCATCTCGCGCTTTTCTTCGTCGGTCAAAGTCATGATTCGCAACGAGAGGATCTCGTCAATCTCGGTGCCGTCAAATAAATCGCCGGCGCTCTCCGGAGCGATCTGCGGATAGTCGTAGAGAATGATGGGCGAGGAGAGGATGGTGTCGCGTTGCCCTTCCACTCCCACCAGAACCGGCCAGGTGCCCAGGTTGCTGCAGGAGGCAGCAATGTTGCGGAGATGTTCCGGAGGATCAAGCAGTGAGACAAAGCGGCCACTGGTGACGCCCAGCACGGTGTGAGTCGAGACGAATGACTGGAGTAAAGCCTCATCCCGCGTGGTGCCGTCGTGATGGACAAAGGGCGTAAGGTTGCGCACGCGGACGCAGACCTTAAACAAGTCGCTTCCGGCCGGCGACACCGACAACTCTACTTCCCCGAGCAACTCATGCCGTTCGCGAATCAGAACGCCGGCAATCGCGCCCGCGGAATCGCGCAATTCCTCAATCTGCTTTCCCGCGGCGAAACCCACGGCGTGGGTGATCGGGGTTCGCACCAGCGACTCCAAATTGCAAACCGGTACGATCACTTCCTGCTCGACGGCTTCTTGCCAGGGCTGGTACATACGGTCGTTGAGCGATAGCTCTTCGACAAGGCGGAATTTCGGTAGTTCGCCTGGCGAAAGTTCGTTCCCTTGCGACGCAAGCTCGCCGACCGAGCGAGCCACCAAATGCAGAAAGCGAACCCGAACTTCGAGTTCAGTCATCGAATCGCCTTCGACCAGGCATTCGGTTTGCACGGTCCAGGCTTCGCTGCCTTGCTGGGCTTCGCTGTAAGCTCGCGGGCAAAGCACCCCGAAGTTCCAGCGCTGTTGATTTTTCACCGAGGACGGGCGGTAGGGATATAACATATATCCCTCGTAGAGAACGGCTTTCGCAATCTGATGGACGGCTTCGAGATTCATCACATCACCGTCTCTTCCACCGCAAGAAGACTCTCCAGAACCTCTTCCCAGGTGGCAATTCCCTGGCGCATTTTGTATTGATGCAGGCGGTCAAAAGCATCTTTGTGAAGACGCAGCCAGACGCTGTTTGGATAGTACGTCTCCATCATTTCGCGCCAGATAGCTACCGGCAGCCGGAAACGCGTCTCTTTGTCCCAGGAGATGGGCGCGACCTGCAATCCGCCTTCAGTATTGGCATAAAAAACCGTGCCGCTGAATTGCAGGCAAAGCGGAATTTCTCCATCGCCGAGACCGTCGAAATATTTGGTGGCGGCTACATTGAAGTCGAAGCTGCAGGGCACCGGTAGATCCACCACGGTGCTTCCTTTAAAGGAAGGCACGACCAGATTCGCGTGCGTCCATAAAAGATTTCGTAAAGTCTGTCCCCAGCGGCTGGGCTCGCCAAATAAATCGAGCAGGCGCTCCTGATCCGCAGGCGTGTACTTGCGGCGGGTGACTTCCAGTTGAATCTGGCAGCGTAACGCAACCGTATGGATGCTCTGCTCGGGATTAGCATCCGCCAGGCGCAATTTAAAAGCCAGCATGGGCGCGATCGCGTTGGCCACCACCTCGACGCCTTCCACCTTGAAGTTTAGGTCAGGCACGCGATTCCTCTTCCACGCCAGACAAGTCCCGGCCTCTTGCCGAAACGGCGCTCGATCGCGATTTGAGATTGGCGAAAAACTCGCCCAACTCTTTCCACACTTCGCTGCCGCCGGAAAGGCCCTTCCAATGCAAGCGGATCAATCCCACCAGCTTGTAGCACTCGTCGATGGGCAGCAGATAGTACTGCGGGCTCGCGTAGCCACGGGAGTAGCCCAGTCGGTTTACCAGCAGGCCCTCCACGTCGGCCTCCATCTCATTCAAAACTGCATTGCGCGACACAATCTCGTTCCAGGATTCGAGCGGCAGCAGAGATTCAGTCGCACCCGCCGGGCTGGGATAGAGTGCGATCGTGCGATCCTCCAGGCTGCTGCGGAAGAAGAAGGCCATGTTGATGGGAATCATCAACCCGCTCCACTCGGCTTCGCTGAGTTGGAAGTCCGGCAAGGAGCGCACCCGGCGGGGCACGCGCTTGAATTTCACGCCCTGCCCGCTAAAAAGAATGGCGCAGGCATCGCAGGTGCAGATAATTTTGCGTTTCGCAACCTCGATCAGGTGGGGATGGCCCGCTTGCAGTCCAGCGCTGCACAACTCACACCGCTCCAAAGGCCGCGGACGCCGCGCGAACTGGCGCAGCGTTCCAAAACCATCGGCAGGTTCGGTAAATTGCGAAGCGCTCATGATGACGATGTCGGAATTCGAAATGACTCCTGAACCCGCCTTACGATCTTAATCGGCGCCCTGCGTTTCCAGTGCGTCTGAATGATTCCCCAGCGCTCCTGCAGAAGGGTTCGTTAGCGTGTCTAAAGCTACAAAACCTGACGAGGGCTTTTCTTCCAGGCCTTCAATCTGCAGGGAAGCCATGTCCGGCGCAGCATCGTAAAGGGCTCCCTCGACGCTGGCCTGCACCGTCTTCCCAGTCGAGCCACAGCTGTGTGAACCGGTCTCGATATGGACGCGAATCACCCCGTCGGCCATTCCGAGCAATTCGATTTCACATCCCTGCTTTCTCAGCTGAGGACGCATTCTTTCCACGCTCTTCACCACGCGAGTTTCGAACTCTTCGGGATGAAGTCCATAAAGAATCAGAAGACTGCTCACCAGCGGATCGCGCCCCAGACGATCAATGAGTTCCATTCCCGGTTCGCCAGAATCAGCCAGGATGCCGAGCATCTTGTCGAACGCGGCGCCGTGCAAATCCATCAGCAACTGGACCAGTTCTTTGGTCGAAGCTTTGATCGCCGGGTCGGCGATCAATTCAATCTCCTGCACCAGGCTCCCTACGCGTTGCATTTCTTCGCGGAAGTCTTTGTTTTTGCCGTCGCCGTTTTTGCCGTCGTCCACAATCCTCCTTGAAAACTCTCTTCCGCTGACTCGCAGAAGTGAGGGCGCGGATCGATTCTTCCCAAGCCCAGGATAAATCCGTCGCCCTCACCTCTGCCGCGCCCGCGGGGGCGGCATTCCGAACTCGCAGCTTAGCTAATCACGGTTGAAGACCAAACATCGGCGAATGATGCGTCTCCAGCACCTTTCCGTTGCCGAGATACATGTGTACGCCGCACGGCAAACAAGGATCGAAGCTGCGCACCGCGCGCATGATATCGATCCCCTTGAACTTATCCGGCCCATTTTCCTCAAAAATGGGCGTGTTCTGCACCGCATCTTCGTAGGGACCAGGCGTCCCGTAAATGTCGCGCGGATTGGCGTTCCATGGGGTTGGCGGATAGGGGTGATAGTTGGCGATTTTGCCATCCTTGATGACAACATGGTGCGAAAGCACGCCGCGAACCGCTTCATGGAAGCCGCAGCCGATGGCTTCTTCCGGCACCTTGAAATCGGTCCAGGTCTTGGTGTGGCCGGCGTGCAATTCTTGCATGGCTTTTTCCATAAAGTGGAGTGCGGCACAGGCAGCATACACTTGGAAATAGGTCCGCGCCCGATCACGCTCGATGGCATTGCTCCACTTGGGTATCTTCCACTCAAACTCCACTTCAGGCATCGATGTGGTCTTGGGCAGATACATCTTCACGCTGTTGCCGGTGGATTTGATGTACCCGATGTCTACCAGGCCAGCCAAGGCAGTCGCCCAAAGGCGGGCGATCGGACCACCTCCGGTATCCATGGCAAGGTGGTCGCCAGTGCGCTTGTCAAACCAACGCGGGGACATCACCCAGGTGTACTTGCCGTCAAAATCGCGCTTCTGTGGCCGGGGAATCGTGGTCTGGTTCCAGGGATGGTTCTTATCCACTGGATTGCCCAGCGGATCGGTCTTCACGAAGGTTTGTGAATTTTTCCACTCGTCGTAATAGGAGCTTCCCAGCAGGATGCGGATGTTCAGATTAATATCCACCAGATCGGTGGTTACCAGCTTGCCATCCACGACAATGCCTGGAGTCACGAACATCGAGCGGCCCCAGTTGGTCATGTTTTTGTAGGTGTAGTCGCAGTGATCGGGGTCATTGAAGGATCCCCAGCAGGCGAGCAGAACCCGCCGCCGGCCGACTTCTTCGTAACCGGGCAAGGCGTCATAGAAAAAGTCGAATAGGTCGTCGTGCAACGGCACCACTTTCTTCATGAACTCGACATACTTCATTAAGCGAACCAGATAGTCGGTGAAGAGTTGAACGGTGGGCACGGTGCCAACGCCACCGGGGTAGAGCGTGGATGGATGCACGTGCCGACCTTCCATCAGGCAGAACATTTCGCGCGTCATGCGGCTCATTACCAGGGCTTCGCGGTAGAAAGCCCCGGTAAAGGGATTCAGCGCGGTCATAATGTCGGCAATGGTGCGGTAGCCGTGGGTGCTGGCGTGCGGAGCCGCAGTGGATTGAGCCTTCGCCCAAACCTTGGGATTGGTTTCTTTCACCATCTGCTCGCAGAAGTCCACGCCGACCAGATTGTCCTGAAAAATGTTGTGGTCGAACATGTATTCGGCCGCCTCGCCGAGATTGACAATCCACTCCGCGATCGGCGGAGGCTTGATGCCGAAGGCCATGTTCTGCGCGTAAGTGGCACAGGTGGCGTGATTGTCGCCGCAGATGCCGCAGATGCGGCTGGTGATGAAATGGGCGTCGCGGGGGTCTTTCCCCTTCATGAAGATGCTGTACCCACGAAAAATCGACGAGGTGCTGTGGCACTCGGCCACGTGACGATTCTCGAAGTCGATCTTGGTAAAGATGCCCAGGCTGCCCACGATTCGGGTAATCGGGTCCCAGTTCATTTCCACCAGATTCCTCTTTTTGCTGGGAACATCCTGGGTCGGTGCGGTAGTCGTACTCATAGATCGCTCCTTTGAATTTTCAGTGCTCGCAAATCTCTAGTCGGCCTTGGTTTCTAGTAGGTTCTGGCGTGGTATCCCGTGGTCAGTTCCGCGCGCGGGTGACGCCACTTCGGTTCTTTATTGACGGTGCTCTGGGTGACGCTGCGCAGCGCGCGAATGGCGCGCCCGTAGGCGCCCACCGCGGCACTGGATAACTTGCCGCCGGGCGGCTCGTCCATGAAGGGCATAAACTTATCGGGAAAACCGGGCATGGTGCAGCCAATGCAAATCCCGCCGACATTAGGACAGCCCCCAATTCCCGCCATCCAGCCGCGTTTGGGGACGTTGCAATTCACCACCGGCCCCCAGCAGCCCAGTTTCACAATGCATTTCGGCGAGCCGTACACCTCCGCGAAATCGCCCTGCTCGTAGTAGCCGGCGCGGTCGCAGCCTTCGTGAACCGTCTTGCCGAAAAGCCATGTCGGGCGAAGCTGATCGTCCAACGGAATCATCGGAGCCAATCCAGCCACCTGATAAAGAAGATAAAGAACCGTCTCCATGAAATTGTCGGGCTGAACCGGGCAACCGGGGACGTTCACGATGGGCAGACCGGCTTTCGACCGCCAATCCCATCCCAGGTAGTCGGCGAGCCCCATGGCGCCGGTGGGATTGCCTTCCATGGCGTGAATCCCGCCGTAGGTCGCGCAGGTGCCGCAGCCGATGACAGCCAATGCCTTCGGAGCCAGACGGTCAATCCATTCATTGGTGGTGATGGGCTGGCCCGTCTCAGGATCAGTACCCAATCCTGCCCAGTAACCTTCTTTCTTGATCTTTTCGTTGGGAATCGAGCCTTCCACCACCAAAACGAAGGGTTCCAGATCTCCCTCCTCCGCCCGGTAGAAGAACTTCATAAAGTCGTCGCCGACTTCATAGGCCAAAACTGGATTGTGGAGATGAACTTTTGGCAAGCCCGGGATCGCACCTAGTAAGACATCTTCGACACTGGGTTGCGTGGCTGCGGTAATGGAGACGGAATCGCCGTCACACCCCAACCCGGCTGTAATCCACAGTATGTGTACCTCGGCCACCGGCGAAGGTTTCTGAGTAATTCGACCGTACGGAACTGTATCCGCTGCCATAAAGAAAATCTCCTCTCCTACCATTCGTGTGGGCAAACTCCTGAGGCCACTCAGGAAAATCCACGCATCCCCAGCTGCATAAAGAAAAAGTCAAAAACGGTGAGTCCGGCGCAGTTTCGCAAAATTCAGCCCCTTAATGCCATCCGTAGGATTAACAATCCAAAGGAGGATCACAAGCGGGCACACCACTTTTCCGCTTGGGTGGGAATGACCATGAAATCCATCAGGGATTCCCCCACTGTGCAAAACCCGATTGGCTAAATCAGAATTGTCGGAAAGCTGGATTAGACGGCTTTGCCGTTCATATTCCACTGGATGGCGTGTTGCATCAGTTCGCGGGCGCTGCGCAGGGACAATTTTTCCTTGATGTGAGCCTGGTAGGATTCGACGGTTTTTATGCTGAGGTGCAGTTCTTCGGCAATCTGGCGGGTGCCGTGGCCATCGCCGATCAGGCGGAAGACCTCCAGTTCGCGATCGCTCAGATCGGCGATGGAAGAGTTCCGCACCGTGCCTGAGCCGGTGACGTAGTGCCGGAGCATACGATTGGCGATGCGGTCGCTCACGTAGATTTCGCCGCCTAGAATGCGGCGCAGCGCGACCAGAACCTTTTCCGTCGCCTCTTGCTTCATGATGTAACCATTCGCGCCGGCCCGCAGCGCCCGCTCCGCATAGATGGCTTCGTCATGCATGGAAAGCATGAGCACGGGAAGGGCAGGATGCGTAGCCCGAATATTTTTCAGCAGGTCGAGACCATCGGGACCATTCAACGAGATATCCACGATCAGGACATCGGGCCGGGCGGAAGCCAGCACGTGCCGCGCTCCCATGGCTTCTTCGGCTTCCCCGCAGACCACCAGATCGGGTTCACGATTGATGAGCAGAGCCAAACCCTGGCGCACGATGGGATGGTCGTCCACCACCATGATTCTTTTTTTAACAAATGCGTGATTCTGAGTTTTACTCGACAGGTTCATATTTCGTTTTGTTCCGCTTCACTTCATCCCGCGATCGCTCACCGGGAACAGGCAAATCACCAGCGTTCCCAGCGTAGGAGCGGGTTGCACCCGCAGCGAACCACCCACCATGTTGGCCCGGTAGCTCATGAGATGCATGCCCATGCCTTTATTGTTGGGAACCGAGTCGCCGATTCCGCCGCCATCATCCTCAATGGTTAACACCCCCTGGTCGTCGTCGGCAGCCAGCCGAATCAGAATCTGGCGGGCATGCCCGTGCTTTATAGCATTATTCACCGCTTCCCGCGCAATGTAGTAGAGATGGGTGGCGCGATCGTCGTCATCCAGAAGCACGGGGGCGAGACATTGGAAGCGGCAGCTGATGCCGAATAGATCCTCGACCTCGGCCGCCAACTGCTGCAAAGCCGACATCAGGCCCTGCGCGTCGGAAAGAACGGGAAGCAGCCCGCGCGCCAATTCACGGGTCTTGTGGATCGCCTCATTGACCAGATCAACGATTTTGGCCGCATCGCCGGCTTCGGGCATCCCCTTCTCGATCATTTTTTGTTCTTGGACCTTGGTCATGAAGGCGATACCAGTCAAATGCTGGCCCAGGCCGTCATGCAGATCCTGTCCAATGCGGCGCTGCTCCCGCGAGCTGATTTCCAGGATAGCTTTCTCCAGTTGCTTGCGTTCGGTGATGTCGGTGCCGGTGGCGACAATATAACTGGCCGGTCCGTCGACGGCAGGAAGCATGGTGCTTGACCATGCAATCAAGCGGCGAGTGCCGTCACGCCGCACCAGGTAGCCTTCGTATTCGGTTCCGGATTGGTCCGCGCAGAGCCGTTGAAAAACTGACTTGAAACTCTCCGCGTCCTCCGGATCCGTGAACACATCCCAGATTTTGCGCCCGGAAACCGCCGCAAAAGAATAACCGCTGGTTTGTTCGCAAGCCCGGTTGAAGCGGACAATGCTGCCCTCCTGATCGAGCACCACCACCAACGCCCCGACCGTATGCAGAATCGCCGAAACCATGTTGCGCTCTTCGTGCAACGCCCCTTCGGTAAGCTTGAGGTCGGTGATGTCAAAGCCGACCCCGTGAATGAACCAGGGATCGCCATTTTCCTTGCGAATCATTTTGGCTTCGCAATGAAACCAGATCACCTGGCCGTCGCGCGCCAGCACGCGGTAGGCGGAACGCAGCGGCGCCCCGGTAAGAAACATTTCCGCCGCTTCCGTGCTCCAGCGGTGTTTGTCGTCGGGATGGATATGGCTGTACCAGCGCACAGGATCTTCCAGCCACTCCTCTTGCGAGAAGCCGAGTGCCGCTTCGATCTGCGGGCTTACATAAGCCTCGCCAATGCCGCGATCCAGGTACGCCATGAAAACGACCGCTGGAATCTGTTCGACGAGGGCCCGGTAACGGGCCTCCAAGCTGAGCAGAGGCGGGTCGCCGGACCATCCTTCGCCGCGCGCCTCCGCTGGATAAACCACATGTCGGGCATGCTCCGCATTGTGTTGGTTGAACACGCCGGCAAGACTTTGCAGAATCGCCTCGGCCTGCGCCGGCTCCATGGAAGAATCTTCAACCGACGCGGCGCCCGCGCGGGCTTTGCCATCCGCATTGTCCGGCCACGAGGACCAAATCATGTAAGCTCGCGTGAAAATATCTAGCGCTGTAACTCTATGTTAAGTCAGGTGCTTTGACGCGATTTCCTGTTCCCGGGATGGCGCCAGCTGGGCTCTTTATTCATCGATGCCTGGGTGAAGCGCCGTAAAGCGTGAATCGCGCGCCCATAGGTCTGCACCGCCGCGGAAGACAACAGCGACCCAGGGGGCTGATTCATAAAGGGCATGAATTTGTCGGGAAATCCGGGCATGGTGCATCCAATGCAGATGCCGCCAACATTCGGGCATCCGCCGATCCCGCCCATCCAGCCTCGTTTGCCAACGTTGCACTGCACCACCGGCCCCCAGCATCCCAACTTCACAATGCACAGCGGCGATCCATACTCTTCCGCGAACTGTGCTTGCTCATAGAATCCTCCGCGATCACATCCTTCGTGGACAGTATTTCCAAATAGCCAGGTGGGGCGCAGAGCCTCATCGAGCGGAATCATTGGTGCGCGGCCAGCCACCATGTAGAGCAAATACAAAAGCGTCTCCATAAAATTGTCCGGTTGCACCGGGCAGCCGGGTACGCACACAACGGGAATCTCCGCCCTCGACTTCCACTGCCAACCCAAATAATCCGGCAGCCCCATGCAACCCGTGGGATTGCCTTCCATGGCATGGATTCCGCCATAAGTGGCGCAGGTGCCGGCGGCAATCACCGCCCAGGCTTTCGGCGCCAGGCGGTCAATCCACTCACAAGTGGTAATCGGCTGGCCGGTTTTTGCATCGGTGCCGAACGACGCCCAATAACCCTCCGCTTTATTGTGCTCATCGGGAATCGAGCCTTCCATCACCAGAATGAACGGCGAGTCCGATTTTTCTTCGGCAGCGCGATGAAAGAACGCCATGAATTCGTCTCCATTTTCCCGGGAGAGAAAAGGATTGTACAAATTGACTTTAGGAATCCACGGTAGGGCGCCGAGGAGAATATCTTCGATGCTCGGTTGGGTCGCGGCGGTCATGGCGATGGTGTCGCCATCGCATCCCAGGCCGGCTGTGATCCAGAGGATATCGATTTCGCGGATCGGTTCTCGTCCTGCGCGGCGAAGTTCAGAACTCGCCATTTCGATTGCTCCTTAGAGCTCTGCGATATTTAGCGCCGGAAATTCTTGGCCGGGCAGGTCAGCGCTCCGCTCAGCATAAGCTAATAAATAAGAATCGACGCGGCATATTCTAGCGAATTCCCAAATCTTCCGCCCTGCGTGAATGGAAATAGACAGACGCCCGCGCGTTGGCTAGAAATCTGGAAGCGCGCCGTCCTTCTTTGCGAGCTCATGGATCTCGTCGTGGTGGATTGCATACCAACCTTCCCACTCGTCGTAGAGAAGCGTGCTGCGGCTTAATTCGCCCCTGCTACTTCCAGCCGAGCCCGACTCCCGGTCACAAGCTTGAATAAACAAAGTAAGCGCAGCGAGAAATTGATTCTTGAACCTATCTCCAAGGCCTGGATAAAGATCGTTCAACGCTTCGGTATCGGCCGATTTCCCTATCCCGACCGCTTGACGGCGGAGCCCCAGAATATCCGTTAGCCTGGGATAGTCGGCCAGGGCCAGCGTGGCCGGTTTCGCATCCAGCAAAGCGGTGGCTTGCTGAGAATAATTAACTGCGAGCGCGAAGCTCTTGATAACGTCGGTCTCGGCTGCCTGTTGTTGTCGAACGGGAGAAAGCTCAGGCGGATTGGGCTGGCGAGTGCTCGGCAGGACCTCTGGAGGCAGGGTGCTCCAGACCGTATCGAGCTGTTTCAGGTGTAAGGATCCGCCGACGAAAAAGAACACACCCACATCTTCGGGAAGAGGCGAAGGCAGGTCAGCAGCTTGTGGGATGCGACCGTCCGCGATTTTTGCATGTGCGGACAGTAACGGTACTGCCGCGGGATGCGATAGTGCGGCATAGATGGGCTGGCGACTTCCGTTTACTTCGACCGAGTCAAGACGCAAGCCGACCTCAAAAAAATCGGGCTTGCTGCGATGGTAGGTGAATCGCATTAAGCGGCCCTGGACCAAGGCTCCGCGCGGCGCCAGAACCACTCCCTCGTTGTCGCGAATCGGCGAAAGAAGAGCCGCGCTAATCGGATTTCCCGCCGCTGCCGTATTGGAGTCGAGTGGCATCATGATGCGACAACGCACCTCCAATCCCGGCGGGAACGGACTAGGCGGGCGCTCACCGCTTTGCACGGGCGGCGTGGCGACGCTCGGTTCCGATAACGATTCGACACCGTCGAAGCGCAATGTTGCTTTGCTGCCATACTCCCGGCAGCTCGAATATTGAGTGTCGTTCGAGCCTGCCCGGCCGTCGCGGTAGAGAGCGCGCAATTGTGTTTCGCGGGGAACCAGAACTGCGCGCTCATGGATGTTCACCCTCGCATATTCGATCCGGCTTTGCACAATGCATACTCGGGAAATTAGCGGCAGCTCGGCGGTGCGAAGCGTGAGTGCAGCCAGATCCTCGGCTTCGGGATCCAACGCAAAGGAGCCGCTGTATCCGGAAATGACCGGGGCGGACTGTGTTTGCACCTGATAGGTGCTGGACTGCACCGGAACTGCGTACGTGTAATCGAAGAGCGTGCGGCCACCCGAAACGCGCTTGCCTGTGAAGTCCACATTTGCGGAGCTGCCGAAGATCTCGGGGATAATGAACCCAAAATCCCCCGTGCCAAAGAAACCATCACCCAAAACGAGGCGGAATTCGTCTTCTGAGAATCTTTCCGCATCCGGCCAAGCGTGAATCTCGCGATTGTCTGCAATGGCGACATCCAAACGGAGACGGTCCCGGGAGATAAGTAAGGTTCGCGCTTCGGAATCTCCGAGCCAGGAGCTGATCGCTTTGCATGATTGCGACGCTCCAACGCTTAGGCGATACATTTCCCGGGTAATGCTCTGCGCGCAGGTGTAGCGAGGTTGCCGGTGGGCGTCTTGTAGTAGGCGCGTGCGAACCTGCTGAAGCAGGATTGCAGGATCGGGTTGCGGCGCTGTTTGCCCTGGAGTCGCCGTCCCGGCAAGTATCAGCCCTACGAAGATGAAAAAGAATCGCTGGGCTGGCACCCGGCTATTCTCTTCGGGTGTTTTCCGCCAAACACCGTTCAAAAGGAAACCTCACAGGCAAATCGAAGAATTTCTTCTGTTTCGATTATCGGCTTAAATCCTTAAATGAAGATGGGAGAAAAACTGTTCGAATCATCCCTGCCAACCGGCTCACTATCGTACTCAATGGACTTGATTCTTCCCGGCGCCTCGTTTATCAATTTCATGCCGGAATAATCTATGAGCGACCATCCTTTTACTCGCCGGGGTTTTATGCGCCTGGGCGCAGGCGCGGCGGCGCTGGGGCTGTTCCCCAATCCATGTCTCGCCTCGAATCCATCGGGCGTTAACCCAGGCGATCCCGAAGCCGAAGAAACTCTGACTACTTCGGGAACCAGCGCGGAGATGGCCATTGCCAAAGCCTGGGCGCAGGCTTTTCACATGCCGGCAGTGGCCTATGGGAAAACCGCAGCCAGTATTTTTCCGGAAGCGACGCAACCCCCATTCTCATTTATCTATGCCGGCAGGCCATCCGCAGAATTGTTGCCTGGCTGGAAATTCGCGATCGGGGACACGGAAATCGACGCCACGAAACAACAACAAGAGTTCACCTACTCCGACCCGCATTCAGGACTGGTCTTGCATTGCGCCGCCACCGTCTTTAAAGATTTTCCGGCGGTCGAGTGGGTCATTCACTTCAAGAACACCGGTAGCCGGGATACACCCATATTGGAAGACATCCAGGCGCTCGACGCCCCGCTGTTGTCTTCCGATGGCGATCCCACGATTCACTACGCCCGGGGGGCGACCTGTTCCATCAATGACTTCATGCCCATGACCCGCGTTCTGGGCGAACGCGGAACACTCAGTCTGCAGCCCGGAGGCGGACGTTCCTCCAGCCAATTCCTGCCCTTTTTCAACATCGAAACCAGGAACCAGGGCGCGGTTATGGCGATTGGGTGGTCGGGCGAATGGTCCGCTGTGTTTGAACATCCCGCCACCGGCCCGCAGTTTCACGTCAGGGCTGGAATGGCGCTGACCCATTTGAAATTGCATCCCGGCGAAGAGATTCGCACCCCGAAAATTCTTATGCTCTTCTGGCAAGGAGAGCGAAGCCGTGGCCAGAATCTTCTGCGCCAGTTCATTCTGGCGCATCATCGCCCGCTGCGCGAAGGTAAGCCGCTGCAGACGCCCATCACCAACCACAACTGGGGCGGGACGCCGGCTGCCGATCATCTGGAAAATGTCCGGCAGATGATTGCGCATGATTTGCCCATGGATTACTACTGGATTGACGCCGAGTGGTTCGGCCACGGACCATGGTGGAAGAATGTTGGGAACTGGGAGGCCAATCCGGCGCTCTATCCCCAGGGTTTCAAGCCCATCAGCGATCTCCTGCATTCCTCCGGGCGGAAATTGCTTTTATGGTTCGAGCCGGAGCGGGTTTGCGAAGGCACACCCTGGTACAGCGAGCATGCGCAATGGTTGCTCGATGTGCCGCCCGATAAGAAGGTCTATCGCGGCTTTGACGCCAAAGGGGAATGGGACATTCCGATGTCCGATCCACGCTGGGTGGTGAATGAAAGTGCGCGCAACCAGATCCAAGATAATGACCGCCTGTTTAATCTTGGCATCCCCGAGGCACGGCAATTTTTAACCGATTACATGTCGCGGAAAATCGACGACTTCGGCCTGGATTGTTTCCGCAATGACTCGAACATCGCGCCGCTTGAATTCTGGCGCGCCGCCGATGCGCCCGACCGGCAGGGCATTACCGAGATTCGCTGGATCGAGGGCCTGTACGCCTTCTGGGATGAACTGCTGCGCCGCCATCCCAATTTGATCATCGACGATTGCGCCAGCGGCGGCCGCCGCATCGATCTCGAAACCATCGGCCGCAGCACCCCGCTTTCGCGTACCGATTTTGTGCGCGACGTTCTTGCCGACCAATGTCAGACCCATGGCCTGCTCGACTGGGTTCCCCTGAACACAACGTTCTGCCGTAATCTTTCAACCCATAACGATTATCCAATCCGCAGCAGCATGACCAGTGGACTTTCTTATGGCCTGTTTGCTTCGGGCGACGTTGCACAAGCTAAGATTGACTTCGCCAACTTTCCATTTGCCGCCGTCAAGCAGTCGCTCGATCAGTTTCGTTCGATTCAGAAGTATTTCTATGGCGACTACTACCCATTGACCGAATACACCCAGGCCAACGACGAATGGATGGCCTATCAACTCGATCTGCCCGGCCAAGGCGAAGGCCTGGTGGTTGTGTTAAAGCGGCCATTCAGCGACTATCGCCAGGCCGTTTTCCCGCTCCAGGCCCTGACTCGCAATGCCGTCTACGAAATTGCCAATCTTGATAGCGGCGAGAAGCGCAGCCTGCCCGGGAATGAATTGAGTGACTGTGGAATCGAAATTCATTTGTTGAAGCAACCGGATTCGGCCCTGCTGCGATACCGCAAAACTGGCGGGCAAAACGGATGATTACAGAAGATAGCGGTTCGCGGCCGCGCTACCGCGTTAACATGGGGAAGCGTTATGAACGCCGCAAAAACTAAAAACGAGCTGTCGTCAAAACAACGCGAAGATCTACTCAGAGCGTTGCAAACTCGCTTTGAGAAGAATATGGGACGCCATGGAGGCATGGAATGGGCCAGGGCACGAGCCAAACTGGAAGCGAATCCGGAAAAGCTCTGGTCCCTCAGCGAGATGGAGAAGACCGGAGGCGAACCGGACGTGGTCGGCCAGCAAGCAGGCGAATATATTTTTTACGATTGTTCACCGCAAAGTCCCAAAGGCCGCACCAGCCTTTGCTATGACCGTGAGGCTCTCGACGCCAGAAAGGAAAATAAGCCGAAAAATAGCGCGACGGATCTGGCCGCGGCCATGGGAATCGAACTCCTGACTGAAGAACAATATCGCGCGCTGCAGAAACTTGGAGATTTCGACACCAAGACTTCGAGCTGGGTGAAAACCCCTGCTGCCATTCGAAAACTCGGTGGCGCCCTCTTTTGCGACCGCCGCTTCGACCACGTCTTCACCTATCACAACGGGGCTGAGTCTTATTATGCCGGCAGGGGTTTCCGTGGTTTGCTAAGAGTCTGAATTCGGACTTTAATCTTTTCAGGAGCTGCCGGAACGCTGTGGAGGGATGAACATGCGTCTTGCCGCAATTCTTGTCCTATTCTTCGCTCAACTCGCTTCGGCGCCGGCAACATTCGACCTTTCCGCGGACTTCTCTTTTCGCGACAATCCCAACAAAGTCTGGCAATACGGTTACTCCGAAAACGATTCGCTGGTGCCCGATCAATTCCGAGTCGACACGCAACCGGAACGAATCGACATGAAATGCGATCCGACCGGCTCGATTGGTTTCTGGCATCCGGCAGCGAATAACGGCCCCGGCCCCGGATATTATCCTTACGTTGCTTACAACACCGCGAAGCAGCCGCGGGTGGGTTGCAAGGGATGGGCCGTGCGGCCCGGTGAAATTGCCATGGAAGGCAGCGTCGCCGGCCAATACAGCCTGGTGAGGTTTACCGCGCCCCTGGCTGGGACCTACAAGGTGAACGCCCAGTTTGAGGGCATCCATTACGGATTGTCCACCACTGACGTGCATGTGCTGCACAATGGCACATCGTTATTCGACGCCGATATCGATGGCTATGGCGGCGACCCAGCTTTCCACACCGTGGAGGGAGCAAGCCCGACGGCGAATTATTCCGGCCAGGTTGAATTAAAAGCCAATGACACCGTGACTTTTGCCGTCGGCGTGGGAAAAGACAAAAAGAATTCCTCCGATACCACCGGACTCTTCGCTCAAATCGTATTGCTGGCCGGCGCTCCGGGCCGCCAGCCCGTTCGGTAAACACCGATTGCCTTACGCTGAAAGACGCAACCGCCGATCCTCGCCCGCCAGAACCGATGTGCAAATGGTTGCAGTGTGTTTTGTAAGAACTATATCTAAAAGCTATATAACGAAATTCTAGCTTCATTTAGTTTTAGGTACCCCAAGTGTCGTCCCGCGAAAAATTGTCGTTCCTGTGCCATTGTGGCGCAATGGCGGGGCATGCTAGGGGGCGGCCGAAGCGGCGTTTTAACTCCTCCCCCCTACTTTTGGCTAAGTGATTGAGTCTTCGTGTAAGTGCTTGTTTTCAAAGCAAAACGGCTCCCGATGGAGTCCGGGAAGCGGGGAACGGACCGTCCGCAAGGGAAAGGATTGGGATGAGAAGAGTGGTAGGCCCGAATGGACTCGAACCATCGACCTCCTCCGTGTCAGGGAGGCGCTCTAACCAACTGAGCTACGGGCCTACAGGGTGTTCGGCCGGCCTTAGGGGTTACCCGCGGCTGGGATGGGCGAACAGAAAGCAAGTTTATCACGCAATCTTCGTCGCAGCGGGGAGCGCACATCTTGCTCCGATGATGGGCCAGTGGTTTTTTTTACGTTTGGCTGCAACGAAATCGGCGGCTGTCAAGAATGAATTTTTGAGATGCATCGTCTATTGGTTCGAGCCGGTGGCGTGCAGATCGATCTCCACGACTTTCTCCACCCGCAAAATAAACGTACTCGGATCCTTCAGTCCCCAGTTCACGTATGGGATCGCAAAATGAGCGCTCAAGGTCCAGTCGGTGGGGGAGAACTCCGCTTGCACCGGAACGGTGATTTCGTGTTCGCTGCCGTGGATACCGAACATGCCATGAACCTGCACCGTGGAAACGCCGATGGAAGCCACTTTCCCCTCCACCCGGTCGGGGCGAAAGGTGAGCTCCGGGTAGCGCGCGCTCTCCAGAATCTCGGCGTGCATCTTTCTGTCGCGAGTGGCGCTGCCGCTGTTTCCGCTCGTGGCATCGACGACGATCTCGCCGTCGACGGCATTACTGCCCGGCGAAAAGTGAATCTGGCCGCCTTTCAGTTGGAACTTTCCATGCACCGTATGCAATAGGTCACCCAGCGCGAAATCGACGATCGTCTGGCTGGGAACGAAATTCAGCGTCACGTCCTGCCCCTGCCCGAGGGCGAATGTGGATGCGAGCGCTATACAGACAGCCAAAGTTATTTCGGTTATTTTCCGCATAGCTATCAAATAGCCAAGCCTCGGCAGTTCAATGGCCGCCATCTCAAGAAAAGAAATTGGAGGTTCAGTGCGAAGCTGATGAGTGGGATGCCGAGGGTCGAACCCCCCGTTGCCAGAAGTTTGGGCGTAGAAGCAGACAGAGGTACGCGCGGAATGCCAAAAGCCTTTCGGGAAAAAGGCGAAAAAAACCGGCCGTGACTACACCCACGGCCGGGTATCGGAAGCGATTGGAAAATTAGTTCAGTTGACGTTTAAAACGAGAAAAGCCCAGCAGTCCGATCAAGCTGAGGCCGACGAATGCCAGGGTTGACGGCTCGGGCACGCTGACCGACGGAGTAATCGTCAGTGTTACGTCGTTGAAAATTGTGCCGCCGGCGTTGGTGAGCAGGCTGTCGGTTCCGGGCGGGAACAGGCTATCTGGAATCAAGTTCCACTGGATCCCGTCGGCAGTAAATTGCACCGGGAAAAAAGGAAACAGCCCGTAAGTCGCCTGGCCGGGATTGGGCTGCCAAACCGCGCCCGTATTGCCCGCGACCAGAGTCATGGCGGATCCATCGAAGGTGCCACTGATGGATGTGATGGCATAGGTGGAAGTGCCGGGGAATCCGGTCGTCGCACCCAGAGGCGCGGTGGTGAAGGTTCCACTGGCATCCACCACACCGGTGCAATTTCCGGTAAAGCCGCAACCGACAGGATCGGTGGCGAAGCTGAAGGTGAAAGCATCGGCATGCGCTTTCGCCGTCAACGACGAAAGAGAGATCAAGATCGTCGCCGTCATTGCTACCATGGACAACTTTTTCATGCGTATCCTCGTGCCTGGAAAATCGAACTTAGCGAGCGAAAGCCGAGTCGAGCGTGGGACTGCCCCTTCGACACTTCTCACCGTTAAAAGTTACTTTAGTGTCGTAGAGAAGCCGCGACAATGGCACTGACCGGGTAAGGTATCGAGGAAGATACGGGGAAAACCTGTGGAATACCCGCGCCAGTGTAGGGTTTGATACAGATTGTGGAAAATTTATGGCTGGCTTGCCAAACCAACGCGCTCACGGCGACAATCGGTTTGTGCAAAACATTGCAGTCTCGTCGTGCCTCGCGGCGCTTTTCAACAACTTACGCTGCCTCCCGCAGGGAGAGCTCGAGTGAGATTTTCGCAACTCCTGACTGCGCCGAACCAGCTCACGCTGCTGCGCATGCTGTTTCTTCCGTTTGTCATCACTCATCTGGTCAGCGGTCATTATGGCTGGGCATTGACGTTATTCATATTAGCGGGATTCAGCGACGGCCTGGATGGCTTGTTGGCCCGCACTCTTAAGCAGCAGACTTTGCTGGGGCAGTATTTAGATCCGATTGCGGACAAGCTGCTGTTGAGCACCACATTTTTGGTGCTATCGATTCTGCACAAAATCCCATGGAAGTTCACCGTCATGGTGTTCAGCCGCGATATCTCCATTCTGTGCGCCAGCGCGGTTCTGTACACGATTGCCGGGCTGCGCGACTTCCGGCCCAGCATCTTCGGCAAGGCAAACACCTTTTCCCAGGTGGCGGCGGTGTTTTTCGTGATGCTGCTGCAAATTCATCCTCTGGTATGGGTCAAAATTGCCAGCATCACATTTCTGCGGTTTACCTTTGTGTTCACGATTGTTTCGGCGGTGCACTACGTTTTTCTGGTGGGACTGCGCTTGAAAGAGCACTCGCCTGAACGGCAGTCTTCCCGCGCCTAGGGCTGTTGGACTATTTGCAGCCGCTCTTTGGTGACCAGGTGCGCGCGATAGATGCGATTGAGCGCCGGCACCTCGCCAACCACATCGGCGTTCACTTGATAGCTGCCGGTCGGCAGATTCTCTCCGAAGGGAAGTGACTGATCCAGCGTATTTTTTTGCAGGGTGAAGTGTTGATAGCCGAGGGCGGTGGCGCGGCCGTAATCGTTGACCGCGACCACGATCATGGTCAAATCGAAATCGTCGTCGGTTTGATTCGAGACTTGGAGCGCGCCTTCGATTCTCTGCCCAACAATTTTAGGGTAGCGATCCCACTTCGCCAGAAGCGGGGCCAGGATTCGCAGCAACAGTTCCTGGGTGCGCTCCTGTGCCGGCTGGGCGCTGTCGGCGACGGTGACCACAAAACGGAAATCGCCAGCTTCCGCGGGAGAGCCCTCCAGAACGCCCTCTGCTGTCAAACTTAACCCTTTCGGCAGGGTGCCGCTGCTGACCTCCCATTTGTAAGGAGTAATGCCATTCTGCGCTGCCAGTTCAACTCGGTAAGCCACATGAACGAAGCCTCGCGGCAGGGAGGAAGTTTGGATCGTGAGTTGAGGAGTAGTGTTATCCGGTTCCTTCGCGGCGCTTAGGGATGCCAGGAGTACGCAAAAAAGCAGGCAAGAGCCCGCTAAGACGACTCCACGAAAATTTGCCACTGGCATGCGCACTCCGGGCGCCTCCGGCGATCTCAAATCGTCGGAGGCTGAATGAAGTCTATCTCATCAGGAGATGATGTTCGGTGCGCCGCGAGGCCAGAGTGGCCTACTGTGCGGTTCCCATCATGCCATTGATCTCGACGCCGCTGTCACCTTGCAGCATGTAGCCTTCGGTGCCAGAGGCCAGATAAACGATGAGATTGCTGGAGAGATTTGCCACGCTGCCGACGGCGCGGCCATTGCTGCTGACGGTATACGTTCCGTTGAGGATGCCGGAGAGATTCTCATTTCCGGTAACGTTCACAAATTCCGTCAATCCGAGATTTCCCGAGCCGTCCCAATGGATATTGCCGACCCGGTCATAGAGGTCGGTGGTGTTGAACCCGTCCATGGCAAAACCGAAAGTTCCGTTGGTGGTGGAGTTGGAGAATGACGATGCGGTTTGGCCGGTAGCGCTTCCGGACTCGGCCTTGGTTGCGTCGTTGGTGACAAAGAAAGCCAGCGACGGGCTTACCACCCAGGCTATTTCCTGAACGCTACTCCCAGTCGAAGGCGTGAGGTTCACCACCACCCGGCCATTCCCGCCGGCCGTATAGCTTCCGCCGGTGAAACTTCCGTTGACGGGTGAGCCACCGTCCACCACGGTATCGAAACTCCCGCCCGATGAGATGCTGCCGCTGCTGGCGGTGAACTGACCTACGGTATTGACGCCGCCCAGAGAGAAGGCGTCGTCACCCTTGCTGCCGAAAACATAGCTACCGGAAAACGTCGTGCCGGACTGGCCAACGGCCCGGCCGACGCCAATGGTTCCGCCGGTCGTCGAAAAGATGTGGAGATGGGTGCTGTCAACCACGTAATAGGAAAAAGTTGAAGTATGGGCGTTGCTGTCGGTAAAAGATCCGGTGCCACGACCCATGGCATCGGGAGTGTTGAAGATGCCGCCGATAAAGGTCAATTGACTGTCCGCGCTTCCGAAAGCCACCTGGTCTTCGGAACCGGCGCTTACGGTGCCGTTGGAGACATTAATGACTCCCACACTGGCCACGGGCTGGGACCCCGGGTTCAGATTTTGCGTGCGAAAGACGAAAGTACCGCTAGGAGCGGCGAAGGCCGAAGTGGTCTGCGGCACCGCGAAACCGGTTCCATTCACGGTTAAACCGGTGGTCGTTCCGAAGGGATCGACGGCGCTGGCCGCCAGGTAGATGGTGGGTGCGCTCACCACGCTCATTGCGACCTGCACGCCGCCGCCGTTGTTGAAGCTCAGAGTTGCGGTGGCGGTTCCGTCGCTGGAAACGCTGTACGCTCCGGTGGTGGCGGCGATGGCGTTGCTGGTTACCCCGCTTGCCTCGGCGAAATCGTCTTCCCCGCCGGTGATGTTGCCATTGCCGTCGGCGACAAATGCGCCGGATTCACGAAAGGGCACGGCGCTGCCAGTGGTGATGTCGATGCCGACAATCTGATAGGCGTAATTGCCTTTCAAATTTGAATTGGAGAAATTCCCGGTGGTACCGCCGCCACCGAAGCCGCCGGTTCCGCTCCCACCCGACCCGCAAGCCACACAAGCGAGAAGTGAACCTATACCTAAAATTAAGAATAGATTGCGCATATGATTTGAGGCGGCGTGGCGCCGCGCGACTCCTAAGAAATAGAATTCCACGTTTTGGCGTGTTTGCGGATTACCCGAAAGCGGATAATACCTGGTTCATGTCTAACACAGACGCGAGCGTAAAGTTGCGTATTGCAGGCGACTGAAAAGGTACGCCCGTAATCCGTGGGGAACGGTATGGGCTTCTCGGGTATGGCCGCAACCGGTGTGTTAGATTGACTTTATCCCATGAGATACGCGGCTGAATGGGCGCTGAATGTAGCAGCGATCCGCGGTGCGTCGTATGCCGATGCGCGCGTGGTGGATGACCGAAGCCGCGCGCTGAGCACGAAAAATGGCAAGGTGGGCGGAGCCTCTGACGCAGAATCGCGCGGCATTGGCATTCGCGTAATCGCGGACGGGGCATGGGGATTCTCGGCCACCGAAGATTTAAGCCGACAGGCGGTCGAAGCCACGGCCGCGCACGCGGTGGAAATCGCCAAAGCCTCAGCCCGGGTCAAACAGCACGCGGTCCAACTCGCACCGGAGAAAGCGGTTGCGGTGGAATGGACGACTCCGCATAAGATCGATCCCTTCACCATCGCGGTCGAGCAGAATATCGACCTGCTTCTGAAAATCGATTCCCAGCTGCGTTCGGTTGCCGGGGTGACGCTGGCCGAGACCAGCATGAATTTTCATCGCGAAGAACAGTGGTTCGTCTCCAGCGAAGGCTCGAACATTCACCAGACCAAATACACAGCAGGCGCGGGCTACGCCGCTTATGCGTTTGCCGGAAATGAGATTCAAAAGCGCTCCTACCCCAGTTCTTTTGGCGGACAGTGGCAAAACAAGGGCTACGAATTGATTGCGGAGTTGAAGCTGCTCGAAAATGCACGCCGCATCGGCGAAGAAACCGTGGCGCTATTGAAGGCCGATCGCTGCCCGGAGGGTGTTTTCGACGTGATTTTGGAGGGCTCGCAACTGGGCTTGCAGATTCACGAGTCCGTGGGACATCCGATCGAGCTCGACCGCGTGCTGGGGATGGAAGCCAATTTTGCCGGCACTTCATTTTTGACTTTGGATAAGTTGCGCACTCTGCGTTACGGCAGCGATCTGGTGAACATCGTTGCGGACGCGCGCCAGGAGCATGGTCCGGGGCTGGGAACCTTCGCCTTTGACGACGAAGGAGTGCCGGCGCAGTGCACTCCGATTATTACCAACGGATTATTCACCGGCTATCTGAGTTCGCGGGAGACGGCGCACACCATCGGCGCCGATCGTTCCGGCGGGACGCTGCGCGCCGAAGGCTGGAATCGGTTGCCCATTATCCGCATGACCAACATCAGCATTCTGCCGGGAGAGAAGCCGCTCACGCTGGAAGAGCTCATTGCATCCACCGATCACGCCCTTCTCATGCAGACTAATCGTTCCTGGTCGATTGACGACAAGCGTTACAACTTTCAGTTTGGCTGCGAAATGGGTTGGGAGATCAAACATGGCAAGCGCGTGCGCATGTTGAAAAACCCGTCGTACTCGGGAATCACGACCGATTTTTGGAATTCGATGGATGCGATCTGCTCGCGCGACGAGTGGACGCTATGGGGAACTCCCAATTGCGGCAAGGGTCAGCCGCAACAGGTGATGGGGACCGGTCATGGCGCGAGCCCGGCGCGGTTTCGCCGAGTCAAGGCCGGTTCGGCGTACAAGGGAAATTAGATTGGGCGGGCAGACCGCCGAAGCTGCCATTGCTCAACGCCAGTCGACAACTGCCAAGTGCCGAATGCTCAATAATGCTGAATAAAGACCAAGCCTCCGATCTTTTCACCCGGCTGAGGAACTTCTCCACTGCCGATGAGATAGAGGTGCTCGTCTACGGCGGGCATTCCGCGCTGACTCGCTTCGCCAACAACACCATCCATCAGAATGTGGCGGAAGAGAATGCGGTGGTTTCGGTGCGTACCGCATTCGGCAAACGCACCGCGCGTGCCACCACCAACAAGATGGACGACGAAAGCCTGCGGCGTGTGGTCGGAGCGTCGGAGAGCTTGGCCAGAATTCAGCATCCGGATCCGGATTTGCTCCCCGTGCCGGGCGCCGAAGAAGCTTCTCACGCACTGACCGTGGCGAAGCGGCACTTTGAGCCGACAGCCGTTTTCACTGCGCGAGACCGGGCCGAATCTGTGGCGAAGATCGTCGAGGTCGCCAAAGCTCATCAGCTCACCGCGGCAGGGATTGTTTCGAGTTCGGAATCGGTAGAAGGAGTCTTCAACTCGCGTGGACTGGCGCATTGGCATAAGCAAACCTCGTCGGAGATTTCGGTGACCATGCTGGGGGCGGACTCCTCGGGCTGGCAGAAATTCAATTCGCCCGATGTCGGCAACCTGGATGCGGTCGCGCTGGCGGAAACCGCGGCTGAGAAAGCGGCCAAATCCGCTGCCCCGCGGGAGATTCCGGCAGGGAAGTACACGGTGATTCTGGAGCCTGCGGCGGTCCTGGACATGACGGGATTCATGTTCTGGGACTTCGGCGGACTCGCCGTTCTCGACCAGCGGTCTTTTCTTACCAATCGCGTGGGTGCCAGGCTATTTGGTGACAACATTAATATTTGGGATGATGTGGGCCATCCCCTGCAGTCGGGATCGCCCTTTGACGGCGAAGGCATGCCGCGCCAGCGGGTGCAGTTGGTGGAAAACGGCGTGGTGAAACGTCTGGTGTACGCGCGCTGCACCGCGACGAGGATGAAGAACTCGGAACATAAAGATCAGGTTGGTCCCGTGGAGGCGACAGGACATGGGTTCCCGCTGCCTAACGAAATGGGTGAGGCTCCCATGAATCTGGTTTTCGCCGCGCCCGCTCAGCCGCGAAAGATCGACGAAATGATCAAGTTCACGGAGCGCGCTGTGCTGGTCACGCGGCTTTGGTACATTCGCGAAGTGGACCCTTACGAGAAAATTCTTACCGGCATGACGCGCGATGGGACTTTTTTAATAGAGAACGGAAAAGTCCAATGCGGCATTCGTAACTTCCGCTTCAACGAAAGTCTGATCCACATGCTTTCGAATGTGGAAGAGATGGGCACGCCGGTTCGCGCCAGCGGCGAAGAATCTTTCGACATGGTTGTCCCGGCAATGAAGGTGAAAGAATTCAACTTCACCGAAGTGACAAAGTTCTGAGTTCGCGGCGGCAAAAAAAAACATTTGACCCGCTTTCTCTGCGTCTTTCTATCTTGCCTTCTCGTGATCTTCTCACGTGCAATCGCCAAATAGAGCATAAAGCTAAGGCCCTCATTGAGGTAGCGCGGGTGTGCCGTTTTTTGGCTGCAATCCATTGACTATAAACACTTTAGGCCTCACTGGTTTCGTGACTTCCGTAACTTTGCACTGTTGGTTCGGGGGTGTAAGCTGCGGCCTAAATGTCGCATAACGGCCTGTCGACACAAACCGAGCGTCTGGGCGCCTCACTGGATGGCAATGCTCCGGGCGTTGCACCGCCACAATTCGCAACCCCCAATGCAGGAACGGCGGGATCTTCTGCGGCCAAACGTTATTCCGATCTGCAAAGTGCCGCGCGCTTCCCTATCAAGTTGCCGGTTTCGGTGAAATCCAAATCGGGCGAAAGCCAAACCGAAACGCAAAATATTTCCTCCAACGGGGTGTTATTCCGGGTCGACGCGGAAATGCCGGTGGGCGCGGCGCTCGATTTCACCATCTCGCTGCCGGCGGCCGTACTGGGCTCCGACGCGGACGTGCGAATTGATTGCCGGGGCCGCGTGGTGCGTAGCGTGGAAGATGATGGACGCCGAGGGGTTGGCGTGGTGATTGACGAATATCGTTTTGAGCGCCGCTGAGCGCGATCGAGGATAGTGGATGGCAAGCATTCCGGTCACAATCGAAGGTTTCGAGCAGGCATGCGACAGTGGCAGCAACGGACACTTTATTCGAGTGATTGTTGCCGATACGCAGGCGATATTCCGCGCCGGCCTGCGCAAGATCTTCGCCGTGGAAGACGATATTCGGGTGGTGGGGCAGGCCGAGACCTTCGCTCAAACGCTGGCCGCAGCCAAACGCTTCTCGGCCGATCTGCTCATTCTGGAGGCGGCGCTTGCGGCCAATCCGACGGAGGGGGTTGGCGAACTCATGCGGCAGTGTCCCGGCTTGCGGATGGTCGTGGTCACAGCCGATCAAACCGAAGAGGTGACTTTGGAACTATTCCGCCGCGGGGCGCTGGGCATCGTTTCCCGTGAAGTGGATCCTGAATTTCTGGTGGACTGCATCCGCAAGGCATCCAAAGGCGAACCCTGGCTGGATCCGCAGGCGACCCGCTGGGTGCTGGAAGCTTATCGCTCGCAGGAGACGCGTCCGCCGGCGGCTCGGTCCAAGGTGCAATTGACTCCCAAAGAAACTCTGATCGTGGGCTGCGTCACGCAGGGGATGAAGAATAAAGAGATTGCCATTCGCGTCGGGACCACCGAGCAGGTGGTGAAGAATTATCTACGCAAGGTTTACGACAAATTGGGAGTCGCCGATCGCCTGGAACTGGCTCTATTTTGCCTGAATAATCATATTGTGGACGGGGCCAACTCGCGCCCGCCCGCGCCCCCAACGCGTCCGGCCGAGAATCAGCCGGAGACCCGCCTCATGGACCTGGACGTGGAGAGCTCGGGCAAAGTCTCGTAACTTTTAAGCGCCTTTGCTCGCCGTGCAATCCATGTCATCCTTCCCGTAGAATGCACAAGGCAAGTGTATTGCCTGTGGCTTGACCGCGGAGAGATGGCCGAGTGGCTGAAGGCGCACGCTTGGAAAGCGTGTTTAGGGGAAACTCTAACGTGGGTTCGAATCCCACTCTCTCCGCCATAATCTTTGTTGTCTGGCACTTGAAGACCGGTGATACCTACACTGATGCCCAATCAGTGAAAGGATCGCCAAATGAACCGCGCAGTCAATCTCACCAAGCGCATTCTCACCAACAAAGGACTGCGGTACTGTCCGGTCGTTCTCTTCTACTGCACTGTGTACAACGCACTGGAAAGCCCTCGCTACCGCAAACTCCCTCGCTGTCAGACTAAATCGCAGACTAAATAGGTCCTAGAGTGTGACGCTCAAGGCGACATTAACTCCGGGATACATCGGATTGCATAGATAATAAGCGCCGTCAATGTCGACGACGTAAACATCTTGCGTGTAGAGCCAGTTGCTTGGCCATGGGGCGGCGAATCCGAACCAATACCCACCGTAGTGGAAGCGGTGATTTCTGTAGTCGCCCTGGCTGACGCGAAAGTGGTGATCCTGTCCAAAATTGGCCCGGAAACGGTCATCGGGAATACGGCCGTGATTGTTGCCGGCGCGCTGCGCCTGCTGTCCAGACTTAGCCTGCTGCGTATGTTGTTGCCGTTGTGACGCCGTCTTCGCTTGGGATCTCGTGTTCCCGCTTTGCTGCGGCGTCGTCTTCGCTTGCTGCCTGGTGCTCGTGTGTTGCTGCGCCGAGGGTTTCACTGACTGCCTGGCATTGCTTTGCTTCTGCGGTGCAGGTTTTTCTTCCTGCTTCGCGGGCTTCGCCTGCTGCGTTTTTTCTTCATGTTGGGCGGGCTGGGTTTTCCGTGGTTCTTGCTGGTCGTGCTGCTCCTGCTGTGCGTGGGCAGGAACCGCCAATCCGATGGCCAGAGAAAGAACTGCAGCGGTACTGAGAAGTTCAAATCTTTTCATAGGTGCTACCTCCATTATCGAATCGTTAAGTACGCCTGCTCTACTGCAAGCGTCCCGTCGTTGCGTTGGCCGGGGTACCGATCGCGTCGCCGGATACAACAAGTTCCACTCTCCGGTTCTGTTGCCGGCCAGCAGAGTTATCGTTGGTGGCTACCGGCAAAGTGTTGCCGAAGCCTTTGGCGCTGACTGAATCGGCGGTTACGCCTTGTTGCACCAGGTAATCGCGTACCGAACCGGCGCGATTCTCAGACAGGGTTTGGTTCATGGCGTCGCCGCCGACGTTATCGGTGTAGCCGCCGACCTCAATGTTGAGCCCCGGGTACGCAAGCAGAATTCCAGCAACTTTCGCCAGCTTTTCCCGTGCACCCGGCTTCAGAGAGTATTTTCCGGTGTCAAACAGAACATCGGACATGCTGACGATAAGACCGCGAGCGCTGTCACGAGTCTGGAGGATTTTATTTAACTGCGCAGACAAGCGCGTGCGCATCGTCGCTTTATCGGCTTCCGCTTGCTGCGCGCTCTGCTGCGCTTGCTGTGCCGCTAAACGGGACTGTTCGGCATCAGCCTGGGCTGCGTTGAGAGCGTTGGCGGATGCAGCCTGGCTGGCAGCCATATCGGCTTTGGCCTTGTCGGAGTCCGACTGAGCCTGGGCAGTTTGGGCCTGCGCGGTTGCGGTTGCAGACTCGGCCTGGGCTTTAGCGGCTTCCGCCCTGGCGGTATCCGACTGGGCCTGGGCCGTGGCGAGTTCTGCACGGGCCTGGTCTGACTGGGCCTGATCTTTCTGGCGGGTAGCGGCGTCGGCTTGCGCCTGGGTTTGCGCCTGGGCATCCGCGGCGGCCTGGCGTTCGTTGGCCAGACGGATGTCGTCCATCTTCTGCACTGCGATGCGCCGCGAGTCTTCGGCGGTTTGTACGGCCTCGCGAGCCACCGCAATCAGCGGCTTTCTATCCATGTGTTTTCTGGTGGCATCTTCATCGACATTGTTCATCAGTTCGACCGCGTGCCGATAGCTATCGCTGGCATACTGCTCAGCTCCCTCAGACTTTGCGATGCGCAAGGCATTGCGCGCCTCAAAGAATTCCAGCGGCAATTTTGTATTCAGAACCACCGGGTCAAAACGGTAGCCGGTGGGGATGTAGCCGCCTCGTTCCATGAGTTCATACTTCGCGGTCATCGCCACGGTAGTTCCCCTGGTGTCATCGCGAACCACGTTTTCCAGTACCACCACGTTGCTGGGCTGGCGAACTGCGTAGTACGGTTCCGCAGTGACGATCAGAGCGAAAGCCTGAAGGTCGGTGGTGACCCTTACTTTGCTGCGATTGCCTCCCAATAACACTTCGCCCAGGTTGATGGCCCGGCCCTCAGGCGAAATCGCCCACAAAACATAGGTAAGGTACTCAGTCCCGAAAGTAGTGGGTTTCTGCAGGCCGCCGAATTTTGCGTCGATCTCAATCGATCCGCGCTTGCTGTTCACTTCCGCTTCGCCGTTGGCTGAAGGCATTAGATCGGTGCCAGCAAAATCCAGCTTGGTGGCTCCGCTGCGATGCTCGTAGTTGACAGCCGGAGTAGTGCGACTGGTTACGACGACCCGGAATGTTGGCGTCTGAGCCATGGGCTCGAGGACCACGGTGGTTTGCGGATCGGTTTGCGCAAGAGCGTTGAGGCTCAATCCGACGATAGCGGCTAACAACAGCTTGGTTTTCAATGTATCTCCTAGTGGCAGATGTCTGCCCTATTGCGTTGAATCAATTGTTTACGTGGTGCATGTTGTGTTGGAGGCGGATTTTTCGTTGGTTTTCACCCTCCAACATGGATTCGCGAAAGAGAATGAAACATTCCAAAAATATTCAGCAACCACAGGACCACCGCAATCACCACGACGCCGTTCAAAATTGACTTGATGGTTGCCTGCATGGGAATGAAGCGGTTCACCAGCCACAGGAGGACGCCTACCACGATGAGAACTTCAAGCAGTTGAATGAGAGGCATGATCTTTGACCTTCCTTCTTTTCGCGGGCTAACCCCCTCATCCGCCTGGAGGGTTGCCCTGAGTTCTAATTTTCGAATCTTTTAGGGTCGAATCGTGCTCGCCGGAGGTTGCGCGGCATACACACGGATGAAGACTGCCGATAGGCTGGATGTGGCCGCTGGAACTGACCTTGGTTGGAACCGACTGCAGCGGCCCAAGATTGAGAGCTGCGAATCAGCGTTCGCTGCTCCCTACGACACACTCAGGATGACTAAGAATGACAGGTGCGAGCTTTCATGTCTGAGCAAGACAGCTCACATGCAGTGGGTTTGAATTACGATTGATGGGTGACAGCATCAAAACGCGGCCCGTCAGCGTGTTGGACAGGTACGCCTGGTGAGCGGACACTATCGGAAACGCCGGATGGTATCGGCGCATGAGCAGTCGGTAAATCGAATTCACCTCCGCAATCGAAGCAGACCCGGTATGTGCGTCGCTTGATTGTGAACACACGACTCAGGTGCCGGTGCCGGCAGCCAAAGGTGAATTGGACAATCCAATGCAGCGGATTCATCGACCATGATCGTGCCTTCGTTCGCAACTTCCATTGGCGTCCAGCCAAGTCAGTAGGGAGCGCACGCTGGCTCGGGCCAGCGCAATGGAGCAGTCTGCAGCGCCGTAATAGATGTTAATGGTGTCGCCATCGGGATCCATCGTATAACCACAGGGGAACACAACGTCGTTGACATCGCCGTGGCGCTCATAATCGGCCTCAGGCCCAAAAATCCACGAGTCGCCCCGCAGTAGGCATTTTTCCGGGCTCTCCAGATCGAACAGGGCCAAGCCCAATCGATAGAGACAGCCCGAGGGCGTGTGCCGCACTCCGTGGTAGAACACGAGCCATCCTCTGGAGGTTTCGATGGGCGGAGGCGACAAACCGATCTTGTTCGCATCCCACCAAGCCCCGCGGCGCGCTTCCAGCATCAGTCGGTGTCTGCCCCAGTGGTGTAGATCCGGGGAGTAGGAAATCCACATGTGCGCACCGAGTTTGGTCATGGGCCGATGAATCAGCGCCCAATATCCGTTGATTCTGCGAGGCAGAAGCGCCGTGTCCTTGTCGTCCGGCGGCATAATTACACCGTAGCGCTCGAAACTTCGGAAGTCTTTGGTCAGCGCCAGCGAAACGCCGGGGCCACCGCGCGAATACGAAGTGTAGGTGACTACGTATTGCTGAAGTTCGGGCACGAAGGTGATGCGCGGATCTTCGATGCCCCAGATTTCTTCCGGATACTCCTCCGGGCTGGGCATCAAGGTCGGCTCGCGATCGATTTGCCATCCATCGACGCCGTTCTTAGAGCGCGCGGCGCAAAGGTGTGACAGCCCGCGCCGATCTTCCACGCGGCAAAGCAACAGAGTGGAGCCGTCCGCGAGCAGGGTCGCGCCCGCATTGAACACACTGTTAATCGAATACGGCCAGTCCTTGCGGGTCAGAATAGGGTTCCCAGGATGGCGATGAAGCAGCGGTTCGTAGCGTGTATCGGGAACATTCAAAGATTCTTGCGTGGGCATGGTCATGATCGAATTTCCTTTGGGTGAGACGGTTGCAGCGAGCGCATTTCGAGCAGTGCCATCAGGAACGACAGTGTTGATTCAGCTCCCTGATTTTCGTTGGCGCGGTCCGGATGCAAGCCATCCCGGCAGCCGCCGGTGACGGAATCGTAAAGCGGAAGTTGCAGATCGTTATCGCCCAGAAACCAGTTGAAAGCCGACCAGGCTTTGCTGCGCCAACTGTTTTCACCAGTTACGCGGTATGCTTCCAGACAAGCAGAGACTGCTCCGGCGGCCTCGATGGGTTGTTGATCGAATCGGGCCTGATCCCTACCTTGCGGGTAAAAACCTCGTGAGCCGATGGGCACAAAGTGGCCGTTCACCGGGCAACGCTGTGTTTCCATCAACCATTTCAACGACTCGAGCCCAGCCGAGAGCATAGCTTCATCCCTGCAAGCCGCCCCCACGAGAAGCATGGCCTGCGGGAGTCTGGCGTTCCCATATGCCACCACGTTCTCGTACCATTTCCAATCGGGACGGTGAATCGACTCGTACATAGCAAGCAACCGTCGAGCCAGCGCGAGGCAGACTCGCTGGGCATCACGATCGCCGGGATAGGCAGCAAGATATTCCTGAATCCCGAGCACGGAATAGGCGCAGGCGCGGGGACTGTGGAACTCGATAACCGTCGGGAGCGAGAACTCGAACAAGCGGCCGGCCGCGCCTCGCAATCCATGATTTGTCGATCGAGCTAACAGAGTTCCAAGTGCCCACAACGCGCGCCCATGAGAATCCTCCGATCCCTGATCTTCCATCCAGCTGTGGTCATAGCTCAGAAAGTTCCGGAACCTCTTCTTTTCGGGGTTGAAGGCGTGCTGCAGGAACGCGAGATAACGGAAGGGCCAATCCGGATTAGAAGTTCCATCCGTTCCGAATTGATCGGCGACCTGCTTGTCGAGCGAAATTGAAAAAATGAGGGCGCGGGCGTTGTCGTCGGTGGTATACCCCTCTGCCCGGTTGGGAATGGAAAAGATAGCGTGCTGTTGCATGCCGGTGTCATCGGTGAGCGCATTCACGTGATCGAGCTTTAATTCCGGCAGTTGATTCAGGGACTTCTCGGTGGCACGAGCTGAGAACTGAACCCGAGGATTTTCCAGCCGGTCAGCCCGAACCTGGGCAAAGCTCGCCATGTAGCCCTGCGCAACTCTCTTCCACACCATTTCGCGCGCGAACAGGTAGGCGCGTTTACGCATCGCGTGACGGATCGCCGGTGTGTCCAGAAGTTCGATGGTCTTGTGAGCGATAGCGGTGGGGTCCTGGAAAGGAACGAGCGCGCCGCGGTGGTCGTCTAACAACTCGATGGCGTGCCAATAGGGAGTTGAGATGATCGCCTTGCCTGCACCGAGCGCGTAGGCTAAGGTTCCTGATACAACCTGCGCTTCATGGCGGTACGGAGTGATGTAAATGTCCGCAGCGCCGATGAATTCCGCCATTTCTTCGGGGCTGACAAAACGATCGTGGAAGATCACCCGCGATTCCACTCCTGCTTCTTTCGCCAGAGCTTTCAGGCTAGCACGATACTTGTCTCCGTCACGGCGCAGAATATGAGGGTGAGTCGCACCTGCGACCATGTAAACCACGTTTTCATGTTTCGACAAAATCTGTGGCAGCGCCTGAATGACATTTTCGATTCCCTTGTTGGGTGAAAGCAGGCCGAAGGTCAGCAGAACCGCTTTGCCTTCTACGCCGAAGCGGTCTTTATAGAAATTAGGGTCTAGAAAAGGCAAGTCCGGGACGCCGTGCGGAACCATGTCGATCTTGAAACCCGGCACTTTGAAGATCTCCTGCAGAAACTGAGACGAGAGATCGCTCATCACGATGAGGCGATCCGAAAGTTCCGCAATCTCTTCCATGACCCGGAGTTGCCCGTGGTCAGGCTCGCGCAGAACTGTGTGCAGCGTGGTCACCACGGGCATCTTCAGGGCTCGCAGCAGATGCAGAATATGGCTCCCGGCCGGCCCGCCGAAGATTCCGTACTCGTGCTGCAGGCACACCATGTCGATATTGTTGAAATTCAGGAACTCGGCTGCTTCCTGATACGACGCCAGATTGTCTTGCGCGAGCGACCACCTCACACGCGCGGGGTAGTCGTATCCCTGCTCAACGTCGTTCACGGGCAGGGCCAGTAATCGGGCGGTCCCGTACTCCGCCGCGATGGCACTGCAAAGGTCCGTGGTGAAGGTGGCAATTCCACACTGCCGCGGAAGGTAATTCCCGATCACCGCGATTCGAGTGGGCAGCGATGGCTTCGATTGCAATCGCGCGCGACACGGTACAACGCCGTCTTGCGGGGGCGGCCCCGGGACGACGACCTGCAGACCCGACTTCGGAAGCGCCGTGCTTAGCAGAGACATTGGTCCTTAATTCGCGAGAAAGGTATTGTGAGCCAACCTCTCAGGGGCTCGCAGGTGAGCTCCAAGATGGCTTAGGACCGGATCGGCCGCTCAAGTTCTGGCCGTTGTTTGACTAGACCGCGACAACTGCTCTCAGTATTCATCGAAGGTGATGCCGTGGGCTGGTCAAAATTGACCAGACGGGCCTATTGAGACTGGCGCGGAAACAAAGCAGGCAAGTATGAAGTGGGCAGGCTTTTTCTTCATTGCACTGCTCACAATTGACCATTTTGTTTCCGCGCAGAGCTGCATTATGTACTCATGAAAGTGAAGAAAAATGAAGTGCTCGCGGTTCGTTGCCCTACCTGCGGTGCCAAGCCGGGGGAAAAGTGTGAGCTTAGTACAGGACTGCCTCGCACCGAACCGCACCGGGACCGGCGCTTGGCGGTGGCTGATAACTAGACGCGCTCAGGCGCCGGCCAATTGGGCCTCGCGGCTCGATTCGCGCCGCTCCTGGGCGCCATCCAAAGAGCAGCTTTGTTGCAGATGACGTGGGTGTGCGAAGACGGTGGCGTAGGGAATACCGAGGAATCGTTTGCCGACGATTCGGGTTACTTCAAGGCCGTTGAAGTTCTGCGATTTCATCTTGCCGAGAATCCGCTTCACGGCGTTTTCGATTCTCTGGGCTCCCGGCACGCCAAGGAAAGTTGCCTTCAACTCTCCCGCCATGAAAAAGAAGTTCCATCCGGAGGCTCGGACGCTTCGGTCAAAGGCGGATCCGCTTAATACCTTGAGTAGGCTCCAGTCGCCGCAATAGGGCTCGCTCGTCACGTCGCGAAGTTGAGTCATCAGCGGCCATCTCTCAATCAGAATGGAGCCGACTTGAGCGGTTGGTGTCATTTAAATCCTCCGGAGACGGGCTGGCGATCCGGGACGACGGGACCCACTCCGCACGAGACTGTGCATGGCGGCACCGACGACACCCGTTCACAGCTGGAAGATTCGCTTATTTCGTGGCGAAATACTGAGCAGAATGGCTCAGACCTGCGGTACCTGCTTGGCGATATCGCCAATGGCGGCTCGAACCCCAAACCACCCCGCAATTCAGCAATGTGCACTATTGCTCAGACCCTCCCCAGCCCCCAGGGTAATCTGGTACATATCGCAGGTAAAAGAGGGGTATATGACCCAGCACCTCGAAGAGGGAAATTGGCAAAAGATTGCGGAACAAACCAGCACCGAGACGGACTCCGTAAAACTGATGAACCTGGTTGCCAAGCTTTGTCACGCGCTGGATGACCACCACGAAGAGAGGCTTGCTTCGCGCCGGCAGCCATAGATTCAGGAAGCGTTTTCCCCGGCCGCTTAGACGTTCATTTTCCGGAACGGGGCAGTTTGGCGCGTTTTCCTGCATGCGGTTATGTCATTTTTATACTCTCGCGGAGAACAGTAGTACGATGGTGCAGCAATAGACGGATGCTGGGCCGTCCCCCTGAAGATGATGCTTTGCTAATATTTCCGACTTTATTAGGCGTCCACTATGGCTCCGGTTACGGTAGCTAAGAATAAGAGCACCTTCAGTCCTGCCAACTTCCTCGCCACCATCGGCGTCGGCAGGAAGCTTGTGATAGTTCCTGAAAAGAAAGCAATCTTCGCGCAAGGCGATGCTGCAGACTCAGTCTTCTATATCCAAAAAGGCAAAGTCAGACTCACCGTCGTGTCCAAGATCGGTAAAGAAGCCACCATCGGTATATTGGGCGAAGGCAGCTTCTTCGGCGAAGGTGCGCTGGCCGGTCAGCTCCTTCGTATGGGCTCAGCCACCGCAATGGGAGACTGCGAACTTCTGCGCGTTGACAAAAAGGCGATGATGGATGCCCTTCACCGCGAACATGCGTTTTCCGATTTGTTTGTAGCCTATTTGCTGGCGCGGAATATCCGCTACGAAGAAGATTTGGTCGACCAGCTGTTCAATTCCAGCGAAAAGAGATTGGCCCGTGTTCTTCTATTGCTCGCTCATTTCGGCAAGGAAGGTATTCCGGAAACCGTGGTTCCGAAAATCAGCCAGGAAACTCTCGCCGAGATGGTTGGAACTACGCGTTCGCGAGTCAGCTTTTTCATGAACCGGTTCCGGAAGCTGGGCTTCATTCATTATGCCGGAGGAGTGGATGGCGGTCTGCAGGTTCATAGCTCTCTGCTCAATGTAGTGCTGCACGATTGAGAAGGGGACCTTTAAGTGGGCTTGAGAGTCTTGCCGCATTCCAGGCAGGAAGTCTTGCGCCGCAGCGTGATCAAGCCGCAGAATGGACACATCCTTTGCAGTCGGGCCTCGGCGACTCGCGGAGCGAGCATTTCGCTGATCTTATTTAACCACTCGCGGACAGGAGCCAGACGCCTGCGCAGTCGATTGCGAAGCGGGCCAAGTACCGGTTCCATCGATCTGCCTGCAGTCTTTCTCCCGTAAGCGGCGAACCTACCGTTGCCGCGTATCGCGTTTACGGGTCGAAACCATCGCCGCGATATCACCACATAATGACAGGCCATTGCGCGCAATTCTGTGCAGGATTGCTCACATCCAGGCTAACGCCATCGACCGCAACCTCGGTACCTGTTTCACCTGCTCAGCCATTTTCACGAGGTGAGCAATTCGGACCAGCCACCCACGAGGATTTGAGCGATCATAACTTTGGAGATGAGCAGTACTTCCTTCTCCTTCAGGTCCTCTGAACTAAGTCAGCCCATCTGAAGTTTTCTCCCTCTTAAGATCTGGACTCGCTAAGGAGCAATTGATGAAAAAGATCATGTCAGCGCTATTGATGAGCTTCATGGGCCTGGTTGGAACCTACGCATTCGCGGGTTCGGGCCGCGAAGACAGCATCGCCCGCCTGCAAAACTCGGTCGATGTTCTGCAGGCCATCATGGCCACGCCGGACAAAGGTATTCCGGAAGAAGTATTGAGCAATGCGAAATGCATCCTGGTGGTGCCGGACCTGATTAAAGGCGGATTCGTCTTTGGTGCCAAGCATGGACGCGGCGTAGCCACTTGCCGTACGCCTGAGGGCTGGAGCGCTCCCGCATTCGTCTCCGTGGGCGGCGGAAGCTGGGGATTGCAAATCGGAGTTGAAGACGTCGACTTGGTCATGCTGGTCATGAATGATCGTGGCCTGCAGCATCTGCTTTCGAGCAAGTTTGAACTCACCGGCGAAGGCTCCGTCGCGGCCGGCCCGGTTGGCCGTCATGCCTCCGCGGGAACTGATTGGACGATGAATACTGAAATGCTCACCTACTCGCGTTCCAAGGGAGTGTTCGCCGGCTTGACGCTGGAAGGCGCAGTGGTTGAGCAGGATAACGACTCAACCCGCGCTATTTACGGCAAGCACATGATGTTTCGCAATATCCTTTCCGGCAGAGCGAGAACCCCGAGAAGCGCAGAAGCCTTCGTGAAGGCCGTGACCGACGCGGGCCAACAGGCACGGGTCGCAGAAAACGAAGACAAGAAGTAATTAGGCCAAGAGTTGCGGGCTTGTCAGATTTACGGCTGGCCGGAACTAAACAAGTTCCGGTCAGCTCTCATTACAGAACGTTGGATTATCGATTCCTCTTGGCAACCTGATCTATCGCCCGAAGGGCGGCACGATCCATGAAAGCCCGCCAACGGAGATACCTTTGGATGCCATCTTTGTAAGGTACATCCCCGCCCGCCGCGCTGCGCGTGTCGATCCCATGGTAGCTCTGAGGTATGAATAAGGAATGCTCTTGTATGCGACGATTTTATGCTCATTTCAGGGCTGCGATCTATGGAACAGGGAAAAGAAGACCGCGAGCGCAAAGGAGCCAAAAGCATAGATGAATGATGAGAATAGAATCGCCAGAGGCTCGACCCCGCGCAGTACGTTGAGACAGTGAAATGCAAATGTCCAGGTTAGAAAGGCCGTCATCAAAAGCATTCCGATAAATGCGAGCAAGGTCGCACTTTTGAGCGTCATGAGCAAAGTATGAACCCTTTCAAGTTCCACCCGCAATCCGGTTCTGGAAGATATCCGGCGCAGGCTTCCTTACTGCGGTGAGAGGTTTTCCCTCGGGCCGTTCCAGATTAGTTTCTCTTTCAGCTTGATTACTTGATGCGGCGCGAGATCGACGACCCTCTCGTAAGGTTGGTATCCAGGCAAGCTGATAGTAATCCTCCGTGTTCCCGGTGCAACCAACAGCCCTTTGCCCGGCCCCTGGAACTCATCCACATGCCCCAGGAGGAGACCATCCACGAACACGGCTGCACGGATGGGATAGACCGCGAACTTAATCTCGGCGGTGACATTCGGATAGTGAATCTGGAGGTCTTTCATCATCTTGACCTGGACGACCTGTTTTCCGCCGGGCGCTACCGTCACCTTTTGGGTGAAATCATGATAGCCCGCCTGGCGAACGGCGATCTCATGGTCGCCCGGCATGAGAAGAATCTTCTTGGTCCCGTTCAGTTCCTTCAGATAGCCGACATATTGCCCATCGACCCACACGCCGGAATCTTTCTCGATCTTGCTGGCACCTTTCAGGTGGATTTCCCCCAAAACCTCATTTCGAGCCGCATAGGAGGGTGGTGTGAAGATTGAGATCGTGCAAAGGATCAGCGTGTAATAATACAGACGGCGGTAAAGGTCCATGGTCGAAGTTCCCCCTTTCGCGAGCCTTGCTCAGATTCAGAATCCGCTTATCAACGAAAGGTTGACTGGTGCACGTTCTTCACCGGCACCCCTAGGCGCCCATTTCGAGTAAGATTTAATCGGTAAGCACGCCAGCTTTAACGGCAAATCGATATGCCCTGCCGTCATGTGGTAGCCAAAATCCCAGCAGTTCGGTGAGTGAACGCAGATGAGCTTAAACCGTCGTGATTTTTTGCTTGGGGCGGAGGCTTTAATTGCCGCCACCGTTTTGAACCGTGCCTATGCGGATGTCGCGCCGGAGGCTGTAGCCGGCGATGAGAATTTCTGGAAGACGATCCGCCACGCTTACCATCGCGACCCGAAGATGGTAAATCTCAACAATGGCGGCGTGGCCCCCGCGCCCACCTCGGTTCTGGATGCCGAAGTCGAAGCTATCCGTTACAGCAATCTGCTGCCGGCCTATCGCATGTGGCACGATCTGGAGCCGAAGATTGAGGACACGCGCACCACGCTTGCCCGCATGTGGGGCGCCGATCCGGAATGCATTGCCATCACCCGCAACGCCAGCGAATCGTTGCAGATTGCGCAGTTCGGCATCGATCTTGAACCGGGCGACGAAGTGCTGACGACCAGCCAGGATTATCCGCGGATGATTACCACCTGGACGCAACGCGCGCGGAGAGAAAAAATCGTATTGAAGCAACTGGACTTTACCGTTCCGGTAAATAATCTTGGCGACCTGGTCAGTTTGTACGAACAGGCGATCACGCCACGCACCCGCGTCATTCACATGTCGCACGTGATTTTCATGACGGGGCAGATATTTCCCATCAAAGAGATTTGTGCTTTGGCGCGGCAGCGTGGCATTACCAGCATCGTGGATGGAGCGCATGCCTTTGCCCATGTTCCGTTCCAGTTTCCCGATGTGGATTGCGATTTTTACGGCACCAGCCTGCACAAATGGCTGTCGGCGCCGATTGGCACCGGCATGTTGTATGTACGGAAGGACCGTATTGAAAAGCACTGGGCATTGATGGCCGCGCCGCAATCCATGGATACCAATGTTCGTAAGTTCGAAGAAATCGGGACGCATCCCGCGGCCATGCACAACGCGACCCTGCAGGCTTTGCAGTTCTACCAGCAGATCAGCGCTGAAAGAAAATTCGCGCGCCTGCGCTATTTGAAGCAGCGCTGGGCCGACCGCTTAAGCAAACTGCCGGGGACGAAACTCCTGGTCGGCCTGCAGCCGGACCACTCTGGAGCCTTCGGCACCATGCACTTTGACAACATTGAACCGGGCAAGCTGTGCGATGCACTGCTAACGAAATACAACATTCTGGTGACGCCGATCTCAGGCCCGGGATTCACGGGGGTGCGCGTCAGTCCTAATGTTTATACGTCAACCGGCGAGATTGATCATTTCTGCGATGCCGTGGAAGCCATTCTGCCCCGCGCATAATGCCGCAAGGGCTGTTACCATGCGACCGGTATTCGTAAGCCGGTATTTGTAAGGAGGTTCTCGTGCGCAGATTTTTTCTGCTTCTATCTTCGCTGGCGGTGCTGAGCCTGGCCGTCGCCCAGAATGAAGCACCGGCCAAGCCCGCTCTTCCACCCGCGCCGCATGTGAAGGAAATCCATCTCAAGCATGTTCTGGTCATCGGCGAAACCAAAGGATTCGAGCACGATTCGGTGCCAGATGCGATGGCCGCGGTGTACAACCTCGGCCGCGACAGCGGTCTCTGGGATACCACGCTGCGCACCGATACCGAATTCATCACCAAGAAAAAGCTGGATCGAAACGCCAAGAACCTCGACTACTTCGATGCGCTGGTTTTTGCGAGCACCACTGGCGAACTTGATTTGGACGACAGCCAGAAGCGGGACATGATGTCGTTCATCAAGGATGACGGAAAGGGTTTCGTTGGGATTCACGCCGCGCTCGATACTTTTCATCATTGGCCGGAGTATGGAGAGATGGTTGGCGGATGGTTCGACGAGCACCCTTGGGGCACCTTTAATGCGCCGATCGTCAATGAAGACCCCAGTTTCCCCGCGGTGCGGCATTTTCCCGCGGCATTTGTGAAGTACGACGAGATCTACCAGCCGGGGAGCTGGTCCCGCGACAAGGTGCATGTGCTGCTCAGTCTCGATCCCACAAAGCTCGATTTTGCGAACAACCCTCGGGTTCACCGCCCGGATCACGATTTCGCTTTGGCCTGGGACAAGATGTACGGCAATGGCCGCGTCTTCTATTCAAGCCTTGGGCACACCGAAGAGGCGTGGAGCGATCCCGACATCCGTAAGATGTACTTCGAAGCCATCAAATGGGTGCTGGGCATGACCGAAGGCAGCACCGTATCTCATCCGCGTCCGGTGGCCGCGAGCGATGGGCGTTAGCGCTCCACGAATAGTGCGGGCTTTCGAGGCGGGGATCTTGGGAGTAATATCTACGCGATGAGTTTTCTTCGCTCGGTTGTACGCCTCTATACTTCCATCCCGGTCGTGACGGGTTTTTTGCTGATCAGTTTCGTAGTCGCGCAAGCACAAGTGAAAGCGCATCCGAAAGAAACCGGCAAGCCCATGCCGGCGGCTTATCCACAGGCCTTGATTGATCAAGGGGCAGTCCTCTTCCAGCAAAATTGCGCCTTTTGCCACGGTCGCGATGCGGCAGGAGGCGAGAGCGGTCCGAGTCTGGCGAATTCGAAGTTAGTCGGCGAAGATGTGGATGGAAATAAGATCGGCGCCGTGATCCGCAACGGACGTCCGACCAAGGGCATGCCGCACTTCGACCTTACGGAAGACCAAATCGCGGGACTGGTGGCCTTTATTCATACCCAGCACAACAGCGTGCTGCTGAAAAAAGGCGGCCGCAAAGGAGTCGATGTTTCCGATCTGCAGACGGGAAATGTCGATGCCGGGATGCGCTACTTCAACGGCGCCGGAGGATGCGCTACCTGTCACTCCCCCACGGGAGATCTTGCCGGCTTCGCAACGCGCTATCAGGGTCTCAAGCTCGAAGAGCGGATGCTTTATCCCGAAGACGCGAAGCGAAAAGTTACGGTGACTCTTCCGTCCGGCCAAACTTTTGCCGGGACCGTGGCTTATCTCGATGAGTTCACCATCGGAATCACCGATTCGGCTGGCGTGTATCATTCCTGGCGCACCCATGACGTGAAGTATGAAATCGACCCGGCGCTGGACGCCCATGTCGATCTGTTCCGCAAATACAGCGATGCCGACATCCACAACCTGATGGCGTATTTGCAAACGCTGCGCTGAACGCCCGGTTGCAGGCGTGAGGATTTTGGGGAGAGCTGAACAACTATGGAGTTTCTGAAGGCTGCATGGATTTTCGCCGCGAGCGCGCTGCTGGCAATTGTCTCCCCCGTTGTTTTGGCGGCACAGAATGTGGATGCGCCCATGCTGCTGCATCCGCCGGCGAACAGCTGGCCAAGCTATCACGGCGATTACTCCGGCCGGCGTCACAGTGCACTCACCCAAATTACTCCGGCCAATGTAAAGAATCTCAGCCTGGCTTGGGCCTTTCAGACAGGGCAGCCGGCCTCGATCAAATCCTCACCGCTGCTGGTGGACGGCATCGTGTACATCACCGTTCCCGACAATGTCTGGGCCATTGATGCCCGCTCCGGCCATGAAATCTGGCACTACCGGTATCCGCCAAACGCGGGTTTGCACATCGGCAATCGCGGTCTCGGCATGTACGCCGGCTATCTCTTTTTCATGTCGCCCGACGCGCATCTTATTTGCCTGAATGCCAAAGATGGCACGGTTCGGTGGCGAGTCACGGTTGCCGATGTGACCAAGGGCTACTGGACCACCATGGCACCGCTGGTTGTCGGCAACCACGTAATCGTCGGTGTCTCCGGGGATATGGATAACCTTGCGGGTTATCTGCGATCGATCGATCCGGAAACTGGAGCCACGCAGTGGCAATGGGACTCCACTTCTCCCGTGGGAACTCCCAACCAGGCGACCGGGGGCATGACATGGATGACTGGGACCTACGATCCCGATCTCAACCTCATTTATTGGGGCACGGGAAATCCGACTCCGGTTTTAACCGGTGCTTCGCGTCCCGGCGACAATCTCTATACCGGCTGCATTGTGGCTTTGAATCCGGATACGGGAAAGCTTGCCTGGTTCTTTCAGGCATCTCCCCACGACACGCACGACTGGGATGCGGTCGAAATTCCCGTTCTGGTGGATGGCGATTTCCAGGGAACGCCCAGAAAAATGCTGATGCAGAGTTCGCGCAACGGGTATTTCTTCGTGCTTGATCGCACCAACGGAAAGAATTTATTGACCGCGCCTTACGGTCCGGTGAATTGGTCGCTGGGAATTGACCCGCGAGGCCGCCCCATTCCCAATCCCGCCAAAGAGCCTGCGCCGGATGGGCGCCTGATCGCTCCCGATGAAGGCGGCATGACCAACTACCGCTCTCCCAGCTTCGACACAAAAAATAATCTGTTTATCGTGGATGCTCAGCCGAGCTACAGCATTTATTTCGCCAAGCCAGCCGATGGCGCCTACGGTTGGGCCGGCGCGGATTACTCGGTTTGGAGTAGAAGTGCCATCGAGGCTATCGACTATCAAACCGGAAAAATTCGTTGGAGCCACGATGCGGGGCCGGGCGGCGCCGGTGCTGGTGTATTGACCACCGACTCCGGGCTCACCTTCACCGGCGATGCGCCGGGCAATTTCCTGGCGTTAGATTCGAGCGACGGCAAAACGCTGTGGCATGCGGGCTCCGGCGATGGCATGCAAAGCTCTCCCATCACCTATGAACTCGATGGCCGCCAATATGTGCTTATGAGCAGCGGCGGTGTAATGTTTGCATGGGCCCTCCCAGGGAACGGTTAACTCAATCGCCCCGCAAGATTGCCAGCAAAGCTAAGCCATTCGGGCTACCCAAGCCGGTGCAGGCGTCCCAGCCTGGTCCAGCAGAATACTGGCCGTTGCTTCCGGAAGTGACGTCGTGAAATCCGGCGCCGGCTTTTGCCGCATATAAAAGCGGATTCACGTAACCGGCATTGGTTCCCAGCGACTGGTTGACGAGCGCCAGCAATCCTGCCCACAACGGAGCAACTGCGCTGGTGCCGCCAATCACGGTTTGGCCGCCATCCACCACAACGTTGTAACCGCTTTCTGGGTCGGCATCGCCCGCGACATCGGGCACGCCGCGGCCCACAAAGCCGTTCGGCGCCTTCGGCACATTTGCGCTTTGCTGATAGCTGGGAAGCGCGAACACCTCACTCACGCCCCCGCCGGTCGCTCCTTCGCCCGCCGAGAGTTCGTTCCATGCCTGCTCGCTGCTAATCGAAGTACCTGTAATTTTCAGCTTTGTGCCTCCGCAGCCCAACACATAAGGACTCGATGCGGGAAAATCGACCGTCGGTGTGCCGCTCGCGTCGCCATCCGATGAGCCGTTGTCTCCGGATGCCGCTAGAACGGTCACTCCCATCGTGGACGCATCCTCACACGCGGAGTTGAGCGCGTCGCGCGATTGCTCCGTCCACGAGCTCTCCGGTCCACCCCAACTGATGGAGACGACGGACGGCTTTAGCTTCGCGTCATGCACCGCGGCGGTCACGGCATCAATGAATCCTTGATCGGTGTTGGGTGCGAAGTAGGCAGCGACCTCAGCTCCGGGAGCAACCGCGCCCGCGACTTCGATATCCAGTTCGACTTCGCCATCCGGGCCGTTCGAATCGCCGCTTGGAGCGTTGGTGGCTCCGTCCACCGAAACCGCCGTCACCGTGGGAGCCGAAATTCCCAGATTGCTGAAAAATGAGGTCAGGTCGGTGGATTGGTAGCCTCCACCCAACTCAATCACCGCAATACACTGCCCGGTGCCGGTTACCCCCGTGGGAAATTCATAAGCTTTTGCGACTTGCAGTGGCGAGTAAGACTGCGACGTGGCCTGGGCGTGAATGCCAGGTTTTTCTTGCGCAGCCGGAAGTGGGCCTTGGCTTGAGGACGATTGTCCAATCCGAAAACGCCCTGGACCACGGCCTCCAAATCCGCGGGAATGGTGAGTGCGCCGGTTCGGCCGCGGTAGGCGCCAGAACCATGCTCGTAACGGTGAAGGGTCACGCCGAAAGCTTCATTCATGGCGCGCACCGTTCCCCCAAGCTTCACCATGCGCCGGCCGCGATCCTCGGCGACGACCTGCAACCCATGAGCGGCGGCAAATGCGCGAATCTTTTCCACATCCGCCTCCGCCGCGCCGTGCGTCCTGGCAAATTCCTCGCGGGTAAGATATTTGCGCTGGCGTGGCAGTTCTGTCCCCATCTTTGCGGCTGGCGGGAATTTTTCGGGACTCGATCCACGCCGCAGCAACACGCTTACCTCGAGCTGCTGGTTGGGGTCGGCCGGCCCGATGTCTTTTCCGCCCGGCAATGCCGTCCGCGCGCTGCCTTTGAGCTCAACCCGATTTTTTTCCATTGTCATAAAGGGTTTGCCTCCCAAACGACTCTAATCCCGCTCCGGCCCGCCGATCAAAAGCGGAAGGACCTCAAAAGGCCTAGGGAACTCTTTCAAAACAATCCCACCCATTGGTAACCATAGGGTGGCACGATCGGGCCATTCACGGATTTCCGGCCTGTTGGTACCTTGTGCTTGAGCAGTTTTCGGGGGAGGGCTGTTCGACTCAACGTCCCAGAGACTCAAACCGAGTCCGGGACGTTTTGTTTTGCCCGATTTTCTCTCGAATCCCCTGCCGGCGCCGCGCCGTACCCCTCCTTTCCCCTTCCGGGGTGGTGATTCGCTCGTTTAACTATCGATTGTGCAAAGACTTATCAGTTGATCTCGGAATGACAGGCGATGCATTGCGCCCGAACGGCGCCGGATCGTAAAAATGTCCCTGGACCCACCCATCCGCGCGACCGAGGTGCCTGTGAATCTCTCCCGTATCGCTTTTGCGGCCGCCATTCTAGTCTTTGCCGTTCCCTTCAGCCATGGGCAGCAGTCTGCGGGATGGGTTCCCCGGGGGGTGGAGAATCTTCGCCAGACCGCCTCCTCGAAAACCGAGTTCACCCTCGACCACTCCATGCTGATATTCGCCTCCAAGCTCGACCCGGGAAACGATGATCTTCGCCGGGTGGTTGCCGGCGTGAGTGGAATTTCGGTCCACAGCTACCACTACCCCCAGGCCTGGGACTACAACCCAAAGGATTTGGGCTCGATAAAAAAGGAATACCACGCCGCCGGCTGGCAACAGTTGGTGAACAACCAGCACAAAGACCAGGACCCGGGGGTTACCGATCTTTGGGTTCACCTGGAGAATAACGCGGTGAGCGATGTGGCGATTCTGATTGCCCGGGCGACGGACGTCAATTTGATCAACGTCTCCGGATCTATCAGCCCACTAGACCTTTTGCGCCTGGGCGGTCACTTCGGCATTCCACGAATCGAAGGCGGCGTAGAGGTCCCAAACAGCGACCGGCGCCCCTAGACCTTCGTCCAAATTGCCAACCTGAGAGTGATTTCCGAAGAAGTTAAGCGAAGAAAGCCCCTGGGTAAAGAATTGTATAAGAGCGCTTCGGTACAGACCCGGAGACGTTCAATTGTTACCATTATAGAGTTGTGGCAGACGGTGGTAGCGATGACTAGAGTATCTCCCCGGAAGTATGCGGCCCTGCCGTCCGTGCAGGGTATGCGCCTGATCCGCAATGGTTTTTTCCCTTCCGTGACTTGTCCGCTGTGCGGTAGCGCCGACACTGCCCTGTTAATGGGCAACCTCAATTTCTCCGCCAAAATGACCGGTGCGAACCTGTGCGACGACCTACCCCTGGCAGCCTTCATCTGCTCTGAATCGCATGTTTTCTTTCTCCGTGAGCGGGATATTTGTCGATCCCAAGGTAGCGTGGACTGAGGAGAGTAAAATGACCGCGAGAAAAGATGCGCAAACCTGGATGCAACTGTATCGCCAGGCCCTGCAGGAGCACAACGAAGAACAGCAGATGGAGATGATTAACCTGGCGGAGAAAGCGATTCAACAGCGACAGAATGAAATTGCTGAACTAGCCTACGGCTCCGTCGAAGAAACGCGGAGTCTGGTAATCGCTCTGGCCAACCTGAGGGCCTATCGGCACGCGGCGTAGCCTGCGCGTTTAGCGGGCGCAAGGCTGAGCGTGACGAGACCCGGAGCATCGCTGGCGAAATCCTTTCGCGCAGCGAAGAACCTCTGAAACGTGGCGGAAGCGAGTGGGAGTCGAATCTGCCATTCAGCAGCAAACAAAGAACTTAACCGGCACGGTCAGCAAATTTAATCGGTCTAAGCCTTTGAAAAGCCAAGAACTGATTTTAAGTGATTTGTCGCAACATTCGAGGGTCTGGACGGTGCCTGAGGAGTTTAGTTGAAGAAGCCGGAACTCTCGGAGATTGGTGATTAGAATCAGGCCATACTGCCCGAGGTACCGGACGATCTGGGCGTCGTCCGTGAGCGAGTCGAGATCGTACTCCGCGGGTTTGATTTCGACTACGCCACGTTCGGGGTTTCTGAGAATCTCGGGTTCTGCACTACGGCGTTGCCGATTAGGTCGAAAGGAAAAATCCACCGTCGGGCATCCCGGCGCCTTGATTGCGACGCTGTGTGGAGAATAGCACCGGAGGCCTCAGCTTCTGACCAGCCGCACTGAGGAGCCGGTCGACTGCGGGATAGAAAGAGGTCTCGGCAGTCGCGGAACCGGTGAAGCGAATGGCGCGTAGATCGGCGAGGTATTGGGCGACTGCATAAGAAGAGGGCATTCCGCTTTCATCATTACATAGATTGAAAGCTGGTTATGGGTGCGGACTTTGGTTCCAGGTGTACACGGTGTTCGAACCTATCGTCTTCGGACGGGCGTGGCAACGAACGGCGATTTATGTCAGGGTCTCAACCCAACAACCAGGAGACGGATCGAGACCGCCGGAATAATGTGGCAATCAGAATTTCGAATGACTGGTTTGGGTTTGAAACCAGCTTCAATATTTTGCCGATCTGCCGAATGGCGCCAAAACCTCTAGGCGAATTAAAAGCGAACTGTTAACATGTACCATCCTCGGGTTGCGGGGTCTGTCGCGTTAGAATTGATGGGCTTAGCTCCTAAGTCTATGTTGAGTGGATTTTACACGCGTGCCCATACTTGAGCATCGAACCATGGCAACTAAGACCAAAATCGAATGGACGGATACCACGTGGAATCCCGTGCGTGGATGCACGAAGATTAGCCCTGGTTGCAAGCACTGCTACGCAGAAACTTTCGCCGAACGATTCCGCGGCGTGAAGGGTGTTACGGCGAACCGATAAGACACCTGGAAAAGTGAGTACTACGCCAAAAATGCCCAAATCAGGCACCTCTGATGCAGAGAAACTAGATTCCGCCCCATGCTATCCCTGCAAGTTTCTCTATCTTGAACAGAAGGATGTGATTGCCGCCGGGGTTTTGGATGCCCGTCGAGTCATCAAGATCGTCGAGCAAGCGCAAATTCTCTTTGCCCAACGCCGTGTGCGGGAGCCGCACAAGACGGTTCTCCGCAAAGAGGAAACGGCAGAAAGTGAACAATATGGGCGCTTTAACGCTCTCGCGGCATCGATTGGCGTCCCCGTTGAACAAGTCGGAATGAAGTGGATTGCCAGTTTCCCCGCGAACCGGCAGTTGGGTCTTCCGCGTGCTACAGGCCTGATTATCTTGAACTGTGAGCGCACCGGTTTGCCGTTGGCGGTCATGGAAGCTTCGCTCATCAGTGCCATGCGGACGGGCGCAATGACCACGCTCGGTGCCCGCTATCTGGCACCCAAGAAGACTCGCAAGATCGGCATCCTTGGATGCGGGGTTCAGGCCAGAAGCCAGATTCTGTGTTTGTGGAGCGAATTCCCCGAACTCCGAGAAATCACTGTCTTTGGCCGAAGAATGGCAGCGGCAGAAGAGCTAGCCCAGGATTGCCACAGCCAGTGGGGGGCTCCGGTGCGTGCAACAGCGTCGCCTGAGGAAGCTCTCGTTGAGGCTGATGTGGCTCTGACTGCTACGCCCGCCCAGGAACCGATCATGCTGGCCCGGCAGATCAAGCCGGGAGCTCTCACGATCCAGTTGGCGGGGCACGAGTGTGAGTTTGCACTCATCAAGCAGTGCAGCAAGATCGTGACGGATGACTGGGAGACCGTGAAGCAGCGGGGAATCATGTCGCTCGCGCTCATGCATCAGCAAGCAATACTTGGTGACGAAGAGATCTATGCGAATTTAGGAGAGCTGATTGTCGGAAGGAAGCCCGGCCGCCACGGCAACGAACGTATTCATTTCGGTCACATGGGGATGGGCATCAACGATGTCGCGCTGGCGTCGGCGATTTACAAAACAGCACTCGAGCAGAATCTGGGCATAACACTGCCCTTATGGGAAAAAGCTCTTTGGGTTTGACGATTTGCGCTATTGGGGAGATCAAGGTTCAACGGCCATTTGGAAATCAAGATCGACAACTCGGTTCCCGTGGTTGTTCTGGTCTCCTCTCAACATGGAGGACTGGGAATTATCCGAAGTCTCGGTCGGTTAGGCATTCGAATTTATTCCGTTCACCGGGAACTTTGGGAGCCCGCGTCGTTCTCACGTTATCTTCGGGCTACGTTCCAATGGGACTTTGGCGGTACCCCAGAATCGGCTTCTTTGGCTTTTCTGCTAAAGATTGCAGGTAAGATCGGAGGCACTCCGATTCTGGTTCCCACGTCGGACAATACAGCTCTCTTTGTCGCAGAAAACGCGGACCAATTACGCCGGAGTTATCGCTTATCGATTTCGCCGGCAGAGACAGTCCGTGCTTTCCTGAGCAAGTTTCAGACTTTCGAGATCTGCCGGCGATTCGAAATTCCTACCGCAAAAGTCGCTTTGCCGCGCTCGCGGGATGATCTTCTACTTTTCCTTAAAACCGTCAGTTTTCCGGTAGTTGTCAAAGGAGAATGCGGCGAGTTTCAGTGGCGGGGGAAATCTTTGCGGGTGGCGATCGTGTCGGACGAGCGAGAGTTGTTTGCCATTTATGACGCGAATTCGGCGGAAAGCCCCCGTCAGATTATGGTTCAGGAATACATTCCCGGTGGCGATGATACGGTGTGGATGTTCAATGGGTATTTTGATGATTACTCAGAATGCTTATTCGCAGCCACCGGCCGTAAGTTGAGACAGTTTCCCGCGCACCGCGGAAGCACGAGTCTCGGTGTTTGCGCCGAAAATAAGATTGTAGAAGTTCAAGCGAAACAACTGATGCGCGCCATGGCGTATCGCGGCCCGTTGGACCTCGGATTCCGGTTCGACAGTCGGGACGACAAATACAAGCTGTTGGATGTGAATCCAAGGATCGGTTCCACATTTCGTCTGTTTACCTCTTCAAACGGAATCGACGTGGCCCGCGCCCTGTATCTCAATCTTACAGGGCAGCATTCACCGCCAGCGGAAATTGAGGAAGGCCGCAAATGGATTGTCGAAACCAACGATCTCGTTTCCGCGTGCCAAGAGCTTTGGCAAGGAAAATCTACGATTCGCGACTGGCGCCTTTCACTGCACGGAGTACAGGAAGGTGTCTGGTTGGATCCCGCCGATCTATTGCCTTTGTGCGCTCTTCCTCTTTTTAGTTTTCGCAAGCAATTCCAACGGCGCGTGCAATGATTGAGAGACACGAAGGAGCGAGTTGTGGCAACTCCAACTGACTATACGGATGGCACTTATCTCGAGCAGAATCCTGGCTGGCACGTCGCCGATTCGGCCTGGAAAGCTGGGCAAGTTGTTAAGGTACTCCGGCGGAATCACGTCCAACCGGCGACAGTTTACGATGTGGGCTGCGGCGCGGGAGAAGTGTTGCGCTTGCTTCAGCAAAGCTTGGGACAGGATTGTGAATTGTGGGGGACCGACGTCTCGCCCCAGGCGATCGAACTTGCTAAACGGCGTTCAAACCCCAAACTGCATTTCGCAGTCTCCAACTCGGATTTTCGGTGGCCTGCCGTTTGTGATTTGGTGATCGCGATTGATGTTCTGGCGCACGTCGAGGATTACCGCGGCTTCTTGCGGGTTCTCAAATCGCAAGGCACTTATAAACTTCTACACATCCCACTGGACATCTCGGTGCAGCACATTTTGCGACATAAGAGCATGACGAAGCGCCGCCGAGAGCATCCTCACCTCCATTACTTTTCGCGAACCACGATCATGTTTGCCCTCGCCGACCTTGGGTATGAAATCGTCGACTCTAGCCTCACCCCACGCATGATCGACATCCCGGCTCACTGGCGAGGCAAAACCTTAAGATTGCCGCGCCGGCTTCTTTTTGCCATCAATCACGACCTTGCAGCTACTCTTCTAGGTGGATTCAGCTTAATGTTGTTGGCAAAGTGACGCGATCCTGACCTCCTCGGCTGATTTCTTATCCTCAGAGATGATGAGTCCCTTCTCCAACTCTTGAGCCGAGTCGTAGTACATTTTCTTTCCTTCATACGCCCACGAAAGGCCGAATTGGAACGAGGGGTCCTGCTGCTCAACCCCGAGGCGCGCGCGGAACTCGGCAATGGCGTCGACAAACCGCTGACGGTTCCGGTCTTTGAAAAATTGCCCAAGAAGTCAAGCCGCTTTCGCCGCACCATCGATTTGCGATCGCATTGCATTCGCCTTGTGAATTAATGGAAACCAGACTGCGACTCAGCCCTTCAGAGAAACGAGCATCGTCACGATTCGCTCTGCCTTGTACCTCTGGATGGGCATGACCACTTTTCCTCCAAGTGGATTCTCTCTCATCCCACCTGGTACAAATTTTGCCCGTCAGGTCAGCGGCAGCCGTTTATATGGCATCACCGTGAACAGTGAACGCAAGCTGCCGGTCGCACCAAAGTACCGTTCCTACCGTAACCATTTCTTGTCCCATATCGGTTCGGCAACCCATAGACATGTGCGGAATCTAGGCGCGGGAGTGAAAGATTGGGTTTCCATCTCGACTCTCGCAATCACAGAATTCGTAATTTCTTCTGCGAAAGCGTTATGCGCAAAACGATTTCACTTTTTGCAGGTGCGCTGGTCCTGTTGTTCAGTGCCTTGTCATGGGGCGCCAGTTATCACGTTACTGACGTCAGTGACGCGGGCACCATTTCGGGACGGGTGACCTGGGACGGTCCAGTTCCCCCGATCCCGACCTACCCGATCACAAAAGATGCCGCGGTCTGCGATCCCCAATCCCAAAAGAGAGCCAACCTTGATCGCCTTGTGATTGGCCCGGAAGGTGGCGTGGCAAACACCGTGGTTTTTCTCAAAGGGATCACCGAGGGCAAGCCGATGGTCGTCCCTGATATGAAACCAGTTCTCGACCAGGTGCGTTGCCGCTATGAGCCGCACATCTTGCTTGTGCCTCAGAACACTGACCTGGCAATGAAGAGTTCCGATGCCACGCTGCATACGCTCCACATGGATGGCGCTGCCACTTACAACCTGCCGTTTCCTTTCCCCGACCAGGTGGTTTCACGAAATTTGCCCAATGCCGGACTCATCACCGTGCGCTGCAATGGCGGCCATGTTTGGATGAACGCGGAAATTTTTGTCATTGACCATCCTTATTATGCCGTCACCGACGAAAACGGAAGATTTCAGTTAAGCGACGTCCCGCCGGGTGAGTACGAGATTGTTGCCTGGCATGAAGGTTGGAAAGTCGTGCGCGAAGAGGGCACATTCGACGTGCTGACCCAGCGCAGGGTTCAGCGCCCCGTGTTCAGCGATTCTCATACTTGGGAAAAGAAAGTGGGCGTCGTCAAGAACGGGACCAGCGTTGTGGACTTCGCGATTTCCGACAGGTAGCGGGAGGCGCGGGCGACCACTCGCCACTGCGCCGCAATCAGGAGAATAGGGTGAAAAAATCGCCAAGCATTCTAGCAGCCGGGCTCTTGGCGCTGGCTATTCTTTCCCTGGCCCCGCAAGCCGCCGCCATTCCCGCTTTCGCCCGTAAATACGGATTGAGGTGTTCCTCCTGCCACGAAGCGTGGCCCATGCTGAACGCCTTCGGTCAGAAATTCAAAGACAACGGCTATCAGCTCATGAATGACCGCGATTCTCCCATCTGGCAGAACATTTCCTACTGGCCGGTCACCTTCCGCATCACGCCCAATTGGCACCGTGAGAGCACGAATAAAGCTCAGGTGGATGCTTCCACCGGCCCTGGCACCGGAGAGCAGCAGATTACCTCCAGTGGCTTTGACATCAGCGGCCTCGACTTTCACACCGCCGGCACCCTGGACAAAAACGTCTCGTTTTACGTTCTGCCCTCATCCGACTCTACCGGAGCGTTTCACTTCGAAACCGTGATGGCCCGTTTCGACAACCTCCACGGCAGTTCATGGTTCAACGTGAAGCTGGGGAAATTCGAACTGGATAATCTTGTCTCCGAAAAACGCAGCGTGACGCTCTCGGATGACGGCGGCGTTTATCAGATCTACCATTTCGTGCCCCCCGGCGACGGCAACGTTTTCGGCCAAATCGGCGACAACCAGCTCGGCCTCGAAGTGATGGGCCATTCGGTTAACGATCGCTCTCGTTATTCAGCCGCCCTGCTCAGTTCCAATGACGGCAATGTGAATCTTTCGGCCGGCGCAAACTCCTACAGCGGTTTTTTTGCCGCCAGCCAGGCATTTGATACCGGCAAGCTTGGCGTGCAGCGCATTGGCGCGTACGCCATGATCGGCGAGGCTGCCACCAATTACTACACTCTCACCACCGCAACCGGTGGCATCGCCACCACGACCCCTGAAGCACCGGTGGTGAGCACCTCGCCGGTCGGCGGTTCGGGTATTGGCAATAAGCCATTTCACCGCGAAGGCCTGGTCGGACTTTTCTATTTCGGTAAATTGGATTTCCAGGTGGTTACCCAGCACGGCTGGGACAGTCCGTGGTTCGGAGCCGGTTACGGGCAAGGCGCTGGCGGCGCCAACAACACTCCAGGAACAGTTCTGCCTCCGGGCGCGCAAGCCCCTTCCTGGAACGGCGCGTTCGTCGAAACCCACTACGTCTGGAATCCTCAAGTGGTATTGATTCAGCGCTCGGAATGGGTCCGCATGTCGCAGCAGGCTCTGGCTACCACTGCTTCCGATATCGGCGATATCGATGCCTACACCTTCGGGTTTCGCTGGTACCCGATTATGAGCAGCCGGGTAGGGCTGGCTCTGCACAATGAATACGCGTGGATCCGGCAGAGGGGAACTTCGCCTGTAACCGGCTCCGACCTGCGCAGCAACAGTGTGATGTCTGGAATAGATTTCGCGTTCTGACCTAAACGCTTCTAAGAGATTTTTTGCCATGACCGCCCGCAAATTTCTGCTACCGCTTCGGATCAGCATCGTCACACTTGCTCTGTGTTCGACTGCAATGCCCCAAAGTGCCCAGACTGCTTCCGGGCTCGACATGCAGAGCCATGTCGGTAAATTGACCGGTCTCGCTAAGAACGCAAGAGAGTCCTACCGTAGATATTGCGTTGGCTGTCATGGGCCGGATGGCGATGGCGAGGGTGAGAACGCCCAATGGCTCGATCCCAAGCCGCGCAACTTTACGGAAGCCAAGTTCAAATGCCGTTCTACTCCCACCGGAACCCTCCCGCTCGACGAAGATATCTACAACACTATTGCCCGCGGCCTCGACGCTTCCAATATGCCGTCCTGGAATACTTTGACCAATCAGCAGCGGGTGGATCTCGTAGCCTACATCAAGCATTTCTCCCCACGCTGGCTGAACGAGAAGCCGGGAACGCCCATTGTCATCCCGCCTGAGCCGGCGCTGACGCCCGACCGCATTCAGTCCGGCCGAGTTCTCTACCAGAAACTACAGTGCTGGAAATGCCACGGAGTAGATGGCAAGTCGAAGGGCCCGGACGCGGATACGCTCGCCGATGACGACGAGCACCCCATCAAGCCCTTTAACTTCGTGGTCGAAACCAGGTTCAAATGCGGCGTTACCGACGCTGACCTCTATCGCGTCTTCATGACCGGCCTTGACGGCACTCCCATGCCCGCTTATCTGGACAACGTGAAACCGAATGAGGCCTGGGATCTGGTCTTCTACCTGCGCACCCTGCAACCGGCGCGCAGCCCGGAGCGCGAACTTGCCAGGCAACTTGGATTGAAACCGATTACGCCCGATTTCGGCATCCCGGGCGGGTCCTCTTCACAGAAATAGCAAGCTTGGAACCGCCCAGGGTCTTGTTGGGCTTCACTCTCGCCATTCCATCGTTAATTGAAGCCAATCAACAATCCGCTTCCATAGGTATGGGCAATGGCACGAGACTTTCATTCATCTCGAGCACAATAAGGCTTCGGAAAATGTCTCATTGCAGCAATGGCATCGGTCGTTGCGGTCTCGATGAAGTCGCTCAATTGTTATTTACCTGTATCGAGCCGGCTTGTGACTGAAATGCCACTGCTGTCGCAATTCATCTCGCTGCTGAAATCGACCAGTGTGCGAATCAGGAGTTCCGTTTAGAGATTTGGCATAGGCATGGCGTCAGAACGGGGAGTGAACATTCCCAAATGAGTCGTTCATCCACTCATCGTCGTCATCCTCGGCTGGTTCTTGTGGAAGAAAACATCGGCATGCACCGAACAAGAAAGGGGGAACCCGATTTACTGGGTTCCCCTGTTGAGTTTCGCAAGAATTTCCTTATCCTTTTGAAGCAAGTTAAGGATTCAGCGTAGCGGTAGTCAGCGTACCGAGTGTGGCCGGAGCGGTGGTTGCCGTGCCAGTGGAACTGGCAGTGATTCCGGTCGCCAGAACGCCGGTAGAAACCGGAGTAGTGGTCGTTGGCGAAGTGGCGGTTGAAGTGGAGCTGCCAGAAGCGGTCGTTGCCACCGGATTTACGCCAATCGGATTGGTGATGACAATGCCCCCGGTGGTGTCGGTCAGCTTTACCACGAAGCCATCGATGTTGTTTACATTGCTGAGGTTGGAACCCGGTACATAACGGGCACCGGCGGTGTAAATGGTGGTCGTGGAAGGAGCGACGACAGAAATAACCGCGCCTCCAACCACGGCGATACCATTAATCTGGGCGCCAAGGAAAGTGTTGGAAGAAACCGCACTCAGCGTGGGAGTTAGCTTCGCCACGAAGCCTGCCGTAGGATTCGGACTAATCGAATAGCCGTTGAGGAATGATGTGGAAGAGGTATAACCAGCCACGTAGACCTGTCCGGAGCCATTCAAAGCAATGCTGCTGGTGGCGGTGCTCCCGTTGCCTCCCAGGTAGGTTGAGTAGGTGATCAGCCCCGCGCTCGACAGCTTGGTGACAAACGAGCTAGACGGTGCGGTGGCCGAGAGTGCGTTGCAAGCAACCGGTTGCGTGGTCTGGAAAGCGCCAGCAGTCACCGGGAAGTTCGTGGAGCAGGTGAGGCCAGTGACAAAGGCATTGTCAGACTTGTCAACGGCAATTGCCGCGCCTTGATCCACGGGGGGGATATTATTCAATATGTTCCCGCCCAGGTAGATGGAGTAGACGACTCCGGATCCATCGGGTGTGAGTTCGGTTACGAAAGCGTTGGTTCCACCGCCGTTCGGAATGCTCTTCGACGTACCCTTAGTCGGAAAGTTAAGCGAAAAAGTGATGCCAGTCACAAAAGCATGGCCGGTGCTGTCAACGGCGATGCCCTGGGCTGAGTCGTACTGAGAACCACCCAGATAGGTCGAATAAGTAATCGCGCCGTATTGATTGAGTTTGGCGACGAAAGCATCGCGGACTCCACCGAAATTCGCCTGGAATGGTTTATTTCCTGTGATGCGCTGCGAAGTTGGATAGTCGCTCGAATAGGTGATGCCGGTGACGTAGACGTTTTGTGAGGCATCGACTGCAATGGCATAGCCGTCTTCGTCGGTGCTGCCGCCCCAAACGGTAGCGTAGTCCAGGAACTGGCCGTACGTGTCGATCTTGGCCACGAAGACGTCTCCGCCGCCGCCGGCATAAAAGGCGTCCGTACCAAAGTTGTTCGAGCCGGTGAAGCCGGTTATATACATTCCGGTCGCATCCACGGCGATGGCGTTTGGCATATCAAGACCGTCACCACCGAAATAGCTGATGTAGTCCAGTTGGCCGGCCGGACCCAGCTTGGCTGCAAAAGCCAGGGGGGGCAGGAAGTCGTCCTCGTCCCCGGAACCGTCGTGCAAGTCTTCAAGAACGAGTCAACGTTGTAGGTCGGGGTTAGATTCGTGGAAAACGTATATCCAGTAATGTAGCTATTGCCGGACGGATCGACGCCAACTCCAGCCACCCAATCCTCTTTGTTGCCTTGCAGGAACGTGGTAAAGGCAACGGTAGGATCGATGACCAGGGAATGCGCTGAGTCATGAGCTCCCAGATGGAAGGAGACGCGCTTATCAGCAAGAATCTGATAGCGGCCAGCCACTTCCTTCCTTTTGCCGCCAATCTGCTGATAAACCGCGGGGTGCATATGCCGCAGCTCTGACCCATCAGCGGTGGTGATGAGCAGATCGCCCGTTTTGTCGTCGAGGCGCAGGTTAGCGGCGCCGTCGAACTGCATGCTGATGCGGCTGGGATCCGCGCCGGGGGCAATCACGAAGTCATATTCAAGCTGTTGTTCGTTGCCGTAGTACACCATATCGATCCCGGGATAGATGTTCTGGTACCTCACTTTGGCGTAAGCCGGAATGCCGGTACGCCAGTTCTTGCGGTTGCTGCCGAAGAGGTAATTCGTTTGGGTTTGCAATACTTCTTCACCCTTGATGTCCGCGGCGGGGTTGGCGCCAGCCAGCGACATAGAAAGGGATGTGAATTTGCGGGCCTTCGGACGTGGGACCCTTGAAACGCTGACGCTGCGAAGTTCACTAGTTGGCAAGGCGTCTGCTTGTGCCAAGGTAAGAACGGATCCGGTTTGGGTCAGTGAGACCGCGTAGGCGTCGCCGCGAGAAAGAAACTTGACGTTGGAATCAATTTGGCCAATATTGGGTTCGAAACTCACCTGCCGATGGTTGAACGAATCGACTGCTGACTGTTGGCTGGCGATTCCGGATAGTTTGCTGGCCGTAACCGCGGAGTGTTGGGAAATACTCAGAGATCTGGCGCCTTTCAGTGAAGGGTGCGTGGCACTCGACCAGCCAGGCAGAAGGGACAGCGCGATCGAACTCGCAAGTGAAAGTGGTAGTAACCATTTTGTGTTTTTCATGACCCGCTCCTTTTTCGATTTCTGATTTTGTTGTCTCGGAAAACTCCGAGAACATCCGCATGCTGCCTGCACACTCGATTTTTGGAAATAGTCGTAAACTTAGCGTCCGGTTGTATTTGCATTAGCGTTCAAATCATTGACAGCAAATAAGTTGGAGAAACACGCAGGCCGGCGTTGTAAAATCGCGGGCAATTCAGGAGAGAATTTTCGTGGCCTCCGAACCCGTCGCAAGCCCGAATCCCATCCGTTTTGGGGAAGATTTCGAACTCGACGTACGAGCATATGAGCTGCGCTCGGCCGGAACACCGCTCAAACTGAAGCCGATTCCCATGGAATTGCTTCTCCTTCTGATCGAGCGGAGGGGAGAACTCGTCACTCGTGACCAGATTGTGGAACGGATATGGGGAAAAGGCGTGTTTCTGGATACCGACAACAGCATCAACGGTGCCATCAGCAAGATCCGGCAGGTCTTAAGGGATGATGCAGATAAACCTCGCTACATTGCCACAGTAAGCGGTAAGGGATATCGGTTTGTGGCTTCCGTCGAACGGGCGCCGTCATTGGTTCGGCCCATGGGGGCGGTGGAGCAGCCGCCGGTCGGGGCGAGCATCATCGGTAAGAAAATCTCTAACTATCGGATTCTCCAGCTCTTGGGCGGGGGCGGCATGGGAGTCGTTTATAAGGCTGAAGACCTTACACTCGGGCGTCAGGTGGCTTTGAAGTTCTTACCTGTCGAACTGGCGAGTGATGCGCTGGGTTTCGAGCGCTTGCAACGCGAGGCTAGGGCAGCATCGGCTCTGGACCACCCAAATATCTGCTCTATCTATCAACTGGGCGAGCACGACGGGAACCCGTTCATCGTGATGCAGTTGCTGGACGGACAAACACTTCGGGAATGGATTGAGAGCAGTGCGGCCTTGAGCGAGGAACTGCGTCTTAAACAGTTGCTGGACTTCGCGATCCAAATCGCGGATGGACTGGACGCGGCGCACCAGAATGGAATCATTCATCGCGACATCAAACCGGCGAACATTTTCATAACGACGCGCGGCCAAGCCAAGATTCTGGATTTCGGCGTAGCCAAGTTCATCAATTCTCAAGATGGACTGGATGGAGCGACACCTGAAGGCGCAAGCGGTACCGGAGAAATGCCGGTGATCGCATTTCCGGATATAAATCTCACCCGCACCGGCATGTCCATGGGAACTCCATCCTACCTATCACCCGAGCAGGCGCGCGGCGAACAACTGGATCCGCGAACCGATCTCTTTTCATTCGGCGTGGTCCTCTATGAAATGGCCACCGGCAGCCGGGCCTTTCCCGGCAAGACGGCTGGGGTGGTGCGGGAGGCGGTTCTCAATGATCCAATAGTGCCGATCCGGAAGCTAACGCCGGGGCTTCCGGCTGAGTTAGAGCGGATCACTCATCATGCGCTCGAAAAAGATAGAGATTCACGATATCAGCGGGCGGCGGCTCTGCGGTATGACCTACAAGCATTGAAGGCATCCACCGAAAAGATCACTACGCCGGTATCGAAAATAGTACCTAAGGGATCCGCATGGGGCCGCTGGGCGATGGTCACTGCGGCGGCGTGTGGTTTGATCGCGTTCGGTGTGGTTTGCTATTTCTACCTCCCCAAAAGACCGAAATTAACCGACAAAGACACCATCGTTCTGGGTGACTTCGCCAACACGACCGGTGATGCGGCGTTCGATGAAGCGCTAAGGCAAGGCCTCGAAGTGGAATTGGGTCAATCACCTTTTCTGAGTGTGATATCGGATCAAAAAGTCGGCGACACTTTGCGAATGATGGGCCGCGCCGACCAGCACATCACATCCGCCATCGGGCGCGAGCTTTGCCTGCGTACGGGCAGTGCGGCTTTACTGGGTGGCGGAATCTCCACCCTCGGCAACCACTACCTGATCGATTTGAGCGCGATCGCATGTAGTACCGGCGAACCTTTAGCACATGAGCAGGGCGAGGCGGCTAAGAAGGATGATGTGCTGAAAACCTTGAGCCAGATTTCGTCCAGCCTGCGCTTCAAACTGGGAGAATCGCTGCCGTCGGTGCAGAAAAACGAGGTTCCGGTCGGGATCACCACATCCTCGCTTGAAGCACTTAAGAATTACGGCATGTGTGTAGCCACCTTCCGCGAAAAAGGCGAGACGCAGAGTATTCCATTTTGTAGGCAAGCTATCGAACTCGATCCCAACTTTCCGCTCGCCTACGCGGTATTGGGCATTTCCTACCTTAATCTTCAAGAACCTACACTTGCCCAGGAATTCGCCAGCAAAGCCTATGAGTTGAAGGACCGAGCGAGCGAGCCCGAAAAACTGCGCATCACCGCCGATTATTTTGGGATAACAGGTGATCTGGAGAAGGAAGTTAGCACCTACGAACTATGGATCAAAGAGTATCCGCGCGACGACGAGGCGCACGGCAACCTGGGGGTGGATTACGACATACTGGGCCAAAATGATAAAGCACTGGTTGAGGCTAAGAGGGCTCTCCAGCTTGCGTCGGACGACATCAACATCTATCAGAATTTGGTGGGTCTTTACATCAGCCTCAACCGTTTGGATGATGCCAAGGCTACTGCGGACAAAGCTCTCGCGAATCATATGGCGGGCTCGATTCTGCACTACTCCCTGTATCAAATCGCCTTCCTCCAGGGACAACCCGAAAGAATGCAGGAACAGATGACTTGGGCTGCGGGCGAGCCAGCTTCGGAAACCGTGATGCTCTCGACCCAGGCCGACAGCGAGGCATATTACGGAAAGATAAAAGCCGCGGCTGAATTCGAGCAGCGTGCGGTCGCCTTGGATGTCCGGAACGATTCCAAGGAAAGCGCGGCTTCGTGGAAAGTCGACGATGCGCTACGCAATGCGGAAGTCGGAGATGAGTCAGCCGCGCGGCTGGATGCGCAGGCTGCCCTGGCGCTCTCCTCGGGCCGGGATACTAAGATCTCAGCCGCATTGGCGCTTGCCCGAAGTGGCGACATCGCAGATGCGACAACGCTGGCGGAGGAACTTGAAAAGGATTTCTCCACCAACACGATGTTGAGGGTTTATGGGCTGCCTTGCGTGAGAGCCGCCATTGCGTTGCAGCGAAAGAAGCCCTCTGAAGCGCTGGAGGATTTGGATATCAGCACACCTTACGAACTAGGGTCTCCGCCGCCACCGCTATCGGGAACGATTTATCCCGCGTATCTGCGCGGACAAGCTTATCTCATGGCCAACAATGGCCAGGCAGCGGCAGGGGAGTTCCAGAAACTATTGGATCATCAGGGATTGGTGTTGAATTTCGTGATCGGCGCCCTGGCGCACTTGCAGATGGGGCGCGCCTACGTAATCACCGGCGATACTGTCAAAGCACGCTCCGAATACCAGGAATTTCTCTCGCTGTGGAAGGATGCCGATCCGCAAACTCCGGTGTTTGAACAGGCGCGAAGCGAATACGCCAAGCTTCAGTAATTCTGGGAACAGACCATTTGAGGACACTCACTTCCACGCCATGCAGCCGTCCGAAAATAATCGCCTGCGAGAGTGCTAGGGAAGTGGTCAGGACAAAGATCTCCCGTGCGCCTGATTGCAGACGCGATTGAAGTGTAAGGCCAAGTGGCTTCCACTAGCAACAGGAATGGCACTCCACCATAGCGAACACAAGGTCCATGCAGCCAGAGCTGTGGCCTTCTCGGTACTTAAAACGAAGTCCTTCCCAAGTGGAAGACCCGCACATTACCTACGAGGTCGGAATCGCCTCAACGGCGCGTGCAGAACGTTCTGGCAGCTCCGGAAAAGTGATTCTCAACTGGCATGTGTCTTAAATTTCCGTAAGCATCTTTCTGATATTTCTCCGTGATCCGAAGTTAAAAGGATCTGAACAGGTGAGTGCTGTTCTGCTCTAAACGCTAGTGCGAACATGCGGCAGTCGTCGACCCCTTCCGGGAATGAGGCCGTTGAGACTCGAGTCCCGGTCACTGTGTCAATCGTGTGGCCGAGCTTCTTCCATGGAGATTGATGAGAGGTCGCCAGTATGAAGGCACTCCAAATGATTCAGACAAGCGTTTCTGGGGAAACGTGCATAAATTTAATTGACTCGGATTTCTCCTCTGCAAATCACCTTGACAGTTATGGCTGGCGTAAGCTCCTGTCGACTCTTGTACGTAACTACGGAGCAAGTGGCTGCGTGGCTCCGGGCAGCAGGCCGCGTTCGACCAGCACAGGAGGACGCCGATGCTGAGTGTGCAATTCATAGTCGTAAGCCCAGCCGATCATATCGCCATCATGCCACTTGCGTGTGCTGATCTCAATGCCGAAGGGTAATCCGTCTTGGTAGAAACCTGCGGGAACGCTGATGGCCGGCACGCCTAGCATGTTCACCCAGTCTGTGTCGCTGTGCGGCCCTTCACTGAGGCGGCCGTCTTGCGGCATGGTCTCATCGACCGGGGGCATCTGGATTGCGGGATAGATGAAACCGTCAAGGTGCAGGCGGTCCAGCTCGGCTTCGTACATTGCGAGCAACTCCCGACGGGGGCGCAGGAGAGTGATCTCCGCCTGCGGATCGGTTTCGAGGGTCACCTGTTGAATATCAATGCCGGCAAACATGCGAGTGTGCTCCCCCCCATGATGACCTCTGGGAGCGGCTTGCCAACAGCATGTTCATACTCGGTAGCCGAACGATACTGTGCCGGGCCAAAACCAGCGAGAAACTTCTCTGTACCCTCGCGGATGTACGGCACGGTGCAGATGCGCGACGCAGCATCGGCGAAGCTGTCCGGCATGACCTGAGGATCAATCAGCACCGTCGCTCCGGCGGTGCGCAGTTCCTCAACAGCCTTCAGGAAAGCTGCCCGCGTTTCAGAATTCAGGGGAATTCTTGATTCCTCCTTCGCCTTGGCAAACTGGGCAGCCGTAGCACCTGGACAGACGCCCTGGAACGTTGGAGTATCCCCGTCCAGAATGAATGCCGGAACGGCAAATCGCTTGCCCTTGAGCGCACCTGGCCTTAGGTATGGCGTGTAAGGGCCACGCTGCGCCTTACCTTGTGACCCGGCCGTGGTTGGATCAAGTGCGTCTTCGCCAGTCATTACGGTAAGAGCGACGGCGGCATCTGCCACGTCACGGGCGATGGGGCCGGTATTGTCGAGTTGCCAGTCGAGAGGAGCGATGCCCGCAAGGCTGACAAGCCCGCGGGTCGGGAAGATACCCACGAGGTTACTCGTCGCCACAGGCATGCGAATGGAGTTGCCCGTGTCTGTGCCATTGCCGAGCACAGCGAAGTTTGAGGTTACGGCTGTGACCGTACCCCCAGAGGATCCTCCAGGCGAGAAACGCACATCGTAGGCGTTGCCGGTGCGGCCAAAAGCTGTTGAGCGGTTGGTATCGCTTGCGGCAAAGTCGGGCATGTTGGTAACGCCAACCAGGATTGCGCCCGCTGCGCGCAGCTTCGCGACAACTGTGGCGTCACGCGGTGCGATGAGCTCATGCCCAGAAATCATATAGCCACGCCAGCCATCGGTGGTGATCAGGCCTTTCACGCTAGTGTTGGCCTTGATGACGATAGGCACACCCCATAATGCTCCGCGGCTGAAGCTGGGCTGCTTCGCCTCTGCATCTTCGCGCTCTGCCTCAATCAGTGCAGCCTTCGCGCTTACGGTCTGCACAGCGCGATATATGCCGTTATAGCGAGCGATGCGCTCGAGATGCCACTGAACGACTTGGGCGACTGTATAGCGGTGTTGGAGATAGAGCTCGTGTAGCCGGTCAATGGTGACTTCCATTAGGTCGTGGTCCATCATGGCTTGATCAGGTTTTCCAGCCGCAAGCAATTTGCCCCCCGCTACAAGCGGTGGGATGAAAAGAAGCAGTAGAAGCATCATTCGCATATTGGCACGATAGTACCTGAGAAATGCGAGTGCCTCAGCATTTAGTCTGCGCCTGCAGGCCGAGTCCGGGAGTCTTTCCTAGGATGGCGGCTGGGCACCGGGATTGGCGATGCGAATGTCCGCTTCTGCAAAACTGCCCAAAAACCTCCTCAACTCCATGCTTGCAACCGCTTGAAAATGCACACAGACAAAGTAGATGGCGCGACTGCCCATAGCCAGAGTTGCCGACCTTCAAGCGACGAGGTTTTGGGCAACCCCAAAAAGCCGGCTTCGCGTTTTCGCATTGGCCAGGACTATAAGGTTAAATTAATGTCGGACATTGAAATGGAGGCTCGAATTCATGAAACGACGGACCTTTCTCAAGTCTCTGGCAACCACGGCAATCGTGGGCGCGACTGGAACGCTGCCCGCTTTCGCTACCCTTCCAAAAATGAAGATCACGCGAGTGCGCGCCTACCTGCCTCCAAATCCAAACCCGCTATTCAATCAGAGCGACGTTGTGGTCACCGTCGAGACGGACGCGGGAATTACTGGCATCGGTGAAGGCGGTGCGAAAGATACACTGTCTCAATCCGCTGGCAGGTTGATCGGCCAAGATCCACAATACATCGAGCGTCTGTGGCAGGACATGAATCGGGCCTTCTTCTACCCAGCAGGGCGTGAGAAGACGCACGCCATTGGGGCGCTGGATCTCGCGTTGTGGGACATCAAGGGCAAAGTGCAGGGCCTTCCCGTACACGAGGTACTCGGTGGCATGGTCCGGAACTATTGTGAGTGTTACAACACGGCTGGCATCATTCCTGGCATCACTCCCGACGCGAGTATTAAGGAACGTGCTCGCGCCACCGTTGAGGCCGGCTATCGCGCGTTCCGGTTCGGTGCAATGGACCTTCCTCCCAACAATACTTTCAACACTAGAGAACGAATTACTCATCTTCGCGAAGAATGTACCCAGGCCAGAGATGGCGTTGGCCAAGATGGCGATTGGATCATCGACTTCCATCAGCGTTTCGATCTCCCGGACGCGGTCCGGGGCTGCAACGAGATAGAGGATCTCGCGCCATTTTTTGTGGAGGATCCAGTACGCACTGAAGCCTTCCTGGAAGATCTTCCCATCTTGCGCCGCAAGGTGAACGTGCCCTTGGCAGCCGGCGAGGAATGGGGCAACCGATGGGATTTCAATAAGCTTGTCGAAAATCACGATATCGATTTCGTCCGCGCCACACTGCCAAATGTCGGTGGCATTACTGAAATGATCAAAGTCGCCGCCATTTGTGAAACACATTTTGTTGGCATCGTTCCACATTTCACCGGACCGATTGCTACAGCCGCCCTGGTCAACAGCTTGGGGACCTTCTCCGGGCCAGTCCTGTTGGAATACAACTATCAAGGCCGCATCTTCCCACACCTGCCGGTTTGCCTAGACTTCAAGAACGGAAAACTATATCCGAATGAACGGCACGGATTGGGCGTTGAGCTCGATTTCAAGCAACTCAAGCTCATAGCCGAAGTCACGGAACCCGTCACGACTCGCGCTCAGACTTACTTCCGCCCTGATGGATCGATCACCAACTGGTAGAGAGCCTGGGCGCGACTGTCGTATTCGAAGTGCGAATCGTTCGCCAAAAATTTTAAAATCGGCCGATGCGAGGGTCTTTCAATCGCTGTTGGACGTGGATCATCCATTTAAAGACAGGAAAATTAGCTCATTGGAACAGAGATATCTTTAATTCTCGGGAAGGGCGCCCACGTCCTCCTAGCAACGCGAACTCTCCCCAGTATGGCGGGTGGGACAATCATTGAGACCGGTCTGCGCTTTCAACCCACGCCTTCGCCAGTGATGACGAGGAAAAGAACCACGAACCTGCAAGACCGGCGGCGACCGAACCTATTTTCGTGAATAGCCTTATCGGGCGAGTAGCCCGTTCCAGAGCGGTATTTCGCGCCTTGAGTTTTGCCTTCCATCACATCAGGTCCGCATTGGGCACGCGGATTTAAGTTCCAGCGCCGAGGAGTTCTCCCGGAAGAATTCGGCAACAAGCATGAGGTCCGCGCAGATTGAACAGTGGCTCACCTGGTTCTGAAGAGAAGGATCATAGCTCCCGATCCGAACTGCTTCAAAAACCTTCTCCTCGTGCTCACAACGAATTAAGGTCATAGTTTCACCCTCTGATCTGCGCTGCTTCGGGCTCGGAGCACTTTGGCCAGGTTCTTTCGTGCCCGGAAAAGCAGCAGCCGGATGCTCCCGGCTCTAAGTCCGGTGCACGCCGCAATTTCCTTATGCGACGAACCTTCGGCGTACGCTAGCCACAAAAGCTGCCGCTCGCGCGGTTTCAATTTCTCAAATGCAGACCTCGAGTCCAACTTTGTTTCCGGACTGGGCTCTTGTGGTTTGTCATCGGCCGCTGTCGGTCTTCGCAGGGGACGTGATTTTGCTGCAGGACAAATGGTAGGTGACGCATGCAGGGCTGCTCCGCATCGCCAAGCGTAACCGTTGCTCGGGGATGAAGGTACGGTTCATTCCAGAACTCTCCGATGCTGCCACCAGACGGTCCGCCTCCGAGGCGACCGTGTTCAAGTCAAAATCCTGTCGACGCTTTGTCGGGTGCCGCAGCAGGCTAGCAGTCGCCGGAAGATCGGCAAGGAAGCGCCAACCATTCCTCATTGCAATATCGAAGCTACGGCCTCCCATTTCAGCTCTCTATTATTTTGTTTATCGGCTAGATGACCTTAACTTTGCGCAGGTAACGCAGGCTGCGTGGAATTTGCTTCTCTGCGTCCGGGCTTTCATCCTCGATGTAATAATCTTCGAACCCCTGTTCCATCGCTGCCGCCAGTACTTCTTGCCACGGGACTACTCCGTCGCCGACGGCAACGCTATCGGCCTGAGGGGCCTTGCCGGTCAAATCGCCGGTCGGGACCCCCTTTCGCAAGTCCTTCAGGTGCATCAAGCGGAATCGCTTTGGATAACGCCGCATCAAAGCGATACAGTCCTGCCCCGGCCACACGATCCAGAACGTGTCGAGTTCAAACTTCACTGTATCGGGATCTGTAGCCGTCGCCAACGCATCAAAGAGTGTTCCTTCTGGCGCCGACTGGAACTCATAGCCGTGGGGATGGTACGCGAATTTGTAACCGGCATGGGTCAGAGTCGCGCCCCAGGCATTCATATCCCTGGATGAGCGCTCTACGTCTGCGCGTTCGAATTTGTCGCCATGAGGAATCCACGGTAGAAGTGCCCAGCGCGCCCCCAGTGCGTCAAGGTCGCGCTGCACACCGGCCATGTCGTTTTGCAGATCGTCGTAACGCGCCACCATCGCGGTTGCTTTGAGTCCCGACTTGTCGAGGGCGGCGCGGAAATCCGACGCGGTGAGACCGTAGAGGCTCGGAACCTCCACATGAAGGAATCCCATTTGGCGAACCCGGGCCAGCGTCCCCGTCACATCGCGCTTCATGTCCTCTCGCAGGCTATAAAGTTCGAGGCCGATGTCAAGCTTGGGCCCGCGATCGCTGGCGAACAGTCGGGGCGCCAGCCCAGCCGCAGCGAGTTCCGTGATAAATTCTCTGCGAGTGATCATTTGGTAGTTCTGTTCGGGCCCCGGTGAATGACGATGTCGATCATTGGCGACCTGTAATTGTACGGCTTGGCGACGCCAACAGCGTAGAGAGTACTCCTCTCGCAAGCGCGGACTAGGTAATAATGACCTCATGCAGACACCTGAAACAGCCGAGAAGCCCAATCGATGCACGGATATTACCGGTGGAAAATTCTTCAAGCGGCGGTGGTAGTTGCTACTGAACGAAGATTTGCTTGCTTCTGATTCTCATTAGCGTTCGTCCCACATTAGCTGAGGAGATATGACCTTGATTTCAAGACGCAATCTCTTGACTCTCTTGGGCGCCGGAGTAGCCACATGTAGGCCGGGTCTTTCGCAGAATGAAAGTCATCTTAACGGGCAGGCCCCGCCTGTCGAGCATGAGGCTGCGGTCGCGGACCCGTGCAAGGACACTTTTGCCGACCCACCTTGGAAGCACTTGTCTAGCGCTCGCGGCGATTTGCCCGTTCCACAAACCTCCGATCAACAGACCGGCAGCATGGTGGGTGACATCGACCGGGATGGGCGCATCGATTTCGTGATTAGCAACCGTCGCCACGGCAACGCTGCCGTCTGGATGCAAAACACGGCACACGGTTGGATGCAGCATATTATCGACCCCGGCCCGCTCAACATCGAGGCCGGAGGGGTTCTTTTCGACGTGGACGGTGACGGCCACCTCGATATGGTTGCCGGAGGCGACAGTTCAACCAACGAGGTGTGGTGGTGGGAGAATCCCCATTCCGACTACGATCGCCCCTGGAAGCGTCACACGATCAAACAATCGGGCAAGACTCAGCATCATGATGTCATGATTGGTGACGTGCTCGGTGAAGGCCGACCGCAGCTGGTTTTCTGGAATCAAGGGGCGGACGCGTTGTTTCTCGCACGCATTCCTGATAATCCGCGCTCCTTTGCTAGTCCGTGGCCGATGCAGGTCATCTATCAAGGCGACGCCCCCATGGAAGGCATGGCCATGGCCGACGTTGACGACGACGGCGTTGTGGAAGTAATTGGCGGAGGCCGCTGGTACAAACACGAAGGCAACATCCAGTTCACCCCTCAGGTTATCGACGAAACCCAGAAATTCTCTCGCTGTGCGGCAGGCAAGCTTATCAAAGACCGCCCTGGCGTCCAGGTTGTTTTCTGCAACGGGGATGGATGCGGGCCGCTCAAGTGGTACGAGCATCAGAGCGATGACTCATGGATCAGCCATGAGCTGTTGGGAGAAGACCTCGTCCACGGGCACAGCTTGCGCGTTGGCGACATAGATGGGGACGGCAACCTGGATATTTTCTGTGCAGAAATGGCTAAGTGGGCGGACTGGACAAAGACGGTGGATTATCCGCGTTCGCACATTTGGGTCTTCTACGGTGATGGTAAGGGCAATTTCGAGAAGGTAACGATTTCTAAAGGTGGGTACGGCACCCATGAAGCGCGGCTGGCCGATTTCTATGGAAGCGGCCGACTCGACATCCTGAGTAAGCCGTACGAGTCCGGGGCACCGGGCGTGGATATCTGGGTCAATCCGGGGCGCAAATAACCCACCCAACACGAGGGGAGACTTTCCGTCTGATGTGGATTCTGGAAGTGATGGTCTTGCTGCTTTGACTCAGCTGCCTTTCTGCACAAAAGGGGAAAGCTCGCGTCTCGGGCCGGCTCCGACCCCGCCCATCAGCGCGTGATTCTAGACGCTTTTTCGCGCCGCGTGTTGGGTTGGGGACTGGATGATTCGCTGGAGACGACCCTGGCCTTAGCGGCGCTGCGCCAAGCGATTCAGTTGCGACGGCCGGCTCCGGGCCTGGTCCACCACTCCGATCGTGGGGTGCAGTATGCATCACAGGAGTACGTCGCGCTGCTGCTTGGGTCAAATCTTGGGGCTGACGGCCCCCGATCATTGCTTCCACAATGTCAGGAGCGAGGAAGGCACACTGCAGGACCTTGCCGACGTACCTCTCGTTCAGGCCCGTACGCCGCGCAATCGAAGTCGGCCCGTCGGCTTCGCCAGCCAGGATCCATCCATACCACTCACGGGCTCGGGCTAGAGCTTTTAGCAATGATGGTTCAACGTGGCTTCTCACGGTTAATTTCGAGTCGGGCGCAACGAGCAGGCAAGCTCTCGGCTCGCATCGTCCTTGGTAGGGACTTCATCGACCGATATCTTTTGGTCCGACGTGGGAGATTCCTCATGAGATAGGCCTTGCGCCAACCTTCGTTTTCCACCCCTCGATGTAGGACGCTCTACAATTCATTGCGCTCTCGTGTCTTTCGTGGTCGTGGCAGTGTCAGCCTCACTTGATGGATGCGGATATGTCCTCCTGGCAGACTGTCTATTTCCCTTAAACAAAATTCTTCGTCCCTTTCGACACGATGCCTTGCAGCGGAAAGGGCGCTTTTTCAATGCCAGCCCGAAAATGATTTTTGATTTTCCTATAGGTCCGGAAGGTCGTAGACCGACGGCCCGCAACCATGATCATCGGAACAGAGATGATCGGGGAAATTGAAAGGCGACAGAATTTTTCGCAACTTCACTTGTTGACCACTGCATCAAGATTCATGGCCGTACTCGAAACCAGCATCCAGGCAGCCAACTCGGGAGCCGGTATGGTATGGTCCACTTTGCTTTCGCCGACCTGCAAGAGCTTCGTGGCGTCTGCCGGGTTCTTGCTGTAGTTCGCGCGGAACTCCGCCAGTTCGCCTTCAAGGACAGCTTTCTCTTTTGGCTGCCAATCACGTGCGAGCAGCAGATTGCCAAGCATCTCCAGCCGTACGTCCTCTTTCGGAGAATCATGAATCAACCGCTCCGCCAGTTTCCGCGAGGCCTCAAGCCGTAGAGTTTCGTTCATAGAGACCAGCGCCTGCAGCGGAGTGTCTGTGCGCTGGCGGCGCGTGCAGACCACGTCGCGTGCCGGGGAATCAAACGTGTCCATGTCAGGGATGGTGCCCATGCGCTTCCAGAACGTGTAAAGACTCCTGCGATACAGCGCCTCGCCGTGATCTTGTTTGTACACTCTGGTGTTGCTGGCATTGATGGCGAGACCCTCCCATATGCCCGGCGGCTGGTAGGGTTTGACGCTGGGTCCGCCAATTTTGTTGACGATGAGCCCGCTAGCTTGCAAAACGGTATCGCGAATCATTTCGCTGTCCATGCGAAAACGCGGTCCGCGAGCCAGCAGACGGTTCTTCGGATCTTTCTCCAGCAGTTCGGGCGTAACCCGCTCCGCCTGGCGGTAGGTCGCCGACAAGACTAACTGACGGTAGAAACGTTTTACGTTCCAGCCATTCTGCTCAAAATCCAGTGCCAGCCAATCGAGCAATTCAGGATGACTGGGCCGCGCGCCCATTACTCCGAAATCTTCGGTGGTTTCGACGATCCCAGTGCCAAATAATTCCTGCCACATGCGGTTTACGGTTACGCGTGCGGTAAGTGGATTGGATGGGCTAACAGTCCAGTCGGCTAGGCCAAGGCGGTTATGTGGGGCTCCGGGCGGAAGTGGAGGCAGGAAGTGCGGCACATCGGCTCGCACCCGCTCGGTCCGCGCGCTGTAGATACCACGGGTGAGCACGTTCGCGTAAGCGGGTCCGGGGGCTTCCTCACTCACCAGCGTGATGGCGCCGTCCTTCGAGAGTCTGTCCAATTCGGCGTTCAGCGCGGGAAGTTGCGCAATAAGGGCACGCACAGGCTCGTCACGCTGGGCAAAGTAAAAGGTACTGACGACGTTGAATTCATCGTCCGACCAATTCGCCATCGGTTTGGCGACGATTTCGGTGACGTAGTCTTCGAACGGAAGGCGCGATGTTTCTTCCGGCAAAAGACAGCGGCCATAGAACCGAAAATCCATGAACGAGGACTGACGGAGCGGTTCGCCGTCCGGATACATGGCGCCGAAAGTCATCGGCACAGTGGTCCGAATGCTGCCTTTGAGCGCGTCTTTGACTACCTTTACTTGCTGCGGCTGGCCGTCAATGTAGAGCTTTAATCCGCTGGCCCTGCCTTTGCCGTCATACGTCACTGCGACGTGGTTCCAGCGACCGACGACCAGCGCCTGCTTTTCCACGGTCTCGATGGTGATGGCATTGGCCGGAGCTTCATTGGCAAGGGTGAATGCCAGCTTCCCCTTGTCCGCCCGGAGTTGCCAGCCGCGCTGTTTCTGGCCAGCGTCAGCACGCGAGAGAAATACCCCGCTAGGACGTTTCTTATCTTTCGCTTCAAGCGGACGCAAGTAAGGACGCACCCAGGTCGCAACTGTGAAGGGATCGCTCGTATCCACGTCGCCTGCATCGGGCGCTTCGAGTTTGGTGCTGACATCCATCCGCATGTAGGGCCAAAACCATGTGCCCTCGCCCCATATGATCGGGCTTCCGGTGGTGGCGATGGTCCTGCTTTGGGCGTTCGGGGCGGAGTTCATGAAGGTTGAACCCTTTTGCTCATCGAAAGGAAATCGCACTTGCAAGCCCGCCGAGTCAACCGGCTGGGGCTTGGCTTTGGGTTGATTCAACCATGCCGCTATAAGATCTCGGGCCTTGGCTTTTCGTTCGTCGATCTTGCGCTCGACCTCTGATTTCTTCGCCAATACTTTGGTATACGCCGCTAAGTTCTCCGGTTTCGGAACCCGAATGAAAGGTGGCCAGTCTTTGCGGTCGTCGGTGGACGGGTTCTCGGTGAGATTGTTGAAGAAAGCCGTCAGCTGGTAGAAATCCTTCTGCGTAATCGGATCGAACTTGTGGTCGTGACAAACCGCGCAGCCGGTCGTGAGTCCAAGAAAAGCGCCTCCGAACGCCTCCGCCCGCTCACGTTTGTTGTTGACCCGCAATTCCTCGATGACTGTCCCACCCTCGCCAGAGGCGATTCCTGCGCGCAGATAGGCTGACGCCACGATGGTATCCAGGTTCTTGTCGGGCAGCAGGTCACCGGCAATCTGCTCGCGTACGAATTGATTGAAAGGCTTGTTCTGGTTGTAGGCCTTGATGACGTAGTCGCGGTAGGGCCAGATGCTGCGAAAATTATCCGAGTGCAAGCCATGAGTGTCGCCATAGCGCGCGACGTCCAACCAATAGTGGGCGCGATGTTCGCCATATCGCGGGCTCGCCAGCAACCGGTCCACAACCTTCTCATAAGCATTGGGAGTAGCGTCTGCCACAAATGCGGCCACATCTTCAGGAGTTGGAGGCAATCCGGTGAGGTCGTACGTCACGCGGCGAATCAGCGTGCGTTTATCGGCCTCTGGAGAAGGAGTGAGGCCCTCTTTTTCGAGCCTGCTTAGGATGAACCGGTCAATCTCATTGCGCGGCCACTGCTGATCGTTGGTCGCAGGTACCGGTGGCCGATTCGGAGCGACGAACGCCCAATGCGGCTCGTAATGCGCGCCTTCTCTGACCCATTGACGCAACGCCGCAATTTGTTCAGGCTTCAGCGTTCGATGAGCCTCTTCCGGAGGCATTCTCTGCTTCGGATCCTTGGATTCAATGCGGCGGATTAGTGGGCTCTTGTCAGGTTTGGCCGGAACGATTGCGGGACCCATCTTTCCGTGTGGGGCATAGGCAAACTCAGCACGATCTAAACGCAGGCCCGCTTTCCGCGCTGCCGAATCAAGCCCATGACAGGCGTAGCAATTTTCCGAAAGGATGGGCTGAATGGTCTCGTTGAAGGATAGCTTTGCTGAACTAGCGGCAGTTTGGTGGTGATTGTGGCAGGCAAGGCTAGAAATTGCGGCGAACACCGCAAGACTAAGTCCACTAAATCCCCACAGAAAACGGTAGAGGCGATTTTGCCTACTGCCAGTCGACTCGTTGTCAATTGCCATCCCCACCGCCCCTGCCCCAGAGCGCGATCCCCGCAAACTCTGACCAGCCCCCTCAATCTACTTCTGAGCCGTGTGGAGTGTCAACGACTGTCCGGAATGCGGCCACCGTCTAACGGCCGCGAGAAATTCATGCTTCGAGTCCTACTTCGAGGTGAAAACCAGGAAGTAATCCGTTCCATCCTTCGCGAAGTCATCTTGCTTCACCAACTGATGACCAGCCTCATTTGCCTCCCCAATCATAACCTCCGCGGCCACGCCGTGATCCTCGCCATTGCCGTTACGGTCAATCACTCCCACTTTTGCCTCAGGAACGGGCGATGGACGCACGTTACGCAATGCTCGGCGATCCGTCTCCTGGTCGTTGGTTGAGACCCGGACATAAATCGCCGAAACCTCAAGCTGTCATCACGAAGAAACGACGAATGTGCTAGACGCCAGCAAGACGGCGCTTTGGGCAATGGAGGGAGTGGTTAGGAATCTTCTCGCTTGCTGGATAGTTGCCCCGGTCTTGCTGACATTTCCCACAAAACCATTCACTGGGTACGGCGCAGCGACGTTTGCATTTCGAGCAGATTGCCCACGTCGTGGAGTCGTACACCGTTTGCAGAGTCGCGCCACAACAATGACTCTTAGGCTGCGGCTTTGACGCCAACCGTGGCATGGCTAGAAATTGTACCCCTTTGTAAGACATTTACCACCTCATCTTTGGGTATAGTGACGACGAGATTGGTTTCGTTACGGAAATCTTGTCGATTGTTAGGGGTATTTTCGGCCCGCTCCGCCCCCCGGCATTCCATTTAAATGTTTAGAGGCCACGAAAGTGAATCTCCTTAGGAGCGTTCTCCATAACGTATCGTGGGATTTGCGTTCGCTTTTCTTGGAAGAGAAATCGAACGGCTCTTGAATGTACCTGAGTTTAGTTCGATCTATGCACGAATTTCAGGCACCGTGCTTTTGGCAATTGGATTTCTTATCCGCGTATGGTCGACATTCCTCTTCTACGAACGTCAGATGAAAGTGATCAAGCTGACGCCCCGGAAAGCGCTCATCGCTTCCGGCCCCTACGGCTTCTCAAGAAACCCGCTGTATCTCGGCGGAAATTTCTTCATTTTCCTCGGGCCGTGTTGTTCCTGGGGTCGCCATCCGGAATCGTCTTGAGAGCAATCAATCTTGTCGCCGTGGATTTTATGATTCGCCGAGAGGAAGGGCAGCATCGCCGCCTCGATTTTAGCGGCCTGCAAACCTGCGTAGTATGAGCCGAGAAAGCAGGGCAGACAGTGATCTGTGCCATCGCCAATTCCATTCGCTGGGCTGAGCAGATCATGGAACAAGTTGCGAATGGCCCGCATCCCCCTGGGCGTTTCTGAACCGTCCGGAATGCGGATAGCGTTATCTTGGGCCGTACTCGGCCTGGTGATTGGTCGAACACCCGAACTCTGTCGATTCCTTGGACGTGGTGACAACACCAAGAAGATCGCGAGTGTGAGAAATCTCCTAGAATAGGCTAAGAGTGTGGTATGCGCAAAGGAGAAGATCAATTCCGAGTTGTCCTTCGTCCTTGGTTTCCACCTGTTGCATTTCGATTGCGCGGGTTTTCTTATTTTAAGATAAGAACGCGTTCCATGCCACTTAATATTTGTTACTTCAATCGAGGAAAATCTTTCAAGTTGAACCGACGGGATCGGGTCGAATCGCTGGGTGTTGAGCCAAAACGGATCGGAATGGTCAAACTGGTCTCGACGCTTTTTGGAGAAAGGGAGGATTAAAGACAGCATGGCCGACGAAAAACTTTCTCGCAGGAACTTCCTCTCAGGAATCGGCGCCACGGCTGCGGCGTCGGCTCTCCCGTTAAGTGAAATTCGATCGCTGATGGTCAGACCCGAAGAACCGAGACCAGATGCCGCCGCTGGAAGCTTCGATATTGCGATTGAGAGTGACTTAAGGGGGAATCTCCTGGGAACGGTATCGAGAGATGCGGGGAAGACACCCGTCATCGGTGCAATAGTGGAAATTCATGGTGACAGCCCGCTCGGTGTGTGGACGCGCCAATGTAGGAGCGACGCGCAAGGCTTTTTCCAGGCGCCCTCGCCGCTGGGAAGTCGTGGAGAGATTACCGTGGTGGTGAACCATGAGAACGCTGAGAGCCACCACGTCGTATCAGCCGTCGACCTTCCTCAGCGCCTAACGCCCGTACCTGAAAACGCCGCAGACCGCCGCCTTTCGCTGGACGGGGAGTGGGACTTTGCGGTCGATCCGCCAGCCGAATTCCCGGGGCAAGGGAAGGTTGAGCAATGGGACTCGATTCGAACTCCTTCGAACTGGGAAATGGAGGATTTTGTAGCGAAAACTGGAGTAGCGGCGTTCCGCAAGAAGCTTGACATTCCGGCTTCTTGGAGAGAAAAGCGTATCAAGTTGAGAGCGGAAGCGATTTACAGTCACGCTGTGGTCTGGCTGAATCGAGTGCGGGTGGGAGCACACGACGGAGGTACCACCTCATTTGAAATTGATCTGACTGATGCCGCCAAGCCGGGAGCCGAAAATGAGCTAGTCATTATCGTTCATTCCATCTCCGCAACGACCAGCCTCGATAAGATCAGCTTCTATTCCTACTGGAACATTGCCGGAATCTGGCGTCCGTTGGAGCTCTTCGCGGTCGAACCGGCGCACGTATCGAGATTCGCCGTGAACGCGGACTTTCTGCCGGAATCCCACGACGGCCGTCTCTCGCTGGAAATCGATCTCGACAACGAATCACCGGTGGAATTTAAACAGGTTCAACTGGCTGCTCAGCTGCACGGGCCTGACAACAAGCCGGTGATCCTGCACGGAATGCAATCCAGCGTGACGCTGGGGCCGTGGCAGCGAAAAACGGTTCGACTGAGCTGCACCGTTTTGAATATCCAGCAATGGAATGCAGAAACACCCAACCTTTATGCAACGACTCTCCGGATACAGGTCGGGCAACAAGCCGTAGAGGAGATACGGCAAAACGTGGGATTCAGACGGATCGAAATTCGCGGCCGACAGTACCTCTTCAATGGTCAGCCAGTCAAGTTTCTGGGCACTTGCTATCTTCCGGTCCATCCCCTGAAAGGACGCGCAATAGACCGGGAACAGTACCAGCAGGACTTCGCCATGCTGAAAGAGACAAACATCAATGCGCTTCGCTTCACCGTCCTGACCCCTTCTTCAACCATGCTGGAGCTCGCGGACCGCGAAGGAATGTATGTGGAGGAGGAAGCTCCTTTTTGTTGGAATGGGTCGGATTGGTTTGGAAAGGGCGTGCCTCACATCGATACATCGGATCTGAGGACGGCGCCTTTGTATTTGCGAATTCTCAGTGAAGTCATCGAACGAGACCGCAATCACATTTGCGTATCTCTGTGGTCGATTGGGAATGAAAGTTCCTATGGACACAACTTCGTCAAAATGCGTGAGCTCGCCCATCGGATCGACCCTTCCCGCCCGGTTAGTTTCGCTCTCCAGACAAAAGATGTCGATGTCGCCACGTTTCACAATCCATTGAATCTCCCACGGTTGAAACTTGCCGATCAGTTGCCGACGCCAGTGTTATGGGATGAGGCTCTCTGCAATTTCCAATCGGGGCAATCCAAAGGCGAAGGCCTTGAGCTTGATCCTGGGCTGCGTGACTACTGGGTGGTTCCTCATCCCGCCATGCTCTCTGAAGTGCGCAAGCGCGAGCAACTGATCGGAGCGCTTATCTGGGCTTGGATTGATGATACGGTCTTGCTTCCAGGCCGCTATACCCACTATTGGCGCACCGGCCCCTTGAAGCCGCTGATTCCAGATACGCCTTACCGCGTGCCGGGGCGTGGTATTACCGGCGACTTCATGTGGGGGACCGTTGACGGCTGGAGAAGGCCGCGACCCGAGTATTTTCTGACCAAGAAGCTCTATACGCCCATCTTTATTGAAGATAAGCCGCTTGAACTCTCGTCCCCCAGCGCTCCTATCCGGATTCAAGTGGAAAACCGAAATGCTTTTCGCAATCTCGATCGCTATTGCTGCGAATGGAGCCTAGGCGGCCAGCATGGCATGGTGAGCGCCACTGTGCCGCCCCTGTCGTCCGGGGTTCTGGAAATCCCCGCGTCTCCGCAACCCGAAAGCGAGTTGGTTCTCCGCTTCAAGGATGAAAAACAGCATGTGATTGATAGTTATCGGCTTTCGTTTGTGCCTCGGACACCTCCGGCATGGCAACTGGCTGATAAGCCTGCTGAATTGATTACGAACTCCTTGATCTACTTGAGTGAGACGGAAGAGATTCGATTGCGCGGCGAGCACAGCGATCTGTTCGTCGATGCTCTAACCGGAGCTCTCCTGGGTGGATTAGCTTCCGGACGACAGGTATTGCTCGACGGTCCCGCGCTGCACGTTTTGAACAACGAGTTTCCCTTTCAAGACAGCCCCGCCGGATGGAAGTGCGAAAAGGTCGACGCCTATGTTCGCGAGCGGCAAGCAGTCATTCGAAAGCTTGGCAATTACGGAGATCTTTACAGCGGCTATTTTGACCATGCAATGGATTGCGACGGCAATCTGGAGTTTTCCTATCGCTTCACCTACACGGGACCTAAGCTGAATAGTCGTGAAATTGGGCTTGTGTTCGATTTGCCGCGGGATTCTCAGCGAATTTCCTGGGATCGCAACGCCGAATATTCCGACTATCCGGAAGATCACATCGGCAGACCCAAAGGAAGTGCGCTGGCCCACCCGCCCGTGGAAGAAGCTACTCTTACCAAAGATCGCCCCTTCGCGCTCGACGACCATTCGTTTGGCTGCAACGATTTCCGGAGCACAAAAAGAAATATCTATTGGGCCAGCTTGACGTCCAGCGATGGTTCCGGCATCGAGATTATTTCTGATGGCACCCAGCATATTCGTGCGCGAGTCGGGAATTTTTCTATCCGTCTGCATGTCAACGACTACTTCGGGGGTTCGAGCGTAGGGACTTCTGAATGGGACGATCTCTACGGCGATGGGCGAGCCTTGCAGTCCGGTGACGTACTCCAAGGTCTGGTTAGGCTTCGCTTCTTGCCGAAGAAAGCCTGAAAAACGTTACCCAAGATCATAACTCTGACACTGAAAAGCGCGTAAGCACAGCTGATGACAAATGGGCCTTTCGTTATAATACGTGCGCTCAAAAGCCGTGGTTTTCGACATATGGTATCGATCGGTCGATCTCGTTTTAGTAATCGTGATGGTCCCAACGACTGTGTGGCTGGCGCACCGGCTACCAACAACCGATTGCAGCGATTCGCAGCTGGCTCAACTCAACCGAGTCTATTTTCGCAACGATGGTCGTTGTGGAGCCTTGATATGGTCGTCATAACGTCTATGGCGTCTTCGTGATTCCAAATCAGTATTGCGATAAGGATTATTCGGCGATTGTCATAGTCAGGGCAATGAAGGAACATGCTGATCTCAGCCCGGTTCCAACGAGAGAACACAGGATCATCATTACCGATGTCCCAGACCGTTATGTGAAGTGTGCACATATTCATTCACGAATCTAGCCTGTGGTTTCTCTTGACCGGCCATTTCGGCGATATACAGTCAACGTGCAATTGGGCGCTCGTGTTCACGGACAAACAATCTGCTAGCCCAACAACTTCGAAGTAAGCTGTCCCGCATCTGCACACAGAAAAAGAGTGACTGCCGAATGTCTGCAGGAACGTACCTATAAGGAGGTACTACTAGGGTCGCGAATATTAAGTCAGGCGTCCACGCCTTCGGGCCGAAACGCCGTTTCTCTGCCGCTTCGCCCCTCTCTTAGGAAATGCCTCCGAATGGCACTTACGGAGTACTGTTTCAAGCAAAGTCAAGTCTCGCGCACGAGTCTGACGCCATTTGATCGCCTTGCATTCGCCCACGGGCCATCAGAAACCGGACTTCCAACTGGCCATGCAGAGAAAAAGCCAGGAAATGCGTCGAAATGGATTTAGGAAGCACGGTTACTCCAGTCCGGTTTCAAGGGAAAAGCGCGAATTCGGCCTGATTTTCCCTGTTTCCGACGAGCACGTATCTAGAGACGAGACTGCGTGGCGGAGAGGGAGGGATTCTAGGACCGCCAAAACCTGCAAGTCATTGGGCAATCATGATCTTCATGGTGACGAAAAAACTGCCCTATCCAACTATTTCCGGCGTTTCCCTGATCTGAAGAACAGTCGCTACTACTCCGTGCGCGCCGCGAATACGATTGTGCTAACCCTCGACAGCTCTCTCGATGAGAGTTCGGGTCCGCAAGGGCGATGGCTCGTTCAGAGGTTGGGCCACGTTCCCGGCGATGTGGACTTCGTTTTCATCGTTCTGCATCATCCTCCCTACACCAGTTCGTCGGATGCGAGGAAGTTCGGAGGAGGGCACTCAGCTCGTCCGCAGGAGCAAGCGTTAGCCAAAATGCTCGAATCACGGCAGCAGAACCTGCGCGCACGGATTGTTGTCTTCTCTGGACACGTGCACAATTACGAACGCCATGAGCACGGAGGCGTCCTCTATTTCGTGACTGGCGGCGCGGGAGCGCACGCTTACCCGATCGAGCGGGCTCCGGACGATCCTTTTCAAAGTACGGAAGTTAACTACCATTACCTGCTAGTGGAAGTCAGTCGCGGCAACCTCAAGATCACAATGCACCGTCTGGACCTAACAACCGGGAAAGCCGTCTGGACCGAACCTGATTCGATCGCCATCTCTGTGCACGAAAAGAAGGCTTTGGCATCTCGCCAATAGGATCTGTTCGACTTCTCAATCGCTATACGGATTGTCACCGGAATCTCGTTGCCCGCCGTCGCCCCAGTGCACCTCCGGCATCGTCGCTACCATTTTTATGAGAGCCGCATTCTTCCTACCGCGCTAGCGAGCTTACCCCCTACTGTCCACTTCCGGACAGAAGAGTCCATAACCGGACACTCAGATCTTTGCCAAATAGTTGGAAAAGATTAATCTTTGCCTTTCCAAACAACGACTTACGTCGTGAGCCTTGCTTGGTCGGCGAATTGCTTTTACGTAAGGTCTCTTTCAACGAACGTCACGGAGGCTTGTCATGGCCCATTTTGAACGGATTCGCGATGTGGTTTCCGGGCCGTTTAGTCCCGAGGTCATTCGGCAACGTACGACCGCAGGATGGCAATTGGTGTCGATAGAGTGGTGGCGCGAGTTGCCTGAGTCGGAGGCCCCCACCGAAGGCGCATTTAACGAGGATATCCCCTACGGGCTCCGCATCTCGGACGATTGCCAACGGTTGGAGGTCGATCCCACCGAGAATAAGGTGCTCATGCTGATGATGGAGTTGCTGGTGCAGGACTTCTCGTATTCAAGTGTCGTCAGCGACATCAATGAAAAGGGCTTTCGGATGCGGGACGGCAGGCCCTGGACGCGCGTCGCAGTATTCAACATGATGCCGCGCCTTATCGAGGTGGGGCAGCGCCTCTTCTCAAGTGATGAGTGGACGAAAGCGCGATAGAGATTTTCTACATCAAGACAGAATGGCGTTTCCTAACGGATGTCGCGGGAAGGAATCGCCGCAAGCCGCAAAACTTCAGTTACATCGCCGATAGACAAAACCGACCGCTACAAC
>CAWIAH010000004.1:0-193660 GCA_963834075.1 uncultured Acidobacteriaceae bacterium
TAACCGTCCTATCGAAGTCGTGGTGTTGAACTGCTGGGTTACGGATACGAAAGAGACTCCGCGGGCGTCCAAGGCCTCGACAATTTTGGCAAAGTCAGCCAAGCTGCGAGTGAGGCGATCGACCTTGTAGACCACGATGGTGTCTACCTTGCCCGCCTCAATATCTTGGAGCAAGCGCTGAATCGCCGGGCGGTCCAGAGTCGCACCAGAAAATCCGCCGTTGTCGTAGAGAGCGGGAAGTGCTCGCCAGCCCTCGTGTCGCTGACTTGCGATGAAGGCCTCGCAGGCTTCTCGTTGAGCATCGAGTGAATTGAAGGATTGCTCCAGGCCCTCCTCGGATGACTTACGGGTATAGATCGCGCAGCGGACGATGGCCTTCAATGAAGTGGTCATTGGACCTCCTGGGATGGCCTGGATGATGATTGTTTGGCTTTGATACCGAAGAAGAGCGGTCCCGACCAGCGGGTGCCGGTGATCAGGCGGGCAATCTCGGAAAGGCTATCGTAACGAGCGCCTTTGTATTCATAACCTTCCAGTTCCACCTCGACGACATGGACTTGGTCTTTCCACTGGCGCACCAGGCGGGTTCCGGGCTTGATTGGGGGCCGGATTGGGACGACTGCCTTAGGGTCTGCTTCGAAGGTGCTTACCAGCTGTCGAAGGCGGCGGCAACCAGTGTCGCTCAGTCCACCAAACTCCTGTTCCTGCAGGCGATGGGCAATGATGCGAACCATGAGGTCCCTTCGGATTTCCGGCGGCGGTTCCTTTTTAATAAGCTGCTGCCATAAGTCAAAAAAGGCGGGTTTACTCAAGTGTGGCAAAGAAGCGAGACGTTTCGGGATAGGGGAATCTGCCATAGACGGCTCCTGTCGGACAGCAACATTCCCGCTCCCTTTCAGAAGAAGTTCAAGTCAAATCAAGTAGGGTCGCGGCGCGAAAATGCTTGACTTGCGTCCCGATCGATGCGTCTAGCTTAGAGAATGGACTTTTTCTGCTGGCCGTCCAAGTTGATTTTTTCGTGGCGCTCGAGGCGGCCAAAGTACATGGGCGCGCAAGCAAGCAGACATGGAGCATTCTGCCGTGAAGTGGCGGAAATCATTCAAAGAAAGCCGTGTATTTCCAGAAATCCCTAGAAAAAGGCTCTGGAAGATGGCCCAGCCTCGCGTGGTGAAGACCGGATCAAGCTACCTCTTCTAAATCGACGGTATCCTCGTCGCGACCAACACGAGCTGATCTCTCTTTCCAAATGACGCTGAGTATGATTTCGGACGCAAGAAAATACAAAGGGCTTGATCAGCGATGACTTTCCCTCATGATGTCAACAATGATGTGGACGAAACCCTGAATCCTGGCATAGTCTTCTGCGAATGCGCACAATCGTAGTCACTGTTTTTCTTATGCTCGCCCTAACATGGCTAGCTTCGGCCGCGACGCAAGTCGTCAGTCAGGATGCTTATGTACAAGGTCGCGTCGGCACGTGGGTGATTGGCAGCAACAGGCTGGAGATGGTGCTCCGCCTGGAGGGCGGCATTTTGACCATGGCTTCATTCCGGAATCAGCTGTCGAAGACGGAATATGTGCAGCCAACGCTCCGTCGGACGAGATCCGGCTCGGGTTGGACGGCGAAGAGATCACGGGCCTAAGCGGAGGCTGGTCGCTGGTGCGCGAGGCAGCGCATAAGCTGGCGCAGGGAGAGGTCCAGCTTGATTTGACCCTGTCGAACCAACGGATCGAGGTGACCAAGCATACGTGGCGTTCCCGGGGACGCCACTTATCCGAGAATGGATGAGTATCCGCAATATCTCGGCGCAATCCTTAAAGTCGGATGATCCGGCATTCATGCAGGCCCGCGTACTCGGTTCCGGGGCAAAAGGTTGGAACTTGTATTACATCACGGGCGGAGGTCCGTATCGGGGAAGCCAGTTGCTCAAAAAGGAAACAATTGGACCAGACTACCAACATGAGTTCGATTCACACGCAAACGGAGAAACAGCCGGCTACACCGCCTATACGGTTTACCTGCCTCTGATTGCTCTGCACAATCCCTCGTCGAATGTGGGCTTGATGATGGGATGGGATTACCTCGGACACTGGACAGCGCGCGTGGGAAATTATGGAAGTGGTCCGTTTGAGCTGTCGCTGCAGGTGAGTGGCTACGAAAAGACCTTAGAGCCGAACAGTGCGATTGAAACGCCTCACGCATTTCTTGGAGTCTTTAATGGCGATTTGGATGACATGGGAAATTCGCTCCTGGATTGGCAGTATGGATATATGTGGGATCTAACCCGTCAGGACTACTTCGCCAAGACACGCTGGGGGGTAGATTGGCCGCAGCCATGGATTGGTTCGGGAGGTACCCCGAGTGGCGAGAACTGGGGGCGGCGCTTGGCTCTCGATTTGCGTTACGTGGACCTAATGCGGCAAACGGGAGGCGGCATCTCGTGGGATGACGCGGGCTGGTATGACCGCTGGGGCGACTGGAACGCGCCCGATTGGAAAATGACAACCGACTATTTGCGCAAGAACGATATGAAGTGGGTGCTCTGGTGGCCGACGTTCATGGCACATCCGCTCTCTAGGGTTGCGCAAGAACACCCAGAATGGATGGTGCCAGGGCAGCCATCATTCAATCAATCTCTTCCTGCAACCATGGATTATCAGAACACCCTGTTGGACGGTGGAGTCAGCAGGTGGGGCGATTTCCAATGGCGTTTTGACGCGCCGGCGGCTATCAGCAAGAACGATACCGATATTCTGGATGCTGATCGCAATTTTCGCGGGGTGATCGAACATTTTAAAAACCAGCATCCTGCGAGCGGAGTGGATGCGTGTTGGGGCGGTGGCCGCTGGATCGATTACGATCTGGTTCGCTTGGCAGATTCCGGAGAATACACGGACGGCGGGGTGGGACCGTACACGGCGTACTATACGTCCCTGTTCGTGCCTCCAGGCAAGTTACACAACGTGGTTGATTTTGATCATACTTACTACAACGCAGCAACCGACCGTACGCACCTCTGTCTTGATCCCACGTGGTATCGAGACCCGGGCGACGGAGCAAGCCTCGAGGCGATCCGCAAAGACTGGGATATTTATCACTACCTGTTCTCGCAGGGAGTAGCTGGACGCTGGAGCCATGTATTTCGTCCGGTGGTGGAAAACGACGACCCCATCTGGTATTTCCAGCGGATGGACCGAACTCAATCCAAAGGATAACCATCACCCGCCATTCGAAGACGGGTCTGAATATTTCCTCATTGCCCGGCAAATCAAGAAGCTGGAAGGCCGGCGCGACATATATTTTGCAGGCGGGAATGCGGTTACGACGGCGGCGGCAGCCGTGGATACTGGCATCTATGAAGATCCTGTTGATGGTCAATACCGCTTTTTTGGGACGAGCGGAGAAATATGCGGATGGCTCAATTTCAAATATCGAAGTGAGGGAAGGGAAGAGTCTTTCGTGAAGGCAGTGACTCAATTGGGATCATCGAGGGGGGTGGGGACAAGTTTTTTGGGATGGCCATTCAGGTGGGGGCAGAACCGGTCACCATTACTCAACTGGGAATGCTTGCAGGGGATCTCGATCAGTTCATGGACGGCTTCAACCGCGGGACCTATCTTTTGACCGTACTACGGGCAAGTGATCGAGTCGTTGTCGGTTCTGCAGAGTTGGACATGAACCAGGGAGTTCCGGACGCCCTTGGTTTCAAGTTCGCAAAACTGGCTAATCCGATCAAGTTGGAAGCCGGTCCCGAAGATGTGGTGGTGCGGCCGCGCGGTCTGGAGCAGCAGCAGGTCTACGAGGTCGATTGCGATAAGACCGACTGCCGTACAAAGAAGACTGGGCGCGACTTGATGCAGGATGGCATCCGACTGTCTTCCGTTCAGCCCGGAGAACTAATTTATCTCAATTTGACGATGCACCCCGGTTCTGAACGTGACAAGGTCGCGCCACAGCCACCCTCGAATGTAGTTAAGCGGGTCGGTACTAACCTTGGGACACAGGGTGTCGAGGTGTCCTGGACAGCAGGCCGGGATGACAACTGGATTTCCTATTACCAGGTGCTGCGGGATGGAGTGCCCTTGAGCAAGGTCGCCAAGGGCACATTCCTGTTTGATTACTCAGGAGACGCCCAAAAATTATCGGGGGCGCGCTATGAAGTGCAAACGGTCGATGGGAGCGGCAATCGCAGTACTGCTGTCACCGCAAAACTGATCGCGGGAGACGTAGAAACCTATCGCGCGCTGGGAGGATTTGGACCCACACAAGGAGATCAGCACTGGCTGTATGAAGAAGCGTTCGAAGATGATGTGTTTCGGCCGATGCGATGGAGTACTGGTGGCTATGAAGGACGATGGGTGGGTTCCGGCATAGCACAGATCGGGCGCATCTGGATGCAAGCGGGCGCGGATTCCGATGTAGCGCGGGGATTTGTGGCTCCGGCGGATGGCATGCTGCAAATTGGCGGAGAAATCCGCAAAGATCCCAGTGCCCGCGATGGCCATCCCGTTGAAGCGCGGATTCTTCTCAAGGAACGTCAAATTTGGCCGGCGAGCGGATGGCAACAAATTTCGCCGGAATACGAGAATGCAACGCTGGTTCGCTTTGATCCTATAAGGGTAAAATCCGGCGGTGTCGTCCGGTTTGTGGTGCGGCGTACCGGAACAGTCAGCCAGAACCCCTTCTTTCGGATCCGTTGATTATCGTCACCAGAAAGCGATAAGTCGTAGCGAACTTTGTCTCGGCGCACCGGTTTTTTCTGTTGGTGTTCGCGATCGACCCGCAAGAGGGGAAATTCGAATTCCGCTCAAGGAATCGCGAGCGATTGTCGGCTAGTTTTTCGCCGTAGTTCCACTGAATTCAAAGGCCGTGGCGATCAAACGAAAACTCATCCGAGGTGATCATTGACATGACAAGAAAGAAAAGGGCAAGCACCCAGGTGCCAAGCGAATATCTTCAAACCCATGAGCTCACTCGGATGCTCGAAGTTTTGGGTGTTACAAACGAGCAGCTTCAAGGTATGCGGTTCACACCTACGAACAAGGAAAGGCCGTTCGATCAGTGGTCCGTTACCTTCCTCGGAAGCACACCACCGGAAACCATTTCGCTTGTGAAAGCGTATTGCGCGCTGAAGTGGCTCATCCTCGACAACCCATCCAGTTCACGAGATAAAGACGATGCCTGGCGGCTTGTAAGTGAAACGCTCGCCGCTCCCACTTTCAAGATAGGTGAGAACACGAGCTGCTCACAAAGCGAGAGAGCCAAAAGGCCTCGGGGTAAGATTACCGACGACGGGAAAACGCTTGGTCAGGTGATTCGAGAACTCGCCCTAAAGCCGGAATATCGACGGGACACCGCGAGAGACTTATGGCCGCATTTGCGGGTTCTGCTTGGCGAGGATCGTGACCCGAAGAGGTTCAGGGTCAGAGCAATCCCAAGGATCCGAAGCAATGGTCCTACACATACGATTTTAATGCTGGTCGAAAGCAAATAACCTTCCTGCGATTTCGAGACATCGTCTCCGGCGCCCGCAGAACGAAAAAATCGTGTTAACCCGGCTAATGATATTCCATCCATAGACTCACTCTTATCGCGCACCGTGGACTTCTCGCGCGCTTAGGAGTGAACTGTGAAGCAGCAACGTCCAAAGATTTGGAAATTGAGCAGTTACCCATCAATGAGCTAAGGCTCGACCCGCGTAACCCCAGGCACCATAGCGATCTGCAGATCGGACAGATCGCCCGAAGCATCGAGAGCTTCGGCTTCAACGTGCCCGTCGCGATCGACGGCAACAACAATGTGCTGGCTGGGTATGGACGTGTGCTCGGCGCCAAGAAGATTGGCTGGCAAGTTGTTCCGGCCATCCGTCTTACTGATCTGACACCGGCACAGGCTCGTGCCTTCAGCATTGCCGACAATCGACTTGCAGAAAATTCCACATGGGACGATCGTCTGCTGGGCGAAATTTTTCGTGACCTCGCAACGGTTGATCTTGATTTCAATCTCGAGGCCACGGGGTTTTCCATAGCGGAGATTGATTTACGAATTGAGGGCCTGTCGGCTTCCTCGGAAAACAATGACCCAGCTGATCGGTTGACGCCTATGGCTGGTCAACCTCCGGTTAGCGAATCAGGTGATGTTTGGTTTTTGCAAAGCACAAGATCCTTTGCGGTGACGCGCTGGAAGCCAGTTCCTATCCGTCGCAAATGAGGGCAAAGTCGATGCCAAAGTGAAATCTAAAAATATACGAGATGGGAAGCGAAGGAAGTATTAGGATTGGTCAAGAGGACGCAAGGCCGTTGCGCAGCGCGTGCCCGAAACAAACGATCTGCGGAATCAGCAGCGGCGAGCTCCGATAGTCCATCCGAAATGGCAAATTGGCTTAGAATCCGCGCCCTACGTCAAGTGTCGCTCGTGGTCATTGTCTGAATTAACTTCCCCCGTTTTTTCACGCCACGCGCTACTCGCAGACTTAGCATTGAAACAGTCAGACAGACTGATCTTATTTTGATAAGGCGATGGTTTCACCGGCTTCCGATACGTTTTGGTAGGAGGCAATTTGGGAGTAAATACGCTGAAAGCGACCATGGTGACGACTTTGATGTGAGCGCACTCCTGCACACAGGGTGTGGGAGACCAAGCCGCCGTAGCGATCGCCCTTGATAGACGTGGCTGTTGGAACGTCAGTCGCACGGTTGAGTAGGCCTATGCAATGACAGCCATGTGGGGGTAGTGGCTCAGTTTGAGCGGCTACCGATGTGGGAATAGGGTTTCCGACAACCTAGGAGAATGCGGAGGCTGCAAATTCCTGTCAATCACCTAGAACGGGATTTCATGGGTTGGCTAGTGTGGTTTGGATCCTGAGATGGCAACTCTTTAGTCGCGAACTTGTCTACCCCGCCTCGATTGCAATTCAGTCCGCGGTCTCAGTCCGCAATTGCCCGGCCATGTGTGTCTAAGCAAGTACTTGGCAGTCTCACGTGGCCTTGCAAGTCGTTAAAAGTACTTGTTGTATACACCCTGAAAAGGCTGACGTCGGCGGTTCAACTCCGTCCCTGGCCACCATATTTTCAAAGAACTTGGCGCCGAGAGCAGAATCTTCCAACCCACGATTCGGAGATTCGATACATTATTTCTCACTAAACCCTCTCCGTGAGCAGGTGAATCCTGTCGCCCAGTTGCTCCAGGAATTTGCCCTGCGCCTCGTTAGGCTACCATTCCGAGGAAAGACAGGACGCAGGGTCTGGGAGAATATTCCACCAATTGGAGGCGATGGCATAACCATTCAGCTTCTTTCTTTCGGCTGTTCTCCGGACCGCTATGCAATCCGGAACTTTTCAAATTGCTTGGGAATAACCTCATTCGAAGCGCCTGGAATTTCCGGAATGTACAGCCAGCCCTCGCGAATATCCAGCGGCTCGAGGAATAAATCGAAGCCATAGGGAATGGTTTCCTGCATCGGCGTGTTCTGCGTTGCAGCCACCTCGCGCTCAGTAAGGAGTCTGTCCGCGCTTGCCGGAAACCGCAACCTGCCTGGAGCAATTCCGTCGCATTTTGACTGCGTCGAAGGTCTCATCAAGTACACAATCTTTGTCTTTTCAGAGGTGCCCCGATGGCAACCCGTTCTTGCCGGCTTGTTCTATTTCTGTCGCTCATAGCAAGTCTTTGTGTTGTTGGATGCATCAAACAGGTACGCTCCTCTGTTCCAGCATTCGCCCAAGCCGCAGAGCTCACGAGCACCAATGTGCAGGCCGCGTTTACGAGTGTGAATCAAACCTATGGTGATGCCCAACGGATCCACTATGCAGTTACTTATGACGGCACGGTGGACCCTTCCAAGATCCCGGTTGGGTGGTTGTTGCCAGAGGCGCTGAATCTGCGCCTCCAAGTGCTTCAGGGGCTTAGGGAGACTCTGATTAAGTGCTGCCTTTCCACAGCGAGTGTAGGTAAAGTCGAGCCAGTATGAACTCTTTCAGCAAACAGAGGACACTGGCGATGATGACGAGATTCGAGCGGTACACGAAGAAGACGCGGCGGGCGATGTTTTCTGGAAGAGATGGAGAAGGTGGTGCCGTGGGCGAAGTTGTGTGCGCTGATTGAGCCGCATTATCCCAAGCCCGGCAACGGGGGCCGACCCAAAGAACTGGAGCGTCGAACGCGGCATCGTTCGCCAGAGGGTTGGGGACGTAAAAACCAGCTACTCGGGCCGTAAGATGTCAATCGATGAGGAAATGCATTAGAGTGCTTAAATCTTGGAGGGTAGTAACGGCATTCGAGTGCGAGGGTGACTGGATATTTGCTTCACCGGTTAAACTCGGCCGTCAACCCTGGTCCTACGATCAGGTTCTGAGATCGTTTATTGCTGCCGCCGGCACTGCTGGGATCGGAAGGCTGGGCACTCACAGCATGAGACACACCTACCGGTCGTGGTTGGATGCTGCCGGGACACCCATTGCCGTGCAACAAAACCTTATGCGGCACGGTGACATCCGCACCACAATGAACGTGTACGGAGATGTGGTCACGAACGAGATGGAACAGGCTCATTCGCGAGTCGTGCAGATGGCTTTGCAGAGGCCAAATGATTTGCGAGTGATTTGCTTGGCTGTAACTCATTGATAAATGGCGGAAGCGAGTGGGAGTCGAACCCACCGTCGCCCTCTTGCGACGACGACCGCCGGTTTTGAAGACCGGGGCAATCACCGGATCACATGCGCTTCCCGAACTGCCTACATCTTTGATTTTTCTAAGCACCCATCGGATCCCGTATACAATGTTCCGACGGGCCATTTTGTCGTCGTGTTAAGCCCAAAACCCTAACTGGGTTGCGGCACGATGCGGATGTAAGGCTTCGGCGACTTCCATCCCTGGGGATAGAGTTTCTGCGCCTCTTCGTTGGAGATCGCTCCGCCCAGTATCACGTCCTCGCCCGGCTTCCAATTCACCGGCGTCGAGACGCGATGCTTGGCCGTTAACTGAATCGAATCGAGCGCGCGCAGGATCTCATCGAAATTGCGCCCGGTGCTCATGGGATAGCTCAACATCAGCTTGATCTTTTTGTCGGGTCCAATGATGAACACGGTGCGCACGGTCGCATTGTCGTTGGGCGTGCGGCCTTCCGCCGTCGCGCCGCTTTCGGCCGGCAGCATGTCATACAGTTTGGCGATTTTGAGTTCCGGATCGCCGATCATGGGATAGGTCACGGTATGACCCTGCGTCTCCTCAATGTCGGCTTTCCATTTGCCGTGACTGGCGACAGGGTCCACGCTCAGGCCGATGATCTTGGTATTGCGCTTGCCGAATTCGGGTTGCAGGCCAGCCATGTAGCCTAGTTCGGTGGTGCATACCGGGGTGAAATCCTTGGGATGGGAAAACAAAATCGCATAGCCATTGCCAATCCAATCGTGAAAGTGGATGGTGCCCTCGGTGGTCTCTGCGGTGAAATCGGGAGCAATATCATTGATGCGTAGGGACACTGTCGATCTCCTCTTGAAGCGTTCAGATTTTTAAGATTTCCAAGTGGCGCCGGCGGGAATGAGGCTGCTGCTGCAGCTCTAGCCACACACCGGCGCCTGGCTACAACAACAGAGCAGGCGCAGGCAGGACTGCAAGTTCATCGCTAAGTAGCATACCCGGCGCGTTCAGAGCCGTCAATGCGCCGGCTAGCAGCTGGTTTCGGCCGCGCCGGTGAATCTTCCCTTCGCCGGCGAGAGCCGAGTTTGAGCGAGTTTAAGGACGATAAATACATAGTACGTAAATGTAACTACATCGCGTTGTCTCGCGGACTGTCTATTTGCCGATATAGCTGACCCGCCAGATCGAATTCGATCCGTCGTCAGTCACCATTAATGAACCATCCGGCGCCACCGCAACACCAACTGGACGACCCCACACGTGGCCGTTGTCAATGACAAAGCCGGTCAGGAAATCTTCATACTCCCCCGAAGCGTGGCCGGTTTGATGCAGCGGAACCCGGATGACTTCGTATCCCGCGCGCACCCCTTTATTCCATGACCCGTGTTCTCCGGCGAAAATATCGCCGCGATATTCCTCGGGGAATTGCTTGCCTTCATAGAAGGTCAATTCCAACGAGGCACTGTGTGGCTGCAGTAATACGTCGGGCACAATGACTTTGTCTTTCAACTCAGGGTGCTTGCCCTCATGCCGGGGATCCTGATGATCCCCCATATACCACCACGGCCAGCCGTAGAAGCCGCCATCCTGCACGTGCGTAATGTAATCCGGTACCAGGTTGTCGCCGAGGGCATCGCGTTCGTTCACCGAACACCAAAGCTCGCCGGTATCGGGATCGATCGCCAAACCGCCGCCGGGGTTACGAATGCCATAGGCATAAATGCGCATGTCTGAGCCATCGGGATTGAATTCCAGAATGTCGGCGCGATCTTTTTCCGCCGGATGAGTGTCCGGATCGTCGATGTTGGAGTGCGATCCGACTCCGACGAGCATTTTCTTGCCATCGAGTGAAAACACCAGATCGCGCGTCCAGTGGCCCCCGCCGCCGGGCAAGTCGGCAATGTGCTGCGGTGCTGCACTCGCCTTCATGTCGCCGTTCTGGTATGGAAAACGCACCACGGCGTCAGTGTCGCCGATGTAAACCCATTGCGGATTCGGACCCGGCGGATAAAAGGCGATACCGTAAGGCTGACTCAATCCGCTGGCAAAGACTTCCACCTGCTGTGGCTTACCGGCTCCACTGATGCCACGAAAAACTTTAATGTCGCCAGCGTCGCTCTCCGCGACGAAAAAATCGCCATTAGGCGCGGTGAGGATCAACCGCGGACCGTTGAGACCGCTGGCGTATTGCTCAACTTTGAATCCGGCGGGGGCCAGCGGCCAGGCATCCGCTGGACGAGGGGCAAGTTGAGGGCCGTTGCCCGCAGATTTAGTGGCAAACGGCGCGGGCAAATCCTGGACTGTGATGTGACGCATGGTTCCGGGCCTTTCATAGCGATAGTCGGTGAAGGGAGGGGTGGGAGGTGGTCCGGCGCTGCTGTCGGACATGGCTGAATCGGACGCGGCGGCAGTGGCTGTCGCGGCGCCCGCCTCCGGCAGTGATTTTATGTAGGAGACGACCTGCCAGCGATCACGCGCCGGCAATTTTTCCCATGAAGGCATGCCGTTGGCGAGGTCACCCCTGGTGATGAACCAGAAGACTTCGCCATCCGCCGCCGACTGCACTTTTCCACGATCAAGAGGAGGAATATTGCCGGTGCCGTGCCCACTGGGGCCATGGCAGGAGCTGCAGTTGGCCGCGTAAACTTTCGCACCCGCGGCCCCAGCCGTAGGCTGGCCGGCATACGGATTCTTTTCCGTCTGGGCTGAGGCGGGAGCGTCATGAAACGTCTGGCCGGAAGCCATCAAGGGAGAAAGTAATGCTGCGGTGAACATCGCGTTTGCAAGGGTGGTAAACATTGCTCGTGCCGCCAAGGGGAACCTCCAGTTTCGTGCAGGATTGCGCCGGACCGGAATTTTAGATGACAAAAGCGTTCCTGACGGCGCAATTTTCGTAGGAATTTTGACGGAATTTCGCCAGGCAACACAAATTCGCCCACGCTAGAATATCCCGAATGAAAAACGAATTGCGTCATTTCCATTTTGCCCAACTGGACGTTTTCGCTTCGCGGCAGTTTGCCGGCAATCCCCTGGCGGTTTTTTTTGACGGGCGTGGATTGACGGACGGCGAAATGCAGTTATTGGCCAGGGAGATGAACCTCTCCGAAACAACTTTTGTGTTGCCGCGCGACACGAAAGTAGAGAAAGAAAAAGGAATTCGGGTGCGCATTTTTACGGTGCAGGAGGAACTGCCTTTTGCCGGACATCCCACCCTGGGAACCGCATTTGCGTTGCGCGGCTCGACCGATGCGGGAGAGATCGTTCTGGATTTGAATGCCGGCCGGGTGCGGGTGCGGTTTGAGGCGATCAGCGGGCAGCCGGTCTTCGGCGAGATGACGCAACTGGAGCCCAAATTCGGTGCGCAGCATGATCGCGAAACCATCGTGCGGGTGGTCGGCTTGCGGGACGGCGATATCGATCCGTCGCTGCCCGTGGAGACGGTTTCGACGGGAGTACCGTTTACCATCGTGCCGCTGCGCGGTCTGGAGGTGATGCATCGTTTGCAGGTCGATTTGGCGCGCTCGGCGGAATACCTGGGGCAGGCGGGCGGCAAGTTTTTTTATTTTGTGTGCCGCGAGACCTCCGACCCCACCGCACGTTTGCATGCCCGCATGATGTTTTATAACGGGGAAGATTCGGCGACGGGCTCGGCGGCGGGATGCGCTTCGGCGTGGATGGTCGCTCACGACATTGCCCGTGCAGACGAGCGAGTGCTGATCGAACAAGGCGTGGAGATGAAACGTCCAAGCCACATTTTTGTGCGTGCGTCACGCCAGGATGATCGAATAGTAAACGTTCGCGTCGGAGGAAACGCGGTGGAGATTTTGCGCGGCGAGGTTACGTTGTGAATTTCGGGCGCGCCACACACTGGAAAATTCACTGCTCCACGATTGCGAGAAATTTTCAATAGCGCGAATTTCCCATTGGCATCGGCGATACTTTACATTCAGCCCGAGTGCCATTACGATGCAAGTCGCTCTCAAAATTAGCTGACTGAATCTATTCTTTAAAGAACCTCCGGCGATGTTGCCGTGCGCCTTCTCCTGGACCCTGGATGAAACCAAAACGAACCATTCTGTGCGTTGACGATAATGAACAATCTCTTTCCATCCGTAAGGTGATGCTGGAGACGCGCGGCTACCGCGTGGTCGCGTGCACGCGGGGCGAAGACGCGCTGGAATGCTTTCGTAACGGTGGAGTGGACCTGGTAATCAGCGATCAGCTGGCACCGGCGCTCGATGGCGCGACATTAATCGAACGGATGAAGGATCTCTCGCCGGAGATTCCCGCGATTCTGCTTTGCAGCAAGGCTCGGAACTACCAGGGCTCGACTCGCGCCGACATTTTTCTCGCCAACGGCATGTTTGCCCCCGCCGAACTGCTGGAGCGCATTCGCACACTTCTGGTGCGCAAGCGTGGGCCCAAACGGGCTACGATGCGGATACAACCCACCTCCCGGCAAGTCGGCGCAGCCTAACCCGTGTGCAGCGCCGCATCTCAGCTTTCGTGTAAGATCGAAAGATTGCATGGGCGTTTTTATCGAAGCCGTGGATGTGCGCAAGACCTACCATGTGGGGAAGATCGAGGTGCAGGCGCTGCGCGGCGTTTCCTTCGACGTGCGAAAAGGTGAGTTCGTCAGCGTGGTAGGGCCTTCGGGCAGCGGAAAATCAACTCTTTTTTACCTCTTAGGCGGATTGGCGCGGGCTGACAGCGGCCACGTTTGCGTGGATGGCGACGATTTCGCAGCGCTCTCGGATGCGGATTTGACGCGCATGCGCAAACGCAAGATTGGCTTCGTTTTTCAGAAGTTCAATCTCTTGCCGACACTCGATGCCCGTTCCAATATTGAGATCGCCCTCGATATCGCCGGCAAGAATGGTAACCGCGATCAGGTCTACTTCGAGAAGATTGTCGGGTTGCTGGGCATCTCCGAACGGTTGCAGCACCGGCCGTCGGAGCTTTCCGGGGGCCAGCAACAACGAGTCGCGCTGGCGCGCGCGCTAATCAATAAGCCCGCAATTGTGCTGGCTGATGAGCCCACGGGAAACCTGGACTCGGAGAATTCTGAAATCGTGCTCAAGATGTTGCGGCAGTCGAATCAGGAATTGGGGCAGACCGTACTGATGATTACCCACAACCCCGCTGCCGCAAGCTACGGGGATCGAGTCATCCACATGCGGGACGGGGCGATTGTGGTGGCCGAGCAGGATCCGCAGTGGACCGGGCATTAGGCGCCACCTGCGCGGGGCTAAAGCCGCATTGCTGTCAGCAGACAGCTTGTTTATAATCAATCAACCCGGCGCGGGAGTAACTCAGTGGTAGAGTGCGACCTTGCCAAGGTCGAAGTCGCGGGTTCAAATCCCGTCTCCCGCTCCAAACTTACCTGTCGTTGATTATCCTCGTCTTTGTTTCCTGAATTTCCCGGGCAAAAGGGTTTTTTCTTCTCCAAATGTTTTGCTCAATTGAACATATTTCAATAAATTATCACGCCATCGCTCAAGTTTTCACATATGATGGACGCCGGCTTTTCAGCGGGTAGATCTAACAGTTTATTGGAGAGGCAAAGAATGTCGAGAAAATCGTCACGACGGGAATTTCTGAGAACGACGACGGGAGGAGTTGCGGCCGCATGGGGCGGATTACGGATTTTCGCTGGGCCAAACGCTTTCGCCCAGTCTGACCTGCCGAATCATCCCGTGCGCAAACAGGAATTTTTCGTTTACGGTTCTGCCTTTTACCGTCCGCCGAATCCTCCGCCATCGCAACGCCGCGAGATGTTGAAGACGATTGCCCAGGAATACAAATTCAACATCATTCGCATTTATAGCGCGTGGCCCTGGTTGAATCCAAAAGAGAATGTGTTCGATTTTTCGGAACTCGATCAAGTCATGGGCTATTGCGATGAGTTCGGCCTCAAGGTGTTAATGGGCGTCATTCTCGAGGACGCACCTTACTGGCTGGAGGCGGCTCATCCGGAGTCGCGTTACGTAAATGCCGCGGACCACGCCGAGAAGTTGGATGGCAGCGCGAACAATGTCAGCGGAGGCTGGCCGGGTCTTTGCCTGGATTGGCAGCCGGTGCGCGATGCGGCGGGGATGTTCATCCGCGAGATGGCCAAGACGGTGGTGAAGCATCCTTCAATGTATGCCTACGATTGCTGGAATGAGCCGCATATTGAGCCCGCTTGGGGCCATCACTGGTCGGAGACTACAGACGACCTACTCTATTGTTATTGTCCGGCAACGGCGGCGGCCTTCCAGCGCTGGCTGGAAAAGCGCTATGGAACGCTTGACAATTTGAATGAAGCCTGGGTACGGCGGTATCCCAGCTTTGCCACGATTATTCCGCCACGCGACTCCGGCACGTATCTGGATTGGATTGATTGGCGGCGATTCATTATTGAGCGCAGCACGGATGAAATGCGGTTCCGGGTGGAAAACATCCGCGCCGGGGATACAAAGAGCATTCTTGAAAGCCATGCCGCAGTGCAGAACGTCGTGGAATCCTGCGCGATCTATGGCATCAATACCTGGCGCCTCGCCGAGGTGATGGATACCTGGGGATTATCGAATTTTCCGCGTTTGAGCATGTTTCCGGTGTACGAAGGCGTAGCCCGGCTGGAAGTGACGAGGGGCAGCGCCGGCGATAAGCCATTCTGGATGACCGAGTTGCAGGGTGGGCAGGGAGGCAGCGGTTTAGAACGCAGCCGGAATATGCGTCCCCGCGATATCCGCTTCTGGAATTGGGCGGCTGTGGCTACCGGAGCAAAGGGGGTGATCTACTGGTGCTACCACACCGAGGCTACCGGGTGGGAAGGCGGAGGCTATGGCTTGGTGGCGCGAGACGGCTCGGCTACCGATCGCGTGCTTGAGGCGGCCGACGACAATCGCCTTCTGCAGGCACATTGGGACATAATCCGCGATTACAAGCCGAAGACCGATGTCGCCATTCTTTACGATCAGGATAACGCTCTGCTGACGTTTGCGATGAGTGGCGATGAGCATCCTTCCACCCGATCATTCCGCGGCTACTATAAGGCGCTGTGGAACAGCGATCTGTGGGCGGATTTCATCGAGCCGCCGAGTTTGAAGGACAATCGTTATCGAGTAGTGATCGCACCCTGGCATTTGATCGGGAAGAAAGAGACGCTGCAAGATCTGCGAACCTTCGTCGAGAACGGCGGAACGTTGCTGATCGAGACGGGATTCGGAATGTTTGACGAGCGGATGTTCTTTAATCCGGCGATTCCGCCATTGGGCTTGGCGGAGGTTTTCGGCTACCGCGAAGGCGAGAACTTCTATATGGAGAGAAATCAAGGAGAGGATTCAGGGAAGATCCCTGATATGCCCGCGTCCGAGCGAGTTTACGTGGATGGCTATCTGCAATTCTCGGAGCCGGTTGCGGTGAAGGTGAGAGCCAATACCTATCTGACTCCGATTACCGTGAGTTCCGCGACAGTCATTGCGATGTATGAAGACACGCCGGTTGCTGCGATGAAGAGGGTTGGCCGCGGACAAGTCTATTATTTCGGGACGAATATGGGCGCCAGCATTCAGGCGGGCGACGATAACGCCCTGGAAGTGGTGCGAACGATCGTCAGGAGTGTCGTGCCGCAGCCCGCGGTGACCTCCGACAAATTGCGGCCGCGACTGATCGAGGGTGATAAGCGCAGCCTGCTGGTGGTTTTCAACGAGGGGATAGAGGATGTGACTGCCGGAATAAAACTTCCTTCCAGGTACAATCGCGCGACCAATTTATACAGCAATCGGAGCGAGACCGTACAGAGCAACATGATTCAAATCACCGTCCCTTTCGAAGGGGTTTCGGTGGTGCGGCTGGAGCCGTAAAGGGACTGGGAAGCCGGCGTGGGCGCATTGCGCGGGGACTGTGATCCCAGTTAGACTAACCAACAGAGTCGGCGCCATCCCTCCGCCATTGGTCGGGCAGTGACCCGGCTCCGGATTGGGAAAAAGCCCTGCGGGGCTTTGCGTTTTTTTACGGCAATTTCGGCCCACAGTTGGACTTTTTCTAGCTATCTGGCTAAGTTACTGGTGGGGCGCGGTACCCAAGTGGTAAGGGAGAGGTCTGCAAAACCTTTATACGTGAGTTCGATTCTCACCCGCGCCTCCAAATAAAAACCTATAAAAATAAATAGGTTGCACCTTGGTGCCACGTAAGTTGGGTAATTCTGCGCTAGCTTTGGCTGCATGGGGCGCCGTTCATCACAATTTTTGTTCGCCTTCTGCGCGGCAACTAGAGTCCTAGGTGGGATTTCCACATTTACCTCACACCCCAATTCTAGCTCCGGCCGTGAACTGAGTCGCCAACGCGCCCGTCTGCCAGTCGGTCGAATCTTCGCATTTTATGCGCCATTTTGGTCGTTCGGTCGGGTAGGCTAAAAAGCGGTGGACCTAGGCAAACGGGTACCGCTCATTGTGCTCTCTATCTGGTAGTTCGCCGCCTCGCCCAGAAGAACGCGCCGCCGCGCACGCTGGTGCGCTGAATATGAAGCGCAATCGGTCTTTAGATTCGGGGTTGACTCCGGTTTCTCCAAGAGGATAATGACGTGTTTCCAGGTTTTGGAGATCACTCATGAAGTACTTGGTCGTCGTTCTTCTCGGGCTCAGCAGTATGGCCGCTCAAACTTATCAACCAACGTGGGACTCCATCGATCAACGACCCACGCCGGCGTGGTTTAGCGACGCGAAGTTCGGGATTTTCATTCATTGGGGCACCTACTCCGTGCCGGCTTACGCGCCGGTCATCCCCGGGAAATTGGCTTACGCCGAGTGGTACTGGAATGCGATGATCCATGGCAGAGACGACCCCGGTGCCAATGCCATTCAGACAGGTACGTGGGCTTTTCATCAGAGGGTATATGGCGCGGACTATCCGTATGAGGACTTCGCACGGCAATTTCGAGCCGAGTTGTTCGATCCAGATCACTGGGCCGACGTATTTGAGCGCTCCGGCGCCAAGTATGTCGTATTGACTTCCAAACATCATGAGGGATTTGCCTTGTGGCCCAGCAAGGAGGCGTCGGCAACCTGGGGCCGTCCTTGGAATGCGGTCGAAACCGGGCCAAAACGCGACGTGCTGGGCGACCTTACCGCCGCGGTACGCAGTAAGGGCCTGCGTATGGGCTATTACTACTCACTTTACGAGTGGTACAACCCGCTGTGGTTGTACGACAAGCCGCGCTATATTCGCGAGCATATGTTTCCCCAGTTCAAGGACCTGGTCACCCGCTATAAGCCATCGATTATTTTCAGTGACGGCGAGTGGGAGCTGTCTTCGGCCGACTGGCACAGCCCTGAACTTCTCGCCTGGCTGTTCAACGAGTCCCCCGTGAAGAAGGACGTGGTAATCAATGACCGTTGGGGCAAGGAAACCCGTCACAAGCATGGCGGTTATTGGACCACAGAATACACAGCTGGCATGAGTGGCATCGATCATCCATGGGAGGAGAGCCGAGGCATGGGCTTCAGCTACGGTTACAACCGCGCGGAAAGGCTTGACGACTACCACACAGCCCGAGAACTTGTGACCATCCTTGTCGACACCGTCAGTCGAGGCGGAAATCTCCTGCTCGATATCGGACCCAAGGCAGACGGCACGATTCCGGTAATTATGGAGGAGCGGCTAACCCAGATCGGTGATTGGCTGAAGATCAACGGCGAAGCGATCTATGGCACCAGGCCCTGGAAGACGACCCAGCAATGGAGCGCTGGCAGAATTCCGAACACCGAATACAACAAAGAATATTCGTCGGCGTATGACGTGACCAAATTGACTGACAAAAGCGAACCAGGCAGAGCGAATATCGAAGCCTTCTTCACCACCAAGGGCGGCGTTGTGTACGCTATTCTGCCGCACTGGTGCGGATGCCGCCTTTTTCTGAAAGATGTAACCGGTGTCAAGTCGGCAAGCCTTCTCGGATCCACGACGCCGCTGAAGTTGAAAGCCGTCAAGGGTGGGCTACAGATCGAGCCTTTCGATCTCCCGGAACAACTGCGCCAGCAACCAGCCTGGGTGTTGAAACTTAGCCAATGACGAAAAGGGGTGCGCTCCGCTCGTAGGACAAAACCGCTAGAGCCTTATCGCCGGCGGGAACTGACGCGGGAGCAAATCAAAGCTTTCGGGACTGAACCGGATCTTTTCTTGCTGATTATGTTATCGTTGTGGGCAAAGTTCTGGCTGCCGTGCAAGCATGACATCCACCAGCAGCTTGTGTAATCCTGTGCTAGCTTGTAGGAAATCATGAGTGAGAAAGACAAGCTTTGCTGAGCATCAGACCGCGACCCGCTGGCACGAAACTCGAGGAGAGACGCTGGTGATTCTGCCCGCCGGTGCGTGGCTGAAGGTGAACGGCTACGCGACTTAGGGCACGCATCAGTCGAGGATTTGTGGAGAGGGACCAACGAGGTTGGCTGCGGAGTCGTATTCTCTACCTATCGGTTATTGTTCTCGTAAGCCTTTTGGGCATTGTTTCCTCCGGGCGAGGACAATCCAGTAATGGCGCTGCTGCGCTTCCCGACACACAAATCCCAACGCCACAGATGGTAAGCGAACCCGTTGGCGCAAGCCGTTGTGTGTTCTGCCATCGTTCTGAAGTTGAGGGATATGCACGATCCGCGATGGCACACTCTCTGCGCCGGCCTGGCCACGAGCCAGACGGCGAAGTGGATACCGCCAGCACAAAGATCACCATATATTCTTCGCCAACTGGCTATTGGCAGCGTTTGCAGAGAGATGGAAAGGTAACCAACTACCATATCGATTACGTCATCGGCTCCGGGAATCACGCCTCCGGTTATCTGGTCGATCTGGCTGACCATCTTTTCCAATCCCCGGTGTCGTATTACACAGTCCGCCATGCCTATGATCTGGCGCCAGAATATGAGGGAGAGTCAAATCCAGATTTCACCCGACCTATCAAAGAGGATTGCGTCTTTTGCCACTCAGGAACGGCGCTACAGATCGCCGGTACCTCGAACCAGTATCGATCGCCTCCATTCTCTGCGGAGGCGATCACCTGCGAACGTTGTCACGGCGCGGCTGAAAAGCACCTCAGTGATCCTAGGGCGGGCACGATCATCAATCCTGAAAAGCTCGAGCCTGCCGCCCGCAACAGCATCTGCGAAGAATGTCATTTGTCAGGGGTCATCAGAGTTCTCAACCCGGGGAAAAAATTTACGGACTTCCGGCCGGGACAGCGCTTGGAAGATGTTTTCACCACTTATTGCGACGCTTTGCCGCCCGGTACGGACGCGGGGAGGTTCAAGGTCATCAGTCATGTGGAGCAGCTTGCCAAGAGTACCTGCGTCCGCATGAGCAAGGGGCAGTTGTGGTGTGGCACCTGCCATGATCCCCACAATAAGCCGCTTGAGCCAGTGCAGTTCTACCGGTCCAAGTGCCTTTCCTGCCATGTGGGAAATTTCTCTGCTTCGCATCCCGCCAAAGACTCCAATTGCATCAGCTGCCACATGCCTAAGCGCGCTGCCAAGGATGGGGGACATACGGCCTTCACCGACCACAGAATTCAAAGGCGCCCTGAGCCCGAAACGGATCTCCCGGCGGATATCGAGATTGCCGCATGGCGTGAGCCTGCGCCCGCTCTGCAAAAGCGAAATCTCGGCATCGCCTATATCTATGCCGCGATGAAGCGCCGTTCACCGCCATTCTTGGCCCGTGGTTATCACCTTCTGGCAGAAGTGCAAAACCAATTCCCCACCGATAGCGAACTCTTCACTTCCATGGGTACCGCTCTGCTTTTGACAAAGCAAACAGCGGCAGCGCAACTCGCTTTCGAGCGTGCCCTGCGGCTGACTCCGGAGTCGGTTGCCGCCGAGAGAAATGTCGCGTCTGCCTATTTACAGGCGGGAGATCTTGATAGAGCGGTCGCTCACCTGGAGCGCGCTTTGGCACTCGATCCATTCAATCCACTCACAGAAGCCGAACTGATCAAAATCTACAAGCAACAGGGGAATACGGTAAAGGCCAGCGAGCTATCGGATAAAGAAACCGCGGCGATGCATGACCAATCTCTTGCAAACGAAACTGCGGAGACGGCTTCATCCGGCGGCTCGTCCCATATGGCCGAGGCAGACTTTAAGAATATAAAGGTGCTCAAGGGCATTCCCTCCGATGAAGTGATTCCGACCATGCGATTTATGGCGGCGTCACTTGGCGTGGAATGCAACTATTGCCACGTGCAAGATCATTTCGAAAAAGACGACAAAAAACCGAAACTGATCGCGCGCGACATGATGAAAATGATGTTCGGTATCGATAAGGGTACTTTCGGGGGCAACCGCGAAGTTACCTGCTATTCCTGTCATAGAGGCTCACCCAAGCCCGGGACCATGCCGACCGTTGGGAGCGACCTGCAGTCGAGAACGCAAATGCCAGAAGACATCGGTCTTGAAGCAAAAGAGCTTCCCGTAAACTTGCCTACGACCGATCAAATCGTCGACCGCTACATCCAGGCGCTCGGAGGAGCAGATGCCATCGAGAAAATTGACAGCCTCAAGGAGAGCGGGACCTCAACTCAGGGCGAGAAATCCGTTGGCATCGAAGTTTATGCGCAGGCCCCGGACAAGCGGGCAGTGATCCGGCATATGCCGGAAGGAGATAGTACCGCCGTATTCGACGGCCATGAAGGCTGGTCCAGCACGCCCGGGCGCCCAATGCGTGATACTCACGGTGCGGACCTTGATACCGCTCGGATGGACGCAGATTTGTATTTTCCCCTGCACATCAAGCGAGAATTTGCTGAGTTGCGCGAGGAATATCCGGAAAAGGTCGGCGACCGAGAAGCCTACGTAGTTCTAGGCATGAGGGAGAAGTTGCCACTGGTGAAACTTTATTTCGACGAACAGTCGGGACTGCTCCTACGGCTCCTCCGTTATGCTGAGTCGCCGCTCGGTCTTGTGCCCAGTCGAATAGACTTTGTCGACTACCGGGATGCCGGCGGTGTCGAGATTCCATTCCGCTGGATAATTGCGCAACCTGGCGGGGGTTCGACCGTCCAATTGGAACGGGTTCAGCCAAATGTAGCGATCAATGATGCCCGCTTCGCCAAGCCGTCGTCATCGGCAGCGACCAAGCAACCGCAGAAATAAGTGCCGCAGAACCGAGCCGCTCCGTCGTTCCTATCAGCCAGTCCGTATAACGGACAAGCTTTCATTTGTTCTTTCCCGAACCCTTACAGTAAGATCACTTTTCCGGGGCTGAATATGCCAAGCCTGTTCCCGATAGCAGACAACCATGGAAAGTAGGCAGAATGCTAGGTGGAGCGAGAAAACGCGATAATGTGTACCAGGTGTCCGTATCAAGGATCAGAAGCTGATTTCATTTTGCTGAAAGCCGGCGTAATGTTGGCTCTTTAAGGAATTTCTTGGGGTTGTCCGGATTGCGGATTGAGGAAGGCAAAAATCAAGCTGTGCAGCATTAATTGGAGCGATGCAATGAATAGTAAGGTTCCTGTTGCTCATGACATATCCGATGCAGCCAACGTTCGTCTTAAAGCCAAGAACGACGCGCCACGAATTGCGGGTATTTATGCCCCGACCGTCACAGCGTTCGCCAAAGATGGATCAGTGAACCTCGATGGCTCGCGCAAATTCGTCCGTTTCTTACTGGAAAACGGAGTTCATGGCTTAACCCCGTTGGGGAGTGCGGGTGAACCCTTAGGCTTGAGCACCGAAGAAAAAAAAGCCATCCTGGAAGTCATTGTCGATGAAGTCGCCGGGCGAATCCCGATCTACGCGGGAGTAATGGCATACAGCACGCAGGAGACGATTGAACTTGGCCTGCATGCCAAAGCCCTGGGATGCGATGGACTGATGCTTGTGGCGCCTTATGTCCTCCGACCTCCGCGCCGGGATGTGATGAATCACTTTCGACGCGTCCGCGAACGTGTGGGACTCCCGATTATGCTTTACAACGTGCCGGTTTTGACCGGACACGAAGTAACCCCTGACGATGCGCGGCAACTCGCCGAGGAGGACGTGATTCATGCGGTGAAGTGGTCTCATCCAGAGGTAAACCGCATCGATTGTACACGGGCATTGTGCGGGCCAGAATTCCCCGTATTCGCTGGAATTGATTTAGTCGCGTTTGGCGCGCTCGCATCCGGAGCAGACGGATGGATTGGCGGGCTTCCCTTGATGGTTCCCGAATTGGCCGTTCGGCTGTATTCGTTGTTAAGAGAAAAACAAGATTTGGAAGCGGCACAGGAACTTTGGTCTCAGTTGCAACCATTGATTCATATCGAGTATCGCGCACTCAATTCGGCTGACAATGACCCGCACTGGCTTTCCGTCTGCCGGGAAGTTGCCGATCTGCGGGGAATACCGGTGGGTAGTCCCAGGCTGCCGTTGACTCCCGTGAAACCCGAGGTCCGTGAAGAACTGAGGGTCGTGCTGAACGCACTTGGGGTTCTATAGCGTCCGATTATTTGTATCTGGTGCCTCCAGTTCGTTTTGTTAGAACGCGAATTGAAATGGTCTGCGGCTAATGGGCGGGTTGGATCGATTCGTCGTCTATTTTGATCCCGTGCTATTCGGTAGCGAAGAACATGCCTTACGTCGAGCGACATTTGGCAGCGATCGCTTAAGGTATCGTCCGAAAGAATTCTGGGTTTCGCCGGTTATCGGGCCCTGATTCGTCTCTCGCCATTGCTCATGTGTCAGGAGCGATATGTCACCGCAGATTGATCGACGCCAATTCCTAAGTCTTTCGTCCGGTGCCGTTTTAGCTCTCCCGCGCGCGCCATCGATCGCGAACGACCTGGCCAGGCAGGTATCCGCTGAAGAACAAACGAGTGAGCCAGGGGCATCGAGCAACGCTCATGCTGAACGCGCATTGCCGAGGCCGTTGGAAACAACCGCCGGGACCGAACGTTGGGACTATGTGGCTCATCCCGTAATCGTGAACGGGGAGAAGCCATCCAAGACCACGTGGGTCGCCCACGGATACCCCGCGGCTTGTGCCTTCGATGGCTATGGTGCCCAAGGGACAAAACCGGCGGCGGTGCGCGGCTGGTGGCAGAAATCCGTTCCGAGTTCCGCCTCACCTGCCAAATGCGAAATCGATTACGGGATGCCGGTGGCCGTCTCGGCGTTCGTGCATTACTGCTATGTGCCGAATAGCCGGGATCTGCGTTTTTTCTCGCCGGTGCCCAGCGCCTTCAAGCGGGTGCGCATCAGTTTTCGGCTGGGCGAGGGCGATGACTGGGCGGTTATGAAAACCTTGGCGGATCTGCCTGCTGAGTATCCCCAAATATTAACGGTGGCAGCGACTGCCCCTGCACGGTACTGGCGTTTGGAAATCCTGGAAATGACGTTCGGAGCTGAGATGCTCCTAGCGTATGAGATCGAAACCTACACGGGTGGCATTCCAAGGCTGGTGCCGGTTCCGGAGGAGGCGCCAGCTTTCCCCGCTGCCTTCGCAAACCACATTCGGAACCATAAACCCGTCACCGGAGCCGTGCGCGGTGCGGTGCTCGCCACGAACGATCAGCATGGCCTCGGCCTGTCGCTTGAGCACGCCCACCGCATGGTGCATGGCGAGATTCGGCTGTTTGTGGATGGGGCTCCTCTAAATGTGACGGCGGTTGGCACCGAGAAGTGGGAGGCTGGTCCGCCGCACGGCCGCATTTTGCTCACGAGACGCGCCACAGACATGGGCATTCTGTTTGATTGCAGCTATGAGGCCCACCCGAATCAGCCTGTGAACTATCAGCGGGTGTTGGTTAAGGTGACCACCCCTAGCGTGATTTTGCACTACATGCCCGCCTACGTCTGGAGTCAGCCCGCGATCGACATCATGGTCAATAGCGCAAACGTACAAACCCGCTTCGCAGCCGTGGAGGCGAAGAACATGATGTTGTGTCTTTTTCCTGGCACAGATCGCGGGAAGCTGGGTTTTGCCCAAAACGCGCTGCAGAATGACCTTCTGCTCGGCCCATACCCTACGCCCTTGTTGGTGACTGCCATCGCGGGCGATTGGTGGGATGCCTATCGCATGGCAGTGCGTGAGATTTACGATTTTCAGGAGCAGCCTCAAACCGTCCCGGTGAGCGAGATCCAACACGGAATTTCCCGTTATTTGCTCTTGAGCGAAAACGTGTGGGAGCCCACTTTGGGTACGGTTCAATCCTGGGGCGATCATGACGTCACATACCATGACGTAGGCTATGTCGATCTCTTCGCTTTCTACGGGGTGCCGTATTCTCTGCCGGCATATTGGGCTCGTTATGTGATGACTGGCGATGCCATCGCTCTGGAGCGCTGCCAGAGCATTGTCCATTGGCTGTGCCATTCCGGTATTCGAGTACAGGAGGGACCGGCGCGAGGCGCCTTCTTCTCGTCGCAGCGGTTCTCGGTGGGCGAAACCAGACGGTTTGACAAGGCCGGCCAGACACAAGCCGCTACTCAAATATTAGCCAGCCACACGACCGGCGCCGTGCTTTGGACCCTTTTATACTATCGCTCGGGCAGCGGCGCTCACGGGATCGGTCACGATGCGGACCTCGATCACTCTATTGACGAGGCGGCAGAGTGGTTGCTGAAGAACCAGCTGCCAAACGGGTGGTGGCCCTATGCCATATATCCTGCCAACGGTCAGCCGACAGAGGGGAATCCCAGCTCGGCAGCAATCTGGAATGTTTGGGCGCTTTGGCGACTGGGTAAACAAACCGGGGACGAGCGTTACATGGCCGCTGCTGCTCGTGGCAAGCAGTGGTTCGCCTCCGAGTTCATCACGCAACATCACTATCACGGGTATTGGGAGGACGTCGGCCCGGGCTCGCGAGAAGGCTATGACGCCGCGATTGCTGCCGTGGCCTTCGGCGATATGGGCGAGCGACAACTTGTGCTTGACGCAGCCAAAGACGCCATACAGTGGATTTTCACGCGACAGATTGAGTGCCGGCAGCCCAACAATTCAGCCGGACTGGTCGCTGAACAAACTGGATGGCCCCCAGCGGCGTATTGCAATCCCATGATGGGGTTGGCTGCATGGAACGCATGGCAGGTGAGTAAAGATCCCTTTTGGGCTCCTTTCGCGATGATTCCGAAAGCGGTGGGCTGGTGGTATCAGCCAGATTCTGGCGCCATCGTTTGGACCGTGGACGCAATATTCATGGCGCCCATCGTAGGGCCCTCGTATGACGGCATATGGAACGATTGGTGCTCGGCGCAGGTCGGAAGTTTGTCATTACGCTGGCTGATACGAGAGGTAAACCGGCGAAGCTGCGGAAAGATTCAGGTCGATGAAGAACTACTGCGGGGCACCCTGCTGGGAAACGCGGTTACCGCCTGGACGCCCGATGGAGGGGGCCGTCCTGTCGTTCCAGCCCACGGTCAGGTGAACTGGTTTGGTTTTCGCGGCGAGACTCAGCTCTTCATAGCTTTCTTCAACCACGGCGCGGTAGGCAAAGTGGGGATGGCCTTAAATTCGCGCAATGTCAATGGCGTTTGTGGAGCGAAAACTCTGCCCAGGGCTGTGCATCGCATCCGGGATGGACACGTGACCACGCGAGAATGGAATGGAATCGAACTCGCGACGCTGGCGCCAGACGAATTGATAGTTCTTGCCTGGGACTATGCGCGCTGAACGCAGTGCAGAGCGCTTTTTGGGCAGCTCACCGGGATCTCGACGGAAATGCCGCCCTCAGCCTCAACATTTATCAGGATTAGTCTGGTCTGGCTTTAGTCAGATTTTCGCTTGGGCCAGAGGATGGCAGGTTTTCAAGAAAGGGGGCAATCATCCTGGTTGCCACCAAAGCAGCCCTGCGGACGTCTTGTTTAACGGTCTCCAGTTTGGAGGACATGCGTGTTGTAGGGCCAGACACGCTAAGAGCGGCGACGACCCTTTCTGCGTTATCAAAAATTGGCGCTGCGACGCAGGTCACGCCGCTAAGATTCTCTTCGAGGTCAACCGCGACACCATTCTTCCGAACCAAGGCCAAATGCTTGCGGAGCTGGCCTTTCTGCGTGATGGTTGCGGACGTCCTCCTGACAAGTGGATACCTTTCTAATAAGGCATCACCCTCCGATTGGGGTAAGAAGGCCAATATCGCTTTGCCTAATGACGTGCTGTGCAGGGGATTGCGGTCACCGGGAAGCGCGGCTATTCGCAGGGCATTGGGGCTTTCAAGGACGTCGATATAAACGATTTGAGCACCGTTAAGCACACCAAGATTCACCGTCTCCGAGTGGCGAGTCAGCAAGTCCAACATGATCGACCTGGTAGCCGAGAGCAAGTGCCGAGCGTGGAGTGATGGCGCGGCGAGGTCAAACAGCTTTGCCGTCAAGCGATAATGGGACGCAATTCCGGCTTTTTCAACATAGCCCAATTTTTCCAACGAGTACAGAATGCGACGGATGGTCGTTCGGGAAAAGGGGGAGTTTTTGGGCCATGGTGGGAAACGCCACCGGGCTCTGCTTTGGCCCTTTATCAATCAAGAACTCCACGACGGAAAAGATTTTGCCCATCACCGCGATGTAGTTCTTATCAAGCTGCTTTTGTTTTGCCATCTGCCTCTACTTCATGAATTCACGTTTTGCTCCCCGACTAAAAACCAGCATAAATATATCAGCCCTCAAAATTTGCCGGGTCTGAAAGCGATTTACAGCTTTTCCACGGATCCGCGCTCCGGGTCGCCCATTCGATTGGTTCCGGCACGGTTCCATAGCCGCGACAAGACTTTGATTTGCGAGTTGCTGACTGGTTCACCCTAGAAAAGGAGGTGGCGCGACCCAGGGCACATCGCGTTCCAGTGCTGTGCTGTAGGTTCCCCATGTCGCCGACGCGCGCAGCTTCAGCCAGTAAGTTCCCTCCTGCGCGGGAAAAGGAGCCCGCACCTTGAAAGACGTGCTCCCATCCGGCTGCACCGACCGGCTTTCTTCGGCCCAGCCCGGGTCTCCGGACTGGGGCAAGGTCAGTTCATAAGTCACCGCTGGCGGCGTGCCTATGCTTTCGGCGTCATAAAGCACACGTGCAGTTAAGACGGGATTGTCTTTGCCAGTGGCGTTTGCGACAAGCCGGCAACCCAGCAATACCGCAGTCATAGCTTCCAGTTCCTCCGCCGTGAACTGACCGTGCTCGATGTTTTTAGTCGAGTTTCGCGCTTCCTCATCTAACTCGGGAAAGCTTGCGGGTCGAATCAAAAGGCTTGGTTACAAAAGCGCTCAAGAGTTCCCCGGTCATTCCCCGGAAATCCGGCGTATGGGCCGCCACGCCGCTGGGATTGTCAACCAGATCGTTTAGCTGCTGTTCTACTTGCTCCGTCACTTGCAAAACGTGTGGTTGCTTCTTGATGTCCTGCCCGGCCAGCAACATGGCCCACCGCAATTTCTGCTTGATCTTGATCTCCCGCACCCGCTCCCGATACGCCCATACCTTTTGCAGCGCCACCACATCTTCGAAGGCACCGGCCTGCTGGAGAGTCACTTTCACGCTGTCCGTCACCCGGCGGGGTGTCACCAACTCGATCTCAGTGATCCGCTCGGCGGGAGACCAGTGCCATCCCTCGCCCAGCTCCCCCGGCATCTTTTCCATGAGCAGTTGCGCTCCAACCATCACCTTTGAGGGTTTGAACAACCCATGCACTCGAATCACGTATTGCCGAGCGTTTACCCGGCCGCGATACTGGCCTTCTGTCGGCCCAATCGTGATCGAGTGCTCTTCTCCGGCGCCCATCGTCGAGGATGCATAGGCGATGGGTGTCCATGCAAAGGCCTGCTTTTGATAATCCAGCGAGACCCCGTCGTCCTCATACAATCGGAACGAGGCTGCCCGGCCCGCAAAAACCTCCACCGTCAAGGGATCAACCGGCCGCTGGTCACTGGAATCCATATCCGGCGCATTGGGAAGAATCGAGCCGGCACGAACAAACAGTGGCATGCGAGTCAATGGGCACTCGTACGACAACACCTGCCCGCCGGAAAAAACCTCCCCGGTGAAGTAATCAAACCAGTGCTCTCCCTCAGGCAGGTAGATATCCTTCCCCACCGGCTGACCCTTGCCCGGCTTCGTGATCGGTGCGACTAACAGCTCCTTGCCAAACAAGTATTGTTCTTTGAAGGTGTACGCCTGGTCCTGCTCCGGATATTCCAGCCAAGTCCCGCGGACCAAAGGTTCACCGTTCTCGTGCGCCAATCGTGAATACGTGTAGATGTAGGGAATGAGCCGGTAGCGCAACGTCAGAAAATGCCTGACGGTGTTGGTGCCGGCCTCTCCGTATTCCCACGGCAGCCGGAGTCCCCACAACCCGTGCCACCAAAACAACGGCGCGAAAGCGCTGAATTGCGCCCAGCGCTGATAAATCTCCAGATCGAGCGTTTCTTGCACTACGCCCGCCGTCAGGTTATTCACATATGGCACCAGCATGTTGCCGGCTTGCACGTTAAACGGGATCAACAGTGCCAGCGTCGACCAGTACGGGACGAGGTCACCGGTGAAAAATGAGCCATAACGATGCACGCCCCATGCCGGCGATTTCGGCCCGTCAAGGCGGCAAAACACGAAACCGCGGCGTCCGGTGATCCGCTGCTCACCCTCGTACTCTACATAGCGCGTCCATAATGTCGGGTCCAGACCTTTCATCTTTGCCCCCGCCCAGCCATCCTGCCACCAAAAAGCCATCCCGTCGTCTAAAGCGGGCTTGTGGAGAATGTCCATATACAGTTGCGCGTATTTCTTGTCCGCGAGGTTATGCTCGATTTCTTTGGTCCCGACGGGCAAACCTAAGGCTTGCCGCATCTCGTCAAAATGCCGATCGCTGTCGGGAGTAATCGGCTCATAGTGTTCGTTAATCGTGACCTTGACGCCGTGCATTCTCATCCATGCGAAGAACCCTTTTGGATCGGGAAACTGCTCCGGGTCAAAACTAAAACCGTGCCAGATCACGGCCGCGGTAGTATTGGAGTCGAGCACCACCAGATCGAGCGGTATCTGCTCTTCACGGAATCGACTGACGATGCGCTCGAATTCGTCCGCCGGATATCCTGCCCGTGAGCCGAACCACGTGCCAAAGACATACCTGGGCACCATCGGAATCGGCCCTAACAACTGAGCCAGTTCGCGTAAGAGACTCTTGTAATCCAGCCCGTACACGAAAACATACCAGTCCTGCCCGTTCTGCTCAGGACGCGGTTCGGGCCACTGCGTGGCGGGGTTCCAGACTGCTGTCGTGCTGTCATCCAAGAAAAAATAACCGTTGCGCGATAATGCGCCCGGTTCGTTGCCCGGTACCTTGCGTGCTGCAATATCTCCGGGCACGCCGCCCAAATTCTTGTCGTCAACTTCGCCGGGTTTCCAGGTGTGTGGTCCAACCGTATCCGTCCATGTGAGGATCAGATTCTCCGGTGTGAATGCTCCCGACTCCAGCTTGTATTTGAGCACCATCTTGCTGGTCTCAATCTCGAGCCATCCGTTTACATCGCGCGCGGTGAATGGACACACTGGCCAGTTCCGGTTCAGCACCGCCACGCTCAAGGCATCGACAAAGTGGCCGGTCGGCGAGTATTCCATTCGCACGACGCCAGGCGCCAAGATTTGGAAACGCGCATTCCCGCGTATCACTAGTTGCGAGGACGGAGCTTCCGGGGATAGGAAAAATGAGTTCAGCACGGTATTTACCGCGACCGTTGCGCCGTTCACCCGATGTGTAGCCGTGACCGTTGCCGCACTCGCAATGGCTAAAAAATTCCGCCTGGAAATCTCACGAAACATAGGGCACCCCTCAAATCAAAAATTTGTACGAAGGCAAGATACCGATCCAAAAATGTGTTTACAGGCACCAGCCGACAGCTCCACAACTCGTTTCCTCACGACCTATCCCACTTGCAAAACAACGGTTCCCTTCAGGATGCGGTGGTTGACCACTCTCTCCGCCACAATGGTTCGTAGGGTGAACTCTCCACCGCTGGTTACGGTCAAGTGGCATGGGGCGCCAGATGCGGAACGCTGATCGCAGAGTAAATCTACGTGGAAATCTGCGAGCTTGAGACGCTGCAGGCCATGCCGTTCCATCCGGTGCACGTGCCACACGATAATTTTCTCCGGGGTGTTTACATCAATTCCCAAAACGTACTCGATGAAGTTGCCGATGGGCGCGACTCCGCCCCATCCCACAAATTCGGGCTGCCCTTTGAATTCCACGGTTGTGGAGTCGAGATATTCCCGAATCGTTTTGTCCTTAACGTAGGCGTCCACCACTGCGTCGAAGTATTTCTCGGCCTCTGCTCGTGCAATTTCCCACTGCCCGGAAGCCTGGAATCCGTCCTGAACTATCTGGGGAATTGGTGGCCAGATGGAACCAGGGCCACTATCGTTATCCGTGAGATAGCCCTGTGGCGTGCTATCTACCGAGTCGTGGCCGATTCCGTGGGCACGATTGAATCCCTTGGGATCTTGCACTAATCGGACCAGGGCCTGCACTCGTTCAGGAGGTACGATCTCGGCTAGCAGCGGAACAAATGTCCAGGAGGGTTTGTAGAGCAAGCCGGGTTTGACCTCTGTCACAAATTTGCCTGCCAGTTGGGGATCGCGAAATGGTTTCCAGAGGTGATTGGGATCGCAGCGATCGTTGTACAACTGGTGTTCGGCATCCCAGAAATGTTGATTAATGTGGTCGCTCAGTCGCTGAAGTTCGTTGCGGAAAAACATAGCCATATCGGCGCGGCCGATGACCGTCGCAATGCGAGCCATGGCTAACGTTTCGACCGCCCTCAGGGCCGTCGCCGGGAAAGTAAAAGAAAATGTATCTGTGCCGCAGGTGTCGCGTGTGCCCGGCGTTGCGAAGCCATAGGTTCCGTCGCTCTCGCGACGCATATAGATCATGAACCACTCGTAGTTTTTGGCGAGCGGCGTAAAAACCCGGCGCAAGCGGTCAACGTCCCCTGACACCAGGTAATAGTTCCACTCCGCCCGCGCGATCAGGAACGGACAAAGCGCTGGTTGGCAAGCATAGACCTCGAAATTGTCATTGTCGCTTTCCTGGCATATGAAACCGTTTTCATGCTGACGGGCATAGGCATTGTCGTACTGTGTGATGAAGGGATAAACCTGATGGCCGTACCTTGCGTAGTACATCTGGGAGAAACTGTCCCATACCTGTGCGCTTCCCCACCCAGCCCAGGTTGGATATCCGTTAATATTGGCGACCGCCTGATGATTGGCATGGTAGGGAGCGTAGAACCACACGCCCAGAAACGTCTTCCAGCAATACCAATAGGTTTCCAACGCCTCCGGGTGACCGTCGAAGACTGGGCACGGCAATTGATCTTTAACATCGGCGTACTTCGGCGGCGGTCCCACTGCGTATCGCTTCACTTCATACCACGGGGATAGGGGCTCCTCCACCCCAAATGGAATGGGATCGAACGGTGAATAGTGCGCGCCCTTGCGAGGATTTTTGTACATCTCCTCTGGAGGGGCATCCTGCAAAATGCGGACTCGCCCCATCGTGAACCTGCCCTGGGTTGCGGAAACAGTGGCACGTCCATCGGCATCGGCGGGTTGCAATTGCCAAAGGTAGGTCTCGTTCGGAACCAGTGGCAAGGCATACGTTGTTACGCTCCCTGGTAGCTTGACCTGCGCCACCGGATGCTTGGGGTCACGGCTTAACGCCACGCTGAGAAGTTATATTTTTCGGGGCATCTCCGGCGGAGTATTCCCATTTGAGCTTCATGGCCAGGAAGCCTGCGACCACAGTCGCCGGGGACGGCACCAATATCCGCACGGCTCCTTCGCCGTCGGTAACGGCCTGCGCGACCAAGGCTGCGGCGTTCCCGAGGACCATGCCGAGAAACAAAGTACTCCCCGAGGCGGCGCTGCTCTTTATAAAGCTACGCCGCGAGATGGTTTCACGCGAGACAATGTCAACGGTCACTTAGGCCTCCACCGAAAAACAGAGAGTAAGAATGGCCCAACCGGGATGCCCCGGTTCCAGTCGTACAAGGGTTTGGTCGTGCATTTAGAAATACAATCCAACACTGCTCCACTCCTACCCCAGTTGCAAGGTGACCGTTCCCTTCTGGATCTGGTGGTAAACAACTTTCTCCTTCACGATAGTCTGTAGAGCGAACGTGCCCCCGCTCGTCACGGTCAGGTGGCAAGGTGCATCCATCGCTGCGCGTTCGTCACACAGCAGGTCCACGTAGAAGTTCCCGATTTTGAGATGCTGCAGGCCGTGCCGTTCAGTCCGGTGCACGTGCCAGACGATGGTGTTGCGGGGAACATTGAGATCAATGCCAAGGACGTACTCGATCAAGTTAGCAATTGGTCCCACGCCACCCCACCCGACGAATTCTGGTTGGCCGCCGCCTATTGGCATCGTCGTGCTGATGCTTTCGCGAATCGTCCCTTCCTTTCTGTATGCGGCCGCCATGGCGGCGCAGTATCGCTCGGCAAGATCTTGCACCGCCGCCCGGTATCCAGCCCGCGTGAAGCCGTCCTGGACGACCCGCGGGATCGGCGGCAAGATATTGTCAGCGTTTGCGAAGTTTTTCGGGAGGGATGGACTTAACCTGGAGCTATCGCCGATTCCATTTGGGAAATTGAAGCCCTTATCGGCATCCTGCACCAACCGCACTAAGGCCTGGGCTCGCTCGGGTGGCGCGATCTCCGCGAACAGCGGGAGGAAGGTCCAAGCGGAGACATTGAACACCCCCGGTTTGATCTCCGTGATGAACTGGCCGGCCAATTGCGGATCGCGATACTCCTCAACGACATGATTGGGATCGCAGAGGTCGTTGTATAACTGGTGCTCGGCATCCCAGTAGTGCTGATTGATATAGTCGCCCAGCCGACGATGTTCAGCCACGAAGAACCGCGCCATATCAGGACGATCGACCAGGGCGGCGATGCGCGCCATCGCAAGCGTCTCCGCCGCCCGAAAGGCGGTGGCGGGGAAGGCCCCAGTATTCCAGGTCAGTTCAGGCAGAAATGCGGACGTATCCGTTCCACACGGGTGCCGCATCCCAGGGGTGACGAACCCATACGTGCCATCGGGAGTATGCCGCATGTAAGTCATGAACCACTCGTAGTTCTTGACGAGGGGCGTAAAGACCCGACGCAGGCGATGCAGGTCGCCCGAGACCTGATAGTAGTCCCACTCCGCCCATCCGATTAAGAATGGCGAAAGCACGGGGTGGCAAGCGTAGACTTCGAAATTGTCGTTGTCCGATTCCTGACAAATGAAACCGTTCTCATGCTGCCGCGCATATGCATTATCGAACTGCGTGATGAAGGGATATGCCTGGTGGCCATACCGGGCGTAGTGCATCATGGAGAAGCTGTCCCACACCTGGCCGCTCCCCCACCGCGCCCACGTGGGATATCCGTTGATATTGGCGACCGCCTGATGATCGGGGTGATGCGGGGCGTAGTTCCACACGCCGAGAAATGTCTTCCAACAGTACCAGTATGTCTCTAAGATCTCCGGGTGACCGTCGAACACCGGTTGTGGCAGCCGGTCTTTGATGTCCTCCAGTTTAGGAGGGGGCGCCATGGCGTAGCGCTTCACGTCGTACCAGGGCGATAACGGCTCCGCCGCCGCGAAAGGCATGGGGGGGAACGCTGAATACCGCGCCTTGAGGCGGAAATTCTTGTACATCTCCTCATTGCCGGCATCCTGCACAAGGTAGATCGCTCCCATCGTAAATGTGCCCTGCACGGCGGCAGCATTTGGGTGTCCTTGCTCATCCGCGGGCTGCAACTGCCATGCGTACGTTTCCTCCGGGACCAGCGGCAAAGCATACGTCGTTACAGCCCCAGCGAGCGTGGCGTGCACAACCGGATTTCTTGGGTCGCGCTTTGGCGCAACGGTGAGAATGATGTTATGCGGGGCCTCTCCCGCCGTGTATTCCCACTGCAGCTTGGCGGCCAAGAAGCCCGGGAGCAGTCCGCTACCAAACACCGTCGCCTCGGAGGGCGCCACGATCCGCACAGCTTCTGCATGGTTGGTAACGGCCTGCGCGACCAGCGCCGTCGTTTTCCCGACAACCATGCCGAGAAAAATGGTACTCCCCGAGGCGGCGCTGCTCTTTATGAAGGTGCGCCGCGAAACGATTTGAGGCGAGCCAGTACGATCGGTCATTGAAATACTCGTCCCAAATTTCTTTTCATCGGCATCGCCGGCGTTGCAGCGTGCCCGCGGCCGTCGTTCGTCCAAGTCACGGTCAGCATCTTTCCGCAGAAAATTGGCAGGCGCAAATTCGTGGCTATCTTACAAGTTTCCAATTTGACGCTTCAATAGAAATGTGGAGCGGTCGTCCGTATTACGGACTACGAATCAAGCGAGAGCTTGCGAAATGACGAAATCCTTCTGCCGCGAAGGGGAGGGAGATTAATGTCGCGAAAAAGCCCGCGGTCGAGGATTGCCTGGGCGCTTACCGCCTTGACTTGTCGTTATTCTTTTGGGCCTCGGCTAATCGAGCGGCTTTAATTTTATGTTCTTAAACCAGCAGTTGCCCCCGTGTTTTTGCAGGCCGATATACCCCGTCTGAGAATGATACTTCCAGGCGATATTGAATTTGTGTTTTGTGCCGTCGGGCCGTTCGTAAGGCTGGGTCCACTCGTTAAGGTCCATATGATTTACCTGCACTTGGTTCACCCACACGTCGATTAGATTTTTGTCGGCCCTGATCCGAAGGTGATTCCATTCGCCGACAGGCTTCATCGAATTTGTTGTTGGTTTAACCAAGTCGTAGAGCGCCCCGGTGTCATAATAGCCAGTGGTGCGGCTATCTTCGATTTGTACCTCAAGGCCGTTGTACTCCACATCGAAGTTGGGCACAGATTTTAACGGCGACATCCTCAGCATAACTCCGCTGTTAGTTTGAGCGCTGATTTTAAAATCAAGCTCGAGGATGAAATCAGACCATGGCCTCTCGTAGACCATGTCCCAGCCGCCCCGCCCCAGTTTTGGACATTTATCCGGATCGATAGTTCCATTATCCAGAACCTCAGGGCAAGCCTCCCAATTGCTGGTCATCCAATCGGCGACTGATGTTCCGTCGAAGAGAAGAATCCATCCATCTTTTTTCTCTTCGGGTGTCAATTGATTATCCATTGCAGCTGCCGCGGAACTGAATGCCGCGACCGCTATTACCACCCACACCCATGCCCTTTTCATTTCAGCCCTCCTGGCTGATCTTTTCTTGCTCTGCATTCCAATACATTGTCTTGCCCTCCCGGAAGGCGCGCACCCCGAGTCCAATTCCGACCAGGGTTGCAGCGCCAAGTTCCGCGTTACAGTAGAGGGTTCCGTTGCCGCGAATTACATCGATGAAGTTTCCCTCCATATCTCGACCTTTTTTGTCGGGCAAGCGCACTTCCGTGTACCCATCATTCTTATCCTTGAATTCGGGGCCGAAATCGCCGTTGGCTCGAAGCGTGGGATCGCCCCCGAGGTCGAGCGTGCCGTATTTTCCATAAATGCGGTCCGGCATAGGAGTGTCGTTGGTAATCGTACTTTCGAGGAAGACGCTGTATCCACTCGGATAATCGATGGTTGTGAGATAAGTATCGGGAATGTCGGATCCGTCCTCTGCGTTGCTCTCCACATAACGTCCACCGCAAGCGTTGGCGCGCCTGGGGTATTCCCCGTCGGGTCCGGCAATCGCCAGCAGCATGGGTGCGAGTTTGTGATACAGGAGGTCGGTTGCCACCCCGCCGCTGTATGCCCAAAATTTTCGAAAGCGAAAGAAGTGGTATGGGTTGTAGGGGATTTTCGGAGCCAGACCGAAGTTCCAGCCCAGCCACATGTCCCAATCGATGTAGTCTTCGCCGGAAGCAGTGGGGCCAGCTGCGGGGTCCACAATGAAGGGCACATTGTCAAAGTCAGAGATCCGTGCATTGCGGTTGTAACCGCCCTGAGCCCAGGTAACTTTGCCGATGCGGCCGGCTTTGATTGCGTCGTGCGCTTTCCAGACTCCGTCGTCCGACGTGGCCTGCGGACCGACCTGCAAAACTCTCTTAAGCCGTCTTACGGTGTTCCGCACCTCCATCGCCTCGTCGGGTCTGCTCCAAAGAGTCATCGGCTTTTCGACATAAACCTGCTTGCCTGCATCCATCGCGTCGATCGCGAGTTTGGCGTGCCAATGATCGGGCGTTGCAATAACGACGGCATCAATATCTTTCCGGTCGAGCAATTTGCGGTAGTCCAGATAACCGTCCCCATGACAGATGCCGACGGCGCGCGTCACCCGTTTCTTATAGACATCGCAAACCGCCAACACCCTGATGTTGTCCGCCTCACTGCGGCCAACCAGGCTGTTCAAGTGCCCGGTTCCCATGTTGCCCACGCCGATTACGCCAAAGTTAATGCGGTCGTTAGCTCCGAGGACACTTGCGGGCGCAAGACGCGCCAGCGCTGCGACACTTCCGGCCAACGCGCTGCTCTTTAAGAACTGGCGACGAGATATTTCAGAAGCTGTCATGAACCGCCTTTCCTTTCGACACGATTCCGTGATGCACAAACCGGGGATTCGCCAAAATTTCCGCTTTCGCGAAAACGGTAGGATTGTACGCCATCTCGCCACATTCAACGAGGTTGCGGCGATTTTTTTCTGGGAGCGATACGATGGTTTGCAATCCACCCCGCCTCGATCGCACCGATACCGTTACCATCCCAATGGCAAGCCGAGCATATCAGGGCAAACAATCTCGCCATTTCAATCCATTGAATATTCGGGATAGAACGAGTTATGGTGAGATTGAGATAAAGAGGAATGGGATAATTCGGTCTTGAACGAGGAGTTTGCTGTGCGCAGGAGTCAGGCCCCATGAGCCGCTGGTTGATAGCCGCTGCATTTCTCTCGTTGGCGCTCAGTGTTTCGGCAGAGCAGCGCTTCCAGGTAACAGGTGTTGTCTTGAAGGCAGATCAGCCCCATCAACTCCTGACTGTTTCTCACGAAAACATTGTTGGTTACATGGATGCGATGGTCATGCCATTCCACGTCTCGGATCCCAAGATGCTGGACGGCCTGAAAGCAGGCACTAAGGTCACATTCCTTCTGGTGATTACCCAGGACAGGTCATACATCGAGGACATTCGTGTCCTCAGTTTCGAGAGTCCCGAGCAACACCCGCTGGAGGCCCGCCGGTTGCAAACGATGGAATCCATCATCACCGGAAACGCGAGTGGCCAGATTCGGACTGGTCAACTGGTTCCGGACTTCACCTTTACCGATCAAGACCGGCGGCAGATTACCTTGTCCACGCTCAGGGGGCGCGTGATTGCCTTAAACTTTATTTACACCCGTTGCCCTCTCCCAGATTACTGCGTAAGGCTTTCAAATAATTTTGGACAGCTGCAAAGAAGATTTGCGAATCAGATGGGACATGACCTCGTGCTGCTCAGTATTACTTTCGACCCCACGCACGATCAGCCAGAGGTTCTGGCTAAATACGCCGCAACCTGGAAGGCAGATGAGCGCACGTGGCATTTTCTAACCGGTTCGCCGCCCGATATCGACCGGGTGTGCCATTTATTTGGCGTCGAATCGTGGGCTGATGATGGCTTCAAAATTCATACTTTGCACACCGTTATCATCGATCGCAATGGCAAACTGACGGTCAACATTGACGGCAATCAATTTACCGCACAGGAACTGGGCGACCTGGTGCAAACCCAAATCGAGCCTCAATGAGCGTTAGTTGGAGGGATTTGGTTGACTGCGGATGTTGGTTGTAGCTGCCGTGGAACGAACTCCGCCCAGTGTGAATCCGTGCCGCGCCAGCTTCGTATAATCCTTGGCAAACTCCTTGATATCGATGAATTGGTTTGTCGTGACATTGGGAAAATTCTGCCGAGTATTGCTGGCGGGCCACCAAACTTCGATATTTTCGATGCGTGCCGATTTTCCAAGACCGATGTGTTGCTGAAATGGCGACGCTCCAAAGGAACCGCCACTGCCCACGGTGCGATAAATATCTCGCGGCACGTTATCTTCGTTCTTGACCGTGACCTTAATTCTCGCGCCGATCGCAGGACGATTCGTCTTGACCCCCACCAGATGCACGCTGATCCAATCATTGTCGTTACCCGGGTTTTTCCAGAGCCTTAGCGCGTGCTTATCCCCGGGTACCGCCCCTCCCATTTCCTCGATCAGATCCTCTTCTCCATTGTTACCCAAATCGGCAAATGCCACTCCGTGCCCGTTGTGGATTTCGTCCGTGCCCGATGAAATGCTGATATCAGTGAAGTACTTCCCGCCGACGTTATGAAGTAAAGCGTGCGGTGACATAGAAGCATAGGAAGGATTCCCGGTCCCAAGATATATATCCAGGAATCCGTCGTTATCGATATCGCCGAAGTTCGACCCCATGGGCATGAAGATGCGGTCAAGATGCGTTTCTTTGGTCACATCTTTGAATTTCCCATTGCCCAGATTTTTATAAAGCTTCAACGTCTCGCCTTTGGTTGGTAGCTGAAGAAAACTCGATACCGTTTCTTCGAGCGATGGGTAATAGCTGGCGATAAAGAGATCGGGCAAGCCATCATTGTCGTAATCGAAGAACCATGCCGGGAAACTGTATACCGGTTGTTTCACGCCCGCCTGCTTCGAGACTTCAGTAAAGGTTAAATCACGGTTGTTGTGATACAAGAAAGCCTCGCCACCCGCATTGGAAACGTAGAGATCCGGATAGCCGTCATTGTCATAGTCAGCCGCGACCACTGCCTTGGACCAAGCCGTACGATCAACCCCAGCGCTATGGGCAATGTCCACAAAGGTGCCGTCGCCTTTGTTCAAAAACAGCTGGGCGGGAGCGTTCTCGTTCCCAACGAACAGGTCGAGATAACCGTCATTGTTGATGTCCGTCCAGACCGCGGTTTGGGTTGAAGTCGCCGGTTCGGCAAGTCCGGCTTGTTTGGTAACGTCGGTGAAGGTCCCATCGCAGTTGTTACGCAACAGGGATTTCCGTTTGGGAAGCTCGAAGGCACCGCGCAACACAAGAATGTCTATGCAGCCATCATTGTTGTAGTCCGTTTGGATGATGTTTAGGCCGCCGAGTTGGCCGGCGAGCCCGGCCTGCACCGTTCGATCGGTGAATGTACCGTCTCCATTGTTATGGAAGAAATGCATAGGCGCGCAGTCATCCCAGCTGGATGTCACGACATCAAGAAGGCCATCATTGTCAAAATCGTCCACGATAATTCCGCCGGCCGCAGTAAAAATGTCCAAGCCGGCTTGCGGAGCGACATCCACGAAACGCCCCACGTTCTCAGTGGATCGGAAATGGTCCGGTGAAATGAGATATTGCCGAGGCACTTCCTGCGGGTACTTCCCGAGAGTCATATAGGCAAGATTTAGCAGCCACTTGACCTCTATACTTCCCGGATCATTCTGCAGGTATTTCAAAAAGTACCGAACTGCTTTTTCAGAGCTTTCTGTTTTTGCGTACTTCGGAAGCGGTAAGAAACAACGATCGCCGGGATGGCGGAAGACATCATTGTCCATTCCGGACTTGTGCAGATAAGCGACCCCCAGTGTCTCTTCAAGTTGCGGCACCATCTCAGGGTAGCTAGCGGTCGCTATTTCGTACGCTCGTTCCCACTCCGCTATCGCCTTCGCCATTTCTCCGTAGTAAGACCAAACTTCCGCCAGCGTGTAGTGCAGGTCTTCTTCGACCTTCGGTTCAAGCTTTAAATCACCCTTGTCTACCGAAGCGACCGCGTCCAGCATGCGCTGCTGGGCCTCGGCATTGGCTTGCTTTCGAACTTCACATATTTGTTGTAAATCCTGATTCCAGTTGGGTGGCTTGGGAAAACTATTCATCAGCACCCATTCCTCGTTCATGCCGGAGACACTGGGAATCAGCCGGATGGTCGAAGCTGCCGAGGTCGGCATAAATGAGTAGGCGAGCCCAGTAGGGCCGCGATCCGGAGGTGCAGCTGCTTCTCCGGTTTCCTTGACGATTTGCAGAATGGCATAACCAGAAGGAATCTTTGTGATGGCGCTTAGCTCGCCAGGATGTAAGTTCCGCAAGGCTTCTTGAAGTTCCGGGCGGAGAGCCGCCGGGTCCAGCACTCCCATGAAGCCTCCGTCGCTGGCAGTGGGATCGATGGACTTCTCGCGGGCGATTGTGCCGAAGTCCCTGCCACTCCTGAGAGCGGCCATAATCCGTTGCGCTTCGTCCGCCGACTCAACCACGATGATTCGGATAGGAATATTCGTATCTTGAGCAACTACAGATAGGGCGAGAATCGCAAGACTTGCCACAAAAAGTAGCCCGATTGCCGCGGTGAATTCCCGCAACATCGCGGGCCGAAACGCTGCGACTCCAAACTGAACGTACATCGATTTGGCGCCCCCTTTTTCGCCTTCTGTCCGCTGGCCGCGCCTATCGCCTCTGCATACAGCCCTCGCGGTGTTCTCGTCCTCGGCAACGCGCGACAAAAAATGAACGCCCCTTGCGGCAAAAAACCGGAACGGGAGACGGTCCACAAATATTACGCTGCCGATTAGGCGGAAGCTGCCAAGCCAAATATTTTTTCGGTGTATAGGCGGCTCAGACGCAGGTCTTCGGTGAGTGGGCGCGTGATCTCTGTGCCCTTTTCGTAAGCGAGCTCGACATCCAGATATCCATCGAACTTAATTGCGCGCAGATAATTCGCCACCTCTCCATAGTCAATGTCACCTGGACCAAAGTCCTCCATCCAGATCCCCTGCCTGGAATTACGCAGATGGAGGACGAGAAGCCGGTCGCCCACGGCCCGCAAAAATGTCATCGGGTCCTGGCCGCCGCGGTAGGCCCAATGCAGATCAACGCAGCAATAGACCCGGTTGGGATCGGTGTGCTTCATAAGGTGGCGCCACTCGCGCTGGTTGTCCACCAGTTCAGGGGTGTGATGGTGGAGAGCTAACTTCATACCGAGTTGATCCAACTCCCCGGCCAACTGGTTAACGTATCGAGCCTGGATGTTGAGCTCTTCGTCTGTTTTTGGGGCTTTGTCTGGTTTGGGGCTTGGGTTGATGATGATTACCCGCGTTCCGTACGGTTTTAGCAGCCGCGCCAGCCCCATGGCATCATCGACAGATTTCCCAGCGGCGACAGCCTCATACATAGTTGTGTTGGGAAAAAACGTTTCTGGAACCAACTTGTACGTTTCCAACAGGGCGAGGGTTTTATCACGCAACTCCGGAGTGAAGAACGCTGAACCCAATTCCACAAGATGGTAACCCGCCTGATGAAAACTGCTGAGGGCTTCATCGACGCCGTCGCCCAAGGTCTTCTTCTCAGTTTCAAGCTGCTGCATCCAAATGTAGCTCTGGACGACCAGCTTTGGAGCGTAGCGGGCGGTTTCCGCTTCGCTGAATCTAAGAAAGAACGGTCGCATGAGGAGCGCCGCCCCTGCGAGTTTTGACAGGCCCGAGAACATCTCCCGACGCGTCTGACGATCTGAAGTCATTTGCCTGTAAGTTCCCGTTTTCTCCTCCGGCGATGTGGAGGCTAAAAAAACTGATGCAATGTGCAAGACCACGCGCACTCTCGTGGTCGTCTCCCGCTAACCAGGACACCCTGCGCCTGAGTCACGGAATTGTAGAAGTCCTGCCCTCGGATGGCGCAGTCGCTGACCTCATCGAAGGGAGTATAGCCGGGATGATTAGATTCTTTGCAGAGATCGAAGAACTCGTTGGCGAGAACAAAACCTGATCGCAGGATCGGTGAACTTGCTGCGATGACAAGGGGCGATTCGGCACGGCGCGCCTCCAATAATCGGCTTAAACACTAAATGAACCTGGTGATAATATCCAGCGAAACCCAATTGACGCTCGAATCAAGAAAAGTCGACGCGATAACATAAGATGCCTTTCCCGTGACTAACATTCGGTTAACCGGGGCCGAACATGCCTTCCGGCATATCAAAAATGCGTTGTTAGAAGATTCTCGCGAATGCGATAAAGAGGCACCGATTGAAGAATCTTACGATTGCGATGTTGGGGTCGGGTTTTGTGGCCGAATACTACATGACTGGCCTGTCCAATGTGAAAGGCCATGAGGTGGTGGCGAACTACTCACAAAAGGAAGTGCGAGCGACAGATTTCGCGCGCCGCTGGTCAATACCCAATCCGACCACAGATCTCGATAAGTTGATTTCGAGAGATGATATTGACCTTTTCATCATCGCCACTCCTAACGATGCACATCTTCCGGTCTCGCTGGCATTGTCCAAAGCCCGCAGGAATCAGGTTTGCACGAAACCGTTAGCCCGTTCGAGGCAAGAAGCCAAGGTCATGCTGGATGAAGCTAGAAAATCTGGCGCCATCCATGGCTATGCGGAAACCGAGGTGTTCTCACCATGCGTGGTCAAGGCCCGGGACGTGATTGAGCATGGCGGCATCGGGCGGGTGCTCTGGGTGCGCTCGCGGGAATCGCACGCTCTGGCCATGGTGGATTCCTGGGATGCGGAAAAAGTGGGTGGAGGAGCCATGCGCGATTTGGGATGCCATTGCATTTCCGCGGCTCGCTATTTTTTCGGTAAAAACGATCCCATCGTCGAGGTCGTGGCGTGGGGAGATCGTTTAGTGCACAAGAAAACAGAAGCGGAAGATAACGCGCTGCTGATATTGAGGTTTGCGAGCGGCGGGATCGCTCATTGTGAACTTTCCTACACTGCGAAAGGCGGTTTAGATCTGCGAAACGAGATTCATGGATCTGAAGGGTCGATCTTTACCGATGTTACGCGGCAAACTCCAATCACGGTTTTTTCCTCCAATTCTGCGGGCTACATTATCGAGCAAGCTGAGAATGATTCCGGATGGACGAGACCTCTACCCGAAGAGGCCTTCGCCTATGGCTACCAGGCGGAAATGCGGCACTTTGTCGAATGCGTCCGCAAAGGTGACACGCCGCGCGAGAATTACGAAGATGGATACATCGTGAGTTGCATTCTCGACGCCGGCTATGAATCCATCAAACATCACCGATGGGTTCAGGTCGATACGAACTGAAGCCTCTTGAGTTAATTCAAATTCCTGGAAAAATCAGGACTGCAATCGTCTGAGAGGTGCATCACGTTTTCACGATTCGCCAGCGATCGGGGCCGCAGTCTTGTTGTTTCGCGCGCCAGACGCCTCATCAGTATCTCAATGGAGGGCGGTGGGTGCGTCCCAGTCCACGTCGCCCTCGGCGTCGGTGCGGCGTCCTACGAGCATGGTCGCACCCCGCCGGAGCGCTCCGGGATTCCGTAACTCAAGCCACCACATGTAACCGAAGCCGACGACGAGCGCCACGACGAACAAATACGGCGTGATGTTGTAGGGCCAAGAGGGTACAGGATAGACGGTCACGAAGAGAACGGGCAGGAGTGCCAAAGTCCCGATCCAAGGAACTACCGCGTGCCGCCAGACGCTGAAGTCATCCGGGTGCTCTCGACGGATGTAGGACGGTCAGCGCCATGTTCGCCATGCAATAGAGGATGATGACCGCCAGCGTCGCAATGGTGCCGAGAAAACCGAGGATATCGGCGGGTTGCAACAGTAAGCCGACGAGCAGGACCGCCACCATGCCGGAAAGTTGGAGAAAGGCGATTGCGAACGTGGGCGTTTGGTGAACCGGATGAATCCTGCCGAACCGCGCAGGGAGAGTACCCGCTTGGCCCATCGTGTACATCACGCGGGATGCGGCATTGGTGCAAGCCATGCCGGTGCCGATCGCGCTGTTGATGATAGCCAGGACGACAAACCACCAGCCGGCTCCCCATAGCGCGTGGCCAAGGGCGTAGTAAGGGTTCGGGCTGGAGGCGAAGGCAGCCATGTCGCCCGTTCCCCAGCCAATCGCGCTCGCATACGAAGTGAACACGTAGAAGAGCCCGATCGACAATAGCGAGAGGCTGACCGCCAGGCCGATGAACTTCCCGGGCCGGCGGCTTTCCTGGGCAAGCGGCGCCGGAGCTTCGAAGCCGCTGAGCGCGAGTATCGAGAAGACCATCCCGGCCAGGATTCCACCGAAGTGGTGCGGCGACGACGAGGGCTTCAGCGGCGCAACGTAGCTGGAACCAGGCCCCGGATGGATCAGGAAAGTGATCGCGAGCGCCAACATGATCAACATCTCAAGACTTCCTAAAATCGCCGTCGTACCGCATCGACAGGCGGATCCCGTAGTGAGTGAGTAACCAGATGATGGCAAATGCCGCCAGCGCGACGAGCCACCACGGGATATTCATGCCGAACTCGGTCCGCAGCATGTCCGACAACATGTAGCCCAGAAACCCGGTGGATGCGGCCGGGCCGATGAGGTCGTAGATCAGATAGCTCCAGGTTGCCATGAAGCCGCTGCGGCTCCCGAGCCCACGGGTGGCGAACGAATAGTACCCACCACTCGACGGCATGTACTTGGAAAACTGCGACACGGTATTTCCGATAAAAAAGCAGACGATCGTGGTTAGCAGGAGCGAGATCGGCATGTCCGGTCCCGCCTGGCGGGCGATGATCGGGAACGTGAACACGATGTTGCCCGCCGGGGCGATGTGCGTAATGCCCTGGAACACCAGCTCCGGAAGGCCAAGCGAATTGCGCCGCAGTTGAGGAGGCGCGGTGGAAGTGCTTTTTGCACCGGTCACCGGCAGATCTTACCGAGTAGACAAGGAGAGGTCGTTTGCGCGCGGGAATGCGGTGCCGAACTCATCGGGAGGATGATAGTACACCTCAAGTCTCGCCTGCGCCGGAGTCTTTGGCTTCTCCGTCGCCTGGAACCTCCGACGATCTCATCTGCAGCTTGTAGAACGTTGCGTTTTCTCCCGCGGCGGATCGTCGGATAAGCCCCGCGGAGCGAGGCGATCTCGAATATTATGGTCGAGGCAGTTCAGGATGGTCTTTTCCCGAAACATTGCGATCCGCTGGGCGTGTACCCTTTTATTTTTAGTGTTGGCAGGGGTATCGGGCCTTCGTGCGCAAAACGCCGCACGAGCAAACCAGCAAACAGCGGGTGAAGCGATGGGACCCGCGCATGCCGCGGTAAAAGATGCTCAGCAACGGCCCATCACCGCAGGCGGATTTGTCGACGGCGCTCCGGTTGTATTCCGCGATATCACCAGGGAAGCAGGTCTCGACAAATTTCATCACCGTTCAGGGACTCCTCAAAAGACAACAATTCTCGAGTCTCTGGGTTCGGGTGTGGCCCTTCTGGATTTTGATAACGATGGCTGGCTCGATATCTACCTGCTGAATGGTTCTACGGTGCCTGCCCTGAAAGGGCAAGAATCTCCTCCACGCGCGATGCTTTTCCACAATAATCACGATGGGACATTTACCGATGTCACCGAAAAGGCGGGCGTGGCCAACGAGCGTTGGGGTTTCGGTGTCGCGGTGGCTGACTACGACAACGATGGCTGGCCCGACATCTTTGTCGCCAATTACGGGAAAAATCGTCTCTATCACAACAATCACGATGGAACATTTACGGACGTTGCGGAAAAGGCTGGTGTCAGCCTGGGCGGCTGGTCAACCGGGCCAACCTGGGGGGACTATGACCGCGACGGTCTTCTGGACCTATTCGTTCCCGGATATGTGAAGTTCGACGTGGATCACCCGCCGCGCGACGGCAAGCCTTGTCATTTTCGCGGCATGGATGTCTTTTGTGGCCCGCAAGGTCTTGCCGGCGAAAGCGATCACCTATTCCACAATAACGGTGACGGCACTTTTCGCGACGTAAGCGTGAAGGCGGGAGTTTCCGATCCTTCCGGAATGTATGGCCTGGCCTCGGTTTTTGTCGATGTGGACGATGACGGTTGGCCAGACTTGGCGGTCGCCAATGATTCGGTTCCGAACTTTCTCTATCGCAATCGGCACGATGGCACTTTTGATGAAATTGGCGTGGCTTCTGGATTCGCGCTAGCGGACGATGGCCGCGTCCAGGCATCGATGGGAATCGCGGTGGGGGACTACAACCGGGACGGCAAGGTGGATTTCTACGTCAGTTCTTTTTCCGATGACTACAACTCTTTGTATCGAAACGATGGCGATGGAAATTTCTCGGAGGTTGCCTATTACTCCGGCCTAGGATACCCAACGATTCCGTTCCTATCATGGGGAACGGGATTTCTCGATTTTGACAATGACGGCTTGCTGGATATTTTCGTTGCTAACGGGCACGTCTATCCCACCGTGGATCAGCAGGACTGGGGCATCACCTATGCGCAACGGCCACAGCTCTTCCGCAATCGTGACGGCAATAAGTTTCAAGAAGTTCCCCCGGCAACCGGAAGCGGTCTCGCAGACGTAATCCCAGCCCGAGGTGCGGCGTTTGGAGATTTGTTCAACGATGGGCACATCGATGTCGTAATCAACAATATGGATTCAACTCCAACCTTGCTTCGCAATGTCGTAGATAACGGCAATCACTGGATCGCGTTCAAGCTGGTGGGCGGCCCAAAGAGTCCGAAGGACGCAATCGGCGCGAAGGTTTTCATCACTGCCGGTGGGACGCGGCAGCGGGGCGACGTGTATAGCGGCGGAAGCTACGGCTCCAGCTCCGACCCGCGTGTCCATTTTGGTCTCGGTTCGCGATCGAAACTCGAAAAAGTGGAAGTTCGATGGCCCAGCGGAACAGTGGAAGAGTTTTCCCTGTCTGGTGTTGATCGCATTCTCACGCTGGTGGAAGGACACGGTCTACTCAGAAAGTAGAAAGAATTATTGCTTTTATGCCAGCCATTCGAGGTTTTGCAAACTCCTGATTGGATTCTGATGCCAGTTTTTTCCCCAGATGGATCGCTGTATCCTTTTCCCTTGACAGACAAACGGCTCAGAGTTTGACTATCAGTATCGGTAAACCTGCAGTATCGGTAAACTTGGTGCGACAGCTCTGGTCCCTAACCGGCTGTCTGCGCAATCAATACGGCCGACAGCAAGACCACATGAAGTTCCTTCTGCACTTTCCCTGGCGTCAAGTTTTGTTGCAATGTTGCGTAGTTTGGATATGTGTCTCGGTAAGTGCTGCAGTGCAGTTGCCGGGCGAATGCAAGCCTCCGGCAGCCCTCGCTACCGCCCTCCGCACCGCGCCGTCGGCGAGTGTTTTCGATACGGCAGGGACTTGGTTTTCTGGTAACGACCAACTGCAATGCGCAGTGGCCGCCTTCAGAGAAGCAGTTCGTTTAGCTCCGGAATCGGCGGAATCCCACTACGGCCTTGGGCTGGTTTATGGCCGGGGCAAGCAGCTGGAGTCTGCAGCCGATGAATTCCGTCTGGCGGTGAAGTATAAACCTGGCTGGTTGCAGGCTCGCAATGATCTGGGATCGGCCTTGGCAGAGCTGGGCCGGAGCGACGAAGCTGAAGCGGAATTTCGAGAAGTGCTGAATTCCGATTCGAACTCTGTGTATGCACTGGATCACCTGGCGCAATTGCTGGCATCTGGGCGTCGTTATACCGCTGCGATTTCCTATTGGGAGAGAGCGCTCGCGCTGAAACCCGATTCCCCCGACCTTATGCTGTCCATGGGCATTGCCCTCATGCAAGACGGGAATCCATCCGAGGCGGTCGCTCTCCTGACGTCGTTGATTAAAGCCCATCCTGATATCAAATCCGCGCATTTCAGCCTCGCAAGCATTTATGCTCATGAAACCCACTATCAGGATGCTGCTGCCGAATATGCTGCGGTGATGCGACTTGATCCAAATGACAACCATGCGCTTCTGGCGAGAGTTTCCGCCCTTATTAGTGCCGGGGACTACCAGGAGGCTCTTGTGTCGGCAAAGCAGTACACCGGCCGTGAGCCGGCCGATTTGCAAGGGCATCTTTTCCTAGGTACCGTTTACAGCGAACTCGGTGAATACGGGAAAGCCGAAGAAGAACTCACGCGGGCCGCAGCGGGGATGCCTAACAATGCCCCAGCACAATACGAGACCGGCCGTGCACTTGCGCGCGATCAGAAGCTGAAACAGGCACTTCCGTACCTGGAAAAGGCGATCGCGCTGGAACCATCCAATACGTTAGCGCAGTACCAGCTAATGCATGTCCTGCGTGAGCTGGGCGACCACGAGGGTTCCCAAAGGATGCTTGAACTGTTCAACAAGACCAACGGACAGTATTCGGCGGCCAAGACCAACCAGGCGAATGAGTTCCTGCAGTCGGGCCAGCCGGCGAAGGCTGCGGAAGTCTACCGTTCGATATTGGAAGCGAACCCGCAAGATGCGCGAACGGAATACAACCTGGCCCTGGCGCTGGCCGCGCTCCAGGATCAAGTGGGAGAACGAAAGGCACTGGAGAGGGCAGTCGCTCTAGACTCTGACTTAGGCGCCGCCAAGCTCGAGCTCGGACGGCTTGATTTCGCGGTCGGGAATATCGAGTCTGCAAAGAAATGGCTAAGCGCTGCGCTTGAAACCGACCCGCAATCGGCTCCGGCGAAGGAAACTCTCGGCGTCATCTACGCGACGCAGGGTGATGACGCCAAGGCCGAGAGTCTCTTCCGCCAGGTGATCGAGGACGCCCCTAAATACACGCAAGCGTACGTTGATCTTGCCCATCTGTTGGCTCAACAGCAAAAATTCGAGGCCGCCGAAGCCGAGTTGGGTCAGGCAGTGAGGCTCGCGCCCTTGGATTTACAGGTGCTTTCGGCCGCTGGAAAAGTCAAGGAGCGCCTTGGGGAGTATCCCGACGCGGTCGTCCTGCTACGAAATGTCGTCAACCTGGAGCCGCAGTCCGTTGACGCACACCTCGAATTAGCCCTGGCGCTTGCGGAAGGTTATGACCTGCCGGCTGCCCTGACGGAAACCGGCGAAGCCGTCAAGCTAGCGCCAAACTCCCCCATGCCCCACTTCGATCGGGGCCGTGTTTTGTTCTACCTTGGGCGGAATCAAGAAGCGCAACCCGAGTTTGAGATGGCCGGCCGGCTTGCTCCCGAAATGGTGGAACCGAGCTACTTCTTGGCGATGATCAGGAAACAGGAGGGGGATTATTCGGGAGCAAGCGGGCTGTTTCAGGACGTGGTAAAGCTGCAGCCGCGAAATGTAGCCGCCTGGTACCAGCTAGGAAACAGTCTGGAACATGAATCGAGGCAAAAGGAGGCAATCGCCGCGTGGCGGCAGGCAATTGCCATTGACCCAGAACATACCCAGTCCCTCAGCAAGCTGGCCAGGGCGCTGCAACCGGCGGAACCGACGGAAGCGGCTCGTTTGGATGCTCAAATCGCCGCAGTGCTGCGGAATGAACATCTTACCGACCAACCGCGCGCCCTAGCGCATGACGCCATCGCTTCCATGCGGGCAGATGATTGGCCGGAAGCGATAAAAGACATGAAGGAGGCTATCCAGATCTGCGGCGACTGCGACATTAAAGCAGATCTCCACAAAAATATTGGCCTGATTAGCTGCGACGTCGGGGACCTTGACCATGGAGAAGCAGAACTTCGATTGGCACGCGCGCTAAAGCCCGGCGACCCACAGGTTGAACGAGCATTGGCTTTCGTCGCGCAGGTGCGCGCTGCTCACGCCTCACCCGGATCCTTGGAAACTACTACGAAGTGATGCGCCTCCATCTTCTGGTTTCAGCGGACGGGAACTTTCCAGGCTAGCTCGTTCTTACGGCTGAGATTCCACCGTCTGCAATCCGTCGCGCTTGACCGTGCAGGCGAAATTGCCCAGGTCAGCTTCCATGTACGTTTTCACCGTTCCTTCTGACCAAAGATCAGTGACCTGTATTTCGCGTGACCCGCCAAGGGAGATCCTGCTGAGATCGAGGTGAAGCTTCAGATGGAAATTGTGATCTCTATTCCGGTTTCCTGCGATCAAGATTGTGAGCGGGGTTGATTCTTGAGTTGCCAAACCTGATACCTCCTCTACGGCTGTGCAGGCACTGTCGCACCTGATGCTGGGCGGGATTCCCGGCCTTGAGAAAGCTTCTTCGCGACGGTGTTACAAATCGGCGATGCGGTTCGATTATACTTTGCCTCCAAGCCAATTTTGATGACGGGTTCTGCCCCAAAACGTAAGGGCCCCGCCCATGTACTCCCGCCCCTTGGAGGGCATAGCTGTCCGTATTACGGACTCTCCAATGTATCATCATTCCGTGCTTTATCTCCTCCAGCTCCGCGGAATTTGCGGCTCCGCTTGGTTTTGTAATTCCTCGCGTCCAGCTCCGTCTGGGCCGAAAATTTGTCGTCCGTATTGCGGACGAGATAAAAAAAGCTTGACAACCGTTTTATTTTAGCGCTAACGTTACCCGCCAAAAGAAAGGCGTGGGGACATGTCTAACCTGAAAAAATGTATCGGAGCTTTCGGTATTGGGCTTTTGCTGATCGTTCTGGGCATTCCTGCGGTAGCGCAAATCGATGTTGGTTCGTTGAGTGGTGTGGTCACCGACCCTCAGGGAGGGGTCATCACCGGAGCGCAGGTTACTCTGGTGGAGACCAATACCCATAATACCCACTCTACCGTGACTAACACCGATGGTGTGTACAATTTTCTATCGCTGCCAACCGGGAACTACGACCTCACCATCAGCCACCCAGGCTTTCAGACTCTCACCAACCAGGCGATTCCGCTGGCCAGCGGCGAAAACCGGAAGGTAGACGCCAGGCTGGTGGTAGGCAAGGTGAGTGAAACCGTAGAGGTGACCGGGCAGGCTCCCGCGCTGGAGACGCGCGAAGGTACCTACAGCGAGCAGGAGGATACGAAGACTTTGTTGCAGCTTCCCAACGAACTTAGCGGCGGCATGCGCAACGCCTCGAACTATATGGCTGTGTTCCCTGGCTTCCAGGGAGGCGCGGGATTTAACGACAACATGAATGGCTCCATCGGCGGCTACAGCGAGGTGTACGTGGACGGCACGCCCGAAGAGACCAACGCGGCCGGCGGAGGAATCACCCGCTTCCTCTTCTCCACGGAGATGGTGGATGAGGTCAAGGTGGTGACCACTCCTATGGCCGATCTGGGCAACACCGGTGGAATCGCGGTCTCCTATACCACGAAATCCGGTACCAATCAGCTGCACGGCTCAGGTTACGACTACATACGCAATACCGCCCTCGACTCGAGTTGCGATCAGTTCTGCCCTGGAGCAAAACCGGTGGATCATCAGGGCGAGTATGGCTTCACGATCGGTGGACCGGTTTACATTCCCCACGTCTATGACGGCCGGAACAAGACCTTCTTCTACTTTAACTGGGGCAAGTATTACGACAACTACACCATTGGCGAATCCTTCTATGGAGTTCCGACAGATGCCATGAAGGGCGGCGACTTTTCGTCCTTTCTTGGGCCGCAGCTCGTAAACGCCAACGGGACGCCGAGCACCGATGCTTTGGGAAACCCGGTCTATCAGGGCGAAATCTATAATCCCAACACCACAACCACGGTTGGCGGTCAGATCGTGCGGACACCCTACGGCTCGGGAGCGACGCTGAACATGGTTCCCATGGCGGCGTTCGATGCAACTTCTGCGAGCTATCAGACGATCTTTCCCGAGCCGCTGGTATCGGGCAATCCAAATGGCGCCAATTACTCGACGGCTGGTGCGGTAGGTAGTTCTCCGAATTCTTACTGGCAGCTTGACATCGACCAGAATATTGGCACCAAGGACCGGGTCTCCGGCACCTACTGGGCTGAAAATACACCTTCTCTCACGCCCCTGGCGTTGCCGGCGATCCTTGAAGGGTTTACGAACTCATCTGCCGATGGCAAATTTGAACACCTGAACTGGGCGCATACGTTTACGAACAATCTGGTGGAAGAGGCTTCGTTCGGTTTTGACCGAGGCATATTGGGGACCCATCCTCCAGCCGCCGCAGAGAACGGTGCGGCGACGATCGGGCAAGTCAATCCGCTGGGACCGTGTATCCCCTCCCTCAACATAGCGGGGGGATATATGACGAGTGATCGCGGCGACTTCTATTGTACGCAGATCGAAGCCGACAACAATATGGCGATCAATGACACCTGGTCGCTGGCGAAGGGCAAGCATTTGTTCAAGTGGGGCTTCAACACCATTCACTTCAATGCGAATTTCGTGGATAAGAGCAACCTTTATGCCAACTTCCGAACCGCGGAGACCTCTCTCCCGAATACCTCTAATTGTGATTCTTGCGCCGCTAATACCGGAAACTCTTATGCCAGCTTTCTGATCGGCGCGGTTGACAACGCGATCACTCAGGGGAGTTCGGAATCCAGTCCGCGTATCTGGCAGTACGGATTTTATTTTCAAGACGAGTTCAGGGTAACCAACAAACTCAGTTTGACCTACGCCCTCCGGTATGACGTACAGCCGTGGCCGGTGGAAGCGCACAATTCTGTTTCGCAGTTCGTGGCGACGGAGCCCAATCCGGGCTGCGACGGCTGTCCTGGCGCGGTTGGATTCCTCGGCTTTGGCGCCGGAACCTTGAACACGCGCAGTGCAGTTCCCAACGTATACGGTATCCGGGACTTCGGCCCTAAGTTCGGATTCGCTTATCAGGTTCAGAGGAATACAGTCGTCCGCGGCGCCGCCACCTTAGCCACCGGCCCCATTTGGCAGATCGCGGCGGGATTTGCCAACGAATTTCAGCAAGGGTACTTCCCGCACTTTAGCGACACTTCGCCGGACGGCATCTCGCCGGCGTGGTCGCTGCAAAATGGCTATCCCTACCCCCCTGGGGTACCGCTCTACCACAACTTCGATCCGACTATAGCCAATGGCAGCGGTACCGGTTTCTTCGGCACGACCTCCGACCGGGCGCCGCAGGTGCTCAACACCCACTTCAGCGTCGAGCACCAATTTCCGGGCCGGGTCGTGGTCGGAGTCCACTACAACGGCTCCTATGCGCATGGCATTACGAGCGGCGCCGGGGCACCCGTAAACCAATTGAACTATGGGACTTACGCCAGCTACGGAGTAACCTGCCTGACTTCGAGTATTACCGCCCAGGTGGGTTGCCCCTCGGTCGTTCCTCTGCCCTATGCGAGCTACACGGGTAGCGTGGAGCAGGCTTTGCGGGCGTTCCCACAGTACCAGGATATAGAGAATGAAGCTGCACCGACCGGTTGGTCGACCTACAGCGCTGGCCAGGTAACAGCCAAGAAGGATTTTTCCAATGGCATCAGTTTCCTGGTGGGTTATACGCTATCCAAAGAAATGAGCAATCTCAGCGGCACGCCGGGTTTTTTCTCCAACGCTGCCCAGAATGCCTACAACCCGAGTGCTGAGAAAGCACCTGCGGCTGTTGATATGCCCAATCAGCTCTTGCTCAACTACACCTATGCCTTGCCGGTCGGCCGGGGAAAGAGACTGAATGTTAACAGCCGAGCCTTAGACGCAGTGGTCGGCGGATGGTCCGTTGCCGGAATTCAAACTTATGAGAGCGGCACGCCATTAAGCATTTCGAGCAATACCGTCTTATTCAGTCAGGCCTCCACTTCGGCCACCAGCAACTCCCTCCGGCCTAACGAGACCGGCCAGCCCATTCGGACGAGCACGAGTTGCTCGTCGTTCAACCCTGCGGGCGGCAATTTTGCCGTCGCAGATAGCTACCTCAATTCGTCGGCTTTTGTGATGCCAGGCCCATTGCAATTCGGCGATGCGCCGCGCGCATTCGGAAATGCTCGAAGCTGTCCCTACTACAATGAGAACGTAACCTTTTTCAAGAACTTCCGTCTCACCGAGAAGGTAAATCTGAAATTTGGAGCTGATGTCTTCAATCTGTTCAATCGCCACATTTGGGGTGCCCCAGACGCCGACTTCCAGGATGGCGGTTTCGGCAAAATCACTGGTCTAAATGGAAGCCCGCGCCAGATTCAATTTAACGCGCGAGTTAGCTTTTAGCCGGTGTCTCGAATGTAGCGGAAGAACTACGGCTGTTCACAGACAAGGTGTATAGCGTCTAATTGTCGAGTTAAATGATTGCCAATTGCGCCAGCGGGCCTCGCAGCAAGGGCCCGCTGGTGCTTTTGCTGGTGTAGTGGATAGTCTGCCTGGTGCCCGGGCAAGTTATGGAGTCAGCCTTCCCCGTAATAATCTAACCGGGCCCAGTTCAGTGCGACATCGACGATCACCTCTTCACCGTGGATTTCACCATGTGCCGGATAGAGCGCAATCCAATTATTTAGTCGAGACCCGCTCCAAATGAGGTTCATAGCGCTCGTACTATCGGTTCTGGTGATTTGCGCTTGCGGCTGCAATGCATATCAACAGGGTACGGCCAGCATCCCTGCTCCCGCGGAGTGCCTAAACGGCTATGGCGCGAGGCAGTTGTTCGAGGCGCCCGCGCCGCAAGATCCGATCGAGGCAGAGTCCAACCAGCATTATCAGCAAGGCCTGGAGTTGTACGCATCTGGCGACAAGACCGCTGCAGAACGGGAGTTCCGAAAAGCTGTGGGGGAACGGCCCGCGAACGGGCAATTCGTTGCGTCGCTGGCAAAGCTTTACATCGCCGATTCGCAAACAAGCCCCGCCCTTGAACTCATCCGTAGTTACACCAAAGTGTGCGGGGCCACGGCGCTCGGGTATGCGCTGGCAGCCGAGGTTTTGTTTCAGCAACGGGACTACGAAGACACCATGGCAGCGGCAATCGCGTCGGTTAAGCTCTACCCAGGCAACGCTCGAATGCATCAGTTGCTAGGGCTCATTCTTCTCATGAAGCGCGACAACACGGATGCCAGCTCGGAGTTGCAGAAGGCTGAGCAGTTTGACCCGAACGACGCGGATATTCGCTATTACTACGGTCGTACGCTTTATCTCACCGGTCGTTATGCGGAGGCTCGCGATCAATTCCTGGCTTGCCTGCAGAACGACCCGCAGTACCGGAAGGCCCTTGAAAATTTGGGGTTGAGCTACGAGGCCGTCAACGACTATGGAAATGCCGCCAAGTATTACAGGCAGGCCATTGAACGGGAGAAATCCGAGAAAGCCAAACATGGCGAGCCGTTTGGGTTCTATGGCGCGATGCTCATGGAAATGGGCCAACCCAAGCAAGCTTTGCCGGTCCTGGAGGAGGGGGTGGTCGCGAGTCCCCGTTCATTGGTTGTGAACTTCGAACTTGGACGCGTGCTATTTGCTCTGGGTCAGCCAGAGCGTGCGGAACATTTCCTGGAAATCGCAGAGAATTTAGCCCCAAAGTATGCCCAGACGCATTATCTGCTGGGAAGACTTTATAATCAGCAACAGCGTGCCCATGAGTCGGAGCAGGAGTTCAAGACGTTCCAGGACCTGGAAAAAGATCCGGCCAATCGAGAATTTCCGGTTACCGACCGCTGAGATTCAGGCGCTCCTGATTCTTGTGGAGCGGCTGCTAGTCCCCTAAATGTCAAGCTGCCAGTATCTGCGATCAGGTCTTCTTTGGTTTACATCCTGTTTGCTCGCTCCTCTTCTAATCACGGGTCGCACATTCGCTCAGCAACTCGATGATTGGACGGTGAACCACTTTAACCGGGCTCTGCAGGCGCAGCGGGTGAATGATCTTCAGACCGCGGAGACTGAATACCGGCTTGTTACCTCTCGCAATCCCCGATTTGCCGGCGCCTACCTGAACCTGGGGCTGGTTTACCATCAGCAGAAGAGATATACGGACGCGGTCACCGCGCTGAAAGCTGCTGTGGAATTGAATCCGCATGGCCTCGGGGGCCAACTCTTCCTGGGCATTGATGAGTACCTGACGGATGATTTCAAGGGCGCGCAGGAGCATCTGAAAAAGGCCTTGGTAGCCGATCCGAAGGACAGACAAGCGGGATTGTACCTTGGTTTCGATTTCCTGGCTTTGAATCAACCGTTTCAGGCGGTTGCGACGTTCGAACAAACGTCAAAGTATCACCCAGGCGATGCTGAAATCTTGTACCACCTTGGCGAGGCGCACCTAGAGGCCGCTCAGTTGGGGATTGCGCGCTTAAACAAGCTGGGTGACCAATCGGCGCTTTCTTTCTGGTCGTTAGCAATTGCCGCAAAGCAACAGAAGAACGCCGTCGGCATGCTTGAATACTACATGAAGGCACTTGCCCTCGATCCCTACATTAGAGAGCTCTACTGGGAAGTTGCGACCGCATTGCAGGCGAAACTGCCCGAAGTAAGTAATGCCGCACTGGCTCGTTATCAGTCACTTGCTCCGGATTACGGGCCCAAGCCACAGCTTAAGGGTGAAGGAACTGACGCCGTGATTGACGAGGCCGACCAGCGCTCACTTGATCACTTATGGGGAAGGATTCCGGACGTCCATCCGGCTGCATCCACGCCAGCCGTGGCGGATAGCTTCGTTAACCAAGTCCTTGCCAAGCGCGAACGGCAGCCGGGAAGCGGGCAACTAAAGGCCTCGTTAGGTCTCTATGAGCAGGGAAGATATTTAGAAGCGGCCACGGGACTTGCAGGTACACCCGTCGGAACCTCTGACTGGAGCTTGGCATATCTCACAGCTTTGTCGTATGAGAGGGCAGGCGATCACGAGAAGGCGGAACGGGTTTTTGCTACGCGGCTTTCACCATACCTGGCCTTTCCTTCGGTCTCATTTCTGGCGATTCGAATCGAGAGCCCAATGGCACTGGCGTGCCTGGAGGACGTCCTAAACGCCCAGCCCGATACCTACATTGCGAAGCTCCTGTCGGGGAAGTACCACGCGGCCCAGAAGCAAGAGGATTTGGCCATGGCCGAATACCGGGAAGCCCTCAAGCTCGCTCCAAATCAGCTGGGAATTCATCTGGCGATAGCTGACTTGTACGCGAGCCAACTCCAGTGGGCTCAGGCTATTGAGGAGTACCGGGCGGAACTGGCGCTGGATCCCGCCAACGAGATTGCACTATCCGAGCTCGGACATGCATTGGCGGAAACCCACGATGCCAGCAATGCCGTTCCTATTCTCCAACAGGCGCTTCATGGCAATCCAGCAAATGGGGTCGCCTACGCGGACTTGGGAAGAGTCTGGGAAATGCAAGGAGAAAGCGATAAAGCGATTCAGGCGTATGAGCGCGCGCTCCACTGTGATCCGAGCCAATTAAATTTGCACTACAAACTTTCGAAGCTCTATCAAAAACAGGGGGAGACTGAACAGGCGCAGAAAGAGCTTGCCGCTTTCCGAGCTGGAGAAGCACAACAGCAGAAGAATGACAGGAAGGCGATGGAAACTCTGCAGAATCCGTAGGGCGCGCCACCGCGCAGGACGAACACGAATACATTTATTTCTTCGCGGAAACCTCTCGCTGTCTCACCGCTCACCATCTCCCGTTCCACAATCGGGTCAATGTTTCCGGCCGGGCCATGGCCAAGGATGTACTTTCAGTTCTTCCCCTGGACCCGCTGATGCGTCAGTGGTTTGTTTTAAATCGCCATCTGAACGAGGCTCGTGCCATGCTGTTTTCCAAGGGGCTTGCGTCCGTTTAATGCGCCATGTAACCGCCATCAATGACCCAGTTCACGCCGTTCACATAAGCGGCCGGTTTGCTACAAATATAGGTGACCAACTCGGCTACCTCCTCGCAGCTGGCGAAGCGCTTAATAAGGAGATCCTGATATGTCTCTTCGGGGACAATGCGTCCGGAATCAATGAGGTTTTGCGTTACCCAGGTGCGAACTGCACCGGGACTTATGCTGTTGACCCGAATTCCCGTACTTCCCATTTCGACGGCCATAGCTCGCGTCATGGAGACGATTGCGCCTTTGGTTCCCGCATAGGCCACTAAATTAGGATTGCCGGAAAGAGCGTTCACCGATCCGATGTTCACGATCACCGGATCTTCGGGTCGGGAAGTCGCATTGATGACCTGGCGATAGAACTCCTGCGCCAGAAAGTAAGGGGCTTTCTGGTTGATGGCGACGACCCGGTCGAACTCAGCCGGAGTTGTCTCAAGCATGGCTTTGTGGAAACTCCAAGCACCGTTATTGATAAGAGCATCCACCATCCCCAGCTTGCTGTTCGCCGCTTCGAACACAACCTTCGTTGCATCGGGCTCGGAGAGATCTTTCACCAATGCAAAAGCTGCGTTCGACGGTAATTCGCTGCTGCCCACCCGCTTCAGTACGACCTCTTCCTTGTCAACCAAGAGCACCGTCGCGCCCAACTCCACAAATCGCCGGGCGATCGCCAGACCCAGGCCGTTTCCGGCGCCGGTGACGATCACTTTCCTTTGCTGTGCCATGAATTCCTCCAAGATTTCGTTCCAGGAATAATAACTTTCCCCCACCGTAGCATTCAGTGTTTTTCACCCGCTCAAGGACAATCCTTTTGGCCAGCGGCTAAGGAGCAATATGAACAGGCAGGGGACTGCGAGGCGGCGAAAAGCATCTTTGCGCATCGGCTCTTGTCTGAGGTGGGTAGTCCTTCGGTCTCATATCTGGCGGTCCGAACTATTAGCGTGGGGATCATCTATTTTGTGGCCTCGTCCTGTTTCACTGTAATGATCTGATCGACTGACGGCGGCGGAATATCCTGCTTTTCGCCATTGGGCCAAATGATTTCCAGCTTGTCAATTTTCGCCGCTGTTCCCAATCCAAAATGCGGCCTCTGATCTGAATTGGAGCCATAACTTCCGCCGCTGAATACGTCAACCCGCTGGCGTATGGCGCCCGTAGTCACAAACACCTTGGCGCCGATGGCGTCTTTCGGTCCCTTGGCACTGCCGATTAACTTCACTCCGATCCAATGATTGCCGTTCTTTACAACGTTCCGCAATAAAGTCGGTGGGGAATCGAGATTATTGAGCACCACGTCGATGTGACCATCATTGAACAAGTCTCCGAAAGCTGCGCCGCGAGCGACGATTACATCGGCCAAACCGCTTCCTGTCGCCGGCGGGACTTCCTCGAATTTTATCCCATCCAAGTTACGAAACAGCTGTGGACGCTGGGCAAAGGTTGTCCCCCAATCCTGTTGGTCCACCCCTGGGTACACGTGGCCGTTGGCCACGAAAATGTCGGGCAAACTGTCGTTGTCGAAATCCAGAAAGCCCGTGCCCCAGCCAAGAAAGGGAATCGTGGAGGTGCTCAACCCGGCCTGGTAAGTAACCTCGGAGAAACTGCCGACGCCATCATTGCGATAAAGCGAGTTGTAATCATCGGAAAACGAAGTCACATAAAGGTCAACCTTGCCGTCGCGATTGTAATCGCCGACGGCGATTCCCATGGAGGCCTGCTCTCGCCCATCTTCGGTCAGGGCGAATCCCGACGTGTAACTGTCATCGCGAAAGGTGCCGTTATGCAGGTTGTGATAAAGATAGTTGGGCACCGAATCATTGGCTACCGCCAGATCAAGCCAGCCGTCATCGTCCACATCCACAAACACTGACGCAAAGCCGTAATACTTGTTCGGATCGGAGACTCCTGCCTTGACGCTCACATCGGTGAATGTGCCGTCGCCATTGTTATGGAACAGATGGTCGGATTCTCCCTGCAAGCCGCGCGGCCCGCACATCACCTTGATGCCTCGGAACCGGCATAGGCCTGCGGGCACACCGCCTTCGCCTTCCACCGGCAGATGCTTGAGATCAAAATCCACGTAACCGGGGACGAAAAGGTCCAGGCGGCCGTCGCGATCATAATCTCCCCAGGTGGGCCCGGCCGACCAGCCGCCCAGGGTCACGCCTGCTTTTTCGGCGACGTCGGTGAAGGTGCCGTCATGATTATTGTGGTAGAGGCGGTTCTTCCCGTAGTTGGCGACGTAGATGTCGGGCCAGCCGTCATTGTCATAATCTCCCACCGCAACGCCGAATCCCCATCGTTCGTTGGCCACTCCAGCATGATCAGTGACGTCGGTGAAGGTGCCATCGTGATTGTTGTGCAGCAGCATGGCATGGGGTGCCGGCTCCATTCCCTTCAATGCCGGGAAAGTCGACCCGTTCAATAGATAGACATCGAGCCATCCGTCGTTGTCATAGTCCAGCAAAGCCACTCCCGAGCCCGGAGTTTCGAGGATGGTCGCCTTCTGCGGAGTACCGGAACGGTGATGAAATTTGTCCAGGCCCGATTGGTGGGTAATATCGGTAAATATGATGGGGGCATTGTCCACGAAGCCGCCCGCCGTGATCGGCCGATGCTGGGCATCTTTCACGGCCTCGTGAACGCCCGCGGTGGAGACGCCCATCTGATCTGAACCCGTGGGAGGCTTATCCTGCTCTTGAGCGGGGCTTGTTAGTTGAAAAGCCGTGAATAGCAGCACCCCGGCCAGCAACGGAATCCATGCGTCTTGCAGGACCTTGCTCACGGCCCGCCAAATTGTGATGGGAATCTTTTGCCTCTGTTCAGTCATGGTCCGCAGAACTGGGATGGCTCAGTGAAATCGTACTCAGATTTCGTGTGAGGCTCAGAGTGCGATGCATCCCGCTCATTTTACAATGCCCGCGATTCGGACACACGACCGAATCCATTGACGCTGGAAGTTTGCTAAGTGTACCATTGGCTGGTTTGCGGGTCTTCCGCCTTCGTCACAGTTTTCGTTCGCACGAAACCGGGTTCAGCACACAGTGTCTCCGAAAATCCATCGCCCAGTTCCAAGGCCTGACTTGTGCGACCTCTCTACCGGACGGCGAATGGTGCTGATTCTCGGACTTGGTTTTCTACTCGCGCCATTCTTCTTTTTTTCTGCGGGTCCTACCGCGCCGGGGCCGGATCCTTATGCGGTGCAGTTTGCAGATGTCACTGCCAAGTCAGGCATTCATTTCCATCAGGAGCGCGCCGCTAGTATGGAAAAGCTCTATGTGGAAACCATGGGTTCCGGCGTCGGCTGGCTCGATTACAACCAGGACGGATTCATGGACGCTATCTTCGTGAATAGCGGATTCACTCCGCTTTTTCATTCGGGGTCGGAGCCGCAGCCCGCGCTCTATCGCAACAATGGAGACGGCACCTTTACCGATGTGACCGCGCAGAGTGGAATCAAGACAGACGGGCATTTTTTTGCCGGAGTTGCCGTCGGAGACTTCGACAACGACGGCTATCCCGACATTTATCTTACTGGCTACCGCCATTCGGTTCTTTACCACAACAACCACGATGGCACCTTCACTGATGTAACCGCGCATGCCGGCGTTGGCGACGATGGAGCGTGGGGCACGGCCGCCGGATGGTTCGATTACGACCGTGACGGCAAGCTCGATCTCCTGGTCACAAATTATGTCGCTTATGACTGGGATCACAACATAGTCTGCGGCGATCGCCGGCCCGGGTATCGCGCCTACTGCCATCCCGATAATTTTCGGGGCACTTCTCCGCGCCTCTATCGTAACAATGGCGACGGAACGTTCACCGACGTGACCGAGAAAGCGAAGCTGACAAATCCCGATGGCAAGAGCCTGGCAGTTGTGTTGGTTGATCTGAACAATGACGGTTGGCCGGACATCTTTATTGCGAACGATACCGAAAGAAATTTCATTTACTTGAATAACGGCGACGGCACATTCAAGGACATCACATATGCCTCTGGCGCGGCCTATAGCGAGGACGGCAAGCCCGAGGCAGGCATGAGTGCCGACGCCGCCGATCTTACCGGCACCGACCGCTTCGACATCTACGTCAGTCACCTCGACTTTGAACTTAATCGTCTTTACCGCAATGACGGAAAAGCGAACTTTAACGATGAGACTGTAGATTCTGGGCTCGGCTCCTCGAACATCAAGGACTCTTCGTTCGGCGCCAGGTTTTTCGACTTTGATAATGACGGATTACGAGACTTGCTGGTAATTAACGGCCATATCCTCGATAACATCCCGCTGATTCACAGCGAAGTCACTTATGCCGAGCCCAAACGGCTGTACCGCAACATTGGCGCTGGACATTTCGTGGATGCGAGTGCCACGCAGAATGCCGGATTTCTCGCCCCGCATGTGGGTAGAGGTTTGGCTGTCGGGGATTTTGATAACGACGGCTCTTTGGATTTTCTGGTGAACAACAACGGTGAAGCTGCACAGCTGTTTCATAACGAGGGCCCTCATCGGAATCACTGGCTGGAGATTCGCTTGATTGGTACGCGCAGCAATCGGGATGGTATTGGAGCCCATCTCAAGCTGACGGCGGGAAATTTTGTCAGCTACGATCAGGCGAAAGGCGGCATGGGCTACTGTTCGGCGCAGGATCCCCGCTTGCACTTTGGATTGGCTGCGCACGATAAAGTTGACTCAATCGAGATCTCCTGGCCCTCTGGGCAGAAGCAAGTACTGCATGATGTTGCGGCGGACCAGATCATTACTGTGGACGAAAGTCAGGGGATTGTTCCTACCTCGATCCATCCCGGGCAAAAGCCCAAATGAGAAGGCGTACGTTACGCGCGGATTCTCATAAGTATTTGGTAACTCTCGCTGGTGACTGTCGTAATCACCGGGAATTCGCTCCGGCGACGTGACCCACGAACCGTCCTCTGCATCTAACCTGACGCTGAGTTTCGAATGGGAACGCAGGATGGTTCGGTAATAACACTTTTGAGCCATTGGTAATTTGCTGAGGTTACGATTGAATCGTATAGTTCCATAAAGGTCGCTTACGGATTCCGGTTCTCCCTCATGAATCCTGAAGTGACCGGGTTGCGAAATGCACCCTATGCAGGCAGCGCATTCCCCCGACTGACTGAAAAACGCACATGAATTCGATGGCGAAGTTGTCCCATTTTGCCGAAGTATCAAATGGATAGCGCGGAAATGTGTGCCAATTTGCTGTTGTAAAAAGGTTTCGAAGTCTGCGCGGAAGATTGGTGCCCTGGGGGGGCAGTGACTGATTTCTGGAACGACACGGAGCGGGAATATGACCTTCAACGAGGCCCGCACCAGCTGATTGAAGATCAGGTTGAGCGAGCGCCCGAGGCCGTCGCCATCGTATTAGGCGGGCAGCTGGTTACCTATCGCGAGTTGAATGCGCGGGCCAATCGTCTGGCTCATTTTCTTCGGCGGCAGGGAATTGCGCCGGGAAATTTGGTTGGGGTCTACCTGGAGCGCTCGGTTGAAATGGTGGTTGCCCTGCTGGCAATTCTTAAAGCCGGCGGAGCGTATTTTCCTCTGGATCCGAAGTTTCCCGAGCATCGTCTCGCTTTCATGCTCGAAGATGCGAAGGCTTCTTTACTGCTGACGCAGCAAGCCAAGAAAGCGACGCTTCCGCCGACTCAAACGCAAATCGTTTTACTTGACGACGTGAACGCTTTCGCGACCTTTCCAGATGATAATCCGGCGCCAGTCAATGCGCCGGAGGATCTCGCGTATGTCATCTACACCTCCGGTTCCACGGGAAATCCCAAAGGAGTGATGATTCCGCGGCTGGCTCTGGTGAATTTCCTGCACGGGATGACGGAATCGCCAGGACTGAAATCTACAGATATATTGTTGGCGATTACCACCATTTCCTTTGACATCTCCATTCTCGAGTTGCTGCTTCCGCTTTGTGTGGGAGGGCAGTTAGTGGTTGCGACTGGCGAACAGGTATCGAACGCCCAAGAATTGAAACGGTTGCTCCGCCAGCATGGTGTGACCGTGATGCAGGCGACGCCCACCACCTGGCGCATGCTGGTGGAGAGCGAATGGGAAGGGAGGTCCGATCTCAGGATTTTGTGTGGGGGCGAGGCTCTGGCTGAAGATCTGGCGCGCCAGTTACTCCCACGTTGCAAGGAACTTTGGAACATGTATGGACCGACCGAGACCACGATCTGGTCCTCGACTCACCGCATGACTTCGGCGGACGAAGTCTTCGTGGGGCCGCCGATGGCTAACACCCAGTTCTACGTGGTGGACGACAAGCAACAGATGCTCGCGCCTGGAATTACCGGAGAGTTGCTGATTGGAGGTCTCGGACTGGCCTCGGGATACTTGCGGCGGCCTGAGCTGACTGCCGCGAAATTTATTCCGGATCACATAGGAAAAAATACCGATGGTCGTCTCTACCGCACCGGCGACGAAGTCCGCATGAAGCCCGACGGAAGATTGCAATTCCTGGGCCGCATGGACGATCAAGTCAAGTTGCGCGGCTTCCGCATCGAGCTAGGGGAAATCGAATCGAGCTTGATGAAAATGGAAGGCGTGCGCCGTGCAGTAGCGATGGTGCGCGAAGACCATCCTGGCGATCAGCGGCTGCTGGCTTACTACTGTGGAGCAAAGGGTTTGACCGCGCAAGTGCTGGCACAGGGTTTGAAAGCAACGCTGCCGGAGTACATGGTCCCTTCCGCTTTTGTGCGTGTAGAGGAATTTCCGCTCACTCCAAATGGCAAGCTGGATAAAAAAGCATTGCCCGCGCCTCCCCGCAATCGGCCACTTTTGGCACAAGCCTACATCGCACCCAGTTCTTCTTTGGAACTTCAACTGGCCGAAGTATGGTCCGAACTCTTACACTTCGACGAAATCGGAGTAGATGACAGCTTCTTTGCCCTAGGTGGAAACTCACTGGCCGTGGTTCGCATGGCGAATTCTTTCCGCCAACGTTTCGGGCGGGAGATTCCGCCGGTCAAAGTCTTTCAGTATCCGACCATCTCTCAGTTGGCTGCTTTTCTGGAGCAGAGAACTTCGAGGAGGGGAACCAGTGTACGCACCAGCCGCGGGCCGACTCGGCGTGATCGTGAAGGCAAAGGAGTTTCATCCTTCGACGCAGTCGCGATCATCGGCATGGCCGGCCGCTTTCCCGGCGCCGATAACCTCGAAATCCTGTGGAAGAATCTGTGCGGGTCGGTGGAATCGATCTCGTTCTTTACGCCCGAAGAACTGGGCCCGGGAGTCGAGGAGTCCCTGCGTCATGATCCCGACTACATTCGCGCCCGGGGCATTCTGGAGGGTGCGGAACTATTCGATGCCGCATTTTTTGGCATTAGCCCGGTCGAAGCGCGAGTGATGGACCCGCAGCAGCGGGTGTTCTTAGAGTTGGCACATCATGCCCTCGAAAATGCGGGATATGATCCCAGCCGGTATCCCGGGATGATCGGTATATATGCCGGGTTGGGCGACAACCATTACTACACGACCAATCTGTTGGGCCATCCTGACCTGATTGCGGCTGCGGGTAAGCTGACGGTTGAATATGGTAACGAAAAAGATTACATCGCATTGCGCACCGCCTACGCCCTGGATTTGCGCGGCCCTGCCATCAGCTTGAATACCGCGTGCTCCACGGCATTGGTAACCGTGGATTCCGCGGTGAATGCGCTATCGAATTTCGAATGCGATATGGCCCTGGCCGGCGGAATTGATATCGGTATTCCGCAGAAGAGCGGCTTTCTGTATCAGGAAGGCGGCACCTTCGCCAAGGACGGCCATTGCCGCCCTTTTGACGCCGAGGCGACCGGCACCATGTTTTGTGATGGCGCTGGAATCGTGGTGCTCAAGCGCCTGAAGGATGCTCTGGCGGACGGCGATACCATTCACGCCATCGTGCGCGGCAGCGCCAAGAACAATAATGGCGCAAGGCCCGCATCGTTTCTCGCGCCCAGCGCCGAAGGCCAGGCAGAAGCCATTGCCCTGGCGCAGGACCGTGCGGATGTGCCGGTTGAGACCATCGGCTACATTGAAGCTCACGGAACCGGGACGCCGGTTGGCGATCCCATTGAGTTCGACGCCCTACGGAAGGTATTTGAAGCCAAGTCGGATAAGAAGAAGTTCTGCTATGTAGGCTCAATCAAGGGAAACATCGGACATCCAACCAATGCCGCTGGAGTTGCAGGCCTGATTAAGGCAGCAATGGTTCTGGAGCGGGAACTGATTCCGCCGACGCTGCACTTCAAAACCCTGAACCCAAAGATTGATCTGGAAAACAGTGCATTCATGATTGCCGACCGTCTGATTGCCTTTCCGCGAGGCAAGGAGCCGAGGCGCGCGGCCGTCAGTTCCTTCGGATTTGGGGGGACCAACGTACACACGATTTTGGAAGAAGCGCCAATCGTGGCTAACGGAACTCCATCCCGGCCGATGCAGTTGCTGCTTACTTCGGCGCGTACCGCCACGGCCCTTGACGCATACAACAGATCTCTAGCCGAGCACTTCGAGCGTGCTCTTTCCGGCGATTTTGCGGATGCTGCCCACACCTTGCAGGTGGGACGCAGGCCGATGGCGCACCGCGGTTTTGTGATCGCGGCGGATGCCGTGGAAGCACAGAAATTTCTGCGAGAGCCACATCCCTTGCGCTGCGCCAAAAAGCGCTGCGAGCGCCGCGATCCGCCGGTCGTCTTCATGTTCGGCGGCCAAGGTTCGCAGTATGTCAACATGGGGCAAAATCTCTACCAGGGCGAGCCGTTGTTTCGCGCTGTGGTGGATGACTGCTGTGATTACTTAAAGCCTTACCTGGACCGCGACCTGCGCGAACTGCTTTTTCCGCGAAGCGGCGACGAGGCCACGGCGCAACGATCTTTGCAGGACACCTTGTTTACCCAGCCGGCAATCTTCGTAATCGAATACGCGTTGGCCCGTTTATGGCAGAGTTTGGGCATCCAGCCCGCCATGATGGTGGGACACAGTATCGGCGAATTCGTCGCCGCGACCCTCGCCGGAGTGTGGGATCCGCCGGACGCGCTGCGGATCATTGCGTTGCGCGGAAGGCTGATGCAGACCTTGCCACGCGGTTCCATGCTATCGATCGGAGCCAGCGTCAAGGCAATCGAGGAGATGCTGCCCCCCTCCCTGCAGATCGCCTCGAACAATGCTCCTGCATTGTGCGTCGTTGCCGGGCCGGATGCCGATGTCGCCGCCTTCAAAGAACAGCTGGAAGCGCGGAATATCTTCTGCCGCTTGTTGCATACTTCCCACGCCTTCCATTCCGCCATGATGGAACCGATGTTGGAGCCGTTGCGCGCCGAAGTTGCAAAGGTGAATCTGAGAGCCCCAGCTCTGCCGTTCGTTTCCACCGTGACCGGCAGGCCGATTACCGACAAGGAAACTATCGATCCAGGATATTGGTCTGGACACGCCCGCGCCACCGTGGAGTTTTCGAAGGCGGTGCAGTGGCTCATCGAACAGAAATACGATCTTTTTCTTGAATGCGGACCCCGTGCGACGCTCTGCTCGATGGTAAGAAAGCAATTCACCGCCGCGCGGCCATCCATCGCCGTGCCCTCACTCGCCGACACCCACCAGGAGAATGCCGAGTGGATAAGCATGCTTTTTGCCCTCGGTACGCTTTGGCAAAGCGGGGCTTCGGTGGATTGGGATGCATTCTATGCATATGAAGCGCGCCGGCGTATCCCTCTGCCGACGTACGCTTTTGAGCGTCAGCGCTATTGGGTCGAGCCCGCGCTGGCTGCGCTGCCGGCGAAAGCCCCAGCGCCGGTCACGCTCCCGGTTGGTGCAATGGTCGCAACTGCAGACCCAGTCGCAGCATCGCGCGGATCCGCTTTACACGAATTCGCGACTTCGCGAAAAGAGCGTTTGGGAGTGCGCCTTCTTGCTTTGCTCGCGCCACTTACAAACAAGGAGCCGGCGGAGATCAGCGCGTCCGCCACCTTCCTCGAGCAAGGGCTCGACTCGCTATCGCTCACGCAGGTAGCCTTTGCCATTCGCAAGGAATTTGGGCAAAAGATCAGTTTTAGCCAACTTATGAATGATCTGCCCAACGTCGAGATGCTGGCGGCTCACCTCGACAAAGTGATCGCGCCCGATGTTCTTACGGTTGCGCCGGTCCCGCCATCCGCTGCCCCTCCGGCGACCGCCGCTTCTTTGACCCCCGCTGCTCCGATGCCGGAAAGTCGGCCGACAAGCTCGGCTCTCGAAGAAGTAATTGCCGAACAGGCACGCACTATCTCGCGCCTGGTGGCCATGCTGGACAAATCTATTCCCGGACAAAATGATGCCGCGATCTCGGCATCGAACGGGAACGCGCCAAGGCCGCCTCGGTCTTCGCCGGAGACTGAGATTACGGTCCCGGCAGCAGCAAGTTTGTGCACGGTCGAATCCACATTGCCGCAGCGCGGCATTTACTTCTCGTCGCGCCTCTCCGATGGTTTGTCCGCCTGCTACAACGAATCCATGACGCTTTTCTTCAACGGAACCGTCTCGGTGCCGAAGCTGACGCGCGCCATCGAACGGCTGGTCCAACGGCATGACGCACTGCGCGCTTCTTTCGATGAGAGTGGCAGCGTGATGCGAATCGCGCCAGTAAAAGTTACAGTCCCGGTGATGGATCTATCGTCGATCGCCGATTCCGCAAAGCGGAAGCGATGTCTGGTGGATTTGGCAGCTGAGGAGACGGCCCGGGCTTTTCCGCTACCCCAGGGCCCGCTGTTCCGCAGCCAGATTGTGTTGCTGGGTGGCGATTCCGCCGCTGTCATCTTGACCGGTCATCACACGGTTTGCGATGGCTGGTCTCTCGACGTTCTCATTCACGACCTCTGCGCTTTTTATTCGGAAGAAATCTCCGGCCTGGCAGTCGTGCTGCGGCCAGTTACAAGCTATGTGGAATACGTTCGCGGTGTGAACGAGCAAGCCCGGTCGCCTGAATTTACTGAAGCCCGTGACTACTGGCACAAGAAATTCGCGGGCGGACTGAACGCGCTTGTTTTGCCCGCCGATCATCCTCGTTCCGGCCGCAGAGAGTATGTTGCCCGAGAGCAGCACCGTGGACTCTCCGCTTCGCTGGTCAAAGATCTTCGGCAGATGGCGTCGAAGCAAGGGTGTAGCTTCTTTGCTATCGTTCTCAGCGCAGTGTCTCTCCTGCTGGCACGGGTTTCGAAGCAGAAGCGTTTCGTCCTCGCATTGCCGTTTGCGGAGCAGCCTGCGGTTGGACAAATCGATCTCGTCGGACATTGCGTCAAAATGATTCCCTTCGCAGTTGAGATCCGTCCACAGGAGTCCGCTCTCGATTTCATGGGGAGAGTGCAGCGGGAAGTAGCGGCGGCGCAGGATCATCTCGCCTACTCGCTGGTAAGTCTGCTGGAGGAGTTACGGCCGGTGAGATCATTGCCCGGCACAGCCGCCATCTCGGCCGGCCTGACGAATGTGAAGAAGTGGAACCTTCGCGATCTGCCGCAATCCGGGTTTAGGGTCGATTACGAAATCAATCCTAAGAGCTTTGAATCGCTCGAATGGTATCTGAATGCAGTCGAGATAGGCGACGCTGTCGAACTCAAATGCCAGTATGACAAAGCACTCTTTGACGCCGCGACCGTCGCTGGCTGGCTGCGGGACTTTGAGACCATTCTGCGTGCATTTGTCACCAATTCGGCCTGCCACGCGATCGATCTAGCTGAGCTGACCTCGGACGACGGCCAAGGCCGTGACATCCGCTACGCGCTGGCCTCAGGGGAGCTAAAGCGCTCAGCTGCTAACTCCATGCCGGCTGCCGGCTGCGCCCCGCCTGAAACTGACGCCGAACGAACGCTGGTAAAAATCTGGCAGGAGGCGCTCAGGCTCGAGCAGATTGGGATTTACGACGATTTCTTCGAATTGGGCGGCCAATCGCTCTCTGCGGTGGCCGTGATTACAAAGATTGAGCAAGTGTTTGGCACGCGATTCCCCCTGGCCTGCCTGATTGAAGCTCCAACCATCCACCGACTCGCGCAACTTATCGGCGGAACGTTATCGAGCAGAAGCTGGTCGCCGCTCGTCAGCCTGGAGAAGGCGGGATCGAAACCACCCATCTTCTTATTTCATAGTCATGGCGGCAACATTCTCGAGTATTACCCGCTGGCGCGAAGGCTTGGCAAAGACAGTGATCGTCCAATGTATGCGCTGCAATCCCGCGGACTGGATGGTAGCGCCATCGACGAGCCACGCGTGGAAGAGATGGCGGCGTACTACCTGCGCGAGATTCGCTCGGTGCAGCCCTATGGTCCTTACTACCTGGGCGGATTCTGTCTAGGTGGAATGTTGGCTCTCGAAGCGGCACAACAATTGCATAGGGACGGTGAAGCCGTCGATCTCGTTTTCATGATCAACACGCCCACCGCCCAGTACTTGCATTATCCGCCGGAGACCGCTCTCGGGAAGCAGCTCTACTATCAATGGAGTTCTCGACTGGCATTGGAGTGGAGTTATCTGTCGAGCCATTCCGGCGCATCGCGTAGCTCGTACCTGTGGACGCGGGCAAAGCGGATAAAAGAGGTCGTCCAGGTTCGCGCCGAGATGCTTTGGGAAAAGCTGGTGAATCGCGGGCACCGTCCCGCAGCGCATCGCTCCCTGGCTTACCATCTTGAGAATTTGGCAATGGCTTATGACCGCGCGTGGGAGGCTTATGAGCCCAAGCCTTACCCGGGTAGGGTATTACAGATTCGCGCGACGCGCCAACCCCAGGGTATTCATCCCGACGAAACGCTCGGCTGGTCGAAGTTGCTAACCGGCCAGCTCACGATTCAGACGATTCCAGGCCTCCGGCAAAATCTCTTGGACGAGCCAGCGGTCGCGTCGTTAGCAACTATAGTCCAGAGCGCACTCGCGGAGTGCGAGAACCTCAACTCCCTCCACGGAGATACGTCCGAGAGCTACCGGGTCAGCGTCCGGCTGAACGATCCCACCTCGGCGAGAAAAGTATCTGCCAAGACTGGCGTCTGAAGGCTAGCGGGAGATGGCCGGCGTGGTGCCGTAGTCAAGATCGAATCCCAATTGCAGCTTGGCCGCATCTGACATGCGCGCTGCCGTCCACGGCGGATCGAATACGACCTTTACGTTGACCGCTGTTACCTCGGGTAGCCGCGCCAACTTGGTCTCCACATCCGACTTCAATACGTCGGCCATGCCGCAGCCCGGAGCGGTTAACGACATGTCCACGTCGATTTTCTTCCCGCCTTCTTCAAGGGCGGCGATCTTGCATGAGTAGATTAATCCCAGGTCAACAATATTGACGGGAATCTCCGGATCGTAGACTGTCTTGAGCTGACCCCAAACTAAATCTTCGCTGAAAATCTGCGGGATGGTCGGGGAAGATGTGGTGGCAGCGGGCGCTGCCAGACCAAGAGCATCGGCATCTTTTGTGTCGATGCGGCACATTCCACCCATATCGCTGACAACGGTGTAACTGTTGCCGAGATATTGCGAGATCCGCACCCGGGTTCCAGCGGGCAGGACGCGAAGCATGCCGCTGGGGATTTCAATCCCCTCACACTCGCGTTTGAGACTGATGAACTCGTACACGGCTAGCCCCCTTTTTGGAATCTTTATTCAGTGGAGATGGCTTGCTGCTTGTCTTCCAGGGCAGCTTGCAGCGTATGCCACGCCAGAGTCGCACACTTTACCCGCGTGGGGAACTCGGACACGCCACAGAATACCGCGAGCTTGCCCAATTCGTCGTTGCCTTTGCTCTTGCCAGTAACCACATTGTGAAAACGGCCGAACAGCTCCGCGGCCTCGGCGCGAGTCTTGCCCTTCAAACTTTGTGTCATCATCGACGCCGACGCCTTGGAAATAGCGCATCCCGACCCTTGAAACGTAATGTCGCGAATGGAGTCGCCGTCCATATCCACGTAGACGGTGAAGCGATCACCGCACAGCGGATTGTAGCCTTCAGCTTTTTTGCCGGCAGACTTCATCTCGCGATAATTTCGCGGGGCCTTGCTGTGTTCCAGGATCACCTCCTGGTACAGGTCGCGTAAATCGGCCATTAAGCAAAAACCTCCTGTACCTTTTTGATGCCGCGAGCCAGCGCGTCGATCTCTTCTTTGGTGTTGTATATGCCGAAGGAAGCGCGGGCCGTGGCATCCACTCCAAAGTGTTCCATGACCGGCTGAGCGCAATGATGCCCGGTGCGAATGGCGATGCCTTCCTGGTCCAGGATGGTCCCAATGTCGTGAGGATGAACCCCTTCAATCACGAATGACAATACTCCGGCTTTTTCTTTTGCTGTTCCGATCAGGCGAACTCCCGGGATCGCGGAAACCTTTTCGATCGCGAAAGTCAGCAGTTCATGTTCATGCTCGGCGATGTTGTCCATTCCCAGATTTTCCAGATACTCGATCGCCGCACGCAGGCCGATGGCGCCAGACATGTCTGGCGTACCCGCTTCAAATTTGTGCGGAACTTTGTTGTAGGTTGTTTTCTCAAAGGTCACGGAGCTGATCATGTCCCCGCCACCCTGATAGGGAGGCATGGCCTCGAGGAGAGCGAACTTGCCATACAGGACTCCGATTCCTGTAGGTCCGTAAGTCTTGTGGCCGGAGAAAACGTAAAAATCGCAGTCCAGGGCCTGAACATCGACCGCAAGGTGAGGGGCGGCCTGGGCACCATCCACCAGAACCGGAATACCCGTCACGTGTGCCATCTGGATCATCTTCGCGACAGGATTGATCGTGCCTAGAGCATTGGAGATGTGAGCGACAGCGACGATCCTGGTTCGCGGGGTGAGAAGACGCTCGAATTCTTCGAGAATTAACTCCCCACGCTCATTAATGGGCGCAACCCGCAGCTTCGCGCCCTTTTCCTCGCAAAGCATCTGCCAGGGAACAATGTTGGAGTGGTGCTCCATGGCTGTGATGAGGACCTCATCACCCGCATTCACATGTACGCGGCCGTAGGTTTGCGCCACCAGGTTGATGGCTTCCGTCGCACTGCGAACGAAGATGATCTCGGCCGCGCGTGCCGCGTGCAGGAACCGCCGGACGGCCTCACGCGCGGCTTCGAACTGCTCGGTTGCGCGCTCGGAAAGGTAGTGCACGCCACGATGAATGTTGGCGTTGTCGCGCTCATAGTAATGGACGATGGCATCGATTACCACTCTCGGCTTCTGCGCGGTCGCCGCACTGTCCAGATAGATGAGTTTGTGGCCGCGAGCCTTTTGCTGAAGAATGGGGAAATCGGCGCGGACTTTTTCCACGTCGAAGCTGCCGGACTCGCTCAGCGCAGACCGTCCCGAGCTATTCGGTACTCTGGCGGCGGTTGTCATCCCACTTCCTCCCAGTTCCGTTCCGCCTGCGCGATACCCGATGAAGATGAAGGTTCGGCCATGGAGATCAAATGGGAATGAATCAAGCGCTCCGCATGATCGCGCGTAATTCCGGGATGCATGCGGTCGAGGCATTCACCGGCGAAGGCCATCAGAAGAAGCCGACGGGCGGTAATTTCATCAATGGCACGGGAACGCAGATAAAACAATGCCGTCTCATCCAGTTGGCCGATGGTGGCTCCGTGGGTGCACTTCACATCGTCGGCATAAATCTCCAGTTGTGGCTTCGTGTCTATTTGCGCATCGTCGGAGAGCAGGAGATTTCGATTGGTCTGCTTGGCATCGGTCTTCTGAGCGTCTTTGTGAACGACGATGCGGCCGTGAAAAACTCCGTGCGATTTGCCGTCAAGAATGCCATTATAAAACTGGCGGCTGCTGCAATGCGGGCTGGCATGCTCGACGTGCATGTAGTTGTCGAGATGCTGACGCCCGTCGCCGACGAATAGCCCGTTGATCAGGCACTCCCCGCCTTGGCCCGCCAGCACCGGATGCACATTGTTCCGCACCAGTCCGCCGCCCAGCAAAAGCGAATGTGACGACACATTGGCGTTTCTTGCCTGCTGCATGCGCAAGGTGGAGATATTGAACGCCTGCTGGTGTTCGCGCTCGATCATGTAATGAGAAACCGTCGAGTTTGCGCCCGCGATCAATTCGGTTGCGCTGTTACACAAAACCGAACCGCCGCCCAGTGAAACGTACTCTTCGATCACCGTGCCCTGGCTCTCCTGCTCGAAGATCAACAGGTTGCGAGGATGGACCATGCGGGGCGTGTCGGCCGCTGTGGAGACAAATAGCAGCTGAATTGGTTCGGGCAATGCCACGCCGCGGCCAACGTGGACGAGCGCTCCGTTCTCCGCGAACGCAGTATTCAGCGCGCAGAATGGATCGCGCTCGAGATTCAAATATCTTCCCAGGTGTGATTCCAGCTGCGGATCGTTTTTCGAGATTGCTTCCGCCACGCCGGAAACAGAAACGCCCGCGGGCAGCGCGAATCGCGATAGCTCGCGGACAAATTGTCCGTCGATAAAGACAAGTTGTGCGGCGGCATTTTCCATCCGCCACGGTTGAAGAGCGGAATTATCAAGCTTCGCGACCGCCCGAGGCAAAGAGAAATTCGTGCGGGAGATGGCCGCCACATTTGTGAACCGCCAGTCTTCGTCGTGGGTCGTGGGAAAGCCAGTTTCGCAAAAGCGAGCGAAAGCGTTGTCCCGTAGCTTTCGCAGCCACGGCAGATTATGCCCCACCGCGCGCTTGGTGAACTCAGAGAAGCTTTCCAGGTAGGCTTCGACGTTGTGAATTGCGGTAGTCACGATTCTTCCCACTAGACGGCCGCCGGCGCGGTTTGCCGGAACTGGTCTTCGATCGAGCTGTAGCCTTTTTCCTCGAGTTCGAGGGCAAGTTCAGCTCCGCCGGAGCGCACGATGCGGCCATCCACCAGCACATGTACAAAGTCCGGAACGATGTAATTGAGCAAGCGCTGGTAGTGCGTCACCAATAACATGGCTCGCGATGGGCTGCGCATGGCATTCACCCCCTGCGCAACGATTCGCAGAGCGTCAATGTCGAGTCCGGAATCGGTTTCATCCAGGATGGCCAGCTTGGGTTGCAGAACCGCCATCTGCAAAATTTCGTTGCGCTTCTTCTCCCCACCAGAGAAACCCTCATTCACCGAACGGTTCATGAGCTTGTCGTCCATTTCGAGCAGTTTGAGCTTCTCCCGAAACATGGGAAGGAAGTCCATGGCATCCATTTCCTCTTCACCGCGATACTTGCGGATGGCATTCAACGAGGAGCGCAGGAAATATGTGTTGCCGATGCCCGGAATCTCCACCGGATATTGGAAGGCCATGAAGACGCCTTCACAAGCGGCTTCCTCCGGCTTCATGGCGAGAAGATCTTTTCCGTTGAACAAGACCTCGCCGGCCGTCACGTCGTAAGATTGCCGCCGCGCCAGCACCTGCGCCAGCGTACTCTTCCCCGATCCATTGGGCCCCATGATCGAATGGACCTCGCCGGCATTGATGGTCAAGTCAATTCCCTTAAGAATTTCGTGTCCACCCACGGTTGCATGCAAATTCCTGATTTCGAGCAAACTCATTTGATCGCTTTCCTCGTGCCTCTGAACTTGTGAAACAAAAATCAGCCGACGCTGCCCTCCAGGCTCACGCCCAGAAGCTTCTGCGCTTCCACAGCAAATTCCATCGGCAATTCGCGAAAGACCTGCTTGCAAAACCCGTTCACGATCATGGAAACCGCGTCTTCGGTCTTGAGGCCGCGCTGCTGCAGGTAGAAAAGCTGGTCCTCGCCGATCTTCGAAGTCGATGCTTCGTGCTCCATGCGCGCGGTGGAATTCTTCACTTCAATGTAGGGAAAAGTATGTGCACCGCACTTGTCGCCGATCAGAAGCGAATCGCATTGCGTATAGTTGCGCGCTCCGACTGCGCCTTTCATGATCTTGACCATGCCCCGGTAGGTATTCTGCCCGTGCCCGGCGGAAATTCCCTTCGACACAATCGTGCTGCTGGTGTTCTTGCCGAGATGAATCATCTTGGTCCCGGTATCGGCCTGCTGGTAGTTGTTGGTGAGCGCAACCGAATAGAACTCGCCAACCGAGTTGTCACCCTGCAAAATGCAGCTCGGATACTTCCACGTGATCGCGGATCCAGTCTCAACCTGGGTCCAGGAAATTTTGGAGTTCACGCCCTTGCAATTTCCACGCTTGGTGACGAAGTTATAGATTCCGCCCTTGCCGTTCTTGTCGCCCGGATACCAGTTCTGCACCGTCGAATACTTGATTTGGGCGTTATCGAGCGCCACAAGTTCGACCACAGCCGCGTGCAACTGGTTCTCATCACGAATTGGAGCGGTGCAGCCTTCAAGATAGCTGACATATGCGCCTTCGTCGGCAACGATCAGGGTCCGCTCAAACTGGCCAGTCTCGGCGGCGTTAATGCGGAAGTAAGTGGAGAGCTCCATGGGGCAACGCACGCCTTTGGGCACGTACACGAACGAACCGTCGGTAAATACCGCTGCATTCAGGGCTGCGAAAAAATTATCGGTGTAGGGAACCACCGAACCGAGATATTTCTTCACCATATCGGGATGCTTCTGCACCGCTTCCGAAAATGAGCAGAAAATGATGCCCATCTCGGAAAGTTTCCCTTTAAACGTCGTAGCCACGGAGACGCTATCGAAGACCGCGTCGACGGCCACACCAGCGAGCATCTTTTGCTCGGCCAGCGGAATGCCCAGCTTTTCGTAAGTGCGCAGGATCTCGGGATCGATTTCATCCAGACTCTTCAAATTCGGCTTCTGCTTGGGCGCGGAGTAGTACACGATGTCCTGATAATTGATGGGCGGGTACTTGATGTTCGCCCACTTGGGCTCGCCGTCGGAGTCTTCCAGGGTGAGCCAGTGGCGATAGGCCTTCAGTCGCCACTCCAGCATGAACTCCGGTTCGTGCTTCTTCGCCGAAATGACGCGGATGATGTTTTCACTCAGACCCTTGGGCACCTGTTCGTGCTCAATATCCGTGACAAATCCCCACTTGTAGTCCTGTTCAGCCAGATTGCGAATTGTGTCGACGTTCGTGCTCATTGCATTCTCCCGGATGCGCCACTTATCACTGGCACTAAATTGCCTTTTTCGTTGCGGATAGTCGTCAGGTGCATAGGCCGGATCAAATCGGAAAGCATAACGTTTTCTAACGCGCCGCGAACCACCTGATTGATGATTCGCTGGTTGTCCTTGATGCGGCAGGATGATTCAAGATCGCAAAGACCCGCCACTTCACTGCTGCATTGGGTCAGGGCCAATGGCCCCTCGAGCGCCGAAATAATTTCCGCCAGTGTAATCAGATTCGGCTCCCGAGCCAGGCTGTAACCACCCTTGATTCCGCGGTGCGATGCCAACAGCCCGTTATGCAACAGGATCTTCAACAGTTTGCTCACGGTGGGCAGCGGCAAGTGACACTGGACGGCCAGATCACGCACCGAATGCAGGTCGGCGTGCGGCTGGGCAGCCATGTGACTCATCAGCACGAGCCCGTAATCGGTTAGTTTTCCCAGACGAATCATGGCTAAGTCATTCCCAAATAAGCCGCTGCTGTCTTAACCGCTAAATAGGACTGATTTGGTACACTTTTATTCTACGGCGGTTACCTTGGTTTGGCAAGGCTTGAGAGGGAATCGCTCCGGTTGGACCACTGACTGGCGAGGTGAGAGAATGGGCGGAAATTAAGGAGCGCCAGCATGAAGTGTCGAATTGCTATGTGGGCGAGTGCAGGATTTTTGGTCGCGGGCGGTTGGGCTCTTTATTTTCTGAGTGCGAACAAGCAGACGCCCATTGGCGGTTTTACCTACGCTTTGGCCTGTATCACTCAGCCGATCGCACTATTTATCCAGCATTCTGCGGTTTCGGTGTATTGGGTACTTCTGGCGAACGCCGCTACGTACGCATTAGCTGGCTTCGTTCTTCAGACTCTGCGCCAAAAACTTCCTCACACCGAGTAATACAAATCCTCGCTTATTTAAATTCGTTCTAATTGACACCGCGTGGAACGGGAGTTTCTTGCGTGTAAGTCGATGTCATCGCTGGGTTTGGCTCAGCTCTCATCCAACAAATCAATCAAGCCGGGCTTGTGTTTTTCCATTTTCTCTTTCTTTCGATCGGGCACGACTCGCTCCGGCGGCGGCGCTCCTATGCGTTCGCGGGCCAAGGCTTTAACCGCCGCCACTTTGCTGAACTTTTTCAGCTTGCGCTTTTTTGCCATTGCCTCCATCTTGCCATAGCTCGGGCCGCAGAAAGCTGCAATAATTGGATATGACCGGTGCAAGTCCGGCGAATGCAAACCTATGGAAGAGCGCGATTTTTTTGACGAACGCACTGAAAAGAAACCTGCAAACCTGAACTGTCCGCACTGCCACCAGTCGGCCGAGTATGAGGTCACATGGCTGGTCCGCACCAAGAAGCGAAGTCTTCCCGGACGCGCCGACGACCGCGACCGCGCCCGTTTTGCCAAGGCACGTTCCTACATGTTGCGCAAGGATGACTTGATGGCCTGTAAGAACATGCGCTGCCGCAAGCGCTTCGACGTATCAGGAGTGCAGTCAGTGGTATTTACCGAGTAGACTTTTGCGGGATCGGGCCGGGCCAACGCGTTTTTTTCTCCCACTAACATCGCCCAAGGAGTTCTGACTTGAAAATCCTCGTCTGCATGAAACAGGTCCCGCAGAAGGATGCTCCTCTCAAGGTCAACGAAGCTGGCACCTGGATTCGCGAAGACATCTCCTACGAAGTAAACGAGCCCGACGCCTATGCCCTGGAAGAGGCGCTGCGGCAAAAAGAAAAACATGGCGGCGAGGTAGTCGCAATTACCGCCGGTCCGGCGCGCTCGCAGCAGGTCTTGCGCGAAGCTCTGGCCAAGGGTGCCGACCGTGCCATCCACCTCGAAGGCAACGAATTCGTTGGTTTGGACGCCTTCAACAGCGCGCGCGCCTTTGCCGCCGCCATCAAAGAAGAAAAATTCGATCTGATCTTTACCGGCCTGCAGTCAGATGATTACGGCTTCGCTCAGACCGGTGTGATCCTCGCTGAGTTGCTCGGTTGGCCGCACGCGACGATCATCATGCAGATTGAAAAGACGGAGGCCGGAATCAAAGTAAAACGCGAGTTGGAAGCCGGATATTTCCAATTCGTAGAGATGCCACTACCGGCCGTGCTCACGATTCAATCCGGGATCAACAAATTGCGCTACGCGACTCTGATAGGCATCAAGCAGGCCAAAAACAAGCCTTTGCGAAAGGTGACGATAGCGGAGGTGCAGCCGCCCCTCGGCCAGAACCTGCAAAAAATTGAGCGGCTTTACATGCCCCAGAAGACGAAGAAAACCGAATTGCTGGAAGGGGCGCCAGCCGAAGTGGCGAAAAAATTGGTCGAGAAACTGCGCAATGAGGCGCGAGTGCTTTAGAGATGGCTGAGAAAATCCTGGTGGTGGCCGAACAATGCGACGGCAAACTGAACCGGGTTTCATGGGAGACTCTTGCCGCCGGACAAGCTTTGGCCGCGGAGACCGGATGGGAACTCGAGGCTGCAGTTTTAGGCGACGGCATTGCGGCTATTGCCACGGAACTGGCGGGCCAGAAAGTGGCCAGGGTTTTCGCGCTTGATTCACCCAGGCTTGAGCCGTACACGCCGGATGCCTTCGCCGCCGCCCTGAAGCAATTCCTTGCGGGCAATGCTTCGAAATTGATCCTTATGCCTCACACTTATCAGGTGCGCGATTTTGTTCCCAAGCTCGCGACCGCCATGGAACGCGCGGTCATCAGCGATTGTGTGGGTCACAGGAAAGAAGGCGAGAAGCTGGTCTTCACACGCCAGATGTTTCAAGGAAAATTTGCCGCCGATGTCAGTTTTCAGTGCGAGGCGCCATGGTTTGTGACTTTTCAAAATGGGGCGTTTCGCGGAGATCAGGTTGAATCGGGGGCAAGCGCGGCTCCAGTCGAGACGGTGAAAGTTGAGATTGCAGAGGGCGTGGTTCGAACCAATCCCCAAGCAATCTTCAAAGAGACCAAGCAAGCCGTGGACCTGAGCCAGGCGGAAATTATTGTGGCGGTCGGCCGGGGAATCAAAGAACAGAAAAACATCGAACTGGCCATGCAACTGGCGGAGGCGCTGGGCGGGGAAATTGCGGCTTCACGTCCGATTTGCGACTCCGGCTGGCTCCCCATGGACCGTCAAGTTGGATCCTCGGGCCAGACCGTGGCCCCCAAGCTCTATCTGGCCCTTGGGATCAGCGGGGCAATTCAGCATATTGTGGGCATGAAAGGCTCGCACACAATTATTGCTGTGAATAAAGACTCGGAAGCTCCGATTTTCGAAATTGCGGACTATGCCGTCGTGGGAAATCTGTTCGACGTTGTGCCCGCGCTGATTGAAGAAGTGAAGAAGGCAAAAATCGGGAGTTAGCGCTGGCCGCGCGTGCCAATCGCTAAGCGCTAAATGCTGAATGCTAGCCTTTCGCAAACATCTTGAAGGTATCGAGCGCCCGCAGATGCCTGCCGATGTGGTCATCGTCGGTGGAGGTCCGGCTGGCATGGCATGTGCTCTGCGTCTCTCCCAACTGATCGACAAGCACAATTCCTCGCGTGCCGATTCCCCGCTCAGCAAAGAAAACATTTATGTGTTGGAAAAAGCCCGCGAGATCGGGCAGCATTGCCTTTCCGGCGCACTATTAGATCCTCGCTCCATGCGCGAACTCCTACCCGGCTTCGAGACGGAAGCGCCCATCGAAGCTCCAGTCGCCAAAGAAGCAGTTTATTTTTTGACGAAAAAAGGAAAGTTTAAGTTCCCCATCACTCCACCACCGCTCCGGGATCATGGCAATTACGTCATCTCGTTGAATCGCTTCGTAAAATGGCTTGGAGACAAGGTCGAAGAGGCTGGGATTACAGTCTTCCCCGGTTTTGCGGGTTCCGAATTATTGCTGGATGGCAATCGCGCCACCGGCGTGCGCACCGACGATAAGGGCGTGGACAAGCAAAATCAGAAAAAGTCCAACTTTGAACCGGGCTACGATCTGCAAGCGAAAGTTGTGATTCTTGCCGAAGGTTCGCGTGGCTCGCTGACCAGGCAACTGCTCACGCATTTCAAGCTTCAGCCGGAACACAATCCCCAGACTTATGGGCAGGGCGTCAAAGAGCTATGGGAGCTTCCCCCCGGTCGCATCGCACCGGGTCAAGTGATCTACACCATGGGTTGGCCGCTCACTACCAAAGAATACGGTGGCGCCTGGATTTACGGTGGGAAGGACAATACAGTTTCTCTGGGATTCGTCAGCGGGCTTGACTATGCCGATCCGCGGCTTGATCCGCAGCACGTTCTGCAGGAATTCAAGCGCCATCCGCTGGTCTCGAAATTGCTGGCGGGAGGCAAGATGATTCGCTATGGCGCGAAGTCCTTGCCCAATGGCGGCTGGTGGGCCGTGCCGCCGCTGGCGGGCGACGGCTGGTTGATCATCGGCGATTCTGCCGGCCTGCTCAATTCACAGCGCCTAAAAGGGATTCATCTGGCGATTAAGAGCGGCATGCTGGCGGCGGAAACGGCTTTTGAAGCCTTGCAAAGGAATGATTCATCGGCAGCGGTCCTTAGCCAATATCAACGCAAGGTCGAATCGAGCTGGATCAAAGACGAGTTGTGGAAGGTTCGCAATTTTCATCAAGGCTTTGAGCGCGGTTTATGGTGGGGTCTGTTCAATGCCGGATTGCAACAGGTTACCGGCGGACGGGGTCTTTGTAATCGTTGCCCTTCGACTCCAGGTTACGAGCGCATGAAGAAGCTGGCGGAACTTCCTGCAGATGGCGGCAAGGAATCGCATCTGCTTGGCCCGGCAAAGGGCGATGGACGGCTGACCTTCGACAAGCTGACCGATCTTTATCATTCGGGAACCAAACACGAAGAAGATCAGCCTTCGCATCTAATCATTCAAAACACTGATGTTTGCAACCAGCGTTGCATCCAAGAGTTTGGCAGCCCCTGCCAAAACTTTTGCCCCGCCAATGTTTACGAGATGGTGGATGATCCCGAACAACCTAACGGCAAACGTCTCAGTTTGAACCCGTCAAATTGCGTGCACTGCAAGGCGTGCGACATCGCGGATCCTTACCAGATCATCACCTGGGTGCCCCCGGAGGGCGGCGGTGGGCCAAATTACGACGGCATGTGACGAATTGGATTGCAGCAGATTTTAAGCTGCCCAATTTTGTAGTCTTAAACTCGCAATCCGACTAAATTCTCCTTCATTGTTAGTGACCAAGATCATGTTGGCGGCCACCGCGTGTGCAGCAATCCACAAATCATTGTTCCCGATCATTTGACCCTTTGCCGCCAGGTCCGCACGAATCGTTCCATAGGTGTTCGCTGCGGCTGCCGGCAGCGGGAGTGCCGGGAGCCACTCGACCAGCTCTCTTAATTGTTCAAACGCCGGTGATCGGAATGCGCTCTTCTCCGCGCCATATAACAATTCTCCGTAGGTGATGACGGAAAGCGCCGCCTCTCCCCGTTGCAGCGAACGGAAGCGTTGCAAAACGGCCGGTGGCTTAGTCTTGCGGATGTAGATACAAATGTTTGTATCCAGAAGATAGCGGGCTTCCACTCAGAGCCCTTTTCGCCGCTGAGGACGGTCTTTGTTGCGGCGGGAAAGCGAAAAATCTTCAGGGAGCCCGGCTAGGAGATCAAATGCGCGAGCCATACTCTCTGGTTTTTCGCGCAACACAATCTCCCGCCCACGGCGAAAAATTTCTACTTCTCCGGTTTGCAACCGAAATTCTTTCGGAAGCCGAACTGCCTGACTGTTTCCAGAGCGAAAGACCCTTGCGGTTCTCATGCCGCACCTCCGCAATGTATATACGTTGAGTATATACTTTTTCGGATTTAATGGCTAAAAGCAATATTCAGTCCAGTGGTCAGCTGCAAGTCATTCGTCTTCTTGCCAACTGGCGGGTTGGTCACGTAAATATCGCCAAAAGCATTTTGCCAGCCCAACCACTTGCTCAGTTTTGTCACTGTGCCCAGGTTGAAAGCCGCACGATATTGCCCACGCTCGTTCATATCGGGGAATCCATAAAGCTTTTCTGTAAGCACGGTCGATTTTCCAAGCTTGTGCATGAGTTCTTCGCCGGCAGTGATGGCAATCAGGTTTCGTTGCAGGGTGGAGTAATTTTCACGGGTATAGTTTGCGCCGCCGAGGAAGTCGAGGGTGGTGTGATCGTTCTTGATTGCATGCCAACCCAGACCGCCCCCGAAGACGGAGCGCAAGTCGAGGCTCTGCAACGCATCGGTCTGAAAATCGGCCGCGCCAAAGCCGAATACCCGGGTGGCGAAATCGCGGTCATACCGTGCTCCTCCCTGGGTAGCCTGTGCGGTAGTTGAGGGCGTTGCACCGGGCACATTGTCTTTGGCGTAGACAGAATTTTCATACAGGCCAATGTGGCCCTTGAGCGTCTTGCGATCCGCGGTGAAGGCGATTGCCAAATTCTCGGTTTCGCTGTTGCCTCCAGTGAGTGCGAACCCAACATTTGCACCGCCCGTCCAACCTTGCATCAGGGTGGGGTGCAATGTTTTCTCGTAGGCCGCTTCCTCGCTCTGACTGCGCATGGAAACCACGGCTTCTTTGGTCACCGAGACCGGTTGCGCATTGGCGGGCACGACATCGAGACCGCCGTCCGTGGTTTTGATCGCACCAACCACTGTCTGGCCGCTCTTTAAAGAGACGTGTAGAGGCTCCGCGGACTCAATTGCCGAGATCGCCGGCCATTGCACCGTGACCTCGCCGGCAAATTCTGTCTTCATCACCAGGGTCTTGCCATCGGCTTTGGTGATGGTTCCGGTAAGGCGATCGCCATTGCTCAAAGTAATTTGGTCGGCGAATAGGCCTTGGGTCACAAACAACAGTGCAACTATAGATACGAATTTCGACACTGACTTATCTCCTATCATCTGAAAACGATTGGTTAGTGGCATTTCAGGATAATTGACTCATCGTCATTCAAGCGGTCTTTTTTCCGGGGTTCGTGCTTTGAAGTCTATAATTGAGACGGATTCAGGAGCTTTAGGGAATACCCTACTTGACGGCAAACAACGTGGCCGCCTTGACCCAGCGCCAAGTATCTCGTTGTCTTGTAGGGAACCGCGGGCGCCTTCAATGCAATAGTGCAAGGAGGTCATCGAAAAAGCGCACGCCCGTCGGGAGTGGCTCCTGCGTTCATGTGTGCTTCGCTCCTGGATTCACCCCATGTCACTCACTGACAAATTCGGCCGCGCCATCACCGAGCTGCGTATCTCCATTACCGACAGATGTAATTACAAATGTGTCTATTGCCGCACCGGCAACGAAGGCGCGTTATATGGCGATCTGCCATTCGGCGAATATCTGCGCATGGCGCAGGTGCTGGTCGGAATGGGGGTAAAGAAAGTCCGCATCACCGGCGGAGAGCCGCTGTTGCGCAAAGGTGTGGTGGAGTTCACGCACGAGCTGGCGAAGTTGCGCGATGCCGATGGAGACTCACTTGATTTAGCGATCACCACCAACGGCGACTTGCTAGCCGAACTTGCCGCGCCGCTCAAAAATGCGGGCTTAGCCCGGGTCACGGTGTCCATGGATGCGGTCGATCCCGACCGTTTTGCCCGAATCACCCGTGTTGAACAAGGATTCGATAACGTCCTCCGTGGCATCCGCGCCGCGCGCCGGGTAGGGTTGTGGCCAATCAAGGTCAATTGCGTCCTCATGCGGGGCTTCAATGAAGATCAGATCATCCCTTTTGGCATGTTCGCCCGTGAAGAGGGCGTGGTGGTTCGGTTCATTGAGTTCATGCCGCTCGAGGAAGGACGCACCTGGTCGCCAAATACGGTAGTGACGCTTCCAGAGATCTTAAAAAGGATGGCCGAGTATCGGCCGCTGGTCGAGATTCCGCATGCACGCAGCGAAACGGCGCGACGCTACCGTTTTGAAGACGGCATCGGAGAGATCGGCATCATTGCTCCGGTGTCGCATCCTTTCTGTGGCCATTGCAATCGCATCCGCATCACCTCCGATGGCAAGATTCGAACGTGTCTGTTTTCCCTCTGGGATCACGATTTATATGGCGAGATACAGCGGGGCGCGTCGAACGCAGAGTTGGAGGGCTTCATCCGCGGTGTGGTTGAGAAAAAGGAGGAACGCCACCACATTGGGGAACCCGATTTTGTACCCGCCTCCCGCACCATGGTGCACATTGGGGGCTAGAGGCGGCTGCCATCCCTGACGAAATCGCTCATTTATGCCAACGGCTGGAATCAACAGATGGCGCGCGATCGCTTTGATAACGGTTGCGCTGGCTTGCAAAGGCAATGCGCAGTCCTACCTTGGCTTTGACCGCAACGATTATCCCGGAGATGCAAATCTCAAACTATTACGCCAGACCTTTGCGTTCACCGGATATTGGCTGAACGTTCCTCCCGGAGAGCGGCGCAATACCTGGATCGGTAAGCGGCAGGTTGTAGAGTCCGCTGGATTCGGATTTCTATTGCTCTTCAATGGCAGGCTTTACGCCCAGCTTAAGAACACCGCTTATGCCGCGCGCATCGGCAGATCGGATGCGCAAGCCGCCGCCGCCTCAGCCAAGCACGAAGGGTTTCCCCGCAACAGCGTAATCTTTCTCGATCAGGAGCAAGGGGGCCGCATGCTCCCCGAACAAAAGGCGTACATCTATGCATGGGTAGACGCCATTGCCGCTGCTGGCTTTCGCGCTGGGGTGTACTGCTCGGGCATCGCGGTGCGCGAAGACGATGGCACGAACATAACCACGGCCAACGACATCCGTGAGAACGCAGGCCTGCGTAAGATTACTTACTTCATTACTAACGATGCATGCCCGCCATCCCCGGGCTGCGCTTTTCGCAGACCGCCACCCACCCCCACAGATAGCGGGATTGCGGATGCTCAGATTTGGCAATTTGCAGAGTCGCCAAAGCGACCAGACGTAGCCTCGGGGTGTCCCGCGAACTACAATCGCGACGGCCAGTGTTATCCCCCGGGAGTAGCGGCGCAGCGCCTATTTCTCGATCTTGATACCGCGGGTAACAGTGACCCTTCCCACGCGGGAAAGCAATAAAACTGGGCAGCCAATTGCCCTCAATTTCAATACGTTAGAGCGAGCGCCGTAAGTTCGTCACATGACTTCCAAATAGGAATTCCAAAATTGAGAATTCTGCTGAAAAAAGTCCGAAAGAATTCTTGACAACTGAATCGAGGGGACTAGCATAGAGGTATCACCTCCGATCCAATTCAGGGTCGAGTGGGCCGATAGCCAAGGAATGTCACCGCTTCTTGGTTGCCGGCCCATTTAAGTTTGCGGAGCTAATTACTCGGGATGGTGCTTATTTCACCCACGGCTTAACTTGACGCACGACCGATTCCGGCGCATCGACTTGCAATTCCACGATACCCTCGCGGTAGCGACGCGAGAGTATTCTGGCCCGCGACTCTAGCAGAGACAGCACCTTGCCTTGCTCTTGCGGAATCCGCAGGCGTACACGGCTAATTGGGTCCTCAACGAGCATTTCGTCAATCTTGTCGAGCAAACCGTTCATCCCGATATTTTTTGCCGCGGAGATGTAAACCGTATCGGTGCTTGCACGTAAGACGTCGCGCTGCTCCAGCGGCAACAAATCGATCTTGTTCATCACCCGTAAACGCGGCTTCTTCTCGACCTCCAACTCTTTGAGGACACGCTCCACCTGGGCGTCCTGCTCGGCGGTAAGCGGGCTGCTGGCATCGGAGACGTGCAAAATCAATGCAGCTCGCTGCACCTCTTCCAGAGTCGCACGAAAAGCGGAAACCAGAGTATGGGGCAGGCTGCGGATAAATCCCACCGTGTCCGACAATAAGATCTGCCGCCGGGACGGGAGGGTTATCCCGCGGATCGTCGGGTCAAGGGTCGCGAACATCTGCGCAGACGCAAGAACACCCGCTTTGGTAAGCGCATTGAATAAGGTCGATTTGCCCGCATTGGTATAGCCGACCAGGGCGACGGTTGCGACCGGCACCGATTCCCGGCGCAGGCGTTGCTGGGTGCGAATGCGGCGCACATTCTCCAACTGCTGTTTCACGTGGCGAACCCGGCGGGCGATCTTGCGGCGATCCGTTTCGAGTTGGGTTTCACCTGGCCCGCGGGTCCCGATGCCGCCGCCCAATTGCGACATTTCAATGCCGCGTCCGCCAAGCCGTGGGAGCATATATTCCAGTTGCGCCAGTTCCACCTGCAACTGGCCTTCGCGGGTGCGGGCATGGCGGGCAAAGATGTCCAAGATTAACTGCGTTCGATCAATGACACGAGTCTTGACGATTCTCTCGATGTTTCGCTGTTGTGATGCGGTCAGATCGTGATCAAAAATCAGCAGATCGGCGGACACGGACGCCGCAGCGCCGGCAATTTCCTCCAGCTTTCCACTTCCGATAAGGGTCGCGGCATCCGGACGATCTCGCCGCTGCAAGAACTCACCAGCAATTTCCGCGCCCGCACTGGTGGTAAGCGTTCGCAACTCTTGCAACGACTCTTCCGCACTGAATTCTGGAATGGTGGGTGCGCGTGAAGTTGGGCCAGTTCCACTCGACCCGTCTCGCGCACCTAAGGCGTTGCGGCTGAGTGACGGCTTTGCTCCTCGCGTTCCGGCAACGGAACGCAAGCGGGTCGGATAATCGATGCCGACTAGGAAGGCGCGTTCTCGGCGAATCTCAGCCGCGGGCATCTACTCCTGACAAACAAAAGTATGAGCTATCCATTCGTGCCGGAGGCGCTCACGGTGGGAAGCGCTTCATTCGTCCCGGTTGCGGGTTTGTCGGGGACGGCATGGGGAATCCTTCCCATCGCCACCGTGGAAATCGCATGTTTGAAGATCAGCTGTTCTTGATTGTTAGATTCCAGCACCACCGAATACTTGTCGAAAGAGCGAATGCGGCCGGTCAGTTTGACCCCGCTTAAAAGATAGATAGTGATGTTATTGCGCTCTTTACGGGCTGTGTTGAGGAAAGAGTCCTGAATGTTCTGCGCCGGCTTATTGTCCATCGCCGATCTCCTTGTACATCGAAAGCAACATTGATATCCAAACTAGCCAAAATCTATGAATACAGGGACCCATTAGCCATCCCATTTGTACCACATGGCGCCGCCGCCGTTTCGGAGTGCGCGCGGAACGGCCAACTCCGCGTTTGACACGCTGCCTTGCAGGTGCCAAGATTCCAGCGACCGGCGACCTTGTCCGGTTGGCTTGCATTCCGCCATTCCCGAGCACCCAGGAGCGATCTTAAGATGCATCATTCTCTCTATGGTTTGGCTCTCATCTCCCTCATCCCACACCATACTGGCCAGGAAACATTCGCAATTCTGCTTCGGTTCGTTCATTTTGTGGCTGGGATTGCCTGGGTAGGGCTGCTGTATTTCTTCAATCTCGTGAATGTCCCTTTCATGAAGCAGGTGGATGCCTCCGCCAAGCCAAAAATATTTCAAAGTCTCACCCTACCGGCCTTGCAGTGGTTTCGCTGGAGCGCCTTGCTCACGGTTTTTGTCGGACTTTGGTATTGGGCACAGGTTTACGTGGCTGCCGCGGCGCACCTAGAAGGCAAAAATCCATGGATTACGGTGGGATTTTTCCTCTTAATCTGGATCGTTGCCTGGCACATTTATTTTGCAGTAGTGAAGAAGACTCCAAATCCCTGGTTGTTGGCCGCGATCGTGATCATCCTGGTGAGCGTGGCTTCATGGTTATTTGTGGCTTATACGCCCGTGGGTGGGGACGACAATCACGTTCTCTGTATCGGCGTCGGCGGCGGCTTGGGGATGATGATGTTGTTTAATGTCTGGGGCATCATCTGGCTGAATAACAAGCGGATCATTTATGGGACATTGGCCGGAACTCCGCCAGCCAACGCGGCGGCCATGGCGCGGCAAGCCTATCTCGCCTCACGAACGAATTTCTTTCTCTCGTTCCCACTCCTGTTTTTCATGGGAGCGGCCAGCCATTACCCGATTTTCGGCAAATAGGGTCAGCCTCTTTGGATCTGACCTTATACCTTCGCGCGGTGGATTATTTCAACGGCGGCGAATTCTTCGAAGCGCACGAAACTTGGGAGGATCTCTGGCGCGCCGGCGCGGGTCCGGAAAAGCGTTTTCTGCAGGGATTGATTCAGATCGCGGTCGCGCTGCATCACCACTCTACCGGAAACCTGAGAGGAGCACTGTCTTTGTTGGTGCGGGGCCGCAAAAATCTGCAAGGCTGCCCGGATGTTTTCGGCGGAGTGTATCTGACGCCGATGCTCGAATCCACTGCTCGATGGGAGAAAGCTTTGTCTGAAGGCAGCCCCGTGCCGCCGCTCCCAAAACTTAATGCGGAATCAGTTGGCTAGCGGCGCCGCTTTCGGGCTGCAGTTTTGCGCGAGGAGGTTTTGCGCGGGGAAGCTTTTGGCGGTTCTTCTCCGGGCGCAAGAACACGGTGAACGATCGGTGTGTTCAATTTATATTTACGATCCGTGATCTTGCCATCGTCATCTTTCACCCGTATGACGAAAACCGGCAGCATACCTTCCTTATCGAAGCTTTCGTTTGACACCGTGACGGGCAAGACGCCGTTCAAATTTCTCTCCCGATACGCCGTCTCGTAGCGGTGGCGCCTCACGTTCCAGGTAAAAACGCGAAACTGATTGTAATCGAAGGGCATGCCGTCTTTGGGCTCAGTAAGTAGTACGAGATATTGGGGTACTCTCTTGTCGGAGTCCTGCACCTGATTTAAAACCATCGCGGCCACAATGCGCTGGCCCTCGGCATACTGCGCGATATCCAGCGGCACATCTACATCGAGCATCCTGCCCAATACCCACCCCACATTGCCCTCGGGGTCGCGAATCAGCCACCAATCTTCAAGCGGACTGGGCGGGAGTGCGGCCGCTTGGGCAGGAAGCTGCTTATCGTAGGTAGAAGGCTTGTTGGCAGACGGCGCGGGCGCGGGCGAAGGATTTTTCTCGGCGGTGCTGCGCTCTAAAAGTGCGACCTTGGCTCCCTGGCCCAACTGGAAAAGATGTTCGGTGTCGCGGCCAGGCGTGAGATGGAGATTGATATCGTTGCGGGTGACGGCAGAAGCCTCCGCGGATTTGTCTTTATTTTGCTGAGCCAGCGCCTGAAAGCCATCGAAAACCTGCTGAGTTACCAGGTAACGTTGCTCAATCCAGCCTTCGGCGCCGGTTGCGGTGCGCACTCGAACAAAACGCCGGTCATGCTCCAGAACATCCACCCGGTCGCCATTCTTTACGGTTCCGGTCTTGTTGAAAACCGCCGCTACGTGGTCGCGCAAAAAGGCCTGCGGAGCGGAAACATAGGCGGTTTCGAGGACACGGCTACCGCCTCGATCGCATCCCGAAAAAAGCAATGGGATGGCCAGCAGCAACGGCGCGAGTCGCCGTTTAAGAGTTAGCAGAGTCACAGGAAAATACTATAGCGCAAAGGAAATCTTGTTCCGGGGCGGCCAATCACGACCTTCTATCTAGTTTTCAATGGTCAAGACGGCAGTTCCCGTGACCGTCGTATTGTTATTGCCGGGATAGCTGGCGTTAATTGTGACCGTATAAGGCAACGAAGGAAACGCACCCGACTGCGGCGTAACCAATTCGGCGGTACCGGAATTGGATAAGGTGAACAACCCGGTGGCGACAGCAACTCCTCCGGGTGAACTACCGACGGTCAGTGTCCAAGTTGCGTTTCCGGTAATGTCCACCGGATTGGTCTGTCCCGACACCGTGGCCATCGCCGTATAGCTTTGTGAGCCACTTTGCGAGATGCTGGTGTTACTGGGGGCGACCTGAATCGAGGTCACATTAGGAAGTGCAACCATAACCGTGGTCGTCCCCGTAATATTGGCGGAGGTGGCGGTAATGGTGGCTGTACCCGTACTCACGCCGACCACCAGACCTCCAGCGGTGATGGTCGCTACCGAAGTGGGATCGCTTGACCAGAACAGGTTGCTGGAGATCGTGTTGCTGCTGCCATCGTTATAAGTGCCGGTAGCGGTCATCTGCAATTGATTCCCAACCTGAATGGTCTGCGTTGGGGGGTCGACTGTGATGGTGGTCAGCGTCGGATTGACAAAAAATCCCCGGCAACCCAAGCCCGCGGCGCTCAGAAATAAAACCGCGAAGGCAGCCACGAGTTGGAGTTTCCGCTTCGTTCTCAGCATGATAGAACCTTCAACAGCAAGACTGATACCTCGCGAACCTGCCCCAAGCGCATCCAAATTGTAGCAGAGAAAGATTTTGGTTATGGGTAACCGTGCACCTTCGTTTCTTCCAAGGGTGTAGGGATTGTCGGCACTTAAACTAACAAACGCGTGAAGCTTCGCAGGAATGGCTGATCGCCAGAATTATCGTGCTACCCTCTCGAACCCGAATTAAGCGAGGCCTGATGAAACCACGCAAGAACTGGCTGTATCTCTGGACATTGATAGGGATGATGCTTTCCGCGTCAGTGTTCCCTCAGAAATTCGTCACCCCTCTCAAGAACCCGAATGTAAGATCGCCAGCGCAGCGTGCAGCCGTGTATTCGATGACCCAGGTCTGCGATGCTTGCATCCGGGCGCACGAGGAATTCCTGGCCTCCGATGTGATGCAGGGGCGGGGCAGCGCGACCCATGACGAATGGGTAGCTGCGGCTTATGTGGCCTCCGAGTTGCGCCAGTATGGGATTCAGCCCGCCGGCGACGATGGCGGATACATTCAGCGGGCGCCGCTCGTGGGGCGACGGGTGGCTTCTGATCCGGCATTGAGCTTTGATATCTCAGCGGCGGGCATCTCGCAAACTGTCTCCTGGAAACAAGGCAAGGAATTTCTAACGGTTTATCTTTCCGATGCCAGTTTCAGCGGCCCTTTGCTTAAGCTTGATGCGGCGGATCAGAATGCGAGCGTCACGCCGGGGTCGGTCGTCCTCATCAGCAGACGAGACGATGCCCAGGTGCAGCGTGCGGCGCTGGATGCGGTAAACAAGGGCGCGGTTGCGGAGTTGGTTGTTGCTCCCGAGGGCACAGCGGCAAAATTCGCTGAAGCCGCCCGGCAGTGGCCGAAGTTTCCCTTGTGGCTGGCTGGCGAAGCCAGCCCGGCCGAAGAACACTTCAACATGCTGCAATTGAACAGAAGCGCCTTTGACGCATTGTTGAGCACGTCCGACGGCACCATAATCCACTTCGCCGCTGCTTCGGAAGAGCAGAAAACCTCCACTTGGAACGCCGTCGGTATCCTGCCCGGTAGCGATCCCACATTGCGGCGCTCGGCGGTGTTGTTATCCGCGCACCTGGATCATTTGGGTATCGGTCAGGCGGTGAATGGAGACGATATCTATAACGGCGCTGACGACGATGCCTCGGGCACGACCGCCGTTCTGGAACTGGCGCGAATTTTGGGTAAAGGGCCGCGTCCGCGGCGGACCGTCATCTTCGCGTTATTCGGCAGCGAAGAAATCGGCGGCATGGGCGCGACTTATTTTCACCAACATCCGCCGGTTCCACTCAAAGACATTGCCACCAACCTGGAATTTGAAATGATTGGCCGCGCCGATCCTTTGCTCAGAGCTCACACCTTATGGTTGACGGGGTGGGAGCGCTCCAATCTCGGGCCCGCGTTGGCGGCTCATGGCGCGCATCTCGTAGCAGACCCGCACCCCGAGCAGAATTTTTTCGCCCGCTCGGACAATTACATTCTGGCGAAACAGGGAGTAGTCGCGCAAACCGTCTCCAGCTTCGGCCTACACAGGGATTACCATCAGCCCAGCGATGATTTGGCGCATCTTGACTTCAAGCACATGGACGCCGCCATCGGTTCGTTATTGCGTCCCGTGCAATGGCTGGTCAACTCAGATTTCACGCCAAAATGGAATAAGGGAGGACAGCCGTAGGAAGTAGCTAGTGATGATTGGCCAGTGACTAGAGGAAAAGTTGCTTCATCCGGTGCAAATAACGACGATGATTATGTGGATTTTGATAGGAGAGATTGGTCTCGGCCAATTACTAGCCAATAATCACTTGCTAGTTAGTTCGCTCTTTTTGCTTTGCTGATGCGCTCGTCGATCGGCTTGCGGCCAGCGAAGCCTTCGCTGATGCCATGCCAATGCGTGATGCCGTTCTCTCCCAGCTTCCAGCAAAGCAACACCGTCTGCCCATCGACCTCGCAGGGAAAATCCAGCAGTCCGATGTCGAGATCCTTGACTTGCACCCCCATGGCGTCAATTTCGGCAAGAGAATCCTTGATGCGCTGTACCGCCTTCTCCCGCTCCGCTTTGCGTCGCGCGAGTTTGAGGATGTCGAGGTGCGTTCCGCCGTTCAGAAAAACCCGATGGGCGACCTCGTGAAATTCGCCGTCCACCCTCTCAATCAGTTGCTTACTGTCAATCGAGGCGCGCAGCAGGGATTCGAGCACGGGGAGGAGGGTTTGTGCTTCGTCGAGGGTAAACGTGCGATCAGACATATGGCCGAGACCATTTTACCGCATTCCAGTCGAGTGAGAGATGGGTAGTGAGATTTAGCGGTCTGGCTATCGAATCTCCAGCATCCGGTCCAGCGCCACCCGCGCCCACTGCTTCACATCTTCTTTCACTTTGATCTGATTGACCACATGGCCCTCCGCCAGATTCTCCAGCGCCCAGCACAAGTGCTGCGGAGAGATGCGGAACATGGTCGTGCACAAGCACCCGGAATCGTCCAGCGTGATCACTTTCTTTCCTTCCGCCGCGAATTCCTTTCCCATGCGGTTTACCAGATGAATCTCGGTACCTACGGCGAACATGGTTCCCGGCGCCGCCTGCCGAATCATATTCAGCAGGCCTTCAGTTGATCCAATCCCATCCGCCTTCTGGCAAACCTCCCAGCGGCATTCAGGATGCACAATCACGCGAATCCCCGGATACTTCGCGCGAACGTTATCCGCGTGTTCCGGCAAAAAGCGCTGATGCACCGAGCAGTGGCCCTTCCACAAGATCACTTTCGCCGAGCGCAAACGCTCTGGACTCACTCCGCCGCCAATCATGTATGGGTCCCAAACGACCATCTCGGTAAGCGGGACGCCCATGGCATAACCGGTGTTGCGGCCCAAATGCTGGTCAGGAAGGAAAAGCAACCTGGGGTTCTTGCCCAATCCCCATCGGAAAGCTCCAGGAGCGTTCGATGAAGTGCAGACCACCCCGCCGCGCTCGCCGCAGAATGCCTTAATGGCCGCGGTTGAGTTCATGTACGTAATCGGAGTAATGCCCAGACCTTCGTCCGTGGTCAGCCCGGCGCGTACCAGTTGCTCCCAGCAGTCTTCGACCTGGGTAATTTCGGCCATGTCGGCCATAGAGCAGCCGGCATTGAGATCGGGAAGGATGGTTACCTGGCCGGGTTGGCTGAGAATATCGGCACTCTCCGCCATGAAGTGCACGCCGCAAAACACGATATGCTTTCCGCCGGCCTGGGCGGCTTCCTGCGCCAGCTTGTAGGAGTCGCCGCGAAAATCGGCGAAGCGGATAACTTCATCGCGCTGGTAGTGATGCCCCAGAATGACCACATCCCGGCCCAGAATTTGCCGCACGCTGCGAATCCGCTCGTCCATGGTGTGGTCGGGCAGGACGAGATAATTTTCCAGACTGCAAACTGCAGTTGCCGTAGCCATCGTTTGTCACGCTTTCAGCTCCAGACGCGCGCACGCACCGTCTACCTGACCGGCCGCACTCCGCTCATGCTGGAACGGGGATGTTGAAAGCCTCTCAGCGGCTCCAGTTGGTTCACTGCGCCCGATCTAAAAGCCTCGCGCGCCCAACCAGCGGGGATGTTGAAGCCACCAGTGGTTCTTTTGCCACTTACTTGGATGCTCAGCCTTTGGAAAAGGAAACAAATTCGTTTCGTTGCCCAGCTGGAGTATCCTTGTAACTATTGTGCACTGAGAGTGGTGCGGAGCGCAATATCCGCGTGATTTTAGAGGGTAATTGGCACCGTTTCGGCGTTGACACTTGCCCAACCAAGATGCTAGGTTTAATGGTTTTTTAGCCCTCTTTCACTAGGAATTTATCAGCCCCACATGGATCAGACGCTCCACCAACTAGGCCGATTACTGCGCGGATCGGTGCCCACCATCATTTTCCTGGTGCTGCTGTATTGGATTTATGTGATCCTGCTGCACAAACCTTTAATGAGGGTGCTGGCGGAGCGGCGCAGCCGTACCGAAGGTGCCATGGAAAAGGCGCGCGCCGACATCGCGGCCGCCGAAGCGCGTACTTCGGAATATGAGCAGCGCCTGCGCGAGGCGCGGCTGGCGGTGTTCAAGTCGCAGGAAGCGCGTGCGCAGGCGGCTTCGCAGGCGCGAACCGACGCCGCAGCTCAGGCGCGATCCCAGGCTCACGAACAGGTGGAGCAGGCGCGAAAGGCTATCGAGCAAGACAAGCAAGGAGCTCAAGCTGGCTTGCAGGCCGAGAGTGGGCGGCTGGCAGAGGAAATTATCCGGACGGTGCTCCGTCCCGCGATGGGTGGAAATTGAGAAATCACGCTTTAAATCAGACACGACGGAATTTCTGGCTGATGGCTGTCGCCGGTCTGTGCCTGATTTTTGGCTTGAGCGCTCTAGCGCAAGGCCAGTCGTCCAGTAAATCTTCAGGTGCAACCGCCAATAAACAGCAAGCTCAATCGTCGAGCGATCAGTCGTCGAACGATGCGGGCCCGCATTTTGGCAGGGAACTGGCCAAGGAATCGCGCGAAGCTGCGGGCGAGGACGACAATGCGCAATTCAAGCATTCCGGTTCGGTTCAGAAGGTAGCTTCGCTCACCGGGTTAAGTACGGAGCACGCCTACTGGTTGTGTCTGTTCGTCAATTTCGCCATCGTGGCTGCGATTATCATCTGGGCCTCCAGGAAGAACCTCCCCGGCCTTTTCCGGGCTCGTACCCTGCATATTCAGCAAGCCATGGAAGAGGCGCGGCGCGCCAGCGCCGAGGCTAACCAGTGCCTTAGCGATATTGGCGCAAGGCTCTCACGCCTGGATGCGGAAATTGCGGCTATGAGCGCAACTGCGGAGAGAGAAGCTGCAGCCGAAGAAGCCCGCATCATAGCCGCCACCGAAGCAGATGGGCGCAAGATCGTGCAAGCCGCGCAGCAGGAGATCGCGGCCGCTGCCAAGGCCGCACGGCGCGAGTTGACGGCCTATGCCGCGTCATTGGCCGTGAGCCTGGCTGCCAAACAAATCCGTGTCGATCCCGCCGCCGATCAAGCCCTGGTGCGGGAGTTCGCGGCCCAGTTGGCCAGTGACGGCAAGTCGCATAAGGGTGACAATTAGATGGCGACCGTCACCAGCACCTACGCGCAGGCCCTAGCCGATGTGGTTTTTGACCAGCATCTCGATCCCGCCAACGTTTTGCGGGAGGTGCAAGCCCTGGTTGGTCTGGTAGCCGAGAGTAGAGAGTTGCGGCAAGTGTGGGAGACACCTTCGATTTCCGCGGTTCAGAAGCGTGCCGTTCTGGATGCGATCGTGGGCCGGGAGCACATATCTGACTCGGTGCGCAATTTCATGGCGGTGTTAATTGATCATCATCGCGTGGAGTTTCTTGGCCCGATCGTGAAGCAGGTTGAAATTGAGCTCGATCGGCGGATGGGATTCGCCGAAGCCCAGGTCAGCAGCGCGCGCGAACTCGGCCCGGACGAGCGCCGGACGCTCGAGTCCGAATTGGAGGAGCTGAGCGGTATGAAAATCCGGGCAGCTTACTCCCTCGATCAGGCGCTCCTGGGCGGAGCCATCGTTCGCATGGGTTGCACCATTTACGATGGTTCGGTGAAGGGTACGCTCGAAAGAATTCAAGCGGCGCTTAGTACATAAGCTTCTAGCTCCTGGCTGGATGTTGGAACCGCTGTTGTTGCCGAGCGGCCCAAAGCCAGAGGGGTTAGAAGCTAAGAGCTAGAGGCTGGAAGCTGAATCTATGGCACAAATAAAAGCAGACGAGATCACGCAGCTGATCCGGCAGCAGATCGAGAACTACCAATCCAAGATTGCCGTGGACGAAGTTGGAACGGTAGTGACACTGGGCGATGGTATTGCCCGCGTCCATGGCCTCGATAAGGTCATGGCCGGCGAGCTCCTGTCTTTTCCGCACGACGTCGCGGGCATTGCCATGAACCTGGAGGAAGACCAGGTCGGTGTGGTGCTGCTCGGCGAATATACGGAGATTAGCGAAGGCGATGAGGTGAAGCGCACCGGGCGCATCATGAGCGTGCCGGTAGGCGACGCCATGATCGGCCGCGTGGTAAATGCTCTCGGCCAGCCAATTGACGACAAAGGCCCGATCGCGACCAGCGAATTTATTCCCTTGGAGCGTCTCGCCCCGGGGGTGATTGACCGCCAGCCGGTGCGCCAACCTATGGCCACGGGACTCAAAGCCATTGACAGCATGATTCCCATCGGCCGCGGCCAGCGCGAGCTGATCATCGGCGACCGCCAGACCGGCAAAACCGCGGTTGCGCTCGATACCATCATCAACAACAAGGGCAACGACCTCATCTGCATTTACAACGCGGTGGGCCAGAAGCGCTCTTCCATTGCTCAAGTGGTGAAGATTCTCGAAGATGCCGGCGCCATGGAGTACACCATCGTGGTTGCGGCCTCAGCCTCGGAACCGGCTCCGATGCAGTATATCGCGCCCTATGCGGCTTGCGCCATGGGCGAATACTTCCGGGATTCAAAGCGCCACGCGCTGGTGATCTACGACGATCTGTCGAAGCATGCCGCGTCTTACCGCGAAATCTCCCTGCTTCTGCGCCGGCCTCCGGGTCGCGAAGCCTATCCCGGAGACGTCTTCTATCTTCACTCGCGTTTATTGGAGCGTGCCGCCAAGGTCAGCGACAAAAATGGCGGCGGATCACTTACCGCTCTGCCGATCATTGAAACTCAGGCAGGCGACGTTTCGGCTTACATTCCCACCAACGTGATCTCGATTACCGACGGGCAGATTTACCTGGAAACCGATTTGTTCAACCAGGGCATTCGCCCCGCCGTGAACGTAGGACTTTCCGTGAGCCGTGTCGGCGGCAGCGCGCAGATCAAAGCCATGCGGCAGGTAGCCGGAAGTCTGAAGTTGGAGTTGGCGCAATACCGCGAACTGGCGGCTTTCGCGCAGTTCGGCAGTGACCTCGACAAGGCGACCCAAGCCCAGTTGAATCGAGGGCAGCGCCTGGTGGAGTTGCTCAAGCAGAAACAATTCTCGCCGCTGCCATTTTCCAAACAGATTCTGATTATCTTTGCCGGCACCAGCGGTTATCTGGACGACCTTCCGGTCGATCAGGTAAGCGATTTCGAAGCGGAGGTCTACAAGTTCGTGGATACAACCAATCCCGGGTTGCTGCGCAGCATTATGGAGAAAAAAGTTCTCGACGACGCTTTGAAAGCCGAGATGGCGAAGGTGATCAAAGACGCGAAAGAACAGTTTGTATCGCAACGGCAGCCCGTGGCGAAGTAAATGCGCTGGGAACGTCATCCTGGGCGGTTTTCAGTCCGCGAAGGATCTTACGATGCGATGGGAGTGGCCGTAGCTCTTGCTGGAAATGATTATTGGATCCTGCAAATAACCACGAGTCGATCGAATCCTTCGGGCTTAGGCGTGTGGTCAGTTCAAGCCAATCGCTAAGAGCTAGAAGCTAACAGCTGTTTCCATGCCTAACATACTCGACATCCGGCGCCGTATCCGCAGCGTGATCAACACGCGGCAGATCACCAAGGCAATGAAGATGGTTTCGGCGGCGAAGTTGCGCCGCGCTCAGGAGCGCGCCCTGGCCGCACGCCCCTACGCGCAAATGCTGGCCAATGTGTTGAAGTCTCTGGTGTCGCGCGCCGAGATTTTCGATCCTGAGACGGGCGCGCCAAAGCATCCTTTGTTGGCGCAGCGGGCTGAGAATCGAGTTCTGCTGATTGTGGTCACCGGCGACAAAGGCCTGGCGGGGGCGTTTAATACAAATATTCTTAAAGCCGCGTCGCGCTTTCTTGAATCCAAGTCTGGCAAGAATATCGAGATTGAGGCCATCGGCCGCAAGGGGCGCGATTTTCTGCGGCGGCGTTATCCGGTGGCCGATCCGCGTACCGCCGATTCGTCCGAATCCGCGCGCACCACGCTGATCGGCGAACACATCGGTGTGTTGAACAAAGTCGAATATTCACTGGCCTCGGAGTTGGCCCAGAAAGTAATTGAGCGCTACAGCAACGAAGAAGTCGATTCCGTCTATCTTCTCTACAACGAATTCAAGTCGGTGATCGCGCAGCGCTTAGTCGTCGAAAAGGTATTGCCCATCGAGCATGTGGGTGAGACCGATGTGGCGCATTCTGTGGACATGAGCCTCCAAGAGAAGAAGCGCATACTGGAAGCTGCCAAAGAATCTGGTGTGGGCTTGCGTCCGCCTGATACTCACGAGATTGACGCCGCTGCCGCGAAATTCGCGACCGCGCCGGTGGACTATATCTACGAGCAGCCGCCCGATGAGTTGTTTCGTTCACTGTTGCCTAAATATGTGGCGATCCAGATTTTCCATGGCTTGCTCGAATCGGTAGCAGCCGAGCATGCCGCCCGTATGACCGCCATGGAATCCGCTACCAGCAACGCCACCGACATGATTGATTCGCTTACCTTGGTGATGAATCGCGCCCGCCAGGCGAAGATCACGAAAGAAATTATTGAGATCGTAAGCGGCGCCGCCGCCGCGTCGTAGGAAACAGCGATTAGCTTTTAGTCTTTGGCTCTTAGCTTTTCGCGAGACTACCGGAGCTTGATGAGAACGACAAAATATTTGAATCGAAGGATTGAGCTAACGGCTAAGAGCTGAAAAGCTGAGGTGTTATGGCAGAGAATATTGGACACGTAATTCAGATTTCCGGCCCTGCGGTGGATGTGCAATTCGTCGAGGGCTCGATGCCGCATATTTATGAGGCGCTCAAGGTGGTCAGCGAGGGCTTTACCGTCCCTTCGCCAATTAGCGTGATTTTGGAGGTCCAGCAGCACCTGGGCGAAGGCCGCGTGCGCTGCGTGGCCATGGAGCCGACCGAAGGTATGGTGCGCGGCATGAAAGCTATCGACCTGGGCGGCCCGATCTCGGTTCCGGTGGGCCGCGGCACCCTGGGGCGCGTCATGAATGTGATTGGCGAGCCCGTGGATTTGCTCGGCCCCATTCCGTACACCAAGCGGCTCCCCATTCATCGCCCGGCGCCTCTGTTTGACGAGCAGGCGACGACCGCCGAAATGTTCGAAACCGGCGTCAAGGTGATTGATCTGATCCAACCCTTTCTGAAGGGCGGCAAGATCGGATTATTCGGCGGCGCCGGCGTGGGCAAGACCGTGGTCATCATGGAATTGATCAACAATGTCGCCAAACAGCATGGCGGCTTTTCGGTATTCGCCGGGGTGGGCGAGCGCACCCGCGAGGGGAATGACCTTTGGCTGGAGATGACCGAGTCCGGCGTCATTAAGCCCGGCGATCCCGACCACTCGAAAGCGGCATTAATCTATGGTCAGATGACCGAGCCGCCAGGTGCCCGGTTGCGCGTGGCCTTGTCCGCTCTCACGGTGGCGGAATACTTTCGCGACGAAGAAGGCGCCGACACGCTACTGTTCATCGACAACATTTTCCGCTTTACCCAAGCCGGCTCCGAGGTCTCGGCTTTGCTCGGCCGCATGCCTAGCGCCGTCGGTTACCAACCAAATCTGGCGACCGAGATGGGCGAACTGCAGGAGCGCATTACCTCCACCAAGAAAGGCTCAGTCACGTCGGTGCAGGCAATTTACGTGCCTGCCGACGACTTGACCGATCCCGCACCCGCCACGACCTTTGCTCACCTGGACGCAACCACGGTGCTCTCGCGCGCCCTGACGGAGATTGGAATCTATCCTGCCGTCGATCCCCTGGCTTCGACCTCGCGCATTCTCGATCCTCGCATCGTCGGGCAGGAGCATTACGATGTTGCCCAAGCCGTGAAGAAGACGCTGCAGACCTACAAAGATCTGCAGGACATCATTGCGATTCTCGGTATTGATGAATTGAGCGAAGACCAAAAGCTCATCGTCGCCCGGGCCCGCAAGATCCAGAAATTCCTTTCACAGCCGTTCCATGTGGCCGAGCAATTTACCGGCGCCCCGGGACGTTATGTCAAAATTGCAGATACCGTAAAGAGCTTCAAGGAAATCGTGGAAGGCAAGCATGACGATATTCCTGAGCAAGCCTTTTATATGAAGGGCGGTATCGAAGAGGTTTTGGAAGCGGCAGAAAAACTGAAAACCGCCGCGTAGATCGCCAGACCAATCATGGCAGATACTTTCCAGCTCGAGATCGTCACTCCGGAGAAAATGGTGGTGCGCGACGTTGCCGAGGAGATGCAAATTCCCGGCAAGAATGGATTTCTCGGCATCCTGCCCGGTCACGCTCCGCTGATTACCGAGCTTGCAGTTGGAGAAATCAGTTATCGCAATAAAGGCGAGACCCATTTTCTTGCCGTGGCCTGGGGATTCGCGGAGGTTCTGCCCGACAAAGTTACCATTCTGGCCGAAACTGCGGAACGCTCCAAAGAAATCGACACAAAACGCGCTGAGCAAGCCAAACAGCGGGCTGAACAGCGCCTCAAGAGCGGCAGCACCGATGTGGATTACAAGCGGGCAGAATCCGCTTTGCAGCGCGCCGAGACGCGCATTGATGTCGCGCAAAGAGGCTAGAGGTGAACTGCATCTGGATTTCGTGAAGTCCAGCCCGCCCATACCGCCCGTTCAGCGCGGCTTCTCGTCGCTGGCCCCCACCGGAACCACTCTTGTCGCCGTGCGGAATTTCTTGTAGTCGCGATAGGTTACATCCGATTCCGCATTGAATCCTTTGAAAAGGATACGTGCATCCAGTTTCAGGGCGATATGTTTGGGCAGCCAAACTTCGTCGTTGACCTGCGTCTGTTCCACTTCAATCTTGGAACCCTGATGAATGCTGGCCAGAAAAAGGCCGACTGAAACCGTCTCAATGCACTGAATGTCCACCTTCACCCATTCTTCCTTTTGCTGGTCGATCCAGACCCGAAAGCGGAACTTGGGCAGGAACTTCGCATCCTTCTGCTGCGGTTGAAATCCCGGTCGGGGATCGGCGTCGATCACGTAGGCCGGACGCCCCTCTAATATCTCCGGAGCAGCTTGGCGAAAGTTATAGGCGTCGGCAATTTCCTTAACGAATTCGCGGTCTTCCTCCATTTGCTTTTCTTCTTTTTCCAGCCGCTTCTTGCGGTCGTCGTCGGACTCATTCTCGCGCTTGTTGATCAGCTTTTGAATCTTCTCTTCTTCCCGCGCGGCCTCTTTTTCACTGAGAGGTCTGTCATCCTTCGCAACCAGCCGTTGCACGGCCTCGCCGTAAAGATTGATCACGTCGTAGGTTTTCGATTCCCTGGATTTTACCCGGCCATCACCGCCAAGTCTGCGTTCTTCCGCCCGTTCGATATAGGTGTAGTTGCGCTGCTGCTTTTGATTCTCCAGATCGTCCTCGGCCGCGCGCCGGATGAGTTGACGAATCTGATCCTGGTTAAGGCTGTCGGTGCCTGCACTTGACGGAGCAATAGGGGATGCCTGTTGAGCGAAGACCGTACCAGAAAGCAAAATGACGGCCGCGATGCCGAATGGCCAAAGAATCGTGCGGCTGTTTGTCCGTCGTCGCCGGCCGGCAATGCTCGTCATCCAACTACGCACTCGGTTGCATCCAAAGCTGGACCATCACGAATTGCGCCGGATCGGTGCCGTAATTTTCCAGCGCCGCTTTACGTCCCTCTCCCATCCAGAGCGTCTCTCCGATGGCCTTGCGAATATGCGTGCCTTCGGGATTCTTCAAATCCAAATCGGTGATTGGAATCAGCAATTCGTTGGCCGGTTTTTCCGGCGCGGGAAATGAATCTCCCGGCAAGAGTTGCGCTTCAGTAGCGGCCGCCGCTTGCAGATTGATCTGGCTCACGAATTTCGCATGCGGATCAGCCGGAGAGTTGATTCCCGCAGCGACGTAACCCCAGCTTCCGGTTTCTGGCTGGATTCCGATGCTCGTCACTTTAGGATTTAGAAACTCAACCGTAATATTGCGGTACTCCGTTGTCTGGTCATTGCGCAATCCGATATCGCGCCCGGCGAAGCTGAAACGGGTGTCTCCCTTGCCAAACCGGAAGCTCTGAATGGGAGACTGGCCATTGCTCCACATGACGATTTCGCAATCCTGCAGGCTGACCACCAGAAAGTTGTGATCATGCTTCACGAAGGCTTGTTCGCTCGGTTCCAGGGTGACCGCGAACACCCGCAATTGATCGTTCTTCAGCACCAGATGATGATGCGGTTCGTCGGCCATATCCTGCGCACTCTGGGCGGGCGAGAAAACCGGCCCCAGAACCAAGGCCAACAAGATCAGGTACTTCATGCACCTAATTGTAGTGCGCGGCGAGCTATGTGAAAACGACAGTTTTTTTGCCGTAAAGCAGAACGCGGTTCTCGATGTGCCAGCGCACTGCTCGCGAGAGCACAACCTTTTCGAGGTCGCGGCCTTTCTGCAGAAGGTCTTCAATGGCATCGCGATGCGAAATCCGCACCACATCCTGCTCGATGATCGGCCCGTCGTCGAGAATTTCGGTGACATAGTGGCTGCTGGCCCCAATCAGCTTAACTCCTCGCTCGAACGCCTGATGATACGGTTTTGCGCCTACAAACGCCGGCAAAAATGAATGATGAATGTTGATGATGCGATGCGGATATTCGGCGACAAAATCGGACGACAGAATCTGCATATAGCGCGCCAGCACGATGAATTGCGGCGCGTGCCTTCGCAGTGTTTGAAGAATTGTCCGTTCCGCCTCCGCCTTTTTGCCTTGCGCGACCGGAACAACTACGAACGCAATCCGGTAAAATTCGGCGATCGGCTGATTGTCGGGGTGATTGGAGATAATCACCGGAATATCGCAAGCCAACTCTCCGCTTTTGTGACGGTAAAGCAAGTCCACCAGGCAGTGGTCGTATTTTGAAACCAGAATTGCCATCTTCGGCCGCTGGCTTGACTGCGCCAGCCGCCACGTCATATCGAACTTTTCCGCCATCGGCGAAAAATATCGGGCAAAATCGCCCAGCTCAATATCGAACTGTGACGGATCGAATTCCACCCGCATGAGAAACAGATTTGACTCTTCGTCGGCGTGCTCGTCCACGTGCAGAATGTTGCCGTTGTGGCGGAAGACGAAGTCGGAGATGCTGGCGACCAGACCGCGGCGGTCCGGACAAGTGACAAGCAGAATGGCGGTATTCTTCATGGGTGGAAGGGTGTGCGCGACAAGCTTGTCACCATCATCATGGATTGGGCGCGTGGCGGCAAGTTCCGAAGGTAAGGTTGGCTCGCTATCCCATTCCCAATCCGTCCGCCGATTCGAGCGGCGTGCCGCAACGGCGGCAGATCACCGCAGTGCAGTCGCCGCAAATGAGAGGATCAGAAACTTCCTTGGCGCATTGCGGGCAATAAAGCGGCTCCGCTGCGAGATTTTCTGTGTCCGGTGTTTGGGGATTTTGCGCCATCAGCAGGGCAATGTAGCATAGACATGACGCCGCTGTCCTTGCGGGTTATCAACCACACACGAAAATGAGGCAAACCTCGCCATCTCCCGATGAACGGTTGAAACAAGAATTCAACCGCTGGGCCGAAGACGGGCGCGGCGAAGAGATGGAACGCCATCATCTGGATATCACTGAGAAGACCATCCGGCTGATGAAGCCTCGTCCCGGTGAGCGCGTGCTCGATCTTGGCTGCGGGGCCGGCTGGGCGACCCGTTTACTGGCTCGCCTGGTGGCCGACGGGCCGGAGGGTTTCGGGCAGGTGGTTGGTGTCGATATCTCCGACGAGATGATTCGGCGGGCGCGCGCCGCATCGAGGGATTTTGAAAATATTCTCTACGTTTGGGGTTCGGCGCAACAAATTCCCTGGGAAGAAAACTTTTTTGACAAGATGCTTTCGGTCGAGTCGTTTTACTATTACGCCGATCAGGACCGCGCGCTGGCCGAACTTTTTCGAGTTATGGCGCCGCGTGGCCGCATGTTTATTCTCATCAACCTATACAAAGATAATCCTTATTCGCTGCAGTGGGTCGATCAGCTCCAGGTGCCAGTGCAGGTGCGTTCATCGGAAGAATATGTCGAATTGCTAAAAAAACATGCCTTCGAAAATGTCGAAGCGGTGCTGATTCCCGACAGCACGCCCACGCCAGACGACTACCAGACCAAGTCATTCCATTCCCTCGACGACCTGCGCGAGTTCAAGCGCATTGGCGCGCTGCTGCTGATGGCGTCGAAACCGGATTTGCGCACGCCTGCGCCGGGTTATTCGATCTACTAATCGTTCTGGCATTGTCATGCTGAGCGTAACGGAACTTCGCATTAGCCAAGGCCGGTGGAGTCGAAGCATTTCTGTATAGGAAAACCGCGCCGCCTCCCCATTGGACGGCCGAGGGCGGCTGTCGCTACGCGGCTCTTAATACAGCGGCGGCTGGCCCTGCGGCCGCGTCTTCCAGCGGCGATGAATCCATAGCCACTGCTCGGGATAGCGGCGCACATAACCCTCGATAATCTTGGTAAACAGCTGGGTGTTGGCCGTGATGTCCGCCTCATCATTCCCAGTGCGAATCAAGCTGACCGGAGGATCGAAGCGCAGCCGGTACTTTCGCAACGCCGGATCCCAGATGGTGAAGCCGGGTACCACAGAAGCGTCGGTACGCAGCGCGATCTTCGCCAAGCCACTCGCGGTGCAGGCGGGAATGCCAAAAAAATCCACGAATATGCCTTGAGGCGGCGTCATATTCGTATCCATCAGGATGCCAACCACCTGGCCTTGCTTCATCGCCGCCAGCAGGCCGCGCACGAAGTCATCTTTATCGACCATGCTGTTGCCATGCATGCTGCGGTAGTGGCGAATCATGCGATCCAGATAGACGTTGTCCATGGGCCGCATGACCACGTGCATGGGATGCCCGTGCAGCGAATGAGCGAACGCGGAAAGCTCCCAGCCGCCAAAGTGTGCGGTCAGGAACAGCACTCCCTTGCCGCGAGCAAAGGCGCGCTCATAATTTTCAAATCCTTCATAAACGATGACGTTGTTTATATTGTTAAGCGTGTACTTGGGAAAGCGGCAGACCTCCGCCAGTTGACGGCCCAGCGAGGTGAATTCGCCGCGCAAAATTCTGGCACGCTCGCTCGCAGTCTTTTCAGGAAAGGCCAGCTCCAGGTTGCGCATGCCCACGCGGCGCAGCCTGGGATGGAGAAGATAAACCATCCGTGCGAGAGAGAGGGCGAAGGCTCGAGCCAGCGAACGTGGCAGGATGCCGAGAGGCTTGATGATCAGCCAGGCCGCTACGTACTCGAATCGCTGCCGCATCAGGGGAAGGGTGACGGTAGCACCTGGAAAATTTCCCTGTCAACTCTTCGTCTCAGCCCAGCCCGCCAATTCAAAGACAAGCGCAGGGTACCGAGCGGTACCCTGCAACCGGAGTGCGTTACTGCGTTGGGTTGACTAGCCGGCCGATTTTGCCCATTTGGCGAGCGGAACCAGGAACGGGTCGGCAGTCTTTGGAGCGTCAATCTCCCCATCGAGCGCGGTCTTGAAGGGCACGAACTTATCGTAAAACTCGTAGGTGCTTTCTTTATCCTGCTTGATGACCGCTCCATTCAATTCGAGCCCGGCAAATACGCCGCGGGCCCGCGAATAGCTCAAAACCTCGGCGCGCAGCTTCCAGTCGGTATCGGCCGCGGCATGGCGGCCAACTGGACCGGCGGCAACGCTCGCGTCCGCGCCCAGCTTGAATTGGCTGGAAAGCAAGTTCTTCATGCCATTGTCGTTCATGATCAGCATGACCAGATCGACGGCCTGGCCGCCAATCTGCAAGCCAAAGCTTCCACCCTCGATGGTAAAGAACGCGGGCGCGCTCCAGCCGCCTTTGGGCAGACGGCAACTGGCCACTCCGCGTCCGTAGCGGGCGCCCACCACGAAGCCGCCTTTCAGCATGGAGGGAACCACGGCGACGCACTCGGCTTTGCCGAATACTTCCGAGGGAATGCCGTTATCCGGCGTGTTCATAATCTCGTCCAACACCGCGCCCGCGGCTTGCACCCGGTCCACGGCCTTTTGGCTCTCATCCGCGGCGAAGGCACCCACCGCCAAACATACAACCGCACACAGAAGCAGGATTTTCTTCATTTCCCCCAACTTTCTGAATTCCTGGAATTAGCGAGCTAATTCTAAATGATAGTTAGGATGCGTGATTCCGCCTGCGAGGGTGGTGAGCTGGAAATCCCAAGAGAATCAGTAGGTTACAAAAAATTCGGGGCTGGCTGCGGTGACCCTAAATCTCCGCTTCCAACCCCGTCTCCCAGGTTCTGTGGTAGGTGAAGCGAGTATGCAACTCACCCCTAAAATCAACAAGATTACCGAGGGCAGTGTCCTAAGGTAACGAGCAGCGTGCTATTTGGCCGTTACCAGGGAATGCGTAATGGCGTGGACGGAGAGCGCAATCCGGTTTTGCACCCCGACTTTGCGCATCAGCTTGGCCACATGCGCCTTGACGGTTCGTTCTTCAATGCCTAACACCGCGCCGATTTCCTTGTTGGAACGTCCCGCGACCAGCATTTCCAGAACTTCCTTTTCGCGATCGGTGAAGGTTACGCGTCCCGCAGGGAAGATACGCCCGGGGGCGGAACTGACTCGTTCGATGAACATGGAAAGCACTCGGCGCGGCGCCCAGACCGAGCCTTGATTGACCACGCGAATCGCCTGCACAAATTCCTTCGGAGATGCGGCTTCATCCACATAGCCTTTGGCGCCTGAAGCGATGGCCTTGAGAATGGTTTCCTCGTCCATGCCAGAACCGGTTACGATGATGCGTAAATCGGGGCGCGAGGCTTTGAGACTGGCCATCAGGTCAAATAAGTTATGCCCGCCGCGGTTGCCCAACAACACCAGGTCAATGCCCTGCAGCCCGCTGATATCGGGAAGTGAAGACGAAATGAGCTCAAAATCCGGCTCCGAATCGAACAGCGCCCGAAAGCCGACAAAGCGCAAGGGGTCGCTCTCCACAACTGCAACGCGGATTAGCGGCTTCTTAGCTAAGGCTGGTTTCATAATGGTATAGATAACTTGAGTTAGCATAACTGGAGATCGGCAGGAATGAGAAGTGCGGTAACGGATCGGCAATTACGCCGGTAACATAGAATCAGCAGGTAACAGAAAGGTCGCGCAGCATGAGATCGGGCTATTGGAGCGGGGTTTTAGCGATTGGTACGCTGCTGTTGGCGGTGACGTTTGCGGCTGCCCAAACTACTTATCAGCCGAAGTTTCCCGGCGACCCGGCGCGCTCGGATTCTGAAGCGGCCGCACTGGGTTACATGCGCACCGTGCTGCGTGCGCAACATCAATACCAGAAAAAGAATGGCCACTTTGCGACCTCACTGCTGGAGCTGGTCCATACCGGCTCGTTTACCCGTCGCATGGTCGATCCGGACCGCGGCGACTACACGGTTGGCTTTCGCTCGCATAAGGACGGGCAAACTTTCTCGCTCGCGCTTACCCCCAGACAACTCGACGCCCAGCACCGGTCGTTCTATGCCGAAGATGATGGCAAGATTCACGCCGACGAGACCAAAGCTGCCGATGAGGATTCGCCAATTGTGAAGTGAGGTTTCGCCGGGGGTGCTCATGCGGCAGTTGCGCATGCGGTTGCGGATTAGGTGCCGGGATGAATTTCCCTGACCTTGCCGCCCCGGTAAGTGACGGTCAGGGGTTTGCCGCCATTGGCGTAGTCTACTGTCTTGTCGCCGGAGTCGCCCGAGCCTTCGGGAATGCCCAGCCCCAATGCAAACGCGGTCTGCAACTCGCTCATGCCGGTTTTGACTTGATGTTGGTCAATCGCGCTCCAAATGTCAGCTGGCCAATATTTATATAGCTCGTGAGGGTCCTGGATATAAAGCATGTCGTCGGAATATATCTGAAAGTTGCCATCGCTGACGGTGCCGATGGAAAACGCGTAGGTCTTTCTATCTTTCGCGAAAACCGCCATCACCTCGCGGTTGGGCATGGCGGGCGCGGGCGTGGTAATGACATCTTCAATTTTTAATTTCTCGATGGGCGGTAACCGTCCGGCTTCGTGCGCAAAATCCACGCGATGCGCGGCCGCCGCGTAGGGATAGTAAGTGTAGGCGTATCCGACCTTCACCCACACTGGCTGCTGCATCAACTGGCGAGCCGATTTCAAGTCGTATGGGTACAACTTCTTCGGGGTGACGTAGTAGTCCTGATCGAGTGGCGGCGCCTGTTTCCGTCTTGTCTCCGTTTGCTCAGCGTGCCTTTCATACAGGATATACGCGGTTCGGGCCGTAACCACGATGAGCGTCAGGCCGAGGGCGATCTGAATTTTCTTCTTCATGGGTAGGCCTTAGTCCAAGCCAATCATTAGTCAAACCAGTTGCTGCGGTAGGCAACCCACCAGCTCACAAAAACGATAGGAATGGTTGACAGCAGTCCCCACCAGATGGGCAGCACGATATCGGCAATGACGCCCAGCACGGTAAAGCATATCCAGAAGATTTTCCGCTCCATCCTCGTATTTTAGCCCCGGCTCACTCGCTTTCCTTTCCGTGGACAAACGTATACGACAAAACGTATAAGAAGGTGCGATGAGTTCAGGGAAGAAACGTTCGGTCCGCGAGATCGCGGAGCGCATAGCAGCAAGCGTGATTGGCGACGGGAGTGTGGAAATCGCCGGCCTCGCCAGCATTCCCGCGGCTGGAGCTGCCGATTTGGTTTTCGTCGAGGACGAAAAAAATCTAGCCGGCGCGCTTGCATCGAAAGCGGCTGCCGTGATCGCTGGCAATTTCGCCGCGGGAAATTCCGCCCCCGGCAAACCCGCGAGCAAGCCGCTGCTGATCTCTCAGCAGCCCCGTCTGGCCTTTGCCCGTGCGGCAGAATTCCTGTTCGCAGTTTCGAAGCGCGAAGCCGGCATTCATCCCAGTGCGGTGTTGGACGCATCCGCGCGTGTCGCCGCAGATGCGATCGTGGAAGCCCGGAGCGTGATCGGCGAAGATGTGGTCATCGGCAAAGCTACCCGCATCGGTGCCGGCTCTGTCATCGGGGCTGGGGCGCGCCTGGGTAATGACTGTCAAATCTATGCCAACGTGACCATTTATCCCGGAGTGAAGATTGGCAATCGGGTGATCATTCACGCCGGAGCCGTGCTCGGCAGCGACGGCTTCGGTTACGTGCGCGATCGCGAAACCGGCCGCTACGAGAAATTTCCGCAGATTGGACAACTTGAGATCGACGACGACGTCGAGATCGGCGCCCACACTACCATCGATCGCGGAGCGCTCGAAGTTACCCGCATCGGCCGCGGCACCAAAATCGACAATCTCGTTCACATCGGCCACAACTGCCAGATTGGCGAAGATGTGATCATCGCCGCGCAAGCCGGCTTCTCCGGGAGCGTCGTGGTGGAGAACAATGTGATTTTGGGCGGCCAGGTCGGGATCGGCGAGCATGCCCGCATTTGTGAAGGTGTGATGCTCGGCGGGCAGGGCGGCGTTTTGCCCAAGAAAATTCTGCGCGGCAAGGGCGTGGCATTTTGGGGAACGCCCGCCCAGCCCCTGCGCCAATATCTCAAGCAGTTGGCGGCGCTGGCCAGAATGGCGAAAAAACACTAAGCTCAGGAAACGGTTTCGGTTGGGGTGGTGGGAGGGCCCTCGCTCCCATTGCTTTGCGCAGTCTTCCGCAAGTCGCTCAGAATAGTCTCGTGGTCCTGACGAGAATAATCCTGGGCAAAGCGGGTTAACGCTTCGGTAAGGATGTCATGATGGTGCAGTTTATCGAGGCCCGGTTCACGCGTAATCTGCAGCCATAGCCGGTGTAGGTTGTGCACGTCCTCGGTCTTCATGGTGGGGGTGTGCGGACCGATACGGAAGGTATCCACAAGCTTGTCAGGTCGCACCACCTGGAATACGAATTGGCGCTTGGGTTCAGGCGTCGCCTCCCATGCCCGTCCCAGCTCGAACGCCTGCTCCTGCGACGCCATTTTGCTGGAGAGCCCCGAAACCACCGCCGACGATTCCAAATTAATCGCCGTCTGTACAATGGCCGACCATACATCACGCGCCGGCACCACCAACAACGAGACATGTTTGCCGAAGCTTTCGGCCAGCGAGACCGCTCGCGTGAACAACGTTTGTTCGTAATCGTTAAAAATCTGCTCAATCGCCAAATCGTAGGCTGCCGTGCCAAACTGGCTGACCCGCGCCGACATCACCACAATGTCCTGATCGTCGGTATTGGTGTGCTGGAGAACCCATTTCAGGTGATTGAGCGTATTGTAATCGCGTACCGTAACCAGCACGTTGCCAGGATGAATTCCCAGCCCGCTGCGCTCCACCGTGTCGGTCTGCTGCAGTTGAAAGTGCTCCTTCATCTGCTGCTGGGCCAGCGCGTGTTTGCGTAAGTTGACTTTCTCCGAAACGCTGAAGATCACGAAAAACGCCGCCGCAAAAGAAACTCCCGCAACCGTCGCCACGGATTTAGTAAACAGATTCACGATCGCGGTGGAGAGCAGCACCATGAAAACCGAAGCCAGGCCAACCGGAATTTCACGCCCCGCGATGCGAAAATTCGGCGGCACCTTCCAGCCGCGCTCGCCATGATACTTAAATCGCAGCACCAGCATGGCCAGGCTATTGAAGGTGAAACTCCAGATCACGCCAAAGGCGTAAGCCTCGCCCAGCAGGTACACGTTGCCACGGCTGACCAGAATCGTGAACAGTTGCAGCACAACTACCAGGTTGACGATGCGGTAAGTGGTTCCAAAACGCTTGTGCGGCTGGCGGAACCAGTCGGCCAGCACTCCATCTTCAGAGACGCGGTTCAGCACCCCATTCGAGCCGATAATCGCGGTGTTGACCGCTCCCGACAAAATCAGGAAGCCCACCACCACCACAAATGCCCGGAAGGCTAGCCGCAACAACTGCGGTCCCCATAAATACATCGCCAGCCCGGCGATGAGATTGTCTTTGTAAACCGGAATTCGTACCGAGTCCGGAATAATCATCACGAACAGCAGCGCCGTAAGGCCGGTAAAGATGAAGCTGTAGATCGCGATAATCACGGCCGCGCGCTTCAGGTTCTTCAGCTTGGGGTGGGCCAGTTCGCGATTGACCTGAGCCAGCGATTCCTCGCCGCTCATCGCCAGCACCGAATGGCCAAAGGCGATCAGAATGCCGAATAACCCGAATTTCTTTGCCAGATCCTGCGCCAGCGTGGCGTGCTTCAGAAATCCTAGCGCCTCGGTGCTGAATCTCAAGTTGCTCGGCCAGGGCAATGGCACCGGCTGGTAGCCTTGCTTGAACAGCGTAATCGCCGACCAGGCCAGCAGCAGAACGACCATCACGGTCGTGATCTGCATCACCTGCAGCGCTTTTTCGCTGGACTCGTGAATGCCCTTGGTGTTTTGCCACCAAAAGTAAACCGTCACCGCTACCGCAAAGACCACCGAGGTCGCGTTGACGTTCACCTGCGGCGTGCCGTGAAACATGTGGTGCAGGGCGCGCGGAATCCATCCATGCACATCCAGGGTCTGAAAAATGTCGTTCATCAGGCCGGCAATGTATTGCCCCGCGGAGACGCCCGAAATCGGCCCCGTCAGGATGTAGTCGAACATCAACGCGGAGACGCTGATTTTGGCGAGCGTACCTCCCAGCGCTTCCTTCACCACTTTGTAGACGCCGCCACGCACGAACATCGAACAACTTTCCACGTAGACCGCGCGCACCGTGAAAGAAAACAGCATGACCGCGACGATGAACCAGGGCGCGGATTTCCCCACCGCCTGCTCGGCGATGCCTCCCGCATAAAAAGCCGATGACCCGAGATCGTTCAGCACAATGGCAGCGGCTCGCCAGTAAGAGATGAACGTCAGCATCACCGACGTGGCGACTACGATGCGTACAGGACTGCTAAGAGGGCCGGGTTGATTTGAAGAAGACATTCAGGCAGGTCAGGTCCGTCTCAGTGGTCGGTGTCGTCCGAGCCCACAAGGGTTTCGATATCCTCGATCCCGCTGAGGATCAGAACGACCGCCGAGCCGATCGATCCTAGGGCGAACATCAGCTCCAGCAGGCGGATGGCGAGAGTCACCACTAGATCCATAGCCAGTTATGTTAACTAATATTTCGAGAAGCGTATAGCGTGCCCGCCCGGAGCTGGTCCGGAGAGCGCCAAGCTGATCCCATCCCGGCTTTTGCTATTCTTCTTTCGTGCGAAAAATCCACAGAAGTGCGTGGCTTCTGGTATCCCTGTCCGCATTGCTGCAAGTTCTCATTTTTCCTTTGCCGAATTTGTACTTCCTGTGCTGGGTCGCGGTCGCCCCGCTCCTGGTGGCGCTGTTGCGCGCCCGCCAGCCCGATACTTTGCAACTACCGGAGGGAATCAAGCTTATCCCTGCGACTCCCGGTCAGGCGTTCCTGCTGGCGTATGTCTGCGGCATTCTGTGGTATGCCGGAAACTGCTACTGGATTTTCAACACCATGCGGCAGTATGGCGGCCTGAACTCCTTCGCCGCCGCCGCAGCGCTGCTGCTTTTTTGCATGTACCTGGCGCTCTACCATGGCCTGTTCGGGCTGCTGATCAGCCTGCTCGCGGGAAAGAAATCGTTCAACCGGCTGGTCCTGCTGCTCGCGCCCGCGCTTTGGGTCGCGGTGGAACTGGCTCGCACCCGCATCACCGGCTTCCCCTGGGATCTCCTCGGGACCGCTCAGGTGGATAACATTCCGCTGGCGCATATCGCGACTGCCACCGGCGTCTATGGGCTTTCGTTCGAAATCATGGTGGTGAATGCGGGGCTGGCTGCGGCATTTTTGGTGCGGCGCGACCGCCGCAAGCAGTTGTTGCTGGCCGGACTGGTGGCCGCCGTGGTTTTGCAGGCGACCCGCTGGATTTCCCCGCCCGCCCAGCCCGCCGACCGCGCCGCCATCCTGGTGCAAGCCAATACCCCGATTCTTGACGAGGTTGATTGGACCCCGGACTACTTTCAGGAGACCTTGCGCGACCTGACCACGATCAGCCGCAATGCAGCCTTGCAGAAATCCTCGGGACAAAACGGCAATGCGTCACCCGGATTGATTGTCTGGCCAGAATCCCCCGCGCCGTTTTCCGCCAACGATCCGGTATTTCACAACGCAGTGGGCAATTTGGCCCGCGAATCGCAGGCCTGGGTTCTAACCGGAAACATCGCGACGAGTTTCGCTGGTCCGGGAGCACCGCGTTCGCTTTTCAATTCCGCATCTCTAATTAGTCCGGCCGGCGACTGGACCGCGCGTTACGACAAAGTGCATCTCGTTCCCTTCGGCGAATATCTGCCGTTTCCTCGCGTGTTCTCGTTCGCCGGCGGCCTCACTAAAGAAGTCGGCGGATTTACCTCCGGCCAAATCCGCAATCCGCTCGACGCGGGCGGCGAAAAACTTGGGGTATTTATTTGCTACGAATCCATCTTCCCGGATGAAGTCCGCCAATTTGCCGCCAGCGGCGCCCAGGTTCTGGTCAACCTCTCCGACGACGCCTGGTACGGCGACAGCGGCGCCTACGCCCAGCACATCGCCCAGACTCGCATGCGTGCCGTCGAAACCGCTCGCTGGCTGCTCAGCGATACCAATACCGGTGTCACCGCTTCCATCGATCCCTATGGCCGCATCGTCGCCAGCGTGCCGCGCAAGGTACGCACCGCCCTGTCCGCCCCTTATGCCCTGTCGAACGTAACCACCTTCTACACCCGTCACGGCGATTGGTTCGCATTCTTGTGTGCGATAATTTCCTTAGTCGGATTGCTGGCGCGCCTGCTGAGACGAGACAATCCTTTATCTCCCAAGCCGGCGTAAAGGCCTCCCTGCCGGGGTTTTGGCGATTCACCCGGCATGATCCGCGAAAGGTAGAACAAAAAATCAATGAGTGTTGAGCTCGATCAGGAATACGCCGTACTGAAAGACAAAGTCCGCGAACTACGGGAGTACCTTTGACGCGGATAAACTGCGTCCACACCTAGCCGAAATCGAAACCCAGGCTGCCGACCCCAATCTGTGGTCGAACCCCCAGAAATCCCAGCAAGTCATGCGCGAGAAAAAGCGCCTCGAAGGCATGCTGGCCACCGAGTCCGACCTTCTCCAGCGCAGCGCGGACATTTCCGCCTACTTCGAACTCGCCGGCGAAGGCGAAAATGTTGACGCCGAGCTGCGCCGCGAAATCGATTCGCTTCGCCAGTTGGTGGATCGCCTCGAAACCGAAACCCTGCTCTCCGGCCCCAACGATGGGCTTAATGCCATTGTCACCATCCATCCCGGCGCCGGTGGCACCGAGTCGCAGGACTGGGCCGATATGCTGCTGCGCATGTATTTGCGATGGGCCGAGCGCCAGGGCTTTCAGACGGTTCTCTACGACTATCAGCCCGGCGAAGAAGCCGGGTTAAAATCCGCGACCTTCGCCGTCAACGGCGAATATGCTTTTGGGCTGTTGAGCAGTGAAATCGGCGTGCACCGTCTGGTGCGTATCTCTCCCTTCGATCAGGCCAAGCGCCGCCATACTTCTTTCGCCAGCGTTTATGTCTCGCCGGAAATTGACGACAGCATCGAGGTCATCATCAAGCCGGAAGAAATTCGCACTGACACTTACCGCTCCGGTGGCAAGGGCGGCCAGCACGTCAATACCACCGACTCCGCGGTGCGCATCACGCATCTTCCCACCGGACTGGTGGCCTGTTGCCAGAACGAACGTTCGCAGCATAAGAATCGCGAACGCGCCATGAGTATGTTGCGCTCGAAACTCTATGAACATGAGATGGAGAAGAAGCGCGAGGCCACGCGAAAAGTCGAAGAGTCCAAACTGGATATCGACTTTGGCTCGCAAATTCGTTCTTATGTATTGCAGCCGTATCGCATGATCAAGGATCATCGCACCAAGGTCGAGGTCGGCGACGTGGACCGCGTCCTCGACGGCGATTTGCAGCCTTTTATTCGCGCTTATCTGATGATGCGGCGCGGCGAGAAGGGAACTTAGCGCAGCAGATTACAAGCGGCGACCGAAAACGACCGCAATGAAGATGACCATGAAATCCTTCGGGAGCTTCGCCTTATGCCGAGCATGATTGATCTGATTCGCGCCGCCGCCGTGCCTGCCAACCTGGTGCAATCGGCGGCCAAAGGCTCGCTCTCCATTCCCGCGCCCGAGATGATCGAAATTCTCGTGTACCTCGCGGCAAGTAGTCCGGTCTTCGGCGAACAGGCGAAACTCACGCTCGCTCATTACGACGAAAAATCCTCGCTCGCCATCGCCGCCAATCCGCAGTCGCCCAAAGAAGTTCTCGACTATCTGGTGTCGCCCAAAAATTTTCGCCCGGCTCTGTTGCCTGCGCTTCTGGCAAACCCCGCGATCGCGGAAACGGCACTCGCCGCACTGGCTGCGGCCGCGCCTGGTGAAAGTGTCAGTGGGATTCTTAAGAATCCGCGGGCGCAGCGATCTTTCGCAATTCTGCGAGCCCTGAATTCAAACCCCAATCTGAGCGAACCTCAGGCCGGAGAGCTCAGAAACCTGCTGGCGCCGGAGCCCGAGGCCACGGACCATTCAACCGAACCAGATCTCGGCAAAGCCGAAGAGAAACTTCTCGACCAGGAAGTGACCGCTTACCTCACCGAACATGCGGCCGAAATTGCCGTCGAGGAAAAACCCTTTCAGCCGATTGGCGGAATTCACGAGAGTTTGCTGAATGATGCCCAGCCTGGCGCAGCGCCGCAACCGGAACTTGCCGCCGCCACAGCCGCCGGGGCTTCGTCGGGCAAGCCAGCCGTGACCGTCGTCAAAAAGGCTGCCGCCACGCCGGGGCGCGGCAGCGCTCTACAGAAAATTTCCACCATGGACGTCAAAGGACGGATTCAGCTGGCCATGAAGGGCAACAAAGAGGAACGCTCGATCCTGATTCGCGACGGTACCAAACTGGTCGCGCTCGGCGTGCTCGAATCCCCCAAGATCAGCGACTCCGAAGCCGAAATGTTTGCCAGCCAGAAGAACGTGCTGGAATCCGTGCTGCGCGGAATTTCCATGAAGCGCCGCTTCATCAAAAATTACAATGTGATGCGCAATCTGGTGGCGAATCCCCGCACCCCCACCGATGTTTCGCTTGGCCTCATGAAGAACCTGCACATCAACGATCTCAAAACCGTCGCCGGCAGCAAAGATGTTTCCGAGACCATCCGCAAACTGGCGTTGAAAATGTACAAGCAGAAAAAGAACCCCGCCAAGACCATGTAGCCGGCTCTGCCAAAGACGAGCTTCATCCCCGCTTCCCGAAGATGGCCGTTCCCACCCGCACGCAAGTCGATCCCTCTTCGATCGCAATCTCAAAATCCTGCGACATGCCCATGGAAAGCTGTTCCATCTTTCCTCCCGCCAGATCTCGCGCCGCGATTTTCTCCCGCAGTTCGCGCAGCCTGCGGAAATAAGGCCGAGCCGCTTCCGGATCTTCCGCAAACGGCGGCACCGCCATCAATCCGCGAATTTCCAACCATCGCAGCTCCGCCGCGCCAGCCAGCATTTCTTCCAACTCCCGCGACTCCGGCGCCACTCCGCTCTTGGCATCTTCGTCACCAATATTGATCTCGAGCAACACCGTGATTGGTTTCCCCGCCTCCGCCGCGGCCTTGTTGAGCCGCTGCGCCAGACGCAATGAATCCACCGAATCAACGCCAGTGAAAAACTCCACCGCTTTAGCCGCTTTGTTGGCTTGCAAATGGCCGATCATATGCCAGCGGACGTCCCGCAAATCGCGCAGACTCTCGATCTTCCCGGCAAATTCCTGTACCCGGCTCTCGCCAAACAGGCGCAGTCCGGCATCATAAGCGGTCCGGAGATCTGCTGCGGAAAAAGTCTTGCTTACCGCCATCAGCGCAATCTCCTCCGGACGGCGTCCGGCGCGCCGCGCCGCGGCTGCTATGCGCTCGCGAATCTCAGCAATGTTTTCAGCAATCGACACAAGCCCAGGCCCTTTTTCCCTCTGTGCTCTCGGTGCGCTCTGTGGTTAAATCTTCAAAATTCTCCGCGCCAGAGATGCGGCTGATTTTCCCTCGTGTCGCTTACAGCCCCTTCGTGGCTGAGGTCTTCCTCTGTTTCCCCCTGTCCTCTGTGGTTAAGTTCTTTACATCATCGCGGTCGGCGGCGCCGGTTCATTCGGATCTCCCGCGCTCGTGATCGGCAAGTAAATCATCAAAGCCGTCAACGCGATCAGTACCCCAATCCCTGCCAGATACGAGGGATGCTCAAACACCTGCTTCGACGAGATCCACGTTGCCAGGTTCCGCAGCCACGCCGTGTGGACATAGCTTGAAGCAATCAGCGCCGCCCACACCAGTCCTAATATCGATTCGCCCGCAATCAGTCCGGAAGCCGTCAGCACGCCTGCATTCTCTACCCGCGCCATTTGCGCCTCATTCAGCCCGCGCCGTTTGGCCATCCAGTCTCCCAGCGAGCGGATCACCCCGCCCACAAAAATCGCGAAGGTCGTCTCAAACGGCAGATACATCCCGACCGCCACCAGCATCGGACTCTTCACCTGCATCATGATCAGCGCAATGCCGAACAGAATGCCCACCACCACCAGCGACCATGGCATATTGCCACCGACGATTCCCGTCGCCAGCGTCGCCATCAATCCCGCTTGCGGCGCCGAAAGCTGCCGGCTGCCGAAGCCGAAGGCTGTATTCAACAGCATCAGCGGCCAGTACATCACCAGGCTGGCCACCACCACCGCAATCAACTCCGCCAGCTGAATTTTTTGTGGCGTGCCGCCTAAAATGTAGCCAACCTTAAAGTCTTGCAATAATTCGCCCGCAACCGCCGCGGAAACGCATACCACCGCCGCCACTCCCAATACCGTCGCTACCCCCGATATCCCCGAGACTCCAAGCGAAACCATCAGCACCGCGGCTATCACCAGAGTCGAAAGCGTCAGCCCGGAGATGGGATTATTCGACGAGCCGATCATCCCGACCAGGCTTCCTGATACCGTCGAAAAGAAGAATCCCACAATCAGCAACACCACCGCGGCCAAGATCGCCGGCCAAACCAGGCCCGAGATGTGGATGTAAAGAAAACACATCAGCACGAACATCAGCGCGATCAACCCAAACACCGCCTTCGAACTCATATAGCGTTCGGTGCGCGACAGCTTCGATTGCTCGTCTTTGCTCTGCCATATGTCGGCAAATGCCTTGCCCAGCCCTGCGGTCAGGCTCTTGCGCATGTTGAACAATGTGAACGCCGCGCCCACCAGCATGCCGCCCACCGCAATCGGGCGCACAATGAATCTCCATACCGCGACTGACATGTTGGCCCAGTCGTCGGGCGTATCCGCCGGCAGGTAATGGCGGATCTGCGGTCCCAGAAAAAACATCAGCATCGGCACCAGCAGCCCCCACGCCAGTACGCCGCCGGAGAATTGCAGCGAGGCGAGGCGAATCCCGATGATGTATCCCACTCCCAGATACGCGGGACTGATGCTCGGCGCCGCCACCGTGCTCGCGCCTCCCGCCGCCAGCACGCTCCCACTCTCCGATGTTCCCAGCCGGACCGTGCTGCGGCCCAGCGTGCCAATCGGGAAATGAATATCGTGGTCGGCGGCGAACAGGCCAAAGCGTCCCAGCAGATAAACCAACCCCCCGATTCCAATGTTCCAGAAGAGAAATTTCGCCGCCTCCGCTCCCCGTTGCCCTGCCTTGTGAATCTCCGAAGCCGCCAGCGATTCTGGAAACGGCAGCTCCGGGTCTTCCACCATGCCGCGCCGCACCAGCGAAATAAACAGCACCCCCAGAACGCTGCCCACCATAATCAACGCCGTCGACTTCCAATACGCATCCGCTGGACGGAACGAGGGCCATGCCTTCGCCATCAGGAATGCCGGAAGCGTAAAAATCGCTCCCGCCGCCACCGATTCGCCAATCGACCCCGCCGTTCGCGCAATATTCTCCTCGAGCAGCGTTCCTTTCCACGCCCGCATCGCAGCCATCGCAATCACTGCCGCCGGATAGGTGGCCGCAATCGTGATCCCCGCCCGCAGCCCGAGATAAGCATTCGCCGCGCCCAGTACGATCGTCATCGCTAGCCCCAGCAGGATGGCGCGCAGGGTGAACTCTTTCATCTCCATGTTCTCCGGGACGAAGGGGCGAAATCGTTTGCTGCTGCCAGAGCGTTCAGGCGTCGGCGAACTCATAGGTTTCCTCGCAAGTCGTTATGGGGTATGACTCAGGCGTGGCGCGCCTGAGCACGGGCAGTGTACCAGTGTTGGCCTTCGCAAAGCGTGGGGATTGCATCAAAAAGCCGTTTGCAACGGGTCGCGCCCGAGCTGCATCTTTATGTCAAGAGCTTGAAACCCGCGCCAGGTTGCCGTTATGCCTCTTATTCAATATCACTGTGCTCGTTGCGCAAATCCGGAAGGCCACCGTTCTCGTCCCCGCACCTTTACCGAGCGCTATCTGCTGCGCCTGATTCTGCTGACTCCGATGCGCTGCGGCCATTGTTTCCACCGTTCCTACGGCTGGATCTTTGTGAGCCTAAAGACACCTAAGCAGGTCACGCCTTCGAGCTCTGCGGCCGCCTGATTCGGTTCCCGCTTTGCGATTGGGTTATACTGAAAACAAATTCATCCCACTGAGAGTCGTTGCGCCGCAAACCGGCTTGGATGAAGGAGGCCCGTCTTCAGCAGTAGTGAGGACCCAACCCGCGCTTCGGGGGCCAAAGTTGCCGCCATTGGCAACGGCTTGGCCCTGTGGATGGGTACTGCGGTCCAAAGCGTTTTTGCCACTCTATTTCCTGCCGATTGCCGTCTTTGCGCTTCTCCCCTCCTGAACATCTCCCGTTTACCGGTCTGCGAAGATTGTCTTGCCGCCATTCATCCCATTACGGCCGAAACTTGCGCCCTCTGTGGCGAACGCATCTTTGCGCCGGGCCCTCATGCGGTTTCCTCCAGCGACCGTGAACCGCGCTGCGAAATGTGCCTGCGTGTCGCGCCCATATTCGCCCGCGCGGCGGCCTATGGCAGCTATGACGGTGGCCTGCGGGATCTCATTCATCTGCTCAAGTATGAGCAGGTTCGGCCCGCCGCCAATGTGCTGGGACGCTTGCTGGCCAAAACCATCGACTCTTTGGCGCCCGCATTCCGAGATGCTCCGGTTTTGCTCGTGCCGGTTCCATTGCACCGCTCAAAGCTGCGGCAACGTGGCTTCAATCAGGCGGAATTGACCGCCCGCGCCGCTCTCCAACTGAGTTCGGTGCGCGAACGGTTATCGCTGCGCCCCAATGCGCTGCTGCGCACCCGTCCCACCCAGTCGCAGATCGGATTGACTCGCCATCAGCGCCGCGAAAATATGCGCGGGGCCTTTGCAGTCGCCAAACCGGCGGAAATTGCCGGCCGCGAGATTCTGCTGGTGGATGATGTATTTACCACTGGCACCACCGCCTCCGAGTGCGCTCGCATTTTGCGCCGCCAGGGCGCATCTAATGTGTGGGTAGCGACCGTCGCCCGAACTCTTAAGCTTTCTGCGCGCTTGTCGGCGCACGAGACCGAAGCCGAGATTGGTTTGGCTGCGGCCGGTTAGCGTGGTGGGTTAGCGCTGCAGGTTAGCGAATAACAACATGGCAGGGAACTGGAACAACTCGGTGATGAGCAACGCGATGCATCGCATGGATGGCGGCAGCATGCCGCCGCCCAGCGTGCTCGGCTTTCATCAGGAAAGTGATGGCCACGCGCTGCACGCGCCGGTGCTGGTGCTAAACGCGTCCTATGAGCCCATCAATGTCTGTGCCGCGCGCCGCGCTATCGTATTGGTGCTCAAGGGCGTTGCCATGACGGAAGAGGAAAACGGCCACTTTCTGCACGCCGCCCGGGTGGCGATGCGTCTGCCTTCAGTGATTCGCCTGCTCGAATACCGCCGCATCCCGCATCAGTCGCGGGCGCTCTCCCGCAAGAACATTCTCTTGCGTGATCGCAATACCTGCCAATACTGCGCCGAGGTTTTGCCCTCAGGCGAGTTGACCCTCGACCACGTGATTCCCCGCTCCCGCGGCGGCGCCTCCACCTGGGAGAATCTGGTGGCCTGCTGCCATGGCTGCAATCGCCGCAAAGGCAACCGCTTTCCGCCGGAGGCGGGCATGAAGCTCATGCGCGAGCCTCGCGCCTTCAATCTCCACACCAGCCGCCACATCATGCGGTTGATGGGCCGCTCCGACGACAAGTGGCGCAAATACTTGTTCTATTAAGAAAGCTTTCAGCCGTCAGCTCCTGCTGAGCGCTGATAGCTGAGCGCTGGTAACTAATTCTGCGGTTTGTCTGCCGGCGGAGGCGCCGACGTATCACCCTTAGGCACGTTTTTCCCTTCGTAGGTGATCTTCACGTTCGACCCGAATTTCTTGTAATTCTCGTACTTCACAATTTCCCGAATGTGAATATCCCCGGTCGCGAAGTGCAGCGTGTCATCGGCTTTGGTGTAGGTAGGAAACCAATATTTGTCGTCAACCTGTTGCCGCCAGGTGGTGAAGTTCGGATACAAATGCTCGTCCTTGCCGCGTTTTCCGCGGTTGATGTCGGGAACCGCCTTGCCATAGGTCTTGACGATCTGGAAATCGTGATCGTCCACCCAGATGCGTCCCTGAAAATAGCGCTTCTTGCCGACAATCTCCTTGGGGGCGATATCAAAGACGTAGCAGTGCAGTTCATCTTCCTGCTGCTGCCCCACATAGACGATGTTGTATTCGCCGATCTCGTCGCTGGTCAGAACAAACGGCATGCGATGCTGGATGTCGTCAAAGTCTCCCTGATCCATCTGCAAGCCGCCGTTGTCCAGCGTGGATTCCGGAGCAAATGTCACATATTCCAGGCGTTTGCCCTGATCGTCGAAAATGATGTTGGCATCCTGCCGGTACTCGCCAGTTACCGTATCTCCATCCAGCACCTGCACTTTGACCGATTGCTCGTAGGTGTACTGATCCCGGGCGGTCTTGAACTCTTTCTCCTTGGCGGCGAAACGCTGAATGATCTCGTCAGGGGTGATGCTCGTGGGCTGCGCCTTATCGAGCGGACCCTCCTGCGCCAGGCTGCGGGTTGCCATCGGACCCAAAAGCGTGAGGCTCAGCGCGAGCCCCAGACAAAGAGAAAGGGGGGATTTCATAAGGTTTACTCTAGCAAAACTTCAGAATGGACGAACGCCGCCCGCCTGCGCCGCGGCTCTCTCCGCTCAGAGAAGTCGAAACGCGAAGCCGGGCGGCGGCTCTATCCACTGGGTTGGATTGCCAATCTGGGGCGAGAGTTGCACCGATTCCCTGCGAAGCTCGCCCTGCCGAATGCCTTTTTCCCTTACTGGCCCTTGGGCAGATCCATCAGAGAGCCGCTGCCTTGGCCGGCTTGTACGTTTGGCAAGTGGCCCTTCTAGTTGTCAAGGTAGGCTCGGTGAGTCTGTTCTATAATGGGAATCAGCAGTAGTAGCCCTCTTGCGGAAAACTCTGTATTGACCCTCGTTATTCGACTAAAGTCTAAACATGGTGCGAAGCGTGGGGAGATTTGCGCATCCACCACGATAGGTGCTCCATCAAATTAAACAGAGGGAGGGATAGTTTATGACCCAAAAAGTAATCAGAAAATTTCGAGCCCTCCAAGCGACCACGATTCGGTTTGCTCCTCGGTTTCGTCGGGAAGGCCCCAAGGCGGGCAAAAACTCCGAAACGGCTTTTTCGAAATCGGCTGCAAAATATTACCCTGCACTGAAGAAGCTTGCCTCGGAATGAAATATTCCGCCTGACCGCCGCCTACATCGAGTCGCTTCACGATGACGGGATAGCGTTTTACTGGCCTGGAATACAACCCGTTCCATCATTCGACTGTATAGACCTCAACCTGCTCGAATCCGCAGCAGAGCAACCCTTTCAGGCTGGCTTTGGCGTAGAGTTCTATCCGAACATTTACGACAAAGCCGCCTGCTTATTTTTCTCACTCGCGGGCGGACACATCTTCACTAATGGCAATAAGCGCACGGCGGTTCTCGCTCTGGATCAGTTTCTCTCTGCAAATTCGCTCTACCTAAGTTCTTTCGAACCGGCAAATTAAGAACGACGCCAACAAAACAGCATCTTACCGAGCGCGTGGTGAGAATCACAAAACTGTCCTCGCTCGCCTCAGCAAGCGAATAGCAGAGAATGTCGTTCCCTTAAACTTGATAGAGCGATGTACCGAGAAATGCTCAATACTAGAAGGGTTATTCGCGACAACGAATTAAATCGACCCGGGACACGACCCAAACAAGCTATGCACGCAGGTTGAGCGATTTTAGTCTTGTTTATGCTTTGACGATCTGGCCTTTGCGGCTCTGCTGGCTACCTTAAGGCGTTCCTCTTTGGTCATGGTCTTGAGACGGCGCTTCCCGCCGATCTGACCCCCTTTGCGCCCGATTGCGGCCATGTACGCGGATAGGTCCACTGGTGCCTGGGGGGCGGGAATGACTTCTGACCGCTCTGGTGTCTCAGCCTTGGACTGCTCTACAACCCACTTTGCAAGCTGGTTAGGATCGCGCGGCCGTTTCCCCTTGCCGATAGTCACGAATCCATGACGCCACGCGCCAGATGCTAAAGCGATGCCTGTGCGTATTCAAACTGACTCACCACTTCGCTTTGCCACCCCGGCACCTGTAGGACAGCCGTCCTCGGCTGTCCGGTCGAGCGCCAGCTCGACAGGCTTTCCCGCGCCACATTGCCGTGCGAGGCACAGCCCTGCCCGCCCCATTGTAAGATGACCATGCAGCCATGCCGACGTTCCCATCCCGCGAAGATGCGCAACTCTCCCCCACTTTGCAGCGCGAGATTGCGCGGCTGGCGGCCCTTCCCGGAGTTCGAGCCACTTTCACCTGGCTGCACAATCACGAGTCCGAATTCGCCCAATGGCAACAGGAGATGGCGCGCATTCCCGCCCCTCCATTTGGCGAAGCGGCGCGGGGAGAATGGCTGCAGCGGCGCTTTCGCGATCTTGGGCTGGAAGACGTATCCATGGACGAAGTGGGCAACGTCTTCGGCGTGCGCTCGGGAAGCCTCCATCAGTGCGTTTCTTTAAGCGCCCACTTGGATACGGTCTTTCCCGCCGGAACGCCCTTGAACGTGCATCAGCAGGGCAGCCGCCTCTACGGGCCGGGAGTTTCCGACAACGGCGCGGGGCTGGCAGCATTGCTGGCGATAGCGGCCGCGACCCAGGCAACTTCAATTCCGCACTCGGCAGGAATTTTGTTTATCGCCAATGTCGGCGAGGAGGGCGAAGGCGATCTGCGGGGCATGCGCCATATTTTTGCCAAGTCTCCGTGGCGGGATTCGATCTCGGCGAGTCTGGTGCTCGATGGAGCGGGATCCGACACGATTGTGGCCGAAGCCCTGGGCAGCAGCCGCTTCGAAGTCATCATTCGGGGCCCGGGGGGACACTCCTGGAGTGACTTTGGTGCGCCCAACCCCATTGTCGCGCTGGCGCGGGCGATTCAAAGCTTCAGCGAGACGCCGGTTCCGGCTCTGCCTAAGACCACGTTTAACATCGGCGTCATCCGTGGCGGAACCTCGGTGAACTCCATTCCGGAATCGGTCAGTATGCGGGTAGACATTCGCTCGACTTCCAGGGCTGAGATCGAGCGCCTGGAAGCTGCACTGCATTACGCACTGGGGCGTGCGGTCACGGAAGAATCGGAAGCCAGTGAGAGTCGCGGGCGCTCCCCGCGGCGCTTTTCCCGCTGAACCACGAGGTTATCGCTATCGGCAACCGTCCTGCGGGCGAATTGGAGCCGGGGGCGCGGATTCTGAATGTGTTACGCGCCGTGGACGCCCACCTGGGCAACACCGCGCAGGTGCAGCGCGCCTCGACCGACGCCAATATTCCGCTGTCACTGGGACGCGAGGCCGTCGCTATCGGCGGCGGCGGCTCCGGCGGCGGGGCGCATACTTTGCAGGAGTGGTTTGACTGCAACGGCCGCGAGCTGGGGCTGAAACGGATTCTGCTGACCGTGCTGGCGCTGGCGGGGCTGCCGCTGGCGTAGGCAGTGCTCGACGTTTCCTTTTAAACCCAATCACTTCCACCTAGGCTCAATCACTTAGCTGGAAAGTATGGCGGGGCGCGAGGCAAACCGCCATCTCCGATCCTCTCCTGGAATGCCCCGCCATTGCGCCACAATGGCACAGGAGCGATAGTTTTTGTCGGGACAGCCTTTGGGGAGGTTCGGCGCCCGCGAGACTTAAATTCGATTTTTCCTATAGCTATTAGATATAGTGGCTACAAAAACAGAGTGCAAAGATTTGCACTTTGCGGCCCATCGCGCCCGCGCGTTTCCGGCGAGCCAAAGGCAAAAACTTGCATACTCCAACGAACATCTGCGCAGGCGCGGTTCGATAACCCCGAAAACGCGGGTCGCATCTCAATCTGGCGGGTTATGGCGCGACCGCACCAAACGACTCCGGTTCGGTGCGGGAGCCCTGACAACCTTGTTGGAGGAGTCGTTTTTTGGAGGCAATTATGAAAATTCCGAAGAATCTGAGATGGCTGGGAACGGGTATTGTGTCTCTCAGCTTGTTCACTCCGCTCCCAGCTTCGCCGCAAAATGCAGCCCACCATCAAGGACGGGAACAAACCACCGTGCAGGGCGACCAGATGATACAAACCTTTGCCGGAAGGATTCTCAAATCCAAGGGAGATTTTGTATTGAAAGATCGAACCAGCGAAACTGTTTACCAGCTGGATAGCGCCGGTCAGGTGAAACCGTATTTCGGCAAGAACGTAATCGTTACGGGGTCGTTCGACACCGCAAACAGATTGATCCACATCTCCGATATCCAGAGTGCCGCCTCGGACTGAGCTGCGAAGCATCGCGCAACCCATCGAGCGCCCGCCGCTGGCATTCTTCAATCTTTAGGATTACACTCCGTGCGTTCGCAAAAGGAGGACCTCTATGACGGCGCAAAGTCCGTCCGCGGTTGTGCGGCAAATTTCAACGTTGTCGATTGTGTGGGGCGTCTGGCTGGTTGTTCTGGGCATACTGGCCATCGCCTCGCCGCTGATTGCAGCCATTGCGGTCAACGCAGTCATCGCGTGGCTGATTATCCTGGCGGGAGTGGTCCATTTGATCATCGCTTTTCACTCCAGAGAGGCTGGCAGTGTGATCTGGAGACTGCTGGTTGGGCTGGCCTACCTGGCTTTCGGCGTCTACCTGATCGCGCGTCCCGCGGTTGGCGTGGTGGGGCTCACGTTAGTGCTGGCGTCGCTCTTTCTGGTTGAGGGCGTCCTCAATATCGTTATGTTTTTCAAAGCACGCCACACCCGAGGAGCTGCCTGGTTTCTGTTCGATGGCATCGTTACGCTGCTGTTGGGGTTACTGATTTACGCGCAATGGCCGTCGAGTTCAGCCTGGGCGATTGGCACCCTGGTCGGCGTGAGCCTGATCTTCAGCGGGGTTGCGCGGTTAATGCTGGCCTCAACGGTGCGCAAAGAAGCGAACGTCCTGCCAATGGCAGCGTAGCCGCCCCGAAAGGCTAAGAACACTTTGGCGCCGCGCAAGAGAGCTGGTGCGCGCCTCGCGGGAAAGGTCTGCCCGTGACATCGTCTCGAGAGACGACCTGGGTGTTCCAATCCCTGGGATAGGGAGTGGTCCCGGATTACTGATTCAGATTGCCGCTGTGGCTACGGCCGCACAAATTTCCCGCATGAAATCGCGCGGGGGAGTTGGCCGTTTTTTCTGTCCAGCGAGTAGAACTTTATGACATGATGGGGGCGGCAAACGGCGATCTACCGGCCCTCTCTTAATGACCCCTGGTAAATTCGAGTGGTGAATACGGGGAGGCATTTTCGATGCGGCGAACTTTTCGATTTCTGTCACTGGCGCTTGCGTTGCCCGCGGTGGTTGGCACGCTGGGGCGAGCCGAGTCCAATATTCAAATTCCCCCGTCCAGTATCGTTCGAGCAAACCTGATCCCGGCGCTGGACGCGAAGAAGAATAAAGCGGGCGACGAGGTGAGCGCCAAGGTGACCAGCGATCTCAAGGTAAATGGCACGGTGCTCATCCAGAAAAACTCCGTGATGACCGGGCACCTCACGGATGTGAGATCAAAAGCGAACGGTGGGGACGTATCCGTGATCGCCATCAATTTTGAACGCGTGATTCTCAAGGATGGCGGCGAGGTTCCACTGACGGTTGTGGTTCAAGCCGTGTCAAAGCCCCCGAACGATCCCAATGGCAATATGAACGAGATTTTACGGGGTGCGGGATACAACCAGACCGCGAACGGCGAGGCGGGGAAAGCGGCCGCCATGGGCAAGATTGGCTTCGCTCCGCAAATTCTCACGGCTACGTCTAAAGGCGTGATGGGATACCCCGGCTTGGAGTTACAGCGCTCGATGCTGTATTCGGCGGCAAAGAATATTCATCTGGACGAAGGCACGCTGATGATTTTGCAGGTCTCCGCGAAAAATGCCCTGCCCTCGTCTCATTAGCGGATGTGGTGTTCACTCCTTGCGTCTTTAGCGAATGGCCATCCGCTCTAACCATTTCGGCGCTATCGGGCAGTGGGCCCGGGCGCGTCAGGCCGATCGAGCATTGTGAAAGGGAGGCCAGCAGCGGCTAAAGCCGATCCAGGGTGGGCCAGAATTGCGGCGGTGAAGCGCTCCGCCGCGTGGAAAAGCTGCCGAGCTGCGCCAGGCTGGACAGCCGAGGGCGGCTGCCCCTACTAAGCCTAATGAAAAAAATCCCCGCCCTGTCGCAAAGAACGCGACCGGGACGGGGCACCCAGCGGGAGCTAGGCTATTCAGCGGTTTCGAGGACCACCACGCTGGCAATCTTGTCCGGAGCTGAGGCCGGCAACTCCACCGTGGTTCCGGCTTCCGTCTGAGAAAATTTGAGCGGGCGCTGTTGTGCATCCGGCAGCAGGTACGACTTGGTAATCCTGCCGGCAACGGCAGGAAGCTGGAGCGCGCCTTGCGGCCACTTGAAGATGCTGATGTAGATTCTTCCGGGCTTGGTGGTCGCACGCCAATCCCACTTCGGAATCCACACGGGCTTGCGGTTGGCATCTTTTTGGGTATCGCTAAAGGCCCCATCCTCGGCTCCAAACGGCGTTGGCCCGGTTCCATAGATGGCATCGCCGTTCAGCTTGAGCCAGCGGCCGATAGCTTGGAGGCGCTCGGCCTCGGGCGGGGGAATCACACCGGTGGCATCGGGTCCTACATTCAACAGATAGTTTCCACCCTTGCTGGCAATATCGATCAGGTTCAGCAGCAGAGTCTGCGTCGATTTGAAATTGGTGTCGTCCTTTTTGAAGCCCCATGTATCGTTGATGGTCATGCAGGTTTCCCAGTCTCTGCCGGGAAAACCGCGCGGGGGAATTTCCTGCTCCGGCGTTTCGGTGTCGCCCGGGTACCCGCCGCCGAGCCGGTTGTTCCAGATGAGCTTGGGATGCTGATTGACTAAGGCCACAATCTCAGAGGCCAGCTGGGGAGTCATATCTTTGGTCGGCGAGTCGAACCAGATCACGTCGGGAAACTCTCCGTAGTTACTCAACAATTCCTTCAACTGCGGGATCGCCTTGGTGTGCAGATAGGTGGCGAAGTCGCCGTCCTGGGCGGGATTCCAATGGCCGTGTCCGAGGGCGGCGCCGCCGGGGGCGGTCCAATCCTGGTCCTGGGAGTAGTAGAACCCCAGTTTCAATCCCTGGCGGTGCGCGGCCTGGGCCAACTGTTGCAGGACATCGCGGCGGTACGGGGTGTCGTCCACAATGTTGTAGCGGCTGGCCGCCGACTTGAACATCGCGAAGCCCTCGTGATGCTTGGTGGTGATGACGATATATTTCATGCCGGCCGCTATGGCGAGGGCGACCCAGGCATCGGCGTCAAACTTCGTGGGGTTGAACTGTGCGGGCAGCTTCTGGTAGTCGGCGACGGGAATCTCGGTGGTGTACATAATCCATTCGCCGGGGCCCTTGACTTCTTTTCCGTTCCATCGCCCGGCGGGCACGGCATAGGTGCCCCAGTGAATGAACATACCGAAGCGCGCGGCCCTCCACCATGCCATGCGCTGGTCACGTTGCGCTTTGGTCTCAACGTCTTGAATCGCCGGCACGGGATGCGGCGGGGTCACGGTTTGCGCCGCCAGATTGCAGAAAGCAGCTAGCCCAAGCAAGGTGACAAGCAACCAAAGCGCCCAATCGTTCCGAACTTTGCGCATGCGGATCCTCTTTTGCAATAGGTATAGCATCCCGCAGCACTTACAGGCAGACGGAATCGCTCGGAATTTTACGAACTGGAACTTTCCTATTCTGGGTGGGGGAATGCATGGTGGTTTGAGGCAGAAATCCGCGAGCCTTCGACGGGCGGATGGCGAACTCGGTGACAGGCACGTCCCCGCCCTGTCGCAAAAAGCGCGCCAAGGACGGGGCACCGGGTTTCCACGTGTAAGTTTGCCGCGGTTACGCGACCGATCGGATTTCCGGCCGGGTGAAATTTTTCTTACCCATAATTGAAATCGCCAGTGGGATTGTGGTAAAACCTGCAACCACCGTCAGAGCTAACCCGGCTGCCTTCATGGCGTCCTTGCTAAGGCGCCTTGAAATCAACATGCCGATGCCCGCGCCAAGTGCGACGCGCGTCCCGGTCCAAAGAATCATTTCCGGTAGGGTAATATTCCGTTCGTTCATTTGCTCCTCCTTGGTGAAATCGGAATCTCATTTTTTGGATGCGAATACGCAACCGTGGGATTGCCAAATTCTGAGCGATCAGGCTTAGTCAAATAATCACAGGCACTCACGATCACGCACTGCCATGACGAAGCGATCCTTCCGGTTGACGTAAATAGGCGGGAGATGCCGTATAGAATCGAAGTGTAAAAGGGAGCGACTGACATGGACACGCAAGGCGAACGCGATCCCAAGCAAGATTCAGCCGAGGCAGCCGCACATATTGCGGGTGCCCACAGGATTTTGAAGGCTCTGCAGGAGAAGATCGCACACTATCCGGAAATCGGTGAAGCGATTTTGAAAATAGAGATGGCGCTGAACATTCTGGAGATAAAGACGGGCGGGATTTTGTAGGACACTTTGGTCGTTTCCCGCGAATGCAATTCCGAGAGCTGTCGCTGGTTGATCCTACATTCGAAAACCGCGAAAGCTGATTTTCGCATCGAAGTCCCGAAGTCAATACGCACAGGAGTGCACTCATGCTCAACGCCAGCAAGGCATTCAGCAGTTATTCGGTAAACGATATTCAAAGGGCGAGGGAGTTTTACGGCAAGACGCTCGGGCTCGAACTTTCCGGCGGTCCGGAAGGCACCCTGGTGATACCACTTTCCGGAGGCGCCAAAGCTTTGCTGTACCCGAAGCCGAATCATCAGCCGGCCAGTTTCACCGTGCTGAATTTTCCGGTGGAAAGCGTGGAAAAAACGGTCGACGAATTGAGCCAGCGCGGGGTGCGATTTGAAATCTACAACGAAACCCACCTGAAAACGGATGCGCGCGGCGTTTTTCGCGGGAATGGGCCGACCATCGCATGGTTCAAGGATCCGGCAGGGAACATCCTGTCGGTGCTGGAGGTGAGTTAACACCCGGGTGATTGTCTGAATCTTTTGTGCCACTCCGGTGCCAGTATGTGCTATTCCCGCACTTGAACCTTTTGCCATAGGCTGGAAATCAGGAACGGTCCTTGCCTTCGAGTCTGGGTTATTGGGTGTCCGTTCACTGATGCTGGTTTCGAATCGGGGTGAACGGTGGGACTTCTTTTAGCGGTGCATCAGTTCGCTTGGGGACAACATCCGACGATCTGGCTGTGCGGGGCGTGCGCAATTCTGGGCTTGATGCTGCGCCCGGTGCGGTCGCCCTGGGTGCGAGGCGGCGTTTTGCTGGTGATCTGCGGATTGACCATGAACGGGCTGGTCACTTCGGCCAATGCGGGAACCATGCCAGTGATTGGAATGCCCGCGACGATACATCCCGCGAGCCAGATATGGCAGGCTGCGACACCGGAAACACGGCTGCCGCTCTTAGCAGACCATGCGCAGCTCGGACTCTTCAGTGTTGGCGATATCGTGATGCTGTTTGGAGGCAGCCTGGTGCTGGCGATTTGCGTGGGTCGCGCCAGTCAAGAGGGAAGCCGGAATGGTTTGTGCAAGGCTAAGGTTTTTCGACGGACCGACCTTGACCGGTTGACAATACAAAGGCGCAGGTCAGATGGCTGCATCGAAAGCAGATGCCGGATGAGTGGAAATGGGTGGGGATGAACCAGGGACGCAAGCTTGCGCAGCGGCCCGATGAAACTGGCCCGAGCAAGCCGGAATGTCCGTTACCATCCCAGAATCACGTGGGTGATCGCCTGCCACCAGCCCGGATTGACCCGCCAGGCATACACTGCAAGGCTCTGAACGACGATCATCGGTAGCAGGGCGTACCCATATATCCTGTTGATGCGTCCATCTACCAGCCGATCCCGCAACATGCCGAGCCCCATGAGAGCGTCCAATCCTACATAGAAGAGGTTGTGGTCGAACCAAAAATCGAATCGGCCCAGGGCAGCATCCATCAGTTGGCAACTGGCTATGAAGACCAGCCGGCGATGGTACTCGGGCTTCTTTCGCCAGTAAATCGCCATGGCCACGCAGGCGACGAAGATGATCATGTCGGCGAAGGGAATCGAGAGGAAAGCATCAGCGCCTTTTTGCCGGAGCACCACGGTATCGAAGCGGGCCATGATCACGGCAATGGCGAAGCCCAATACGACCATGACGGTCGCCAGCCCGGCTCCAAACCAACCAAGGAAGCGGTGCACGCTGACCTTGCGCAGGCGCACCAAAGCCGACTGAAAGATGAAGAAGATCACCCAGGTGGAGAAGGCCGCAGCGTGGACCCACAGAAGCAAAGGCCTGGGCGGGTTGGCATGCAGCAAGTTGGCATCGACGGTGCGGCTGAAGCCCCATACCACCAGCCCGGCCAAGGCCAGCGACATGCAGAAATAGAAATACCGGCTCAAGAAAGTCCTGAACTGGTTGGCGATACCCGTTCCTTGCTCAATACGGGCAGACAGCCCTGCGTTTCCAATGGCCACGGAAGCCTCCCTGGTCACCCGAATACGAGTCCTCGCGAAATGGATCGTGCCGAATTGTACGAGGCTAAGCTCACAGTTGGTTAAAAAAATCGCAATAACGCCGACCAGGCCGCCGAACAACGGGGCCTGAGCGTGCTTGTCCGCACAAAACTGTTTAGCGGTGGGTGGCGGCTTTGCGGTAGTCGTCGGCGGTGGTGCGATAGCAGGGCAAAGGAACGTTCTGACTTGCCGAATCTGCCTGCAGCGCTGCCGCGGGCAATTGCGGGCCGGGATAGGTTTGACCGTCGGACGACTGGGACATGTGCAGCAACGACTCGTCGCAAGCGCGATCGCGCGTGACCCGTAGCTTGTACATTTTTGTGATGTCAGGATGGGTCTCGGAGAGCCTTTGCTGATAGGGAAGGAACCAGTACACCAGCTTGATGAGGAGCTTCTTGTGGCCAGCAAGCTCTTTTTCCGCGATATAGACTTCGTAGCTTGAGCCAAACGAGGTGCTCGGCATGGCGAAGGCCAAGCCGACGATGTGCAGCGGGACGACTTCGACGGCGCCGTTGGCGCTGGAGTCGGAATCTGATCCATCGGTGCCGCCGGCGGCGGAGGGCGGGGATGCGCCGGAGGAAATGGCATCGCCGGCGGCTGCGCCTCCGCGGCCATTCAATCCGTTTGCGCCTTCCATGGAGGGAGCGGGCGGGACCGCCGACCCGGAGCCATCCAGAAGGCCGCCCGCGCCGACGCGAGCGAATTTACCGTCTTCGCCGACCGAGGGCGGCGGTGGGACGACGGCGAGGCCGGAGCCGTCGCCAAAGCTGCCGCCTCCGCCGTGGCCCAGGTTGCGCGCGGAACCAAGCGTGGGCGCGGGCGGCACGACGGTCGATCCGGCGCCGAGTAAGCCGCCTGATGCCCCTCGTCCTTTTGCACCGGTGCCCGTTCCCGCCGCATCTTCCCTTCCTCCCTTCGCCCATGAACCTGACAGGGCGGGGGCTGGAGGAACGACGGCTGCGCCTCCTCCGCCAATGCCGGCTCCCCCGCTTCGGGAAGACGAGCCCTGGTTTATGGTCAGCTTAGGCGCCGGCGGAACTACGAGAACGTGCATGAGGTCGCCGTCGCTTCCGGTTGTCTGGCCTTTGTTGCCGGCGTTTGCACTGCCGAGCAAGCTGCGCCGCAGCGAATCGCGCTGAAGCATGGGAGCGGGCGCGATTGCGCCAACCGCTGGACTCGCCATCCCGCGCCTAGCAGAAACGGCACCCAGCTCCGGCGCGGGGGCAATGGGCTGGATTTTGCCGCTCCCCAATGAGGCGCCTGGTCTGCCGGCGTGGCCGATCTGCGGCGCGGGCGGCACAACCACCACGCGAAGGCCGCTGGACCGCATGGCGGCGGCTTGCTCGACGTTGGGGGCGGGAGCGATGACGGCGACGCCGAGTGCTGACCCTTGGCGGCGTGGCGCGGAGACTGCGGCCAGCGGAGCCGCAGGCAGGCGGGGGGATGAAAGTGGCGCGGGCGGCTGCGCGGGTCGGGTGACAGCAGCCAGGTCGGGCGGAAGGATGGGGGGCTGCCGGACAATCCGTTGCGGAACCACGCGGAGCGCCTGAGGAGATAAAGACGTAGGTTTGGCCGGAACGCGCGCCATGGGCGGGCTGCTGCCATGCGCGGGGAAGGCGGGATCGGGCCGGTAGTAAATGATGTGGGCCGCTGACATGGGCTGGATTTCGATCTGCCGCGGAAACCAGCCCTGCAGCAGGAAAACAGGAAGCAGTATGAAAATGGTGTGCCAGAATGCCGACTCCAGGAGTCCCAGCCAGGGAGCGCCGTTGGGAATGAAGACATCGTCCCAGAAGGGCGCGGGTTGGGATACCAGATCATACGACGGAACACTGCTCAGCAGCAGAAAGTCAGCCAGATTGCTGAAGAAAACGCGATAAGCAGGTTCGAGTTCAAGCAGAAGCCGGGGCGGAGGCGGCTCTGGTAAGGAGAACCAGTGAACGTCTTCAACAGGATCCAGCAGTGTCGACTCGCTATGCATGCGGCCAACTGGAAGGCAGGAGTGGGCGAACCGCGCCAGTAAATTGCAAAGCGTTCCCGCCGCGGCTTCTCATGGTTTCCTGCAAAGCGGGGAATCCTTTGTTAATCGGAGGATTGGATCTGCATGCTCTCGGTAATCCAAAGCTGCGCGGGAGAGCCCTGAGCCGTGCGCGTGGCAGTAGCACGAAAGCCGGCCGGAGTGGTCTCGACGTCGTAGAAGTAGGGCGGGCGCTCACTGTTAATGGTAACGTAATTTCCCGAAACCAGCTCATTGAACGAAGCATACCTGCCCTGGCTGGAGAAATAATTCCTTTCGGCCTGACCGATGAGGACAAGATCATTCTTCACGCTGGGAAGGACAGCGGCTGCCTCATTGCTGGCGACGCCGGCCGATGGCTGCAGGGTCTTCACCTGCAAAGAATAGATGTACATGCCGATGGCCAGGGTTGCGATGGTGCCGGCAAAACCGAAGACTCTTCCCATAATGCGCCTGCGAACTTATTGCAATACGAAACGGCGGCCGATGGCAAGATCACTAGAGGGCAGGGGGAGCGGAGCAGCTTCAGTTGGAGGCCTCTTTAGGCCAAAAGCGGGGGCTGAGTGGGCATCCCGCCGGACATCCCCTCGGCGATCGCGGGTGTCATAATGAGGGCAGAAGGAAGGCATTATGGCGATGCTGGAGGGGAGCGCGTCCTACATCATTCAACAGAAATATGGGGACTACCAACCGGGCGAGCACGAGGTTTGGGCGAAGCTGGTGCGGCAGCGGCGCGAACAGCTCAACACCTATGCCTGCCGGGAGTATTGGGAGGGATACGAAATCATCGGACTGCGCGATGACGTGCTGCCCAATCTGGGCGACATCAGCGCGCGCCTGAAGCCAAGAACCGGGTGGAACGCAACCCCGGTGAGCGGCTTTCTGCCGGCGGACGTCTTTTTTGAGATGTTGGCCGCGCGCATGTTCCCGACTACCACCTGGCTGCGTGATCGCGACTCACTGGAATACACGCCGGAACCGGATATCTTTCATGACGTATTTGGGCACGTGCCGATGCATGCGCACCCGACGTTTGCCAACTTTTTGCAACACTATGGCAGCGTGTGCGCCAAGGTGGAAAATCCCGAGGTTCTGGAGCGGCTGGGCCGTCTGTTCTGGTACACGGTGGAGTTCGGCTTGATTCACGAGGGGAAAGAGATTCGCGTGTATGGGAGCGGCGTGATCAGCTCGCATCGCGAGTGCAGCAATGTAATTGACGGAGGATGCGAGATCAGGCCTTTCGATCTCGACGAGATACTGGCGACTCCGGTGAAAGTGGATGAGCTGCAGAAGAAGCTGTTCGCCATTGCCAGCTTTGAACAAATCTACAAAGCGATGGAAGAAGCGGAAAAGCGGATGGCGAGAGTGTGAGGGTGCCACGTCTCGAAGCCTGCGAGACCCGAGGGATCCCGGAATAGGGCGAAATCCCAGGAGGTCAAACTTCGTGGAATCCCACCTTTCGAACACCGCGAAAGCTAACCCCCGCCTGCGGCAGGTATTTTTCGTTAGACGCCAAGCTGCTTGACGAATAGCTCGGAATCCGATATATCTGTTTCCGACTATGGCCGAACGCCTGGATTCATACTTGCCGTTGTCCCCGGCATCCCTGCACATCCTGCTCGCGCTGGCCGGAGAAGACCTGCACGGCTACGGCATCATGCAGGAGATCGCACGGCAATCGGAGGGGATCTGCAAGCTCGGCTCCGGCACGTTGTACGACAATCTGCAGAAGCTCATTCAGGGGGGATGGGTCCAGGAACTGGGGCCACGCCGGGGAGACGATGATCCGCGCAGGCGCTACTACCGGCTCGCGGATGCCGGACGCGAGGTTCTCAAAGCCGAGACTGTACGCCTGACGCAGGTTGTTCGCGAGGCACGATCGCGACTGCGAATCCCGAAGCCGAGGAGGGTCTGATGCTCAGGCGCCTTTATCGTTGTGGGATGCGTTGGGGCGTGCGTCTGCATCCTTCCAGCTTCCGCCGGCGTTTCGGGGAGGAGATGCTCTACATATTCGACCAGCAAAAGGGAGCTGCGGCTGCGCTTGGCGCCATGCTGGACTGTTTCCTCTCGCTCCTCAGGCAGTGGACCTTACGGCCACGCACCGGCGCACAGCTGCGCCCCGCGATTCTGCAAAGTTCGACGACGGATCATGTTCCTTTGTTCGCGACATTCGATACGTTCCAGCCTCGCGCGTCGGCAATCATTCCGGGCGCGCTGCTGTCGCTGATTCTGTTCTACGCGGCTGTCCTGGCAATTCCGTATAGCTGGATACATATCATGGATCTGCGTTTTTTCGCGGAGTTCGCCGGCGATCCCACTCGGCCCCTCAGCCAGCCGGGATCTGAACACCTGCGGGTGGATGTACTGCCCACCGAGTTGGCGGTCCTTCAAAGTAAGACCATCGCATCGAGCAGCCCGCATGCTTCGGCCGCGCGCGCGCGAACTACCCGCGTAATGATCTGGCTTGAACCGTACGTCGGGATATACATCTCCGAGCACCCGCCGGCGAAGATTGCGATTCAAATCGAAAATGATCCCCTTAGAGGCGATTACCTCTCGTTTTCGACGGCTGCCGGAGGACGCCCAACCCTTACTTTGTCACCTGTTTCGGCAAAGAGGTTCACCATCGTTGGACTCAAGAACAGATATGTGGAATTCAGCGCTGACGCTCAGGGCACGATTTGCTGCTTGTCTTTGGTGATCGATGGAAACGCGATCAGCGCTCGGCGGGAGTAGTGGCGGCCGGGCGGGTTTCGGGAAACTCTTTCCGGTCAGTCCGTTTCGACTGGAATTCCGCGGCTTGGGGCGGGATCCCACCTTTCGAAAACCGCAAGAAATGGTGCACGCCCAGTGAGTGGATTCGCGATTTGTTCGTCTTTAAAGCTAACCTGATGGGCTAGACGTGGGGGTTTGAGTACGGTAAATTGGCTCTGTACACGCTGAAAGGCGCCAGGGCCACCATGTTCACGGATGATCGAAATTTGGCGCCGGCAGCCGAGGGAACGCCAACAGTGGCGGAACGTGTCGGGGAACGCTTCGGGGTGCCCTCAAACTTTTTCCGGCTCACACCCGATACACCTGAGATTGCCGAGAAGCTTTGGGAATTTGCTCAAGCCGCTTACCTCGATAACCCGCTGCCATCGGTATTTAAGGAACGTCTTTTCGTTCACCTTTCCCGCTTTTGTGCGGTGCGCTACTGCATCGCCCGCCACGTTGGGTTTTTGGTAGGACTGGGCCGTCCCGCCGGCGATTCGACAGCGCCCACTCAAAGTGTCAGCGATGTGGTTGAGCTGCTGCACCGGCCATTTCCAGGCGGAAAAGAGCTGCAATCCCGTTTATCGCTTTGCGAGTCCTGTCCCGCGCCGATTGTTGAAATGCCGATGGCAGCGACGCAGCTCGAAGATGCGATCTTTGTGCTGGCAGGGCATGTTTTCCTGAAGACTTCCGACCATTTGCTTGCGCTGGATGCACTCGGGCGCCTGCTGGGTCCGGTCCGTCTGCAATACCTGCTTTTGTTTCTGGCGTTTGTGCGGACGGCGCATTATTGGACGGAAACCCATCCTGAGATCGCATTCGAAGATGACGTCAATAAATTACTGGCGACCCATGAAGCACTCGCGGATTACATCCTCAACGATCCAGAGGCGCGGGATGGGGTTGGCCAGTCGCTTCTGAATGAGCTGCCCTCTTTACGCTTAGAAGCGGACAAGGCCATCGGCTTACTCGCGGCTATTGTCGACTCCTCAGAAGATGCGATCGTCAGCAAGACTCTCGACGGGATCATCACCAGCTGGAACACAGGCGCAGAGCGGCTGTTTGGCTATAACGCCAGCGAGGCGATAGGCCAGCACATTTCGTTAATCATCCCGCTCGAGCGTATCGACGAAGAGGCAGTCATCATCGACCGAATCAGGCGCGGCGAACGGTTGGAGCACTATGACACGGTTCGGGTGCGCAAGGACAGAAGTCCTATCGAGATTTCGCTGACCATTTCGCCCATCCGGAACTCCAGCGGCGAGATTGTCGGAGCGTCGAAAATCGCCCGCGACATCAGCCAGCGAAAGCGCGATGAGCGAGCCCTGAATGAGAGCGAGGAGCGCTATCGAAGCTTGGCGGGCGCGCTCAACACGCAAGTACAGTTCCGCACTCAGGAACTGGAGGATAGAAACCTGGAACTGCGCGATCTTTCGCAACGGTTGCTCAGGTCTCAGGATGAGGAGCGACGGCACATTGCGCGCGAGCTGCATGATAGCGCCGGACAGACACTGGCGGCGTTAGGCATGCATCTGGCGCGAATCGGTGAAACCGCAAAGAAAAATCCCGCTCAACTGGAAAAAGAACTGAAAGCGGCGGAGGAGTTGGTCCAACACCTGACTCAGGAAATACGGACTACGTCGTATCTTCTGCATCCGCCCCTGCTGGACGAAATGGGAATAGCGTCGGCGGTGGGTTGGTACGTACAAGGGCTGGCGGAGCGCAGCGGGTTGAAGATTGAGCTAAAGATTCCGGACGACTTCGGAAGACTTTCTCCAGAGATGGAGCTGGTCATATTCCGGCTGGTACAGGAGTGCTTAACCAACATTCATCGTCACTCGGGGAGTGAGACCGCGTTGATTCAAATTGATCGCGAAGAGAATAGTGTGAAGGTGAAAATTGAGGATCACGGGAAGGGGATGTCGCCGGCGCGTCTGGCGGAGATCCAGTCGCAGGGCACGGGGGTGGGAGTCAGAGGGATGCGCGAGCGCGTCGGCCATTTTTCCGGAGATCTGGTCATCCAATCCGACGCGACCGGAACGAAGATTTCTGCAACCCTGCCCTTGAAGACGCGAAATTCGAAAGACCAGAGTACTACGCAACAAGATGTCGCGTGAGCGGCATGCGCGGAATTGCTACGCGGCCCGCGCGGGCTGGGATTGCGGAGCGCAATGAGATTGCATCTGCAAAGGGCTCTGGCAACGCGGATAGTTGGGACAGGCGTAGTAAGTGGTCAGCAACGATTTTTTCAGTACCAGCTGGGCTGAGCAGCGGGGACAACAGGGTGACTTCATGTAATTATTTAAAAACCGCGGCAATTTTTCATCAATACGGAGATCGCCGTAGAAAGCGTTAGGGCGTACGGTTACCTTAGGGATATTACGTAGTGAGAATTTTCTACTTAGCTTCTTTTACTTTAGCCCCAAACCGCCGTTGAAATTCTGAATTACTCCATAACATTCGCAGGCGACGTCTTCCAGGCTTTTGCGGTTGATAATCTTGACCGTGCCGCGTTGATTCTCGATCAGGCCGGCATTCTCGAGCACGCCGGCGGCTAAACTGACGCTGGGACGGCCGGTGCCGAGCATCTGCGCCAGAAATTCGTGGGTCAAGGGCAGGCAACTGGAATCAATGCGATCCTGGCACATGAGCAGCCAGCGCACCAGGCGCTGCTCCACTTCATGAAGGCGGTTGCAGGCGGCGAGCTGCGCGACTTGCATGCCATGCATCAAGGCAAAGCGGGTAAGCTCGGAGCGCAATACCGGGGCAGCAAGCAAGGCGTCGCTAAAAACTTCCGAGCGCAGGCGAAAACCATTGCCGGGCATTTGCATGATGGCGCGGAAGGTTTCGCGTTGCAGGCCCATGGTCAGGGACATACCGACCATGCCTTCCCTGCCGACGATGCCGACTTCCACGCTGCGGCCGTCACGGCTGAGTGCGACCAGGGAGGTCATTCCGCCGTTGAGGAAGTAGGTGAACTCGATCTTCTCACCGGGCTCATGCAGAATCTGGTACTGCGGCAGGTCCACCGCTTCAAGATGAGGACGAAGGAGGGAGTATTCCTCATCGGGCAGGGAAAGCAGAATTACATTGTGCACGGCCTTGCCCGAAGCGTCGGTACGTTCTCCTGGGTGCAACGGGATTGGCTTCGCCGGTTTGGACGATGGTTTAAGAATGATCGCTTCCTTGGTCAAAGTGCCCATGCCCTATTCGATGCGGCCCACGAGCGCGGCATGGTCTACGACGCCTGTAGGGTGATGCCTAATCTGCCTGACGTTTGAACAATTCCGACAGGAGAACATAAAGCGAAGGCTAAATTATCGCGCCAGTCACAGATCACGGTCCCCCTGGGCTGGTTGGGATGGTCACGGAATTGATTTACTGCTGTTGGGAACTAGTCCACTTTTGTGTTCCCTAATGGATTGTTCTTAAGCCTTTCGGCCTTTGCGGACAGAATCCGATTCAGCTCTTCGACCAGAGCCAAGAATTTATGCTGGTTTTGCTCGGTAGCGATCCGGGAGCACAGTTCATCAATGCGTTCTCGATTGGCCTTGTCCATGTGAACGGCAGTATTACAACGTCCGTATGCTTTGGTATGTTCGATGTCGAACGAATCGAGAATTTCGGCTGCGAGCCGGCGGGCAGACGACGGGCAAGTAGGATGGCATTCCTGAAGACCGGGGGCTCAAGTCCACAGAAAAGTTGCCGATGGTCAGAAAGCCGGGAGTGCGCCAGCCCATTAAGGGCGAGAAAGGAATGACCATGACTGTTGGTTCGATTTCGGCCGCAAGCCTCAGCCAATATGTTCTCGCGTCGGGCAACTCATCGCCATTGCAACAGGCTTTGCAAGCTCTGCAGGATAGTCTGGCGGCGGGGGATCTGAGCGGAGCGGAGTCGGGGTTTCAAACATTGCAAAACCTCTATCAGACCTCGACGACGGCCGGGGGCAGCACGCTGGCCAGCAATTCGCAATTTGCCAACGATCTGGCGGCGCTGGGCAGCGCGCTCAGCTCGGGTGATGTTGCGGGTGCGCAGTCGGCGTTTGCCACGGTGCAGAGCGACGTGAAAAGCTCAGCCTCTGCGGCACAGGCTTCGGCCGCGTCGCAGTCGGTGCAATTAGTGGACGAACTTCTGAGCTCGGTGAACTCTTCGCTGAGCGCGTCCGAAAGCAGCAGTTCGAATCTCACGAATTCCATTCTGCAAAGCGTGTATGGGCAAGGCAAGCTGAACGTGCTGGGTTAGGACTCACAGCGGCGCGGCGCTCAGCAGAAATCGCCGGACTTCTCTCTCCGTGGCTTGCGCTCGCGAAGGAACGCGGCGTGCCTGCTTCGGGGAGTACACTCTCCACGCTGAAGCGAACACCATCAGGGACGCCGAGGAATACACAGAGAGAGGCGAGGGACAGCGCTTGCGAGAACTAGAAGCTGGAGCGGGTGCGTGATACGCGGAAGGGAACTCTGACCACGGCTTCGAGCGCGACCGGATTTCCGTTTTTGCTGGCGGGACGGAAGTGCCAGCGCATCAGGGCCTGGCGCGCATATTCGTCAAGGCGGTCGTCGATTCCGTTCAGCACGCGCACCCCGCTGACCGATCCGTCGCTGCCGATGACCGCGTAGAGTGTGACCGTCCCTTGCACATGTTGCTTCATCAATTCCAACGGATAAGCGGGGTCGAACATCGCCGTTGCCGCCGGGGCGACGAGCTCACCTTTGTTCTGTTTATCAGACTCGCCGGACTCATCCCGCTCGGCGAAGTGGATGACCCAACTGCCGCCCGAAGAGTTGAGATTGGGAATATTCAGCGTCATCGAATAGAACTTGCGGTCGCCGAAGACCTTTTTCTCTTCTTCGCCGGGAGAGTCTGAGGCAACTTGCTCGGCCTGGCGTTGCGGCGTGGCGCTCACCCGCGGCGGGGTGGTCTTGGCCATCACGACAGGTTGCGCCGATTGCCTGAAGCTGGTGCCGCCACTGCCATCGCCTTGTCCATTGCCGCCGATCGGGGAAGACTTCGCGTTGGGATCGGCACCGACATAAAGTCCCAAAGGAATATCGCCGTGTCCGCGATTGCCAGTCGCACCTTGGGAACCTTTTTCAGAGCCCGCGATGTTGGGAGTTCCGGCGGCGCCGGGTTTGCCCTGCGGGTTGGCGGCGAAGCTGCCGCGGCGATTGCCGGATGGTGCAGTGATGGGAGCGGCTACGGATGGGTTAAGGCCGAGAGCAATGAGGCGTCCACCGGAGTTAGCCACGCCAGTACCGGAAACCGAGGGCGCAGGTGGAACTACGGTGTTGTTGCCGAGCCCGGCCGGGCCGGATGAAACGTGCTGCGCTTGGACCGGGAGTTGCGGAGCGGGCGCCACCACCTGAGCGGGCGCGATATTCATGTCTCCCACGCGACGAGTTGTGGAGGCGTCCACTTGCGGCGTGGGCTGGACCACGGCTGGTTGAAGGCTACGCATGGCCTGGCGGGAGGACGCCAGCCTGACATCGGGCGGAGGCTCAACCACCGAGGCATCCAGGGAACGAACTTTCGAGAGCACGGTGCGTGCGGTGGCCGCGATGGGCACCGCCAACGCAGTTTTTGGCCAGGAAACGACATTTGGCAAGGGAACGTCGTGATCCAACTTCAGGTTAGGCGGTGTCACCACAGTCTGGCGATGATTGTCAGCCTCGCGAGGCACGGAGATGATGGGTTGCGGCGCGTAAGCCGGTTCGCCCCGGACCGACTGCCTGGGGCGCACGCTGCCGGTATCGAGCGGGGGAAGAAGTTCGGAAGCCTGGTAGTAAATGACATCCTGATGGCTGAACACGGGCTGCATGACGATCTGGGGACGGCGCGCCCAGAGCAGAGAAGCTCCCCATAACATTGCGGCAAATAGAATGTGAAAGAGCGACGACTCCAGAAAGCGGCCCCAGGGCAGGCGCGAGGGGACGAAAATATCCGGCCAGAAGTCGGCGGGCTTGGATGCCAGGCGTAAGGGAGGCTGATGCGGGGGACGGAACAGATCGGACAGGTTGCGGCGGAAGACGCTGTGCCAAGACGGAAGTTCGATCAATAAGGTGGGCGCAGTCACAGGGCTTTCGCCGAGGTCAACCGCCGGTTCCATAATCCCTGAGCCAGTTTGCATGCAATTCACTGCGACGCGGTGGAGCTGAAGCCATCCCGGTGAATCCGGAAACTAACCTGGCTGCCACGGGCAGAGGCGTCCGCTGGGAGAGCGTTCCGGTTATTATAGCCGTCCGGGAAGGCATTCTCGCGCACCATTCGTGCAGCGCGGGGGGCTTTCCGTGGTTTAATACCGAAAGCTATGAGAGCTCCCTCTTGTTCCAGCGATGCCCTAAGCCGAGTTGCGGTACTAATGGCCTTCACGGTTTTGGCCGCAGCGACTTTAGTCGGGCAGGACAATCCGCCGAACGCCGCGCCTGCGCCGGCGGCATCCAACGCCCCCGATTATTCGGGGATGTACAGCTTTCTGAAAGAGGGCGAATTCGTGCAGCTTACCGTCGAAGACGGGCGGGTGACAGGATTCGTTTCGCGCTATGGAGAGCAGGCAAGTGATCAGGGTGCGTTCCTCAACCAGTTCTTTAAAGAGGCGAAGCTCGAGGGCAAAAAGCTGAGCTTCACCACGCAAACGGTGCACGGCGTCTGGTATGAGTTCAAGGGTACGGTGGAGCGGGGCGAGGGCAAGAATGTGGGCGACGAAGCGTATTACGTTCTCAAAGGCAAGCTGACCCAGTCGACCACTGGTGAAGACAAAAAGACCACAGTGAAGTCGCGCGAGGTGGTGTTCAAGGCATTCCCGAGCGATCTCGGAGACGATCCCGACAAATCTCAATGATTTTGTGAGATTACACGTTCCCGCTCCAGGCGGGCGATTCTTTCGCGCAGCCAATTCCTCAACGTCTCTTCTAACTCCGCCTGGGTTTTCTGGCGCTCCATGGTGTAAACCGTCTCGCCCTGTTGATTCAGCGGGATATGATGGCAAGGAATTTTTTCGGATTGCGCGGCGGCGGGTATGAACGCCTGCAGGATGCACTCGCTACAGGGATGGGGCTGTTCGGGATTGTTGAAGTTGATGCAGGAGAGCGAATCTTCGAAAACTGATGGGGGCTTCCAGGGGGTGCGCACGTAGCGCCCATAACCGCCCTGCTCCACGAAAGCCAACTCAGCCTTTAGAACCTCTAGAATGTCGCGCTCTTCGTTCGCCATAAGGCACCTCCAGGGCATCGCTGTTGAGTGATATCTCCGCCTATCACAATCATTTTCGTCCGGCCTTTGATGTGAAGATGTGATTGCCGTTACCGGGGCGGGTGACCCTGGTCACTTGCATGCCAAATTTGGCGGACGGTTCCATTGTGGAACTTACTGAGGTCCCGTTGTATTCTCGGGTGCGTGGCTCGTTCCCCGGCTTTGCAACGTTCGCCCACGACCGGGCTGGTTCTTGGACTCGTGGTCACGCTGGCCGCGGTGGTGGCCTATTCCGCATACATCACGCGGCAGATTTCCAGCCTGCGCGCCATGCAATCCAATTTGGTGGACCGCAACCGCAAGGATTCGCTGCAACTTCTGCGCATTCAGGGAGACTTGAACTCGCTGGCCATCGATATGCGGGACATGCTGGATAATGACGAGCCGTATCCGCTGACCGCGTGGTCGGGACAGTTTCAGAGCAAACGCGAGGATCTGGAAGACGCGCTGCGCCTGGAGGCGCGGGTTGCAGTGGCCGACCGGACCGCGGATCAACGGCAGTATCTCAGCAATTTTTTCCTGCAATTCTGGGACGCCGCTGATCGGACCTTCGCGCTGGCGCGGGAGGGCAAAGAGGCGGATGCGCGGGCACAAATTCAGCTGACCTTGCAGGCACGGCAGGCCGCGCTCAGCACGGCGGTGGCGCGACTGCTGGTACAAAACAATGCCAGCGAGGAGCAGGCGGCACAGCAGATCGGGCAAATTTACAGCCGGGTGCAGCGGCAGGTGTATTGGTTTCTGACGGCCATCCTGATTGCCATCGTGTTGACCAGTCTTTATGTGATCCGCTCGAACCGGCAGTTGTTCGCGCAGCTGGCAGTGCTATCCGAACAGCGGAGCGACCTGGCGCAGAAGCTGATTTCAACCCAGGAATCCACGCTGCGCCATATCTCGCGTGAGCTGCACGACGAGTTCGGGCAAATTTTGACCGCCATGGGCGCTATGCTGGGCCGGGCGGGTAAGCATGCGCCGGAGGGTTCAACGCTGCGCGCAGATTTGGAAGAGGTGCGCGATATTGCGCAGACTACGCTGGACAAAGTGCGCAGCCTTTCGCAGGCGCTGCATCCGGTCATGCTGGACGAAGCTGGGCTGGTGAGCACCATCGAGTGGTATCTGCCGGTGGTGGAACGGCAATCGGGAATCGGCATAAACTATGAGAAATCCGGCGCGCCCTTTACCATCGAGGGCAATGCGGCCATCCATGTTTACCGGATTCTGCAGGAGGCCCTGAATAACATCGCACGGCACGCCGGCGCCAGACAGGCGTGGGTGCGTTTAAGGTTTTTGCCGGAGGAGTTGGAATTGGAAGTGGAAGACCAGGGAAGAGGTTTTCTGACGCCGGCGGCCAGTCCGGGAATCGGGATGGTGGCCATGCGTGAGCGCGCGCAGTTATTAGGCGGAACAATTTCGTTTCTCACACCTGCAGGTGGGGGAACACTGGTGCGGCTGGCAGTTCCGCGGGAGAAACTGGAGGCTCATGGCGGATAAGATCACGGTGCTGCTGGTGGACGATCACGCGCTGGTGCGGCGCGGCTTTCGCCGTATTCTGGAAGATGAATCCGACATCGCGGTAGCCGGGGAAGCGAGCGACGGCGAAGAGGCGGTTCGTCTGGCGCAACAGCTACGCCCACAGGTGATTGTCATGGACTGCGCCCTGCCGAGCATGAATGGACTGGAGGCGACGCGGCGGATTCTGGAGCACTCACCGCGGGCGCTGGTGCTGATGCTGAGCATGCATCCCGAGGAAACGTGGGTGCACCAGGCGCTGGCGGCGGGGGCCCGTGGCTACATATTGAAGAACGCCGTAGACCTTGAGCTGGGTGCGGCGATTCGACGGGTGGTTGCGGGAGAAAAGGTGCTCGACTCGCAACTGAATCGCTCCGACGCATTGCGGGGCGAGCGCAGCGCCGGGCTCACGCAACGCGAGATGCAAATCCTGCAAATGATTGTAGATGGACAGTCCAACAAGGAGATTGCCGCGGCGCTCGACTTGAGCGCGAATACGGTGGCGGTCCATCGCGCTAACATGATGGATACGCTGGGCATTCATAAGACCGCCGAGCTGGTGGTCTATGCCATTCGCAATGGGCTGGTAAACCTGCCGTGAAGCGGCGGGCATTTCTTCAAGGGATGGCGGGAGCGGTTTCCGCGGCGGGCTTAAGTTTGCCCGCTCTGAGTCTGGCTGGCTTAAATCTGGCTGACCCCAATCTGCAAAGCGTTTTTGCGGCAAATGAGCCGGACCCGGGATTCCATCTGGTGGATGTCACCACGCGCGCCGGGTTGCATTTCTCCCACAACAGCGGCGCGTATGGAGGCAAGCTTCTGCCTGAGACGCTCGGCTCAGGATGCGCCTTCCTAGACTATGACGGCGACGGCTGGCAGGACATTCTGCTGATCAACGGCATGGATTGGCCAGGACATAAGCGGCACCGCAGCACGCTGCGGCTCTACCGCAACAATCGCGACGGGACCTTTACTGACGTGACCCGCGGCGCCGGTCTTGATATCGAGATGTATGGCATGGGCGTGGCCGCGGGCGACTATAACAACGATGGCTTTCCGGACATCCTGGTTACCTGTGTCGGTCAGAACCGGTTGTTCAGGAACACGGGAAAGGGCACGTTTGTGGATGTCACCAAGGCCAGCGGATTGGGCGGCCGTGAGGGCATGAGCACCTCAGCGATATGGTTCGATTACGATCGCGACGGGCTGCTGGATTTGTTTGTTTGCAACTACGTGAAATGGTCGCCTGAGCATGACGTCTTCTGCAGCCTCGATGGAAAGCACAAATCTTATTGCACGCCGGAAGCGTATCGCGGGGAAACCAGCTGGCTGTTTCATAACCGGGGCAATGGCACGTTTGAGGATGTGACTGCCGGCAGCGGAATTTTCGACAGCAGTTCGAAGTCGCTGGGCGTGGCCATGCTGGATTACGATAACGACGGCTGGCCCGATCTTTTTGTGGCGAACGATACGCAGCCAAATAAGCTTTACCGGAACAATCGCAATGGAACATTTAAAGATGTCGCGGTGGAGGCGGGAATTGCGTTCAGCGCGGAAGGCAAGGCGCGCGCCGGTATGGGCACGGATGTGGGGGATATCGATAACTCCGGAGGGATGACGGTGGCTGTCACGAATTTTGACGACGAGATGATTGGCCTTTACCGTCCGTCGGGCGGTAACTACTCCGATGTGGCGCTGGCAAGCGGAGTAGGAATGGCATCCCGAGACCGATTGGGGTTCGGCTGCGCATTTTTCGACGCCAATCTCGATGGCGCGCTCGATCTGGCGGTGGCCAACGGCCATATTGACGAAACTGTACGGAATATTCGCGGCAATATCGGCTACGCTCAGCCGCCGGAATTGTTTTTGAATAATGGCAAGGGACACTTCAGCGATGTGGCGGCACAGGCGGGCGCGGCATTTCATCTGCCCAAGGTGGGGCGCGGATTGGCCTATGGTGACTTTGACCGCGACGGCGATCTTGATCTGCTGATGACCACCAACAATGGGCCCGCTTACCTTTACCGCAACGATCAACTGAGTGGAAACAAAAGCCTTCGGGTGCAACTGGAGGGGATGAAGTCGAACCGGGATGGCATTGGAGCTTTGGTTGAAATTTTTGCAGGAGGTTCGCATCAAATGCGCCTCGTAAAGGGGGGATCGAGCTATTTATCGCAATCGGAGCTGCCGGTGACGTTTGGAGTAGGAAAGCGGGACCGAATTGAGAGGTTGTTGGTCCATTGGCCCAGCGGAAACGCCGAAGAATACAAGAACCTGGCAGCTGGAAAGGGCTATAAGTGCATTGAATCCAAAGGGATAAAGGAAATTTGACATCTAGTATTTTTTGACTATTGCGGGTTCCTGGTGGCGGAGGCTATTTTGAATTCAATTCCGTCCTCATCTTCGGCGCTCTCCGGCCCCGGACATCTTGAGAGACGACCCACGCAGGGGGCAGCCTAGACAACTGCCCCCAAATTTTTTGCCATGAAACTCCCTCCAAATTCCTTATCTAGGACTGCCCGCCCCTTATCCCACTTGTGATTTCGATCACGTGCGTGGGTGAACCCATCCATCGCCCGCGGGTGCCGTCGAAAGGTAAGCTCCCATAAAGGGGAATCCCATGGAAACTCAATTTAGGTATCAAGCCAGCGCTTCCTGGACGCTTCATCAGCATGCCTTGGTTAAGGCCGGCGAGGGTATTTTAGAAACGCTGAATTTCTCCGTACCGCCGGAGTTTGGCGGCGACGGCGGGATGTGGACGCCCGAACATCTTCTTCTAGCAGCTGTGGCAAGTTGTTTTGTCGCCACCTTCCGGGGCGTTGCGGGCAAATCAAAGCTTGATTTTCAGAATATCGAAATAAGCGTGAACGGATTGATCGAAAAGCTTGAGGGCGGTCTTCGTTTCACCAAAATCATTCTTCATCCCGAAGTTCTGCTTTGGCGGGAAGAGGACCGGATTCGGGCCGGACGGCTGTTGGAGAAGTCCGAGCAGGGATGTTTGATTGCACGATCGCTTTCGGCCGCGCTTGAAATGAAGCCGAAAATCTGGGTTGAGGCGCCTGTGCCAATCTAAGGTACCTAACCTTCGCGAATTCCCCTTGCCACACCGCCAAAGCGCGCATCCAAGCCATGGAGAAGCAGCCTGCCACGTAGGGGTCGTTTCGCACGGAAAAGGGCAAGATGCGGTCGCTATGACCCCACCACCGGCAGCGTGGCCTGTGTTTCCAATGCAAAAAGGTATAATGTTGAATTGCCTTTCGGAGGAAGTCTTCTATGAACCCGCGCGTTAGCGCCTTCTGGGGGCGCTTAAAAGCGAATCGCCTGCCCTATACCCTGACCATTTTAGCCACTCTAACCGTGGGCATCCTGATCGGGACCGTTATCTCTCATAACGTCAGGGGAGACGATACCCGAAAGAGTGATGCGACGCCGCTGACCGTTCCTTCCCCGCGGCAGATGTCGAACCAATTCGCCCAGATCTCGAAGCAATTGGAGCCGAGCGTGGTGAATATCAACACGGAATCTACCATCAAGAACCCGCACGGGCAGCGTGGAGGTGGCGATCAGGGCGACGATCAGAATCCGTTCGACGACTTTTTTGACCGCTTTTTTGGCGGGCAGGGAGGCCGGGGCGGGCAGGATGGGGACGGCTCCATCCGGGAGCGGTCGCTTGGTTCCGGGGTTATTGTTGACGGCAAAGGCTATATCGTCACCAACCGGCATGTGGTGGAAAAGGCTGATCGCATTCGCGTGAAGTTGCAGAATGATCCGGCTGGAGTTTTGCATGACGCGAAAGTTGTGGGTATGGATTCGGAGACCGATCTTGCGGTCATCAAAATCGACGTGGATCATGCGCTTCCAGCGGCGAAATTGGGTAATTCAGACAGCATGGAAGTCGGAGACTGGGTGCTCGCCATCGGCAGTCCGTTTGGCTTGCAGGAGACGGTGACGGCGGGAATCGTTTCGGCGAAAGGCCGCAACATTGTGCCGGGACGCTCATTCCAGAATTTCGTGCAGACCGATGCGGCCATCAATCCAGGAAACTCGGGCGGCCCGCTGGTGAATCTGGATGGCGAGGTTATTGGCATCAATACCGCTATTCTGACCGAAACCAATTCCTATGCGGGGGTCGGCTTTGCCTTGCCGTCCAACACTGTCGCGTCAGTTTACAACCAGTTGATTGGACCGGAACACCGTGTGGCGCGTGGTTCGATTGGAATTCAGTTTAATGCGGAAGACAATCCGGCGATTGCGCGGGTTTATGGCACAGGGTCGGGAATCACCATTGCCGACGTAAAGCCGGGAAGCCCGGCCGACGAGGCGGGATTGAAGGTGGGCGATACGATCGTTTCGGTCGACGGCAAAGACGTGAAGACCGGAGACGAGTTGGTCGCAGACATCGCCAGCCGCAAGCCGGGAAGCAAGGTTCCGCTGGGAATAATAAGAAACGGCAAGAAGCAGGAAACCACCGTGACGGTCGCGGACCGGGCTAAGCTCTTCGCCGCCAAACTTGGCGATGACGACGAGAATGGCGAGAACTCCGCGCCGAAGCCCAGCAAGTTCGGCATAACGGTAGAGTCAATCACTCCGGAGATGGCTGACAAGCTGGAGATTCCCGCCGGGAAGGGCGTGATTGTGCGGGAAGTGAAACCCGGATCGTTTGCTGACGACGTGGGAGCGGATCGCGGCGATGTGATCGTCGAAGTCAACAAGCAGCCAGTAAACAATGAAGAAGAGTTCAACCGCATCCAGGCGTCGCTCAAGAGCGGGCAGGATGTGGTTTTCCTGGTGCGGCGGCGCGGCGCGGGGAACGACGACGGAACCATCTTTCTGGCGGGCACGTTGCCGTAACCCATGTACCGGTTACGCGCGTCTTGGCAGGATAATCCAACGTCCAGTGCTAGTCCTTTGGATTGGTAAGCTGGGGCTGAATTCTTCAGTTGAGAGGGTATGCTGACTGTGGGATTCCGCGCTCTTGAGGTGAAGCTTTGCTCTGGCCGGCATTTTCAGGGCGGTTATTGGTAATTTCGGCTTTTTTGGTCGTGGGCGGAGCGTGTGTTGCACAGACTTCGGCCACTCCCAGCCAGACGGCTAAGCCGGGGGCGAGCGGTGCGGCCTCGGGGCAAGCTACGCATCATTCTTCTTCGCGTAGCGCATCGTCTCATAATGCGTCTTCCAGTTCGGCCTCGCACAAATCGTCCGCGCACAGCTCATCGTCGCATAGCGCAAGTTCTGCCCATCATGTTGCCGCGACTGCAAGCCACGCCAGGACGAAAGGTAAGAGAGGCAGGAAGGTCGCCAGCTGGCGGAAGCGAGGCCAGCAGAAGATTGATGCGCAGCGCGCCCACGACATTCAAGAGGCGCTCATTCGCGAGCACTATATGGATGGCACTCCCTCCGGGGTCTGGGATGACGCCAGCCAGAAGGCCATGCAGAAATATCAGGCCGATCATGGCTGGCAAAGCGTGATGACCCCGGATTCGCGGGCTCTTATCAAGCTCGGTCTGGGTCCCGACCATGCGCACCTGCTCAATCCGGAGAGTGCGATGACCACGAGCGGAGGAGGCGATTCGCCGCAGGTTTCAGAGCCGGTGAGTCCGCCAGCATCGCCAACCCCTCCGGATTCGTCGACTCCATTGCCGGCGCAAACCTCGGCGGGGCAGCAAGAATCACCGAAGAAGTAGGGATTCATTCGAGTGGTCGCGATGGACCGCGCGGCTATCTTTGCGCGGGCAGGAGTGTCCGCGCACGCGGAGGGTTCGGTGGCACACGAGAATCTTCTACTCTTTACGCTTTCATTACAGGATTGGGGAAATAGGGAAGGGCGAGACCGCTGATCACGGCGCGTGGATTGCCGTCTACCAGCGCTTTGGCGATGTCGGCGCCGAAGTTTTCTTCTACTTCCTTGCGGGCCGCGGAGAGTATTGGGATACGATGCCGGTAGTCGTGTGAATCGGTGGCCATGAAGTGCACGGCTTCGCGCTCCAGCAGCCATTCGGCGGCGCGCCAGGAGCGCTCTCCCCAACTGCCGGTGATGGCTGACGCGGTAATTTGCACGGCGCATCCCAGTTCCACCCAGCGCAGCACGCGTTGCGGATCCCGCTGCAAAATCGGATTGCGCTCGGGGTGGGTGATGATGGGGCGCAGACCTTTCGCGCCAAGCTGAGTGAAGCTCTCTTCCATGTTCGCGGGAATGCCGTAGTTGCTCAATTCGACCAGCAGATACGGCGTTTCTTCGATGGTGTAGCCGTGGGGGCGGCGCAGCGCGTCCTGGATATTTTCGTAGGACAGATGAAAGTCGCAACCCAGGCTGAGAGTAGGCTTGTTGCCGATGAGTCCGCGCAAACGGTCGAGCAGGCTACGGAGCAGTTCGCGGTCATAAGCGTAGCGCTCGTTGGCGTGGGGAGTGGCCACCATGTGCTCGATGCCGTCGGCTGCGGCCATGCGGCACATCTCGCGCGCAATTTCCCAGGACTTCGCGCCATCGTCCACTTCCGGAATAATGTGACTGTGAATGTCGATCAATGGTTCCGACTCCGGGGTGTATGCATCAGCAAAGATTTAAGCAGATTGTGGGTCAAAAGGCCAAGCGGCCAAGTCACAGCGCTGAAAGCGCTGCGCCACCCAACTTTGGATTCGGCCATTAAGTACGCCGTGATTTCCTTTTTTACTGGTAGCGTTCCCGCATGAATTCGCCGATGGCGGAGTAGGCGCGAGTCAGTGTCGCCTCGTCCGGCAGGAAGACGATGCGGAAGTGCTGGGTGCCAGGCTTTTGCCCGAAGCCGGAGCCGTGCACCACCAGCACATACTTTTTTAGCAACAATTCCTTGACGAAGACGTCGTCGCCCTCGGGAATGTCAATGCGCGGAAAGGCATAGAAGGCTCCACGCGGCGCGACCAGGCTCATGCGGGGAATCGAGTTGCAGGCTTTCATGGTCAAGTCGCGGCGCTCGCGAAGTTTCCGGTTGACCTCGATCAAATGATCCTGCGGGCCCTCGAGAGCGGGCTTCACGGCATACTGCTCGGGATGATTGGCCGAGAGCCGCGCCCGCAACAGGCGGTGCACACCTTCGACGTAAGGCTTGACCATGGCGGCTTCGCCACTCACGATTCCCCAACCCAGGCGCCAGCCCGGTGCAAGATAATTTTTGGAGATGCCGCCGAAGGTGACGATCGGCAAATCAGGGGCAACCGAAGCCATGGCAATCTGCTCATCGCCATCGAGCATGAGCTTGTCGTAAATTTCGTCGGCGAAAATCACCAGGTTGTGCCGCCGCGCCAGTTCGGCGATCCGCTGCAACATGCTGCCGGAACAGACTGCGCCGGTGGGATTGTTGGGATTGATCAGAACAATGGCGCGGGTGCGGGAGGTGATCTTCTGTTCCAGGTCATCCAGATCAGGCTGCCAGCCATCGTCTTCGTTCAGAAAGTAGGTTTTGATCTCGATACCCAGCTTGGCGAGCACCGCGGAGTACAGCGGATAATCCGGGCAGGGGGTAAGGATTTCGTCGCCGGGATCGAGCAGCGCGGTCAGGCAGACATCCACTGCCTCACTGGCCCCGGAGGTAACAAATATATCCTGCACATTGTGGATGCCCTTGCGCGCCGCTTCGCCGCGAATGGCCTCAAGTGCTTCCGGAATGCCGGGGGATGGCGCGTACCCGTTCTTGCCGTCGCGCATGGCCTTGTAGACGGCCTCAATTAAATGAGGCGGCGTCTGAAAATCAAAAATATTGGGATCGCCGACGGTGAGCGGCAATACCTTGTGCCCTTGCTTGATGACCTGATCGGCCAGCGGGGCCAGATCGCGGATGGCATAGCGCACATTGTCGAGGCGATGGGCGGCGGCGATTTCATGAAGTTGGGTGGTAGGCATGGATATCGGCTCCGGGTTGATTGTACCGAACGGGAGGCTGCGAGGCCATTGCATTGACAGGCGCATCGCCGAGCGGAGGCTATGGAATTTTCACCGTCTTCGAGAAGGTGGTCATGGAGTGATCCTCGGAGTCGGTTACCACCTCGCGAATGCGATAAATGCCCGGTTTCAGCGCAAAAGTCATGTTGGCATCTACTCCGGCTTTGAACAAGTCAGGTAATTGGGCATCTGGCAGATTTATTTGCGCGTGGCGGCCCTGGGAATCAACAAGATTGTCTTTCTGATCAAAGATCGCAAAGATGAACGTCAGGGTGTTGAGATTGCGGTCGCCGTCCTTATGGAAATGGAGCAGTTTGGCGTCAAGGTGAGCGAATAGCGCGAGATCGCGGGTGTTTCCCTTACCTTCTGTGACCTTTGCTCCCACCGAAACTGGAAATCCCTGCGAGTCGGTCTTTGAGAGAATGGCCTCACGGATCTGCTCTTGGTCCTGCGCCTCGGCGTCCAAAACCGCCTGCCGCTTGGCATCGGCTTCGGCTTCCGCTTCATTTTTGGGCGCGAAGTAGCCGCGGCGTGCCTGGATGGTGGCGCCCTTAGGCTTCGCGGTGAGGGTCACTTTCAATCCGTGGAATTTGCCGTCCGCTTTGGCATCGGTGGGAGCAAAGGCAAGGATGTAATATACCGGCGATCCAGCCAGCGCGGAGAAGCCGGCTTTCAGGTCATTGTTATTGCGAAAGAATTGGCCGCCGGTGCCTTCCGCGACTTCCGCCAACACATCGCCGCCGACCGCTTCGCGGTCCGTATCTACCGCATGCTGGGCCCCCATCACTCCCGAAGCAGCGGTAGGCGCGTAGGAACGGCTCACATCCGCCTCCCGCACTAGCAAACCCAATCCCTTCGGATCAAGCGAGCTGATCACCACCTGCGAACGCAGAGCACGATCGATAATCCGGTCCAACTGAACCTGTTCGCTCTGCGAGAGAAAACCCGGAGAAACCAAAACCACAATGCGCTCACCCGGCATCTGCGCCGTGAAGTTCACCAGCCGTTCGATCTCTTGCAGGTTGGAGCGAGCCTGAATTTGTGCCTGCGCCAGAATATTGCGCGCCTGCATCTGAACGACGGCGACGGGATCGGGCACCCCTTGCGGGCAGGTGGGATCATGCGCCATTTCATCCAGCGCTACCCTCCATACATCAATTGTCTGGTCGTCTTCGAATTTTTCAATCTGCTCGGCCTGATAGTCGGAGAGGTCCGGGCATTCACGGAAGCGGTTCAATGCTCGTGGACTGGTTCGGAGTTTAGTCAAGGCATCGTGGATCTGCTTCGGGTCGCCGGTGAAGTCGGTCAACATTTTTCCGGAAGTCGAAATGGCGACTCGGTCTTTGGGTTGGAGATTAGATGCAAGATAACGATCGGCAGCGTCCCGTGCTTGAATCATGTCGGAATCGGACGTGTTCAGGTCGTCGAAGTATAAGGCGAGAAATTTCGCGGGCGGCTCGGGTGCCTGTGAGGCTTGGCCGGAAGTTTGTGCGGCGGCTGAGCCATGCGGGTTCGCAAGCGTCGTCTCCACTTCAAATTGCGAGATGATTTGTTCTTTTCCCCGGTCGAAAAGATGGAAGTCATCTTTTTTCAATCCTTCGACCGGCTTGCCGTGTGTGTCGCGGACAATTACGCGAACGACCACAAGATTGCTTTGTAGCTTAAATTGAAATGGGGACTGATTTTCGGCGTCGCTAACTGCAGCCGCGGGTTTGGCATCGCCACTGGTTTGGGCTGCAACCAGGCCTGCGCTCGATAACAGTGCGAGCAGGGCCATCCCAATTCTGATGAGTCCGCGTTGCGCCACTGGTTCAGTTAGATGTGTGCTCATAATACTGTCGCAATCCTTCAAAAACTCACTGCACCTCAACGCTGCGGGACAGCGTGGTCATGGCTTGGTCTTCGGCATCCGTGACTACCTCCCGTACGGTGTAAGTGCCGTGGACTCAGGGGGAAGATGATTTTGATGTCCATGCCATTGGCCTGAAGGTTCGGCAACAAGGCGTCGGGCAAATCAACCCGCGCCTGGCGCTGCTGGCCGTTTACATACTTTCCGCTGTGATCGAAGATTACGGAGACAAAGGTCACCGTATTTTGATTGCGATCGCCGGCTTTGTGAAAATGGAGGGTCTTAGTGTCGAGATGAGCCAGAACCGAAACGTCGCTGGCGCCGGACGAATCCTTTGCAACTTCAGTCTGAACCACGACGGGAAGTTGGTTGACGTCAGTTTTCGAGATGACGGCTTCGCGAATCCGCTCTTTGGTTAGAGCTTCCGTGGTTAGAGCTTCGGTCTGAGTTGCGGGATCGCCGGGCGTTTTCGGCTGAGCTTCAGCCTCAGATAACCGGGCCTCGGTCTCCTGGCCTTCTTTGGGAGCGAAGTAGCCGCGCCGGGCTTGCAGGTGAAGGCCGGAGTGTTTCTCGGACAAGGTCACTTTCAGGGAGTGGAATTTGCCGTCCTGTTTGATTTCGGTGGGAGCGAAGGCCAGAGTGTAGGAGCCCTCCGAGCCCACCAGGGCGCGAAAACCTGCCGTCAAATCGTTGTTGTCGTGGAAGTATTCTCCGCCGGTGCCTTCGGCGACCTCCGCCAAAACATCGGTGGCGATCATTTCGCGGTTAGTATCAATCGCGTGCTGCGGGCCGGCCACTCCCGAGCCCGCGGCCGGCATGTACCCGTTGCTCGCATCGGCTTCGCGCATCAGGAGCGCCAAGCCTCGTGGATCGAGGGAGTCGATGACGACTTGCGCGCGCAAGGCACGATCAATGATGCGGTCCAGCTGATATTGCTCGCTCTGGGAGAGAAATCCGGGCGAAACCAGAATAATGCTGCGCTGGCCGGGCATCCCAGAGATGTAGTGAACCACCTGCTCGAGAGATTGCAGGCTGGTACGCGCCTGGATTTGCGACTGATCCATGACCATGCGAGCCAGGCTTCGAATCTGGCTTTCCAGCAACTGCTCGATGTCCTCCGATTTCATGCCCGGCGGAGGGTTCGCGGGATCGGGCATGTGGCAGCGGTGGACGGCTTCATCCAGCGCTACTCTCCACGCATCGGACATATTGGGGTTGTCATGCTCCACGATTTCCTTCGCCTGATAGTCGGCGAGATCGGGGCAATCGCTATGAGCGGCGGCACGAGGATGAGGGTGAAGCCGGAGAAGAGCTTCGTGAATTTGTTTGGGATCCGCAGTGAAGTCAGAGAGGGTAGTGGAGGATGTGAATATGGCCACACGCTCATTGGGTTGAAGCCCAGTGCTCAGGTAGTGGTCGGCCGCGTCGCGGGCGTAGATGACATCGGCGTCGGTCATGTCCAGATCGTCGAAGTACAAGACGAGAAGGCGATTCGGCGGAGCCGAAAGTGCCGCAGGAGCGGTGCCAGGCAGGGCAGAAGAATCAATGGGTTGTGCTTCCGGCCCGGAAGGCCCGGCCTCGAATTGCGCAATAGTCTGGTCTTTTCCACGATCGAAGAGTTTGAAGTCTTCTTTCTGGAGTCCTTCGACCGGTTTGCCCTGCGCGTCGCGCACCACCACGCGAACGATCACCAGATCGCTGGCTACCTTCACCTGGAAGGGAGCTGCGCTTTGCCCCGGTGATGGCGGGGCGCCGGGCCTCTGGTCCTGGCCGTGTAGCGGGCCGTCAAAGGGGGTAAAAATCGTAAGCAGCGCGACCAGCGTTGCGAAACAGCTTAACCTCGATCGTAACCTTGAGAGCGCGATGCGAGGCATCCCGAACCTCCGCCGGAAAGTCTAGCAGGAAGGGAGGACCTGGTTTTCCTTAATTCCAGCAAGAAAGTAGGTTACGTGGGCGCCCACCTTCCAGAAATTCATGTTCTGCTTTGCGCCTCGACATCTCACCGGGGTTGATAATCAAGGAACAATCTTCACTGTGACAAGCTCGTGAGCACGAATCGGAAATTCGAAACCGTTAGTCCCTAGCAGCGGCAGAGGTTTTACACTTCTTTCGACTGCGTCCGTCTGCAAGGCTTGCGTGATGTGCATCCACGGTGTCCGAACGGTGACAGTCCGATCATTGCCCCCGAGATCGAGAAACCGGAAAATGGTACCGGTCCCGTCTTCCGCTGGCTTCCAGGTTTCGAGCAGTAGATTGGGGTCCTGCAATTGGAGAAAAGAAGTCTGCTTTGCATCCAGTCGACGCGGAAGATCCACTGCCTTGTCAAAGCTCAAGACTTCGTTAATCTCCAACGGAGTCATTTCTTGCCAACCCATGCGACTCAAGTCTGCTGCGTTGGTTGAAGCGGCACTTGTAATGATGTAGCGGAAACGAAACTGTCCACCCTGGCCCGCACGGTAGTTGGTGGGCCAATAATTGTTCATGACATAGGAAAAAATAGTCCCTGCCCGATCACCGAACTGGGATGGCCACGCGCCTCGATTGATATTGCCCAATGTGACCAGGGATGCGTCTAAGGGCATCAACGTCGCCGACACGCCTCCCTGCTGGACGGATACCCAATGCTGGACGGAAAACCATTCATGACCTGCCCCTGGATACATGTCCTTTGCCGGATCGACGACTCCGTTCTGGATCTCATACTGGAATTCGGGATGTTCCATAGCGAAGGGAAACGCAAAGTAGACGGCTTCCTTGCTATAAACCTCCTTCTTTTCGACATTTTCCACAAACTCAATCTTCTTTTCATTGTCGAATAGCCGAATCTCGGAGGAGATGTTCGGCGTATTTATGTCCGAACATTTCATGCGGGCGACCCAACCGTCCGGAGTGCGCATGAGCGATACGAAATTGCCTTCATGAGCAGCGTGGATCTGCAGATCGGGTTTCGGCAAGACCGGGCCGTGAATCAACAGACTGTTCGGGTGATCGTCATCCCCGTCGCCCCCGGTAACGTAAAGATATTGTCCAAAATGATAAGGACTCTGCTGGTTTACCAGTTCCCGCCCCATTTGCTTGTCATAAATGCTCCGTACGGAGCCAGTGGCGGGGTCTAGTATCACCCGGTAATAAGGGCTTTCGAAAGTGATGTCCTTACTCGAGTCAACGGCTGTCGAGGGTTTCGTGGTGTTACGAAGATGGAAAACCTTGTAGCCGAAGGCCGGAACATCCTGGGCGACAAATCGTACGTGATCAAAAGCCTCTCCGCTGCGCAGCACTTCTACCGGTACTACTGTTCCCGTGGATGCATCCACGATCTCGTTGTTTTTGGTCAAATCAAACGAGACGGCTCCGCTTCGTTTCCAGTTTAATGTGTTGAAAATGACCAGGCCGCCGGAGGAAATGGGGATCGAATCCGTTAGAGTCGCCAAGCTATTGCGCGTTATATCCTCGTCCAACGCGTGAGCACGGATTGCAAACGAATTCTTCACCTGCAATTGATCGACGGCGTTGATGCTAGTGGGATCGCTCACGCTGTTCCAGGCGCCGAAGGTATGTTCGTCCATTAGCAACATGTCAGCCCACATCCGGTCCAACCGCTGTTTGTCCACGGCAATACGCGGGTCGATAAGCGAGGACAATGTGGCCAGCTTTTCTGCCGATGGTCCACGACTTTCATTCTCGCGTTCCATGGCAGCGTAGAATGCGTCAGAAGCAATGCCATCCTCCCAGTAAGGTCCTCCGTCACCTCGAATCGTAGGAATATCGCCGCCCATTTGTCGGGAGATGGTTTCAAGCGCGTCATAGAATCCTGAGTACTCCAACCGGGGAAATGCATATGCGCTGTTCCACTGTTCCGCAAGTTCGGCCTGCGCGGGAAAGAGGTCGCTGTTCTCTGCCTGCGAGCCGAACAAAATGACGGCATTCGCGTGATAGTTGGCATGCTCGTAAGCTTGCAGGAACACGGGAAGAGTGTCATGACCGGCGGCAACTAGCGGAGGCAGGCCAAACAGGTGCTCCATTTGTGGATAAATGCGCGAATACCAGAACAGAACCTTTTTCCCGTCTGGGCCCTGCCACCAGAACGGAGAACTTTCGTTGAGACGGCCTTGCACGAGAACAGGAGCTCTATAGTTATCGCTGCTTGCAATGAAATATTTGATACCGGCAGAGGCAAGCAACGAGGCATAAGACCATGAATACGACGGAACGTCCGTAATATTTGCGTAGTTAAATGGCGTATCGTGAGTCCGGCTGAAATTGGCGCTCGGGTAGAGCGAGCGAATAAGAACCTCCGCCGTGGGAAAGCCGGTGAGCAAATTGGCGTATTGCGCGGGAACGAACAGCTGATGCTTATGGATGGCGGCAATTAAACGCTGCTGATCCGTGGGACTGCGGCCGGTCAAAAACTGTTCCAAACTCCATTCTCCGTCCAGACTAAAGCGGAAATCGGGATGCTGGGCTGCCAGATCCATCGCCTCGTCTATCACGCGGCTCTGGACGGATGCTACTTTCGCCTGGAAATCCGTAAATCCAACGTCGAGGTGGATGTGGGGCGTCAAGAATAAAGTCCACTTTTTCCCCGGATCTATCAATTGTTGGGCGTGATTACGTGAGGCCTTCACTCTCCAGGCTAGTTGCGCCGTTGTTCCTGCGGGAAATTGCGGAACGGCAAATTCGAGGCGCTTCTCGCCGAAGTCTCCGCCTGGCTCGACCGTTTGATGGTAGCCGGTGCCGGACAGGCTAAGGTCAACGATACCTCCTGATCTAGCGAGCTTCCCGTCACGTACAAAAACGTCGACAAGCTCGACCAGTTCCCCTTGCTTCCTTTCATAGAAAATCGTCGGCACAATCTGCGCAGAAGGGGATTCCTCGCGAGTACCGGTCGCTTGGCTGTCGAGTTCTATCGCGTCATAATTTAAGCTTGCGTGAGGATCGAGGTGCGCCGCTTCCGCGATTGCCTGGAAGGTTATCGTGTTTGAACCTTGATGCAGATAGTTTGCCGCGAACGAGAACATAATGTCCGCGTGTGAATACTCCGGATCAAACACGTCTTCGTTATCGTTGTAGTCTAACTCCGGGTGAAGAAAGAAGGTTCCGTGTCGGCCATTGATGGTTACCACCAGAGCCGGCACACTCCGGCTTTCGAGAAGGAGTGCAATCCGAAGTCGATACAATGCTGCGGGCTTTTTCTTAAGAAGAAAAGTGATCGCTCGAGGAGCATTTGGGGCGCTCTGTTTCTTACTCCCCGCAGATTCGGCTTCGAGCTGAACCGACTGACGGGAATACCAGTCTGTCGCGGGATTGCTCTCCCCAATTAAGAAGTTTACCGGTCGTGAAGGCTCTCCGTCAGCAAATTCCCTCGAAGAACGGTCGAAAGCTCCGAGGCGAAAAACCGTACCGCCCGGATCGCTTGCCGCTCCAATAGCAGTGGCGCAGAAACCAACGAACAATATCGCGATCCACCCCGCGGCAACGATCACTCTTGGCCTCAGTGGCAGATTTTCATTCATTACGGGCAAGCGCGGATGATGTTGCCTCCCGACCTTAGTGGGCATCGAGGTCTGCTGCGGGTTTGGCCAGTCGAAGAGAAGAGAACTCGCCATTAACAGATCTTGGCAGGATACAGTCCAGAAATCATTCCTGCGACTTCTATACGTATAAATGTCAGACATGGCGGTAGAGAGCATACTATTTTCATATGATGAATGTAAATGGAGGGTTCATGAGTTATTCTCGGATTTTTCTGGAGTTTCGCGCTTGGTGATGCGAGCCAAAGAAGACTTGCTAAGTGCGTTTATGTCGGACTATCGACTTTCGCCATGTCAGACAAACGTTCTTGGCCACATCGGTTCTGATCTGACAGAGAGAACGCAACTGCGGATAGCGACCCACAACTCAATTCAATTTACCGGTTGCCCATCGCCTTCCCGGCTTGCTCAATGCCCGTGAACCTTTGCGTTTAGCATCAGGCACGACAGAGTGCCATTTGATCTTGTCGCGCGAACGGTGCTGAGATTCGATATCTTTCCGCAACAATTCTTCGGAGTACTTCAAGTCCTGGAGGACTGCCTTGCGTGCTCGCTTTGGATCACGGTCGGCAATAGCGCGATAAATACATTCGTGACGCTTTTGATTGTTCTCAAAATTGTCAATCAGTGGCAACACCCGCCGCCGTCCCTCAAGAAGGGCATCGTGCATCATACTCAGTACGGTTTGCAGGGCTACATTCTTGGCTGCCCTTGCAAACACTCCATGGAAAGCCATATCACAGCTAAGATATTTTTCCGGATGCCGGAAGTTGTCCTTCATCCCACGAACGGCCGCATCCATTTCGTGAATATCTTCTTTCGAGGCACGGCGCGCGGCGAGGGACGCGACCGCCGGCTCTAGAATTCGCCGCAGCTCATACAGTTCCAGGTACTTAATTTCCTGCAACAGCAACATCCACTGAAAGTGACGGCTTATAACAGGCCCCAACGATGACTCAACATATGTGCCATATCCACGCCTGGCTTTGATTAGACCGAGAAACATCAGACCTTTGAGGGCCTCGCGTAAAGAACTGCGGCCGACGCCGAGCATTGAAGCGAGTTGAGGTTCAGGTGGCAGAAGGCTCCCCGGTCGGAGTTCTCCGCTCCGGATCAGACCCTCTATTCGGCGCGCAACCATCTCTATGACTGTTTCTCTTTGTTCAGGATCAGCGACGACATGAGCCAATGCGACCACGAAAATGCCTCCAGGGGCGAATTGTTTGTCTGATATAGTACTGCAATCGCGATGCTTGAAACTTAGCCGGAATCGGCCTTCAATTCATCTCCCCGGACCCTTTGCGCATCTTTGATTTTGGCGTTTTAGGGCAAACGGGGCAAACGTGTATATAGAGGTTGTTGAAAGGTCTTGAAAGGCTAACTGAAGTGGCAGTATACATGGCTCAATTTGTCAGACAAGAGACTAAATTTGTCAAACGAATTGCGCGACGAAGTTCGGCCTATGGTGTCTTCCACCACTTTAGTGAGTCAATCGCATTTTGTCCTACAAACGCGACAGATGGCTCCTCGAATCGGGATGAACACCGATGTCCATGTCAAGCCAGCGATCTCATATCGGGCGCCTCTCGTACCAGCCGTGGGCACGCGCGAGGGCCCTTATAAACGAGGGTTTAGGATAACCGACTGTGACATTGGAGTTGGGCGGCTGGGCACCAGCGTTCAAGCTGGCGACGATAACGGCCCGGAAGTGGTGCGAATGATCGTTCAGAGTGTCGTGCCGCAGCCGGCAGGGACCTCCGATAAAATTGCGGCCGCGCCTGATCGAAGGCAAGAAGCATAGCCTGCTCGTGGTTTTCAATGAGGGAATAGAGGATGTGACTGCCGGAATTAAGATTCCTTCAAGGTACAACCGCGCGACAGATTTATACAGCAGTCAGAACGAGACCGTACAAAGCAACACGATCGAGGTCACCGTCCCCGTTGAAGGGGTTTTGGTGGTGCGCCTTGAGCCCCGAAGGAACTCGAAAGGTGGCCCATGCGAATTGCGCGGGTACGGAGCTTAGGAGCTAAACATTCCACAGAATGAAACAGTCCGGCATAGCGAATCCTGAGTTTGACAATATCGAAATGTTGCTGCAAATTAGCCGACGCTCCCATCGGGGGCCGAAGCTCGGCGCCCGTTGCGAGCTCACTGCACACGGGATTGGGGCTTCTCAAGGAGGAGTGGCTGGGTGGCTCAACCGCACAAGGCTTCGTATTTGGTGGAGTCTGTGGGACGCGCATGCGACATTCTCGCGGCATTTCGCCGGTCTGAAGAGGTCCTTCATTTGCGCCATGTCTCGCAGCGTACTGGAATACACAAAGCCACCGTTTTCCGGCTGTTGTCGACGTTTGTCTCGAAGGGCATGGTGGAACGGGTTGGCAAGCACGGTTACCGTGCGATGTTCAAGCCTTTGCCCACGCGCCAATATCGCATTGGCTATGCCATGCAAAGCGATGTCGTTTTCTTCATCAAGACGGTAACCCACGGGATCGTGTCTGCCGCTCGAGAGGCCGGGATCAATCTCACAATTTTGAATAACAAGGCTAGCCGGACGGTTGCCCTGAGGAATGCGGCGCAATTTATCCGTGAGAGGGTCGAACTGGTCGTTGAATACCAGCTGCATGCCTCGATCGCAAGGGTTCTCTCGGAGAAGTTTGCGAGTGCCGGTATTCCGGTGATTACTGTCGATGCGCCACAGCCTGGCGCCGCGTATTTCGGGCCTGACAATTACAAATCAGGGCATACGGGCGGTGTCCACTTGGGGCGCTGGGCCGCAATGAACTGGCAAGGGAAGATCGACGAAATTGTCTGCATCGCACCTGAGGGAGGTTTCTTACGCGCGAGAATGTTGGGAATTCTGGAGGGATTGCGAAGCGTACTGCCCTCGACGAAGACCGTGCCGGTATTCAAATACGAGATTAGGCCGAATTTCGAGAATAGCCTCATGGTAATGCGCAAGCATCTTCGAAGCAGTTTGCCGGGCCGGGTAGTCGTGGGCGCGGTGAACGATCAATCAGCGCTGGGTGCACTGCAGGCTTTTCGCGACTATCGATGCGAGGACAGGTGTGCAGTGGTTGGACAGGGAGCTGCAATTGAAGCTCGCCACGAGATGAGACGCCCGCAAAGCAGGCTGATTGGATCGGTCGCTTATTTTCCTGAATCTTACGGGGCGAAGATTATCGGGCTCGCTTTGGACATACTTCAGCACGTGGAGGTTCCACCGGTGACGCTAGTCCATCATCAGATCGTTCGGCCGGACAATGTGGATAAGATCTATCCTGGCGACTTGAATATCCCGGCAGCCATCCTCTAATCCCAACACCGGGGAACCTGTCCGGAGAAGCGGGATGGATTCGCAGAAGCTGAATTCATCGCACCCTAGAAATACCGGTATCGGAAGCAAATTCATCTGAATGGTCGAATCGTGAAATAAGTTCGATGCACGGATGTTTCTTCAGATGAGACAAATGTTCGCAGTTTATAGGATTCCGATATCCCCCCAGTTGCGTTTATCAAGCTTGTTTAATGTGTTGGCAATGATTCTTCCGTTTCGCTGCTCGAAATGTTCATACCGGCGACTTACGCGGTTGACAACTCCTGTCAGCTAGAAGCACACTCCGCCCACCCTGGGCAAACTTGGAGATGCCCGATTCTCAGTGAGGAAGGATCTGGAATGAAGACCCAACCAATTGCGATCTTGTCGGCCTCGTGGACTCCTGTCGCGATCAAAGAGAAGATTTGCCAACGGAAATTGAGCGTCGCCAAGGCTCACGCGAGATCCCTGCATGTACTCGTTTGCTGTCTAACGCTGTTGACCGCTACCGTAACGGCACATGCGCAGGGTGGCCGCGCCAACATCAACGGCACCGTCACCGACGCAGCGGGCGCGGTGATTTCAGGCGCGCAGATCTCGGCGACCAATCTCGGAACGGGCCAGATCACAAATGTGACCACAACCTCCGGGGGCAGTTATGCGCTGCCGTTTCTTCCCATTGGCAGATACGAACTATCGGCCAGCCAAAATGGCTTCGCCACGGAAAACCAGACCGACATCACGCTCACGGCTGATCAGGTTGCAACGGTGAATTTTTCTCTCAAGCCTGGAAAAGTTTCCACCAGGGTGGAAGTGAAAGCGGAAGGCACGCAGCTTGAAACGACGACCGGAGCGATAAGCCAAGTCATCGACCAACGGGCTATTCAGGAATTACCACTGAACGGAAGAAACCCGGCCTCCCTGGTTTTCACCGTGCCTGGAGCTGTAGATGGAGAGGCTGTTGGACTACCGCAGTCCGGCAGTGCGTTTCAATCCGGCCAGCAGACTCAAGCTTCGGTTAACGGCAGTCGCAATGGCGGCGTGTACTACATGCTGGACGGCTTTAACAATATTGACGAGAACTACCGCAACGCCGACCCCTTCCCTAACTCCGACGCCACGCAGGAATTCACTGTAATTACTAATAATTTTGACGCCCAGTATGGATTCACCGCTGGAGCCATTGTCAGCATCGTAACCAAGTCAGGCACCAATCAGTGGCATGGCAATGCTTTCGAATTCCTGCGCAACAATGTCTTGAACTCGAAGGACTACTATACTGGCATCGCCAATCCGCTCAAACGAAATCAATTTGGAGGCTCGATTGGGGGCCCCATCGTGCGTGACAAGCTGTTCATCTTCGGAAACTATCAGCAGACGAACGAGCACATCAGCATTGCCAGCGCCGGTGACGTTGTGCCCACCAACGCCGAGGTAAACAACGGCGATTTCTCCGCCACCTGTACGGCTGGTTTCACCGCGGGGCTCTGCAACGATCCGACTCAACAACTCTTCATGCCCGGAACTCCTAAGACCCCATATTTGAACAATCAGATCCCGGTGTCGTCGTTCAGCCCGGTAAGCCTCAAGATCGAGTCGCTGATTCCGCATACTGACAATCCAGGCGGAGCCGTGGTGCTGACGGGGAAGAACGAGATCAACGACGGCAAGGAATTCACCGTCCACAGCGATTACTACCTGACCGAAAAACAACACATCAGCGCACACTGGTTCTCCGACAACTTTACGAATCCGGCATTCAGTGGAAACGGGGATATTTTGAATGAAAGCCGCGCCGCGCTGGGGCAGGTTAACAATGTAGGCGTGGACTACACCTTCACCATCCGGCCAAATCTGGTCAACGATTTTCGCTTCGGTTATAACCGAATTCAAAGCACTTTTCACTCCGGATTGGTGGGATCGGACGGCAAACCGCTCGGACCAAATGCGCTGGGCCAAAATCTGGTACAGCCCGATCAGACGATCGGATATCTCAATGTGGGGGGCCTGTTTGTCGTCAGTGATGTTCCAGTGTTCTTACGCCAGCATCACTTTCTCGTTAGCGACACCATCTCTCTGAACAAAGGCCGACATCTATTCGTGGCAGGTGCGGACATCCAAACGCAATATCAGCTTGCATATGACGGATGGGGTTCGGACACCTTTCAGATTTTCAACGGAGCGGTCACCGGCAGTTCCGCTGCCGATTTCCTGCTCGGCGATATGGTCGCCTTCGAGCAGTCCGGGGGCGAATACAATGGTTTACACGGGAACAATTTCGCGTTTTTCGGTCAGGACAGTATTAAGCTAAAACCCAATCTGACCATCAATGCCGGCGTCCGTTGGGAGCCGCAATCGGCGCCCCATTACACCAACAATACACTGCCCTTCTGGTCGCCAGGTCAAACCAGCACTCGCTTTCCCAATGCGCCTGAAAATCTGGTGTATGCCGGTGATGCGGGAGTGCCGATCGGTGGCTGGAATACCGATTGGGGAGCGGTTGAGCCACGCTTGAGCTTGGCCTGGGCGCCACACGCACTGCCCAACACCAGCATCCGCGTCGCCGCAGCGGAAATGGTGCAACCGTATCCGTTTGCAGCCTACAACCACATGGGAACCACCGCTCCCTTTGCGCCAAGTTATGAGTTCAATTACAACTCCACCACGATTACTCCAGGATGCATTCTCAATTACATCAATCCCTGGGCGTGCTATGCGCCCACCGGGGGAACGGAACCATTCCCTCCGTTTTCGGGAGCCGGTTTTCATCCGGGAGCAAACAGCACATTCGTACTCCCTACTTCCATTGGAGCAACCTTCACTCCTGGCTATCGGCTGCCGCGAGACTATACCTGGAATCTCAGCATCCAACACATGCTAAGAGACTATCTGTTCAGTGTCGCGTACGTAGGGCGCGCCGATGCCAGGCTATACACGGTAGAGGAGCTGAATCCGACAATTTTCAATGCCACCGCGTACGCAGGCGGTACCACGACGTTCCCCAACCAGTATCCTAATTTCAGTACGGTTGACGGCTACGTCTCGCAAGGCCATGCCTCGTACAACGCACTGGAAATTTCGGTGAATAAGCGTTTCTCGCATGGACTTCAGTTCAACTCGAACTTCACCTGGTCGAAGAATATAGATGACTTTTCCGGGAATACCGGCCTGGACGCGACAGTTGGCGATCCGTTCGACTTGAGGTGGAACCGTGGTATTTCTGACTTGAATCTGCCGCGCATCTGGAACAACACCCTGGTTTATCAGACGCCGAATCTTTCAGGAGTTGGGAAGGTCGGCAATTCATTCCTGGGGAATTGGGAGATTTCCGGTATTTGGACGCTGCACTCGGGCATGCCCTTCAGCATAGCGGGGGGCGTGAATGGCAGTAACAATTCCTATGCCGGTCTTGGCCAAGACCGTGCGGACATTGTGCCCGGGGTTTCGCTGGATCAACACCAGGGTTCGAAGAGCCAGTGGCTGAACCAATATTTCAATACTGCTGCGTTTACCGCGAATGCGGTGGGCACATTCGGAGATTCGGGCCGCAATATTCTGACCGGCCCGGGATACAACAATGTGGACGTCTCTTTCTCGAAAAATTTTCCGTTCCGTGAACGTTATCGTTTGCAGTTCCGCTGGGATATCTTCAACGCGTTCAATCGAACCTGGTTTAGCCTCCCAGACACAACCTTCAACGATCCTAATTTTGGGAGGATCCTCAGTGACGAAACCAACAATCAGACAATCGGACCCCGGATCATGCAAGCCGCGCTGAAGTTCTATTTCTGACTGCTCTTTCGACGGTCGCTTCGGGTCTCGGCCTGCTCAAGCAATTGGGCAGGCCGAACTGGTTTATAAAAAGGTACATTGGAATGATGCGCGAGAAAACCAACGCGTCGTGTTCTTCGACGCGGGCCGCGAAGTGGGTGATTGGTATTATCAGCGTGGCCGTTCTTACGCTTCCCTTGCATGCGGCAGCTGGCGTACCGAATATCATTCTGATTACACTCGATACTCAGCGCGCCGACCGTATGGGCTTTCTAGGGTCGAAACGTGGGCTTACGCCAAATCTGGATGCGCTGGCGCGACAAGGCATTGTATTTACGCGCGCCTATTCTCAGGTTCCGCTTACCACCGCCTCCCACGCCACCATTCTTACGGGGACCTACCCTCAGTTTCACGGGGTGAATGAATTTGGCAAGCCTCTCCCGGCCGACGTTCCCTATCTGCCCGAAATCCTGCACCAGCGGGGATACCGAACTGCCGCCTTCGTGGGTTCGGTCGTCCTCGATCCAGCGGCCCGTACGGCTCCCGGCTTTGATCGCGGTTTTGACACTTATGATGCCAATTTCCGTACGCCGACCCCGGGAGAAGACCGATTCATAACTGTGGAACGGCGCGCCAGCGAGGTGATTGATCATGCTCTCGCCTGGTTAAAGAAACGACCGGCTGGGCCGTTCTTTGTCTTCATCAATTTGTACGATGCTCATGATCCGTACGATCCACCTGCACCTTACTCCGAACGATTTTCTGAATCGCCCTATGATGGCGAAATCGCTTATGTCGATTCCTGCGTCGGCAAGTTCTTGTCCGCGTTACACGCGCAAAGCCTCGACCGTAATACGGCCTTCGCCATCATGGCGGACCACGGAGAAAGCCTAGGCGCACACGGCGAGCAGACCCATGGCATCTTTCTTTACAACGAGACCATACACGTTCCGTTGTTCTTCAGATTGCCAGACGACCACTTTGCGGGCAAGCGGGTTGAGACACGCGTCGGGTTGGTGGATGTCGCGCCAACGCTTTTGGAGATCGCCGGGTTTGCGGTTCCGGGCGCGGTGCAAGGAGAGTCGTTGCTGCGGAGCGTCGAGCGGTCCTCCCCGGCACCCAGCGTGGAGCGGCATATTTATTCCGAAAGCGACTATTCCAGTCAGGCGTTTGGATGGAGCGCTCTGCGTTCCCTGCGAAGCGGCAAGTACCTGTTCATCGACGCTCCGCGCCGCGAGCTTTATGATGAGGTGGCTGATCCGGAATGTTTGCACAATCTAGCTGACAGTTCGCCGGCGGTGAGCGATACGCTGGCCGCCCAACTCACCAAGTTTCGCCAAGAATCGGCCAGTTCGAACGCTAACTCGGCTAAGCCGGAGTTGAATACCAAGGAAGCGGAACAACTCGGCTCCCTCGGATACGTGACGGGTGGCAACTCTCCGGGTGCTGACGTCACCAAGGGAGAAAGAGCTGATCCGAAAGACAAAATTCAGATCGCTAACTTAATGCACGAGGCCTTGCTGGATATGGAAGATGCCCGCTACCAGGAGGCGATACCGCGCCTCGAACAGATTCTGGCGGCCCAGCCCCAGTTCACGGTGGCCGGGACGCAGATGGGGATCGCCTTCTCACGGATGAAGGAGTTTCAGAAAGCGCTTCCGCTACTGCAGGCGGCGATAACTCAAGAATCCGATGAATCGGGCAGCATCCATTACGAACTGGGAGTTGATTTGTTTGCGACGGCGGATCTGCCAGGCGCCGCGGCCGCATTCGCGTTTGCGGTTGCAAAGGCGCCGCAATCGCCCGATTCGCATTATTCCCTGGCATCCGTATACGCGCAGTTGGACCGAATTCCGGAGGCGGTGACGGAACTGCAAGCTGCTCTAAAGTTAAAGCCGACCCATTACTCGGCAAACCTGCTTTATGGGCGCATTCTGGCATTGCAAGGCCACGCAGCCGAGGCGTTACCGTACTTGCAAAAAGCGGCACAGGTCCAACCCTCTTCGGTTGACCCGCATTTCTTCTTGGTCGATGTCTACAATCAGCTAGGGCAGCCCGAGAAGGCTCAGAGCGAACGCGCCGCCGTCGACCATCTGAAAGCCTCAGTCAAACCTTAGGTATGCGATACCTCGTAATTCTAGCGTCGTGCGCGTTGACTGCGTTTTTAAGTTTCGCTCGTCACGCTCCAGGTAAATCGCGTCCAGATGTCTTTCTGATCACCATTGACACCCTGCGAGCCGACCATGTGCATTGTTATGGAGACGAAGACATAGAAACTCCCGCGCTAGACGGTCTAGCCAGGGATGGAATTCGTTTTACTCAAGCCTTCACGCCGAGTCCGCTGACGAATAGCTCGCACGCCACCATCATGACCGGCCTCCTCCCGAGCGATCACGGGGTCACAGATTTTGGGATCGCACTGGACGCAACACACCCGACGCTGGCAGAAATGCTCAAGCGTCAGGGCTACCAGACCGCAGGCTTTATAGGCGCCATCATCTTGGACAGCAAGGTACTGGCACCCGGGATCGATCGTGGATTTGATTTTTATGACAATTTTCCCGCTCATGTAAAGACTGCCGAGAGATGGGGACGAGTCGAGCGCCGGGGCATGAGCGTGGTGCAGCATGCGGAGCGCTGGCTCAACGCGCATCCAGCGAGCCCGCATTTCGTGTGGGTGCATCTGTACGATCCGCATGACCCTTACGAGCCTCCCCCACCTTATTCAAAAATCTATAAAGATCGCCTCTATGACGGAGAAATCGCGTATGCCGATTCAGCCTTGGGGAATTTTATTTCCTATCTCAAAGGGCACGGAGAGTACGCGAACGCTTTAATCGTTGTCACTGGCGACCATGGCGAGGGACTGGGCGAGCACGGGGAACAAACCCATGGAATTTTCCTCTATGACTCGACCACCCATATACCGTTAATTATCAAATTACCCCAGGGTCAACAGCGGCACCAAGAGATCGAGGCTCAGGTGCGCACCACTGACATTCTGCCCACGATTCTGGATGTTCTGCACTCGCCCCAGACTGTGAACCTTGATGGTCGCTCGCTGGAGCCGTATTTCACCGGAAGAGAAGTCTCAGGCCGCACACTCTTCGGAGAGACGAATTACCCACGAAGCTTCGGCTGGGCTCCTCTGCGATCGGTGCGCGAGGACGGGTTCAAGTTCATTGAAGCTCCACGTCCTGAATTTTATAATCTGCGCTCGGATCCTGACGAAACAGACACACGGTACGAGCCGTGGAATCCACTTGTTTTGAAGATGCGCGCGGAGCTTTCTGAATTGCGGCAACCTCGAGCCGCGGAAGTCTCTCCGGCGGCAGTTGGGGAAGGCACTGCAAACGAACTCCGGGCCCTGGGTTATCTGCACGCCTCAGATGCCTTCACATCTTCCAATGTTCCGCAACCATCGCTCCTGCCCGATCCGAAGGATAAGATTGCGGAGTTCAACTTGCTGCACATCGCATTGCTTGAGGCCGATCGGTCTAAACTCGAAGAATCCCGGGGAACCCTCGAAAAGGTCTTGCTAATCGATCCAAAATCCCCGACGGCTTTGGCGCAACTGGGAGAGATTAATCTAAGGACTAAGAATTACCAGCAGGCAGTAGCGGACTGGAAACGCGCGGACGAGGTGACGCCGAGTGATGCGGCTATCCTCTTCGAATACGGGACCGCGCTAAATTTGGCGGGGGACTCTCCGGAAGCGATCTGGGCGTTGAGTGCAAGTCTAAAGATTAATCCGGCGCAGTATCCGGCGCGCCTGTTACTGGCACAACTCTACCTCAACTCCCATGACCTTGAACATTCACAGGATCAGACAGAGGCCGCGATACTCTTGCAGCCATCGTTCGATGCCAATTTTTTGCTTGCCAAAGTTCTACTCGCGCGACAAAGGTACGCGTCCGCGATCGAGCAGCTCAAACCGCTCATCCGGCAGAGGAGAGAAAGTGCGGAGGTCTATGACGCGATGGCGGAAGCCTACATTGGCCTAAACAACGGAGAAGCCGCCCAACGGGCGAGGATCGAAGCGGGTCGGTCGCGTGCCCAGAATCGGACGCATTAAATCCTCGAGCCCTCGCGAAACCAGAGAAAATTAGTTTGTTTTGTTCTCGAAGATTTCGGTCAGCACACGTCCCCGCATCTCAGAGGGCTGCGCGATTCCGAATATATGCAGGATCGTTGGCGCGACGTCATAGACACTCGCTTCCAACCCCATCAGGCGTAAATCATGCTTTATCCCCGGCCCCATGGCGAAAAACGATCCCGGAACATCATCGCCGTCGGCAAAATCATGTTTGGCAATGACGGGGGTAGTTTTTTCATGGTCCATGTGAGCATGCGGATCTTTGTCTTCGAACTCCCGTAGCGGCTTGATGCCGTGATCGGACACGATAAACACATATGTGTTTTCATCGGTATGTTTCAGAATCGTTCCCAGCACCTTGTCGAGCGCAACATATTGGCTGGGGAATGCGTCGGGACGCACACTGGCGATTGCGGGATTGTAACCGGCGTTGAAAGGCGCGATTGGATATAACCAATGTCCCACCCGGTCCTCACAAGATTGTGCCAGCATGGTGAAATCAGTCGGATGATTCGTCAGTAGATAATCGAAAAGCTTCGTTTGCTCATCACGAATCAACTGCACTTTATCGAGCCAGGCATTGATGACTTCCTCTTCGTGCCCTTTGAGGTCGAAAGCGCTTGGCATCCGTTCGCAGTCGATATGAAAATCACCCACGCTCTTCAGCAACTCCGCTTGCATGCTCCTGGGGTAGACCGCGTCTCCGCCCATCACCTCTGACAGCTTGGGCGAGCACAGCACCCCATCCTCGCAGTTCTTGCCCCGCGTCAGCATGCCGCTAATCATGTAGCCATTCACTGGCAAAACCGGAAACGTAGCCGGCACGTTCGCCATGCCCACGGTCACGTCGTTCTTCGACAAGACCGACCAAATGGGCTCCTCCTTGAGCATGTTGGTATTGGCGGTGGTCCCGCCGACAAGGAAACCGGTGATCCCATGTTCTTCGGGCGATGTGCTGGTAAAGATAGTGCTGTATACGCGCGGGCAGTTGGGTGCAGATATGGTGCGCAATTTTCCATAGGCGCCATTATTGATTATGCGAGCCAGGTTGGGAAGTTCGCCTTGAAGAAGTAACGGGCGAAGGATATCCAGCTCCATTCCATTCACGCCGACCACGATCACGCGAGGTTTAGGCTGCTTCGAGGCATTCTGACAATGCGCCCGAGGCGTTTGTGCCAGAAAGATTCCGATTATGCTCATCAGCACGAGTTTCATGGGTCGGTTCAATTTCACATGGGCCTCCTGGTACGGCGGGCGAAGAGCAACCCTGAATGTCCTTGCGACCAATCAGGCTCGCAATCCCTTTCACAATTGTCAAACCCGCATAAAGGGCGGCTGTGCGTTTCATTCGGTGGAACCGCTTGATGGTGGGAACGCCGACGATTGCCTGCAAAATGCTATTCCTGCATAGTTTTTAATCAATATGAAAATCTCTAGCATTGTCTCACCAGGCGAAACTAACCTGATAATGCGCCCGATCCTTGAGCGACTCGGGACACTTCCGTCTCAACGTTTGGCTAGCCAAGCACGAGAGAGTCGACAGCCTTTCAGGGATGCATGGATGGTTCACCAATTCGATTTGCCCGACCGAGAGATGATCGTTGTCCTGAAGCGATCGTTGAGCGCTATCGCCAAGCGGCTTTTCCGCTTCGGGCGCTGCGGCAAAACGCGATGTATCGGATCACGGACCTCGATACCGGTGAGAACAAGACTCTTTCTGGAAGGGAACTGACGGATAAGGGACTCGAAGCTCGGCTCTTGAATAAGCTCGATTCTGCTTTACGGCGCTACCGGCAGCGAGCTTAGAATTTGCTTGGTCGTTTGGCAGGCGGCAAAATGGGAGGATATTACGCCACTCGCGCGCAATAACCAATGAGTGGATATGCTGGGTTATCTCCGTCAAGAAACGTGAAACCCGAAGGCAGCACATTGAGCGGGTACGCACGGAACTTAAGGAAGGAATGCGCCGGCCTTGTTGCTGGCCAGGCTGTCCTCACCGCTGAAGTAAGTGGAACGAACGTTGGTGCGTCGTAAGTATCTAAGTATCGGGGTGTCACCTGTTGAGAACAGGTCCATAATCAACAACTTTGCGCTTTCCATTCGCCGTTTACGGCTGAGTGCAATCGCGATTTGCGCCAAATAACGGTGGATTTTAGACTTGTCACTTGCGCTTCAACGAGTCCCCGAATTCGACGCGTTCCGGGTTCGGGTTCCGGTAGGTCAGGGGTTTGGGGTCCAGCCAGTCTACGACCACACTCTTGATTGAATAGGCAAAGAAGTTATTGCCACGCGGCTTGTAGTGTCCGTGGAAGTACTCTTTTAAATACTCATCGAAGGCCACGCTGTACTTCTTGAAATCCTGGAGATGCACTTCATTCATATCGAAATATGCGAATTTCTCTTTCTTCAGGTAGTCGACGATCTCCTGGTCATAACGCGGATTGCCCTTCTGCATATCAGTCATGGCGCGATATGGGTCGAACAGAATAATCAGCAAATTCTTCCCGTTTTGTATAGCGAATTCTCGAGCCTTTGCCAGAATGTACAGACTTGCTCGAAGGGAGTATTTGTCAAGGAGCCCGGTTGCTTGTCGTTTCATCGTTGAGTCCTGATTCCAATCCAACTGGTATTCCAAGCGAGCCGCCAATTTGTTGGTCTGGTCCCGGTCAAGGTCCCGGATGTAACCGGAGCTGCACGCAGCGAGTCGCAACGCTAAGTCATCCTTAAGATGGTCGACCAGGAATTGCGGATCAGTCATTTGATAGAGCGAGTCGGGGGTCGAAAGCAGGTTCTCTTTTTCGGCAAATTTCCCGCTGTCGAGATCCATCTCTACATGGGCCCAGAAGTTCGCATGGAACATGCGTCCACCCTGAACATCGAAGTGGGGATAGAGAGCCCGGCGACAGCGCAATAGACTACGTATATGATCGTCGCCCCAAATGTAGAATGTTAAGTACTCCGCCTGATGATCGGTACGCTCTTCTCGTAGCATCCGCCGATAGGCTTGATAGACCCCGTACCCTCCCACGCCGAAGTTTCGGATGGGTTCACCGAGGTGGGCCGCAAGATATTCCTGCCAGGTCTCGCCGTCACTCACCTGATGGCATTGCGTGAAGCTGTCGCCGTACGTATTGATGCGGCATTTGCTGCCTGCGTACATGAACGAGGTACGGGCACCATTAACCTGATAAGTGGAGATTGTCGCGCTATTATCGATCCCATCCGAAGGAAGATAATTCCGCAAGACGTAGCCGAGTTCGGGGTCAAAACGCGCCCAGCCTGGACCGCTAAGGAAGCGATCAATCACCTCACGTGAGACGGCACCTTCCCTTAGAAACTCTTCGTAGGTGACGGGCTCTGATGCTGCTAAGGCTCTGCCGTTCGGAATCAGCAATGCCCCGGTCGCCAGTTTGATAAATTCGCGTCTGTCCACTTGCACCTCGGTTTCTGTGTCCGGCTCTTGGAGCAAAAACATTTGACCACGACTCGCAAACCCAGGCGAGAAATGCAAGCCGCAGAGCCATCCACTTTACTCATTTCATATCAGCAGTTTATACAGCGTCGAAGCCCATTAAAAGTAATACTTCACCCAATCAGGCCAAAACCCCCTTCGCAGGCTCACTGAGTGTAACGGCGATTTTGCGTCATCCATGCTGTCCCCTCAGGCCCAGCTGCTCCTGCAGAGCCTCCAGAAATGTCGGTCCTTGTGAATCAGGCTGAACGTTGTCGCCAGATGGGGAAGGGTTATCGGGCTCTTGCGTCCACTCGATTGTGAAATCAAATTTCCCGCTGAGCTCCGTTTGATCGATCACGGGGTGACCCAGCTGCCCGACATCGGGAAGAGACCCGGCGATTAATGCCATGGTTATATTTCGGGCACCCAAAAGCATACGGTTTCCGTGGCCTTCCAGCACCTGCTCATCGCAAGCAGGTGGAAATACGTCGGCGATATTTGCCGCCGAACCGTCAGCTGGTTTCGGCGCAGGAACATCACAAGTCGGGGCGCCCAACCCCCAGGCTCGTGCGAGTCATTGCAGGGCAAAAAGCTTTGTCTCGTTCGCCGACATACCGAGCGTGAATTGCGTTGCATGCGTAGCCAGGGTTTTGTTTTGCAAGAGGTCCACTACGCGGGCCGCACGCGGAAGCCGTATGGTGCGCAGACCCGCCGTGGGCGCATAAATCACCAGAAAGTTCTGGTTCGCATACACTACGTCGTTGGCATCGCTGTAAATGTTGCAGCCAGCCGCGCGGGCAATGTTGCGCAGCAGCGCCGCCGGAAGAATGGGCGCGCTGGAATAGACTGAAGTCCATCCCGGTTGCTCCTTGACCAACAATCCTGGCCGGTCGACTCCGACTAATTGCCCTAAGACTCTTGCGCCGTCGTCGTTTCCCCAAAAGCGGGGACTGATGCTAAAACCGGGAAGATTATGCCCGGCCACGTCTTGAAGATAGACCTGTTGGTCGAAAGTCTCCTTGATTTCGTCCACATTGATGTCTGTTCCGTAAGCCAATCCCACCGGGAGAGAAGCTGTGTACGGGTGATCCTGAGAGGTTAGCTGCACTCGCAGTTCCCCGCGAGAATCGTCTTCCGCGAGCCGTATGCCCGTCAGCGCGCTCATGTTCTCGACGGATAGATTCTTGTCAATGTAACCGGGAGCGTACACCCACACGGCAGTAGCATGGTTGCGTCGGAAGCGGGCGTGTAAAGCGGCGCGCTGTTCGGCGCTCACTCGAAACGTGTTGAGGAATATGTAGCACTTGTAATCCGGTAAAGCCGGATTTTCCAGATCATTCAGGCGAACCGTGTCAAACGGCGCTCCTATAAACACCAGCTCCCATTGTTTCTGAACGTCCAGCAGCGCCATGAAGAGAGGTTCCTGGTCGGCAAAATACATAAAACTGTCTTCATCGAGAACCACGGCCACATCCCCGACCGGACGTTTGTCCGCTTGGAGAGAACGTTGATCAACGGTGCGAATCTCCGAAAATAGTTGCGTGATTTCCGGGTCATGAAACATCCCACCCAGCAGGTCCATGTACCACATGCCAAAACCGCCGGTCAGCGCGTAGCCAAAGTCTCGAAGCAGCAGGCCGCGGGTTTCGGCGAAATTCTGCGGGAGGCGGAGAGAAGTTCCGCCTCGCCATTGCCGCCGATGGAGATGAGTTTCCGTATCGACCTCGTTGAAGTAAAGCTTGTGATGGAGGGCGACCGCCGCAGGTAGGGTTTGCGCGTTGTCTGCGCCGCCTAACTCTCGATTGTCATAAGTGTAGGGACTGACGATGAAATCGACGTCCGGTGAGTTCAGCACTTTTTCGAACCCAAGATGGCCGCTGTGGTTCAGGGAAAGAGAGGGCGAATTGGTCCAGAGGTAGCCATAAAACACTCCCACAATCTTCCGCCCATGCGTGGCCTCCTTCACAATGTGGCTCTGCTCTAGCAGTAACCCGGCAACCATATCGTTAAAGAATTCAAAATAGTCAGGGACCTGGCGGCTGATGGCCGGATCGAAAAAAATTCCATGCGTGGGATGTTTTCGTACTGCTTCGGATGGAATCGGAGCCGACTGAAAAGTCGCCGTGGGATCGCCCCAGGCCTGCCGAAGTTCCTCCGGCTGACCGTGGTATTCTTTCTTGAGCCACTCCTTAAACGCGCTTTCGGCGGGCAGGCTGTAATCCTCTACTCCGTAGCGGTCGGGGCGCTCGGAATCCTGGTCCGCTCCCCAGGAGAACCACTCACCCCAAATTCCATTATCCAGGTTGTAGCCAAGCATGTGATTGCCGTATTTATTTTCGAGGTGAGTGACCAGCGCAATCAGCGCTTCCCGGGCAAGGCTCCGGTATTTTTCCGATGCAAAAGAAAAATGGCACGGTTGTTGCTTCGATGAGTCGGTCGGGCTTCCGTCACTCTGCAGACTGATATCATCTGGAAATTCACGGCACCACCACGCTCCTGGTACGGGATCGATTTTCGGCATGAGCAGAATGCCCGGATCTTGCTTCAAATAGCCTTCAACTTCCGCGTCTATTTTGTCGAAGCTGTACTCTCTCGGACCGGTCCAATAGCCCGATTTTTCCGACCCCTCATAAGGCAGCGAGATCACGGCAATTTTGAAGCCCGCGTTAAGGAAATCGGGCAAGTCCCCGCTGTTGCCGCCCTCTGGAATTATGGTTGTGTGGAAGAGCAACGAACTCGTCAGCTGGCCATTTACGTACAACGCGGGCAAGCCCTTGAATAGCCTGACTGCGCTGGTGAGAGTAGTCGCGGGAGACGCGCCACGAGAAGCCGCATTCCGTGGGAGGGCAAGATAGGCAAGAGTCAGGCCCGCAATCGCCGCAATCGCCACGCGAAGCCGCCATTTTGGCCCTGCAGTGTCAGTCAACGCGATTTCAGAGTGTTGTTGGTGATTCATGCCGTTGGCGACCAAAAAGTTTAGGGGGCAAGGAAAAGGGTGCCCCACTCTTGGCGGAACCAAGGGTGGGAGGCACGGACGAGTGTAGAGAGGGATTCGTAGTCGTCCTTACGTTCACTCGAAGTTCAGAGCTCAAACGGAATCCAAGCGGGACAAACCGTCAATTTTCGATTATTCGTGTCCATCGTGTCCACCGGTTGACCACTCCGAGCGCCACGGAAACCAACACAATCCCGATCACGATTCCGTCTGCGTCTGCCTTGATCGATTGTTCAGCAACAGCGGGCTTGGCGGCTACCAGAGTGAGAGCCACGATTAAAACTGCACAGCAGAGACATCGGTGAGTCATGTCGATCTGCCTTGCTGCGTCGGATTTTCATCCGCCGACGCTAAGGCGCCATTGACTATACACCAGGCTTGAGCCTTTGTTGTCTCCCGCGCTCGCGGCGCATCGGCAGTACATGGTGCAGGAACGGGGGCTCACAAACTTAGATAAACCTCTTGGGATGTTAGGCTCTAAATTCTGTGGTTCGGCTTGCGGACAGGACCGCCGAATGGTTATTACCTACGTGACGCGCGGAGGAAGGGATGTACCGCTCGTAGATCGCAATTGCTACAGCCGACACCCCGTCTAACAAGCAGTCAAGTTCGGCGACGAGAGCGCTTAATTTTTCCGGGTCTATCTCTTTGCTTGCCCGATCGGCTAAGTGTTGCCAACTTTCAGGGGGATTAGCCTTAGCGAGCAGTTTTCCGCGGCTCACAAACAGATTCACCAGCGCACAGGTAACGAACAACCGGTGCCCGTTCTTCTTCAGTCCCCGATAGCGCACTCTCTCGAATCCGAACTTCAGCTTCATTACTCGAAACACATGCTCGACCTTCGCCCGCACCTTCGACTTCGTCCGGTTCTTCGCCCACGCGACTGGGTCCACGATCTGACCTTTGTACCGGCAGCGCCGCTGCCTGAAATCCAGCGCCTGGGGTGCGCCCTCGCGGATCACTTCTGTTTGCCCCGGATAAGCCGCGTCGCCCCACACCCGCGTCTCTTCTCCGTGCAGCAGATCGGGCAAGATCGCGACATCGGCAACGTGGGCTGCGGTCGCCACCGCGGTGTGAATGATTTTCGTCTTGCTGTCTACTCCCACCTGCGCCTTCATCCCGAAGTACCACTGCTTCCCCTTCCTGGTCTGATGAATCTCCGGGTCGCGGCTCTGGTCCCGGTTTTTGATCGAGGAGGGCGCATGAATAATGGTCGCGTCCACGATCGTGCCGGTCGTAATCCGCACTCCCAGGGCTTGCAAATGCAGGTTCACCATCCCCAGAATCTCTTCCCCCAGATCGTGCTCCTCCAGCAGATGCCGGAACTTGCACACCGTGGTCTCGTCCGGCACCGGCTCCGATCCCAGGTCAATCTCCACAAACTGCCGCAACGTCGGCGAATCGTACAACGCCTCTTCCACCGCTGGATCCGCACCACTGCTGCACATCGCACCAGATCACAGATTTGAGCGAGACAAGATCCTTCCTGAGTGGCACGGCTGGCACGCAGCACGGCGGGGAATGGGGACCAACTTGTACCGCTTAGGCGCACCGGAGAAAACCATTCAGGCCATCCTTCGCCATGCAAACGTGTCCACGACCAACACGTATTACATCAAGAGTGCGGCGGATGACACCCGCGCCGCGATGGCCAAGGTTGAACAGTTCGTGATTGGCAACGACCGCCCAACCGAAATATTACAGAGTGAAATTTTCGCAAGTGACAACGAAGTGGCAATACAAGCGGCAGACGCCAAACCTGCTGCAATCCAGTAAGCGTCTTGTTTACCGTTGTTTGAATCTGGTGGCGGCGGTAGGACTCGAACCTACGACCTACGGATTATGAGACCGTCGCTCTAACCACCTGAGCTACACCGCCACGGTTTATTTACAATGACTTACAAATCCGATTACCTAAGAGATCTAGAACATTCTTAGAACAATTGTTATCCTGAAGGTGGCTGGGAGGTTCACATGGCTCAGGACGGCTCACTGTTTGTAATCGGCGACACATGTTACCTGAAATATTACATCATCGAAGACGGTAAACGTGTACACAAGACGATCCGGCTGTGCGAGCGGAACGACGTCTATACATGGTGGAAGAAGAAAGGTCGCTGGGGATTCTCCTCAGCCGTCCGTGACCTCCAGCGGACCACAATGGACCGAATCAAAGGAGAGGCCAAAACTGCTGAGGCTGCGGCTTTCACGGCTCAGACTGTCCTCGCAGATCAAATGCGAATCGTCGATTTCTGGGACCGAGTCTACCTCCCTTATATCGAATCAATTATTCCTCTAACCGGGATGCCACGTCGGAAGGAATCCACCGTTCGAGGTTTCAAACAAATCTGGAAACAACATCTCAGAAATCATTTCGGGGAGATGACGCTCAAAGAATATGACCCTGCGATAGGAAACAGATTTCTTCGCAGCCTCACGGGGACGCAGGGTAAGAACACGCTCAAACACATCAAGGCGCTCGCCAGTTCCCTGTTCAGTCACGCGGTTGAGGAGGAAAAGCTCAAACTCAATCCGTGGCGTGAGGTCAAAATCCCGAAGGACGCTATCGAGTCTGAGGTGACGAAGCATTACACATTGGCGGAAGCGGAGGACATCATCTCTGCCCTCGTTGGCCACGTTGACGCTCAGCTTGTCATGGCTCTGGCTTGCTTCGTCGGTTTGCGACCTGGCGAAATCGCTGCACTCCGTTGGGAGGATTTTGATAAGGATACCGTTCACATCCGGCGGTCAGTTGTTCGTGGGGTTGTCGGGACGCCGAAGACTCCAGAGTCCCTCGCATCTCTTCCGTTGCCGGGACAGGTCATCGTCCCGCTCACGCTGTGGCGTCAGAAGCTCGGGAACCCAAACGAGGGATACGTCTTCGAATCGAGGAACGGAGCGCCAGTCGACCTCCACAATTTGACCTCGCGGGTGATCGTTCCGCATGTCGAAGGGTCCCGGAAGTGTGTGGTTTGTGATCGCATTCCGAACGCTTTGAAAAATACTAAATGGAAGACGCTCTACGCAGGTCGGCGCTGTGCAGCGACTGCGGTCATCGAAGCCAACAACGGAAATCTGGCAATCGGTCAAGCATTACTCCGGCACAAATCACAGATCACGACGGCTGTATTCTATAAAAAAGCGGTAACGCCCGAGACGCTGCGGAACGGGATGAAGATGTTAGAAGCTGCTGCGAACGAGAGGGGAAAGTGATTTCGAGTTTATCGATTACGCAGACGATTCTTTGATTGCCACTGAATAGGTGTACAGGTTGTCGATAAAACGGCGACCGAGGTCGGTTACAACTCCGCTTGTCGGGTCAGTTGGAGAATAAGGGTCTCCAGTGGTGCTTCCCGCGTATATGAGATTAGTCGAAACGAGTTTACGAATATCCTTGCGGACAACGGCGGTCACATCGTGCCCTAATATTTTTGAGACCTCGGACGCAAATCGCGTGTTCATTGGAATCCCGGCCGGAAATTGTCTGTTTAGTTGGGAAATGGCGTTCAGCAACAGCAATTCTCCCGATGTCAACTCTTTCGATATTTGAAATAACTGGTAGTTCAAAATTCGCTCACCGTGGGTCGTGTTGGTTTTGTTGACGGCATAGAACATCGCCTTTAATGCTTCCAGCCTATCCTCATCAGGTGTTTCCTCATCCAATATCGTCAACAGTTCGACCCACGACTTAAAACCATACTTTTTCTCAGCGAAGTTCTCAGGTATTGCTCCCTTTTCACGAAGTTGCTTGAATTCGCGACCGAACTGTTGGAACAGTCGCCCCTTGAACGCAGCCTGAGCCAACCTGCATCCAAAACCCGTCCAGAAGCCGTTTCCAGTCATCACATAGCCGGTGACGACCTCCGCGAGGACTGGGAGAGGATCATCTAGGATTTGTGCAATGACAGTCGGGTCTTGCAGTTTCACGATTGAATGGGTATTCCGGTGAAGGTAAACATCGATTCCGGAGGGAAGCCAAACGGCATTCCGGAGCGAAGGTGAACAGCAGTCGGAGCGAAGCGACGCTGGCGTAATAATTGTGCAGGAAGTGTTCGGCATCGTCAACTGAAAGTATCCGGAGCGAAGCAGAGGAGCGGTTCAGCGGGGATTTGGGTGCAGGGGAAAGGGGCGGCAGCCCCTTTGGCCCTGCTTCCTGATGTAGAGAGGGACTCATTCCTTGTTTTCATCTGGTGGTGGATTGCGTTTTTTGCGCATGGACTCTCCGCGCATCTCGATGCGATGGGCGTTATGCACCAAACGGTCGAGGATACCATCGGCGATGGTGGGATCGCCGATCTGCTCGTGCCAGCGCGAGACCGGGAGTTGAGAAGTCAGGATGGTGGAACGGGTCTGGTAGCGATCCTCGCAGATTTCCCAGACTTCGCGACGCTCGCTTTCATTCAACGGGGCCATGGCCCAGTCATCGATGACCAGAACGTCGATGCGACTCAGTCGTGCGAGGAGGTGGCGCAAGCTCCCGTCGGCGCGGGCCAGGGCCAACTCCCGCAGCAAGGCTGCCGCCCGCAGATAAAGAGCCGAGTGGCCGTCGCGACAGGCTTTCTGCGCCAGGGCCAAAGCGATAAAGCTCTTGCCCACGCCGGTCGGACCCAATACGAAAATGTTCTCGTGATTGCGGACCCAGGCGGAGTCTTTTGCCAGAGCACGCACCGCCGTCTTGTCCAGGCCACGTGCGGCCCGATAGTCGATGTCCTCCACGCAGGCCGGTCCCCTCAGCTTGGCCGCTTTCAGTCTTCGCCCCAGCGCCTGATTCTCGCGCCAGTTCCATTGTTGATCGACCAGCAGCGCGAGCCGTTCTAGGAAGCTCAGCTCGTTGACGGCCCGATCTTGCTCCTGCGCCTGCAAAGCTTCCACCATGCCTTGCAACCGCATGGCTAGCAGTTTTTCCATCATCGGTTGGTTTAGCATGAGGTCCGTCCCCCTTGGTCGAAGTACTCGGCACCGCGGACATTGTCATCGGTCAAGGGTGGGGAGCCGGGTTGTGGTGGAGATAAGGGAACCGCGTCGAGCGAGTTCTTCAAGATTGACTTCACACTCTGATAGCGACAGGCCTGGGCAAGGAGCGCCCGTTCCGCCGCTGCTTCCACGCGCTGCCAGGAGTACTGTTGCGCCAAGCGAATGATGCCGAGACAGGAGCGGTAGCCCATCTCCGGGTGAGGCTTGTCGTTCAGGATTCGTTCGAACAACTGCGCCGTATTGGGACCGATGCTGCGTGCCCAGTTCACCATCCGCGAGGGCGGCCATTGCAGATGGGCCTGATGACTCTTGGGACGGTGCTGGTTCTGGGTGATGGCTTGACCACGCCCGCGATTGCGCAGATGGGAAGTGATCCGGTTGCCCTTGTGGAAGATCTCCACCGTGGTCGGGGTGGAGCGGACTTCCACCGCCTGCTGCACCAAAGCGTACGGTACACTGTAAAAGTTCCCATCGAAGGCAATGTGGTAATCGATGTTGACCGTGGCCCGCGACCACTGACTCATGTCGAAGCGCTCGGCCGGCAATGGTGTCAGAGCTGCCTTCTCCAAGCTGTGAAACAGACTGGCCCGCGATCCGTCCCGTTTGCGGAAAGGCCGCTGGTTCAGTCCCACCAGCAACTCGCGGATCGCCTGGTTGAGTTCCGGCAGGCTAAAGAACTTCCGATTCCGCAGCGCCGCTACAACCCAGCGTTCGACGACTTGCACTCCGCTTTCTACTTTGGCCTTGTCGCGGGGCTTGTACGGACGAGCGGGCACCACTCCCATCCCATAGTGCACCGCAAACTCTTGATAGGTGGGATTCAGATCAGGATCGTAGCGGCAGGCTCGGGTGACGGCAGTCTTCGTGTTATCCGGAACCGCCAGAGTCGGCACTCCCCCGAAAAATTCCAGCGCGTGGATGTGCGCCTGGATCCAGGCTTCCAACTGCTGATCGCGAGTCGCTTCCGCGTAGGTGTAGGAACTGGCTCCCAAGACGGAAACAAACAGCGATGCTGGCCAGGCTTGCCCCGTCGTGGCGTCATACACCGGGATGGTTGCCCCCGCCCAGTCCACGAACATCTTTTCCCCGGCCTTGTGTTCCTGGCGCAGCACCACATCCAGGTGCCGCCGCCAGTGCTGATAGCACTCGCAAAACCAACTGTAGCCATACCCCTCGGGATTCGCTTGCCGGTATTCCTCCCACAACAACTGCAAGGTCAGATGGCGATGCTGCTGGAGTTGCTCATGAATAGTTTTCCAATCCGGTTGCGGCCTCTGCCGCATTCCTCTGGCCAGGACGGGTGGGTTCCCAAACAGCTTGGCTTCCAGTTCCTCTTCGCTCCAGCCTGTGGGCAACGGCCAACCGATCCCCGCCGCCACCGCCCGTTCCAGATACTCGTGAACCGTGCTCAGCCCCATCCCGCAACTGCGCGCAATCTGTCGCTGCCCTAGCCCCAACTCAAACCGTAACCGTAGGACTTCCTTTGTTTTCCGCATGGACAATCTCCTGGCCGGCACCCTGTTCTCCTTTATTTATGGAGTTTCAATGCCGGGTTATTGTCCAGCGTCACTGCGACGACTGCTGCTCGTGAAAAACCTTCCGCTCCAAGCCGAACGCCATTCCGGTGAACAGCAAAAACTGTTCGCCTTTCCACCGGAATCAGTGTTCGCCTTCAGACCGGAATCGCGTTCGGATTCACAACGGAATGGTGTTCGCCTTCAGACCGGAATCGCGTTCACCTTCGACCGGATTCCCCAGCCCCGAGGAATCCATGCGAATCGCGATTTATGCCCGAGTTTCCACCACGAAGCAAGAGAATCAGAACCAGCTCGACCAGCTGCGGGAATTCGCCACCACTCAAAAAGATTGGTCGATAGTTCACGAGTACATCGATGTGGTACCTGGGGCTGGCAAGAAAAATCGAGTTCATTTCGATGCCATGATGCTGGCAGCAGCCCAGAGGAAGTTTGATCTACTGCTCTTTTGGAAGCTCGACCGATTCTCGCGGGAAGGCGTACGGAAGACGCTGGTGCATCTCACTCGGTTAGATGGCTATGGTGTAGCTTGGCGAAGCTCACGGAGCCGTTCTTTGACTCGTGTGGCATTTTCCGTGACGTGGTTCTCAGCATTTTAAGCACACTGGCCGAACAGGAGCGGATCACGATATCAGAGCGCACAAAGGCAGGGATTGCCAGAGCACGCAAACTTGGGAAGGTGCCAGGTCCTGCCCAGATGCCCTTAGACATGACCGATGTACGTGCCAGGCGGACTAAGGGTGAAAGCTTTCGCACCATTGGCGCCGCCTTGGGCGTCAGTTCATCTCTCATCGTCAAACGGCTCAGGTCAGTCCCCCGTCTGCAGCCTTGAAAGAACCACGGCTTGGCCTCTTTCCGCATCCACCCTGCACGCCCTGGGTTTAACCGTAGGGTGGTCGTAGGCACAACGCTGCTGTGCCAACACGCGATGAGCTACCCTTGATTTCGGCGCCCGACCTCGGGGTCTTCCTCGTCGCAGTACTTCTTATATAGGATTCGGTACACCGAATTGCGTAAAGGGAGGGGTCTGGGAGACTATTGAGCCCTCAATTGCATTCTAGCCCTATTGAAAAATAAGGAGTTAGCCTTGCAAGGCCACCTGCCACCGTAAGCTCATGGTTTCTGCAAGAACGAAGCTGCGCAAAATGCTGATTTTAAAATAGATAGCATGAATCCTCGTGTCAACGTCCATGTTCTTCAAGAATGCACATCTGTATGGTTTTCAGGCACGAGAGGACCATAAACGAGCGTTCCGATCTCATGGGTAACAACGACGAGCAGCCTCTTTGGATTCGGCAAGGCGGTCCTATGGCGTCTCTCCCGAGAGCCCAAACTGTATGGGCCCGATTTCCGTGCACGCCGCATTATCAGCTGGGGGCCGTCCGAATCTTAGCGGAACTGGGGAGCGATCCCAACAGACACCGGCGCGCGCGGGCCGCCAGATATCACGCCCTCGGAGTGCCAGTCTGGCGCGGTACAAAGGGTCCCCATTCCAAACCGCTGAGATTGAGCCGACCCTCCCAAGCGGAAGCAGCCAAAGGTCAGCTACGGAAGAGACCTCGAAAGTTGAACCCTTAGCTGTAGAACGGTGAGGGCGGCGTTTCGTGATCCTCAAAAACCCCGGATGTAGACGGGCATTTTAAGTCATGCTTTGTGTACCGGCTAAAAATACATAACGCATGAGACAAGCATCGATTATGCAGCGAGTTTTGAGAGGCAACGCTATCATTGAGAAAGCCTTAACTGGTGTTGTCTGAGATACGCTCTCACTCCCATCCCCTTTGAAGAGCTGACCAGGATGGAGCCTCCAACTGAGTTCAGCTGGGGAAGTTATTTTATGAATGTTCTCACGAAGAGGGCTAGAGTATCCGTCTTCAACATCCAGCACGCGGCCCTGCAGAATCTGACACAATTAAGCCCGAGGCTCCGTCCCAGTGCCACAAAACTCTACGAATGGCTCTGTTCAAGAACGACGTTCACGAATCCCAACATCCACGCCACCGGACACCAAATCCAGAGAGAAGTCGGTCTAGCAAATGCTGCAATCACAAAGTCCCGCAAAGTTCTTCGCGAGATCGGTCTTCCTCGGACTAGAGCGTGAAAGCGGACGTGGCGCAGTCTACTTGCATACAATTTTGAACGTAAGGCGGGTAAGCCGATGGACTGGACAGCAGGCCGAACTCCAGCATACTTTCAAGTGCCTCAAGTCTTAATGTTCAAAGAAACCTACCCGAGCACTCCGGGCATAGATGTTTTCGTCTACAACGTGCTGCTAGCCCGGATGAACAGAACTGGCGGAAGCACCCTGCTGATGTCGGGGAGCGCATTGGCGACGATGGCGAACCTGGACAAACGGACGGTCCGCGAATCCCTCAAGAAACTGGGGAGCGGTGAGGTACCGTACGTGCGCGTGGGACGTGGCACCATCGAAATGCTTCACCCGGAGACGGGCAAGGCTATGCGGACCGCCATGGATGAGGAGGACGAAAATGCCACCCTTTGTTATGTGCGTGAGGGCACGAGCGGGCGCAAGCGATTGGACGAGAATACGTTTAGTGCGGCCTTTTACGAAGGCTACTATCGAATGAGCCTTCCCAGACCAGATGACTGGCATCCGGGCATTGACGCGCACTGCCCGTTTCACCATGACGAAACGCCATCGCTGAGCCTAGACATTCAGGACCGGATGGGGGGATGGTGCTGTCATGCGTGCGCTCCGGAGGGCGGCGGCATCGTCGCTTTCGAGATGAGGCTCCTCAGGACAGAAGACCCAGGTGAAGCGTGGCGTAGTGTGGCGCGCAAGATGGGACTAAAACTCGTTCCGAAGCCACGGGGCGCGATCACCCACAGACACCCGTATCGAAATGAGCACGGGGAAATAATCTACTTTTTGTACCGCTACGAGGATGGCAGTGGGAGTTTTCGCAGACCCGCATCGGGTAACAGGACGAAACCCGGACTCCGCGGGGTGAGTCGTACTCTCTACAACCTGCCTGAGGTTACAGTGTCAGACGTAGTGCTTCTTACCGAGGGAGAGAAAAAAGCGGACATTCTGACTGGACATGAGATACGCGACGCTAGCGGGAAGTTGGCTGCGGTCACTACAACCGGCGGTGCGAACAGTTGGCAGTTCAAGTTTGTGAACTACCTTAAAGACAAGCGCATAATTATCCTGCCAGATTCGGACGAGGCAGGGGACAAATATCAGGAGAGCGTCGCGGCATCGCTCAGTAAGTCTGGTATTCTCTTTCAGAGTGCCGACTTCACGAGTTACGGGAACGACGTGCGCGACTATTTGAAAGACCATACGGTGGAACAGCTCATCGGGTTTATCGACGACTTCGGCTGGCTGATGAATCCGGCGGAACGGAAGAGGCAAAAGCGGCTTATTTACGAACAAACCGCTGCTGTCGACGCCGCGGTACAAGGGTACAAAGAGCGAAAAGCTGCTTTGGATTACGCGGAATCAATCGCCCTGATCTAAGTTGAACCCCTCTTTGTGGTTAAGCCGATGATGCTTATGGTTGCCTCACGAGGACCTGTTCGAGGTTTGACGTTTCGTAGAATCAAAGGCACGAACTGCCTCTACCGAACAATCATCATAGACTGTGGGTCATGGTTTCGTTTGTTATTGCCTTGAGCAGCGGCTGTACCTGGGAAACCGTGATACCAGCAACCGTCACAGATATACCGGTGATCGGCGTTCTCTAAGTTAGACGCTTGTACTATGTACAGGACCGGAGCCCAAACGGAAAGACCCTTGGCATCACGCTCAACTCGTTTCTGCGAGGTGATTGGGGACTTGGCTGTGGGCGCAGCCCTGGAACGTAGCAGCTCTTTCACCTGCGTTTGTTGTGAACACCCGGGGGGCTTGTGGATCATCTATGCGAACAATGTTCGCACCCTTTGGCGCTGTTCTGCCATTCAGCAGATATTGGAGGGCACGGGTCGTACGGTTCAGCACCTTCTGGCAGAATTCGCCTTTGGTACTGCAACGCATAATAGTTTCGCCCTTGGGTAGGTTCTCGACTTCCGCCCGCAGTGCTTCAATGTCCTGTTTTATGCTCTGCCAATCTAGTGGACTGTCGCAGAGAATTCGTTAGTAGGTAGGCGGCGAGAAGGGTAAGAGTATTTCCAGCGGATGGGGCGAGCGTTGGCCGAGTAAGCGATGATGTAGCGCCGAAGTTTGCGAGCCAGATCGGGGACCGAGGTAAAAATTCCGCGAGCGATGACCTCGCGCTCGATTTTGGCGAACCAGATCTCGACTTGGTTGAGCCACGAGGAATAGGTGGGCGTGAAGTGAAACTCGACGCGCGGATGCCGTTGGAGGAAATCGCGAACCAGTTGGGTTTTATGGGCGGAGAGATTGTCGAGGATGATATGAACCTGCTGCCGGGGCAAGCACCGCGAGACCACTTCTTCCAAGAAAGCAACGAAGTCGCGACTCGTGTGGCGAGCTGCGGTTTTGCCGTGCACACGGCCGGTTTTGGTGTCCAGCGCGGCATATAGCGAAAGCGTGCCATGCCGGAAGTACTCAAACCCGTGGCGCTCGGCGCGGCCGGGCGAGAGCGGCAGAACCGGGTCGAGCCGATCCAGAGCCTGAATCGCGGTCTTTTCATCGACACAGAACACGGCCGCGTGTTGCGGCGGATGCAGGTACAAACCCAGAATATCGGCCGCTTTGCTTTCGAACTCGGGATCGTCGCTGGCCATGTAACGCTCCAGGCGGTGGGGTTTGAGACCGGCTTCCTTCCAGACCCGATGGACGGCGTCTTTGCTGACTCCCAACCTCGCCGCCAGCTTCCGGCAACTCCAATGCGTGGAACCATCGCTGGGTTTCTTGCGGGTGGCCGACAGAATCCGGGCGCGCAAAGCTGCCGTCAGAACCGTGGCCTTTTGGCCGGGATGATAAGTATCGAGCCCATCGATGCCGGATTCGAGGAAGCGCTGCTTCCAGCGGACGATCGTAGGAGCGCTGGTCTGCAACCGACGTTTGATGGCGTTGAAGGAAGCTCCTTCGGCCAGCATCAGAATGAGCCGGGCGCGAAAGACGTAACCCGCAGGCAACGAACGCGATTGAGAAATGCTGCTGAGTTCGGAATGTTGGTCATTGGTAAGAGAGACTCCGCTGTCTGTCGCCATACCAACTTAGATGCATAACAACTAGTAATGGTTACTTTGCGACAGTCCACTAGTCCCTGCGCTGCATCGGTTGTGAACTGGACGTTGTAGCTTGGCGCAATCGCTCCGTCCCCCTGACGCATAAAGCGAGCGTCGGGATCCGATATGGAAACGTGGGCCGGTTTGGTTTCGCCAGGTTTCGTGGCTTGCTCGATGGTGCTCAGTGATTGCAGCGCGGACTGGAGTTTTGCTTCGCGCTCATGTTGGACGCGGCGGCGAGCTGCCTCTTGTCGTTATGAGGGCTGATCGACGTCATCGGCATCCACTCTAGCCATGTGGCGTTTGGCAACATCAAGACATTGGTGAAGATGTTTCCGGTCGACAAAACTGCGTTTCGAAGCCTGCGCGCGAATCTTAGTGCCATCTTGCGTAACACGTTCCAGGCCCACCAGACCTTCAGAAAACAAAACCCCGAGCACTTGCTCCATTAGGTGCTGCAGTGCATTGCCGTGGGCGACCCGAAAATCGCTCAACGTGTGGTGGTTCACTACCTCCATAGGCCAGAAGCTGAAGGGCGAAGACGTAGTGGCGACCTTGAATGAAATCCGGGCACCCATTACGACTCCATTCCAGAAGCTGTGGGAAAGCATGTGAGCACGGTATGCCGCTCCCGAGACGGAGGCTGAGCAATTTTGCTCACGATGGAGTCGGAGCGAATAGCGTACCGATATTTAAAGGCTTTTGCCGGAAACTCAAACGTGCATGTTGTGCCCTCATTGCGAAGTCGATGCGTGCGCCAGCAATTTGGCTCTCACGCAGAATACGTACTTGTCCCGACCGACACGCGATCGCTTAGACGAAGTCCTTGAGCATGGCGAAGGCGGCGGCAATTGGTTCCCTACATTACCGCACGGGCATCTGTAGGTCATCGTAATTAGCCTTAACTAACCATTTGATCTAACCGTTATTCCCCGCCACCTTGCTTGATCATTCGGGTTTTTGGATCCGCGCGGACGCCACGCGAATCGCGAAGAATAGGGATTCTGTTTGTGTTCGACAACGTCGGCAATGATCTCCCCCAACACCGGTGTGAACTTGAACGCATGACCGCTACCTCCAGTGGCGTATACCAGGCCCGGTAGCTCGGGATCATAGTCGATATAAAAATCGCCATCCCAACTGTCGGCATAAAAGCACGTCTTGCTGGCGACGATAGGGGCATTCGAAAGACCGGGCAAGCTTTCCTTCAGAAAGTCACGGAATTGCACCTCTTCCTCAAATGTAGTAGTGCGGTCATCATCTGGGTGGGTCTGTCGTCCGGGCCCATGATTGGCTACTTTTACAATGCCGTCTTTATTGGCGGGAAAGCCGTACCAGCCCGTCTTGCTCATGTCAGCGGACCAAACGGGAAAGTGTGGTCCTCGAAAAAGTTCCGGGTCTCTAGGACGGAAATGGAATACAGGTTGCGCCACGTACACGATCACCTCAGCCAGACGCCGGGAGAGCAGCGTACTCCACGCTCCCGTGGCAAGAATCACGATGTCAGACGAGTACTGGAGCCCGTCGCTGGCAATCACACCTGAGACCCGGCCCGACTCATCGCAGAGCCGAACGACCGAGAGATTCTGGCGTACATCAACTCCAGCGGCAATTGCGTCTTTCGCCAAGTGTTGCACAACGCGTCCGCTCTCAGCCCATCCTCCTCGCGAATTGAAATATCCGTCCGTGTACTTCGCCGCATTCCACGCTGGATGCTTCGCCTTAGAATTTCAGCGTTTAGACGCTGGGGACGGTAGCCTCTTCTTTGCAGCGCTTTAAAGCTGTCATGTTCGAGGCTGCCAGGTTGCATTTTGTTTTGAGTAAGTAGGAGAAAGCCGTCTTCGTGATAAGGAGGCTCATCCCATTCATGGTTCCATTGGTCCCACGTAAGGAGCGCGTCTTCCATCATTGACGTATAAAGCTGATCCGATCCGTAATCCATTCGTATTACTTTGCTGATATCCGTGGAGGCCGCCTTAGGGTGAGGAATGGGTCCAGGGTCCATCAGCGTCACCCTCTGGCCACGGCGCGCAAGCTCTAGCGCGGAGGTTACTCCGAACGCACCCGAACCGACTATGAGAATGGACTGCCTAGCGCGCATACCACATCTCCGTTTTGACCTTTGACTACCAACGATGATTCTTAAGGGCTTGGGGCGAGTCTTTTGTGTTTTCGTTGTGCGGCCTGGGCAAGTGGACTATTCGACGAAACCTCTAGTGCCGCTAGGCGGACTTGGTGACCGCACCCGTTGTCCCCGAAGAACTTCTGCGGCAGTGCACCCCATTGTCTTTGAAATGGCCAGAGCCGCTTTCTTAAGTTTTTCGGCGAGAGAGGTCAAGTTGTCCGGAGTAATTTGTGAGGTTGTACCTGCCATGCTGATAGCGCCCATCACCTTTCGCGTGTGGTCGAAAATCGG
>CAWIAH010000005.1:0-128569 GCA_963834075.1 uncultured Acidobacteriaceae bacterium
GCATCAGCGATGAGCTCTGCCGGAGGGACGAGGCTCGCTTGCGCGCTGCCCCGCGGTACCACCCTCCTTGACCGAACGCAGGCACTAAGCGCCCGTTCGGACCTCTCGAATTTGATCTTCGCCAGTTCTACTGAGCCGCCATGCTGATGGGCAGGCAGCCGTTCTTCCGGCCGCTCCGGGGTGATCTGGTCCGTGGCGCACGCACCCGGGCTCGCACCGTCCCCGGGTCGCTCTTCGCAGCATTCCGCGGCAGCTGTCCCCATCACCGCGCCTCCAGGATACCGGATGCCGGGAAACGGCGGGCAAGCCAATTCGCCCTGGCAGGAAACCAAACTTGGCGCAGACGGTCAGCGGGTCGTATCCTTCACTGTCCGTATCGTGATCCGCAAAAGTGGTGAAGCAGTCATGACCGCTGTCCCTCGGGCGCCGCGAAGACGGTGCGCAGAGTCGCTTCATAGGCGCGAGCCGCGGCGTCGGCGTTTTTGTTCTCGGCGGGAATGCGGAAGATGTGCTCGGCGGGAACCTGGACTTTGGCCAGCATGGCCTCATTCGCCATGCGATAGTTGCTCTCGGGGTCATCCGGCGGCACGTGGCGCTCGTCGCTCCAGAAGAAAAAAATCTTATCCCAGGGAATGGTGGCGCTGCCGGCCAGCAGGGAATACAAGCCGCGCGGAGTCGAGCCCCCCGAGAGCGCGACGGTGAAACGGTCGCGGGCGCGAACCGCTTCCGCGGCCAGCTTGGCGAACTCAGCCGCCGCGGCCTGAAATAGTTCGGCCGCGGTAGCGACCACACGGACTTCCTGCAAGGTAGCCATTTATTTTTTGAACGCCGCGTAGCGGGCCGCTCCCAGCAGAGCGGTTTCGTCATTCATAATAACCTTGACGGGAATTTTTTCCATCAGGGGCCGCATACGGCCTTTGGAGACGAAGGCCTCCATAAAGCGAGGGCTGCCGGTCAGGGAAGACGATTTTCGGGGCAATGCCGCCGCCCACGAAGACTCCGCCGGTCGAGAGCAGCTTCAAGGCGAGGTTTCCGGCTTCGGCGCCGTAAACGTCGATGAAGAGATCGAGCGCCTGTTCCGCCAGTTCGATTGGCCGCCGCTAGCGGCGCGGGAGATGGCGGCCGCCGCATCGGAATTCTGAATTTCCTCGCGCAGCCAATCCGGTTCCGTGCCGCGCCCGCTGTCGCGCAGAAAATTGAAAAGGTTCACCAGGCCGGGGCCGGAGAGAATCCGCTCGTAGCTGACGTGTCCAAATTGTTTGTCGAGATGGCTGTACAGCTCCACTTCGAGTTCATTGCGCGGAGCGAAGTCGCTGTGCCCGCCTCGCAGGCAAAGACGTGATATTGCGCGCCATCCCAATACATGCCGGCTTCGCCCAGGCCGGTTCCGGCGGAGACGACCGCCTGATTGCCGGAGCCCGATGCACTCTCATTGAGCGAAACCAGATCCTTCGCCGTCAACGCCGGAATTCCCCAGGCATTGGCTTCGAGATCGTTGATCAGCGCGGTATTGGGAATCTTTAGTTCAGCGCTGAGGCTTTGCCGATCCACACTCCAGGGAAGGTTGGTAGCATCCACCCTCCCGCACACCACTGGACCAGCGATGCCAAAGCAAGCCGCTTCCGGGTGGACGTTGGTAGTCTTCAGGAATTTGGCCGCAATGGCATTTAGGCTGGGATAGTCGCGGCTGGGAAAAATGGTCAGCGAAATCGGAACGTAGCGGCTCTCGTCCGCGACAACCCCGGCAGCGCCGCCCGTTACATCGAACAGAGCCAGCCGGGCATGAGTGCCTCCAATGTCGCCGGCCAGAATCATTTCTCGAAGTTTCTCCAGCGGCGGCCATCGCGCTCCAGCAGTTCGTCGGCTTCCTTGGGCCCCCAGGAGCCGGCCGCGTAGTTGGGGAAATTGCGCGGAGGCAGAGCCTTCCACACATCAAGCACCGGGCTGACCACGCACCATCCGGCTTCGACCATATCGGCACGCTGGAACAGCGTGGCGTCGCCGATCATGCAATCGTGCATCAGTCGTTCATAGCCGGTGGAAGGCTGCTGGCCGAAGTAATCGGCGTATTCGAAGTTCATATCCACCGCTCCCAGCCGCATGACTGGTCCCGGAACTTTGGCGGCGAAATTGCAGCGAAATGCCTTCCTCGGGCTGGATGTGCAGCACCAGTTGATTGGGCATGAGATTTTCCACTGGAGTATCGCGAAACAGCACGAAGGGCGCACGCCGGAACTGAATCACGATGTGGGTATTCTGCGCCGCCAGAGCTTTGCCGGTGCGCAGGTAGAAGGGAACGTCGGCCCAGCGCCAGTTATCGATCAGCAGAGCTCATGGCCACGTATGTTTCGGTCCTCGAGTCGGATGGGACATCGTCTTCCCCGCGATAGGCGGGGACGCGCTTGCCACCACCACGCCCTCGCCATATTGTCCGCGCACCGTGCGGGTCAAAACTTCTTCCGCGCTGAGAGGTTGAATGGCGTGCAGCACCTTGGCCTGCTCGTCGCGCACCGCGTCCGCGCGAAACGAGACCGGCGGCTCCATGGCGGTAAGGCTGATGAGCTGCATAATGTGGTTCGGCACCATGTCCCGCAACGCCCCGGCTTGGTCGTAATAGCTGCCACGATCCTCCACGCCGACGGTCTCCGCCACCGAGATCTGAATGTTGTCGATGTAACGGCGATTCCATACCGGCTCGAAGATTCCGTTGGCAAAGCGCAGAGCCAGAATGTTCTGCACGGTTTCCTTGCCCAGGTAATGGTCAATGCGATAAATCTGGTGTTCGGCGGCGACCTGCAGCAGTTGCTTATTCAGAGTTTTCGCCGACTCGAGATCGTGGCCAAAGGGTTTTTCGATGATGACCCGGCGCCAATGCTCGGTTTCATCCATCAGACCGACGGCCGCCAGGTGCTCGACGATGGGGCCAAAATAGCTGGCCGCGGTCGCCATGTAATAGAGGTGGTTGCCGTGGGTGGCGTGGTCGCGGTCCACCTTCTCGAGCATTTCTTTCAGCTTGGGATAGAGATCTTTGTCGTTGAAGTTTCCCGCCATGTAATACAAGCGGCGGTCAAACCACTCCCAGATATCGGGATCGATCGTGTCGGTGCCGAATTCCTTGATGTCTTCCGCCGCTTTTTTGCGAAAGTCTTCGGTCGAGATAGGAGCACGCGCCACGCCCACAACGGCAAATTCGCGGGAGAGCAATTCGCTTTTGGCTAGATTGTAGAGCGCAGGAATCAACTTGCGGCGAGTGAGATCGCCGGCCGCGCCGAAGATGACCATCACGCAGGGTTCGCCGACTTTTCCGACGCGTTGTATCGCAGGCACTGCGAGAGCTTCAGCCATAGGGGTCCTTGTCCGCGCGGGGCGCGGGAAACTTGTTACGCAGTCTTCTTGGGAGCGGTCAGTTCAATGTGACCGCCAAATTTCTGCCGCATGGCGGAGAGCATCTTCTCCGCGAAGGTGTGCTCCTGGCGCGAGCGGAAGCGGGTAAAGAGCGCGGCGGAGAGCACATCCACCGGCACCGCCTCGGCAATCGCCGCTTCAATGGTCCAGCGGCCTTCGCCGGAGTCCTGCACGAATCCACTGTACTCGGAGAGCGTGGGATTCTCGGCCAGCGCCATAGCGGTTAGATCCAGCAGCCAGGAGCTGATCACGCTGCCCCGCCGCCATACTTCGGCGATATCGGCCAGGTTGAGATCGAAGCGGTACTCCTCCGGCAGTTCCTTGCTGGTGGCGTTGCGGAAGATATCAAAGCCTTCGGCGTAAGCCTGCATCATTCCATACTCAATGCCGTTGTGCACCATTTTGACAAAGTGGCCCGAGCCCGATGGGCCGCAATGCATGTAACCCTGTTCGGAGGTGCCAGGCATTTTGTCGCGGCCCGGAGTACGGGGAATGTCGCCGGCGCCAGGAGCCAGCGTCTTGAATATGGGATCGAGGTGCTGCACGGCTTCATCGGGGCCGCCGATCATCATGCAGTAGCCACGTTCCAGTCCCCAGACGCCGCCACTGGTGCCGACATCGACGTAGTGGATACCTTTGCCTTTGAGTTGCTGGGCGCGGCGGACGTCGTCCTTGAAATAGGAGTTGCCGCCGTCAATCAGAATGTCTCCCGCCTGCATGCTTTTCGAGAGCGCCTGCACGGTTTGCTCGGTGGGATCGCCGGCGGGAACCATCAGCCAGGCCACGCGCGGCTTGCCCAGCTTGCTAACGAAATCGTCGAGGGACGATGAGGCAATCGCGCCCTCGGCGGCAATCTTCTTCACGTTCTCGGCGCTGAGGTCGGTGACAACAACTTCGTGGCCGCCACGCATCAGGCGCCGGGTCATGTTGGCACCCATCTTGCCCATTCCTACCATGCCTATCCGCATCGTCGCTCCTGGTCTTGCATGTCTTCGGTTAGACCACAGAGGTCACCGGGCAAACATTTAGATGAAGTTTTGCTTTTCTCACTGTGACCTCGGTGCCCACTGTGGTTCAACCGTATTGATCAGCCTAATGCTTGCCGGAATGCGTTACTCAGCGCACCCAGCCCGGCAATCAGATCTTTTCCCAGATGCACGCGCAGCGCCCGGCGCTTGCGCTCGGCCAGCACCTGGAAGTCGCCGCGCGCCTGCGCCGCCTTTACAATCCCGAACGTATATTCCTGGCCGGGGACGGGCAGCACCACCGCATCGTCACAGGTGATCTGAAGAAAGACTCCGGTGTCCGGTCCGCCCTTATAAGCTTGCCCGGTGGAGTGCAGAAAACGCGGGCCGAAGCCGAGACAGGTGGCAACGCGCTTCTGATCGCGCACAGCCTGGCGAATCGTCTGCAAGCTGGATTCGTGGGCAGCATTCATCTCGATGAAAGCCAGCAGAGCAAAATAATCGCCCGGCCCCAATCGGCGTAGATGTGCGCTCACGTAGCCGGCCAGCGTGTTGTCGCCTTCGGTCAGCTTCGCCAGTTCGGTGGCGTTGGCGTGGTCAGTAAATACCTTTATGCCGCCGTCCTTGAAAATTGGAGATTCGGCCGGAAGGGAACCAGTTTTTTCATAAGCTTCGGTCAGCTTACGGGTTGCGATCTTGGAGGCTTCGACATCCGGCTGATTGAACGCGTTAATCCCGATAATCGAACCCGCCACGGCGGTAGCAACTTCCCAGCGGAAAAATTCCTGGCCGAGATTGTAGAGATCTTCAACAACGATGCGGACGACCGGCTGCCCGCTTCGCTCCAGAGTGGACACCTCGGCATCCTGGTGCCCGTCAAAAGCGGAATCCAGCCGCAGATAAGCGAAGAGGCGGTCATTCCCATAGCGCTCGGGCGCAGCTACGGCTTCGCGATCTACAGGGATGATCCCTTTGCCGACTTTGCCCGTCGATTCTGCCAGCAACTGCTCGAGCCATGCGCCAAGGTCATGAAGTTCGGGCGAGGTGAGGATGGTTACTTTGTCACGGCCGATGGTGGCGGCCGTTCCCAGAATCGCGCCCAGCACGACTCCGGGATTGTCGTCGCCGGTGGCGGAGGGGCCGCAGGCATCGACCATCTGCTGCGTGCGCTCGAGAAATTTCGCCAGCTCCAGGCCCATCAGCGCCGCTGGAACCATGCCGAAGTTGGAGAGCGCCGAATAGCGCCCGCCGATACTGGGCACGCCGTAGAAGATATGGCGGAAGTGGTCGGCCTCGGCGACTTTCTGCAGCTTCGAGCCGGGATCGGTTACCGCAATAAAATGGCTGCCGGCTTTATCGGCGCCGACGGTCTGAATGGTTCGTTCGAAGAAGTATTGCTTGAAGATATTGGGCTCCAGCGTCGAACCTGATTTGCTGGAGACCACGAACAGGGTCTTGGCGATATTGATCTTGCCCTCGATGGCCTTGATCTGCGCCGGATCGGTCGAGTCGAGCACGTGCAGCTGAGGAAATCCCGCGACGCGGCCATAGGTTTCCGCCAGAACTTCCGGGCAGAGGCTCGAGCCGCCCATGCCGAGAAGAAGGACGTCGCTAAAGCCGCCCGCCTTCGATTCATCCTGCAAGCGCTGCAACTCCGGCAGGTTCCCGATCTGCGCTTTGGTGATGTCGAGCCAGCCCAGCCACTTGCCCTCATCGTCGTTGGTCCAGAGCGACGCGTCGTGCTTCCACAGGCGGCGGATCTTGTCGCCGGAGCGCCAGTCGGCGAGATTGGCTTTGACCTGATCGGCCAGCGGATTGGGGAGTTTGTAGGCCAGCCGGTTCATCGTGCAACCGTCTGCGTGCTTTTTTCCACCGCTTTGAGCAGCTTTTCGAAGGCCTCGGCAAAGAGGCGAACGCCGTCGTCGGTGAGCTTGGCGGTCACGTCGTTAATCGAAATGCCCAGCTGGGCAAGGGTCTTCATGGTCTGCTCGGCGGCCGGAACATCCTGCGTTAAACTCAGGCGCGGCTTGCCATGATTGCGAAAAGCATCGAGGGTGGCGGGCGGGACGGTGTTGACTGTGTCCGCTCCGATGAGCTCCTCGACGTACATGACATCGCTGTAAGCGGGATTTTTTGTCCCGGTGCTCGCCCACAGAACGCGTTGCGCCTGGGCGCCTTTGGCGGCCAGTTTTTTCCAGCGGTCCGATGCGAAAAGCTTTTCGTAGCGTTGATAAGCCAGCTTGCCATTGGCGATGGCCACTTTGCCGTGCACGCTGTTGAGTTGGGCCTGCTCTTTGGGATCTTTGGAGGTTTTGAGACGATCTTCCACGATCTTGTCCACGGCACTGTCAATGCGGCTGATGAAGAAGCTGGCCACGCTGGCAATTTTGCTGATATCGCCGCCTCGCGAGGCAAGTTGCTCGACGCCCGCAAGGTAGGCTTCGGCGACTTTCTGATAAACCTCCTGCGAAAACAGAAGCGTGACGTTGACGTTGATGCCTTCGCTAATCAGTTGCTGAAAGGCCGGAATACCTTGTTTGGTGCCAGGAACCTTGATCATGATATTGGGGCGGTCAACCGCCTTCCAAAGCCTGCGCGCTTCTTTCAGCGTGCCTTCGCTATCGAGGGCTAAAGTTGGTGAGACTTCCAGACTTACATAGCCGTCGCGCGCATGGGTGCTGTCGTAAACGGTCCGGAAGATGTCGGCAGCATCCTGAATGTCGCGAATGGCGAGGATTTCGTAGCGGCCGGTGGCATCGAGGTCCTTTCGCGAGGCGAGCGACTGCAGAACATCGTCGTAGAGCTTGCTGTCGCCGATCGCCTTCTCAAAAATCGCGGGATTCGAGGTCATGCCACGAATGCCGTCCTCCTGTATCAAGCGCTTCAGTTCGCCACTGGTGAGCAGGTCGCGGCGAATGTAATCCAGCCAGATGGATTGGCCGAATTTCTGCAGGCCGATGAGAGGGTTGGTAGCTTTGGCGTTTTCGAGTACTCCGGTGGGATTCATTTCTGTCTCCTAGCTTCTTCTTGCTGCATGACCAACGAGGCGAACGTGGCTATCGCCGATTTTGCATCGACGATCGCCTTTTTTGCCGCGCTGACCACATTTTCCGTGGTGAAGCCGAACTTCTTTAGCAGGTCCTTGAGCGGCGCGGAAGCTCCGAAACGGTGCATGCCCAGCGCCACGCCGGATCGACCGATATATTGCGACCAGCCAAAGGTCGAGGCCATTTCGACCGAGACGCGGGCTTTTACTTCGGGCGGAAAGACTTGCTTTTTGTAAGCCTCGCTCTGCTCTTCAAACAGCTCCCACGACGGCATGCTCACTACGCGGGCCTTGGTACCATCTTTTGTGAGTTGCTCGTAGGCGCTGATGCACAGAGCTACTTCGCTGCCCGTCGCCATCAGGATGACGTCCGGCTTGCCGCCGGGGGCGTCGGCCAGGATATATGCGCCCTGTTTCACTCCCGAGGCTGGGGCGTATTTGGTGCGGTCGAAGGTGGGCAGCGCCTGACGGCTCAACACCAGCGCGACCGGCTTGTTGGGGGAAGACGCGGCAATCTTCCAGGCTTCCACCACTTCGTTGGCGTCCGCGGGACGCAGCACAATGATTCCCGGCATGGCCCGCAGGGCCGCTAGCTGCTCAATGGGTTGATGCGTAGGGCCGTCTTCGCCGAGTCCGATGGAGTCGTGGGTGAAAACATAAACAACAGGAATTTCCATCAGCGCCGCCAGCCGGATGCTGGGCTTCATGTAGTCGCTGAAGTTGAAAAAGGTGCCCCCAAAGGGCCGAAGACCTGAAACCGCCATGCCGTTGAGTGCTGCCGCCATGCCGTGCTCGCGCACTCCGAAATGAAAATTTCGGCCCGCGTAGTTGTCGGCTTCGAAAGTGCCAGCACCGTCGAATTTCAGATCGGTCTTATTAGACGTCGCCAGATCGGCCGCGCCGCCCAGCAGCCACGGAATATTCTGCGCCAGCGCATTCAGCACTTTGCCCGAGCTCTCACGCGTGCCCATGCCTTTGGCATCGGCAGGGAAGGTTGGCAGGTTCTTGTCCCAGCCGGCGGGCAACTCGCGCTTCTGCATGAGCTCAATCTGTCCAGCTAAATCGGCATACTGTGATTTATAGCCAGAGAACGTTTTCGCCCACTTCTCGCGCAGCTCGCCGCCGCGTTTGCCGATGCCCTCCTGAAAGCGCTCGATTACGCCGTCGGGCACCAGAAACTTGGCGTCTTCCGGCCAGCCGTAAAATCTCTTGGTCAACTTGACCTCTTCTTCACCCAAGGCCTCGCCGTGAGCAGCGTTGGTGTCCTGGCGATGCGGAGAGCCATAGCCAATGTGGCTTTTTACCGAGATAAACGTCGGTACATCATTGATTTGCAGAAAATTATTGAACGCATGATTCAGCTCGTAGAGATTATTCGCGTCTTCGACCTGGACCACATTCCATCCGTAAGCCCGGAAGCGCTCCAGAACATCTTCGTTAAACGACCAGGCCGCCGGACCATCGAGCGTGACCTGATTGTTGTCGTAAATCCAGCAGAGATTGCCCAGGCGCAGGTGCCCAGCCAGGGAAGCCGCTTCGCTGCCGACCCCTTCCATCATGTCGCCATCGCTGCAAATGACGTAAACGTTGTAATTGAAAATCTCGCAGCCCGGCCGGTTGTAACGCGCCGCCAGCCATTTGGCCGCCACAGCCATGCCAACGCTGTTGCCCACTCCCTGGCCGAGCGGTCCGGTGGTGGTTTCGACGCCGGTGGTGTGCATGTACTCGGGGTGACCGGGGGTTAGGCTGTCGAGCTGGCGAAAGTTCTTGATGTCCTCGAGCGAAACTGCAGGTTCCTTGGTTATCTCTCTCTGGCCATTCAGCTTGCGCACCCCGGAGAGATACAGCATCGAGTAGAGCAACATGGACGCGTGGCCGGCGGAAAGTACAAAGCGGTCACGGTTGGGCCAGAGTGGATCTTTGGGATCGTAGCGGAGAAAATTCTGCCACAGCTCGTAGGCCACTGGCGCCAAGCCCATGGGCGCTCCGGGATGCCCGGAATTGGCTTTTTGCACAGCGTCAATCGACAGGGTGCGGATAGTGTTAATGCATAACAGCTGGATTTGCTGTGCCGTAAGTGTTGCCTGATCGCTGGCCACCATGGTGAAAACGTCTCCTTGCAAGGCGGAATGCTGACGCTGGTGTTCTTACGAAGGAATTGTCTCTATGCAATGAATACCATAGAGATGCAGTTTCCTGCACCGGCAGTTGATTCGACTTTCCTGGGTCGACACCTAACCATCTTCATCATACCTTCCTCTATGAACCTATGATGATCGGGCTCGGGCAAGGATTCAGTTCGCTTGTGCAGAAATGGTGAAAAACTAAAACGGGCAGGGAATCAACGTTTGAGTTGCGCCAGGTAGCCAAAATCGCTTTCATAGCTCTTGGCGGAGCTGTCCACGAACTTGAGGAATTGCCGCAGGGTTTCGCGCTCGGAGGAATCCATCTCGGCGAAGCGCAGCCGCAGACCGTGGCTGGGGTTGGTGCGGGCCACTACACCATTCAGCACCATTCCTTTAATCCAGATCTGGCCGCTTGGGACCCATAGTCCTACGCCGACTTTGGAGCCGGCTACGAAATTCATCGGCGTCTCCACCAAGCATCCGCCGAGGCTGATGTTGGACAAATTGCCCCACGCCGGCTTACCGGTCTGCGCGGCGCGCAGCTCGATCACCACGAAACATTTCATGCGCGGCGCGCGGCGGCGATCGTCTCCCCACGACTTGCTGAAGATGCTGGGCTCGTAAGGCGGTGTGCCGCCGGGATCCACAACCAGCGGCGCCGACGGCATGGTATCGGGATCGAGGATGTCTTCATCCTCGTCGAATTTGGCCTGTTTGTCTTTGATTTTTCGTACCGCTTCGAGCAGCGCCTGTTCACGGGCAGCGGGCGGCGAATCGCGGTAGGTGCGCAGCAATTCCGCGAGGTGAGATACCAGGTCAGGATCGGCCAGTAGACGCGTCCAATCGGCGCCCTTGGCTGCGGGTTTGGAATCGCTCATAAGAAAAAAAATTGCAGGGCTCGGCGTGACTTTGGTGATCCACGCCCCCCGTACTAGAGTGACGCAGCCCTCGTGAGCCAACAAGATGACTATAGTTACCGCCATGGGTAACCCAGCAAGCAGTTACTAAAATAAAAGGCCGGGCTCCCCATCCTGGACCTTCTGTGGCAAGGAGCCTGCCCTGAGCGGAGCCGAAGTGTGGGATTCCACGACTGGATTCGAAATGATCCCCCCCACCCACCTTTTTCGCAAAAGACGCGAAAAGGATGGGGCACCGTGCACGAGAAATAGAGCCCCGGTTGTTACCAACCTTAGAAGAATCGCGTCACGCCCTCTTTCAGCACCACCACGCGATCTTCAATCCCGGCGCCCTTGGCTTCCTTTTGCAGCAGTTGCAGCGGCTCTTCCATGGGCTCGTGCGACAGGCGGAAGGTGCCGTAGTGCATGGGCACCATCCAGCGCGATTTGAGGTCCAAAAATCCGCGCGTGGCATCGGCGGGGCTGGCATGCACGTTGCGATAGGTCGGAGGGTTATAGGCGCCGATGGGTAGCAGCGCCAGCTCCGGCGCGAGACGCCGGCCAATCTCCTGGAAGCCGGGGAAATAGGCGGTGTCGCCGGCGTGATAGACCGAATGCCTGGAATCCCGCAGCACATAGCCGCCATAACCGCGATGCGCGTCCTTGATAATTCTCGCTCCCCAGTGCCGTGACGGCACGTGCACCACCGTCAGCCCGCGATGGCGGTAGCTGGTCCACCAATCCATTTCCACGACATCTTCAAAACCTAAATCGGAGACCAGGTCAAAAACCTGCCGGGGAACGAGGATGATTGGCCGCTTGCCCAGCTGCCGGGAGTGTTGCACGATAGCGCGCAGCGATGGCCGGTGCAGGTGATCGAAGTGGGCGTGGGTGACCAGCACCATGTCAATCGTGGGCAGATCGCGCAGATGAACGCCGGGCTGGCGCAGCCGCTTGAGCACGAATAACCAGCGCGCGAAATTGGGATCGAGCAATACGTTCTGCCCGCCCATTTGCAGAAAGAAACTGGCGTGGCCGATGAAGGTGAGCCCCAACTGCCCGTTGTTGACGAGCTTTGGTTTATGAGCCTCGCCAATGCGCGGAGTCACCACCGAGTGGCGCACCAGGCGGCCGAATTGCTGGGCGCGTTTGCGCAGCGCGGGATTTTGCAGCGTGGCCCGCAGCGTCGGTTTTGCGCCTTCCCGTTTCATACCCACTGGCTCTTGGTCAGGAGAAACTCTGCCCAACTCCCGCAGCATATTCACCGTCCCATACTTAATTTTAGAACACTGTCCGCCAGATTGCTTGACGGTGCCGCGGCGGTCGGGTCTAATCGGTGTCTAGAGGAGTCTCCGCAATGCGCGTAGCGTTTCTTGGATTGGGAATCATGGGCCGTCCCATGGCCACCAACTTGGTCAAAGCCGGTCACGAAGTCAGCACTTGGAACCGTACCCCTGGCAAGGATGTCGAGGGCGCGCGCAGCGCAGCTTCTCCAGCCGACGCCGCGCGGGGCGCGGAGGTGGTATGGATATGCGTCTCCGACACCCAGGCGGTGGAAACCGTGCTGTTCGGCACGGGCGGCGTTGCCGAGGCGCTGGCGCAAGGCATGACGATCGTGGACTCCAGCACCATCTCGCCTTCCGCGACCGTGAAATTCGCCGGGAAAGTGCGCGCCAGCGGCGTGCAGTATGTGGATGCGCCCATGACCGGTTCGAAGACCGGGGCGGAAAGCGGCACTCTGATCTTTTTCGTGGGCGGCGAGGATGCCGCGATCGAGAAGATCAAGCCCTTGTTCGCGGCCATGGGCAAGAAATTCTTTCGGGTGGGCGAAACCGGCAAAGGTCACGCCGCCAAATTGGCTATGAATCTGCAGATCGCGCTGATTTACGAGGGCTTCGCCGAGGGTCTCACGCTGGCCGCGAAATTGGGCGTGGACGCGCCCACCATGGTGTCGCTGATTGAGGCGTCCATGGTGCGTTCGGGAGTTGTGGAGTACAAAGCGCCTTTCGTTTTGAAGCGGGATTTCTCTCCGAATTTCCCCTTGCGTCTCATGCACAAAGATATTCGCCTCGCCTTGGCCGCGGCGAAAGAGGCGCGCGTGAAGCTGCCGGCCCTGGAGACGGTCGAGGAAGTCTATGAACTGGCGGCCGAAGATGGGAACGAAAATCTGGACTACGCGGCGACCTTGACCCTGCTGGAGAAATGGGCCGGGGTGGAGGTGGCTGCCGCGGCGGCATCGGCGCAGGGAAACTGATACCCGCGTCATCGTCATCCCGATACCAACGTAATCCATGACCCGGGTCGCAATCGCCTATCATCGCGAGAGGCGATTTGATGATCCCTGAGCCGAAACTCAAGGTTTTGCTCTCTCTGATCAGCCCGGACATTGACTACCAACTTGAGCAGGCAGCGGTAGCCGAGCGTCTGGCAAGCAAACTGGGCATCGCGGTCAACATCGAATACGCCGACAGCGATGGCGTCTATCAAACCCTGCAGATTCTGAAAGTCATTCAATCGGAGCCGGCATTGCGGCCGCAAGCCATCGTGGTAGAACCGGTCGGCACCAGCATGCGGCAGGTCGCGCAGGCAGCGGCCCTGGCCGATATCGCGTGGGTCGTACTCAATCGCGACGCCGACTACCTGACCAAGTTGCGTGGCTCCGCTTCCGTCCCGATTTTCTCAGTCAGCACCGACAACCGCGAGGTGGGACGCATTCAAGGCAAACAGATGGATGCGCTTGTCCCGCCCGCTGGCTGCGCCCTTTATCTTGAGGGCCCTACCAATAGCGATGCTTCCCGTCACCGCTCCCATGGCTTGATGGCAATCAAGCGCCCGGATATTGCAGTAGTTCGCCTGCGCGGCGCCTGGACCGAGCCGAGCGGCTACCATGCCGTACGTTCGTGGCTGCAACTACGGACGGGCAAGGAGGCCAAAATATCCGCCGTTGTATGCCAGAACGATGCCATGGCGATGGGCGCGCGCCGCGCTTTCGAGGAACTTACCGACGCTTCTATGCGGAAGCATTTTCCTTCGCTGCACTTTACCGGTTGCGACGGGCTGCCGCAGCGGGGAGAGACTTATGTTCGGCGCGGCCTGTTGAAGGCGACGGTGAGCAATCCCCCGCTTACCGGGATTGCCCTGGAAATGCTGGCGCAGGCGCTGCGCTCACGGACCCAGCCCCCGGAAGAGACGCTGGTCAAGCCGCACTCGCTGCCTCCCGTGGAGGAGATCAGCGCCCATCCCGATAGCGCATAAAACGGGAACCATTTCCCAAATGGTTACCTGAGCTCGGGCTATTACAGAACTATTACATGGGGCGATGCGCAAAGCTGATAGGTTAACTACGGGTTTTCATCTGAGTCAGGGGGACGGTTAAGGTCATGGAGTTAGAAGCTCTCGAACGCAAGTCGGCTGCGGACAATGAAGTCAACTGGGTCACGGCGGGATTCATGCTTGCCTTTCATCTGGGCGCGGTCGCCGCGCTCTTCTTTTTCACCTGGAAGGCGTTGTTTGTCGCGATGTTTCTGTGGTGGGTTTCGGGGAGTCTGGGCATCGGGATGGGCTACCACCGGCTGCTGACGCACCGTGGGTACAAAACACCGAAATGGGTGGAGTATTTGCTGACCGTTTGCGCCACTCTCGCGCTCGAGGGCGGACCGATTTTCTGGGTTGCGACCCACCGCATTCATCATCAATATTCCGATCACGAGGGCGATCCGCACTCTCCGATTGACGGCAAATGGTGGGCCCATATGGGCTGGATCCTGATGGGCAAGTCCATGCATCACGACACCACCACCCTGGCCCGCTACGTTCCTGACCTCGCCAAGGACAGATTTCATGTCTGGATCACTAAATACCACTACGTTCCCATGGTGGTTCTGGGAGTGATCTTGCTCGCCCTCGGCGGCCTGCCGTTCCTGCTGTGGGGCATCTTCCTGCGGACGGTTGTCGGACTGCACGCCACCTGGCTGGTGAATTCGGCAACCCATTCCTGGGGCAGGCGCCGCTTTGTGACTCGCGATCTTTCTACTAACAGCTGGTGGGTGGCGGTGCTGACCTTTGGCGAAGGCTGGCACAACAATCACCACGCCCATCCGGTTTCGTCCCGCCACGGGCTCAGATGGTATGAAGTGGATATGAACTGGTACGGCATCTGGGTGCTGCAAACGTTAGGCTTGGCACGCCAGGTTTATCGCGTAAAGCTTTCGGAGCTGCCTAATAAGACGGAAGAAAACGCGGTGGAGGATTCAGTTCCCGTCGGTGCGGAAACCGAGTTGGCCTCGGTTTAAGTCGACCTTTATCGGCCACAAAAAATTTGCCGGTTCTCCTTAGCTGGGAGGACCGGCATTTTATTGCTTACCGCCCGAGAAAACGGCGCTACTTATGATGATCCGATTTCGGCGGCGGTGACGATTTTGGCGCCTGGTGTGCCGGCGGCCGTGAGGCCTCTTGCTTGGGCCGCTGTTGCTGCCAGCTCTGGAACTTCTGCTGTTCGTTGCGCTGCGTCTCCGGCCGCTCCTGCACCGGAGGAGCCGACCGCACCTGGGAATTGTATTGCTGTGGCCGCGAGTATTCCCCGCCGTACGTGTTGTTCCCGCGGTTTGCGGCTTGCGGCTGATTTCCCGGACGCGGCACATTGTTCTGGTACTGTGGTTGCGACGGGCGTTCCGCCTGATAACGATCTTGCGAGCCCGCAGCTTCGGTACGAATATTGGCCATTGGACGCGCCTGGTCAAACTGGCCTCGCGGCAGGATCGGAACCCGCGTCGCCACCACTTGACGGTTCACCACGGCCGCGGGCGGATGCACCCGGGCAGGAGCGCCCGCTCCCATCAGGCTGGCGCGTGCCGGCTGCTCCTGCGGCCGGTAGTTGACCTGCGCCGACGCCAGTTGAGTTTCATTCATCCGCACAAAACTTCGGCCCACCGGGCGCGCATTCACGAACGTATCCCGTGAAACTGCGGTGACCGCATAGGGCCGCTGATTCAGGTAGGTGATGCGGGTATTGCTCACCGTGCGCGAGTTGTAGGCGTTGTAGACATTGTTCACCTGCATCACGTTCACGCGGGTGTTGGTGATGTTCACACTGTTCACGTAACCCCGGCTGCTGCGATACCAGGGCATGTAAACTTCGCCGGGCGCCAGCGGGAACCAGCCCACGCCGGGGCCGCCAATTCCCACCCCGAGGCGGAATCCGCCACCGCCAACAAATGCCACCAGTGCGGGCGCGTACACCGGACGAACAAACGAGCGTCCCGGAACCCAGTACCAGCGGCTGGAGACAAATGCCCAACGCCCATAATGGAATGGGGCAAATCCCCAGGGCTCGTCTTCCACCCAGGTCCATCCCCAGGGGGCGATCCATACCCAGTGACCGTAGCGATAGGGCGCCCAGTCCACGGCTACTCCCATGGGACTCCACACTGCGCCGTAGCCGGCCTGATAGGTCCAGCTGCCATAGGCGTCCAGATCTTCGTATCCCGTCATCTCAGGCGAGACATAATTTGCGCTTTCGCTGTGATCGTCGGCCTCATCCCGCCCTGAAGACCAGTTGTCGAAGTCATCCGCTTCGGGCAGTTGAGCAATCTCGTGATCCAGCTGATCGCTTCCGGAGAATTTGGCCGATTGTCCGGCAACAACCAGATAAGACTCTCCCCCGCCAGTGGCTTGGCCGCTGCCTTGCCAGACGGTTACGTTGGTGAGGTTGCCGTCGGCGTTTACGTCGAGCCGGTACTCGCCGGTTCTCTGGACGTTGAAGGCGAGGTTGGGCGTATCGATTTCGAAATTGTCGCCATCGTCGAGGTGACGCACCCGCACGATCAGCGTGCCCATCGAGAGCTTGACCTGCGTGGTGTGATCGTCGAGGTCAAGGAAAGTAATGCTGGTTTCGGAGTCCATGCGCAGCGCCGTGGAACCGATATGCAGCTCGGCGCGCGAGTCTTTGTCGGCCCAGAGATTGTCGCCCGCAGTCAGTGGACGGTCGTTCACGGCCTGCACCCAATCCCCCTGGCCGCTGGGCTGAAACGAAACCGATCCCGAGGAGTAGGAAAGCTGCGCCACCCGGCTGGGAGGATCCTGAGCTGGAGCTTGATTGTCCGGCTGGGCTTGGCCATCGGGGGGCGGGGCCTGATCGTTTTGCGCCGCATTCTGGTCCTGCGCGTTTTGATCCTGCGAAGAAGGCGGGGCATTCTGCGCGTCGGGCGGAGCATCCTGATCCTGCGCCCAAGCGATTTGCCGTGCCGGCAGCGAGAATAAGATTCCTGCAAACAGCCCCAACGCCAGTAACTTATTGATTTTCATAGGTTTCAGTTTTTCCTGGAAGTGGACGCGAATGGCGCGGGCACTTCTCCACCACTTCTTTCACCATACTTAAACACTGCCCGGGACGGGAAGTTCCTTACTATAAACCTGGTGGTGACTTGGGTTTGGGGGAAGGAGGCGGTTGAGATCCCAGGGCAGGCCGCAAAGATTTGAAATGAACTTGGTGCAAAGGTCAGGGCGAACTCGCCGCCCTGGCTTCCGGATTGCATTCGAGACTAGGCAGGGCCCTTGGGAATCAGTCACTTCCACGAAGGATCAATCACTTAGCTAAAAAGTATGGACGGAGCGGTGGGGAAACGTCGGTCCAACCGTTGCCTATAATGCCCTGCCATTGCACCACAATGGCACAGGAACGATAGATTTCGCCTGGACGACCTTTGGGGTGGTTCGAGCAAGGGAGGCGGTTTAAATTCGACTTGTCTATAGCTATAAGATATAGGTCATACAAAGCATAGCGCAAAGATTTGCAACTCCCGCATTCCCGAGAAGTGACCGCTGCCACAGCCATGCCCGACACGATATGGTGCAACCCAGCTACCTTCCGCAAAGGTTTATATTTTGAGATTGAGGGCTTAACCATGGGAAGGCAAATGAGCATAGTACTTTACGTCATTCTGCTGGCCGGCACGGTCGTTGCCGTAGATATCCTGTTCTTCAGAGACCGCTTCTGGGAACGCCTGATCGTGAATATAGGAATTGTCTTGGTGTACGCAGCTTTCTGCCTGAGATTCCTGAAGCGTCCATAAAGATAAAGTTGACGCCGGGTGCCCCGGGTGTCGCCGGCGTTGCGAGACTGCTTCCACAAACCTCATTTCGAGCCAAATGGGGCGGCGGACTAGTTTTCCCACCGATTTTTTAGCTCCCGGCGAGGAAAAAGTTGGAAGTGCGGGTTAAAGGGTGGAAGTAACGGGTCGGGGCCGCGCAAAAAGAGGTGTTTTAAATAAACGGACTCTTTTGTCGGGTGGCTGGGATGGAATATCGCGCCTTTTACCGGCGGCGCGACTCGTGTAAGGTTGGCCGCGGGAACCGAATCGGGCATCGAACTATCACGCTGAAGCGCAAATCGGGTTTGCGAAAACAAAGCTTGGGAGAAAAAATTCATGAGAAACACACTCAGGACGTTGGGGTTGTGCGGGGTCGTCGTTGGTCTGGGGTTGGCAAGCGTTCTGTCGCCCACGCGGGCGGGGGCGCAGGATCAGGATGATCCGCCGGGACGGGTGGCGCGGATTGGATATCTGCAGGGATCGGTTTCCTTTTTGCCGGCGGGAGAAAGCGACTGGGTGGGAGCGGTGGCGAATCGTCCGATGACCACGGGCGACCAGATCTGGACCGACGACAATTCGCGGGCCGAGGTGCAACTGGGATCGGCGGTGATCCGCGTGGGCCCGGATACCGGATTTTCTTTTCTGAATCTCGACGACAACACGGTGCAGGTGCAGCTTTCGTCGGGCGTGATTAACATCACGGTGCGGCGGTTGGATGACAACGACGACGTCGAAATCGATACGCCGAATCAGGCTTTCACCGCGTTTCAGCCGGGGCATTACCGGGTGGAGGCAAGCCCGGATGGCAGCTCGACGGTGATCAGCGTGCGCGCGGGTGGAGGAGAATCCACGGGCTATGGGCAGACCTATGAGCTGCAAGCTGGCCAGCGCGGCACGTTCAGCGGCACGGATTCGCTCTATGCGGATGTTGAGCCGATTGGCGGAAGTGACGCATTCGATGCGTGGTCCGACACGCGGGATCATCGCTACGATACATCGCGGTCGGCGCAATATTTGTCGCGGGATGTGGTTGGCTTTGACGATCTCGACGACTATGGCGACTGGCGGGACGATCCGAATTACGGGCACGTCTGGTACCCGAATCAGGTGCAAGCCGGATGGGCGCCGTATCGCGAGGGACATTGGGATTGGGTTTCGCCGTGGGGATGGACCTGGGTGGACGACTTCTCGTGGGGATATGCGCCCTTCCACTATGGCCGTTGGGTGACGGTGGGCGGACGTTGGGGATGGGTGGCGGGTCCGGTGGCGGTGCGTGCGGTATACGCGCCGGCGCTGGTGGTGTTCGTGGGCGGTGGCGGAGGCTTTGGGGGAAATGTGGCATGGTTTCCGCTGGGTCCGCGAGAGGTGTATGTGCCGTCCTATCACGTGAGCCAGGCTTATGTGAACCGGGTGAACATCAGCAACACGACGGTGAATGTGGTGCAGGTGACCAACGTTTACAACACGACCATCGTGCGCAACACCACCACCATCACAAATGTGACGTACGTAAACCGTGGCGTGCAGGGAGCGGTGACGGCGGTGCCGCAGCGCGCGTTTGTGAGCGCGCAGCCGGTGGCGAGAGCCGTCGTGGCGGTGAATGCCCGCGAGATTGCGTCGGCGCCGGTAAGTGCGAGAGCGGCCGTGGCGCCAACTCAGGCCAGCGTGCTGGGAGCGAGGGCGGCGACCGCGAACCACGTAGCCGCGCCACCCGCCGCGATTGCGAACCGGCAAGTGGTGGCGAAGAAGACGCCCCCGCCAGCGCCGGTCTCATTTGCCAAAGAGCAACAGGCGCTGGCGGCGCATCCGGGACAGCCGCTGGCACGGAGCGAGGTGCAGAGCTTGCGGCCGGCGAACACGGCTGCCGCACGCCCCATGGTGAAACAAGCGCCACCCGGAAAGCCGGCGACACCGACGATGGGACATCCGGCAAATCGGCCGGCGGGGAATCAGCCAGCCGCGAATTCACCAATGAACCGGCCCGGGAATCAACCGGCAGTTAACCAGCCGATGAACCGGCCGCCAAATCAACCGGCGGCAACGCAAAATCGAGCGGTGCCGGCGCCAGCTCAGCCAAATAATCGAGCGGTGCCGCGTCCGGCGCAGCCGAATGAGCCGGCAGCGCAGCAGAATAACCGCCCGCAACCGGCTCCAGCGGAGAACCGGCCGGAGCCATCGCCACTGGCTCCGCAAGCGCCAGCGGAGAATCGCGCGCAGCCGAATCATCCTCCGCAACCAACTCCGGCAGAGAATCGTCCGCAGGCAGCTCCACGGGCTCCACAGCCGCCAGCCGCAGCGGAGCGCCAACAGCAGCGGACCGCGCCTCCAACTGCGAAACCAGCGCCGCCCCCGCTGAAGCAGCAGGCCAGGCCGCTGACTCCGGAGCAGAAGGAAGAGCAGCGGAAAAAGCAGGAAGATCGGGACAAGGACCAGAAGCCGCCAGCGTAATCTGGAAATGCCTTCGATCAGGTGGGCTGATTCGCGGGTGCGGATCAGTCCATTGCAATATGGATGACATTCAGAGCTAAAAACGGGCCGAGCTTTGCTCGGCTGGTAGCCGAGTGCGGCTATCTCTACGCGATTTATTTTCGGATGGCGTCGTCGTGGAAGACGTGATTCCTGTCGAGCAGGTTGCCCCAGAGCCTGCCCGGTTTGTTGCAGAGAATTTCTTCGAACTGGAGTCTGCCCAGAGGGCCCAGTCCTCGCCCTTAAAAGCCTCGCCGCAGTATTGAACCACGGAAGCCAAACTATAAAGACAGAAATAGTTGGAAAGTACTAGTGTCAGGCGTGGGAGCAGAAGCGTAGGATGCTCCGGCAGGCGCGCACCATGGCATGCGCAGCGGGAGTTCGAATGAATAATCGAACAGCTGTGCGAAAGCGTGCGGAGGCCGCGACTATGACCAAGGAAGGGAATAGAACGCGTTGAAGCTGAAGGTTTGGCTGCGGCCCGTTGTGTTTATCGCAATCTTGCTGATAGCGTGGCAGATCGCCGTGAACCGGTCGCCAGTTCATCTCTTACCGGGCCCCTGGGCCGTGGCCGGCGGGATTGTGGACCTCCTGCATCACGGACTGCTGTTGAAGTATGTAGTTGCATCGCTGTTCCGGGTGACCTGGGGATTTGTACTGGCTGCGGTTCTGGCGATCCCTTTAGGTCTGACGATTGGGTGGTATCGCCGGGCGGAGATGGCGGTCAATCCGCTGCTGCAAATCTTTCGGCCGATTTCTCCGCTGGCGTGGATTCCGCTGGCCATTCTTTGGTTTGGGGTGGGAGATGCTGCGGCGGTATTCCTGATTTTCTTGGGATGCTTTTTCCCGCTGCTACTCACGGCAATCAACGCGGTGCGCAATATTCCTTCGGTATATATCAACGCGGGGCGGAATTTCGGTTTGCGGCCGGCCGATCTGGTTTATCGGGTGTTGTATCCGGCGGTGATGCCGCAACTGTTGATCGGATTGCGGATCACGCTCGGGATAGCGTGGCTGGTCGTGGTGGCGGCGGAGATGATAGCAGTTGATTCCGGACTGGGATTCCTCATCGTAGATGCCCGGAACGCGGGCAACCGTTATGACTTGGTGGTCGCCGGCATGGTGATCATCGGGGTGATTGGGCTGTTGCTGGACACGGCCATGCATTCGCTCGAAGGAGTTAAATCGTTTCGCTGGGCCTATTCAAAGGACTGACAATGTCTGCGGAACCAATAGCAATTGCGCCGCGAACGGCGGCCGCGAAACTCCAAGCAGAGCACGTCCGCATGACTTTCACGCGGGATGGGAAAAGCACGCCGGTGTTGGACGACATCACCCTTGACGTTTCAGAGGGCGAGTTCGTATGCCTGGTGGGGCCTTCGGGTTGTGGCAAGTCCACTCTGCTGAACATCATCGCAGGATTTATTTCGCCGACCGGCGGGACGGTGCGCATTGACGGCGAAGCCGTGCGCGGGCCTGACCCGCGGCGCATTTTTGTCTTTCAGGAACGTGGAGTTTTTCCCTGGTTGACGGTGCGAGGGGAATATCGGTTTCGGGTTGTTAAACTTCCCAACGCGGAGCGCGACCATCGCATCGCGCACTACATAAAAATGGTCGGACTGTAGGGGTTTGAAGAGGCGTATCCGGCGGAGCTCTCGGGAGGCATGAAGCAGCGGCTGGAAGTAGCTCGGGCGCTGGCGGTAAATCCGGACATGCTCTTTCTGGACGAACCATTCGGCGCGCTCGATTCGATCACGCGCCTGATCATGCGCGGCGAATTGCTGCGCATATGGCAAGCGGAGCAGAAAACGATCGTTTTTGTCACTCACGATATCGAAGAGGCGGTTCAATTGGCGGACCGCGATCGTGGTACATGAGCGCGCGTCCGGCGAAGATTCAGCAGGTGGTGAGCATCGACATCGAGCATCCGCGCGATATCAGCTCGCCGCATTATTTGCAACTGCGCGATGGCATCTTCCAGCAGATCGGCCTGGCCCACAAGATATGAGCGCTTTGCCGAACCTCGGAGATGGGAGAAATACTTGTGGCCGTTGTTGGCGGCAGCTTCTGTTGCTGGGCGTATGGCATTTTTCCGTGAAGTGGACGGGGACAAAGGTATTTCCGTCGCCGCTGATGTGGAGAAGGGGATGGTGGAGCTGTTTCATAAGCATGTGCTGTGGGGGGATATTGTCAGTTCGCTGCGCCGGGTGGCATGGGATTTCGCGCTGCCGTGGCGCTGGGGATTCCGCTGGGATTGATGCTTGGTTGGTATCCGGCGGTAAATCAGGTAGTCAATCCGGTGATGCAGATACTGCGGCCGATCAGCCCGATTGCGTGGATCCCGGTGGCCATTCTTCTTTTTGGCGTTGGTAATTTGGCTGCGGTATTTCTGATTTTTCTGGCGGCGTTTTTCCCCATCGTGGTGGCGTGCATGAACGGGGTGTCGAATGTGCCGGCGGTGTATCCGTCGGGCCGGGCGCAACTTCGGACTCGCGCCGGCGAAACTGCTGGCGAAAGTTGTGTTTCCGGCGGCGCTGCCGCAGATCATCATCGGACTCCGGATCGCTCTGGGAATTGCCTGGCTGGTGGTGGTAGCGGCGGAGATGGTCGCGATCGATTCCGGACTCGGGTACCTGGTGATCGATTCGCGAAATTCCGGCAAACGCTATGACCTGGTGGTGGCGGCCATGATGATGATTGGCGTGATCGGACTGGCGCTCGACGTCGCCTTCCGCAGGCTGGAAAGGATTCAGATCCGTTCGCTGGGGATTCCGCAATGAGTCTTAAGAACAAGGTCGTGCTGGTGGCGGCGGGATGGCTGGTGCTGATTTCCGCTCTGCACGCATATCTGAACGTGAATTGGGCGGCCGTGCTGAACGATCATCTTCCGCCGGCAAAGCGGAAAATTGTGGTCGCTTATATCCCGGTGACTTGCCAGCTGACTTGCCCGGTCACCGATTACATTTCGAAGTTCTCGACAACGGCGAGATTTTTCTGCCCCGACTGTTTCAGGGTTTCCCGGAGATCAAAGAGGCGTTGATTTCCAACAAAGTGCAGGCAGCATTTATTGTTGCGCCGTTGGCCATTGCGCTGGTGGCGCAGGGCGTACCCATTAAGGTTGTCTATCTGGGGCATCGCTATGGCAGCGCCGTGGTGGTGCAGAAGAATGGTCCGGTAAAGACATTTGCTGATCTGCGCGGGCGAGTCGTCGCGATTCCGAGCCGTTTCTCCGACGAGCGGCTGATGCTGTTCCGCGCCATGAAAGCTTGGGGATTGAAACCGGGCGAAATCAAGATGGTGGAGATGGCGCCGCCCGACGTATCGGGAGCGCTTGCCGCCAAGGCGATTGATGCGTTCTCGATGGGGGAACCTTTCCCTTCGCAGGCGGAGATCGCGGGATATGGGCGGGTATTGTTCCAGGCGCGGGAATATTGGCCGGACTACATGTCGTGCATTCTAGTAGTGCGGCAGGATTTGATTGACTCGCGCCCGGATGTTGTGCAGACGTTGGTGGACGGCATTGCGCGTTCCGGGCTGTGGCTGGACAAGAGCAAACCGAATCGTGAGGACGCCGCCGATTTCGTGGGCCGCTTCTACTACCGGCAGAAGCCGGCGCTTTTACGCTGGGCACTTACTAAACCAATGGACCGGGTGATTTACAGTCCGCTGGCCCCGCGCAAGGCGGACTTCGATCATGGTTCGCGATTTGATGATCGAGACAGGGGTACTGAAGAAGAAGATCGAATTCAGCGACTATACCGACACACGTTTTTCCGATGGCGCGACCGACGAAACCGCCTGGAGGTATGAAGCCGGCATTGCATCGGCGAAGTGAACCGAGTTGTGTTTGATTGATTTCGAGGAGGTCAGAAAATGTTTCGCAGGCAATTTGTTCAACTTCTGGCAACCGCAGGCGCAGGCACGCTGGCGTCTTTCGTATCTGCGGAAACCAAGGCAGGCCAGACCGTCACCTATTTCGTGAAAGGCTTCAGTTGTGTCACCTGCGCGGTCGGGCTGGACACCATGCTGCAACAGCAAAAAGGCATCGTCTCATCGAAGTCCAGTTATCCCAACGGGATCGTGATCATTAAGTTCGATCCTAGCCAGGTTAGCGAGGCGATGATACGGGCGTCGATTGCAGATATGGGTTTCAAAGTGGAGGAGAAGCGATGAGCGGGAGTCAAGGAGCGGTGGAGAATTCGAAAATAGCCAAGGTCTTAACGGAGTGTCTAAACCTGCATCAAGCGCCGATCGGCATCAGCTTCTGCGCTTCCGTGCCCAGCGGCATTCGGGAATTCAAAGGGAGGGTTCCCGCGGGATGCCGGTTCTGGGAGGATGCGGCCGATGGGCCATTCGCGACGACCGCAAGAGATCATGATCTGTGCGCCATTGGCGTCTACACCCATAATCTTCAGACTTCGCCGGCGCAACAAACCGATCTGATGGATGCTCTGCGGGTTTTTGGCGATCTCGGCTATGTGCGGGAGGAGGATTTGGCGTTGATCCCGGTAATGCAATCGCGCTCCAAATATGTGATCTATTCGCCGCTTGGCGACACCCCGGTTTCCCCCGATGTTGTGCTGCTTTTTGTGAACGCGAATCAATCGCTGATTCTTTCGGAAGCGGCGCAACAGGTTGAGAGTCAAAACGTGCCTGCCATGGGCAGGCCGGCCTGTGCCGTGGTCGCGCAGGTAATGAACAGCGGACGCGCGGCCCTGAGTTCCGGGTGTTGTGGCGCTCGCGCCTATCTCGATATGTTCACCGAGGGAATAGCTGTTTTCGCGATTCCTGGGGCCAAACTTGAAGCGTATGCGCGGCGAATCGAAGCGCTGGCAAAGGCCAATGCGGTGCTGACCAGGTTCCACGAGATTCGGCGGCGCGAGGTTGAGGCTGGTCTCACCCCGACGATTAAGGATTCACTGAGTGCGATGCAGGCGGCAAGCTAGACGCTGACCGTCGTCGGATCGGCCGCAATGCATTTCGGCAACAATACAAAACTGCGACAACAGTGTTGTCTGCAAAATCGGCGGCTACCGGCTGAGTTTCTCCGCCGTGGCAACCAAGTGGCGATAGGCGTCTGTTTTCGATAAGACGTTGCGGATGCCGGCGCGGTACAGCTCCCGGTTAATAGCTTCATCCATGGCGTAAAGACTGCACATAATAATCTGGATCTCGGGCGACTGGTTCTTCAGTAGTTCTGCTGCGTGAATGCCATCCATCACTGGCATGGAAACGTCGAGTACTACAACGGAGGGACGGAAGGCGTTTGCCAGGGTCAGAGCTTCGCGGCCATTTTTTCCTTCCATCACAGCCCAGCCGGATTCGTCGAATAGCTTTTTGAAAGCGCCACGTAAGGTGTCACTGTCGTCAACAATCAGAACGGATCGCATGGCACTTAATGAGAAGCGATAGATGGCAGGGAGGGTTTGAACCTACGGTAAAAAAGCTCGAGCTATACGGTCCGGGACGGAGAACAGGTGAGTGTACGAAACTGCGAACGGCTCAAGTGAGTACTTGTTGCCCGCAATCGTCTATTAGACCTTAGCGTTTTTCGATTGCGCCGAAACGAACCACGCGGCCGTCGCTGAGCAACCAGTCCCCAATCCTAATGGGATGGCCGTCTTTCTCCAGGGTACAAGCCCGCAATTTACGGGTACGCGGGTCAAACTTGACGTTGACTACGCGGATTCCCTTCGGCAGGTCAACGTCATTCGCCACATAGTTCATGACCATTTCTTCGGTAATTTTCACGGGCATGGAAAATTCTCCAAAGAGAGCTGATTGGTTTATCGCAAAAGTTAAGGCGCCGCGCCATACGGTTTGTACTGTAAAGCCGGCGAACGATGGCGGGGACAGAATTTCTAGTGCCCGCCAAAAAGCGGCAAGGGAAAGGGATAGGAGTCTTCCAGCATAAAGAAAACCTGATCCGAAAGCAGGGCCTCAATGGCACGCACCACTTCCGTGCCTTTCGATTTTGTGATCGCTCCGCGAAATCCAGATTCCCAAGCTGCCCGGGCCAACTGGGAGGTGACCTGCTGGACGCTGACCAGCAACAGCGGGGGATGGGGACCGTTTTTGGAAATTTGCCGTGCCGCCTGCAACCCATTCATGCCGGGCATGGCCAGATCGAGGATGACTAGATCGGGCGCCCACTCGATGGTCTTCTCCAACGCCTCAGACCCGTTGGCAGCTTCGCGCACTTCCCACAAAGCGTTATTTTCCAATAGCCGGCGCAACAGTAAGCGGATTGAAGGATCGTCGTCGGCAATCAGTATGCGGGTTGTCATTCATCGCTCCGCAAAGGCCATCTTGCAAGTGCTGAGTCGTGCCATTCCAAAGGAGCAATCGTTGGCATCGTGACTGAACCAGGCGACGGCCGCAATACAAGAAAGAACTGGAGAATCCGTGCAAATTACATTCCCGGGACCACGGTACCTGGGCAGCACCGTGGTTCCGAGAATCGCGTTGCCTGGCGTTAGCTTGCCCGGGGAAGTGGTTTGTCGGTCTTCTGAAAATCGGCGGACGCTTCGCCCGTCGAGGCGACGTCGGTCGCACCGGTTCGTTCCAGCAGTTCTTTCGCCCTTTTGGTCCAGTTCGAATCGTCACAGTGGACCGAGAGCAAAATTCCGCCCTCTTTAATGCGCCCCTCGTAGCGCTTCGCCTCGTACTCCGGAATTCCCATCCCAATTAGAGCGCCGGTAATGCCGCCAACCGCGCCACCCACTCCGACGCCGGTGAGGGCCGCGACAATTGGACCTGCAGCGATGAGCGGACCGACTCCCGGGATGGCCAGAGCGCCGATTCCGGCGAGCCAACCGAGCGCGCCCCCGATCACCGCGCCGGTGGTCGCGCCGGCGGCCGTGCCCTCAGGTGCCTTCGTATTTTTCTCGACGGCAAAATCCTTGGTGCCCTTGTTTTCCGGGAACAGAACGGAGATATCCGTATTGCGAAAGCCTTCCGTGCGCAGTAAATCCACGGCATATTCCACTTCTTCTTGAGTGCGGTAGATTCCGAATGCTGCGGTATTTTTTCCAGCCATGAAACTCCCCCTTTATTGTGGAACTCTGTTGTCAACGGGTTTGGATGGTGTGCGAGCGAGGAGGGATGGTTGTGGGCGGGCAAAAACAGAAAATTATGGATTTTCGAGATGCGATTCAATTCCGGGAGAAGATTCGGGGTGTGGGAACAACGCACGAATTCGATTCATTAACAGGGCGGGGTCGGCTTTGGAGATTACCGTGGCTACCCCCGCAGCAATCGCGATATCGGTCAGACGGTCACTTTCAACGAGGGTAAAAAGTAAAACTGGAGTGAAAGGGAAAAGAGCTTTTAGTTGACGCGTCGCCTGAATGCCGTTCATTTCTGACATGGCGAGGTCAATGACGACCAGATCGGGGCTTAATTCCTGCGCTTTCTCTACTGTTTCTTTGCCGCTTGCCGCCTCCCCTACAACCACGATGTCAGGCTGGGCTTCAAGAAAAGTTCGAAGAGTGGAGCGCACCAGAGGGCTGTCGTCACCGATTAGAATGCGTTTGATCAATTTACCTCGTTTGGGCCCGTCTCTCTTGTATGTTGAGGTTCCTGGTTCGTCCATACCGTGAGCCGGGTATGCCGTTTACCGGCGCAAGTCGCGGTAAGTCCGAATGGAACCCAGGAAGGGAGATCAAACGGGTCTCGCCTCGGTTCTAGTATGTTTGTATTATTGCCAGCCGCGAGCGACGCTTGTATCTTGCGAGTTTCTCTTCTCGTCGTAATCGATGGGTAGCTAGTTTTTTGCGACGGAACGCGGCAATGCACGGAACGGTTCCCGAGGCGGGTTTGAATCCACTCAAGTTGCAGATTTGGCTTTTCGGCGCTCGGCGCAAAGCTTTGTTTTTATCCCTGACGACGCTCATCGTCACATTAAGCGGCTGCCATCGGACGCCCAAGCTGCCCACGCCAAATTCCAGAGAATACGCCCAGGCGGTGTCGGACTTCTACGTGGGCCTGGCCGCGCTACAGGTGGGGCATGACATTTATGCCGAAAAAAAACTGTCGGAGCTGACCCAGGTCGTGCCCGGTGAACCGGCCGGATGGGCGGATTGGGGGGTGCTCGCACTTCGGCAGAGAAACTTCGATGCGGCATTCCAGCGATTGGAGCGCGCGCGCGACCTGGCTCCGGACAACGATCAGATTTACGACCTGCTCGGGGTTCTCGAAAGCCAGCGGGGGCGATCGGCGGAGGCGATTGGCGATTTGCGCAAGGCGGTCGAACTCAATCCCCAAAATCTCCGGGCAATTTATCAGCTTGCGGAAGAAATTGAACGGCAGGGCGACCCCGACAGTGAGATCGAATTTCAACAGCTGATGCAGAAGATTTTGGCTGCCCAGCCGAATAATCTGGCTGCGCTGCTCGAATTGAGCCGGGTTGCGGCCAAGCGTGGTGAGGTAAGCACATTGAAATCGGCCATTGCCGAGGTGGGCGCCAAGTCCTCGTCATGGCCTCCGGAAGTGCAACGCCAACTGGCTAACGTTCAAGCCGCGATTGCCAGTTCGGATTTGCGCATCGCGGCCACTCAGACGACGTTTTTGCGGAATGTTCTGATGCGGGTTCCGGAATACCGGCTGAGTCTGACGGCGATCAAGGCAGCTGCGGGCGAAGAGGCGGCGCCGATTACCCATTTTCTGAAGCTGGAGTCTCCCGCGTTCAAGTCGGCGCCGGCTGACGCTGGGCTGACGTTCGATTCGCAGGTTGTCGCCAACGAAGACAAGCGCCGTTGGAATTGGGTTGGGGCGATTCCGCTGGGCAGCGAGGGGTCTCCGGTCATGGCCGAAGCAAACGGACGAGGAAGTGCGGCTTGCGAGCGGGGCGAAATTTCCGTTCCCCGGCGGGCCAACGAAAATCCCGCCGCAGGCGGAGGGGATTGTGCCGCTCGATTTCAACTACGACTTCAAGAACGGATTTGGTGCTGGCCGGGGCGGGCGGCGTGCGGTTCATGCGGCAGGATAGTCCAAGCGCGTTTCACCGACGTGACGGCAGAGACCAAACTGCCGAAGGCCGTGATCAACGGCAGCTACACCGGCGCCTGGGCGGTTGATATCGAGGCCGACGGCGATCTCGATATCGTCCTGGGCGCGAGCGAGGGCGTGCCGAAGGTTCTGCGAAACAACGGCGACGGCACGTTCAAGGAGATCGATCCGTTCGCGGGCATTTCCGGGTTGCGCGGGTTTGCCTGGGCGGATCTCGACGGAGACGGCAATCCCGATGCCGCAATCATCGACGGCGCGGGAAAGCTTCACATTTTTATCAACGAGCGGCAGGGGCAATTCCGCGAGCGCGCGCTGCCGGCGAATTTGCCGTCGGTGAAGGCGATTGCCGTGGCCGACGCCGATCAACGACGGCGTGTTGGATCTGCTGGCCGTGGAATCGGACGGCGCGATCATTCGGATCTCCGATAAGAACAAGGGCGAGAGTGGGACACGCCGAAATTGCCCGGGTACGGATGCTGACAATCTAGCGGCGAAGTGCGACTGCAAGTCGCCGACCTCGATAACAACGGCGCGCTGGATTTGTTCTTGTCGCCGTTGCCGGACCTGCTTCGGGTGCAAGCGGTCGCGCTGATTTGGCTCGGCGACGCGAACGCGAAATTCACCATGCTTGACCACCCTGCTGGGGCCGCGTCGGTATTTGATGTTGCGGACTTGAGCGGCGGCGGGAAATCGATTTGGTTGGGCTTTGCCGATGGGCAAGCGGTACAGGAAGCAACCACGGCACGAAGAATTATCACTGGCAGGTGATTCGTCCGCATGCCGTGCAGGCGGTCGGCGATCAGCGAATCAATCCGTTTGGCGTTGGCGGAGAGATCGAGATTCGGTCGGGATTGCTGGTGCAGAAGCAGCCGATCGATGGGCCGCAAGTGCATTTCGGATTGGGGAACAGACGACGGCGGAAGTTGTGCGCGTGGTTTGGCCGAATGGAACGGTGCGCGCGGAATTTGGCGTGAATGCGGATCAGGAAGTTGTGACCGAGCAGCGATTGAAAGCTTCGTGTCCATTTTTGTTCGCGTGGAACGGGACGAAGATGGAATTCGTGAAGGATGCGGTGCCGTGGGGCTCGGCAATCGGTCTGCGCATCAACACGCTGGGCACCGCGAAAATTGCGACGACCGGCGAGTGGTACAAGATCGGCCGCGATCAGCTTGTGCCGCACGATGGATATTACGACTTGCGGATTTCGGCGGAGCTCTGGGAAGTCTATTACTTCGATCATCTCGCGCTGATGGCGGTGGATCATCCGGCGGACACAGAGATTTATGTCGACGAGCGTTTCGGATTCCACCGCCGAAGCTGGCATCACAACCGTGAAAACGCCGCACAAGATTGCGCAGCGACCGACGATCTGGGCAGGACGTGACGGAAATGGTGAGCACGCTCGATGGACGAGCGCTGTCATCTTTCGGCCACGGACAATTTCAGGGAATCACGCGCGATCACTATCTTGAAGTCGATCTGGGGAAAGATGCTCCGACTTCCGGGCCGTTGTATTTAATCGCGCAAGGATCGATTCACGACACGGAATCTTCGCTGAACGTGGCCATCACGCAGGGCGATCGCTGGCACGCGAAAGGAATGACCATTGAAGTGCCGGACGGAAACGGCGGATGGGTATCGGCGGAGACGAACCTAGGATTTCCGGCAGGAAGAAAGAAGACGTCGTATTCGATTTGACGGATGTTTTCGGCCGGGAACGCCGCGCAAAGTGCGGATGCGGACAAATCTGGAAATTTATTGGGACTGCATCCAGTGGGCGGAAGGAGCGCCCGAGGCGCGACTACAAGACGACGACGCCTGGATCCAGACGTGGCGGATTTGCATTATCGCGGATATTCGGTGATGCACATCCCGGTCCGAGCGCGCGCTCCGGAAGTGCCGAACTACTACCAGATTGAATGGAACGAAGCAGAAGTGGCGCGATCTGATCGGATACTACACGCGATACGGCGACGTGAAGGAATTGTTGAAGCAGATCGACGATCGCTATGTAATCGTGGATTCGGGCGATGAGTTGTCGCTGCGATTCCCGGAGCAGGCGCCGCCGCCGCCGGATATGTGCGCGATTTGTATTCATGGGCGACGGGTGGATCAAGGACGGAGATTTCAATTCGACTTTCTCGAAGACGGTGCTGCCGCTGCCGTATCACGCGAAGGATGAGTACATGACGCCGCCGGGCAGCGCTGGAAGATGAATATGTCTATCGGCAGCATCCGGATGACTGGCAGAACTATCACACGCGCTACATCACGCCGTATGTGTTTCAAGAATTCATTGGGGAGACGGAGTGACGAAGTGAAAGGGCCCGTTCGCGCAGAATCGTACTTGGCATTATTTTCGCTGGATTCGTATTTTCTCCGCTGATGATCAAGAGGATGTCGGCGAGGCGCGCAGGAGATCGAAATCGACTGTGATGCGGAGACGGCGCTGGCGCGGCACGGATTTTATCTTGCAGGAAGTGTCGCACGCGGCGGGCGTGGATTTCGTTCACCAGGCGCCGGTGCTCGATCCCCGGTTGGATCCCATCATGCCGGAGGTGGCGTCGATGGGCGCGTCGGTATCGATCGTGGATTTCGATCGCGACGGCTGGCCCGATATTTATGTGACCAACAGCGCGAGGGCAGCAAGAATGCGCTCTATCGGAACAAGCACGACGGGACATTCAAGGATGTCGCTGGAGAGATGGGGATTGCGGATGTGAATCAGCCGGGCACCGGCGTGTCGATGGGCGCGGTTTGGGGCGACTACGACAACGACGGGTATGAGGATTTGTTGCTGATCAAGTGGGGAAGCCGGAGCTATTTCACAACGATGCGGGCAACGGATTCACGCGGGTGACGCGAGCAGGCCGGATTGCCGCCGTGGATGAATGCGAACACGGCGATCTGGTTTGACTACGATGGCGATGGGCTGCTCGATTTCTTTATCGGCGGCTATTACAACGAGGACATCGATTTGTGGCATCTGGCCACGACGAAGATGATGCCGGATAGTTTTGAGTACGCGAAAAACGGCGGACGAAAATATTTATTTCACAATTTGGGCGACGGGAAATTTGAAGAGGTCAGCGAGAAAGTGGGAATCAACAGCCGGCGATGGGCGCTGGCTGCGGCGGCGGCGGATCTGCGCGGGACCGGGCATCCGGATTTGTTTGTGGCGAACGACTATGGAGTGTCGGAACTTTATTTGAATGATGGCAAGAGGTTTCACGAAGTGGGCGAGCAGACGGGGGTCGGATTTGCGCCGAAGAGCGGGATGAATGCGGCTTCGGCGACATTTTGAACCAGGGGAGATATGCGGTGTACGTTTCGAATATTTCGGAAGAGGGCGTGCTGATTCAGGGGAATAATTTGTGGGTGCCGAAAGAGGGAACCGCGGGCGACGGCCATGCAAGTATTGAGAATCTGGCGCGCGAGTTCGGCGTGGAGATTGGAGGATGGAGTTTCGGCGCGCAGTTCGGCGATTTGAACAACGACGGGACGCTGGATCTTGTATCTGACGAACGGCTACATGTCGCTCGATCGGAACCGAAGTTACTGGTACGACTTTTCGAAGGTCGCGGGCGGGAACAGCACGATCATTGAGGATGCGAAGAACTGGCCGGCGATTGAAGGCGGAGTTTGTCGGGCTATCAGGCGAAGCACTTGTGGCTGAATGACGGAGCGGGAAAATTTATTGATGTGGCGCAGGCGGTGGGCGTCGACGGATACGTACGACGGGCGGGCGGTGGCGATGGCGGATTTGTGGAATCGCGGCGCGCTGGATGTTGTGGTGGCGAATCAGAAGCGGGCCGCTGCTGATTTACAAGAACACGGTGACGCCGGAGAACAAGTGGATCGAGTTTGCGCTGGAAGGCACGGCGAGCAATCGCAGCGCGATCGGCGCGCAGGTTACGCTGTTTTGGAACGGGCAGCAGCAGGTGCAGGAAGTTTCGGGCGGCAGCGGGTTTGCGGCGCAGAATCGACCGGCGGATTCATTTTGGATTGGGCAAGAATCCGCAGATTGAGAAGGCGGTGATTCGATGGCCGTCGGGAAGAGTGCAGACGCTCGATCATGCCCGCCGCCAGACCAACTGCATAAGGTGAAGGAGCCATCATGAGCGAGACCGGCGTGCCGGCGATGGCTCCGCAACCGCGGCGGCGGCCCGACGGAAAGGCCTTCAGCCTCGACAACCGGTACATCGCGCCGATGTTCATTACCTGCATTCTGCTGGTGGGAATTTGTCGTTCGGGATGCTCGAGAGCTACCAGAAGACCTTGCTGGCGATTGCGACCAGCATCACGCTCGAACTGATTCTTGGCCGTATCTTTCTTGGCAAATGGCCGAATCTGGCGAGCGCTTATATCACGCGGCATCAGCGTGGGAATTCTGGTGCGTTCGCCGGCATTCTGGCCATATGCGCTGTGCGCGCGGTATCGATCATGTCGAAGTATGTGTTCCGGGTGAAAGGCCGGCACATCTGGAACCCGTCGAATTTTGGGATCTCGGTGCTGCTGTTTCTGGCCGCGGAGACGGTGGCGAGGCTGAGCATTCAGTGGGGAAATTACCTTTTGCCGATGATGGTGATCTGGGTATTGGGTTCGGTGATCATCTGGCGGCTGCGGCGATTTCATATTACGGCGACTTACGTGGTGTCGTTCATCGTGTTTGCTTTTGTGCGAAGTTGGATGACGGGGAGCCCCTGGCAGTCGGAGATTGCGCCGATCACCGGGCCGATGTATCAGCTTTTTATATTTTTCATGATTACGGATCCGAAGACGACGGTGCGGTCGAAGAAGTGGCAATGCATAGTGGTGTTGCTGGTGGCGGTGGTGGAGATGATTTTGCGTCTGGATCAGGTGGTCTATGCGCCGTTTCTATGCCTTGTTCATGGTCGGGCCGACGGCCATGCTGATTGAAATCTGGATGGACTCGCGCCGCGAGAACAGTCGCGAAGCTGGCGGTGGCGCACTGATGCGTATTACGAAAAGGAATTGCAGAGTGATGCGACGATTTCCGGCGGATGTTGTTTGTTGCGCCTGGTTGTTGATTCTTGTCCGGTTGCAAACAGAATTCCTCGCCCGTGCCTAAGCTGATTGCGCCGCCAACCTGCCGTTAACCGCGACGCCACTGCAGGCGGCAGCCGCCGCAATTCCGCCCGACGGCTGATCCAACCCGCCGACTCGTCCTTCCGGCCCTATCCAGTTCACCGATGTGACTGCGCAGGCGGGAATTCATTTCAAACACAACAGCGGCGCGTTCGGGAAGAAGTATCTGCCCGAGACCATGGGCAGCGGCGTTTGCTTTCTCGACTACGACAACGACGGCTGGCAGGATATTTTCTTCGTCAACTCCATGGATTGGCCGGGTCACGAGTCGGGCAGTCGCTTCCCGGCGCTCTATCACAACAATCACGACGGGACATTTACCGATGTGACCCGGCAGGCGGGACTCGCGGTTGAAACGTACGGGATGGGCTGCGCGGTCGGGGACTTACGACAACGACGGATATGACGATCTCTATGTCACGACGGTGGGCTCGAATCATCTATTTCGCAATCTGGGCAACGGAAAGTTCGCCGACGTGACCGCGAAAGCGGGAGTGGCGAGTCCGGGATTTTCCGCCAGCGCCGTTTGGTTGGACTACGACAACGATGGCAAGCTCGATCTGTTTGTCGCGCACTACATCGATTGGTCGATTGCGACCGATCAATATTGTTCGCTCGACAACAAAAACAAATCGTATTGCACGCCGCAAACATACAAAGGGCAGAGCGCAACTCTATTCACAACAAGGGCAACGGCATGTTTGAGGATGTGACGCAAAAGGCCGGGCTGTAGGATCCGACGAGCAAATCGCTTGGCGTCGCGCTGCTGGACTTCGACAACGATGGATGGATGGATCTGTTTGTTTCGAACGACACCGAGCCAAACAAGCTTTACCGCAACAATCATAACGGGACGTTACGGAGGGGGGGTTGCGGCGGGGATCGCGTACAGCGAAGCCGGCACGGTGCGCGCCGGCATGGGTACGGATGCGGCGGACTACGACGATTCGGGATGGCAGGGCCTGCTGATCGGCAATTTTACGAACGAGAGCATGGCGCTTTATCACAATGACGGATCGGGACTTATTTACCGATGAGGCGCCGGCAACTGGCTTGGCAGGATGACCACGAAGTCGCTGACTTTTGGGCGTTTTTCTTTGACTACGATCTGGATGGGCTGCTGGATGTTTTGGCCGTCGAATGGGCATGTCTCGGACGACATCAGCGTGGTGCAGCCCAACGTCGAAGTATGCGCAGCCGCCGCGGCTTTTTCGCAACCTGGGGGAATGGAAATTCGAAGACGTGACGGCGAAACTGGGGCCGGCGCTTGCAAAAGCCGGTCGTGGGCCGAGGCGTTGCGTATGCGCGATTACGACAACGACGGCGATCTGGATTTGGTGATCACCACGAACAATGGCCTGGCGCGACTGCTGCGCAACGAAAATGCCAATCAGAACGACATGTTGCGGGTGAAGACTGGTGGGCAAACCGTCCAATCGGGACGGAATCGGCGCGAAGGTGACGGTCGAAGACGAGTCCACCGGCCTGCGAATTGCTGGGGATGGTGAAAACAGGGTCGAGCTATTTATCGCAGAGCGAGTTGCCGCTGACGTTCGGTTTGGGCAAGCCCTCGGCCGGCAAGACGGTCGAGCCTCGAGGTGATCTGGCCGAGCGGCAAAAAAGAGGCGATTTCGAACATCAAGCCCAATCAATTCATTACGATTGAGGAAGGCAAAGGCATTATTGCCGCGCGGCCCATTCCGTTTATGTGAATTGCCGTAGCAGATAACAATGCGAGCGCGGAAGAATTTATCTCTACGGGTTCAAGATGAAGGAAACGGAATCGCGCGGGAGGAACTGTCTCACGGCGCTAATGCCGTGGAGCAATGCAGGTCTTCTGACTAGCTTCGACCGATTTCAAGTCTGCGGCTTCGAGTTGCGATTCTTCGAATCCGCCAAATAAGCATCGAGAGAATCACCCAGACAATCGTCGCCCCGGAAAGAACCAGCCAAGGGTTCAGTCGGGTCACAAACCGCCACGCCAAGAGGGCAAAGACAAACAGTCCAATGCTTCCCATGAATGCGCCTGCGGCATCGACGCCGGCGGCGCTTGATCCACGTTTCGTTCCATTGAAACCCGCGGACGCCTGCTTCTCCATTTTATGTTTCGCAATCAGGGTGGCGCTCGCAGGGAGGATCGCGGGAAATGCCAGGAATAGTCCTCCGACCGCAGGGCCGAACTTCATGGCAATTATGCCGGCAATGGCGGTAATCAGTCCTCCACATAGAAATCGAATCGAGTATTCATGCCAGGTAGTTTGCCGAAGACCGGACGGATTAAATTTGATTCTCATTTTGCAGCTATTGCGGCTTTTATCTTAGCCAACCAAACCAAAGTCCGAACGCGACCCCCAACCAAAGTGGCATGGAGCAAAGGGTGACCAATAGAGCTTTCGTCTGGCAATGCATCAGGGTCCAACTCACAATGGATGCGTAAACCGAAAACGCGATGGCGCCCGCCATCATGGAACGGGCCTCGACAGTGGCATAGGAAGCGCCACGCGAGGCGACCGTGAGGGTGAGGGTGGCGAGAGCGATAGAAGGCGCAGCACCAAATAAGCCCGCGAAGCTCTCCGGCTTCAAAAGTCCTCCCAGAAGGGAGAATGCCGAGACAACCGCGCCCCCAATCAAGAATCGGATTAAAATCTGAATCAACGCATGCCTGCTTTCACCAATTTTCTCGCTACTTTCGGTCCTTTCAAACCTTCTACCCAGAATTGCTCGTTCGAAAGTTTGTGATAATCTACAAAGAATTCCTCGAGTTCTCGAGCAAAGCGTTCGCTCAAATCGTCAATCGTCTTGATATTGGCCCAACTATGGGCGCTTTTTTCAACGGCGACGATTCGGTCATTACGAACCTTATGCTTCTTGTCTCCTTGTTTACCTTCGATTACCCCAATCACTTTGCAGCTGAGCACACACCCGGGAAACGCCGGTTCATCCATGAGCACGAGAACATCTACCGGGTCTCCGTCGTCGGCTTTGGTTGAAGGCACAAATCCAAAATCGTAGGGAAATGCCATACCGGCGGGTAAAACCTTCGTCAGTTCGAAAATGTGCTCGTCGCTGTTGAAGGCGAACTTGTTACGGCTGCCTTTTGGGGTCTCGATCACAACTCGAAGTAATTGCGAATTGGCAGAATCGAAAGGTGTGAGGCGGGATAGATCTGCCAATGCATTTTTCTTGCTCATCACACCTCCAATTCGTTCTCTACGTGGATGCGATGATGGGGACTGGGGTTTGTTTTCGGGCCAGCCCTGAAGTTCAGGTCGGTGTTTTACAGAGGTAGGCGTTTCATGTTGGCAGGAGAAGAAGGAAAATCGACAAATCAAAGGGATACCGTTACCGCCGCAGCCCTATTTGAGCAGAAGTTCCAGCTTGTTCTTGCGCTTGTCACACTTCACTACCAACTCATTTGTGCTTCCGGGCGAGAATCCCCGGGTGAGAGTCTGAGAGGCGTCATAGCCGTCCACGGCGGACTGAACTCTTACGACGATGTCGTGTTTGCCGGGCAGCAAGGTAATGGTGCCGGATTGACGGCCCTCCGTCCGGCTGAAAACCAGCGCCCGACGCTTCTTTTGACCACTGAGCTGTTCCGTATAAACCGGATGATTGTCCACGGAGATGGAGGCTTGTGCCTGCTCGAAACTGTGTTCGATAGTGACGTTCAGATCGGAGAGATGAACCATCTGAACCGTGATTGAGTCAGGAGAAGGCGGAACTACCTTGCGGGTAGAGGCAACGTCCGCTCGAATCGAGGGAGCGGCTGGGATTGCAACGCGACGCTGAACCGGGATTGTAGACGTTTTCGCACTCTTTGTCGCGGTTTGGGTGGCGCGGGTTTCGGAGCGTCTCGGATTCTCTTGCGGTTCCTGGATGGACTTGACCGCGCTGGCCGCGGTTGCGGGGAGGGTTTTCACGGGATTTGCGGGCTGTTTCTGCGTGACTGGAGGCACGGCTACGCCTGTTGCCGAATGCCGGCTCGTGGTTCGCAACGCAAGGCCCAGAATGATAAGGGTTGCAAGGGTTGCTCCGCTTATCCAAGCGCGAACGCCAGACGATAGAAATAACGGACCTGCCGCGGAAATTGATCTCGCAGCGGATGCGATTTTCGGGGGTAGCGGGCTTTTGGAGTGTAGGGCGCTTGAGACAACAGCAGGCAGCATGCCGGGATCGGAGCCTTTTTGCGCGATAACCATGGCTGGAATTTGTGCCACGATGGCTTCTGGCGCATTTTCCTGCGTGGCCTCCGGCTCCTGGCCGATGATGCGCATGATGCCCGCCAGCGGCTGCGGAGGGGTGACGTGAGTTTCACGAAAGGCTTGCAACTCCCCAGCCATTTCGCGGCCATTTTGAAAACGCTCGGCAGGATCTTTCGCCATCGCCCGGCCGACAAGTTCGTCAAGTTCCGGTGGAAAATCGAGATTCCAAGAGGAAACCGGAAGAGGATTGCGATTGGCGACCTTAAAGCATACTGTAGCCGTGCTGTTTCCTTGAAACGGCCGGTGCCCGGTGAGCATGGTGTAGAGAACGACGCCCAGCGAAAAAAGATCGGAGCGCGCGTCGGTGTGGGCGCCTTCCAATTGTTCGGGAGACATGTAGGCCGGACTGCCCAGCATTCTGCCTGGAACCGTCAAATGTCCATGATCGAGGCGCGCAATGCCAAAATCTGCAATCTTGGGGTGACCCTCGGGAGTCACCAAAATATTTTCCGGCTTCACGTCGCGATGGACAATACCCTGCGAATGGGCTAGGTGGAGGGCTTCGGCAATCTCTTGCGCGAGACGGAGTGCCGGTTCGAGCGGCAGTCTGCCGCCATTATCGTCTAGCAGTTTGCTGAGCGGTTTTCCGTCCACATATTCCATCACAATATGAGGGTGGGCGTTTTCGGGGTCGGACTCGACATCGAAGATAGTGACAATTCCCGGGTGAGAGAGCCTGCCCGCGGCGCGCGCCTCTTCTTGGAACCGCTCCTGGTACTCCTGTTGATCGGGGCCGTTCAAGTCAAATAGCAGGATGGTCTTGATGGCGACGATTCGATCGATTTTCGGGTCGCGGGCTTTGTATACGACGCCCATGGTGCCGCGTCCAAGCTCGGCGAGGATTTCGTATCGACCGATGACCAATGGGAGGATCGATTTCATGGGAATCAGGACAAATGAATTCGCGGCGAACGCGCACGGGCGCATCCCGTTGGGGAAGGATAGTCCGACAATACAAGTGTTCGCCGGTCCGGAACCGTAATGCGTCGAACAAAGGAATTACCCCCGTAATGAGGTAAATCCATTAGCTGGCGCGGACGGTTACTGGGCTTGTCGGCCTCGGCGCCGATCTTTACATTAATGCATCAATCTCCGTCTGTATTAATCTATATCCGAGCCCTCTTATGGATCACTTACTGGATCAGATCAATTCGCCCTCGGATGTGAAGAAGCTTTCGCTTCCTCAACTTACGCAGTTGTCGGCGGAAATTCGCACCGAGTTGATTTCCGTTCTCTCCAGGAACGGAGGACATCTTGGCCCTAACCTCGGAGTGGTTGAACTCACGATTGCGATGCACTTCGTGTTCGATACGCCCAAGGACCATTTCCTTTTCGACGTCAGCCATCAAGCGTATGTGCATAAGCTACTGACCGGCCGAAGGGAAAGATTTTCCAGTATCCGCACTCCCGGGGGACTCAATGGATTCATGTTACGCACCGAGAGTGAACACGATGTCTACGGAGCAGGCCATGCAGGAACTGCACTATCGGCGGCGCTCGGCATGGCAGTGGCGCGCGATCTGGCAGGTGGGAAGGAAAACATTGTGGCATTGGCGGGCGATGCTGCTTTTACCTGCGGGATCACGTATGAGGCGCTCAACAATATCGCCCATCATACCGACCGCCTGATCGTAGTGTTGAACGATAATGAGTGGTCGATCGACAAGAATGTAGGCGCAATCGCCAGTTATCTGAACAAGATCGTCACTCACCGAAGCTACGATTATCTGCGAGAACGCGCTGGGAAAATTGTCGAGAAGGTTGGCGGCAGCGCGGCCATTCGCATGGCCCGCAAGGCGGAAGAGGCAGCCAAGAGCATGCTGTGGCCCAGTATTATCTTTGAAGAACTTGGATTGAAATATTACGGGCCCGTGGACGGACACGACATTTCGTCATTAATCAGGACCTTCGAATTTCTTAAGGTGCAAGATCGCCCGGTTCTGCTGCACGTATTAACGCAGAAGGGGAAAGGTTTTGAGCCGGCGACGCAGAAGCAGAAAAAGTTCCACGGACTTGGCCCTTACAATCCGGAGACCGGAGAAACCAAGCCTCTCAGCCAGCGTACTTATTCCGAGGTCTTCGCCGATACTCTGGTCAAGCTGGCCAACGCCAATTCCCGGGTGGTGGGGATTACTGCAGCCATGCCGAATGGCACGGCACTGGAGCGTTTTCAGGCGCGGCATCCCTCGAAATTCTTCGACGTCGGGATTGCGGAGGAACATGCGGTGCTTTTTGCCGCCGGTCTGGCAACCCAAGGCTTTAAACCCTTTTGTGCAATCTATTCCACATTCTTACAGCGCGCCTTCGATCCCATCGTGCACGACGTGTGCTTGCAGAAGCTGCCGGTCGTGTTTTGTATGGACCGCGGGGGGCTTTCCGGAGACGATGGCCCCACGCATCACGGGTTGTTCGACATCAGTTATTTGCGGTGCCTCCCCAACATCGTGCATATGGTCCCAAAAGATGAAGACGAACTCGCGGATATGCTTTTCACTGCGATGCAACTCGACGGACCTGCGGCGGTCCGCTATCCGCGCGGCGTCGGGCCCGGCGCACCGGTCAAAGATGTGCCTAAAGCGATACCAATTGGCCGGGCTGAATTGCTGGAGCACAGCGAGAGCGACCAGGTCGCAATTTTTGCGCTGGGAAGTATGGTTCCCATGGGGCGCGAACTGGCGCGCGGGCTGGAGACGCAAGGGGTTTCGGCGGCCGTTATCAATGCCCGCTTTACCAAGCCCATTGATGCGGAGATGCTGGAGTTTTACGCCAGGCAGGTAAAGGTAGTGGTGACCCTGGAAGATCACGTATTGCGCGGGGGGTTTGGCAGCGCCATCCTCGAAGAACTGAATTGCCTGGGCATTCAGACTCCGGTGGTGCGAGTTGGCTGGCCAGACCAGTTCATTGAACACGGAAAGCCCGAGGATTTGCGGATTAAATACGGATTGACGGTGAAAGCGGCTCTGGAGAAACTCCAGCCGTTACTCCTTGTAGCCGACCAAAAGATTGAAGCCGCGCAATAGGGGTAACGGCCCGGCTTCGGGGCGGTTGGCGCGGGGCCTAGCTGGGCATAATCTCGGTCAGGGCCCATTCGATCCTGTCCACTTCCTCGCGAATCACTCGAATCGATTGGTGTGTGCCAGGATAAGGGACAGGCCTGATAGCTTCAGCGGCGCGGCGGATCTTGTGGTTGCGATCGCGAATTGCGTGAATCTTCGCGAAAGTCTTCATACGGCGTTGATGGATTTGCTTTACGACTTTCATAGTGATCCAGGCAAAAGCCAGCCCAAATAACATTTCGATCGGCAGGCGATCGGTAGCGCCATCAAAATCCAGGAACAAAAAACGATAGACAGCCTCGCCCAGGCCGAGCGAAGCGAAGACAACTCCTACTCCGATCAAGCCGAGCATGAGACGCTCCATTGGTCGAAGTGTATCTGGCGACTTATTGTCGTCAACCGCGCGCGCGAATTCCATTCCTCCCCCAATCCCAAATGCAGGTTTTTCGAGCGTTTCCTCATTTTATTCTGAAATCGGTTGTGCGAAAAAAGAGTTTATTCGCATTGAAGCCCTAACGCAGAAGTCTACTAGGGATGACTAAGCAACGGCCAGCGGAAGCCTTTGGCCGCTTGTAGCAGACTGCCGCGTTCGTCCATGTTCAGGCTCGCGAACCAGGTAAATAGCGCGGTGCTCAAGCCCCACATCACCCACATTTGCAGGCTCAATTCCGGAGGTCCAGGCCCCCACCAGTAGGAAAGCAAAACAAGGGAGGGAACAGCCGCCAGAGCGGGACGAACGATTCCTTGCAAGAGCAATGTTTTGCGGGAAACCGCGAGAGTGTCCTGGGTGTAGTGCATGCTGATAAGAAAGTGCATCGCAACGCTGACAAATGCCCCGAGGAGGGTGCCCAGGGCCACTCCGCTTGCTCCCATAAAGCCCACGAAGTAGATGCTGCAAGCCAGGTTTACGACAGCTTCAGCGATTGCAGCCGCAGTCGCGAATTTCTGCTTTCCGGTGGCGACAACCATCGTGGTATAAGGCAGGCAAAAATTGCGGAGCATGTTTCCGAGGATCAGGACGCGCATGAACTGGACGCAGTGTTCAGCGTAATTGGATCCAACCCATACACGCAAAATCAATTCGCCGCCCACCAGAAGCGGAACCCCGGCCGAAAACAATAAGATCGAGGAATATCGAGTAGCCCGGTAAAGAACGGCGCCCATTTCATTCCGTCCCCTCTGCGTGCTCAGAGCGGACGCGGCCGGCATAAAAGGATTCATCAGAGCAGCCAAAATCAAGGTTATTAGGGTGGAGGGAAGGCTCGCGATCGCATAGTAGCCGGTTTGGTTATACGCATAATGGCCGACGATGGTGATGTCGAGCCCGCTCACGCACAACATGCCGACCGACCAAATCGCCAGCACAAAACAAAACGCCAGCATCTGTTTCAAACTCGCGGCATCCACTTCAGCTAGCCGTACCCGAATGCGACTTGCCAGCTGCCGCCAGGCTACTAACTGCAGCAGCGCAGTGGAAATGTTAACGGCAGCGACAGCCGCACCCATGATGGCCAAACTTCCGTGAAGAAATACCGCGGCACAGACGACAGCCGCAAACAACACTCGATTGATTACAGAAATCGCCATGGGGACGGCATAAATCTGCAAACCCAAAAAAACGGCCGCAAACGCCGAACATGCGAGATTGGTCGCTAACGAAATGCCGATTAATATGAGACTGACCCGGACATCGTGAAACAGCGCGGCGGGCATCGTCCGGAATAATTCCGGCACGTAGTATGCCAGGGTGAGCGTCAGCGCGACGCCCAAAATGCTGGCTGCGAGCATGATGGCGAAGCCGGTGCTGGCGCTGCGGTCAGCCCCCTTCGCATCACCTCTCGCGCTATATTCAGCGACGTATTTGGAGATGCCACTCTGAATTCCGAAGTCGAGGTAGGAGACATAGGCGCTCAACTGCAAGATAAGTACCCATGCTCCGTAGGTTTGAACGGGTAAATGGCGGGTTAGATAGGCGGGTAAAACCAGGGCGACAAGAGAAGCCACCAATAGTCGCGCGATGCTCGCCGCGGCGTTTCGGAAGAGCTTGGTCACGAAGCCATCCGTCGAAGCCACGACGGCGGAGGTGGATGTAGCCTCACTCAAAGCAATGCCCGGAATGCCAGGAGATTGTGACGGTGGCTCAAAGCATAACCTGGATGCATAGTTCGCAATAGATTAATATGCGTTCTTGCTCGAAAACATCCGCACAAAGGTCAGAGTAATGATCTGTAAATCAAAGGTGACGCTCCAATTACGAAGGTAGTAAAGATCATATTCGACCCGCTTGGCGATTGAAGTGTCGCCGCGCCAACCATTGACTTGCGCCCAGCCAGTGATTCCGGCGCGGAAGAAATGGCGATTGTTGTAGGTTTCAAATTCCTGCAAGAATCGTTTCACAAAATAAGGGCGTTCAGGACGGGGACCGACTACGCTCATGTCGCCCTTCAGAACGTTAAAAAACTGAGGCAGCTCATCCAGACTGGTTCTGCGCAGAATACTGCCCAAACCGGTGCGTCTGGGGTCCTCGGGGACGGTCCAAAGAGTATCGCTTTCGACCGCGCCGCCGATTCTCATGGTGCGGAATTTCAGCATGCGAAAGATGCGGCCATTCAAACCGACGCGATCCTGAGAAAAGAAAACTGGTCCTCCATTCTGCGTCTTTATGAGCAGAGCGATTATCAACATGACCGGCCACACCAGCGCCAAAACGACCAAAGAGACAGCGACGTCCACGATTCGCTTCTGGATCAGATACGAATTCGATTCCGCCAGCGTGGGCCGGAGATCCACCATGCGGATGCCGCCTAGATCTATGAGCTGGTCGCGCACCGCGATTCCGGGCGCCAGATCGATTGCCATGCGAGCGGGTACACACAACTTTTCGAGAGTGGGCAGAAGGAGGTTGATTTCGTTAAGCCTCTCCGAAGGTACGGCAATCACAATATCATCCACGTCCGTGCTATTCAGCGAACTAGTGGCGTGGTCCAATTCAAACACTGGCGGCCCTTGGACTTCGATCGTCTGGCCGGGAAGCCGAACATAACCTACGATTCGACAAGGTAGAACCTGCCCATTAGTCAAACCACTGGCAACCCGTTTTGCGTAGCCGTCGGTGCCCACGACTACAATTCTCACTTCGTGTCGATCCGTGCGCGCCCGTTCAAGGAGCACACGAAACAAAATACGAAGGAGCGTTGCCAGAATGAAAAGCGCGAGTGCGCTCAGCGCTATTACGATACGGGAATAACTGGCACCGCGATAAAGGAAACCTCCCGCCATCACCACTACGTAGGTGAATCCCACGGCCTCCAATAGCCGGCGCGACTTACCGCCAGGAGCATATAACTGCTCGATGCTCCACAAACCGGATTCTTCAGCCGCGATTACCCACGCGATCGTCGTCAGAAGAACTACGCCCCAATAAGAGGGTAAACCCACGGCACGATTGCCGGGCAAAAACAGGTTCATGCCGAAACGAACTCGAACCGCGATGAAATACGCGCAAGCCGGCAAAATCAGCGTGAGAATCTTCAAGTAAAAGCGGGAGTAACTTAACCGGCTGCGGATCATATGGGTAGCACTCCGGGACTACTGTTTTTACGTCACCCGGGATTTCAACTAATCCCATCAAGAGCTAGGATGCATCTCGATGCTGAAAGGTCAATACAAAAATAGCTGGACGAAATGAATTTATTGCATCGGAATTGCCTCTCCGGCTGGGCTTTATTCAAGCAAAACTTAGCGACCCAATAGATGCTCTAGATGCTCTTCAACCAAACTGCGGCTTTGTTGAAAAATGTCGGGTCGCACCGACCAGCAACGGCCAGATATCAACAAATAGGTAATAGATTTACGCTAAACAACTGATTGCAATCGCGCAGCCTTCGCGATCATTTGCAGATCGTGGACCAAGAGTTCCATTTGTGCCTGACGGGACTGCTTGTCGGGTGCGCGCAAGATTGAAGATGGTGAACAGTTGCGATGGCATACGGAGCAAATGGGGATTTCATCACGTTCCCGTGGTCAAGGGTCACCCTGAAGGCTCTTCCAAAAAAACTGCTGGGCGGCAGTTGCTCCCAAACAAACGACAATCTTGGGCTGCACTAATCGCAGTTCTGCCTCCAGCCGGGGTCTGCAAGCCTCAATCTCCGATTGGCGAAGTCTTTTGTGAATGCGGCGCTGGCCGCGTTCCGCCGCCGACCATTTGAAATGTTTTACTGCATTCGCGACGTAAACTTTGTTGCGGTCGATGCCAGCCTCGGCCAGCGCTTCGTCGAACAGTTTCCAGCTGGCCCCACGAAAGGGCCGGCCAGTGACGTCCTCCTGATCGTCCGGTTGTTCCCCTATGAACATGATTAGAGCGCGGGAATTTCCCTCGCCACATACCGTCTGAGTAGCAGTCTTCCAGAGGTCGCAGGCCATGCACGCCCTTGCTGCTTTGCATAGTTGTAAAAGCGAAGTCGCAGCTGCCGCCGGGGAAGCATCGGTTTTGATCTGCATTCCTTTACGCTCGCCGGAATGTCGTCTATCCACGGCGCTCAATTACCATGCGAAGTCCATCGCTTGGTCATACCCTAACGATTCGATGAGCACCTTTGCTGCTCTCAAATGAAGACCCCGTGGTTGATTGCCCTAAATGGCTAGTAGAACCTTTTAGCATTCTTCGAATGCGTTTACGATGGGGAGCCTTCTGTAGTGCCGGAGGATTTTGTATCGGGAAGAGACGCAGCGACTGCGGGAAGCCCCCGGTACGACTGGTCGGACCCTGTAACTCATGATGGCTTCTTCGGCGAGCGGATCCCGATGTTCACTTCGTGGCTAGGCTTGAAGACACTTGATCGCCCATTACTTTTTCGCCTATGACTTTTTCACCCAGGCCATGGACCAGTGAAACCGCCACGCCCATTTGCGAAATGACCTCTGTCAGGGTTGTCCCGACGAGGTCGCCGCAACTCGAGCCTATTCTCTCCTGAGCCTTCACGCCGCCGCCGGGGAAATTCCACAAGGCGAGCACGATTTTCAACTGGGGATGGCGTTGACGCAAGTGCTTACACACAATGCGCGCTTGTCCGGCCGCCGTCGGAGGCAAAGCCGATATGCAGACGACGTCAGCATGAAGGTCCCCGACTTGATCTAGAACTCGGGACAAAGGCCCTAAAGAAAGGGCGCTCGCATTATGACCCTCCCGCTGCAACATCTGCGTGACCATAATGGCCACAATCTCATCCGCCGTGTTTCGGGCCGGCACGCATACTATGATCGGCCGATCGGACCATTGAATTGCGTCCGATTCTCCCTTTCGGTCAGTGCTTTTGTCAGGAAGAGTCGTCGAAATGTCGTAAAGCTCTTCGACCAAATCTCGGGTCCGCTCATAGATAAAGTTCGCACGAGTGTCGTCTAAGGCTTTCCGTTGACGATCCTGTTCCGCCAAGGTGAGAGCGGGAATCACTACCGAATCGTAGAGCTTGGCAAGAGAGTTCTCCCCGAGATATTTGTCCGCAATTTCTCGTGCTTCTTCCTCGTCCAGAGCGAGCAGCCGCTGGTAAAAATTCGCTTGAGGAGAAAGAACCGGTTCGTCGCCAAGCAGAATCTCCAAAAAACTCAGCTGGGGGACATATCTGCCGAGGACGATCAAGCAGACAGTCAGCGGGGTCGAAAGAATGAGGCCCATCGGACCCCAAAGCATGGCCCAAAAAATGGCAGCGACGAGTATGGCCAAGGACGAAATCCCCGTATTCGAACCATAGAGCCAGGGTTCAATCAAGTTGGCGATGGTTAGTTCAAGGATCAGGAACAAACCAAAAACCAGACCGACTTGGGTCCACCCGGGGAACAGGGCAATGGCCATAACCATGGGGAAACCGGCAGCGATGGGGGTGCCGATGTAGGGAACAAATCGCAGCAGGCCGGCCAGCACGCCCCACAGGAGTGAATTGGGAATGCCGATGAAATAAACGCCCAGGCCGAACAGAAATCCGTAGCAGCCATTGACGGTGAACTGCAGCAGAAGATAGCGGCCGAGTCGACGCGAGGCATCATCCAGAGCCTGGGTCATCATGGTCAGCTGGCCGCTGCCTGCCAGCCGCAGCAACCGGTTTCGCAAGTCCTCGCGCTTAACGACAATAAATAACGTAAAGATGACCACAATCCCGGCAGTTTCCAGAACACCTGCGAGTGGCCCGACTAAGTCACGCACATATTGCGCGGCGGTGCGGGGCGGGGAAGCCACCTGAACCGCTAGCGGCTGTCGCTCTTTAGTTCGGCCCAACTTCGCCTTGCCTGCGGTTTCGGAAGCATTGGATAATTCCTTGCTCAAATCGTCCACCGTGGCCGTGGCTTTTCCCAACCTTCCGCCGTCTGGTGAATGAAACGCGTCAATTTTGGTCTGAATGTTGGCTTTGTAGTCGGGGAGGTTGGCGACAATCTCCATCAGTTGCTTGGTGACGCCCCATCCGATGGTGGCCAGCAAGGCAAAGGACAAAACCAATATTGTGAGCACAGAGGGGACCCGACCGAGTCTCCATTTCCCGAGTTGTTCAACGATTGGACTCAGTAGGAAAGCGAAAACCACGGCGAGGGCGAGCGGCATTAGCACTTGCCGCCCAAAATAGAGCCCCGCCACTACCACAACGATGCTGACCAGCGTCAGCAGCCTTGATTCCGGAGTCACATCTGCTGGAGGAAGCAACGCGCGAGGACTAGCCATGGTTAGGATCCTTGCCGCGCTTCGGGATGAACTATGCGCGATCGAACAGTAGTCCGTGGTCCCCGAATTCCTTTTTGCAATCTCGCGGGAGCCTCGATGGGACGTCGCCTTCAGTGTGTTCTATGCAGCTCGGCGAGTCTTGGCCGCCTTTACTGCCGCTTTGCTGCGGTTCTGTTTACCATGCCGTGCCGCTGCTGTTTTAGCTTGCCGGGATAGCGCCTGAGAACTCGCTGCACTGTGAGGCTCGCGTTTGAGTGCGCTCGAAACCGCCCGTGAGCGCTTGCCCGAGACTTGGCCTTTTCGCTTCGAGGCTTTGGTGTCTTCCGCGGCTTTCTTGCGCAGCGCCTCCGAGCCTTCAGGAGGTGGCAGCTTTACGCCAGCGCGCCGGGCTTTGGAAAGACCGATGGCGATTGCTTGCTTTGTGTTGGCCGCACCATGTTTGCCCTCGCGCACATGGTGAATCTCTTCCTTCACGAATTCCCCTGCTTGGGTTGATGGCGACTTACCTTCGCGGGCATCTTCCCGCGCTCGTTCCAAAGTCTCTTCGTCTGGCATGAACCCTCCTCAAAGACGATGTTTCAATGTGAGCTTCGAAAGATTGAATGGCAATAAGGGCTTTCCTGTACCGTAAATACCGCGAGAAATTCATCCGAAGATCGCTGTCTTGGAAGATTGCCGAGTCACCTACAGCAGTCTTGCCCACCAAGCCTCGCAACACACCGTATTGTCAATGTGAGGGTACTGGATCAACATGGTGGCTCTAAAGATGGGAAAAGGAGATTTGACTTTGAGCCCTCGTGATTCTCAGGTTCGGTATGTGACAGCGCTCGCAAAAATCGGAGCGACCCATGTGTCAGGAGATCCTAAGCGCCACACACCCATATTTCAGCGGGATGCAGCGGCCACCCAACGGCAGGCGGTGAAGGATGCCGCCAGTGCGCTGCGAATGTTGTGGAAGCGTCCCGCTGGCAACCGCAGTTAGGCTTGTTTTAAACTCAAGCTAAAGTAGAATTAGCGGAGTGAAAAAAGGAGAGTATATATGGCTAGCGATCAATCCAAGAAATGTGCCCATATACCCTGCGTTTGCAATGTGCCCTCCGGCCAAAAATTTTGCAGTGATTCTTGCGAGGATGGCGGTTCGGAAGAGGTCGAAATCGCTTGCGAGTGCGGGCATCCGGCATGTGCTCAGACCACTGCTGAAATAACTTCGTGATCAATAAGGCCCTACTAACTTCTCGTGGAGAGCATCGCGTGAGAAGTTGAGGGCATCGAAGTTAGTATGAAGGACACTCAGAGAGGCCTCTTCGACGAGCGTTACCGCGTGGTTACGGTAGAAAGCGATCGGCTGCTGGTACGGGGAGTCAAGAGCGGACAACTTCTCACTATCGTGAATCCTCAACCCGAGGCCCCCTTGACCGAGTCCGATTACCCTCCTGGAAAGCTGATCGCGCTCACCGATCCTACAAAGGCGCCCATTAATTAGATCAAGGCCGGCTTTATGCGTTTCTCCCCACGAAACAATTGCCGGTCCTGGCCCGGGGTTTTTGGTTTCGCAAGATAAACGGCCCCCAGTGATTGCCTTGGATATCATCGAATGTCCGTTTTGCAGAGCGAAACAAAACTGATGTTTGTTTTTGTTCGACTGGCGAAAATCCGCTTTCCCTTCCGCCCGCTTACGTTGTTAACCCCCAGATGACCCCCATTTGGGGCCAGCCGCGGTACTCGCGTCTCCCTCACGATTTCATAATCCCTATGGGATGCCGAATGAACCTAGTTCACGAATCAACTTAATTGAATGAAGTTTAAGCTTGACAACAATAATTGAAAAAGACTACAAGGTACGCTGACTGGTGGATTTCAGGAGAAACGAATGAAGGCGAAACATCTGTTATGGGTGTCGGCAGTCGCGATTCTTGGCCTCTGTGGCGCTCCATCGTGGGGGCAAGTGGAAGTTGGCCGTGTTACGGGTACGGTCACCGACCAGACGGGCGCGGTCGTCAATGGCGCCAACGTCACTTTGACCAACAACGACACCGGCGTGACAACGACGGAGATCACCGCGGCTGGAGTCTACGCTTTCACGGCCGTTCAGGCCGGGACCTATACCTTACGCATTGAAAGCACGGGTTTCTCCACCCACATCACAAATAACGTGGTGGTGCACCTTCAGCAAACCGACACGGTCGACGCCCAGCTCGCGCCTGGTAAGGTGACCGAGCAAGTGGTGGTGAATACCACCACTCCTCTGCTCCAGACAGAAACGGCTGAGGTTGGCCAAACCATTGGAACCATTGCAGTTAACGATATGCCGCTGAACGGCCGGCAGTGGTCGTCGCTGGGCCTGCTCGCGCCCGGCGTGAACACCGCGAGTCCGGGCCATACCAATGGCGATGGCGCCTTGGCGACGCCGAGTGACCGGTACTACTCAGTGAACGGTCAGGCGGTAGGCAGCAACGATTTCCGGCTGAACGGCCTCTCCGATATGGCCGCCTTCTTTAATGCGAACGCCATTATTCAGCCTCCCCCCGACGCCATCGAAGAATTCAAAATCTCAACCGGCGATTACGATGCCGAAATCGGGCATGGCATCGGCGGCGTCATTAATGCGGTGGTGAAGTCCGGCACAAATCAGCTGCATGGCGACGCCTGGGACTATTTCCGCAACAACGCTATGGACGCGAAGGATTACTTTACCGCCCAAAATAGCGCTCCTTTGCCGGAACTACGTCAGAATCAGTTCGGTGGAACCTTGGGCGGCCCGATCTATATTCCTCATGTTTATGATGGGCGGGACAAAAGCTTCTTCTTTATTGACCTGCAGGAACTTAAGGCGATTACGCCAGATCCGGTTACGACCAATGTACCTACGAGTTCGATGCAGAGCAGCGGCTTTACCAATCTGCAGGACCTGATTAACCCTTCGGGGATGAATGTTGATAATCTGGGCCGCACGTTTGACTTCGGAACGGTACTCGATCCGGCCACCACGCGAGCCATAACTTGCGGAATGGCGGATCCGGTGACGGGATTGCTTCCTGCCTCTGGAACGGGTCAGGTTTGTAATGGCGTGGCGGTTGGAACCGCCGCCGGGTATGTGCGGGATCCCTTTTTCAACGGCCAAAGCGTGGTGGGCGTGACGAATTACACCACTGCGGCTGCGTTGGCTAACCTAAATTTGCTCCCGGCGAATCGGCTTGATGCCAACGCCCTCAAGATTCTTTCGCTCTTTCCCGCGGCTAACAATCCCGCCGGCTCCTTCATAAACGGCAACGATTATTTTAAAAACTACCGCGCTACCCAAACCAATCCACAGATTGACCTTCGCATCGATCACAACTTCGGACAGAAAGATACGGTCAATGGGTTTTACAGCCGGCAGAAGACCGACAGTTATTCTCCCGAAGTGCTAGGCGGAGTCCTGGAAGGCGGCGGCGGCACCACCGTGCAAACGTCGTGGTCCGCGTCAGGAAGCTATACCCACATCTTCAATCCCACGCTGACCAACGAATTTCGTTTGGGCTACACCAAGGAGTACCTGAATTCGTCTTACGCCACGGCCAACACCCCTGGAATTCCAGAGCAGTTCGGAATTCAGGGTATTCCAGTGGTTCCGGGCGATGGAGGCCTGCCGGTGATCGGGGTAAACACGCTGGACCAGATCGGCCCCGGTCAATGGTCCCCGACCTACATCATCCAGCATGACCTCCAGGTGATTGACAACGTCACCAAGATCAAAGGCAAGCATGTCCTTAAATTCGGTGTGGACATCAACTCTCTCGAAGGCGATATCTTCCAACCGCCGTGGGGCCGAGGCGAACTCGACTTCAGCGGTAATTACACGGATGTTCCAACATTAAACAATGGCAGCACCGGCATTGGCCAATTCTTATTGTCTCCGATTGCATCCACGGTTGGCGGGCCGGACTTCGTTGGCGGCCCGAATAACATCATCGCGACGAGTGCCAATTACACGAGGGATCACCGCTGGTATAACGGACTTTACGCGGAGGATTCGTTCAAAGTAACTCCCACCTTAACGCTCGACCTTGGGCTTCGTTGGGATGTGTTTACGCCGTATCAGGATGTGGATGGGCATCAGGCGAACTTCATTCCCAACAATGGCAACGGACCTGGCGGTGCTTATTACATCCCGCAGAGCACGTGCGGAACGCAAAGCAATCCTGCCTTCGAGCAATTGCTGGCGCAGGATGGCATTACGACCGTTTGCTCTTCTGGCCTGGGGACCGGCAGCTATAGCAAGACAAACTTCGCACCCCGCATTGGCTTCGCTAAGCGCATTACCTCGAAGTATGTGCTGCGCGCGGGGTTCGGAATGGCTTATGGCGCGCTCGACAGCATCGGATATGGCCCGAACATTGGCCAGAATTACCCCTTCTATTACACCGTGAGCTATGGTTCCATTACCGATGAAACCCCGGTTCGGTTCCCCAATCCCCAGACCGGTACGTTGGCGACGTTGGAAACGGGACTTTCGCCAATCGTCCCCACCGCAATTGACCCCCACGGCCTGGGTCTGATCAGCCGTTACCCGTTCGATCAGGCAACGCCCTACAGCGAGACTTATAACCTAACCAACCAGTACGAAATCACGCACAACGATTCCATTCAGATCGGCTACGTCGGCAGCGTTTCCCGCCACCTGATCAGCTTGATGGGTGACAACCAGGTCAGCCAGCTCCTGTTGCCGGGTACGCCGCTGGCCAATGCTCCGGGATTGCCGAATTTCGTGCCCTTTCCAGACTTCGGCCAGGGCGCGTCCTTCCACTCGACCACGGGAACGTCTTCCTACAACTCGGCGCAGGTAAATTATGAACACCGCTTCAGCTTCGGGTTACAGACCCTGGCGAACTATGTGTTCGCTCGTTGTTTGGGCGACAACGAACCGCAAGAGGGCGGCAGTGGTGCGCGTGCATTGTTCGTCCCAGGATTTGGGCAACGCGCCGATTACACGAACTGCGTGGAAAATGTGAAAAACACTATTCACTTTTCTGGTACCTATAAATTGCCATTCGGAGCGGGAATGCACTGGCAGGGTAATCGTGTTACCGACACCATACTGGGTGGATGGCAGGTGAACTGGATTTACAGCTACCAGACGGGCAATTGGTTCACCGTAGGTTGTCCCGAGGCGACCACCTCCGGAACAAGTTGCAACGCCAACCTGGTCGGAGATCCCCATTCAGGCACCCGAACTATAGCCAACTGGTTGAACCCCGCTGCCTTCTCCCAGCCGACGATACCAACGGCTGCGGATGCTACGTCGACCGGAGTGCTGCTGAACCAGCAGGATTTCGCCGTGCTCGGCGGCCGCGGCTTCAACGTTACCGGACCCAACTGGTACAACGTGGACGCCTCCATCTTTAAGGATTTCCACCTGAACGAAGCGCGGTACTTCCAGTTCCGCGCCGAAGCATTCAATGCATTCAACAATCCGCAATTCAACCCTCCCGGGAATCTCAACTTCCTGAGCCCCGCTAATTTCGCGCAGATCAATAGCGTCCGAAACACGGGCCGAGAGATGCAGCTGGCGCTGAAGTTCTACTTTTAGCGACAGCCCTAAGAGCGAAGCGGGAAAGGCAAAGGCATTCCCTTCGGGGAATGCCTTTGCGCCGTTTAGAATGAAATTGCCCGGAATATGAGAGCTTAAGTTTGTAGAGATGGCTTTGCGAGCAATGAAATTCGGTGTGGTTCCGTTAGCCTCGATCTTGCTAGCCGGTAGCGCGGTTGCGGCTACCAACGCGGCAGCGGCGATCTCTCAAGCGGCTGCGTTGGCGCGGGGAGGGAATCGGAAACAGGCAGAAACAATTTTGCGCTCGGCTGTGGCAAAAGATCCCGATTCTGCCGATCTGCACGGTGCGCTGGGAAAGCTTTTGTTTAGCGAGGAAAACTATACCGACTCGGTTCAGGAATTGAATCAGGCGCAGCTACTAGATCCGGATTCCCGGGGGTACAACATGATGCTGGCCGCGGCACTGCTGGGCGCGAAGCGCTACGGCGTGGCGCGGAATTTTCTGCTGGCCATCCAGCCGCGGTTCGAGCAGTATCCGGAGTTCCATTACTCGCTCGGCCTTGCTTATTACGACATGGCGGATTCTACAAAGGCCGAAAAAGAGTTGCGGGAGGCGCTCCGTCTCGATCCCAAACTGGATCGCGCGAGGTTTTTGCTGGCGGCATGCGTGGCCACGGACGGCGACTTCGCCAAGGCGGCGGCGATTCTAAGGGCTTTGACCAAAGATGATCCTCGCAATGTCATATATTGGACGACGCTGGGCGATATTTTGCGGCAAGCCGGACGTGCAAACCAGCCGGAAGCATTGCGCGCCTGCCATCGCGCACTCGCCATCGAACCGGGAAATGCCCACGCCCAGTTTGTGCTCGCCACAGTTCTGCTGGATGCCGGAGACTTCGCCGGAGCGCGGCCGTTGCTGGAGCATCTCGAGCAGGTCAGCCCTGACGAACTGGAGGCTCACATCGCGCTGGCACGGGTTTACGGCAGGTTGGGAAAACCAGAACTTGCACGGAAAGAGACAGACATCGTGAACAAATTGCGTGAGCAACAGCAAACTGATAGTCCGCCCGCACCTCCCGGAAACGAAAGCGGCAATTCGGAGCGACACTGACTTCATGATTTCGGGCAGGCCATATCTTCGGTTCGTGGGGATGTTGGTTGCATGCGCTCTCGGGGCTAGTATGTTTTCGAGTGCAGTGGTGCAGCAAGTGCCGCCCGCGCAAGGCTCGCGAGCAAGAGAAGAGTTCCAAAAGGTCCATTTCGAAGGCCAGCGCTACCTCAAGAACAATAAGCCTGCCCGGGCGATTCCTCTGCTCGAAAGGGCGCGGTCGATCGAGCCATCTGACTTCGACAATGATTACGATTTGTCCGAAGCGTATCTGCAAACGGGGCAGTTGGAGAAGGCGCGTGCGGAAGCATTGCATCTGCTGACGATTAGCAATACGGCCGACGTGCATAGCTTGCTGGGTAACATCGCCACTGCCAACCACGCTCCGAAGGATGCAGCAACGGAGTACCAAATTGCCGCGCACATGGACCCCAGCGAGGATAGAATCTTCGATTTTGGCGGCTCACTGTTAAATTTCGAATCGGACGCAGCCATCAGAGTATTTTCTTACGGAGTTGAGAAGTATCCGCAGTCTTCGCTGTTGCGCATTGGACTCGGCGAGGCTTATGACGTGCGCGGCGATTACCGGAAAGCAGTGGTGATTCTCTCCCAGGCGGCGGATATGGCTCCCGACGACCCACGGACCCTCGATTTTCTGGGGAAGTTGATCGACCTTACTCCGGAAGAGACCAAGCAGATTGATCAGCGGTTCGTGAACTTTCTGAAGAGCCACCCAGAGAACGCCAATATTTCGTATTACCTTGCCCGCGATCTGCTCAATCCGAAGGGTGGTTCGCCTTCGGATGACGATGAAAGCAAGGGCCAACAATTACTGAAGGCGGCAATTCAGCTGGATCCAAAATTAGCCGGCGCATATTTCGAATTGGGGCGGCTTCAGGAAAAAAAGGGTCAGGCGGCTGATGCCATCGTCTACTACAACCACGCGATCGCGTTGAATCCGGATGAGGAGACCTATCACTACCGGTTGTCTCAGGTCTATAAAGCAACCGGAAGGACCGAAGACGCAAAACGAGAATTTAAAGCCTTCCAACGGCTGCGCGCAGCCAAGGACAGCGCTTTTGGCCCCAAGGATCTCGCCGCGCCTGCATCATCCAATTAGATTTCGAGGTTGGTTTTTTGGCAGTTGCGAAGTCTTCGCCGGAACATGGTGGGATCGCTACCGCAATTCGATTAATGCCAGTCCGTTCACCGGCACTTCCACCGTCAAGCTTTGATCGCTAATGGATAGATTCCCGGGAGGGGTGAGGGCGGCGGCGTCACGAAGCTGTTCAATCTGCTCTTGTGTAGGATAACGAGGGCTCCCCATCTGTGCGTAGGCTTGGCGTACATCGCTGTGTTGCGCATCCAGGCGCCACACCCATGCGCGATGCGGATTGATATTTTGAAAATGCAAGGAAACAATTTTGCCTCGCTTTGTTTGGTCCCCATAATTCCACACTGCCAATTCCAGGGAACCGTCGCTTTTGCGAGTGAGTAGAGCCGTATTTGAATCGAGGTCGATGCGCTGATCGCCCAGTTTATGAAGCAACTCAAAAGCGACGAAAGCCGGCTTGGGAATTCCGCCGGCCGCCATCAATCCGTAGCCCCCATAGAAAGGAGTCTTGACGACTCCTTGTTCTTCGAAAACGTCAGAAAATGTCCAATATGACATCATGTCAACAAGTCCATCACATTGTCGCAGCGTATCGGCGAGCCACGGCCCCATATAGATTGAGTCGGTAATATCGGGCTCGTTTTTATAGCTGGCGTTGTATTCGCTCCAAATGAGTGGAAGAGCCGGCATGGCGGAAGCCCTGATTTGATCGTGAACTTTCTTAACAGCGCGGCAAACCATCTGGTCGCGTGGAATCGATTCGTTGGTTCCGAATACGTCCCGCGCGAGGTCGTTTCCATAAACGTGCGTGGAGACGAAGTCCACCGGGACATGCTCAGCTGCGGCGTGCTGGATAAAAGCGTCCACCCATGCTGCCTGTGCGGTTGCGGGGCCGCCCACGCGCAAACGCGAATCAACCTTTTTTAAGGCACGGGCGGTATGGTCGTAGAGCTGCCAGTAGGTGGCCTGCTTCGGTTCGCCTGCCCAAAAATCGATATTGGGCTCATTCCAAACCTCGAAGTACCAACCGGCAACTTCCTTGATGCCGTAACGATCGATTAAATGTCTGGCGAAGGCAGAGATCAGACCATCCCACTTCGCGTAGTCTTTCGGCGGGGAAACATCGGGTTTGTACCAGAAAGCTTGAATGGCCGGTTTCGCCGCCAACTGAGCCGGCATAAAGCTCAGCTCCACATATGGCTTCACACCGGCGGCCAGCAAGCCATCGTAGATCTGATCCACGTAGGAAAAGTTGAAGACAGGATGGCCGGCGGCGTCTTCCTGATAAACGCCAACTTCATCGTGAAAAATGGCATGAAAGCGCATATATTCGAAGTCCGTGATCTGCTTGACTTCGTCTAAATCGTAACGATAGCTTTCGCGCAGGCTGAGAATGGCGCGACCGGAGCCAAACATCTTTTCCCAAAAATGAGGAAACGGATGAGAAGGCGCGTTGGCGTCAATCGTGATGGTCTCGGTAGGTTCGGGTTTGGCATTTTGCGCTTGCGCCACACAAGCGCAAACGGAGGCCAGCAGGAAGCAACCAAGCCACGGATCGCGCCTGCGGTTTCTCATCCACTTTTGCATTTTCGTCAATTACGCCGACGATGCCGTCCTACGCGGCCAGACCATGGGGTACATCGCTGCGCCGGACATGGGAGACAGGCTTCTCGTGCAGCAATAGCTCCGTGGCTTGGACCCGCCGTTCATTATGAAACCACTTCTGCACCACATTGTTCTGGAGGAGATTCGCAATTGCCAGCAAACTCATGCCCTGGTGGTGGGCCATCCAGCAACGGACTAGTTGATAGCGGGGCTGCCAAAGTTTCCGATGAGCTGAGGTGTAATCGGCAGACTCGTAAAACCCATAACTGCCAAACCACCCCATATCCTCCATCCGGCGCAAATTGCGAAGAGCTGCTTCAGGATCGACGCTCAAGGCCAGAAACGACGAATAAGGGGAGATGATGTGCGCATCGATTTCCGGTTTGCGCATGGCCAATTGACGAAGGCCGAAGGCGTGATACTGGTAGTTTCCAGCTTCGTCGAGTTTGAAATAAGCGGATTCGGAAATTCCCCAGGGAGTTCCTTCATGGGTTCCGCACGCCTGCTGGGCGCGGACCGCCGCAATCCGCGAGCGCTCCAAAAGAGTGTTGGGATAGGAACGCATCCAGAGGGAGGGCATCAAATATTCAAATAACGTGCCGGTCCAGGAAAGCAGCACCGGGCGGCCGCCGTCGAGCGTGTGAGGCCGGCCCAGCAGGAACCAACTTTCCTGGGGGAAATCTTCCTTGGCGATGGCAACAAACACGGCTGTTCGGGACTCCGTCGCCAGCAGATCATAGCAAGGAGTGTTCAACTGCTCTGTATCCACGTTGAAGCCGATGGACATAAGGTTCCGGTTACTATTCAACAGGAAGGTGAAATCCATTTCGTCGGCGAATTTCCCCGCCTCCGCAGCGATCGCCTCAAGATCTCCGATTAGCCGTTCCACCATGGTTCGCGCACTGGGAAGCAAGCCACTCAACTGTCGGCATAGCTTCTTTTTGGCGTCCGGATTGTCAGCTTTGATTGCAGCCTGCAACCGCTCCTCCAGTCTGACGATGAAGTCCGGGATTTGTTCCAGCGAGATTTTATCCAGCAGCTTCAGGTTGATGGCCGGATCGTCCCGCAATACGGCAAATTCCAGCAGATACCAAGGGGCATAATTGGCGATGGTTTGCTGCACCGCCTCAACGCGTAATCGCGCCTGTTCCGCGAACCATTTCGTGGACTCGGCGCGCTTCGATTTTTTGAGATTTGGCAAAGTGCTTTCGAAAACGGAGACCGGCAATTCAAGAATGGGGACGAACCAGTTATCGGTTTTCAGTTGCCGTTCCAATCCCGATAGCAATTTCCTCGGGAAAGTCCGGGCCTTCACTAATATTCGAAGGTAATCCTGCAACCCTTCGGATAGGCGCGCTTGCAAAAGCGGCTGCCGCAGGCGTTCCAGCGAGCCTTGTTGCAGCGTCCAAAGGGAAGTCAACAGGTTGCCACTGTCCACCGAGGAAACGAATGCCGGGCTCAGAGGTTGTAACGTGCGGGTATCGTACCAGTTCAACAGATGTCCACGATATTTCAATAGAGCCGCGGATGAGGCCAAAGTCCGCAGAGTCTGCTCAGCAAACTCTGGAGCGGTGAGATAACCGAACTCGCATGCGACCTGGCGGGCATTGAGCAGAAGTCCAAGGTTGGTCGGAGAAACCCGAGCCGCCACGGCGGGAGGCTGCTCCTGTACGTTATCCGGAATAAGCCAGTTGTGCTCCTCGGTACTGAATTCGGCGAAATAGCGCCAGGTATAGAGCGCGGTATGCCGCAGGAATGCGACGTCGCGAGGCGAACCCTGGTTGCGTGTCTCCGCAGGGGTTCTGTCCAGCCAGCGAGCCACTGCTTTACTGCAAGCCCAGAGCAGCAAAATTGGAACTGCCGCATACAGGGCGGCGGGACGGACCACCCACACCAAAAGCCCCAAGGCGACGGCTAACACGGAAGCCCAGTTTAGATAAACGTCTACCGGGGCGCGCTTAGCGGTCCCCATCTCGGCTTCGGCGGCTGTCTCCCATTCCAAGAGACGCAGATGAGTGACCGAGCGACGTACCAATGCGCGTACCACGGCGTCTACCGATAGCAAAGATTGGTGAGCAAGAAAGGTTAGATTGAAGAACAGATTCACATTCGCCGTGTAGAAGGAGTCGAGTGCTTCATGCCCAGCGATTGCGTCAAAGCGTATCAGTGCACGCACCAGATCGAAGGCAAACTGGTACCAGACGGGTACGCAAAGGATGCATAGGGTCGCGACCGTCCACTCCCATGGCAGACGGCCCAGAACGAGCCAGCCGAGTACGAAAAGGACGAGCGTCGCAGGCTCGACCAAACTCCGCCTGAGGTTGTCGAAGATTTTCCAGCGGGAGATCAGGGAAATCGGGTTCCGTACACGGGCACCCGACTCGTCCGGTACGCGCGCGAACAACCATCCGGCAATCTGCCAATCGCCGCGCAGCCAGCGGTGTTTCCGCCGATTGTAGGCGCTATAGCGCGAAGGATAATCTTCGATAATTTCGATGTCACTGGCCAGCCCGGCGCGAGCGTATGCCCCTTCGATCAGGTCATGGCTCAAGAGAGCGTTTCGAGGGAAGCGCTGGTCAAGCACTTGCATGACACTGTCAACTTCGTAGATACCCTTGCCCGTGAAGATTCCCTCGCGATAGAGGTCCTGATAGGCATCGGAAATCGCCCTGGTATAGATATCGAAACCGGTTTCACCCGCATAGATAGCAGCCAGGCGAGAGCGGGCCGTGCTTTGCACGCTCACTCCGACGCGCGGCTGCAAAATGCCGTAGCCAGCCACGACGACATTTTTCTCGGGATCAACGATGGCCTGGTTTAATGGGTGCGCCAGTGCGCCAATCATGCGGTGAGCCGACCCGCGGGGAAGTTCTGTGTCGGAATCGAGGGTAATGACAAAACGGATTCCCGAAAGTAAAGAAAGATCCCCGACCTTGACCGGAAAGCTATCGTAGTGGCCGCGCAGCAGCCGGTTCAGGTCCAGCAGCTTACCGCGCTTGCGTTCCCACCCCATCCAGGCTTTCTCGCGAGGGTTGTACACCCGATGACGATGGAACATGAAGAAAGTTCCGGTTCCCTGAGGCGAGTACTTTTCGTTGAGCTCGCGAATGAGATCGGCGCATAGCGATACCAGCGGACTATCCTCTGCCGCGGGCTCGCGGCTGTCGGGTAAGTCTGTCACTAAAGCGAAATGAATGTTGCCATCGTGGTTTCCCAGGAACCGGACCTCGAGATCCTCAGCCAAGCCGCGCACCTGCTTTTCACTGAGGAGAAGACTGGGCACAGCAACCATGGTCACGCAGTCTTCGGGAATTGCCTCCGAGAAATCGAGCTTGGGAAGAATCTCGGCCGGAAGAATCGCGGTCACCAGCTGATTCATGATCTGAATCGCGCTCTGCGAACTGGGCAGAACAAGAATGAAAGCGGAGAACAGAAAAAGGCCAACGGAATGGTAAGCGTCGTCCAGCAGGAAGACGATGGTCAGCGTGATGGCGAAGGTAAGGATTTCCGTTCCGAGAAGAAAAAACTCATCCGGGTGTTGGCGCAAAAAACCTTGGATTTGCTGCCCCCAGGAACTTCGATATCCAATTTTTTCTCGAACTCGATGCACCCCAACATCCACCAGGTAGAAACCAACATGGGACTCCCGCAGAGCTAGTCTGGGGTTTGCGGATGGCCGTTCTTGAGCTTGCCTCGCTAAGGCCAGGATATGCTTCGCGACCTCCAATTCGGTGCTGTCAGAATGTCGAGCGAGATCAGCCACCTTTGTTCGGTAATGATTACGGCTTTCGAAGTCCATTCGTGGATAGGCGCCGACTGGATCCCGGCGAAGCACGCCATCAAAAATAATCAGCGGCTCAAGTACATCCTTCCACGCCGTTTCCCCGATGTTCCGCAGACTGCGGACGCAAGCGCCGATTCCGGTCGATTCGTCCGCGGGAGTCTTCAAAAGCATGGGTCCCCGTTGCGCGATCCGTTCCAGCAAAAGTAACTTCATGGCCCCGACGATGTCCCATAGTTCGCATAACTCAAGAACTGCGTGCCGCTGATAGGCTTGAATAAACTCAGTGAAGGCCGATTGGCTGAAATCCCAGGATGCCGCGTTGAGAAATCCTTCCGCGAGAGCCAGAACTCGGGGCACAGTTTCGCCGTTCTGGGCGCGTACATGGGGCAACCTGCGGCGCGTTTTCAGGTCTTCCGAGGTGCTGCGGATTTCCCCATGGAGCAACCTGCCATTGTCATAAAGCCAGCGAAAATCATCGGACAAAGGAGGTTCCGGCGCCGGACGGTCCAATGCTGCAAGTACGGGTTTAAGAATTGCAGGCAACGCGCGGCAGCGAATAGCAAATGTCGACGAGGATGGAACCTGGGGGAGCCAAGCCAGGTCAACCGCGAGCTGATCTGCTTGCTGCCTAACCAGGCGAAAGTCAGCCGGCTTTTTCTCCGGTTCGCGGAGTCGCTCGGCGTCGGCCTGGCTTAGTTCCAAATGTGTATTCTGCGGCATGAAAAATACTTGTCCTATCGGTAGCTGGCGGCCTGCAATTCAAACATCTCGGCGTAGCGGCCACCCTGACTCGCGAGTGTATCGTGAGACCCATCCTCGGCGATTTTGCCGTTTTCCAGCACCACGATTCGATCCGCCATTCTAACCGTGGAGAAGCGATGCGAAATGAACAGGGCCGTCTTTCCCTCGGTAAGCTCGGCAAATCTCCGAAATACCTCGAATTCACTGCGAGCATCCAGTGCGGCGGTGGGTTCGTCCAGGATCAATACCTGCGCGTCCCGAAGGTAGGCGCGCGCCAGCGCCACTTTCTGCCATTCTCCACCGGAGAGATCCACTCCTCCTTCGAACCGTCGGCCCAACATCTGATCATACTTCTGTGGAAGCTTGGCGATCACCTCATCCGCCATGCTTTGGTCCGCCGCATGTTGTAAACGCCCCAGGTTGCCGATCTCTTCGATTTGTCCGACTGCGATGTTTTCGGCCGCCGTCATTTCGTAGCGCATGAAGTCCTGAAAGATCACCCCAATTTCTCGATGCAGATCCTCCAGGTTGTACTCGCGCAGATCAATTCCATCCAGAAGAATCTGACCCTCCGCCGGATCGTAGAGCCGTGTCATCAGCTTAACGATGGTGGTTTTTCCCTCGCCGTTCTGTCCCACGAGTGCTACCCGTTCGCCCGGATGAAGATGAAAGTTCAAACCGTTCAGAACCAGCCGGGACGCTCCGGGATAGCGAAAGGATACGTTGCGGAACTCAAAGCCGCGCATGATTGGCTTTGGAGCCGGCAGGGCATTCGGTTTCGAGCGAATGGTGGGTTGCATTTTAAAGAACGCCAGCAGATCGGTAAGGAACAATGCCTGGTCCGCAATACTCGAAAGGGTTGAAAAGATCTGCTGAATGTTGCTGCTAGCCTGTTGAATTGCGCTTATCAGGAAATAGAAGGTGCCAAGAGTGATTATATTCGCGACGGTGCGAATGATCACGAAGATGTAGGCAGCGTAATAGGCGCCAGTGCTAATCAAGGAGAGGAACGCTCCCGCAGCCAACCTGCGCCTAGCCAAACTGACGTCCTCTGTGTAAATCTGGTCGGAAAGCTGAGTAAACCGGGCGGTCAAGAAATCCTTTAGGGAGAACAGCTTGAGCTCTTTGGCCGCCTCTTTGCTGCCGCCCAATACCCGCAGGTAATCGAGTTGCCGGCGAACCGGCGTCTGGCGGAAATTCTTAGCGTAACCGAGGAACGCAAAATGACTCTCACCCAGGAACGCCGGCACCACACCGATGATCAGTAACAACATCAGCCACGGCGAGTACGCCATAATTGCGACCGTCATGGTCAATGCGGTGACGGTCTGCAGCTCCAGCCGCCCCATCGACTGGATCATTCCCAAACGATCAGTTGCCTGAACCCGGGCCCGCTCCAGGCGATCATAGAAAACCGGATCCTCGTAGGCCATCAGATCCAACTCCGCAGCATGCTTCATGACCCGAATGCTGACATGACGGGTGTATTTGTCTGCGAGGAGAGAATCGGAATAGTCGATCATGCGGCTCAGAATGCTGCTGCCAATGGCGAGCCCAAACTCCATCCCGACAAGCCACCACAAACGATTGGCAACGACTTGCCGGGTGGTTACGGTGGTCTTTATGATGTCAATGATGCGCGCAGTTACCCAGATCAGGCCCACTGGCAATAACGCCGCGAGAACCCGCGAAACCAGGCCAAACATCACCACACCCGGCCCCGACTCCCAGACAATTTTTAGTACAGGAGGGACGTTACGAAGCGCTGCTAGGCGGTCGTGCCAGCCCTTCCAGAAATTGTCCTGATCACCCATTTTTGCTGAATCCTGGAGCTGCGGCCGGAACGCCTACCGTAAAGATGCCCAAAATGTTTCAAGAGTTTACGATCTGCAGGCAGACCTCAGCCCGCCGTGCTCAGCGCGCGAATGCACGTCCCCAAGCTACCACCGTCAGGTCAAATGCCAAACGGTAAACCTCATTAAAATTTTCGATAGTTGGGCCGTTCCCCCCATGATGGAGCCCGGAACGGCCTAATTTGGCCTGCAAAAGCTGCCCGCGGACCGATCGGGCCCGGCGGAATTCCCCGGTCATACCCCCGAAAGGGCGGTGGTGAACGGGTCATCGGGGTAACCAAGCACAATTTCCCCGGTATGCGGTCAAACGATTTACTAGTCGATAGAAACAAAGGGAGAAAAATGCCGGACGAAATCTAGTAAGCCTTGAATCCAGCCCGGTCCATGCCCCGTTGGGCTTCCGCGTTTTTCATGAAAGTCTCCCACACGAAGCCGGTGCGTGCATTCTCCGCCATCAGCATGGTGATACCCGTGTCAATTCCGATTACGTCGCCGTCATACCAGTTTTTTAATGGATTGAAGGAGTTTATGAATCCGTACTTGCTCCAGGCAGACGGGTAATGGGCGCGGACGTTTCGAAGTACACGCATAACCGGCTGCGGCAAAAAGGGCAGCGATCCCGCGGAAGCGCTGGGTACCACGGTGCCGTCGATCGGTCCAACCTCCGGGGGGCCTCCCCAGATGACGTAACCTTTAGAAGAGTCGGAAGCGGTGATCCCCCAAAGATCGTCGCTGTAGTCGGGAAATTGCTTCGCCAATTCGAGGCAGAACAGGCGGTGTGCGTCGGTGGCAATGGCTGAATTCTTAAAATAGTCCGCGTATTTGTCGCGTTTGCCGCGGAAATCGAACCAAGCCTGGGAGTATTGGTGCACAAATAGTGGCGCAAACGATCCTATGTAACGCAGGCCGTCGTAGTCAAAATTCAGTCGCTTCCAAGCCGACCAGGTTTCCGCCTGAAGCGGGTGAGAAGCCGACCCTAATCCAAGCAAGTACATCATCATCAGTTCGCTGTAGAGGTCCCAGCGATAGGGCAAGAAACCAAATTCCGGCGTCCATCCGTGGGGAAGCAAAGATGTGTCTTCAGAGAGCCAGGTCCAATCCACACGGTTGAAAATATCGTTGGCCAGTTCGGTGATATCGGCGCGCTGAAAGTGCTCGCGGCAGGTCAGCACGCCGCACAGCAGAATGGCGGTGTCGACCGAAGAGACTTCGGAGTCCCAGACCCGTTCACCTGTATTGATGTTGGCCCAGTGATAGAAAAAGCCACGATGGTTGGGTAGTTTTTTCCAAAGTGACACTAAGGTGGCTATCACGCGCGTCCGTGCCAATTTGGTCGCGATAAAGCCCCGCTTTTCACCGATGCACAACGCAGTTAACCCAAACCCGGTGGCCGCGATGCTTCCCACCGTCCCCTGATCAGTTCCGCGCACAGCTCCGCGGTCTTTTACCAACCCCGTTTCCGGATTGGCCTGCTCCCAGAAGTATTGGAAATTGCTCTTCTCGATCTCGTCGAGCAACTTGTCGTCTCCCGGCGCCAGCGAACTTTGGGTGGGAAGAGTCGCGGCCGCCGGTGTTTGATCCCCTGCTGGAAGCGAAAAGAGGAGACGGGAAGCGGGTATACATGCACCGGTGTAAAGGATATGTCTTAACGCATCTCGACGGGAAATTGTTCTGGGCCTAGCATCCTTCATTTTGGGGTAATCTTACAAACGAAACGCGTGGTTGGTAAAGGTCGAGTAAGGCCAGGAGCATCTAAGGCACCAACGCCGAACCGTAGTTGAACGAGGAATTCTCAAAGTAAAAAACGTTAAGATAAATGGAACAGAGATTCAGATGAGCGGTGTCCATAGGGCGGTGACTTCCTCAGTCGTGGCGGTTCTCATCGTAGCCGCGATCGCGTTCTCGGCCTTCTACTCCTATCTTCATAATCGCAAACCGGCTACGCTGCGAGGCGCGGTTATGATGCAGGATTCCGACCCAAGAAAAGAGTTGCCAATTGCCGACGTTCAGATCACCGCCGCCGACAATCTTGCGTTGGCTCCGGTAAAGTCTGACTCATCGGGGTTTTTTGCGCTGCAAATACGGCAGGGTGTGCGGAAGAGAGCCCCGATTATTTTGCAATTTCGAGACTCCAACTACCGGCCCCTCAATCTTGCCGAAGTCGTGGGAGACCAAATTTACATTGCTCGAATGGTCCCGTTGTCAAAGCATGAGCAGGAGCCTGACAACCGGCCGGCGATCGCCGTGGGCAATGTGCGGGTCAGATATTCCATTAAGGCAACCCAGGACATTAACATCGGCAGCGCAGTGAAGGTGTTTCAAGTGGTAAACATCAACGGCGTGCCTTGCAAAGGGCAGTGGCCATGTTCGCCTGACGGCAAATGGAAAGCCGGAGTTGATTCAGCATCGCTCGACGCCGGCTCGGGAAATGAGTTTCGCGATGCCCGAGTCTCCTGCATCGCCGGCCCTTGTCCTTTCACCAAAATCGAGTCCGACGATTTTTCCAAAGGAGGGCAGACCATACGAGTATCGGCTCTTGGCTGGTCGGATACGACCACTTTTCTTCTGGAAGCGGAAGTCTTTCGCAAGATGGCGAGCGAAATGGTTCACGAATCCTACCCGGTGATCTTCGGCCGCGCGCTTAACTTTACGGTTCCAGGAGGCGCCGAAGGCATCAGCATCGAGGCCGATATTCCATCCGAAACGACGATCTTTCCATTGGGCCCCGCGCTTTTTCTGAGTTGGGCGAACTGCAATGCCAGAGTGAATGGCGACCAGACTAGCGTTTACCGCTGCGAACTAAAGCCCGGATACCGGTTTTGACGGCTTCCAAGATCTTGCTGTGATTCGAACTGGGCGAAGCGGCGCTCGAGTTCCCATTGCTGCTGCGCCTTCTCGCTGGATTGCAGGAAGTCGGCACATTCCGGGGATGGATTAGCCGTTCCCAGGCGATCCTGCGCGCAAGCTTTGGCGGTATGGGTGAAGACATCCTGCTGGCGCCATAAGCTTGCGCCCGGCAAGAAGCTGTGTTCGATGCTGGTGCGGACCATTTGCTTTAGATCCGAGTAAATCAAGCCATAGGTTTCCACGGCGCGAACATATTCGTGGGTCAAGTCAATGCGGGAGACGCCCTCATCATCTGTCGAAAGCGCGACGGGCACTCCGAAGCGGCGGTAGATTGGAAGAGGATCCTGGTTTCCCACGATGCCCAGAATGATGTCATTGCTGGTTAAATTAATTTCCACCATGACGTGCTGCCCGGCCATTCTCTCTAGTAGATCGTAAGGGCGGTCTTCATACATCACATCCACACCATGCCCGATCCGTTCGGCGTGGCCCTGTTCGATGGCGAGGCGAATGTGGCAACACAGCCCTTCGGGTGGGACCATTCCCGGAGCGAGCTCGCCGGCGTGCAGGCTGACGTGGACCTTGGGATATACGGTATGGAAGTAGTCCAACATTTTCATTTGTAGTGCATAGTCGGACATGGCGATGCGCGCATCTTCAGGCTGAACGTAGTTGATGCCCACGATGCGAGGATCGGCGGATGCAGCTTCAAATCCCAGGAGGGTCTGGGCGAAAACCTGCTGCGGAGGAAACGCGCGCAGAACCTGATAGATGTAACGGAGGGTGACGGCGCACGCGGCCGCCGGACGTGGCTCGCCACAGTGTTCGATTCGCCTGCGGATGGTTTCGGCCTGATCGATGTAATCGTGCACCACCGCGAGGTCGTCGCGCAAGCCATGCTCGAAGAGCTGTTGGCGAAAGCCGGCGAAACTGCGATTGGGACCCCATCCGATCTGCTTTGCAATGGCGGCGGTGTGATGGAACGGCGGGGTGACCATCAATTCCAGATACTGTTCATTTTGTGCGGCGGCGCGGGCAGCGATTTCGTCGAGCCATTCTCCGGTGTGATGGGGATCGACCAGGATGAACTTGGAAAATGAGTCGAAGAAATGATCGTGAGCGGTGACTCCGGCCAAGGGAACGAAACCTCGCATCGAGAAGGCATCCACCAACGCGTCGTAGAGATGTTGATCGGCATAGGCGCGATCGGCCGGGATGTCTCCTGGTTTGCACTCTGCCTGCGAATCGGGGCTGCCCGCTGAGTTTGGCACGAGAGATAAAGAAGAAAGCTCGACGCACATGTGGTCTTGCGCGGCCGCCCTAATCCAGGATTCCGCGTACACAGCTCCGACCAAGTGAATGTGCAGGTCGCCACCTTTAGGCATGTTTACCAGGAACGCGCGCAGATCGAGGGGATTCGTGACTGCGCGATTCAGGGCACGGGCGGCGCGTTGCTCGGGGTTCGCCTTAGCGTCCGATTTGGTTTGAGGGTATGCGAGGCACGCCGACGCGAGTATGAGAACGAAAACAGGTAGAGCCCCACGATTCATTTCGTCTCCTCGATCGGCCGTCTCCGATTACAACGGAAAACTTCCATTTTACTAACAGAAGCCTCCGGTTCTTTGGTTTGCGCTAATGTAAAATCGCATTCCACTGATTCGGGAAAAATATCCATGATACCGGCAAGCGTTTGCTGAGCTTCATGAAAGTGCTTCGATGAGCTATAGGCGCTCCACCTCCGGCAATACCGTACACCTTAGGCAATATCAATGATGAGCGTTGAACCAAGGTTTGAGGAGATGCTCGCCGTCGCAATCGCGGAGGCGCGGAAGGGACTCGCCGAGGGAGGACTGCCGATTGGGGCAGCGATCTTCGACGACAGCGGGCGATTGATAGGTTCCGGCCACAACCGTCGGGTACAAACCGGCGACCCTTCGCTGCATGGAGAGACGGATGCTTTTCGCAACGCCGGAAGGCAGCGCAGCTACCGCGATCTGATTATGGTGACGACGCTGGCGCCTTGTTGGTATTGCAGCGGACTGGTCCGCCAGTTTGGCTTCGGCACGCTCATTGTTGGCGAAAGCCGAAATTTCCAGGGCGGTCTGGAGTGGCTGCGCTCGTTAGGCATACGCGTTGTGGAACTGGATTCCGCAGAGTGCGTCACGATGATGGCGGACTACATTTGCGAGCATGCAGATATCTGGAAGGAAGACATCGGGGAAGGCTAGCTCGGCCTCACTCGGGTGGGTCGGGGTTGCGCACATCGGCAGCAAGGTGAGGAATGACAGCGACCAACAAAGCCAAGAATTCGGCCTTGGCGCGCTCGCCGGTTTCCAGGACTTCGGCGTGATTGATTCCCGGTCCAAGATGCCCGCGGCCATATTGGTTACGCATGAAATTCCTAATACCTTGACTCCCATCTGACGCGCGACGATCACTTCCGGCACGGTGGACATGCCCACCAAATCGGCGCCAATAGTTCTGAGATAGCGGATTTCCGCAGGAGTTTCAAAGCTGGGCCCGGCGAGAGCGGCATAAACCCCTTCATGCGCCTTCAGCCTAAGCCGCTTTGCTTCCGCGAGCGCGATTTCGCGATAGGGATTTGAATACGCATGGGTCATGTCGGGAAATCGGGATCCGAAGCGAGAATCGTTCGGTCCAATCAGAGGATTGGTGCCCTGCAGATTGATGTGGTCGCGAATCACCACCAGCGCGCCCTGGCTGTAATCGAGGTTGATTGCTCCGGCCGCGTTGGTGAGGATGGCGGCGCGAATTCCCAGCCGTCCGAGGACACGCATAGGAAATGCAACTTCCTTCGGACGAATATCCTTCATAAAGGTGCACGCGGCCCTGCATCACTGCTACGGGAACGCCCGCGATTTTGCCGATCACTAGAGATCCGGCATGGCCTTCGACGGTTGAGCGCGGAAAGCCGGGAATTTTCTGGTAGGGAATTCGTGACGACGGAATCGAGTTTGTCGGCGAAAGCGCCGAGACCGGAGCCGAGGACCAGCGCGATCATAGGGCGCAGCTTAGTTTTCGCCAGGATGAATTTGGCGGCGCGCGGAGGCGTTGGCGAATTCGTCGGCGGCGCGGACAGAGCGATTTAGGGCTCATCGCAACATGATCCCCACGATGGAAGCGGACATCAGGTTAGCCATGGTTCCGGCCAGCATCGCGCGGATCCCGAGGCGCGCCAGTTCTGATTTCTTGTTGGGCGCCAGCGCGCCGATTCCGCCGATTTGAATGCCAATCGAGCTGAAGTTTGCAAATCCGCATAGCGCGAAGGTCGCGATCGTGAAAGAGCGCGGATCGAGTGCGGCCTGCATCGGACCCAGCCGTTGGAACGCGACCAACTCGTTGGTCACCATGCGCAGACCGAGCAGATTGCCGATCGTGTGGCAGTCGTGCCAGGGAATGCCGATGAGCCATGCGACGGCGAGAAAACCCAGCCAAAAATCTGCTTCGATGCTGGAAGGGAACCAGCCGCATACCGTGCGGCGCGAGCCAGTCTGTACGCCGCCGAAGCAGCCGTCGACCAGATAGATCAGAGCAATGAACGAGATCAACATGGCGGCCACGTTCAGCGCCAGATGCAGGCCGTCGATCGTGCCGCGCGCGATGGCGCCCAGAGCATTCGCATCGCGCTCGATGTTCCGCCATCTCCACGTTGCCGCGCGGTCAGCGGCTTTTCGGTTTCCGGCACGAGGATTTTTGCGATCAGGATCGTGCCGGCGCCGTCATGATCACGGCCGCCAGCAGATGCTTCGGCTTGGATTCCGTAGGCGATGTAGGCGGCCATCATGCCGCCGGAAACGTGGGCCATCCCGCTGGTCATGATGGTCATCAGCTCCGAACGGGTGACATCGGGCAGAAACGGGCGAATGGTCAGCGGAGCTTCGGTTTGTCCCATGAAGATGCTCGCGGCGACATTCAGCGATTCCGCGCCGCTCGCGCCCATGAGCGGTCATCACGCGCGCCGCCGCCTTCACAATGACCTGCATGATGCCGAGGTAATAAAGCAGCGCAAAAAATGCGGCGATGAAAATGATCGTGGGAAGCGCCTGGAAGGCGAAATAAAAACCCATAGGCGAACCTTTCTGTCCGAGGTCGCCGAACACAAAAGACGATCCGTAATACGCGAAATCCAGCAGCCAGTTGGCTCCGGCGCCCAGTTTGTCGAACAGAGCTGCCCGTATCTCCAGCGCATAACCAGAAACGCGAACGCAATCTGAAGGCCCAGTCCCCAGGCAACGGTCTTGTAGCGGATAGCGCGGCGATTGGTGGAGAAGAGAAATGACATCCCAAGAATAAAGAGCATGCCAAGAATTCCGACAAAGCGGTGCATGCTGTCCTCTCGCGGCAAATGACGGCTAGTATAGCGGGTTCGTCCCAGCATTCTGCTTTAAACTACGAGAACTTTTTCGAGCAAGGCCGCGATTTAGCCTGATATTCATGGCCTCGGCGAAATAGCCGACTTATCCACGGTCAGGATGAGCCCGTCTTCCATAACGCGGAGAGAGCTTTTGTCTAAAGGGAGTTGAGCTTCAAAGTGCACCGCGAGAGCCCGACTTCAATCGGGTCACAACAGTTAACTTGGACGGATGTTGATCCCGAACATGCTGATTGATGGCGTTGGCCGCTTGAGTATGTCGGTTGCCCTTCTCGGGATCGAAGTCCGGTGTGGCAACCATATGTTCGCAGAAAATACACTTGAACGGAATGCCGTTGAATGACGTGGTCGAATAAAAGCGCACGGTTCATCGTAGTCCTTCTTGACGGCGACCACTTCGGGCAATGGGTGCACACCTTTCGAGTGGGAACGGTCCCAGCAATGGGCGGTAGGTTGGCCTTTGGTTGTTAGGCGATTCCACACGGCATAGAATCGCCGAGAGACATGTTTTAGCAAAAGAGGGGTAATGGGCAGTGCGCAGCAGTTTGTGTACCGGTTTAATGGCGAAGGCGAGCTAGGCGGAGAGAAAGTTTTCGATATGAACGGCGATGTCCCCCTCCCCGTTGTAGGGGACATTCTGTCCTTACATGAGAAAACTTGGAAGATAGTGAAGATTGAGAACGAGCGCTGGGGTAGCGTGCCAGCCTTCATCGTCTACCTGATCGAATATCGCTGAGGGATTAGGCAACCTTGGTCGTCGGGGTTTTCGGCTCGGTTGGGCGTGCGAGTTTCGCTTTAATCAGGAGAACCGTCTTCTGGAAGGCGCTTATCTGCGGGGTGGGTTCCCTGCCACCTTCGAGGATTTCCCGTAGACGGTTGAGTTCGTCGTGGGTCACTTTATACGTCTTATACCTCGTAGACTACCCGTGTTGAATCCCGCGTCTGGCGCGGAGTTTGAAGCATAGGCTTCCGGGAATTGGGTTGTCTGTATCAAATGCGCCGAACTTGAGAAACGATGGATAATATCTGGACAGTAAAGCGAAACACGGGTAAGAGCGCCAATTTGTCCTGCGAATTGAAACTGAGGGAAATTATCCGTCCGCACGGGATGAGCGGTCCCGAGTTCTATAGTTTGCTTGCTCCCGGAACGGAGATCGAAGGGAGCGTTCTAGAGGAAATTCTGAAGATACCGTGGCCGCTTCCTGCCGCAAAGCCACCTCAATCTTGAGCCGGTCGTTGAAGGGAAGGGTGCTATGCCCTATCAGAAAGAGAACTCGTAGCGAGCGTGGACTCTGGTGCAGTGTTATTTTCTGATAACCGGAAACGAGGCGACCACAGGGACCAGTGTGCGATGTCGGGGGTGCGGGAAGAGCATGTCATAATGTGGCTGAATGGTGGTCGCTCTCCAAATTCGGGCGCAAGATACCACTCGGCTGGTCCAACGGATTCAAACGATCACGATCCTTTGGATGACAACAGAAGCGGCCGTATCGCTGTCTGCCGCGTGGATGGCGAACAGTCCTGCACTACTTGCCTTTGGTGGAGACAGTGCAATTGAACTGCTATCAGCTGTGGCAGTGTTATGGCGGTTTCGCGCTTCTGCGCCGGAAGGATCAGAAAAGCGAACTGCGCGAACTGCTGCGGCACTATTGTTCGTACTCGCTGCGTATGTAACTGTGGTCTCGGCTATGGCACTTCTATTGAGTATTGCATAATATAGTGACATAGTAGAAGTTCCGTGCTACTCTCCGTTCATGGGAAACCCAGCGGGAGTACGGCGAGACTTTCAGAAGTTAGAACAGCGGCGGCTGTTGGGGGCTCGGCTGTTGCGGCAGGGGATGCATCTGGCGGAAGTGGCCCGGCAGGTGGGGGTGCACCGGCAGTCGGTAAGTCGGTGGGCCGCACAGTTGAAGCAAGGGGGAGTGCGAGCGCTGAAGCAGGCCAGCCACGCTGGGCGCCGTGCTCGCTTGCGCCCCGAGGATCTGCGGCGCATGGAGAAGGGACTGAAGCGCGGACCGCAGGCTTTAGGGTACGAAACCAGCCTGTGGACTTCGTGGCGCGTGGCCCACTTGATCGAGCAGGAATGCGGAGTGAAGTATCACCCCTCGCAAGCCTGGCGGATTCTGCGGCAACTGGGCTGGAGTTGTCAACGTCCGGTAGGACGTGCGCTGGAGCGCGATGAAGCCAAGATCCGGCACTGGAAACAGGAGCGCTGGCCGGAGATTAAAAAAAAGCCCAGCAAGAGGGCCGCACCATCGTCTTCATCGACGAAAGCGGATTGAGTGAGCGCCCGCACCGCTGTCGCACCTGGGCGCCGAGGGGACAGACGCCGATGCTGCAATATCACTTCAACTGGAAGACACTGTCGGCGATGGCGGGAGTGACATGGTGGAATTTCTACTTCCGGCTGTTTCCCGGGACCATTCGCAGCCCGCAGGTCATCGAGTTCCTGGAGCACTTGCTGCGCCACATTCCCGGCAAGTTGCTCGTCGTCTGGGACGGATTGACCGGCCATCGCAGCCACATGACCTGGGACTTCATCCGCCAGCAGCGCGGACGGCTATGGGTAGAGTTTCTCCCCGGCTATGCGCCCGAGCTGAATCCGGTCGAGTATTTGTGGTCGCACTGGAAGCAACACGAACTGCCGAATTTCTGCCCGCAGAACTTCAGCCAGCTAAGCCACTATGCCCGGAAAGCTCTGCGTCGGATGCGGAAACGGCCCACGCTGGTCATTGCCTTCTGGCGACAGGCAGAACTGTTTCCCTTGTAACTATATTATGCAATCCTCAATAGGGCACCGTGAAACGAAAATCACATATTTAGGAATATCAGTCTTGATCGGCGCCGTTGTAATCATGCCCTGGCTTGCCAAGAAGAAGCGGAGGCTGTCTGCGTTGACGGGGAGCGCCGCGATCCGAGCGGACGCTGCCGAATCCGCTTTATGTGCTTACCTTTCCGCAATAGCTCTCATCGGCCTTGCACTCAACGCGATTTGGCACCTTGGGTGGGCCGATCCAATTGCTGCTCTGGCGATTGTTCCACTCATCGTATGGGAAGGATGGGAGGCCATGCGTGGCAAAGCATGTGGTTGTTGCTGAACTGCCGCATAAGCAAAAGAGGAATGTGCATTCGACTGGGTACATTCTCTCCCGCGCTCACACTTAGTGACCCGAATTCTAAAGATTGGGCTCGCACGGCAGCTGCCAGGAAAATTCCTAGCGTGACCACCTTTTCAGCCTAACGGGAAGATGCTGCGTAGACCACGGTTGGCTGCTGCTTTCATGCTTCGTAGCGCGGAATGGGCAAAGTTCTCAGGGCGTCCCGCTCTGGCGGCCGCGAGGCCACGATCATGGTGCGTTTTTATGCACGGTTTGCCGGTACTGAGCGTGCACTTCTCTTTCGGCGGGGCTCCGCACATCGGGCAGCGCACAGACAGGATGTGTCTTAGTGAGTTGAGCTTCAAAGTGCACCGCGAGAGCCCGACTTCAATCGGGTCACAACAGTTAACTTGGACGGATGTTGATCCCGAACATGCTGATTGATGGCGTTAGCCGCTTGAGTATGTCGGTTGCCCTTCTCGGGATCGAAGTCCGGTGTGGCAACCATATGTTCGCAGAAAATACATTTGAACCTGATAGTGCCGTTGAATGACTTGGTCGAATAAAAGCGCACGGTTCATCGTAGTCCTTCTTGATGGCTACCACTTCGCGCAATGGGTGCACACCTTTCGAGTGGGAACGGTCCCAGCAATGAGCGGGGGGGACGGTTAGTAACGACCTGGAAAATATTGCGGCAGTGGAATTGGCGTAAAGATGGGGTATGAAGTTTGGCAGGGAGGCCAAAACAAAGGGTCAAGGACAGAGGTCAACTTCCGGCTTGATCCCATAGCGCAGAAACCATGTGGCGCCCCCAAACGGGCTATGGCTCGCAAAATCAGGAAGGGGCGGAAGATAGCTACCATGCACACCAGAAGCATTCTCCATCCAACTCAAATCATATTTATCCCGCCTACCAACGTCCGCCCAACGGCAAGCGAGATGCCCGGATTCTGTTTGCCACGACGAGGTCATTTGAGAACCTCCCAATTCGATCCGAGCATATCACGTCTAGGAGGCACTTGGATTGGTGTCTCCGCTGCGTCTTGTGGAAGAGCTGGTCGGAATGTTCGGAGTGAGGCGATTTCACTCGTTGATGAACTTAGAGACAGTCGTCGGCTACTATCTGCGCGCCATGTCCGGGTTGCACCACGAACCGCGCAAGGAAAAGTGGCTGTTCCGACCTATTCCTCATCAATCGTCAAGCGAACCTCTTTCATTTCCTTAATCTCGGTGATCACGATTGCATGTGTCCCAGTTCGCTCAAAAACAATCCCGCTCGCCCGCACATATTTGCCGACGAATGGCATCAATTTCTGCCGCTGATCCGTGTCGGGCATTTTGGCAGAGATGGGGAAATACAGCCGACCATTTTGGGTGAGAATAACTAACGGCGAGCCACCCTTCACGCAATCCTGTACGCACTTTCGGCTCATGCTAGTCGCACTTGAGTCGAGGCTCTGAATTGGACAGGCAACATCGCGAACCAGGCCCTCAATGGTTTCTTTGGAAAAATTTGCCCGGTCGCCCGCCATCGACGTGCTCTGTGGAGGATTAGACACCGCCAAGACGATCCCGCAGCATGCAAGCAAACAAATACTCAAGGGTCGGATCACCGAATCTCCTTTTCATCGTGCTCGAATTTTCTGCAATGTTACCAGTTCAACGGAGCGTCGAATCATTGCACGTAGGGACGTGGCAGGGATTGAATTTCTGTATCAGGCACTCCGTCTTGACCAAGGTAATGAGCGTAATTGGGATTTTGCGTCAATAACCCGAATTCTGGAGGTCGTGCGGGGCGCAGCCTTTGGTCAGATGCGATCTTGCATTGGCTTACCCGATCTCTCACGGGTTGGTTGGTGGGGTTTGGGTAGCTGGGGTGCCTTATTGGGATCAGGCGTGGGAGGCACGAATGATGCGCTCGTCTTCATTGAAACTCCTTTCTGTCTGCATGCCGCAAACAATCTACGACGGCGGCACCATTGGTGAATGTTCTCAATTGCACAGTTATGTGAAAGAAAATGAGGTTTCCGGAAACCTCCGTCGAGAACGCCGCTTCCACCGGGCATTGTCATCCGGAGCGGGCCATCGAGCGATATGGCAATTTAACGTCAGTGGTCTCGGGGTCGCGTATAATCAGCTTTGGCAATGGGCCTCTTTGATTCTTTCAGTTATCTAAATCGTGATCGGGATGTTCGCGCACTAGAAACGCAGTCGGTGCGTTCAGTGTTCTTGAGTTTGGTGATACTACTCTTTATCCTGGGTGTTAACGTCGGAATCGCGACCTACATACTGCTTCGTCTCCACCGCGCCATCTGGTTGGGCCTTCCTGTGTTAATTGGCCTTGGAATCTTTTGCTTTCGTTCTGCGCGAATCGTCTACAGGCGGCTTGGAGCCTAGAAATCGCACTTAGGAATTGGTCCGAAACCACTGGGGTCGCACGGAACACCTTGGGAAAATTCCTAGCGTGACCAGGGGTCGCACGGGACTCGACCGATATCCACTAACGATCCAGCGGCAATAAGTACGACGGATTGCGCTGCATCGCGCCACCTAAAGCCATCTTATCCAATTCCCGCATGTCCCAAGTGATGACCCCTATGGGCTTGATCTGGAGCGTAATGTCATCCCATGCGGCGAAGGTAGCTCCCACTTGCGGGTCAGCTAGCGCCTGCTCGCTAAGATACTTGCGATGAACCTCGTGACGATCCCGAGTTCGAAAGCAAAGCGGCCGATATTCTGGGTTTGTACCTGCATCCGCCGCAACACGCGGCCGTGTTCTGTGTCGATGAAAAGACCGCGATTCAGGCTCTGGATCGGCTCGACCCGGTTCTGCCGCTCTCGCCCGGCCGCGCCGAGCGCCACGGGTTTGAGTACTTCCGGCATGGCACGCTTTCGCTATATGCCGCGCTGGACACCAAAACCGGCCGTGTGCACGGCAAAACCGCAGCTCGCCACACGAGTAGCGACTTCGTTGCTTTCTTGGAAGAAGTGGTCCGCGTGTGCTCGCCCCGGCAGCAGGTTCATATCATCCTCGACAACTCTCCGCCCATAAAACCCAACTGGTTCGCGATTTCCTCCAACGGCATCCGCGCGTCGAGTTTCACTCACGCCCACCTATTCCTCGTGGCTCAACCAAGTCGAGATCTGGTTCGCCAAAATCGAGCGCGAGGTCATCGCTCGCGGAATTTTTACCTCGGTCCCCGATCTGGCTCGCAAACTTCGGCGCTACATCATCGCTTACTCGGCCAACGCTCGCCCCATCCGCTGGAAATACTCTTACCCTTCTCGCCGCCTACCTACTAACGAATTCACTGCGACAGCCTAGATTTAATCTCTGCGATGACTGACCACTTTGGATTTGGGCAGAGCCCATGATGGTAGCGCCATATGAAGCGTTAGGGTCACGGGGGCTGGCCCACACATTCGCATTTTAGTTTCTTGTACCACCCCGAAAACGGCTGCCCCATCGCCGCGGTTTTCGGCGAGTGGGCGCCACAGTCCCTTACGGTTTGGGGCCGATCAACTCGCACTATGCAATCCGGAGCACCCGCATCTCCGCCTTCTGTGCTTTGTTGACCAGCACAAGCCCCCGCTCTCCCTGGGCGTAGTGGCGGTAGCTGCTCCAGTTCCAATGTTCCGGCTCTAGCACCAGGCCTCGGACAACCGGATTGCGATGCATATAACGCAGCTTCTCCACGCGCTTCTTCCCGGTGAACACGACGAAATCGTAGAAGCGACGCTGCCACACGTGCCCCCCGTAACTGGGATTTTCCGTAAGCCGGACTGCCCAGGATCAACGCCGCTTCGCCATCGATTTAGCAGACGTCGCGCGAACGACTGTTTCAAGACCTTCATCACCACCGAGGGATCGTCGCGCTCCGGCTCACTGAGCAAAAGATGAACATGCTCCGGCATCACAACGTATCCCACCACAACGAAACGGTAACGACGGCGCACCCGCTCCATGGCTTCTAGAGCATGACTTCCAGAAACAGACTGCGATTCTGCGGCGTGCCAAGCAGCGCTCTTCGCTGATAGCAGCTGGTGGTGATGAAGTGGAGATATCCAGCGGTAGCGATGCAGGTTAGTGGGCATCGGCCACGTCTATCACAGAATTGTGAGTGTGGTCTGTGACGAGTGAAAATAGGGAGCGAGGTCCGTCGTGCCCACTCGCCGAAAACCGCGGCGAGTGGGGCAGCCTCTTTCGGGTGGTCCCAGGAGTTAAAATGCGAATGTGTGGGCCAGCCCCCAGGTCGAGAACGCTCTCGGTGAACTTGGTTGCTTCGTCCTCAAAGCACCAGGCGACGGAGGGCGCGCGCCGTGGCTTCAAGGACTCTCCGCTCGGTTTCGTCCGTGGGATAGGCATCGGGCGGAATCACGGTGGAGTGCGCGGCGCAAATCTGCAGATAGGCTTCTTCGGTTCCGGGTTCGGCGAATTCCCGAATCGGATAGCCGCAGGCCGTCGAGACCGCGGAGCCTAGCTTATCTCCCAATTGCTCCATCGCTAAAAGATTTCTAAGGTCGCGTTTCGCCCACAAGATCGCGACCAGCTCACCGAAGACGAACAACTGCGCGGTCTTCGAGTTCGGCTCCTGCCGGGCGGCCGCAATTCTGCCAGTCAGCAGCAAGCCCAGCTTGTTCAGATTGAGCGTCAAGCCCTCCATGCATTGGAAGAGAACTTCGTTTACGTCAATCTCCGCATAGCGGTTCTCAAGTCTTAGTGACGGCAGGTCGACGCCGCACTCTGTCAAGCGCCGCGCTAGAGCCCATTGGTGCGCTCCGGTCGCCATGATGACGGCCGCTCCGCCCTTTTGCAGCACGGCGATGGCCAAATCACCCAACGTGCGCAGGAAAAACTGTTCGTCCAGATAGAAGAAAGCGGCGTGGTCAAAGGGCTGGTGGTCGAAACCAAACGGCGCGGCACGACGCGCGGTGCCGGGAACTGAATCGGAGGAGGGCCCCGTATGCCTCATGAAGCATGCCTTCCGTGGAGCGCGGGCTACGCCCGAGGAACAAAAGATAGATGCAGCGCCGAGCCGCCAAATCCTTTAGGTCGGATTTTACCCCTTTCGGATCCCGGTCGAGCAAGAAACTTCCGGGACAGGGAATCTGGGGACATCCATGATAAGTAAAAGTCAAGAGGAGACGGAGGTCTCCTGGCGCTTGGAAGAGTGGGCTCTCGAAGCGGGAGTGGAGCGCTTAAGTTAGCGAACGGCGTGCGATCCTTTGTAACGGCCAAAGCGGCAGCCTGGCCAGACATCCATTTGCGGGAACCGTGCGTGAGCCCGGTCCACGAAGTATGAGTTAGAGTTTTCCGGCCGGCCTCGATACAGAGGGTAAGGAGCATCGGGAGTCGTGACTCCTCTGCCCAGTCCCCAAGTTGGCGAGGAACGGCCGGTTGATCGCCGCTGAGTTCAAAGTTTTCCCTTCTTAGGCAGCTTTTTGGGTTCGCACTTCCTGCGGCGCGTGGGTCTGGAAGGCCTGACCACTTTTGTCGACCGCCAATAAATAGGCGACGAGTTTGCGCGCCACCGCCAGCGTGGCGCGGTTGCGATGTCCGCGTTCCAGTTCGCGGGCATGCAGCGCCGCCAGTTGTAAATTCCAGCGTGGCGCCAACTTGGCGGCCTCGATCAGCGTGGTTTGCAGCCAGTGGTTGCGCTGTTTGGAGATCGGTCCGCGTTGCTGCTTCCCCGCCGAAGACTTCAACGCCGCTGTGAGTCCGCAATAGCTCATGGCATCGGAGCAGGAGCGAAAGCGTTGGGGATCCCCGACCTCCAAGGCCCAGGTCAGAGCCGTAATTTCTCCGACGGCTGGAATCGACATCAGTCGTTGCACTCGTTCGGCCAGTTCGGGATCGGCGAGCAATTCGCGGACCAGCCGCTTCTGCGTGCTCTCGAACATCTCCAGTGCGCCGCGGCTCAAGCGCAGCAGATCGATCACCGATTCCGGCACTTCTTCGAGTTCTTCCAGCAGGCTGGCGAAGTATTTCTTGCGGTGCAACTTCTCCTTCACGTAAAGCGCGCCGGTCTCCATCAGCAGCCCGGCCATCTTGTTCTTCATGCGTACCGCTTCGCTCACCACCAGGCTGCGATAGCGCAGCAGACGGCGCAGTTCGCGAATCCGCGGCGGAGCCACATAGCAGGCCGGTAGTAGATTGCAGCGCACCAAGTCGGCGATGGTGCGCGCGGCGATGGTATCGCTCTTCTTCTTGCCCGCGCTGATGGCTTTCATCTTGGCCGGATGCGCCATCTCCAATTGCTCGCTGTAGGGCTTCAGGGCGTCGTAGATCCAGCCGCTGAACAGGGTCGCCTCCAGCGCTCCTCGCCACGGATGCGGTCGAGCTAAGGCCCACCGCCGCAAGACCTCGCGTTGCGCCAGCACGCTGCCTTCTTCCACGATCTCGCCCGCAGCGGTCTTGACACAGAAACTGATGGCTTTTTTGTGAACGTCGAATCCGATATAGTGAAGACTGTTCATAGGGTTCTCCAAGTGCGCTTTCTGAGCCGGCGCTTTCTTCGCCAGTCTCAGCATCGTAGCCGCTTCGAGAACCCTTCTTCATTTCACTTATGCATTCATACAGACGGAACTGGCCCCATTCGCTCTTGCCTAAAATGAGCCAAAATCTGGTGTGAATTGCGCTCGCCCCTTCACCTGGCATATACTCATGTATATGCCAATCTCCAAAGACCAATCCACTGCGCGCAAGGCCAAAATCTTCATGAACAACCGCAGCCAGGCGGTCCGCCTGCCCAAGGAGTTTCAGTTCCGCACACAGGAGGTGTTCATTCGCAAAGAGGGAAGCGAGGTGGTGTTGTCGCCTCGGCCGTTTGATTGGAGTTCCTATCTGGCGGATGCACCTGTCGCTTCGGCAAGCTTCATGGAAGGCGTGGAAGACTTGCCAGTGCAGGAGCGTGAGCGGTAATGCTCCGCTTCATGCTGGATACGGCTATTTGCTCCTACGTGATGAAGCGTTCTCACGACGCGCTTCTGCGGCGTCTGCAAAAGGTCCCGCTCAGCGACGTTTGTGTCTCGGTAGTCACCAAGTCTGAGTTGCTCTATGGGGTTGAAGTATCTCCTCGGCGCCAGCAGGACGAAGCGTCGCTACATGCCTTTCTGAATTACGTGGAAGTTCTGGATTTCCCCGACCACGCGTCTTCACACTATGCGCAGATTCGCGCCCAGTTGAAGAAATCAGGAAAGATGATTGGAGCCAACGATCTGTTCATCGCCGCCCACGCCCGCAGCCTGGGTTTGGCGCTCGTCACCCCCAATACTCAGGAGTTTCGACGGGTTCACAGGTTAGCGATTGAAGACTGGACGCTGGTTGGCTAAGCGTGGACGGGTGACCCACCTTTGCGGTTTTGCCTTTTGCAAAGGTGGGGCGAGATGAACGCACGCGGCTTCGATCCTCACCCGCAGGATTGCTGCAACGCACCTAAATGTAGGCACATGGGAACGTTCACTCTGTCTGACTTATCGTTATCATCCTGAGTGTGTGAGAAAGTCTCGGTTGTAGTTAGGGGGTGACATTATCTTGGAGCACCTACGATCGATGCCGCCTGTCTTTACACCTCTCCCGGCAACATGTTAACCTCGAATACGTTACAGACAAAAACGAAAAACTAGAGACAGGAGTTCATCAGGTTAGTGCTAGCCAGAGAGCAAAAACAAGCCCTCATTGACCAACACCGCACCCATCCCACGGATACGGGAAGCCCGGAAGTACAGATCGCATTGTTGAGTGAGCGGATCGGTCAGTTGACGGAGCACTTCAAATCGCACCAGAAGGATCATGGCTCGCGCCGCGGTCTTCTCATGCTGGTCAGCAAACGGCGTCGTTTGCTGGACTACCTCAAGACTTACGATTCCGACCGCTACAAAGGCGTGGTGCAGAGGCTCGGCCTCCGCAAGTAACGTCCGCCCCTCCATATTCTGGAGGGGTTTCGTGTAGCTGCCAAAGTCATGGGAGCGTAGTGCCGCCTGCGGATGAGACAGCCTGCATTCCCCGGGGAAAATGCATTCCGGTGCGCTCCGGCCGTCTTTGAATTTTGCCGATCCTAATGATCGCGGAGAATGATCGGCAAAGGGCCTGGCTCATCCATATTTGTATTGCCTCCTAGAACAGCACTGGACCGTGCTCCTGCCATAAGGAAAAGAAACCATGAAGCCACAAGCGACTGAAGTAAGCGTAGAACTCGCAGGCGGCAAGCGCCTGTCATTTGAAACCGGAAAACTGGCGAAGCAGGCCCACGGCTCGGCCGTGGTGCGCATCGGGGACAGCGTGGTGCTGGCTACCGCAACCGCCAATGCCGACCCGCGCGAAGGCATCGACTTCTTTCCGCTCACCGTTGATTACCGCGAATACACCTATGCCGGCGGACGTTTTCCCGGCGGTTTTATCAAGCGCGAAGGCAGGCCCAGTGAACGCGAAATTCTGACCAGCCGGCAGATTGATCGTCCAGTGCGGCCGCTGTTTGCCGAAGGATTCAAGTGCGAGACCCAGGTGATCGCGTTCGTATTGTCGGCCGATTCGGAGAACGACCCGGATGTCGTTGGCATCAACGCGGCGTCGTGCGCCCTGACGATTTCGGATATCCCGTTTCTCGGTCCCGTGGGTGCGGTGCGCGTTGGCCTGGTTAACGGAGCCTTCGTCGTCAACCCGACCTACACTGAGATGCGTGAGAGCCTGCTGAACATCATGGTCGTCGGCACCGCCGAGGGCATCGTGATGATTGAGTCCGGCGCGAAAGAAGTGAAGGAAGAAACGGTGGTGGACGCGATCGAATTCGGCCACACCGAAATCAAAAAGATCTGCGCCGCCATCAATGAGCTGCGCGAAAAGGCGGGCAAGCCGAAACGGCAGGTCACACCGCCCGAGTTCGATGAGAAGTATTACAACGCTCTCAAGAAAAAAGTCGGCGCAGAGTTGACCGATGCGCTCGATACCAAAAAGCATCCCAAGGCCGAAAGCTACAGCCTGGTCAGCGAGCTCAAGAAAAAACTGAAAGCGGAGATTCCCGAAGAGGACGAAGAGGCGCTTGCCAAGTTCAAGCACTATTTCGAAACTCTGCGCGAGCGCATCTTCCGCGAGCAGGTCATCGAAAAGAAACATCGCCCCGATGGCCGCGCCTTCGATGAGATCCGCGAAATCTGGGTCGAAGTCGGCGTTCTGCCGCGCACCCACGGCTCCGCCATCTTCACCCGCGGCGAGACGCAAGCCCTGGTCAGCACGACTCTGGGCACGACCGACGACATGCAGCGCCTCGAAACCTTCGAAGGCGAGGCCAAGAAGCGGTTCCTTTTGCACTACAACTTCCCTCCGTTTTCGGTCGGGGAGGTGGCATTTCTGCGCGGAGCGGGGCGGCGCGAGATTGGGCACGGAGCGCTGGCGGAGCGGGCGATTGCCGCGGTGCTGCCGTCGGAAGATAAGTGGCCGTACGCGATGCGCGTGGTCTCGGATATTTTGGAGTCGAATGGATCGTCTTCGATGGCGTCGGTTTGCGGAGCGGCGCTTTCGCTCATGGACGCCGGCGTTCCTTTAAAGGCTCCCGTAGCCGGAGTGGCGATGGGGTTGGTGAAGGAAGGCGACGACTATGCCATCCTGACCGACATCGCAGGCGCGGAAGATCATTACGGCGATATGGATTTCAAAGTCGCCGGAACCAGAGAGGGTATCACTGCCCTGCAGATGGATATTAAAGTCGGCGGCATTACGGCGCAGATCATGCGGGAGGCGTTGGCGCAAGCACAGCGGGGGCGGTTGTTCATCCTGGACAAGATGGCCGAAGAGCTGGCTGCGCCGCGTGAGAAAGTGTCGTCATTCGCGCCGCGAATTTATACCTTGCAGATTCCGGTGGACAAGATTCGCGACGTAATTGGGCCCGGCGGCAAGATGATCCGCAGCATCATCGAGCAGACCGGGGTGAAGATTGATGTTGAGGACAGCGGTAAGGTGAACGTGGCTTCGAACGATGAAGCTTCGGCCAGCAAGGCGTTGCAGATTATCCGCGATCTGACGGCGAGCGCCGAGGTAGGGAAGACTTATCTTGGGAAGGTGACGCGTCTGGCGGACTTCGGAGCCTTCGTCGAAATCATTCCCGGAACCGAGGGGCTATTGCACATCAGCGAGGTGGCTGAGCATCGCATCAAAGATGTGCGCGATGAGTTGAAAGAGGGCGATCAAGTGCTGGTGAAGGTGCTGGCAGTGGAAGGCAACCGCATCCGGCTTTCGCGCAAGGCGATTCTGAAGGAGCAGCGGGCAAAAATGGGCGGAGGCGAAGCGCCACCCGCGCCGGAAGGCGGAGAAGCCGAGCCGCAGGCCGATGGCGCGCCTGCAACTGCGCCGGCTTTGACGATTGAAGGCGGCGGAGATTTTCCGGATGAAGCGGAGCCGAACTTCAATCGAGATGATAGCCGTCCCATGGGCGGCGGCGGAGATCGTCCTCCAGATCGCGGTGGCCGGAGCGGCAGACCGGGCGGCGGTGGTGGTGGCGGCCGGGGCGGCCGTGGACGCCGAGGTCCGGGACGCGGTGGTCATGGTGGCGGTAGTGGGGGCCGCGGCGGACCGCGGCACTAGAACTTAGGAGCTTTGAACCGGCCTGGCTTTTGCCAGGCCTTTTCTTTGCGCGCGATGAGATCCATTTCGAGTCAGCCTAGATAGGTAATTGTCCGATCTAATTGTGTCTGAAGGCTGAATTGTGGTTTCGAGCCAAATCCCCCGCCCTGCCCCACAAAACGTGACGATGACGGGGCGCCCTGAGCAGGGATATTCAAGTAAAGGCTCGAGAAGTCATGGGCATGCAGTACAATTCCTCCGGAGGTAGTTCATGGCTAATTTGACGGGCTTGCCGGCGATTGTTGGCGAATTAAGGACCGAGAGAGCAAATCTGGTGAACCAGCTTCGGCACGTGGACGCGGCGCTTTCTGTTTTAGGCAAGCTGAATGGCGGGAATTCCTATACCGAGCCGAGATCACACGTCTCGGCGGCGGCCCGCAGGAAGATGAGTCTGGCGCAAAAGGCGCGCTGGGCAAAACGTGCCGCCACTAACGGTGCGGCAAGCGCGACGAAACCGACGCGGGTGATGTCGGCGGCGGCCCGCAAAAAGATTGCCGCGGCGCAGCGTGCACGGTGGGCGAGGGTCAAGGCCGCCGCTCGCTGAGGCTATGTTTATTTATTCAGGGAGCCGACGAGTGTACAGGAGGTCTTCGCCTGGAGACCTCTGATTTCCAGATAATCCTTATTTATTGCCGCTTCGCGCGGCCCCCACAGCAGCCTGATATCTGGCCGAATCCCGTACGGCACCACTCTATCGCTTGAACCGCGATCGGCAATTTGCGGATGGCCAATTTGATCCTATGCTGAAGAGCAATGGGAATCTTTCTTGGGATTGATGGCGGCGCAAGCAAGACTTCGTGCCTGATCGGCAATGAGGAGTCTGTCCTCGGCCGAGGCACGGCGGCGGGAAGCAGCGTTATCCGGATTGGAGAGGCGCGCTCTGGCGAGGCGATTGCTGCAGGGATTCGCGAGGCGTGCGCGGACGCCAGAGTGACGCCGTTGCAGATCGAACGAACGTGTATTGGCGTAACCGGCGCGGCGCGGCCGCAGATTCAAGAAATCATACGGCGGATTCTGGCGGAGATCGTCTGCGGAGAAATCGAAGTCGCCGGAGATCACATTATTGCGCGCGAGGCGGCATTTGGCAGTGGGCCGGGCGTCATTGTGATCGCCGGAACGGGATCGATCGCCTACGGAGAGAATGGAGCAGGGAAGACAGCGCGGGCGGGGGGATGGGGATTCGCCATTTCGGATGAAGGGTCGGGACACTGGATTGGAAAGACCGCGATCAGCGCAGTGATGCGGGCGCGGGATGAGGACGAATCGGGCAAAGGAAGCTCGCGACTCCTGGCTGGAATTCTGCAGTTCTGGGAGATGAAGAGTGTGGATGAGTTAGTCATCGCCGCGAATGGTTCTCCGGCGCGCGATTTTGCGGGGCTATTTCCGGTTGTTTTAGCAGCGAGCGACGGCGGGGATGCGGTGGCAATGGATGTTCTTCGGAGGGCGGGAGCGGAGTTGGCGGGGCTGGCGGAAATTGTGAGCATTCGGCTGTTTTCCCGCAGTGGCGATGTGCCGGTGGCGATGTGCGGAGGAGTATTCGCGAATAGCGCTGCGGTGCGCGAGGCGTTCGCTGCAACGTTGCGAAGTCGGTCGGCGGCCGTGGTGATTCAAGCCGATGTGGTTCAGTCGGTGTACGGAGCATTAGCGCGAGCACGCATGGGCGGGCGTATTTGATTCGAGCCTCAGTTTTTCGTTTGTACCGGCAGCCCGCCGGTCGTGCGGATTCTTTTACGCTTGATGCGTAGCGCCGGTGCAGGTAAGTTTCCACAACGGGAGTCCTCAGCATTCATCAGCCGGAGCGTCATGAAATTCATTCTCCTCGTCTGCACTAACTTGGTATTGGCATGGCTTTTTGGTCCCGTCGCCATCGCTCAGGGAAACTCTGACGCCGAATGGCCAGCATACGGGCGCGATGCTGGGAATACGCGGTATTCTCCGCTGAAACAGATCAATCGGGATAATGTGGCTCGTCTCAAGGTGGCCTGGGTATTTCACACCGGCGACATTTCCGGCGGCCATGACGGAAGAGGCCGCAGTGGATTCGAGACAACTCCGATCATGGTGGATGGTCTGTTGTTTTTGACCACACCTTTCAATCGCGTTGTCGCGCTCGATCCCGAAACCGGGCAACAGCGCTGGTCTTACGATCCGAAGGTGGACTTAACGCTCGGCTACGGCGACGGCTTGATCAATCGCGGAGTGGCAACATGGCTGGACAAAGCGTTGCCAGCAGGGAAGCCCTGCCGGCGGAGAATCTTTGAGGAGACGCTCGACGCCCGGCTCATTGCCCTGGATGCCGCAACCGGCATGCCGTGCGCCGGTTTCGGACAGAAGGGTGAGGTCAGCCTGAAATCGGTATCCCGATATCACACCGGCTGGTATCACATGACGTCTCCTCCCGCAGTGATCGATGACATGGCGGTCGTCGGCTCGGCGATCGATGATAACGCTCGCGCGGATATGCCGGACGGCGTGGTGCGCGCATACGATACACGCAGTGGCGAGCTGCGGTGGAGTTGGAACCCGATTCCAGCGAACGGGACTGCGGAAGATCCGCCTGGAGCCTGGCGGAGCGGAGCGGCCAACGCCTGGTCCATTTTGAGCGTTGATCCGGTTCGCGACCTGGTTTTTGTTCCCACGGGAAGCGCCAGTCCAGACTATTACGGTGGCTTGCGTCCGGGCGACGACAAATGGGCGGACTCCGTAGTTGCGCTACATGCACAGACCGGCAAGATTGCCTGGGGATTCCAATTGGTACATCACGACTTGTGGGACTACGACACAGCGCCGCCGCCCTTACTGACGACAATCATTCACAACGGCAGCCGCGTTGATGCGGTGATCGAAGGCAATAAAACTGGATTCATTTACACACTTAACCGGGCAACAGGCGTGCCGCTTTTTCCGGTGGAGGAACGCCCGGTACCGCAGAGCGATGTGCATGGGGAAGCGACTTCTGCGACCCAGCCGATTCCGGCAGCTCCGCCCGCGTTAGCCCCGCAACGGATTAGCCCCGATCAGCTTTGGGGGCCAACGCCTGCCGACCGCGAGCAATGCTCCGCACTGCTTAAAGGTATGCGCAACGAGGGGGTGTTTACCCCGCCCAGCCTGCGTGGAACGCTGGCCATCCCTGGCAACATTGGCGGGTTGAATTGGAGTGGTTATGCATTCGATCCGATGGATAGCCTGCTCATTGTGAACACCAGCAATCTTCCGTTTCAGGTAACGCTTGTTCCGCCCGGGAAAGAAGCCGCCGCGACAGCAAACGAACTGCGGGCCGAATATGGATCGCAGCTCGGGGCGCCCTATGCGATGATGCGCCGCCCATTCATGTCTGCCGCGCGCTTGCCATGCAGCGCGCCACCCTGGGGGACGCTCTCGGCGGTTGACATGGTGAAAGGCGAAATCAGATGGCAGGTCCCTCTGGGCACGATGAACGTCCTGGCACCCGGCAACCGCGATTTGCCGGAAGGTTCGATCAGCTTCGGAGGGCCTATTGTCACGGCAGGAGGATTGGTATTCATCGCTGGCACGTTGGATAGCGCCATACGGGGTTTTGATATCTCGACTGGACGAGAACTCTGGAAGTTTCGGCTACCGGCGGGTGGCCATGCAACTCCGATGACCTATCAGGCGGGAAACGGCAGACAGTATCTGGTGATCGCGGCAGGGGGACATGCCAAAATCACGGAGGAAGGGCAAAGCGATGCGGTGATCGCATTCGACCTGCCGCAAGACTCAATGTCCGATAACGGATATTATGTAAACTTCGTGCGCTCAAACCAGTCATGCACGTTCCCGCTTACATCTTGTAGCGGCCCAGGTCCTCGTCGTTGAGGCCTTCCAGCCATTTCCGCAATTCCTCGCTGGTCGCGTTATCCGATAGATTGCCGGCCTGTTTGGAGTGCTTGAGAACCTCATCGTCCACAAAGATAGGACAATCGACACGCAGAGCCAACGCCAGCGCATCCGAGGGGCGCGAGTCGATGCTGATGACGCGGCCTTGCCGCTCCATCCAGATGACCGCATAGAAGGTGTCGTCGCGCAATTCGGTGACGACGACCTTATGAATGTTGGCTTCGAGGCCGGTCAATACGTTCTTGATCAGGTCATGCGTCATGGGACGCGGCGTCGCGACCTTTTCGATTTCCAGCGCAATGGCATTAGCCTCGTAGATGCCAACCCAGATCGGCAACACTGATTCTCCACCGACATCTTTCAAGACAACAATTGGCATATTGCTGACCGGATCCATCATCAGGCCGCGAATTTTCATTTCTACTTCCATCATCATCTCCCGCTTCTTTGCCCCTTATATCACCATTTCGCCCAAAAGGCTGTTGGGAAAGCTGGTGTGTACGTGCACAGGCACGTAGCTGCCCAAGGGAGGAGCGTGCCCGTCCGGCGCGGTGAAGTTCAACACTTTGTTCTGTGTGGTACGGCCCAGCCATTGCCCACGCGTTTCGTTTCTGCCTTCAACCATTACTTCATGGGTTTGCCCGACCTGTTCCAGGTTGTGCTGGCGTTGGATCTCCCGCTGCTTTTCCTGCAGCACGATCAGGCGCCGCGACTTCTCTTCCTCCGGAATCGCATCGGCCAGCTTGAGCGACGGCGTGTTGGGGCGGGGCGAATACTTGAATCCGAAGATGCTGTCGTACTGCACGGCGTCGAGCAAAGACAGCGTCTCCTCGAAGTCGGCCTCGGTTTCGCCGGGAAAGCCGACGATCATGTCGGAGGTCAGGCTGATGTTACGCTTGGCGGCTTTAATCCAGGAGATGCGCTCCAGGTATTCGTCACGAGTGTAGAGGCGCTGCATGGCTTCCAAGATTTTGGAAGCCCCGCTTTGCACTGGAAGATGCACGTGATCGCAAAGCGTGGGCACCGCGTCGATGGCTTCGATGATGTCGCGGCTGAAATGGCGGGGATGCGACGTTGTAAAGCGTACCCGCTTGATGCCAGGAACAGAACCCACCGCAGCCAGCAATTCAGCGAACGAGCTCTTCTCTGCAGGATCTTGATACGAGTTCACGATCTGGCCGAGTAACTGGATTTCCGTATAGCCGAGATCGGCCATCTGGCGCGCCTCCATCAGCACCGAGTCCGAGGTACGGCTGCGCTCGCGGCCGCGGGTGAAGGGAACCACGCAGTAGGAGCAGAACTTGTCGCAGCCTTCGATGATGGTGATGTAGCCGCGGTGGGGGTTGGTGCGGGCGGTGAACTCGGTCTCAAAGCACTCGTCGGTCTCGCGGTCGTCGAGACCGGTTACGCGGCGATTTCCTGCTTCGATTTGGACCAGCATCTTCGGCAAATTGCGGTACGAGGCCGAGCCGCAGACCATTGAAACGTGGGGCGCACGCTCAAAAATCTTGTCGCCCTCTTGCTGCGCGACGCACCCCAGAACCCCGAATTTTTTGCCCTGCTTCTCCAGCTTCTTGTAATCGGCCAGGCGATGAAAAACCTTCTGCTCGGCCTTATCGCGAATCGAGCAGGTGTTGTAAAGCACCAGACCGGCTTCTTCGACGGTTGGGACCTGACGGTAGCCCTCGGAAATGAGCGTCCCCACGACCTTTTCGGAATCATGCGCGTTCATCTGACAGCCGAAGGTCTCGAGGTAGAAGGTTTTCTGGGGCTCACCGGGCATATAGGTCAGTATAAACCCGGAGGCCTGCTTCTCCTCTTACTTCGGCTCGGGAGGAGGGGCCGAGAGGCAGTCTTTTGCGCCTGTACAATGCCCCTTCGGAGGATGCATGCGAAAATCGCGCAGACAATTCCTGACTCAGACCACGCTCAGCCTTCTCACGGCAGCCGTAGCTACGCAAGCGCAGAATACCACCGACCAGCCGCCGCCTGGAGCGCCGCCGGCGTTTGGAACGGGGCCATTTGTGGGCCCGGAGGTTTCGACTACAACCTTCACCGAAGCTGAGAAGCTGGTGCAGATTGAAATGAACGGCCGCGACCTTGAGGAAGCGGCCATCAGCTGGCGCGCCAATATGGCAGCACTTTACGAGCGCCGCACTGGTCCGCGCAAAGTTGGGCTGGAAACGATCCCGCCGGCCACGCATTGGAATCCGCTGCTTCCGGGCATTCCATCGCTGCCGCAGCGCGATCATTTTGTGCGCAGTCAAAATGATGCAGGCTCGTTGCCCGAAAAAGACGAGAACATCGCCTTTGCTCCGGTTACTCACCTCTCGCGCTGGATCGAACAGCGCCAGTTAACATCTGAGCGGCTTACCAATATTTATCTTGATCGCCTCGATCGATTCAACGGCAAGCTGCGCTGTGTGATTACATTGACCCGCGACTCGGCGCTTGCGCAAGCGAGGCAGGCCGACGCCGAAATAGCCACCGGCAAATATCGCGGCCCGCTGCATGGCATTCCCTGGGGCGCAAAGGATTTGCTCGATACCGCCGGCATCCCGACCACCTGGGGCGCGGAGCCGTTTCGCAACCGGATTCCCACCCAAGATGCGGCCGTGGTCGCGCGTTTAAATGAGGCAGGGGCAGTGCTGGTGGCCAAACTCAGCCTGGGCGCGCTCGCGCTGAACGATATCTGGTTTGGCGGGCAGACGATGAATCCATGGCTGCTGGAGGAAGGATCATCGGGATCGAGCGCCGGTCCGGGCGCGGCCACAGCCGCAGGACTCGTCGGATTTTCCATTGGCAGCGAAACCGACGGCAGCATTGTAAGTCCGTCGATGCGTTGCGGCGTGACTGGCCTGCGGCCGACCTTCGGCCGTGTGGCTCGCACTGGAGCCATGACGCTATGCTGGTCGCTCGATAAGCTAGGCCCGATGGCACGCAGCGTCGAAGACACTATGCTCGTCCTTGACGCTATTTCCGGGCCGGACGCCGGTGATCTCGGCAGCGTTCCCAGCAAGCTGGACTTCGACGCCGGAGATAAAGTCGATGGGCTGCGGGTCGGCTTTTTTCCCAAATGGATGAAGGAGGCTCCGGCCACCGATGTGGATCGCGGTGCACTAAGCACAGCCAAGAGGTTGGGCATGGTTCCGGTTGAGGTGAGTATTCCCGACTGGCCGTACGATTCGCTTGATCTTATTTTATTTGCCGAGGCCGCGGCCGCGTTCGAAGAGCTGACCTTGAGCCACGGGGTAGACGAATTGAAGATGCAGGTGCCGGATGCGTGGCCGAATCTCTTTCGGCAATCACGTTTTCTTTCGGCTGTAGATCTGGTGCAGTCGGACCGCTTTCGCCGCAAAGTTGCAGCGGAGATGGCGCGCGTGCTCTCCCAAGTGGACATGCTTCTGGTGCCTTCGCTGCGCGATGAAATGCTGACGCTGACTAACTTTACCGGCCATCCGTCGCTGACGCTGCGCGCAGGTTTTGTTGAAGTGACAGAGGCGCGGAGTGACTGGGCTCCCGATTCGAAGCGTCCTCTGCCAAAATTTTCGCCTCCGCGGCGGGTGCCGCACGGCGTTACCCTGATTGGGCGGTTATTTGATGAGGGCACGCTGGCCATCGCAGCTCTGGCCCTGGAGAAGAGCTTCGCAGTGATGGGCGAAAGACCACCGGGATTTTGAACTGATTTCCCCGCCCGGTCGCGAAAAAAGCGCGACAAGGACGGAGCACCCGGCTGGCCGCCGTCGTTCGATCCTTCCGGCCTTCGATCCTTAGGGCTCAGGGCCTGCAGGATGACGCGCAAAAGGGTTCATTCTTATTTCCGCGAATCGATCGTACTTCCCTGCTCGACGAAAGCCTGCATCCAGCCGAGGACGCGCCGCCAGCCGTTGCCATGATCCTGCGCCGCTTTCGCTTTGCCGGCGAAACCGCTGTGCTGAATCTTTACCAAAGTGCCATTGTCCTTCGCCGTCAACTCCCAGCGGACCGTGGTCTTGAGATCGCTCTCCCAACTGGGCTGCCACGTGTGCTCTAACAAGCGCGGAGGATCGATTTCGAGATATTCGCCGCTCACGTGAAAGGAACTGCCATTGCCATTGATGCCTTCGCTGCGCCAATGACCACCGGGACGCAAATCGGAGTGCCAACGGCTGGTGCGGTACGTGCCCGGTTGTCCCCACCATTGAATGATCTGCGCCGGGTCGGTGATGGCTTGAAAAACCCGTGCCGGTGGAACCGCGATGAAATGTTCGACGGCGATCGCGTCTGGGATGGGGATAACGGTATTGCTGGCCATGAGTTCTCCTATTGCTTCTCAACGTATTGGCGGATGGCGTCGAGCAGTCCGGGCCATCCCCGGCTGTAGTCATTGCGGGGCTGGTCCAATTTCGCGAGACCGCTGTGCGTGACCGTAAGTCGCGTGCCCGTGGCAATGGGGGTAAGTTCCCATCGAACCACGGATCGCGCGGTTGGCGGTTCGTGGAAGTTGGTGTACCAGGTGTAAACCAACAAGAACGGCGGATTAATTTCGAGCACTTCGCCATGGTGGTCGTATTCACTCACCTTGTAGCGGCCCGAGGGCTTCTTCTCGCGAACCACCCAGCGCCACTGCCCGCCTAAACGCGCGTCCAGTTCCCAGACAACCAGTTCATGGGCATCATGTCTGCCCCATTGCAGAACCTGTTTGGGATCGACTAGAGCCTGAAAAACACGCTCAGGAGGTGCGGCAATTTCGATCTCACTAATGACTGCGTCGTTGTCCGACGTGATTTTGCTGGGCTTCATCTCTGTTCTCTCAATGGGAATGGTACGGGCGCGAATTGCAGTCGCGCCCGGCTTGATTATTTGCGCCACAAGTCGAAGATTTCTTTCATCTCTTTACCGTGGTTGATGAAAGTCCACTCTTCGGTATGGTGATTCGCGTCGAGGATGGCGTACGCCACGCGATTCATGTGGCCGTCGTCGAGGCTCGCCAGGTTGGTTGCATCCACGAAATCAAAGGTCAGAGTCTTGCCGTCTGGCGAGACGGTGGCGCGCATGCGAGGCTGGTTGCCAGCGCCACAATAGTGGGTGAGCATCAATTTGTCGGCGCCGTCGAGGTAGAACATGGTGACCATATCCTCGTGGCCCATGCCCATGATTTCACTCATCACGGAAGTGCCGCTGGCAGTGTCACGAAAAGACACCTTCACCGGCTTGCCTTCGCCGGTCTTGCCCTCCCAGGTACCGTCGAGCGATCTGATTTGGCTGAAAGATTTTTGCGCGCCGGATTGTGCGAAGGCTAGGGCGCAGGCAAAGACCACCAACGCCGCCTGAGCAGCACGGCTAAATTGGGTGCGGGTTGAACTCTGAGTCATAATCTCGATCCTTTCCGATTTGAAATTGAGTCATCGATTTTCTTTGGGTTTCCCGGAAAATAATTCGCGAGCGTACTCGCCCTCGACAAAGCTTTTCAAGCTGGACAAGTTTGCCCGCCAGAATATGCGGTAATGTTCCAGCCAGGAATCGACCGCTTTCAACGGTTCGGGATTGAGTTTATATACCCGATGCCGCCCCTGGCGGTGCTCACTCACCAAATGCGCCCGGCGCAGCAACCGCAGATGCTTGGAAATCGCGGGACGGGAAACGGTGAAGGCGCTGGCAATCTGCCCGGCGGGTTGGCTCCCTTGCCTCAGTAAATCGAGCACGGCACGGCGGGTGGGGTCGGCGAGGGCTTGGAACGCCGCTTCCGTCGAATATGTAACCGAACGGTGACGCATAATGCGTAACCATAGCGTTACGGAAAGGCTCTCGTCAAGAAAAAAATGCTAAGTGGGTGGGCGCGACAGGCGGCATTCTTGCAGGTAAAACCTTCCCTATCCGCAGCACTCCTAAGGCAAAGGCGGCAGGACAAGAAGAAACGCAAATGGTAACTCATGTCCTGGATAGCATCGCGATCCTGCGATATCTCGACGGGGAGGCTGGCAGCGACCAGATCGCGGGGATCATCAAGGGACACCTTGGCGGGCGGTGTCGTGCGATCATCTCGGCGGTTCACTGGGGCGAGATCGCGGGCATCACCGGTAAGGTTCGCGGACAGCAGATGGTGGATCTCGTCCTCACTCGGTTATTCTCCTTCGGGCTGGAGATCATTCCCGCCACCGCCGAGCACGCAGTTCGGGCAGCATTGATTAAGTTGAACCGCCGAATTCCTAACGCGGATGCCTTCGGAGCCGAGTTGGCTTCGCCCACCCCAGATCATGTTTTCGTCACTGCAGACTTCGATCTGAGACCGGCAGACAGGGACACCAAAATGCAGCTTCTGCCGAAAAAGTAACCCCGCAATTGAATTCCCAACAGCTCTCATCCCAATTAGCTTCAGCCCAAGGGCTATAATGCCTGCCAATTCAAAAATATTTCGCTTCCGATCCTCAGCATTCACATGCAAAGGATGAGCCCTATGAAGAAGTTTTTGCCTATTTACTTCACTGCCCTGTTGCTGGTATGCGCCGCGTTCGCCCAGTCACCATCCTCAGCTCCTCTCCCCGCCACGCCAAAACATGCAGTTGTCGACGAATATCACGGCGTCCGAGTCACCGACGACTATCGCTGGCTGGAGAATTGGGACGATCCCGTGGTCAAGCAGTGGTCGGCGGCAGAGAACGCGCACACTCGCGCGTACCTCGACCATTTAACGTCGCGGCCCGCCATCGCGCAGAGGATGCGGGAGTTGATCGCCGCCAAGTCAGACGCCTACTACGACCTGCATTTTCGCGGAGGCGTGCTGTTTGCTCTCAAATCTCAGCCGCAAAAGCAACAGCCCATGATCGTCACCCTGACTTCGGCCGACGACCCCGCGAGCGCCAAAGCCGTCTTCGATCCCAATGCCGCCAGTGATAAGGGATCCACCGGGATCGACTTTTTTGTTCCTTCTTTCGATGGCAAGTATGTGGCTGCGGCGCTCTCACTGAACGGATCGGAGGACTCTTCGGTTCACATCTTCGAGACGGCTACCGGCAAAGAGCTCTCGGAGGTCGTGCCGCGGGTGAACTTCGCGACCGCCGGAGGCAGCCTCGACTGGAAAGCCGACGGCTCCGGCTTTTATTACACGCGCTACCCCCAGGGCAACGAGCGGCCCGCAGAGGACGCTAATTTTTATCAGCAGGTGTATTTTCATCGGCTGGGCACCGACCCGAAGCAGGACGCCTACGTTATTGGCAAGGATTTTCCACGCATTGCGGAGATCGCATTGCAGACCAGCGACGATGGCCGCTGGCTCATAGCGTCCGTAAGCGATGGCGATGGCGGGCAATATGCCCACTATCTAATGGACTCAGCCGGGCAGTGGAGGCAGGTCACGCACTTTGACGACGCTGTCGTTTCCGCCAGGGCGGGTGCCGACGGGTACCTTTACCTGCGCTCCTACAAAAATGCCCCGCGCGGCCAGATTCTTCGCGTGCCTCTTGCGCAGCCTGAGCTTGCCGACGCCAAGATTGTGGTTCCGCAAAGCTCAGGCGTTGGGGACGATGAGGGTGCGCATGCGGCGATCGAAGATTTCGTGACTACTCCCGGCTATCTTTACGTACGGGACATCGTCGGCGGACCATCGCGGGTGCGCGTCTTCGATAATAACGGTCGCGCTTTGCCCGCGCCCGGTTCTGCCGGCAATCTCCGCCGTGGATCAGATTCTATCCGTCGGGGGTGGCGCCGTGCTCTTCTACAACTCCTCCTATCTGGCGCCGGCCGCCTGGTACCGGTTCGATCCGGCCACCGGCAGGGCGACTCGTACCGCGCTCTACGAAACTTCGGCAGCAAAATTTGATGACGCAGAGGTAGTGCGCCAATTTGCCATTTCAAAAGACGGCACACGCGTGCCGATGGACATCATCCGCCGCAAAGGAACCAAGCTCGATGGCTCCAATCCAACGCTGCTTTACGGCTACGGCGGCTACGGCATCAACGAAAAGCCCTACTTCGTAGGGTCCAGCACGCGCCTCTGGCTCGACCAGGGCGGCATATATGTCGTCGCCAATTTGCGCGGCGGAGGCGAGTATGGCGAAGAGTGGCATAAGGCCGGAAACCTCACCCACAAACAAAATGTCTTCGACGACTTCATCGCCTGCGCCCAATACTTGATTGACCAGCAAGTACAGCAGCCCGGCGCATCTGGCCATCATGGGCGGCAGCAATGGCGGGTTGCTCATGGGCGCTACTCTTACGCAGCGCCCGGGGCTGTTTCGCGCCGTGGTTTCCTTCGTCGGTATCTACGATATGCTGCGGGTTGAACTCGATCCTAACGGTGCCTTCAATGTGACCGAGTTCGGCACCGTGAAAGACCCCGACCAGTTCAAGGCGCTCTACGCCTATTCGCCTTATCACCATGTGAAGGATGGGACGGATTATCCTGCTATCCTTTTTCTTACCGGCGAAAACGATCACAGGGTGAATCCGATGGAGTCGCGCAAAATGACGGCGCGGCTGCAAGCGGCAAACCATTCCGCATATCCAATCCTTTTGCGCACCACGGCAAACGCCGGCCACGGCTTTGGCACGGCGTTGGAAGAGCAAATCCAGGAGAGTGCCGACGTGTTCAGCTTTTTGTTCGATCAGTTAGGGATTTCGTACGCCCCGCCGGCAAAGTAAAATTTTATTCGCCATTGCGGACCAGATCCAGAAAGGCCTGGTGCATCCGCCGGTCATCGGAGAGTTCAGGGTGGAAGGTCGCCGCCATGATTTTGCCCTGGCGAACGGCGACTGGGTCATTCCCCTCTGTCGCCATGATTTTGACACCCGGCCCCATCCGCGAAATCCTGGGGGCGCGGATGAAGACCATTTCCACCGGGGAATCTCCAAATTGGCCTTCGCGGATGGAACTGTCGAGCTGCCGGCCGTAGGCGTTACGGCGAATGCCGATATCGAGCGCGCCTAAACCAGCCTGGGCCGGATTTTCAACTTCTTTGGCCAAAAGGATAGCGCCGGCACAGGTCCCGAAAGTTGGCTTGTCGCGGACGAATTGCTTGAGCTTCCCGAATCCGGCATCGCCGAGAAGTCTGAGAAACGTGCTCGACTCCCCGCCGGGAATCACGAGACCGTCAATCTCATCGAATTGCTCCGGTTTGCGCACCAGAACAACCTGTGCCCCCAGTTCTTCGAGGCGGCGGCGATGGGCATCGAAATCGCCCTGCAGCGCTAGGACTCCGATTTTCATAAAATGAACATTTGATTCTATCGAATATAGGTAATCCGCGAGGGGTTGCAACGCGAGACCTCCGCGTCTTCGGCCCAGCTCTCCCGCTAGAATGTCGTTGATGCCAACAGAAGGCTGACTATCCGGTAGAATTGCCGTAGGTGAACTATGTCTGCGCAACTGGAGTTGGAAGCGAAGACCGACGAAATCATCCAGGAGATGGGGTGGGCGCCCCGCGCCGATGGCGGTTGGGAATACGTCGCCCGTGACAATCGGGCCGCGAACCTCAGCAGGCGCCGCGCCCTAAAGATTGCCCAATTGCTGGGTGTAACCCCGAAGATGGCGCAAGCCTATTGTGACAGCGTCGAGTTCTGAATCATACCGGCGGGAGCGACAAAGGTAACGAACGCAAGGCCGCCAATACATTAAGCTACAATCTAACAAATCCATATAATCTACACAAAATAATAGGTTATATAACTTACATAACTTTACAAAATGTTCCCATGGGAACGTTTTGCCAAGCGACTACCAGCCCCGGGTCTGTAGCATGTGGGCTTCGTCGAGCCCGGATACTGCGAGGCCCTTCATAGCTCCCGTCAGGTCTTCGCTTACCTCAAGTAACACTTTAGGATCGTTGAAGTGCGTGGCCGCTTTCACGATGGCGCGGGCACGCTTGGCGGCTTCTTCCGGTTCGGCAAACGTAGTCGAGTCTTTCATAAAGATGCCGGAGCCGACGAATACCGCCTCGGCACCAAGCTGCATGACCAGGGCCGCGTCCGCGGGCGTGGCAATACCTCCGGCGGAGAAATTTGGCACCGGCAGCTTCCCTGCCTTGGCGACCATCTTGATCAGCTCGTAAGGCGCGCCATGCTCTTTGGCTTTGGCATAGAGCTCTTCTTCGCCGAGTACGGTGAGGATTTTCATCTCCTGCACGATCTGGCGAATGTGCTTGACGGCGTGGACCACGTCGCCGGTACCGGCTTCGCCTTTCGTGCGGATCATGGCTGCGCCTTCGGCGATGCGCCGGAGAGCTTCGCCAAGATTGCGCGCGCCACAGACAAAGGGAACCTTGAAGGCGTGCTTGTCCACGTGATGGGCCTCGTCGGCCGGGGTGAGCACCTCGGATTCGTCAATATAGTCAACCCCAAGTTCCTGCAGAATTTGGGCCTCCGCGAAGTGGCCGATGCGGCATTTGGCCATCACCGGAATGGAGACAGCCGCCATGATCTCGCGGATTTTTTTGGGCGAGGCCATGCGGGCCACTCCGCCTTCGGCGCGGATTTGCGCGGGGACACGTTCGAGCGCCATGACGGCAACCGCTCCGGCACGCTCGGCGATGTGGCTTGCTCGGCGTTGGTGACGTCCATGATGACGCCGCCTTTGAGCATTTCGGCTAGGCCGGTTTTGAGGCGAAGCGAAATAGAAGATCCGTTGTTCTGGGACATGGTTACTCCTGCTGTTCTACTTCATTTTACATGCGGAAGGAAGATTTTGAGAGGTAGGTGAAAACGTTAACCGCAGGGTCAGAGGGAGAGAATGCCGAAGATGGTGTTTTGGCCAAGTGAAAATCCCCGCCCTGTCGCAAAGTACGCGACAAGGACGGGCGCCAACACCAGAGGATCGGTGGAAGCTATGCGCCATCCGGCGCCGTTTCCATCCCGTTCGGCTTAGAGAGAATGGCAAGGCTCCGAGGAGTGCAGCTGCACCCGGCACAAGGATCGTGGTGCTGATGATGGTTGGAAGGGCTGGGGTAGAGACGGCTCCGTCGGTTCCGAAGATATGGGTCAGCAGGATGATGCAGGCCATGGAGACAAGCATCACGCCGGCGGGAAAGAGACTGCAAGCCAGTCGGGCCATGCGGCTTCCGCCGGCACGGCGAGACAGGTAGGCTCCGGCGGCGCCGCAGAAAGGCAAGGTGAACAGCCAGGGCAAGTCAAATATCGCGTCGGCGAAACGCCCATGGTAAATGTACGAATGGTTCAACCGTATGCAGGCGGCAAACAACAGGACTGCGCCGCTCAGCGTCACAAATCCGGGCAGCAAGAGATGTTCGGTTCGGGTATTCATACTTCCCTCCTCGCGCTTGGCGCGTTGAATGGTTTGCGACAAGGCTTGCCAGTCACAGACTTCGCGGAGAGCGTAGGCCACGGCTTCTGACTCGCTTTTTCCCCGCGCGCGGTATTGCCCGTAGAGATCATCAAGATGGCCGGCCAGCTCGGCGATGGTTTCATCCTGTTGCCGCGGGGAAAGATCCTTCAAAATTAACCGCTCCCCGATTATCGCTTTCCAATCAGGCATGGCTCACCCCGGAGTCAGTGCGCGCGCGCGAACGTAAAAATGGCAGAGCTCCAAGCAGCGAGGCCGCACCATAAAGCGAGGTCGTGTGAAAGAAGCGTGCCCGTTCGCTCCAGGACATGAATTGGGGGGCTCCGAAAGGGCGCACAAGAACGATAAAGCATCCGATCGCGACGACCAATAGGACAACCGGAAAGACAGCGGCGGCCAAGCGAACGATATGGGTTCCTCCAGAGCGGCGAGACAAATACGCTCCTGCGGCGCCCCCAAGGGCACAAGTAAGTAGGCAGACCGGCCCGATCATCCCGGCGTGGTAACGTCCCGGTTCGACACCAATACGGGTCAGAGTCATCAACAATAGAAGGGGCAACACCAGGGCGATCGCTGTGCTTACCAGACCCGGCAGCCACAGACGTTTGATTCGTTGATTCATAGTTCCCTCCTCAAGCTTCGCCCGTTGAATGGTTCTGGCCAAGCCGCGCCAGTCGGGGACTTCGTGGGTCGCGCGCACAACGGCCTCCGCTTCAGTCAGCCCCTGTTTGCGGTACCTCTCAAATGATTCATATAAATGGCTCGCCAGCTCCGCGGTGACTTCGTCTTGTTGCGCCTGAGAAAGCTCCGCAAGATTCAGCCGTTCGCGAACCAACACATTCCAATCAGGCCTTTTTTCGCTAAGCACGGCTCACCCCCGCCAACTGATCGAGAGCCTGAAAAAATCCGCGCCATTCCTGGCGAAGCGGGGCGAGTTGCTTCTTCCCTGCTACGGTGAGGCAGTAGTAGCGGCGGTCGCGGCCGGCCTCATTAGACTGCCAGCGGGCGGCGACCAGGCCGCGCTTTTCCAGGTCGTACAGCATGGGATAGAGAGAAGCCAGAGTAAAGTGCAGAGCGCCACCGGTTCTTTCGTCGATTTGCTTGGAAATCTCGAATCCATAGAGCGGTTGTTCATCCAGGAGAGACAGGATGGCTAGCTCGGCGCTGCCACGGGCGATTTGGGTGCGAATGCGCTTGGTCATGATGTATATAGGAATCCTATATTCCAACGATTTCGTCAATATTACTTTGGTAGCATAGCCTTGCATTGGGCAGTGCGAAATTCATTTGGTCCAGGGGGAGCATGAAAGCGTATCGCGGAATTCTTCTATATATGGCTACAGTCGCGGCATTGAGCGCTATGGGATGGGCACAGGACCAAGCGGCGGCGGATGCCAAAAAGACAGGCGAAGCGATATTTAAAGCAAACTGCGTATTGTGCCACGGGAGTGATGGGCACTCGCAGACTGCGCTGGGCAAGCAACTGGGAGCGCTCGATTTGCACTCTGCCGAGGTGCAGAAGAAGACGGATGCGGAGCTGAAGACAGTGATTAGCCACGGCCAGAAGAGCATGCCGGCATTCGGAGGACAATTGTCGCCCGGAGAGATTGCGCATGTGGTGGGATATGTGCGCGGGTTTGGGAAGAAGAAGTAGCGTGCTATCCGGGGCTACAGGGCGCCGCTTCTACTTTACCGCTGACGAGGTAACGCATGGCTTGGAAGTGGGTCTGTAAGGCGCTGGTGAATGGGGATGGGGACGTAGGATCCTACGCGTTGCTCAGGATGACAATCTGCAGACGGCAATCTCCCCGGACGACATTCCCCGAGGCGCTGGTGGATGAGGACCGGAGCGCGGGATCCTTGGCTTCGCTCAGGATGACAATCTGCCAGTCGCTTGGAATTGCGATTCCTCGCGCAATCAGAAGTTGCGCAACCGGCGAAAAGGTGTGATAGACTTCCGCCCCAGCCGCGACTTCCCTGTCTGCAAGTGCGGCGTGCTCGCATCCTGACCCTTGGAGGTCTGGTAAATGGGCCTGGCAATTCTCGCTGTGATCTGGCTGATTACGTTCATCAGCACCTACTTCTTCATCGCAAAAACCTGGTGGTTACCGCACGGCGCTTCGACGGCGGCGGCATTCATTGATGGCCAGTTCGCACTGACCTACATCATCATGGGCATAATCTTCGTTGCCGCTCAGCTGGGGCTTGGCTATTTTGTGTGGAAGTACCGCGATCGTCCCGGCGCAGAGCCGGTGCGTTACTCGCACGGCAACACCACACTGGAGATCGTCTGGACAACGCTGACGGCCATTCTTTTCATCGGGCTGAACCTAATGGGAAGCACGGTGTGGGCCAACGAACGCTTCGCGCCGGCAGCGGCGGGATCGGTGCCGGTAGAGGTAACGGGGATGCAGTTTGCGTGGTACTTCCGCTATCCCGGGCCGGATGGGAAGTTCGGCGCGACCAACCCGAAGCTGATTGATCCCTCTTCGGGAAACGAAGCGGCCATAGGTTTGGATACTACCGATCCGGCCGGCAAGGATGATGTTGTGACGGGGACGATGTACCTGCCGGTGGGCCGCGAAGTGGACCTACGGGAGCGGGCGGTGGACGTGATCCACAGCTTCTTCGTGCCCTCCATGAGATTCAAGCAGGACGCGGTGCCGGGACTGGAGATTCATATGCACTTCACGCCAACGGAGATTGGAGTGTACGAAATTGCCTGCGCCGAGTTGTGCGGGCTGGGGCATTACAAAATGCATGGCATGTTGCACGTCGTAAGCCAGGCGGATTTCGACAAGTGGCTGGCGGCGCGGGAGGCGGAGAAATAATAATGGCGACCACGGCGATTCAACATACTCATGGGGCCCCGCAGGGTTTTATCCGCAAATATATTTTCAGCCTTGACCACAAGGTCATTGGGATTCAGTACTACTTTCTGGCGCTGACGGCAGTATTTGTAGGGATGTTTTTATCGCTGCTGATGCGCGTTCACATGATTTGGCCGACGGCGGTGCTGCCGCTGGTGGGCGAGATCAAGCCTGAGACCTACCTGTCCTTGATGACCATGCACGGCACCATCATGGTGTTTTTCGTGCTGACCACGGCGCCGCAGGGCGGTTTCGGCAATTATTTCCTGCCGATTCAGATCGGTGCGCCGGACATGGCGTTCCCTGTGCTCAACATGCTTTCGTTCTGGACCACATTCGTGGCCTTCGTGGTAATTCTCTCTGCGTTCTTTGTGACCGGCGGCGCGCCTTTGCACGGCTGGACGGGTTACGCGCCGTTGAGCGCGTTAACGAATTCGGGGCCGGGCGAACAATTGGGCGCGGATTTGTGGATTACCAGCATTGCGATTTTCTGTATCGCGTCGCTGATGGGGGCATTGAATTTTATTACGACTACGCTCGATATGCGCGCCAAGGGCATGACCATGATGCGCCTGCCGCTTACGGTGTGGTCGTGGTTCGTGACGGCGATTCTGGGGTTGCTGGCGTTCGGCGTTCTGCTCTCGGCGGGAATCTTGTTGCTGCTGGATCGCAATCTGGGGACAAGCTTTTACATCCCCACCGTCGTCGTCAATGGGCAGCTAATGGGCCACAAGGGAGGATCGCCGTTATTGTGGCAGCATCTATTCTGGTTCTTCGGGCACCCGGAGGTTTACATCGCAATTCTGCCGGGCATGGGCGTGGCTTCGCAGTTGCTCTCGACGTTCTCACGGAAGCCCATCTTTGGCTATAAGGCGATGGTGTACGCCATTATGGCCATCGGTATTTTGGGGTTTGGGGTGTGGGGCCATCATATGTTCATGAGTGGGATGAGTCCTTACACGGCGTTCGCGTTTTCCATCATGACTATGTGCATCGGCGTGCCCTCGGCGATCAAGACGTTTAACTGGCTGGGGACGCTCTATCACGGGCGCATCCGGTTCCAGAGCCCGATGCTGTTTGCCATCGGTTTTGTTTCGTTATTTGTTTCGGGCGGGTTGAGCGGACCGTTTCTGGCGCAACCGGTGCTGGATATTCCATTGCATGACACGGCTTTTGTGCCGGCGCACTTTCACCTGATCATGGGAGTAGCGGCGATCTTCGGAATTTTCGGCGCGACCTACTATTGGTTCCCCAAAATGTTTGGCCGCATGATGAATGAGACGATGGCGCGCTGGCATTTCTTTCTGACGCTCATCGGGACCTATTGCATTTTTATGCCGATGCATTATCTGGGGATGGCGGGGCAGCCGCGCCGCTACTCGCAATTCACCGAACTGGCGTACCTGCAACATCTGATTCCGCTGAACAGGTTCATTACCTATGCGGCGATTGTCACCATCGCGGCGCAGTTCATTTTCCTGATCAATTTGTTCTGGAGCATGTTCAAAGGTCCGAAGGCGACGGATAATCCCTGGGAGGCGACTACACTGGAGTGGACGACCGCGACTCCGCCGCCGCATGATAATTTTGGCGGGCACCCACCTGTGGTGTATCACGGACCCTATGAGTACAGCGTTCCGGGAGCGGCCAAAGATTACATTATGCAGACGGATCCGGCGCCGATTCCGGCGCATTGATGATTTTAAGGGTCGCGGGCGAGGGCGCTCGCGCCACACAAGCATATTATGGCGACCTTCGATCATTCGATTTCGGACCAGCAACCACTCATCCGGCAGGACGGGGGGCAGGAGCCGCCGGTGAGTTATGGCGGGAACGGCGATGGAAACGGCGGAGGCTCGGCCGATAGCTCTCCGGATTATGGGGCGCGGCTGCGGAGGACGCGGCTGGGACTGATTGTCGGCCTGGCGTCGGTGACGATGATTTTTGTCGCGCTGACCAGCGCCTTTGTCTTCCGCCGCGGATTGCCGACTATTGATGAACGCACCGAGACTTATACCCATGATTGGCTGACGTTGAGCCTGCCGGTCGGATTGCTGCTGGTCAATACTTTTCTGCTGTTGCTAAGCAGTGTGACGGTGGAGTTGGCGCGGCGGCAACTGGCGCGGCGCATGGCCTTGGCGCCAGTAGAATCGATTCCCGGAGTTTCATTGGGGCGGGAGTGGAATTTTCCGTGGCTGGCAACAACCATTCTGCTGGGATTTGGGTTTCTCGCCGGGCAATGGATGGCGTGGCAGGAGCTTTCGGCAAGGGGATTCGATATCACCAAAATCAGTAGTTCGTTCTTTTATCTGTTGACGGGAACCCATGCGGTGCATCTCGTGGGCGGATTGCTGGTGCTGCTGTATGCAGGGCTGATTTCTTTGCTACGCAAGCCGTTGCCACGGCAGCGCATTGTGGTGGATGTGACCGCGTGGTATTGGCACTTCATGGCATTTTTGTGGATTTATATTTTTGGGTTGTTGTGGTTTATGCGGTAGGGCCCCGATCGGAACGCGGGCGAGGGCGAGGGCGCCCGCGCCACACAAGCATGGGAGACAGTAAATCATGTCTGAGATTGCGGTGCAGCCGGGAGTCCAGATCTACGAACCCTCGTTGTTCGGTACTTATTCAAAAAAAATCGGGATGTGGCTGTTTCTGCTGTCGGATTCACTGACCTTCGGAGCGCTATTGTTCGCCTACACCTACGGGCGAGTTTCCACGGTGGGGTGGCCGACGCCGTTTCATTCGGAGAGCATCCGGAATGCGACGCTGATGACGGCCTTCCTGCTCACCAGTTCCTTGACTATGGTGCTGGCGGTGCGGGCGGCGGTGGATGGCAAAGCCAAAAGACAGCGTATATGGCTGCTGGCGACCATGGCATGCGGCCTGGGCTTCGTGATTCTGCATGGCCGGGAGTGGACGAACCTGATCGCCGAGGGGCTTACGCTGCCATTTTTTCCGGTTCCGCCGGGACAAGGGAGCGGAGAATTCGCCAACGTTTCGAGCACGGTACCGCAATTCGCGGCGACGTTTTTTGGGCTGACGGGCATGCACATGCTGCATGTGACGATTGGTGTGATTTATCTGGGGGTGGTGGCGCTGCGTAAATGGTTCGTGCCAATCTTGCTGGGGCTGTGGTTGGTGGCATGGCTGGGAACCCCGGCTTATAGTCCGTTCCATTACGGCGCGCATGTGCTGTTGCTGGGGGCGATCGTGATTTCGGTCATTCTCTGGCTGAAGCCCAAGGTTTATGACGCGGCGGACGTGGAGGTCGCAGGGTTGTACTGGCACTTTGTGGATCTGGTGTGGATGTTCATTTTTCCACTGGTGTATTTGATGTCCACAAGAATCGTTTAGAAGAGCGAGTCGAGCGAAGACGTCTTAGGAGCGAAACATGGACGCGGTCCAGTTGGCGATCGAAGAACGAGTGTTCGAGCAGCACCGGCACCACTCGAAGGCGCAGTTCTTTTGGGTGTGGGGAGCACTGCTGCTGATGACGGGCATCGAGGTATTTCTGGCGTACCAGAATTTGGAGCCGATCCGGATGCTGAGCATTCTGATGGGGCTGTCGATCATCAAGGCGGCGCTGATTATTGCATACTTCATGCACATGAAGTTTGAAGTCAGCGCGATGAAGTGGATGACGATGTCGTCCCTGGTGATTTGTCTTTCACTGATGTGCATTTTTTTGCCGGACGCGTTACGGATTATCAAGTTAGGAGTGCGATGAAGATACGGTGGGCAACGCTGACGCTGATTCTATCGATGTGGGCGGGACCAGCCTTTGGGCAGGGCTGCGCGATGTGCTACAGCACGGCGAAGGCAGTTGCCAGGGATGGACAACTGGCCATTAGCCGAGGCGTGCTGGTTCTGCTGATTCCTCCGGTAGGATTTATGACGGTGGGCGTTGGCATGGCGATGCGTTACGGCAAGAAGAGGGATGAAGAGAAGGAGTAGGCGGAATCTAAGGGTTTGAGCTGAAAGCCTCGACGAAAAATCGAGGCTTTCGTTTTTGGAGAATGATTGCGGCGTCTGGCGGAATCCTCTTTGGATAGATCCGACCGAAAAGCTTTAAGCGCGGAGGGCGCAAAGGATACGGAGAAAAACGATTGAGGGCTGAGGGAGAACCATCCGTTGTCGTGGAGTGTGCGGCGCTGCTTTATAATAGGAGGATTCTCTATCGCTTCTGGGGCTACTGATGGCCTCCGGGGCAGTTGAGCGGGATCTTCTACTGATGTCCACGGAAAGCATTCTGGTTCGCGGGGCCCGGGTTCATAACCTCAAAGATATTGATTTTGAGATTCCCCACAATTCCCTGACGGTGGTGACCGGCGTCTCTGGGTCGGGCAAGTCCTCGCTTGCTTTCGATACCGTCTATGCGGAGGGCCAGCGGCGTTATGTGGAGTCGCTGTCGGCGTATGCCCGGCAATTTCTGGAGCGAATCGAAAAGCCGGACGTGGACGTGATCGAAGGCATCGCTCCGGCAGTGGCGATCAAACAGAAGAATTCGACGCGGAATCCACGATCCACGGTGGCCACGGCGACGGAGATTTTCGATTATCTCCGGCTGTTGTTTGCCCGAGTCGGCCGAACCTATTGCCTCCGCTGCGGGAGAGAAGTGAAGAAAGATACGGTGGACGAGGTGGTTGCGGCGGTGTTGGCGCTGGGAGAAGGCGCGCGGGTGAATGTATTGTTTCCGCTCCAGGCAACGCCGGCGATGAGTGAGGAAAAAGCGAAAAGCAAAGGCCGAAAAAAGAAAATCAAAAAGACGGAGGCCATTGACGCAGGGTTGAAGGAGCGCCTTGGCGAGTTAAGGCAGCGTGGCTTCAACCGGCTTTACCAGAAAGGCAGCATTTTTGAGTTTTCCACGCCGGAATCGCTGCTGGATCTCGACTTTACCGAGCCGGTGTATCTGCTGATCGACCGAATCGCGGTCTCAGGGGAGGGACGGGCGCGGCTGGTGGATGCAATTGAGAGCGGATTCCGGCAGGCGGGGGAGGTGATTTTCGAAACGGCGCCGCGCGAGGGTGAGGCGCCGGAGCGTTTGCGCTTCTCGCAACGTTTTGAGTGCAAGCAGTGCAATTTACGGTATGAGGAGCCTGAGCCTCGTTTGTTTTCGTTTAACAATCCTTACGGCGCCTGTCCGAAGTGCCAGGGGTTCGGGAACACCATCGATTTTGATATGGGCCGGGTAATTCCGGATACCTCGAAGACGCTGAATGAGGGCGCAATCGAGCCCTGGACGAAGCCAAAGTGCCGGGCGTTGTTTGCGGACATGAAGAAGTTTGCGAAAGCGGCCGGAATTCCTGTCGATGTGGCATGGGCGAACCTGGAGCCGGAACAGCAGCGCCTCATTCTCGAGGGTGAAGGGAAATTTCCGGGTGTGCGTGGATTCTTCGCCTATCTGGAGCGCAAGAAGTACAAGCTGCATGTGCGGGTGTTTCTGAGCCGCTACCGGGGATATTCCGTTTGCTCGGACTGCCGTGGGGCGCGGCTCCGCACCGAAGCGCGGCAGGTGAAGATCAACGGGAAAAATATCTGCGAAATTTGCAGCATGACGGTGGAGGAGGCTGCAAGATTCTTTGCGCAGGTGGAGTTGACGCGGGAACAGGCGGACATCGCGGAGAAGTTGCTGGAAGAGATCCAGGAACGGCTCAGGTTCTTGAACGAAGTGGGTCTGGAGTATCTTTCGCTGGACCGGCTTTCGTCGACCTTATCGGGCGGCGAGGCGCAGCGCATTCAGTTGGCAACGTCATTGGGATCACGGCTGGTTGGGACGCTTTACGTGCTGGATGAGCCGTCGATTGGGCTGCATAGCCGGGATACGCACCGGCTGATCAAGATTTTGCACGACCTGCGCGACGTGGGGAATACGATTCTGGTAGTGGAGCATGACTCCGACGTGATGCGAGCCTCCGACACCATTCTGGATTTGGGGCCGGGAGCGGGCGAAAACGGCGGCAATGTGATTGCGAGCGGAACCTATGAGCAAATTAAGCAGATGCCGGCCTCGCTGACTGGGCGATATCTTTCTGGAGAGTTGCGCATTCAGCTCCCGCCCGCACGAAAGAAACCAGGGTCGCGGGTGCTTGAGATTTTTGACGCGCACGTTCACAACTTAAAGCATCTTGACGTGCGTATTCCACTGGGCATGATGGTGGCGATTACCGGTGTTTCGGGCTCGGGTAAATCCACACTGCTGCACGATGTTGTGTATCCGGCGGTGGCGGCGGCGCTCAAACAAGGCGAAAGCAAGACCCTGGCCACGGCGGTGGGCACGCGAGTGGAAGGGGCGGAATATCTCGACGAAGTGGTGTTGGTGGATCAATCTCCGATTGGGCGCACGCCGCGATCCAATCCGGTGACCTACATCAAAGCGTTCGATTCCATACGGGAAGTGTTCGCTTCCCTGCCCGAAGCGCATAAACGCGGATTGAGCGCGGGACACTTCTCATTCAATGTACCGGGCGGACGTTGCGAGACTTGCCAGGGCGATGGGACAGTTACGGTGGAGATGCAGTTTCTGGCCGACGTAGAGTTGGTCTGCGAGGAGTGCAAGGGGACACGGTATAAGCCGCAAGTGCTGGAAGTGCACTATCGGGGAAAGAATATTCACGAAGTGCTCAACCTGACGATCAAAGAGGCCATGCACTTTTTTGCCAATGTGCCCAAGCTGGCCGACAAGCTGCGGGTTTTGGACGAAGTAGGGTTGGGATATTTGCGGCTGGGACAATCGGCTACAACACTCTCCGGGGGTGAGGCGCAGCGCATGAAGCTGGCGGCGCACCTGCAGCCGGCGGCGCGGACGATTGGGCGCAGCGAGAATGGCAGAAGGCGCAAGCAGACGCTCTATATTTTCGACGAACCGACCACCGGCCTTCACTTTGACGATGTGAGCAAACTGCTCTCGGCGTTTCGTCGGCTGATGGATGCCGGGGGCTCGATCCTGGTGATCGAGCATAATCTCGATGTCATTAAGACGGCGGACTGGGTGATCGATCTGGGGCCGGAGGGCGGTAAACGCGGCGGCTATGTGGTTGGCCAGGGTCCTCCGGAAGCGATCGCGGAGCTGCCGGATTCTTATACCGGTCAATTTTTAGCGCGCGTGCTGAACGGTAATGGCGAGGAGCAGGCTGAGGGGCTGAGGTCCGCCTGAGGGCCTATGCGAGTGAGGGGAAACTGGTTGCAGTGGAATTATGCATCCCAGAATTTGGCTGCCGCGATGGTGGCCTTATCGCTGGCAATGGCAGGTGCGGCGGCAGCTCAGGACCGTCCTCCGACCATCACGCGGCATGTGGTGGAAAGAGATAATCCAAATTATCCGCCGGAGATGGCGCAGGCAGAAGCGGCGATGGACAAGAACGACGACGCCACCGCCGAACCGCTGCTGAAAAGCGTGGTCGAAAAGAACTCTTCCAACTACCGGGCATGGTTTGATTTGGGATTCGTGGAGAATGGCCTGGGAAAGCCGAACGAGGCCATTGCGGCCTACCGGAAATCGGTGGCGGCGAAGCCCGATGTCTTCGAATCCAACCTGAATCTGGGACTGATGCTGGCGCGAGCAAATCAGCCGGATGCCGAGCAATTTTTGCGCGCCGCGACAACGCTGACGCCGACGGCACAAGCAGATGAAGGTCACGCTCGTGCGTGGCTTGGGCTGGCACGAGCCCTGGAGGACACCAAGCCTGATGAAGCTATCGAGGCGTACCGCCAGGCAGCGGCGCTGCGGCCGAAGGATCCCGAGCCGCTTCTATCAGCGGGATTATTGCTCGAAAAGGAAAATCACTTTTCGGATGCAGAGGACGAATACCAGAAGGCGCTGGTTGTTGACCCAAATTCCACCGACGCGATCACCGCTCTGGGCAATCTCTATATGCATGGGCGCCAGTTTGACAAAGCCGAGGCAATGCTGCGCAAACTGGTGGCGGCGCATCCCCAGGATGCCACGATCCATGTGCAATTGGGGAGGGTACTGGCAGCGGCGGGCGAATACGATGAAGCCACGACTGAACTGGAAGCGGGTTTGAAGATCGCGCCAAAGGATCCGGTGGCGGCACGGGAGATGGCTGCTCTCTATATGAAGGCGGGCAAATACGATAAGGCGGCGGATGCTTATCGAACGGTGGTGAAGGCCGATCCGAAGGATGCGGATGCCCACGAGCAACTGGGGCAGGCTTGCATGAAATTGCACAAGTTCCCGGAGGCGCAGCAGGAGTTTATGGCGGTAGTGCAGCTCAAACCGAATTTGGGCGATGCCTATGGAGAGTTGGCGGGGGCGGCCAGCGAAAATCAGGATTATGTGCTGGTGATACGCGCTTTGGATGCGCGGGCGAAGTTCATACCGGAAATTCCGATGACCTACTTTGTGAGGGCGATTGCGCTTGACCACCTGCGGGATTTCAAAGACGCTGCGGTGAGCTATCATAAGTTTCTAGAGGTCGATCACGGGCTGTATCCAGACCATGAATGGCAAGCGCGGCACCGATTGATCACCATAGAACCGAAGAAGTAGGGCTGATCTGGTGTTTTGAATGGAAATATCCGATGCGTACCATTGTGGCGTTCGTTCTCTTCTTTACGCTAGGCGTAGCGTTGTTCGCAGAAAAAAATGTGTCACTGGATGAGCTGATCAGCCGTGCCGCAACGGCGCCGATTGGGGCGCAGCCCGCCTTATGCACGGAAATCGCCGAGCGGCAACTGCAGGCGGCGGATAAGCTTTATAGCAGCGGCGATGCCGGCGATGCCAATCGCGCGGTGGAAGAGTTGGTGGATTATTCTACGCGGGCGGCACATGCGGCGCAGGAATCCGGGAGCCACTTGAAACCCACCGAGATTGCATTGCGCAAGATGGCCGACCGGTTGAGAGCGATCCGGCATACCTTGTCGTTCGACGACCAGAAGTCCGTAGAGGACGCGGCAAACCGGCTGGAGACGTTGCGATCGGAGCTACTGACGCGGATGTTTAGCAACGGAAAAAAATAATGCGCACAGCATGGAAATCGCTCGCCTGCATAGCTTTGTGCGCGTTGACGGCAGGCAAGTTGCCGGCGCAAGGGCGACACGATTCACTCACCGAGGTTCAAGTTGACCAGCTTCGCGACACGGCTCAGGACCCTGATTCGCGGTTGCGGCTCTATATCAAATTCTCCCGCCAGAAGCTGGATGACGTGGACCAAATTCGCGCCGATCCGAAGATCACCGACAAGCCGCAACAAACGCATGACAAATTGCAGGAGTTTGTGGATATTTACGATGAGCTGAACGACAACATCGATACCTACTCGGGCCAGCGTTTCGACATACGCCGGGTTCTGAAAACGATCGTCGAGACGGATACACAGTTTGAAGCGAAGTTGCGGGCTCTTAGAGACTCTTCGCAAGGGAAAGCCGAGTTAAAGCAATATGAATTCGTATTAACGGACGCTCTGGACGATTTGGATTCAAGCGCGAAGGATCACGTGCAACTACTGGCGGATCAGGAGGAAGCAGCCAAGCACAAGAAGTTGATCCAGCCCCAGCCGCCTGCTAACCTACCGAAACAGTGACCGACCGGCTTCTCCCCATTTTTCAAAATGCTTACCGTGAGCTGCGTCCGCGAGCCGCGATGCCGGAGATTTCCGTTGCGTTCTATTCCTATGCGGGCATCAGCAATACCATCCGCATGCGCGAGGGGAAGTTGCTGGCGCAGACTATCGGATGTACTGGAAGGCGCGCCAGACACCGTGCTGGGATCCCTGGCACATATTTTGTTATCGAAGCTCTATGGTTTGCCAATGGAGCGGGCGCATTCGCTGCGCTACCGCAAATATGTCTCGGCCCACGACATCAGCGCCAAGGCTCGCCTGCTGCGGCAGTTACGGGGGCGGAAGCGCCTGCGATCCGCACAAGGACGCTGGCATGATCTCGATTCCATTTTCGACGGCCTGAATGCCGAGTTCTTTCACGGGCTTTTGGGCCGACCCGCGGATGAGCTGGAGCCAGAGTGGCGCGAGAAATATGCTCGGCCATTACGATCCGGCGCACAACGCGATCATCATCAGCCGGGTGTTCGATCATTTCCGGGTGCCGCGTTACGCAGTGGAGTACATCGTGTATCACGAAATGCTGCATCTGAAACATCCTGTAAAGATGAAAGGCGGGCGGCGCTGCGTGCACTCCGCGGAATTCAGGACGGAAGAGAACCTGTTTCCCCGGCTGGGTGAAGCCAAGCGATTCTTGCGGGGCATTTGAAGAGAAGATTCTCTGGTTCGGGAACCCGCATTTAGCTTGGGAACATCGTTTTTTTGGCACCGGAATCGCCTAAGAACGAATGTAAATATGAGCCGTTCATTGACGTGCATACCGTAGAAGATTATCCTAAGGGCTAGGCGCCTAGATGCAACTCAGTTGCAAATAGCGTTGCAAGTACAAGGCTTTTGAATCGGTTGCGGACCTAGGTTCCGGTAGATGCTGCAAGCATTCATAATCACATTGCGCGAAGGCGTGGAGGCTGCGCTAATTGTGGGAATCGCGTTGGCCTATCTGACCAAAGCTGGGCGGGCGGAGTTGCGCAAGTCGGTGTACGCAGGGCTGGGGGCGGCATTTGTAGGCAGCATCGGGCTGGCGATCCTGCTTTCTCGCACTCACTGGAACGAAGACATTTTCGAAGGCTGGATCATGCTGGCGGCGGCGTTTTTCGTCGTCACCATGATTATCTTCATGATGCGGACCGGCCGAAAGCTCAAAGGGGAAATCGAAGGCAAGCTGGGATCGCTGGTGGGACAAGAGCTCGGGCTTCGGTGTTTTCTCTTTCGTATTTTTGATGGTGCTGCGGGAGGGTGCGGAAACCGTGCTGACGCTGGCCGCGGTTTCGCTCAACTCAACCGAACTCTTGAGCTTTCTGGGAACCCTGGCGGGCGTGATGGTGGCGATGTTGTTTGGCGTGATGTTCGTCAAAGGCAGCGTGCGCATCAACCTGCAGAAGTTTTTCCGGGTCACCACGGTAATTTTGTTTTTCGTGGCGGCTCAGCTGCTTGTTTCGGGACTGCACGAACTATCGGAGAACGGGGTGCTTCCCTCCTCGAAAGCAAGAGATGTCGATCGTGGGACCGATCGTGCGCAACGATTTCTTTTTTTTCGTGACCATTCTCGCTCTGGCGGCTTTGATGGTCTTGTTCGAAGTGAAGCGCCGGCAACCCGCGGCCCCTCCGCGAATCTGCCGGCCGACGCCGCAAGGCGGTTTGGACGCGCCCGCCGCGAGCGCTGTGGATGGCATCGGTGTATGCCAGCTCTTTTGTTTTTATCGTGCTCGTCACGGCCGAGTTTATTTACACCAAGAGCGCGAACGCGCTTGTCGCCGCGCCGCGGAGGTCACGTTCGTGAACGGGCAGCTGAGCATTCCGCTGGCGCAGGTTTCGGACGGCGATTTGCATCGCTTTCGAGGCGAGGAGAATGGCACGGAGGTGCGCTTCTGGCTTTACCAGAAGCCGGACGGCAAGGTCGCCACCGTATTTGATGCCTGCGAAATCTGCGGAGCGGCGGGTTTTTACAAGGGGCCAAACGGCGTGGTGTGCAAGAATTGCGCGGCGCCCATCAATGGCCAATCGGTGGGAACCAAGGGCGGATGCAATCCGGTTCCGCTGACCGCGGAACAGACCGCCGACGCCGTCATCATCAAGGAGGCGGACATCGCGGCCGGCGCTCACATGTTCCAAAAATAAATGTTCTTGCGCCTGGTTTGTGAATCGTTCCGGCGGCAGAAGCGGCGCAAATTGCTGGCGGGCATCGCCATCACTCTTCGGCGTTGCGGTGGCGACGGCGATGATTGCAGTGGCCACCGATGTCGGCGACAAGATCAACCGCGAACTGCGCAGCTATGGCGCCAACTTGGTCGTTACCCCGCAAGAAGATACTCTGGATGTCAAAATCGGCGGCGTCGACCTTAAGCCGCCCAGCGATGGCGCCTATCTGAACGAAGCTGACCTGCCGAAAATCAAAGGCATGTTCTGGCGCAACAATATTCTGGGATTTGCGCCCATGCTTGCCGGTGAACGTCGAGGTGGACGGAAGTCCGAAAGACTACGTTGCTCGGGACCTATTTCGCGAAGCGTTTGCACTTTGGTAAAGAGAATTTCGTGACTGGCGTGCGCACGACATATCCGTGGTGGAGAGTGCAGGGGATTGGCCGGACGACGACTCCAGCGACGTTCTGATGGGCAAGACTCTGGCGGCCAAACTTGGGAAGCAGGCCTGGCGATCATCGAAATTGCCGGGACGGCCACCTGGTGGTCGGGATATTCTCGACAGGTGGCACCGGAAGACGAACAGATCGTGGCGCCACTTCCTGTCGCGCAGCAGCTGCTCGGACAGACCCGGCGCGGTGCGCCGCGATTTACGTCAGCGCGCTCACCAAGCCGGAGGATGCGCTGGCGCGGCGCGACCCGAAATCCATGAGTCCGGAAATGTACGACCGCTGGTATTGTTCGCCCTATCCGCAGTCGATTGCCTATCAACTGCAGGAAGCGATTCCGCACTCTCACGCCGAACAAATCCGCCAGGTGGCGCAAACTGAAGGAATGATTTTGTCGCGCATCACGGGATTGATGCTGCTGGTCACTCTGGCCGCTTTGCTGGCATCGGCGCTCGCGGTTTCGGCGGCGATGGCGACGGCCATTTTCGAACGCCGCCGCGAGGTGGGATTAATGAAAGCGCTCGGCGCGGGAAGATTTTCGATCGCTTCCCTCTTCTTTGCGGAAGCCGCGCTGCTCGCGTTGATTGGCGGAGCGGCCGGATTTGCCGGGGGTGCCTGGCTGGCAGATCGCACGGAGCAATCGATTTTTGGTTCTGCCGATCGTCATTCAGCCGGTGCTTTTCCCGGTGATTTTAGCCATCGCGGTGATCGTAACTTTTGCCGGAAGCGCGGCCGCGATCCGTCGGGCGGTGAAATTGGATCCGGTGTTTGCGTTGCGAGGTGAGTGTGAGGACAGCGGCAGCATCGGAGATTGCGAAGCCGCGGGCTGCGATGCCACACACTCAATGTTTCTTCGAATGCTGCTGCGGGCGGCATGGCTGCGCCGGGGCGCGCGGCTGGCGGCGTTGCTGGCGATGATCGTCGCCGCGGCCGCAGCCACCGCGATGCTGAACCTGTACGTGGATGTGCAGGCGAAGTTGCGGCGGGAATTTCGTGACTATGGCGCAAATGTGTGGTTGTAGGAAAAGACGGAGAGGCCCTGCCGGCGGATGCTTGGCAACAGTAGATCGCATTTTGGCCGGGAGCGGAATGGGGGTTCCCTTCGCCTACGTGGTCGCGCGCACGTGCGACGGACAATCGGTGGTGGTTTCCGGAACCGATTTTCGCTGGTAAGCAGAATTGGATCAATGGTGGTCGGTGACCGCCTGGCCGAGCGATCCGGGGGAGGCGCTGGTGGGGGTGCGGGCGGCCGACGCGGTGCCCGCAGGGTGAAGCCATTTGATCTGATTTTTCAGGGACGCACCATTCACTTAATCCGATGGGCACATCTCCGCACCGGCGCGGCGGAAGACAGCCGCATTTACTTTCGCTCGGCGGATTTCGAGGCCTGGACAGGAGTGCGCCTTCGACAATCGAGATCGCTGCCTCCGGATCGCCAGCTGAAGTCAACGCATTCATTCAAAAACTGGAACAGGCTCTCCCGGCGCGGAGTGTGCGGCCGGTGCGGCAAATAATGGAAGGCGAAACTCGAGTGCTGGGAAAAACCCGGGCCACGTTGCTGGCGGCCTCGATGCTGATCATTCTGACAGCCGCTCTGTGCGTGCTCGCGACCTTATGGGATGGGTATTTGATCGCCGCCGGGATTTTGCCATAATGAAAGCTCTGGGCGCATCGCAGCGCTTCGTCGGTGGCTTCTTCGCCGCGGAGGCGGCAATTTTAGGAGTCGCTGGGGCGATTGTGGGCTACGCGCTGGGGGTCGGAATCGCCGCCTGGATTGGCAGAGCGAATTTTCATGCGCCGATTGTGCCCCGGCTCAATGTTTGCCTCCGGTAATGGCCGGCTGCGTAGTGGTAGGTTGCTCTCGGCGATTGTTCCGATCTCATTGCTGCGGCGGGTCGAGCCAGCTATGATTCTCAAGGGAGAGTAGGCGTTGATCCAAGCTGAACCATGCCAGCCGAGCTGTATCCGGCAAAGACGCGGCGCAAAGCGGCGAGCGTGATTCGCGCGCTGGACGATTTTTCTCTGGAGCGTCGAACCCGGGCAATGGATCGCCATCATGGGTCCGTCGGGTTCAGGCAAATCAACGCTGGTCAATCTGATTGGCTGCCTGGACCGTCCGACTTCCGGTGAGATCTGGCTCGACGGCGAAAATGTGGCGCAGATTTCCACCGCGAATCTGAACCGGGTGCGGGCAGAGAAAATCGGCTTCATCTTCCAGCAGTTTCATCTGATTCCCTATCTTACTGCGGTCGAAAACGTAATGCTGGCGCAGTATTTTCACAGCATGACCGACGAACAAGAAGCGCTGGAGCGCCCTGGCTCGCGTCGGCTTGAAGGACCGCGCCAATCACCTGCCCTCGCAGCTTTCCGGCGGCGAGCAGCAGCGGGTATGCATCGCACGCGCGCTGATCAATGATCCCAAGATCGTGCTGGCGGATGAGCCGACCGGAAACCTGGACGCGGTGAACGAAGAGATCGTTCTGCGCTTATTACGCGAATTGCATCGCCAGGGGCGCACCATCGTGATGGTAACGCATGACCCGGTGGTGGCCCGGTCTGGCCGACCGCCGCCTGGAACTGCACCATGGCAAAATCGCGGCGCAGGAAGTATTTGCCATGGCGGACGAGGAGCAGTTCGATGAAGTCCTCGAAGAATTGTGGGTGCTGGCTGAGCACGGCGAGATTGCCGAACTCGGGCACATGGAAGTTCATGGCGCTTTGCCGGTAAGCATCGCGGTCGAGAAGATGACGGATATGGGACTGGTGAGTAGCGCGCCGCATCCTCCGGAGGCGCACCATCACAGGCCATTTATCAATCCCTGCCACGACGCGCTGAAGCCGACGGGCAGTTTCGATCGGCGAAGGCAGCATGGTGGTCGAACTCACCCCGCGGGGCCAGCAGCGGGCCGCGGATGTGATTCGTCGGCATCGTCTGGCGGAGCGCTTGTTTACCGACAGCTTGGCGATGGACAGCGAAACCGAGATCGAACAGCAGGCCTGCAAGTTCGAGCATATTCTTTCGCCCGAAGCCACCGACAAGATTTGCACTTTTCTCGGCCATCCGCGAACCTGTCCGCATGGTGCGCCGATTCCGCCGGGGGCGTGCTGCGGACTGAAGTCGAAAATTCCGAGAACGATGAGGGCGACTCCAGGATGACTTAGCACGGTAAACGTGGAGCGCCGGGCCCGGGACGGTCAGATTGAACGCGCGGTCAATTGCTTTTCCTTTGCGTAATTCTGAGGCGGATCAGCATCCGCTCAAAGTTACAGGCCATCTGAACAAATGACCACTAGCTCCCCCACCATCGGTGTCTTCGATTCCGGCTTTGGCGGCCTCACCGTCCTTAAAGCTTTACTTGAACTCATTCCCGATGCCGATTACTTCTATTTCGGCGACACGGCGCGCCTGCCATATGGATCGAAGTCTGCCGAGACGGTAGCCAAGTACGCCGTGGAAGCGACCCATTTCCTCGAAAAGCAGGGCGCTGGACTGCTGGTCATCGCCTGCAACACTGCGACCGCCCTGGCCCTGGACAGATTCGCCGGGCGGTCGGCGTGCCAGTTGTCGGAGTGGTCGAGCCAGGAGCGGAGCAGGCCTCCGCTGTCAAGCCAAGAATCGCAAAGCGGTCGTCGTGGCAACCGAAGCTACGATCGGCAGCCATGCTTATCTTCAGAGCGCTGCGAGACTCGCGGGGATGGAGGCAAGAGAGAAAGCCTGTCCGTTGCTGGTGCCGTTGGTGGAGGAAGGGTGGATCGAACACCCGGTAACCGAGCAGGTGGCGAGAATTTATTTAGAGAGGCGTTCGCCGATGGACTTCGAGGATGCTGATGTGCTGTTGCTGGGGTGCACCCACTATCCGCTGATAAGCCGGGTATTCGCAGCGCGTCGCGCCCAAACGGCGTGACGCATCGTCGACTCGGCGGAGTCCACGGCGCAGATGGTGCGAAGCAATTGCGAGTACCCCTCGCGCCGACCGATCAGCGAGAAATTAGCCCGAGGATTCGATTCTTCGCCACCGATTCAGCCGAAAAATTCCGGCGGCTGGGGGCAAGATTTCTTGGGTCGACGAGATTGAAGAAGTGCAACACGTCGACTTGAAAGAGTGAAACAACGGCGAAGTTGGCCGGAAGCGCAAAAGAAACAGCCGCGTGATCGCGGCTGTCTAGCTTCGGGTACGAAAACGCCTGTGGTCGACCTCAGTACAGGCGGAAATCCACTTCAACGCTGATCTCCACCGCGACCGGCTTGCCGTCTTTCATGGCGGGTTCGAACTTCCACTGTTTGACGGCCTCGATGGCCTTTTCATCCAGCCCGAGGCCCAAGCTGCGGGCGATGTGAATATCGCGGGGACGCCCGTCGGGCCCGACGATCAGAGACAGCACCAGGTTCCCTGATATTTGGCTTTGCGAGCTTCTTCGGAATATTCCGGCTCGGGATCGTAGATGGCGCGGGGGCGCCGAGACCCCGCCGCCGACATGGAAAACACCGCCGCCAATGCCGCCGCCATGGCCCGGCCCAACTCCGGGACCTTCGCCGGAGCCAACGCCGCCGCCGGAACCCGAACCAATACCGCCGCCGGAACCCATCCGTTTGAGGGAGGACCGGGCAATGTTCGACATCGGATCGCCGAGATTGGGCAGGTTATTCGTCGCCAACTTAATTTGTGGAGGAACGACGACCGTGGGCTCAACCGCCAGCTTCGGATATCTGATTGCGGACCACCACTGCATGGGCGGCGTGATCTGCTCCATGGCGAGCTTGGGAAGTTTGCCTTTGGCAGCCTGCAACTTGTCGCGATCGCCGCCGCCGCCACCACCGCCAACTTTGGTCTTTGAGGGCTGCAGCGGTGGCGTGTCATCCGGAGCGATCAGAGTGGTCACGGTCTGAGGCTTAGGATCTGCTTGCACCATTCTGTTCGGCCAGGATGGTGCCGCCGATGATGACTGCCAGCAGAAGATGTGCGCCACGGTGGAACCCAGGGCGCCATTTTTCTTATAGTCGTAAAAACCCCAGATATCCTTAACCGGAATCGGTTTGGAGTCAGCACCAGCGGCGGCAGCTTTTTGGGAAAGAAGAAATCGTCCAAATTGCGGAAAAGAGATTTCCACAGAGACTCTTCGAACGTATCCTTTGGCAGAAGAAGTTCGGCTCAGGAGCCGAGCCGGAGTCGCCGGAGTTCTGCGGTGTGGTTGACATATTATTGCCCGAGTTAGGCAGGGGCCCCGAATCAGCCAGTCCTGCTCCCGTTTCTCAGTTGATGAGCCACTACGCTGCCAAGTTGCTTGCTATCCGCGGAAACATCTAGGGCCTACGCGACCACGTGCCGCAACGCCGGGTCAATCCTCACTAGCGATTCTGATAGCTTAGATGCTCGCGCCCCGGGAAAGGGCATCTTGCGCAAAATTGTACACGTTTTCGAATGATTTTCGACAGTGCTTTTGCGAGGTCTCCCCTCCGTGCCAGCCGCTCCGGCGGGTTAATGGACGTTCCGTCAGCGTCTCCCTATAATGAAAGAAATCAATCATTTGGGAGAACTAACCGAGTGCCGACTGGACCTGAAATCCACCATCAACCTGCCCAAAACCGGCTTTCCCATGAAGGCCAACCTGCCGCAAAACGAGCCTAAAATGCTGGCTCGATGGGAGGAGATGGGCATCTACGAGCGCATCCGGAGGCGCGGAAAAGGCGCACCAGTCGTACGTCTTGCACGACGGGCCTCCCTACGCCAACGGACCGATCCACCTGGGGCACGCGCTCAATAAATGTCTGAAAGACTTCATCGTCAAGTCGAAAACCATGGCGGGATTCGACTCTCCTTACGTCCCCGGATGGGACTGCCATGGCTTGCCCATCGAGATCAAAGTCGACCAGCAACTGGGTGGCAAGAAATTGCAGATGCAGACCATGGACGTACGCCGCGAATGCCGCAAGTACGCACGAAAAATATCTCGACCTGCAGCGCGAGCAATTCAAGCGCATCGGCGTGTTCGGGCGCTTCGACAACCGTATTCGACCATGACCCCGCAGTACGAGTCGGTGGTGCTGGCGACGCTTTACGCGTTCCTGGAGAAGGAGCTTCGTCTATAAAGGACTGCGCGCGGTTTACTGGTGCATCCACGACGAGACGGCGCTGGCCGAAGCCGAAGTCGAATACGAAAATCACACCAGCCCCAGCGATCTGGGTGAAGTATCGCGCTGATCGGACGATCCGAGTGACCAGCTGCGATGCCGCGCTTCAGGGAAAGAAAGTCTTCACCGTCATCTGGACCACCACGCCCTGGACGTTGCCCGCCTCGCATGGCGGTGGCGTTTCATCCTGAGCGAAGAGTATGTCGCGCTGGAATCCGGCGACGAAGTCTACATTGTTGCCGAGAAGCTGGCGAAGCAGTTCGCGAAAAAGTGCGGACTGCAGCGCCGCACGCAACTGGCGCGCATTTTCCCGGCAAAAGCTGGAGTATCGAGGTTCTCTCATCCCTTTCTCGACCGCACGATTCTGGGGTGCTGGCTGATTACGTCACGATGGATACCGGCACCGGCGTGGTCCACACCGCGCCGGCCCACGGAGCCGAGGACTTCGCGACCGGCATGAAGTACAAGCTCGATCCCACATGCGACGTGGATGCCGCTGGACGATTGCGCAACGGCTTGCCGGAATACGACGGCCTGCAGGTGTTCAAAGCCAACGCTCCGATCATCGAACTGCTGAAGGCGCGCGGCGTGCTGATGCACGCGGAAAAGCTTGAGCACTCCTATCCGCATTGCTGGCGCTGCCACAATCCCGATCATTTTTCGCGCCACCGAGCAGTGGTTCATCTCCATGGAAACGCCGATGGATGGCGGTGGGACCCTGCGCAGCCGGGCGCTCGACGAAATCAAGAAAGTGAAGTGGGACCCGGCCTGGGGCGAGGAGCGCATCTCCAACATGATCGCCACCCGGCCGGACTGGTGCATTTCGCGGCAGCGAATTTGGGGCGTGCCGATCGCCGTGTTTCTGTGCCAGGGCTGCAACAAGCCGCTGAACGATCCGCGCATCAATCGCAAGGTGGTGGAACTGTTTGCGCGTGCAGGCGCCGACGCCTGGTACACCGCCGCAGGCCGACGCGATTGTCCAAGCGGCAGCGAAATGCCCGCAGCTGCGGCGGCACGACATTCAAGCAAAGAAAACGACATCCTCGATGTGTGGTTCGAATCCGGATCGAGCCATGACGCCGTGCTCGGCGCACGAGCCGAATCTGCCCTGGCCCGCCGATCTGTATCTCGAAGGCGGAGATCAGTATCGCGGATGGTTCCACTCTTCCCTGCTCTGCGCCGTGGGAACGCACGGGACCGCTCCCTATCGCATGGTGCGCGACCAGCGGCTGGACGCTCGACGAACAAGGCCGAGCCATGTCGAAGTCGCTCGGCAATGATGTCGATCCGGTCGACATCGCGAACCGACTGGGCGGGGAGATCGTGCGCTTGTGGGTGGCGTCGGTGGATTTCCGCGAGGATGTGGTGCTGCTCCGAACAATTGATGCAGCGCGTCGCCGACAACTATCGCAAGATTCGCAATACGTTCCGCTACGTTCTGGGCAATTTCTATGATTTCGATCCGCGAGCGCGACGCTGTGCCATTCGAGAAACATGGAAGCGATCGATCAATACATGCTGCGCCAGACGGCTGCACTGCCGATGAAGTGACCGCGCTGGTACGAGGAATTCGCCTTTCACAAGATTTACCATCGGGTAAATAATTTCTGCGTGGTCGAGCTGAGCGCATTCTATTTCGATGTGCTGAAGGATCGGCTGTACATTTCGGCTCCCCATTCTCGCGGCCGCCGCGTCCGCGCAGACCGCCATCTGGCGAATCGGCGAGGCGCTTGGTCGGCTGCTCGCTCCGATCATGAGCTTCACCTGCTGAAGAAGTTTGGCAACATCTGCCCAACATGGAGAGCCGCCAGGAGAGCGTGCATATGGCGAGATTCCCAGCGCGGCGGACATTTTGGGAGGCGTCCGCTGGAAGATACCACGGAACGGGAGGATTGGGCGGCTTTGCTGCGGTGCGCGATGAGGTTCTGAAGGGGCTGGAGGATGCCCGCAACAGCAAACTCATTGGCACTGGCCTCGAGGCGCAGGTGAAGTTCGGGCCGCCGAACCCGCTTACACGGTGTTGGCGAGGCACCGGAGTCAACTGCGCTATCTATTCATCGTCTCCGCGGTCAGCCTGGAAAAAGCCGCAGCTCCAACGGCGCCGTAGGGATGACGGTGAGGAGTCGCCCGGCCGACGGCCGAAAGTGCGAGCGCTGCTGGAACTATTCGATTCATGTGGGCGAGGATCCGGCCTATCCGACCGTGTGCGAACGCTGCAGCGCGGTGCTTCACGAGATTGATGGAACCGGCCCGGCATGACGAATCATCTTTCGATGCGGAAATACTATCTTTTGATTGCCCTCGCTGGTTGCCCTCGACAGGTTCACCAAGCGACTGGTGGCGCGCGACATTCCATTGCACGATAGCAAGAAAATGATCACCGGGTTTTTTTACCTCACGCACGTAGAAAACCGCGGGGCGGCGTTCAGTCTATTCGCCGATTCCCCTGGCGAATGGAAGATCGCCATGCTGGTGATGTTTTCCATCATCGCGCTGGTGGTGGTTTCCGCTCTCTTGTGGCGCAGCGGCCACACGCTGACGACCACCGGCGTAGGCCTTGCGCTCATTCTCGGCGGCGCCCTGGGAAATTTGTGGGACCGGTTGTTCAGCGGGCGGGTGGTTGACTTTCTGCTTTTTTACATCGGAACTTATCAGTGGCCGGCGTTTAACGTGGCGGACAGCGCGATTGTCTCGGCGCCGGGCTACTGGTGATCGAGATTCTGTTCGCCACCCCCCCCCAGCCGAGAGCCGCGTAGGAATCCTCGGGAGCCGCTTGCAAGACTTCACCCAAGGGATTTGCCGTTCCGCACGACTACGCAAAACAGCAAATCCCTGGTGTTCTGAGGTCTCGTGCAAATTCAACGCAACAGGCAGTTATGCTGTCTTACGCTGAGCCTGTTGCATTTGGGCGAAAAACTTCTTTTGTCCTTCCGCAATCTCCTGCTCGGTCATATCGTGAACGCGGGTGCTGATGCCCCAAATGTAGCCATAGGGATCCACGAACTGCCCGTAACGATCACCCCAAAACATATCGCTCACCGGCATTTTTTCTTTACCGCCAGCATCAATGGCGCGGCGGAAGGCTTTGTCCACGTCCGGCACATACAGGTAGAGCCCGCCAGTCGTGCCTCCCAGGGTTTGGGGTGAACTTATTGCCCATCGAGGGCATTTCCTCACCGATAAAAATGATGGAATCGCCGATCTTCAGCTCGGCATGGCCGATCTTGCCGTCGGGCCCTTCCATTCGCATGCGTTCCTGGGCTCCCAAAGCCTTTTTATAAAATTCGATGGCCTCGGCCGCGTTCCGGACCGTCAGACTTGGAGTGATGGTGTGATGTCCCTCAGGGATTGGACTTTTTGCAGATTTCATTGGAATCTCTCCTTTCGGGTGAGTAATTACGTTCGGTTAAGGGCCAGAGAAATGGGTTGGCGGAGCGGAGCTTTCATTTTACGCTTCCCTGGCTTTTGGAAAACAACCAAAGTGGTAAATAATTTGTGAATCAGGAGACCGCAGATGATGGCTAGGGCGTGCCGTACAACTGCCGGTAGACGTTCTCGTTACGCAGGATGGCTTGGACATACTCGCGGGTTTCGGTGAATGGAATGGACTCGACAAACTCTTGTGGATCGCGATACTTGCCCATGCCGAGCCAATCCTGTACCCGGTCGTCACCGGCATTGTAGGCGGCGAGCGCGTATTCGAATGCGCCAAATTTATCCACTGTATTGCGGAAATAACGCGTGCCCAGTTGCAGGTTGACTGCCGGAACAAACAGCTGTGTGGCTGTAAAGTGGCGCATCTTAACTTGTCTCGCGACGACTTTTCCAGCCTTGGGGAGCAGTTGCATTAAACCGACGGCATTTTTACGGGATACAGCGGTGGGACTGAATTCCGATTCCTGACGAATGAGCGAAGCGACCAGATACGGATCAAGCCCATTGGCGGAAGAGAAACGGCGGAGATCTGTCCAGTAAGGTTTGGGAAAAAGCGCCTCCCAATAGGGGCGCGGCAAACTGGGAACATCGAAGGCAAAATAGTTGGGAACCGTGCGCTTCATGATTTCGACGGCCATGTCATAACGGCCGGCATCCTGATAGAGCCGGGTGGTTTCGATTGGAAGCCAATTGCCGGGGTAGTCTTTGGCAGCAGCCTGCAGTTCGCGGAGCGCGAAATCGAGCAAACCGCCGTTTCCAAGCAACTCCGCTTTCTGCACCCGGAGGTCGTCGGCTGGAACGGGATCATCCGTTACCTTGACGTCGGCATCGAGCGGCGGAATATGGTCAAGCAATGCGTAGCTGCCTGGATCTCCAGCATATTTCAATTTGGCTAAACGTTGCTGCGCTAAATACCCGTAGTAGTAGTTGCGAAAGCGATCATCAAGTTTCCGATAGTAGGCGTGGGCTTTGGCGGTTTCTCCATCTTCTTCGGCCAAACGGGCACGCCAATACAATGCTGCCGGGACTTCACTCGAGGCCGGGTAGAGCGCGATTTGCTCATCGAATAAATCCTTCGCCTGAACGTTACGACCCTGCCGGAAGCTCAGCCATGCGACCTTCCAATGCGCATAAGACGCGCGGGGCGCCGCGGGAAATCTCTGCTGTAATTCGCGGTAGTAGTCGATGGCATGGTCATAGTCAGGTTTGAGCAGATAAATGTTTCCTGCCGACAGCAACGCCTGTTCGAGCCACGGACTGGTAGGAGCGATCTGGCGAAGCTGACCGAGTATGCGCAGGAAGCCGTCGTCATCGTCGGCGTCGCGCGCAATTTCACCGAGATTGAATAGGCGCTCGGCTTCGATTTCCGGCGTGGGGCTCTGCATCGAATCGAGAATGCGTTTGGCTTCTTTGCTTTGCCCGGAACGGCGCAACGAACCTGCTAGAGCAAGCTGAATGCCCGGCCGAACACCGGGATCCGCGAGGGCCTGCAAAGCGTCGTATTCATTGGCGGCGTCACTGTAACGCTTGCCCTTGAAGAGCAAATCCGCGCGGATCTTGCGTTGGCTGAAGGTTGGCGCTGGCAGTGGAGTGCTGGCGCCAACGGTTTTTAATTCTGCGTCCGCCTCTGGAGCTTCAGCGCTCATCGGCATGTCGAAATAAATGTTGCTAAGAATGGACGCGGCCTTTGCTGAATCGCCGGCGGCGGCATAAGCCCGGCCCAGAACCAATTCCAGATCGCTGCGGACCGGATCTCGATCGTTCTCGAGAAGCGCAGCGGCATCCTGGGGACGATGGTCCGCCAGCAGCGCATTTGCGTATAAAACGCGGGCATCGCGCTTCAAAAGCGATTCAGGATACGTCTTGTCGAACTGGCTCAGGATTGCGCTGGCCTCGGCGACATGGCTGGTTTGAAAATAGGAAGCACTGAGATAGTAGTCGACGTAATCGCCCAGATCGCCAGCCTGCGGCTTGGCGCGATTCAGGGGATCGATCGCTTTGGCGTAATCATGGTCGAGGATGTGCGCGTAGCCCGCAACCAACCAGGCGAGCGCTCCAGCGTCTTCCCGGGCGTGGCGGCGAGCGTAAACTTCGACTCCGGCATAGGCGGCGGGGCTGCGGTCCTGAAAAAGCTGTTGCGCCATCGGTCTCAGGCTGGCAGAGGCAACAAAGGCCTGGCGCATGCGGCGCAAGCGAGGCGAGGGGCGCTTATGCGCTACGAGCTTTTTCTTAGCTGAGGTCCTGGCGGAAGTCCTGGACGAGACGTTAGCCTTTGTCTTGTGCGGAGTATGAGTCTCAGGGGTAGACGTTTGCTGCGCCGCTTGCGAGAACGCCGCCTGACGTCCGCAAAAGACGCCCAGGATTAAGACGAGAATTAGGTTCGGACGATAGAAACCCACCACGTTCCATTATCGCTGAAAATTTGGTCCCATGACTGAAATGTCATCTTCTGCCAGGCTACGCACCAGCTCCGCTTGAAAATAGGCGGTGCCGGCCGCTACCGTATTGCCGTAGCGCTTCTGATAGGTGGCCATGCTCTTATCAATATCTTCTTTCAGGCGGCTATAAAGGTCGCGGTTTTTGCGGCCTTCGGAGACTTTGGCCTGATTGTAGAGCTTGATTTCGTCGACCAGGAGCCGGGCAAAGCGTTGCGCTTTACGGTGAATTTCCTCGTCTTCCGGCCCGGGAGCAACTGGAGTCGCCGGAGCCATTGCAACCGCAGTGGCGGCTCCGAATGAGTCCCCGCGAGAAACCGGTTGAGCTTGGGCGGCCATTGCGGGTGCGGCTTGCTGTGCGACGGCAAAGGGCGCGTGGGGTGGAGCTGGCGGAAGATGCGAGGGAACGTGGGCGGCAAATGGATCCGGCGACGAAGGTGACGCCGGCGGCGCGGAAGCAACCTTGTCCAGGTTAGGCGCCTCAGTGTTGCCTTCCTTGGCACTCTGTTTGCGGAGTGAAACGACTTCCAGCCATGCGCTCGTCGTAACCACCAACAATTCCATGGCGGCGGCGTCCATTTTACCGGTGGCTAGGGTTCCTGCGTCGGCGTAGACAAGGGCAGCCACCTTCTCTTTCAAAACCAGCGGCAGGACGATAGCTTTTCCGGCTGCGGGAGGTTGAAAGCGGGAAACAAACCGGCTGTCGATTTGATCGGTCGGACCAGCGGATGGGGTTCGCGAACCGAGGGCCCGAGCGGCAAGACCGCTGCCTAAATCCAACTTGAAGTCTTTTATGTCGTCAGATTTCGAAAATCCGCGCGCCTGCCAACCCGTGGCATTGCCGGCTTTGACCACAAAAAGAGCGACCCGGCTCGTATAGCCGGCCGCGCCGTCGAGCAAAGCCCGCAGGATTTCGCGCTGCGTGGTGCCGGTCTGAACCGTGGAAATCACTTTCAGCAGATTCGCGGGGTTGCCGTCGCCGGCGGAGCCGCCCACTCCCAAAGCTCCCAAGTGCGGCTCGATATCCTGCAAAACACGCGCGACCAACTCGCTTTGAATGCGAGCCAGATGGCCGTCGAGCACCTCAGAGACCGCTCTTTGCACAACCAGTTCTATCGAGCTTTTATCAGGCATTTTTATTCGTCATTGTGGTAACAAAATATGAACGCGGAAGGAGGAGATTCGCGCCCTGCTGTGCTAAGTCGTGATTATATGGCACTTGCAATGAAGCGGTAACACCCATTGGTCATGAGTCCTTGGTCATCAACCCTTGACTTGCAGGTCACGGAACAGGTTGAATTTAGCGCAATCCAGATGGAGGTGAGAACCGTAAAACAGTTGAGCGCAAACCGAGGTTACCAAGTAAAATACTATTTCCGCACTTTAGGGCAACGGTCGAAAATAGTTGCATCGGAATCATAATGGGAGCCATCCAAACCAAACTAGGTGAGCCAGTTAGTGATGAGCTGGCGCTGGTTCAGTCGGCCAAGAAAGGCGACGTCCAGGCATTTGAGGAATTAGTCCGGCGTTACGACCGGAATGTTTTTCGCATCGCGCAGCACATCACCCATAACCGCG
>CAWIAH010000006.1:0-104514 GCA_963834075.1 uncultured Acidobacteriaceae bacterium
TCGAGTTCAACTGGCCTGTTGCAGCCATAGATCCAGCCATGCATTCAGATCGGATGTACGAAAACGCCACATCTTTCCAACGCGGAAACAAGGAATCTCTCCCCGCCTTGTCAACTTCTGCAGAGTTTTGCGATTGATGTCTAAAAGTTGTGCAGCCTGGTGACTGTTGAGGAGCGGTTCAAAATCAGTTAAGACGAATGAATAATTGCCGACGGAACTTGGGAGAAAACTTGCGACCACCTGTGCCATTAGCGGCCTCCTTTTCCAGAGATTGCCCCAAAAATCCACAGGCGTCCAAGACCTTTTTCGTCAACACTGATGCCCGATAGGCATCAGGAAGGCTCATTCAGATATCGGCAGCAATTGAAAGAAACAATCAGATGTGAGGAGGCAAGCGAATGCAACAAAAACTCCTGAAGATCGTCCGGACGCTAGAGACGGACTACGAACCCTATGGCAAGGTGGAACGAGAGCAATCAGATTGTTTTTACGGATGCCGCCACTTCGCCAAATTGGCCGGCTCGACTCAGCAAGCGAGCCCTCGTAACGGACGACTTCAGGCGCACTCATTCGGCACTGCATCAATGGCTGAATGAGCACTGTCTAGCTACTGGATTTCGTCCGGCTTTTGTGGAAGAACTGACCTCTACTCAGGAGGCTACCGATCTACTGCAAGAAGGGAGTTGGGATTGCTTTGCTTCCTGAACGTGTTTGCCGAAACGACACGCAGGATATCTGCGTAATTCCAATCCTAGATCTCGAGCCGCTGGAATTGGTGCTCGTCTACCGCAGCAATCGCTCTCTGATTGCAAAAAAGATTGCGATTGGTATTGCTGATTCCATTCGCAGTGATGAATTGGCCCGAACCGGCTAAACAGCTGCTGCAAGCGGACTCCACATTTGCCACGTAATGTCCTTCCATTCCCAACAGAGACCGAACGATAACCGGAAGGCATTGGCGATGACCAAAAAAGTCTTGGACAGAAACTTTGGGTGAGATCAATCTGTCCCCACGACTTGCTTGTGCGGGGTCGAATTCGCAGAAATGGACCTCCCCATAAACCTCTCGCCCAAACAGCGAAAGTGGACCCGCAAATTGCCGAAATCCTCCTCGGAGAAGTCCGGAGAGTTGAGGCCCAGACTTTGCTCGATTCGTTCAATACCATTCATTCTGGATCGCTGGCCACGATCCAAGCGGACTCTGCCGACGAGGCCCTTCCTCGCTTTGCAAATCTCGTAATGCGCAGCCACGCTCAGACGACGTTTTCCGACACTGAAACCGAGATCGGAGAGGCCGTTGACTTCGTGGCCCATTTGGAACGCAACCGAGAAGGCGAACCATCCGGAAAGTGTTGTGACTCAATGGTTATGACCGACGAGCAGAGCAGTTCAGGTTTGAAGCCGTGTACACCAGTGAATCAGGCTCCATTTCGGGGAGCTTTAACCATGTCTAAATGCCAGGAAATTGCTCGGCGATTCCTATCGCAATCGTTTCGGTCAGAAGGAACGTTTCCGTTGCTAGCGCGTTACCTTCAAGCATCGTGCACTCTGCAGCGATCGAGCAGCCCGCGAAGAAGGCGGCCAGCACGACGGTTCCCGTGGAATCAGTGCGGACGGTGAAGGCGTGATTCGGCGTTCAATTCCGGGGTGGAGCGACGACGGTGCTGCGCACCGGATGAACTGTGACACTCCACCCCTGAAAGGGTTGCGTTTGGAACCTTTCGGTTCCATTCGGAACCACCGCGAGGATTCAATGAGATGCGCACTTTCCCGGTTCTATCCGGAACCGGCAGCTCTTGCGTGAAATCGGAGAAAACAATGACAAACAACACAGCAGATACGGAAATAGGTTTTCGTCGAATCAAAGGTCGGGAACCCCGAACTCAGAGCATTGCGACACGGTTCACTCGATCCGAGGAACGGGCGTTGCAACAGAGAGCTGAGGCGAACGGTCAGAATCTGCGCGAATGGGCGCGAGATGTTCTGCTGCGCGTCGCTGTAAACGAAAGCCGCGCCGAAATGGAGATGCACATCTTCACCGAGCTTGTTGGTATCCAGATGCTCCTAATGAATGCGCTCGACCCGCTTCTGCGCGGCGAGAAGATGGCCCAAGAAGGACTCGCTGCTCTCTACCGCCGTGTCCAGACAACCAAGGCCGCGCAAGCCCAGGAACTTCTGGCAAAGCGCAATCTGTTTAAGCAGAAATGACGAGGCCGCCCCACTCAGAGATGGGCACAAAGAGTCAGTAAATCTGGCCGAAGTGTCGCCCTCAATCTGACGTCGGGAGACGAGCCACTCTATCTTCGACGCGTCAAGGGCGGTCCGCTCCGGAGGCTGCTGGTGAGCACCTTGCATAAGGCATATATGCTCCGCCACTCGCGATACAAAGACTCCAAATCGGGCCCAGCCACGCTCTGTTATCGTCGCACCCGCGTCAAGGCCGAGCGCGCTGCGTCGGTCCCCGAGCCTTGACGCGGATGCGGTCCAGCCATCTATCCGGGCTGAGCCATAAACAAAAAAACAGCTACGAGAACAACGTCGCGGTACGCCGACTCTGGCGCTCGAAAGAGCGATGGGCGAAGGTGTGATTGCCACCTGCAATGAGATCGACGCAGAGAGTGTGCGCGTCCTGACGGAACGTTCTCCTGGGAGCAACATCGGGCTACCATCCGCGGCTGAGGTCTTGGGGTTCAACGTCGGACAGCGAAGCTTTTTTCGGTAACGATCCTCTTTGTCCCAGTTACGGCCAAGCAGATCATTCGTGTCTTCATGCATCCAAACATGGCGAGGAGATGCAGATGGCGACGGAATCGAAGAGGGTTAGGCTGGCGGCTGCGCGAGCTCTTCAGGGCGCGGCGCTTCCGGCGGTCGCGGAACGCGATGAATTCGAAGCCCAGCTCAATCGGCTGCGAGTCCGCGAGAAGGAGCACACACATCATGCCGATGCGATTGCCGCCGAAAGACGCCGATTGCCTATGGTGGAGGTGGACCCATCGACGAAGTTGATCGGAGCCAATGGGCCGGTGACTCTGCTGGACACCTTTGAAGGACGGCACCAACTGATTGCCTATTTTTTCATGTGGCATAAGGGCCACCCGGCGCAGGATCAGTGCCAAGGTTGCACCTGGGTCACGGCGCATATGGGTGAGCTTTCGTACTTCCACGCCCGGGACGTCACGTTTGCAGTGTTCGCTCAGGGGCCGTATGAAGAAAGCGTTCGCTATCGGGATTTCATGGGATGGCAAATGCCGTGGTACTCTGCGTTGGAGTCGCTGGAAACATTGCTGTCGGGCCGGCGAATTGGAAGGATGCACCTTGTGTGCTATCTGCGGAGCGGATCGAAAGTTTTTGAGACGTACTGGACGACCTCCCGCGGTGTTGAAGTGATGGACAACAGCTATCACCTGCTCGACCTGACGGTTTACGGACGGCAGGAGACACACGAGGATTCACCTAACGGCTGGCCTCAGCCGTATGCTCCGGGAGAATTGACGATCGACGGCCGTCCCCTCTCGCAATGGTTCCGAATCGAAGCAGGTGGGCGCGATAATTTGACAGGCGAAAGGCGAACGGCAGACCAACTGAATGAAAATGAGCAGCGATTGGTCGGCTAACGGGCCAACGCACTCATCCAATCGTTTGTCGGAGATTGACTCCGAAAGAAATTCATCGCATGACCTGAACCGGCCGGAAGCGAAGCGCGTCCGCGTCAAACTCACCGATTTCAACATCGCGGAAATAGACCTTGTAGTAGTATTCATCGACTTGCTCGAAGCCAAGAGTTTCAAATCGAAAGACCTCACTGATCATTACCCTCTGATTCAAGTGGAAATGGGCGGCGGTGACGATTATGCCTTACCGGATCACCACTCGCCAGCCGCAGCATCTGACGTGTGGCATTCCCTAAATCAATTGCATGCTTGCGCAGCGAGGCCGATGTCTTTGCTTCCGCTCCGTGCTGAACCAACCATTCGGATACAAATTCCTCGACGAGAGCAACGGCAGATGCAACATCTGTGCAGCCCCTCTTCTCTGCGAACTCAGCAAAGCAGAAAAGCCGTGGCAACCGACGAAATACGGTACGGGAAGAATAGCCGTTCGCTTCCATCCATCCCACGTAGTTCTCGATCTGAGAGCCAAGCCAACTGACACGGATTCGGTCGATGGTTGAAGGTTTGACGTAATAGTGTTCGAGCATGACAGTCTCCATTCGGAAGTTTCCGATGGGAAATAATCATGCACTTGGTTGCCCCAAACCGACATTGAGACTATGGCTAATCCGAGCTGCTCAGAACCAAAAGACGACGAGGGGGAGTCGATTCTCTTCTTCTTGAGTATATAGTTGACTTTAATTCACATGTAATATATATCTGACATGTGAAACAAAGGAATCCTCCGCTGAAAGGAGACCAGCTGCTGGCGATGCTAGCAGCGCTTGCCAATCCGCATAGGCTACGAATCATTGCGGCTCTTGCAACTGGCGGACGCAACTACGTTAGTCAGCTTGCGCGGGAACTGGGCATCAGCCGGCCATTGCTGCATCTGCACCTGCAGAAGCTTGAAGATGCTGGCCTTGTCACCAGCCGACTCGAACTGTCGCAGGATGGCAAGGCACTCAACTACTTCGAAGTCCGCAGTTTCGACTTCGAACTCACCCCAGCCGCAATCGCCGAGGCGGCCAAATCCCTCACGGCCAAACTCGAATCTTAGAGGTCCCCATGCAGGAACACATCGAAAGTATTTTGCTGGCGGCGTTCTTTTTCCCGTCTGCCGCAGCTGTTCTCGTCTTCGCAATGAAATATGGGTCTGCGGTCGCGCAGGCGAGAGTGCGCCTCGGCCAGGACGAAGCCTATCGCGAGATCGCGGCAAAGGCCGCGGCGAGTCAAGGAGAGATGGCGGCGGCGCTCTTATCCTTTGGCACGGCGCTCGCGGAGATCCAATCCCGGCTTGGCGTGGTCGAGAGAATTCTCAAGGACGTTGAGTAGATAGTAGATAGACCACTTTCCCGCGGAAAAAGCGAGGAAAACAAAAGAAAAGGAGCCCCAATGAACGAGGTTTCAGTGTTTCGCTTGTATGTCTTGCGCGCCATGTATTTGTTTATCGTGGTGGGGCTCGGCGTCTATCTCTGGCCGGGCGTACTGAATCCTAGAAAACATTGGGAACTGATGGAGGGGATGGCCTCCTGCATGCTCGCCGCCTTTTCCTTGCTCTGCATGCTGGGGCTGCGCTTTCCGCTGCAGATGTTGCCCGTGCTCTTATGGGAAGTGCTTTGGAAGACGCTGTGGCTCATGCTCGTTCCGTTACCGCAATGGATGGGAGGCCATGTCGACGATTCGCTCAGGCCCTCGATCTTTTCTATATCCATGGTCGCGCTCGTTTACATCGCTATTCCCTGGCCCTATGTATTTGCGCACTACGTGAAAGCGCGCGGCGATCGTTGGCGGTCACGAGTACGATAGAACGAAAATATAACGTTCATCCGTTATGTGCCCTTCGCAACCCGGACCGCCCGATGCCATGTGCCTTTTGGCGCCCTCGGCCACAAAACGATCAACGGAACATAATGCCGAGAGTCTCCGGACCCAAGGACTCATCCAGCCCATCACCGTTCGGCCCAACAGCGAAGGCTATGAGATCGTCGCTGGAGCGCGGTGCTTTCGTGCCGCCCACATTGCCGAGATGGACGAAATCCCCGTCCGTATCGTGCACCTATCCCACGAACAGGCTCTTGAATGGCAGCTCATCGACTTATCTATAGTTGGCAAGAGTTTTCATTGTATTCATGGGGCGCGCCACGTTCTTTATATTTGAACGACGTGCCTGACCGCGGATTGGGGCGCCACACCAGATGCCTTCGGCAGACTCGATCACCCTCAAGCGTTCACGAAGCAATGAGAATCTCTATCCCGTCGAGGTCAGCATCAGCCACCTGGATGTTTGCGGAGGCAAACTTCCGAAGCACGCTCGTGCGGCCGTCTGGCTCTGACGCCGCGAACTCCCAGACTTCAACGGTGTAATCACCTGACTGCAAGTGATGTTCAAAGGTTCCGTCCTGCTCCATCTTCGGTCCGCCACCTCCGCCGATGACATCGATTGTTCCCATTTGTCTTGAGAAAATCACATTGATTTGGTGAGGCCCTGTTGGCAGTTCGCCTGTTACTTTGCCCCGAACCGTACGCCAGGCTGGACGGGGAATCTGTATCTGCAAACCCGAGATCGTCTGGCCGAGCTGAAGATCGAAGCCCGTCGCATCCGAGATGTTCTGGGCATCGGGATACAGGTAATCGAAGATGCGTCGTTGCATGGCGAGGTGACGCGGTTCGGTCGGGGAAGCGTCTGCTGGTTTACGTAGAATGCCGGCGAAGCGTAGAAAGTATCGAGCTTGACGGAGGGGCGGTGAACAGAAGGTGCCGTCACCAGCGACCTCGTGGTCGCCCGAATCACTGATGTAACCTGACTCGCCCCTTCTCTCGCCGGCTCGGATCAAGCTGAAATGGCAACGCTCGGGCGGTCGTTGCTCTTCGTCGAGAATTTGTCCGGATAGGAACCCACATGGGGTAAGTGCGATGGTCATGGGGTTCATTAATTGAGCCTGAGTAAGAGTCAGACGTTCATGCCGAGGAACATAGTTTCCATCGTAGAAGGCTAATGAGTATTCACCCTCAGGCAAGTCCGAGAACGCAAAGCAGCCATGCTCGTTGAGGGACGCGCACATCTCGCCAACCACCCCGATGCGGTAGAGGCTCACATCCGGCGAAGTGAGTGGTTCGCCTGTTGTCTCGTCTACCACGCAGCCAGTGACGGATTGAGTCATCGAGCCTCCGACTTTGTACTCACCGATTTTAGCGCCGGTCTCATTTAGATGCACAGCGAGATTTTCGCAGTTTAACTGACATCCGCCCGCGCCGATAGTGCAAGTTTTCGCTCGCGGCAACTGGCGGGGCGTTGCGTATCTTCCGGCAACGGCTGTCGCATGAACGGATCGTGGCGCTCCGACTCGCGCGGCGTGCTCATATCGAACGGTTCAGCACGCACACCTTGCGCCATCTCTGTCTGACAGACCTTGCTCGCGCAGGCTGTGACATTCATGAGATTGCTGCATTCGCCGGCCATCGCAGCATTCAGACAACACTGCTTTTGATATGCCAATTCATTTTGGATACTGTTTCCATTTGCTTTCCCAATAGAGCTGTGCAATACTTCATTGGGTAACCAAATGGAACGTACAGGTCATGACCGATGAAACAGAAAAAGCGAGAAGTTCAGCAAGGGACGCTGGCGCTGATGGTCTTGAAGACGCTGCAGGTTCTGGGCCCACTGCATGGCTATGGAATTGCCCGGCGAATCGCGCAGGTCAGCGATGAACTGCTCTCAATTAACCAGGGCACGCTCTATCCGGTTCTCCTGAGACTTGAGCAGGAAAGGGCGGTCGCATCTGAGTGGGCACCTTCGGAGAACAACCGACGCGCGCGGTTTTACCGGATTACTCGCGCCGGGGAAAAGCTGCTCGAAGCCGAACAGCTCGATTGGGAACAGACTGCAGCGTTAATCGCGCGGTTCGTTGAATTGAAGGCGGAGGATCTGGCATGAGAGGGCTCGCGCGTTTTCTTGCACGCCTACGGAATTTTGCAGTAAACCGCCGGTATGACGAACGCTTGCAGGAAGAGATCGAACAGCATATCGCCTTGCAAACGGAAGACAATATTAGGGCCGGAATGCCTCCGGACGAGGCTCGTCGCAGAGTACGTGCTTGAGGATTTGTTCGCGTTGAAGGACCTGGGAACAGTGAACGCAACGATTGAAGGGGATGCGCAGGTTGTGCAGGTTGAGGCGGTGAGCGCGAACTTTTTTGACCAGATGCAGGTACAGCCCGAGCTTGGCCGACCAATCCAGTCGCTGGATGACCGCGTTGGCGCACCTCCCGTTGCACTGATCAGCGCCGGGCTGCATCCTGGCACCTTGCGGGACAGAATCCGGTGTTTGGAAGGAATAATCCCCACGAAGAATTCCCAGAACTGCGAAAGTAGGAAGTGGCGTTTAACTGCGGCCCCGTATTTACCTTTTTCAATCGCGCCGCATGGAAGGCTACGCTGGCACCGTGCGCTGGCGCGACAGACAGAACCATGCCTTTGCGCCGTTCCGGCAAACTCCGCCGATCGCAATTCGACGATCTCCAGCGCAGGCTCGATGGCAAGCGCGATCTCGATTGCCGAGCGGCGCGGCGGACCGGCCTCGCGTGGCGGACCTTCAGTACTGCCGATCATGCTCAGCCACAAGCCGCCAGGCACCAGTATGGCGGCGACTCGCGCAGCGAATCGCTGCCTTTCGTCCGGTTCATCGAACACGTGAAAGCAACCGCGGTCGAACACGAACTGGAACGGCCCGTCCGGGGGAGCCGCGGCAAGAAAATCCAACGCGGCAAAGCGGCAGCTTAGACCGCGCCCCTCCATCTTGGTGGCGCCCTTTCAACGGCTAACGGCGCCAAGTCAACTCCGAGCACGTCGAAACCGCGTTCCGCCATCCAAATTGCATTGGTGCCGGTGCCCGCGCCGATCTCGAGTGCAGGACCTGGCTTGACCCCGCCGGAGGTGACGAACTCGACAAGCAGAGGCTCTGGCTGCCCGGTATCCCAGGGCAACTGTCCGGAGGCGTAACTGTCATTCCAAGACGGGTGCGGCATCACGATACCAGTTTAGCCCGGTCCGCTGGGGCGTGATCGTACGCCGGCAGAGCGATACGGTCGGCGAGATCGCTTCCCACAGCCAGGTCGGCTATCCAGGGGATGGTCATGAGCCTGAAGAGCTGATTGCGAAGGAAGAGCGAGAGTTCCGATTTCGGCGCGAATGCGCCTGCGAATCGAAGAGCGGCCTTCTGTTTCGCAACAACGAACGGCCCGAAAAATTCCTGGTATCGACGGAAAGCCGCGGCATAATCGCCTCCGCAGCGGCTGAGTTCGCCAGCGAGAATATAAGCTGCCAGCATGGCCAACGCCGTTCCTTGGCCGGCCAGCAGTGAGACGCAGGAAGCGGCATCGCCAATCAACGTCACCCGCCCGCGCGTCCACAATCCCTGGCGTGGATCCATTCGTATCTGGCTCACGCGGTCGAAATAGAAATCATCGGCCGAATCGAGCGCAGCAAGGATCTGTGCACATTCCCATCCGCTGGCTTCGAAGCGCTTGCGCACCAGCTCCTTCTGACTCTGAATGTCGATGGGACTTGCCGGATCTTCGTCGGAAACGTAAACAGGAACATGGTGCGATCGTCGCGCATGGCGAACCGTCCTACTTGCTGGCCCACCTGTGTGTACATTACGTATGTCAGCTCGTCCCGTGGCCGATAGCCCTTGGTCCCGAAGGCGGCGGCCTTAAAGCCGAGATACTTCTCAAACTGATTTTCCGGTCCGAAGACCAGCTCTCGAACTCGCGAATGAAGCCCGTCCGCCCCCACCACGAGATCGAAATCCCGCGTGCTGCGGCCCGCGAAGCCAACGTGAACGCCATTTCCAGTCTGCTCGATTCGGTCCACGCTGTCGCCGAATATGGTTTCATATCGTACAGGATGATTTTTACGATGTTATACAGGACGATTACGCGCGTTCTGTCTTGGGAGATAGCCCTTACCGCCTCGCCTACGACTTCGCATTTATTCAGGGTGCATGGCTGATGAAGCAACTAGGAGAAGGCTGGGGAGCATGTTATGTGTGTGACGAAGACGAAGAGCACAGCCCCCTCGCGCCCGAAGCGTATCGCGGGTTGAAAAATACGAACCCAGAAGCGGCTCAGTACATGCTCAGCTTTTCGAGTGTGGATGAAAAGAAGTGTGCTCCTGTACAGGCTGCCGATGCAGTTGTATATGAAATCCGAAGAGCATTGAATTTCAAAGGCAACTCTCCTGATTTATCATCAGCCAATTTACGCAAACAATTTCAGATATTAGCGGGGGCACACGGAATGGCCTATATCGCGTATGCAAACAAACAACAGCTTGAGTGGATCGTAGCAAATCACAAACCGGGAGAGCCGTTTAAGCTGGACGAACTAATGAAACTCGAAGTAGGAGGAAACATTGACCGAATCAGAATATGAAAAATTCGATGCTACCGTGAGAAAGGTTCTCACGGTTTCACGTGAGGAGTTTCTAAAGCGCGAGAAAGAATGGAAGATGAAAAGGGAAAAAGAAAAGCGGGCTAAGGCTTCGCCCGCCTCCCGCGCTTCAGCTTCCAAGGCTTAGTTGATCGCGGCGGCTCCCACCTTGCCAGTCAATTCGGCAAACGTGAGGCGCTTCCCGACAATCTGAGTTACGGCTAGATTGAAGCGGCCAGCGTCATCAAGGTCTTTACGGTTATTGAAGCGAAACATCTGCTCGTCAAGGTAACGGAATAAATGAAACGGCTCCACGCTAACGTAGGTTCCCGAAATCCCGCGCTTGAGAAGCGACCAGAAGTTCTCAAGGCCGTTGGTGTGTACGCGACCGTCAACGTATTGAGTCGCATGGTCAACTACTTGATGCGCGTAGTCCGCCGCGAGTCCTTCATAGGAAAGAAGCGCGTCCGAGTACAGAGCCGAACCAGCGGTGACGTGCTTCCGAACCTCCTCTTGCAGTACCGCCTTGCGACGGCTAGGTACCACGGATGCGCGAACCTTTCCGCCACGTTCGAGAATTCCCATGACGGCGGTTTTGTCCTTCGTTCCGGTAGCAGTGATGCGGCGCTTGCGTTCGCTCAGGTGCATGTTTCTCGCCTTGCCGCCGATGAAAGTCTCATCGACTTCGACTTCGCCGCTCAACTTGGAACCGAAGAAATCGTCCTGCATCGCAACCCGGATGCGGTGAAGCATGAACCATGCCGACTTCTGGGTAACTTTCACGTCACGCGCAATCTCGTAGCTAGAGATGCCGTTCTTGCAATTAGTCACAAGCCACATTGCCATGAGCCACTTATCCAAAGTGATAGGAGAATCTTCCATGATGGTTCCGACCTTCACGGAGAACTGGCGCTTGGTGTGATGGCTGCTGCATTGCCACACGCGACGGGCAGGATTGAATTTGACTTTTTCAGAGCCGCACGTGGGGCAACTTACGCCCTTGGGCCAGCGGCGTATCGCAAGGTAGTCAATGCAGTTATCAGGGTTCGAGAAGAATATAACCGCCTCTTGCAGGCTCTTCGGTTCGGTCATGGCCTTGTTCTCCATGACGAAATCTTAGCCTAAATGGGTGGATGTGTCAAGTATATTCACGCCAGAACAGCCTACTCGGGCCGCGAGGCCTGCGTCGACCGTGCCTGAACGCGGAAGCGAGCTGGAGGAATTTGAAATTCGCGCTTGAAGGCGCGATTGAATGCCGCTTCCGAATCGTAACCTACTTCCGCCGCGATTTGTGCAACTGGATGACTTTGGGACAAGAGCATTTCGGCCCCGAGTTGCAACCTCCAGCGCGTCAAATAGGCCATGGGCGGTTCGTTGAGGTAATGTCGAAAGCGCTCCGCAATCACAGAACGCGAGACGCCAGCCTCTTTCGCGATTGAATCCATCGTCCAGGGATGTGACGGTGAGCCGTGCATAAGCGCGAGTGCCTTGCCGACGACCGCATCGCGCGTGCCCGCCAGCCAGCCCGTTTGCTTCGGCGAGAGATCGGCAACATACGCACGCAGAGTCTCCATAAATAAAACTTCTGCAAGCTTGGTCAGCACCGCTTCGCCGCCCGGGCGCGAAACGACCGCCTCGTCTGCCGAGAAACGGATCGAATCCTCCAACCATTTCCCCGATGGCTGATCGCGAAGACTGATCTTGAAAAGCGGCGGCAGACCGCTTAGAAAAACCTGGCTCAGTCTAGGCTCGCATGCCATGTAGCCACAGACAAATCGAGTTAACTCGCCCCCGCCGCCGAGCCGCCATAGTTTGAACCCTTGCGAAAAAATTCGATCCAACTCCGGCAAAATGTCCACAGTACGAGGAGCAGAACCGTTTTCTACGATATGAGGATCGCCGTGTGGAAGAACAACAATGTCCCCGGCTTCGAGCATAAGCGGTTTTCCTTGTTCCAGTCGGACCGAAGCCCGGCCGCCCAAAAGGAGATGGTAGACAATCACGTGCTTGGCCTTGATGCCGAGATGAGGCGCAATTATCTGCCCCGCCGGCGAGCGAACCCTCCAGGGCAACGCAAACTCCCCGTTGTAGTACATGGCGCCTTGCAGCTTCACGGCTCTTAGTACTTCGGAAAGAACATCCAAGAATCCTCCCAACAGACTTTCAGCAAACCCGGACGGAGTCCTGAGCAAGCGATGATACACCCGTGAATGCATGAGCAAGAAAAACGGACGCGCGGGAAAGCGTCCGACCAAATTCTTGTGTAACGTGTCAAATGCAGCGCAACTCTCAACACGAGAAGGAGAAAACGACGATGACTCAAAGCGCAACCGTACCCGATGTGGACGCACTGAAGTCACGGCTAAAACAAACGTGGGCGGCAGGCGACTACGATTATTTCTCGCGGTTCATGGAACGGGGAGCGCGCGTCTTCTACGAACAAATCGACATTCCCGCCGGATGCCGATTGCTGGATGTTGCGTGCGGCTCAGGTCAGCTGGCACTTTGGGCGGCACGCGAGGGCCTCAACGTCACAGGCGTGGATATCGCGCCGAATCAGATTCGGAGGGCGCAAGCGCGTGCTAAAGCGGAGGGCCTTACGGCACGTTTCATGGAAGATGATGCGGAAGCATTGCCATTCGAGGATGCGAGCTTCGATGTAGTTATAAGCCTGATCGGGGCAATGTTTGCGCCGCGCCCCGAATTGGTCGCAAAGGAACTACTGAGGGTGTGCGCCCCCGGCGGCACGATTGCGATGGGGAATTGGACGGCGGAAGGATTCGTCGGGCAGATGTTCAAAACATTTGCGAAGTTCATCGCGCCCGCGGGCATGCCCTCTCCACTGCTTTGGGGCGATGAGAATGCCATTCGGTCGCGATTCAGGGACGGTGTGTCAGACTTGAAGATGCGACGCCGCGAATACTTGTTTGACTATCCATTTGCGCCTGCGGACGTGGTCGAATTGTTTTTCCGTTATTACGGACCGTCGAATCGCGCCTTCGCGTCTCTCGATCAAAACGCTTCTAAAGACCTGCGCGGGGAACTTGAGGCTTTGTGGGCGTCACATAATCGTGGAGGCGATGAACTCACGATATTGCCCGGCGAGTATCTCGAAATCATCGCTATTCGCTCCTGAGGAACACGCTGCGGTCCTCGCGAACTGCTCCTCCTGTCCGATGAGAATGCGAGCCTGGGCGGCGTTCGCGTTCGTCGGAGGGTTCGTCGGCAAGTCCTGAGTAACGGGCAACCCGGAAGTTGAGAACAGCGGAGCGCGGAGCGACGATGATCTCGCTGGGTGAACTGGGGCGCAACGCCACCTTTTTACGGCGCTCAAAACTCAATCGAGCGAGGATTCTCTTTGCCCCTTCGCGAAGAGCGGAATACTTGTTGTCGAGAATGTCCTCTCGCTATTTCAGAAAATACGTGTTCAACTGATTCGCCACGCTTCCATTCGCACTTATTCGGCGTTTATCGAGGCCGGGTGCACATTGGGGTTCTCAGTATCAGGCTGGTGCTGCAATCTTTCTGTCGGCCTCGAAGGCCCGGGAAAAAACACGCAGTCACCGTGAACACGGTATGTTTCTACCTTCCTCCTAATTGCATTTTCATCCAAAGCACGTCGGCACCTGTTCACTGCGAATCGGCAAAGCAAAACCCCGTAGGACCCAAAAGACCTCAGGACGCTAAGGCAGCCCTCAGAGCGCAAATCTCGCCGCCTCGGATTCCGGTCTCAGCCAGGATCGCATAGAACGTCCGGTAGGGCTCACTAGCGCAATTGATGATGCCTTGCGTTTCCTCCAGCGAGAACGTGTGCACCCGAACTAGCTGCCGCTTTGGCAGGACTAGCCCGTCAAAAGGGTTATGAACCACATAGCCCCATGCCCGAGCACTGTTCCACATCATGCGAAGCGTTGCCACGAGGTTCCGAATTGTCTTCGAGTTGCAGTCACACTTGGAAACAAATGTCTGCAATCTCTGGCCATCCAGGTCTTTGAGCGCGCAATCGCTCAACTCCGGCAACAACCATCTCCGCAACTGGCTCTTGATCGCGCTCTGTGTACTCGGTTTGTGTTGGGAAAGGACCGTTGCGTCCCACCGATTTGCAAATTCCGCAAACGCGGCGTTCGGCCTTGCCCGGTAGGTTGGACTGTCAATGGTTGACAAACGAGCTTCCAAGGCACGCAGGGCGAGTTTCCGCGTCGGGTAGTCCTGGATCGTGCCCAGGACCTCCCATTTGTACGGACGTGTGATCGTTCCATCCGGCTGAATCACGTCTTCCCGCCACCTGCCAACCCAGAGCCCATTTGCGGGGATACCTCGATTGGGAACGAGGCTCCCCTTCTGGTAACGTCTTCGGGCCATTGATACCTGTCTTGGCCCGTTGACCTGTTGCCCTTGGACCCGGATTGTAGCAGCACCTTTCAGTGAACGCATTCAATTGAAAGGGCGAAAATTCAACGAGGAGACCGATTTTTCGACGAAAACCGTTCCCATTTGAATCAAAACAGGCGGGATCGACGATCTGAGGATTTTTTCTTTCTGGGTCGCCGAAGTCATCCGCAGCCGGCCCCAGGGTTGCGGATTTGGACCTGGAAAATGCCGTGATTTACATTCGTCAGAGCGTATGGCGCGGCCAGATCCAGACGGTGAAATCCCGCAAGGGCAATCGCCGCTTGCCCATCTCCGCCAGATTGGCGGAATGTTTGCGTTTTTTCTTGCGCACGTGGCGACCAAATGCGCTGGGTCTGCTGTTTGCAACCAAGACGGGCACGCCCTGGGAACACAACTTGGTTCGAAAACGGAAGTTTCATCCGTTGCTGACCAAGCTTGGCATCGCGAAGTGTGGCTTTCATGCGTTTCGGCATGGCAACGCCACATTATTGGACCAGATCGGAGCTCCGATGGCAGTCCGGCAGGATCGCCTCGGGCACGCCGAAGCGCAGACAACGATGGGGTACACTCACGCGGTTACCGCCGACGAACGCACAACTGCAGATAACCTTGGGAGAATTCTGCACGTTACTGCACGGAATGAACAAAAAGAGGAGCCAGCACCAAGAGTGCTGACCGTTTTAATTCAATAGTATGAGGTTGGTTGCGGGGGGTGGATTTGAACCACCGACCTTTGGGTTATGAGCCCAACGAGCTACCAGACTGCTCCACCCCGCAGTTGCATCATAGCAACCGTGTCGGCGGGGGTCAAACCGGGCTTAGCACCAACCACAATATTGTCTGAAAAGCGGGAAGCAAGTACATTTTGCGGTAGATGAGTCCGCAAACTCTTAATGACATCTTTTCTATGGTGGTGGAGCGCGATGCGCCGGCAGTATCGATGCGGCGCGGGGGTACGGGGTGGATCCCGAGCTCGTCGCGGGATTTCTACCGCGATGTAACCGGCGTGGCGCGGGCCTTGCGGGAGTGGGGCATCGCGGCGGCTGATCGCGTGGCGATTCTGGGGGAGAACCGGCCGGAGTGGACGATCGCGGATTTCGCCAGCATGCTGCTGGGGGCGGTGGTGGTGCCCATCTATCCCACACTTACGGCGGAACAGACGGCTTACATCCTGAACGATTCCGGTACGCGGGTGATGTTTGTCTCCAACGAGATCCAGCTTCAAAAAATCACAAGCATTCGAAGCCAGACTGCAGTTGAAAGAATCGTGGTCATGGATGAGGTTGCGGGCGCGGGACATTTTTTCATGGATCGCATGATGCGTGCCGGGGCGGTGGAGCGCGACGCGGAACTGGACAATGGCGCCCGCGCGGTGCGAGCGGAAGACCTGGCTACCATTATTTATACGTCGGGGACGACCGGGGTTCCCAAGGGGGCCATGCTTACGCATGGCAACATGGCGGCAAACATCGCGCACTCGCTCGATGGATATGATCTGGGGCCGGGTGATCGCAGCATGTCGTTTCTGCCGCTCTCGCATGTGACGGCGCGGCATTTGGATCTGGCGATGCTGCATCGCGGGGTGACGCTGGCCTATGTGCCAGCGCCGGACCAGTTGGCAAAGGCTTTGTTGGAGGTTCATCCGACGCTGTTCGTGGGTGTGCCGCGAGTGTATGAAAAAATCCACACTCAGGTGGTGGCGAAGGCAAGGGGATTTCCCAAGGCTGCGATTCTGGGCTGGGCGGTGAGTACGGGACGAACGCATCGCGCGGAAATTCTGGCGCGACGGAAGCCGGCATCGCTTGCCTGGAAGCTCGCGAACCAGATGGTGTACTCGAAGGTGCGTGCGGGCATGGGGGGGAAGGTGCGGTTCTTTATCTCGGGAGGCGCGCCGTTGGGGCGCAAATTGGCGGAGTGGTATGCCGATATGGGCATTCGCATTCATGAGGGCTATGGGCTGACGGAGACGTCGCCGGTGATTGCGCTGAACCGGCCGGATGCGCACAAGCTGGGAACAGTGGGCAAGCCGCTGGCCAATATCGAAGTACGGATTGCGGAAGATGGCGAGATCCTGGTGCGCGGGCCGTCGGTGTTTCGCGAATATTGGAAGCGTCCCGAGGAGACGCGGGCGGCGTTTGCCGAGGGATGGTTCAAGACGGGCGACATCGGCAATATGGACGATGAGGGGTTTTTGTCGGTGACCGACCGGAAGAAAGATTTGATCAAGACTTCGGGCGGGAAGTTTATTGCGCCGCAGCCGATTGAAGGCATTTTGAAACATAATCCTCTGATTGCGGAGGCGGCGGTGGTGGGCGACAAACGAAAATTTTGCGCAGTGTTGATCGCGCCGAATTTCTTCATGCTGGAGGATTGGGCACGAGCGAACCAGGTTAGTTTCTCGTCGCGCGAAGAGTTGGTGGCGGATAAACGGGTATGGGCGTTGTACGAAGGGATCGTGGCGGAGTTGAATCGCGATCTGGCGCAGTTTGAGAAGCTGAAAAAAGTGTCGTTGATCGCGGAAGAATTTTCGGCGGACAACGGACTGCTGACGGCGAGCATGAAGCTGCGGCGGCGGGCGGTGGAGGAGCGGTACCAGGAGCGGATTGAAGAGATGTATGAGGAGGGAGTGGGGAAAACCTAAGGATTTCATGAGTTGTGGAATCCTGCCTTTGGGCAAAGAACGCGCAAGGATGGGCACCCGGCGGCGCGCGAACCTGCGGCGGGTCATGGAAGTGCACGACCAAGCTAAAGCCGCAAAGCCCTCGAGTCCACAAAACCATGCGACGCCTTAAAAGAGCGGTGAGCGATCCAGAACCCTTGATCGGCACCCGGGATGGTGCGATGATTTGCGAGTAAGGTTTTGCCAGTCAGGGGTGAGGCGGGCGGGTCGACGGCGGCAAATTTTAGAGTGAACAAAACCCGCCGATTGGGAATTTACTAAGTAGGAGCCTAAATGGATCGACGGCAAGTGTTGAAACTGCTCACCTCGGCTGCGTTTTTGCCCGCATTTTCTTTCGAAGCCCTTTCAGTTTTTCGTACGGTTCATGCGCAGATCGCGCAAACCCCTGGCTTGCGGACGCTGAATCCGCAGCAAAATGCCACGGTCATCACGATTACGGAACTCATTATTCCGCAAACCGATACGCTGGGCGCGAAGGGCGTGAAGGTGAACGAATTCATTGATCTCATTCTTACCGAATGGTGCGATGAGGCCGACACCAAGCGCTTTCTCTCGGGGCTGGCTGAGGTCGATGCCCGCAGCCAAAAGCAATTCGGGCAAAATTTCGTGGAGTGCAGCGAAGCCCAGCAAACTTCGCTTCTAAAGACGCTTGACGACGAAAGCATGACGTTGCGGGAGAAAATCAAAGCCGCGGATGAAGATTCCGAGGCGCCAACGAATTTCTTTGAGGGCATCAAAAAATTGACCTTGATCGGTTATTACACCTCGGAAGTCGGATTCGAAGATGAACTGCATCGCAGCATTATTCCGCCGGGCCATGCGGGATGCGCACCCATTTCTGCTGAGATTGCGAACTAGCCGATGGCCACAAAAATCTACGACGCAATTGTGATTGGTTCGGGAATTTCCGGCGGTTGGGCCGCGAAAGAATTGACCGAAAAAGGCATGAAGACGCTGGTGCTGGAAGCCGGACGCTCCATCGTGCCCGAGATTGATTATGTCGAACATGTACCGACCTGGGATGTGAAATTCCGCGGTTTGGGCGATCGCAAGAGCGAGTTGCGCGATCAGCCGATCCAACGAGTCACGGCCAACGAGTGGAACACGAAATTTTTCGTCAATGACCGCGAAAATCCATATACAACTCCCGCCAATCAGCCGTACATGTTCATTCGCGGCCGCCAGCTTGGCGGGCGTTCCATCATGTGGGGGCGGCAGACTTATCGTTGGAGCGATCTCGACTTCGAAGCGAATTTGAAAGAAGGCATCGGCGTGGATTGGCCGATTCGCTACCGCGACGTAGAGCCATGGTATGACCACGTGGAGGATTTCATTGGAGTCAGCGGACAGAAAGAAGGCCTGGCGCAGCTTCCCGACGGGCACTTTCTACCGCCCATGGAGATGAATTGCGCGGAATTGGTGATGAAAGAAGCCGTCGCAAAAAACTTTGGCGGCAGGCGGGTGATGACGATTGGGCGGACGGCGGTCTTGACCCAGCCTCACCTCGGCAGGGCAGCGTGTCACTATTGCGGGCCTTGCAGCCGGGGATGTATCACGCGATCTTATTTCAGTAGTGTGAACTCCACGTTGCCCGCGGCACAGGCAACGGGCAAGTTAACCATACGTCCTTATAGCGTGGTGCACAGCCTGATTTTCGATGGGGAGAGCAGAAAAATAAGTGGCATTCGGGTGATTGACGGGCAGACGAAAGAGGCGCGGGAATTTCATGGCCGCATTGTATTTCTGTGCGCTTCGACCATGGAGTCAGCCCGGATTTTGCTGAACTCTGCGACCGCGGAATTTCCGGATGGGCTGGCAAATTCGAGCGGCCAAGTGGGCAGAAACCTGATGGATCATATCTGCCAGCTTGGCGCATCGGGCACGATTGCGGGACATGAAGACAAAGTACAAGTGGGAAACCGGCCCAACGGAATCTATGTGCCGCGCTTCCGCAATGTGACGGAGAAGCATGCGGAGTTCGTGCGGGGATATGGGTTTCAGGGTTCCGGGGGGCGCCCTGGATGGGAACGTGGATTCAATATGCCGGGGTTTGGTGCGGACTTCAAACACAGGCTGCGCAGGCCGGGTGCGTGGGAGTTCAGCTTTGGTGGATTTGGCGAGTGTTTGCCGAATCCTGAAAACCGCCTGGAGATCAATAAAGAAAAACTGGATGCCTGGGGCATTCCGACGCTGCGCATCAGTTGCAAGTGGCGAGAGAACGAACTGGCGCTGGCCAAGGACATGGTGGTAACAGCGGCTGAGATGCTGGAGGCGGCTGGAGCGAAAGATATTGTGCTGCGGGATGTTCCATCGCTGCCGGGAATTGGGATTCACGAAATGGGAAGCGCGCGGATGGGGCGCGATGCAAAGACATCGGTGCTGAACGCCCACAATCAGGCACACGATGTGAAGAATCTATTTATTACTGACGGTTCGTGCATGGTTTCGTCGGCCTGCCAGAACCCTTCGTTAACCTATATGGCGCTCACGGCACGCGCGTGTGATTATGCGGTGAAGCTGACGCGGATGGGCGAGTTGTAGGTTGCAATTGTGCCGAGGCGGCGAGGTTGCGAGGGTGCACCACTGGGTGGAATGGGGGAAAATCTGGAAAATCCTGTCAAGCCCCCACAACGGGTAAATTCCGCGTAAGTGGCTGATTTGGTTGGCAAAATAAAGTTCGGTGGGATGTCCCATTTACCCAATCGAATTTGCTATCCTTAATGTAGAGGATTAATAAAGCAGGCGCAGGCCCATGGGCTTGCGCCTTTTCTATTGGGGGTGGAATGAGAGGCAGAATTGGCGGGCAGATGGGGGATCGAGCGGAGGGGCAGGCGGGTAAAGGGAGAGCCAATAGCAAGAGGAGTGGGGAGATTTCGGAGGCGGCGTTTCTGCACAAGGCGATCAGCATGGGGTTTCGGGTGACCAAGCCCTGGGGCGACAGCGAGCGCTATGACTTTGTGCTGGATTCGGGGAAGCGGTTGTGGCGGGTGCAGATCAAGTGCACGGCAACGCTACATGCGGGCGGATACCATATTCAGCCGATCCATTATGTATATGGGGAGCGGAAGCTGGTGTACACGGAGGATGAGATTGACGTGCTGGCGGCACATATAGTTCCGCTGAATGTGTGGTATGTGGTGCCGGTGCAGGCGTTGGCGCAGGGTGCGAGCTTGAGGCTTTATCCGGAGGGCGGATGCGAGCGGGCGCGCTTTGAAAAGTATCGCGAAGCCTGGGATGTGTTCCGCCGGGCGGGCACGGAGGCGGTGGAGGAAGTTGAGGCGGAGCCGGAGAAAGAGGAAGGGCACCAGATGTGGGAGTGGAAGCCGACTTTTCCGCCGATCTTTTTTGCTCATTTGGGGAAGAAGTAGGTGGGTTGCGGGCTGAACGGGTTGAGCTTGGGTGTTGAATCCCGGATTCATCAATTGGGCGCGCCGGCTGCCGAGCTGCGCTCGGCCGAACAGCCGAGGGGGGCTGTGCCCAGGTGATTTGGGTGCGCAATAAATCATTGCGGATTCAACGTTGAATCCGGCGTTTACCGAACAAATGCTTTCATGGTGGCGCACCGCAGGCCTTCGGATTCGCCGCTGGGGCGGATGGTGTAGGGACCGACCGCGGCGGGGACGATGAAGGTTTCGGCGTAGTGGATGACAAAAGGCGGGAAGGCCTGGGAAGGGCTTTCCACGGTGGCTTCTCTACCTTCGACAAGATTCAGCACATTCACGGTGCCTTGCGTGTTATGCGGGGTGGCCCTAGTGAACCAATGGCGACGGGTTTCGATGAACTCGAGTTCGTGGAGTCCGGTGCGCTCTTCTTTCCATCCGTTGCCGGAGTGAATGGTTTCGGAGCGGTCGATGAGATTCTGCCGCACCCATTCGGTATTTCGGTCCCACGCGATGTTGGCCAGGCCGTGATCGAGGTGGAGGGGCCGGGGCTTTCCGTTGAGGCCGAGGCGGCCCCAGTCCCACAGCTTGAAGGTGAAGATGTAGGGGGTCGCGCTGATTTCGAGAACCATGCTGTCTTTGCCGGAGCAATGGATGGTGCCTGCGGGAATCAAGAAATGATCGTGTTTGCGGGCAGGGAATTGGTTGACGTAGTGGGCGGCAGGAAAGGGCGGCCCGCCATTTTGGGCGGCGCGTAATTGGCGGAACATTGCCTCGCCATCGGAGTTGGCCTTGAGTCCCAGATAGACGCAGGCGTGATTGCCGGCATCGAGCAGGTAGTAGCTTTCGTCCTGGGTGTAATTCATGCCGAAGTGTTGGCGGATATATGCAGTGCGGGGATGCACCTGCAGCGAGAGATTGCCTCCGCCCATGGTATCGAGCAGGTCGAAGCGGATGGGAAACTCGGCACCGAAGCGAGAGTAGACGGAGTCTCCTAATAGCTCGCGAGGCTGGAACAAAGTGAGATCGTTTGCCGGCAACTCGATGCGAGTATCGCCAAAGCCGAGCAGAAGACTGTTTTCTTCGGGAACGCAATCGAAGCACCAGGCATGGTTGGGCTGATCGCGGGGAAGATCGCATACTTCTTCCATCCAGTGGCCGCCCCAGGGGCCGGGATCGAAGTAGGGAACGACGCGAAATGGACGATGCGCGGCAATAGTTAATGCGTCACCGATCAGATTGCCGCTGACGAGCTTCGGGGTGGGACGGTTGGTATCGAGGAAGAAATCTGTTTTCGCGATCAGTGTTTTCTTCAGGCGATCGGCGGCGCGCCAATCAACAAAGAAGGCGCGCTTGTATTTCAGGCTGGCGTTTTGGGAAAAATTATCGGCACCGAGATTCGCAATCTGATTGCGACGCTGGCGGAGTTGAATCTCCCAGCGCGCCAGGTCGGCGTACAGCAGAACGTCTGGGCGGGGAGAAATGAGTGCAGCCCCCACTCCGAGGACGATGAGCAGGCCGCGATCCCAGCCGTTGGCAAGGGCGCGGGCGGCATCGAGTCTGGAAGGGTCGAAAAAATCCGCGACGGCAATTTCGTTCATGCGGCCGAAGACCGGATCGTCGCCCAAGACGGAGGACAGCATTTGATCGATGACTTGGGGTGGTTTCAAGAGATCAGCGGTAGAGAGGAATGCGGCAGGGCGCAAGGCGGTTTGAAATTCTCGCCGGAGGGAATCTTCGAAAACTCCGGGATAACACTCGATGCAGAGCACGCATCGGCTTCGGCTGGAAGATTTTTTCAGACGGTCGAATATCTCGGGCCAGCCGACCCAGGATTGGGCGCGGGAGGACGAAACGGCGATATAAGGGAACTTGTCGTAATTTGATTGCCGGTGCATTTATTTAAACTGAGTTCCGGGAGCCGGCTCGTCCACCTGCAAGATCTGATCTGCTTTTATGTTCTTCAATGTCTGAGTGATGCCGCTGGGCCAGCGAATATTGAGAGCTTGGATTTCGTTTTGCGATCCCAAACCAAAGTGAACCCGCTTATCGCTGGAAGAGAGGTAACTTCCGCAAGTGGAGACGGTGGCGAATTGAATTCCGGCAGGGCCAGAGATCTGAACTTCGGCGCCGATGGCGTCACGGTTGCTCTTGTGGCCAACCAACAAAAGCGTCAGCCAATGATTGGCCGTCGGAGTGCGGTTGGAAAGAATGTGAGCGGAGCCATCGTTGGTGGTGACCACTGCATCGATTCGTCCGTCATTATCAATGTCACCGACGGCCAGTCCCCGACCCACCCACGGCTGGCGAAAAACCGTTCCCGACGTCGAGGAAACGTCCACGAAATAGTTGCCGGCGTTGTGCAGCAGCAACATGGGCTCGCGGTAGCGCAACTGGGGAAACTGGAGTTGGATGGTATCGATGTCGTGGCCCTGAGCGATGAGCAGATCTTTCCATCCGTCATTGTCGTAGTCGAGAAAACGGGCGCCCCAGCCGGAGTGATTGAGGGTAATTTTGCCGAGGGCGGAGTCGGCGGTGGCGTATTCGAAATTGCCATCTCCGGTGTTGCGGAAGAGCGCATACATCTGGTTGGCGAGGTCGGTGACCAGAAGGTCGGGCAAGCCGTCGTTGTTATAGTCGGCGAAATCAACGCCCATGCCGGCGAAGGTGTGACCGTCGCCGTCGACCGCAACCCCTGAAGGGAGTGCCTTCTCCTCGAAGGTGCCGTCGCCGTTATTGTGATAAAGGAACTCAGGCATGGAATCGTTGGCAATAAAAATATCGGTATGGCCGTCGCGGTCGTAGTCGGCGATTGCAATGCCGAGGCCCTTGCCGGGTTTAGACAATCCCAGTTTGGCCGCCATTTCAGTGAAGTGGCCGTTGCCGTCGTTGTGAAAGACGAGCGGAGAGATAGGCTGAAATGTGTCGGGATGGCAATAGGAGCGGTAGCCTGCTTTGTGCTGACCGCAATAGATGTCATTGAAGTCCCATTGCAGATAGCGAAGCACGACGAGGTCGAGCAAGCCGTCGTTATCGAGGTCCACCCAAGCCGCGCTGGTGGACCATCCACTGCCCATGGTGCCGGATTGCGCAGTCACGTCGGTGAAGGTGCCGTTGCCGTTGTTATGGTAAAGACGGTTGCCGCCGTAGGCGGTGACGTAGAGATCCTCGTAGCCGTCGTTGTCGTAGTCGCCGACGGCGACTCCCATGCCATAGCCCACGCCTTGCAGTCCGGCTTTCGCGGTGACGTCTTCAAACGTGCCGTCGGATTTCTGGTGGTACAAGCGGTTCCAAAACTGCGGGCCGGTTTTTTGAGGAATCACATTTCTTGCCATAGGAGCGGTAATGGGAGCGCCATTGACCAGGAAAATATCGAGGTGGCCGTCGTTGTCGTAGTCGAAGAGCGCTACGCCGGGCCCCATGGTTTCGAGAAGATACTTTTTGTCGGTGTGTTCGGCCAAGTACTGGAAATTGAGGCCGAGGGAATTGGTGACATCAATGAATTTGCCGGGTGCGGCAGGGCTCGATGGTGGCGGGTGGGGTTTTTGGGAATGAGCTGCCACCTCGAGAAGCACGAGAATCAGAAGAAGGCAGCAACTCAGGGCAAATTGGCGGAAGCGCTTCACGTTAATGGGCCGTGGAGTTGCTGCCGGCAAGCGCTTTGCCCGAGCCTTCAGTGAGAGTGTGAAAGGCGTCCACGGAAAGATGGTCGAATTGCTCGGTCAGCCCCAAGGGCCAGCGCACTTCCACGGAATCAATTTGCGTGGCAGCCCCCAAACCAAAATGCACGCGCAGATCGCTTTGCGAAATGTAACTCGATCCGCTACGGACTTCATTGACCAAAATTCGCTTGCCCAAGTGGACGGTAATTTTCGCTCCGATGCCATCGCGATTCGATTGGGTGCCGACGGCGCGAAATGCCACCCAGTGGTTAGTTGACTTCGCGTCATTCACCAGGAGGCTGGGCTGGGCATTCATGTTGTTGACGACCAGGGAAATTCTGCCATCGTTCCAGAGATCGCCCACTGCCAATCCGCGGGATGAAGACTGGGTGGTGATGCCCGGCCCGGCGGCGGCGGTGATGTCGGTAAAAGTTCCGTTTCCGTTGTTGTGGTAAAGCAGGCGCGACTCTTTGTAGCCGAGGCCGAGATGAAATTTGTCCACTTCCGGATACACGTGGCCGTTAACCAGAACGATGTCGGGCCAGCTGTCATTGTCGAAGTCGAAGAACATGGTTCCCCATCCCAGGAATTGCATGTGCTTGCCGAGGCCGGCTTCGAAGGTCACATCGGTGAATGAGTTGTTGCCGTCGTTGCGGTAGAGAGTTGGAGTATCGTCGGAAAAATTGGTTTTGAAGATATCGGGCCGGCCATCGCCATTGTAGTCGGCGATGGTGGCACCCATGCCGGCCTGCTCGCGGCCGTCTTCGTTGAAGGCGGTGCCAGCCATGCCGGCAATGTCGGTAAAGGTGCCGTCGTGATTGTTGTGATAGAGAATGCTGGGCGTGCTATCGCAGGCGATGTAAATATCGGGCCAGCCATCGTCGTCGAAATCGGCGGTGGCGACGCTGAAGCAGTATTTGCCATCGGTGCGGTCGAAGTGAGCTTTCTCGGTTACGTCGGCGAACTTTCCGTTGCCCAGATTTTCGTAGAGTATGTTGGAATCACCCGGCAAGCCACGCGGACCGCACATGACGGGAACGCCTTTCCAGGTGCAGATGCCCTCGCCGGGTTTGGGCGTGGCTTGGAGAACGAAATTGACGTAGTCGGCGACGGCGATATCGAGGCGGCCATCGCGGTTGTAGTCCACGAAGGCACAGCCCGTCCCCCATTTTTTGCCGGATCCGGCGACTCCCGCCTGCTCGGCCACTTCAGTGAAGACACCGTGATCATTATGGTAGAGGCGGTTCTTGCCGTAATAGGTTACGTACAAGTCTTCCCATCCGTCGTTATCGTAGTCGCCGACGCAAGCGCCCTGGCCCCAGCCGCTGGCCGCCAGTCCGGCCTTGGCAGTCACGTCAGTGAAGGTGCCGTCATGATTGTTGTGGTAAAGGTGATTGGTGGGAGCTTTGCCGGGCGGAAATCCTTCCAAGGTGGATCCATTGACCAGGAAAATATCGGGCCAACCATCGTTGTCATAGTCGAAGATTGCGATACCGGTTCCGGTGGTCTCGATAATGTACTTTTTCGTGTCCAGGCCGCCAAAGACGTTCTGCATGGTCAAGCCGGCTTTTTGAGCGATGTCAGTGAAGTTGGCGATGGATGCAGCCAAGGGGGAGGAGGCGGTTTGAGCGATGGTCAAAGCGGTGCTTGCGAGCAATGCGAGCGCGGCCGCCAGGATTACCGCGGACGGGATGCGCTTTGGTTGTCGCAGGGAATTGGTCTTCAACGCAGGGCTCGTAGGATTCAGTTCATTGTACGAAGCGATAACCCCGCGCGGCAAGGCAAGGGCGAGAAGGCTAATGAGGCGAACCGGCGCCTTCCATGGCTTTTTGTTTTTCCTCGGCGGCAGATTCCTCGCGGCGAAGACGTTGCGATTCCTGCAAGGCGGCGGCGGCCGATTTTTCATCACCAAGTTTTTGGTAGAGCTGGTAAAGCTGGTAGTGAAATATACCGGTTGGATCGGAAGGCAGCGCGGGCTTCAGTTCGGCGAGCGCGCCGGAATAGTCTCCCTGAGCGGCAAGACTTCGGGCCAGAAGCGAATGCACCTGAGGAAGCGAGAGCGGGGAGCCGTTGAGGGCGGTCTTGAGATAGGGGATTGCATCTTTATATTGGTGCTGGCGCACCAAGATTTCGCCCATCACCAAGCTGGCTTGAGGACTGGCGGCGTCCGCCTGCAGGACGAACTGCAATTGCTGAATGGCTTTGTCATCCTGGGAATTCTGGTAGTACACCTGGGCCAAGCCGAGATGGGCGGCAGGATCGTTGGATCCAGAGCTGAGCACCTGGTTGTATTCGGCTTCGGCGGGAGCGAACTCCTCGCGGGCGCGATGCAATTCGGCGAGCAGCAAATGGACTTTGGGAGAGTTGGGCGCGGCGGCGCTCATTCGATCGAGCGCATCGGCGGCCAATTGCTGGGAAGACTTGGCTTTCCAATACAAGGAAGCCGGGCTGTGGCTATCGATAGCGAGCGCGATTTCGCCGGCAGTTAAGGCGCTGAGATAGTCGCCGGAAAAAAATGAGCATTGGGCGAGAAGCAGAGCACGCGGCAACGAAGGCGGCGACTTTTCGCGCCGCAATTTGTCTTCGCATAGGCGGAAGTGACCGGCCGCCCAGAGGCTTTGCGGAGTGGCAGTGTCGCGGACGGTGGCATCGGTTTGTTTCACGGGGTGGGAGGATTGGCTGACGCCAGATTCCCCGGTTTCGAGTGATCGTTCAAGAAACTGGGCAAGATCGTCCTGTTGATTGCTTTGATGAAGCCATGCCGATGCTTTGGTGAGCTGATCAGCGTCCATGCCTCTCCAGAGGAGTTGAACGTTGGCGCGGAGGAAGGCTGGATCGCCGCGCCAGGCGGCATGGGCTTCCTGGAGAGCTTCGGGGAATTGATTCGCGGCTGCGTGGAGGCGAGCGAGTCCAATTCTGGCGGTCAAACATGCGGGATCTTTCTGAAGCTGATTCTGGAAAGACTTTCGCGACAGATCGGGATTCTGGGGCAGGTAAGCAAACCCGAGCCCGGCGAGCAGGCATGGTGGCTGAACGGGAGAGGCGAGAAGCTTGTTGTAAATATCGATTGCGTCTTTGGTTCGGCCCTGAACGACGAAGGCGTCTGCAACCAGAGCGCGAGCATAGGGTTGGTTGGGATCTGTTTTCGCCAATTGAACCACGGCGGCATCCTGCAAGCTTAGATACGCCACCCCGAGGCCGTACCAGGCGTCGGGATCGTTGGGCGCGATCTGGGTGGCGCGAGAAAACCATTTACTGGCGGCGAAGTTATCGTGGGTCGCCTGATAAGCGTGGGCCAGTCCGATGGCCGCCTGTTCATCCCTGGAGTTGAGAGTTGCGGCCAGCTTCAGATAGCGGAGAGCCGCGGTCGGCTGTTGCGCCCGCAGTTGATTCAAACCGAGAAAAAGATTGGGAACATAAAGCCGCGGATTCCTGTTGAGCGCGATCTGAAAGGCGTGGTCGGCTTGTGAGTACTCCTGCAGGAACTGATGCATCAGACCGAGGTTGGCCCAGGCTTCGGCAACGTCAGGGCGAAGTTTGACGATTTCTTCGTAACATTTCGCGGCAGTGCGATAGTCGCCCTGTTGTTGAGCGGCCTGCGCCTGCGAGAAAACATCTGCCAAATGGTCGTCGCTGGAAGAGTTCTGACCGAAGGATGGAGCTATGCAAAAGATGACGAGCGCGGCGAGGTATGACAGAAGATGGCGGCGAGATGTCATGCGAGTCATCAAGGGAGTGATGGTTTCTATTATGACGCGGCGGCAAACCACGGCAGGTCTAGTGTTTCTTTTCCGAGAGCTGTTCGAATTTAGCAAAATATTGCTGCGATTCGTTGGTTTTCCCAAGTTTGTGGCAGATGCGGGCGGCGTGATAGTAAGCCGCGGCCAGGTTGGGGTCGAACTTTATGGCATCACGAAAGTTTTGCAGAGCGGCTTCGGGATCCCCCGACTTTTCGAGCAGCACTCCCATTTCAAACAAGGATTGCGCGTTATGGGGATTGATCGCCAGGGCCTGCGTTAAGTATGGTTTGGCATCGGGAGCGCGATCGTTGTGAATCAGCATGGTGGCGAGATCGATGAGCGGCCATTCGGTTTTGGTTTGGCTGGCTGCGTCGCGATGGATGGCCTCCAGGTACCAGCGCTCGGCTTCCTTGAGGTCATGTTTTCCTTCGTAACACAAGCCGAGGTTTTCGTAGGCGCGCACCATTTCAGGAGAGAGAGCAACCGCAGTTTTGCTCTGCTGAATGGCTTCGTCAAAGCGGTTGCGGGTATAGAGCAGACGCGCGAGAAAATAATGCGCGGGCGCGTAATTGGGGTCAAGCTGAATGGCGGTATGGAACTGCGGTTCGGCCAAATCGAGGCGGCCGGCGGCGCTTTCGGCTAATGCAATGAGCTGGGCGCGCAAAGCGGTTACGCCCCCTACCCGTTCGGCGTCATTCAATAAAGTGAGGGACTCTTTAGGCCGGCCCTGGTCGAGCCGCACTTCGGCCAGCAGGGTGATGAGATCTGGATCCTGCGGCTTGGCCATCATTTGCGAAACGATAATTTTTTCCGCGCTATCGAGCTGGCGGTTCGCGATGAGCGCTTTCACGTCGGGCTGATCCTGCGGCACGGCGGGAACGGGGAGGCATAGTAAGACCAGAATGGTGACTAGAAAAGCATCGAATCTCTTCGCCGCGCCTCGTCTCGACTGAAAGTTCATTGGGAAAACGATGGCATCTCCTGCAAGACCGGCAACTTTAGCGAAGTTTAGCATGCGTCCAGGTGAAGGTATCAATATCCTGAGATTCGATAACGACCGCGATTTCTGGGTTTTGCGCGATGGGAGCAAGGGCGGAATGCGGACTGGCTGCCCATGCGGGATGCAAGCCTTTGGCATCCGATTATAACGGTGTAAATCGTGTTATTCTTTTCGCCGATCCGCTTATCCGGCTTTCATCTTCCGCTGTGTGGCCGCCCAAATCCGCAGAGTTGCGCGAGCACGAGATGTGCAGAGCTGGCCAGATAAGGGCGCAGGATCAGGCGCGATAACAAATTATTTTTGGAAGAGGCGGGTTCATGTTTTCTTCTTTGTTGCGAGGCGTGCTGGTCATTGCGATGGCGATGGGTATGGCATCGGCGCAGGTCACTCGACAGTTGCAGAATCCGGGATTTGAGGCGGCGGCGACACCAGGCCAGATTCCTGGATGGCAGGTCTGGATCGAGAAGGGCGGGGAGAGCGGGGTTCAGATTCGGACCGACGACAGCCAGTTCAAAGAGGGAAGCCATTCATTGTTAATCGAAAGCCAAAAGCCTACGCGGCTGGAAGTGAGTACTGAGATATTTTTGCCGGTGGGAAGCACGTGGAAGGTGACGGCATGGGTTCGAGGGGAGGGAATTGAGGCGCCGGAACATAGCGCCAACAGCCGACATGCGCCGGTGGCCGCTGCTTTGGTGATTGACACTCCGGCGGGAAAGCAAGCCCTGGTTCCGTTGCCGGCTGGAACATTTGAATGGAAGCAGGAAGAGCTGGATTTTCGTGTGCCATCGCCGGGCCGGGTGGACATCGCGTTGAGCGACCGGTCGGCGGGAAAAATCTGGCTCGACGATGTGCGGCTGGAGCCGTTGACCATTCCACAGGATGCCGAGGTGCATATCAGCGCAACCAGGCTCAGCGATCGCGCAATTGATCTAAAACAAGGAGGACAGTTCATTGAGCCGCTCTGCCATCTGATGCCTTCGATGATGGCGCAACAGGTACAGGACACCAGCTTTGAGGAAGAGGTGCCTTGCAAACCGACCTACAAGCAGGGGATGGATTGGCCGCACCGCCCGTGGTACCCGGACGGCGCCGTGCATGACGCGACTTATTCATTTGACACCGACAATCCATACAACGGGAAACGATCGCAGCGGATCGATTTGCCGATGGCGCGGGCCAAGGCTGGAATATCGCAGGATGGCTTTTACTTGAGGCAGGGCGTGGGCTACAAATTGCACCTGCACATGCGCGGGGCGGGCGATGTGAAGGTGTGGGCATCACTGCGAGGAGACGGAGGGCTGATCGCGGGGCCGGTGTCTCTGGGATTGGCGGAAAATGACTGGAAGGGCGTGGATGCAGTTCTGCGCGCGAACAAGAGCATTCGAAACGCAACTTTGACGATTGAGTTTGAGGGCCCGGGCAGCCTGTGGCTCGACCGAGTTTCTTTGATTGGGGACGACGCGGTTCTGGGCTTGTGGCGGCCGGATGTGATTCGAGCGCTGAAGGATGAAAGTCCCGGAGTGATTCGCTTCGGCGGCAGCATGATTGAAGTTTACGACTGGGATAAATCCATCGGTCCCTGGGACCAGCGCGTGCCATATACCACGGGCCCGTGGGGTGGGCAGGAGCCTAACTTCGTGGGGATTGAAGAATTTGTGCAGATCACGCGCTATGTGGGCGCGGAGCCTTTAATCTGCATGCGCTGGAGCGGGAAGACGCCGGACGATGCGGCTGCGGAAGTGGAATACATGAATGGCAGCAGCGATACAAAATGGGGCAAGCTGCGGGCGCAAAACGGGCATGTGGAGCCTTATCAGGTGAAATATTGGCAGATCGGCAACGAAGTTGGCGGGTCGCAATACGACGATTCGGTGCGGGCTTTCGCCGAGGCCATGCGCAAGGCCGATCCCAGCATCAAGATTCTGTCGTCGTTTCCCTCCACACAGACGTTGAGCGAAGGCGGCGGATATCTCGACTATCTTTGCCCGCATCATTACAACGATGGGGATTTGGAAGGCAAGAAGGCAGATTTTGATTTTCTTGGCGACCAGGTGAAGCAATTTGGAGCGGGAAAAGATGTGCGGGTGGCGGTGACGGAATGGAATACGACGGCCGGCGAAATGGGCCTGACGCGCGGAATGCTGCTGACGCTCGGAAATGCGCTGAGCAATTCCCGCTATCAGAACCTGATGCATCGCTACGCCGGATTAGTCGAGATCGCGATCCGGTCGAACCTATCCGACAGCTTTGGCTCCGGAATGATTCAACCCAGCCCGGGCACGCTCTATCTGTCGCCGGAGTATTACGCGCAGGTGATGTATCAGAGAGCAGCTGGAACTTATCCGCTTGAGATTGATCGCGCAGGGAAGGAGGCCTGGGATATGGAGGATCCGGATCTGAGCGCGACGATCAGCCCGGACGGAAAGAAACTGCGGATCTACGCGGTGAATTCCACGGATCAGCCGGAGAAGATGAATTTTCACCTGGATAAATTCGCATCTTCCGTGAGCGGCGGCCAGGCCATCGTGCTGAAAGACCGGGAGAATGGGCTGGATTCGGAGGCGATGAACTCGGAGAACGATGCCGAGCGGATTGCATCGTCGGCGCAGCCGGTGCAGATCCGTGGATCGGAATTTCCCTTTACGTTTTCACCATTCAGCGTGACTCTGTTGGAATTGGATTTGGGGCGGCGGCATTGATGCCCGGCGGCCGGCTATAGACCGCTTCGGCCGCGATGGGGATGATGTTGCGGATTGGGTATGCGGCAACTGGAGTCCCGAACGATAAGCGTGGGCTCCAGAAGCACAAGCTGGGTAAGTGCCGAGTCCCCTTCAATGAGGCGGAGCAGCATGGATGCGGCGGTCTTACCGGCTTCCCGGGAATGCTGGTCGACTGTAGTGAGGGGAATCCGCAGGTACTCGGTATATTGAATTTTTCCGACTCCGACGACGCCGAAGTCGGTGGGCATGCGCAATCCGGATTCCTGGATGGCCTGCATTGCTCCGATGGCGATGGGATCGGAAGCCGCAAATATGGCATCGGGACGCAGTGGCATCTGCAAAAGACGTTTTGTGCCTTCATAGCCTCCGGCTTCGCCCTGGACGTCGAGAATCAGGTTGCGCCGGACCCGCATATTCGCTTCGCGCAGCGCTTGCACGTAACCGTTGTAGCGGCCGATACCGGTCACCACACCCCGGCGGCTGAGGTGCGCGATGCAGCGGTAGCCTTGTTCGATCAAATGCCGGGTTGCGAGCAGTCCGATGCGCTCATGGTCGGCGCCCACGAAAGGCACTCCGGCGAATTGCCGGTCGACTAAGACCGAAGGGACTCGCGAGGCTTGCTCGGTCTGCCAGCGGCCATTCTTCTGCGGCTCGCGGGCGGAGGCGATGATGAGTCCGTCCACTTGTTTGTTGATCAGAGTAGCGATTTCTTCCTGCTCGCGGCGTGGATCTTCGCCGGTGCTCGATACCACGAGGTGGTAACCCGCGGCGTGAATGACCGAATCAATGCCCTCGAGAATGTCGGGGAAAATAGAGCGCGACAGATTGGGGACCACCACTCCGCAGACGTGAGTCTTTTGGGTGACCAGGCTGCGGGCCAGCCAGTTTGGGCGGTAGTCAAGCTCCTCGACTTTGCTCAGGACGCGTTGCCGGGTGCGCTCATTGAAATTCGGCCGATTATGCAGGATCGCATTTATCGTGGAAACCGATAGATTCAATTCGCGTGCGATGTCTTTGAGTCGAACTTGCATGGTGCTGGATGATATGGTTTGACATCGCCCGAGCGCAAGGTCAGGCATGGCGGGAGCACAAGTTTTTTGGTTTTTTACGTCTACATGGACGGGGCGGGTGCAGTAGAATTGCGGCGATGAAAATCTCGAAAACGCTGCTCTCCCTGCTGGTTACAGCATGTTTTACCGCCAGTATTCCCGGCCCCGGCACGGCTCTCGCGCAGGATGCGCCGTTGACCATCAAGGGTCTTCCGGCGGTAATTTTGTCGCGTCCTGAGGCGGCGGATCAAAAAAAACTCCGCTTTGTGAGCGCGACCGTGCTTCCCGGCGCCGGGATGAATCTTTTGCAACTGAAGGCGTATTTGCCCGGGAGCGGGGAAGTGAACGTGATCGGCGCAACCAGCCTGGCCGATGCCAAGCAGCTGCTGGAAGAGAATAACGATGCCTTCGGCAACAAGAGTTTCTATATTGGCGGAGCGATTCTTTTGCCTTTCCCTAATCGCATCCGTGGGACGCTCTCGGCCGATGGAAAGACGATTACAACCGAGATCGGAGGCAAGCCGGACACGTTGCCGGCGAATTGGCGGGGAAAAAATCCGGGGGCAGAGGTGGATGCCATGCACGGGCTGATTTTTGCCTCGCAATTTGAAGATATAAAACATGCCAATGGCGCGGCCGCGTCGTATGTCTCGGCGATGCTGCATGCGGGCGACTTCGATGGGCACTGGCCGTCTAAAACTGATGTGCATGTGCGCATGACTTTGTCCGACGAGGCCATGGATATTGAGGTGACCACGAAGAACGTGGGAGCGGAACTCTTACCGATGGCGATTGGTTTCCATCCTTATTTCAATTTTCCCAGCGGAGATCGCGAACAAGGACGGCTGTATCTTCCCGCCGACGAAAGGGCGCCGGCGACGGATTACGATAATGTCTTTCCGACGGGGGAGATCGTTCCGGTGAAAGATACTCCATTCGACTTTACGAATCCGCAGGGAAAGGCGCTGGGAACCATGTTCATGGATGACGCTTTCACCGATATTCATCGCAGCCCGGACGGCAGCGCGCACATCGAAATCATGGACCCGAAAGCGCACTATGGGGTGCGAATTCTCGCCATTTCTCCGCAGATTAAGGCGATTCAGGTGTACGCGCCACCCGACAAGAGTTACGTGGCCGTGGAACCGCAATTTAACCTGGCCGATCCTTTCAATAAAAAAGTATGGGGCGACCGCGATACCGGAATGGTCTGGCTTAAGCCCGGGCAGTCGGTGACCTGGCACATCAAGTTGGAACTGTTTGTTCCCGCGGCTTAAGAGAAATTTGTTCCGAGGTGATGCAATGAGAAAAGTGCGCAAGAGTTCAAAGTCAGCCTACGACAAGAATTTTGTTGCGGTTACGCAGAAGGTGTTCGCGGTTCTGGAGGCGATGAGCCAGCAGCGTAAGGCGGGCGTCCCGCTGGAGGAGATCACCGAATTGAGCGGGATCCCCAAGACGACGGTTCATCGTTTGTTGTATTCGATGAACAAGCTGGGTTACGTGGAGCAGGATCCGGTCACCAATCTTTATGCGCTCGCGGGGAGATTTTTTGAGTTGGGTAAAAATGCCCTGCCTTATCAGCGCCTCACCGTCATTGCCAAGCCTTTGATGCAGCGGTTGCTGTTCACCTTCGGGGAGTCCATTAATCTGGCCGTTCCACATGCGGGCGGACTGGTTTACATCCTGGTTCTGGAGAGCCCTAAGCCGCATCGTCTGGCTGCGTATGTCGGCCAGTTTTCTTTTCTACACTGCACCTCAGTGGGAAAGGCGGTCGCGGCTTATCTTCCTCCAGAGGAAAAGCAGGAAGCATTATCCCGCCACGGGATGCCAGCGATGACTTCAACGACGATTACCTCGCAAGAGGCATTGGAGGAGGAACTGGCGAAAGTGAGGAGCGAAGGCGTGGCGCTCGACGAGGAAGAGAATTCGGTTGGCGCATTTTGCGTGGGCGGAGCCATTTTCGCGAGCGATCCGGCGCCCATTGCCGCACTCAGCGTCTCCGGCCCAAGCATCCGGATGTCGCAAAATCTTGCGGCGGTCAAAGACGCGGTCCGGCATGCCACACAGACCATCTCGTTCTTGCTGGGCAGCACCAACGTCAGAATGGCGCAGGAAAAAGACAGCGAACCCGCCATGCCGCGCGAACCATCCGGGTTGGCGCAGAGCTAATCGCGGCCACGAATTCTGGTCCGATTGGAGATGCACTTTCTGCATTGGATATGATACAGTTTCACTGCTGCGTTCTGAGCTATGAATATAGTTCATGAGCTCGCGGCAGCCGTCTTTATCCACGCCCAAAGGAATGACTGCTTCCGGCCGCCTCGCGAACAACCTTTACGCACTTTATGACCTTGCGTGGTGACGGAATCTCCAAGCATATGCGCCATGTGATTATCCTTCCGGATCTCGGTCAGACCACGAATGAGGCAACGATTCGCCAATTCCTGAAAAAACCGGGCGACCATGTGACCCGGGGTGAGCCGATTCTGGCGGTTTCGACCGATAAGGTTGAGATGGAGGTCGAATCTTTCGCCAATGGTTATCTGCGGCAATGGCTGGCCGAAGAGGGCGCGCTGGCGAGCGCGATGTCTCCGGTCGCTATTATTACCGATTCGGCGGACGAGGCCTACGCGCAACCGGGAGACGACGGTAACGCGGCGAATCCGCTGGAAAGAGAGATAGCGGCGGCCGCGGCTCCGGCAAAGAGCGCGGGTGGGAGCATTGCCGCCGCGCCGGCGGCGCGCATGCTGGCGAAAGAATCGGGAATCGATCTCAGCAAAATTCCGGGAACGGGTCCGGACGGTCTGATCACGAAAGCGGATGTACTGCGCTGGAAAGAGAGAACCGGGAGCGCGGCCTCGTCGTCTTCGTCATCTAAATCAGTATCGCCATCAGCTTCGTGGTCAGCTTTGCCATCGAATGATCATCGAGCTTTGGCGGCGATGGCGGCGACGGTGATTGCGAGCCGGCGGGACATTCCTGATTTTTACGCGAGTGTGGACGTCTCAATGTCTCATGCGGCGGGGTGGCGCCGCAGCTGGAATCGGGAACATTCGGAACTTCACGCTACTTACAATGATCTGTTTGTGCGGTCCGCGGCACGCAGTCTGCGGGACCACCCGCGGTTGAATGTCAGCTACGCGAGTGGCCAATATAAGCAGCACGCCGCTGCGGACATTGTTTTAGTCGTGGCGCATGAGCCGACCATGCTGCTGGTTCCGGTTGCAGATCCATCGGAGTTGGCATGGGATACGTTTCTGGCGAGCATGCGGAAGGATACGCAGCCGGGCGCTGCGGCCTCGGTTGAACCGCTGCTGGCGATCTCCAACCTCGGCATGTTTGGGGTGAAGCAGTTTGCCGCGATTATTCCTCCAAGTTGTACCGCCGCGCTTTCGGTCGGGGCGGTGCGGGAACAACCCGTGATCAAGAATGGCAAACTGGAGAATGAACTGGTCTGTTCGCTTACGCTCTCCGCCGACCATCGAGTGGTGGATGGAGTAGCGGCCGCGCGCTTTCTGCAAGGAATTCAGCAGCACCTAAATTCTCTATGACCAAAACGACGACCATCGCGAAGTCCAAACATATAACGAATGAGCAGCGGAAGTCGCTGTACCGGAATCTACTGCTTTGCCGGCGTTTTGAAGAGCGAGTGTACTACCTATTTCTGGAAGGCCGCATGCCGGGAACGATTCATCAGGCGACGGGGCAGGAAGCTTGCGCCGTGGGGGTATGCAGCGTTTTGCAGAAAGGGGATATCGTGACCAGCACGCATCGTCCGCATCAGCATGCGGTAGCGCGCGGCCTGTCGGTCAATAGCCTGATGGCAGAGCTGTTCGCCAAGACCACCGGCTGCTGCCACGGCAAGGGCGGTTCGATGCATCTGGGAAGTCTGGAAGATGGAATGTTGCCGGCAGTGGCGATCGTTGGGGGAGGCATTCCGCTGGCATCGGGGCTTGGGCTGGCATGCAAGTATCGCAAGACCGGGAACATCGTGGCTTGTTTCTTCGGCGACGGCGCGACCAACATCGGTTCCTTCCACGAAGGTGTGAATATAGCCGCGATCTGGGATCTGCCGGTCGTGTTCGCCTGCGAGAACAATCGATATGGCGCGTCGACAGCGATCGAGAAAGTAACACGGGTGCCACATCTTAGCGATCGCGCGGCCGCCTATGGAATTCCCGGAGTCACGGTTGATGGTAATGACGTTGAAGCCGTGCACGATGCCATGCAGAAGGCTGCCGACCGCGCCCGTAGCGGCCAAGGGCCGACATTCCTCGAAATGGAAACCTATCGCATTTGCGGGCACTCGCGCAGCGATCCAGGGCATTACCGGCCAAAAGAGGAGCTGCAAAGCTGGAAAGACCGCGATGCGGTGGCCCGCTACGAGCAATGTTGTATCGCCGAGGGAGTGCTTTCCGCGGCGGAGGTCGAAGCGATCAAAGCATCGGTCGAAAAGGAACTGGATGACGCAGTGGCTTTTGCGGAAGCCAGCCCAAGTCCGTTACCGGAGGACGTTCTGAACGATGTCTACGCCTGAAGCGGTTGCAGAAACACAACGCACGCTGACCATGGTGGAAGCGTTGCGTGAGGCCCTGGTGGAGGAGATGCGCCGCGATTCCAGGGTCATCCTCCTGGGAGAAGATATTGGCGTGCCGGGAGGTTTTGGCGGCGCGTTTACGGTGACGCTGGGGTTGGAAAAGGAATTCGGGCATGAGCGCGTGCTCGATACGCCGATTTCCGAATCCGCGATAGCAGGGGTGGCGGCGGGTGCGGCGATGGGCGGGCTGATTCCGGTGGCTGACGTGCAGTATGGCGATTTCATTTTCATCGCCATGGACCAACTCGCCAATCAGGCAGCCAAGATGCGTTACATGTCGGGCGGCCGGCTCACGGTGCCGATGGTTTTTCGGGCGCCGGTGGGGGCGACCACGCGGGGCGCGCAACACGGACAATCTCTCGAAGCATTCTTGATGCACGTGCCCGGCCTCAAGATTGTTTGTCCGTCGAATCCCTATGACGGCAAAGGGTTGCTAAAGACGGCGATTCGCGATCCTAATCCGGTGATTATTTTCGAGCACAAGCTTTTATATGGCAGCAAGGGTGCGCGCAAGGAAGCCGGCGGCATGCAGCTTGTCATGCATGTGCCGGAAGAGGAATATCTCATCCCGTTTGGCCAGGCGAAAATCGTTCGCGGGGGCGATCGCGTGACCATCGTGGCGAATCTTCTGATGGTGCATCGCTCGCTGCAGGCGGCGAAGGTGCTTGAACAAGAGGGCGTGGAGGTCGAAGTGATTGACCCGCGCACCCTGGTGCCGTTGGACGAAGAGACGATTTTTAAATCCGTGCAGAAAACCGGCCGGCTGGTGGTCGTCGAAGAGGACAACATCACCGGGGGTTGGGGCGCCGAAGTTGTCGCCCGCGTGAGCGATTCGTGTCTCGGTTATCTGGAGGCCCCCATCCGGCGCGTCGCCGCTCCGGACACGCCGGTTCCGTTTGCTCCGATTATGGAGAACCGCTACATTCCCTCGGTTGACAGGATCCTGACGGCGGTTCGCAGTGTATTGTGAGGGACACGATGGACGTGGTCTGCCTGGGGATTCTGGTTGCCGACGTTTTCGCGCAACCCGTGTCAGCTCTTCCTCAACCCGGCGAACTTAAGACGACCGACGGATTTTTGCACAGCGCCGGCGGATGCGCGGCCAATGTCGCGGTGAATCTCCGTCACCTCGGGCGAAGCGTTTCGGCGGTTGGCAAAGTGGGTCAGGATAGCCTGGGACAGTTCGTGATCGATGAACTGGGACGCCAAGGCATTGGAACCAACTGGATTTGCCGCAGCACCAGTCAGCCCACTTCGGCCACAGTCATTTTGAACGTTCGCGGGGAAGACCGGCGGTACCTGCACTGCATTGGCGCTAATCGCGATTTCGGCGCGAGCGATGTGAGCCCCGAGATTTTGCGCGACACGCGGATTCTCTACGTGGGCGGCTACATGGCCATGCCAGGCTTTTCTGGCGCCGACCTGCAACACATTTTTCGCGAGGCCAAGCAAGCGGGGCTGACCACGGTGCTCGATGTAGTGATACCGGCGGGCACATCGGATGCCGCTCAGGCCGTTCTGCCGGCATTGCCTTACACCGATTATTTCCTGCCCAATACCGATGAAGCGCGATTGCTGACCGGCGTGGGGACGGCCCGCGAACAGGCACGCGCGCTCTCACGCCACAATCCGAATACCACGATCGTTGTCACTTTAGGTCCGAGTGGTTCGTTGGCGGTGAAAGGCTCGCAGGTCATCGAGACCCCGGCGTTCGCCATGCCATCGATCGATGAATCCGGAGCGGGGGATGCGTTTGCCGCGGGCTTGATTGTGGGGATTCTGGAATCCTGGCCGTTGGAGTTTGCATTGCGCTTCGCGGCGGCGGTGGGAGCGTCTTGCACCCGCGCCGTGGGTTGTTCGGCGGGAGTCTTTGGATTCGCGGAAGCCATGGGTTTTCTGCGAGATGCAGGTATCGCTTTGCCCGAAGCACCCGCGCACGCGGGGCAAAACCACGCTTGACAAAAATTCACCTCCTGATGAAAATATTGAGGTTCGTTCATTTCAATTATGCCCCTTGAATCTTTATCGGCCATGCTCTCGAAGGCGCAAGGTGAGGGCTACGCCGTCCCGTACGCCGAGTCCTGGAATCTGGAGTCCCTGGAAGCTGTCATTGAGGCAGCCGAGGAGAGCCATGCCCCGATCATCGCGGGTTTTAACGGCGGCTTCCTGCGCCATGGGCAGAGGGACAAGCCGGAGAACCTGGCTTTTTATTCCTGTTTTCGCGAAGCTTTAGACACCGCCAGGGTCCCGGTGGCGTTCATTTTGAACGAATCCGATGACCTGGAGCAGATTCGTGCTGCCATTGAATTGGGCTTCAATGCTGTGATGCCGGAGAGCGAAGGATTGGAAGTTGAAGACTATTGTTCGCTGGTCAAGGAGGTGGTGCGGATGGCCAGACCGCACAATGTCTGGGTGGAAGCGCAGATTGGCCTGCTGCCCGCGGGCAGCGCGAACCATAACGGCCATGGAAGCATCACCGACCCTGGGCTGGCGGCGAGATTCGTAAACGATACGGGGATTGACGCGCTGGCGATCTCAATTGGAAACGTACACATTCTCACTGAGGGAAAAGCTAAAGTGGATATGGAGGCGGTACGGCGCATCCGCGAAAGGGTTTCGGTTCCTTTGGTGGCACATGGTGGAACCAGCCTGACCGCTGAGGATTTGCGGGAGATGATCGCTCTTGGGGTGGCCAAGGTGAACTTTGGCACGGTGCTCAAGCAGGCGTATCTCGAAGCCATTCGCGAGAGCCTGTCGCATTACCGGGCTCCGCAGAGTCCGCACGATTTCTTAGGCAAGGGTGGTTCGAACGATATTATGAGCGCGGGCCGCGCGGCGGTGAAACGCGAGGTTTTGCGGCTGATCGAAGTATGTGGCGCTAAGGGAAGAGTGCAACATGATTTCAGCTCAACAATATGAAGACACGGTAGGCAGGGCTACAGCCTTGCTGCGGCAAGCCGGCATTGTGATCACTGAGGAAGAGCGGGCCCGATTTGAAGTCGCGGATTTTGGGTTAGGTGAACTCGAAAAGACCGGTCTGGAAGTCCTTACCTACGTCAATACGGAACGCTGTTGCGCGAAGGAGATCGTCATGTTCCCGGCGCAAACCTGCCCTGAACACTGGCATCCCACAAAAAACGGAATTGCTGGAAAAGAAGAAACTTTCCGCTGCCGATGGGGAACGGTTTATCTGTACGTTCCCGGCGAGGCACCCGCCAAGCAGTTATGCCGTCCGCCCTCCGGCTCGGAAGCGTTTTACACTTCGCGGCATGAGATCGTGCTCCACCCGGGTGACCAGTACACGATGATGCCGGACACGCCACACTGGTTTCAGGCTGGGCCAGAGGGCGCGATCGTGTCTGAATTCTCGACGCGCAGCACGGATGATCAGGATCAATTCCGCGACCCACGCATCAAGCGCGCGCCCGAAGTGGGCGAGTAGTGATCCGGCGATTCGAAAGACCGTATCTAAACCGGCTTACTGTACCGCCAAGCGCAAACGAAACGTCTTGATCTGGTAGGGATGCAGATCGAACGAGATGGAATTCCCGCTGATCTGCAAGTTCTTTCCCGGATCCTCAATCAGATTTGCTTCCCGCGCTGCTGCCAGCGGCTCCGTGAAATGGATGCTGGCATGTTGCGGGCTGCTCCCGGCAGCTTCGTAAACTCGCAATGCGACCTCGCCGTCGCGGCTCGGCTTTAGCGCGGATACGACCAGGTCTGGCGCGGAGACTTGCAGCAATCCCCACTGCTTAGGCATGGCGCCGGCATGGGCATCAATATTGCGGGCGAGCAGCGGATTGTTGAACTCCAGGCCGGCGCGGTAGATCTGCGCATCCTGCCAACTGCCGGAGTGAGGGAGCAGCGCGTAGTCATGGGAGATTCGTTTGCCAATTCGAGAGCGGTATCGGAATCCGAAGTGGCCGGGTCAAAGCCGGTGTCGTCCGCGCCATAGACCTGCAAGCCGGGTGGATCGGAGCAGCGAGACCATCATGGTGTCATCGGTCACGTTGTTGCCGGGCAAGCCGCGGTTCAGGATGGTCAGCCCGCGGCCCCCAGAGCTGTAGTCTGCCCAATTCTGGGCAGGGAATTCCTGGTGCAGCGGGCGAACCACGGCGCCGAAGGCGATCTCATCGGTCTTGGTGCCATCATGAATGGTGGTGGGAAAGAGAACGCGGTAGCGCACGAACGGTTCTTCGTTGACAATTTCGGTATGGATGTCGATCCGCTGGATGCCGGGATACATTCTGATCCGGGTGTCGAACTGATTCTTGCCAAACGGATGCGAGCTTGAAAATTGGGTGAACACCGGTCCCGGGCTCACATCCGCGCCTCCGCCAATGTAGTTATTGCTCCACATGAGTGGCGTCCGGCCCGCGGCAGCCCAATAGTCTTTTCTCGGTGGTCAAGCGGTCACCGGCCAAGGTGCCATAAAGCTCCCAAAAATCGCCGCGATCCTCTTCCCGCGCGACGATATTTCCCGGCTTGCTTAAAACCTCCCAGTGATTCTTCTTGAGGACTGAGGCTGGTCATTTCGCCGGTCCAAAGATTCACCGTGGCCTTGTAGAACTCGTTCTCCAGGGTTCCGAAATCATCTCCGGCCTAGTGGCCGAATTAGTGCCGTCGAGGATCGGGTCTTGCCATCAGCGAGCGCTCGTTTCCCGGCGGCACCCGCGAAAATGGGAACCACGTGGTAGATGGCATAGCCCATCGCCGGCACGTCACGCGCGATAAATCCGATGGTGGCCGTGTTCAGGCCGCCATCGCCGCCGTTGGAATGGCTCCGCAAAACTTGCACCGGCACAGCGATTGCCAGATGGCATCCTCGCAGCTTCAATGCCTTGGACTTTTGGCTGGCTGAATCCCACCTCGGCTTCCACGTAATCGGTTCGGTCCCAACCCAAAAATTAAAAATCGCCAGCGGTGCACCGGCGCCTTGCGTGTCTACTTTCGCAAGCAGGGAGTCAAGATCGTTGCCGAGCATCTCGTCACCCAGACGCTTGGAGAAGCGGTAACCCGCGAGCACATCCTCATAGACGTGATCGAGCATGACACCCGAACTGAGATCGTGGGTCTGATTGAAGAGCACCGGATCCCAGGCGCGCTCGATCACTTCTCGATCCGAGCTGGAAGTGCGTCCCGCCAGCACGCTGGCTTTCTCCACGGATGTGAGAGTGCGCTCCATATCGCGCATCCAGCGTTTAAGTTCGATGCGTGTGCTGTACACGCCTTGAAACACGAGGATTCAGATCGCCCACAATCACCGGCAGTTGATAACGGATGTTCTGCTCTGCGCGCTTCGAAATCCGAGGGGGTGCCGATTTGGATGGAGAACGGATCTGACTTATTGCGATTCCACTGCTCCACGTAACCGGGAAGCAACTCATCGGGATCGCTGACGTCAGCGCCGGCGAACAGAACTCGCCCCTCGCCATGCCAGAAAGGCGTGAGGTCGTTGAAACTGGATCATGGTGGATTCGAAGTCCTGAAATGTCGGCAGGTGCTCGTCGAAGGGACCATATCCGGTCGGCAGCCAATGTCCGGGGATGGTGGTGCCGTCGATGCCTTGCCAGGAAAATTTGCGGGCGTCTCTGGACTGGAGACGCCGCGCTGAAACCAGTAGGAGTCCATTCCGGCGAGTCTGAGGATCTGCGGCATTTGGGCATTGTGGCCGAAGGTGTCGAGTCCCCATCCGGTGTGGACTTCATAGCCGAGCCGATCGCGAAAATACCATTTCGAAAGCAGGAATTGATGAGCGAGCGATTCGCCCGAAGGAACATTTTCATCTTCCATCACGACCGTGCCGCCGGCGATTTCCAGCCGATGCTCGTCGAGCATCTTTTTGAAGATGGGAACCTCGTTAGGGTAGCGCTCCAGAAAAGGACTGAACATAGGCGCGCTGATCGAGCACGTAGTGGTAATTGCGGGTAGCGTCTGCATGAGGCTGAGCGCCTTCATGATGTGCGGCAGCCCGATCTGCAGATACTCTTCGCGGGTTTTGAAGACCGCGCCTTCCCAATGGGTGTGCGGAATAATGACCAGGTAATCCTGGCTCGCATCGGGGGTTTGCGCAGCGAGGGGCAGAGCGAGAGCTAAAGAGAATGCGGTAAAAGCGGCGAATAAAAAGCCGCGGAAAAAGCTCGGGAGGCGCGATGAAGCCTGTTCATTTGTCATTTGTACGCAATGAAAAACAGGTCAAAGACTAATGAACGCTATGGGGGATGTCAAGGTTGCCGGTGTTCGCCGGTTGAGCCTGGCCATGTTATCTTGGCGTTCTCCGCGATATTCTCCGCGATCTTGGCGGTTCAATGCTTCTCCGAGCCGGGAGAGGCAAGAGCCTGTGACCGCGGAGCGCGCAAAGTTCTACGCGGAGCGCTCAGAGCAATCGTAATAGGGCCAACTCGCGACACCCGCCGATTTGCTGTCCGGGCAGTCCCGTCAAACATTGAGTGTGGCTTAGTAAAAGGGCGACGCTGCCGTCCTTGACTTGCCTACGCGTATGGATTAGCCTCCGAATCTTGCAAGCGTATTGATGACTCGCCAGCAAAAACCCGCGCTGACCGAAAGAATTTCTGATAACAACTCAGAGCTGGATTCCAAGCGTCCTTTATTGGTGTACTTGCGGGGCATACTGGCTTCGCTCAAGCCTACCGAGCGGTTGATCGCAGAGTGTGTACTCGCCGATCCGGAAAAAGTCATTACCTCGTCGATCGCGGAGATCCGCAAGGATTCGGGAGCGAGCGTCGGTTCTATCGTTGGCTTTTGCCGCGGTCTGGGCCTGAAAGGGTACGCGGATTTCAAAATTGCCCTAGCGCGTGATCTGGCGCAGGCGGGACTCTCGGCAGGCGATTCGCAGCAAAACGATTCTCTGTTTGAAAAGGTTTTCCATTTTCATGCGCAGAGCCTGATGGAGACTTTGCAAATCAATTCTCAGGCCAGCTTTGAACGGGCCGCGCAGGTCATTGAAAAGGCGCGAAGAATCGAGTTTTTCTCCATCGGTATTTCTTATCCGGTGGCGTATACGGCCTACTGCAAGTTTCAATTGATCGGCCTGGCCGCCTCGAGCCAGTTTGATTCGCACATTCAATTGATCGTGGCCACGCAGATGAAACCATCGGATGTGGCGTTCGGAATCTCGTGCTCGGGCACGACCCGCGAGACTGTAGAGTGTCTGGAAGTGGCAAAAGCCAAAGGCGCGACGACCATCTGCCTGACCAATGCGATGAAGTCTCCTATCACCGCTTGCGCCGATATTGCGTTGTATGCCACGCCCAGCGAGATCAAATATTTTCAGGCTCCTCTGGCTTCGCGGGTTACCCAACTTGCGGTGATTGATGCGTTATTCGTGGCTTTGGCGCTGAAGAATAAGAACCGCACCGCGGGACGGCTGCAGCAATCCGGAGAAGAATTACTCAAGCGACGTATCGATTAGGCGAGGCTAGCGCGGAGTGGCGTCCGGCAAACCGCCGTCTACGGGAATGGTCGCGCCGGTTGTGGGTGTCTGGCGAGTGGCAAAAAAGATTACGGCATTGGCGACATGAGTCGCGTCGATGCGCGCCTTCAAGAGATTCCGGCTCTGGTAGTAGCTCTCCAGCCCTTTCTCATCCAATCCTCGCGCCTTCATTCTCTCCGGTCCCACTGTCTCCCAAAGGCCGGAGCGCTGCGCGCCGTGACTGAAAACCGCATCGGGGGCGACCATGTTGACGCGTACTCCCATGCTGGCCATTTCCAGGCTGGCGATGCGAGCCAGTTGGTGAGCCGCGGCTTTGGTCGCGCTATACGCGCCGAAACCCGCTCCCGGAGCGAAAACGTTTTTGGTCGAGATCAGGACAATGTCACCGCCGGCATTTTGCAAACGAAAGTGACGGGCTGATTCGGATAGAAGGTTCAGCGTGCCTTCGACATTCACTTTCTCCAGGCGGCGAAACGCCTCGAGGTCAAGATCTGCGAGAAATGCGGCGTGGGCGATTCCAGCATTGATAACAAGCAGGTCCAGACCACCCCAGGCGCGCGCGATTTCGCGGAATCCGCCGGCTACCTGCTGCGGGTCGGTGACGTCGAATGGCACCGCCAGCACCTGGTTCCGGTGGGAAGCTGCGAGGCTTTGCGCCGCGGAAGTAAGACGCTCGCCGGGCAAATCGCCGAGCGCCACCGCGCATCCGGCGCGCAGGAGCTCTTCACAGATTCCCATTCCGATCGCGCCTGCGGCGCCAGTGACCAGAGCTGTGCGTCCAGCCATCTCAAGTTTTTGTTTCGCGGCCAGCTTGGCTCGCTGGAACGGGTCGTACTCCATGTGAAACAGATCTATTTCCGGGGGCGCCTGATAAGCTCCGCCAATCGCAGCAATGCGATCTTTGGCCAGAATGCTTTGCCGGGCAATGTCCCGCGCAATGTTGGCGCTATCGATATCGCATCCCGCGGCCAACACTCCAACGCCGGGAATCATGATCAACCTCGGGAAGCCATCATCTGCCGGAATCTTGCCCTTGCCATTTCTTTCTACGTAGGCACGATAATTCTGGCCGTAAGTGTCAATGGCTTGCCGCAATGAGGCGGCTACGGCTGCGGAGTCCGCCGGCTCTGGCAATTCAAACCATAAGGGCAGCGGCTTGGTGCGTATCAGGTGATCGCTGGTGAGCGGCGGGGAGACCAGCAACTCTTGGGCTCGCTCGCCGCCCAGGATCGCGAGAACTTCCGGCGATACCAGCGGGACTACGATTGCTTTGCCGGGGGCTTGATTGGCATCGGCGCAGGCGCGAAGCAGGATTCCGCGCAGCACCGGCGCGATCTGCTCCAATTGCCCGCCTGCGTCCTCCACGGTGACCGAAACGGCAACCGATCGTGGGGACCGCGACTTTTTTTCGGCGTATGCTTCGGCGCGGCTGACCAGTTCAATCATCCGGGTGTAGGCCTCTTCGGCACTGGCGCCCCAGGTGACGATGCCATGTTGCAGCCAAACCATCGCCCGCGAAAGAGGCGCGGCATCGTATGCCGCAGCCGCCGCTTTTGCCAGGGAGAATCCCGGGCGATGATAGGGAACGAGGATGACGTCATCTCCAAGCGCCGCCTTGGTGACTTCCGCACCGCCCTCTTGATTGGTGAGAACCAGAACCGCGTCAGCGTGGGTATGGAGAACATACTTCGCCGGCAAAAAAGCGTGCGCCAGTGTTTCGATGGATGGGGAGGGTCCGGAACAGTTCAGCCGATTGCGGCACAGCTCGTTGGCCATGCCGGTTTCGGTGAGCTGAGATAACTGGCGCAGCTGCTGTAACGGAGAGAGGCCGAGGGTTGCGAAGTCGGCGGGAAGCGCCCTGGCCATATCGCGGCCGGAGCCCTTGATGGTCAAAGCTGGCTGGGCGCGTCCGAAAAGATCTTCGCGTTCGTCCTTTACCGACGTATTGCCGCCGCCATGGAGCACCAGGCCATGCTCCGCGCCTAGAAGACGGCTTGCGTAAATCAGGCTCGCTACTTCCTGGCTGCAGGTGCCGCGGGCCTCCGCCGCAAAATTCTCAGCCTCTTTTGCCGACCAGCGATTTCGCATTATTTTCCTGGCAAAGGTAGGAGGTTTTCCCGTCACTTGCTAAAGTTATTCGCCATCGGCCAGCGCGATGCGTGGCCGCGGCACTGCATCAACCAACGGTGACTTGTTGTTCCGCGGTCAGAGTCCGGTACATGTCATAGGCGTGCTCCGGGCGTTCCCGCTTGTGAACTACCTGGCGCACCGCCTGGATCATGGCTTGCGGAGATTCCGACTGAAAGATGTTTCGTCCCATATCCACGCCGAGCGCACCTTCTTCGGTGGCCCGCCACGCCATTTTCAAGGCGTCCAGTTCCGGCAATTTCTTGCCGCCCGCGATCACGATCGGCACCGGGCAGGAGGCGGTCACCGTCTCAAAGCCTTCTTCAACGTAATAAGTCTTGACATAAGTGGCGCCCAGCTCCGCGCAGATACGGCAGGCCAGCCGCATGTAACGGGCATCACGCACCAGTTCGCGTCCTACCGCGGTGACTGCCAAGACTGGCACTCCGTATTTATGCCCGACATCGATCAGCCGGGTCAGGTTGTGCACCGACTGGCTCTCGTGTTCTCCGCCGATAAAAACCTGCACCGCCATGGCGGAGGCGTTGAGGCGGATAACGTCTTCGATATCCACCGCGATCTGCTCGTCGGAAAGCTCTTTGAGAATGCTCGGCCCTCCGCTGGTGCGCAACACCACTCCGCGGGTAAAAGTCGGCGGAATGATGGAGCGCAAAATGCCGCGCGTCACCATGAGGGTGTCGGCGAAAGGCAGAAGCGGTACGATATTGAGATCAACCCGCTCCAGGCCGGTGGTCGGGCCCTGGAAGTATCCGTGATCGATGGCCAGCATGACCGTCTTGCCCGACTTGCTGTCAAAGATGTTCGAGAGCCGGTTTTTCATTCCCCAATCCAGCGAACTCGATCCTTTCAGGGGAAAGCACACTTCTGCCTGGGGAACCTCGGGACAAAACTCTTTGGCGATATTTGCGTCTTGCTCGGGCATTGAATTTAGTTCACTCTCTTTTATTCTGACTGAGATTGTATCATGCAGCTCGACGCCTGCAGGAACGATGGGGAGCCGCAGTACCGCTCATTGTAAAAGCCAGAGAGTATATTGGCGAGTCCAGTTTTTTATTCGGGCCGCCCGGGTGTGACCGGAAATTTTGGCAAAGAAGCTGCGAGGGAAGCGATGAAATTGCACGGGCAGGATTTGAGCCGTCTCGACCTGGAGCGGCGTTGCGGGGATGTGAGCGCCGCCGGCGGAGTGCGCAAGGTAGTTTTGGATGACGGCAGCGAGCGGGGCGTCCGCGCCCTGGAATTTCGTACCGGCACCGGCCTGTCTTTCGACGTGTTGGTGGAGCGCGCCATGGATATAGGCCGCGCCGAACACAAAGGCCGTTCTTTCGGATGGTGTTCGCCGACCGGGTTTCGCCATCCCGGCCTGCATGAGAATGCCGACGAAGCCGGGGTGGCGTGGCTGCGTTCGTTCTCCGGATTGCAAACCACCGGTGGCCTGGATCATATTTTCGCTCCCGCCGAAGTGGATGCGTCGCAGTATCGCTACCCCATGCGCCCGAAGATGCAGCACGGACTGCACGGGCGGGTCGCGAATATTCCCGCTCGTCTCAGTGGATATGGCGAATCCTGGGATGGTGATCGATGCCTGCTCTGGGCGGAAGGAGAAGTTCGTCAGGCCGCGGTCTTTGGCGAGCACCTGCGCCTGCGGAGAAGGATCGAAGCGGAAGTCGGCAGCAACCAAATCCGGCTGCATGACACCGTAAGGAACTTCGGCTTCGAAAGAAGTCCACACATGCTGCTGTATCACCTTGACCTGGGCTGGCCGCTGGTGGAGGAAGGCACAAAACTGGTGGCTCCGATTGCTCGTACGCTTTGGTGTTCGCCGGTAGTTCAACAGCAACGCGCGTCGTACCAGGTGATGGGCGCGCCCGCGCCGGGCTTCGATGAACAGGCTTACGAGCACGAGTTGGTCGCGGACGGGGAAGGCCGGATGCGAATTGCTCTGTTGAATGAACGCCTGAATTTCGGAGTGACGGTCGAATGGCGGGCGGAGGAATTTCCCTGTTTTGTGGAGTGGCTCTACCTTCGCGAAGGCGCCTATGTCATAGGCGTCGAGCCTACGACGCATCATGTGCAAGGAGATCGAGCCGCCAGGGAGGATGGTTCCATGATCTGGCTGGAGCATGGGGAGTCGCGCCGCTACAGCACCGTGATCACAGTTCTTGAAGGAGGGGAAGCTCTGCGAGAGGCGGAAGCGGGCATCCGCAAAATCGCTTCCCAGCCTGAGGGAGATGTGCCGCGAGTGAGTTCGGCAAGCTGAAAGGCAGCGGCCGGGAGTGCGAAATTGCACTCCCGAACTAAATTGTAGAAGGCATGGGCGCGGCGGTATTTTCGGTTGGCGAATCCGCGAAGTAGCGCCTGATCCAGAGCAGATAAACTAATCCCACAAGCAGTGATGCCACACGCCATAAGCCCATCACATGAGAATTGAACATGGGGTTGGCACTCATCATCTGCAACTGAGTGTCGTTCCAGCCCAATCTGGAATAGGCCTGCAAAAGATTGCCGTGGGCGTAGGTAAGAGCGCTCGAGATTGCCTGCAGGGCGAGAGCACTTACCGCGATCCACCATCCCGCCAAATAGAGACGGAACAAGGAGTAGGCGAGATATCCGCTCAACAAGGCGAATGCCAGACATCCCAGAGCGCCGGGTATTCCGGTCAAGAATTTCCCAAAGAACGGAATAAGCGGGGCGCTAAAGCTCAACAAGCCAAGATAGAGACCACTCCATGCACATAGCAGGCTGGCGGCCAACACCGGCAAAGGACAGCGGTCGGTCCAGCGAGACACTGGGTCGCGATGCTTCACCGTCTCTTCCACGTCGGGTTTGCGGTAAAACAAAACGAACAGCAGCGGCAGAAGAACGAAGAAGACGGCAAACATCACGATCATGATGGTAAGGACCACCGCCATCACGCCCACGGGCATGGCCGGTCCATTGGGATTGGCGGCGGCTGCCCTGCGAAAAGCCCGGGAAAATGTCGAGGGCAATATCCCGGTCACAACAATGGTCGCCACAATCCCGGTCAGCAGCCATATCCAGGCTGTCACCAGGGTGACGGCGCGCGCCCATCTACGGGCCCGGATGGAGCCAATGCCCAGAGTGACCAGGCCTATTGCCGCTAATCCATAAGTAATCACTGCCAGGATATAGCTGCCGGCGGGCAATCCTCCATTGACTCTGCGCGACAGCAACGCGCTCAGCAGCATCAGCGGAATGCCGAGGGCAGCCAAGCCGCCGAGAATGATCTGCACAATGCCAAAGCCCAAGAGTCCGCCGCTACGGTCGCGGTAGGATGGGGGCGCCGTGACGAATGCTTCCGGCACGCCAGGATCACGCGGCGGTTCCATGCGAGGCGGCTCGAATGAGGACATAACCTAAGGCAAGACTCTAGCCGCGCTGCAATCCCTGGTCAAACGAAATCGGGGTCTCTAGGTTCACCATCAGGCGCGGTAAGAACAATATGGATGTCGCTGACCCCAGAACGAAAAAAAGGGTAATATCGTAATCCTTGCATGCCATGTTCAACCTCTGCTCCCAACCGCGGAAGACTATGCCGGTCTTTTTTTTGCTGGCTCCTGCGGCACGGCTGCATGGGCTGGCGAGTCATTCCGCCGGGCTGTTAGCCGTGATGTTCGCGCAGTCCGCCAACAAGAAAAGCGACGTTTTTAACATCCTATGGGTTCTGGTGTTCGGGTTCGCCACGCTCAACATTCTCGGTCTGGTGGCGCGACGGTTCGAGTCGAACCGCAACCAGTTCAGTTTTGGCGAGGCTATCGCGGTCATGGTGGTGGTGGTTTCCGTGGGACTGCTGGGCTGGGAATTGTTGACGGTTTTCAAGATTTTTCCCATCAAGCTCAATCCCCACTGAGAGCCGGGAATTTGCGGTATGATTCTGGCAGATGAAAGCCAGCGCTCCCGCCTTCGAAGTTACCTGCCCTTGTTGCAGCGCGCTGTTGAAGATCGACCCCGAAGATCGGGCGGTCATCGCGCATACCGCGGCAGTTAAGCCCAAGACTTTTAATGACATTGAAGAGGCTGCCCGAGCCATGAAGGAGCAGGACAACCGGCGGGATTCGATTTTTCGCCAATCCGTCGAGGCGCAGAAGCACGCCTCCGACTTGCTGGAGAAGAAATTCCAGGAAGCGGTGAAAAGGGCAAAAGAATCGCCCGAGACCGGCAGGCCGATTCGTGATATTGACTTGGACTGACAGAGATCGAGCTAGCGATCCCTTGGCTGACAGCGACTTTTACGACAACCCTCTCATACGACAACCCTCTCACCCTGCCAGGAATCCGAAGTTCGGAGCGATTCACACCCAAACCCTGCTTCTGATGTGATCTGCAACCGTGCTTTGAGCGGCATCGCGGTTTAAGATTACTCATGCAATCCAGGCCACTCTTTCTGGCGCATCGCGGAGAGCATTCCCCCTCCATTCCTGAAAACTCCCTGGCGGCCTTCGATCATGCCCTTGATCAAGGCTGCGATGGGTTTGAGTGCGACGTGCGTCTCACCGCCTGTGGCCGGGGAGTGATCTGGCATGACGCCAAGGCAGGCGACGTGCCCATCGCGCGTGCGGCCTGCGCCGAGCTACCCAGCCTGCCTCGGGTTGAAGATGTGATCCAACGCTATGGCCGCCGCGGTTTCCTTGATATTGAGCTCAAAGTTCGCGGATTGGACGTGCAGGTTCTCGCGGCGCTGCGCAAACATCCCCCGGAGCGCGATTACGTAATCTCTTCTTTTCTGCCCGAGGTGATCTTCGACTTGAAGGCGCGCAGTGGCAGCGTTCCGGTGGGCATCATCTGCCGCAAAGCCAGCCAGCTCGTGGCCTGGAGAACATTGCCGGTCGAATATGTAATTGTGCACAAGAGCCTGGTCACCCGTAAGCTGGTGCGGCTGATTCAAAGTGCCGGGCGCAAGATTTTCGTGTGGACGGTAAATGACACGAAATCCATGCTGTGCCTGTCCGGCTGGGGGGTCGATGCGATCATCTCCGACAAACCGCTTACGCTGATGCGGGCTCTGCAATCGCTCCCGGCGCTCGATGTACCCTCTTTGAGTGCATCCGGTTAGCCGGTTCGGGCGTCAGTCCCTGAGGCGATCATGAAGTCACACGAAGAAAAGCATTAAGGCCAAGGGTTTCCTGCTGCGGCATGGCTTCCTGATTGCCGCCCGGTGCGCCCGTCATTTAGATTCTCTGTACACATGCCGACTACTACGGGGGAGCGTTTCGAGCGCGCGGTCGCGATTATGGCGCGTTTGCGCGGCGAAGGAGGCTGCCCGTGGGATCGCGAGCAGACCTTCGATTCCATCAAGCCCTACACGCTCGAAGAGACCTACGAAGTTCTCGAAGCTATCGACAACCGTGACTGGGACGAGCTGCCTTCCGAACTCGGCGATCTGCTGTTACAGGTTTTGTTCTATGCCCAGATGGCAAGGGACGAGTCCCGTTTCTCGATTGATGAGGTTTTAGAGCGGCTTTCGGAGAAGCTGGTACGGCGCCATCCCCATGTTTTCGGCGATGTACAGGCGGAAACATCCTCGGAAGTCTTGCGCAACTGGGAGGCGCTGAAAGCCGGAGAGAACGAAGAAAAAAAGAAAAACAATCCGGGCAAATCCGCGGATGAACCGGTTTCTCTGCTGGCAGGTGTCTCCACTGCGATGCCGGGCCTGCTGGAGGCTCACAAGCTAACCTCCCGCGCGGCGCGAATCGGTTTTGACTGGCCCAATATTCAGGGTTTATTCGATAAGCTGAGCGAAGAGACGGACGAACTGCGCGCGGAGCTTAAGGAATTTACTGTGCCCGGATGCCGGCCGGCGGGGGAGGGGATTGCCGGCTCCGGCAAGCCTGAGATTTCGCAGGCGCTCCGTGACCGGCTTGAGGAAGAGGTGGGCGATCTCTTCTTCGTGCTGGTGAACCTGGCGCGCTATCTGTCGCTCGATTCCGAGTCTGCGCTCAAGAAAGCAAACCGCAAATTCAGGCGCCGGTTCCAATGGATGGAGGAGCAGTTGCGCGCCCTCGGACGCAGGCCGGAACAAGCCAGCCTCGAAGAACTGGAAACCCTTTGGCAGCAAGCCAAAAATAAGGAACAAGACCTTGGGAAATGATTCGATCGTGATACGCAATTGCGACGATCTGGAGGAGCTGCGCGCCTGCGTGGCCTTGCAAAAAGAAGTCTGGAACTTTAGCGATGCCGACCTCGTCCCGACACGCCTGTTCGTGGTCGCCAGCCATGTTGGCGGCCAGGTCATCGGCGCGTTCCAGGGGAACGATCTCGTCGGGTTTCTGCTGGCGATTCCTGGGGTAAGGGATGGCCGCGCATATCTTCACTCTCACATGCTGGGGGTGCGGGAAGACCATCGCAATTCTGGATTAGGCAGGCGGCTCAAGTTATTTCAACGGGAAGAAGCTCTGAGCCGGGGAATCGATCTCATGGAGTGGACCTTCGATCCGCTGGAAATCAAGAATGCGTATTTCAACATCGCGGGGCTGGGCGCGATTGCGCGTCATTATTCCCCCAATCATTACGGCTTCAGCTCATCGGCGTTGCAGGGCGGCCTGCCCACCGACCGGCTGGTGGCGGAATGGTGGCTGAATTCGGCGCGGGCGGATGCCGCCGCGCAGCGCAGGAGTGAATCTGCCATCGAACCCGCTTTGGCAATCGAGGTTCCGGCGGAGATTTATGCCTGGAAGGCGTCGGAGACTTTGCGGTCACGCGCCAAAGAAGTGCAGGATCGCAATCGTGAGGCGTTTACGGCGGCCTTTTCCAAGGGCCTGGCTGTGATCGGTTTCGAGCGCGATGAACGCGGCAACGGAAAATTTTTGTTGGGAACTTTGCTGTGAACTGGAACGACAAACCCTGGGGCGACAAATCTTGGGCATGAAAATTGAAGCCATCACACTGCGTGAAATTCAGATGCCGCTGGTTCACTTTTTCGAAACCAGCTTCGGGCGCACTTACCATCGGCGTATTCTTCTGGTCACGGCGCACTGCGACGGGGTGGATGGCTGGGGCGAATGCGTGGCCGGCGAGGGCCCGTTTTATAGCTCCGAATGGACGGAAAGCGCTTGGGCGACGATCAAAGATTATCTGGCTCCCTCGGTGGTGGGCCGCACCCTAGCAACGGCGAGAGACAGCGCGGCGCTGATGGCTTCGGTGCGCGGTCATCGCATGGCCAAAGCCGCGCTGGAGAATTCTTTGTGGGACGCCGAGGCGCTGCAAACCCGGCAGCCCCTGTGGGCGCTTCTCGGTGGAACGCGAAGGGAGATCGCTTGCGGAGTTTCCATCGGAATTCAGGATTCGATCGAGCAGCTTCTGGAAAAAATTCGCATTGAGTTGGCGGCCGGCTACCGGCGCATCAAGGTCAAAGTCAAGCCGGGCTGGGATGTGAATGTACTCGAGCGCATCCGCTCGGTTTGGTCCGATATCACACTCAGTTGTGATGCCAATTCCGCGTACTCGCTGGATCAGGTCGAACACCTGCGGAAATTTGAGCAATTCAATTTGCTGATGATTGAGCAACCGCTCTGGGATGACGACATTTACTATCACGCTCGTTTGCAACTCGAACTGCAAACGTCGCTTTGTTTGGACGAATCCATTCATCATGCCCGCGATGCCGCCTTTGCCGTCGATGTGGGAGCCTGCCGCATCATGAATATCAAGGTCGGGCGCGTGGGCGGCTTTACCGAGGCGATAAGCGTCCATGATGTGTGCCAGACGGGCAGTGTTCCGGTTTGGTGCGGCGGGATGCTGGAAACGGGAATCGGAAGAGCTCACAATATCGCGCTTTCTACTCTGGAAAATTTTCGCTTGCCTGGCGATGTGTCGGCATCGAAGCGCTACTGGAAAGAAGACATCATCGATCCCGAGGTCGAAGTCACTCCGCTGGGAATGATTGCGATCTCGGATGCGCCCGGTACGGGATACCGCGTGCGCGACGAGTTAATCGAGAGGCTAACGGTCAGAAAAGAGACCATCTGGGCGAAAAGCTAAAAGGGGGGCGGGCTTTGCTCTAGGGACGACCGGCGGCATTATCCGCCATGAGCGCTTCGTGCTTGCGCAACAGTTCTAAACCCTGCGCGAAGGTGAGGTCGGAGGGCACCCGCTGAAAATCCCTCATGACTTCCTTCTGATCAATATTGATGCTCTTGAAAAAGAGAATCTTGCCGGTGAATGCTAGATCCATACGCGAAACTTCCCAATGGTCATCTCCGGTATCGGCTTGTTGAACCAGGAAATGTCCTCCCGGGTCCAGATGCCCGAGAATGCCCCATCCGAAGCTGACTTCGCCTTGCAGCCTGCCGTCAATCTTTGCGATGCGGTCGTCGTCGGTGTCAATCAACATGTAGCCCGCCATCGTGGTGAGAACCTGTTCGACCTTGGAGGGCGGAACATAATTTGGATTGGGCCGAAACTTTAGCCGGGTCAAAGTATGTCCTACCTTGCCCATTCCCGGCTCTCCCCTCACCGTCCCGTCGTATTCGTACAGAAAGGCATCGGGCAGAGCCTTCATGATGCGTTGAATCCGGTCGTTCTCTTCGCTCTCTTGTTTTTGCCGCTTCCTGAGTTCCTCAGGGTCTTTGATGAAACGCTCGACCCGGGCATTTTCCGCATCGCGTTGTTGCGCGGTCAGCGGTTTGTCGTTAATGGCGACCAGAATTCCGGCCATGGCATCGCGAGTCTCCACCATAAGCTTGGTCTGTGAGTCGTTGGCTACTTGTTTGCGATCACGGAAGGAGTATTTCGCCTGATTGTTGGCGGGACTAATCTCGTTGCCTACCGTCCGGCGAACCAGATCCACGGCGGGTAATTTGGGGTCTGTGCCCGCAGCGGTGAAACGAAGGTCAGCAGTAGAGCGCAGAGCATTCCCTGCGTGGTTAACACGGCCCGAAATTGAGCCATTCGCATGAAATAGCTACGCCTAGTCTAGCTCAGACGGCAAGTGCCAACGCCTAGTTGCCTGGGATGATCCTGGAGCGACGATTCGCCGGCAGGGAGTGTACCACGGTTCCGGGGCGTAATTTGCTCACGGGCACTCGGTACGGTATAGTCGGCGGCAGCGGGAAAATGCATCATTTTATGAGGTTTAGCCGTTTTTTGCTCACCCTGGGTGGGTTTGCAAAGGCCGACTTCAGCATTTTAACCGTTTAGAATCGGGCAGTTCCGATGAAATAAAGGCAGCAGCACCTTCAAGGAGGCTCCATTCATGGATGCATCGAAGACAACGGAGTTCGCACACATTGGCCGGTCGGTGATGGTGAAAGGCGAGCTTTCGGGCAGCGAAGATCTTTTCATTGACGGTCAGGTGGAAGGCACCATCGAGCTGCGCGGCAACAGTCTCACCATCGGCCCCCATGGACAGGTCAAAGCCAATGTGAACGCCAAGGATGTCACCGTCCAGGGCAAGCTGGAGGGCAATATTCAGGCCAGCCAGCGGGCCGAGTTGAAAAAAACCGCAGTCGCGGTCGGTGATATTGTTACCCAACGGGTGGCCATTGAAGAAGGCGCTTACTTCAAGGGCAAGGTGGAGATACAGAGAGAAGGTTCCAAGTCGGAATCACAAGCGGCCAGCAAATAATCGAATGCAGAATCCGGCATTTCGCTTCCTCCGGCCGTTGCCGAATCGTAAGGTTTGCGGCTAGGGAAACTAACCGATAGCTTGATGAAACTTTTTCGCGGTTCCTCGATTGATCCTTCAGAAAGCGGCCGCCCGGCCAGCGGGCAGCGGCTTACGCGCCGCTCGAGCGGTCTGGCTGAGCTGACCAAGCTCCTGGCGTCGGACGCGCCGCTGTGCGTTCTCGACCTGGGTTCGACTTCTGCGGGGAATATCCGTTATCTGACCACGCGGGACACAAGATCTACAGCGAAGACCTGCTCGAAGCCTCAACCGATCCTGCCCTCGCGACCAAGGACGAACAAGGCAACCCTATTCTGGACAGTAAGCTCTTTCTGGCGGACAACCTGGTGTACCCGGCCACGCTGTTCGACATCGTACTTTTCTGGAACCTGGCCGACTACATGGACGAAAGTCTGGTCAAGCCCGTTATCGGGCGCTTGTGGTCAGTGCTCCAACCGGGGGGCGTTCTGCTGGCGTTTTTTCACACTCGCGAAGCCGGGCCAGACGCGCCTTGCTATCGCTTCCACATCGTCGGCACGGACACCCTGGAGATGCAGCCCATCGAAACCCGAGGTCCAGGACACAAGCCCGGCGCGCGCTCTGGTTTCCATCTGCAGAGGGTGTTCAACAACCGGCACATCGAGAACCTCTTTCGCGATTTTGCTTCTATCAAGTTTTTCCTTGCCCGCGACAATATCCGCGAAGTCCTGGTTGTGCGCTAGTCGTTCCGCGGCCCCCCTAACGAGTTCTGCGCACCAGGTACCGGGTGACTGCGGGAACGCTTTCGAGCAGGAAAAGCATCGGGGCGCGCACGCTGCGCGGCAGCAGCAACATTCGTCGAATCTTCGAAGACGCGCCGAATATAGGTCCGAGCTGCCGCTCATAGGTCCGGCGATACGCGGTTGCCGCTTCGCCGAGCAAAGTCTCTCCGCGAACAAAGGGCGCCAGAGATTCGGCGGCCAGCGCGCCGCTGCGCAATGCAAGAGAGATTCCGTCCCCGACGAAGGGATCGACAAAGCCCGCGGCATCGCCCGCCATCAGCATGTTTTCGCGCTCAGGCTGCGGGTCACGAAAGATCAGCGGCGCTGTGCTGACGGGCTCGCTGAGCGGCTGCCAATAGCGGCTGCGCTGATAGAGCGCGGGGTGCTGGGCAAAGACTTCCGACAAGCGTGCTAGCCACGTCGGCGCGCACCATCGCGCACGCGTTCACCCGTCCCTGAAGCGAGGCTTGAGCTCGCAGTTCCACCGGTTGCACTCCACAATATCCGCCTTCGAAGAAATACAGATCCACCGAAGCCGGCGGCGAGGGCTCCCCGAAATGCGCCTTCAGGCCAAGCCATTTTTCCCGCGGACCACTGTCGCTGCCGGGCGGCGGATTCAGGTTCGACCAGCGTCCCGAGGCGTTGATCAGAGCGCGTGACTCGAAGTCACCCTCGGAAGTTGCGATGCGAAAGGCACCCCTCCCGCTGATTCGCTGAACCGTGGTCGATGGCCGCACCTCGACGCCTGACTCTGCCGCCAATTCCCACAGGGCGGCGTCGAGGTCAAGCCTTGCAATGCTGGCAGCCGGAGGATCCACCGGCGTTTCCAGGGTGCGGCCGTCGAGAAACACACGGGCCCGCGGGATCTGGATGGCAGTCTTCAGCAGATCCCCGTGTCGCGAACCGAGCAGGCCGCCGAGCAAGCCCAGCGATTCGGCCGAAACAAATTCGCCGCAGACCTTATGGCGGGGAAAACGCCCACGCTCAAGCAGTAGAACCGCGGCGCCGCCGCGGGAGGCGGTGATCGCCGCGGAGCTTCCCGCCGGCCCTCCACCGATGATGGTCAAGTCGTACATAGGGTCCAAGCAGCCAGAAACGCGCCCGCCTCCAAGGCGGCGACCTCGAAAACAGCTGGCATGCTGCCGGCGCTACTTCCAGGCCAGTCGCGCCCATCCGATACAAGTAGTGGCGTTCGACCTCAACTCTCGCCGCCCGAGACTGCTGAAGCAGCGCCCGCATTTCCGCAACCGTATAGGCGCGGCGAAGAGAAGCGACAGCGTCATGACGCGTGATGCGGCTGTGAAATAACGGCATGCCAGCGTAGATCAGCGTCAGATGGAGAGGATGGCGCACCAGATCGTTGATCAGCACGGCGGTCCTGGAGACCCGCAAGCCTTCATTGACAAACCGCACGACCTCGTCTGGCAACAAGTGGTGGGCGAACAAACTGCAGCTCACCACATCAAAGCTTCCGTCGCGAAAAGGCAGCGCCAAAGCTTCGCCGGCTACGTCGCGGGGCTTGCTCTTGCCGGCTTGGCCATTTCCGTGGTTCAGATGGGAGAGAGCCCGGTCGAGCAGGGTCACCTGCAGTTGAATTCCAGGCCGTTCGAATCTCTCGCGGACGCTTCGGGGAACTCGCCCGCGCCGGCTGCGACTTCGAGAAGAGAGAGCGATTGCTTTCTCGCCACTCGCGCTACGCGTTCAATCATCGCTTCGGTCGTCTGAAACCCCCGAAAGGCCGATTAATTTCGCGCAAATCGCAAAGCGACGCAGCGATCTCGGCCGCCGTGCCGGCGTCGGTATCGAGCCATTCGGCATGAACTGTCGTCTCACAGAGAAGCCAGCGCGCAGATCAGAGTACGAGGAACCGGGTCGCCGGTTGTCAAGAAATGGTACCCACGGAAGGCCGATCGCCGCTGGAAGCCTAGACTTCTGCCAATTCTTCTTCCAGCAGTTGTTTGTTGTACAGGTCGGCATAGTATCCGTTCAAGGTGAGCAATTTGTCGTGCGTGCCCCACTCCACGATGCGCCCGCCATGCAGCACGGCGATCATGTCCGCGTTGCGCACGGTGGAGACACGGTGCGAGATGAAGATGGTGGTCCGACCTGCCATGAGATCGCGCAGATGGTTGAGAATCTTGTCTTCGGTGTGCGTATCCACGCTGGAAAGTGCGTCGTCCAGCACCAGAATCCGGGGATTGCGGATGAGCGCCCGGGCAATCGCGGTCCGTTGCTTCTGCCCGCCGGATAGCGTAATGCCGCGTTCGCCTACCAAGGTGCGATAGTGATCCGGAAAACTCTCAATGTCGGCCTCAATATTTGCCGCCTGGGCTGCGGAGCGGACTTCCTCATCGCTGGCGTCTTTCTTGCCAAAGGCGATATTTTCCCGCACGGTTTCACTGAACAGAAACGTTTCCTGCGGCACAAAGCCAATGTTGCGGCGCAGCACTTCCAGAGGATATTCGCGAATGGGCCGTCCATCCAAAAGCACCGAGCCTGGAGGGCGTCGTAAATTCGCGGAATCAGATTGACCAGCGTGGTTTTGCCCGAGCCGGTGGGACCGACAATCGCCAGACTGCTGCCTGCCGGAATTTGCAAATTGATGTTGTGCAGAACCGGCACGCCATCGTAGGCGAAGTTCAGTCCACGAAATTCGATCTCGCCCTTGATTTTGGTGAGGGACGGATTTGCATCCGCCGATCGACCTCCGGTCTCGATTTCCGGCTTTTCCACCAGAATTTCGTTGATGCGACCCATGGATGCGGTGCCGCGCTGGAAAATGTTGATCACCCAACCCAGCGCGATGATCGGCCAGGTTAGCAGCGCCATGTAGGTATTAAAGGCGACGAAATCGCCCACCGAGATGCGGCCTTGCAGCACTTCGCGTCCGCCCAGCCAGAGCACCAGAACCATGGCCAGCCCCAGCATGGTTTCTAGCGTAGGCCAAAGCATGCCCATCAGCCGGACCAGTTTCAGGCTGCGCGCGATGTACTCCTGGTTGGACTTCTCGAATCCGGCGATCTCAGCCTCTTCCTGCACATAGGCGCGAATCACCCGGGCTCCGGAAAAGTTCTCCTGGGCGCGGGCGGAAATTTCGGAAAACATCGCCTGGATCTTCTCAAATCGCTCGTGAATCTGCCGCCCAAAATACTGGATCACGATGCTTACCACTGGCAGCGGGAGAAAAGCATACAGCGTCAGCCTCGGGCTGATGCGGTACATGAAGACCAGTGCCGCGGCGGTAAAGACGATGGTGTTCGCCGAGTACATGATGGCGGGGCCGAGCAGCATGCGCACCGCATTCAAATCGTTGGTGGCGCGCGCCATGATGTCGCCGGTGCGCGTCCGCTGGTAGTAGGAGTAGGAGAGTGTTTCCAGGTGCGCAAACAAATCATTGCGCAGATCGAACTCAATTTCGCGCGAGATGCCGATCACGATCCAACGCGTCAAGAACTGAAAAATACCCTTGGATGCTGCCACCGCCAGGATCAGGAGCGCGTAGATCAGCAACTTCTCCCGGGTGACCCCAGTCTGCAGGTCGTCGATTGCGCGGCGAATGATCTGAGGCAGCAGAACCCATATGCCATTCAGCAGCAGAACGCACAATCCGCCCACCGCGAAACTTCCGCGGTATTTCTTCATGTAAGGGAAAAGGGGACGCAGACTCTTGGGCAGCATGTGCTTCTATCGTAGATGTAATTCTACCAGCCCACGCTTCAATCTCTTACGCCCCCGTGCGACAGGAGAAAATCAGGAGCGATCGTGCCGGAACTCGGCCACGCAGGCATAAACCAAAGCGCTGGCCCAGGCTCCCATAAAGACCGCGGTCGCCAGAATCAGGTAAGAATAAACCGCATCAATGTTCACGGCAGACACCTCGCAGAAACTGCTGTCCTCTCCCCAACCTTATGGGCGGGGAGAGGACGTTGGAGACTCTACTACTAATTTGTGGTCGTGCCCTGGTTTTGTTGCTGGTTCGAGAAGCGTTGGGAATGCTCCTGAATCATTTGCGTCAACTTGGTCCTTTGATCGGGCGTGAGCACCTGAATCATCGCGGACTCGATCTTCGCCCGCTGCACCGTCAACTCGGTCATGGTTTGGCTTTGCTGCGCCGCGATGGTGCGAGCCTGCCCTTCATCGAAGTTGCCGCTTAATTCGAGCGTCCGCATCTGGGTTTGGCCCTCGCGCATCTGCTGCATCAGCGGCTTCAGGGTCGGCCGTTCCTGGGTCATGATCTGCTTGAACTGAGCTCTCTGGGCGTCGGTCAGGCCGAGGCGATGAAAGTACATGCCCATCATAGGATCGCCAAAGCCGCGCCGCCCATGAAAATGATGTGCCGACGGGGTGCCCGGTGTTGCCGGTGTAGTCTGCGTGGTCTGGGCCAGCGCGGCTCCGGCCGTTAGGATCGTCGCCAATGCGGCGATCATCGTTGTTGTTTTAACGCGAAATGTCTTCATAATCCCTCCTGGGAAAATTCCTTTTTTGCTCTTCGACTCTTCGCATGAATTCGAGTAGCACTCATAGAAACACTGCGGCAAAGAAAGTACGGTAAAAACTCGGTCAACCAGAGTAAAGTTTTGTAAAAGGAGAATCGCCGTGACAATTCTTTACGCCCTCTTTGGAAAGTGTGTTGTAGAACTGACATGAGAGCCGTGGACCGTATTCTGGTGATTGACGACGATGTCGAACTCTGCAGCCTGGTAGGCGAGTATTTGGAGCCCGAGGGTTTCGGAGTTGAGTTTGTTTATGACGGCGAGCGCGGCCTGGAGCGCGCCCTCAGCGGCGATCACCTATTGGCCGTGCTGGATGTGATGTTGCCCGGCATGAACGGCCTGGAGGTGCTGCGGCGCATCCGCAATGCCTCGCGCATTCCGGTGCTCTTGTTGACCGCCCGCGGGGAAGACGTGGATCGCATCGTGGGTCTGGAGATCGGCGCCGACGATTATCTTCCCAAGCCCTTCAACCCCCGCGAACTGGTGGCGCGCATTCGCGCCGTGCTGCGGCGGACCCAGGAAGAAAAAGCGGAAGGCCGCGTTCCCGAAGTGGTGCGCGTGGGCGACGTCGAACTCGATCCCGCGACGCGAACCGTGCGGCAAAAGGGCAGGCCGGTGGAACTGACTTCGGTGGAGTTCAACCTGCTGCAGGTTCTGTTGCGCGAAGCCGGGCGCGTCGTCACCCGCGAATTTCTGGTAGACGCCGTGCTCAGCCGCAAGTTTTCGCCCTTCGACCGCAGCATTGACATGCACGTGAGCAAGGTCAGAAAAAAGCTCGGCGACTCCGACGCCGATGCCGACTACATCAAGACGGTGCGCGGAGTAGGTTACATTTTTACCCATCCCCGCGAAAGAGTGAAAAGCGGAACCAAATGAGGAGCCTGTTTCTCAAAATCTTTTTCTCCTTTTGGCTGGCCCTGGCGCTTTTCATGGTGATGGCCATTCTGGTGACGCTGGCCATTCGGCCGCCGCGCGAGAACGCGGCAATCGAAGCCCTGCAGAACAAGTATTTGCTGGATGCCGTACAGGCCTACCAGCATGGCGGAACTGAAGAGGCACGGACGTATCTGCGGAATCTCCGTGAAACCCAGCATATTGGTGCATTCCTATTCAACGAGAAGGCTGAGATCTCGGGCCACAGGTCGCCCGAGGGCGTAGAAAAAGTTTTTAACGGGCAGGCCCACACCGTTGACAGTATTTGGGGACGAATTGGGCCCTGGCAGTTCCTCAAAACCTCCTTGACCGCCTCGGATGGACACCGCTATACCCTGGTGATCCAGTTGCCACCGCAGCGGACTCTGTTCGGTCCACACGCCATGATGTGGCTCAGCATCCTGATCGCGGTCCTTTCCTCGGGATTGGTTTGTTATCCGCTGGCGCGTTATTTGTCGTCGCCCATTGTGCATCTTCGCGCCGCAACCCAGCGCCTGGCTGCGGGAGACCTTTCGGCTCGTGCCGGTGTGGCGCATTTCCGCAGGCGCGATGAGATGGCCGAACTGGTGCGCGATTTCGATGGCATGGCCGAACGGCTGGAAAAGCTGGCCAAGACCCAATCCCGCCTGTTGAGCGACATCTCTCACGAGCTGCGGTCGCCTTTGGCGCGCTTAAATGTCGCCCTGGCTTTAGCCCGGCAACGCAGTGGCCCGGCTACGGAGGTTTCTCTGGATCGCGCCGAGCGCGAGGCCGAACGCCTGAATGAACTGATCGGGCGCTTGCTGACCGTCGCCCGCCTGGAAGCCGGCGACGATGCCATGCAGAAGTTCCCCGTGGATCTGTGTGAATTAATCGGCGAAATTGCCCGCGATGCCGATTTCGAGGCGCAAAGCCGGAATTGCCGCGTCACCGTCACCGCGTCGGACCCCTGCCTGGTTTTGGGCGATCCTGCCATGCTGCATAGTGCCATCGAGAATGTGGTTCGCAACGCCACTCGTTACACCCAGGAAGGCACCTCGGTTGACATGCGCCTGAAACATGAAGTCGGTCCTAGCGGGCCGCAGGCGGTTGTGCAGGTTTTGGATCACGGTCCCGGCGCGCCCGAAGACGCTTTGGACAAGATGTTTCGTCCCTTCTACCGCATCGACGACGCGCGCGATCGCCATACCGGCGGCGTCGGCCTCGGTTTGGCGATTACCCAGCGCTCGGTTCTGCTGCATAAAGGCACCGTACGGGCTTTCAATCGTCCAGAAGGTGGGCTCTTGGTTGAGATTCGTCTTCCGCTGCTGCCGCCGAGCACCATTGACGCAGCGGTCGAGCAAACTGTCCAGTCGATGGCCAAGCCCGGCTAAATATGAAAACCTGTCAGCCTTGGTCTGTCATTCTAAACCGGCGTTAGCGGGTGAAGAACCTTACGACGGCTGGCTTTGCCATTGCTGTCGCGAGCAATCAAGAAAATGCCGCCAACTTCTCCCCCAGCCGCTGAACCCTCCGGCATTTTTACAGGCAACTCCAGCTCTTTGTAAGGGTTCCAACCAAGCGTTGTGGTTTGCTCTTCCCGCTTATTCCTGATACACAAATGGGGTGGTGGTGCTCTCGATCCGGTGGCTCGGCATCAACGAATCTTGTAGACAACAGGGAGAACGAATGGGGATGAAGTTCGCTTGCCTTACCAGTCTGTTGATTCTGATTGGATTGGGGTTGATCAGCTGTAGTTCCTCGGCAGTGGTCGCGGGCACAGGATTTCTTTACGTAACCACCCAAGGCAACGCCTCAATCTCAGTGTGGGGAATCGATCTGGGCAGCGGCGTAATCACGACCAACAACAATGCCACCCCTACCGGCAATGCCGCGGTGGCGATTGCCCAGACCGCGAGCGCAACCTTCGTTGCCAATCGGGCGGACAACACCATCTCCGGCTACACCCTGAATTCCGATGGCACGGTGGCCGCGGCCAGCCCAGCTACCACCCCCGCCTGCACCAATCCGGCTCCTCTGGTGGCCTGCTCAACTCCCGTAGCCATGGCCATCGATCCTGCCGGCGCATTTATGTATGTGGCGAATCAAGGCGAATTCGCCGACCCGGCTTCGGGAGCCATATCGGTTTTCGGAGTCCAGGGTGCGGCACTTACAGCATCCGGTTCGCCGGTTTCCACGGCCACTCCCGGCGTTATCACCGGCACGGGACCCTCATCGCTGGTGATTACGTCCAACGGAAATTATCTCTACGTGGCGAACCAGTTCACCAATTCAGTTTCGGCTTACTCGATCAACGCCGGCGTGTTGACGTTGGTCCCAGGGTCGCCCTACGCGGTCGGGACCTCTCCCAGCGCGGTCACGTTGACGCCCGATGGCACCATTCTTTTTGTGGCCAATGAGGGCAGCAACGATATCAGTGCTTTTACCGCCTGCACCACCGCCAATTTGACTTGCGTCACTCCTACGGGGCAATTGACCCCGGTGCAGGGATCTCCGTTTTCTGCCGGATTAGGTCCCGTAGCCATGGCTACCGAATCGGATCCCCAGGGAGAGTATCTGTATGTGGCCGATTACAACTCCAGCGAGGTTTCGGAATACAAGGTCGCCACCCAGACCGGGGTGCTGACCGCCTTAAGTACGCCCAGCATCTCCACCGGAGCCAATCCAACATCCATCGCCATTCGGGACGGCGACAACACCGTTTTATCCACTGGTGGTACCTCGTATTTCGTGTACACGTCCAATGCCACGGCGGGAACGATTTCAAGCTTTATCTATGACACGACTTCGGGGGTTTTGGGGCTGGTCGGCTCGGGCACGACCACGACGACATTCGGCCAACCCTCGGCCCTGGCCGTACGCTAGCGGGGATGCGTTCTCCCCGCGATCCCGCGGTTCAAGCCTTTGTACGAGCGCGTGGGATCCTGCTGCTGGGGAGTTTAGGTCGGCACTTTGAGGATCAGATAGCCGCCAACCAGCCCAAAGATCAGGTTGGGCGACCACGCCGCCAGCACCGGCGGCAGTTGGCTTACGTTTCCCATGGCTTCAAACAGACTCGAGACCGTCCAATAAGCCAGCGCAATTCCAATCGCGGTCGCAATGCTGGTAATCGCGCCGCGCCGTCCCGCGGTCAGCGCAAACGGAACCGCCAGGATTGCCATCACCACCGCAATCACCGGGTATGCCAGCTTTTTCTGCAATTGCACCCGCAGTCGCACCACATCGAACCCGCTCTGTTGCAGATCGCTGATGTAGCGTTCCAGTTCGCCATAATTCATTTCTGACGACTGTTTCACTTCCTTCTTGAAGTACCCGGGCTGCTCGCTGATCTCCGGAAAAGTCGCGACCTCATAGGGACGGTACCCGTACCCCGCCATGGCGGCGCCCTGGAATTTGCGCTCCCATCCCTGCGTGCACACCCAGCGTTGCAACCGCTCCTCCCAGTGCGCGCTGCTGGCGTAAATGCGGTCAGTCATCTGAAAATTCGCGGGATCGAGCTGAAACACCGCCAGATTGCCGAACTGATTCTTGTCGGAATCGAAAAACTGGTAGTAGTAAATGTCGGAATGCTGGCCGAAAATCCACTTATGACTGGGGTTTAAGTAAGTCTGGGGCGGTTTTCCCTTAATCTCACTTCGTAGCGCATCCTGGCGCTTGTTGGCATAGGGCAGATAAAACTGGTCGGAGAAAAATAAGCCTGCGCCGAGCAGCATGGCCGCCACAATTAGCGGCACAATCACCCGGTAGATGCTGATGCCAATAGCCTTGATCGCAGTAATCTCGCTCGACCGCTGCAACACCCCGAGCGTGATCAACACCGCCATCAAAACCGCCAGCGGCACTATGGAATAAAGATAAAATGGTGTGACGTTGACCAGGTATTCTCCCACCACCAGCGGCGGCGTCCGGTTGTGCAGGATGTCGCCCAGCAGATCGAATACCGTGAACACCAGAAACAGCATCAGGAAAGCGCTCAGCACCAGCAGCAGATAGACCAGAAAGTCGCGCAGGACATAATCGTCGAGAATGGTGGGGAAGCGCAGGCTGAACATCCGCCGTCCTTCCGCCCGTCTAAGAGCATTTCGCCCATAAGCGGGACGGAACCGCATTGCCCCATCGGCCCCGGCCAGCCGCCGGAAGGGATTCCAGTGCAAGGCCCCGATTTCGAAAGGCTTGCGCTCCGCCCGCCACAGCAGAAAAGCGCCGCCCAGAAAAAAGACGATATCCGCCAGCCAAGCGCCCAACCCCGGCGGCAGCTTGCCCTGGCGGCCAAACGACACTCCTACCAGAGTTAATGCGTAATAGGCGAGCACCAGCAGGATGGTGAGCACAAAGCCGGTGGATTTGCCCCCTTTTTTAGCCGACAGGCCCAGCGGCATGCCGACGAGCGCCAGCACCAGACACGCCACCGGCAGAGCGAAGCGGCGATGAAACTCAATGTAGTACCAGCGCGCGCCCCAGACATTCATTTTCCGGGCTTCGCTGCGCAACTCCCATGTGCTCAGTTGTGCGATCGGAGCCGGTTCCTCCTCCTGTTTGTTGGCCTGCGGCAGTTCGATCGGGATATCGGCCTGGTCAAAGGTGGTGATCTGATACTGGCTCGGGTCTTTCGGATCGGTGTCGTGAGTGGAGCCGTCAACCAGATGAAGATGGAGCCGCTCCGGTCCTTCGCTCACCACCACGCCTTGCCGCGCGAGCGTGATTCTCGGGGTGGGCGTGCTGATATCCGCCATGAAGATGCCCTTCCAGATGGCGGCACCACGGGCGGGGCGAACGTCCTGAACGTACAAGACCATCTGGGGAAAGCCTTCATAGAAAACGCGCGGCTGCACTTCAAACGAAACCTGCGAACTCTTTAACCGTTCCTGCAGACGGCCCAGAGCGGCTTGCGATTTAGGCGCCACGTACACGCTGTTGATTAACGCCAGCACGAATGCACCAGTGGCAAAAATGGAGACAATTTTCAGGAAAGTCCATACCCCGATGCCGCTGGCGCGCATGGCCGTGATCTCGCTGTCGGCCGCCAAACGGCTCAGGCCAATGAGGATGCCGACCAGCACACCCATGGGAATGGTGTAGATGAGGGCTACGGGAACGGTGAAGAAGAACAACTCGGCCACGCTGGGCAGGGGCGCGCTGGCGCGCACCACCAGTTCGAGAATTCGTCCCAGGTCGCGGGTGAACAGGACAAAGGTAAAGATCGACGTCCCGATAAGGGCGTGAGAGGCAACTTCGCGCAAGATGTAACGCGTCAAAATGCGCATAGCCAATTTCGCCAGACCCGTTTAAACTTTATCACTATCGGGCGCCGGCAGGATCAGTCGCTGGTTACGGATGACGTCGCTGAATGCAGCTTCCCCGGCAAGTGCCTGGTACGAAAAATCCGATCTTCGAAGGAATTTCCTGAAGTAATGTCGTCTACAACTATTCCCCCCGCCAAGAGCGTCTCCGACTCTTGGATTTTTACTCACCGCGGTTTAATTGGCGTGGCCTGTCTTGGTCCGGCCGCCGTGGCGGCCATTTTTAGCAAGCCACTGCTCAAAGAGGGCGCGCCGCTCGAGTTGCTGCTCGACATCAGCGGCTGGGTTTTCTTTCTGGCCTACGTGGGCATGAGAGTCTGGGCGACGATTTACCTGGGCGGGCGCAAGGATCGCAGCCTGCAAGCCTCCGGACCCTATTCCATCACGCGCAATCCGCTTTACTTCGGGAGCTTTTGTTTCGCCATGTCGCTGGCCTGTTTTCTGAAGAGCTTTTCCTTGATCGTTCTGACCATCGCGGCGGCCGCGGCCTATGCCAGCTGGGTGATTCCGGCAGAGGAGGATGTCCTGGAGAACATTTTCGGGGAACAGTACCGTGAATATAAGCGCCGCACGCCCCGCCTGATTCCCCGTCCGTCGCTTTATACCTCGGCGCAGACCGTCGAGGTTCGCCTGGCGGCTCTGGGCACCGAAGCTCGCCGGCTAATGACCGCTTCCCTGATGCCGGTCCTGGCATTCGTTCTGCTGCACTTTCGGGGCATGCCGTGGTGGCCGCACTGGTTCATGATGCCTTAAACCTGGGACCGGTGTGGCGCGGGCGCCCTCGCCCGCGAAAAGGCCAACCTTTCTACTCGGCCACTCCTTTCAGGCCATGCGGTCTCCGCAAGATCATGAAAAGTCTCGCTTTGTGTGAGCTATATCTTTAAGCTTTAGATTTACGGCGGGGGTCCTGGCCGGTAAGTCGATGATTATGGGGCAATTGTCGAAACTATATCTTTCAGATATAGCAAATTTTAAATTCTAGCCCCGAAATCCCCTCGGATGGCCCTCAGCATGTCCCGAGGTGCGATCGTCGATCTGGCGCCATCCTGACGCAATTGTGGGCCATTCCGCGAAGGGTTGTGACCCCTGGTTTTGGAGGGGTGGTGGCGGGGTCGTGAGATGGCTGACATGGGGCACTGCATTTATATGGGGCACTGCATTTATAGGGATGACAATTATCTTGACGAAGAGTTGGGCCCTCCGCGCGGGCTACTGCATGGCGCTCGAGACTTGAGAAAACACCAGGCCGGCATTCGAGCCGATCATTTTCACTACGCCCATGACGATGACGACGATCACCGCCAGCATGATAGCGTATTCCACGACATCCTGCCCCTCTGTATCCCGGGAAAGAGAGCTCAGAAGCGTCTCCTCGAGAAGCGCCTTGATAGCCGCATTCGATGGTTTTGAAAACGATGCGAGAGTATCGGGGATTTCTTCGCGTTCCGCTATGGCCAAAAGGTGGGGGAGTGCCGGAGGAATAAGTATTTGGCGGTTGCCATGCAAACTCATTGCTACGGTTACGTTTCAGGTTTCTCCGGATGGCTCGCATACCAGGTGGGGAGGCTCCGACTTCAAGCAATCGGCCGCCAGAGGCTCATTCTTCCGGCTCAGCATGACAAAGCTAAACACGATTGAAGGGGTGTATTTCTCGGGGATGCTACTCCGGCTTCAAAAACAGCACGCCCAGCGGCGGCAGGGTCAGGCTCAACGAACATGGCCGGCCGTGCGAAGCAACATTCTCGGCCATGACCCCGCCGCCGTTGCCCATGCCGCTGCCGGCGTAGTGGGTGGAGTCGCTGTTGAGCAATTCGCGCCAGTATCCCCCCAGCGGAACGCCGATGCGGAATTTTGTTCGCGGCACCGGGGTGAAGTTGCACACGACCAAGATCTGCTCCCGCTCGGCGCGGCCTTTGCGCAGAAACGAGAGTGAGCTGTTCTCACTGTCGTTGGCATCGATCCATTCGAAGCCGGCGGGATCGTTGTCTAATTCGTGCAGCGCGGGCTGCTCGCGATAAATCCGGTTGAGTTGCTCAATCCAGAATTGCACTCCGCGGTGGAGGGGATATTGCAAGACGTGCCATTCCAGCGAGCTGTCGTGGGTCCACTCGCGCACCTGGCCGAATTCATCGCCCATGAAGAGCAGCTTCTTGCCGGGCTGGCCGAACATATAGCCGTAGAGAAGGCGCAGGTTGGCAAAGCGCTGCCATTCATCGCCCGGCATTTTGCCGATGAGCGATCCTTTGCCGTGCACCACTTCGTCGTGCGAAAGCGGTAGAAGAAAATTCTCCGTGAAGCCATACAACATGCGGAAGGTGAGTTGATTGTGGTGATATTTGCGATGAATCGGATCCTGCTTGAAATATTCGAGCGTGTCGTGCATCCATCCCATATCCCACTTGAGGCCAAAGCCGAGGCCGCCGACATAAGTGGGGCGGGAGACCATCGGCCACGAAGTCGATTCCTCGGCTACGGTCTGAATGGCTGGCTGCTCCTGGTAGGCAGCGGTGTTGAACTTGCGCAGGAATTCGATGGCCTGCAGATTTTCACGTCCGCCGAATTGATTGGGAATCCACTCGCCCTCGCGGCGTGAGTAGTCGAGATACAGCATGGAGGCGACGGCATCCACGCGCAGGCCGTCGGCGTGGTACTGATCAAGCCAGAACAGGGCGCTCGAAAGCAGAAAGCTGCGCACCTCATTGCGCCCGTAGTTGAAGATGTAGGTATTCCAGTCGGGATGGAAGCCCTGCCGCCAGTCGGCGTGCTCGAACAGGTGCGTGCCATCGAAGTAGGCCAGGCCGTGACCGTCGGAAGGGAAGTGCGAAGGCACCCAATCGAGAATTACGCCGAGGCCATGCTGGTGCAGGTAGTCCACCAGAAACATGAAGTCCTGCGGCGTGCCGTAGCGCGAGGTGGGCGCAAAGTAACCGGTGGTCTGGTATCCCCAGGAGGCGTAGAAGGGATGCTCCATCACCGGTAAGAATTCAACGTGGGTGAAGCCCAGGCGATTGACATATTCGGCGAGGCGAGGCGCCATCTCGCGGTAAGTCAGAGGCCGGTCGTTTTCCTCGGGCACGCGCATCCAGGAGCCGATGTGAACTTCGTAGGTGGAAATCGGCGCATGCAGCGAATTTCTGGAGTGGCGGGTGGCCATCCAGTCCGCGTCGCCCCACTGGTAGTCGAGATCCCAAACCACCGACGCGGTGCGTGGCGGCTTTTCCTGCAGAACGCCGAAGGGATCGGTCTTGTCACCGACGTATCCCTCATGGTAGGAGACGATATGAAATTTGTAGAGCGCACCTTTGGCCACGCCGGGGATGAAACCCTCCCAGATGCCGGTGCTGCCTCTTGTGGCTAAAGGATGTGCTTGCGGATCCCAGCGGTTGAAGCTGCCGATCACGGAGACGGCGCGCGCATTGGGCGCCCAAACCGCGAAACTCACCCCCGCCTCGCCCTCTACGGAGCGCAGGTGCGCGCCGAGCTTCTGCTCCATGCGGTAGTGATTGCCCTCGGCGAAGAGATAGACATCCTGGTCGGTCAGGATGCTGACGTCATAGCGAGGAAGATTTGCCAGGGCCTGAGCCATTTGGATTCACCAGGAAGCTTGGATGTAGCTTCCAGTGTAACGGATGGGAGTGGGCGGCGCGATTCGTTCGGCGGGGACACGGAATTGGCGGGGCGCGCGATGCGGTGTGCTCTAGCCCTCGGCGCTGGCCTGGGCAGGAAGGAAATCCTCGCTGGGAACGGCGCGGGAGAGCTTGGGTGGAGCCGATTCTCGCGCCAAAGTCACGGCCGCGAGGCCGATGACTAACGCCACCGTCCAGTACCAGGCGGGCACCAAAGGATTCTTGGTCACTTTGATGAGCCAGGTGACGGCGTACTGCGTTGTACCGCCGAAGATGGCAATGGAAAAAGCGTAAATGATGCCCAGGCTGCCCGAGCGAATGGCAGCGGGAAAGGATTCAGTCAGCCAGATTATGATCGGACATCCGTACAAGGACAGCAGGCTTGCCATAATGGCGGTTCCGAGCAGAAGGGTCGAGGTGGTGCGGCGATGCACGATCAGATAGAAAACCGGGAAAATCGAGATCAGCAGCAAGGCGCCCGGTATGAGCATCATGGGCTTGCGGCCAATTCGATCGGATAATGCTCCGCCGGGAAGAACAAACACCAGGCCGGAGACGCCTACGACAATCGTGGCCGCAAAGGCGACGTTGGTGGGCATGTGCAAGGTCGCGATGGCGAAGGTCGTCATGTAGCCGATGACGTAGGTGCCGATGGTGGCGCTGGCCAACAGCATCACGCCAAGAAAAGCCACCCCCATGTAGGGGCGCAGCGGTACGGGCGCGCGTGGACCGCCTCCGGCGGTGGGTAACGTCTCGGGCAGGTTGCGCCGCACCATAATGCCGAAGGGCACAATGACCGCGCCGGCGAGAAAGGCAATGCGCCATCCGAAACTCTGCAATTGCCGCTCGTTGAGGGTGCTCGAGAGTGCGTAACCGACCAGACCCGCGACCAGAATGGAGAGCTGCTGGCTCCAGGGTTGAAATGCAGTATAAAAGCCCCGCCGTTCGGGAGGCGCGGCCTCTAGAAGAAATGCGGTGCTGGGCCCGACCTCGCCGCCCAGGGCGAAACCCTGGATCATGCGAAAGAGGATGGCCAGTACCGGCGCGGCAAAGCCGATTATCGAATGCGGCGGGGTGAGCGCCAGTCCAACGATGGCGAAACCCATGAGCGAAAAGGTGAAGACCATGGCCGGTTTGCGTCCCAGCCGGTCGCCCATTCTGCCGATGACCAGACCGCCGATGGGGCGCATGATGAATCCCACGCCGAAGGCTCCGAGCGAAGCCAGCAGGCTGGAGGATGGATCGTTCGAAGGAAAGAACGCGCGGCCGATATAAACGGCGAAAAAGGCGTAGGTCAGGAAATCGTAAAATTCGAGGGCATTGCCAGCCACAACCGCCGCAATATGGCTGGGCGGCACGGGCCGGCGTCTTGTAGCGGCTTCACTCATCGGCATCCGATACTTCTCACCGTATTGTGCCGGATGGGAAAGCATTAGAACATAAATAAGCGATTTTCAGGCCTTTTTCGGGAACCACGGACGGGTCGTTCGCGCGTAGGGAGGGCCTGAACCGCAAGCAGTGCCGGGATCGCATGTTAAACTCAGACAATCCCCGGCACTGGCAGGCGAAGTTCTACCGATCGGGGAGCCGACCGAATGCCCGTCCTGCGCGTCATTGTCCTCTGGCACCAGCATCAGCCTTTTTACAAGGATCTGGTGACGGGGGAGTACCGTTTGCCCTGGGTGCGGCTGCACGCCCTCAAGGACTACTACGGCATGGTCAAGTTGCTGGATGAGTTTCCCACCGTCCATCAGACATTTAACCTGGTGCCTTCGCTGATCGCCCAGATTCAGGATTATGTTGCCGGAACCGCGCAGGATCCTTTTCTTCAGATCGCGGCCAAGCCGGCCAAAGATTTAACGCTGGCGGAGCGTCGCTTCGCCTTGCAGTACCTGTTTCAGGCGAATCCGGTGCATCTGATCGGCAGGTATCCCCGCTACAACGAGCTGTGGGAGCGTTTTCGGGGTTCGGGTGAGTCGCCGGAGAAGGCGGAGAAGTACTTTCAGGCGCAAGACTTTACGGACTTGCAGGTGCTTTCGCAGATCGCGTGGTTCGACGAATTTTTCCTGAAAGAGCCAAGCGTGGCGGCGCTGATTCAAAAAGGCCACGGCTTTTCGCTGGACGATCAGCGGTTTGTGATGCAGTTCGAGCGCGAGTTGCTGGGCAGGGTCCTTCCCGCGCACGCGGCGGCAGAGAAAAAGGGCGAAATCGAGATTTCAACCTCTCCCTTCTATCATCCGATTTTGCCATTGGTATGCGATACCAACATGGGCGCGGTTTCGTCGCCCGGGCTGCCGTTGCCGCAGAATCGCTATCGCCATCCGGAAGACGCGCGCGAGCAACTGGTGCGCGGACTGGAGTTGCATGAAAGCGTTTTCGGCGTGCGACCCAAGGGAGTATGGCCATCGGAGGGCAGCGTTTCAGAAGAGGTGTTTTCGATAGGTCAGGAGCTCGGCGTGAATTGGATGGCCACCGATGAGGGGGTTTTGGGGCGAAGCCTCGGCATTCATTTCTCGCGCGATGGCAGCGGGCGGCTGCCGGCGGATCTTGGAGAAAAGCTTTACAACGTCCATCGCTTCGATAATGGCAAAACCGCGATGCACCTGGTGTTTCGCGACCATACCATCTCCGATCTGATCGGGTTTGTGTACTCGGGCATGCCTGCGGTTGACGCCGCGCAACACCTGATTCGAACCATTAAGCAAGCGGTGCAACCGGTTCTGGATAAGGGGAAAGACGCGGTCATGCCGATCATTCTCGACGGCGAGAATGCCTGGGAATACTATCCGCAGTCGGGGCGCGAATTCCTGCGGCGTTTTTATGATGCCCTGGCGCATGATCCGGGGCTGGAAGCGGTGACGGTGTCGGAGGCAATCGCTCGCCAAAAACCAGCGACTTTCGGCAAGCTCACGTCTCTGGTTCCGGGCTCCTGGATTGACGCTAACTTCAACGTATGGATCGGGGCACCGGAAGATAATCGCTCCTGGGACTATCTTTACCGCGCGCGCGAGTTCTACACGGAAAATGCGCCCCGGGCCAGCGAGGCGCAACGCAAGCTGGCGTTTGAAGAGATCCTGATTGCCGAAGGCAGCGATTGGAACTGGTGGTATGGTCCGGAGCACCACTCTGCCAATGATCGCGAGTTTGACGAGCTTTACCGCAAGCACTTATCCAACGTGTATCAGGCGCTGGGGGCACAACCGCCGGATTATCTGGCGCAGTCGATCCTGCACGGGGTCTCGCGACCGTCCTATATCCCACAAACTGCTTATATTCATCCGCGAGTGACGGGAGATATCATCCGCTACTTTGAGTGGATGGGTGCGGCCGCATACACCGCAGACCGGCGGTCCGGTTCGATGCACGGCAAGACGTTCCCGCTCGATTCGGTTTACGCCGGAATTGACGCGGACAATCTATACGGGCGGGTCGATTTTGCCGGCCCAATCCCGGATGGCGATACCGAGATGGTAGTGAAGATGGAGTATTGGCCGGCGGATGCGCAACGCGCCGAGCGAATCTTGCGTCTGGATGTGGAAGTGAAGGCGGGTAAAGTGCTTTCGTGGAAACTAGGCGTTACCGATGAAAAGCAGCCGATCGAGAGCTCAGCCGATTCTGCGAAACGCGTGGCCGTGGCTCTGGGGCGGCAGTTCGAGTTTAAGCTGCCACTCGGTTATTTGGCGGGAAAGACTGGGGCCGGCAGTCAGGGATCGATGACGTTGGGTTCCGGCGCGCAGGCGGCTAAATTGCGGTTACGCTTCAGCCTTTGGCAGAATCACCTGCCGGTTGATGCTTTGCCGGTTGAAGGATGGATTGAACTCTTCCTGTTGAGTGAGGAAGAACTGATGGCCATGGCTTAGCATTAGTTTTGCTTCGTCCATGGCAATCAGAGCAACTGCGCCTTCGCGCCGCCTGGAGTTGGCTATCCAGCTACGCGGCGCGCCTGCCCATTACAAAATGCAGAATCAGCGATATCACCGCGAAAAGCAGCAACAGGTGGATCAATCCGCTGGTGACATGCATGACGGTGAAGCCACCAATCCACGCGATCAACAAAATAATAAACAGTATCGACCAGATACTCATTGAACCCTCCCGGCGTGTGATCTTTGGGCAAAGCGACTCAGATGAGGTTGTATCCCGGGGAGTTGCCGCGCGGAGCACTCTCGCGAGCCGGGATGCGGCGGACTATTCGGCCACTTCGAGTAATTGATCGGCGGTGCGCAATTCCGGAAAGAGCCATGCCCAGGCAGCGATGACGGCTAAAGTACCGATTCCGCCGAGCACCACGGCGCGAACCGTGCCAAACCAGGCGGCGGTTAATCCGGATTCGAACTGGCCCAGTTCGTTGGAGACGCCGATGAAAATCATGTCCACGGCATTGACCCGGCCGCGCATTTCGTCGGGAGTGGCCAACTGGACGAGGGTGCCGCGCACGATGACGCTGATCATGTCGCAGGCGCCGGCCAGAAAAAGAGAGATCATTGACAAGACAAAACTGTGCGAGATGCCGAAAACGATGGTGAAGACGCCGAATCCGGCGACGCACCAAAGCATGATGGCGCCGACCTTCCGCTTGAGCGGCCAATGGGCGACGATAATGGCCATGGCCGCAGCGCCCACCCCGGGTGCGCTGCGGAGAAGCCCGAGTCCCCAGGGGCCGGTGCGGAGAATTTCTTTCGCAAAGATGGGCAGTAGCGCGACCGCCCCACCCAGCAGTACAGCGAACATATCCAGGGAAATGGAGCCGAGGATTACTTTCTGGTTCCAGATGTAATGCAAGCCCGCCAGCACGGTGCGCAAACTGGTCCGCTGCATGAGCGCAGCGCGGGGGCGCGGCTTAATTCTCAGCGCAAACCCGAAGGAGACGATCGAGATGGCCAGGGCGGCCACATAAACAGCAGACGGCCCGCGAAAAAATGCGTAGACCACGCCACCTAACGCGGGACCGAGAATAGTGGCCGTCATGAAGATGCTGGAGTTCCAGGCCACGGCATTCTGAAAATGCTCCTCCGCCACGAGTTGCGGCAAGATCGCCCGGCTTACCGGGGCGCTCATGGAGCGCACCACTCCCAGAAATATCAGGACTACATAGATCAGGTAAATCGAGCGGCTGCGGCTCCAGGCGATGCCGAGGAGCATAGCCGAAGAAAGCGCGAAGCCGGCGTAACACACCAGCAACAGCTTGCGGCGATCAAAACGATCGGCAGCATGGCCGGAGGCCAGAAATAGCAACAATCCGGGCAGAAACTGGGCCAGGCCAACGAACCCCAAGTCGAGGGCGCGATGAGTGATTTCATATACTTGCCAGGCGACGGCGATGGATTGCATCTCCATGGCGGTGACGACGATGAAGCGCGCCACCTCATAAGCGGTAAACTCCGGGTAGGTGAAGGCGACTCGTCCGGCGAGCCTGGATTCGGGGGCAGCGGGCATCCCTCTCTACTGTGGCACAGAATTGCTAAACGGACGAGGGCGGTCCGGGGGTCTTATTTTCTTTTCTTCCGGTGCCGCCGAAGGGGATAAACCACGGAGGACATAGAGGATCACGGAGTAATTTCAAGCTAACGCCAGGGGAGCCGTCTCGCGTAACCGCCGCCATCGTAAACTGAGACTTGCGCGGCGAAGGTCATTCAATTCTATGGTGGATTTCTCACAGCCGGTTGCATGCGATGACAGCGCGCAACGTGCAGACCATTTCTATTCCGGCGCCCTGGAGCGGATTTCGAACTTCATGTTGGGGTTGGCGGTTGTTTTGAGCTTGGGTGGGTGTTGGCGCTTCGGCTGGCGTATCGCGCTGGGATTTATATGTGGCGCGGCGCTTGCCTATTTAAATTTTCATTGGTTGAAGCGTGTGGTGAATGCGCTGGGCGAGCGCACCGTCAGCCCGGAAAAGCCGAAATCCAGCGCGGGCGTAGTGGTGCGGTTTCTACTGCGCTACTTTTTGATGGCCCTGGCTGCCTATGTTATATTCACTGTTTCTCGCGCCAGCCTTTATGGGCTGTTTGCGGGGCTGTTTCTCCCGGTCGCGGGGATTGCGTGCGAGGCCGCTTATGAGATTTATGCGGCTGTGGTGCGCGGGCTATGAGCTTCGCCGAAACCCATGTCTGAGCAACTCTGGTTTACCGCCGTTCTGAATCATCTGTTTGCCGCGCCGGTAACGGCGATGCTGCGAGCGATACACATTGAGCCGCAGTTTCCGAACGCGCCGATCACCAACGGCGAATCCATGGAGTTGCTGGTCTTCCTGTTTCTGATCCTGTTGTTCGCGATGGCGCGCTCGCGCTTATCGGTGGAGAAACCCGGAGCGCTGCAACATGTTTTCGAAGGGTTGCACGGATTTATGCAAGGGCAGAGCGAGGAGATGATGGGACACGGCGGCGAGGAATTCACGCCGTTCCTGGTCACCTTGATATTATTTATTCTGTTGTGCAATCTGATTGGCCTGATTCCCGGATTTGATTCTCCCACCGCACTTCCAGTGGTGCCGTTGGGGTGTGCGATTGTGGCCTTCGTTTACTACCAGGCGCAGGGTTTCAAGCATCACGGAGTAGGGTATCTGAAGCATTTCGCGGGACCCATGTGGTGGCTGGCCCCGCTGATGATTCCCATCGAAATCATCAGTCATTTAGCGCGAATGCTTTCGTTGACCATTCGTCTTTTTGCGAATATGTATGCCGGAGACATGGTTACCCTGGTGTTTTTTTCCCTGATACCGATCGGGGTCCCAGTGATTTTTCTTCTGCTGCAGTCAGTTTCGCTGCTGCAGGCATACATTTTCGTTCTGCTGACGACGGTGTATCTGGCGGGTGCGGTTGCCGAAGGACACTAGATCAAGTTTCGCTGTTCAGCGTGAGGGCGTCTGCACGGGATGGCGTCAACCACCCACTGGCGGCAATTCATGCAAGGAGAAAACACAATGCGTAAGTTGAGCTATTTCTGTATGACGATGGCAGTTCTGAGCTCGGCGATGCCGGCTCTGGCGCAAGGCGGCGCCGAATCACCGACCAAATGGGTCGCAATCACGGCGGGATTTTCCATGGCGATCGCATCAGCAATCTGTGGTTTGGCACAAGGGCGAGCGACGGCTGCGGCGACGGAGGCCATGGCCCGCAATCCTGCGGCGCGAGCGGGCATTCAATTTGCCCTGATTCTCGGTCTGGCGCTGATCGAGTCTTTGGCGCTCTACACACTGGTGATCATCTTCGCCAAAGTCGTCTAGAGAAACTTGGTTCAGCGTAATGCAAAAAGCCTCTGCCATTCTGGCCTGGGGCTTTTCGTTTCATCTTAACTTCTGTTCGAGTTGCTATCTGCGAATTCCGTCCCACTCGGTGACTTTGGCGTCGCGGTTCTGATCGAGGGCGTCCATGATGAGGCGGCGCAGGCGGTAACGGCTCTCCAGATCGATATTCACGATTTCGAAGCCGACTTCGTTCACCCGGGCGCGGCGCAGCAGAACCTGGGCACGCAGTTTGCGCACACCGAGGGAGATTTCGAGATTGGCTTCCGTTCCCACCCGGAGATTGTCTTCCTTGACGCCCATGCCGCCGCCGAGACTCAGCTCGCGCACCGAAATGTTGGATTTTCCCCATGAACTGCTAATGCTGGCGGAGAGCGCTTTCCGGAGTGTGACGCGCTCATAGCGCCTTTGCCGAACCCAGGGACAGGCGGGGGCGGAGTCGAGCGGAGCAAAGGCCAGTTCCGCCGGCTCCAGACCGCTGTCGGAGAGCACCTTGCTGCCATAGCGGGCATCGATTTTGACCAGAGCCTGGGCGGCTGCGATTCGCAGCTCGCGGTGGTTGACCCACTTCCACATCTTCTTGGCTTCCAGCAGACTGCTGAGGACGGTGACGGACTCGGGATCCCGCAAGCGGCCAAGGCTTTCCACGGCTTTCAGCTGGAGAAGTGGAGAGCGGCCCTGCGCATCGCCGCTTTGGGCAACCACGACCAGGGAAGGCGCAGCCATGCGGTCACCGCTCATACCGATCTCGTCGACGGCCTGGGGCAGAACCATGGTGTCCAGTACTTCCAGAAATTCCAGCAGGGTTCGGCCGCGATCGGGCGCGGCCCCGAAGGCGATTTGCCGGACCACCATATCGTGATAAAAACGGTTCCACTCGCGCAAGCGGACAGGCAGCAACTCCAGCAAGGTGGCCACGTCCAAACGGCTGAGCAAGCCGACGGCGGCAGCTCCCTGACGGGGCTGGCCGGCGCGAAGATTTTCGCGCAGGTTCTCCAGGCCGCTGGAACCCAGTTCCTGGAAGACTTCCACGATGCGGTCGCATTCTTCGCGGCGCATGCTGCGGAAAAAGCGATCCGCGATATGTTCGGTCGCAGCCTGGGCGTTGCGGCGTAAAACTTGAATCAATTCCGGCTCCAGATTGGACTGTTGGAGCGCCTCTTCAATGAAATCGGGCAAGCGGTTTTCCACGCCGATGCGAGGACGCAAATCGGAGGCCAGGGTGGGCCGTTGCTGCGCGACCAGATCCATCGCGATGCAGACCTCGTCAACCGCGCCATATTGCTTGCGCGCGCTGGCTTCGGCGCTCAGGCGTACGAAGGCCGCGCCCAGGAGATTTTCCATTTCAGGATCGGCTTCCACCGACAAAGCTTGTCCAATTCTGCGAATGGCAGCTCCCAGAACTTGGTCACCCGCGCTGGAAAACAGATCCGCGAGTTGGGCGATGCCGATTGCGGTCTTACGGCGGGGCTCGACTTCATTGGCTCCCAGACAGTTGGCGTAGTTCCCGAGAACGGCGGAGGCGGTTGCTTTGTCTCCCCGGTCCAGCATCTCTTCCACGAACTGGCGCACGTTGCGAGGGGGCACACAGGGAGCTTCACCCGAGAGCAAAACGCTCTTCTTGCCGGCTTCCGGGACTTCGGCCCAGAACATCCGATCCAGAATGTCGGCGTGAGATTCGACCAGCATCCCCGCCTTGCTCATCTTGTCTTCCTGAATGCGCAGGATCTGGCGCAGGGTGTCCATTTGCCGGCTCATGTGCTCGAGCATCTGGTGCACCGCGTTGACCTTGACCTCGCCCTTCTGGAAGCGTTCCATGGCGAAGCGAATGGCCATATGCTCCGCCGCCTTCATGAGCAGCGGCGTGTCCGCTTCTTGCGGGTTTGTATTGGCGGCCAGCGAGCCCAACAATTGTTGTAGATTGACGCGGGTGTTGGCGTCGGCCTGACTGAACTCCTGCTGAAGCACCTGCGGGTCAAAGTGAGCGTCGCTTCCGACTTCTCCGAATTTGGTCAACAGGCGTATGGCCTGGATGACTTCTTCTTCCTGCAGCGGAACCACCCCGCCTGCCCAAGTCCCTCCGGCAGCCACACCACCTTCGCTGGCCGCACTTGCGCCCGTCGAGACGTTCGGTACGCTGCCCAGAGGAGCGCCTTCTCCGCCTGCAGTGTGCGCTCCCTCAGCCGCGGCAATCAGCTGAAGCAGTTTCTGGGGATCGTTCAACCAATCCTTGAATTCCGGTCCCAGGGTCTGGGCGGCGATCTGCGCGGCGATGGATATTTCGCCGGTCGCTGGATCGGCGGCGATGAACTTTACCTCGTTGATTCGGATCGATGCCTGCTTGTTATCGCCGAAGATGGCTTTGATATTCTTAGTCACTTCCTGAGCTTTGGATCCGTGGGAGGAAAAAGCTTCGACCAGGCGAACAAAGTCCTCATGAGTGAGATGATTCGAGAATTGAATGCTGGCCAGGCCAGCCGTCGTCAATAACTGAGCGAAACTGCGTTCCGCCTGGCCGGTCTCGAGGGGAATGCCATCCACAAGGAGGCGGTTATCGGAGACGCCCAGGAGGAAACTGCCGTCAGGTCCTTTGGGCAAGCCAAGCTGCAACTCGTCCCAGGCAACCTTGAACTGTCCTTCAGTACGCTTGTGCTCAAGTCCATAGAGCCGAACGTACTTTACCAGGATGTTCAGGCTATGTACGAATGCCCGAGCCGAGGCAATTCTGGTTTCCTTCTTGGCGTCCGCGGTAAGAATAAGAAACTCCTGCTATTTCAGGTCCGCCTTAGCGTAATGCGAAACAGTAAGGGACGCACATTACGGAGGTAATTGCACCTTGTGATGAGGTGGTGTGCTTTTCGCGGCAAAAATGGGCAATTTTTCCCGTTTTTGGCACCTTCGCAGGCACGGACTGGAATTCGCAGCCCATGTCGCTGAGAATGATGTTCGCGGGTTTTCAGCGAGCGTAGTTCTGTAGTCATTGATTCCTATGAATCAGCCGAAGAAAGTGAGCGCAAGAATAAACACAAGTGGGCCCAAAGTCGGACTCGCGTTGTGGATGGAGCGCGTCCTCGAGGAATGCGATGGCGCGAGTGCCGGATTCGCGCCCGATCCGGTACACGACCTGCGGGTCGCGTTGCGGCGCTGCCGGTCGCTGGTGGATGGACTCATCCCGCTCGATCCCGATCCTGCCTGGAAGCAGATGAAGAGGGCGGGCAAGGCGCTGTTCAAGAGCCTGGGCGAATTGCGCGATGTGCAGGTAATGGAGGAGTGGGTTCATCGCTTCGATTCACCGGGGGACTTGGTGGCGTCCCGGATGTTGGAATTTTTGGCGGTGCGCGAGGCCTCGCTCAAGCAGCTAGCCGCCGGGGCGCTGGGGCAATTCGACCGCAAACAGTGGCGCAAATGGGGCAATTCACTGCCGCGGCGCGCGGCACGCATCAAGCCAGGAAGCTTGATGTTCAAGCATCTTGCGCTGGAACGCTGGAACGAAGCCCACGATTTGCATCGCCATGCGCTGCGCAACCGTTCGCAAGTGGGCTGGCACAATCTGCGAATCGGGATCAAACGGTTTCGCTATATCGTGGAGAATTTTCTGCCCGAGCAGCATGCAAGATGGTCGGAGGATCTGAAGAAACTGCAAGATCTTCTGGGCGAAGTTCACGACCTGGATGTTCTTTGGCAGATGGCGCAGCAGGTGAATGCATTTCCCGATGAAGGATCTCGCACCCATTGGCACCAGCGGATTCACCAGGAGCGGGAAGACCGGCTTGCGACTTATCACGAAAAGATGGTCGGCAAACACTCGCTGTGGCCGGTGTGGCGTCTGGAATTGCCGCAAGGGAAGGAAATCGAAGCTGCGGCCTTGCAGCGATTACGGCGCTGGGCGTCGGTGTTGGATCCCGATTTCAAGCACTCGGGCCAGGTGATGCGACTTACGCTCAAGTTGTACGACGGCATGACTGGGGTTGCGGGAACGGCGCGGCCGCGGGCGGGCAACTCGCGTGAGATTTTGCGTCTGGCGGCAATGCTGTATGACGTGGGCCGGGCGAAGGAAGGGAAGGGTCATCACAAAGCTTCCTATCGTCTGATCGAGCGCCTGACTCCGCCTCTGGGAATTGACCCCGATGCCTTGCGCATGGCGGGCATTGTCGCGCGCTACCATCGCGGTGCGCTGCCCCAAGCCGGGCAGAAGGCCTTGCGGGACCTCACTCCGGCGCAGCGAAATGAAGTTACGTGGCTGGCCGGGATGCTTCGATTAGCCAATGCCTTTGACGCGGATCGCAAGGGCCGCATCGCCGACCTCGAAGTCTCTCAGCGAAAGGGATTCATCCTGATCGCTGCGCAGGGCTACTCGGCGCGGAATCACGGCGCTGAGAAAATTGCCGCCGCGCGCCATTTGCTGGAAATGGCTTGCCGTTGCCCGATCCTGGTGAAGGCGGCGCGGCCGCATGCTTTGGCGCCGCGGCGGAGGGCGGATTTCTCGGCCGGCTCGAAATGATGAGTTAATTCTTAATGCGGCGGTTTCGTTGACTCTTAAGAACGGCCCGAAGCTCGCCGGCCACTTTTCTTTCACCGCAGTCTCACGTAGATTCCAACCATGACTCACGCGCAATTGGTGCGGAAAGCAGTGGTATGGCTGCGTGCTTACCGCTGCGGGGTGGTGCTGTGCGAGCAGGCCTGCGCCAGCGGCGAAGTGCCGGACGCCATCGGATGGAAGCGCGCCTGCCATTCTGTACTCGTGGAGTGCAAAATCTCACGTGCCGATTTTTTTTGCGATCGCGACAAGCCATGGCGGCAAAAGCCGAAGACCGGCGTAGGCTGTGAGCGTTTTTATCTGGCTCCGGCTGGCCTGATTCGAGCGCAGGAGTTGCCCGAGGGCTGGGGACTGCTGGAGTGCCGTGGGCGCGAGATCGCGGTGACGAAAGAATCGGCCAAGGACCTGCGTACCGCGACCGGCTTTCGCTACGAGATGAACTTACTGCTGGCCAGCCTGCGGCGGGTGGAAGTCCGCATCGAGCCGCAGTCGATTACTGACTTTCTACAATGGAAGAACCGCATGACGGAGTACAACCGTGGCAACTTGCCGGAGGGAATTGTGGCGGCGGAGGACGAAGCCAATTCTTTTCTGGAGCCGGAGAGTTGAACGCAGATTCGCGTCAGGATGGCCCGCGCTCGTCTCGCGGGTGGCCGATTCAAGCCCGATTTTAGTTTGAGTGGGGCCTCATTCCGAGCATAATCTGACGCCATGCCTTAGGACTGAAGCGCCTCCCCAATCCCGGCAGAGTCACTTCGTGACTTTCCGTTGCTATCACCGCCGCCCCTTGTTTGCGACCGAAGCGGCCAAACTAATTTTCGGGTCGCGCTGGAGCGCGTCCGCCCGTGAGGCTACGATCGAGATTGAGTCGGAATGGATGACGAGAAAGCGCGAGCGGGCGGCGGGACGGCTGTGTCCAACTGTCGAACTGCCCCGCTCAAGCCAAAAACCGGGCTTGAACGGGCCACCCGACGGAGAAGCCACCGTCCTCAGAACGGACGAGGCACGGGCTACACCCGGTCGGGATCAATTCCCGATCTGACCCACTCTTCCGCGTGCTTTTCCCATTGCGCGTCGCTCGATGCGTCAATAAAACGCTCGTACTTGTAAATACCGGATTTCTTCGCCAGCCGCACGAATTGAATGGTAACGATAGGGTCGCTCAGAATCACGGCGGAACGTTCTAATCCGCTGTCGCGGTATAGCATCTGGCCTTTCACTATCTCGGCTTGAACGCCGGGCGGCATAAGCTCGAGGTTTCTCATGTCAACCATCACTCCGAAGGGCTTCTTGCACATGATGAGTGCCTTCTTGCTCTCTTCGAACCAAGGTTGCAAGTCTTCTTTCGTTACCGTGCCGGCGAATGTCAGCTTGAATCCGAGCTCGTTTTTCTGAATTTTGTACATCCTTCCCCTGCCAAGCCTTTAGGATAAATCGGCAACTTGGGACGGAACATTAAAGCGGGTTGCAGCGGCCCCAGTACGCTAGAGCGCGTTGGAGCGGGCCAACCAGTACGCTAACCACTTGTCATTCCGAGGAGCGCAGCGAGGAGGAATCTGCTTTAATCAAACGCCTTGGCATTTGCTGGCCCCAACCGGGGAAAGGGGTAGGGGATCCACGAGACCGATAGAAGATCGCGGAGAATTTACCCAAAAAAGAAAACCGGGCTGTTTGGCCCGGTTCTCTACGCGTCGAGTTGAGATGCGGTTACATCAGCAGCGCGGCGCAGGCTGGCAGGAAAATGCGCTTGGCCGGGTCGAGGCCATCTTGCTGCATTTTCCCGTCAGCCAAAACTAGAGAGAGCGGGAGACGAGGCATGCCGGGATGAGTGCAACCTGCGAGCCACCCTCGGGCCACCATTTTCCCAGGATGGCAAGGCTTGTATTCGACTGATTCTGCGGGTGTAGGCTGGTTTGGTTGGGCGGATTGCCGCTCCCGAATTGGAACCCGCGATTGAAAAACTTTGCACAAGTTGGCCGAAGCGCGTGGCTACAGCTCGCGGCGGCCTTCCATCGCTTTCAGCATGGTGATTTCATCGGCGTATTCGATGTCGCTGCCCACCGGAATGCCCATGGCGATGCGCGTAACTTTTAGTCCCGCGCGGCGCAACTGCCCGGAGAGATAAACCGCGGTGGCTTCGCCTTCGACGGTGGGGTTGGTGGCGATGATGACTTCATCGACGCCGCCGTCTTCGACGCGCTTCATCAGGTTGGAGATCCGCAACTGCTCCGGCCCGACGCCATGCAGCGGCGAGATGCGATCCGTGCAGAACATGATAAACGCCATTGAAGTGCTTGGTCTTTTCCACTGCGGCAATGTTGGTGGGCTCCTCGACCACGCAGACCAGCCGCTGATTGCGGGTGGCGCTGCTGCAATAGACGCAGGGATCAACGTCGGTGATGTTATTGCAGATGGAGCACAGGCGCAGGCTGGCCTTTACGTCGCGAACGGAGGCGGCGAGCGCTTCGGCATCGTCGTCGCTGGAGCGCAGGATGTGAAAGGCCAGCCGTTGCGCGGTTTTGCTGCCGATGCCCGGCAGCTTTTTGAGTTCGTCGATGAGCCGCGTCATGGGCTCGGCAAATTTAGACATGAATATGTTCGTTAGTCGTAGCTACATGCGATGCGGCGATAGAGATTCTTTGCTTCGCTCAGAATGACAAAGTCCCCGGGCTAGAGCCCAGGAATTCCCAGGCCGCCCAGCATGCCGCCCATGGTGGATTGCATGGCCTCATCCACTTTGCGGCCTGCGCCGTTGACGGCTGCGGTGATCAAATCCTGCAGCATTTCCAGATCGTCCGCTTTGACCGCCTCGGGATCGATCTTGATGCTGAGCACCTGTTTGCGGCCGTCCATCTTCACCGCGACCGTGCCGCCGCCGGCGGAGCCTTCGACCACGGTCTCCTCCATTTTCTTTTGCAGGACTTCATACTGCTGCTTGGCCTGCGACATCAGTTCCTGCAGGTTGAATCCGCCCATAATCCCTAGCGAGCCGGGCCTCGTATCCCGGCGTGCCGCGGCTAGCGTTTCTCCTTGTAATCGATGATCGTGCGAATTTCCGCGCCGAATTTCTCCTGCATGCGCCGCACCACGGGATCCTGTTCGGCACGGTTGCGGCCGCCCCCATTCGATGCGGCGCGTGGCGCGGCTAGTCCCGGCCACGGTTCCGGAAACGACTTTGAGCTTGCGGGGCGGCCCAACACGCCACTCGCGGTCGCAATGGCAAGCCGCTTTGCGTCCGCGCCGACCGACATGTCGATCAATGCTGCGGAGGCCGCAACTTTGATCATGCAATTCGTTGCCTTCCACCTGCCACTCGCCCGCGTCGAGCATCGAGACCAAAACGCGATGACCCGCGTCTGCCCAGTGCGTTCAGCACGGCATCGCGCAGCCGGTCCGGAATCTGCGCGGGCGCATTCGTTGCGCGCTCTCCGGGGGCTCTGCTTCGTGCTCGACAGTGGCTCTCTGGGCTGAGTTCAGCAACGGCGGCTCTATTTCGACTGGGACCGCCGCGCCCATTACACGGCGCTGCGGTGCGGGGCCGGTGCCACCAGCCGCGGACCCGCTTGGCGATGACTTCTCGCGGACAGCTCCGGCTTGGCTGCACTCTTGCGCGCCGAATCGGCGGCAAACGGTGAAACGAAATTGGAGCGCTGCGCTGCGGCGGGGCTCGGTGCCGCCTGCGACTCCTCGGACGCCGGCGGGCTTGCGGACCACTCGCCGGAGCATTGCCAGCTTGCACGGCGGCCTCGCTCAGCAATTGCTCGATCGGCAGCAGGCGCTGGGCATGCGCCATCTTCGAGCAGCCGAGTTCCAGATGGAAGCGCTGCTCCTGCCGGTAGCCCAGTTCGCCGTGAGTCCGCAGCATGATTTGTAGATGCCGCGACAGATCTTCTTCGCTGAATAGTTCCGCAACGCCGGCCACGCGCTTGCGCTCGTCGCTGGAAATCTGCAGCAGAGAGGAATCGCCTCCCGCCACTTTGGCGACCACCGCGTTGCGCAGGAAGCGAACCATCTGGCGCGCGAAGTGGGTGGGGTTCTGCCCGTCGGCGAGCAGTCGATCCACCAGCCGCAGGACGGTTTCAGCTCGAGCCTGGGCGACCGCCCGCATCACATCTTCGAGCACGCCGGAAGGCGCAGTCCCGACCAGTTGCCGCACCGATTCCGCGGTTAGCCGGCCATCGCAGGAGGCAATGGCCTGATCAAGAATGGATAAGAGCGTCGCGCATGGAGCCATCGCCGGCCTCGGCAAGAATCGCCAGAGCATCCTCGTCGGCCTCTATCTTCTTCGCGGCCGGCAAGATCCCGCAACTGCGCCAGAATTTCCTCAAATCGAACCGCGCGAAAGCTGAAGTGCTGGCAGCGCGAGCGGATGGTCTGGGGGATATCCTCGGGCTGGGTTGTAGCGAGCATAAAAACCACGTGACTCGGCGGCTCTTCCAAAGTTTTCAGCAAGGCATTGAATGCCGCGTCGGTGATCTGGTGCGCCTCATCCAGAATGTAAATCTTGAAGCGATCGCGAGCCGGACGATAGCGGGCCGCTTCGCGCAACTCGCGAATCTCATCGATGCCGCGATTGGTGGCGGCGTCAATTTCGATGACATCCACGGAATTTCCGGCGCGGATCTCGGTGCAGGAGTCGCAAATACCGCAGGGTTCGGCGACCGGCTTTTCGAAGGAACGGCAGTTCAACGCCATGGCCAGAATGCGCGCCACGGTGGTTTTTCCGATGCCGCGATGGCCGCTAAAAATGTAGCCATGCGCGATGCGCTCCTGCGCGATGGCGTTCTTCAGGGTGCGGGTCACATGCTCCTGCCCGATTACTTCGGAGAATTTCTGCGGGCGGTATTTGCGCGCCAGGACCTGATAGCTCATGATGGGGAACACCCGATTATACGTGATGGCTTTGCCCGGCGCAGACCCTCGATCTGCGAAAGCCGGCAGGCGTTCTGCTTGCGGCACGGCGCGCTGCAGGATACCCTGAGGATGAGAAAGTGGCTCGCCGATACTGAAAGGATGGCAAGATGCAACTGAAAATGCGGGTACGCGACGTTGACGGCGTCGCCGTGGTGGATTGTGCCGGACGCATCGTTTTTGGTGACGAGGCTGCCAGTTTGCGTGAGACGGTGAGGAAGGTCATTTCAGAGAATAAGCGCGTCGTTCTGAATCTCGCGGAAGTCAGTTACATAGACAGTGGCGGGCTCGGAACCCTGGTTGGCCTCTACACAACCGCACGCGCGGCCGGCGGAAACGTCAAGCTGGCCAGCCTTACCCATCGCGTTGACGACATTCTGCAAGTCACCAAGCTTCTGACGGTTTTCGACGTCTATGACGATGAGAAGCAGGCTTTGGCTTCTTATCGAGAAGCCGCGTAGCCGATTTCAGGGTGTGCCTCGCGCTGCTTTTAAGTTGCTAAATTCGCGGGTTCGGAACACGCAAGTGCGCAATCGCATTCTCGCTGTCATTCGCAGAATTCCACGGGGCAAGGTTTCCACTTATGGTGCGGTTGCACGCGCGGCGGGCTTACCTAACGGCGCGCGACAAGTGGCGCGGGCCTTACATGGGGCAGTGGATTTACCCTGGCATCGCGTTTTGGGAGCGGGTGGACAGATTAAACTCAGTGGCGACTCCGCCTTTGAGCAGCGGTTCCGTTTGCAGGCGGAGGGGGTCCATTTCAGCGGCAAGCGGGTTCGCATGAAGGAACATGAGCACAAATTTGGATGGGTAAAATTTTCAAAGCAGGCCGCACGCAGATAAAGACGAGGGCCGCTAGCGCTGGCTCTGCTCGCCAGCCAAGACTTTCCGGTTGAAGTCAGCAGACTTCCCGCGCGGAACGCTTAAAGATTTCCAACTCGCTGACTGCAGGTGCTTCGCCAGAAAAACGATTTGACCAACGTGGTAGGCGTAGTGGGCAATCTGGCGATTCACGGCCTGCATGACGGAATGCGGCTCGCCGCGGATGGTGACGGTGCGGTTCATGTCAGCGTCGGATAGAGGCTCCAGCGCGTCGAATACGCACTGCCATCCGGCAGCCCAGAGTTCCATTACGGCAGCGCGAGTTTGTGGTGGTGGCTCGAATTCCTTATCGCGATTGCGGTTCAGCTTTTCGCCATCGCTGTTGAGGAAGTCGGTCCAGCGCGAGCGCATGTTCCCGGCCATATGGTTCACCATCACGGCGATGGAATTCATTTCAGGGTCGAGCACCGCGAACAATTGCTCGTCGTTAGCCTGCGCCAGCGCGCCTTCCCCGAGCTTTTTGTAAGAGCGAAAAAGGGAGATTGAGTCTTTGAGATAAGAGGTGGTGAATTCGTGGGCCATATCTACACCTTAAACTGTTCGTCGATTTCAACTTGATATCCGGCCGCCAGGCGGTTGGTCTCATTCGCCATGCCAACCACGGCCATGAGTTCTTTGAACATCTCGTCGGTCATGCCTTTTTTACGCGCTCCTGCCGTGTGCGACGCAATGCAGTAATTGCACTGGTTGCTAACGCTCACCGCGACGTAAATTAATTCCTTGGCCAGAGGATCAAGCGCACCGGGAGCCATGATCTGCTTGATGTCTTCCCATGTTCGCTTGAGCGCGGCGGGATCGTGCGCCAGCGCCTTCCAGAAATTATTGATCCAGTCCGTCTTGCGCGTCAACATGATGTCGTCATAGACTGCGCGAACCTCGGGGCTTGCGTCGTCATATTCGATGAGTCCAAGAGTTGCCATGTTCGATGGTTCCTTTAGCCCTTTGGCAGTTCGCCACTCAGGAGCTTGCCTAAATCGGCCGCGGCGCACCGCAGCCCCACGTAAAAATGACCGAATAGCGCATAAACCGCACTGACTTCATCAAAGCGCATTTCGTAAATGAGCTTCTTAAACACCAGGGGATCGGCGGCGAACAAGTCCACGCCCCACTCCCAATCGTCGAAGCCGATCGATCCGGTGATGATCTGCTTCACTTCGCCAGCATAGCGCCGCCCGACGAGTCCGTGATCACTCATCTGGCGCGCACGCTCTTCAATCGGGACCATATACCAGTTCTTGTTTTCGCCGCGTTTTCGATCCATGGGATAAAAGCAGATGTAACGATGCCTGGGTAGTTCAGGAAACAGCCGCGGGTGCATCGCCTCTTTCTGGCGCGCCAGAGTTTCGGCAATTCCGCGATTCCATTCTTCCGAGTGGGGCGCAATTCCGCGCTCCGCCAGATCTTTATAAGATTTGATGGTCGACTCGTAGAGCCCCAACTCGATCACCGACAAGTACGACGTGGTTGGTTCCAGATAGTCACTGAGCCGAAGCTGCGCTATTTGCAATTCGGTTTGCTTCAGTTCATCGAATGACTGGCGAAAGTGTACCAACATCAAATCGCCTTTGTGCCCGAGCAGCGAGAAAAGACCAGACTGGCCGGCGGTACCTTTTTCCGCGGCGCCCAACCAATCCCCGGCCTCGCGCACAATCTCGGCCTGTTGCGGAGGGAACAGCATCCTCCATTTGTCCCAGCGAAAGCGCATCATCTGATGGAGCACACTGAAGCCTTCGACGGTGAGCGGGACCGGGGGAATTTCCGCTGAGGCGGCCTGTGGCGGAAAAGTGCGCGTAGCGGTCATAGTCCCTCAAGAATATGGAATGCCCTATTCTAATCGGAAGCCCCGGTCGCCGCTCGCGCCAAATTTTCGCACAGCGCAACGCAGTCTTGGCAAAAGGAACGGCAGGGATTTCAGGATCCCTGCCGCCCAAGACTAGCGATTCCGTTCTGAAATCGACCCTGCTTAGTGATGATCGTCGTGATTGTGACGCCAATCCCAGTACTGCTTCTGCTCGTCTTTGTTAAGCTTGCGAAAATCTTTGTGTTCGTGATGAGTTTCCGTGGCCCACTGGTTGTAGTACACGGTTTCGTGGTCGTCCCAACGATGGTAATCGTGATAGTAGGGATCGTAATAGCCGCGGTGCGCGCAGCCTGTCGCTATGAGTGGGGAAATCAGCGCCGCGCCTAGAAGCAGCGAACTAAACCAGCGGGATGCGAGATTCATCTCAATCCTCCTCGATTAGAAAACACTGCAATCGTAGGTTTGTTGCCAAAAAATAATGGGAGGTTGGCCCAGGGCTGCTCAGGGCGCGACAAAGCGCTTATTCTTTTTGGTTGACCCACTCCCAGCCGAAGCGTCCCTTGATGCAAAGGTGACCGTGCGTGACTTGCTGGTCAAGCGGCGAGGTGACTTTGACGATCTTCTCGTCTTGCACGTGAACAGAAAGCGTGCAGCCGACGCCGCAATAGGGGCAGATGGTGTCGGTTTCCGTTTGCTTGCTTTCGTCCCAGGAGCCGGATTTGCGCATTTCGTGTTCACTGCGAAACATCAACGCCCCAGTGGGACAAACGCCGATGCAATTTCCGCAATAAACGCAAGCCGAGTCGGTCAGGGGGACGTTATATTCGGTCGAGATACGTGCCCCAAAGCCGCGACCGGCAACCGCGATGGCAAAGGTATTTTGCGCATCCCTCCCGCAGGCCTCCACGCACTTGTAGCAGAGGATGCATTTGCTGTAATCGCGTACGTAGAGATCGTTGTCGACCTTTACCGGCTGCGCAACCGTGCCGGCAACACCGTTTTCAGGCACATGGTGATGCCCGGGCGGCTGCGCATCGCGCTCTCCGGCTTTGGTGCGCGGCGACGGTTCACCAAAGCGACCGGGCCTGGCATCATAGCGCCGCATGTATTCGAGCAAAGCAGGTGCGGTCGAGACGTCGACTGAGGAAGCAAGAAATTCCAGAACCAGCTTCCGGCTCAGCCGCACGCGCGCGGAATCGGTCTTCACCACCATACCGGCCTCAGCTCTTCGCGAACAGGCGGGAACCAGCACACGCGATCCCTCCACCTCGACCACGCAAATGCGGCAGACATTCACGGGCGTGAGATTTTCCAGAAAGCAGAGCGTCGGTGTATCGATGCCGACTTGGCGCGTTGCATCGAGAATTGTCGCACCCTCGGCAACCGATACCGGCTTGCCATCCACGGAGATCTCCAGCAAGGGTTTAGGCGGGGATGGAGGCAGAATCGGCAATGGGCCGCGGGGGATGGGAATGGTCGCGCTGGGCGCCTTCTGGGCGCTCATGCCTCGCCTCCCGGCTGCTTGACCTGAAAAACAGGCAACCGCGCCAACGCCGATTCGATGGCGCTGGACGCAGTTTGTCCCAGCCCGCAAATGGATGCATCGCGCATCGCCTGTCCGACCTCTTTGAGCATGCCGATTTCGGCCTCCCATGACGCCAGCGGTTTGCCTGCCCGCAAGCGGTGCAAGATTTCTTCCTGTCGCACCGTGCCCACCCGGCAAGGGGCGCACTGCCCACAACTCTCGTCGCGAAAGAATGACGCAATGCGGAGCAGAATCGAACGCAGGTCCACCGTATCGTCGAAGGGCATCACCACGGCTGAGCCCAGCGTCGCGCCCGCGGCCCGGGTGCCTTCGAAGGTTAAAGGGATGTCGAGGTTATCGGGTCCGACAAACGCACCCGCCGCCCCCCCCAGCAGGATGGCCTGCAATTTTCCGCTGCCGCTCAAGCCGCCTGCCAATTCGAGAATCTGCCGCAACGTGATCCCAAATGGCGCTTCATAAACGCCAGGCGTGGCCACGTGCCCGGAAAGGCAAAACAGCTTGGTTCCGGTCGAGCGCTCGGTGCCAATGGAGGCAAAGGCTGCGCCGCCGTCGAGAACGATATGCGGTACGTTGATCAGGGTTTCGACATTGTTGATAACCGTAGGACGGCCGAAGAGGCCCACCTGAGTGGGAAATGGCGGTTTGTTGCGGGGCTCGCCCCGTTTCCCCTCGATCGAGTTAAGAAGAGCCGTCTCCTCGCCGCAAATGTAAGCTCCGGCGCCGATGCGCACTTCCATCTCAAAGTTCACGCCACTGCCGAGAATGTTTCTGCCCAACAGACCCGCACCCTGGCATTCACTTAACGCGTGTTGCATGCGTCGAGCCGCGGTTGGGTATTCCCCGCGGACATAGAGATAGCCGCGTTCGCAGCCAGTGGCGAAGCCCGCGATGATCATCGATTCGACGAGGGCATACGGATCGCCTTCGAGAATCACCCGATCTTTGAATGTGCCCGGTTCCGACTCGTCGGCATTGCAAACCAGGTAGCGAGGCAGGGAAGTGCTGCTGACCGCGTTCCATTTTTGTCCGGTAGGGAATGCGGCTCCCCCGCGGCCCACGAGCTTCGAAGCAATGACCTCGCGGATGACCTCCGCCGGTCCCATGTTGAGCGCTTTCTGGAGTGCCTGAAACCCCCGAGCATCCCGATATTCGGCAAGGCTCGCCGGATCGACTTGAGCAACCCGCCTTAGCAACTTCAACCCGGGGCGCCCGGCCTGGGGAATTGATTCGGACAGCGCCGGATGCTGCACCGGGAGTGCGCGCATGGCAGCATGAACATCCGCGGCTTGCGGTTTGGCCAGCACCTGGTCGGAATGCCTTGGTCCCGCGGCCCGCACCAAAACCGCCGGCGCATGCTCACACATTCCAAGGCACGGGCTGCGATGCCATGTGAATTTTCCATCCGCACTCGAACCTTCGGGACCGTGCAGCTGGTTCAGCGCCGAGCACAGCGACTCTGCGCCTCCGATTCGGCACGCAATGTCGTCGCAAACATGGGCAACCACGGGGGGCTGTTTTTTGGTCGCCAGAAGCCCGTAGAAATCCGCGACGCCGAAAGCCTCGGCCGGGGGAACTTCCAGCATTCGGCTGGCATAATTGAGCGCACCGGGACTGATCCACCCCACCCGATTTTGAATGGCGTGGAGCACAGACAGCAGGAAAGCAGGCTTACCGCCCGGGAGGCGGTTGGAGATGGATACTTCGTCTACGGCCGCTTTCTCGTCGGCCGTAGGTTCGTCCCCAGTGAAGTGTAGGTCCATGCGACTGACTTGGTCCGCGAGACTGCCGAACGATGAATCGTTCCAATCTGCTCAATATCTTAGCACCGCCGTAAATTGCGCAACATTATGGATTAGACCCGAGTTCGATGGGCGGTATTACTGACGGGTCTAGATAGGCAGCATCGGCTTAACGGCTAATTCAACTCTAATTGTCTGCGGAGAATATGGTTCAGGGTTTTTGCGGAACAGGCATGATTTTCACTTTCGAGCCGAAGCGGCGGTAATCGCGGAATTCGATCTCATTCAGCATGGCTTTTTTTCCACGCTGCTGCAGATCGACTTCGGCCCTTATGGGCAACAGGAAGTCGTGACCATTGATGCCAATATAGTCATAGTCCACGTTGACGGAAGTCGCCTGAATGAAAAACGTCACAGGCAAATCATCCGCGATCATAGTGAGGCGGCGAATGCCGTGAGTCGCGTGGTCGATGAATATCTGCCCATGCAGACCGGCCATAAACGCCTGGCTCATGCCGGCGCCTTTTGCCAGGAGGAATGTGGAATTTTCACGTAGCACGCGGTAGTCAAAAACCTCCACGGGCGCGTTGCCCAGCACGCCACGCTCTTTCCAGTGGAAGTCTGCCTTGGACGAGGGTGCAAACACCACTTTCAGAATACCCCCCAATTCCCCTTCGGACAGCGCCCCCAGCAGATCGGCAGTTCCCGTCTTCGATGGGTAGCCGTTCAGGGTCAGAAATGTCCGCTTTTCCACATTGTCCAGGTAAGTCAGACGCTCGGTAATGGTGTCTTGATGTCTCCATTTTCCCTGTCCATCGGGATCGATCGATCGGTTCGTCACCTGCGTACACATCAGATTCGGCAAAGAGAGGCCGTATTGGATGGCGCGATCGGTTGTATCAGACAGAATCGACTTGATCTGATCCGGAGGGGGAGGCTGCAAAGAGCCGGTAGAAAACGTGATGGCAAGCGGCACAATGCCGGCATCGGTCGCCGAGGCTAAGAGCTCTGGCTTGGCGTCAGCAGTTTCCTGCGCGGCGGGCTGGCTTCCCCCAAGTGTGAAAGAAGTTGAGGATGAGGTTGTTTTTCCTCCCTGGCGCAGGGTGGCGGTCACTTCATAGGAACCGTTGGGAAGTGAGCTAAGAGGGAAGGTTGCCAGATGAGCGGAAGCCTTCCGCTCGCTAATCTGCGTCGATGCCGTCGACATTCCTTCCAGAATCTTGCCGTCTTTAAGCATTTGAATTTCGAGCATGGCCGGCTCCGAGGACTGCGGGTCGGCGTGGGCGATGAAGAATATCGAGGCATGTTTCGCTTCGCGGGTGGTTTCGGCGGAAAGATCTGGGGTGACCCTTCCACTACCGTTCCAAAGCGGCTCCAGAGGATCCTGCTCGGCGTCAAAGGGCTCAACGCTCCGCACCAGCACGATATCGCCCAATGATGGACCGCCAGGCGTATTCGGAATCTCGAAAGCGATCCTCTGCGCGCCCGTTTTCCCGCTCATGCGATCCGAGATAATGGTCTCCAAAACGTATTGGCCAGGAGGGGCGTCGAAATGCCGCTGCAGGGTCACGACCTGCGATTTGGCATCTTCAATTTGTTCGAGAGCGCCGCGGACGGGAACGTCCTCGCTAAATTTTTCGATGATCGTGCCCGTTTTATCCTTGATTCGCGCCAGGATGGCGACTTGCGCGGAATAGAGATTGGTATTGGCATCCCGGTGAATTTCCACCCCGGAGAGCGGCACCTCGATTGCGAGGGTGTTGCCATCTTTAGCGGGTAAGTCTCCCAGCCGCAGTACCCCGGCGCGAAATGGCACATCGTTGGGTAATGGCGATCCGCCGAGGATATTCAGAAGTGGCAGCTCGAACGGCTGGATAGAAGACGCCGCGTCCGGGGGGACTGCGAAATAGCCCTCCCGCGCCTGAACCTTGATTCCTTTGCGGAGTGGTTTGACCGCAACCGAACGAAATTTTCCATCGTATTCGTTCAGCACGGGCAGATAGAAAACTTCGTAATACGTGGTCATGTCCTGAATCATTTGTTGCAACGGCTTCTGCAGACTGTGTGAGCCGTCGACGTAGCTACCTCCGGTGCCCTCGGCTAATTCCTGAGCGGGACTGCGATCGCGAAAGCTGCTTGAGAACACACCACCCAACTGGGCCCGGGTGGAAAAATCTGTACCCGACGCCGGCGTGCCCGTGCTTGGCGAGGTATTCGTGGGCGCTACAGCCATGCCACCGAGCCTTCCGGTCAAATCGGAGGTCAGATCCGACGGAGAGTCGCCAGCCGCAGCCTGGGAAATAGCGGTCAGGTCTATGGCATAAATGCTGATGTCGGCCCGATTTGCGGCGCTAATAATAGCCTGCATCACGGCCCTGCCGCGTGAATCGGTATAGGTCCCCTGGGTGAAGTAGATCAGGACTTTGCGCCCTGCCAAGCCCTCCTGGGAATGCACTAAAGCCAATAACTCCGAGAGATAGGGCTGCGCATGTTGATCTTGCACCATCCTGGAGGAATTCCGGATCGCGGTGAGGAGGGTGCGCGACAGAGTGCGATCCCTTGCACCGGCGCGCACACCTGACGGATCGGCGCCCGTATCGGCTGTGGAAATGAGCCGCTGTTCCGCAAGCTGCTCTTGAGGGCCGCTCGTAGCGGACTTTCCCGGCTCAATGGCCGCGTTAATGGCCTCCTCGAGTGCGTTCCTGTCCACGGTAAATCCCAGTAAGAGCCCCAGACGCCCGGGCTCAATTTTCAATACTGCAAGCGAGAATTTGTCCTCGGGCGTCATTTTCAGAATCTTTCCGGCAAGCTCGGCGGCCTTTTTCTTGAGGCTCGGGCTCAAGCGATCAAAAACCAACGTGATCAGATGACCATTCTCCGATGCGCCATTCACAAGGCGAAGACTCGTGACTTTAACTGGATCGCCGTTATCCGTGATCGCGACGTCCTCCGGTTTAAGATCGAGGACGGATCTCTGTTTCTTGTCGTGAACGACAAGATCGAGAGAAATCTCTTCGGCCTTCACCGTCACGCTGGTTCCTGGGATGGCGGGGGGTTGGGCGGTCTGCGCAGAGGAAAAGTGGGCGCCGAAAGCGACGGTCAACGCGAGAAGCAGGCGCCTCGCGGTCTGACACCGCAGGACCTCGGTTGGGCTGGGGCTCGAACCATATAAAAACATCTAATTCTCACCTAGGCCGAACGGCGAGCAGATTCGTCAAATCGCCCACAAAACGCCTTGCATTTTATAACGAAGGCAACAGTAAAAAAAGGAATGAATTTGGAAGGCCACGATCCACCATGGTCTTGACGGTCCAGATGCGTGGTGCAATCAATTGCACTCCTCCGAGCCGGCGCCCGTGGCGAAGACTTGGCGCTACGACTCAGTCTTTCAAACCAAGCTGGGTTCGCGCTTCGCGACTTTCTCAATGCGGACGGCGGTAGCCTTGAACTCTGAAGTGCCCGATCTCGGATCTACCGCATCGATGGTCAGGTCATTGGTCGCGACCTGATCGGGAAAGTGGAATGTCATGAAAATCAGCCCAGCCCGCAAGCCTGGATCGATTCTCGCCGGAGCAATCACACAACCGCGCCGCGAATGCACGCGAACCGCGTCTCCATCATGAATCCCGTAGGCGGCGGCGTCGTCCGGCGACAGATCGACGGTTTCGCCAAAGCGCAAGGGCGAGGCATAGCGACCCGTCTGCACACCGGTGTTGTAGGAATCCAAACGCCGTCCGGTCGTCAACCGGATGGGGAACTCATCGTCTAGTTCATCCACTGGCGGCTCGTATTCCACCACGCTGAAGGGCGCCAGCGGACCCAACACTGGCCGCTCCCACAGCCGTGCGTGCAGGTACATCTCGCCCGGGTGGTTCTCGTCATAACACGGCCACTGTAATCCCGCGCCTTCCAGCCGTGCGTAGCTCATGCCCGCATGCATGGGGCTCAGGCTGCGCACTTCGTTCCAGATTTCTTCGGCCGTCGGACTTCCCAAATCCCGGCCAAGCCGCCGCGAAAGCTCGCAGATAATCTCGATATCGTCGCGCACGCCAGTCGGAAGCTGCAAAGCCTGCCGGACCCGCTGCACCCGCCGCTCGCTGTTGGTTACGGTCCCGTCGGATTCGCACCACCCCGCGCCCGCCGGGAAAACTACGTCGGCCAGCTCCGCGGTTTGCGTCATCACCATATCCTGAACTACCAGGATGTCGAGGCCGCTGAGCAGTTTGATCCCGCGATGCTGATCCGCTTCCGAATTGGCCGGGTTCTCTCCAATCACGTACAACGCCTTGAACTCGCCATGCTCCATGGCCTCGAACATCCCGCTCAAGTGCAAGCCTTTTTTGGGGGGAATCTTGACTCCCCACGCCCGTTCGAATTTGCCGCGCAGTTCATCATTCTCGACGTGTTGAAACCCTGGCAACCGGTCCGGGATCGCGCCCATATCTCCGCCACCCTGCACATTGTTCTGGCCGCGCAACGGGTTGAGGCCCGAGCCATACTTGCCTACATGTCCGGTTATCAGCGCAAGATTAATCAGGCCCAGAACGTTGTCCACGGCGTTGTGGTGCTCGGTGATGCCCAGTGTCCAGCAAATGACGGCGCGCTTGGATTCGCCATACGCGCGAGCCAGGTCACGAATGGTCTGCGCCCGCACCCCGCAAATGCTTTCCGTATATTCCGGCGTATATTTCTGGATGTGCTGGCGGAATTCCGCGAAGTCACTGGTGGCGTTCTCGATAAACTCGCGATTTTCCAGCCCGAGTTCCAGGATTTCGCGCGCTACGCCGTTCGCCAATGCGATATCGGTCCCCACCTGCAGGTCGAGCCACTTCTCGGCAAATTGGGCCGAGCTGGTCCGCCGGGGATCCACGACAAAGAGCCGCGCCCCACGATGAATTCCTTTCAACACATGATGGAAGAAAATCGGATGTGTCTCCCGGGCATTCGATCCCCAGAGAATAATGAGATCCGTCTCTTCTATCTCGCGATAGGAACTCGTCCCGCCACCTGCGCCAAAGACCGTCGCCAGACCGACGACGCTAGGAGCATGTCAAGTCCGGTTGCAGCTGTCGATATTGTTGCTGCCGATCACCACGCGTGCGAACTTCTGTGCCATGAAGTTCATTTCATTGGTCGTCTTCGAGCAACTGAACATCCCGAAGCTCTGTGGGCCGTGCTTCTCGATCGTGCCGCGAAAGCCTTGTGCGGCGCGGTCCAGGGCTTCGTCCCAGGTTGCTGGGCGTAGCATGCCATTCTGCCTTACCAACGGCGTGGTGAGCCGTGATTGCTTCTTTGCCATAGGAAAACCTTACTCCCGGGGCGGCATTTTAGCACGCGGGATTTGGTTTACCGCCTCTGTCTCGAGCCTCTCTTCTCCCGCGTAAACCACGAACCGCTTCCCCCGTAAAAAGCCGATCAGAGTCATCTGGAATTCTCGCGCCAGCCGCACCGCCAGGCTGGATGGGGCGGAAACCGAGGCTAGCAGCGGCACTCCCGCCACCAGGCATTTCTGCACGATCTCAAACCCACCACGCCCACTGACCAGCATCAGGTAATTGCCCAAATCAGGGATGCGATTCACAGCCGCCCAGCCTACCAATTTGTCAACCGCGTTGTGCCGTCCAATATCCTCGCGAACTTGAATCAGCTTGCCTTCGGCGTCAAACAACGCCGCGCCGTGCAAACCGCCGGTGCGGCTGAAAATGGGCTGGCTCTCGCGCAGGCGGTCCGGAATCTCGCACAACATCTCCGGGTGGACGCGGAAATCGGGGTTTGGCGCTTTAATCCCGCTTACCCGAACGGCATCAATTGAGGCTTTTCCGCAAATGCCGCAACTGGACGCGGCGAAAAAATTGCGCTTCATCTTCTCGCCATCAAAATCCGCGTCAGCCGTGAGCCGCGCTTCCACTTGGTTCTGTCTGGCCGGATTCTCAAGGGGAAGATAATCCAGCGACGAAATCTGGTTGCAATTCTGAATAATGCCTTCGGTAAGCAGGAATCCGGCTGCCAGCTCCAGGTCATTTCCCGGCGTCCTCATGGTCACGCTGAGAGGGTTTCCGTTCACCCGGATTTCCAATGGCTCTTCGGCTACCAGGGAGTCCATGGTCGGCTGCACCGTTCCATCATTCCACTCCTTGACCGTCGTCAGGTCGACGCCCTGGCTCATGTTGGCGGCATCTACTGTTCTCTTCGGCCTTTGGCAGAGGCTTGCATCTGGTTCCCGGAGTACGCCCTAGCAGGATACTCGCATCCGCGTGACATTTCTTTGACACGGCGATTGCGGATCTATGCTCTAATAGCGCAAGAAGTGCCGGGAGGCGCCCCATGTCAAGCTTAAAGCACGGCGTCCATTTCGTTCTGCCGGTTCTAACCGGTCTGCTGATTTCCATTCCCTCTTTCGCCGATTCCCAGGTCCGTATGGTCCGGCTCAGCGATGTCGAGGGCAATGTGCAAATTGATCGCAATACCGGCCAAGGTTTCGAAAAGGCCGCGGTAAATCTGCCAATCACCCAGGGAGTCTCCTTGCGTGCCGGCCATGATGGCTTTGCCGCCGTGGAGTTTGAAGATGGCAGCAGCCTACGCATGACGCCAGGAACGACCCTGACATTTACTGAACTCAAGTTGCGCGATTCGGGCGCCAAAGACTCCGTGGCCGACATCAGGCAGGGAATGGCGTATGTGAATTTTCTGGGCACCAAGGGCGATGAGTTCTCCCTCACCTTCGGCCAGCAAAATCTCAAACTCGATAAGGCTGCCCATCTCCGGCTTGAGGTCGGACGGTCGCAGGCTGCCGTCGCCGTATTTAAAGGCGATGTGCAGGTGGATAGTCCGACAGGTGTGGCTGATATCGGCAAGAAGCAGACGGCTACGTTTTATCTGGAGAGTACCAGCCCCTATACCCTTGCGAAGAATGTTGAAGATAATCCTTACGACGCCTGGGACAAGGAACAGGAAGATTACGATCAGCGCTATGCAAAGGCTAGCTCCTATACCGGCTCGCCCTACGCTTATGGCGTCAATGACCTGAGCTACTACGGCAACTTTCTTAATGTTGGTGGCTACGGCATGATGTGGCAGCCCTTTTTCGCCGGAGCAGGCTGGGATCCTTTTATGGATGGCGCATGGGCCTTCTATCCTGGCATGGGCTTCGGCTGGGCATCCTCTTATCCCTGGGGATGGCTTCCGTACCATTCTGGTTCGTGGATGTTTCTTCCCACCTATGGGTGGATGTGGCAGCCTGGGACAACCTGGACCGGGCTGATTAACACACCTCGCATCCTGAATGCGCCGCAGGGGTACAGGATTCCTGCCGCGCCCACCAGTCCTTCGCGCACCCTGGTCGCAGTAGGACGCGGGTCACTCGCTCCCTTGGGAAGTTCCGCGAATCAGTTGCTGATCCGCAATAATTCGGCGGGATTGGGCATTCCGCGCGGAAGCGTGCGTAATCTTTCGGGAATATCGCACCAAGCGGTGCAACACGGCTTCGTAGCCGCGAAAATTCAACCGCAGACCGCGAACCCGGTGATGTTTCGCACGATGTCGAATAACCCTATTCACATCCGTCCGCTTCGGCTCGCGCCAGTTCGCCAAGCTACTCCGCCCCTGCCTCTGCACCCAGCTATTCACCAATGCCGGCAGCATCGTCTACCGGAGCGCATGGTGGCGGGTCGCACAAGTAATTCTTCAAAGGTACGCCGGTGTTTCATGGGCAAAACGCCGGCAGCTCTCTCCATTCATCGCGCACCAAAGCCGCTGACTTCCTTCTCGCCGGGAGACGTTTGACCCGGTTCGTGGGGTGATTTTTTGGCAGAATGCGCCATTCATCGACTCCCGGATCCGGCAAATACCGGTAGAGAAACTGAACCGAAACCTTTTGCTGTTACGTCAAAGACACAATGGCTTCCGTCGCCGCTTCACGACCCCGCAGCAAAGTGACTGCGCAAACCCTGCGGGCCGTCCTGCCCGACTGTGGGAACTGGTCCGCCCGCGCCGTGGGTTGCTGGCCCTCAGTTTCGTCCTGATGGTCATCAATCGTGTTGCGGGACTGGTTTTGCCCTACTCCACTAGGTTTCTGATAGACACGGTCATCGCCAAACGCCACATCGAACTGCTCACGCGGCTGGTTCTGCTGGTGCTGCTGGCAACCGCCACCCAAGGAGTGACGTCGTTTGCGCTCACCCAGTTGCTCTCGAAAGCGGCCCAGCGTTTGATCGCCGACCTGCGGCGGAAGGTGCAGTCGCACATCGGCCGCCTGCCGGTCGCCTTTTATGATTCCAATAAGACCGGCACTCTGGTCTCGCGCATCATGAGCGACGTCGAAGGCGTGCGCAATCTCCTGGGCACGGGCTGGTGGACTTTACCGGAGGACTCATCACCTCGGCCATCGCTTTGGTGGTCTTGTTTCGCATCAGCTCCAGTATGACGTTATTTGCCTTCGGTTTCTTGCTGTGTTTCGGGATTGCGCTCAACAAGGCGTTTGGGACCATCCGCCCCATTTTCCGCGAGCGCGGAAAGATCACGGCTGAGGTGACCGGTCGCCTGACGGAATCCCTCAGCGGAGTGCGGGTGATCAAGGGATATCACGCCGAAGCGCGCGAGAACTCGGTCTTTTCAAAAGGTGTCCAGCGCCTGCTCGACAACGTCATGCGCACCCTGACGGCGACTTCGGTCATGAGCCTTTCCTCGAGCGTGCTGCTCGGAGTGGTGGGCGCCGTCATCATGTATGTGGGCACGCGCCAGATCCTGGCCGGCACGCTGACCGTGGGCGGTTTCTTTACCTACACCTTGTTCCTCGGCTTCCTGGTGGCGCCCATCATTCAGATGGTCTCGATCGGCACCCAGCTGACCGAAGCCATTGCCGGACTGGAGCGGACCCACGAAATCCTGGCCGAGCAGCCGGAAGACGACGATCCTGGGAGAACGATTCCGCTCGAAGAAATTGTCGGCGACGTCGACTTTGATCATGTCAGCTTCAGCTATGACGGCAGCCGCATCGTGCTGCGGGACGTTTCTTTCCGCGCCGAGCATGGCACGGTCACGGCGCTCGTGGGCTCGTCCGGTTCGGGAAAATCAACCATCATCGGGCTGATCTCGGCATTCCATAAACCGACCCAGGGAAAAATCCTGATCGATGGCGTCGACCTCAGCCGCGTCTCCCTGGACTCCTACCGCACCCGGCTCGGGGTTGTGCTGCAAGAATCGTTTCTTTTTGACGGCACCATTCGCGAGAATGTCGCGTTTCCGCGTCCGGATGCGAGCGAAACCGACATCCTGCGGGCCTGCCGCATCGCCCGGGTCGATGAATTCGCCGAGACCTTTCCCGACAAGTACGACACGATTGTCGGAGAGCGCGGAGTGAAGCTCTCCGGCGGACAGCGCCAGCGCATTTCGATCGCGCGGGCCATTCTTGCCGATCCGCGCATTCTGATTCTGGACGAAGCGACGTCGAGTCTGGATTCCGAGTCGGAAGCGTTGATCCAGCACGGGCTCTCGTATTTGATGCAGGGCCGCACCACGTTCGTGATCGCACACCGTCTTTCGACCATCCGAAAAGCCGACCAGATCCTAGTGGTCGAGCAAGGCCAGATCGTCGAACGGGGAACGCATGAGGAACTCTACGCCATGCGCGGCCGTTACTACGATCTCTATACCAAGCAGCACGGATTGGAGAGCAATCTGTTCCTCGCACCGGGCGAGGGCGATCCGCTTCCGGCCGATGGCGACTCCTCCGGCCGCGGGAAGCCGTCCTATCCGATGTTCTCGGCGCAGTGAAGGGCAGAGTGCGGTAACCACTTGTCTTCCCGGGTAATCCTTCGCCATTACTCATAGGTATCATGGATGGAACAGCTTCCATGGAGAAACTCAGCACCGTCATACAAGCGCAGAACACTTCCGTGGCGACCCTTTTGCCCCTGAGCGTGATCGTTCCGGTGCGCAATGAAGCGCCAAAATCTTGGCCGGTGTTTGCAGTCCCCGCACGGAGTGGGCGAGGTCTACGTCGTAGACTCGCAGAGTACGGACGCGACGGTAGAAATCGCGAAAACTCAGGCGCCAAAGTGGTTCAGTTCCACTATCAGGGAGGATGGCCAAAAAGCGCCAGAGGGCCATGGATACGCTTCCGCTCGCCTTTGATTGGGTTTTTCTCGTGGATGCCGATGAGGCGCTCACGCCAGAACTGACCGGAAAATCCAACAAGCCATTGCAATCCGGACTGTGATGGATACTACATCGCTCTTCGCATGT
>CAWIAH010000007.1:0-351880 GCA_963834075.1 uncultured Acidobacteriaceae bacterium
ATTGTGTTGAAGTGCATGTTAACCTGCCGCGGACAGCTAATCCCTGATCACAAAATGTCCAGGGCCGTGCCCCGGGTCTAGCCGTCCTCGCGAGACCTGGGGCACGATATAGGTTAACTTTGCTAGTCTTTCTTGACGCTGCTGTGGCTCGCCACCAGTTTCCATCGTCCATTCATGCGGATCCTACGGATCGGTGCTGAGGATGGTTTTCACGTGCCCTTCGCTGTGAACCATGCCGTCGTAGCCGTCCGTGAAAGTGGCGATAGCGATATTGCCATAAGAGCGAACTTTCAGATCGCTAATTTGGTCGCTTTCATTGTTAAATTCTATTTATGTCTTTGGCATCGTTCAACATCGACTGGTTCCGGCAGGCGACAAAGGTGAACGGGTGAGGCGAAGCATGTGGGACTCCGCGGTTTGCACTTCCATCGCGCTCAGAGGAAGCCCCGGAGCGCGCCCCGCCGTTGTGCCGCCCTGGGGGAATCACGGCGCACTTTTTCGCGATATACTCTAAAGTCATCTTCTATGGGCTAACTCAGCGTGGTTGTATCCGGGTTCACGTCTTCAACATTTGCTTAAATAGTTCACGTCACACAAGGGAGCAGGCATGACGGGTCGCGGGGCCATTAGAGTAATGGCGGCGCCGCAAAACCCCGACGAGAGCATTGACGAAGAAGGTTTGCGCAAGCAGGTGGATTTCTCCATCGCCAAAGGCGCGGCCGCGGTCTGCGTGTGGGGTTTTCCCACTGAATTTTACAAACTCTCTTTAAAATATTGCTACTTTGTGGCAGACGTAGTGCTCGTAATTGATGAGGTCGGTGGAATTCACCTAGTACCGGCTCAGGTTCGGTTTACACGACTATTGAGTTTTCGCGCTACGCGGAGAAGAAGGGAACTATGGCGTGCCGCCGCGCATCACTCACCTGAAAATGAGAGAGCTGACGAAAAAACGAGCGTGTTGCCGGCGCGGTGAGCATTCCCATCATGATTCAGGATGCCGACTTCACCGTATTTGGGCATTCTGTCGAAAGTCTATGCGGACTTGTCGAGGTGCCTGCCCATCTGTGTTCGCCAAGCTGGAAAACCCCCCGGGGCCAAATGCGCTGACATCATCCGCGAATCTGAAGGACGGTTGCAGGTCGTGTTTGGCCTATGGGCAATTCCCATTGCCGATGGGCTCACCCAAGGGTGCGGGCGGAATCATGGCGGGACCGGGAATTGTGGAGGTCTTATGCCAGCATCATCCGGTCATTCGATGAGGGCAAAGCCCAAAGAGTCGCGGCGATTGCTCTATCGCGCGATTAAATTTCGGACGCTTCCGCCGTCAGACGGAGTTGGGGGTGGCGCTCGACAAACGCATGTTGAAACGGCGCGGCATATTTGAAGAACGAAATCCTGCGCGAGCCGCACTTGCATCTGGAGGAAACCAACGGCGACGAAAAGAAAACTAAATTCGAGTGGGGGCTAGATATCTTGCAAAAGGTAAGCCACGTAATTTTGCAGGTTAACAAGATGACGGCTTAATTGCCTTGACCGAGTTGACAGTTTGGCTGTGACATTGTGATCCTCCAGCCATAATATTTTTCCGTTTGACCTGGGGTACTAAAAAGGGAATTCCGCCGGGGCCTTCGTACAATCTTCTCAAGGATGTCGGCCTTATCTTTCCCGCTGACCAGAAACATCACAAAGGCTGCTTGGTTGATCAGCGGATAAGTGAAAGTGATGCGGTCCGTCTTTAGCTTTTCCACCCAATTGGCGACTACGAGGCGGCGGGTTTCATCGGAGCGCCGGGCTGCCGGGAAACAGCGAAGCCGTGTGGCCCTCGGGGCCGATGCCAAGCAGGATCAAATCAAAGCGCGGGGCGGTTCCCTCGGGCGCCGCGAAGACTCGGTGCGCAGAGTCGCTTCATAGGCGCGAGCCCGGGCGTCGGCGTTTTTGTCTCGGCGGAAAAGCAAAAGACGTGCTCGGCGGGGAACCTGGACTCTCGCTAGCATGGCCTCATTCGCCATGCGATAGTTGCTCTCGGGGGTCATCCGGGTGCACGTGGTGCTCTAAGCTCCAGAAGAAAAAAATTCTTCCCCCAGGGAATGGTGGCGCTGCCGGCCAGCAGGAAAAAGAAGCCGCGCGGAGTCGAAGCCCCCCGAGAGCGCGACGCGAAAACGGTCGCGGGCGCGGACCCGCTTCCGTGCCAGCTTGGCGAACTCAGCCGCCTCGGCCCTGAAATAGTTCGGCCGCGGTAGCGGCCACACGGGATTCCCGGCAAGGTAGCCATTTATTTTTTGAACGCCGCGTAGCGGCCGCTCCCAGCAAGAGCGGTTTCGTCATTCATAATAACCTTGACGGGAATTTTTTCCACTACCTAGGGGCCGCATACGGCCTTTGGAGACCAAGGCCTCCATAAAGCGAGGGCTGCCGGTCAGTTTGGAAGACGATTTTCGGGGCAGATGCCGCCGCCCACGAAGACTACGCCGGTCGAGAGCAGCTTCAAGGCGAGGTTTCCGGCTTCGGCGCCTTCGTAAACGTCGATGAAGAGATCGAGCGCCTGTTCCGCCAGTTCGCATTGGCCGCCGCGAGGCGGGCGGGAGATGGGCGGGGCCGTCGCATTTGGAGGTCTCGAATTTCTCTCGCGCAGCCAATCCGGTTCTGGTGCCGCGCCCGCTGTCGCGCAGAAAATTGGAAAAGGTTCACCAGGGCGGGGCCGGAGACAATCGTCGTAGCTGACGTCTCTAAAATTGTTTGTCGAGATGGCTGTACAGCTCCACTTCGAGTTCATTGTGCGCGGAGCCGAAGTCGTTGCGCCCGCCTTCGCAGGCAAAGACGTGAGATCGCGCGCCATCCCAAATACATGCCGGCTTCGCCCATTTGGGTTCCGGCGGGAGACGACGCCCTGATTGCCGGAGCCTGACCGTACTCCTGATTGAGCCAAGTTCAGATCTCTTCGCCGTCAATGCTGGCATGATAAAATATTGGCTTCGAGATCGTTGATCAGCGCGGAATTCGCAATCTCCGGTCATGCGCCGAGGCTTGCGAATCGACACTCCACGCAAGGTTCGGCCCTTCCGCGCGCCCGCACAGCACCGGTCCGGCGATTCCAAAGCCAGCCGCTTCCGGGTGGACGTTGGTAGTCTTGAACGAACTTCGCCACAATCTCATCCAGGCTTTGATAGTGCCGGCTCGGGAAAAATGGTCAGGAAATCGGAACGTAGGGATTCGTCCTACAACCGGCAGTGCCGCCCGTTACATCGAACAGCGCCAGCCGTGCATTGGTCCCTCCGATGTCGCCTGCGAGGATCATCTTCTCGTTAAGTTTCTCCAGTGCCGGCCGTCGCGAGCCAGAAGATCGTCGGCTTCCTTCGGCCCCCAGGAACCGGCGGCATAATTGGGAAAACTGCGCGGTGGCAGCGCCTTCCAGACATCGAGGACCGGGGTGATCACGCTCCAGCCCGCCTCCACCATGTCGGCCCGCTGGAACAGCGTCGCGTCGCCGACCATGCAATCGTAGATCAGCCGTTCATAGCCGGTGCTGGGGGTGCGCCCGAAATAATCCTCGTAGTTAAACTTCATCTCGACAGGGCCCATGTGCATGATGGGCCCGGGGATTTTGGCGCCAAAGCGCAGCGACAATCCTTCCTCGGGCTGGATGTGCAGCACGAGGCGGTTGGTCTCGAGGTTTTCCACCGGCGTGTCGCGAAACAATTGAAACGGCGCGCGCTTGAACTGGATCGCGATTTCGGTGGCCCGGCTGGCCAGGCGCTTGCCGGTGCGCAGGTAAAACGGAACGTCGGCCCAGCGCCAGTTGTCGATGCGCAATTTCAGGCCGGCGAAGGTTTCAGTCGTCGAATCGGGCTGGACCCTGGGTTCGGAACGATACGCCGGCACCTGCTCGCCGTCGATCGTGCCTGGCCCATATTGTCCGCGCACGGCCATTGTGAGCACTTCCTCGGGACTCGGAATTTGAATGGCATGGAGCACCTTGGCCTGCTCGTCGCGCACGGAGTCAGCATGGAAAGAAATGGGCGGTTCCATGGCGGTCAGTGAGACGAGTTGAAAGAGGTGGTTGGGCACCATGTCGCGCAAGGCGCCAGCCCTCGTAGTAACCGCCGCGCTGCTCGACGCCGACGGTCTCCCCGGCGGTGATCTGAATGTGATCGATGTAAGCGGCGGTTCCAACCGGCTCTGCGCTTTGCCAACGGAATCTTCGAGCCGGTATGGAATCGCCGTTACATCGACAACATTCAGATCTCGGTGGCGGAGACCGTCGGCGTGGAGGATCGTGGCAGCTATACGACCAAGCCGGGGCGTTGCGGGACATGGTGCCGAACCACATTATGCAGCTCATCAGCCTTACCGCCATGGAGCCGCCGGTCTCGTTTCGCGCGGACGCGGTGCGCGACGAGCAGGCCAAGGTGCTGCACGCCATTCAACCTCTCAGCGCGGAAGAAGTTTTGACCCGCACGGTGCGCGGACAATATGGCGAGGGCGTGGTGCGTGGCAAGCGCGTCCCCGCCTATCGCGGGGAAGACGATGTCCCATCCGACTCGAGGACCGAAACATACGTGGCCATGGCTCTGCTGATCGATAACTGGCGCTGGGCCGACGTTCCCTTCTACCTGCGCACCGGCAAAGCTCTGGCGGCGCAGAATACCCACATCGTGATTCAGTTCCGGCGTGCGCCCTTCGTGCTGTTCCGCGATACTCCAGTGGAAAATCTCATGCCCAATCAACTGGTGCTGCACATCCAGCCCGAGGAAGGCATTTCGCTGCAATTCGCCGCCAAAGTTCCGGGACCAGCCATGCGGCTGGGAGCGGTGGATATGAACTTCGAATACGCCGATTACTTCGGCCAGCAGCCTTCCACCGGCTATGAACGACTGCTGCACGACTGCATGATCGGCGATGCCACGCTGTTCCAGCGTGCCGATATGGTCGAAGCCGGATGGTGCGTGGTCAGCCCGGTGCTTGATGTGTGGAAGGCTCTGCCTCCGCGCAATTTCCCCAACTATGCGGCCGGCTCCTGGGGTCCCAAGGAAGCCGACGAACTGCTGGAGCGCGATGGCCGCCGCTGGAGAAACTTCGAGAAATGATTCTGGCCGGCGACATTGGAGGCACTCATGCCCGGCTGGCTCTGTTCGATGTAACGGGCGGCGCTGCCGGGGTTGTCGCGGACGAGAGCCGCTACGTTCCGATTTCGCTGACCATTTTTCCCAGCCGCGACTATCCCAGCCTAAATGCCATTGCGGCCAAATTCCTGAAGACTACCAACGTCCACCCGGAAGCGGCTTGCTTTGGCATCGCTGGTCCAGTGGTGTGCGGCAGGGTGGATGCTACCAACCTTCCCTGGAGTGTGGATCGGCAAAGCCTCAGCGCTGAACTAAAGATTCCCAATACCGCGCTGATCAACGATCTCGAAGCCAATGCCTGGGGAATTCCGGCGTTGACGGCGAAGGATCTGGTTTCGCTCAATGAGAGTGCATCGGGCTCCGGCAATCAGGCGGTCGTCTCCGCCGGAACCGGCCTGGGCGAAGCCGGCATGTATTGGGATGGCGCGCAATATCACGTCTTTGCCTGCGAAGGCGGGCACAGCGACTTCGCTCCGCGCAATGAACTCGAAGTGGAGCTGTACAGCCATCTCGACAAACAATTTGGACACGTCAGCTACGAGCGGATTCTCTCCGGCCCCGGCCTGGTGAACCTTTTCAATTTTCTGCGCGACAGCGGGCGCGGCACGGAACCGGATTGGCTGCGCGAGGAAATTCAGAATTCCGATGCGGCGGCCGCCATCTCCCGCGCCGCTAGCGGCGGCCAATGCGAACTGGCGGAACAGGCGCTCGATCTCTTCATCGACGTTTACGGCGCCGAAGCCGGAAACCTCGCCTTGAAGCTGCTCTCGACCGGCGGAGTCTTCGTGGGCGGCGGCATTGCCCCGAAAATCGTCTCCAAACTGACCGGCAGCCCTCGCTTTATGGAGGCCTTCGTCTCCAAAGGCCGTATGCGGCCCCTGATGGAAAAAATTCCCGTCAAGGTTATTATGAATGACGAAACCGCTCTGCTGGGAGCGGCCCGCTACGCGGCGTTCAAAAAATAAATGGCTACCTTGCAGGAAGTCCGTGTGGTCGCTACCGCGGCCGAACTATTTCAGGCCGCGGCGGCTGAGTTCGCCAAGCTGGCCGCGGAAGCGGTTCGCGCCCGCGACCGTTTCACCGTCGCGCTCTCGGGGGGCTCGACTCCGCGCGGCTTGTATTCCCTGCTGGCCGGCAGCGCCACCATTCCCTGGGATAAGATTTTTTTCTTCTGGAGCGACGAGCGCCACGTGCCGCCGGATGACCCCGAGAGCAACTATCGCATGGCGAATGAGGCCATGCTGGCCAAAGTCCAGGTTCCCGCCGAGCACATCTTCCGCATTCCCGCCGAGAACAAAAACGCCGACGCCGCGGCTCGCGCCTATGAAGCGACTCTGCGCACCGTCTTCGCGGCGCCCGAGGGAACCGCCCCGCGCTTTGATTTGATCCTGCTTGGCATCGGCCCCGAGGGCCACACGGCTTCGCTGTTTCCCGGCAGCCCGGCGCTCGATGAAACCCGCCGCCTCGTAGTCGCCAATTGGGTGGAAAAGCTAAAGACGGACCGCATCACCTTCACTTATCCGCTGATCAACCAAGCAGCCTTTGTGATGTTTCTGGTCAGCGGGAAAGATAAGGCCGACATCCTTGAGAAGATTCTCGAAGGCCCCGGCGGATTACCGGCGCAGAGAGTATGCCCGGTCAACGGAAAAATATTATGGCTGGAGGATCACGATGCCGCCGCCAAACTGTCCGACTCGGACTGGGCCGCCGCGCCGTAATCCTCTCAACCTGCAAAATTACGTGGCGGCGACGTCTTTGCAGATCGCCAGCCCTAACTCGACAAGCGCATCCATTTCGTCGCCGTTGGTTTCCTCCAGATGCAAGTGCGGCTCGCGCAGGATTTCGTTCTTCAATATACCGCGCCGTTTCAACATGCGTTTGTCGAGCGCCAGCCCCGACTCCAGATGCTGCAGGCAGAACGTCAGATACGGCATCACGCGATAGAGCAATCGCCGCGACTCTTCGGCTTTGCCCTCATCAAATAACCGGATGATGCTGGCATAGACCTCCACAATTCCCGGTCCCGCCATGATTCCGCCCGCACCCTTGGGTAAGCCATCGGCCATGTAAATTCCCCATAGGCCAAACACGACCTGCAACCGTCCTTCCGATTCGCGGATGATGTCAGCGCATTTCGCGCCGGGGAGAGGATTTTCCAGCTTGGCGAACTTCAGATTGGGCAGGCGCCTCGACAAGTCGGCATAGACCTTCGGCGGAATGCCCGATCCGGTGAAGTCGGCATCCTGAATCATGATGGGAATGCTCACCGCGCCGGCAACACGCTCGTAGAAGCGGATCAGCTCTCTCATGGTCAGAGGAGTGATGCGCGGCGGCAGCACCATCAGGCAGTCGGCGCCCTTCTTCTCCGCGTAGCGCGAAAACTCGATGGTCGTGTAAACCGAACCTGAGCCGGTACTGATAAATACCGGCTTGCGCTTGGCAGTTTGCTCGAGCACTACGTCTGCCACCCGGTAGCGCTCCGGATCGGAGAGTTTGTAAAATTCGGTGCCAAAACCCGGCACGCAGACCGCGGCCGCGCCTTTGGCGATGGAGAAATCCACCTGCTTGCGCAAACCTTCTTCGTCAATGCTCTCGTCGGCGTTGTACGGCGCCGCCATTACTGGAATCGCCCCGCGAAGTTTCATGCCTGCTCCCTTGTGTGACGTGAACTATTTAAGCAAATGTTGAAGACGTGAACCCGGATACAACCACGCTGGTTAGCGCCAGAAGATGACTTTAGAGTATATCGCGAAAAAGTGCGCCGCATTCCCCAGGGCGGCACAACGGCGGCGCGCTCCGGGGCTTCCTCTGAGCGCGATGGAAGCGCACCCCGCGGAGTCCCACATGCTTCGCCTCACCCGTTCGCCTTTGTCGCCTGCCGGAACCAGTCGATGTTGAACGATGCCAAAGACACCGCTAACAATTAAGATGACGAGCGACCAAATTAGCGATCTGAAAGTTCGCTCTTATGGCAATATCGCTATCGCCACTTTCACGGACGGCTACGACGGCATGGTTCGCGGCGAAGATCGCGTCAAAACCATCCTCAGCACCGATACCTGGATCCGCATGAATGGACAATGGAAACTGGTGGCGAGCCACAGCAGCGTCAAGAAAGACTAGCAAAGTTAACCTATATCGTGCCCCAGGTCTCGCAAGGACGGCTAGACCCGGGGCACGGCCCTGGACAGTTGTGATCAGGGATTAGCTGTCCGCGGCAACATTTATGCCGCTTCGAGCACCCTGACCGGCAAAGATAAAGTGATTACTGCGCCGCCTCCAGAGCGGCCCGAAATCGTTACCATGCCGCCGTGTGCTTGTACCACCGCATCTACAAACGCAAGTCCCAGACCGTGCCCGGGAGAATGCCTCCCCTTTACAAACCGCTCAAAAGCTCTGCTGCCGATCTCCGCCGGGAATCCTGGGCCATTATCCTCGATCACCAGTTCCGCCGAGTCATCCTGCGCATGCAGCCGAATAACCACTCCGCATCCCACCGGCAAATGAGTTAGTTCGTTATCAAGTAAATTGCTTACCACGCGATTCAACAGCGCCAAGTCTGCGTCAACCACGACATGCTTTTCGATATCGTTCGTCACCTCGTGACGCCGTTCCGCCATGGCAGGTTGATAAATTTCGATGAGTTGTCTAACGATATCCGAGAAGTCAACCGGAACACGATCCAGACGAAGTGCGCCAGCCTCGGCCTCCGCAAGGTCCAGCGTGGTGTTCAGCAATTGCAGGAGGTTGTCGAGGTCTTCAATAGCCTGCCCAACCAAGTCGCGCCACTGGTCGTTTCGTTCGTTACACAAGGCCGATTCGAGGGTTCCGCGAATCAGGGTGACCGGGCTCTTGAGGTCATGTGCAACGCTTCCGGTGACGGTGCGAAGCTGATTTACCGAGGACTGCAGGCGATCCAGCATCCGGTTAAAGGTTTCGGCCAACCGCGAGATCTCATCCGAATTGGCGGGCTCAGGCAGGCGTTCCGCCAAGTCCTGCGTTCCGATTTGTGCCACGGTTGCCGTGATCTGTTCGACACGCAGCAGAGTACGACGCGCGCTCCAATAGGAAATTACGAAGCCGAGCAAGAACATACCGCCCCATATCAGGAGAAAGCGACGGGCCAGCGTGTGCAGCAGATGTTTCGCGCCATGGTCGGAGAGTCCCAGATAGACGGTTCTGCCATTCTGCGCTTTGACCACCACTCGGAATGTTTGGCGCCATCCATCCACAAATAGGGAGTGGGGGGTTCCAGGAAAGAGGTGGGCTCGCTGGATTGCCGCAACAAAAGCGGCTTCAGAACCGGGCCCTACCCACAGCGGAGCCTCATGATTCGTCGAATCAACCGCCAGGAAGAAAACGGAATTGAGCCGCTCCCCGCGCGCGTTGCGCTCGTCCGGCACTTCTTGAGTGGCAAGTTCAGCCACCTCGCGAACGATCCGTTTATATAAATGGTCCGGGGGAGTGTCGGCCGAAACTTGAGCCAGGACATCTGCCTCGCCGCTTAGCCAGGTATCGCTGCGTTCCCGGAGGCCTTGTGCGACCAGGAAATAAACAATGGAAAAAGCCACCGCGGTTCCGAGCGCGAATGCCAGAGTCGTCCAAGCCGAGATCCGCCAGGCGGCTGTGGTGCGTACTATTTTAGGCATGCTTGAGGACATAGCCAACACCACGGATGGTATGGATCAGCGGTCGCGGTGTGTCATGGTCAACCTTACTCCGCAGCCGATAAATATGAACGTCGACAACATTGGTGGCGGGATCGATCCGCATCCGCCAGACATGATCGAGAATCATGGTACGGGTCACTACCCGGCCTTCATTGCGGCAGAGATATTCCAGAAGAGAAAATTCCTGTGGGGTCAACTGCAACAAGTGATCGCCTCTTCGGGCTTCGCGCCGCACCAGGTCAAGCTGCAAATCAGCAGCTTGCAGACGCATGGATTCAGTCTGAGAAATCGTAGATCGACGCAACAGATTTCTCAACCTGGCAAGCAATTCCGCGAGCGCGAACGGCTTCGTAAGGTAGTCGTCTCCGCCCAGTTCCAGTCCTCGAACGCGTTCGTCCACCGAGCGCCGGGCAGAAAGTATCAGGACCGGCGCCGAACTTCCCTGCGCGCGGCAGCGGGCGATCAAATCCAACCCATCCATGTCGGGAAGGCCAAGATCGATAATGAAGGCATCGTGAATGCCCTCCAGGGCAGACGCTTCCCCGGCTTTCGCCGTGCTGGCCGTATCCACCTGGTATCCAGCTTCTACAAGCGCCCGCTTGAGGAACAGTTGAATGGAGACATCATCTTCTACCAACAGCAATCGCATAGGGGGCTCGCTGATCCAAGACTCTACACCTAAGCGATAAGATGCGGGAAGCCGGACGAAGGAGATTCCAGAATCCGCCGCGGGTTATTTACTGAGAGTGCCAGGTCATGTCCACCCGCACCGGGATTTCGTTCTTGATTGGCATGGTCAGCAGGGATGGCGGGTCGATTTCGAAATCGGAGAGTGTGGCTGGAATTGTGCCCTTGATATGCATCTGGGTGCCGTTTCTTTCGAGCTGGAACGGAATCTGCTTGAAGTGGGCGGTGTGGCCGGCGAATTGAATCTCCAGATCGGCATTTACCGTCGCCGATGAGGCGGCAGATTCGGGCAGCCGCGTGCGCACGATGACCAGGGGAAACTCAGCGCCCCGGGTCACCTGAAGCATATGAAGATCACGGTTGCTGTCCCCCGAATCAAAGGATTTCACGGGCACGGCGATCAGAATATCGCATTGACCCGCGTCGCAGACTCCCTTGCCTTTCGCTGCATGGGTCACTCCCTCGGTCTGGTGCAATGGATGCGAAACATGGTAGGTGAGAGTGCTTTGATCCAAGACCCATTGGCTATGGGCTGCAAGTGCGGGAAGGGTTATCAGCAGCAGGAAGACCAGAATTTTCTTTTCCATAGGTTATTAGAACTTAAATGAAACCGACACGAGGGCGGCGCCGAATGCTCCGGCGGTGACGATGGCCACCGGTCCGTGTGCGGAGGCGAGGCCGTGAACTCTCTCCCCATTGTTTTTTTGTGCGAACGCCATCGCGCCCAGGATTGGAGTGAGAATCATGCCGGGCCCGTGAATCCAGGCCATGGCCTCGTGAAAACGGATCGGGCCACGTTTTGGGGTATTGTCGATTCTGGGGGCGCGGATCGCGTAATAGGCGGTGATGCCGTAAAGATCGCCGGTAAGTGATCCGAGAGCGACGTGCAAATCGCGAGTCGCGCTACCTTCACTTTTGCCGCCGGCTCCGGTGCCCAGGATTACTGTCGCGATCAGCGGGATGGTCGTGATCAAGCCCATGCGCTGGTGGATTCTCAGCATATGAGTCCGCTTGTCGAGCAATGCTTGCTCTTTCGCATTTCCTTGAGTTTGTTCGGGAGTCAGGCCGAGATCGGACAGCGAAGGTGCCTTACTGCTGGATGGCGCGTCGGGCAATTTTTCCTGCTGTTCCGGCTTTCCAGCGGCTTGCCCGCTGGATTCAAGTTTCTCATTCAGAACCAACGCCTCAGTGCCACCGACGGTTGCGGAGGGAAGTTCCAACGGGTTCAAACCGGCCGCTTCAAACCTCAACCGGTAAACACCACGCGGCAGATCTTCAAACTTATATAGGCCGTCTACTCCTGTGGCTGTGCTTCGCGTGGCCCCGGTGTCTACGTTGCTTACTGTCACTTTCGCATTTGCAACCGCGGCACCTGAACCATCGATGACTTTGCCTGTCAATACGTCCGTCGCCGCCGATTGAGCCACCAGAAAAGGAGCGAACAGAACGAACGCACAAAGCAAAGAACCGAGGCCAGGGAGACCCCTATACCGGTCGCGAAAGATATTCTTTAACATCTTTCACCTCAACCCTTCCCTGATGCCGTACTGACCTCGTTTGGCTAAGGGCTAAGAACTTACGATATGGATGGAACATTACGGTGCCTTTTCCGGAGGATGACAATTTGTTCATATTCCGCGGGTTCAGCTTCCGCTTTCGCGTGGGTCAGTTGTTGGCGAAAGGGCCGTCGGTTGGCTCTGAGGAAAGACCTCATCCGCTCGGCGCCCCGGCGTTTGGGCGTAAACTGTTTTTGGGTGAGCTTTTGACGCGAGCATCCTACACCAGCTAATCCCGGCCCTGCTTGCAGCGGCGCCTTTTATTCTTTGGCTCACGCTCTTGATGGCTGCCGACTGGTGGCCGATCCCCTGGCCCGCATCGCCAGACGCGCGGCTGGCTTCTTGATTTGACTGAAAGAAATGAGGATTTTGTGAAAAGAAAGTGGTTTTGCTTTGCCTGCCTATTCGTATTCACATTCGGAGTTTGTTCACTGGTTGCTCAGGAACCGCAAGCGGGCGGTCCCTCGGTAAACATGACGGTTACGGTGGAGGCCAGTCATGGCATGACGCCACCAGCCATCGATCAAGGTGATGTATTGGTCTACGAAGGAAAGGTTCGCGATAAAGTGACTTCTTGGGTGCCGGCCCGAGGCGATCATGCGCAACTCGAATTATTCATTCTGCTCGACGACTCGTCCGGGGAAAGTCTCGGCACACAACTCGGCGACATCCGCCAATTCATCAATTCGCAGCCGGCCACAACGAAGATTGGCGTCGCCTATATGCAGAACGGCATCGCGCGGATCGCGCAGAACCTGACGACCGATCATGCGCAGGCGGCGAGGTCGCTGAGACTTCCTCTGGGCATTCCAGGCGTTAATGCCAGCCCTTATTTTTCCTTGAGCGATCTGGTCAAACACTGGCCGACGGGCAGCCTGCGGCGGGAAGTTCTGATGGTCTCCGATGGGATCGATCGCTATTACGCTGGAGGAGATCCGGAAGACCCGTATGTGAGTGCTGCCATCGAAGATGCTCAGAAAGCGGGAATTGTTGTGTTCGGGATTTACAATCCTGGCGCGGGTCACTTTGGTCACACTTTTTGGCGTTACAACTCGGGACAGATTTATCTTTCGCGAGTTACGGACGAAACCGGAGGGGAAGGATACTACATCGGATTTACAGGTCCGGCGCCGGCGTTCGTTCCTTTTCTCGATGAGTTAGATCATCGATTACAAAATCAATATCTGCTCACCTTTAGCGCGAAACCGGAAGCAAAAAGCGGCATGCAGAGCGTAAAGCTTACGGCGGAGACGCTAAACGTCGAGTTGGTTGTAGCGAGCAGAATGTACGTGCCGGCCAGCCAATAAATCAGTCGCGGCGCTTATGCCAATGGGTGAATCGTGCGATTCACCCGTTGACCGCATTGGTAGCCCGCCCGAATTGTTGCGTCTTCGAGGAAACGCCACCGATTACAATGCGCAGGCCGAGCGGCGCCTCGGACTTTATCTTTATCTTCGTGGGTCCAGCCATCGTCACGGATGCGGCACCATATTGTGATAGGAGAGAAGCATGAAAATCGTCCGTGTGTTTCTTTTGGTCGTCCTGATTTCGTCCATAGCTGGTTTGAGCCAAACGAGTCCGGGGCAACCAGATGCGGGAAAACAGCAGCGCTGGAGTGAGGCCAAGGCGAATCAATGGTATGCGCAGCAGCCCTGGCTGGTGGGGGTGAATTACATACCGTCAACCGCCGTCAATTCGCTGGAGATGTGGCAGGCGGACACGTTCGATCCGCAACAACTCGACAAAGAACTGGGATGGGCGGAAAATACCGGCTTCAATATGGTGCGGGTCTTTCTGCCATACATCCTGTGGGATAAAGATCCGGCCGATTTTCAAAAACGGATTGACACGTTTCTCACCATCGCGAGCCAGCACCACATTCGCACCATTTTCGTGCTATTTGACTCCTGCTTCGACCCGCGCCCGAAGCTTGGTCCACAACATCCGCCCATCCCCGGTGTACATAATTCTGGATGGGTGCAAAGTCCGGGAGCTGCCGCCCTGGGCGATCCCTCGCAATATCCGCGGTTAAAAGCCTATGTGCAAGGAGTGGTCGGCGCTTTCGGTAACGACCCGCGAGTGCTGGCGTGGGATATCTGGAATGAACCCAATAATATTTTCCGAGCGTACGCCAAATATGAGGCGAAGGATAAAAATAAAATTGAACAGAGGTTGCTGCCACAGGCCTACGCCTGGGCACGGTCGATGAATCCGACCCAGCCGCTCAGCAGCGGCCTGTGGCGGGCGGGCGACTGGTCTTCGCCGGACAAGCTCGATCCCGATGAACGAATTCAGCTCGAACTGTCGGACATTCTCACGTTTCACAATTATTCGTGGCCGGAGGAGTGGGAGCGTCTTGCCAAATCGCTGCAAAGCTACCAGCGGCCGGTGATCTGCACCGAGTTCATGGCGCGTGGGCTGGGAAATACATTCGATACCATCCTACCGCTTGCTAAGAAAGATAACGTTGGCGTGAATGCGGCCGCGCTGGTCTACGGTAAAGTGCAATCGTATTTGCCGTGGGAATCATGGGATCATCCTTATATTCTGGATCAACCGCCAATTTGGTTTCATGACATGTTTTATCCCGATGGCCGCCCTTATCGCGCGGCGGAGATTAAACTCATTCGGGAACTGACGGGAAGGCCAGCGGCAGTGGGGGTTCACTGAGCGTAAGGATCCCAGATGGACCGGAGCTTCTCCAAATCATTCGGAACCATGGGAGTATGCTCTCCGGTCTATCTTCAATTGGGAGATTTGGCGTCTTTCATTTTTTCAAGCTGCGCCAGAGCGAAAGAGCGGACCGACTCTGGCCCCAGACCGGCAGCGCGATGAAAACTCTGAGATGCCTCAATTTTCTGGCCATTCGTGGCGAATGCCAGGCCCAATCTTAGGAACTGTATCCCCTCTGGCGAAGGCGACAGACTTATGGCAGTTTGGAGTTCCGAGATTGCTGCTTGGGTTTGCAGGCGTTGCAAGGCGACCAGTCCCAGTACTTCGTGGACTTGCGAAAGCATCTGCCGCTTTTCTAAAGTCCAGCCTTCGAGAGTTACACTGTGCGGCAAACGTGTCTTATCGATACCCTCTAAAGCCTGGCGCGCATAGGTTTCTGCGTCAGCCAGAAGCTGGGCACTATCCGGACGATGGTCGGCTCGACTCGCCATCGCCGGCGCCAAAGTCAGAAGAGTATTCAGATTGTCGGGGTTTGCCTGCAAAGCCTTGTGGCCGGCCGACAGCATCTGTTCGAAGTCATTCAACTGCTCAAAGGCGCGAACCTGGTTCTGATACGCAAGCCCCAGCAATTCAGACTTGGGGTATGCCAATGCAAAGGCGTCGACCTTCCTTACCACATCGCGATCATCGGTCGATTTGACAATTTGCAGATAGGCGTCCAACTCGTCTTGCGAATACGCTTGCGCCGCTTGCCCCGGACTGACCAAAGAGCCAAACTGCGCTTCCACGAGCGAGGGGCGGGTGAGCAGAGCAAGTAGAGCAATCGGCAAAAGCAAGGACGCTTTAGTTCGAGCCATAAAGCTTGGTGATATCGCCAAACATCTTCAATTCTTCGGCTGCGCGGGGATCTCTGGCCTCCCGATATAGTTTGTATAGAGCGTACGTGGTTGTAGCGTCAGTGGGGTTTCCTTTGGACGCCAATTGCGCTTCTTCGATGGCATCGGACAGCTTGCCTAACCGTTGATAAGTGGCGGACAAAACCAGATGATTGGAGGGTTCATTTGGTTCCAGGTTGACCGCCTTCGTGGCAAAGTCCAGAGCGTCTTTTGGATTGTCGTTCAGCAGTAATCGAGCCATGCCTTGAAATGGCCAACCAAAGTGCTCGCCGCTCTTCTCGACGAGGTGAATGGATTCCAGGTATCGAGCGCGGGCATCGGCAAGCTTTCCAAGCTGCTCCAGACAATTTCCTTCCTGATACAGGCTCTTCCAATCGTTGGGATCGAGTTTGGCAGCGCCTGCGAAGAGATCCAATGCTCGCGCTAAGTCAGAGCGGATGGTCAATCGATACAACCCTAGATAGTAATCTGGCTTGGAATCGAGAGGATCCTGTTGCGCAGCTTGCTGCATTTGCTTCTCAAAAAGGAAATATTGATTGAGATCGTAATACGCTAGCCCTAAGCCCTCATGAAACAGGGCTGAATGCAGTCCGAGCTTTTCCGCGGATCGAAGAGCCAGAACCGCTTCGATTGGCTGATGCAACTGGAGTTCAGCAATGCCTAACCAATAGGCGATATTGGCATCGGTGGGTTTGGTCGCGTGCAATGTTACGGCACGAGCTACAACTTCGCGCCAGCGCTTTTGCCGAATTGATGCCGCAAGCTCGGGATCCAGGTTCCCGGACCCGACCGAGGGACTCGAGTCGGCTGGGGCAAGCCGGGGTGACTGGGCGTAAAGCGGCACGACGCTCCACAGGCAGAAGCCAAAAATAAACACTCCGATTGCCGGAAATGGCGATTTTATGTTTCCCCAGATTCCAAGGAGCGTGCCAAGCCTATTGTGGCTGGGGCAGTTTTCGCTCCTGCGCGGCGTGAGATCCCTTATCCATGCGTTCATAAATGGCATTTTCGTTCTGCGCTTCCTGGGACTGCCCGGTCAAGCGATACGCTCGAGCCAACTGGAAGTGATTGGCTGAGTCGTCAGGATCAATGGCGATCGCTTTCTTGAAGGCTTCGATCGCATCCGCAGGCTTTTCGAGAGACAGAAGAGCCCGGCCCCGAACGGTCAATGCAGCCGCCAGGTCCGGTTTGAGTTCAAGGGCACGATTGGCGCGATTCAACGCTTCCTGAGGATTATCCGACAGGAGAATTCTGGCCGATTCCCATTGCGAGCGGTAGTCGTAGGGATCTCGCTGGAGAGCGGTGTCGTAGGCCTGCAAGGCGCCATCCATATCACCGGCACCCCATAATGCGTGGGCATACCTATAATAAAGATCGGGTACATCGGGCGCACGTTCAATCGCACGCTTGTAATGTTCGGCGGCATCCGGATAAATCTGCTTGATCTCCGAAACTTTTCCAAGAAGAAGTTCCAGTAAGTAAGAGTTTGGGTCGACATCCTGGATTTTTGTGATGGTGATTTCAGCCAGACTGGAATACACGCCGCCCAACGTATAGAGGACCTCGGTATTTTTGGGATCCTCGCGTTCGAGCTGTTCCAATAATTTTAGCGCCCCGGCAAAATCCTTAAGTTCGACTAGGCTGCGAGCCAGGAATAACCTCGCCGTCTTATCCGCTGGATTCAATTGCGCAGCGAGCTTCAATTCGCGGCGCGCGCCTTCGAAATCCTCCAACTGAAAATAGACAAATCCCAAGAGGGCGCGGGGAGACTCCACTTTCGGATCGAGCTGGCTGGCATGCTGGAGGGGCTGAATCGCTTCGTCGAGCTTCCCTTCCTGATAGTAGAGCCGCCCCAGATTGTTGTAGCCGGCAGCCAGCTTGGGATCGAGCTTTATGATCTCCTTATATTTCTGAATCGCCTGATCGGTCTGTCCAGCTTGCTCAGCGAGTTTGGCTTCCTGGTAAAGCTGCTGTACTTGATCGCTCGGCTGTTCCTGACAAACCATCCAAAGCGATGACACAAAAAGAAAGAGGAAAACTAAGGTTCTAAGAGTCGCGTTCACAACACCCTCTGGCCTCCTGTCAGATAGTACGCCAAGCGCCTCCGGTTCAATAAATTTCTGTCAAGTTGTGGTTAGCAAAAAACACTCCGCACGCCCAGAAAACGGGACGTGCGGAGTAAGCACACGGGAACGGAATACTCTCAGAAGTCGAATCTGAGAGCAAACTGAATCACTCGCGGCGAATTAAACTGGCCTGTCACCTTTCCGAAGCCTCCTGTCACAACGTCATTCCAGTTGGAATCGGGATCACTGAACACGACGCGGTTAAAGGCGTTAAACAAATCGCAGCGAAACTGAACCTTGGCCGATTCTTTGACCTTGATGTCTTTGATGATGGAAATATTCTCGTTGTAATGCGGGAAGCCTCTGGCGTCAGGGAGTGTCGGCGGAGCATCGCCAATGGCAAATGCGCCGGGATCGCTGAAGGCAGCCGCGTTGAGGTAAGTCTCGGTATAGGGATTGAACTTACCCGAATATGGGATTCGTTCGGAGACGCCGGGCACAAGGTTGGGACGCGCTGGACCGTTAAATATTGGCTGCTGGCTCCCCCCAGTGATGGGCAGAACCGTTCCAGCATCATAGGTTCCTACGAATGAAGCTCCCCAGCCACCCACGATTCTTCCGGCGACGCCGTTCACCGGCAGAAATCTCTTTCCCGGACCGATGGGCAGCTCGTAGGTGGTCGCAACAGATAAGTATCGGGGATAGGTATTTCCGAACGTCGTCCCGCCCAGGATCCGTCTCTCGGCCAGCGTGTTGCCAGCGTCCAACGGAGGATTGCCGAAGGTTGAGAACTGATCGGTGGCATCGGCGATGGTCTGAGAGTAGGTGTAACTCACCAGGAACGAAAGACCATTTGAGAAGAATTTCTGCGCCCGCAGTTGCAGGGCATTGTAGCGAATGTGCCCTTCATTCTGAGTGTTGGGACTGATGTATCCAAACATCGGAAAAGGTCTCAGGGCTTGGGCCACAGTGGCCGCCGATCCCCAATCCGTCAAAAACGACGGATAAGGAATGGTGATGCCGGCTGCGATCGCCTGTGGCGAGTTCACCGGATCGTCAAGGATGCTTCCGTATGTCGCGAGATCGGCAGAAGGCACCTGGTTCGGATTCAGCAGATTTGCTCCCACGTGAACACTCGCGCTGCCCACGTAGCTGGCCTCCACTGCGATCTTGGCGGGCAGCTGGTGCTCAACCGTTAGAGTCCATTCCTGGGTGTAGCCGGTCTTGCCATCTTGTGGCCGCATCCAGTCCACAGACTGGCCATCCAGCGCGTCTAAGGTATGCACCGGCGGAGCTCCAACTGCAGGAATACCCGCATCCCAGGTCGGCCCAGGGATTTGCGATGGAATAGAGAAGCCGTTGCTGGATAAAGTTTGCTGCGCCTGATAGCCGGCCAGGAAGCTGGCTGCGACTTCAGGTCCCATGAGCGTGGTTGCGCCACCGCGAATGCTGGTGATGCCGGCGCCGCCGCGCACCGTGGTCTTGTCGGACAAACGGTAAGCGAAGCCAAACCTCGGCTCGAAGTTCTTCCAATAAGTATTAGCCAACTTGGCCATGCACGTGGAAGACCCGCCGGCAGAAATACATCCACCGGTTCCGGTATTGCCGGCGTACACCAGCGAGCCGGGAAGGCCGCCTGCACCCGGATTGGGAACCGTCGGGTCAAAGTTTGAGTAATATCCCGCTGAACTCCAGGATGGCAGGGACACGTCCCAACGCAGGCCCATGTTCAATGTCAGTTTCTTGTTGACCTGCATGTCGTCCTGGAAGTAAAGCGCACGATAGCCCGTCTTGGTGAGCCGTGGAGGGGTCGGCGCGGTTTGGGTCACCGTAGTCGGAGTACCGAGGAAGAAGCTGGCAAATCCCCACCCCAATTGGCCTGAGGCTGGGGAAAACGGAAGAGAAGTTCCGCCACTTGAAAAAGAGTAGGTGCCGATGTTGGTGGCGAACGCATCCTTCTCATCTTCAAACCGTATTTCTGTTCCGAAGGCGATGTTATGACGGCCCTTCGACCATTTGACATTGTCGGCGAAGAAGGTGCACGGCCAGCAGCCTCCGCTGTTTTGGCCGTTATCGCTGCCGGCTCCATAACTAGGTTCGCCTTGAATGGCTAAGGCTGGATAAGGCTGACCCGGAGTGCTGATGGGACTAGTAAAGCTTGAGGGCACAAGAGGGAAGAAAATGCGGACACCCTCGGTGTACTGAACGCTGTACATAGTCTGGTTGATGAGATGGCTGTTGATGGTCCAGTCAAGTGAAACGCGTGGCTCCCAGCCGAGCGAATTGAAGTTATTTCCCGTGCCCAGTGGCCCTGAAATTACGGGCGAAGTGGGGGTGGTGAATCTTCCCTTGTAATAGGAGGCGTGCAAAACCAGAGAGTGGTTAATATTGTGATCGACCTTGAACAGGTAAACGAGATTGTTCTCAGGAGCGGTGGGAACCGCAACCAAGGTGTTGTTGATTGGAGCATTGGTTGTAGCTGTGGGCATCAGCGCCAAATACTGCGCACTCAGCGCACTGAGATTACCCATCGGTATGATGTTACCGGGGAAAGCCGTGCGGCACTGTTCCCCGTTTACAGTTCGCGTGGTGGACGGGTCAAAAATCTGACCTTGGAATACGGTGCTTCCATCGCAGGGGTTGATCTCGGGAGCGTTGTTAACCAAAACAGGAGTATTGGTGAGGACACTGGAGAAATCGCCCGTCTTCATCGCCGCCGTCGGCAATGTCTCCTCCGATTCACTGATGCCGCCGCGATACCTAAACCAGTTAAAATTTACAAAGAAGAAAGTCTTATCTTTCCCGTCATAAAGCTTCGGAATATAAACGGGGCCACCGAGTTTAAACCCGAATTCGTCTTGTTTCTCGGTGGGAACGGAATTGGCAAAGAAGCCTTTGGAGTCCAGGTCATTGTTGCGGAGATATTCCCAGCCGCCGCCGTGCAACTGATTGGTACCACTCCGAATGTGAAAATTGAGAAGTCCAGCGCCGCGGCCGTATTGCGCGTCATAGGCATTGGTGACGACGGCGTATTCGTCAACTGCTTCAAAGGGCGCGCCCAATCCCTCTTGCCGTCCGCCGCCATCCGCGTTCATGTAGGGAATGCCGTCGTAATAGAAATCCTGACTGAAGTCTGGCGCGCCGTTGATGCGCGCGGAAAAAGTATCGCCCGTGACCCCTGGCGCCAAGGTGAGGAACGTATCCACCAGACGAGCGCCCCCGTTCACCTGTAGCGGGAGTTCAGCAAGAGTTTGCGGCTCCAGCAAGACGCCGCGGTCGCCTTTGTCTTCTGTGACGGGAGCAATGGTGGCTTCGACATTCACGGTCGTCGATACGCTGCCAACCGCGAGCTGGATGGTAAGAGTAGTCGTGCGGCCCACCGCGACTTCCACATTGTCAGTGGTTTTGGTTCCAAATCCGGGCTTTTCGCTCTTTACGCTGTAGAAGCCAGGCGGAAGGTTCTGGGCATCGAAGATGCCGGAGTCACCGGTGGTGATGGCCTGGATCGAACCAGTTCCATTATTTTTCACGCTAACGCTGACTCCTCCAATTCCTGCGCCCGAGGGATCTGTGACCGTCCCATGGATTGAGCCATCGGCGTTGCCCTGCGCCAGTAGATTTTGAGGAGGACAGATGAACAGCATCAAAAACACAACGATTGGCAACGCCTTGAAAATCCCACAGAATCCCGCACGATCCCTCATAGTTCCTCCTGAGCAAATTGCTATGCCGTTTAGCGACTCACCGAATCAGCGCGCCCACGCGATGGACGAAGCTCCACATCGAAGCAAACACTTCTTAGTCCGGTTCGTAAGCAACTGTCAAGGAAGTTCAATACCGTGAACAGAAGCCTTCACGGTTAGCATTTTTGTCGACGGCTTATGCGGCCGGCGAAGCGGCGCGCACCGGGCACAAGGCGAATCGCTGTTCAATAGAATGAAAAAATGTTGACAGCGCCTTACCTGAAAGGTAGTTCTCTCTGTTCACTGAAAAAAGGAAAGCAACGGTGCTACGAAAAACTGCATTGATTTCGCTGCTGCTCCTGTCGAGCACGGCGTTCTCCTCTCTGGCGTTTGGGGTGACTCCGGAGGACGCGGAGCAGGCGGAGGCGGCACGCTGGGCCGCGGCTAAGTTCTCGGGCAAAATCCAACCTGTCCCGGCCGAAAACTATTTATCGCTGCTGGGCACACGTGGCGCCATCGGGCGCAACAGCCGCGATGGACGGCCCTTACGAATTTTCAATACTGAGTATGACCGCGGCTTGTATATGGACGGCGCTCAAGGCGTCGTGGTTCACCTGACTTCGCCGGCAAAGAGCTTCGAAGCTGTGGCAGGCCTCGACGGCAGCTATGCCGGATGCGGCTACACGAGCGCGACTCAGGAGTTCTCGGTCGCTGTCGCCGACAAGGTTGTCTTTCCAGATGTTGTCAGCAAAGTTGGAACTCCCGGCATTCCAGTGGAAGCGACACTCGACGGCGCGACTGAGTTCGCTTTGAAGAATGGACAGGACCCGGAAAAAGAGTGGTGCGGCGATGCAGTGTGGGCAGATGCGCGGGTGACACTTGAAGATGGCACTACCTTGTGGTTGGGCGACGTATCTTTGGGACCACCGGCTGGACCATTCAACAGCACCCTGCCTTTCTCATTCAAATACGGTGGCAGGTCGTCTGCCGAACTGTTGAAGCAGTGGTCCCACCAGCGCAGCGTGCAGCCGCTCGATGCCCAACGAACGCAATACACGATTACGTTTCGCGACCCCGCGACGGGGCTTGTCGTACGCTGGGTTGGAGTTGAGTACCACGATTTTCCAGTGGTGGAATGGACTCTGTATTTCGAAAATACAGGCTCCGCCGATACCCCTATTGTGGAGAATATTGAAGCTATCGACACTTGGTTTCAGCGCGCCGCAGGAGACGAATTCGTTTTACACCACTTTCGGGGCAGCCCGGCGCAGCCCACCGATTTCGAGCCTTTCGAGACCAAGCTCCCTCCAAAGTTTGAGCAACATATTGCAACGTCCGGAGGCCGGCCCACCGACAACGCGCTTTGCTACTTCGACGTCGACGCGTCGGACAAAGGGGTGATTGTCGGCCTGGGATGGCCCGGGCAATGGGCCGCAGACTTCAGCCGTGATGACGAACGCGGCCTTGAAATTCGCGCAGGACAGGAGTTGACGCATTTTAAGCTGCTTCGCGGCGAGAAAGTGCGCTCGCCATTGGTGGCGCTTTTATTCTGGAATGGAGATTGGCTGCGTGGCCAGAATCTCTGGCGTAAATGGATGTTGGTTCACAATTTGCCGAAGCCGGGAGGAAAGAGTCTTACCCCCAAGCTCGCCGCTTCCAGCGCGCTCTGGTACGGCGAGATGACCCGCGCGGACGAGGCAAGCCAAAAGCTATTTCTGGAGCGCTATGGAGAGGAAAACATCAAGATCGACTACTGGTGGATGGATGCCGGATGGTATGTGAATAACGGATCGTGGGCGAACACCGGGACCTGGGACATCGATCCCCAGCGTTTTCCGAACGGATTGAAGCCGGTTGACGATTACGCTCACGCTCTGGGAATTCAGCCTATCGTCTGGTTTGAGTTTGAGAGAGTTACGCGGGACAGCTGGCTATGGAAAAACCATCCGGATTGGCTGCTAAAGAGCGACCAGGAGGAGCAACATGGCCAGAGATTGCTAAACCTGGGCAATCCGGAAGTGGTCCAATGGATTGTGCATTACCTGGACAATTTCATCAATCGGCAAGGCATCGACGTTTACCGCATCGATTTCAATATTGCGCCTCTTCCCTTCTGGCGAGAAAATGACGCGCCTGACCGGCAGGGCATCACGGAAAATAAATACGCGATGGGCTTTTTGGAGTACCTCGATGCAATCCACGCGTTACATCCCAACGTCCTGATCGACACATGCGCTTCCGGGGGACGGCGCGACGATCTGGAAACCCTTCGCCGTGCGGTGCCCATGCATCGCAGCGACTATTCGTACGAACCGGTCGGTCAGCAAAACATCACTTACGGCATGTCTTTCTGGATTCCCTACTTTGGTTCTCCGAACGTAGCGCGCGACAACTACGTATTTCGCAGCGCTTGGGGACCCCAGATCAATCTCGGTTGGGATGTTCGGCGCAAAGATCTCAATTATGACTGGATGCGCCAAGGCATCGCCCAGTGGCGTGGAATCGCCGACAACTATTTCGGAGACTATTATCCGCTGACGCCCTACGATTCTTCCGATCATGCATGGATGGCGTGGCAATTCGATCGCGCAGATGCAAGCGGCGGATTTGTGCAAGCGTTCCGGCGGTCGAACAGCGTAATGGATTCCGCTCAACTGCAACTTCATGGGCTGCAGCCCGACGCGCGCTACCAGGTTACAAACATCGACTCACCTGGATCCCAAACATTTACCGGCAGTGAACTGATGCAAAAAGGTCTGCAGGTTTCGCTCACGAAGAAACCCGAATCGGCGGTGCTCACCTACAAACGCGTCGGGCGGGACTGACTACGAGCGTTCAGCCGAGGGCGCCTGGCAAATGAGGCTAGTCTGCATGGGAAAGCATGGTCTCCACCAAATCACCGAGCTGCTTCGAGGTAAATTGGTTTCCTTCGAGATTGGCTGCCAGTTTTCCGTGCCGATCGATAATCACGGTGTGGAAGGTGTGGGTGACCGCGCCCTCATCTGCCCAAAAATCCATTCCGAACGTCTGGGAGACTCTTTGGATGCCCGATAAATCCCCAGTCAGGAAATGCCAACCTCGCGGGTTTGCTTTCCAAATATTGGCATAGTTGGCCAGAGCGTCCCCTTGGTCGTGCTCGGGATCGACGACAATGGTCAACAAAATCAGGCCGTTCCCCATGCGCTCAGAGAACCGATTTTGTAAGCGTCCCAAATTGCTATTTAAGCGAAAACAGTAGTTAGGATTAGGGCAGCGGGTATAGATGAAGCTCAGGACGATCACGTTCCCGGCAAACTGGGAGAACGTAATCCGTTGGCGCTTCTGATCGGTGAATGCGAAGTCGGGGACGGGATCTCCCAATGCCAGTGCGTCCGCCGAAGCCGCAGGGCTAACAATCCCTCGCAAAAGCTTCAGCCGCTGGGCTTCTTGCGGCTCTTGTTCGACACTTTCGAAGCCTACTATGTGAATGTCTTCGGCGTATGGCGAGTCCGTGCCGGTGGGGACTTTGAACTCGATCATTGCGCTTGCGGTCATGCTGTTCAGAGCCTTGACATCGCGCACCGAAAAAGTCATGACCATGGCATCCATATAACCGGGAACACTGTTGCATGACACCACCATCGATTTATGAGATCGGTCTACTTTCAACACCAGCCCGGTCAGAGTTTGCGGGTCGGCAGACCACCCCCAGGTTGTAAGCCCAAGCAGAGAGATAGCCATGAATGCTAACCGCCGCATGTTTCTATTTGTACTCCTGATCGTGCGCTGCCGTCGGCTTGGTATTTAGTTCTTGAGCGGTGGCGTCGAGCGAATCCCGGCTTTTTGTGTGCCGCCTGAACGCACCGGGTTGCGCCGCAACTTAGTAAGAGTCTTCGCGAACTCTTTGATCTCGATAAACTGATTGTTCTCCACCTGCGTAAAGCTCTGCCGGCTCTTGCTGGCCGGCCACCAGATGTCAAGTTTCGTAATACGCGCAGATGGGCCTAATCCGATATGCTGCTCCATGGGATTGGCGCCGAAAGATCCGCCACTGCCGACATTGCGGAAAATTGTTCGTGCCCGTGTGCCGCGATTTTCAACTGTGATCTTGATTTGAGCGCCCATGGCGGCGCGATTGGTTTTCACGCCAATCAAGCGCACATTAATCCAGTCATTACCGTTGCCCGGGTTTTCGAAAAGCCGCAACCCATGACTATCTCCGGGCACCGCGCCACCGCACTCCGCAACAATATCTTCATAGCCGCGGCGATTTAAATCGGCGAATGCAATGCCATGTCCTTTATGCAGCTCACCGGTGCCAGACACCGCGGTCACATCAACAAAATATTTTCCATCATGATTGCGTAACAGAACGTGCGGAATCAATGAGCCATAGGACGGATCGCCATTTCCCAGATAGATATCCAGAAAGCCATCGTTGTCGATATCGCCAAAATTAGCGCCCATAGGCATAAACACCCTGTCGAGTCCCACATCGGAGGTGACATCTTTGAAAGTACCGTTCCGCATATTCTTATAAAGCTTCAGGGTCTCGGCATTATGGGGCATTCCCAGATAACTTCGCATCACCTCGTCATCGCTCTGGTAGTAACTGGTTACAAACAGGTCGGGCCAGCCATCATTATCATAATCAAAGAACCAGGCCGCAAAACTACCCCGCGGTTCCTGCACACCAGCCGGTCCAGCAACCTCTTTGAATGTTCCGTCATGGTTGTTGTGGTAAAGAAAGTTGACGCCACTAAAATTCGATACATAGAAATCGACGTACCCATCATTGTCGTAGTCCGCCGCAACAACTGCCTTGCTGAACGCCGACTGATCTATGCCGGCGGCATGGGAGATATCTTCAAAAGTTCCATCCCCTTTGTTGCGGAACAGCTGATTCGGGCCGCGTTCGTTGGCAATGAATAGATCGAGGTAACCGTCATTATCGATGTCGGCCCAGACCGCTGACTGCGTAGAAGTGGCCGGCTCCGCCAGACCGCTCGCAGGAGTCACATCCGTAAATGTGCCGTTGCAATTGTTGCGCAGCAACGACCGGCGCATGGGATATTCCCATCCGCCTCGTAACACCAGGATATCCATACAACCGTCGTTGTTGTAATCAGCCTGCATGATATTCAAGCCGCCAAGCTGATCGCTAAGGCCCGCCTGAGCGGTACGATCGGTGAAGGTTCCGTCCCCATTATTGTGAAAAAAGTGTAGGGGCTCGCATGGATCCGTGCTCGAGACGATTACGTCGAGCCAGCCATCATTATCGAAATCATCCACTATGACGCCGCCGGCGAGAGACGAGAGGCTCAGGCCTGCGCTCTGAGCAACATCTCTAAACCGTCCAACGATTTCTTTCGAAGCGAAGACGGAAGGCGGAATCACGTACTTCGGCAAGACATTTGCGGGATATTGTCCGAGAGTGGTGTAGGCGAGAGTTAGCAACCAGCGGACTTCCAAATCGTCGGGTTGCCGGTCGAGATATTTAAGAAAATACTGAACCGCTTTCTCCGAGTCTTGCGTTGTTCGATAGTGGATCGGAGTTGGAGGAGGAAAAATGCAGCGATCATCCGGCTGGCGATAGACGTCATTTTCCATTTCGGAGCGGTGCAAATAGGCAATGCCCAGCGTTTCCTGCATGGGAAGCAAAAGGCGCGGCGCGCTGGACTGCACAATCGAGTAAGCGGCCTGCCATAAGGAGATCGCCCTCTCCATGTCGCCTTGATAAGCGTAAAGCTGGGCCTCGGTGTAATACATTTTTATTTGTTCAGCCGGCGGTGCGCTACCAAGATCTTTGGGATCAATCGCATTTAATCTCTTTTCCAATTGTTGCGTCACTTCGGCTAATGCCTGATTACGGCTGCGACAAATTCCAGGCAGATCCTGCGCCGAGGCGTCTGTTCTGGGGAGAGCCTGAAAGATCGACTCCGTTTCCTCTCTTCCTGAAACCTTAAGGGTGTACTTGATGGCTCCTGTCGCAAGAAGTGGAAGAAGCCGGATAGGGTTTGTATTCTGCAGCATGGGAACTGCGGATTCTGGCACGACTTTAAGAATGGCGTAGCCTTCGGGAATCTTTACCACACTGCTCAAGCCGCCTGCCCCGGCGGCTTTCAGCGCCTCTCTCAGTTCGATGCGGAGGATTTTCGTATCGAGCTTTCCCATGAATCCGCCATCTTTAGCCGTCACATCAACGGACTGTTGTTTCGCGAGGGCAGCAAAGTCTCCTCCCGTTTTCACCTGTTGCAGGATTGAGTCGGCTTGCGAAGCCGAATCAACCACGATGATGCTCAATGGAACCGAACTACCGGACGGGGCCTGCGCGAGAGCCGCTTGGATCCCCAGACTGCCGATTGTGAAAAGGAACACAAGAAATGCAATCTGCTTCAATACCGAGTTCTCTTCAGCCGAGTTCACTATCCTCCGACAAATGTGCGGAACCTGTTGGAATGGGCATTCCAAAGTAGGATTTTCCAGCGGTGTAATAAAGACCAAATTCATTTATGACAAACGGCTTCCCCTTCGGTAAATAAAGCCGGACATAGCGTGCGCGAAAGGTCGCGACGTCTCGTTGTACCTTGAGCAGAGGGATGCAATCGATTGTACTTGGTTCACCGGTCGCATTTGGCACGGAATCAACGTCTGTCCAGACGAAGCCATCATCGCTTTTCTGCAAGGTGAAGCTAACCGGACGGTAAGCCGGATGCTGCGTCTGCGAGGTCACGGTATAACGATCAATCAAATAAGTCTTATCCAGATCGACATAAAGCCAATCGTCGCCAGAAGAAAAACTGTCATCGGCGTGGATGACAAAGGCCGTATTCAGATCACCGTCCACAGCATCGAAGGGACGATAACTCGAAACCAGAATCTTTGAACGAGCATACTTATCTTGCGCGAGGTTCCGCGCGCTCGGCGAATTCCCCTGCCACACTGCGGGGACGCCTTTTGTGTAAGTGATGACCGGATCCCAGGTAACTTTGCTTGATTCCGGTGCGGCGCTCGCGGACGCTGATTTGGCCTTCGCCACCACAAAGGCAATTGAATCGCCTTGGATCACCGTCACCTGCATATTGTGCGTGGCAATTTGCCCAGGAGTAGCGTTATCTGGCCATATCTTTTGGGAGTTCAAGAAGATGGAAACAGAGATTGAACTGTCGGCCTCATCCATCTGCACGTGACCTTCAACCCGGACGGTGCCGCCGTGAGGAGCGATCCACCTGCGCGCTATATCGCTGTCGCCCGCAATCTGATAGTTAACGCCAACCTTGCCGCCCCCATCTCCAAACCACCACATTTTGGGGTGCATCAAGTCCGGTGTGAAGCGAAGGTCCGTGTATTCGGGGTCCTTCCATTGCTGGTAGTACCAGTTGTTTTTGCCCATCAGACTTGAGAAACCAGCCGAGGCTCTATAGCTCTCAGCGGAATACTCGAAGGCGACGTGGGTAATGGGAACTCCCATGGACTTCGGATGCCTCTTTCCCATCACGACGACTTTGATCGTGTGTTGAGCATTGGGCGTGAGTCCGGTATTGAAATAGAGGAATTCCTCATAGCTTAAACTGCTCGGGCTATAACAATCGACGCTTTTGCGAAAAACTCCGTCAATGTAAATATCGGCTTTTCCACCACCTGGCGATCGAAGTGCCCGCCAGTAAACCGCGCCCCCGACAAATGAGAATTCAATGCTGCTATTGGGTGTAGAGCTTTCCCTGCTCCTGCCTTCGTAGGATTCGGGATGAGAGCGCTCGATCCATGTACCCGAATATTTCATCTCAGAACTGGCGGAACCGACAATCTTGGTAACTCGTCCGAGCATTGGGTCGGAAGATTCGGGATGCGGTTCAAACAGGTAGCGGCATTGCAAGTCGGGGGCGACGGTTCGTCCCATGGATAGTTTTACGTCGAGGCGCTGGAAATCGTTGCTGTCCCAATAGGAGTAGTAGCGGAAGGAGTCGGCACATGTTGCGGCCACATCGGTGCCCTCGGCATTGAGCAAGCTAAAAAATCCAAACATCGCCTCCGGGCAATGCCCCCAGATCCAATCCTGCTTTCCGAGATCGGTGCACGCTCCAATGTAAACCCCGTCGGTATTTTTTTGATTAGGGGGATCCTGATTGCCGGTGAACATGCAAATGTATTTCTGAAGAACGGTGCTGTAGACAATCCCCCACAGATGACTCGGTGCGACGGTCGAGGATTTGCCGCCGAGGGCCGGTTCATTCCAACTGCCGTTGTAGAAGTATCTCCATTTGCCCGGGGCCAATTTATCGGCGATGGCGCAACGAGCCGCACGGGAATTCCATCGCATCGCCCCCTCGGTAGCGCGCCACGTCCAGCCTTCATCCGGAAAGATGTAGACGTACCCACCCCGGGCATCTACGTAGAATCCAAAATCAGCGACACCATTCCCATAGCTCGATCCCGAAAACTTGAACATGTCCGGGGAGTAGTAGTAAGTCTCTGAAGTTACAATGTCGCCTTCATAGCGCCAAGTCTTTCCTTTGTCGGTGCTGGTCGCCAGGGCGATCTTACGGCTGGCTGGATAATTGCGTCGCGGGCCATCCTGCTCGACGTGCATGGGAGCATACAATTTGTGCTCGGCCTCGTCATACCACATGCCGCCGAGAAACCAGCAGGCGGTCATTCCATCCGGATAGATGCCATCTTCGACTCGAACGAGGTGATCGATATCCGGCCCTTTATACCGTGCCGTGGTTCCGAGGTTGGTGATCCACTGGCTTCGGAATTCCCAGAGTTCGCCATCCATTCGGATAAATATTTCACAGTTGTCAGGCCCATACTGATGTGAAAAATCGAGGCCCTCCGGTTTGGGGGTGGGAGAGGGGGTCATGGAATAGGCAAAAGGAAGCGTGACCTCGCCGGCAGCGTATTCATGGCCGCGCTGTTCGTCGGCCGCGATTGCGGCAGAAGGCAGAAGGAGCGCGGCGATACCGAGTTGGCCTGTCGTTTGCAGGAACTCCCGTCGCGAGAGATCGGGCAACCCGAAACGACTCGGAGTTTGGCGGTTGGGCATTTGGGCAAGAACTCAGAAGCACGATAAGGCATGGGCCAATTCTTGTTTAGGGCCGTTCAACGTATTGAACGGAAGTTTTAGGATTTTTCGAGAGGATTTACTTCTTGCCGAGTCCTTGCCCTTCAACCAGCGTATAAACGCGATCCACTGAAGGGACGGAAAACTCTTCTGTGGTTCCGCTGGGCCATCGGATCTCGATTTTTTCGATCCGAGAATTTGTGCCGAGCCCAAAATGAATGCGGGGATCGGAGTTGGAACCGTAGCTGCCGCCGCTGAACGAATCTCCGCGCTGGCGCACCCCCCCGGCAGTAAGAAAGACTTTGGCGCCGATTGCGTCTTTCGGACTCTTCGCGCCACCCACCAGCTTGAACGCGACCCAGTGATTCCCATTGTTCACCACATTGCGAAGCAGGGTGGGAGTCGAATCCATATTGTTGATCACGACATCGATGTGGCCGTCATTGAACAAGTCTCCAAATGCAGCGCCGCGGGCGGTAATCACATCCGCCAGGCCGCTCCCGGTCGCGGGCGGGACCTCGTCAAACTTCGTTCCATTGAGATTACGGAAAAGCTGCGGACGCTCGGCGTAGCTGATGCCCCAGTCTTGTTGATCGATACCCGGGTACACGTGGCCATTCGCAACGAAGATATCCAGCAAGCCGTCATTATCGAAATCCAGAAATCCCGTGCCCCACGACAGAAACGGAATCGTTGGGTACCCTAAGCCGGAGCGATAGGCGACCTCCGAAAAATTTCCACCGCCTTCGTTTCGATAAAGCGAATTGTAGTCATCGGAGAACGAGCTGACGTAGAAATCCACTTTCCCATCACGGTTGTAATCTCCAACCGCAATTCCCATCGACGCCTGAGCGTGCCCGTCATCCGCCAGCGCGAAACCCGAGGCCACGCCAATCTCTTCGAATGTACCGTCGCGGCGGTTACGGTAAAGAAAGCTGGGAACCGAATCGTTCGCCACCGCCAAGTCGGGCCAGCCGTCGTCGTCCATATCGACAAACACCGAAGCCAGACCATACATTCCGGAGGGGTCGGAAACCCCGGCCTTCACGCTCACGTCAGTAAACGTGCCGTCACCATTGTTGTGGAACAAATGATCGCTCTCGCCGGGAAGCCCTTGCGGACCGCAGAACACGGGCATCCCGCGAAACTGGCAAAGCTTGCCGCCACGCGGAGGATGGTCCACGTCGAATTTTACATACCCTGGAACGAACAAATCCAAAAGCCCGTCGCGATCATAATCGCCAAAGGTCGGTCCGGTGGACCAGCCTCCAAGAGCGACTCCAGCCTTCTCGGCAACGTCAGTGAAGGTCCCATCGTGGTTGTTGTGGTACAAGCGATTTTTGCCGTAGTTGGCGACATAGATGTCGGGCCATCCGTCGTTATCGTAGTCAGCCACAGCAACGCCGAATCCCCAGCGTTCATTGGCGACGCCTGCCTTGTCGGTGATATCGGTGAAAGTGCCATCATGATTGTTGTGGAAAAGCATGGCGCGCGGCGGGGCTTCTTGTCCACGCAGGGCAGGCACTGTCGATCCGTTCAAAAAATAGATATCGAGCCAGCCATCGTTATCAAAATCAAGAAGGGCGACACCGGAACCCGGAGACTCGAGGATGGTTTTCTTCCCCGGCGTACCGGACCGGTGATGAAATTTGTCCAGGCCCGCCGCCATGGTGATGTCACGAAATACGACTGGAGCGCCGTCAACGAAACCGCCGGCCGTGATGGGCCGCTGTTGGGCATCCTTCACTGCGGCATGCGCCGGACCCATGGCCTCGCCGGCGCTCGATGAGTTTTGTTGAACCGGGGGGCTAGTCTGCTGGCCGCTAAGCTTTGAAACTGCAAACACAAGGCACAGTAAGAGAATCGACAGGCAAACAGCGATTCGGGGACGAGAGAGGCTGGTTTTGGAGATCGTGTCGCGCCTCTTCATGGTGTGCTGCCCCCCTTTGAAGACGCCGAGATCGGTTCGTCAACCTGTAGAAATTGATCGGAGTGCACGTCATTCAAAGTCTGCGCGATTCCACTGGGCCAACGGATGGTAAGGCGACCGACCGTATCGACTCCGAGACCGAAGTGGACACGTTTATCGCTGGAAGAAAGATAGCTGCTGGCAGTCGTAACGGTCGCAAACTGTTTGCCATTCGCCGTCTCCAGTTCAACTTCGGCGCCGATCGCATCCCGGTTGCTGCGGTGTCCGACAAGCTTTATCGATAGCCAGTGATTGTTGGTCTGTGTCTCGTTATGCAGGATGTAGGCGGGGCCATCGTTCGTTGTGACTACGGCATCGATTCTCCCGTCATTGTCGATGTCCCCGGTCGCCAAACCACGGCCCACCCAGGCTCGCTGGAAAACATCGCCGGAAGCCGACGAAATGTCGGTAAAGTGGCCTCCCATATTTCGCGCCAGAAGCATCGGTTCACGATAGTGAAATTGCGGCGCTTCAAGTCCGATGGTATCCAGGTCGTGGCCTTGCACGATGAGAAGATCTTTCCAACCGTCATTGTCGTAATCGACGAAACGAACACCCCAGCCGGAATGCATTCTCGTCAGCCGGCCTAATGCAGAAGAATCCGTGGCATAGGAGAAATCGCCCCTCCCCATGTTGTGATAAAGGGCGTATTTCTGACCGGCGAGATCGGTGATGACCAGGTCCGGCAGGGAGTCATTGTCATAGTCAGCGAAGTCGACGCCCATTCCCGCGTAGGTGTGGCCATCTCCATCGACCGCTACGTCGGAGACCATTCCAACCTCCTCAAATCTTCCATTCCCCTTATTGTGATAGAGAAATTCGGGCATGGAGTCATTGCTGACGAATAGGTCCACGCGTCCATCGCGATCGTAGTCGGCCAGTGCGATTCCCAAACCCTTACCCGGCTGCGAAAGGTCCATCTTTTCCGCCATCTCGGTGAAGTGCCCGTTCCCATCATTGTGGTAAACCAGCGGTGCGATCGGCTGGAAAAGGTCCGGATGGCAGTACGCGCGGTACTCCGCACGATGTTGGCCGCAAAAGATATCGGCAAAATCCCACTTCAGATAGCGCAACACGATCAAATCCAGGAGGCCATCGTTGTCCAGATCTACCCAGGCTGCGCTGGTGGACCATCCGCTGCCGCCAACACCTGCTTTTTCGGTGACATCGGAGAAGGTGCCGTTGCCGTTGTTGTGGTAAAGCCGGTTACCTCCATAGGCGGTTACGTACAGATCTTCGTAGCCGTCATTATCGTAGTCACCAACCGCAACCCCCATTCCGTAGCCAACGCCCTCCAATCCCGCGCGTTTGGTGACGTCTTCAAACGTTCCGTCCTTTTTTTGATGGTAGAGGCGATTCCAATATTCCGGTCCGGTCTTCTGCGGAATCGCGTCTCGTGACATGGAATCATCGAGCGGGGCGCCGTTGACCAGGAAAATGTCGAGAAGTCCGTCATTGTCATAGTCAAATAAAGCTACCCCCGCACCCATGGTTTCCAGCAGATATTTCTTGGAAGTGTGAGAAGCGAGATAGTGGAAATCCAATCCCAGCTTCGCGGTCACATCGACAAATTTGGCGGGGACAAAAGCGCGGTTATCGGGAACATTAATCGCACTCTGAGGGCGGCCCAGCATCCCAATCGGAATGAAAAGCACCAACCACAACCATTTTGCGTTACGTTCTACCCTGGTTCGCTTCACAGAGGGAAATCCACCAGTCCCAGTTGAGAAAAACGATAACAGGTCAAACGGAGGTAAACAATTACCGCAGATCGAAACAGACTGAGAAGCCCCGCCAACTGGCTCACGGTTCAATAGGCTGAACTAAAGGAAGCGGCAGACCCTTTACCATTTCCAGTTCGCGTTGCCGCAGAATATCCAAAGGCAGGTAGCGAAACATTGTGATGGCCATAACCCCTAAGGCGACGAACAGAAGGGACGACATCGACGAAAGCGTCAGCCCAATTCCCCAGTAAGCTTTCAAGGCGCCTACCAACAATATTCCGAGGCTGCCTGCGAGAGTCCCCGCGAGGTTGTATATCCCATACGCCATTGACCAACGGTTTGGCGGGAGAACAGAACAAAACAGAGGCATGGAATTACCTTCCAGCATCCCTCGCGCCACTGAGTACACCAGCAAATCAACCATAATGCCTCTTGCCGAAGGCATGAATCCAATCGCCAACATGGTGGGAGCCATGACGCTGAATCCAATGACCTGCACGGCCATTCGGGCGCGGGAATCGCGTTTCGTCCACCGGTCGGCCAATATACCACCGGCAATTCCTCCCACCAAAGCCGGCAACGCGGCAAACAAAGTAATGGCAGACCCGGCTTGCGTTAGACTCAGTTTGAATTTTTCAAAAAAATAGGTCGGCAGCCAGGAGTGTGTGGGCCAGCTTGTCAAGGAAAGCGCGAATGCCAGGAAAATGAGTGCGGAGGCGGTCGGGGTTTTCACAATTGCAATAATTTTGGATCCGAATGGCTCAATCACCGCCCCGGATGCCTCGTCTACAACGACAATGCGATCTTTGCGAAGCGTCTGCGCCGCAAGCATCATCGTGACAATTCCCGCCCCACCGAGTACAAAGAATCCCATGCGCCAGGAATAGTGCTCCGTCATGTAGCCGCCATACCAGCTACCGAAACCGGTCCCGGCCGTCAGGCCGCTCAGGGCAATACTGTTGGCGAGTGAACGAGTCCGGTCGAAGTGGTAGCTGGCGATATAAGCCAACGCTGGCGGAAGGAAAACCGCTTCCGAAATGCCCAAAAGACACCTGAGCGCGATCAATTCTGTACCCGTTCGCGCGAGACCAGTCGCAAAGGTGATCCCACTGAAAAGCAGCAAGCTCAGCAGGATGACTTTGCGCCGCGAGAAGCGATCCCCTAAATAGCCTCCCACCGGAGAGAAGATTCCGTAAACCCAAAGAAAAGATGAGCCGATGAGAGCTAACGTGATATCGGAAAGCGACAACTCTTTTTTAAGGACCGGGAAAACGGAGAAGATTGTCATGCGGTCGGTATAGTTCAGACAGGCAACCAGCCATATGATCCCGACGACAACCCACTTATAGTACGGGTGTTGTTCTTCTTCCACGCGCGCAGCCGTTTTTGATCGAATCGCCCGCCACATCGCCAAGCCTCAACTTTTAACTGCGCGCTAGATTACCCGATGGCTGGTTTTATGGCGCTGAAATTTCTGAGCATTTGCGGTCCCATTTCGCTGAATGTTTCAGCATATTGAACACATTACTTATTTCGCGGCGGACGGGGCGGCATTGCATGGGTTTCGATCCGATTTGATGGCCTGAAGCTTCTTACGTGCAATTGGCTGGTCGGGACTGTAAACCAGCACACGTCGCAATACTTTTTGTGCGGCGGCCGGATCTCCTAACATGCAATCGGCCAAAGCAAGATTAATTCCCGGCTCATCGATGTCCTCGTTCAAACCGAAGGTCTTCTCCCAGAGACGCTTGGCCGCAAGAACCTGTCCCGTCTTGGCCAGAAGGATTGCGAGGTTATTGGCAGCTGTCATGTCAACCGGGTCGATCTGGAGCGCCTTGCGGTAGAGATCCATGGCGAGGCTGCTGTCGCCGCGAATTTGTGCCAGATATCCGAGGGCAGCGAGAACGGCCAGGTCGCGCGGATCAGTCTTTTGCGCAGCGGAGAGCAACGTCCACGCGCGTTCGGTCTCGGAAGTATTTCCTCCCAGCACCAAATCGTAGTAGGCGAGGGCAAGATCCCGCTGGTTGGCGTCCCCATTGAGAAACGGGACCAATTGCCGACCGGTCGGCAACGATGGAGCCGTTTCAAGCGGATCGGGATTTTGTCGAATGCGATGATCGGTCCACGCAATGTGCGGAACTTTTTCAACTTTGCCCTTCGGCATGTGACAACTGGTGCAATCAGGGTTGCTGTTGAAATGGGAGGTTGCGTACTTTGGCGAGGAATGACAGGCCAAGCACTTGCCGCGGTAGAAGGCAGCTCGCTGTTCCGGTGGGGGCGAATAGTGGGGATCGTGACAGCTCATGCATGACATTCGATCGCCGCTGATTTTCTTGCATTTACTTAGGCTCAGCTCTTCAATCTCGCTCACCCCCCGGCTCATCATGCTGTCGCTGGAATAAACAAAATAGGACAGATAGTCTGCGATTCGCTCTCCCGGCTTGTAATCGTCGACCGACCGGCCAGCGTGTTCAATTCGAGTATCGCCTTCGAGATGACAACTGATGCAAACCGAATCGCGACGCTCCGGATCAAGCTTGATTGGATTGACTAATGGAGCTTTCCCTGAGCTTGCGACGTGGGCAGCGGCGTCACCGTGGCAACTCTCGCAGGTAACCCCCCCGTGAAGAAATGGGAGCCCTTGAAAATGGTTGCGCGTGCCGGCGTCTTCGGGCTGCGTGCCGCTCATGTGACAGCGCATGCACCCTCGCGTCATGGGCAAAGCCGAGGGCAAAGTTTGCACATCAGCCAATCCCGGCTTCATGTCATAGGCATGCGACTGGCCATAGTACGCTACCGGGGATTCAAGTAAGTATCCGTCGATGGTATAGAGATACGTTATGCCCAGATGGCCGGAACCCAAAAAATAATCGAGCTTTTGGTTCCCTTCGAGAGCGGAATCTCCGGCTCGCGAGTAATGAAGCCAAAGTGCGCCGTCTTTAGTTGAAACCTCGTAGTCGATTCCAGACGGTGCGTGGTGGAATTTCCCCGTGAACATTCGATCTGACGCCAGACCGCTGGCATTTGACATGGGCGTACCCAGATATTTGCGAAAAATGTCCTGGTGGCACTGGGAACAAATCGCGTCCGCCTCGCGCACCGGTGTCGCTTTGCTAGGCTGCACCGCTCGGGAAAACGATCGGGTTGCGCCGCCCATCGCGTAGAAGGCGACAATCGCGGCAATCTGAATCCGTCGCATTGATGCCAGCCCGCGCATGATCAAATCTGCAACCGCTAGTTTACCTTGCTCTGGGATTAAAATTGAGGGTCGCGAAGGCGCCTACACTTACGTTCATTAGGTTGAACAATCTTCTCGGACGCGATTGCGCGTGTAGAGTATTGGCATTCTCAGAGGCGGAACGGCAATCCTAAGTGAATTTCTCCACAAAAGGTAGCTTGCGGCGGTTAGCGAGGTCGTCGGTGGCGCTTTTCTCGATTGCCCTGACGTTACAGGCCCAGGAGAACGGCAGCAAGAAAGCCGGCCCGGCATCGGCCGTGTGCAAATTCTCCGACGGCAAGACAATCAAAACGCTCTACTCGAGCCAGCGTTCAAAAGGGCGCAGAGTATTCGGCGGAATCGTGGCCTACGGGGAAGTTTGGCACGCAGGTGGCGATGAACCAATAACGTTCGACACAGATAGCGACCTGACCATCGGTGACCAGGAAATCCCGGCGGGAACGTACGCCCTGTTCACGATTCCCGCTGCTGACAAATGGACACTCATCATCAGCCGCCAGACTGGGACGGAGAGCAATGCCTATTCTCGCAGCAAGGAGCTGCTCCGAACTGACATGCAGGTCTCTTCAATTGCCTCGTGGATGGATAATTTCACGATTGCGTACGATTCGAAAGAGGGAAAATGCACACTAAAAATGACCTGGGAAAACACTCAGGCGTCGATCAATCTGGCCGAGAAGAAACTCTGCTGGCCCACCACGTCGCCACTTACCTACCAATGCCCGGACGAGTGAAGCATTCGATAAGCAAGCCAGGAGATAACACTTGCAGAAAAATACGGTGAAGGAACGGCTCAAAGCCGGGGGCATCGTCTTCGGAACTTCTTTGGGCGGTTGTCTTGAACCCGAAGTTCCCATCGTTCTTGCCGCCGCTGGGCTCGACTTCTTTTTCGTCGATACGGAACACTCCACCACGACCTATGCGCAGATTCAGAACTTATGCCGAACCGGGCGCGGAGCCGGACTTGTCCCGCTGGTAAGAGTTACACAAAACGAGCCCGCGTTGATATCGCGCGCGCTCGATGTAGGGTCGATGGGGATTATCGTTCCCCGCGTCCATTCAGCTGCCGAGGCTCGGGCCGCGATGGACGCGCTAAAATTTCCACCCTTAGGGCATCGTGGGTACGGCCTTGGCACGATTGTGACCGATCTCAAGGGTCAATCGGCCCAGGAACAAGTGATCTCTTCAAATCATGAGACCATGGCCGTCATGATGATTGAGAGCCAGGAGGGTCTGCGATCGGTAGATGAGATTGCAGCGGTCGCTGGAGTTGATGTGCTGTTTGTGGGTCCCTATGACCTATCTCTAGCCCTCGGCATTTTGGAGCAGTTCGAGAATCCGGTTTTCCTGAAGGCGCTGGAAAAGGTAATTCATGCGGGAGAAAAAGCAGGTCTCGCGGTCGGGCTGCAGTCCAAAAACATGGCGCTCTTGAAACGAGCTCGCGAACTCGGCGCGCGCTTTATCATCTACAGCAGCGATTTTTCCGTACTGCTCGCAGGTTATAGAACAGGAATCGACCAAGTGAAAAAGCTATTCGCTGAAGTCACCGGGTGATTCTGTCCAGATTCGAGGCATCGAGCCCATTCTCTTCGCCCTATAGTAGCAGCGGCAGTACTCCAATAGCCGGAATGCGTCTACGTAGCCGATCTCCCGCCCCTCCGAATCCAGCGTGATATGCGGACCCATGACATGAAAAAGGAAACCATGGTTTCATTCCCGACGATTTGTAAGGTGTGTGCTTCGCCAGGGCGCTCATAAACAAACGTGCCCGGCCGCGCGATCCAGTCGTGTTCCTTGTACTTCCACGCGCCTTGGAGGCAATAACCCGCTACGCTACCGGTGTGATAATGGCGGTCGATTCCTGAGCCGGGCGCGCAACGCAGGACCACGGCGAAGCTGTTGTTGCTGAGATCGAACATAAGGAAACGATTGGCGGTTCCGGGTTCAGGGAATCCAGATCGCGTCGTCCTCATCCACCGCGAACCCCAGCACTGGGTTACTGCTCTTGAAGATATAGTCTGTCTGGCGCGAAAGATCCGGCTCCATGGTCGAGCTCCTCGGTGATCTTTTGTCGCGTAACGACAACAGTAATTAACCTTGCAGGAAGTGGGTTTAGAGCGATGAATCGACCTGCTTTACTGTGCGACTGGACCTTGCGGCGATCTGCCGAGGTAATGATCGAGCCAGTCCGCGAATTGGTCAACGTCCTCTTTGGATTTCCAAAAATCAGGCCAGCCGTGACCTTTGCCCTTGCGTACAATGATCTTGACCATTGGCGCCCCGACCTCTTTTGCTTTCGCAGCAAAGCTTTCAGACTGTTGCAGTGGGACAACGACATCGGCATCGCCGTGAATAATCAATATCGGAGGCAGGCTTGAGGTGACGTAATAGATGGGAGAGATCATCCTGCCAACGATTTGGCGGCCGAGCTCGGTATCTGACAATGACCCGAACGCCGCAAAGAGCGGGGCCAGTGGACCACGGCCAACACCATCCACGCCGGGAGCGCCCCAGTTAAGAAAATCTGTCGGCGGGAAAAAAACGGCCGCTGCCTGAACTGCGCTGCTTTCTTTGTCAACCGGATCGGTGGCAGCCGCGGGCCCGGGGCCGCCTTGAGTAGCAATCATCAGCGCAAGATGGCCGCCAGAACTCGAGCCGAGCACTCCGAGGCGGTTGGGATCAACCCCATACTCCGCGGCGTTGTGCCGTATGTAGCGAACGGCGCGTTGAACATCGAGAATGATGTCGGGCACGTTGAAGCGCGGCATGGACCCGTGCACCACCGCAAACACGGTATATCCCCGGCGCAGGTAAGTCTCATAGTTGCTTACGTCGACGTGGACCATGCTGAGATCGTCGTGGCTGGAGGCCCAACCGCCGCTCACCAGGAAAATGACGCCTGCGCCGTTTTGCCGCGCCGGCTGAAAAACGTCGAGGGTCAAGGCCATCCCTGCTTTGCGCCCATACACTACGTCGGAGGTTCGCTTGATCACATTGCTCTGATCCGTTGACTGTCCGAAAAGGGGAAAGCCCAGAAAAACGCTTATCGTCAGCCAGGCCGCGATCGCGTGCTGATATCGAAAAAAATGGTGAGAAAAAACCTGATTGTGGAGGCGAGTGAACGGCAGCAGAGTCATGGCTACCCTTTTTCTATCAGTGCCCGATCAGAATCAAGCGCGTTCAATAGGCTGAAAACTTTAAGGAGACTCTGATTAAGCCCTCCCTTTCCACAGGAAGTATAGATAGAGTCGTGCCAGGATGAACTCTCTAAGCAAGCAGAGGACACTGGCGATGATGACAGGATTCGAGCGGTATGCGAAAAAGACGCGGCGGGCCATATTTTTGGAAGAGATGGGGCAGGTGGTGCCGTGGGCGAAGTTGTATGCGCTGATCGAGCCGCACTATCCCAAGCCGGGCAACGGGCGACGACCGAAAGAACTGGAGCAGATGCTGCGGATATATTTTTTGCAGCAGTGGTTCAACTTGGCAGATCCGGCGGTGGAAGAGGCGCTGTATGACTCGGCGACGCTGCGGCAGTTCGTGGGAATTGACCTGGGAGCGGAACCTGTGCCGGATGAGACGACGGTGTGCAAGTTCCGGCACCTGCTGGAAGAGCACAATCTGGGAGAAGAGATTCTGGGAACAGTGAACCTGCACTTGCAAGCGAAAGGAGTACGGATCACGACGGGCACGATTGTGGATGCCACCCTGATTCACGCCCCTTCCTCGACTAAAAACCGCGAACAGAGCCGGGATCCAGAGATGCACCAGACCAGGAAGGGCAAGAACTGGTACTTCGGGATGAAGGCGCACGTGGGAGTGGACAGCAAGACCAAGATCATCCACACGGCGGTGGCGACGGCAGCCAATGTTTCCGATGTGGCGATGTTGCCGGACCTGCTGCATGGCGAAGAAACGCGGGTGTGGGGCGACGGAGCGTATCAGGGCCAAACCCGGGTGATCCGTGAGTGTGCGCCCGGGGCACGGGATTTCACCCAGCGGCGCTGTCGCTACAAGGGCCGGATCGTGGATGAAGTGGCGTGGGCGAAAAACCGGACGAAGTCGAAAGTGCGGGCGAGGGTGGAGCACGTGTTTCAGGTGATGAAGCTGAAGTTCGGATTCGTGAAAGTACGCTATCGCGGGCTGAAGAAGAACGCGCACCGGCTGTTCGTTACCTGTGCGCTGGTGAACCTGTTTGTGAGCCGCAGAAAACTGCTCGCCGTGGGGTAAGCTCGTCCGGTTTCGCCCGTAGGCGCGGTTGCAACCGCCCGCTACTGACTCATACCCGAACCAACAGCGCAGTTTCCTGAACACTATCGTTCACCGACTTAGCATGAGCGCTTATTCAGAGTGTCCTTAAGTAGCCGGGATTTCCAGCCGCGAGAAGCCGGCGACATCTACCTTCCGCCAATGAGGCATATAAGAGTGGCTACCGGGACTACTGCTCAGAAGTTCGCATGTAAACCGCTTTGTGATCGGTGAAAAAGAGAGCTCCAGATCTGCCGGCTTCCGCCATTCCGCGCCCCGAATCTTTAACTCCGCCGAATTCGAATTGCGGTTCCTTCCAGGAAGTTGGCATATTGACGTGGCAGAGCCCTACCTCGCTTTGCTCGACGAACTTCTGTGCTTTGGCAAGGTCGCGGGTGTAGATCGAGGAAGCCAATCCGTACACTGTATCGTTAGCAAGGTTCAATGCGTGATCGAAGTTTTTGGCGCGCATCACGCATAGAACTGGACCAAAAATTTCCTCACGTGCGATCCGCATGTCCGGAGTCACGTCTGTGAATACCGTAGGAGTGATGTAATAGCCCCGCGCGTATTCACTTTCGGTGAGAATGCTGCCGCCAATGCTCACCCGCGCCCCCTCCCGCTTGCCTATCTCGATATATTCGTTAATGGTTTTGAACTGTTTCGGACCAGCAACCGGTCCCATGCGCGTGCTTTCACTGAGGCCGTTTCCCACCGCAATGGTCTTGACCTTCTCGACCAACTGTTCCAAAAAAGTGTCATAGACAGATTCTTCAACGATCACCCGGCTGGTAGAGGTACACCATTGCCCGCTGCAGGAATACGCGCCGAGTACGGCAGCGTTCAATGCCAATTCGATATCAGCATCGGCCAGAACAACAAACGGATTTTTGCCGCCCATTTCCAGCTGGATTTTGACTTGGCGAGCCGCAACTTTTGAAGCGATTCCCAAGCCAACCTCAGTCGATCCGGTAAAAGAGATGGCACGAACCGCTGAATGGGTCACCAACGTGTCCCCTATCCTCGATCCGCGCCCTGTGACCAGATTGACTACACCGCGCGGAAAGCCCGCCTGGTCGACGGCTTCAACCAGTAATGCCGCCGACATGGGAGTGAACTCAGCGGGTTTCAAGACGCAACAGTTTCCCGCCACCAGCGCTGGAAACAGTTTGCGGCAGGCGACATTTAATGGAAAATTCCAAGGCGTGATCAGGCTGGCAACACCCAGCGGTTCGCGCGCGAGGTAACAAACCACACCCGGCAATTCTGAGGGCAGATGTTCTCCGCCCAGTCTGCGGCCTTCGCCGATCTGGAATTCCGCTTCTTTGATAGCGGAAAGAAATTCTCCTCGAGATTCGCGCAGCGTCTTCCCGTTTTCCAGAGTAATCACGCGAACAAGCGTTTCCTCCTGTTCGCGGAGCGCGAGAACTACGTTCTGTAATAACCTTGCCCGCTCCGGAGCCGGGGTGCTCCGCCAGCCAGAAAAGGCTGCCGCAGCAGCTTCAATTGCGCTTGCCGCATCCGCCGGGGTCGAATCCTGTACCTCGCAGAGCACTTCGTCACGGTTCGCTGGATTAATATTTTTCAGTGTCGCGTTCGATTCAGACGACACCCAACGTCCATTGATGTAATTGCCAAAGATCTTGACTGCCACTTGTGCTGTCACCATATGGTGTACCCGCCATCCACATAAACCAGGCTCCCGGTCATAAAAGACGACGCATCGGAGGCCAGGTAAACAATTGTTCCTTTTAGTTCGTCCAGGTTGCCGTATCGCTTCATCGGGGTGTTCGCGAGATTGCGCTCAAGAATCTCTGGATTTCTGGCGCTGGCTGCGGTTTGCTCGGTCAGAATATAACCCGAGGCAATGGCATTCACTCTGATTCCGTGTGGCGCCCACTCCGCAGCCATACCCTTGGTGAGCAGAGCAACTCCGCCCTTTGCGACACAGTAAGCCACGTTGTGACGCGGGGAAATATTGCTGACGACCGAAGCGTTGATCGAAGCCATGTTGATAATGACTCCACGCTTGTGTTGCATCATTTCCAAGGCGACCCGTTTGCCGACGTAGAAAAGGCTGGAAAGATTCGTGTCTATGATGTCCCGCCAGAGATCGTCGTCCACTTGCTCCAAAGGAATTCCTTCGGATGGCCGTGCAGCATTGTTTACCAGAATGTCGATGCCGCCGAGTTCCTGCCGGACCTGCTCCAGAAACCGGTCTATGTCCTTTGCAACCCGAACATCAACCCTTCCAAAAAAAGAACGCACGCCTAAGGCTTCCAATTCCTTGTGGGTTCGTTCGCCCTCATCGTTGAGCAGATCGCAAATTGCGGTATTCGCACCCGCCTCCGCCAAAGCAATCGCATGCTGACGCCCAAGACCTCGCGCTCCTCCGGTAACTACCGCGGTCTTACCGCTCAATTTGAAGGAGTCGAGAACGCCCATATCAGGCCTTTGGCCAGGTCGCGTCTCCGAAGACCGCTTTCCAGTCCTCCGCGAACCCATGCAGTCTTTTATCGGTAAAGGGATGTTCGAAGAGCATCTTCAGAAATTCGAAACGCATGGTGCAGATATCGGTTCCATCCTCGGCAAATTCGCCGAAGCCCCGTGGAAAACGCCCGCAGGAGAGGATTTTCGTAGCAAAGCCGTAATTCTTGTAAACGGTGCGGATCGGCGCGACAATTTCAACTGACTGGTCCAGGACTTGATCGAGTGGACCGTTAAATACCGCCGCAACATCCGCTCCACACTTTGCCGCGAGATATGCCTGCGCGATGGAAGCAATCGCGGTGATGGCGATTGGTATGTCGCGCTTTTCGGCTTTGAGGGATTGCAATGCCTGTAGTCCCGCAACGCTGAAAGGGAGCTTAACGATGATCTTTTCCGAGTAGCCATGGAGCCAGCGCGCCTGCGCCATCATCGGGGCTTTATCGTGCCATCCGATGACCTGGCAAAAAACCTTCCCTGGGGACGCTTCCAGAATTCCGTCCAAAGTCTTCCGCATATCTGGGCCGCCCTTGGCGATGAGGCTGGGATTGCTGGTAACCCCCTGGATGATCCCCCACTCCCGGGCCTTAACAATCTCTCTTGGATCGGAACTATCGATGAACAGCTCCATACGCGTTACTCCTTAGAACAAATCGAACAAGTCTCTCGCGAGCGTACCCAGATATTCTGTGACGTAATCCTGATAGGCGCGATAGAAATCGGGTGGCAGCGTGTAGAACTTCTCTCGAACCGCGAACGTCTGGTCACCGCCGCGCCGGCCAACATAAGCAAATCCGTAATGATGGAATACCTGGTGATGGCGTGACGGTTTCCGGTCTGCACTACGCTCGAAATCTCGCAGGCATTGCGCCGCGAATTCCGACCCGTTTTGCGCCTCACGCCGGGCGTATTCCACGGCGTCATTCCACCAGCTTAGGAAGAGTTCCGGATCATATTTTTCCAGGATCTCCACGAACAAGAGTTGCAACATGGGGGAAATCTTGTAGTGGAGAAACCCCTTGGTGGCACGCCTCAACGCTGCCCGCGTGGGAGAAGTAAGATCATCGGCAGAATGGAAATCCAGCATCATGTCGAATTCACTGGCAATCGCCTGCAGGGCTTTGACCCGGTGTTCGAGCCCCTCGAGTCCATCGGCACCGCGATAGTCGAATCCCTTTTCTGCTCCATAGTTCGGCGCCACATGGGTCACCGGCAATCCGCGGCGACGGATTTCCCGCAAGACGAACAAAAGCTCCTGTTCACTGGTCAGGCAATCAAACGCCGCAACTTCCGGAGGATGTTCGTCGATAGTGAACTCCAAATCAAAAGACTGGCCGTCTTTGAGTGTGCTGATTTCGTGGCTTAAGGTTTCCATCGCCCCAAGAGCGTCCCAGTATTTTGCGGCAAAACGGGCAACCAGATCTTCGCTCAAGGTGTATGTCACTCCGCCCACGTGGGAGGGCATCTTATGATCCTCCAGGATCGCTTTCCTCTCTGCGCTACTGGGAACAGCATTCTCCCAAAAATCCGCTGGCGCACCACCATTTAGAGCTTCGTAATGAAGGATGTCCGCCATATCCATGGTGAAGAAAGTGTAATAGCGCGATGCCCGGAGCAAATGTTTAGCGCGAGCCAATCCCTCCGGCCCACGTTTCACCTGCAGGTGGTCGGCGTCGGCGCCCCAGCGCAGAAAACCTTGATTTTGCAGCGCGGCTAGCGTACCCGCGAGCCATAGCCCTTCGTAGGTGCTGCCGGTGTATCCAGTCTCGATTGTGCCGAATCCGCATGCATAATTGCGATTGGGTGGACTGCCAGCCAAAAGATCATCCAACAGATTCAATTCGCGCACCGAATTCTGAATAGGGTTCGCGGCAAAAGAAAACTTCCGCATGGCTTCAAATACGGCCGGCCATACCGCAGTGGTCATGCGGCATCCGATACCCAAACGAGGAATTGCACCCAGCGCCTGCGGTCCCTTTTGCGGTGCGAGTAACCGGCAAAAGCGGTCGACAGCGGGCGCACTCGTTGGGTAGGCAGCGACGGTAAGGCCGTTGCTCAAACGGGCTGCTCCCAGGGGAGAACCCAGTACGTTCCGGCCGCCTCCAAGCCCCAACTCGATAAAGATTTGCTGCTGATCTGGCAACTCAGCCAAGAAGAAGCTGGCCGCACCGCGCTGCACGACGGACGAAATCTGCAACCGGATTTCCGGAGTTCCCGCCCAAGGGTTCCCGGCCGCTAAGGCTGACTGTGCCGCCAACCAATTTTCTCCAATCTGATCAACCGTCCGCCAGGCCGACGCCGAATTCCAGGTAGCGGTGTCGAGAATGGCGGGATTCGTCGCCGGGTCAACGCGCAGGTGCTGAAATGACTTGTGGCTAGGCATGAGCTCCTTGCTCGGCAGACCAAGGGCGACCGACCAGATCGGTTTCGCGAAAGATAACCATTCAGACTAGCTGATTTCCATCCCGAATCGCTGATTCCATTCATGTCGTGGGCAAAAAGTATTCAGTGTATTGAACATAACCCGGGTGGCTGAATGGGAACTGATTTAATAGCAAGCAGCGTAGTCGCGGATTCTACCTCGCGCCTGGGTATCTCAAGCTGGTTATGATGTCTTTGTGACCCGTTTCAGCGACGACCTCACAACGTAGGGTCAGTTGTCGTCAATCGCTGCAAAGCATTAACTACAGGTTAGATCAGAACCATTCGGGCTCGTCCTATGCCAATTTTGGGGCCGGAAATCAGTGGAGGGTAGATCAAGCAAATGGCAATCGCGGTTGAAATGCCGAAGTTGGGAAATACGGTGGAGGAGTGCATTATTACGCGGTGGCTCAAGCGGCAGGGAGACTCCGTCGCGGACGGCGATCCCGTAGTTGAGATCGAGACCGACAAGGCGACTTTCGAAGTGACCGCCCCCGTGGCCGGCACGCTTCTGGGGACCTTTTTTGACCAGGGCGCTCTGGTGCCGGTCTTCACCAATCTTTTCGTCATCGGAGAGCCGGGCGAGAGCCTGGATTCCTTCCGTCCAGGATCGGCAAACTCAGGAGACGGGCGATCTGAGAAAACACAGGAGTCCTCAAATTTGGTAGCGTCCTCAAGAGAGCGTGAAGTATCGGTACGCCCGACGACCGACGGCTCCGTATTCTTAAGCCCACGCGCCAAAGCGTTCGTCGCCGAACACGGCTTCGATGCGAGCGGGGTCGTGGGCTCTGGACCTTCCGGCAGGATTCTCGAATCGGATGTGAAAAGAGCCTATCACTCATCGCCACGGCTCTCCTCAGCCGCAAGAAAGCATATTTCCTCCGGGCTGTCTGCGCCGCTTGAGGGTTCGGGACCGGGCGGAATGATTCTCGCTGCGGACCTCACCGAATCTTGCGTCAAAATCTCCAATCTGCGCGAGAAAATTGCCCGCCGCCTGCGAGAGTCGTTGACCAACACGGCCCAATACACGTTAAACTCCTCCGCGATTGCCACCGGATTGCTCAACCTGCGGGCTCGAGTGAAAGCTTCGAAAGCCGCACAGGACATCAACATCAATCACTTGGTAGCTTTTTGTACTGTCAAGGCTTTGCTGCATGCTCCAGAGGTAAATGCTGAGTTCATCGACGGCGAACTTCGCAAACACTCGAAGGTCCATCTCGGATTTGCCTGCGATACTCCGCGCGGCTTGCTGGTGCCCGTGGTTCACAACGCACACCGGCTTTCCATCGGGGAGTTGGCTCGGAGGATGGAGGAATTAGCGGCGCAAGCCGTGAAGGGTTCGATTGCCCTCGACGATCTTTCGGGAGGAACATTCACCATCAGCAATCTGGGGTCACTTGGCATCGAATCTTTTACTCCGCTGGTGAACCCGCCGCAGGTGGCGATTCTGGGAATCGGAGTCATTCAGCTGAAGCCGGTTCGCCGCGATGACAGAGTGGAATTTGTCGACATGATCAACTTATCTCTTACCCTGGACCATCAGATCGTCGATGGCGCTCCCGGAGCCAGATCCCTCAAGCTAATAAGAGAGCAGATTGAGAACGTGGAGTCGCTATGTACGATTTGATCGTGATTGGAGCCGGTCCAGGGGGATACGAGGCGGCGGCTCACGCGGGGAAACTGGGCAAGAGAGTCGCTATTGTTGAAAAGAATTACCTCGGGGGAACTTGCCTGAATGTAGGCTGCATTCCCGCCAAAACTTTTCTCCACTCCTCGAAAACCTTCAGAGGAATTCATGATGCCGTTAAATATGGGGTGCGCGTGGCCGCGCCCGAGTTTGATATGCCGGCGGTCGTCGAGCGTAAAAACCGCATCGTAGGGTCCCTCACCAAGGGAGTGGAAGGAATACTCAAACGGGCTGGCGTGAACGTCATCCCGGGCCAGGCGAGGCTGGTGTCGCCAAGTACAGTTGAGGTCGACTCGACACGGTACGAAGCTGCCAATATTCTTATCGCCACAGGTTCGCGGCCTGCCAAACCTCCGATTCCGGGTCTTGACGCGTCCGCGGTCCTGGATTCCGATACGGTTTTTGGCCTAAGCAAAATTCCTGCGAGCATCGCCATTATTGGAGGCGGCTACATTGGCCTGGAATTTGCCTGCTTTTTTAATGAAATTGGCAGTGAAGTGACGCTGTTCGAAATGCTCCCACAAGTTGCTGGAGGGACGGATCAAGAGATCGCCAACCGCCTCCTACAGACAATGAAGCGGACCGGCGTCGAATTCCATCTGGCTTGCCGAGTCGTCAAAGTCGAACCCAAGCACATTCATTACACCACCAGTGATGGGCGAGAGCACGTTTCCGCTGCGGAGTTAATCTTGAATTCAACCGGACGCGCGCCGTTGGTAAATAATTTAGGCCTTGAGACTGTCGGCATCGACTTCAACTCCCGTGGAATTCGCACATCCGACCAAGGTAAAACTAATGTACCCGGAGTTTGGGCTTGCGGAGATGTGACCGGCAGACGCATGTTAGCCCATGCGGCAGTACGCGAGGGAATTGTCGCTGTAAACAATATGTTCGGAAAAAAAGATCGGATTCGCTACAACGCGATCCCTTCGGTGATCTATACGCATCCCGAAGTAGCGTCGGTGGGACGAACCGAAGAAGAACTCAAGGCCCAGAATATCGCATACGCGAAGGCAATTGTGCCCATGGCAGTGGCGGGCCGATTTCTAGTTGAGAATGAAACTCCAACTGGTGTGGTGAAAGTGCTCGCTGGTACAAAGTATGGCGAGATTTTGGGCGTTCATGCACTTGGAGACCCGGTCAGTGAATTTATCATTGCCGCTGCCGCCATGATCGAAATGGAAATGTGTGTTTCCGATATCAGCGAGATTGTATTTCCACATCCGACTGTGTCGGAAGCCTTACGCGAAGCTATTCTGGCGATCCAGGTAGGAGCCGAGTTGAATGCCTAAGTCCATCATCATCGATCCGGATGTAGTTTTTCGCCGCGATGCGATTCATTTTTCCGACATCCCCCTGAATGCCTACCAGAAAACGGCGAAGGACGAATTCGAGCCTTACACGAAGGACGATCTGCTTAGTGTTTGGCGCGACATGTGCGCCATCCGCGAGTTCGAGTCCATATTGAACGAAATCAAGCTCAAAGGAGTATGCAAAGGTATTGCTTATAATCACCTCGGACCGGCGCACCTTTCCATCGGCCAGGAAGCCGCGGCCGTGGGCATGGCTTTTTTATTGAAGCCCGACGACCATATTTTCGGTTCGCACCGCAGCCACGGCGAAATTCTGGCGAAGGGCTTTTCCGCGATTCGCCAGATCAGCGACGAGCGATTGCTCGAAGTCATGCAGTCGTACCGAGATGGCGCGCTTCTGCGTCCGGTTGAGAAAAGCTATAAGGGGTCGGTGCAAGGCCTGGCGCTTCGCTTTTTCACCTACGGGGCGTACAGCGAAATCTTTGCCCGCGAGACTGGCTTCAATCGCGGATTGGGCGGGTCCATGCACGCTTTCTTCGCTCCTTTCGGCATCTACCCAAATAATGCCATTGTAGGAGGCTCCGGATCGATTGGGCCCGGCGCGGCCCTATATAAGCGGGTGAATCGCAAACCCGGAATTGTAGTGGCCAATATCGGCGATGCATCCTTCGGCTGCGGCCCGGTGTGGGAAGGGATTACCTTTTCCGCCATGGATCAATATCGAACCCTTTGGGATAAATCCCTGGGGGGCGGCCTTCCGATCATTTTCAACTGCATGAATAATTTTTACGGGATGGGTGGACAGCCTCACGGGGAAACGATGGGCGTTGAGTTCATCGCGCGCATTGGCGCTGGAGTCAATAAGCAGCAAATGCACGCGGAGCGTGTGAACGGTTACGATCCGTTGCCGGTGATCGATGCCTTCCGGCGTAAGAAGCAGTTACTGGCGGAAGGCGAAGGTCCGGTGCTTCTCGACACCGTGACGTACCGCATCAGCGGCCATTCACCCTCGGATGCATCAAGTTACCGATCCAAGGAAGAGATCGAACTCTGGCAGCTTGCAGATTCCATTCGCGCCTTTCGCACCAAGCTGGTGAGCAACAAGATCGCAGGGGAAGATGAACTGGATAATGCAAAAGCATATGTCGAGGTGCTGGTCTTCGATATGTTTCAACTGGCGATCGACCCTCAGGCGAGTCCCCGCGTGGGTCCGGAGTCCGACTTGGTCGGCTCCGTTATGTTTTCCAATCGCCGGATTGAGAAATTCGATGACCGCGCACCCGAACTTCTGCAGAATCCAGAAGAAATTCTGAGAGTGCAGCAAATTCGCGGCAAGATTCGCAAGCCGATGGATGAAGGTAAGCCAGTACCGAAAATGAAGGCCTACAACATTCGGGACGCCATCTTTGAAGCCATGCTGCACCGTTTTTCGGTGGATCCGACGATGATCGCCTTTGGCGAGGAGAATCGTGACTGGGGCGGCGCTTTCGGAGTCTATCGCGGCTTCACCGAGGCACTTCCCTACCATCGGTTGTTTAATACTCCCATTTCGGAGGCGGGAATCGTGGGCGCGGCCGTCGGATACGCATTGGAGGGCGGGCGCGTTGTCGCCGAATTAATGTACGCGGATTTCATGGGGCGCGCCGGCGACGAAATCTTCAATCAACTTTCGAAGTGGCAGTCGATGTCGGCCGGGCAATTGGTAATGCCGGTAGTATTGCGGATCTCCGTGGGAACAAAATATGGCGCGCAGCACTCACAGGACTGGACCGCGCTGGTAAACCACATACCGGGGCTGAAGGTAGTTTTCCCAGTGACCCCTTATGACGCCAAAGGCATGATGAACTCCGCGCTAGCGGGGACCGATCCGGTTGTTTTTTTCGAAAGCCAGAAGATCTACGATTACGGCGAGATGTTTGTAGAAGAGGGTGTTCCGGAAGGCTATTACGAAATCGACTTGGCCCAACCATCAGTCAAGCGCAAGGGCAAAGACGTAACCATTATCACCTTTGGGCCTGCACTCTATACCGCAATTGCCGCCGCGCAGGAGCTGCACACTCTTGGGCTTTCCGCCGAGGTGATCGATCTTAGAACTGCGAATCCGCTCGACTACGATTTGCTGATCGAGTCGGTCCGGAAAACCGCCAAAGTGCTGCTGGTGTCCGATGCGGTCGAGCGCGGAGGCGTGATGCAAACCGTCGCGACCAATTTGACTCAACTTTGTTTTGATTCCCTGGACGCGCCGCCGGTGGTTATTGGTTCGCGGAACTGGATTACTCCCGCCCCGGAGCTGGAGAGCTTGTTCTTCCCCCAGGCGGCATGGCTGGTGGATGCGATCCACGAACGCATCCTGCCGCTCAAGGGCTACAAGGTGCGCACTAACCAGACCCTCGGCGAGCTCTCGCGGCGCGCGCGTCTCGGGGTCTAGAAGTTCGAATGCTGTGAGGACAATTGGTCGAGATTCCCACTCGGCGACGACTTCTGCCCTGTTGAACGGGGCGAAGGGCGTTTAAAAAGCTTCTAGAAACGGCTTAGTTATGAGGGAACCCCAGTCCGGTCTTCGCCGAAAGAGTTTACCGGTCATAGAAGGCCCCCCCGACCGGCGCACTTTTCTAAAAAGGCTCGCCGGCATGAGCGGGCTTTTTGCTTTAGCTGGACTCGGCGCTTGTGATCGCACCTCGTTTCACCGGCGGGTCGGCGTATCCATTCCCTACGAAGCCGAAATCCTTAATGAAATATACGGCGATATGAAAAATGAGGCATCGCATCTGCGTACTCCACTTCGCCTCGTGCTGGTGGACGCCGAGGGAGACTTTTTAAAGCAAACCATCGATATCGAACTATTCATCGCACAGGGATTCGGCGGAGTTTTCATGTTCGTATTGCCCAATGGAATGGACCAGATTGTCGCTCGCGCACGCGCAAAGAAGGTGTGCATTTTCAATCATAGCGCCATGGCAATCACAGGGTGCACGCAGAATATCGTTCTCGATCAGCATGTAGCTGGATATCAGGTGGGCAGCCATGCGGCGCAGTGGATAAACCAACAATTGGCGGGGAAGGCCGAGGTCGGAATATTGGCAAACTTCACCGATTCTCAGTTAGTCGTCCGCACCCAGGGTCTGAAAGACGGCCTTTTGCAGAACTGCGCCGGCGCCGTTATCGTCGGCGAAGTCGAGGCCAATACGGTAGATGCGGGAGCAGCCGCGGCGGCGAATCTTCTGCAAGCTCATCCCGGAATTTCGGTCTTATTAGCCTTCGGTGACGATCCCGGAGTAGGAGCTTACACCTCTGCGCTTGAGGCCGGCCGAAGAAATCGCAATCGTTTTTTTGTAGGCAGCGCCGACGGCACGCGGCTCGGCATGGAGAAAGTGGCGGAAGGCGGAATCTACCACTGTTGCGCCTTCTTTTTCTTTTCATTCAGTGCGACCCAGGCGGTCCGCGACTTGGACCGGTGTTTACGAGGACAGCATGTACCACCCACGCGGATTATGGGCAGCAAACTGGTTACGGCTGACAATGTCGCGGAATTTGAGCGTATCTCGCGAAATCCGCGGGCGCCCGAGTATGCGCACTTCTACACCGATCCGCAAGTAATGCGCTACAGCGAGATTCCGCTCACTACCCCCAACTAGGGAACCTATGAATGATGCGAGTCCAACCCGCCCTGAGCTTCAGCCGGTGGTCCGAGCCGTTGGCATTACAAAATACTTTGGCGGCGTGAAAGCTCTGGAAAAAGTTTCGCTGGATCTGATGCCCGGGGAAATCGTCGCTCTGGTTGGAGACAACGGCGCTGGAAAAAGCACGCTGGTAAAAATTCTTAGCGGAATCTACCGGCCGGACGAGGGCAGCATCTGGCTCGGCGACGTACAAGTGCAACATTTGGATCCGAGCAGGGCGCGCGAGTTTGGCATCGAAACCGTATACCAGCAGCTGTTTCTCTGCGACAACCTGGGCGCGGCGGCGAACGTGATGCTGGGACGAGAGCCAGTCCGCGCGACGGCTAGGGCCCTTCCAGCTTTTGGATAACAAGCGGGCGGTCCTCCAGGCCAAACAACATATCGCTGATCTCGGAGTCGAACTGGGAGATCTCATGGCGCCGGTTCGCCGGTTGTCCGGTGGTCAACGACAAGCGATCGCAATAGCACGCGCCACCCTCAGCGCGCACCGGCTGATCCAATTTGACGAACCCACTGCGGCATTGGGCGTCCGGCAGACGCACGCCACGCTGGAACTAATCCAGCGAGTGGCGGCGCAAGGCATTGCCGTGATCGTGGTCAGTCACAACCTGGACGACGTGTTTGCCGTCGCCCATCGAATTGTGGCTTTGCGCCTGGGCTGCATCAATCTGAACGCCCCGATCGGCAAAATCACGCGAGAGGAAGTGGTGGCCTGCATGACCGGCATGGCTTTCGGAAAGCAAACATCATGAACACTCGTCCTGCAAGACTCCTGTTCCATATATTGGGAGGAGGACGCAATTTGGGTTTGCTTATAACCCTTGTCTTGGCATTGCTGTTGATCTCGTTATTCAGCCCGCAGTATCTCAGTATCGATAATGCGCTGGTGGTTGCGCTGCAAGTCTCCTTCATCGGTATCGCCAGCATCGGCACGGCGTTTCTGATTATCAGCGGCAACATAGATCTTTCGATCGGGTCTCAATACGCCTTGTGTGCCGTGCTCGCGGCTTTGGCAGCCAAAGAATTGCCAGCACCCATGGCCTGGCTGGCCGGAATCCTTTTAGGCGCGATCTTAGGATTGATGAATGGATTAATGGTATGGCGTATCAGTATTTCGCCCATCATCGTTACTCTCGGAACGCTGACCATCTTTCGGGGTATCGCGTTGCGCGTTACGAACGGATTTGGCGTGCGGGGCGTTCCGAAAGCGTTTTCCTGGCTTGGCCAAGCGAAGTTTCTGGCAATTCCGTCTCCCGTCTGGACGCTGATCGTTTTAGCAGTCATGGCGCACTTGATTTTGCAGTACACAACCCAAGGGCGACACCTTTTCGCCTTTGGCGGAAACCGTCAAGCCGCGGAAGCTGCGGGCATCGATGGAAGGCGCCTGGTTCTGGCCAGCTTCGCAGTGAACGGCGCGCTGGTCGGCCTGTCCGCGGTGCTGGCCGCCAGCCGTTTCGGGACAGCAGCGCCCACATTCGGAGTCGGCTTTGAACTCGATGTCATTGCCGCGGTCATTCTCGGTGGAGTAGCTTTCACTGGCGGAGAAGGTTCGATCATCGGCGTTGTGCTTGCCGTCATTCTGCTGGGCGTGATTAATAGCGGACTGATTTCGACCGGCATCGATCCGCACTACGCACAAATGGTAAAGGGAGCGGCGCTCGTGGTCGCAGTCACTTTAGACCAACTGGCACAAGAACAGCAGGAGCGGCATCGCAAGAAGCTGGCCTTTTTAGAACGCTCAAGTAACTAGAGTCCAGTCGCCAGATTGGTACTATGCAAAAGCCTCACTTCGGAGGGTCTGCGCACATGTGCGCGAAAGGGCGATCATTTCCCGTGCCAGAGCTGCGACCCGATGGGTGGGAATCTGGCTGGTTGAACCGCGAACCGAGACTGAAGCCACGACCGCGCCAATGCGATTCAGAATCGGAACCGCCACCGCCCGGACCCCGGGGACTTGCTCCTCGTCGTTTACCGCGAAGCCATTGGCCCTCACCAGTGCGAGGTGCGCTTTTAATGCCGCGGGCGAGGAAATTGTGCGCGGGGTGAAGCGGGCGAGTTCTCTGCCTTCAAACAATTCATCCAGCTTTTCATCGGAGAGGCTGGAGATTAGCGCCTTGCCCTGGGCGGTGCAATGCAGATCGATATGACGGCCGATCCATGCGCCACCTCCCGGATCCTGGAAAGATTCGGCTTTCGCGATAATGACCGCTTCCGCCCCCCGTTGAACCGTAGCAGTGGCGGTGAGTTTGAAACGGGAAGCGATTTCGCGGACGTATGGAGCCACCGTTTTTCTAAGATTCATCTGCGCAAGGCTCGCGCTGGCGACATCGGCAAATCGCAGGCCGAGCAGGTAGCGGCGCGAATCGGCACACTGTTGAACATAGCCGCGAGTTGCGAGCGTGTGAATAAGATAGTGAGTAGTACTTTTGGGAATGCTCAGTTGGCGGCTGACTTCCGAAAGGGTAAGTCCTTCTCGCGAATCTGCAAGCAGTTCAAGAAGGCTCATTGCACGATCGACGGCGGGTAAGCGAAAATCCTGGTCACGAGGAAAGACTTCACTCGACAGCGCACGAACATCCTGTTTGCTCATAGGGCTAACCTCACCCATGAAGTGATTCGATCTTCTTTGCCAAACCGATTACGACTATCACAATTTCTCATAGGTCGGGCTTCCGGTCAACGATAGGAATCGTTCACCGGGGCTTTGTTCAATAGGCTGAAATGAGTTGACGCCTTGAGGATAAGCCTCTACAACATTTCTTCGGTACAGCTGCGAGCCACACTCGGCCGGTAAACTACCCATGGCCAACCCTAAGAAGGAGAAAGTTGTGAAACCTCCCAAGAGTTTGGCCATGTCACTCTACCGCGGCATGGTGGAGATCCGTGAGTTCGAACTGAAAGCGCGGGAGATTTTCCGATCTGGACAGATGCCGGGGTTCATCCATGTCTACGTCGGAGAAGAGGCCGTTGCGGTGGGAGTCTGTGCCCAGTTGCGCAACGACGATTATGTGGCAAGCACACATCGTGGCCACGGCCACGCCCTGGCTAAGGGGATTTCCCCGCGTTCCGTAATGGCGGAGCTGATGGGGGGCATTGACGGGTGCTCTGGAGGCCGCGGTGGAACCATGCACCTTTACGATCCTGAGGTCGGCTTTTTAGGATCGAATGGCGTGGTACCGCCGGGAATTCTGATCGGTGCGGGCGCTGCGCTCAGCGCAAAGGTCCGTGGCAGCGATCAGGTTGCCGTAGCTTTTTTCGGAGACGGTGCCGTGAACAATGGCGCGTTTCACGAAGGCATCAATCTGGCGGCCACTTGGAATCTGCCGGTCCTATTTGTCTGCGAGAACAACCTCTATGCCACCGAAATGCCTTTCGAACAGGCCACTAAAAACACTAGTGTGGCGAGCCGCGCCGCCGCGTACAACATTCCCGGCGTGACCGTCGATGGCAACGACGTGCTCGAGGTTTACGCGAAAGCAGGTGAAGCCGTGGAGCGGGCCAGGCGAGGCGAGGGTCCTACGCTGCTTGAATGCCTGACGTACCGATGGTTTGGTCACCACGAAGGCGATCCGGGAACGTCATATCGCAAAAAAGAAGAGATCGCATCGTGGAAAAGCAACGATCCCGTGAACAAGCTACGCGAAATGGCAATCGCCGCCTCTTTGGTGTCCGCCGCAGAATTTGAAGCGATCGATCGCGAAGTCAGCGAGGTTATTGCGGATGCTGCCGCGTTTGCCATCAAGAGCCCGCAACCCGATATCAGCACTGCGCTCGATCACGTTCTCAGCAGCTAACAAGCCGGAAGGTAGAAATGCCTGGAGCGAAAATCGTGTCACAGCCCGCGGCCAAGGAAACTCCCACTAAAGATCGGATCATCTCTTACGCCGAAGCGGGGGTGGAAGCAATTCGCGAAGAAATGCGGCGCGACAGCAGCATCATATACATGGGTCAGGGAATTGGAGCACGCGGCGGTAACTTTCAGCAGAGTCGCGGACTGTGGTCCGAGTTTGGAGGAGACCGAGTCCGCGATACGCCGATCGCGGAGCGAGGCCAAACCGGGCTTGGCATCGGCGCGGCACTGGCGGGAAGTCATCCTATCGTCGACATCGTGTTTTTAGATTTCGTACTCGAAGCCATCTGCGAAATTATCCAGCAGGCCTCCACCATTCACTACATATCGAACGGCAAGTTCAAAGTCCCGGTCGTGGTGCGGGCGGCGGGTGGCGGCGTACGCAGCACGGGTCCGCACCATTCTCATACGTTTTATTCGTTTTTCATGCATATCCCCGGACTCAAGGTGGCTCTGCCCTCCACTCCGTACGATGTCAAAGGTTTACTCAAGTCCACTCTTCGCGATAAAAATCCAGTCATTTTTATCGAACACAAGGGTCTCTACGGAAGCAAGGGGCACGTGCCCGAGGAAGAGTATGTGATTCCCTTTGGCGAAGCCGTGATACGACGACCCGGGGAACATGTGACCCTGATAGCCATGAGCGCAATGGTAGGTAAGGCAATGCAGGCAGCGGCGCTGCTCGAGAAAGAAGGAATCTCAGTCGAGGTGATCGATCCAAGAACGCTGGCTCCATTCGACAAACAGACCATCGTCAAATCCGTCGCGAAAACAGGACGCCTGGCGATATTGGATGAAGCCTATGCCTCGTGTGGTGTTTCCGCCGAGATCGCGGCGATCGTTGCCAGTGAGGCCTTATATGAACTCGACGCGCCGATCGTTAGAATTTGCGCCCTGCCGGCGCCGCATGCGTTTAGTCCGTCACTCGACAACTACCTGATTCCTTCAATTGAACGAATTGTCAGCGAGGTGACTTCCCTCGCCGGTACGAGGTCTTAAATCCAGCCGTGCCGGCTCCCCGAGGGAGTGATCTTTCAGGAGACTAGCAGTATGAGTATTGCGGTCGTGATGCCTCAACTCGGATTAACCATGGAGCAGGGTACAGTCAGCGCGTGGCTGAAGAAGACCGGCGATACGGTGAGCAAAGACGAGCCACTCTTCAGCGTTTCAACCGATAAAGTCGAGATGGACGTGGAATCCACCGTGGGAGGGCTCTTAGGGGAAATTCTTGTGGGACCCGGGGAAACGGTTCGGGTAGGAACCGTAGTCGCATATATCGTGGGAGCGGACGAAAATGTTGCCCCCCAGGCGAACCCCGCGTCCGGCAACAGCAGCAAGGAAAAGTCCCTGGCAAGGACTCCCCCCCTTGCGAACAGTCCCCGCACCGTCATCGAAAGCGCCCAGGAAAATTTGCCGGGGCGGCAGCGCCCCGCGTCTCCGCGTGCTAAGCGGTTGGCAAAGGAAAGCAATATCGACCTGTCGAGCGTGAACGGGAGCGGACCCAATGGTCAGATTAAGGAAGATGACGTGCGACGGGCGCAAACTCCCAGGGAGAGAAATACGCAAGTTGCGGATGGGCGCCGCCAGTTGATCGCTGAGCGTTTGACTCTCAGCATTCAGACGATTCCCACATTTTCCGTCGCTGTGGAAGTCAACGCGCAGAACCTTCTGGGCTTGCAAAGAATTCTTCAGGAGACAATTGCCGGGTCTGTCAAGCTGACGATCACTGATCTACTGCTGGCAATATTTGCCCGCGCGCTGAAAAGCAGTCCTGCGATGAATGCTACGTGGGAGAACAATACGGTCGTTAAACGAACATCTGTGGACATTGGATTGGCCGTCGCCACCGCAAAGGGCGTAGTTGCCCCGATCATCCGTAATGCGGATGCATTGCAGCCGCAGGCTATAGCGGCGGGTCGCGCCGCATTAGTTGAAAAGGCCAGGGCGGACCGGTTGTCTCTCTCCGAACTGGAAGGAGGAGTCGCGACCCTTAGCAATCTCGGAATGTATCGGGTTGACCAGTTTGAGGCTCTCATCAGCCCTGGGCAAAGCTCAATTCTCGCGGTAGGGCAAATACGTAAGCGTCCGTGGGCAGAGGACGCGGTTACAGTGAAATCAACCGTCAAGCTTAATCTCACCGTCGATCATCGGGTAGCCGACGGCGCTGCCGCGGCCGTATTTCTTGAAAGGATTGCCGAATTGATCGAGAACCCGCACAATCTTTCGCGCAAAGCGGATACGCCTTCCGGAGACTTGGCTGCACGGAGATCGAATGCCTAACCTCGCGGAGAGTATCGACGCGCGCCAGGTGGCGCCCGGGCAGCTCTCCATATTTTGGTTATGCCAGGCGGGGTTTGTGTTCAAAAACAGCGCGGGTGAGATCGTATACATCGATCCATATTTCTCCGACGTGGTGGAACGATTGATCGGATTCAAGAGGATGATGACTTGCCCGATCTCGCCGCATGAAGCGCATGCCGATCTTGTAGTGTGTACCCACGAGCATCTCGACCACATGGACACGGATGCGTTGCCGGTGCTGGCGCGAAATCCTAAAACGAAGTTTTGCGGGCCAGTGGAGTGCATCAAGGAATTTTCGAAGCTGGGAATTCCGGCCGAGCGCTGTCATCTGCTCGAGGAAGGCAGCAATCTGACATTTGGCGGCGTCAAAATCGATGCCGTCTACGCAGACCATGGCGATCTTGCCCCTGACGCCCTCGGCGTCGTTTTCAGTTTCGACAACATCAGGGTCTATCACACCGGGGATACCGCCTATCGTCCAGAGCAGTTCCAAGCGGCCATTCATATGCGGCCAGACATTCTGATTCCGTGCATCAATGGGCGCTTTGGCAATATGGACGCACGCGAAGCAGCGGCATTGACTGGTCTGGCCAAACCCGATGTCGTAATTCCCAGCCATTTCTGGATGTTTGTGGAGCAGAATGGCGAACCGGCCACCTTTCTCGACCACTGCAAAGAGCTCGCGCCGTCGACCCGGGCTGTGCTGCTGAAACCCGGCGAGGAACTTAGATTCGAGAAGCATTCATGACCCGTAGCCAACTCATGGAAACCCTCGAATCTGTGGGGAAGCCGGCGCAGCTATGGGATAGCACCGACGGGACCAAGGCCCTGGTCTTACCCCATGGAGGTCGCATCCTCGGGTTGTTTGCTCCCGGCGATGACGAAAATTTCTTCTGGACGCATCCCGCTCTCCGCGCTGCCGATACCGCGCGCGCCTTCTATGCTGGCCAGCAATGGCATAACTCCGGAGGCGAGCGTACCTGGCTGGCGCCGGAGGTGGACTTTTTTTTCCCAAACTTCCCCAACCTGGGGCAGTACTTTCAGCAACGTGAACTCGATCCTGGGAAATATCAGGCATCGCGGACTGATGGCACGCTCATTTGGGCAAATCGCGCCACGCTTACGCCATCGCGCACCAAACAGCCGGTCGACCTTGAAATTACAAAATCACTGGCGCCAGCGTTAAATCCTCTTCGCTACGATAAAGAAGCCTCCGACACGGCGGTAAAGTATGCAGGCTACACGTTGTGCGCCACGCTCGAGATCAAAGGATCGAATCCGATTCCTCAAATCGGCTTGTGGCATCTTACGCAACTGCCGCATGGTGGAGACATGCTGGTGCCCACGTTTTTTCGTAGCCAACCGAAGATATATATGGGCTCAATCAATGAGGAAGATCTTATGGTTGGCGATCATCTCGTCCGCTATAGGATGCGTGCCGCTGGCGAGCACAAGCTGGGTATTCGAGCCGCCGCGATTACTGGCAGAGCCGGGTACCTGCGCGTTGCCGAGGGCGAGGCTTCACTGGTAGTCCGGAATTTCACAGTTAATCCCTCGGGAGAGTATGTCGACGTCCCATGGACCGAAACAGAGAATTTCGGCTTCGCATTCCAGGCATGCAATGTGAACAGCAATCTTGGAGCATTCAGCGAACTGGAGTATCACGTTCCCGCGGCCGGTTCGCCGAATGGTATCTCGCGGTCGGAGGATCGGTCGCAGTTATGGGCATTCCGCGGCCCCATAGCGGCAGTCAAGTCTTTCGCCAGGCGATTGCTTTCGCCGGAAGTCGGATAAGGGAGTCAGTAATGATTTTGTTGACCGCAATGACGCCTTCCGGATCACGGTTGGCGATTAAGACCAAGGCTGGGATCATTATTCCCGACAATGCTCAACGGAAAAGGTCATCGCTGCCGCTTACCCTTGAGGAATCGCTGATGAATGCGGGCGGGCTTAGTCGCGTTCGCAATTTCGTTCACAAGAATCTTAGCGATCCAACAATCCAGAGCGGGTTGGCGGTGCCCGAGACGGCGGTAAAGGTCGGGCCGCTCTTCCGGCCTCGCAACGTGCTCTGCATCGGGCTGAACTATAAAGATCATGCCGCGGAGGGCGGCGTTCCCTTGCCGGAGAAACCGGTCGTCTTCGCCAAATTAACCGGCTGCATTACCGGGCCGGGCGTGCCAATCGTCGTGCCACCCGACACCCAGGAAGTCGATTACGAAGCTGAACTCGCCGTGGTCATAGGACGCCGCTGCCGGAGTGTTTCCGCAGCTGAAGCATTGGATTATGTCGCAGGCTACACCTGTATGAACGATGTAAGCGCGCGCGATTTCCAGCGCGGAGATGGACAGTGGATCCGCGCGAAGAGCCAGGATACCTTCGGGCCCATGGGGCCCTACCTGGTGACCAGCGAAGATATACCCGATCCCCAATCGCTTCCCATCCGCTGCTCGGTAAACGGCAAAACCCTGCAAAATTCCAATACGCGCATGATGATCTTCGGCGTACGCGAACTGATTGCTTTCATCTCTCGCGGAATTACTCTGGAACCAGGCGACGTTATCAGCACGGGAACTCCACATGGCGTCGGTTTTGCGCAAAAGCCTCCCCTCTTTCTTAAGCCTGGTGATGAAGTGGTTGTGGAAGTGGAAGGGGTGGGAAAGCTTTCGAATCCGGTTCGCGCAGCCTAGTCGGCCGTGGAATCGCTGAGCATGTTTCACACCGGCTAGCCGAACCTGCGGCACCGCAAGTTTCATGAAAATCACTAAGATTGAGACGATCTGGTTCGACGCGGTATCGGATGCCGTCTGGCGTCAACAATCCCCGTATTCGCGCCAGGCCTTGCCCAACAATCTTTGGGTGCGCATTCATACCAACGATGGTTTGATCGGATTAGGGGAAACTTATTACCTGCCGCGGGCGGTAAGTGCCGTCATCCATGATCTGCTGGCGCCGCTTCTCCTCGGTCGAGACCCAGCCGATATCGAGAATCACTGGAACAATCTTTTTTCACTGGTGAACTTTTGCGGCTTTGCCGGCGCGGAAATGCGCGCCCTCTCGGCCATTGACGTTGCCTTATGGGACGTCATGGGCCAGTACACGAAACAGCCTATTTACAACCTTCTAGGCGGGCGCAACCGTGAAAGCGTGGCGGTTTACAACACCTGCGTCGGCTCCGGAAAGTATCGCGACTACACCGCGTGGACCGAGGGGAATGCCGGGGAGCTGGCGCTGGACCTGCTAAAGCAGGGAATCCAAGCCATGAAAATATGGCCGTTCGATCAGTTTGGCACGACCCTCGCCGGGCCTTCTCTCCCGCGTGGAAAAGTGTATCTGTGGGGACAGGAAACCGCTGCGGGCACTCTGGGACATTTCATTACCGACCAGGAGATAAAGGCCGGACTTGCGATTCTTGAAGATATCCGCCGGGCAACGGACGGAAAGATGGCAGTCGCCATTGAGGGTCACGCCCGGTGGGACTTGCCGTCAGCGACCAGGATCGCGCAGGCGCTCGAACCCTATAACGTGATGTGGCTGGAAGAAATCATGCCTCCCGACAACGTAGAAGCCTTTGTCCGGCTCAAAGCGAAAACCAACGTTCCAATTTGCCAGAGCGAACGAGCCTTCTCTCGTTTTCGCTTCCGTGAGTTCATCGAAAGGCCGGCAGCGGACATTATCATGCCCGATCTCTCGTGGGGTGGCGGCTTCACCGAGACGCGCAAGATTTGCAGTCTCGCCGACACCTATTACCTGCCAATCACATTGCATGACACGATCGGACCGGTTGCTTTGTGGGCCGCCGCGCACATGATGCTGCACATACCCAACGCAATGATTCAAGAAGTGGTTCGGGGGTACGTCGATGGGTGGTACAACGACGTACTGAACGAACCGCTAAACATCACCGATGGACAACTGCGCCTCAACGGCAAGCCAGGTTTGGGCGTCGCGCTTCGCGACGATTTTACGGCACGACCAAACTCTCATGTCGTCGCCACCATGGAAGAACAAGTCAACACTTGGTAGAGAAAAAATGCCCGTATTCAAACTGATGTATACCGGCGACTATCTCGATGAAAACGGCATTGTGAAATATGGCGATATCGGGATAGAGCAGCTCACGAAATGTCGATACATCGAAACCGGATTTCTGACCGATCAGTCACCTGCAGCGGGAGACAAGACTTATTGGGACCGTCTATATTCGCTTCAAGTTACCCCGGAGCACGTCGCGCAATCCAACGGTATCGTAATTTTTCGTCCCCTGGGTAAAAGCCTCGGCTTTTACTAAGGGGGCCGACAATCTCGTGGTTCTGGCCAGGGCGGGAGCGGGCTACGACAAGATTGACGTCGCGGCCTGCACCGAAAATGACGTTGTAGTATTTAACGCGCCCGACACGCTAACGCATTCGACAGCTTCCGCAGCTCTAACCTTAATGCTCGCGCTAGCCAAAAAGCTCCCCCACCAGGAGAGGCTGGCTCGAACCGGACGCTGGGATCTTCAGTCCGAGACTCTCGGTGATGACCTCATTGGAAAAACCTTGGGAATTATTGGGCTGGGAAAAACCGGAGTCGAATTGGCTCGGCTGGTCGCACCATTCCATATGCATTTGTTGGCTTATTCCCCAAGTGCAGACCCCTTGCAGGCGGAAGCTCTTGGAGTTGAGTTGGTGGATCTCGACTTCCTGCTTCGGAATAGTGACTTTCTGAGCCTGCACTGCCGCTTGGAAGCCCGAACTCGCGGAATGCTTGGGGCCCGCGAGCTCAGGCTTCTCAAGTCAACTGCCTACTTGATCAATGTGGCGCGGGGCGAATTGATTCACGAAGAGATCTTAGTTCAGGCGTTGCAAGAAAAGTGGATCGCCGGGGCAGCGTTGGACGTTTTCGAAAATGAGCCTCTCCCGGTGAGTAATCCGTTGCTCGAACTTGACAATGTGATTTTGACTCCGCACTGGCTGCCCAGCACTCATCGCGCGGCACGCGCGACGTGGGATCTGATCGGACGCAATGTGTTACGGGTAGCGCGCGGAGTGGGGCCGCAAAACGTACTTAACCCGGAGGTGCTGGTGCGTCCAGGGTTTCGTGCCAAGTTAGCTCGCTTCGCTCCCAATGCCCAGTCAACCAATTCATCGAACGGCTGAGCGGGGAGTGGATAACTATCTTTAGAGGTGTGATTAGAAAAGGGATTTCCGGTTCTCTGAAAACGCTTCGCGATATTGACACCTCAAAGGGAGGGCTCTCGTGGGAATTGTCGAGGGGTTCGTTCTCGTTTTTATTGCCGGCATTTTAATCGGCACAAGTCTGGTTCCGATGAAATGGATCCGCGTATGGAAGTGGGAGAATTTCTGGTTTGTGTATTCGTTGGTTTCGCTGCTCATTGTTCCCGTCGCTCTCGCCTTTTTTCTCATCCCTCATCTGACGACGGTGTACGCATCCATTCCGCTCAGCACGGACGTCAAACCTTTTCTCTGCGGCATGCTTTGGGGAGTGGCTCAACTGGGTTCCGGCATCTGCGTGGATAAGATCGGCCTCGCTTTAACCAGTTCCATCTTGAATGGCCTGTGCGCCGCATTCGGATCGCTTGCTCCCTTGGTGCTTCAGCATCCCGAATTGATCTCACAGCCCAGCGGATTGCTCCTGCTCGCTGGAATCGCCGTAATGCTGGTCGGAGTCATTTTGTGCGGATGGGCAGGATATCAGCGCGAGAAGAGTCAACCATCGGTAGCCACGGTCGGCGCCAGTTCGCGCAGAACCTACTGGATGGTCATTATTCTGGCGATCATCTCCGGGATACTTGCCGCGCTGCTTAATATCGCACTCGCATTCGGGGGCAACATCGTGCAACTGGCGCGTGCCCAGGGAGCGCCCGCGGTGTGGGCAGTTTTCGCGGTCTGGCCAATTGCATTGCTGGGCGCACTGGTAACCAATCTTGTTTACACCGTGTACTTACTTTTCCGTAACAAGACATGGGGAAATTTCCTGGCGAAGCCCGCAGAGGTCGGCAAACCAATTCTGGCCGGAGCATTGTGGATGATTCCAATTGCGATTTACAGCAGTGGAACGGTTTTTCTTGGCATTCTCGGAGTCTCAGTGGGATGGGCGCTATTCCAGGTGATGCTGCTTATCTCCGGCAATCTTTCCGGAGTTTGGATTGGCGAATGGCGATCGACCCTGCCGCGCATTTTCAATGTAAACATGGCAGGCGTAGCAGTGCTGCTGTTGGCAACGGCGATGATGGGAGCGGCAAACTACTTGGCTCACTAACAGAGGGGAATTTATGGAAAGCGCACAAAAGTTATCCGGCGGAAAAGCTCTAGTAACCGGATCGGATACGGGCATCGGACGCGAGATCGCACTGGAATTCGCGCGGCAGGGTGCCGACGTGGTTTTGCATTACAGCCATCATCGCGAAGGAGCGGTCAGCGCCTCTGAAGAAATAAAAGCGATGGGCCGCCGGACGGCTGTATTTAGCGCCGACTTCAATGACCTGAAGCAGGCGATCAAGCTGGCCAATGATGCAATCAAAACCATGGGATCCATCAACTGTCTCGTCAATAACGCCGGAATCACATTCAACCGTCCTTTGCTCAAGATGCGTCCGCAGCATTTCGACAAGCTGTTCAACGTCAACTTCCGCGCTCAGTATTTCATCACGCAAAGAATTGTGGAGGACATGCTGCAGCATGGCGGCGGCACGATCTGTAATCTCTCCTCCATTCACGGGATCCAGGGCGCGCCGGAGCACTCCGCTTATGCGGCCACCAAGGGCGCGATTATTGCCTATACCCGGGCTCTCGGGGTGGAGTTGGCGCATCGTGGCATCCGCGTCAATGCGATCGCCCCGGGATGGATCACGGTGGAAAACTATTTCAAGTCGATTCCGGGATTCAATGAAGCGGATGCGCGGAAATCCGCAGAAAATGCGGTTCCGTCAGCGCGTTACGGTTTGCCAATCGACGTAGCGAAGTTGGCGACATTCCTTTGTAGCGACGACTCAGGATTTTTGGTCGGGCAGACCATCGTTCTTGATGGCGGCACCGTATCGTTGATGTCTCTGATTTCCAATTTTCGCGCCGAATCGACTTCGAAATTCGGCGAGCAATACATTCTGGAATCGGACCAACAGTGATTGTCGCGCGATGGCGATCAATCTCCGGAAGGACCAACGGCAGATGTCGAAGCGGATTTTTCCAGAAAAGCTGAAGGAATTTTGCTCGCAAGCGTTTGTTAAAGCGGGTATCGCTCCCGGGGATGCTCGCGTGATCGCCGACGTTCTGGTTACGACCGACACCTGGGGTACTTTTTCGCATGGCACAGGCGCGCTGAAGCACTATCTCAACACCATGAAATCGGGTGGAATCAACGCTGCGGCGCAGCCCGAGGTTGTAACCCAGGGCGATTCCTGGGCTGTGATCGATGGCCACTCTTGCATGGGAATGTTGGGTTGTACTCTGGCAATGAATCTGGCCATCGAAAAAGCGCGAAAAACCACGATCGCCTGGGTCGGTGTGCGAAACAGCAGCCATTTTGGCGCCGCGGGATACTACGCCAATATGGCGGTTGAGCAGGACATGATCGGAATTGCGATGAGCAATGCGGATCCGAACATGGTCGTCCCCGGCGCCCGCGGGCATGTCATCGGCAACAATCCTCTTTCTTACGGTGTTCCGGCGGATAAGCAGTTCCCGCTGCTTCTCGACATCGCCCTGAGCGCGGTTGCCGCCGGAAAGATTTATGCAATGAAAGCGAGCGGCCAAGCCATTCCATCCACATGGATTACGGATGGGGATGGGCTGCCCACATCCGACGCCAGCGAATGGCCGCATGCCGGCTCCATGGTTCCGATGGCTGGTCACAAAGGGTACGGCATTGCGCTCTTGATTGAGGTCCTGGCCGGCGTTTTAACCGGCGCCGGGACGCTTAGCGAAGTAAAAAGTTGGATTTGGCGTTCGAGCGAGGCTTCACAGCTAGGGCAAGCGTTTGTCGCGATCAATGTGGGCGCGATCATGCCGATTGAAATGTTCAAGCATCGGGTCGACGACGTGATTCAGGAAATTCACAGATCCGAAACCGCAAAAGGATCCGACCGCGTCTTTGCCCCCGGTGAGATCGAGTGGGAAAAACAGGAAGACGCGCTCAAGAATGGAATCGCGCTGCCCGAACAGATTTTGGCAGACCTGGAGCGCGTGGGCAATCAACTCGGGTTAGATACACAACTGTTGCAATGACGGAGTCCGTTTGCGTCCGTAGGTAGGGTGGGAATGCATCTCAATAAAGGGGAGCAGATATGAAGCGTCGCGAGTTCCTTGAAGTTGCCGGGCGCCTAGGCGCCGGCTTGGGTGTTGCCGGCTCGCTCCTCGCGGGCGAAACATTCGCGGCCACGCCCAGCCCCGGACCAGATGGCGCGAACGACAAGAATCTTGGCAGCGGTGAACAGAAGGCAGCCCCGACGCTATCGTTCTTTTTGGATGGAGAATGGTCCATCGCTACCGATCCCCAAAACGTCGGGCGCGATCAAAACTGGTTTCAAGGGCCGCGGCCGGACGCAAAGAAGACGCGGGTGCCTTCGATCATCCAGGAAACCTATCCCGCTTATCACGGCGTGGTCTGGTATTGGCGCAGCTTTCAAGCTGAACCGCACCCCTATGCGAGTGGCCGGTACCTGCTCCGTTTTAATGAGGTCGATTACACGGCCGAGGTGTGGCTGAATGGCGTACATCTTGGAGGACACGAAGGCGCAGACACGCCGTTTGTCCTCGACGCTACCGAAGCGATTCGACCCGGACAGAACAATGATCTCGCGGTTCGCGTGCTCAATCCCGGAGATGTGCGCATCGATGGCATGGTGCTGGTAGAGACTCCCCATCTCGATAAGGCCGTTAAGTACACCAACGGGAATGTGTATGACTACGGAGGAATTCTCGAGTCGGTCGATCTGATTCTTACGCCTGCGATTCGAATCACAGATATTTATGTTCGTCCTGACTGGAAAACTGGCTCGGTACAGATTCAAGCCAGCTTGTTCAACGCCACCGATGCTGACCACCATGCGCGGCTGCGTTTCGCCATCGCGGGAGCGGATGTTATTCAAACGATAGCGGGCGATGGTTCCACAGCCGATATTCACCCCCGGGATAACGTGCTCAATCACGAAATCCGGATCGAAGAATTTCGCTTGTGGGATCTGCAAACTCCATATCTGTACCGCCTGACGGTGACCGTGGAAGCCGATGGGGTCGAGGGTTCGCACGAAGTATCGACCAACTTCGGCTTTCGGGATTTCCGCATCGTGGATGGATATTTCCGCCTCAATAATCGCCGGGTTTTTGTGCGCTGCACTCACACCGGCAACCACACCCCCTTCAGCATCAACATTCCGCCGCCGGGCTTTCCCGACATGCTGCGGCGGGATTTGTTCTATGCCAAAGCTTGCGGCTACAACACGATTCGCTTTATCTCGGGAGTTGCGCACCCCTATCAGCTCGACATGTGCGACGAATTGGGGCTCCTGGTCTATCAGGAATCGCGTGCCGCGTGGCTTTTGAAGGACTCGCCGCAGATGAAAAGGCGTTACGAAATCGCCGTTCGGGAGATGATCCTTCGTGATCGCAACCATCCCTGCATCGCCATGTGGGGCATGCTGAATGAAACCGAAGATGGCCCCATCTTTCGTGAAGCGGTGTCGGCACTTCCTCTGGTGCGCTCGCTGGACGACACTCGTTTAGTCTTACTTTCGAGCGGCAGGTTTGACGGTCATCTCGAAATTGGCTCCGCCAGCAACCCAGGCAGTCATGAATGGGAGCCGACCTGGGGCAAGGAAGGGCCAGGAGCCGGTCATGTGGCCATGAAATATCCTTCCGGAATGGGGTCCGGCGATTTCCATTTTTATCCTACGGTACCGCAGACACTGGAGGTTAACGAGATGATGCGGACGATGGGACATGACAGCAAACCCATTTTCCTTTCTGAATATGGCATCGGCAGCATGATGGACGTCATGCACGAAGCCCGGATGTACGAGCAGGCGGGTATTCGCGCGGATGCGGAAGACTACCTTCTTATGCGGTCGATGGCCGACCGTTTTGTCGCCGACTGGGAACGTTTTGGCATGCAAACCGCGTATCCCTACCCCGAGACACTGCTGCAAGTGAGCCAGAAGGCGATGGCGCGACACCGCTTGCTGGGATTCAATCTGATTCGTTCGAATCCGAAGTTCTGCGGATTCAATCTCACTGGAATGCTGGATCACGGTATGACCGGTGAAGGCATCTGGCGATTCTGGCGCGACTGGAAGCCGGGAGCGTTTGATGCTTTGCAGGACGGTTGGGCTCCGATCCGCTGGTGTCTGTTTGTCGAGCCAACTCATACTTACATTGGACGTCCCGTCACGCTCGAAGCGGTCATGGCCAACGAAGATTTCTTGCGGCCCGGCGACTATCCGGCGGTGTTTCGCGCCTGGGGCCCGAACGGAGTCGCGTGGGAACATCAGAGCGGCATTCACATTCCGAGCGTACCCGAGGGTCAGGACGGCCCGTTGTCCGTGCCGGTTTTGAAAGAAGAAGTTGTTCTGCCGGGTCCCGCAGGCTCTTACAAATTGATTCCGTACATCGATCGCAACATTTCACCGCCCGACACATCTTGGGAGTTCCATCTTAGCGACCCGGCTTCCCTGCCTCAGGTGGACGTTAAGGTTACGAATTGGGGCGTAGGGGATGAAAGCGCGTCATGGTTAAAAACGCATGGAGTCACGATTGTGCCATTTGGCGGATCTCGCCCCACCAATCGCGAGGTAATTCTCGTAGGCGACGTTTCCGCGGACTCGCACCCTGGCGATTGGCGAGAACTCGCGGCACGAATGGCTACGGGCAGCACCGTGGTCTTTCTTTCGCCTAAGGCATTCAAGAAAGAAAAGAATTCGACTGCGTGGCTGCCGCTTGCAAAAAAAGGGCGCGCCTACGAATTCAGCGATATGCTCTACCACAAAGAATGCGTAGTCAAACCACACCGGATGTTTGGAGGGCTGCAGGGGAATGGCATGCTGGATTGGTACTATTGGGGTCCCATGTGGCCGCACTTTTTGTTTGACGGACAAGATACACCGAACGAGGTGTTTGCCGCGGCATTCGCAACCGGTTATTCCACGCCGGGTGGTTACGCTTCAGGAGTGTTGTTGGCTTCCTACAAATTCGGCGCCGGAGAATTTATTCTCAATACATTCCCCATGCTTGAATATATCGACAAACATCCGGCGGCGGACCGCCTGCTCCTGAATATGATTCAGTTTGCGGCTAGTACGGTACAGGGTCCCGTGGTTCCATTGCCGGACAATTTCCCATCCATCATCAAGGAAATTGGTTATGGAGACTAGGGCTTGCGGCGGAATTAAACGGCGGAGTTGGTCTTGGCGTTCCTAGGAATTGACCTCGGTACATCCTTCATCAAGGCTGCAATTCTCGACGTCGACGCATGTCAACTTCATCACATTCGAAGAATTCCGTTTCCTGAGCCGATCGCAGGCCTCGATTCCTTCCAATGCGAGTTTGATCCGCATGGTTTGATCGCGGCGGTCACAGAGCTTATCCGACAGTTATTTGACATTCCGGAGCGGCTCGAGGGTTTGGTGATGTGTGCGCAAATGTCTAGTATGGTGCTGCTGGATGAGAACGGAGGAAGCCGCTCCAACTGCATTGGATGGCGCGACCAGCGAGCATTGCAGCCGCACCCCTCCGGAGCGGGTTCCTACTTTGAGGTTCTGCAGCGGCGAATCACTCCGGAACAGAAGAGAGAGCTTGGCAACGAAATGCCGCCCGGTGCGCCGATATCTTTTCTCTTCTGGCTGGCTGAGCAAGGCAAACTGGATCCAGGCCTGGTCCCCGTTTCGCTGGGTGATTTTGTATTAAGCACGCTCTGTGGTTCTCCGGCGAGCGTGGAATACACGAATGCCATGGCTTACGAATTGCTGAGGCTCGACACTCTGAACTGGCATGAAGACGTCATCAAACAGCTGGGATTGGAAAAACTTCACTGGCCACGAATTCGGCAGCAAGGAGAAGTGGTCGGATTCCTTTCGCTCGGGGGAAACAAGGTACCTTGTTATACGGTCGTCGGCGATTATCAGTGTGCACTGGCCGGTGCCCTACTGGATGAAAACGAACTTTCTCTCAACATTTCGACCGGTTCGCAAGTCAGTCGCGTTACCAAAACCTTGGTTCTCGGGGACTACCAGACTCGCCCCTTCTTCGATGGAAAGTACACCAACACGTTCTCCCATCTTCCAGCTGGGCGTTCATTGAATGTTCTGACCGGCCTGCTTTGTGAATTGGCCGAGGGTTCCGGAATCACCCTTCCTGATCCTTGGGGATACATCACTCGCCAAGCGGCCGCTATCGATGACACGGACTTGAAGGTAGACTTGGGCTTTTTCCCCGGGCCCTGCGGTTATAACGGATCAATCTCCAACATCCGTGAAAACAACCTTACGGTAGGTACCTTATTCCGTGCCTCTTTCGAAAATATGGCTGAAAACTACTATCGCTGTGCGTTGCGGATATGGCCTGATTGTTCGTGGCGAAATATTGTCTTTTCGGGAGGATTGGCACACAAGGCTGGACTACTGCGAGAGATCATCGAAAAGCGCTTTCGGACCAATTCACGATTATGCCCGCTGGAGGAGGATACGCTGCTCGGATTGATAGTGCTGGCGCGCGTTTTCAGCCATCGCGCGGCATCAGTAGAGCAAGCCATGAGTGACCTCAGGCGGCGCTTCGCGGTCGAGAGCAGTATCCCAACCAATTTTAGCTAGCGATCACACCGACAACTTCCCACACAGATTCTGCTTGCAAAGAAATGCCCGGAATTTAATCAATTCGAGCCTGCGTGCACGCCCGCCCCAATTTGCTCGTAAGTCACCAGCGCTGAATCGGGGGCGCCCTCCAGGTGAACTTCCAGCCCTTTCTCCATCAGTTCCTGTCCCGAAACTTCCTTGGTTCCGGGAACGTCGAGATTATCTACCGAATAGCGTGCCGTCGCGTCTAACCCCTGCAGTTTAAAGCGCGCGGTTTCACACGCGCTGTGGGATCGGCGGAATACCTCTACAAAACCTCGACTCGTCTCGGGGCGATCAAACTGCATCGCAGCCCAAACGTCATTGGACAAGCTATAGGAGGTCAGCGGATAAAAGTCGCCGTAATAATTGGGAGAAATTGTGCGCCATTGCTCAACCAATTTCCTCATCGCGTCTGTGTCGCTGTCTTTCCGGCGAAGATCCCAACTGGTGATGATGCCCGGAGTCATTTGACTACGGAACACATAGGGATCCACCCCGCTGGTGCCCGTGCCGAAGAACGGCACCCATTGGGCTATTCCAAGGGTCTGGATCTGCTGGCTGATAGGTTCGACTGGCTCCAGCAGATAGTCGCTGCGAGTGAGAGGTACCGCCCGGCGCAGCGTGTCAATGTCGTTGCGGCGGCCACCGCTGGCACAGGAATCCAAGAGCATTTTGGGGTGGCGACGCCGTAACTCATCCCAGTAGGCAAGGTACCCGGTGACATACCGGATTTCCGTAATTCCCTGCCGGTCGGGTTTATCGTTTGCACGCCAGTAATTCAACGGATCCATGTTGAAGTCCTGGCGATACAAATCAATTCCCTGCTGGTTGATGATCTGATCCACGTGGTCAGTCATCCATTTGCGCGCTTCGGGATCACCAAAATTGAACAACCGCCAGGCCGGATCATAGAGCTGATCACCAGGATTGGGCGGCGGCGTGAGCAACCACTCTGGATGATGCTCATACAGCCAACTATCTTTGGTGACGCGCTCAGGCTCGAACCAAAGAATAATCTTGATGCCGTTAGCATGGGCATGATCGCTCACTGCACGCAGACCGTGCGGGAAGCGCTTCGCGTCCACTTCCCAGGTTCCAACATTCACCCAGCTGCCATTATTCGGGTACCAACCCGCATCCATCCAGAAATAGTCGGGATGTAGCTTTTCCTCGACGTAACGATCGATAAACATGTTTTCGTCGCGGTCGGTCGCCTCCGTCATCTCCACATATTCGCGCGAGGTGTTGGCGGCCATTTGCGGTGGGGGCAGCTTGCCTCCGGGATGCGGCATATTGTGCGCTTCCATCCAGCGGCGCCAAATGTTTTGCGAGCGTCTCCACTCGCCTTGCCAAAACTGCATCACGATGCGTGGCGTGCGGACTTCTTCCCCAGGCAACAGCTTGAAATGGGTCAACTCTTGTCCGATCCCCACCTGAATTCCATGGCCGGAATCACGCGTGAGCTGTCCTGCCCATTGGCCCGGCCAGCCCACAACGATGATGACTCCTTCACCTGGCCATGCCAGATTGAAATAGGGAAAATCTCCGTTCGAGGGGCGTCCCCCCCTGGCGCTCAAATGAAGCTGCGCATTTTTGGGCAGGGGCGTCTCATACGGCTCATAGTCATTCGGCGTAGCCGGCGCGCCTTTGTTGTGGTGGAGCAAGAACTCGCCGTCGCCATTTCGTTCAACTCGCAGATCGAGAGGCAGAATATTCTCCAGGATCGGAGAATCAGTGGTCCCTGTGTTTTTAAAGTAGAGAGTCCACTCTATCGTGGGAAAGTCGTGGTACGCCACGCCGACACATCGCACCTCGAGGCCGCTGTTGGGGTCCCGATATACTTGCGTGTATTCGGTACGCTGCGGGTCGAGTTCCTGGGAACTACGCTGCAGCGCCCACGTCTTCAAGAATTCGGACGATTTCGCACCGCCGTATACGAATGAAAAAGGAGGGTCGAGCGTATAGCTTGCTCGCAGAGGCGCTACGGGCAGGTCGCTTAAATTCAGCTCCTTTCCGCCGGTCAAGATTACTTTCGCGTCGGCAAAATCCACTTGGTTCCAATCAATGGCGGTCTTCACTCCTTCAATGTGGAGGGTGAAGTCAGACGCGCCGTCCAGCTTCACATCGACCGGGATCGCGTCCATGCCCTCGTGCATCGGACTCGAACGAAACATTTCTTTGCCGCCGACTTCGACGCGAACGGTTACGTTCCCACGGCCCAGGCTTGAGTAGTAGGTAATATCGTTGCTGTCCACTCCTATGAGCGCCGTGAATCGGGTACCCGCGGACGGAAGGTGAATTTTCACCGTTCCCTCGGACGGGCAATGAATACCCAGGTCGAAGGACTTATCGCCAATCTTCAACCCATGGCCCTGGCGCGCATTCTTTTCCAGCGCGCCTGTCTGGAGTTGCGGCAAAAGGTAGCCGAGGTCGGGAGCAGACTCCGCTTTGCCCTCAAATTTCGCCGCCACCCACCTTTGAGCGTCTGCCATTTCTGCAGGCGACGGTTGAGTTGCGCCGGGGCACTCGATTGAAATTGTCAGCAATACGCAAGAGAGTGACAGCAGTCCGTAAAATAATCTCATGGGATCGAGTCCAGGCGCGTTACCGCCAGTAGATTTGTTCAGCGTTAGATCTTGTCGAGAAGCCTGGTCCGACCAACGGTATCTTGGCGAATTCGGCGCTAAGTCAGCGCACCAGCCGGCCGTTTTCCCTGCAAGATATCGCGGGCTGCCTCTGCTGCCTGAATCTGCAACAACTCCACCGCGCGCGTAGAAACAGAAGCAGCGTGGCTGGTCAAAATCACATTCGGCATAGCCCGCAGCGGACTATCGGCGGCAAGCGGTTCCTTTTCGAAAACGTCTAAACCCGCTCCGACCATTTTTCCGCCTTTCAGAGCGGCTACGAGATCGGATTCGTTTACCAGGGGCCCACGGGCGGTGTTAACCAGCAATACACCTTGCTTCATTCGTCCGATCGAATCTGCATTGATCATGTGGCGCGTTGCGGACAACAAGGGGCAATGCAGGGAAATAATGTCGGCGCTGCTCAGCAGCGTATCGCGATCAACTTGCTCGACACCTGCCTTGGAAAACACTTCATCGGGAGCCAGGGGATCAAAAGCGATTTGCTTAAACCGGAAAGGCTTGGCTTTGGCGCTCACCTTTCGCGCGATTGATCCGAAACCAACCAAGCCTAGAGTGAGATCGGAAAAGGCGGGAATTGGCAAAAATGGCCCAATCCCCCATCCGCCGTGCTTGATCTGGTCGTGATCGTGGGGAATCCGGCGAGCCAGCGATAAGATCATCGCGATTGTATGGTCGGAAACCTCTTCCTGGCAATAATTTGGAACGTTCGATACCACCCGGCCGAGGTCCTTCGCAGCCTGGAGGTCGATATTGTCAACGCCGATGCCGTAGCGAACGACACCGCGAACTCGTGGCAAAGCCTCCAGAACACGACGCGTAACCGGAGCCCATTGCACCAGTAGAACGTCTGCGCGGCCGCACCGCCCGATGACATCATCTTCGGATTTACAAATCGGTTTGATTTCTTCGAGCGTAAACCCCGCAGACTCCAACACCCTCTGCTGAAGAGCGATCGAAGGAAAACCATGATCAGTGATCAGAACTGTCGGCAAGCCGCCTCCTCAATCTAGTCGCGGGAAAAGGACATCAACGTTTAAAAATGCAAACAACGGCAACCAGCTTACGGCCGGTCGGTTCCATTCCCCATGCTCTTACACACCGGCGCTGTCTATGTTGTCAAGTATGTTCCATAGGTTGAACATCCGGTATTTTGTTCTTGGTATTGAACATTAATGCCGCGAACCCAAACAGGATGGGTTGATGCGAAGCTTGTGCTGTGGTAAGTGTTGCAACGCATTGGCTTGGCTGTGCGCTTCTCGCGAACATCGAGGTACAGGTGACTTCGCGCCCTCACTGCCTGAAGCTCAATCGCTGAATTTCTCACAAGTCTCGGGGAGATCGAATGGAAACATTTTGGGGCGCGCTGACCGTAGTGCTTGCGGGATTGATACAAGGCAGCGGTATCTGGCCCATGAAACTGATGAAGAAATATCAGTTTGAGCACTGGTGGTTTGTCGCCATGCTGGTCGGTCTCATTATCGCACCGTGGATGATCACACTGATCTTCTGCCCGAACGCGTGGCACGCCTATCGAGAGATCGATTCCACTACATTGTTGAAAGCGAATGCATTTGCTTTGGCATGGGGCATAGCCAATATTTTATGCGGATTGTGTTTCGTTCGAATTGGAGTCGCGCTTACCGGCGGAATTCTTACCGGCTTGGGGGTTTCTGTCGGTGTGACCATTCCGATGATCATTAAGGGCTCGGGATTGTTTAGCGAGGCTCCAAACCTGGGATCCCCGGCGGGAAGCTTGGTCCTCCTCGGAGTCGGCGTGATGCTGGTGGGCGTCGTGCTGGCAGCCCTGGCAGGTTTTGGGAGAGATCGAATCCTGAGAAAAACCGATCAGCCACGATCGGGGAGTTTCTTAGGCGGGCTCATCATGGTGATCATTGCCGGCGCACTCTCTGCCGGAATCAGCTTCGCCTTCGTGTACAGCCAGGGACCGATCGTCTCGGCGATGAAGGCGCGCGGCGCCAGCGACATCCCCGCAAACTTTGCGGTTTGGGCAATCGGGCTGCTGGGTGGTGCGCTCATCAATGTCACCTATCCTGCCTATCTTCTTACCAGGAATAAATCCTGGCATGTTTTTCGAGAATCGTGGATGGAGGGCGCACTCGCCATTGGCATCGGTTTCAATTTCATTCTTGGCGTGGCACTGATGGGCAAGGGCATGCTGTTACTGGGACCTCTGGGGGCCTCCATCGGATTTGGCGTTCAGCAGGCGATGCAGATGCTGGGTAGCCAGACCGTCGGCTTCGCCAGCGGAGAGTGGAAAGGCGTGGCCGGCACGCCACGACACGAAATGTATCTGGCCATTGTAGTTCTAATTGCAGCCGCCGTGGTGATGGCATACAGCAACACCTTGGCGAAAATCTGATGCCTGAGCTTACGCCGGCATCAAGGAATGCCGGGCTCGCGCCAAGCATCTAAAGGAATTGTGATGAACGCGGCTTTGAAGATGGAACACAAGCGTGTGCTGGTTACCGGTTCCGGCACTGGACTGGGCCGGGAGATCGCTCTGGAATTCGCTCGTCAGGGCGCGGACGTGGTCTTACATTACTCGCAAGCGCAGGCCGGCTCCCTAACCGCACGCGACGAAATCCGTTTAATGGGCAGACGTTGCGAAGCTTTTCACGCGGATTTCGACCGAGTCGAGCAAGCCGTCGAGGTTGGCGATCGCGCGATCGACTTTCTCGGCGGCATCGATTGTCTGGTAAACAATTCCGGCATTTGCCTCAATAAGCCCTTCTTCGAGGTTAAGCCTGAATGGTTTGACTTGTTGTTCCACGTCAATGTGCGCGCCCAGTTTTTTCTCACCCAGCGCATAGCCCGCCAGATGGTGAAACATGGGGGCGGGACGGTGGTAAACATTTCCTCGATACACGGCGTGGCAGGTGCGCCTGAGCATTCGATCTACGCGGGCACAAAGGGGGCGATTATCGCCTACACCCGCGCGCTGGCCGTGGAAATCGCGTGCCAGGGAGTTCGGGTGAACGCCATCGCTCCCGGTTGGGTCACGGTGGAAAGCTATTATGAAGCGCTGCCCGGCTTCAATGAAGAAGATGCGCGCAAGACGGCTGCCGAAAAAATCCCACTTGGCCGTTCGGGCGAGAAATTGGAGATTGCCAAGCTTGCTGTGTTTCTCAGTTCCGAAGATTCCGGCTACATTGTCGGTCAAACTATCGTTGCGGATGGAGGAACAACCTCACTCATGTCGCTGATTTCTGATTTCCGCACTAAATCCTCTGCGAAATTTGGGAAGAGATACGTCCAGGGAGCTTAGGGATATTGGAATCCCGCCACGGTCTCTGCGATTGGTTCAGACTATTGAACGGAATGTTTATGAATGGCCCAGGCTATGTAGAAGTTTCGACGGTATAGTCGATTTTCCCGCGCTTCGAACGAGAAATGTGTCACTGAAGAAATTCCAGCACGATGAATATACCTACAGATAGCACGCTAGAGGGTCGAGCTCCCAAAAAGCTTCCCCATGACCTCAAAGTCATCGACGTAGACGTGCATGCCCACGAGACACCCGCGGCGTTGATTCCGTACTGCGAAATGCCTTGGCGGAAATCGTTAGAGCTGATTAGCAAAACCCCTGAGAGATATCTCGACATACCGTTTTTCGCTCCGCAGATGGCGGTTTGGAGTCCGCCATTTCCGGAAAGCAGCAGTGCCCGGCGGCAAGTGGTCACCTCCTGCACGCAAATGCGGAAGGACCTGGACGAACTCGGCGTCGATGTCGGTGTACTTTTTCCCGACAACCTTTTACTGCTTGGCGCCTTGCGGGATGGGGATTACGCGACCGCCATAGCCCGCGCGTACAACCGTTGGCTCGTCGATGAATGGCTGGGGGAAGACAACGGCATCAAGGGAGCGATTGTTGCGCCGTCCCAGAACCCGATAGCCGCCGCGGAGGAGATACGGCGCTACGCGAGCCATAAACACGTTGCCGCGATTTACTTGCCGTCGTGTTGTGTAGAACCTCTCTATGGCCATCGCTCTTACGATCCGCTTTACGAAGCGGCGCAAGAGACGAATCTTGCAGTTATGCTGCATAGCGTTACTGCGATTTTTCCGGTTTTCCCGTTCAACTTGAACTGCTTTAATACGATGTTCTCTGCCCACATCGCTTCCCACGGGCTTTCGATGGTTGCGAATCTTTTAAGCATGATGGAGACCGGAGTGCCCGCGCGCTACCCGAAGCTGAAGATCGGCTTTTCGGAATCGGGCATCGGATGGGTGCCTTGGATCATGATGCGAATGGACAAGGAATATAAGGAACGACGGCGGGAGTTGCCATTCCTTTCCGATCTGCCCAGTACCTACGTTCGCAAGATGTTCTTCGCTACCCAGCCAATTGAAGAACCGGAGAATATGCAGGAGATGGCAACGATACTTTCGCTGTTCGGAGGCGAGAAATCGGTGATGTTCGCCTCCGACTGGCCCCATCATGATTTCGACCATCCCAGCAAGGTGCTGCAGATTCCAGTATCGCCAGAAACACAGAGAAATATTCTGTGCGGTAACGCTGCACGCTTCTTGAATTTGAAGGAGAAAGTATAGTGGCGGCCGAATATGTTGTCGCGCGAGTCGGCGACTTGCCGGAAGGCGCACACAAAGTTTTCCAGGTTGGCGGACGCGAAATTGGCATTTTTAACGTGGCAGGTCGCTATTACGCGCTTCCCAATCATTGCCTTCACCAGAACGGCCCGCTATGCAGGGGCTCGGTCAGCGGCACCATAGAGACCAATCTGGAAACCGACTGGAGGCCGACCTGGGTGCGTGAAGGTGAAATTGTGGTTTGTCCCTGGCACACCATGGAATTTGACATCATCACGGGACGCTGCCTCGCGCAACCCCGAAAACGCATAGCCACGTATCCGGTGAAGGTTGTCAATTCGGAGATAACCGTGAGCATGCCGTAGGGAAACTTCCGGCTGGGCGATAGTCTCGACGATGGGAGCGGTGAATGGACGGGTCCCGAATCATGAGCGAAGAGCGCGCAGATTTTTTTGAGCCCAGGCTGATTTCTGCCGAATTCGTGAGGGATCCGTATCCGTTGCTTCATCAATTGCGTCAACAAGCGCCGGTTTATTGGAGCGACGCCATCGGGGCGTGGTTGGTCACGCGCTACGACGATCTTGTGGTCACAATGAAGGATCCAACCCGGTTCTCCAATGAAAATCGGCTCGGTCAGGCGGTTGCTTACCTTCCTCCAGAAAAGCGCGCCAACTTTAAGCCTTTCGAAGATCACTACAAGACTAAAGGCCTGTTGCATTCCGACCCCCCGGATCACACGCGTCTTCGCGCGCTGGTGACCAAGGAATTTACGGCGAAGGTAGTTGAGCAGATGAAGCCGCAAATTCAGAAGATAGTGGACGGAGTTCTTGACGCAGCGGAGAGCGAAGGAGGGATGGATGTTATCCCCGACTTGGCTGCAGCTTTGCCCGTTGGCGTGATTGCGGAAATTCTCGGGGTGCCGCAAGGCGATCGTCATCTGTTTAAGCGCTGGACTGACGCGATCCTGGGATTCCAAGGAGTGAATAAGCCGAGCGAGGCGGACTTATACCGTGCCCAGGAAGCCCTGGTGGAGCTTCGGGCATATCTGCTCGACATGTTTAACGAACGTCGCCGCACGCCGCGACAAGATTTGATGAGCAAGTTCGTGGCTGTCGAATCGGCGGGTGAGCGGCTATCGCAGGCGGAATTGATCAACACGTCTGTCACGCTTTTTACGGCAGGGCATGAAACGACTCTGTCGTTCATATCGAACAGTATTTACAGCCTTCTGGCCAACCCCGATCAGATGCAGTTGCTGCGGGAGAAACCTGAGCTGCTGGCCTCGGCGCTGGAAGAGTCGCTGCGGTTCGAGAGCCCCGTCTCACGCCAATCCCGCCTCATGAAAGCGGATGCCGAACTGGGCGGCAAAACCCTTAAGAAAGGCGAAATGTTGTTCCAAATGTTGAACGCGGCCAACCGTGATCCGGAATATTTTGCCGACCCAGATAAATTCGACATCCAGCGGCAAAACAACCGCCATATGGCCTTTGGCCAGGGAATGCATTTTTGTGTTGGCGCGATGCTGGCCCGGACCGAGGGATTGATTGCTGTCGGCACGACGATCCGACGATTTCCCAACCTGCGGTTGGTCGATGACAAACCAGATTGGGATGCCGAGAAACGGAACTCCCGCGTCCTTCTTTCATTGCGGGTCAAACTCTGATACCCGAGGAGATCGATATGCCCGTACTGACCCGCCGCGACTTTATCAACAAGGCTGCTTTCGCAACTACGGCGGCTACACTGGCTCAGGGCGCCCCGGTCTCCAGCCAGGATATCTCACTTCCTCCGGGCGATAGCGCCGCTGACACAACTCAGTTCAGCCGGGAAGAACTATCGAGAATGTTCAACAATCACAAATTTCCGCCTCGGCCCGAGGCTCCGTGTCCTTTGCCGAAAAGTTCCTCAATCACTAATGTCCACTACACACATCGTTATCGCACTTACGGCTCTGTCATTGGGGCGGATACGTGGTTAACCTCGTGGGCTTCGGACGGCAATCTTTATTCCGCGTACGCGGATGGCTCCGCACAACGTGCAGGCGTAATTTGCCACATTGATGGAGTTGATGACTGGTACTATCCTTCACCTCGCGTCGGTTTCTATGCCGTGCCTGATCGAGTCTTCGAATGGGGCAATGCCAAATATCCGCCTCAGTTCCTGGATATTAGAAAGAATCCGACGAACCGCACTCTCACCGGCAACGCGATGATTGTGGGAGACGATCCGTTCGACCTGAAGTTTCAGGTTTTGCCGCCCACGGAGTTAACCCTGTCCTGGTTCTCCTGTTGCTATCCCACCGGATGTCTCGTGAAAGACGGCGCTTGGTACTACGGCTGCCAATATCGCAACCATCTTGTCGATAAGCATGGCAACCAGCAATGCTTTGCCCACGGGGGGAATCGTTTTCGCATTTCCCGTGACATGGGCAAGACATGGGAATGGTCGCCGTTTGACGATCACGATCCAGTGATCCCCGAAATAGGAGCCTGTGCCGGAGGTCCTGCCATGAAGTTCGGGAACGCGCACTTCGTGGACTTCGGTCAGAATATGGAACACTCGCCGGATGGTTACGCGTATCTTGTCGGGCATGGCACTTGCGATCCAGAAGGCATGGCAAACTGGAGCACCGGAGATGCGATCTTTCTGGCGCGGGTCATGCCTACCGCCGAGGCAATCAACAGTAAGTCTTCCTATGAGTATTTCGCCGGCCGCAAGAGCAACGGGCAACCTGCCTGGTCTAAAAACTTCTACGATATTGCGCCGCTTTTCCAATGGGCTTCGCGATGCGGACACATCTACATAACGTATTTTCCGGCCATAAAAAAGTATCTGGCGGTTCTGTGCGCCGGATGGCCGAACGGAGGCGGGAGCCAGCGCGACACATGGATTGCCGAGGCTGACGCGTTGTGGGGTCCCTGGTCAATCGTGACTTACTGGGATGCATTCGGGGAGGGGGCTTACTTCGGTTCCATACCAAGCAAATTCGTAAAGCCTGACGGGAGCTTCGTATTGTTTTACTCGGGCGGTTGGGGCGGTCCAACGCCCATGCCCCGAGCGCTCTGCAAAGAATCCACTCTAATCGATTATCCGGGCGCGCAATACACGCTTTGTGTTGCGGAATTTCAGCTGGAGACAAAAAGAAGTGCTTAGGCGGACAGAATTCCCTTCTGGTAAATGGAACATTACTGCTTCGGTTTCCCCATATAGACCGCCAGAAATTTCTTCATTTTTGTCATGGCTTGCTGCGACTCCGGTGAACCGAAGATAAAGGCCTGAAAGACGTGCGGCATGCCTTCATAAATATCCAGAACCGCTATTCCGCCTGCGTTGTCAATCGCCCGGTATTGCCGCACAAAGTCACTTAGAAAAATTTCTTTGGTGCCGCCCTGGATGAGGGTGGGAGGGAAACCTTTCGAATAATCGCCATAGACGGGTGAAACATAGGGATTCTTCTGATCTTTGGGGTCGGCGTAAGCATCGGCTGCGCCTTTGAGCCCGACCGCGTAGTCGAGAATGGGGTCGGCGCGCTTCAGCGTAACGTAGGTATCCCCGGTTTCAGTAATGTCCGCCCAAGGGGACCAGAGCACAACTGCCGAAGGCATACCGAATCCCTTGTCACGCATCTTCAAGACCGAACCGGCGGCCAATCCTCCGCCGGCTGAATCGCCGAAGATCGCCATGTTCTTGAGCGCGTATCCTTCCTTTTGCAAGGCCGCAAACACGGCGATCACCTGATCTGTGGTGTGATCCCATTTGGATTCGGGTGCGAGCGTGTAGCCGATGGAGATAATTCGGAGTCCGGTCTCATCGGCAACCCAGCCGTTCACGGAGGAATCCGGGCCGCCGGTGACGTAGCCGCCGCCGTGGGTATAGATCAGAACCTTGCCGTCATCCTTCCATCCCTCCGGACGGACATCTACCACCGGCACTCCGCCGAGAGTTCGAATCTGAGATGTCGCGGGGTAATGTTTGGCCAGATCTGCTGTGTGTTTGAATATCTTCTTCAGATCCTCGGGAACGGCGGAGTCGCGAATTTTCTCCCAGCCCGCAATGTCATTTGGTCCGGGCAAAGGAGGGGTTTCCGGGCCGGTCATCTGGCGCAGGATCTGCTGGGCTCTTGGCGAGACAGTCTCCGGCACATACGCGTACGGCGCGGCCGCAGTGCCAGGCTCGGAGTTTTGCGCTCCATGGGCCGAGGGTGACGCCGCGCAACAGATGATGAATACAAAAAAACTTGCGATCACGCCTCGTGTTCTGGTTGGCAAGACGGTTGTCTCCCGTGGTCGGCGAATAGGTGGCGATTGCGCGCGCTTTTCAGATAGTAAAAGCGCAACGGCGTGTGTCAACCGTTTTCAGCCTATTGAACACGCCCGCGCGGACCATTCTTTCGGTGGTATAAACAGCGTTACTCGGAAGGCAGATTCGCACGTCGCGCGCGAGACCTCGTGAAGATCACCCAGGTAGAAACTTACGCCGTAGGCGCAGGATGGAAGAACTGGCTGTTCGTAAGGGTCTCTACGGACGCTGGGGTTCACGGAATCAGCGAGGCAACGATTAACGCCTTCACTGCCACCACGGAAACCGCCATCCATGAATTGGCACATTTTGTGATCGGCCAGGATCCGCGCCAGGTGAATGCGATTGCTGACAAACTCATCAGTACCGTCGCGGATGTCGGTCACATTCATCGTATGGTCATGGGTGCAATCGAGGTGGCCTGCTGGGATATTTTGGGGAAAACTCTCGGAGTTCCAATCTGGCAACTGCTCGGAGGCAAGCACAGGGATTCGATTTTGGCTTACGCAAATGGATGGTACCGCACTGAACGCACGCCGGAGAACTTCGTCGGTGTCGCGAAGCCGGTCGTGGCTCAGGGTTTCAAGGCTCTGAAACTGGATCCCTTCGGAAATGCGAAGTTTTTTTGCAGCAATCAGGATCTCGACCTCTCTATCGCAATCCTGCGGGCGTTGCGCGAAGAATTCGGACCCGATCTGAAGATTCTGATCGATGTTCACTGCCGCTTCGCTCCCAGTGACTCGGTTCGAATCGCTAAAAAATTGGCTGCGTTGGATATTTTCTGGTGGGAAGAACCGACTACCATCGAGCGCATCGAGCTCACCAATGAGATTGCATCGCAGTCGCCTATTCCGGTGGCAACAGGAGAACAATTCGACAAAGTGGGCGATTTTGAAAATCTCGCACGCGGCGGCCACATCAGCATTTATCAACCTGAGCCGATGTCTCTAGGAGGCATCACGAACACCATCGCCGTAGGAAACATCGCCCGCGCCAATGGAGCCTGGATCGCGCCTCACCAGAGTGGCGGCCCGGTGGCCACCGCCGTATGTCTTCAACTGGCGGCCATTGTTCCAAACTTTCTTATCCAGGAACATTTCGACGCCTTCAATGAGCCCTGGACTCGGCAATTGGTGACATGGGCGCCACAAGTGGACCCGGAAACCGGTCATCTGCCGATTCCTACCGCGCCTGGTCTGGGAGTGGATTTGAACCTCGATGTTATTCGCGAACATCCCTACGATCCCGACGCTTTTTTCGATACCTCCAAAACAGGTTGGGAGAAGCGCCTGGGGACTAGGGCAAGACACCTTGAAAAGCAGTCCAATTAAAGTTTAGGGAGCATCTTGATGACGCTGATCTCTCGCCGCGACGCGGGCAAGATTCTGTTGGCGGGTTCCACCGGCCTGGCTCTGGGGGTGCAAAATGCGTTCGCAGGCGGAGCCCAGCCATTCTCTCCACAGTCCGAGAACAAGACCACAAAGTCAACCTCGCCGTCCACTCCCCGCTCCGCGAATCGGAATCCGGCAATCGACACTGCGAAGAGGCAGGATGAAACTTCCAAACCCGCCTGGTCTAACGTGCTCTTAACCGACGGCCCCGAACCGATCGTGAGCTACCGCACCGGGTGGGTCGTGTATGAGGAGTCGCTTACCAAGGGGCAGTTTGTGGGCCGCGGTTGGAACGGAGCCGGTTACGTTAATTTCTACGATGGTCGCCTCAAACCGGACGACTATCCGATGCCGGAAGCATTTCTGTTAGAGATCGACGGGCAGTTACTGGCCACCGATTGGAAATGGGGAGGACTGGAAACGACCCCCTCGACGGATGGGAACTCGCAGGCAACGATCACTCTCGAGCACCAGATTCGGCCAGTCACCGTCAAAGTGCATACCAAGTTAGACGGCACCGCTGTGCTCTGCCGATGGTTGGAAATCATCAACACGGGAAAAGAACCGGCGGCGTTGGCGGTAGCCTGCCCGTGGAGTGGCGTATTGCGCAAAACCGAGCGTTGGCAATCCCATATGGATAGCACTTCCCTCCCCTTATATTCCATCGGATATTTCGACACGTCGAGGTGGGGTGAGGAGGGTGACTTTCAGTGGCATGACTTGCCGTCGGCAGGATATCGCGTGGACGGCCGCTACCGCCGAGGACGTTACCGCCAACCCATGTTCTTGTTGCGCAACAATGCCATGGGCGAGCTTTTCATCTGCCAACTCGCATGGACCGGAGGGTACAGTTTCGATTTTGAACTCGATACAGAGATGGGAGAAGGAGCGGAAGAGCATGATGCTGCACTAACCTTTAGCGCCGGCCTGGACGATCCCGCTCCTCTGCGCATGATTGCCCCGGGCGAAACCGTAAGCACGCCCGAAGTGCATCTGGGACTTGTATTTGGCGATCTGGATACCGCGGTTCAGGCGATGCACACGCACTTGCGGCGGAGCGTCTTCATGCCCGAAGCGCGCGGCCGCACGGCCTGGGTGGAATCCGGAATCGGCCCGGAGGTAGAGATCACTCCTGACCAGGTGAACCATGCGATCGACGCTGCCGCGCAAGGCGGCGCGGAGATCTTCTTCATCGATGCCAGCTGGTATGCGCCGCCGCAAGGCGACTGGTGGGCGACGGTCGGCGATTGGGATGTGGACCGCCAGCGCTTCCCGGACGGGCTTAAACCATTCCGCGATCGGGTTCACGCTGCCGGCATGCTGTGGGGACTGTGGATGGACGCGGAAAGAATCGGTGGTAACAGCCGTGTGGCCAAGGAACATCCGGACTGGCTCGCTATGAACTACGACGGCGAAAGAAAAATGGCCGGCCTGCTGGATATTACGAATCCCGGCGCCGCCAAATGGATGGAACAGCAGATCATCCGCGTCATCGAAGAGAATCAGCTGGATTTCTTCCGCCTAGACTACAACACGCTCCAGGGACGCGGCATCAAGGCCATCCATGATGGTTTCATCGAGAATGGCACCTGGCGTTACTACGACACTCTCTATGCTATTTACGATCGATTGCGCGCGCGCTTTCCGAAGGTCGTGTTCGAGAATTGCGCGGGTGGCGGCGGACGCACCGACATCGGCATGGTCAGGCATTTTGGTCACACCGATATCACCGATTGGCAAATTGCTCCCCGCTCTTTCACTATCACCAATGGCATGACCATGGCTCTGCCTCCAGAATATGTCGATCGGTTGCTCGGTGGACAAGACGGCCAGTCTGCGGCGGACTTTGATTTTCAGGCGCGATTGTTGCTTTTCCTGCAGCCAAAATTTGGCTTCTTATATCCGCCGGGTTCGGAACCAAATCCAGTTTTCATGACGCGCATCAAACATTGGATCGATCTGTACAAGAACTTTGTGAGGCCGTATATCGATACCAGCCGCATTTACCACCACACGCCGGAGGTGGAAGGACGCGATCCCCATGGATGGGGTGTTTTGGAACTTGCCTCGCAAGATGGCTCGCGGGATATCTGTGCCCTGTTCCAACTCTCTGCCCCCACTCAGCCGAGCTATGAACTGAGGTTGCGGGGCTTAGACGCGTCGCGGCGTTATCGCGTGACCTTCGACAATTCAGGCCAGACCGCTTCGGTGGATGGATTCACATTGATGGAGCAAGGAATCACGGTTCGTCTCGAAGGCGCTTTGACTTCAGAGTTATTGGTGCTGGAAGCGGAGTAACGGAGCCGCTGGTGAGTCTGCCTTGGTTGCCAAATCATCTGTTTCGGGAAGATAAATCCCGACTGTGGCTTAACGCCTGTTGGAAGCGCCGGCGGCATTGAGCCTGACGCTCCAGATCGACGTCGTCGCACCGATGAATAGAGTTTGATTGTCAGACATCCCGAAGGAACAATTTGCAGCCACTTCCGGGGTTAGAATCTTCCCCAACATCTCGCCTTTCGGATTGAAAACCTGCACGCCGTCCCCAGCGGTGACATAGACATTTCCATTAACATCGACTCTGAAACCATCCGGCACCCATGGCTCAATTACGGTGAACAGCCTTGGATTTGCCAGCGCGGTGCCACCATTGGCAAGGTCAAACGCAATGAGTTGATGGGAACGAAACTCACCGTGCGTCCGTCCCGTGTCTCCCACGTAGAGCACCGATTCATCCGGCGAGAACGCCAGGCCATTCGGCTTATCGAAATCCTCTGACACTGCTGCGATTTCACCCGTTTCCGGGACTACCCGATACACGCGGTTCCTATCCTGCTCAGGCTTATCGCCATGACCGAAGTCGACAGGGCATAAAAATCCGTAGTCTGGGTCGGTAAACCAGATTGATCCATCGGATTTGCAGACCACGTCGTTGGGAGAGGTCAAGCGCCCGTTTCGATATCGATCAGCGACCGTCGTAAAAGTTCCATCGTGTTCCTCGCGAACGACCGATCGGTCGGTGGTAAGGCAGGAAACTACGCGCCCTTCCCGATCCACGGTATTACCATTCGCCCGGGACGAAGGTTGACGGAAAACGCCAAGTCCGCCGGCTTCCGACCATTTCATGATTCGATTATTCGGAAAATCGCTGACGATCAAGTACCCGGCGCGCTCAACCCAGCACACTCCCTCGGCGAACTTCAGCCCGGAAGCAAGGAGTTTCAGTTGTGGCTGTGGCCCAAGGATGCGCTGGAACTCGTCGGAGACAATCTCGAAATTCTTGGGCATGTCAGCTTAGTAAAAATGAAGGTGTACTCGTAAAAGAAGTCGTAGATTCGCCCTAGAAATCGCGGAAGAACCCTCCCGCTGTCCAACCACCATCGACGCACAAAGTTTGCCCCGTGATGTACCCGCTTTCGGGCGCAGCAAAGAACAATACAGCATGGGCCATTTCCTCGACGGTGCCGGGCCGCCCCAGCGGCACATGGTTCAGCAATCGCTTTACCCGGTCCTTTTCACTTGCCGTCTCACCGTAGAAAAGCTGTTTTGTGCCTTCGGTGAGCGTGGATCCGGGAGCGACGCAGTTCACCAGAATTCCATGTTCTCCGAGTTCGATCGCCATGGTGCGAGTCAGGTGGACAACTCCAGCTTTGGCGGCGGTAAATGCACACTGTAAGCGAGCAGGAATCACCCCCAGCACGGACGAAATGTTAATGATGCGCCCGGATTTCTGCTCGATCATCTCTCGTGCAACCGCCTTGCTCACCAGGTAGGTGCCGGTTAAATCGATATTCACGATCCTTTGCCACTCCTCTAGTGGAAACTGGTCGATGTTCACGCGGTGCTTGGCTGTGTTCACCCCCGCATTGTTCACCAGGATGTCGAGACGGCGGAATTCCTTCAGCACCTCCTTGATCGCCGAATCGACACTGGATTCATTACTGATATTGATCTCAACCGCGAGTGCGCCTGGCGATTTTGCGGCACTTGCTTTTGCCGTGGTGAAGTCGATATCCGCATAGGCAACCCTCGCGCCGTTCGTGGCGAGGGTATCCGCGATAGATTGCCCGATGCCGCGTGCCGCACCCGTCACCAGCGCAAATTTTCCTTCCAGATCAACTTTCATCTTTTTAGTTTCCGTTTTCGCAAAACTGCCAACCCAAGATCCGCAATATTTGCTAATTTCGCGTGCCGAGAGGTGCCGGACTGGGCGGACTCCCAGATGGCCTCTTTCCCGGGGTATCCGCCAACAGAGCGGCGAAGATTGTCCTTGGTGGTTGATAAGGCCTGCGCCCATGCGCGACCAGCTTATTGTCGATCAAAAGCAGATCGCCGCGCTGCCAATCAAACATCACGGTTTCATCAGCTATCACCTGACGAATAGAGGCCAAATCGGCAAGCGAAATCTCCGAGCCATCGGCATGGGTGGAATGATAATAGAACCGCTCCTTGATAAAGGGCTGAAGAAGCCTGGCTTTCAGTCGCTGCGCGATGCTCGGGCCCAGCCAATCCGAGGTCCACGGTGCAACTGACTTGTGCAGGAGATGAGCCTGGTTAAACCACACCCGTTCGCCGGTGACGCGGTGGGTCTTCACCGCGGGTGACCGGCTGTGAGTGATTTCCAGCCCTCCATTCTTGGCCCACTTCATTTGCCAGCCATTCTGTTTGGCGAGTTTTTCCATCGCCATACTGTCCTGCGCGCCAAAAGCAGTCGTCCACGTTACCTCAAAGCCGTAGCGCTTCTCCGTCGGCAATTTACGGTGCAGGATCAATCCGCCTCGTTGTTCGAATCGCTCAATTAACTGCGCCGGTAGCTTTCGATACACCGCCCGCATGTCAGCGATCGGGGTCTGCCCGCCTCCCCCTGGGGCGGTCTCGCAGAAGAACATCACTTTATCCGGCGTAGGATCGGGAAACTCCGTCGTAGGCGCAAGGTAGCTCATCTCCTGATGAAGACCGATCACCACATGGCGGGGAGCGTCGGTGGAGGTAACAATTTTGCCGGTGACGGCGCTGCGCGGAGTCGTACCGCCAGCGTAGTCGAGAATCTCCGGCGCCATGCCCTGCGCGGCTGCGGCAAAGTCTTCAGCGGTTCGTAGTGCTGCAAAACCCCGAAAGAGAATCGCTCCCGCCCGGTGCAGCTGCTCTTGCCGTTGAATGGAATTTTCCGTCATCCAATCCAGCAACTCGTCCAAAGGCATATTTGCCGCTTTGGAACCGGCTTCGATAACGAAAGGAAGATGCCGCTGGGCCGACTCGCCCCCAGAAGGATGGTATGACGCGGGTACATGAGTAGTGCGGGTAACGGTTGTGCCTCCAATTACATTTTGTCGATCAGGATCGAAACCCTCAGTGGCCTCAAATGCATCCCACTTGTCGGCTCTTTCGGCTGCCCCTTGATGGGCGAGTTGTTGCCAGAATCAAGCCGGCTGAGATCGAATGACAGCAGACCCACTTTTAGTAAAGTGGATCGAAAGAGTCAAACTTGTTCAGCCTGTTGAACATAGATTGCCTTGTAACTTGCCGTGAAAGCGACAACAGATTGACTGTGTCAGTCGAGCTGTGATAACTCTGCGTTTAATGGCATTAGAGCGTGATAGGCCTCACCTGTCATGCTCCTTTTTTAGGAGTGCAGCGTATGCGGAACGCGATAAGTGATTCGGCCGCCGAAAATCAAGGATTTCGCCTACCGGCTGTTGACCGGGCAATGAGTCTTTTTGAACTGCTCGCAGACTCCCAGACCGGACTAACCCTATCGCAGTTAAGCAGGAAACTGGACATCCCGAAGAGCACAGCCCACTATCTTTTGCACACTCTCCATACCCGCGGATACGTGCAGCGCGAGGCGGATGGGCATCGCTACTCGCTCGGCCTACGGCTGGCCGACGTGGCGCACGCCGACACCGCCGAGGCAAGCCTACGGGCCCTCGCTCTGCCCTATCTGCAGAACCTTGTCGCGAGACTGGGGCTAACCGCGACCGTGGCAGTACGCCATTCAGCCGAGTCGGTAATTGTGGCCAGAGTCGAGGCACGCCAGGATGCTGGCGGTGGAGCTTGGGTGGGTCGCCATATGGATTTGCACTGTACCGCCCAGGGGAAAGCTCTGCTCACCGACCTCTCGGACGAAGAGTTGAGCAAGATCTTTGCGGGGCGCGAACTGGCCCGCTTCACTCCAAAGACTATCTCTTCCATTTCGGCTCTTAAAGCCCACTTGGTTGATGTCAGAACCAAGGGATTCGCCGTTAACGACGAGGAGATGGTTTTGGGCGTTCGAGCGGTCGCCGCTCCGGTAGTCGATTCCTTTGGCACCGTGATCGCCTGCTCCAGCGTGCGCGGCAGTACCCAGCAGATCCCCACCCATTTTATTCGTCAATTGGGCCGCGAGATGATTTTGGTTGCGCATGAGCTGTCCCAGCGCATGTCATGCGATCGGATTTGACTGGGCGGTCCTAACCAGCCAGATTCGGTCGCGCCGCCAGACTTGACACTTCTTCCAGCTGATCCTAAAAACAATTAGCCACCGACGCCGACTCAGGTCTGCCCGTGACGGCATTTTCCACATTCCCAGCAACTTCCCCGAGAGAGCTGAATGAATCAAGAGCCCGTTGCTCCGCCACAACCAGACAAACCGGCGGGTCCCGAATCCACGCGGCCGAAGGTCCTTATCACGCGCCCTATTCAGCGGGAGGTGATAGACAGGATTGCGATTGACTGCGATGTCGCTGTGCATCCTTTGGACGAAGCCATGCCGGCGTCACAATTGCGGGAAGCCGTCCGTGACCTGGATGGCTTAATGGCATCCGGCGTCCGCGTCAGCCAGGATGTCGTCGACGCCGCCTTGAGATTGCGTGTCGTCTCAACCATCGCCGTAGGCTACGACAACATTGACATTGTGGCCTGCAACTCGCGACGCATTCTGGTTACCAACACCCCTGATGTATTGACCGAGGCGACAGCCGATCTTACCTTCGCTCTGCTTCTGGCTGCAGCCAGACGCATTGTCGAAGGGGATCGCTATGTTCGAGCGGGATCCTGGTCTCATTGGGAATGGAGCTATTTTTGGGGTTCAGAATTGCACGGAAAGACACTGGGTCTCTATGGATTTGGAAGAATCGGCCAAGCCGTGGCGCGGCGGGCTCGCGGCTTCGGTTTACGCATTCTCTACCATTCCCGCCATCGCGCCGCCGAAACAATCGAGCGAGATTTCGGCGCGCAACTTGTCGACCTTAAAACGCTGTTGCGGCAATCTGATTTCCTAAGCCTGCATGTCCCGCTCACCCCGGAGACCCGTCATTCCCTGGCAGCGCCAGAGCTGGCGCTGATGAAACCGACCGCCCTGCTGATCAATGCCGGTCGTGGCCCCATTCTCGAAGAAGAAGCCCTGGTGCAAGCTCTGCGGGATGGCAAGCTCGCCGGCGCTGGTCTGGATGTCTTTGAAAATGAGCCCAAGGTGCATCCCGCTCTTATTGCTATGGATAACGTTACGCTTTTGCCGCACATTGGAAGCGCTACCACGGCGACCCGTCTAGGGATGGCTCTTCTCGCTGCGGAGAATCTGTTGGCGGCGCTCAGGGGAGAACGGCCGCCGAATCTGGTAAATCCGGAAGCGTTTGCTTGAGATTACAAAATGTCCGGCGAGCGGCTTTCATTGCAAGTCCGAAATGTAACAACCCACGGCGGCCGCGTGTTGGTTTGAAGGAGGGTGCCCTGCCAAAGTGGATTGAATTGCTTCCTGCAGTTCATGGCTGGTAGGCGCCGGGCGTGAGCGTCCGAAATCCTGGTAGAGATTATCAATCCGCCCGTGATAAACAAGAACGCCCTTGGCATCGAAGACCGCCGCTTCAGGCGTAATCTGCACCTGCGCTTCTTTCACCAATACGTGCTCGGGATCGCGCAAGCCTGGAATGGAATAGCGGAAATCCGCCAAATATTTGTGTATATCCGGCGGCAACTCGGATTTGTCGGGGAATACGAGATAGAACCGCGCTACTTTCTGATATTGGCTGCTGAGCCGCTGAATTGTCGGAGCATAGCGCCCGGAAACCGGGCAGTCTTCCCGCACGAAAATCAGCACAACCAACCGACCGGCATTCGACTGAACTGGATCGATATGCCTTCCGTTGAGATCGAGAACGGACCGATCATTCGCACAGAACGCCGGCAGGCACCCCGCGACGAACATCACCCCGAGCAGCAAAGCACTGTACACACTGATAACTTTGCCGGGGAAAAAACGCATTGCTACTTGCTTGATCCAGTGCAAATCCATCGCCGACCGCCGTAACCATTCAAGCAGAATGATTGGTCGAGAACAAGAACCGCGAAGGGAAACCTTCGACTTGTGTTCAGTGTATTGAACGTTGCTGCGTCCGAATATTCGCGATGAACAATCCGGGCTCGCATTGCGATATCCTCAGTCTGGTATGAGTGGCAAAGCCGGCCCGATATTCTCCCTCGCCATCTTCACCATGATGGCGTTGGGAACCGTTCATCTGCTGGCTCGCCGCACATCCCCGCAGCCGCTTGCGCAAAATCAACATGCGGATTCCGCGCTAACGTTCAACCGCGATATTGCGCCTATCGTATTCAAGAATTGCGCGGTGTGCCATCATCCGGGCGGCTCCGGACCTTTCAGCCTGCTCACATATTCCGACGTCCAAAAACATGGCCGGCAGATCGCAGCCGTTACCCTCAGCCGTTATATGCCGCCCTGGCTGCCCGAGCCCGGTTACGGCACATTCATCGGTGAGCGCAGGCTCGGTGACCAACAAATTCAAACCATTCAGCGGTGGGTCGCGGCAGGCGAACCCGAGGGCGCCCCCTCTGACTTACCCCCCACCCCGACGTTTTCTGACGGTTGGCAACTAGGCAAGCCAGACATGGTCATTCAGTTGCCACAACCTTACGTTATATTGGCGGGCGCCAACATGGATTCCTGGCCTCGTTTCGTCCTGCCTGTGCCGGTTTCAGGAGTTCACTATGTGAGGGGAATCGAAATACAACCCGGCGACCCTAAGATTGTTCACCATTGCTATATCGCGATCGATCGCTCTCAAACTTTGCATATCGCCAACGGTCAGATGTACGAAGTGGGATCGGCTACCATGGATGGCCAGTTCTCCAGTGGCAACGCGGAACTCGACAGCCGATTTCTTACCTGGAGACCGGGCACCCCGCCGTATCTTGAACCCGAGGGGATGACCTGGCGTCTAGACAAAGATACGGACTTAATCCTCATCATGCATTTGTTGCAGTCCGGTAGGCCGGAGGTCATTCAACCCAAGGTCGGGCTGTATTTCTCCGATACTCCACCCACCAGGTTTCCCATGATCCTCAGGCTCGAGCATGACGACGACATCGACATTCCCCCGAACATCAAGGATTTTCAAATCTCAGACGATCTGGTGCTGCCCGCGGATGTAAGCGTACTCGCGGTTCTTCCCCATGCGCATTATTTGTGCAAGGAGATGCAGGCTTTCGCTACTCTCCCCGATGGCACGAAAAAATGGCTGATCTGGATTAAACGATGGGATTTCGACTGGCAAGGGGTTTTCCGCTACTCGCAGCCGCTGTTTCTGCCTAAGGGAACGACTCTGTCCATGAGATACATTTACGACAACTCGGCGGATAACCCACGCAATCCCAACACGCCGCCGCGACGGGTGCGCGGTGGGCAAAAATCCACCGACGAGATGGCGGATTTGTGGATGGAAGTTTTGCCCAGCCGGCATGAAGATCTCGCCGCGCTCGAAATCGCCATGATGCGCCATCGGCTCGCCAAATATCCGCAGGATGTCAACGGATATGCTGATCTGGGGGCTGCGCTGCGGGCCATGGGAAGGAATCAGGAAGCAATCGCGCCGCTCCGTCAGGCGGAACAGCTGAATCCTGACAACGTCCAGGTGCAGAATAATCTCGGCACCGTGTTAGGGTCGCTCGGTGATTTCGAAGAAGCGATTACGCACTTTCGAGAAGCCCTCAAGCTCAGGCCGGATTATTTTATGGCTTGCTTTAATTTGGCCAACGCCTTGCGCCTGCAGGGCGATCCGGAGGAAGCCGTCGCTTACTACGAACAGGCCGTGGAATTGAAGCCCGACAGCGTGGAGGCTCATGACAGGCTGGGGCTGATGTACGCACAAGAGGCAAAGCTGCCCGAGGCAATTGAGCAGTTCAATGAGGCGCTTCGCATTAAGCCCAGCGATCCTGTCGCACAGCAAAGCCTGGCACGAGCAGAAGCGGCTGGGGGGCACGCGAACTAATATTTAACAGTTGTCAAGGAGCGCTTGCATCCAAAGCGCAGCGCACGCCGAAGTAGTTGAACCTGAGATCCGCATTCGACCTGCCGCGATCCGATACCCTCAACAGATTCGACGTATTCATCCATGATCCGCCACGGAGCACGTGCAAAGCGCCCACCGGCGGACCCGCCGGATCGATCTCCGGACTTTTCGAGTAATAGCTTCCGTCATACCAGTCGTTGACCCACTCCCAGGCATTGCCCAGCGTGTCAAACAGGCCGAACTCGTTCGCGCGCTTCTGAGCGACCTGGTGAGCGGAGTCGCTGCTGTTTTTCCGATACCACGCAATCTGGTCTAATTCTCCATAACGAGCTTGGGTGTTTCCGGCGCGCGCCGCGTATTCCCACTCCGCCTCAGTGGGCAAGCGCCCACCCGCCCATTTACAGTAATCCTGTGCCTCGTCCCAGGTGACGTCAACGGCGGGCATATTGTCATAGGGCTCGCTCGAGCCGTGCTCGCCATCCCGCGCGATTCCCGCGAAGTGCTCGTACGCGTGAACCGTGACCTCGGTTTGACCCATCCAGAATCCTTTGCTGATAATGACATGGTGCTCCGGCATCTCTTCGTTGAAACACTCCTCATCGCCTGCGGAACACCCCATCATGAAGTTGCCGGCCGGTATCCACACGTAGACCAGCCCATCTTGAGGATTTGTCTTTATTTTTCCAGCTATGGGACCTTTACCGGCGGCAGCGTTTCCTGCTAAGGCGACTGCCAAAGCGAAGCTGATTGGCAGTCGCACCTCAAGTCCTCTTAAATAATCGAATAAGCTGCTCACCGAGTTCTCACTCGTCCTTCATCGCCAGCACGACAATCAATCTTTGCGGGCCGTGGGCTCCCAGCACAAGAATTTTTTCAATATCACCGGTACGGCTGGGACCAGTGATGAGAGTGACCATTGAGTTCCGCGTTGCCGTACCATCGGCGCTCATCCACTCGAACGCTTTCGCTAGCGTAGGCACAAGTTGAGAGACCGTGGCAACGACAATATGTACAGGCGCCAAAAAAGAAGCGCCTCTTCCTCCGCAGCTTGCCGATACCAGCACCGATCCGGTCGCCCCCACCAGAGACTCTGCCAGCGTTACGCTCGCTCGAGTCGCCTCCTGCGGAGGTCCTTCGGTGGACCAGCGAATCTCATGGCCATTTGTCCATCCAGTCGACAGCCGACGCAACGATGGTCCATCCTGCAGAAATATCTCTCCTGGCGGGATAGACGCGAGCACGTGAGCGACGATCAAAGCGCTGGCGGCGCTATCCGAGGTAAGAATGCATTCGGTATGATTCGCTTCACATTGCTCCTGAAAACGCGCCAATGGATCGGCAATCGGAGCAAAAATTTCTCCGCCTTGCTTCGCGGGCTTCGCCACCGTCGGGCTCCGCAACGCGGAACGAAGTCGTGCCAGAATCCGCTCCCGGCCAGGGTTCTCAGTTGTCTCCAATTCGAATTCTCCACATCTCGCGGAACGAACGCTTTGGGAGCTCCGGAGCTCGGCGAACCTTCGTCCAAGGCCGCAACGGATCGAGCGCCGTTGCTTCCCCGCCAAAACGATACAGCGTTCGCAAAATCCGCTTTCCCAGGCGCGCTGAGAAAGCAAACCTGCCGGTACTCATCATGCTCCATCGCCACAGCCTGAATCCCATTTTTTCGGACCAGGGACGGTCATGGGAACTCACCGCATTGCGGCGATTATGCAACAAATGATGGTGCAGATCGATCTTGACCGGGCAGGCATCCGTACAGGCTCCGCACAACGACGATGCATAAGAGAGATGTTGGAATTCGCGAAGCCCTCGCAAATGCGGCGTCAGCACGCTGCCAATCGGCCCCTGATATGTAGTGCCGTAGGCGTGGCCGCCAACCGTTCGAAAAATCGGGCAAACGTTCAAGCATGCCCCACAACGAATGCAATTCAGCACTTCACGCTGTTCGACATCGGCTAATAGCTCGCTACGTCCATTGTCGAGCAATACTACGTGGAACTCCTGCGGACCATCGGTTTCATTCCCAGTGCGCGGTCCTCCGACCAGCGTGTTGTAGCACGTAATCGGTTGCCCGCCGCCCGCGGCCGCCAGCACCGGCCATAGAATTCCCAGGTCTTCAAGTCGTGGCACAACTTTTTCAATGCCCGTCAGAACCACGTGAATCTTCGAAAGATTAATGCCCAGCTCCGCATTGCCTTCATTGGTCGTAATCGCGGCCATCCCAACATCCGCTACCAGAAAATTGGCTCCGGTAATCGTCATTTCCGAAGAGAAGAACGCGCGCCTGAGTGCACGCCTCGCGGCGGCCACCAACACTTCCGGGTCATCGCCCTCCACGCCCTCAAGCTTTTCCTTGAACAATGCAGCGATCTCAACCCGCGTCAAATGCATTGCCGGTGTAACCAGATGGTAAGGCGCTTCGTGGCGAAGCTGTACGATAAATTCACCCAAATCGGTTTCCCACACCTTGACTCCGGCCTTCCCCAGTGCCGCTGCCAGCTGAATTTCTTCCGCCACCATGGATTTCGACTTGGTGACAACACGAACCCCGCGATCCTTTGCGATGCCAGTGATGTACCCCCGTGCTTCTTCGGCAGTTTCCGCCCAAAAGACATGGCCGCCGCGCTCTTTGATGCCCTGCTCAAATTGCAGAAGGTAACGGTCCAGACCCTTTATCGCTTCCGATTTGATCTCATAGGACCTTTGCCGCGCCGACTCCCAATCCTGGAAACTCGCTTTGCCCAGACGTTGCCCGCTCTGCAGAGTTGCGCGCCGGATAATCTGCTGATGGGTGAGGTCGCCAGATTTCTCCGCCGCCTGCCGCAGAAACTCCTGCGCCGCTGCGCTCAGCATTTCGTCCCGGTCTTTCCGGCACGGTGGTCGTTTTTCGCGGATATCCCTGTCTGCGCAAGCAGGCTCGCCAAATGGATGGTTCGTAGATGCGAATTTCGCCGCCGCAGAATTCCCTCAATTTGCATAAGGCAACTCGGATCGGTCGAGGTCACGAACTCCGCGCCCGAAATTTCCGCGTTTCCCGCCTTCGTGTCTCCCATGGCTCCGGAAATCATATTGAATTTTGTGGCAAATGTTCCACCAAAGCCGCAACAATCCTCGCTGTAGGGCATTTCTAGCAGCTCGATACCCTGAACCTTTCTTAACAATTCCCGTGGTTCCTGTTTTAAATGAAGTTCTCGCAGGGCGTGGCAGGCATCGTGATAAGTCACCTTATGAGGAAAGACCGCACCCACATCGGTCACACCAGCCTGTCGCACCAGGAATTCGGAGAATTCATAAACCCGCTTTCCCAGCTCGACTGCATCTTGGGCGGCTTTCGAGCCCGCCAACAGCTCCCGATAGAAAATTCGAACCATCGTCGCGCACGAGCCGGAAGGACAAACCACGGCCTCGGCGGTGCGAAAGATGTCCAGGAAACGTCGCGCTAAAGGCTTAGCCTCCTGCCAGTATCCTGTGTTGAAGGCAGGCTGGCCACAGCAGGTTTGGGCCTCAGGAAAATCCAGCTTATATCCGATGCGACGCAACACCCGCGCCATGTCCAGCCCAACTTGTGGAGATAATTGGTCAACGAAACAAGGAATAAACAGTGAGACTTTCATTTTGTGAGCTGTCAGCCCTTCAGTTTGAGCTTGGTTTTATTCCCTTCAAGAAATTCGCGCCGCTTATCGCCCGAATCGAGCAAGCGGATCCACTGCTCGTAATAGAGCGTGACCGGAAAGCGGCCGAGGCCATACACGCTGACTCCGCCTTTTTCGCCGACCCGAAATTCCAGGCTGCCGGTGCGGCGAGTTCCCTGCTGCTTTTCCAGTTCCTCAAAGCTTGGCTTTGAGTTCGTCGTAAGTTGGTTCGGACATTTGCTTAACCTCGTGACTTAAGAAACGCAGATTGTTACACGGTGAATGAAGGAATTCAATCTCTTGAGATCGACTTACTTCTGACAACCATTGGCGCGGTGATGGACGATTGGGCCCGTGGTCGCGACGCGGGTGAACCGACTTGTTTAACTTGTAGCCTGTACCTTCTTTCTTGACGCCTTGTAACCATGACCTTAGGATAAGGGTTTTCCGTCAGAAACCTTTTGCAACTATCAGGCTAGTGGCGCAAGCTCCTAAATTGTCGGTGGTTATGCCCGCCTATAACGAAATGGCGACCATCGAGGAAATTCTTTCGCGAGTGCAAGCGATCGATATTGATAAGGAAATTGTGGTAATCGACGATGGCTCAACCGATGGCACGCGAGACTTTCTGACCCGGTTGATGAATCATATTCAATCTGCGGGGGCTGCACCCTCTATGCCGCCGTTCGGGCGATTGAACCGGGTGGACAACATTCGTGTTTTTTTCCAGGAAAAGAATTGTGGCAAGGGAGCGGCTCTGCGGCGCGGTTTTGAGGTGGCACGCGGCGAGGTGGTGGTGATCCAGGACGCCGATCTGGAACTCGATCCCCAGGAATATCCAAGGCTGATTGCGCCCATCGAACAAGGAACCGCCGATGTGGTTTATGGTTCTCGGTTTCTTGGGCGCTCGAGGCAAGGCCAGCCTTTACTGTATTACGTGGCCAACAAGCTGTTGACAGTGGCTTCAAATCTCCTGACTGGCTTGCATCTCACAGACGTCTGGACTGGGTATAAGATGTTTCGGAGAGAAGTTCTGAGCAGGATTCATCTACGCGAGAACCGGTTTGGTTTCGAACCTGAGATTACGGCGAAGGTTGCCAGGTCCCGCTGCCGGGTGGTTGAGGTGCCGGTATCGTATACTTCCCGCGGCCGCGAAGAAGGCAAGAAAATCGGATGGAAAGACAGTGTTCGAGGAATGTGGTGCACGTTCCGTTATAGCCTTTTGCCTGACGGCCCGGACTAGGTCGTAGGACGGCGGCGGGAAGAAGTAGGGAACAAAAAACAGCACTGGGGAGCACATCGTGAATGCTTTGATCACAGGCGGCGCAGGTTTCGTGGGCTCTCATCTGGTAGAGGCCTTGTTGAGACGGGATCAGTTCGTTACCGTGATCGACGACCTCAGCACTGGTTCGGTTGAGAATGTGCGCCAATTCCGGCAAGACCCACGGGTACATTGTATTTTCGAGAGCATGATGAGCCGCAGCCTGCTGTCGGAACTGGTGGACGAGGCGGACGCGATTTATCATCTGGCGGCTGCGGTTGGCGTTCGGCGAATCATTGAAAGTCCGGTCCGTACCATCGAGACCAACATCAAGGGTACGGAGATGGTACTGGAGTGCGCAGCCAAGAAGGGCAAGCCGGTCTTCGTGGCCTCTACCTCCGAGGTGTACGGCAAGAATTCGAGGACCCCTTTCCGCGAAGACGACGACATTGTGATGGGCCCCAGTTCCAGATCCCGCTGGTCGTACGCGACTTCGAAGCTCCTGGACGAGTTCTTGGCACTGGCGTACTACAACGAAAAGAAGGTACCCGTGGTGATTGGCCGGCTCTTCAATACCGTGGGTCCCCGGCAGACGGGGCGGTATGGAATGGTGCTTCCGACATTCGTGCGTCAGGCGTTAGAAGGAGAACCAATCACGATCTTTGGCGACGGCCGCCAAAGTCGGTGCTTCGGACACGTGAAGGATGTTGTGGAGGCCATAATCAGGTTGATGGCCTGCGGGCGGTCCGTGGGACAGGTGGTGAACATAGGAAATACGGAAGAGATCACGATGTCGGAGTTGGCGAAGGTGGTGAAGCAACAAACGGCCAGCGCATCGCCCATCCGGTATGTTTCCTACGACGAAGCTTACGCACCCGGCTTCGAAGATATGATGAAGCGAGTTCCCTCGGTAGAGAAGTTGCAGTCGCTCACCGGCTATCGCCCTACCACTCCCTTGGCCGCCATTATTGACGATGTTATCGCTTACATGAAAGCCGAGCGTAAAGGGCAAACTGCGGCCGCCACGGCAGCGGGAGCATCAGTGATCCGACAAACAGCCGCCACTCAAGAGTTCGGCACACGCGTGGGGAATTAGTGGCACCAGCAGAGACGGCTGGAACGGCAGACCCAGCCGCACAAGACAATCCAAAACCAAGAGGCAAATGGGCAATTGAGCCCTCGCGGGCTGAGTTGCTGCTGCTTGTATTTATGACCGGGACGCTGTTTATCTCAGTCATGATTGCCTTTCGACGCTTTCTGGCCACGGTGGAAGGGTCAGGAGATAATCTTGCGTTCATCAGCATCGCGACGGCAATCCGGCATTGGGATTTCCGGGGATTGGTGATCAAGGCCTTTTGGGGCTTGCCCTACCTGATGGCCGCTGTCTCCTTTGTCGCCCACATTTCCGAACGCGATGCGCTCATGGTGGTCTCCTATTTGTCGGGTCTGGTAGTCATGGTCGTAGCGTATCGGCTATGGGGCGGGTGGGTTGCGGGGTTTTTCGCAGTCCTGAACTTCGATTGGATGCAGCGGCTTTTTCTGGGAGGATCCGAGCCCCTGTTCATGGCGCTTTTGTTGGGAGCATTTCTGGCGGCACGGAAGGAGCGCTGGGTGCTGGCGGCGCTGTTAGCGGGGCTGGCAACGATCGTGCGGCCGGTGGGTATCTTTGCGTTAGTCGCTATCGGGCTGACTTTGCTGTGGAAACGAGACTTCGGCAAGCTGGCGCTGGCGACGCTGACGGGGGCGGTGATCGGCGGTCTGTATGTGTTGCCGCTGGCGTTGTATTTCAAGAATCCGATGGCTAATGTTCATCGCTATCAACAGGCGGACTGGGAGGGTGGCCGCTTGCTGACTTATCCGTTTGCGGCCATAGTGAAGTCAACATTTTCGTATCCCGGACCGATTACTAACATGATTCTGACGTGGGGGTGGATCCTGTTTGTGCTGGCAGGATTTTTGGCCCTGCTGCTTACCAGGGGCTGCCGGGAATATTGGAAATCGCGAACGGTGGAGATGCTATTTGCGGTTGGCTATTTGATTTTTGTTTTTACGTACAATTCGCCGCATTGGATACGAGGAAGCTTTCCACGCTTCGCGATCCCGGTACTGCCTTTCATATTGCTCGCGCTGCAGAAATGGCTGCCGAAAGACCGCCGGTTCTTGTGGGCCGTGGGTGCTATGGCAGCGGTGCTGGCGGCATTTTCCGCGATCGGTATACGGAACGTGGCTGAAATCCTGCGGCAAAGCCTAGGGTGACTCTAGGGGCCGGCGGAAGAATCAAGTATTCAGCTACCGGAAGGTGATCTGGTGGTCGGCCTGTTCCACTGCGGCGATACAGACAGCCAGCATTCCGGATGTATTTTCGCCGGCGGGAAGAAGGCGTTGCCGTACTGGAAGAGCCCCATCGGCCAGCGATCTTTGCGCCAGGTGAGCAGCTTTGGCCAGTTCTTGCCGTCCCGGCTGCCATAGACATTCACATTGCGATCCAGACCCCGTGTAGAATATCTTTTGCCCTCATCCTGTCCTGTCTCGCCGCTGAAATCGACCAATGTGTGAATCAGGAGTTCCAGTCGGAGATTTGGCATAGGCCCAGCGTCAGAACGGGGAGTGAACATTCCCGAATGAGTCGAATTCGGGCACTAGCGTTTCTGGCACCAGGCGCCAACCTGGAAGAGCTGCCGCTTCCCCGGCGAGGACCTCTGAAATGCCGATACGTCCCAAACTCAGCGTATTGCGGATCCATACAATGCGTTGCATTTCAGGTCGGGGGCTGCCTAAGTAGCCGAGGGCAAAGTCAAGCGCGTCCCTGTCGGAGGTGAAATGCATCGGAATTCGGGCCATGGGGAGGTTCAGAGAAGTCCGAACATTGATGAACGTTCTTTCATAGTCAATCTTCCGATAAAGCTGGTCGTGGATCAAATCGGCGAGGCCGACCCCGACGGCGTTGCCTTCGGATTCTGGCGTAAGGCCTCGCGCATAAATTGCGCGAATGTGCGGCGCTTCGGGCGGCAATTCTTCCAACCCTCGGCCAATGATCTTCGTATCCATGCCGGTGCCACTAATGTTTTTTCCGATCTCGTCAACAATCAGAAGGTCAAACCTGCGAAAAGGAATTCGGGGAACAAGGCTGCGTGCAAGTTGGAGCGAGGCTTCTTCCTGGGCTACGATTCCGCCCGGCAAGCTGGCGCGAACCTCAGCGATTTGATGCAGTTCATTTTCGATCACCGCCAGACCGCAAAGAATCTTGCCGCTGGCAAGCACTCTCTGGGATATGGCGCGTAGGACGGTCTCAAAGCCATATTTCCAAAACCAGCGATGCGCCTCGCGTGCACCTGCTGCTTTGCCCAAGCCGATGGTCATCATCTTCAAGAGCCCGCTTTCGATGGCCCCGGAAAAATCAGTGTGTGGTTTGATGCGATTCATCACCAGAATGCCATCGGCTTCAAACGCATTCCGGTCCACGAAAACCTCAAAACCCTCCGAGGTAGTGCCCAGCAACACCGTCTCCATCGAGGAACAAATCTCGGCACCGATAGATTCTTCTGTCACTCCATACTTTTTAAGCACCTCGCGCTGACCTTCTGCGGTCGCACCTCCGTGGCTTCCCATCGCCGGGAACACAAACGGCGTGGCTCCCCGTGTTCTGAGCCAGTCGCAAATCGCCCGGGCGATCTCTGCCACATTAGCGATGCCCCGACTTCCCACGGTGACCGCGATCTTTCGTTTGTAAAGGTTTTCGGGCGGGATGTTGAGCGAAGTAAGGGAACTGTGAATCTCCGAATATAGATTGCTCAATTCCCCAATGCTTGGGCCACATCTCTCAAGAAACCGCATCCGCCCCAGCGGAATGTGCTCGCTAATTGTCACTGTGCACCAGGAAAATAACCCACGTAAAATAGTCCGTCAAGCTGACAGCGCGCTGGTAGCCACACCGAGTGTGCGGTGCCATCATAAGAAAGTCGGCGCCGAAAGTCACTTCTTGAGAGGCTGTGGTTCGATTCCAAAATCGCAAGCGCAGGCATGTGCTCAAGCGGGGCAAGATGGATCAGGATCTTGCTATGGCGGCTGGAATCACCTTGGATTGACCACTTCTCCGTGGTCGGGGTGCGACCAGGAGGTTTTCCCCACCTGCCCGTCTAGACGGTGCAAGATGTTTTATCCTTGCTGCAAACTGATTGTCGAATCGGAGATCAAGCCCAAACGATTCGAAGATTGCGAAAGGATTTGAGCCTCGTGGCATACGCAAAACAAGTGTCTGAAGCGGTTCGACTCAGCCGGGCGCGGTTGATTCCGTTTCTATTGCTGATGTATGTCCTCGCCTTTCTGGATCGCGCGAATATAGGTTTCGCGAAGCAGGCGTTTCAAGCATCGGTTGGGGTATCGAACGCAGCCTATGCGTTAGGGTCTGGGTTGTTTTTTGTAACCTACGCACTGCTGGAGATTCCGAGTAATCTCATCATGCACCGTTTTGGGGCGCGCATCTGGATGTCCCGGATTATGGTGACCTGGGGCCTGACTTCTGCGGCTTTGGTGTTTGCCCGGGGGCCAATTTCCTTCTACATACTGCGCGCGCTACTTGGGGCAGCGGAAGCGGGTTTCTTCCCCGGTATCATTTTGTACCTAACCTACTGGTTCCCTAAAGCTTACCTCGCTCGGGTGCTCGGGCTCTTCTATTTTGGTGCACCGCTCGCGTTCATTTTGGGCGGCCCGCTGTCTGGTTTTCTTCTGGAGATGCGCGGTTGGGGGCTTCAGGGCTGGCAATGGATGTTCATGACGGAAGGACTTCTGGCCAGCATTGTTGGCGTTTGGGCATTTTTTTATCTCGATGACAAGCCGAATGACGCAGCCTGGCTGCCGGCGGCAGAAAAGCAGGCTCTCATAGCAGCAATCGCGCGCGAAAACCTCGGTAAGATATCCTCCGGTTTGAGAGCGGTATTGACGAATTCCCGTGTCCTACATTGCGTGGTCATATACTTCCTTATTCAAGCGAGTGTCTATGGCGTGATTTTTTATCTTCCGACACAGGTAGCGGCGCTCATGGGAGCAAAGATCGGATCGAAAGTCGGCATAGTGACTGCAATACCCTGGGTCTGTGCGATCGCCGCGATTTACTTCGTGCCGCGGTTTGCTGACCGCAGCGGCAAACATCGCGTGATCGCGGCCGCGACGCTCGCGATCTCTGGGATCGCCATTGCCGTCTCGGCGACCAATCGGCCTGCGCTTGGATTGGTGGCGCTTTGTGTCGCCGCCTCTGCCTTTATGGCTTGTCAGCCGATTTTCTGGACTTTTCCGGCCGCGTACCTGGGAGGCACAGCAGCAGCCAGCGGTATCGCCTTGATCAATGCGCTCGGCAATTTGGGAGGTTTCGCGGCTCCCACCATGAGGAACTGGGCAGATGTGAGTTTTCACTCTTCTCGATCAGGACTGTGCCTGCTGGCGGGGACCTCCTTTCTTGGTTCTCTGCTCATCTTAAGCTTGCGGAGCGGTGCAGATTCCGGCGATGCTACTGGCGTTGCGGCACGGAAATCCAGCCACCAGGAACTCTGACAATGCCTATTCCAACGATCCGAGAAGCCTGCGCTTTTGTAATTCGTAACGATTCATAGATCGCCGGGCTGGTACGCTGCTATGGCAACTCCGAACGACTGTCGGTAGCTTGGTGGACTGCTTGAAGAAAGTCCACGTGGGGCGCGACCACAGGCGCTGGCCCGCTTTCAACGCGAAGCCGAGGCCGCCGCTTCCGCGGTAAACCATTCCAATATCTGCACCATCTATGACATTCATCGCGCAAAACAGGTCCGATCGAGGAATCGTAATTCGGGCACTTTGTTGCCCTTACTTTTCCGTCAAGCTATTTCCTGGTTTCCCTGCGCTCAGAACGGGGACTAGGTGTATATTGTTTGGAACCTAGCCTGACGAAATGGAAACAAAACCTGAGGAGTGCATCGTGAAAAGCAGCATTCTCCGGCCCCTTTCAATAATTCTGCTAGGAGTAATGACATTCGCACAAGGTTTCGCTGCAGACGCTCCCGCACAGACAACGTCCGCAGCAACGCAAACTTCCAGCGCGGCGGATCAAGCTCAGAGTCAGTTAGCGCCCAATACCGAGATTCCCGCTGAATTGTCCAAGTCCTTAGACGCGAAAAAAATTAAGATCGGCGATCCAGTGGAAGCCAAGACCACTGTGGACATGCTGTCCAACGGACATGTCATTATGCCCAAGAACTCAAGAGTTCTCGGCCACATCACCAGCGTGAAAGCCCATAGCAAGGAATCTCCCGATTCCAGCTTGGGAATTGCCTTCGACCGTTTGATTATGAAGGATGGCCGCGAATTGCCTCTGCAAGCCTCCCTCCAGGCGATTGGACCGCCAGTCAATGCCTTCGCTGGAGCGGCTATGGCCGGCTTGCAGCCTTCTAACCCGGCGGGTAGCTCCGCTTCGCCCGGCTCCACCGGTGGGGGCCAGCGCTCGGGTGGCGGTTCTTCTAACGGCAGTTCTTCTCCACGACCTTCCTCATCGCCCGGCTTGCCGTCCGAGTCAGACAGCAGTTCCAACGGCTCCTCCGGGGGCGCATTAAATGCGTCCAGTGAGGGCGTGGTTGGCATGACCGGCCTTTCCCTGAGCGCTTCGCCCCAAGCATCCGTGATCAGCTCGAGCAACAAGAACGTACATTTAGATGGGGGGATGCAATTGATTCTGCGCGTACATTAAGCGGATCGAGCCGAAGACACCCCGTTTTTACGCCGATGAAACGAAATCAGGCCATAGCCTCATTGACCCTCCATGAATGCTATGGCGATCTTTGATCTATAGCCCTCTTTTTTTCGTCAAAAATTGAAGCGGCGCCAATCACCGTGATTGAGGCCCCGACGTGAGTTGGGCTATCCCGTGTCTAGCGGGAACAATCGCTCGGCCACGTTGTGAACTTATCGAGAATGCCTGCCTGACTAGAATCGGCCGCCGGCCTATTTGCTGGCGTCGGGCGGCGCAGCTTCCGCCGGTTTCGCGTCTGGTTTGAGGTCTTCGCTCAGGATGCGGAGTTTCTCTTCCGTGGCCACAGTGTGCTTCACGAAGGTTGTGCTGTCGGTCTCCGTCTGCATGACCGGGATGTAGGCCCACTGATCTTTTACCCGGAAATGCAGCACGTCGCCAATCTGCAGCTTTTTGTCGCCGCTACATTCTCCGCCGGTGGAGGTAAAAAATGGTGTCTTGCCGCAATCCAATTGAAACATTTTGGTGTCGGTTTCCACCTTGTAGACGTGAGTGTAGACGGTGCGCGATGCGTTGCCCGCCGGAACCGTGCGTCCGTTGGTGCCGACCCCGACGATCTTGCCTGCTCGGGATATTCCTTGGGATGCTTCTCGGCAAACGTGACTCCCGCCAAAACGGTCATGGCGAGAAGAGATGAGAGCAGCACAGGCGGTCTGCTGCGGCCTCTGGTATACGGCATCACGCAATCCTCCTGATAGGGATGGGAAATCACGAACCGCCAGCGCGAAATCTTAATACTTACATGCACGAAACGCCACCATTCTACCCCAGTCTCATTGCGGTGGAGTTTCAGCCGTATGGGGAAACGATTTCGTTGCCCGTCTCCTTGTATGCTCACTTTTCGAGCGCTGGTTAGTGCATGACCTGTGGGGCCGGGGTCGCGTCGGACCATTCGCCGACCAAGACCATGAAGATAGTCACCCGTTCTTCAGGGTCATCCGCCGCCATAACTGGCGAACCCTGCAGATTGGCTCCCCAGCTTTTCTCCGCGTTGCCCGGAACAAAAAACATTAGATGCGGATGCCAGCTCACATCGCGGTCGCCGAGGTACTGCTGCTTCGACATCATATAGCACATCGCTCCAGGTTCTAGGGCGGGCAGTTCCTTCTTATCCAGTGCCGATGCGGTCGCATCGACGATCTCGGCCTTCGATTTCCCGGACAGGACAAGTTTGGTCTTCATCAGAAAAATGGGCACGAAGGTTCTTGCGGCTGCCGGATTGAAGCAAATGGGGGCACGAACTTTGGGATTCCAGAAGCCCGGCTCATCAGTGGTGGCACCCCAGGATCGTTCAACTATACAGAGAAAGCCATTGCCGCCCCTCACAGCGGTTGTGTATCCCTCCCGCCCCAGCACCATCACTTCAGCGCCGTCTGAAATGGGTGCCGGAGCAGCACTGCGAGCCAAAGCGATTTCGGAATTCTCGTCCGCCATCAAGTACTGATTCAGAGGAGCCATGACCGCATACGGAGCCTTCTCAGACTGCGCGCTTATTGCTCCGGGCAAGACAAGTTGCACAAGGGAGGCTAAAGCAAGTAGCCGGATCGTCTTTCTTCGCATGGAACTCACCTGTACACGATTCTCTTCAGGTTTTGGAACACTCGGACGCGAGATCGTCAGGCGGGCGAATCTGGATGACAATGGCGACATCGAACTTTGAATAATATTTCTTGACGTCGCTGGCTCCATACTTCTTGCGGAATTTCTCGACCACCGATGAAACTTGCGCACCATCCGTCTCCGGAACCAGGTAAAGCTTATGCGCGTCCGATACGAACCAGACCGGGCGAGAGTCGCTATGGCGATATTACGCCAATCATCGGAAAGGGGGAGTCCTCTTGCAAGAGTCTTCACAAAATGTGCGCGAGGTCCGAATACCGGCAGTCGTACTTGGGTACTGTCCTAATCTAGATTAGGACAGTACTCGTACTTGGGATTGATCGCTTTAGGGCGTTGGGTTGAGATAGTATTCCAGCTCCCACAAATCCGGCGACTGCTTGATCTGGCTGGCCATCGGCTTTGCCGCCTGAATTACCTTGTGAAGCTCCGGTTCAGAGCAGTGTCGAAGGCTTTGCGGGCGATGGCCTTTTCTGACATCGACTACCTCGAATCATGTGGATTGAGAAGCAGCTTCGGCTGCCGTCTCAATTTGCTAGCATCCCTTCATCGCTTTCAACCGGTATAACGGCATCGAAGAAGCCGCACCTTCTCAGCAGTTCTTCTATGCTCTCGATGGAATCCAGCGCCGGCGGAATCGAATCTCCTGCGGAATCCAAACACACAAAATCCACCACAACATCATCGTTTTGTTTGTCCTTAAGCATTTCGATCTCTCCTTGGAATTTGGTTGATTAGCCGTTTATGTGATCCGCCGAACACCACGCATCGGCGGCGGAATGTCTTTCTTCGTGCCCTGCCTTCTGAGATTGCTTATCCAGCGCTCGCAGCAGGCCCGGCAGAGTTGCGAAAATAAAAGCCAAAACATGAGTTCACTAGCCGTCACCGATTTGTTCCTCCACGCCTCAACCTCAGATGTCTTACCTGACCCATGCCTTACTGAAGATTGGGCTCGCAAAGCCGGTTGATCGCACCCTCCATCTGACTGCGCGCGCTTTTGAGGCGTGTCATCACTGTTTCCAGGGTCATGCCAAGAGTGTCTGCGGTCTCGGTAACGCTGCAACCCTGAATGTCGCAGAGCACGTAGACTTCGCGACACTCGCGCCGCAATTGCCAGGCATTCATCAGCACCGCTTGCAGCACCCCGTTTGGAGTTGACCACCAGCGAATCATCGGACGGCCCTCTTCCAGTCGATCTTGCGCGTTCATGGCTTTAGAATTCTCCTCTCAGAAGATCGCGAAGATCCCCAAGGGCACCCTGCTCCTCCCCCGACTTGCATGGTGCCCTTGCGGGAATCCTCATTCCCCCCTCAAAGCAGTGACTTTTCGGGCGGCGAGCCGGCCTGAACCTCGTTTGATTCGGCCACTTCAGAACCACTCCCGGTTCCCTGCTCATCGGAATGGTGCAGTTCAAGCGAATTCCGTTTCATCGCCGAAACATTTTTTCTCAGCATCGGAACGAGTTGCCGGTTTGATCAGTAACTCGCGTCGGGGTTATTGACTTGCCTGGAACTTTTCGGTGCCTTCGCGACGGTATAAAATGGCCCGACTGGAACCGGTGGAACGAGGCAAAAGGATTTGCAATTTCAGGAGTTCGATCAGGCATATGTTGAGCGCCTCCGTGCCGGTGATTTCTGCACGGAGCAACATTTTGTCGGATATTTCAGTGAACTGATCCAACTCAAATTGCGCGGCCGGCTACGCTCCCCTCAAACCATCGAGGACTTGCGCCAGGAGACCTTCGCCAGGGTTCTAGTGGCCCTGCGCAGCGAGCAAGGCGTCCGCCGACCGGAAAGATTGGGGTCATTCGTGAACTCTGTCTGCAACAATATTCTGCTCGAACATTATCGCTCGGCTTCACGGGAAGACCCGCTGGAAGACGAGGAGGAGAGCCAGTTCCCCGATAGATCAGTCGACGCCATCACGCTGATCTCTCACAAACAGATGCAACATAAAGTTAGGCAAATTCTGGAAGAATTGCCGGAAAGAGATCGGCGTATCATTCGAGCCATCTTTCTTGAGGAACGCGATAAGGATGAGGTGTGCCGCGATTTCGGTGTGGATCGCGAATATTTCCGGGTGTTGCTGCATCGTGCCAAACTGTCATTCAAATCATTGTATCTAAAGAGGATGGGTGCCTCTTCCGGGCAGAAGCCAGGTTGAACTATGAAACGTTGGTCGGTCTTTTTGCACTATTCAATCAAGTGAAGAAGGAAAATGCAGCACGCTGAAGCAATTCGATCGCTGGCCAGCGAGAAGTATCTTCTTGATGAACTCACGCCCCAAGAGCGCGAGGAATTTGAGGAGCATTTCTTTGGCTGCCCGGAGTGCGCGCTTGACGTGCGCTCCGGCCACGCGTTGGTTGAGCACAGCAAAATTGGACTTGCCGAACTGGCGCCCGCAAGGCAATCGGCTCCGGCTTCCCCGAACCAGCCGCGCGGCGCTCTGAGCTGGCTTTGGCCCGCTTTCGCTGTGCCGGTTATGGCGTTGTTGTTGGTTATCATTGGATATGAAAACCTCGTCTTGCTCCCGAAAACCCGGGGAGAACTGGCCGACTTGCAAACTCCGCAAATTCTCGCCTCCACTTCTTTAATGAATGCGCGCAGCGACCGCATTCCCTCGGTTACGATTCGCCACAATCAACCGTTCTTGCTTTTTGTGGATATTCCAAGTGACAGTCGTTTTTCCTCTTACGCTTGTGAGCTGTATACCTCTTCCGGAGCCCGGGTATGGTCACTTTCTGTGACCATGGAAGCTGCGAGAAATACCGTTCCGCTGGAGATACCGTCGGCTGGCATGCGGTCTGGCCGGTATTTTATAGTGGTAAGCGGCATCGCTAGTGGTCAGAACCCGGCCGAACTAGCTCGCTACCCCTTCGACCTCCAGGTTCAACCGTAGGATTCACCTCACTTCAGGAGAGCAACCATGGAAGTCAACGCTCAACGAGTTCACTATTACCATGCTGACGCCAACGCTTTGGGGGGACATATCAAAACCCCTTTTCAGCAGCCCATCCCCGTGCAAGTGCCGCTTTCGCTGCCCCCGGTTGGAGGATACGCGACGGCTCGAACCGGCCCCTTTCAACTGGAAAGCCTTCTTTCCATGGCGAATGCTTATACGCAAGTGGGGGGCGCCGTTAGTGAAAAAAATGGCGCCTGGACTACTACTTCGGCTGCGGTCGTTGAAGGACTCAACATCCACGACGTTCTGACCGCCGACCGTATCGTCGCACAAATCTCAACCGAACACCCGCGGGAAGGCTATGACCCCAAAGTGACCTTCATCGGCACTCGCTTCGAGAACCTCCGCATCGGGGGACATTCCCTCGAAGTATTACTTGATCTTGCTTTGTGCAGCCCGGACGGTGACCGCTATCCCGCTAAATCTTGCTTCGACGAGGAACGCTTTCTTGCCGCCGTAGCCCAACAATATCGCCGCATGGCGGATGAGAAATGCCTTCCAGCCTGGCAGAAGGATCGGCAAATCCCTAACTGGGTTCGTGAACGCTACCCGTGGGATAATTCAAACGCAAACCGTCAGCAAAAGGGCGTTGTGCTATGCACATTAGTGAAGGAGGTTCGCGGAGAATTTCCTGGAAAGGTTTTTGGCAACGTGCTCGAAGTTCCCGAGTTTGGAAGGATTTTTCTGGGAGAATTACTCGTAGATCACAATTCGTTTCGTCTGATCGGTATGCGGCTGGAACTGGGCTGCTTCACTCATGGAACAGTCAGCGTCTCCTCTTCCAGCATCGAAGGACGGACAGAGCCCTAATATTGATCGCGCTGGCGGCAGCCTTGTTCGGGCTGCCTGCCTGTCGTTCAGGGAGAACCTCTCCTGAAGAAAACTTTGAGAAAATTCGTCTTGCATTTCTTCAGGGAAATTTGGCCAATTCGCAGACGGCGGCCGACCAGGCTCGCCGCCAATTCTCCGGCCGCGACAACAATTGGGCCTGGAAATTTCGTGTGCTCGACGCCGAGATTCTCGCCAAAGAGGGGCTCAGCCAGAATGTCCTTTCCGTGCTGCATGGCGAGATCCCACGGTGGCTAGCCGGCAGCGATTTAGATGTCCGTCGCCACATGCTGCAAGCGCTCGCGTACTCCCATCTGGGAAACTCCCCCCAAGCCGACCAGAATTTGCAACAAGCAGAGCGCCTGTGCGGTATTGCCGATTGTCCGGCCAAGGGCGAGGTCGCGAGAATTGCCGGCGCCATTGCCGCCGAACGAAATGAGCCTGATCAGGCGGAAAAATCCTTCCGCACAAGTTTGCGAATCGCGCACCAGCAAGGGGACAAGTTCCTGGAAGCTTCGGACCTTTTGAATCTTGGGGTCGTTGCTATCGGAAGAGAGCACTTCGACGAGTCGGTTGATTGGTCCGAAGCGGCTTCTGCAACCGCGTATGCAGTCCGAGCCAATCTCACGGAAGAGAAGGCGCTCGGCAATCTGGGCTGGGCCTATTACAAAATGGGCGACTTCGACAAATCGCTCGACTGCCTTCTGAGAGCAAGGGAGAGCGCCCATCGGCTGGGCGCGTTCATCGATGAAGTCGAGTGGCTCAATAACCTGGGGCTGGTTTATTTCCAGTTGGACAACTTCGCGGCGGCGGACAAATACTATCGCGAATCTTTGGATTTGGCCCGATCGAGCCAAAACAAAGTTCAAACTATCTCTGCGCTATCGTCGCTGGCATTTGTTTCATTGAAAACCGGGTCGACGGACGAGGCCAAAAACCTCAGCGGCCAAGCCATCCAAATGGCAGAGGAAGAGCACGACCGCGTGGATGCTCTTTCCCCGTTGCTGGTGCAAGGGGAAATCGCCGCTGAGGACAAAGATGTTGACCGGGCGGCGCAATTGCTCAATCAAGTCGCTGATGATCCGCAGGGTGATACCTCCCTACGCTGGGAAGCGCACAACTCCCTGGCTAAACTCTACGAGGCGAAGAATCGGCCTACTGCGGCTACCCAACAATATCGTGCGGCACTGAATACGCTGGAGACCGCCCGCTCTTCGATTCGTCACGAAGAATTCCGTCTTCCCTTTCTGGCCAATGCGATTCACCTCTACGACGATTACGTGCGCTTTCTAGTCAATCAAGGGAGGATTGCTGATGCTCTCCAGATCGCCGACTTCAGCCGAGCCCAAACCTTGCTGGAGGGTTTGGGAGTCCAACCACGACACAGCTCCTTTCGTCCCACGGCTCTGAATCCGCAACAGGTGGCGCACGCCGCAAAAGGCACGATCCTTTTTTATTGGTTGGGTTCGGGCGGGTCGTTTCTTTGGGCAATAACACCGGAACGGGTCCAGTTGTTTCAACTCCCATCTAAAACAGAAATCGAATCTCTCGTGTGGAAGTACAACCAAGCGCTGGTGGGTCCGACGAACGCTTTAGAAACCGAAAACCCCGACGGCCGTCGACTCTATGATGTATTGATTCGTCCCGCGCAGAAAATGATTCCTCGCGATTCCCGAGTGTTCATCATTCCGGATGAGAGCTTGAATCACCTTAACTTCGAAACTTTGCTGGTCTCCACGCCAGCACCTCATTATTGGATCGATGACGCTGTCGTAACCGACGCCAATTCGCTCCGTCTCCTGTCTGCTCCAATTCCCCACGCCACAACTCGAGCCGCCAAACTTTTGCTGATCGGCGATTCCGTAGCGGCCGGCAGGCAATATGGCGAGTTGCCCAATGCGGCAGTCGAAATGAATGCAATTGCGGCACACTTTCCACCAGCCGAGAGAACAATCTTACGACGCGAACACGCAACCCCGAACGCCTACCTCACGGCCAATCCCGAAACCTTCTCTTACATTCACTTTGTCGCTCACGGTACGGCCAGCGACCTGAACCCCCTCGATTCCGCCGTTGTGCTCTCGAAAGCGCCGCCAGATGAATCGTTCAAACTTTATGCCCGTCACATCATTCAGCATCCGCTTCGCGCCAGGCTTGTGACCATTTCATCCTGCTACGGAGAAGGATCTCGCGCTTACAGTGGCGAAGGATTAGTTGGGCTTTCCTGGGCATTCCTTCGCGCCGGAGCCCACAACGTGATCGGAGCCCTGTGGGAGGTGAGTGACACTTCGACGCCCGCGTTGATGGACCACTTTTACGCCGAGTTGCAGACAGGCGTGGACCCCGCTGTGGCGTTGCGGCGCGCAAAATTACAAATGCTGCACTCGACCGGCGTACTTCGCAAACCTTTCTACTGGGCGCCTTTTCAGCTTTACAGCGGCTTGTAAATCCGGAAGTCTCGCGAGCAATCAATCCCTAGCCCGGCTGGACCCATCGCACCCACGACCCAGTTTGGATTGAGTGGCGCGCGAATGCGAACTGATCCCGGTGTCGCGCAAAAGCGCTTCATGGCAGAAAACAGGGCAAATCGAACGTCATTATCGTTCGAACCTGTGTAAGTGATTTGCTGAAGCAACCGCAATAATCGACTGCTGCACTGGCCATGCGATCTTAACCTCACCCACCCGAAATGGAGGGCGACCTGAGGATTACGATAATTGCGAGAGTGGAGGCTGAATTTCGGTTTTTCGGGAGCCGATGGTCGCGTTAGTGATGAGTGGCTCGGCCCAAAGGCCGACACTTAGAACACACCCGAAAGTGAGATAGAGGAATGCCACTCCCGCACGTAGATTGAGATAATCGCCGATGCGGCCAATGACGACAGGCACGATGGCTCCGCCCATAATTCCGGTACTCAAAATTCCGGCGAAGGAACCGTGGTGCTCGGAAACTGAGTTGAGTGCAAGCGAAACCAGAATGGGCCACATTACGGACGCGAAAAGGCCGATCACAGGGAAAGCGATGAGCGAAACATTTGCTGGACCAAACAGGGCGGCGGTTAAGGACAGGATCGCTCCCAAACAACTGCCAATCAGGACATAACGGCCATCGAAGATCCTCAGGAGAAACATACCGATCAGGCAACCGGCCGTAAGCAAACCCCAGAACCATGCCACCGCGGCTGCGCCGGTGGTATGCGGATCATAGCCGTGATATTGGGAGAGAAATTTGGAAATCCAATCGGCAGTTCCTTGTTCCGACCCCACATAGGCAAAAACGCTCAAAAAGAATCCCCAAACCATCGGCTTGCGAAAGAGACCACCATATGTGCTCAGAGAGCCGGCCTGCTCGTTGCTGGTAAGCTGGACAGTGGGAAATCGGCTGAAGAAAAGCACCGCAATCATCGCCAGAGTGAAGACAGAGAAGATCCAATACATAGAGGCCCACGGAAGGCCAGCCGGGGTAAGCCGAGCCAGGACTTCGAGCAACCGATTTCTGCCGGCGCGCTCAGCATCCAGGTTCAGAGTCAAATAGGAATACATGTAAGGGCTTAGAAATGATGCGCTACCGAAGACCAATTGCGCGAAAGCAGAATTGTAGGCAAAGTGCTCTTCTCCGCCGGCAACTCGCAAGAGCGGGTTGATCGCAGTTTGCAGTGTCGCCATCCCAGACCCCATCACGAATAGCGAAAGTACCGCTATTCGATAAGTCGGGTGCAGTGCGAAACTTAGCGACCCGACCGTACTTGCGAGGAAGGCCACGATCATCACGGATTTTTCACCAAAGCGCTCAACCAAAAAACCAGCGGGAATCGACATCACTCCATAAGCGATAAAGAAGGAAAAGGGCAGGAATGCGGCGGCGGCCAGGCCAACTTTAAAACTGCTAATAATGTCGGGCACAATCGGCCCCAGGATATTTGTCAGCAGAGACATCACAAAGAATGTCAGGAAGACAATGGCAACCATATATCGGTTTCTCGCCATGGACTGGGATGTCATTTGCTATTCCTGCGTAGTGATTTTTGAAGCCAGAACAAAACGCCCGGGTTCACGTCCGATCTGTGCTGCCAAAGCTAAAGTGATCATCTGCACGGGCAGGATTTCAAAAATGGGATGCAGAGATCCTGGTCCGGCGGGCAGAGCGAACGGGGTTAACTCGGCGTTTTCGCCTACCAACGCGGCGCGAGCGTGTGCCCGGCGAACATCTTCGGAGAGGCGTTGGTTGAGACTGCGAGTTTTTTTGTGTCCCGTGAAGACCAGGACGAAAGCTTCGTCGCTGAGCATCTCAAAAGGACCATGGCGAAACGCCGCGGAACTCATGCCCTCGGCCTGAAAATGATCGGACTCTTTGATGATGAGAGCGCCGGTTCCAACCGCGGCAAGCGACGACCCTCGTCCTAACAGGAACAGATGCCGAACGTCCTTGAGGAGCCGTGCCAGGATTTGTACATGTTCTCGCCGCCGCGACAGGTAATTTTGAACGGCTGGGGCGGCAGCTTTCAGTTCCTCCCGGGTGTGCCGCAAGTTACGTTCGCACACCACATCCCCAAGCCATTGCAAGGCCATTAGAGTGGTGAGGTACGTCTTACAAGACACTGAGAACTCCGGGCCCGCTTTGTTGAGAATGGCAGCGTCGGCTCTCTCTGCTAAAGGGCTACCGGCAGTGTTAGTTATCCCAATGATGGGTGATTTGCCGCGGTTGGCTTTCAACAGGCGGATAATCTCGGCGCTCTGTCCCGATTGAGAAACCGCTACGATTAGGGTCTTCGAACCGAGAAGGGGGTTCCAGTAGTGCAGGAGTTCTGAAGTTTCCACCATCATCGCGGTCAAACCGTGCTTGATCAGCTCGATGCTGAGTGGATGGAGGGCGTGAAAAGACGAGCCCATGCCGGTGAGAACGATGGTCTTGAATTTGCCTTGGCTAAGGCGGTTCGCGATCTGAAGCAGAGTCTTCGAGACCTTCAAGCCATCGAGGGTTTCGTCGAGGGCGCGAGGTTGATCGATAATATCTCGAAGATAGGGGCCTTCAATTACGGAAAAATCAGGTTGCATTGGTCTTCGTCTCCGAGCCGAATCGGTGGTGCCAGGCTGCGGCAGCGCCAACCAGATTCGAGTCTTCGCCCAGTACGGCGCGGGTCAATTCTGTTTTCTCGTAAGGGACGAAGCGACAGCTGCCGGCAATAACTCTACGAATGCTTTCCAAAAAGAGATCGGCGCTATTCATAACGCTTCCACCAAGGACAATGATTTCCGGGACAAACATCGTCACCAGGTTGGCGAGGCCGAGGCCGAGGTAGTGGCTTTCGCGAGCAACCGCACGCCCGGCCCAATCGTCGCCCTGCCGAGCCAGTTCACAAATTCTCTTGGCTGTTAGAACGGCGGCAAAGGAATACCCGGGCGGCGCATTTTTCTCGAGCCACGCCACCATGGCTGGGCCAGCCGCCAGGGATTCCCAACAGCCTCGAAAACCGCATAAACAGAGCGGCCCTGAGGGGTCGATGACATGATGCCCGATCTCGGGATGAGACTGATCTACGCCACGGTACACCTGCCCATCGAAGACAAGTCCAACGCCGATACCCGTTCCGACCGTGACGTAAATCAGTTTGCTCCGGCCGCGACCACCACCCCATCTCGCCTCTCCGAGGGCGCCAGCGTCGGCATCATTCTCCATGGCCACTTGCACTTGGAAACTTCGGTTTAGATCTTTGACGGGATTCTCCCCTTTCCAATTGGGAAAGAAGTTAACATCGCCGATCTCGCCAGTAAGCGGATACACAGGTCCAGTGCATCCGATCCCAATTCCGGAGATTTGAACTTTTGCGGCTTCCGCTGTAGTTCGAAGCATCTCGATGGTTCGGAGCAAGGCGTGCGGATAACCACGATCGGCTTCTGTCGGGCATTCCCGCTGTGCCAGCACTTTTCCATCACCACCGATGATTCCAACCGCAATTTTGGTCCCGCCGATGTCTACCGCTGCAATCATGCTCCCCCAGTGCCGGCGTACTTTATCGGTTTGCTTGAGGCGTGCGAAGTGCAAACTACCTCGAAAGGCGTCATTGAGTAGCGACGTCCTTTAAGATCTGCTGGATTACGTGGCCTTTTGCCTCCGTCATTTTCAGGCCCAGCAGCGCAGCGATGGTCGGCGCTACGTCGAGGTTGGAAATATTTCCGAGATGAATGCCGCTGCGAATTCCCGCACCCCACGCAATGAAAATAGCCTGCATCTTTGGATCGCTATTGAGGTAACCATGAGTGCCGCCCTCGGCTAATTCTGTGAGGTAGGTTTGCGCTGGATCACTGGTAAACGCGTAGTCAGGTGCAGCGGCGAGCACCAAATCCGGCGCCTGATCACTGACCGCGGGAATCGGCAACCCAAGTTTCGGAAAATCATCCTCGCTGTACACATGATCGATACCCTCCGCGCTGCTAAAGATACGACGAAGTTTCGAAACTACCTCAGCTTTGTGATCCGGGTTTGTCGCATACACCATCGCGACGCCCCCATCGGCAATCACCCAGGCATCTGTCTGCTGCTGGCCTGCCGCATCCCTGATAAGCCCTTTGTCGCGCAAGAGCACATTGGCATGAATGTAATGCTTAAGGAGCCGATGCCCGTGGTCTGAAACAATGATCAAAGTAGCGTCGCTCAACTGACCGGTGCGTTGGAGCACATCCACGATTTGCTTTACGTGGTCATCAAGGAAAGCCATGGCCGTTAAACTCGCCATACTCATCGGGCCATAGGCGTGATTCGTGTTATCCAAAGCCAGAAGATGGAAAAGCAGAAGATTGGGATGATGCCGTTCAAGGATGTCCTCTGCGGCATCGGTCCATATCTCATCTTGCCAGGCCGGGCTACCCTCTTCATAAGTCCGTAGCTGCTCAGCGGTCACCGTTCCGTCGGCAATCATTTCGCGTTCGATGGCCCCGTCCGGGTCGGGCAATTCCGGAAACTGCCAGGTAATCGTCTTCGCCCGATAGATTGCCACCCAATCCACTTGCGCGGTTGTGAGCCCAGCCTGAAAGGCTAGGTCATAGACCGTGGGAGCGTGCACCATCAACTCCTTGTCTCGCCAAGGTTCAACGATCGGTGGCGCGCCTCCGCCTGGACGCGTCAGCAAGCCACCGAACAAAACCTGATGCTCGGAGGCATCCACTCCGGTCACCATCGAGGTATGATTTGGCCAAGTTACGGTCGGGTTGACCGGCTGCATCGCGGCGGCGACAGCGCCTTCGCGAGCAAGCCTGCGCAGAGTTGGAGTCGGCAGTCTCGGATCATCGAGCGCATATGCGGGGAAACCGTCCAGACTGATCAGAATCACGACTCGATGTTTCTGTAGCTTAGTATTCGCCTGCGGAAAACTTGGGACCGAGCACACGATCAGAGCCAAGGCACACAGCCACGCCAGCGGTCTGGTCTGCCTTTTCAATAGATCTCTCCTAAATTCTTTGGCGTTTGTCAGTTAAAGAATCGTCGTGTTCACAAATTCACCAGCTTCGCATACATAGGACACCCGGAAGAACAACTCGCTCTCTGTAAAGACGCGCGAGTCTTGGTGTAAGCCAGTTGCCTGCGAAGCAAGGCTCGTTAGAACTGGAACTTGAGCCCAAACTGTATGATTCGCCCTGGATTCGCCGTCGTTACCAGCCCGAAGGTCGAATCAGTGATGTTGCCATCAGGCGGCCCGAACTGTGCGTGGTTAAAGGCGTTGAATAATTCCGCTCGAAATGCCACGTTCATGCTTTCAGTAATCTTGGTAATTTTCTGCAAATTGATGTCCCAATCGTTAAGTCCAGGCCCATGAAAGAAGAAGCGAGGGGAATCTCCGAGCTGGCCGAGGGCTTCCTTAGAAAACAGGGAAGTATTGAAGTAGGGCTGCCTGGAACGAGGATTGGTGATATTGAGAGGACCCGGCGTGTAATTAGGAGTGTCAAGGGGAAGCTGGATCGGGCCCGATCCCGAGGTGCCCAACAGGGAATTGTCGTCATTCTCCAACATAAAGACAGGCAGGCCAGAGGAAAAGTGGGTAACCCCGCTGACCGTCCAGCCATTGGTCAGCCGGTTCGACCGAAGCCTGTAAATTGGCAGGGTGTAATCATAGCTGAGCACGAAATTGTTGGTGATATCAAAGGCGGAGAGCGCCTTCTGATTCGGGTTTTCGAAATTGACCCCCTCCCCGTAACCGGATGCATTGTCCATAGACTTGCTATAGGTATAGGCGGCTAGAAACTCCATGCCGTGGACGACGTGACGCAGGCTGGCTTGCAGAGAGTTATAGTCCGAGTTCCCAATCGTCTTGAAGTAGGCGTCGCTACTAAAGCCGACAGAACCGAATGGAGCGCGTGTGCCAACGACCGTGCCTCCTGTTATCGGGAAGTAAGTGCCATTCTCCCCATTGGGTCCGCAACTAGCTGTGCCTGCCATGACTTCACTTGGCTGGCTCAAGCTGAGGCATAGAGCTGGATTCCCCGGATTGGCCTCTTCCGCTGACAGCAGATGGTGCCCCTGAGTTCCTACGTAAGCTACCTTCAACAGGGTGGCGCTGCCAAACTGACGGTCAATGGCCAACTCATAATCTTCGGCATACGGATTAACGTTCCCATAATAAAAACCAGGTGAACTGCCGATGGGCTCCTCGTTCGCCCAGTCGACAGAAGTGTCTGGATTTTTGGGAGAAACGTTGAAAGGCGGCGGCGGAGCGGGAAATCGCTGGCCGTTATTGAATCCAGTGCCGCGGTCGATGAACGGATTGGCAAATTCCGGGGGCAACGGACTCCCGTAGTAAAACCCAAACGGGGCGTCACCGATCTCGTTGTAATCGGTCCCGCCTTCAAAGGTCGTATAGAACTTTCCCCAACTGGCACGGATACTGCTGTTTCCTGGGCCACCCGTCAGCTTGCGCAGGAAGCCGCTATCGGAACTCGGCGAATAGGCGATTCCGACGCGCGGCGCAAAATTATCGTAGCGGATGGGTGCCAGTGTTTTTGGAATGACACCTCCCGGAACTGGATCTCCGGGAAACAGCCATCCTTCTGGCGCCCCGGGAAAGACTTGCGATTGCACTCCAGGGTATAAGGTTTGGATTTCGTTATGCTGTTCCCACCACGGTGTTGCGATTTCGTAACGCAAACCGTAGTTAAGGGTTACGTTTGGACGTATTCGCCAACTATCTTGCCCATACCCTCCCACATAAAGATTGCGCCCATTAGATGGATAACCCTGTCCCTGTTGATACGACGTAGGGGCACCGAGCAGGAAATCGGCAAAATCGATGCCGGTCTCGCTCCCGCTAAACGTGTAAGCTCCGTTGGATCCCAGGTTCTTCCAGATTTGCTCAGTGTAACGAGCGTCTCCACCGAATTTCATGGTGTGTCGGCCAATCACCTTGCTGTAATTATCCAATCCCTGGTAAGTATTCTGGAAGATGGGTGACGGAGCGCCGGAGTTACCCGTACTGAAGTTATTGAAGTTAATTTGGGGTACCCCGGAATAGGCTGGCTGCACGGGAACAATGCCGGTGAACCCCAGCGCAGCTTCCTTACCCGGGCCGAGTCCCGCTCCCGAAGAGAAGTTCACCGTGTGGTTGCGGACGTAAGCGATGCGAGCCTCGTTTACTGCCGTGCTGCCCAGGGTCTTGGTGTCGCCGAAATTGGCGACCTGCACCCGGCCCGTATCCTCACTGGTGAAGGCGGGGGTGACCGGATTGCCGGCATTCGAAATATAGTCATCGTAAAAGTAATAGGCGGAAAGCAGGCCGATGCGGGTGTTGCCGTCCACACGAGTACTGAATTTGTTGTCCCGCAGATACAGGTTGGTGCTTGAGGTCTGGAACGCCGGAACACCATTGATTGAGGAATTTGGCTCCGGAATGTACTGGAGCACGTTATTTGACGGCGTCGAAAACGCCGCACTGGGTATCATGGCATTGGGGAACACGCAATTCGCCGGAGAGGTGCATCCGGTGGTGAAATAGGGTTCACCTGCGGTCACCGCGTAGCCCAGGGCGGTCCCGAGTTGCTGCGCCCAGAAAGGACCCTGGACGGTGAAGGGAGTAGGCACTCCGTTCACCAACGGATCAAACTGGCCGGCAATGGCCGAGAAGTCGCCGGTACGCTCCGCATCGCTGGGGACGGCGATCTCGCCACCGTTTTGTCCGATCACCTTGCGATTTCCCTGATAGTCCCCAAAGAAAAACAGCTTGTTGTGCAGAACGGGTCCGCCGAAGGTGCCCCCGAACTGGTTTTGCTGAAAAGCCCCGAGTTTACTTCCAGGCAAGTCGAAATAGTTATGCGTATTCAAATCCGTGTTACGCAGGAATTCGAATGCGTTGCCGTGAAATTGATTCGTCCCCGACTTGGTGATCACATTGATCTGACCACCAGCGTAGTTTCCATACTCGGCATCAAAATTGTTAGTGATAATGCGGAACTCATCGATCGAGTCGAGATTAGGAATCGCCGCCGCCCCATGAACGGCCGTTTCCTCGACGGTCGCACCGTTCAACAGAAAGCCATTCGAAGCTTCCCGCATGCCGTTTACAGAATAATTGCCAGCGTTAAGATCGCCTGAAACCAGGTTGATAGCAAACCCCAGCGAGACGAAGGTTCCACTCGTGCCTCCAGACAGTCCGGAGGCTACCGACGCAACTCCCGGTTGCAGCGTCAGCAAGTCGGTATAACTGCGTGTCACCAACGGCACTTCAGTTATTTTCTGGCTGTCAATTACTTCGCCCATCTGGGTGCTGGTCTGTTCGACGTGAACCGCAGTGCTGTTTACGGTGACACTTTCCACGACTTTTCCGACCTGCAAGGAAACATCTGCCGTGATCGCCGCGTTCACATTCAGGACAATGCCCGCTTGACGGTATCCTCTAAATCCCACTTTGTCGGCTTGAATGTCATAAGTTCCCACCGGGAGCGCCTGCAAGGAATAGAATCCGTGGTCGTCCGTCGTGGTGGACCATTGAAGGCCAGTCTGCGTGTTATGTGCGACGACCTGAACGCCGGGGACCACGGCCCCGCTGGAATCATGAATCACTCCAGAAATACTGCCGGTTACACCGCCCCAGGCAAAGGGTGAGCCAATGACGACGAAGGCGATCATCAGCAAGGCGGCCGGAAACCAACTCTTAGGCGATTTGACCACAGCAGCAGTCTTTTCTCGTGCTTGATTCATAAGATCCTCATTAGGCCGGTGATTTGTATTCGATCCCGCCAGCCACATCTCTCGCTAAGAATTCGGCGCAAACCCCTTTTCAATGGGCCGAGACGAAAGCTCTTTAGTTTAGTTTGCCAAACTTCCCATATTGTCAAAGCGTTTATAGAACGGCCTTCACTGCATGAAACATTAATAATTGGTCAATTTGTCAAAGCGTTTATCTTCCTATGGTGACCGCGCCCGCAAAATACCTTTCTCGAGATCTAACGGAAAACGTTTCCAGTTCGGGCACGCCTGATCCAGCAGATCGTATCCGCCTTCGAGACGCCTGAAAAAACTCGGCCTTTCTCCGTCTATGCCGAAAGCAGAAACCACCAGCCCGTAAAAGACTCTGCAAAAGCTCGAAAAGTTATTTCATAAAAAGCTCATACGTAGGTAGGTTGTCAAGCAAAATCGCGTCTTGCGGCCGTCGTGGCCACGCGCAATATCGGATTTAACCTATTGCAGGCAAATAGTTTAGCGAGGATTTGGTCTATTCCCAAACGGGTTACGAGGAGCTAAGCTGCCATACGCACGTATATACATTGTATAATATGTTAGTGGAAGAGACTTTTAGAGGAACTCTGGGCATTGCCCCTGAAGAACTTGGCTTAGCTGTCGACACATCCAGTTTCGTTCCCTTCTACCAGCAGATCTTTGCTCATATCCGAACGCTGATTAAAAACGGTAAGTTAAGGGAAGGAGAAGTTTTCTGTTCAGAGGGAGATCTTGCCCGCAGTTTGCAGGTCAGCAAGATGCCGGTGCGCCATGCGTTTCAGAAACTTCGTTCCGAGGGTCTGCTGATCATCGCAAAAGGCAAAAGACCTGTTGTCGGCTCGCCGCGAGTTCTTTGGAACTTTCAGCAGTTACGCGGCTTCACCGAGGAAATGAAGAGGCGTGGCTTGTCCACCTCGGCCCAGCTGCTCAGCATGGAATTGCTGCAACCGGACCTTGAGGTTGCGCAAGCGCTTAGACTTGCCCCGGAGGAGAAAGTGTACCGCGTGAAGCGTTTGCGCTTCCTGAGCGATGAACCGGTGGCACTGGTAACGAGTTGTCTTCCGGCTCGTATATTTCTGGGAATAGATAAGCATGATCTTGAAAATCAATCGCTTTATTACGTTGTCGAGAAGATCTACCGGAGAAAATTGCAAAGAGCGGAAGAAGTGATCGGGGCTGTTAACGCAGACGCGGACATAGCTGGAATTCTGCAAACCTCTGTCGGAAGTCCGCTGCTCTCGATAAGAGAAACCGCCTTTGACTCGCAGAATATTGGCATCGAATATAGCCTGTCGCTGCTGCGCGCAGACCGTTACACAGCATCGGTTGTCTCCGTACGGCATCCTTAACCAGATTACATGAAGCAATTTTGCAAAATTGTGTTTAGAAGTAAGTAGATTGTGAGCCGCACCATCGACTTTTGGTTTTGAACTGTTTCGTAAAGCAGACATCTCAATTTAAGGTCCCATATGCGTCGTCGCCAATTCATAAAGTCCCTCTTCGGCAGCGCTCTATTTTGGAAACCGGCAGCATTGCTCGCGTTGCAGGAAACTTCTGTTCGGTTCGTCCCCGATGCTGGAGTCAAGCGGGTTCTAGTGATGTTCAAATGTCATTTCGATGCTGGGTTTGCCGACACACAGGCGGCCATGGTTCACAAGTACTTCGCGGAATACTTCCCGCAAGCCATGGATCTCGCGACCCACCTGCGCGACTCGAGTAGTTATCGTTATGTGTGGACTACGGGATCCTGGCTGCTTTACGAGTACCTGGAGCAAGCTACTCCCGTCCAGCGAACACGCATGGAAAAGGCCATATCCGCGGGCGATATCGCATGGCATGCTCTTCCCTTCAACTGGCAAACTGAAGTGATGGACCGCTCGATGATTTCTGGAAGCATTGGTCTGTCGCAAACGCTGGACCGGCGTTTCGGACGCACGACGACCGGCGCCAAGATGACCGATGTGCCCGGCCACACGCGTGGCTTGATAGCCCCACTCGCCGAGCAGGGCGTGAAGTTTCTGGATATCGGCGTGAACGACGCAAGCACCCCGCCGGAAGTTCCTCCCTTGTTTCTGTGGAAGGCTCCGGGGGGAGCGACGCTGGTGGTTATGTACCACCATGGCTACGGTGGAGTGGCGCGGGTGCCGAACTCTGATCTCGCGATTGCCATGGTTGTGCGTGATGACGATAGCGGCCCGCATACGCTGGAAGAGATTCACGAGACCTACTCTGCCCTAAGTAATCAATTCCCCAACGCCCAGATTATCCCTACAAACCTGACTGAGATTGCGAATGCAGTCGAGCCTTTCCGCGGCTCTCTGCCGACCATAACCAGTGAAATTGGCGACACCTGGATCCACGGCATCGCCAGTGATCCTGTGAAGTTGGCTAGGTATCGCGAAGTCGCCCGATTGCGCCAAGAATGGTTAGCTCAGGGTAAATTCGCCGCAGCTGATGCGACGGATGTAGCTTTGCTTCGTCACGTGCTTTTGGAGGTTGAACACACCTGGGGTACGGATACCAAAACCTGGCTCGATTTCGATCACTACCTGCCAAGTGATCTTGCTTCGATGCTTGACACCAAAAACTATAAGGTCGTTGAGTTTAGCTGGCGTGAGAAGCGAAAGGATCTTTTCGATGGAATCGCCACTCTGCCTTTCCCGCTGCGGGAGCAGGCGGAAATAGCGGTGCGTGATCTTGCACCGGTTTCGCCAAAGCTGGCGCGCCCCATCCCTCACCCAGCTGCACAGGACATCGAGACGCCGCATTTCGTCGTGGGAATCGATCCCCAGACCGGCGCCATCCGCCGCCTGTTGAGTAAGAGGTCGAATCGCGAATGGGCATCGAGCGAAAACCTGCTGGCCCTCTTTTCGTATCAGACACTCTCGCAACAAGACTATGCGTTCTTTTTCAAGAGCTATGTGATTAGCGAGGAAGATTGGGCCAAGAAAGATTTCGGTAAACCCAACATCGAGCGTTTCGGTGCGGCGAGCCAAGTATGGCTGCCTTCGCTCGCGGATTTGCAAACCGAGGAAGACGAGGAAGGCCATAGATTGCTGGCACACCTTGAAGTCGACGATGCGGAGGCTTGGCGCAGCGGACGCGCATCGTTCCCTCGGAAGATCTATTTGGAAATGCTGTTTCCCAAGGAAGAACCGGTCATTCATTTGAATCTCTACTGGTTTGAAAAACCGGCCACGCGCCTTCCCGAGGCTCTTTGGCTGAGTTTCCATCCGATAGCGTCCGATCCTGCGGGCTGGACACTGGAGAAGTCAGGCGAGCGGGTATCTCCTTTGGATGTGATCCGGTCCGGCAATCGTCACATGCATGCGCTTTCGAAAGGATTCAGCTACGGAGATGACAATGGAGCCTTTACAGTCGAGACTCTCGATGCGCCACTCGTAGCGCTGGGCATAAAGTCTCCCTTGTACTTTTCGAACCAGCAACCCAATCTTCAGGCGGGCGTTCATTGCAATCTTTTCAATAATGCCTGGGGGACGAACTACATCATGTGGTTTGGTGAGGACATGCGCTTCCGGTTTCTTATTCGCGCTTGAGAGCCGTCAGAAAATCCAGCACTCCCTGGACGATGGGCCACGCTCGCCGGCATGAGCTCGATTCCTGTCAGCACTGCGGGCTGCGTGGCGACTTCCTTGGATATCGAGGCGTTGCCTCTATCGGTGTTGCGGCTAAAGCCCGGAGTAGAGAACGGCAATTGTGCGCAAACTTTGGAGGGCGGGAATGTGTAAGTGATTGAAAATGTGGTGGCCAGGGACGGAGTTGAACCGCCGACGCCAGCCTTTTCAGGGCTGCGCTCTACCACCTGAGCTACCTGGCCACATTTTGGTCCGCCTGAGGCACGCTGGACCCGTGCAGAGGGACGACCAACCACAGTGAATTGCGGTTAAGCCGTGACTTTACGGATTATAACAACCGCGTAGTATTCCCTCAACCACAGCACACCTCACACATCGATTCCCTTCACGGATCCAGCAAGAGCGATGCGCAGGATTCATTGCGAGCGGCATGCGCCTCGCCTTCTCATCTTTTCGAGCCTACTGCGCCGGCGCTTCGCTGTGCTCGCCGATCCACGCGGAAAGCGGATCGGCCTCCCGATCTTTCAGCTCCACACAGTAGTCAATTCGCTCCAAGGTTTGGTTGAGAATCCGAGGCGGCGTTTGTGTCGAATGAGTCGAGAAGAATTCACGTACCTGCGCTTCCCGATCAGCGCTGCAAAAATTACCCGCCGATCCGATAATATCGCCGCTGCGAAACGGCCCACCCGCCTGGGCTATATCCGCCCAATGAGAGCGTACGAAGTCCCACGCCACGGCCTGGCCAGCCGGATTTTGCATCACGCGTCCGATTACTCCGGTGACATCCTGTGAGCGCACTTGTCCAGAGATCGCAAAATCCAGTGTTCGTTCGAGCAGCTTCGGATCGCCGAATTGCGAAAGCGTAATCAAGTAGAGGTAGTAATTCTCCGGAGTTCCCGCACTGGTAACCCTCCCCAAAATGGCATCATACAGTTCCGTATCCCCGTGCAACGCCGCCACCTTGAAAAACACCGGTAACAACTCCGGCGAAACCGCAGCAGAGTCCTGCAATGCCAAACGGGATTGTTTGCGAGCCTCAGTCAATACCTCTGGATCGGCACCCGTAACACCGAGCGTTTGCAAAACCGTTGCGCGCAAGTTCTTTTGGTCGTCACTATCGCCGGCTTTCGATGACAGCCCTCCATCCTGCTTGAGCGGTTCGAGCAAATGCCTGACCCAAGCCTGATAGGCAGGCCGATCGGAATCCTCTACCAGATAAATGTCTGCGTAGTCAATCTGCGCCAGCAGATATTGAACCACCGGCCGAAGTCGCTCCTGTTGCATGCCCTCGGCCAAACTAAGGTAGTCCCCGATATCGGCGCGCCCGGCACGCATGGAGGCCCAGATATCCGCCAACAGCATAATCCGCTCTGAGGGAGTTAACTCGCTCTCAGCATCCCGCGATAGTTGCGGCACGACTTGTGGTGCATAACTGGAACGATAATCCCCTTTGGCTCCGGCATTCGACAACACCCACGCACTACATCCCTGAACATTGAAGCTTTGCTCCCGTTTGCTCAGCAATTCGCAGTGCGATGCATCTTTACCTGCACCTCCCTCGCGGAAGCAGACAGGCACGTTCCACAACTGGTCGCTGCCTTCATCCAACTTGGAACGGTCGTAGTAATAGCGATCTTGCGATAGGGTAACCGTGGTTGAATGGTCCGCGCATTTTGTTTTGATGGAGATCACCGGTGCGCCAGGCTGCTTTACAAACGCGGACATGATTGCATCCGCCGGCTTCTGCGAAACCTTTGTCAAGGCATTCCAAAAATCCTCGGCAGTCGCATTGGCGTAGGCATGCTCCTTCAGATATTCGTTCACTCCGGCGCGAAAAGTCTCCGGTCCCAAATATGCCTCCACCATTTGAAGAACCGCCGCAGCTTTACCGTAAGCGATTCCGTCGAAAAGCGCCTCAATTTCCGCCGGCGTCTCCGCTTCCTGGTGGATCGGCCGCGTATTGGCAAATGAGTCAGCGTTGAGGGCCTCAACAGTGCCAAGGGTCGTGTCAATCCCGACGTTCCATTCCGGGTTCATGATTTCCAGCGGCTTATCGGACATCCACGTGGCGAAGCCTTCATTCAGCCAAACGTCGTCCCACCATTGCATGGTCACTAGGTCGCCGAACCATTGGTGAGCCATTTCATGAGCAACCACTCCTGCGACTCTGCGGTGTTGGTTGATCGAAGCGCGCTGATCGTCGAGCAGGAGCGCGCTCTCACGAAACGTGATGCAGGCGGTATTCTCCATCGCGCCAGCGGAGAAATCGGGCAGTGCGATCAGATCGAGCTTTCCATAGGGATACTTGATCGCGAAATATTGATTGTAGTAATGGAGAATGCCTTCCGCGGATTTGAGCGCGTAGGATCCCAACTCTTTTTTCCCCGGGGTGCTAAAGACACGAATAGGCACGCCTTCCACGGAGCCTTCCACGTAGTCAAATTGTCCGACCACCATCGCCACCAGATAAGAAGACATCCTGGGTGTGGTGCCAAAAACTACCGTGTGGCCACTCCCCGGCGCCGGAGAATCGGAAACCACTTTGGTATTGGAGATGACCATCATCCCGGCGGGGGCGGTAACGGAGACATCGAATGTCGCCTTGTAGGCGGGCTCATCGAAGGATGGAAAAGCGCGCCTCGCGTCGGTTGACTCGAACTGGGTTGCCGCGTACTTGCGGCCATGATCGTCCTTGCCTAGATAGAATCCACGAAGTTCACTATTCAGCACACCGGTGAAAGCAATCTCGATGGTCGCAGGGCCAGCTTGCAGCGGCTGCGCAACCGAAAGAGTGGCCATCTCTTTTGTAGCATCGAGAGTAACTTTGGCGGGTTGGCTCTTGTCGTCGGCTGTGATGCTTGCGCTCTCAAAGTTGATGTCCGCTGCGTTCAGGACAATTTCTGAACTCGCCTTCAGCAGGCTCACCTGTATTTTTTCTTGTCCGGAGAAACTTGCTTTAGCGAAATCAGGCGTGAAGCTCAGTTTGTAATTCACCGGGATGGCGATATCCGGTAGCCGTTGCGCAAAAATGGCGGACGGGACTAGCGCCAAGTAGCCAGTCAGCAACCAAGAGATTGACTTCATTTTATCCTCAACGAAATGCATCCCGCATTGTATAGGGATTGGCCAGATGGCGATTGGCGGGATGAGTGGCAAGCCGGGGGAATGGTTTCCACGCGAATGCGGGCCAAGCCGAGGGAGTTTGTACGGCGAGGCATTCCGACGTGGAAAGTACTAGAAATTGGTGGGCGGTGAGGGACTCGAACCCCCGACTTCCTGCTTGTAAGGCAGGCGCTCTAACCAACTGAGCTAACCGCCCTCGAACTCACCACCTCCGTTGCAAAAGGCTATGCACAAGAGCTTTCTGGACTATAGCTGAGGGTTGAAACATGGGTCAAACGCCGCGTGATCGGCAGCTTTCTAACAAGCGTCGCTTCCCTGCTAGACTGCACCCTGATGCGCCGGTTGATCATCAATGCCGACGATTTCGGGCTTACGCGTGGGGTGAATCGCGCGATCGTCGAAGCCTGCAGGGGCAAAGTGGTGACCTCTGCAACATTAATGGCTGGTGGCACGGACTTCGACGACGCAGTTCGCCTGGCGCAATTGGAACCTCGCTTGGCAGTGGGTTGCCACATCGTTCTGCTGGATGGCTCTCCGTTACTTCCAGCCTCGGAGGTTCCGAGCCTGATCGCAAAGCGAAGCCAGAGCGCGACCTTTCGCCGCACATGGGGAAGTTTTGCGACGGCCGCGCTGGGTGGCAAACTCAATCCCCTCGAAATCGAAGCTGAGGCGATTGCGCAAATTCGCAAGCTGCAGGAAGCTGGCATCGCGGTTACGCATGTGGATACTCACAAGCACTCTCATATCTTTCCACAGGTGCTAAGGCCATTGTTACGCGCGGCGAAGGCTTGCGGCGTGGGGGCCGTGCGCAACCCGTTTGGGCCGGAGCGATGGGATTTTGGGAGTCGAGATTTTCCTCTGTGGAAACGCTGGATTGGCGTGCGATTGCTGAGGGTCTTTCGAACCTCATTTCACCGAGAGGTGCGGAAATCGCAGTTTGCAACTCCCGACGGAATCCTCGGCCTAATTGCCACGGGGAGAATGACAGGACACCTGCTGCGGAGAATGCTCGAAACCATGACGGAGGGAACGTTGGAATTGGTCTGCCATCCGGGCTATAACGATGCGCAGTTGCGTGCCATGCCGACCAAGCTTCTCGAATCGCGTCAAGCGGAGTTGCAGATTCTTTCGTCTTCTGAGACCGCAACGATGATCGCCAGCAATGGCATTCAACTCATCTCGTATCGCGATCTCGCGGGCGAGCGGGCCACTAACCATTCCACGGGTGCTTGACCTCTTGTACCCTTGCCGCGTGACCATCGAATCTACTTCGTAATCAGGGAGGCGCAATCGCAGGTTATGATTGGTGCAACTGTGATTGGCTCAGGAGAGCCCACCTTCCTTATGTCAAACTCTGAGTTCCTTCACCGGCCGGAGATTCTAGTCCGGATTTGGGGTATGGACGCGGATGGCCACGCCTTCTTCCAAAATGCCATGGCGGGTTGTTTAAGCTCGACCAGCGCACAGCTCAATGGCCTGGAACACCCGCTAAAGAGTGGCGAAGTTATTGGCGTCCAATACGGAACTCAGAAAACCCGGGTACGCGTGACCAAGCTCGGGGATGCCATACTTTCGGGCAAGATACAAGCAGAAGTAGAAATTGTAGGCGGACAACCATGCCCGTGGGCCGATCAAACGGGTGCTGAGCAATTGGCGACGACCATAGTCGAAAGCGTCAGTGAGAGCAATAAGCGGCGCTTTCCCCGTTTGCGGACGCATTTTCCCTTTGAGCTGCGAGATGAGCGGGGCGGATCTTCCCCCATGAAAACCCATGCGGCTGACATTAGCGGCCGGGGCTGCTATGTGGAGACACTGGTTCCGCTTCCCCTGGGTACGCCGCTCAGCATCACGCTGTGGATCGATTCCGATAAGATTGTCACGACCGCCATGGTGCGATCCAGCGATCCCGGCGTAGGGATGGGAATCGAATTCAGCGGACTGAACGACGAAACCAAAGAGCGCTTGCAAAACCACCTGGAAAAATTAGCCTCTCAGGACGCCGCGCAACAAAATCCCGCCTAGCGTTTGCTTTTGGCCAATAGTTACTGTAGATCATGCATTCAATCAGCAAACATCTTAAAGAAACGGCCCGTCTCTGCCGATGGAGCAGGCATGGCCCGCTTATCAGCTCCGTTGGAATGGCGGATACCAATACCTCGCCCCGGGGCTGGGGTGGCGCGTTCGACAAATATCTCTCCCTCATACTTGTTTGGCTGACCATGGCTGAAAAGATTCTTTTCGTGGATGACGAGCCGTCGGTACTGGAAGGTTATCAGCGCCTGCTTCGTCAGGATTTTCAGGTCGAAACCGCTCCGGGAGGCAAAGAGGCTCTGGACAAACTGGCAACCGCTGGCCCTTATGCGGTCCTGGTAGCTGACATGCGCATGCCGGAAATGGACGGAGCACAGCTGTTGGCCAAAGTCACGGTCAAATTTCCTGATGTGATCCGCATCATGCTAACCGGGAATCTCGATATTCAAACTGCTGTCAGGGCGGTGAACGAGGGAAGCATCTTCCGTTTTCTCACCAAACCGTGCGAAAAGGAAACTCTTCTCAGCACCTTGAATGCGGCTCTAGTCCAGCACAGACTGGCGGGATTTAAGGAGCAATATTACCGTGCAGCAGTTGAAAGCGGTCCGGCCAAGCTGGAAAAAGCGCCGCACAATGCGGCCTTGGAGGAAGCCGCCGAACAGGTACGAACCCTATTGGCAAAGGACGCTAAGACCCGCCTTCCTTCCACCCATGGGGGAGTCTATACGGGCAAGACCATCTGGATTGGGCCGGAACACGTGGTCCAGCGTATCTCTTCAACGGCAGCGATTGCCCACCCGAAAGACCTACTCAGCGCTACCCCAGATCTGGGTGACATGGTTCGCATCGAATACGACCATGGACACGCTACCGTCGAGGCTTTGAATAGCTAGTATCGATTGCGACGCCTCCGCGAACTTTTCTCTTTTCCTCGTTCGTTCACAATTGCCGGTCCATCACTCTCGCACAAAATCCTGAATCTCCGCCCGCAGGCTACCATCGAATGGGTTGGCCTCGGAAAAGTGGCCCCAGGGAAGCGGAGGGCAAGGAATGCGAATTGGAATCACCTGTTACCCCACCTACGGCGGAAGCGGCGTGGTGGCAACCGAACTCGGGCTCGAGCTGGCCCAGCGCGGCCACGAAATTCACTTTATTTCGTATGCTCAACCCATCCGGCTCACCGGTCCGCAGCCCAATATCCATTATCATGAGGTGGAGGTCACCCGTTATCCGCTCTTTGATTTTCCGCCCTACGATTTGGCCCTGGCGACGAGAATGGCGGAGGTCGCCGAGATTTACGATCTCGATCTCCTGCACGTGCACTATGCCATTCCCCATTCGGTGAGCGCATTGCTGGCTCGCCAGATGCTGGCTGCGAGCCCCAAACAACGCTCCCTGCCCTTCGTTACCACGCTGCACGGCACCGATATTACTTTGGTTGGGCAAGACCATTCATATCTGCCGATCACTCGCTTTTCCATCGAACAGAGCGACGGCGTAACCGCCATTTCGGAATACCTGCGCGAGCGCACAGTTCGCGAGTTCGAGGTAAAGAACAACATCCAGGTTATCTATAACTTCGTAAATTGCGATTTGTATTGCCGCGGAACGGACGTGGCCAAACGCCGAACCGAATATGCTCCGCACGGCGAACGCATTCTGGTTCATCTTTCGAATTTCCGGCCAGTCAAGCGGGTGGTGGATACGATTGAAATCTTCGACCGCGTGCGCAAGAAAATTCCGGCGAAATTATTAATGATCGGCGATGGCCCGGATCGCTCAGGCGCCGAACGGTTGGCTGTGCAGAAGGGTATCCACCAGGACGTCTTATTTTTGGGCAAACAGGATCAGGTGCACGAAAAGTTGGCCTTAGCCGACATCATGTTGCTTCCTAGTGAGTTGGAATCATTCGGTCTAGCTGCGCTCGAAGGCATGGCGTGCCAGGTGGTGCCGATTGCCACTCGTGTTGGCGGAGTGCCAGAAGTGATTGAGCATGGCGTCAGCGGATATCTCGCAGAGGTTGGGGACGTCGAGACCATGGCCGAGTATGCGACCGAATTATTGATCGACGAAGCCCGTTTGCGGGAGATGGGAAAAGCGTCGCGGCAAGTGGCTCAGAGTCGCTTTTGTGCGACCAAGATCATTCCACAATACGAGGAATTCTATCGCCGCGTGCTCGAACGCTCTTCATAAAGCGCGGCTGCGGTGGCTTGCTCTCCGTGGAGCACCGGAACCCGCAACCGAATCAGGGTTCCCTTCCCTTCGTGGCTATCAATAGTCATGCGTGCGCTCTCGCCATAGAGCACTTTGAGCCGCTCGGCAACGTTGGCCAGGCCGATACCGGTGCCACCCAAGCCAGCGGGTTTTTCCAGCAGATGGGCTGCGCCCATGCCGACGCCATCGTCTTCCACTTCAATGATTAGCTGCGAATCCACGAGGCGGCTGCGCAAATAAATGCTTCCGCCTTCAATTTTTGATGCCAACCCGTGTTTAATGGAGTTCTCCACCAGCGGCTGCAACAACATGCTGGGGACCATCACGTCGAGTGATTCCGCTTCCAGTTCCTTAATCACCCGCAGCTTGTCCCGGCCGAAGCGCACGACCTCAATGTCCAGATAATTATCGATGAACTCGACTTCTTCACGCAGCGGGACGAAGGCATCGCTGCTGCTCAGCAATCTCCGCAGAATATTGGCGAGTTTGATGATCATCTCGCGCGCCGTGTCGGGATCGAAACGAACCAGCGAAGACACCGAGTTCAACGTGTTAAAGAGGAAATGCGGATTGATCTGGTTCTTCAGCGCCTCCATGCGGGCGTGGAGCAGTAGACGCTCCTGCTCTTCCAGCTTGATCTGGATGCGTACGCTGTTCCAGATCTTGAGTTCGGTGCCGATCACCATCACCGACGTGGCGTAAATGAGTAACTCAACCCACCAGGTCGGACTCTCCAGGCTAAAGGTTGCTCGCGGCAGCAGGCGATGTAGTTGGGTATGCAAGAAGCGCAACACCAGGATCGTCACGAAAAAAACCGTCTGCCATTGGAACACCCGCGGCGTAGGCACATTGCGCCGCAGCCAGCGATAGATGCTGAGGTCGATGAAAGGCGAAAAAGACCAGATATCGTCCCGTCCCGGCGCCAGGGTGCGCATCTGTCCGGCGAGAAAACCGCACAGCACCATAAACGGGAGCGTCGCCCATTCGCCATGCAGCAATGCTGGCAGGCCAAGCAGCGCACCGCCAAGGATTCCGGAGACACGGCCTCCAGTCACCCCCAGCAGAATTGCGGTTTCGAACGATAGATCGCCCGCCAAAAAGCTGGTTTGCACAAACCGTACCCAGACCCCCATGGCCGGGACGATGCCCATCCAAACCACGAGATAGATCCGTTGCCGCCATGATCGCTCCTCGCGAAACAGCAGCGACTTGAACTCCACTGAACGTACCAGCGAGCTCGCCACCGCGGCGGCTACGCCGAGCTTGATCAAAAGATTGACGAGAATGGTGCTTTGCGGCATGGCTAGCTGAAGAGAAATGTAGCACGGCGCAAGCTGCAAAACACCGGCATGCCCCTCAGTGGGTTCTTTGCCGGAATGGGCGCTTCCTGCGAGGCGAAAATCGAACTGTTGATTCGAAAGGAATTGCCATGATTATATCTAAAAGATATAGCAAAATCGAATTCTGGCGCTTATTTTGACGGGCATGGTCTCGGAGTCCACCCGTACCGCGAAACACGCCTATAAACGATCCTGGCGCGATTACGGGGCATTCTACGAGGCCTCCGGGCTGGCTCCGGCCGGTCTGCCGGCACGGTCAGTACAGGCTAGAGCTCAAGTGTTTCATTGCTTTCGGCTAAGTAATTGATTCCGCAAGGTTAGTCACGCGAAATCCGTATTCTGAAGATGCATCCAGGGCGCTGCCTACTCTTCCAGCAACTGCCGCGCGATCACCAGGCGCTGAATCTCGCTGGTGCCTTCGCCGATAGTGCACAGCTTTACGTCACGGTAGAACTTCTCCGCGGGATAGTCTTTGATGAACCCATATCCGCCGTGAATCTGCACCCCTTCGTTGGCGCATTTAACCGCCACTTCGCTGGCGAAAAGCTTCGCCATGGAGGATTCCATGGTGGTTTTCATGCCTGCATCTTTCATTGCGGCCGCGCGCAGGGTAAGCAGCTTCGCTGCATCAATTTCCGTGGCCATATCCGCCAGCTTCCACTGAATCGCCTGAAAGCTGCCGATGGACTTGCCAAACTGCCGCCGCTGCTTGGAATACTTGAGCGCGGCTTCGTAGGCACCCTCCGCCATTCCCAGGGACAGCGCCGCGATCGAAATGCGCCCGCCATCGAGCACGCGCATCGCATCCACGAAACCGTGGCCTTCAACGCCCAGCAAATTTTCCGCCGGAATCGCGCAATCTTCGAAGATCAGTTCAGCGGTATCGCTGGCCCGCAGGCCGAGCTTGTTCTCTTTTTTCCCGGGACGAAAACCTCTCGTTCCCTTTTCAACGACGAAGGCGGACAACCCATGGGTATGGGCCGCGCGATCGGTCACCGCGATCACCACCAGCACATCGGCATAGTGCCCGTTGGTACAAAAAGTCTTGGTGCCGTTCAGCACCCACTCGTTTCCCCGGCGAACCGCCGTCATGCGCGCGCTACCCGCATCCGAACCCGACGATGGCTCGGTCAGCCCCCAGGCGCCAATAAATTCGCCAGTCGCCAGTTGGCTGACGTACTTCTTTTTTTGCGCATCGTTGCCGGCAAGAAAAATATGGTTCGAACACAGGGACGTATGCGCCGCCACGATAATGCCCACCGAACCGTCCACGCGCGACAACTCCTCAATCGCCGTGACGTATTCGATGTAGCCCATGCCGGCACCGCCGTACTCCGGCGGAAAGATCACGCCGAGCAACCCCAGCTTGCCTAACTCTTTGATAGTGGCCAGCGGGAATTCGCTGGCTTCGTCCCATTCCATTACGTGCGGAGCGACCTCGTTCTCGGCGAACTCATGCACACTTTTCTTGAGCTGAAGTTGCTCGTCGTTCAATTGGAAGTCCAAGGCGGCCTCCCGTAGGTGCCTCGATTAGAACATAGACGATAGAACGAGGAAAGTTACCGCCGGAGACGCAGCTATCCTCGTCCGGTGGCTCAACCCATGTCATCCGGGGCCCTTCAGGACCGAAGCATCGGACGGGAGCGCAATGTGAACGAGGAGGTTTACAGGATAGCGATGGCCCTTTCGACTTTTGTAAGGGTATATACGGTCGTTAGATCTTTCGCGGGCTCAAGCCTGCTCAAGATGCCATAGTAGATTTGCCGGCAGCAGCGGAACTCGTGCCAATCAGACCCCAAGCTGCGCACCCATCGCAATAAATCTGCTGAAAACTTCGTTCGACAGGACGCGTCCGCGCGCAGTCAATCGGACTAGGCCGCTATCCTGCTCGAGCAAACCGTCATCTTCGAATTGACTTACAATCTCCACCCATCCGGCTAGTCCGAATTGCGTTTGGACCTTCCGCAGATCCACTCCCCGGTTCAACCGCAAGCCGAGAAAGAAAGTCTCCTCCAGCGCGCCGATTTTCGAAACCGGAGTGCGCGCCAACGGCTTGCCTGCAACGTAGCCATCCAGAGAATCAGGAGTCGAGAAACGGATCGCTTCCGCATCGTGCACTGGCAGCATCGAATGCGCATCCACTCCAAACCCCATATACGGCTGTCGGGTCCAGTACTTCAAATTATGGCGCGACTCCAATCCCTCCACCGCAAAGTTGGAAATCTCGTATTGCAGGATGCCGGCCGTTCCTAGCCGCTCGCCAGCCACTTCGTAAAAATCCACCATCAGATCCTCATCGGGAACGAAGTGCGCATGGTATTTCGTCCCACCGGCAATCAGTTCCCTCCCCAGCCGCGAATCTTCATCCACTTCCAGCATATAAATGCTCACGTGCGGCACCCCCGAAGCAATGACTTCAGAAAGGCTGAACTCCCAACTTTCAGGCGTCTGGTGCGGCAATCCAGCGATCAAATCCACATTGATATTCGTAAAGCCTGCGGCCCGCAGGCGCGCAATCTCCTCCAGCACCGTTTCCCTTTTGTGCAATCGCCCCGTTGCCGCGGCCTCGCGATCCACAAACGACTGCACTCCCAGGCTCACCCGGTTCACCCCACACCTTTGAAAACTTTCGATCACGGCCGAAGTCAGCGTACCCGGGGCGCATTCCACGGTAATTTCCGCTCCGCTCACCACTTCGAAATTTTGCGAAATGGTGACAAACAGGTGCTCCAGTTGGTTTACATCCAATAGCGTGGGAGTCCCGCCGCCCAGGTATATGGAGTCCACGACCCGGTCGAATTGTCCTCCTACCTGGCCGGCTATGCGGCCGGCGCTGAAAAGGTCGGAACAGACGCGCTGCACGTAACGTTCGAACGCGGCTCGCGAAAAAACGCCGGAGGCGAAATTACAGTAGCTGCATTTGGTGCGGCAGAATGGCACCGAGATATAAACCCCCAGGGACACGAGATCGATTATGCCATTTCGGAGTTGACGCATGGCTGACCCACTGCATCCCAGTTAAAGATTCGGCTGGCAAATTCTCTATTCAGGACTATCCTCACAAAATGCTCCCTCGCGTGGTGATTACTGGCATGGGCGTGGTCAGCCCCAATGGCATGGGCAAAGAAGCTTTTTGCCGCGCCATCCTCGCGGGCAAATCCGGAGTCAAACGCATTTCGCGCTTCGACCCTTCGAATCTGCTGGTTCACGTCGCCGGAGAAATTCCCGACTTCGATGAGATGGCCTGGGTGGATGCCCGTGAGCGTAAGCACGTCTCTCGGGTGGTGCCGCTGGCGATCGCCGCCTCCACAGAAGCGATTCGTGATGCGGGACTCGATCCCTCTGCCATGTCGATGGATGAGAAGCGCGATATCGGAGTCATCCTCGGTACGGGTGGTGGCGCACAGGAATTTTCTGAAGAGCAATACCGGCTTTGGCACGCCGGACTAACCAAGCAGGTAAGTATCTTCTGCATTCCCAGCGGCACCATGGGAACGATTCCCAGCGAAATCAGTATGCGCTTCGGCTTTCGCGGATACAGCCATGTGGTGACCGCCGGCTGCACCTCTTCGACCGATGCTCTCGGTTACGCGTATCAGCACATTCAAGCCGGAGTGCAGACCATGTTTCTGGTCGGCGGTGTGGATTCGCCCATTACGCCCGGCATCATCAAGGGTTACACGCTGCTGCGCGCGCTCACCCAGTCCTGGAATGACGCTCCTGAGCGGGCGTCGCGCCCTTTTTCCGCCGATCGTGACGGCTTCGTACTCGCAGAAGGATCCTGGATGTTCATTCTGGAAGACTATGAGCACGCCCGGGCTCGCGGCGCCCGGATTTATGCGGAGATCGCCGGCTACGGCTCAACTTGCGAGGCTTATCATCGCGTGCGCATGAGCGATTCGCCGGAGGAGCCCGCCCGCGCGATCTTTTTAGCTCTCGAAGAGGCCCAGTTGTCGCCCGCAGACATCCAATATGTAAATGTTCACGGAACCTCTACCGAGATGAACGACCGGGTGGAAACTCGGGCGCTGAAACTGGCTCTGGGCGACAGAGCGCACCAGATCCCCATGTCAGGCTTGAAGTCGCAGATCGGTCACGCCCAGGGAGCGTGCGGCTCGGCCAGCGTCGCAGCGACTCTGATTGCGATGGAACATGGCAAGATTCCGCCGACCATCAATCTTGACGTTCACGACCCAGATTGCGATCTGGATTACGTCCCGGACATCGGGCGCAAAGCGCAAATCGAACATGCTATCTGCAATTGTGTGGGTTTTGGCTCGAAAAACTCTGCTCTCGTCTTGAAACAAATCGGCTAGGAACCCGCTCCGGCATCTTGCATCGCCATGGAGTTCTTGCCCCTAAGTTTCACCGAGTACATAACCCTGTCGGCCTCGCGAACCATCGCCTCAATGGAATTCGGCGGGGTCTGAAAACTAATGAGACCGATGCTAAACGTGACGGGCCAACTCTTCTGCCGCATTGTATGCATGAGTTGTTTCTGCAGTTTCTCTACCACCACCCGGCTATTTTCCTGATCAGTCTCGGGCAAGAGCACGGCGAATTCGTCTCCTCCAAGCCGCCCTACGGTATCAGTCCCTCGTACCTCACTGTGAACGATGGCAGCCACCTCGATAAGCAATTCGTCCCCGGCTTCATGCCCCATCGAATCATTCACTGTTTTAAAGTTGTCGATATCGACGTAAACCAGCGACAAGGGTCGCTTGTAGCGTCGTGACCGCTGCGATTCGCTTTCGGCGATCTCATAGAAGCCACGCCGGTTGAAGACGCCGGTAAGAAAATCAACCCGGGCTGCGCTCTGCTCTCGCATCAAGGCTTCCTTCAGCCTGGTTTCACTCTCGCGCAGCGCAAGTTCCGCTTTCTTGCGTTCGGTAATCTCTTCGGCGATCCCCAGAAAGCCGTTAATGTGCCCGTCTGAATCGCGCAAAACGGTTAGCGAGAGATACACCGGAAAACGGCTTCCGTCTTTGCGGACATAGGTCCATTCGCGTTCGTCGGGAACTCCGGTCTGCACCGCCTTTGCCACAAAGGCATCGAAGCCGGGCATTACAGTCAGACCAAGCTCCTGGGTAAGTTCGATCGCGCGCTGGGTGACTTCGTCCTGGTCGTGCAGGATGGCAGGGGTGGTTTTGCCGATCATCTCTTCCGCCCTAAATTGAACCATGCGCTCCGCGGCAGGATTGAAGGAAGTAATGATGCCTTGGGCATCCGTAGAAACAATACTTACGTTGGCGCTTTGGAAAATGGCCCGCTGCAAGGCAGTCGTGGAGCGCAGCTGTTCATCGCGACGCTGGCGCTCGGTGATGTCGCGAAACGAGACCACCGCGCCAGTGACGACGCCCTCGGCGCGCAGCGGAGTACTGGTGCATTCCACCGTGATAAAAGCGCCATCCTTGCGCTGATACCAACCCTCCAGACTGCTGTACGACTCACCCTTCCTCATGGCGACCAGGACCGGACACTGGTCTGCCGGCTGGAGTTTTCCCTGGGGACTATGGGAATGGATCAAATCGTGCATCAACATTCCCCGGATCTCATGTAGCTGGTAGCCCAGCAACCTTTCGCCGGCGGGATTCAGGTAAAGCAGCCTGCCTTCAAAGTCCAATTGATAAAGTCCATCGGCCATGGTACCCAGAATTGCGGCGAGACGAACGTTCGCCTCCTGGATCTCACGCGTGGACTTGATTCGATAAGAGTAATCGCGCAGGAAGATGACGAAAATCAGCAAAAGCAGGAGGCATTGTGTGACGATGCCGCCGGTAAATAACTCACTAGTCTGTTGCACACTGGATTCATATTCATGCCGGCGCTGCTGCAGAAGAGACGTCTCTTCGTCCCGCATCCCGGCAATCCCCTGATTCACCGCTTCCTGTTCACGCCGGTTCAGGTCGGGCGTGATCTGCATGAGTACCGCTTCCATGCCCTGATCGCGCCTGGTCTCCACCAAGCCTTGGAGGATGCGGATTCCGATGTCGACATGCCGGTGCAGGTCGGCCAAGCGGGCCCGCTGGCTCGAACTGCCCTGCGTTAGCTCTTGTAGCTTCTGCAAGGTGGCCGGATAACTTGCAACCGCCTGATTGAAAGTACTCAGGTTGCGGCTATCGCCTGTAAGAACATAAAGGCGTGCACCCCCTTCAGCCCCGTCCAATTCCGCGGAAAGGGTTTGCAAAGCGCTTAGAACTTCATCCCCATGCTGCACGCGCAAGCGGTTCTCACGAAATTGCATGGCCGCGCGGTAGAGAAGCACCCCCGCGCCGCCCGAAATGGCAACGGCCAAAACGAAACCGGCTACAATTCGTCGAGAGATTTGGGCCTTCATTCGGTTGCAGGTATCCCGCGCGACAGAAAGAGTTAAATCAATTCCAGCATTATCGTTCCCGCTATGGTAAGGGTCCAAGTTACCAACGTGCTTGATGCCCAAATCGGGAAACGGACGCCAAATGATGGATACAGCTGAATTTAGCGGCGCAGTGCAAACCTTTTCCATCCCGGGGGTTGCCGTTCACATCTATTGAGGTAACCTAAAGAGACCGCGTTCGCGTCTATGGCTTCCGCTCACGAAGAAGATATCCTCGGCAAGGCGTATGACAGCCGGCTGATGAAGCGACTGCTCCGCTATTTGCGCCCCTATAGCTGGCAAGTCGCGCTGGCCCTGATCGCAATCGTGCTAAAAGCGGCCAGCGATGTCCTCGGTCCCTACCTGACCAAGGTTGCCATCGATCGCTATCTCGCCCATACCCCGGGCTCAACGTCCTCATTTTGGAAATGGTTGAGCCCTCGGCCGCTCACTGGTATCGCCCAGATTGCGGGGATTTACGTGGGCATGCTTGTCTTTGGGTTCCTGCTCGATTTCGTGCAGACCTACTTCATGCAGTGGACCGGCCAAAAAGTAATGTTTGACCTGCGCAGCCAGATTTTCCGCCACCTGCAGCGCATGCACATCGGTTTTTATGACAAGAACCCGGTGGGACGCCTCGTCACCCGCGTAACTTCCGACGTGGACGCTTTGAACGACATGTTCACCTCGGGAGTGGTAGCAATCTTCGAAGATATCTTCGTACTGCTCGGCATTCTCATCGTCATGCTGGAGATGAACTGGAAGCTCGCGCTTATCACCTTCGCCGTGCTGCCGTTCATTGCCATGGGGACCAAGATCTTCCGCGATAGAGTCCGCGATTCTTACCGCCGAATTCGCGTGGCCATAGCTCGCATCAACGCTTATTTGCAGGAGCATGTCAGCGGGATGACGGTGCTGCAGCTGTTCAACCGCGAAAAACGCGCGTACCAGAAATTTTCCGAGGTCAACGAGGTGCACATGGAGGCGTTCAAAGACGCCATCATGGCACACGCCGTGTACTACCCAGTGGTGGAAGTCCTTTCTTCAATTGCGATCGCCTGTGTGATCTGGTTTGGCGGCAATGACGTGATAAGAAAAATCACGACCATCGGCGTGCTGGTTGCCTTCATGCAATATGCGCAACGCTTCTTCCGGCCCATTCAGGATCTCAGCGAAAAGTACAACATTCTGCAATCCGCCATGGCCGCGGCTGAGCGCGTGTTCAAACTGCTGGACACTACAACCGACGTCACTTCGCCTTCCCAAACAAAGAGGCCGACCGGTCCGGGCCGGATCCGTTTCGATCATGTCTGGTTTGCCTATCGCACGGAGACCGCATCAACGGGAGATGGGGATTCGGCAATACCGGGCGGTCCGCATGAACCCAATCCGTCGGACTCCGGCATTCAAACCGAACCGGATTGGATTTTGCGCGATGTCAGCTTCACGATCGAACCTGGGGAGACGGTTGCCATCGTCGGCCACACCGGCGCGGGCAAGACCACCATTATTTCTCTGCTCATGCGCTTCTATGACGTACAAAAGGGCGCGATTACGATTGACGGGGTAGATCTAAGAGAGATGGACCTGGCCGAGCTGCGGCGCCGTTTCGGCGTGGTGCTTCAGGATCCATTCCTGTTTAGCGGCACCATCGGCAGCAATATCCGGCTGGGCACCGAGTGGATTGAAGACGCGCATGTGCAAAAGGCCGCCGAAGACGTGAATCTCGGCGAGTTTATTCAAACCCTACCTGGCGGTTTTGACGAGGAGGTCCGGGAACGCGGCTCGACCCTTTCCACCGGCCAAAAGCAGCTGATTTCATTCGCCAGGGCTCTGGCTCATGACCCGAAGATTCTCGTACTTGATGAAGCCACCTCGAGCGTGGACACTGAAACCGAATTTCGCGTTCGCGACGCGCTGGCGCGCATGGTGGAGGGCCGCACTTCGATCATCATTGCGCATCGGCTTTCGACGATTCAACGAGCCGACAACATAATTGTCATGCACAAGGGACAGGTGCGTGAAATGGGTACTCACCAGGAACTTCTCGCTCAACGGGGCATTTATTACAAGCTCTATCAGCTCCAGTATAAGGACCAAGAAGTCAACGTCGCGCCCACGGGCATTCCAGAATTAACCAGCAGCGCGGATGACTGAGCCGTCGCTCCGTGCTCTTCCCTTTGTCTCTGCGTTCTCCATGGTTAAATGGCCTTGGGAGCCCGACAAGTTCCTGCGATTACCTGACCACCGGCAGAACAACATGCGAAGGTAGCACCGGCGAGCAATAAACTCGTTGCGTTGCCGGGACAAAGTCCCCGGCCACGGACTTATAAATACTCGGCACGAACCTCTGCGGATTGCGGTCAATCAAGGGAAACCACGTGGATTGAATCTGCACCATCATCCGGTGGCCTTTCAGAAAAACATGATCGCGGTCGCGCAGTGGAATCTTCCACTCCGCCGGCTTTCCCGGTATGAGAGCCGCAGGATGCTCGTAGCTCACCAGATACCGTCCCCGCCGCACCTCCATCGCGATCGGCAATTCGTAACCGTTTAATGACTGCGCGTACTGGCCAGGCTTTGGTCCGGCATTCGCGTCCCAATCGTTTTTCTGTGCATTTTCCGGATAGACATCGATCAGCTTCACCACAAAATCGCTGTCAGTGCCGGAAGTCGATGCGAATAAATCCGCCGCCACCGGACCCGTAATAGTTAAATCGTGGTCGAGCGGCGCGCTGACGAAGGTCAACACGTCCGGTCTGTGGTCGACAAGGCGCTGGTCTGCGACCTCCCAGGTTCGCCAGTCACCCGCGGGATATGTCGGGGAAATCGGTCGCTGCCGGTACGGCACCGGATTGGCCGGATCGGAAACGTATTGCCGATACGGTTTGGGGTTCGCTCTCGCGATTGGGGGGTCAAAGGAGAGGGTACCGTCTACGTGCAGATAGAGATTGGCCCCCTGCATCGATTTCGGCGGCCAGGTTATGTAGGTCTGCCAGGTATTCGATCCGCTCTGGAACGTCGCCGCCTGCCAGTTCAATTTTTTGCCTTCGCCGTGAAGGTAATAGCGGAAGAATGGGGCCTCGATGTTCTCGCGAAACTCCCTGGCCGTCTCATGGCCGTTAAACGGAATGAGCCCAATGCTGTCGCCCTTCTCGCTCTGCCACTCTCCATGGAACCAGGGTCCAGCGACGATAAGGTTATTGCGCTCGGGATCGCTTTCCTCGGCATTACGGAAAATCTGCCACGGTCCCCATGGGTCTTCCTGATCCGAAAATCCAGCCACGTTCAAATTCGGCACGGTCGAACTGTGAAGTTGGTTGATCCAGCCTTCCTTTCGCCAAAACTCATCGTAATCCGGATGATCGACGATGGAATTCCAGAACGGAATTGTCCGGTGGAGATAGTTGGCGTTGATATTCGCCAGCGGTCCCAATTCCAGGTACCACTGGTAGGTATCGTACGTCTCGAAATTGAAATGCGTGTTCTGATTCTTGTCTGCCTGCTCCAACACGCTGTACTCGAAGGCGTAGCTCTCACGCAACGCGCCGTAGCGATGGAAGTCATCGTTCATCCACTGGTCCACCGGAGCGGCCTGCTCGCTGATGGCTTTCAATGCGGGATGCGGATGCAAAAGCGTCATAGCCGTAGTCAGGCCGTCGTAAGACACGCCATACATGCCGACCTTACCGTTGTTGTTCGCCACATTCTTCACCAGCCACTCGATGCTGTCATATGCGTCGGTCGTCTCGTTGGTCGCGTTTGGATCGTTCAAATTCACATACGATGACAACTTGAATAGGCCCTCTGATTTAAAACGCCCACGCAAATTCTGGATGACGAAAATGTAGCCATCCTGTGCCAGTTCTTTCCAGCTCGGCGACATTTCCGCCGGCGCTTTGTCAGGAACCCCGTACGGGGTGCGCCGGAACAGAATCGGCAACGGCCTGGACTGATCGGCCGGCGCAAGGATCACGGTTTGCAGGCGTATGCCGTCACGCATTGGGATCATGACTTCCTGATAGCTAAAAAGCGGCTTCGCGACCGGCGCCGGCTCCTGCGCAACAAGAGTCGAGACCACGAAACAAACGAAAGCGATCGCGGATAACTTCGAAAGTCCCCTGGACATATGATCCTCGCAGCGGTTTCAAACTGAGCCGACAAGTATACCAATCGCCTTTGTCTCTCGTACCTGCCGTCATGGATCGACCGTCGCGGTTCCTGGGAGCGATATCACGGTGTCCACTACAATGCTTCAGTGAAAATTCTCATCTCCGCCGGTGAGGCATCCGGTGAAATGTATGGCGCGCAGCTGATCGAAGCGCTCCATCGCCACGATCCCAATCTCGAATTCTTTGGCGTCGGCGGAGAGAAAATGCGCGCCGCCGGGTGCGACACCGTGGTTGACGCCAAAGATCTTTCGATCGTCGGCATCACAGAAATTCTTAGCCATCTCCCAAAAATCTGGGGATTGTTTCACGAACTCATTGCGGAGGCTGACCGGCGCAAACCCGACCTAGCCATCGTGATCGATTCGCCCGCTTTTAACTGGCGTGTCGCGCGCCAGATGAAGAAGCGTGGTATCCCAGTCGTCTACTACGTGGCGCCGCAGTTTTGGGCGTGGAGGCAAGGACGGGTTCGGCTGATCCGTAAATATGTCACCAAGGCGCTGGTGATCTTCCCTTTCGAAGAGAAGTTCTACCGCGATCGCGGCGTGGATGCGACTTTCGTCGGACATCCGCTTGCCGATCTTCCCCGCCCGGCCATCGAACGCCGCGACTATGCGATAAAACATGGCCTCGATCCGGAAAAACACTGGATCACTCTTATGCCCGGCAGCCGGGTCAAAGAAGTCCGCATGAATTTGCCGGCAATTCTCGAATCGGCTTCGCAGTTTGGCACCGCCTACGAGTTTCTGCTGCCGGTTGCAGCCACTCTGGATCGTGGATGGATCAAAAGCCTCATCCCCAAATCAGCACCCATCCACCTCGTTCCCGAATCTTTGCCCGCGCTTTACCACTCGCGCGCGGGAATAATTGCCAGCGGCACGGCAACCGTAGAAGCCGCCATGATGAGCCTGCCTTTCGTGATGGTTTACCGGGTATCGGATCTCACCTATCGGTTGGGCAAATCCCGGGTGAAGGTTCCTTACTTCGCCATGGTGAATCTGATCGCCGGCCACGAGATCGTCCCGGAACTGGTGCAGGATGATTTCATCCCGGCGAAGGTTGTGGCTAAACTCAGTGAGATTCTGGTCGACGGTCCGGCGCGAGAAAAAATGTTGCAAGGCCTGGCTGGTGTCAAAGCCCGACTCCGCAGCCCGGAGGGGACACAGTCTCCTCCGACCGAACGTGTCGCCGCGGCAATTCTGGGTCTTTTTCCGCACTGCTAGGCCATGCCGGTCTCCGCATACCCTTGTCCCAACACATCTTTTGCGTAACAATCTTCATCTAACCCTTCGCCAGGAGAAATCCGCTTAATGTCTTTTCAGCGTCGGCGTCCGCTTCCAATCCTAGCCTTTGGGGTGCTGTTTCTTTGTGCCATCTCCCCGCTCGCGCGCGCGGCCGACAAAATGCGCCTGCGCGTGGAGGATTATCAGATTGACGCCCAGTTGGATCCTCATTCCCACCAGATCCAGGCGAAGGCCAAGGTCAAATTCACCGCGTTAGAAGATCTGAACGCTGTCAGCTTCGAACTGCACAATGGTCTGCGGGTCACTAAGGTCAGTGATGCAGCCGGCAAGCCGCTGACTGCCGAGCGGCTGGCCGAGAATTCAACGGTGCGAGTCCAGCTTCCCGCCGACCTGCCCAAAGACGCCTCGTCCTCGCTGACCTTCGAATACGAAGGCGAACTCAGCTCTGCCGACGACAGCCCGGTGCAAGGCCTCAAACTCGCTTCCATTAACGACGACACCAGTTACCTGCTCTACGCCGGACGCTGGTTCCCGGTGAATGCCTACGGCATCAACCGTTTTACGGCGACCATCAATGTGACGGTGCCAGCTCATATGTTGGTAATTGGCAGCGGCAAGGAGACGGTTGCGGATACACCCCCGTCGAAAAAGGGCGCCGCTGCCATGCCTACCAAGACATTTACTTTCGTCTATGACAAGCCGAGTTTCCCCGGCACCATCATCGCAGGGGTCTTCCAGGAATATAAAAGCGACGAAGCGGGGCTCGATGTACACGTTTTCTTCAAGCCGATCCATCAGAATCTGGCGGCCCAATATACCGAAACCGCGGTGAAAGCCTTCACCTATTTCGTAACGCTTTACGCACCTCTCCCGGACACCACCCTTCGAGTAGTGGAGTTGCCCGATGACACCGTGCCCTCAGCATGGGCCCCCGAAATTGCTGCGATTGCCAGCCGAGGCGTCACTCCCAAAGTCAATTACCGCCTGATGGCGAACACTATTGCCCATCAATGGTGGGGAGTCTCGGTCAGCCCGGCAACGCGTGACGATTGGTGGCTGACTGATGGCTTTGCCCGCTACTCCGAAGCGCGCTATGTGGAACAGGTGGCAGGCAGCGCCGCCCTCGACGAGGTGGTCAAAGATATGTCGGTGGGCGCGCTTGCCTATGACACAGTTCCCCTTGCCAGCGCCGGCAAGCTCGACATGTTTTCGCCGGACGCGCAATCGCTTGTCACCGATAAGGGCGCGATGATTCTGCACATGCTGCGCTGGGTTGAAGGTGACCAGAAATACGACACAACCATGCGCACGTTTTTTGCCCAGTACACGGGCAAATCGGCGACCACCTCGGATTTCGAGGCTATCGCCGAAAAAAATTACGGCGACCAGTTGCGCTGGTTCTTCTCGCAATGGTTCGATTCCACCGGCGCCCCCGAATTCAAGGCCAAGTATTCGATTTACCGGCTGGGCAACAACAAGGGCTTCCGCGTCGTCGGTCAGATCAATCAGGATCTCGATTTGTTCCGCATGCCGGTGGAGTTGAAAATCGATACCGACGGCAAGACGGAAACCAAACGGATTGAGGTGGTCGGCACCGACTCCGCGTTCACTACGGAAACCTTCGGCCGTCCGCGCCGCATTGCCATTGATCCCGATGACTGGGTCCTGAAGAATTCCGGCGATATCCGCTTGCGGGCTTCCATCGAGCGCGGTCAGGCGCTGGTGCAGCAGGGCGACATGGCCGGCGCGCTCAGCGAATTCAATAAAGCTCTCGACAGCAACAAAAATAGCTCACTCGCCCACTATCGCATCGCGGAGGTATTTTTCGTACAGCACAATTACCAGTCCGCGGCGAATGCCTATCGCGAGTCGCTCAACGGCGACGGCGATCCCCGCTGGACCGAGGTCTGGAGCCACATTCAGCTTGGCAAGATCTTCGATGCTACCGGGCAGCGCGAACGCGCCACCAATGAGTACCGGCAGGCGCTGCAGACCAACGACAACACTCAAGGCGCCTTGGACGAAGCCAGGAAATATCTTCAGAAAGCCTATGAGCCGCCGAAAAGCGACATCGTACCGGGAGAATAATCGGGCATGATCGCGTAATCTGTTGGTGTCAGTTTTTGTTGCGCGGGGCGGGCTTCACTTCCCGGCCACGGTTTTCTTCGTAGCGTCCAGGCTCACGACAGCTTCATCCCCGACCACTTCCGCACTATGCTCGATGCCGCCGGGCACCCGCACCCAATCGCCGGCGCCCAGCAGGTCTTCATCGTCTCCCATCGTTATGCGAAAATGACCGTAAACGACGGCGTCAATCCTTTCCTCTTCATGCATGTGCATGGGAAAGTAAGTCCCCGGCGAATACACGTAGCGTTCGACGGCATATCCCAGGGCCTCAAGCTTGCGCCGGAATGTGGCTTCTTCCAGCGGTCCGTCGATTTCGGGATTCCAACGTTCAATCTGCATGGCACCAATCTTTCGGTCGTCGTATCCAGAATAGCAATGCAATCGGGAATAGGGTTGACCGGAAACACATCTAGGGCGTTCGTTTGGTAAGAACTACGTGGGTCGCATTCGCCGACGCAACGTGTTCGGTGCAGTGGAATCCAAGCTTGGGCAGATCGATTCCATAGAGAAGATTTTCGCCGGAACCGAGCAGCACCGGTGAAATCGCCAGGTGCATCTCGTCAACTAATCCTGCGTTCAGGTATTGCCGGATGGTAGCGACGCCTCCGCCGAGGCGTACGTCCTGACCTTTGGCAGCCTCCGTAGCTTGTTGCAACGCTGATTGGATACCCTCGGTAACGAAATGGAAGGTAGTGCCGCCGTTCATGATAATCGCTGCGCGCGGATGATTCGTAAGAACGAACACCGGGGTATGGTACGGCGGCGTATCACCCCACCATCCCTTCCAGCTTTCGTTTGGCCAAGGTCCGCGAATGGGACCGAACATGTTACGGCCGAGGATCCACGCGCCGATATTGCTGAAGCCACGCGCGGCAAAATCTTCATCAATACCGGTAGTGCCGCCGTCTTTTCCATGAATCTTCTGAAACGTTCGCGTGCCAAAGACCCAGCCGTGCAATGCAAGGCCACCGACGCCAAGCGGATTGGCGAGGTCTTGATCGGGACCGGCCCCGAAGCCATCAATGGATAGAGAGAAGCTGCGCACTACACAGAGCTTAGACATAGACTCGGATATTCGCTATGCCGACAACTTTAAAGGACTCCGGGGGATCAGGCAATTCGTGGCGAATACCGCTTTATGCGAGCAAATCCGCAAGTTGCACGATCGCGGCCATGAAGGATCCATCGCTTTTGACAGGGATCTCAATGTCTTGAGCGCCCGTAAGACGACTCCCCTTCCTTCCCTTTGCGAGCCCCACTAGTTCTAAGACTTTGGTCACTTCCCAAATTAAATCAACCTATATAGAGTTGCGCCATGGGAATAAGACTTCGGCTTTCAAGGCAAACCCTCAGCGTGCTGGATGCCCTACTGCTCCAGCCCGGAGATTGGCAACACGGCTATTCGCTGAGCCAACGGACCGGCATCTCTTCTGGCACCCTTTATCCCATCCTGATGCGGCTGGAGAAGCTGCAATGGCTGGAAACGCGCTGGGAAGAGGCGCAGGTAGCCGGTCGCCCGCCGCGCCATCTGTATCGCCTCTCGGGAACGGCGCGTGAGTGGGCGCGGGAAGAACTGCGCGCGGCGCAGGAGATCAATTTCTGGAAGCCAGCGGCAGGTCAGCTATGAACGCGCCAGTTCAGACCTATCCGTTGCCCGCCCGCTTCTCGCGCTGGCTGCTTGGCTGCGCGGTTCGCCACTGGCCGGAGGAGTCGAGGGTGTGGGGCGCGGCTCTCGCGGCAGAGATCGATGAAACAAAGAACATCTTCGAATCGCTGTTGTGGTTATGGGGAGGAATCATGTTATTCGCACGCTCGGTAATGGGCAGTATTTTGACGTGGCTGAAGCTTCCGGCTGGGAGCGGCGCTGGTTGCAACGTAGGCGATCCGTCTAATCTCCCCCGGCGTTCGAGACTACTGACTGCAGTCGTGCTGATCGCGGTGGCTGCGCTGTTCTTATCGCCCGAAGGACGGGAAGCGACTACGGCGCTTCGTGCCAGCTGGAGCAATGGATTCTGGGATCAATCACCGTCCGACCGGCAGGCGTTGGAAAAATTGGCCGATCGTGCGGAGAAGGATAATGACGCCACGACGTTAGCGTTCGTGGCATTAAGCCTGGATGATCCTCACCGGGCGCCGAACTTGGCCGATCATGCCGTGTCACTCAATCCCGGGTTCGTATGGATTTATGCGGGAAGGGGATTAGCAAGCGAGGGAAGCCCTACAGCGCGGAAAAAACGGGTGGAACGTCTGGAAGGTGCCGATCCTGGCAACGCGGTGCCATTGATCGTCGCTGCCGAGTATGTAGCAGAGCAAAGTGGTTTGGTGTTCCCAGAGCACATGACACCAGGAGAAGTGGAGGCGAAATTGGCCGGCAACCCAGAGTGGATGGCGCTCATGACGAGAGCCTTGAGCTTAACCCGCTATGACACCTACGAGCAGCGCCGCGTGCAGCTCACCAGCGGCGTTTGGAGCCACGAGCTCTACCTATCTCCAAGCGTCGTATACCGGGGACTGTGGTTAAACGCGAATCCAGGCGGCGATTTGGGAATTTTTTCTCGAATAAGGGTTCATCAGGCAGAGAAAGCCTTTGCGGCGGGCGATCCGAAAGAGGCCGAGCGTCTGCTCGGGGAAGTGGCGTCGTTTGGCGAGCGGATAGCAAACAACGAAGGCACGCCGATCTGGGACAAGTTCACTGGGGTGTGGATGGCGCGCGAGGCTGTGCTCGAAATGGAAAAACTTTACACCAAAGCGGGTTCAAGGGCGCAGATCAAGGAAACCAATTTGCGGCTTAAGAAACTTGACGAGGCACAAGCTCAATTGGCGGCGCGTGTTCAGGCCGAGTCAGTCCCGGGACGGACCTTCCCTGTTGCAGGGATGTTCGTCCAAGGTTTTGGGGTTCTGGCGATTGCCTCGGCATGTATCGCGCTTTCAGCCATTCTAATGTTGGAGTTATGGCCGGCTCGATTCCTGAGCCACAGGGCGTTCTGGCGGACTGCCGTTTGCCGGACAGCAGACCTCGCTCCGATCGCTTCGCTGGTCGCGGGTGGCGCGTTGCTCGCGAGTTTTGCGCCCTTTGCCCGGGCGTTTGAGACCTACCGCATTACTAGCACAGTAGATTCCGGCCAGATCCTGGGACACGCTTTGATGGGAGGCCTGTCGTGGTATTGGGGTTGGGAGTGGCGGGCCGAGTGCGTCTTTTTGATCTGGTGCTGCGGTACCGCCCTGCTGGCCGCATTCGCTATCTTTGTCGTCGCCCGGAGCATGCATCGGGCTCGGGCCGTAGCGGTCGCGATGACCATTGCCGCTGGATTGGCAGGCACATCGTACCTTCGGGCGCAGGATGGGAATGCGAGCCTTGCCGACCGGCCGTCATTTGCTACTGTTTCCATCAAGTTGGACAAGTCAAGCACCGCAGCACCCAGTCATCAGGTTTATTACCCAAACCGGTTTGTTGCGACGCTCACGGCGAGGCAACTAATCGAGTATGCCTACGGCAACGATGCCAGCCATGGCAACGGCCCTGGCCTCAATGATGACGAGGTCGCAGGAGGCCCAGACTGGGTGACCTCGGAAACCTACGATATTGACGCGCAAGGGGCAGATTCACCAGCCGAGAGCGACGAACAGTGGATGCAAAGGGTTCGGCCGATGGCTCGGTTGCTGCTTGCGGAACGGTTCAAGCTCAAGATACGACATGAGATGCGGGATCTTCCAGCTTACGCTCTGGTTGTGGCCAAGGATGGGCCAAAACTGCTGGAAGTTCGTTCCGATGCCAATCAGGGGGGCGTCCGTGCAATGGGTATTGGGAAGTTCCAGTTTACGGCAACAACTCCGGGGAACTTGGGTTGGGTGCTGTCGAACCGTCCAGATTTAGCCCGCCGGCCGGTCCTGGACAGGACGGCGCTGGATGGCTATTACAGCTTCACCTTTCAGGCGCCGGCAGCTGACAATGCGGCTTTGTCCCAGGCTTCGCCAGCCGCGCTCTCAGCTGCTCTGGACGACCAGCTTGGCCTGAGCCTGGAGCCTGCCACCACCTCCATGGACACCATCATCATCGAACATATTGAGCGCCCAGCCGGCCAATAACGGGATATACTGGCGGGTCTGTACTGAGTAATCGACGGAGAGAGCGCATGCGCAAACAGAAGGGCTTCTCACTGATTGAGTTGTTGATTGTGGTGGCAATTATTCTGATCATTGCCGCGATCTCGATCCCCAACCTGCTGCGGGCGCGCATGTCAGCCAACCAGGCATCTGCCGTATCCGCGATCAACACTTTGAAAACGGCGCAAATCTCTTACGAATCCGAATACCCCACGACTGGATTCGCAGCAACGTTGGGGGCCTTGGGGCCGCCGAATGCGACCAGTTGTCCCACTCCAAATTCCACCAATGCCTGCCTGATTGACTACACACTAGCGACCGCGACAGCCGCGCCTGGCAAAGACGGCTACATTTATAGCGTGGGAAGTTTTATGAGTGGCACAGCATTCGCCGCAGCGGCCACGGCGGTTAATTGGAACCAGACAGGAGTAAACAGTTATTGTGCGGTCGAAGATGGGGTTACCCGCTTCAAACTGGAGACGGCGACTGTGCCGCCCACGACTTACACTGCTTCATCGGCGGCTTGCACTTCTCTGACTCCGCTGCAATAGCTCTTAGTAGGCCCAGCGCAACAGAGTTGCGCCTGCGGTAAAGCCCGCGCCCACAGAGGCTAGCAGAACCAGATTGCCCTTTTTCAGCTTGCCTTCCTGACAAGCTGTATCCATGGCCAACGGAATCGTGGCTGCCGTGGTATTGCCGTAGCGGTCGATATTAATAATCACGCTCTCCGGCCGCATGCTGAGTCGGTCAGCGGTAGCCGTGATGATGCGCTTGTTGGCCTGGTGTGGGATAAAAACGTCCACATCGCTTCCTTTGAAGCCGTTCCGAGCCAGTATCTTCTCGCAGACCTCTGCCATCTTGCGGACCGCATACTTAAACACCGCCTGGCCATCCTGATGAACATAGTGCATCTTCTGATCTACGGTCTCGTGAGTGGGAGGGTTGCGGCTGCCTCCGCCGGGCATATAAAGCGAACAGGCGCCGGATCCGTCAATTTCATGCAGAAAATCGATCATGCCGACGTAATCGTCTTCCGCAGGCTCCAGGATAACGGCGCCCGCGCCGTCGCCGAAGATGATGCAGGTGGCGCGATCGGTGTAGTCGATGATCGAAGACATCACGTCCGCGCCGATCACCATCACCTTCTTGTGAGCGCCCGTTGAGATGAACTGCGCCCCAGTCTGGAGGGCAAATACAAAGGCCGAACAGGCGGCGGAGATGTCGAAGCCCCAGGCGCCGTGCGCACCCAACTTGTCCTCCACCAGGCAAGCCGTGGAGGGAAAAAGCATATCCGGAGTCACGGTGGCGACCAGAATGGCCTCCAGATCGGTGGCAGGCACGCCCCGGCTGGCTAAAGCTTTTCTTGCAGCTTCCGTTGCCAAGTCGCTGGTATAAACACCCTTATCAACGATATGGCGCTCGCGAATGCCGGTGCGCTCCATGATCCAGTCATGTGAGGTTTCTACCATCTTCTCGAGATCCTCGTTGGTGAGCAGGCGTGGTGGAACGTAGGTTCCGAGGGCGGTGATTTTGGCACGGACAAGTTTGCTCAAGCATGGCTCCTGGGAAAGAAGACTCCGTATTCTGAATGATTATGGGGAGAATGTCTAACCAGAGGTGTGGCGGGATGGCCGACGGTCAGCGCGGATATGGCCTGATGGATCGGAACCGGATTAAGCCAGGCACCGGAGGCCCACTGCACACGCAAGAGCCCGTTACCGTTGCTTCCTTCCGGACCTGGCGGGGTTGGCGAGAATGCGTTGCGTAGTACCGGTGCCTGACCAAATTCATTCTAGCATTCGCGTTTGCCGCCGCCGGATTCGGGCATCCGAATAATCTCCGTGATGGAAGGGCATCTGCTTCGGGCAGAGTGGGATGGATCGGTCCGAGCCGGATCCACAATATCTGTGGCACACTAGTTCCGGTTCTCCTTCAATGAACGTTCTCGAATTCACGGGTCTGGTGGCGATGGGGTCGTTTGTTGCGGGTCTGCTTGGCTCGTTGACGGGACTGGGTGGCGGGGTGGTGCTGGTTCCTCTATTGACGATTTTTTTTCACGTGGATATTCGTTACGCCATTGGAGCTTCTCTTGTTTCGGTCATCGCCACCTCCTCCGGCGCAGCCGCCGCCTATGTAAAAGAAGGGTTTTCCAACATCCGCATCGGCATGTTTCTGGAAATCGCGACTACGGTGGGCGCACTATGCGGAGCCTACCTGGCCACCGTGGTTCCTACGACGGCGCTGGCCGTAATTTTTGGCCTGGTGCTGATCTATTCTGCTTATCTTGCGCGCAAGCCCCGTTTGCCGCACGAACGCAATCTGCCCCAGAACCCGCTGGCTACCAGGCTGAATATGAACGGCAGCTTTCCCGAGGGTGGCAGCGTGCGGCATTACAACGTGCAGGGAGTGCCCACCGGATTCAGCCTGATGTTCGGCGCAGGCGCATTGTCGGGCTTGCTGGGCATCGGATCGGGCGCGGTCAAGGTCCTGGCCATGGACCAGGCGATGAAGATTCCCTTCAAAGTCTCCACCACCACCAGCAATTTCATGATCGGGGTTACGGCAGCGGCCAGCGCGGGAGTGTATTTAGGCCGGGGATACATTGATCCTGGCCTTGCGATGCCGGTGATGCTTGGTGTGCTTGCAGGCTCCCTTCTGGGGGTACGCCTTTTGGTGAAAACCGAAACCAAGGTCCTGCGCATTGTGTTCAGCGCGGTCATCGTGCTCCTTGGTCTGGAAATGCTCTATAAAGGCCTTGCGGGGAGAGTCTGAGATGGCGGAAATCCAGCCCTGGTCCGATCAGAAAATTGAAGACATCGTCGGGAACCTATTGCGCGCGGGAGTGATGCTTGCGGCTGCGGTAGTCTTTGTCGGCGGAGTTGTTTATTTGTGCCGCCACGGATGGTCGGCCGCCGAGTACCGGACATTTCGTAGCGAACCCGCCGGCTATCGCACCATCACTGGCATCTTACGGCAAGTTAAAGCGTTGCGGGGGCGTGGCATTATTCAGTTGGGTCTTCTACTCCTAATTGCGACTCCTGTGGCCCGGGTCGCCTTTTCGGTATGGGCGTTCGCCAAAGAGCGTGATCGAATGTATGTCGTCTTCACCCTGATTGTGTTGGCTGTGTTGTTGTATAGCTTGTTCGGGGTTTCTCCAGGGCGCTAAGCTCGGAAGCTGGCTTTCTTTTCTCGCGGTCAGGGATATCCGACGAACGGTGAAAAGGCAGGCATTAGAAGGGAGCTAAATGCAAAATTCCGCCCTGGATATCGAAAAGCTCAAGAGCAACATGCGGGCCGCCTGGATGGCCGGCGATTTTGGCAAAATCGCCGAATATTCCGCCCTCAGCGCCGAAGAATTCGTCTCCCGCCTGCCGATTTCCGCGAACACGCATGTTCTCGATGTTGCCTGCGGGACGGGCAATCTGAGCATTCCAGCCGCACGGGTGAAGGCCCGTGTCATGGGAGTTGATATCGCTCCGAATCTGCTGGAACAGGCACGCCGTCGGGCAGCTGCCGAGGGACTTGACGTCACCTTCGACGAAGGCGATGCAGAACAACTGCCCTATCCCGACGCAACCTTCGACTGGGTGATCACTATGTTCGGAGCTATGTTTGCACCTCGGCCGGAGAGGGTAGCCGCGGAGATGATGCGCGTCTGCCGCTCCGGAGGAACGATTGCCATGGCGAATTGGACGCCAACAGGGTTCGTCGGAAAGATGTTCGCCGCTACATCTCGATTAGTGAAGCCGGCTCCCGGGATTGCCCCGCCGGTTCTCTGGGGCGACGAGTCGATTGTGCGTGAGCGGCTGGGTAGCGGATGTTCGAATATAACGGTGACTCCGCGCACGATCGAATTTGACTATCCGTTTCCACCCGCGGGGGTCGTTGAATTCTTCCGGCAATATTTCGGGCCGACCCAGACTGCATTCTCGCGGCTCGATGGCGAAGGTCAGGCTGCGCTGTCCGCAGAACTCGAGCGTTTATGGCACGAAAACAACCGTGCCGCAGGTTCGCAGACGCTAGTGTCCGCGGAATATTTGGAGGTGGTCGCGGTTCGGGATTAACTCAGCGATCCTTCTCCTGACCACGGCCTCCTGACCCTGCGCTCCCGACCGTGCGGTCGAGCAGCGGAAGCGAGCACCCCAACGTACTCTTTTCGTAAAACCGGAAATCGGGAACAATCATGGCATGAGCCCCTCAGCTCATCTTCGGATCGATCCTCGCAGCGCGAGTGCTTCAAGCGTGGCGAATGACCTGCAGTTCTACTTCGAAATAGCTCTGTATCTCATGCTTGGCACCGGCTTTGCGGCGCTCTCCTGGACGGGCGGATTGGGCCTGCCAGTGGTTCTCATTGTCACGACTGCATTGCTGTTCCGCGGGTATCTCTTGGTAAAAGGTCGTAGCCTGCTGATCCCGGAGCGCTGGACCACCGTGCTCACCGTGGGCTACATCGCGGTTTATTTTGCGGACTATTTCTTCGTCTCAGGCTCATTTCTCAATGCGACGGTTCACCTGGTTCTGTTCGTCATGGTAGTCCGGCTCTTCTCGGCCAAGAAAGAGAGGGATTATTACTTTTTGGCGGCCATTGCATTTCTCATGATTCTGGCAGCCTCGGTGCTCACCGTCGATAGCATGTTTCTGCTGGGATTGACCATCTTTCTGCTGACTGCGGTGGCTACTTTCATTTTGATGGAGATGCGGCACTCCGCAGCCAAGGCCGCGATTCAGCCAAAAACGGCGTCCGCGCCGAAAATGCCTCGCCGTATGGCGATCTCGCTGGCGGCTGCAGCGCCGTTGATCGTGCTGCAAATTCTGATCGGCGCGGCAGCTATCTTTTTTGTTCTCCCTCGGGTTTCCGGCGGTTATCTGAGCGCCTATGCCATGCACAACGAATTCGCCACCGGTTTCAGCGATCGGGTGGAACTGGGGCAGATTGGCCAAATCCAGCAATCCAGCGCGGTGGTGATGCACATCCAGATCGACGGGGATCACGATGGCAGATTCAATCTGAAGTGGCGCGGCGTGACTTTGAATGTATTTGATGGAAGGACTTGGTCAAATTCACACGAGCCCCATCTGGTATTGAGGATGGCGGATGGTCGTTTCGTCTTAACGGGGATGCCATCTGGTGCGCAAGTGCCCGCGCGAACCGCGGATCTGGCACCGGTTCAGCAATGGGCAAGGAATATTCACTACCGCGTTTTAATGGAACCCACCGGGACGAATGTATTCTTTCTAGCGCCCAGGCCTACGGAGCTGTTAGGTCACTACCGCCAGATCTCGATGGACCGCGGGGGATCGGTATTAAATTTAGATCCCGATCATCCGGTTGGGAGTTATGAGGGATGGTCAGACATTGGGCGACCGGGTGCGGATCAGCTGCGTGGCGCAACCGCGAATTATCCGGCGGATGTTCAGCTGGAATACCTGCAGCTGCCGATGCTCGACCCACGAATTCCGCAACTCGCCCGGAGCATTACGTCGAACGCAGGAAACAACTTCGACAAGACCGCGGCAATCGAAAAATATCTTCTGACCCATTTCGCTTATACGTTGCAGATGTCGCGCATTCCTCCGAAGGATCCGGTTGCGGAGTTTCTCTTCGTTCGGAAGCAGGGACATTGCGAGTATTTTGCCGCGTCCATGGCGGTAATGCTGCGCACCCTCGGCATTCCGTCACGCGTGGTGAACGGCTTCCGGCCCAACGAGTTTAACGACGTGACGTCGGAATATGTGGTTCGGGATAGCGATGCACATTCCTGGGTGGAGGCGTATTTCCCGGGCTATGGATGGGTGAGTTTCGATCCGACGCCCGGCGGCCCGGCACAGCCGCACACCAAGTGGGCGCGCATGATGCTTTATATGGATGCGCTGCAAACCTTCTGGCGGGAGAGAGTGATTGAGTACGACGCCAACCAGCAAGTTGCGTTGGGGGCACAAGCGATTTACACAACCCGGAGTTCGTTCTTCCGCATGCAACGTTGGATAAGGCGCAATTATGCGAGGCTGTTAAGGGATGCGCGCCACCTGCAAATTGAAAGGGCCGGCGTGGAAGGACGTTGGTTGATCGAGGCTGGCGTGGTTGTGCTGATCATCCTGGTGCTACTCAACGGTCCTAGATTGTGGCTCTCGCTGGCGCGAGCACGCTTGGCGGAAAATCCGGAAAAAGCGCCTCGAGCGGCAGCAGAATTATGGTACGAGCGAATGATTCTCAGTTGTGCGCGCAAAGGATGGCGCAAGCTGCCCACTCAAACGCCCGGCGAGTTTGCCGGACGCATCGAAAGTGAGGTGATTCGTGAAAGAGTTGGGCGTTTTACCCAGCACTATGAGTGGGCCCGCTTCGGAAATTCAGCAGATCACGCCCGCATGTTGCCAGAGCTTTATGCGGGCATCATGAAGGCTATGCACCGCTAGAGAATCCGCTTATCGATCAGAACGCGAATACAATACCGCCGCCCGCGTACAAATTGTTATAGCGGTTCCCCGAGTTCAGATTGATTGGCGGCTCTCCGGAGTAAAAGTCACGAATCTCGCCGCGAATCTTGAAGTTGCCGTAGACCCGGACATCCAACCCGCCGCCGATTTGAAAAACCCCAGTGGTTCGAGAAGACCCTGGATTTGGCGTATTGTTGAATTCGAGCGTCGAACTGGGCGTGAAAAAGCCGAACCCGCCGCCGGCGCTTACCCAGGGCGAAAAGGCTGTGGTAGGAAATAAATTCACCCGCACCGATGGCGTAACGAAATACGACCTGAAGGAATACGGCACCGAGTTGATGTTGTATTGAAGCAGGTTTTTCTGGTCTATCACGAAAGGGACCTCAACATAAATTCCGAGTAGACCGACATTGACAAAACGGTGGGCGTAATTGGCTTCCCAAGTGATCCCATCGCCAAAGTGAATCGTAGTGCCAGCACTGCTCTGGTCAGCGATGAAGGTCCTGCCGAAGTCTCCAGCAAGTTCGTTGCTCTTTTGGGCAACGGCACTTCCAGCGAGGATCGCCACCATCAGTAAGACCACGATCCCAAAATATTTCCGCGCCATCTTTCCTCCGTGCAGATTGGCTTTTACTTAGAAAGTCCTCATAGCTTAGCACGTTCATATGCAAGAAAATTCACATCCCAGTTGCATTCAGTTATTACCTTAGTGTCGCCCACAAATCAGGAAACGCCGTGACTGTATTTGGACTCCGAAAGAGACTATACCGCGCCGAATGTTAGAATCAAAAGTAGGTAACTTGGCTCAATGGCAAATAGCGCGGCACAGGACGTTCTGGAACTCCCTAGCACCTCGAAACCACCTACCAAAGTCAGCTTTGTAAGCCTGGGCTGCCCGAAGAATCTGGTGGATACCGAGGTCATGATGGGAATGTTGGCTGAAGCGGGCGCCAAATTGGTCAAACAGCCGCAAGATGCTGACGTTATTGTAGTTAACACCTGCTCATTTATCGCGAATGCACAGCAGGAATCGGTCGACACCATACTGGAAATGAGCCGACTCAAGGGCTCAGGCGGTGCCCAAAGGCTGGTAGTTGCAGGATGTCTGGTTGAGCGTTTCCGAGACCAAATCCGCAGAGATATTCCGGAAGTCGACGCGGTGGTCGGCACCGGCGAATTGGGAAAAATCCTTCGGGCAGCCGGAATGGATTCCGAACCGGAGCAGCCCGCACCTTTTCGGATTTTGGGCACGCGACCCGAAGCGGAAGCGCGGGCGGCGCAAGGACGCTTTTCGCGCGAAAATTGGGACGGCGCGGTTGGCGATCTTCCGAACTATCTTTACGACGAGGCCACACCGCGAATTCTAGCGACGCCGTGCCATACGGCGTATATCAAGATCGCGGAAGGGTGTGACCACCCCTGCAGCTTCTGCATTATTCCGCAATTGAGAGGGCAGTTTCGTTCACGCCGCTTTGAGTCGGTGATTGCCGAAGCGGAACGGCTGGCGCGGTCAGGGGTGAAGGAAATTACGCTTATCGGTCAAGACACGACCTGCTATGGCGAGGATTTCGGATTGAAGGACGGCCTGGCGCTGCTCCTGGAAAAATTGGCCGGCATCGAAGAGCTGCACTGGGTGCGTTTTCTCTATGCCTATCCCAACAAAATTACCGGCAAGCTGCTCGAGACCATTGCTGCTCACGAAAAGATTTGTTCCTACATGGACGTCCCGCTACAGCACGCCTCCCCCTCGGTGCTCAAGCGGATGAAGCGGGGCGGAGGCTCCGAGGTGTTTTTGCGATCGATCGAAAAGATGCGACGCACGATTCCGGGCTTGATTCTGCGGACGTCTTTCATTGTCGGCTTCCCTGGGGAAACGGAAAAGGAATTCCAGGAACTGTGCGAGTTCGTGCGTTCGGCCGAACTCGACTGGATGGGAACATTCAGTTATTCGGATCAGGAGGGGGCGGGAGCTTTTTCGCTGAACGAAAAACTCAGTGCGCGAGAAATCGAACGCCGCCGTAAACACTTGATGCAGATTCAACGCCGCATCAGCAAGCGCAAGAAAAAGATGCTGGTCGGCCGGCAATTCGAACTGGTGCTGGAGGGTACCTCGGAAGAAAGCGAGTTGCTATTCGAGGGCCGTACCGCGATGCACGCCCCGGAGATCGACGGAAAAGTATTTGTGAACGATTTTCCGGAAGGGGTTTCCCCAGTATCCGGCGGCTTCTATACCTGCGAGATCATCGAAGCACATGATTACGATCTGGTGGCGCGGATCGTCTAGGAGAATCACTCATGGTCCGCAAGCGCCGCATAAGCCTGCAATGTCCCATCTGTAAGAAAGCTGTAAAGAATGGCAGTGAGGATTTCCCATTTTGCAGCGATCGTTGCCGTTTGATCGATTTGGGGAAATGGGCGAGTGGGGGTTACGTTATCAGTTCGCCGGTGCATGATGCGGACGAAGGTGTCGGTGAAAACCCGGAATCAGACGAATTGTGAAGTCCAAGGCAAGCGCTGGTAAGCAAAGCCTCCCATATGTCTCCATGAGCTGCTCATCGCGACATCGCGCACCGCTGTGGGCTACGCTCACCGCGACCTTCTTCGGGACGGGCCTGGCGCAGCGTGGCCCGGGCAGTGTGGCTTCGGCCGTCACTGTAATCTTATGGTGGCTTCTCGCGCGTTGGCTGCCAGTTTCGGCGCAGCCTGACATGGCAATCACTTTAGCTCTGCTGGCGGTAGCCGTCGGCATTCCCGCGGCCACGACGTTGAGCCGGGCAACCGGGCTGAAAGACCCCCAATTTGTCGTCATTGACGAGGTGGCCGGGCAGCTGATCGCGCTGCTCTTCGTACCGGTCTCATGGCAATCTCTGCTGCTGGGATTTATACTTTTCAGGAGCTTCGATATCGTGAAACCACCGCCATTGCGCAGCCTGGAAAAGCTGCCGGAGGGCACCGGTATAGTCTTGGATGATGTAGGAGCCGGGTTATACGCCCTGATCATAATGCAGGTTTGCCTGCACTGGAGCCTGGTGCCTCGCAGTTGGCTACCGCGGTAGTCGAATGTGACAGGCTAGAAGTTGAATTCGTATGGGAATCACTGACCGCATACTCGGCAAACAGAACGTCAACGGAATTCCTCACATTGAAGCCATCGTGCCGGACGCAGCCTTGCCCGGCGGCGAGGTGCGGATCCTGGGAAGCGGCTTGCGTCCCCATGACTTTCGGCGGCCGGGAGTACATTTTGGCGACAAAGAAGGGGCCATCGTGGTGAGCGCCGACGAGTTTCTAGTGGCCCGTGTCCCTCCAGCCGCAGCCTCTGGACCAGTGAGTGTCTCAGCCAACGATCGGCTGAGCAATTCCCGAGAAATTCGTGTGGCTGCTTTGATTGCCGAAGAGTTGCATCCGGTAACGAGTCCTGCTGTGGACGCCGAGGGAAATGTTTACGTCACTTTTTCAGGATCGCGCGGACAGAAAGTTCCAGTTGCAATTTTCAAGATTGATACAGCGTACAACGTGAAGCCGTTTGTGGCGGAGATGATGAATCCCACAGCGATTGCCTTTGACCGCGCCGGGCAAATGTATGTTTCCTCACGTTTTGATGGAACCGTATACCGCGTCGCACCCAACGGAACCATGACTTCTTATGCGGAGGGTATGGGAGTGGCGACCGGGATCGCCTTCGACCGGACTGGGAACCTGTATGTCGGCGACCGCAGTGGAACCATTTTCAAGATTGCTCCCGACCGCCAGACTTTTGTATTTGCCACACTCGAGCCAAGCGTCTCGGCCTACCATTTGGCGTTCAGCCCGAAGGGCGATTTATTCGTCACTGGGCCGACCACCTCCAGTTTTGACGCAGTTCACAAAATCGATACCCACGGAAATGTGTCGGCCTTTTACCGCGGGCTGGGCCGCCCCCAGGGGTTGGCTTTCGATATCGAAGGCAATTTATACGTGGCCGCTTCTCACGCCGGGCAGTCTGGCATCGTGAAGATTACGCCCGACGCGAAAGCCTCATTGCAGGTCTCCGGCTACGGCCTGGTGGGACTCGCATTTGCGCCGGGACGTTCGGCAATCCTGGCTACAACAACCGCGGTGCATCATCTTTCCTGGAATATTCAGGGATGGCCGCTGGTGGGCGAGTAGTGTCGTCTTCGGCATCAGGGCGGACCCAAGATTTCATTTAAACTGCTAGCGTGAATGCCGAGATCATCGCCATTGGCTCGGAGCTGCTGACTCCCTACCGCCAGGATACGAATTCTCTTTATCTCACCGAAAAATTGAATGAGCTGGGCGTGGAGGTGATCTTCAAGACCATCGTTGGGGATCGGCAAGAGCGCCTCACCGAGGCGGCTCGCCTGGCGTTATCACGTGCGGACATTGCAATCTTCATGGGCGGATTAGGCCCGACCGAAGATGATCTGACCCGCGAAGCCGTTGCCGAGTCCTTGGGGGCGGGATTGCATCGGGATCGGACGATTGTGACCGATCTGGAGCGTCGCTTTGCGGCTCGTGGATGGAAGATGACGGACAACAATCTCAAGCAAGCGGACGTCATCGCGGGAGCCACGGTGTTGCCCAATGGCAATGGTAGCGCACCCGGTCAGTGGATCAGCGGCAAGTACGAAGGGAAAGAGAGAATCATCATTTTGTTGCCGGGACCTCCAGGTGAGATGAAATCCCTGTTTGAGGAACAGTGTTGGGACCGGCTGCGTGCCAAGACGCCACCCGTCTATATTGCGACACGAGAGCTCAAGATTGCCATGATGGGCGAGTCGCACTGCGACGCGCGGGTAGCGCCAATCTATAAACGCTATTCTGATGTGGATACAACCATCCTGGCCGGGCGGGGAGAGGTGCAACTGCACCTGAAAACTCGCGCTGAATCGCTGGAATTGGCGACGCGAAGGCTGGATCAATTAGCGGAAGAGATCGAAGCGGAGCTGGGTGACTTTGTCTTCTCCGATAACGGCGACTCGTTGGAGCAGATTGTCGGCTATTTTTTGCAGATGCGCGGCGCAACCCTGGCAGTTGCGGAGTCCTGCACGGGAGGATTAGTCGCGGAGCGAGTGACATCCGTGAGTGGCAGCTCTCGTTATTTTGCGGGCGGAGCCGTAGTCTACTCCAACGAACTCAAAACAAAGTTTGCAGATGTTCCCGCCGAGTCAATTCAAACCCACGGCGCGGTGAGCCGCGAGGTTGCTGCCGCACTGGCCGAGGGCATTCGCAGACGCTGCGGGACAAGTTTGGGCGTGGGCGTAACCGGAGTCGCGGGGCCAACCGGCGGGACACCAGACAAGCCAGTCGGGCTCGTGTTCATCGCGCTTGCTTCCGAACAAGGGACGGAAGTAGTCGAACGCAAATTCGCCGGTGATCGCGAACGAATCCGCTACTTCGCCTCGCAGCAGGCGCTGGATCTGATCAGAAGAAAACTGATGTAGTAGCAATCAGCAATTGGCACCTAGCATTTAGGCACGCCAGCCTCGGGGCGGCGCTAGCAAAATTCTCCACGGCATGCATCGGGCGATCCGACCCAAATGCGAATCTTTGTAGCGCTCAACATCGATCACGAAATTCGTGAGCGAATAGCCCGCTTTCAAGAAGAGGTTAGGGGATTCGCTCCCGAGGCAAGATGGGTTCCTTCGGAATCGCTCCATCTGACTCTAAAGTTCGTCGGAGAGGAACCAGCGGAGCTGGTCGAGAAAATCAAGTGCACGTTGGCTACTGTCTCAATGGATCCCTTCGAGGTGACACTGTGCGGCTATGGCTTCTTCCCTTCCAACCGCGCCGCGAGAGTGTTCTGGATAGGAATCGAGAGTGGCCCACAACTCGCCGCGCTGGCAGGCTCAATCGAGAAAAAGTTGAGAGTCCTGGGAGTACCGCCGGGGGATCATGTTTTTAGCCCGCATTTAACGTTGGCTCGGCGGGCAGGAGCTTCCGGGGCCCCGCGTCGCCACAAGAGCGACAGACCTAATCAAGGCTTTCAGCCTTTGCAGGAAAAGTTGGCGGCGTCGCCGGCGCCACAGTTTGGTACCATGACGGCCCGCGAGTTTTTCTTATATGAGAGCCGGGTTACGCGAGAAGGATCACGTTACATTGAGAGTGCACGATTCGGGGCAACTTAGCGTTCCATGTCTTCGTTTCACCTGCCGGCGGGACCACCGCGCTTAAATCAGTTCGATGACCCCATTTCTCATGATCGTCGGCTTGAGCTATCTATTGGGATCCATCCCATTTGGATACATTCTGGTGCGCGCCTTGTGCGGGCAGGATGTGCGGGAAAGCGGCAGCGGTAATATTGGCGCAACCAATGTGGCGCGAGTCTTTCCCGCCCTTGGGGTGGCAACATTGCTCCTCGACGCTTCGAAGGGTGCGGCCGCAGTGACCATGGCTCGATTTCTGTTCCCCGAACAAAGAATGCTGGCGGGCGTAGCTGCGTTTTGTGCCGTGGTGGGCCATGTTTTCCCCGTCTGGCTTGGTTTTCGAGGTGGGAAAGGAGTTGCAACCGGTCTCGGTTCGTTTGTGATGTTAGTGCCGAAGGCAGTTCTGCTGGCGGCCGGTGTCTTCGCAGGAATGGTTTTGCTGTTCCGTTACGTCTCTCTTGGTTCGATCGTTGCCGTCGCCCTTTTTCCTTTTTTGGCGTGGTGGCTGCATGACTACGGGGGCGGATGGCCGGTGTGGGGTTCCATGGTAGCAGCCGCGACTCTGATTCTGATTAAGCACCACGAAAATATCCGGCGTCTCACCCTGGGAACCGAACCTCGATTTCAATGGAGGCGCGGTTGAGCCGGATAGCCATCATCGGGGCGGGCGCATGGGGAACCAGTCTGGCCGTGATTCTTGGCCGCAAAGGCAGTCATGACGTGCGCCTGTGGGCCTACGAGGCGGAGGTACGGGAATCCATTCGCGCCAATCGGGTGAACGAACGCTTCCTGCCTGGGCAATGCATTCCAGATTCGGTGCAAGCCACCGGGGACGTGCAAACAGCACTACGCGACGCGGAAATTGTCGTCAGCGTGATGCCCTCTCAACACTGCCGCACTTTGATTTGTGGAGCGCGGCCCTTTCTAAAGCCCGAAATGCTGGTAGTGAGCGCTACCAAGGGTCTCGAGGAGGAAACTCTTCTGCGCATGACCGAGGTTATTTCCGGCGTGCTGGCAGACGGAGCATTTCAGCCGCGTGTGGGGGCACTGAGTGGGCCGTCGTTTGCTTTGGAGGCAGCGCGTGGGGACCCAACCGCGCTCACCATTGCATCGCGCGATGCGAACCTCGCCGAGACCGTGCAACGGGAGTTCAGCGATCCGCGCTTTCGCGTCTATACCAACGACGATGTCACCGGCGTGGAGTTGGGCGGAGCGCTCAAGAATGTCATCGCCATTGCGGCGGGCATCTGCCATGGCCTGGGGTTGGAACATAACTCCATCGCCGCACTAATAACACGCGGCCTGGCGGAGATGACTCGGCTTGTCGTGGCCTGCGGCGGCCGAACCGACACCATGGCAGGATTGGCTGGACTGGGAGATCTGGTTCTTACTTGTACGGGAGGCCTGTCGCGGAATCGCAGCGTCGGCGTCGAACTAGGCCGTGGTCATAGATTGCCCGCCATTATCGCTGGCATGCACGGGAGCGTGGCGGAGGGCGTTTTCACTACTTACGCCGCAATGGGTCTGGCAAAGGCGCGCGGCGTCGAAATGCCGATCACCGAGCAGATGTACGCTATCTTGCAGAATCACAAGCCACCCAGCTTAGCCATTGACGAGTTGATGACCCGCAGCGCTAAGCGCGAGGGTTGATTTCCGGTTTTGCTTCATCTTGAGATGGTGCGGCTGCGCTCCTCGAATGGGTACCTTCGTAACCGCGAACAGACCCGATCTTTGAAGGTCGGGAGCTCCCGCTCCCATTAAACTTGTATTGAATCCTTACCTGCTGCGCGCATCAAAGGAGTCGAAGGCCCATCTTGTCGTTCAAGTTCTCCATGCCATCGCGGGTTCCCGTGCTCTACCTGATTCTCAGCGTGCTGGTAGTGATCAGCGTAGTGCCAATGTATTTTTATTCCGCAAAAGTGGAGTCGATCAACCGCGACCGTCTTATTACTAATGAGCGCTTATTGCAGAACACTGTGACTCGTTCGTTGGCGGACGACATATCCCAGCGTCAGGAATCGCTGCATACCATGCTGGAGAATCTCTCGTCGGCGGTGCAGGTCACGAGCGGCAATGATATTTCGGGCGACAACGTTGAGGTTCCGGAGCTGCGCGCTCTGCTAGAGACATTTGTTTCGTCTTCCAACGATTTGGCATATGTCACATTGCTGAATGCGGAGGCAAAAGGCATTTCTGCCGGACGCATCGCCCCCGACGAATTTCTGCGGCGTGAACTGGAGCGTGCCTACGCCGCCGCCCGCGAAGGCCGCGCTTACAACGGACCGGCTCTCGTCGTGGGCGACGGTAAAACCGCGCGCACCGTAATTCTGGTAAGTACCCCGGTCATGTACAGCGGCCGTTTTCTGGGGATGATTGGCACGGTCGTGGACTTGCAGTTCCTGACCCGTCGTTTGCTGGACTTGCAACGTAGTGGGCTCACCGCCTATGTGGTGGATAGCGATGGGCGGCTGGTGGCCGGCGTATCGCCCGAGTACGTAACTGGCCAGGACATGACCAACCTTGAAATTGTCCGGACATTCGTGGACCAGGGGAGCCGGGCGCAGGCAATTGTCGCGACTCGGGAATTCACCATCAACAAAGGCAAAGAACACATTGCAATGCTCGGCACCTACAGTCCGGTGCTCAATCTGGATTGGGCGGTAGTCGTGCAGAAGCCTCGCATCGAAGCCTACAGCGGAGTTTTTGAGATGCAGCACTCCGAGCGGCTTCTGGCGTTGGTAGCCGTTCTAATCAGCATTGGTCTAAGCATTTATGCCGCCGAGCGCATTACCCATCCACTTAAAGTTCTGACCGAATCCAGTCGAGCGATTGGCCGCGGCGATTTTTCCCAGCGGGTTTATTTGGAAAGCCGCACGGAAATCGGTGAACTGGCCGATACCTTCAACCACATGTCCGAGGAGCTTGAGCACTACGTGCTCGATCTCAAGAATGCAGCTAACCAGAATCGCGAACTCTTCATGGGTTCTATTCAAATGTTGGCGGGAGCGGTTGACGAAAAGGATCCGTATACGCGGGGCCACTCCGATCGTGTGACCCGGTATTCGATGCTGATCGCGACCGAACTCGGGTTGTCGGACGATGCCATCGAGATCGTGAGGGTCTCGGCCCAACTGCACGATGTCGGCAAAATCGGGATTGAAGACGGCATCCTGAAAAAGCCGGGCGCGCTTACAACCGAAGAATTCGCCATCATGAAGACGCATACCACCAAAGGCGCTAACATTTTGCGTCCGGTGGCTCAGTTAAAGGAAATGATTCCCGGCATCGAATTACACCATGAATCGCTGGACGGACGAGGCTATCCGCATGGACTGAAAGCCGACGAGATCCCTTTGTTGCCACGCATCATTGCCGTGGCGGACACCTTCGATGCTTTAACCACCAACCGCCCCTATCAGCAAGCGCACGATCCCCAGGAAGCTCTGCGGATTATTCGCACCCTGTCAGGCAAGCGACTGGATCCAGCCGCCGCCGCGGCACTGATCGACATTTATCAGCGCGGGGAAATCACCGTCCAGCGTACGCAGGCACCGTATTCCAATCCTGTCGTCAATCAAGCAGGTGCGGACTCTAGAGGTGAAACCGCGAATACGCCTCACAGCATGGTTGAAGCAGGCAGCGTTCGCGGATAGCGCCGGCCTTTCTCAATCTTGGTTGCGCACCGCCATGCTGCGTCTAACTCACTACAGGTCTTCGATTGCCGCTCTTGCCGCTATAATTAGATTTCGCTTTTCCAGAGTTCTCTCATCATGATCCAAACCCTGTTCGGCAGCACCGAACCGAAACCCGGCCTTTTTGAGCGCATGAAGGAGGCCGTCACTCGGACGCGGGAAAATCTCGCAGAGCGAATCGAAGAAGTCGTTTCAATCGGCAAAGAAATCGACGGCGCGACCCTGGACGAGCTGGAAGCTACGCTGATCGGCGCCGATTTGGGTACAACTACGACCCATGAGGTGCTGACAAGACTGCGTGAAAGGGCCGGTCGGAAGCAGATCAAGAACGTCGAAGAACTCAAGCGGCTTTTGAAAGAGGAGTTGCTCGCCATCCTGGAGAGTGCCAATCGGCAACCGCCCCGCTCAGTGGACGGTCCGGAAGTTATATTGGTTGTAGGCGTCAATGGCACAGGCAAGACCACAACCATTGGCAAGCTGGCGCAGGTGCTGCGATCGAGCGGCAAAACAGTTTTGTTGTGTGCTGCGGATACTTTCCGCGCCGCTGCCATTGAACAACTTGAAATCTGGGGCAGCCGCACCGGCACGGAAGTGATTCGGACTAAAGCCGGGGGCGATCCTGCGGCTGTGCTCTTTGACGCTTTGCAAGCCGCGACAGCGCGCAAAACCGATTACCTGATCGTGGATACGGCCGGTCGCCTGCACACCAAAACCAACCTGATGGCAGAGCTCGAAAAAATGCGACGCACCGCACAGCGCATTATTCCCGGATCACCGCACGAAACGCTCTTAGTGATGGACGCTACGACAGGTCAAAACGGATTACAGCAGGCGCGATTGTTTACTCAGTTCGCCGGGGTGACTGGCGTCGTGCTCACGAAGCTCGATGGCACCGCCAAAGGTGGCGTTGTGGTCGCCATCTCACGTGAACTGGGCTTACCGGTGCGCTACGTTGGAGTTGGTGAAAAGGCAGGGGATTTGCTGCCCTTTGATCCGAAGGAGTACGTGGAATCGTTGTTCGCATGATTTCTTCATCCGTCTTCATCATTTTTGTAGTTCATGATTTTAGAGACTTAATCTAGAAATATCCTTACTGAGTCAAAACTGACCGCTAACCGCGAATCCGACGAACGTTTTCTCCATCGCGCACTTGATTTGGCGCGGCAATGTATCGGTCTGGCCTCTCCAAACCCGTGCGTCGGGGCGGTGATTGTGGATGAGCAGGGCGAAGTTGTCGGCGAAGGTTTCCACACCTATGACGGCCTCAAACATGCCGAAGCGATTGCTCTCGAACAGGCTGGCGCGCAAGCTCGGGGCGCGACTCTTTATCTCAATCTGGAGCCCTGTTCCCACCAGGGCCGCACTGGCCCCTGCGCGGATGCGGTGATTGCCGCAGGTCTTCGGCGGGTTGTGGCGTGCATGCAAGATCCCAATCCACAGGTGAGCGGACAGGGATTTGCTCGACTCCGGGATGCAGGGGTAAGTGTTGCCTCCGGCATCCTGGAGAGTGAGGCCAAGACCTTGAATGAAGCGTTCGCCAAATATATCCGGACCCACACACCGCTGATAACGCTCAAAGCCGCCATGACCCTGGATGGCAAGATCGCACCTCCTCCCAGTGAGTCGTATAACCCCACCGCGCTTGGCGCTGGGGGCGCAACCGGTGGCTGGATCACGAGTGAGCCGGCGCGCGCGCACGTGCAGGAGCTTCGCCACCAACACGATGCAATCATGGTCGGAGTCGGCACCGTGGTTGCCGACGACCCTCTTCTCACCGATCGCACCGGAAAACCTCGCCGTCGCCCGCTCTTACGCGTGATTGTGGATTCCAGGCTGCGACTGCCGCTGACATCCCGCGTGGTCAAAACAGCCCATGATGACGTTGTGGTGCTTTGCTCGTTTGCCGAGGAACGCCGTAAGAAGCAGTTGCAGGATCACGGTATTCGCGTTGAACAAATTCCTTCTGTTACGGCGGACGGCCGCCCGGATATGCCCGGCATCGCCGAGCGCCTGGGAGAATTGGAGATTACCAGCCTGCTTATCGAAGGCGGCGCTATGATTAATTGGGCAGCTCTGGCGTCCGGATTGGTCGATAAAGTGTTTCTTTATTACGCGCCCAAAATTCTGGCAGGGACGGGTTCGGTCCCATTCGCCGCCGGCGACGGATTTCCACGCATCCACGACGCGGCGCACGTGAAATCGATTCAGTTGCGCCGCTTCGGTGAAGATTTTGCGGTGGAAGGATACCTACGCGATCCATACGAGTGATCACTTGGTGTGAGCCATCAGCTCTCGCTGACTGCTCGGTCCTAAACGCTCACGGCGGATTTACGGAGATTCTATGTTCACCGGCATCATTGAAGAAGTTGGACAGGTGGCAAGCATCCATCAGAGGAATGGAAGCCGGCGCGTCACCCTATCGTCTTCAAGGCTTGTTAAAGAACTTAAGAAAGGTGACAGCATTTCGGTGAGCGGTGTCTGTTTGACGGCGGTTGAGATTACGTCAAGCTCGTTCGCGGCGGATCTTGCGGCTGAAACCTGGCAGCGTACTTCTTTCTCGCGGATCAAGAAGGGAGCGCTGGTAAACCTTGAACTCCCTATGCAAGCAAATGGGCGGTTTGGCGGCCATATTGTGCAGGGGCACGTGGATGCTATTGGTAAGCTTCTCGCTCTCGACCCGATTCCCGGCGCCCATGACTACTGGCTACGCATCGAGATTCCAGCAGATTTAACTCGCTATGTGATTTTTAAAGGTTCGCTCACGATTGAGGGCATCAGCCTGACTGTCGCGAAAATCGAAGGAGTACAAGTAACCGCAGCCATCATCCCGCATACCGTCGAAGCGACCAATCTGAAATCGCTGAAACCGGGCGATCCGCTGAATCTGGAAGTGGATATGATCGCAAAATATGTCGAAAGGATACTGCGCGGGGATTCGTCTGGCGGCGGAATTACGATCGAACGATTGATCGGAGAAGGATTTTAGGGAAGACTAATAGCGAGCCTCTTCACACCCCTAGGGTCAACTCATCCAACTGTAGGAATTCCTGCACGATCGGCTCCTGGCATTTTTCCATCTCCGCATAGGTACCGAAAAACAACACCCTTGCCTCGTGCAAAAACACCACTCGATCTGCCAACTTCTTAGCCAGGCGCATATCATGCGTCACCACTACGCTGGTCAAGTGGAGCTGAATCTTCAGGCGCTTGATCAAGTCGCCCAGCAATTGGGCCATCAGCGGATCGACCATGGTTGTCGGCTCATCGTAAAGGACGCACTCGGGACGCGCTGCCAGCGCACGCGCAATCGCCACCGAACGCTTCATTCCCGTGGACAGATCCGACGGCAGCAGGTCGCGCATGGGCTTGACGCCAACCATATCAAGCAGCCCATCCACGATCTGGTAGATTTGCTCCTCGGTCATGTCTTTGTGTTCGCGCAGCGCAAAGGCTACATTCTCGCCGACCGTCAATGAGTCAAAGAGCGCACCGTTTTGAAAGACCATAGTGACTTTCTTGCGGATGTGCTCCATCTGCTCTTCGGTATAGTCGGTGATGTCTTCATGGGCGACAATCACCCGGCCCGAATCGGGCTTGAGAAATCCCATGATGTTTTGCAACGAGACCGATTTCCCCACGCCGCTCCGTCCCAGAATGCAAACAGTCTCGCCGGGCATCACATTAAAGCTGACGTCGTCGAGCACGCGATTCTCTCCAAACGATTTGGAGACGTGTTCGAACTCGATATAAGGTCCGGATTGTGGGTCAGTGCTCATCGAATCACACCGCGACGTGCGGTTTCAATTTATCTTACCGTGATTTTTGCTTGTTCTCCGCTCCTTGAGCCTTGAGTTCAGCTTCGGCAGCTTGCCATTCCGCGGGAGTATTGAGATTTCGAAGCATATTTGTAGAAAAGCCCATGCTGAGAATGTCTTCCTCGTGAATGATCTGTGTTTGGACTCGATCGAGCAGGGCGTCGATTCGATTTTCTCCTTTGCGGAGCGATTCCTCCGCAATCTCGCCGAATCGCCGTCTGTAGATGGCGCATAACGGCTGCCAGCGCCCGCCTCCGTAGGGTACGATGACCATGGCAGCTGACTCGCGGGCACAAGCAATCAAGTGGGACAGAAACCTTGACTCCACGAAGGGCAGATCTACCGCGAGCATCAAGTTCCACTCCGTCTGGCTTTGGCGCAACGCGGCGTGAATTCCTCCCAGCGGACCGCGACCGGGAAAAACATCCTGCACCACAGAATCGTATGTGGAAAACTTGTGCGGATCACCAACGATGCACACATCATCCGCCACCGACCTTGCCAGCTCTAGAGAACGATCCAGGAGACTCCGGCCCTGCAACTGCAACAAAGCTTTGTCTTTACCCATTCGCGAGCTCTTGCCGCCCGCCAGAATAAAAGCCGTGATCTTCACAGCGCAGATAATACACGGGCAATCCAGATCACCGCGGAACGAGACGAACGTAATCTAGGCAAGTGTGTCCCCTACCCCGATGATCAATGGGTCCGGCGAAGCAGCCGGGAAAGTAAATCCATGTCGCAGAAGTTGTTGGAAGTCATAAGTTTAGGGCGTTGTTCGCATGAATTTTCCTGGCCAAGGCGGGCGCCCGACGGCGACTACTACCAGGTCTGCCTGCTATGTGCCACCCAGTACAAATACGATTGGAAAGCGATGCGCCGCACCGAGCGGCTAGAGGTTGCGGCCAATGATGGCACAACCGTCAGTTCAGTCAGCCGAAGCCGCAAACCCAGTTGGGTGCCACGTGCACGCCGGTTACGCCTGCATACGCCGCTGCGCTATCGCGCCAGAGGGCAAACCTTGTGGAAAGAAGGCGTAATTGACAATCTCAGCCAGTCGGGTGTGCTGTTCCGGGGCGAAGAGCCCTTGCCGGCAGACGCGTTGGTGGAGATGATCTTCGAAATGCCCGAGGAGATTTCTGGCCAAAAAAACAGCAACGTACTTTGCCAGGGACGGATCATGCGTCTGAACCAGGCACTCAAACCCGGAGAGGGGGTTTGCCTGGCGGCGACCGTGCTCGATTACAAGTTTCTGCGGCAAAACTAGGATTTCTGAATCGCCTCTGCGCGTGCACAAAAGCGACGGCGGAATAACCTCATTCCGCCGTTATGAAAAACGATACTCAGCCAGCCAGCGTAAAGTTAATCAACACCTCGGTCTCGACTTCGACCGGCTTACCGTCTACTCGATACGGTTTGTATTTCCAGTCCTTCACTGCTTCGATCGACGCCGGAGTTAGCTCTTTCGGTCCGCTGACGTACACCAGGTTCTCGACGTTTCCTTCTTTGCTGATCGTTGCCTTCAAAACCACAATCCCCTGAATGTGGTTCTTTCTGGCGTCTGCGGGATACTGCGGCGGCACCTTTTCCCGGATCATTCCCTGCATCACGTCTTTTGGCACCTGCATGGGATGAGTAGATTTCGTTGCGGCCTCGGCATTTCCATTTTGTATTTGAGCTTGTCCTGGCGTTGCGTTGATCAAACCGAACACAATTGGCAAAGCGACGGCCAGGAACCCCGCCGCGCCAAGCATCAATCTCTTGCTGAAATTCAGTTTGCGAACAACTTCGTTAGTCATGATGTGAACCATCCTTTTTTTGAGATCGGATCCCGTAACTCCTGATACGCAGGCCAGCGGAGAACCCACGCAGAACTCACACACCTTCAAAATGCTCTCGGCATACACCTGCCGGTCACTACCCATTTCCAACACTTCTTCATCACACGCGCGTTCCCGTTCCTCAATCAGGCGCCCGCCTATCCACCACAGCAGCGGATGAAACCAAAAAATAGCTTCGATTACCATCTGCGCTAGCGCCGCCAGATTGTCGCGCCTGCGCACGTGGCACAATTCGTGCGCCAGAATGGCCTCAAGCCCGGCCTCGTCGAGATTCTTGGACATCCCTTGAGGCCACAGCAATACGGGATGGGAAATACCAAAGATTCCCGGCTCCAGAGACGTTCCCGACGAAAGGATGGCGATCTGCGCCTCCATCCCGGCGCGGCGTTCCAGCCGCTGTAGAATATCGACTTCGCGCCCTCGGCGTAATAGCGTTGCCTTTGTCATCGCCTGGGAAACCCGCCGCCAGCGGGCGCACGAGACCGCAAGCACGACTATCAGTCCCGATAACCAGATAGCCACCAGCAACTCTGGCAGGAGGTGTGGCAGGCCGGAGCTCGCCGCGGGGCGGACGATTTCCTCGATCACGAAATAGACGTCACCCGTCGTATTGGCACGCAGCGACCATGCCAAATGGCCTCCCAGACTGCTCAGCAACGAAAACGGAAGCAGAAATTTCGCCGACGCGACCAGCCAGACCCAATAGCGGGACGCCGCGCGGTTCTTCCCCAGGGCGAGCGTGAGCAGCCACGCCGCAAAACCAAACAATGTCGATTGCCACAAGTGATTGCTCAAGGCGGGCGCCATCGCCCGCAAGCCGGCGGAAAAGTCTTCCAGGGTCATTGGGATTTCTCCTTCCGCTGCAGCCTCCGCAGGAGCTTTTCCGCTTCCTTCACATCTTCCATGGTCAGTTTTCCAGACTCGATCAGATGCGCCATCACTGGCTGCGTGCGACCGCCGAACAAACCGAGCAAATCGTCTATCAATCTGCGCTGTGCAGCCGACCGGGAAACTGCGGCTTCGAAGAGGTGGAAGTTGCCAACCTTCTTCACCCGGCGCACTGCCCGCTTCCCTTCCAGTCGATAAACGGTAGTCTGAATGGTGGTGTAGGCGGGACGGTTCTTTTCCGGAAATGCTTCTTGAATCTCGCGGATAGACGCCGTGTCTCGCGTCCATAAGGTTTCCATGATCTGCAATTCCAGTTTGGTCAGCTTTGGTTCGGCCATGACTCTCCTACTATTCGACATTGTTACTCTACTACACACATAGTTTCACGGCAAGCTGAAAGAATAGTCCTTTTTGTGGAGCCTACCCGGCAGCCATTCCCGCTATGATTTCCGCGACAATTTTCCCTCAAAACCGGCTCTCTTCTCGCATCCAACTTATTTAGAATCCAAGCACAGGCTTTGAATGGAGCAGTCGAAATGAAGGCGAGAAAGCTCTCGTTGTGCCCGGTACTTGCGCTGTTGGCGGTCGTTGGGATGACCATGGGTTGCGCCCGGAAAACTGACGACGCAAAGATCGCCAGCAGCATTCAATCTGATTTCAGCGCTGATTCCGGACTCCAGGGCAAACAGGTTTCGGTCCAATCGCAAAACGGAGTCGTGACACTTTCGGGATCGGTGGATAACGATGCGCAGCGGACTGCGGCATCCCGATACGCGGCAGCCGTACCTGGGGTGAAGGAAGTTGTGAACGACCTCGAGATCGGTGCGCTGACAACGCCAGCAGATGCGGGACAAGCACAGTCCCTTTCCGCTCCTCCGAGACAACCAGTACCGGAACCCGAGAACAAGCCGCGCCCGCGGCTTCACCACAGGCATGACGCCCCGCCCGAGAATGATGCCCAGAAGCAGACTCAACCACTGAACCAAACCGCTCAAGAGCAGCAGCCCACAATGCCGGCAACCGGCGACCTGACCACGCCCGGCCCAGTTCCGCCCTTGCCACCACCTCCGCCTCCACCGCCGCAAAAAGTGACGATTCCTTCCGGCACTACGATTGCCGTTCGGCTGGTGGATCCAGTGGGCTCTGATACCAGTCAGCAGGGGCAGGTCTTTCATGCAACCCTGAACGCCCCGCTGGCTGTAGGAGGAGAAGTGGCAATTCCGGCCGGTTACAGCGTTGAGGGCCATGTTGTGGATGTCGAAAACGGCGGCAAATTCACTGGCAAGGCACAACTCACATTGCAACTGGATCGCGTGATCGTCGGCGGCAAACACTACGATCTGCAGACCGACACTTACCATCGCGAAACCAAGTCGCGCGGCACGAACACGGCCGAGAAGGTGGGCGCGGGCAGCGTGCTTGGAGCGATTATTGGTGGCATCGCCGGTGGCGGTAAGGGCGCGGCTATCGGCGCAGCCGCCGGGGGAGGGGTAGGTGGTGGCGCTCAGGCCGCGGGTAAGGCTCCGCAAGTGAGACTTCCGTCCGAGAGCGTACTGACGTTCACTCTGCAGGCGCCTTTAATAGTATTGCCTACACAAAATGGTCCGGATGCCGGGCGGCCTAAGCTGGATGCAGCCCAGCCGCAACCCGGAAACGCTCCGAATGATGATCCCACGGACCAACCAAAGCGATAGCCGCGAATCCTTTGCCTACTTGGCGACGGATCATGACGAGCATCCAAGTGTCCGATTCCGGACACTCCTGTTCGATATCGGACAGTCGCATTTGGTTATGGCACAACATGATGGCCGATTTGTCCAATGATTGCACCGGAGGCAATCACCGGCGAAATGGAGAAGCAATTGCACACCAACCGGTGTCTAACCAGTTCAGGACTCATTTTGTTGCGAAAAAAAAGTGAACTGTCTGGTGGCGGGCGCGTATCTGCTACAGATGCACCGATGAATGGCTCTCGGGCATGAGGTTTCTGGCGAAGGTTGGAAGATGACGTTTGGACCGGCTAACGTTTGTTCTGGGCGCCGTCCAATTATGAAACGGTGCAAACTTTAAAGACGGATGGTGCATCTTGTCTTACAGAAAGCCGCGGAGGGTATGGTGATCGTTCATTTAGGGAGATCGGTCAACGAGGTGGACGCCAAACAAGCAGCGCACGAAAATCGGATTGTAGCTTGCCTGCATAAACGCGGGCCGATGCGGGAGAATGACGTTAAGCTTTACACGGCCGCCATTCGCAGCGTAGGGCGCGAGATTCACGCCGCTGCCGTTGAAAACCTGGTGGCGCATGGCGTCATCCGCAAACTCACCACCACGAGAAGCAACAGCTTCATTTTGGAATTATTGAACGGCGAAGTCGAAGTCCCGCAGCCTGACCCGGCGAAGCAACCGTTAGCCTCGCGTTTTCATTAGGATAGAAAGGTTTCCATGACGCGGTAGCACTTTCGTACTTTTAGCCGAACACCCCTCCAAACGTATAATCTGAGTGGCAAATCCAAGCCCGGGCATTCGTGTTTCCGGACTGAGAAATACTTTTGGACACCGCATTCGCATTCGCGATTTTCGCTCTCGGGCTGGCGTTTGGCAGCTTTTTGAACGTGTGCATTTATCGCATGCCACGCGACTTGTCGGTGGTTTTTCCCAGCTCGGCTTGCCCGCATTGCCGCCAAAATATCCGCTTCTACGACAACATCCCCGTATTGAGTTGGCTAATTTTGTTGGGTCGTTGCCGTCATTGCAAGGCCGCCATCACTCCGCGTTATCTGCTGGTTGAACTGCTTACCGGGGCAATCTTTCTGGCTTGTTACGGGCAATTTGGCTTCACACTAGCCACCCTAAAATATTGCGTTTTTGGATTTCTGCTTCTGGGCTTGATTTTTACGGATGCGGAAACCCAACTACTACCCGATCAGATGACACTGACCGGCCTGGTTTTGGGATTGGTTTTCAGCGTGTTTGTGCCAATAAATGATTTCGCTTCGCAATGGCTCCCCGGAATCGTATCTTTGCCGCTGAGTTCGGATTTCTCATGGCATCTGCTCTCATTATTGGACGCACTGCTGGGCGCGGCAGCCGGCGCCGGTTTCATCTATGGCGCCGGAGCAATTTATCTGCGGGCCCGGGGCGTCGAAGGCATGGGATTCGGTGACGTCAAGCTGATGGCCATGGTGGGAGCGTTTCTTGGCTTGAAGTTGACGATCTTTACCGTCTTTACCGCTTCCATCGCCGGCTCACTGTTCGGACTTTGGACGGTCTTGGCGGTTTGGACGAAACGCACGCGCCGCCGCATGACCATGCAGCACGAATCGGGAAGTGAAGCGCGGCGCAAAGCGTGGGAATCGGCCGCCATCGCATTACGCCGCCATCAGATGCCGTTTGGCGTATTCCTCGGCGGCATGGCCATGATCGCTTTTTTCTTCGGCAACAATGTGTTGCGCTGGTATTGGGGTCTTCTATGAGGTTCCTGGCAGATCCCCTCGCGATTCGACTAGGCCTGATCTTCGTAGGAATCGTATCGTCGTTCCTGATTGCGGTTCTCCTCATGCGCCGTATGCGACGAAGCCTGAGTGAGGAGGTGTCCTTTGCCGTCGACGTGCCGGCAACCGAGAACTCTCCGCTGTACGCCGTGATTCAGCAATTGAAGCAACAGAAATACGAATTGCAAAACGAGCACCAAAGTGAGCGTCGCCGCACCAAGACTTCCGAAAATATCAGCGCGGCCGTTCTAGCCAATCTTTCGAGTGGGGTCATATTCTTTACCCCTGATGGGTTGATTCGCCAGGCGAACACCGCGGCTCGGCAAATTTTGGGATTTGCCTCGCCGGTGGGAATGACCGCAGTTCAGATTTTTCGCGAGGCCGAGCTCCTTGGTTCAACCAAAAATGATCCCACTGTGACCGGGACAATTCAGCTCAGTATCCGCGAAAAGAGGCTTCTGTGCGAGGTCCAAGCGGAATACACAAGCCCTGCGGGCGAATTACGGGTTCTCGATATCACATTGACGGCAGTGCGCGCGCCCGACGGCAACGTACTGGGAACAGCTTGCCTGATCAACGACCAGACCGAGGTCGCACGAATCCGGCGGCAGCAAGAGTTACGGGGAGAAATGTCTTCTGAAATGGCTCTCGTGCTGCATAACTCGCTGAATGCGATTTCCGGCTATGCGCGGCAACTGAATCTCGACAACAACAATGATCCCCAGTCGGCCGGGAAAGTAGCCGGGGACATTTTGGAAGAAGCGGCCCATTTGGAATCCACAATCGGCGGATTTCTCAGTGGATCGACAGCAGCCGGTGCCGCGGCAGGAACTTAACTCGACCGCCGCTCGCAAAGCGGCGACACCAAGGATGGAGCAGACTATGAAAAAATTAACGCATATTTGGTTGGCAGGCGCAGTCCTAGCGGGAGGTTTATCGATCGCTTTGACGGCCCAGGATCAGCCTTTAGGAGACTATGCTCGCAAGGTTCGTAAGGAAAAAAGCCAGGAACCAACTGCGAGCAAGAAATTCGACAATGACAACTTGCCCACCGATGAGAAGCTCAGCGTGGTGGGAAGCGCTCCCCTTCCCGCCGATGATGCCAATTCAATCGACAAATCCGACGCAAAAGCCGATGAGAAAGCCCCGCAAACCGACGCTGAGCGCCAGAAGGCGATGGATCAGTGGAAAGGGAAGATTGCCTCCCAGAAGGCACAAATTGACACACTTTCCCACGACCTGGATTTGGACCAACGGGAATACCGCCTAAGGGCCGCGGCATTCTATGGCGATGCCGGTGAGCGGTTACGTAACTCCGCAGCCTGGGATAAAGAGGACGCGCAGTACAAACAACAAATTGCCGATAAGCAGAAGGCGCTCGACGAAGCTAAGAAACATTTGGACGATATGCAGGAAGACGCTCGGAAAGCAGGCGTGCCAGCTTCAATGCGCGAGTAATGCGTAGTGGATTATTTATGTCGAAAGCCCTCGAAATTCGAGGGCTTTCGCGTTTAGCGTACACCTTACCGATCCAGCGATGCGCGCCCGACGGCCGTCGTCTAGTAATATGAAGTTTTGGTTTTTCAATCGGCGGTCACTCCATTCAAGAAGGCGGTAATAATGACGAAGCTGCGCGTGGCGATGGCGTTATTGTCTCTGACAATTTTGGCGGGGTGTTCTTCCCAATCTTCTGCTCCCGCGGAGAAGCCTCAGCCTAAGCCGGCCGAGTTCATCACCGGACGCGCCGCTCTGCAAAATCTTTACGGTGCGGCTCACGGCTGGGCCCGGGACGCTCAGCTCTTTCGTTTGGAATCACAAGTCACCAAGGACTCCAACGGCCAAGATGGAAAATCCGCCGTCTGGCGTGCCACCTTCGCTTCGCCGAGCGGGCACAATACGCGTCCCTATCTATGGTCTGGAACGGATGCGGCAGACGCTCCCGCGCGGGGGGTCACTCCGGGCTCCGAGGACAGTTACAATCCGGGCAACTCGTCCACCCAGGTCTTCGACCTGGCTTTTTTAAAAACTGACTCCGATCAGGCCCTGAAAGTCGCACAGGAACACGGCGGCGAAAAGCTTTTGCAGAATCGGCCTGACACTCCAATACTTTACGTTCTCGATTGGAGCAATGCGACCAACCAGTTGGTGTGGCATGTGTATTACGGCAGCGTGAGCAGCGATGCCAAGTTGAAAGTGGATGTGAATGCCAGCACAGGCACGTTCATCCACGCGGAGAAATAATCTTCCTATTCGCTCGCTTGGGAAGATGTGGCTAGGCGGATCAACTGGACGAAACCGGCGACGATGCCCAGGATCAGCCCGACCAAATACAGCCAATGAGTGTCCAGCCAACGGTCCAAACCTGCCCCAATCAACCATCCGACCACCGTGGCCGCCGGAAAGATCACCGCAAGCTCGCTGTAACGGGCAATTTGCATCCAGCCATTGGACTTTTTGGGAGGATCGCCGGGCATAGAGTTGCCTCTTAGATTTGCATCGGGCAAGGATGACGCGAGAAAACTAGCGAGTCAGACTCGCTATCGAAGAACTTTGAGCGATGCCCAACGACCAGTTTACCGTCCTAATAAATTGTTCGGGCAAAATGCCAATATAAACGGTGGCAAACGCTGTCGCTGCCAAAGCAACTCCCATGCCCACGCTGATTGGCAAACGACTTTTGTCTGCTGCCTCACGCATGAACATTGCGTTGGCTATACGCATGTAGTAATAGAGACCAAACACGGCGTACAACACGGCCAGCGAGGCCAGCGCATAGTGCCCGGTTTCGATAAGGCTAAGGAAGATGAAGTACTTGCCATAAAACCCAGCCAGCGGCGGAAGGCCGGCCAGCGACAAGAGGAAAATCAGCATCAGGATGGCTTCTGTCGGGGCGCGCGAGAAAAGCCCTGCGATGTCGTCGATCTCATCCCCAATCACATTGCGCTGGCGGAGCGATGTAATCACCGCAAACGCACCCAGATTCATAAAGGTGTAGACCAGCAAATAGAGCAAAATGCCCTTGATTCCGTCGTTGTTCCCTGCAATCAGACCCAGCAACATGTAGCCGACATGCGCGATCGAAGAATACGCCAGCAGGCGCTTGAGATTGTTTTGCGTCAAAGCGGCGAGGTTGGCCGCCGTCATAGTGGCAATCGAGACAAAAATCAGCATGGGGACATACACTGGGCGCAGCCCGGGAAATCCCCAAAGAAAGATGCGCAGCAGCATGGCCCAGGCGGCGGCTTTGACGGCTACGGACATGAATCCGGTGACATTGGTGGGTGCGCCCTCGTAGGCGTCAGGCGCCCACTGATGAAATGGGACGGCGGCAATTTTGAAGAGAAGCCCGACGCTCGTGGTCAGCAGCGCGAGAATGACGATGGGATCGGAATGATGTCCGGATGATACATATTGCGTGAGCTTTGGTCCGATCACCAGTAGATTGGTGCTCCCGGTTAATCCATAGAGAAGCGATAATCCATAAGCGAAGATGCCGGATGAAAACGCGCCGAGCAGCAGATATTTCAGCGCGCCCTCGTTGGAGCGGCGGTCGCCGCGCAGAAAGCCGACCAGGATGTAGGTGGAGATGGCCATCAATTCGAGGCCAATGAAGATGAGAACGATGTCGAAGCCGGCGGCCATGCACATCATGCCGACGACGGAGAACAGGAGCAGGGCGTAGAACTCGCCGTGATTCTCGTGTTCGATCTCCAGATAGCGGACCGAAATCAGGATCGACAGCGCCGCCCCACCCAGAAAAAGAATCCAAAAGTAAATAGCGAACGGATCTACGTACATCGATTTTACGAAAATGAATTGCCCGACCGAGCCACGTGCATTTATCACTTCCAGATATCTGAAAATCCCGAATACTTCGAATTTCCAGATCCTTGGAGTCCCTGTGATTGCAATTGCCGAGAACCCCACCCCGATAATCGCCGTTACGGCGTTCATCCATTTCAGCTCAGCGGGCAACAGCAAATCGATCAGCAGAATCCCGAGCCCGAAGAGCGCAAGCAGAACAATTGGCAGCGAGAGCATGTAATCGGTCGCGGTGAAATATTGTGGCAGGCCAGCGAGCACTTATCGCTTCCCTTCTTCGCCAATTGCGGTGATGGGCGTTGCCGCGAGCGCGGCTTGGGGCGTGGAATCTCTCGGAGCTGGCTGCGCGGATGCGTTGACGGTGCCATTCACCGGATAACCCGGGCGAACGGTTTGCACGATCTGGTTCACCGGCTGCTGCAATATCTCGAAAAAGGGCTTGGGATAGAGGCCAATCCAGAAGGCCATGACGAGCAGCGGCGCAAAGGTGAGGACTTCGCGCGGCGTCAGATCATGAAGCTTTTCATTCTTGGGATTAGTCACCGTGCCGAAGAATACACGCTGGTAGAGCCACAGAAGATAGGCCGCAGCCAAGACTACTCCCGGCACTGCCCACACCGCCCAACGCCAATTCTCCATGAACGTGCCCTGCAAGATTGTGAACTCGCCGACGAAGCCGTTGAGCAGCGGCAGCCCCATCGATGAAAGAAACATGATCATGGTGATCGTGGCATACAACGGCATGACATTCGAAATGCCACCGTATTCGGAAATCTCACGCGTATGCCGCCGTTCATACAGAATTCCAACAATCAGGAAGAGCGCGCCCGTCGAGATGCCGTGATTGATCTGCTGCAACACTGAACCACTGAGCCCCAAAGGAGTAAGGGCAAAAATCCCCAGTGTACAGAAACCCAGGTGGCTTACCGAAGAGTATGCCACCAGCTTCTTCATGTCCTTCTGCATGAGCGAAACCAGCGCGCCATACACGATGCCGATGATGGAGAGCGTGATCATCCAGAAGCGGACTCTGGGGTACATAACCACGTCCGGGAAGAACGGCAGCGCGAAACGGACGAAGCCGTAGGTGCCCATCTTCAGCAGAACGCCAGCCAGAATGACCGAACCCGCGGTGGGCGCCTCGACGTGAGCGTCGGGAAGCCAGGTGTGAAAGGGAAACATCGGCACCTTAATAGCAAAGGCAGCGAAAAAGGCTAGAAAGAGGAAGATGGCAAAAGTCGCGCCGTAGGCAGGGTCGTGAAAAATCTTGGGCGCAGTTTGATAGAACGCCTGAATGCTGAAGGTATACACGCCAGTTTGCTTGTAATTGTAAAAATACAGGAAGAGTACCGAGAGCAGCATCAGTACGGAGCCCAGCAGCGTGTAGAGGAAAAACTTGATGGCGGCGTAGAGCTTGCGCGGGCCGCCCCAGATGCCGATGAGCAGATACATGGGCACCAGCATGGCTTCCCAGAAGACGAAAAAAAGAAAGAAATCCAGCGCCATGAAGACGCCCAGCATGCCGGTCTGTAGAATCAGAAACCAAATGTAGTATTCCTTTACGCGGCTTTCGATCGCCGACCAAGATGAAAGGATCGAAATCCAGCCGAGCAACGTGGTAAGCATGATGAGCAGAAACGAAATGCCGTCAATCCCCAGCACGTAACCCGCGCCGATCGAGGGAATCCAGTTATTCGCCGCGCCCTCCATAAACTTGAAGCCGGGCTCGAAGCGTTGCACCCAAAACCAGGGCACCAGAGGCAACGAAACCAGAAAGCCGGCGAGCGCGAAGATGTTCGCGATCCAGCGAATCGCGTCCTTCCTCTCTGCCGGAACAAAAATCAGCAGAAGCGCGCCGATCAGCGGTGTGAAAAGAATGATCGAAAGAATGTGAGTTTGCATAAAAGCAGTTCCAATGGTCCGGGTGGCACAGGCGCCCCCCGCGACTAGTTAGCCCTTAGATCCAAGCATTCAGGGGCGAGGGCGCCCGCGCCACGCACCTCTAATGCCACGCGTAGTAAAAAACAAATCCCAACAACCCGGCGACCATGACTAGCGCATACCATTGCACCAGTCCCCATTGCATTGCGCGCGCCGGAATGGCCAGTGCACGCGCCAGAAATGCCGGCCCGTTGACGCCGATGCCGTCAATAATCCATTTATCCCACCAACTCGAAAACCTTCCGATAGCCCGAGTGAGCCATCCCACATCGTTCACCGCCGCATCAATCACGTGCGAATCGACCCATGAGGACGCTTCCCCGAGGCCCATTACGCCCAAGCGCACATTGCCGATCTTGCGGCGGCCGGTGAAGGCGTAGTCGTAGCCTTCATCCACGTAATACTTGTTGAGCAGGAGGGTGTAAGCGGCCGGTACTTTCGCGGCTAATGGCTCAACGTAATTCTTGTCGGCGTCGCCGTAAGACCGCCGCGCCATGCCCCAACCCGCCAACGCTGCGCCGATCGAGAGGATCATCAAGCCATATTCCATTGGATCGGTGTGTTCCTCTTTCTTGCCTGCAGCCAGTTGTCCCGCCTCGCCTTCCGTGCGAAATACACGCGCGTCCCTGGCAAAGACCGGGCGCAGAAAAGCTTCGAAACGGTCGCGACCACCCAAGCTGTGCGGCCAGCCCAAAAATCCCGCGAAGAGCGCAAAGAAAGCGAGGATCATTAGCGGCACCGTCATCGATTTCGGTGACTCGTGAATATGGTGCTCGACGTCGTGGCCCATGCGGGCACGCCCGTGGAAGGTCAAATAGACCAGGCGGAACATATAGAAAGCCGTCATGAGTGCGGTAGCGTAGCCAATAAACCACAGCAGACTGGAAGCGCTGCCCTCCGATGCCCAGCTCTGCCACAGGATTTCGTCCTTAGAGACGAATCCTGCAAAGGGTGGAATGCCCGCGATGGCGAGAGTAGCGACAAACATCGTCCAGTAGGTTATGGGAATGCGCCGCCCCAGATCGCCCATGCTCCGCATATCCTGCTCGCCGCTCATGGCGTGGATCACGGAGCCCGCGCCGAGGAACAACAACGCTTTGAAGAATGCGTGGGTAAATACGTGGAACACGCCGGCGGCAAATGCACCGACTCCCAAGGCCAGAAACATGTATCCCAGTTGCGAGACCGTAGAGTAGGCCAGCACCCGCTTGATGTCGTTCTGCACCAACGCAATAGACGCCGCGAAGATCGCAGTCAATGCTCCGACGATCGCAACGACCTTCATCGAGGCCGGCGCCAGAACAAACAAAGCATTCGACCGCGCCACCATGTAGACACCTGCCGTAACCATGGTTGCAGCATGGATGAGGGCAGAAACCGGCGTGGGGCCTTCCATGGCATCGGGAAGCCAGATGTAGAGCGGTAGTTGTGCCGACTTTCCGCAGGCGCCCACGAACAGCAGCAGGGTCGCGGCAGTAATAACCGGATCTCCAATAGCGAAGCGGCCACTACGCGCCAACTCGGTGACAGTTGTGAATTGGAGCGACCCGAGGTGCCAAGCGATGGTGAACATTCCCAGGAGAAAGCCAGCGTCGCCGATTCGGTTGACGATGAAAGCCTTGTTGGCCGCGTTACTTGCCGATTTTCGTTCATAATAGAAACCGATCAGCAAATACGAGCACAAACCCACACCCTCCCAGCCGACGAAGAGCAGTACGTAGTTATTGGCCAGAATGAGTGTGAGCATGGAAAACATGAACAGGTTGAGATAGCCGAAAAAACGGTAATAGCCTTGCTCATGCGCCATGTATCCGGTGGAGTAAATATGGATCAACATGCCCACGCCGGTTACAAACAACAGCCAAATGCCAGAGAGTGGATCGAGCAGGAAACCCGCATCGGCACGAAACGGGACCGGGGTGCCGTCCTGTGTCAAATAGTTCAGATGGCCGGTATCGGTTCCCAGCCAGGTGTACATCACTTTCTCATAGGGTTGGTGATTTGCCGCTAATGGCGAATGAGTGTACTCCCAGAAAGCTCCGCAAGCACAAATGAACGCCACAACCACAGCCCCAACGCACACCGCGCTCACTGTCTGCTTTTGCAACCTGCGGCCAAAGAAAAGCATGATCGCCGCGCCGATGGCCGGCAGCAACGGGATGAGATAGATGTGATCGAGAAAAAGCATTCAGCAATCAGCTTTCGGCAAACATCTAAAGCAATTGGCAGTTGGCATTTAGCCGCGCCGATTCGTGCCGTAGACTGGCACGAACCGTTTCTGGCCGAAGGCTGAGTGCTAATTGCTAACGGCTGTTTCTACCACTTCATCAAATCCACTTCATCGACATTGACCGTTTCTTTGTTGCGGAAGAATGCGATCAATATGCCGAGGCCCACTGCCGCTTCGGCCGCGGCATCGGTAATTACGAAAATTGCGAAAACCTGGCCATGAAGTCCCCAGAGCCGCGAGAATGCGACCAGATTCAGGTTCACTGCATTAAGAATCAGCTCAATCGACATGAGCACGATTACCACGTTGCGCCGGGTGAGCACGCCAATCACGCCCAAAATGAAGAGCGCGGCGGCGACAACCAGGTAGTGCAATGTCGTAATAGGGGCCATAAGCTTCAGCATTCAGTCATCAGCACTCAGCAAAACCTCTTCAAGCTGAATGTCGTTGCTGAGTGCTCTCTTAAATCCTTTTTTTGGCCATCACCACCGCTCCGATAATCGCCACCAGCAACAACAACGAAGCGATCTCGAAGGTGAACATATAATTTCCATACAGCAGCGTGCCGATCTCCTGCGTGTTGGTATTCTCGGCCATGGTCACCGTATGCACAGGAAGCAAAGCATTGCCCTTCACATAAATCCCGACCAACAATCCGCCGAGAGCGAGCGAGGCTAGAATTCCTGCAAGCCATTGCTGGCTGTACTGCTCTTCTTTCTGCGAGCGCTCCAGGTTCACAAGCATGATGACAAACAGGAACAACACCATGATGCCGCCGGCATAAAGAATGATTTGCACGCCCGCGACGAAGGGAGCATAAAGCATCAGATACAGACCGGCTAATGCCAGTAGCGTCAAAATCAAGGCCAAGGCTGAGTGCACCGCGTTCTTGCGGGTGATTACCAGAACGCCCCCAAGAATCGCGAGACCAGACAGCATATAAAAGAAGAATGTTGTGGCTACGGGTTGCATCTAGAACGCCACTCCTGCGACTGCCGTTAAAATCAGCACTCCGATTCCAGTCGGGAGCAATACTTTCCATCCCACGGTCATCAACTGATCAAAGCGGTAGCGCGGGAACGTGCCACGATACCAGATATAGAGATACATGAACGCGGCCACCTTGATCGAAAACCAGTAAATATCCTGTACCCAGCCGATCACAGGAGGAATGAACAAAATGATCCCAATCAAGGCGAGCAACACCCCAAATCCGGCGAGGCCGGCCGTTTGCACACGAAAGTAGGGATGTTTGGGCATGCGCGCCGTGCTGTAGAAGCACATTCCCGCGAGGAATAAGAATGTGAGCCCGGGAATCAGCGAAAACACCAGATCCCAGGTGTCGCCGCTCAACCAGGTAGGAAATGGACGCAGCCATCCGCCGAGCCACAGCGTAACCGCGATCGATGAGACGGCGATCATTGCCGAATATTCTGCCAGGAAAAAAAGCGACCAGCGAAAACCGCTGTACTCAGTATGGAAGCCCGCGGTCAATTCCGATTCTGCCTCGGGTAAATCAAACGGCGCCCGGTTGGTTTCGGCGACCATGGCAATGGCGAAGATCACCAGTGCAATCAAGCCGAGGGGAAAGAATTTGAAAACGAACCAGGTGTGCTGCATCTGCTGCGCCTGCACGATGCCGATCATGCTCAACGTGCCAGTTCCCTGCGAGTTCAAACTGGTCATCAGAATGGCTGAGATTACAGCCAAGCCCATGGCGATTTCGTAAGAAACCATTTGCGCACTGGAACGTAAAGCGCCCATTAATGGGTAATGCGAGTTCGAAGCCCATCCCGCCATTACTACGCCCAGCACACTGAGCGAAGAGACACCCAGCATGAATAGAATTCCAATGTTCATGTCGGTAACGGTATGTTGCGGCCCAAAGGGAACCACAATAAAAACTGTGAAGGCAGTGACCACAACAAACAGAGGCGCCAGCCAGAATACCCATCGGTCCGACTCTGTGGGTGTAATGTCTTCCTTAATTAGGAGCTTCAAGGCATCGGCAATCGGTTGCAGCAAGCCATGTGGGCCGACTCGCATCGGTCCGAGACGAACTTGCATGTGGGCCAGAATCTTTCGTTCCAGCCAATTCATGGCAATGACCGCGACGGAGAGACCCAGGAAGATCAGCAAGATGTAAACCAATGCCCAGAAGATGCTTGCGGGAATGCTCGGCGCTTGACCGGGCGTAGCCTTCCCGCTGACCAGATAGGCCTTGATGCCATCAACGATACTGTTGAGCATCAGCGATCCACCTCGCCAAGAACAATATCCAGCGTGCCTATAACCGCAATGACGTCGGCCACGAGCGCTCCACGCACCATCAAATCCAGTGCCTGCAAGTTCACAAACGACGGCGGCCGCACGCGGATGCGGTACGGTTGCGTCGAGCCATCGCTGACGATGAAGTATCCCAGTTCGCCTTTGGGCGCTTCAATCGAGTGATAAATCTCGCCGACTGCGGGCTTGATCACTTTGGGCACCTTGGCCATGATCGGCCCTTCAGGAATACGCTTCACGGCCTGGTCGATAATGCGTAGCGACTGCCGCATCTCCTGCATGCGGACCAGATACCGGTCGTAGGTGTCGCCGTGTTCTCCTGTGGGAATATCGAAATCGAATTCGGCATAGTTTGCATAGGGTTGAGCTTTTCGCAGATCCCACTTCACGCCGCTGGCACGCAGCACCGGCCCAGTCACGCCAAGCGCAATGCAATCCTTGGCGGAGATCTTGCCCACGCCTTTCGTCCGTTCCACCCAAATACGGTTGGTGGTGAGTAGTTCTTCGTACTCGTCAATCTTAGGAGTAACGAAGCTGACGAACTTCTTTACATCATCTTCGAATCCGTCATACGTCTCATACAAACATCCGCCAATGCGAAAGGCGTGGGTCGTCAGTCTCGCGCCGCAATATTTTTCGAAAATCTTGAGGATCTCTTCGCGGTCGCGGAAGGTATAGAACAGCGGCGTGATGGCGCCGATATCGAGGGCGTGCGTTCCCAGCCAAAGCATGTGGCTGGCCAACCGGTTCAGTTCGGTGAGAATGACGCGGATGTAGTTGGCGCGTGGCGGAGCCTGAACATTCAGCAACTTTTCGACGGCCTCGCAATAACCCAATCCATTGGAAACCGCAGCGACGTAGTCCATACGGTCCACGTAAGGATTGAACATCGCATACGTGCGATTCTCTGCAATCTTTTCAACGCCGCGGTGCAAATATCCGATCACGCATTCCGTGCCCAGAACCTTTTCGCCGTCCAGTTTGAGAATAACGCGCAGCACGCCGTGCGTTGCCGGATGCTGCGGGCCCATATTGATGATGAGTTCGTTGGAATCGAGAAAAGTCTGGTCCGGCTCGCCCAGTTCGAGGTGCGAAACAAATTTGCTCGCGGCGGTGTTGATCGCGTCTGTCTTGGGTACTTCCGTCTTGATTGCTTCCGTCTTGATTGCGTCAGTCATTGGCCCTAAGCGGCTATTGCCCGCTTTCGATCCCCAGGTTGATCTGCACCCACTCGTTGTCCTGTTGGATAATGCTGTAGTCTTTGCGCAGCGGGTGCCCGTTCCAGCCCTCAGGCAGCAGAATGCGCTTCAGATCCGGATGACCCTCAAACTGGATACCGAACATGTCATAGACTTCGCGCTCGAGCCAGTTCGCCGCCGGCCAGATAGAAACAGAACTGGGCGCGCATCGCGCCATCTGCAATCGAAGTTTTTACCCGAATTCGTTCGTTGGTAACAAATGAGTAGAGAATCCAAATCACCTCAAACGGCTTTTCGCGTTCGGGATAGTGCAGAGCGGTGACATCGACGCAATAGGCGAATTGCTCTTCATCCCGCAAAGTCTGAAGCAACTCGGAAACGATGGAAATATCGGCAACCAGATAGTTCTGTCCCAGATAGGACAGCGCCTCGACGCCTGAACCGTGACGCTGTTTGATGCGGGCGACCATCTCCGACTGCCATGGCTCTGCCGCCATGGCAACCAGCTTGGCCGGCGCGGGATGGGCATGTCTCGACGTGGTAGAAGATGATTCTGCGGCGGGCTTCTCACCACCAGGTGAGGGGGGAGGCGTTTTGGGTTCGTCTGGCATAGCTGCAAAGGCACAGACCAACGGCGCCCAAGAACTTTTCGAGAAGCACTGGATCAAAAGAACGATAACTTTTAGCAGCTTGCCAGCCGACTGTCAACGCCCATTGAGAGGTCCGGCACGTACTTATCGCGCCGCCTGGTAGCCTTCGATCAAATCCCGAATTCGTTGTGCATCAGCCTTGCGGTGGCCATGGCTAGTTAAAGGGTCGGTGCCGGCCGAAGACTCGATGACGATATTCGACCACATTATCCCTGTCGCAATGTGCACCGAAGCCACCTGGCCGATGGCAATGCTCTCCTCATTACTGCCGAACAGCCGCGGCTTGATGCGGCTTACCCGCAGCCGGTTCACAGAAATGCGCGTAGGAAAAAATAAATTGCCCTTGGTAAAGCGGCTCGCCACAAAAGTCTCTGCCGGCGGAGGTTGTTCGTTCATGGCAGGAGCTACACCCACTCGAGCGCACCCTTCTTCCAGATCCAGATGTAACCCACAACCAGGATGCCAAGAAAAATCAGCATCTCCACCAGTCCGAATCCGCCCAGCGCTTTGAACTTGACCGCCCAGGGAAACAAGAAAATGGTCTCCACGTCAAAAACCACAAACAGGATGGCGACGATGTAATAGCGTACGGTGTAGCGTCCGCGTGATGTCCCCACGGGATCGATGCCGCACTCGTAGGGCATCAACTTCTCTTTGCCGGGATTGTTGGGCCGCACCAATTTCGCCAGAAGCAGCGGTAAAGGAATCGCAACCGCCACCACCGCGACGAAAAGAAAAATCGGTACGTAGTTTTGCGGCATACTTCTCTCTATGTCCCCGAAAAATGAGGAGCGGCTAATAGTACCGCCGAAAAAGAGGCGGTTCAAGCAATAAGCAGCCCTTAACCAGCGTGCTGCCAAGCCTTTCTTCTCGAATTCTGAAGTTAATGGCTTTGCTGCTACTAAAAAAGCAAAAGCGCGCATCCCGTGCGGGAAACGCGCTCACGCCAAAATCCTCTTCACTTACCGCCCGAAATATTGGGCGTTGCGCTCGGTAAATGCCTTCCATTTTTCCGGGAGATCGTCCAGCACGAAAATCGCCGATACCGGACAGACTGGCACACATGCGCCACAATCGATGCACTCCACCGGATCGATGTAAAGCATCTCCTCCGAGGCAAAGGCTTCCTCATCCTTCTTAGGATGGATGCAATCCACCGGGCAGGCGTCCACGCACGCGGTGTCCTTGGTCCCGATGCAGGGTTCTGCAATTATGTAAGCCATATGTGTTTCTCCCCCAGCCTGGCACGGCTCGCCAAAAAAGAAATTCTAGCAAGAATGCTGCTGACCGTACAGCCTACTCTCAAACTCCATCCCGCGCATCTTGAAATGCAACGAACGGAGCCGAAAGCGGCGTAAATGGCGACCGCGACGGTCTGACGCGATATCGCCCATCCTTCCTCTACCTCTTGTATTCACCCGGATCCGCCAGCGGCTCCAATCCGCGTCCCGCAAAAATCTGCTGAAATTCGCTAATCAGTGCCTCGTGAACCGCACCATTCGATGCCAGCGTTTCACGGCTATCAATGTTGAAGACGCCGCCCGCAAAATTCGTGACCAGGCCGCCCGATTCCTCCACTAGCAGCACTCCCGCGGCGGTGTCCCAGGGATTCAAATTGAACTCCCAAAATGCCTCGAGGCGCCCGCAGGCGACATAGCATAAATCCAAGGCCGCTGATCCGGCACGCCGCACTCCATGGGTACGCAACGTAATCTGGTGATAGAAGTGAATGTTCGGGTTCTTGTGACGTTTATTGCTGGGGAAACCGGTCGCGACCAGCGATTCCGCTAATTTGGTGATCTGCGAAACATGGATTCGCCGCTGATTCAGAAAAGCCCCGCTTCCCTTCTCTGCGGCGAACAATTCGTTGCGGGTAGGATCATAAACAACCCCGGCAATGAGCTGGCCCTTATACTCCAGCGCCAACGAAACACAAAATACCGGAAATCCGTGGGCAAAGTTCGTGGTCCCGTCGAGCGGATCCACATACCAGCGATAGTCGCTGCCAGTGCTACTTAGTCCCTGTTCCTCGCCGAGAATGTCATGAGCAGGCCACTGCTGGCGGATTCGCTCGCGGATCAGGGTCTCCGAGGCGCGATCGGCCGCCGTTACCAGATCAGCCTCACCTTTGTACTCGATTTTGATGCGGCGGTCGAAGTGGCTCATAAGCAGCGCCCCGGCCTCGCGCGCGATCTGCTCCATCGTGGGAATAAAATTTTGATGATTGGAAGATGGCGTCAACTACAAGCTCCTGGCTCTCAGCCTCTGAATGAGGTTGCATTGGCTCTGGGACCAAACTTGTTACGAAAATCGTCAGTACCGGCTACTTTCTATCCTCAGCGATGTAAACGATGTCATGTTTGTAGATGAACAAATTTGGAGCATGCTCGCGGGTAAGGCGGAGCATATCGCGGTCATAATACTCGACCCAACCATGAACCACTTGGCCATCCGTCAGCTTGATGCTGACGGGGGTCTGATCCTCGCCCAGCCCTTTCAAAAATAGGGCTTCCTGCAACGTCTCGGTGGGCGGTGGAGTGCGACTTTTTTGCGCCGCGAACTGGTTATCCTTCGCGCGGAAAGGCATAAGTCATTCTACACGCGGGTTTTGGATCGATGAAGAGATACCCCCTCCCGCGCTCAACAAACGAACGGGCCGCTGGTCGGTTCGCCAGCGGCCCGTTCCCCATTCAGCCAGAGCTAACTCCGGTTAGAACCTCACCTTAAGACCAAACTCCAGTTCGCGGGGCGAACCCAGCGAAAAGATCCCCGAACCGGGCCCAATGCGATCGCCGGTGCGGCAAGTGCCCGAAGGACAGTTGGCAGAGAAGCCGGTAACGTTGTTCACGGAACTTCCTGGGGCGGCTTGCAGAATGCCGCTCAAGGAATTGACTGAAGTGTCGAAGTTGGCAAAGTTGAACATGTTGAAGGCGGTAATGCTGGGTTCGATAGTGAATCGCTCCCGAATCGTAACCGGCCAGGCAAAGCGGAAATCGACCGATCTCAGCCATCCCATACCCACATTGCCGGCAGGAGCACTGGCGATCGTTGGAGTCTCCGCACCAAGCGCTAGAAGCTGGCTTGAGGTGAACAAATTGGCGGTAACAAGGGCTTGTCCGGCCGGCGTCAGTTGGCCGGCATATTTGCTGTTGTAATTGTTAATGAAGCTGTTCAGATTCCCAGGACTGATGCTCCGCCCAAACGATCCGACATTAGAGCCCGGGACGATGTCGCCGCCTTCAGCGGCGGGGTATCCGACAGTCCCATCTCCAGTTACGTCGGTACGGAATATCTCTCCCGGTTCACCGCCCCCGTCTATCTGTGGCAGGACCAGGGTTAATGGCAGGGGCGAGTCAATATGACCGATAAAGCTCACAAGCGGTCCACGGCGTGCGACTTGGAATACCGGCCCAAACGAAATCTGGTTGGTCCTGTCCTGTGCCGCTGGACCAAAAAATTGGTTAGGGTGGTCCCAGTCCACGGCTGGGTTCAGGAAATCTTGGTCGCCGGAGACCTGCTGTCCCTCGTTGACGGTATAAGGATAGTTGCTATCCAACCGCGAAAGCGCGTAGGAAAACACTAGATTCATCTGCTGCACGCCGCGGAAGGGATGCGCCACATTGGAGCGCACGGACATCTGCAACGCATCGTAGCGCGAGTCGCCAATCGGGTAGAACACCTCACCCGTTCCGACCGCAGGATTAATCCCGGGGAAAGCCGCCGTAGGATTGGGCAATGTGCCCCCAGCATCCAAACCGTTGGTAGCGAAATTTACCATGGTCGCGGTCGGATTCGCAGCCAGGTAGCATGCAATGGCGGCTTGGGAACTAGCGCCTGCGCTGCTGGCGGGAGCGCAACCACTTCCGGCTATACGTGGTGTTGATGTCAGCCAGCGCGTTCGCGACATTAAGATTGCGCGCGGCTCCCACATGATTCGCATCAATCCCGAGCAAGAAGTGGGTCCCATATTGTGGACATAGTCAACAGACAGCACCGTACCGCGCGCGATCTGATGTTGGAATCCCGCATTCCACTGGAAGGACCTGGGAGTGAGGTAGTTCGGTGCCAATGTGCTCGAGGGATTGCCCAAAGTCCCGCCCAAGTTGGGCACAAACCCGGGATTGCGGCCGGCCCAGCCGCCAGCGTGGCAGCCTGATAGGCCGTTTGCAAGTCGGAGATAGCTGTCGCGACGGTCACCCCATTGATAGTTTGCGAGAAAGGGGAACCGCAAATGGCCGTACCCGCTGGCCCGGTGAAAGGAATTCCGTCGGAGTGGATACGTTGGTGCCGCCGGGAAAGGTAACCGAACTGGTTGAGCCACAAAAGCCCGTATCGCCAAAGAACAACCCGGTGGGCAGCGGGACACGCGGTCGAAAAGAATGTCATTGATGGGAGTGTTTTCATAGTACAGTCCCGCGCCAGCGCGGAAAACCGTTTTTCCGTTGTGCCATGGATCCCAGGCCACTCCCACTTCGGGCGAAAAATCGGTCTTGGGAGCATTGGCCTTATTGCCTAAACCTGCTCCGAATTGATCTAAAGCAGAAACCAAAGTTGGATTCGATTCCAGATCATTGTTATTCCGGTTGGTGTCCAGAACGTAATGGACTCCGTAGTTTACCGTTAGATTCGGTCTGATTTTCCAGGCGTCGCCGCCATAAAACTCAAGCGATTATCGAAGAATCCGCTGTAGGCTGGTTTGCCGAAAGCTTCCTTTTCGCTGAAGGCGCCCTGCCCATTAAACAAGGTGACCGACCCGACCGCATAGTTCAGCGGGTTATCTGCCGGCGATCCGCCAGACACCAAAGCGGGCGCGAAAGAGGCAGCATCGGTTGGCGTGAATGTTACTACGGCTCCCAAAGCGCCGAAAGCTGCAAAACTTCCCATCGAAATTTTGTCATAGGCTCCGCCGAAGCGGAAAATATGATTTCGCCACTGCTTGGAACCGTCGTACCTGAGTTGATGGTTCGACTGAATGGTGCCCTGCGGCGCATCCACATTCGGTCCAGTCGTCAAACCACCGCTTGCGTCGATCATATACAAATTCGGATCAGGATTGATGAGGCCACCGAGCGAAGAAACCGCCCCTAGGCTGTTGTTGAAATAGTTGTAGCCATAACGAATGCTGTTGGTAACACTGCCGGTCGTGAAGTCGAGACCTACAGTATGCGAGGGTGCTGTTGTCCCGATTCACGAAAGGCGAGTAATTGTTGCCCGGCTTCAGGTCGCTATTATTGTTGTAACCGAACTTGTAGAACAGATGAGTGCTGGAGCGGATGTTCCAATCCAGTCGTCCCTCATATTCGTTATCGCGAAAGGGGGAACTATAGACTCCGCTCAGGTCGGTAAATGGAGCAGAGAAGGTGACTGCATTGCCGAAATCCTGCTTTGTGCGTTCAACATCCCCAAAAAAGAATAATTTGTCCTTGATAATTGAACCGCCCAGATCTCCCCCCATCTGATTGCGCTGGAAAGGCGGGGTTGCCCCACCCGGAAAAGCGGCGAAGCCAACACGCTGGTCCCGGAAATCGTAAAATCCCTCCCCGTGGAGATCGTTCGTACCGGATTTCGTGGTTACCGCCACAGTACCGGAAGAAGTCAGAGAAGAAGAAAGATCGAGGCTCGACTGCGCGATGGAAAATTCTTGAATGGCGGAAGCGGGAACATCCTGCGTTGTGGTTCCGACGTTCTCGTCGGAGATGTCGAGGCCATCCACCATAATGCGCGCCGTACGCCCCGCACGTCCGCCAATTGAGATCGACTCGAAACCCATTCTTGGTCGGATCAAATCCCGCGCCGTCCTGAACCTGGATGCCCGGTTCCAGTTGGGCCAAATCAAGAAAGTTCCGCCCGTTGATGGGTAGATTTTCAATCTGCTCCGGGGTAACCACGCCCTGGATCGTGGCCTGTTCGGTGTTGACTTGTACCGAGGACCCTTGAACTTCGACTACTTGGCTGGTTTCGCCAAGCTCCAATTTAATATTCCCTGTTGCCATGGTTCCCACTTCGACGGTCACTGGAAGCTGACTGGTGCGAAAACCTTTGGCCTCCACCCGAACTCTGTAATTTCCGGGTATGAGGGAGCCGCTGTTGTATAGACCTGCGGAGTTGGAGGTAACCGACAATACCTGGCCAGTTCCAGCATTCGTAATGGTAACGTTGGCATTAGGCACGACCGCGCCGCTGGGGTCGGTGACGGCTCCTTGGATGTTGCCGGTCGAGAGGCTCTGCTGGGCGACGGCTGTGTTGGCCAACCCAATCATGACGGCCATGGCGATCAGCATGAGAGCGACTTGATAAAACACGCCGCGGGGAAGGAATCTCGGTGTGAGCATCGGTTGGAACCTACCTTTCGAGCCTCTGGCTCGTCGACCTAAAGTGCGACAATATCCTTGGGTGTACTACTTTGGTTTGACTATTATGCAATCGTGCAGACCATAGAGTTGCCGCGGCAAGATCTCGAACACCAATGCGAATATCATATTATTTATCAGCTAGATAAATGAAATTGGCGTCTCAAAAAGCAGGACGGAATTGGAGCGGCACGGCGGGAAATTCCAAATATTGTATTTCCAGTATTCAAATTTGAATATGTTTAGCCACAATCGCTAGAAATGCGATTTGGAGGTGTAGTAGCCCGTTCTATACCGGACCTTCAGATTCGGCGCGGAATTTACCTGCACTTGAATACGCCGGAAATCGGAATTCGATAGTCGTTCCGACGGGTAGTAAGCCAGCAGATACTGGGTACGCAGTTCGTCGCTGATCTGGCGGAAGGCATCGTCAAGCTGGGGAACCGATGTGGCGTAGAAATATCGTCCCCCGGTGTCACTCGACATCTGAATCAGCGCATGCTCCCCTCCGAGCTCTCGGCCAGCGCTAGCCTCAATTGGGACAACGATAATGCTATACACGATGGCTTCGGCTTCCTGCGCTGCCCGTAAGGCTCCCTGGTAATCCACCTTGCTGACGGTGTCGCCGCCATCGGTGATCACGACCAGGACTTTCCTGCCGTCGCGGCGCTCCAGCGATTGCGCTCCCAAATATAAGGCGTCATAAAGAGCCGTCGCCGATCCGAGATGAATGTGATCGATGCCGCGGTCAATCCGCTTCAGGTCAGAGGTGAAAGGAACCGCTTCGTCCACGGTCTCGCTGATGCTGAAAATCGCCAGGCCATCGATCGGACGCAAAATCGCGTGAGCGAAACGGCGGGCTGAGGTCAACTCCAGCGGCAAATCGCGCCGCGTGCTTTCGCTGGTATCAATGTCGAGGACAATGGACAGCGGTAAAGGAGATTCCTTGTCGAATACCGCGATTTTCTGCTCATTGCCGTCTTCGCTCACCCGGAAATCCTCTTTATTGAGGTGGGCGACAGGAGCGCCATGTTCGTCCGTGACCGTAACGAACACATTCACCAGCTTCACGTCTACTTTGATGGTTTCCTCAGAGTTGCTGGCTGGTTGGGCGTCGGGCGCGCTCCCCGAGGAGGACTTCGTGGGAGCCGTTGCCTTGCCTGCCCACGGGGGCTTGGGAACCTGGCCAATCGAGATGCTCGCAGCAAAGGCCAAGATTAGAGCGGCTACCAATTTATGCGGAAATCGCATGAATGGACTGGTCACTTAGATGCGCGCCCGGGAGCCGGGGTGCCTGAACCATGAGCGATATCGGCGGGAAAGGGCTCACCACCGGCCCAGACTGCGCCGTCCGCGAAATATTCCTTCTTCCAGATAGGGACGGTGCGTTTGAGCGTGTCGATGAGCCACCGGCAGGCATCGAAGGCGGCGGCACGATGGGCCGCGGCCACTACAATCAACACGCTGGTTTCGCCGATTTCGATGCGACCCAGGCGATGGATGAGAGCGACCTCGCGTATGGCAAAATCCTCGCGGGCTTGCTCCGCCAGCGCGTTCATCTGCTTTAGGGCCATGCCTTCATAGGCCTGGTACTCGAGGTAAAGCGTACGCCGGCCGCGGGAGTGGTTACGCACGATGCCCTCGAAGACGACGACAGCGCCGTCCTCGGGAGCTTTGATCTCGTTTATGATCTTTGATGTATTTACGGGCTGCCGCACCATTGCGGCATAGGATTGGACTGGCTTGGGGCTGCTTTCGGACCCTCCGCTCACCGGCGGGAGCAAGGCGACCTCGTCGTTCTCATTCAGTTTGGCACTCGCAAGGGCGTATTGCTGATTCACGGATGTTGCCAGAGAGGTCAGCACGGCTTTGGGCAAAGCAATGGCGCGTTCATAATGGCGAAGCACGTCTGCCACGGTAGCTCCCGAAGGCAGATCGATTGTCTCGCTAGCGCGCCCAGCAAGGTCCCGCAGCGCCCCGAAAAATAGAATCCGCACTTGCATGATCCGCACCCAGTTTACCGTTTCTTCCCGGCAGCGCGGTAGAATCGGGCGATGCGCCTCGCCGGCCGACGCAAAGTCATCATCTTCCTTTCGCTGGGAGTATGCCTGGCCGCGGTCGTTGTCGCGGTCGCATTCGGCTGGATCATCCTGAACTGGCGGACCGGTATACGCGTATTGCTGGGCGTGATCTTTTTTGGTGCCATCACCGCCGGACTTGATTCTCAATACCAGCTTTCTGGTGCGCGAGATTCGCCGCAACGAGCAGCACGATAGCTTTATCAACGCCGTCACTCACGAGCTGAAAACCCCTCTGGCCTCCATCCGTCTCTATCTCCAGACCCTGCAACGCCGCGATGTGGATGAGGCGCAGAGACGCGCCTTCTACCGCATCATGCTCGACGATACCGACCGACTGCTGGGAACGGTGGAGCAGGTGCTGAAGGCCGGCGAAGCCGGACACCAAAGTGTGAGCCAGCGTCTTCCACTGGATTTCGATGGGCTGGTGCGGGAATGCATTGAGATTGCCCGTACCAGCCATCATCTTCCGCCCGAAGCGGTGCGCTATGAAACCGGGGCGAATGGAAACGGAATCATGGTGGCTGGCGATGCGGAAGAGCTGCGGACGGCAGTTTCGAATCTGCTCGACAACGCGATCAAATATTCGGGGGATCGCGTCGAGGTTTGCGTGCGGATGGAAAGCTTTGACACAGAGAATATCTCGCTCAGCGTGCAGGACCACGGGGTGGGGATTCCACGCACCTGAACTAAAGCGGATTTTCAGACGTTTTTATCGCGTTCAGAACCGCAGCCTCAGCAAAATTAAAGGAACAGGTCTTGGATTATTCATTGTGCGCGCGATCGCCCGCAAACATGGGGGGCGAGTGCGCGCCGAGAGCTGAAGGCGAGGGACGGGGTACCACGGTCATCATCGAATTGCCCAGGAGTATGGCATGAGCCGGGTTCTGATCGTCGAAGATGAAGCCCACCTCGCCCAGGGGCTGCAATTCAATCTGGAGGCCGAAGGGCATTCCGTCCAAGTGGTCGGGGATGGTGAAAGCGCGCTGGAATTGCTTCTCCCTGGCGGAAGCGATAGGCCGCGAGATCCGCGGGCACGGTGGGTTCGAAGCGGTTGTGCTTGACGTAATGCTTCCGGGGAAAGACGGCTTTACTGTGACCGCAGAGCTGCGCGCGGCCAAGCAGTTCGTTCCGGTGCTCATGCTCACCGCGCGCGGGCGGCCCGAGGACGTGCTGAAGGGCTTCGCCTCGGGCGCAGACGACTATCTTCCTAAACCATTTCGAATTAGCCATTTTGCTGGCACGATTACAGGGATTGCTTCGGCGCGGGCAATGGCTGAGTCAAAGTCGAAATGGACCCGCCGAAACGAGTTCTGGGCTCGCGAAGGCGGCGCCGGGCAATGCGTCAGAATATGACATTCTCTCATTTGCTGGCCAAGTCATTGACTTCGGCAAGCTTGAGTTGCGAGTCAAGGGCAACGCCATCCGACTCACGGTGATGGAGGCCGAACTACTGCGCCACTTGATACGCAATCAGGGCCGGGCCGTTTCTCGCAAATCCATATTGGAAGAGGTGTGGGGATTGCACGAGGACACGGACACTCGCGCCATTGACAACTTCGTGGTGCGGCTGCGGCGATATATCGAGGAAGACCCCGCGCAGCCACGCCATCTCTTGACGGTTCGCGGTGTGGGTTATCGCTTTGTGACCGAACCAGAAGAAGACTAAGATCGGGGAAGCAAACATGTCATTGGTGAATGCAACTCCAAATCTGGGTAAGCCGGAAAAATACAGCGCAGCCCAGTTTGCGGAAGCCCAGAAGACAGCAACGGCCCGTCTTTATCCTTCGATTTTCGCGGCAAACTATCTGGTGCTCAGCAATCGCCGCGCTCACATGCAACGGTTTTTCGACCAGCAGCAGTCCATAGGAAAGGTGTTGGACGTAGGGGGCCAATACTGCCCTTACTATCCGCTTTTCAAGGACAAGTGCGAGTCCTATACGTCTATGGATATAGTGGATACGCCGATTGTGGATATCGTATGCGATGCTGCGGACATGCCGGTAGATGAAGCATCGTTCGATCTGGTGATTTGTACTCAGGTTCTGGAGCATTGCCAGAATCCGCAGGGCATTGCGAGCGAGTGCTATCGTGTCTTGCGGCCGGGAGGCACCTTAATCCTTACCGTGCCTTCAATCTTTCCCCAGCATGGCTATCCCGCCGACAACTGGCGTTTCATGCCGGATGGCCTGAAATACCTACTGCGTTCGTTCTCTCATGTGGAAGTGCTTGGAGAGCTTGATTTTGCGGAAAGCTGGGCTAGCGTCAATTGTTTTTATGGACACCTCATAACCGGCAAACTCGGAGCGGTTGGAAGGCTAGCTGATCCGATTTTGAATCTGGCCACGAATGTTGCCGGACGAGGCCTCAGTGCTGTTCTGCGACCAATGGCCCGCACGAACTTCAAGGCATTCACCATGAATTTATGGGCTGAATGCCGCAAATAGCATGACTTACCGCTCGAAAACATACGGTCCCGGCCCGGTTCTACGCGTCATCATAGTCTTCAGTCAAGGAAGCCAGAAAAGCTGAAAGCGCAGCCACATCGCTTTCGCTGAGTGACATGTTCTGAAACTCAGGAGGAGCATTGCGTAACAGGCCTTGGCGCGCCAGCAGCGAGCTGTTGATGTAGAACTCGACTACATCGTTGAAGTTCAAAGTGCTGCCATTGTGGAAGTAGGGCGCTGAATCCTCCAGGTCACGGAGGGTGGGCGTTCGAAACTGGGCAAGCGTACGGCCGAGACCCTGATCCGATGTGCAATCCTGCGCAATAGCGCATACTACAGCGCTAAGCGTGCCTTGCGGGTTGGGCATATCCGGATTGAGATATACGTTCCAAAGCCCCAGATCGGCATAGTTGGGATGACTCGCGTCGGCGGCGCGCCGAAAAGGCTCGGCGGCATTGGGATGGTTCGTGGAAGCGGGCAAATACTGATTGTAGTTCTGAGTTCGTACGGCAAGCGACGGAATGCTCAAGCTCATAAAAGCTCCCGCCCCGTGCACTGAGTCATATTCTGTTTGCGAGACGCCAGTGTTATGGAACACGTAATCGGTAAAGTCCGGCGCCTGATGGCAGGCCGCACAATTGCCGGCGTGTTGCGATCCGTCTACAGCCCCGGCCGCCGCTTTCAGGAATATCTTGAGGCCGGCAAACTCGGTCGCGCCGAACTGAAATGGCTGCGGATGGTACAGAAAAGACCCGTCGGTGCTGTCGACCCAGATGGGATTATTCAGGCTCGACACGATCTGATATAGACGTTGACTGTATTGCGCGGGCGTCTCGCCCGCATTTGGCTGCACCGGCAGATGGTTGATACGCAGAAAGACGTCGTAGGGCGAACCGATGTAGCGCCCGAATTCGTCCTGTTTAAATTTCAAGTCGCCCATGTAGGTGCTGATGCACTGGGCGACCAGATTCAGGATCTGGTCATTGGAAGCGGTCTTGACATCGATTCGGTCGGCGGCGGGTATCAGCAGATCGGGCGTGATGTGCGAATCCGTACCGAGAAAAAGCGTTCCGTAGGAGAGCCCATTGGTCCGGTCCTGCGCCAACTGGCTAGAACCGTCATCCTGTTGGATAACCTGCGCAACCTGCGCCAGTGCCTGTTGATATTGATCGGGAGCCCAGCCGAAATTGCGCCCGGTCATGGTGGCTTTTACCAGATCGGCGGCTGTGGCAAATTCTCCGTCGAAGTGTAGAAAGACCGGGCCAGCATGGGGCTGGAGGGATCCCACCATATGCATGGCATTGCGCGGCGTCAGCGTGAATCCATTCATCGGCCGGGGGATAGGACTGCGTGTCGTGAAATCCGCGTAGGTGCGGTTGCCCGCTCCGGCCACACCCTGGAATTCAGTCACGAAATGGCAGGAGCGGCAATTTATCGACTGCCCAGCGAATGGACCGGGAAGTGTGCCACTGGTGAGGTAAACCTGCTCCACTACGGAATCGCCGACTGCCAAAGGCTGGTTGACGCCGGTCATGTGGGCGGCGAAATATTGCGCAAAACGCGGATCCAGGAAGAGACGCTCTCCAATGGAGTCCTCCGCGGGGGTAACGTCAGAGTCCGTCTTGAAGGCCGGGGCAGCCCCCGCTCCACAACCGGCGAGAAGCAACAGGGCTGCAAAACCAATGAACTGGCCGGCCAACCACTTGGTTAATACCGTTGTCGTTTTCATTCGTATCCGGATAGTGAAATTGGTGGATGGACTATTGACTCGCCGGCGCTTCACCCAAACTCTTCACAAACGCGATAATTTGCCAGCGCGAAGGTTCGGGCAAGGAACTCCAGGAAGGCATTCCCTTCCGCATCGCCCCATTTCTGAGTAGCCAGAAGATTTCGCCGTCCGCAGCTTGCTGCACTTCCGGCGTCCGCAAACTCGGCCTTTTTTTGCGTCCCAAAGCATCGGCACCATGGCACTGCGCACAATGATCGGCGAACAAGCGCGCACCCGCCGCAATCGCCTGTGGCCGGTTGGCGTATGGATTTACGCGGGCCCGCTCCGATTCGGAAACACGCCCCACCCACGGCGTTTGGGCAACGGCAGCCAGCGCAAACGCGAGCAATACCGCCAAGGCCGACTGAACATTACGTGGTGTCATTTTGTTCCTCGATGAAAATGCCCAAAGAGCTGCTGCACTTCCCACGAAACTGTGAAGCGGTAGAGCACTCCGACGCTGTTGGCATTTAATCCGAAATTTGGCGAGAAACTGAGCGTCGGTCCGCGCGGGATATTGAAGCCGACCAATGGACCGGCATAGTGAGAGGTTTGCCTTAGCCCGAATCCGTTAAGGTCGCCGAGGCCGCCATATAATTCCGCTCCCGCGGAGAAATTCTCCCGGCAAAACACGCATGATCGAGCCCCGGCCAGCAGCGTCAATGGGCGGCTTACCCCCAGGGCATAACCGAATTCCCACGGCTCCGGCTCGTTCAGGTCCTTTTCGGTAATGAAATTTTCCGAGATGTTCCAGCCATGTGTATTGCTGGAAAGAATGAGCTTCAATTCCATTTCCCGCTCGGTATCGGAGCGGCCCTGGGCGTTGTTGAGCAGCAGGTCGGAAATACTGTCGTGGCCAACTACCTCCAGCAAGCTGCGGTCGGCACGGTTGAGATTTTCGTATTCCACATAAAGCACGGGGTTGATGAAGTGCTCTCGCAACAATGGGCGAAAGCGATTTTCCCAACGGAATCCATTGAAAATCGTGCTGTCGTTCGCAACGCGCTCACCGGAAAGGTAGACCTCGGTGGTCCACCAGGCCTGCGCACCATACTCGAGCTCCATGGTTTCACTGATGAAGGGGTTTCCATATTTAGGAGAGCCCTGGATACCCTTCAAAGAAATCTCGAGGTTGCCTGGCTCCTCCATGTCATGAGAGTAGGTAACGAAATATGCGGGCTCTTGGGCGGCGGCGTGCCCAGCGGCAAGAGCGAACATCACCGAATAAAGAAAAACGAGACGAGTCATAAGCTTTCTATTGCGACTCAGTCGCACCTTGTCGCACCTAGTTGCAACTGGCTTGCAACTAAGGAGGAGTGATCCTAACCTGAAGGAAACTTTCCGGTCAAGATGGTTGGCATATTTTGTGTTTCAGAATTAATGCAACCATCTGCAACAACGTGGATTCAGGTTCACGGGGCGGTGCGGCACTCATTGCAGTATCCGCCGACTTCAAGACGTGTTACCACGATATGGAAGTGGCAATCCCGCTGAATCTGGCCTTTCAGTCGATCGAATAAATCGCTCTCGAATTCGGTGATCTTGCCGCAGCGCAGGCAGGCCATGTGGATGTGATCGCGTTGGGGACGCCGCTCATAATAGTGTTTCTCGCCCTGCATGTGCATCAGGTCGAGTTCATCAATCAGGCCGTGACGCTTCAGCAGATTGATCGTCCGGTAGACGGTCACGCGGTCAATCAGTGGATCGATCCGCCGCGCCTTGCGCAGAATCTGACTGGCGTCCAGGTGCTGCTTCGCGGTTTCAACCACGCCAAGAATGGTGCGCCGCTGGTGGGTCATGCGCAGACCGCGCGACATGAGTTCAGCCTGTAAGCGTCCGGGAGCTTCCGTCTGCGGCAGCGGCATGAAGAATTTTAACTTTGTTGAAACCGAGTTGCAACAGATACCAGAGGGGAGTGGGGAGTGAGGGATTCCAGATTGAGGGGAATGGGTAGTAGATCAAAAACGTTCGCCGGGCTCGGGTAGAGAACGAAGCGCTAGTTTTCGCCTCGCATCTTCTCTTTCACGCTGTGGGCCAGCTTTTCAATTTCGTCCGCTTTCTTGATCACGTCGAGCGACAGGATGTTCTGATCGGACTTGTCGACTTGCGTCTTCAACTCGGTGGCGAGCTTCAACAGCTTGTCAGTGTCCGTTTTCAGATGCTGTTGGCGCTCCAGGTTGGCCTTTTTCTCCATCTCTTTCTGCATGCGGATGATTGCTTCATCGTCGGGAGTCTTCTTCGGATTACCAGGTGGCACGTGCGGGGCAAGTCCGTCTTCCTGCAACGGATCAGGACTATCCTGTTGTTGGAGCTCCGTTCCTCGTCCCGCCAGGGGCAACGCCAACAGGAAGAGCAGAATCAGAACACTGGTTAACACAGCTGTGAATCGCACGGTTACGCCTCGCTGGTAAATGCCACCTGATTATACGACTGCTGCGAGGGGAGAATCTGCGGCTACAGCTTGTTATAATCGCGCCGAATGATGACTCTTAATATGTTCTCAATGCTGGTTCCCCCAGCTGGAAATTTGCCCGAACTGCTGCGCGATTGGCAGGAAGACACCATGGGTTTTCTGCGGCACGACGCGCCGAAAATCGTGATGGTCATTGCCGGAGCATTTTTACTGATCCGGTTGGTGCACGCAATTACCGGCAAAATCGTTTCGCTGCGGGACTCGAAACTTGCGCCTCGCGTGCATGTTCGGCAGATCCAAACCCTCGCCAGCGTGCTCAATAGCGTTGGGGTGTTCGTTATCATTTTCGTGAGTGCCCTGACCGTATTGCCGTTACTCGGGCTCAATCTGGGGCCATTATTGGCTAGCGCTGGTATTGCCGGCCTGGCAATCGGTTTTGGCGCACAGACACTGGTACACGATTTCATTAATGGCTTTTACATTCTGCTGGAAAATCAGTACGACATTGGCGATACCGTACGCATCGCGGGAGTCAAAGGCGCAGTGGAGGAGATGAGCCTGCGCCGCACGGTTCTACGCGATGACGATGGAACTCTGCATACCGTGCCGAACAGCCAGATTACGATCGTCTCGAATTTGACTCGCGATTGGTCGCAGCTGATTCTGAAGGTGGCGACCGCTTACGACGAGCCAAGCGACAAGGTCATCGCATTGTTGCAGCAAGTCGGAGATGAAGTGCGGCACGACCCTGCCTTTACTGACGACATCGTAAGCGACGTGCAGGTTCCCGGAATTGATCGCGTGGGGAACGGTGAGGCGGAGTATCTGATGCTGATGAAAACCCGTCCCAACAAACAGTATGGCGTGAGCCGCGAGCTGCGGCGAAGAATTAAGGAGGTTTTCCAGAAAAACAAGATTCAAGCGGCCGGGCCGGGCCGCGTGTTTGTGATCGATCAGAAGACCGCAGTTCAATCCTGATTCCCGCCAGAAAGTGATTGCACATTCCTTTTTGGCGATGTAGTTCAAGCAGGACACGGTGACAACGTTTTTTGCTTCAGCGACCAAAACTGAAACGGAAAGTCAATCGTGCCTGAACCGGTTCCACGGGGTGCATAACCCTTGTGAACGCCGCGTTCGCATCCACCACACTCGCAACCTGCTCCTGCCCTGCCAGTGTTGTTGGCGGTGTCGCCGGCAGCCCCAGCCCGGCCGCTGGCGTTATTTGCGATACATAGGCGTAGTCAACGTCGTGATCTTGGCGGTTGAATAAATTCAAAACTTCGCCCAAGAGACTCCAGTTCTTGTTGAATTTATAACTAGCCCCCAGGTTGACCAGCGCCGTCGAGGGTGAGGTATAAACTCCGTCGGACGTCAAAGGACGCGGGCCAAAATAACGCAGGCGCAAACTCGCCGAAAATCCTTTGTAATCCTGCAGTGTGACTCCCGCTGAAACCACCCACCGAACTGCCTCCGGCACCTCCTTGCCGTAGGGATTTTGCAGGAAAGTGCCGCCCCCGCTCGGAATCAGCCCAAAGCAATTCGAATTTCTTGCGCAAAGCTGGGGGCCGGTTGGGGTGGAGGTGAAGAACGTCGAATCGTCTGGATCGTCTTGGGTGAAAATGGCGCGGGAGTCCGCAAAGTCGGCATCAAAAACCAGATGTTGGGTTGGGGTGTAGTAATTCCCAACTTCTATGCCGTAGCGGTTGCTCGACTGCAGTGAAGCGCTCGTACCTCCAGTGTCACCATCCTGCAGGAGTTCGGAATTACTGTGGAGATACCAGATTTCAACGGTACTTTGCAGTTGTGGGACGGCCGCAGTTCGCACCCCGACTTCCGCACCCTTGGTTTGGACCAGGAAGGGAATTTTAATGGGGTTCGGAGTGTTGTAGTAAGGATAGTCCGGCGAAACCGGCTCGTACAGTTGGGTTGAGCCGCGCACGTCGTTGGTGTGGTAACTGAATCCACCCTGGGCATAGAACTCCGTATTAGACCACGGGCCGAAGATCAGACTTGCTTTGGGGCTGGGCAGGAACTTGTTGACCGATTGACTGGTGTTGGGATTGGAGCTGGCAGGGTAAGGATCATTGGGATAGTTGGGGTTGGTGGGGTTCGTAAAGCTGGTAATGACTCCTTCGCCGTCGTCGCCGCGCAGGGCCAGGATGGAGCGGAATTTGCTCGCCCACTGGATCTCAGTTGTCACCCAGGGACTCACTATCGTCTCCGTAAATTTATTAATATCCGTGTCCGCGGGCAAAATCGCGACCTGATCCAGGAAGGAGGGTACATCTAGATAGTTAGCTGTATAAAAAGTTTTGTCCGTACGCACGCGATCTTCTGTCCGGAAAAGGCCGTTGTGGATCCAATCGTTGCGGAGCTGCATACCGAAAGTGGTTTCCGCCTTGCGACCGAAGAAATGGCTGAAAATCGTATGGCGGAGGTCGAACCCAGCCACCCAGCGCCTGTCCTGCTGTTCGAACTGGTCACCCTTATAGGGGTCGACCAGGTAATAGGTGAAATCGGAGAACAGATTGAGATCGTAATAGAACCCGTAGGCCATGATTTGGGTTTCGGAATTCGCGCCCTTGTGATGCCACTCGCCTTGCAAGCTATAACGCTGCGATTTGCCACCGTCCGTCGGGTTCAGTGCGCCGAAGAAACCGACGACGGGTATGGCCGTGTAGGGGAGCTGATCGCTCGAATTCCATCGAGCTCCATCGTAGGCGTGGGTCGTGAAGCTGAAACCGTTGGACTCCGTTCCCTGGCTGTAGGTTACAAGGCCGTTGAATTTGTAATAGTTGTCCGGATGCACCCACGGCCCGCCGTCGTGATACGCCTCTCCGCCGTACAGCAAGTTGCCCTTTCCGAGCTTTTGCGATACGCCGAAGACGAACCGCGCAAACTGGTACATACCCCCGTCGATCTGGAAGAAGTTCTGCGGCAGTGTCTTGTAAAACACTATGTGGGCATTTCCCGCCGAGCCATAGTCGCCGACATCGGCGTAATAAGGACCCTTCTCGGCATCCACCCGCTGCACAAACTCCGGGATGACGGTGTTCATGTCCGAGTACCCTTCGCCGTGCGCGTGCGAGGGCAGGTTCAGCGGCATGCCGTCCAGGAAAATGGCGAAGTCGGTTCCGTGGTCGAGATTGAAGCCGCGCAGAAAATATTGGTTGGCTTTGCCGCCGCCGGCGTGTTGCGTGATGATGAGCCCGGGAAGCGCTTCCAAAATCTCTCCCGAACGAAGAAGCGGACGATTTTTGAGTTCCTCTGCGCCCACCGTTACTTGGCCGGCGGAATCGGCAATTCCGACAAGGTCACTCTCCCGGCCCGGCACGTTTACGGTGGTGTTCACGGTACTCACAGCGAGAGAGATGCGTAGCCGACCCGGCGCCCCAGCAGTTTCAATGGTGACGGGCACTTCTTTGCTTTCAAAACCCGGTTTAGATACGACGAGCCGATAGTTACCTGCCGAGAGTCCGGAAATAATGAAGGAGCCGTTCTTGTCCGACTGTGTCGTTTTCTGTACCGTACCGTTCGCTCCCCGAACCTGCACGCCGACCCCGGCGATCAGCGCGCCAGACGTGTCAACGACAGTTCCCGATAGCTGAGCTGGGTAAGCCTTGTGACTCATGGCAACCTGCGTCTTCCCCTGCGCGGCAACCAAGATTGAAGTGAGCATCAGCGCTAGCAGAAGTAGCAAGTGAAGTCGCATATCGTCCTTCCTTTCCTGGTGCCCGCTCCTCTTGATTCTTTTTTTGCATATTACCTTTCTACTTTTCGTGCTACCCAATCAGATCTTAATGCTATGCGCCTCTTCCGGGTTCCTGGGAATATTTAGTTTGATTTTGACAGGGGCTATAGCTGGGCCGAAGAGAAACTCCGGGACACGGGATTCCCGCCCTGCATAAATCTTCAGCATCGGAACAACCGGATCGTAACACTTATCCTACGTTGGTGCTACCACAGATTAAGAGGAGCCGCCGGAGCTTTGCTGGCCTCGGGTAGGATCTCCGGCTAAAAGCAGGCGAAGCCGAATCAGAATCTGAGGGAGAACTTCAGGCCCGAGCCGCCGGAGCGTTCGCGATCTTTGCGGTTAATGGTAAATGCCGGATTTCAGCTCAAGCCGTTGGTCCGCGTTGTTTGCGGAGCTCTGCAACGAAAGCCTGGCTGTCGAGTAAGGACTTCCGATTAAAAAGATCCAGCAGAGGATCGCCAGTCACTTCGTTGCCGCTGGAATTATCTTTCTCATTTGCTTCCAGTCCTTCGGGGTGAACCATAATTTCTGGCAGAGCTCCCTCGGAGCTGATTAGAGTTTGTACGAAGTTATTGAGCTGCTCTCGTTGGGCAGGCGTTTCCTGCAAAAACGCCAATCCCATGCCTGTTTCAGGATTCGAGACGCGCACCATTGCTTCAATCCGAACCTCTTTACCGGCCACGGTTGCGGACAATGTAACCCTGGTACTTGCTGGAAAAGGTGCCGCAGTCTCAAGGTACGCTCCGCCAGGGCTAAGATCGGTGAGCTTGCACGGCACCGGGGGATCATCCTTATCCAAATCGGGGGCGTAGCTATCGAGCCAGGTTTTCAACTTCCTGGACGCATCGGCGGAAAGATCCACGAAGCGAATGCCGGCTTGCTGGCTGGAGTTGGTCCACGCCACTTCGCCTTGGCATTCAATCTTGTAGCCAATTCCCGGCAAGGTAAATGTCACCATGGAGGGAGCGGCCGATTTGGAGGGCGCCGGGCGAACCGCAATTCCCCCTTCGCTTAAGTCGGATGTGACGATCCGTTGCTGCCCGCCCTCTTTCGCTGCCAGGACTACCGGTATCTCCACCGCAATTCGGGTATTGCGACGGCGCTCGCGCTTCATCAGAGCCCGGACGGCGCGAAAGCTGGTTTTCGCCCGTTCGCTTGCAATTGGCTTGTAGAGCACAAAATGAGCGCCCAGATCGTAAGCTCCGTTGGTCGGTTCTTGAGAGTCGAGCATTGCGACGGCTACGGCGCGCTTATTACATGGCGCTGTCCGCGCGCTGCGCAGCACCTGGGAAGCCGCCAGCGGATTTGCGCAATCCACAATGATGGCTTCGTATCGTTGACGGGTCAGCTTATGAATCGCCGCGTCAGACTCCGTACAATGATCAAGAACGATCTCGAGATCGCTGAGCACCCGGCGCAGTACCCGCAAGATTTTTTCGTCCGAGCAAAACACCAGTGCTTGCAGTCGTATAGTAGACATAGGGAAATGCTGAAGAGCGCTCAGGATCCTGATAACAATCTAGTTACGCGTCTTGGCTTGGTCAATTTCATAGTCATTTCTCCCGGTTACGGCGGTCACCTCGCCGCGTGTGCTATTGCGGGTCCGCGCAACATGAATATGGACAATAACTATTTTATTTTTATAAGTTTACATTCGATATCGCTGGATCGGACCCGGGAGAGCTTAAAGCACGGGCCGGCGAATGAACCTCAACATGGCATGTGGAAGCAGGTCGCTCAGGAAAGCGATCCGGTCGCATTTACAATCTAAAACATTATTTTTCTATAATTTACACAAATTCCAGTCGAATCTATTATATAAGGTAGTCTCTCAATTGACTTGGTTCGGAAGTGACTCTAAAATCTTCGTTTTCAACAAATGAAGTTGAATCCTCTGCATAATGTGCGGAATCCAATTTGTTGGAGAGCGAACGGTTAATTCTGCAAGGCGGGAGATTCATGGCGAAACGGCGCGGTAATCCAAACTGGGGCAAACCGGAACCTATTGGCCCGGTAATTCCCACGGTAACCGAGTTCGAGCAAGTGGTTCGCGAGTATAAGCTCTCTCCCGATCAATATTTGCGTTCGACCCGTCTGCGAGAATGGGCGCGCAGGAATAAGAATTCCAAATATATTCCTGAGCCGCTGCTTGAAGCTTGGGGATTTGAGATCGAATCCACGCTTTAGCGCGAATCGATTTTTCGATAGGAAGCCGCCGAAAGGGCGGCTTTTGTTTTGTTAGGCGAAAAATCTGCGCGGCGCAAGGGAGAGCCGGCTTTGCTACAATTTCCACATGCATTCCTTCAATGCTTTTACCGACGTTTCCACGGCAATTGAAGAAATCCGCTCCGGGCGCATGGTTGTGGTAGTGGATGACGAAGACCGTGAAAACGAAGGTGATCTTACGCTGGCTGCGGAGAAAGTGACTCCAGAGGCCATTAATTTCATGGCTAAATACGGTCGCGGTCTGGTTTGCCTGGCGATGACCGAGGAACGGCTTGATCATCTCCGGATCGGCCCCATGTCGCTGGAGAATACCTCGAATTATGGAACGGCGTTTTGCGAAGCGGTGGATGCCCGGGAAGGGGTGACGACGGGTATTTCCGCATATGATCGGGCACGTACCGTCCAGGTAGCGATCGACCCGGCGAGCCGGCCCGCGGATTTGGCGCGACCGGGACATGTTTTTCCACTACGGGCCCGTAAGGGCGGCGTGCTGGTGCGAGCCGGACAGACCGAGGCTGCGGTCGATTTGGCGCGACTCGCCGGATTAGTACCGGCCGGCATTATCTGCGAGATCATGCGGGACGATGGAACCATGGCGCGGGTTTCGGATCTGGTGCGGTTTTGCGCCACTCACAATCTGAAGATGCTCACGGTCGCGGAGCTGATCCGTTATCGCATGCAGCACGAGCGCTACGTACATCGCGTCGGCGAGGCATTGATTGACACACCCCACGGGGAGTTCCGCGTCATCGCTTATGCCAGTGAGGTAGACGGTAATGAGTCTCACCTGGCATTGGTGCGTGGAGAAATTGAGAGTGCCCCTGAACCCGTGCTGGTGCGCATGCATTCCCATTGCCTGCTGGGCACCGTATTCGGTTCGACCGCCTGCGACTGCCACGCCACAGTGGAGGGGTCGATGCGAGTGATCGCCCAGGAAGGCCGCGGGGCGCTGATTTACTTGCACCAGACTTCCAAGGGATTTTCCGTCGAACAATTAGGACAGCGGGCAGCGCTCAGTTTTCATCGCGACCGGCGATCGGCGCCGGGACCCGAAAATGACCGAAAGGCGCAGCGCGAAATCGGCATCGGGGCGCAAATTCTTTCCGACCTGAACTTGCGGCGGATCAGGCTGCTGACCAATCATCCCCGGAGGGTGCCCGGACTCGACGGCTTCGGTATCGAAATCGTCGAACAGGTGCCGATTCCGAGCCGAGAAGTTTCTGACTTGCGCCGAATCGGCTAACTTCACCTGCCGACCCTCGCCGAATATTCGGATGAAGGGTCCCCTATCCGGGCAGTGAGCCTACATCTGAAACGGTTCTTCAGGGTCCGGATCCGGCAAGGGAGCGTTGGGATTCTCAGGATCAGACGGCTCCTTGATCGGGGGGGAGATGGTTCAGAATATTGTCGAAGTTCAAATGTCATAGCTTTGAGATGCGGGATTCGACTGGCACGTTCAGTTGATTCCCACTCAATTCTAAATGCCAAAGGGCACGGTGGATTCGCCAGTCTCCGCGGGAGTGCGGGGCGGAGCGACGACTTTCAGCATGGTTTACGAATGACAATTTCGCTGTCGTGGATAAAGAATTGAGCCGAACAGCCGCGGGATCCGCAAATCACCGGTAAAAGACCGGCAATTTGTTTGCGCGTGATCAGACCAAGAGTTCCGCAGCCAGGACACGAGAGAACTGCCCAGTAAGGATCGGCCTTTTCGCCGACCTGTCCCGCATTTTCGAGCACAAAAATCGTGCCGGGCTGCATTTGCTCGGGAATCCACTCGCTCAGGATGTCTAGTTCTCCAACCATAGTTGTCTCCTCACGCAAGCTGTGATCCGCAATTTATGAAGCTCGTTTCTTTGTCTTGGGCGAAAAGTGGTGGCCTTCCACCGATGTGTTGCTCTTCCTAATTTCGCGGATTACCGCGCGCACCCGCCGCACCGTGTCTGTCAGGCAAATGGCCAGCAAGGGTTGCCGTGAATTCTTCAAAATATCGACGATCTGGCGGGGCGAACTCTCCAGATACAAGCTCTGACCGTCGGTAAGGAGGTGGTACTCGGAGGAAGCGCTTACGGTTTCGACCAGGCGTTTGCCGAATTCGCGCTGCAGGAAGCGGATCACTTTGCGCATACGCTGCAAAGAGAAACCGCGCTCCCGGAGCTGGCAGATCACTGAGATCTCAGTGACATCTTCCAGCGAATAAAAGCGGCGATGTCCCTGGCGGGCGGGAACGACGATTCCGCGCTCATCCCACCATTGCAACTGGCGGGGAGTGATTCCCGTTAGTGCCGCTACATCATGAGAAGTAAACCTTTGCATAGAGTACGAAAAATGTTTTAAACAAATTGACGCGAAAATGTTTAAGCCATTCTAGGCGAGAAGGTTAGGGTGTCAATGGAAGATTGGACGCGAAGGGGGTGACTATCGGAGTTCCGCTGTGAAAATCGGAGAAAGATTAGCGGGCTAGGCCGCCGCCAACAAAGTGGACAATCTCAAGCTGATCGCCTTCGAAGAGCTGTGTTCCGTCCCATTGGTCGCGGGAGACGATTTCCCGGTTACGCTCGATAGCCACGCGATCCTGTTTCATGCCGAGTTGCTGAATAAGCGCGGAAAGCGATATCGGGGAATCGAGATGGTGAGACTCACCATTGATGGTTATTTTCATAGCTCGGAAATATCAAACTTCATCCCATCAGCATTGCCGCTGGGGCCGAAACCGTCGGGCGCCAATCAGCTTCCTTACGCTTCCACTTTCCGCAACTGGAATTTTCGCGTGGCGGTCCGGTCTTGGTAGCGAGCCTGCACCAGAATAGAAGAATCGGGCAGTCCCGGTTCCTCGACATCAATTTTCATTTCCGCGTTGCCTTCCGGATCGGTAAGCACTTGGGTGTAAAAGGGTGCTGCGTCAGGACGCGCAAACCGAACCGTCAGCCTGGATCCCTGCACGCCCGCGCCATCCTGAGTGACTCGCAAGCGCATCAGCAAAATATTTCCAGAATGAACAGAATCCGCGTTGAGCCAATGAACGTCCAGTTCCTTAATGGCTGCCAAAGCTCTGAGGAGTCTCCTCTTTGTCCAACGCATTTTCCAGTTGCCCATCCCGAATGGCATTGAGCACAAGTCGATGTTGATCGCGCAGAACCTGTTCTTTCTGCTGATCGCTGAAACTGCCTTCAGCCGCGGCCTGGGAGTAGGGCGTAGCGCGTTTGCCGATGCAGCGCCCGCGGACGAAAACCTGTGTTTGCAACAGGCGCTCACTCTCACGCGCCTCGCTTTGCACGTGGAACACGGTGTCGCCGTGCTTTACATCGGTATTGAAGCCGAAGATCATGCGATGACGCCCCTATTTTGTCCGCAGTTGCGATTTCGATTAAGAAGCTCTTAAAAAGTACCGTGGTTGGCTTGACACTAACAAGTTGCGAACTCTAATCTAGAATGTTTAAGCGGTGCTGGCGCGAATTATATATAGCTCTTCTATGCCCGACAATTATTTTGCCCGCTACCTGCCGTTACTCATGTATTTCGTGCTTGCTAGCGGTTTCGCCGTGGCCGTGGTTACCCTGTCCTACATCATAGGATACCGTCGTCCTACGCGAGCGAAGCTTTCTCCCTATGAGTGCGGCATGGCCCCGATCGGCGACGCCCGCGGCCGCTTTTCCGTCAAGTTTTATCTGGTCGCCATGCTTTTTATCCTCTTCGACGTGGAAGCCGTCTTTCTCTACCCGTGGGCGGTAATCCTTCGCGAGCTTAAGATGTTTGGTTTCTATGAGATGCTGGTGTATATCGGTATCGTTCTCGTGGGATTTTTTTACATCTGGAAAAAGGGTGCCCTGGATTGGGGCGAGACAGCTGTCCGCCGGGGTCAGGTGTAAATGCCTTTCGCCCCGGCAATCACGGACATCGAACAATTGAAGGGGCATCCCGCCTTGGACCGCTTGCTGGCGTGGAAATCGCCAGCCGTGACAGGCGCAAAATTCGATCGCGCCGAAATGACCATTATCGTCAAACGCGAGTCGCTGCATGAGGCGGCGGCTTTGCTACGCGACGACGCGAACTGTGCCTTCAACTATTTGTCCGACGTGAGCTGCGTGGACCGTTATCCCTCCGAACCGCGTTTCGAGGTGGTTTATCACCTTCTGTCGATGCCCAAGAAGGAACGGGTTCGGCTGAAGGTGCTGCTGGAAAGCGCCGATCCCGTAGTGGACTCAATCACTTCGATCTGGCCCGGGGCAAATTACTTCGAGCGCGAAATTTTTGATCTTTTCGGCATCCGCTTCAGCGGGCACCCCTATCTGCGGCGGCTGCTCATGCCGGAGGACTGGGAAGGCTATCCGCTGCGCAAGGACTATCCGGTGGAGGGCTACCGCTAGACCGTATGGCTCATCTCGCTGCCCCTCCCGCGCTCGAACCCGGTCAGGACAAGACCATGATCCTGAATATGGGGCCGCAACATCCCTCGACCCACGGTGTGTTGCGCTTGCTGTTGGAAATAGACGGTGAAAACATCGTGCGGATGATGCCCGACATCGGGTTTCTGCACACCGGCATCGAGAAAACCTGTGAAGCCAAGTTTTATCAGCAGGTCGTGCCGCTCACCGACCGCATCGATTATCTTTGCCCCCTCACCAACAACCTTTGCTATGTGCTGGCAGTCGAGAAACTGCTGGGGCTGGAGATCCCGCCGAAGGCGCAATGGCTACGAGTTTTACTGAACGAACTGACCCGCATTAACTCGCACCTGGTCTGGCTGGGGACCCACGCCATGGATATCGGCGCCATGACGGTGTTTCTCTACTGCTTCCGTGAACGCGAAGACGTGTTGCGCCTCTTCGAGGCCATCAGCGGACAGCGCATGATGACGTCGTATTTCCGGATTGGCGGGGTTGCCCTGCCGCCGCCGCTCGATTTCTTTGACCGCGTACGAGCTTTCGCCAAGCGATTCCCGGGTAATGTGGACGAGTACGAAAATCTGTTGACCGGCAATCCGATTTGGGCGATGAGAACGAAAGGCGTGGCTACGATAACTGCGGAGGACGCAATCGCTCTCGGGGCAAGTGGCCCAACGTTACGCGCTAGCGGAGTGGATTTCGACTTTCGCCGCGATATGCCGTATAGCGGCTACGAAAACTTTAAGTTTAAAGTGCCGGTGGGGAAAGATGGTGACGTCTTCACCCGCTATATGTGCCGGGTGCAGGAGTTGCGAGAATCCATCGCCATTGTGCAGCAAGCGGTTGATGGAATGCCGGAAGGGCCGATCAAAGCCGACGCCCCGCATGTGGTTCTGCCGGATCGCGAAAAGATGAAGACGCAGATGGAGGCGCTCATCTATCACTTTAAGATTATTACGGAAGGCTTTGCCGTGCCTGAAGGCGAGGTTTACCAGGCGGTAGAGTCGCCACGCGGTGAAATGGGCTATTACGTGGTCAGCGATGGCACCGCGAAGCCTTACCGCGTGCACATGCGCTCCGCTTGTCTGGCGAACATGCAGACCTTGCCCAAAATGTGCGAGGGCAAGCTGCTCGCCGACGTGGTGGCGGCTATCGGGTCAATAGATATTGTTCTTGGGGAGATGATCTGATCGTTAGAGTATGAGATTCTCCGACCAATTCGAACGGCGCTTCGCGGAGATGTTGCACCATTATCCGACGAAGCGCTCCACCCTCGTCCCAACGCTGCTTTATGCGCAGGATGAGTTGGGTTATTTGAGCGACGGAAGTGATTGCCGAACTCGCCGGCCGGTTGGAGTTGACCGACCTCGACGTGCGCAACGTGATCAGCTACTACTCAATGCTCACCACCAAGCCACGGGGCAAATATGCGGTGCAGGTCTGCACCAACATCGCTTGCATGCTGCGCGGCGGCGAAGAATTGCTGGACCACTGCAAAAAGAAACTTGGCGTCGGCCACAAAGGAACAACCCCCGACGGGTTGTTTTATCTCGAGGAAGTGGAATGCATCGGCGCCTGCAGCTGGGCTCCGGCGGTACAGATGAATTATCAGTTTTATGAGAACCTGACGATTGAAAAGATGGACCAGGTTCTCGATGAGTATAAGAGAAGGAACGAGGGAATCGCAGTAAGTCCATGCAACAGATCTCGAAAATGGCAGACTTGGTCTCCCATCCCGACGAGATAAAGGTGGTCTCGAAGCGCTTTGGCCAAGGGGCGACGAATATTGATCGCTACCTGGAGCTTGACGGCTACAAAGCCGTACAGAAAGCGCTCGGCATGACCTCCGAGGACATCATCAATCTCGTGAAGAATTCAGGATTGCGCGGGCGCGGAGGTGCGGGATTCAATACCGGCCTGAAATGGTCGTTCGTGCCCAAGCAGTCGTCCAAGCCGAAATACATTCTGTGCAATGGCGATGAGAGTGAGCCCGGAACCTGCAAAGACCGTCTGATTTTCGAGCATGATCCGCACTCCGTGATTGAAGGCGTAATGATCGCCGGCCTCGCCGTAGGGTCGACGACTGGCTACATTTACGTTCGCGGCGAATACCGCTATCTGCTGGAGATCGTGCAAAAAGCTATTGCCGATGCCTATGCCAAGGGGTTTCTGGGCAAAAACATCTTCGGCAGCGGACACGACTTTGACATTTACTGGCACGGCGGCGCGGGAGCCTATGAAGTCGGCGAGGAATCGGCGCTGATGGAGTCGCTCGAGGGCAAGCGTGGGATTCCACGCATTCGCCCCCCCTTCCCTGCCGTGGTCGGTTTGTGGGGCGGTCCTACGGTAATCAATAACGCCGAGACTTTGGCCAGCGTGCCGCAAATTCTGCTGGGCGGCGCGGAGTGGTATGCCAACCTCGGCACCCCGAAAAATGGCGGCACACGTTTGTTCTGCCTAAGCGGGCATTTGAACAAGCCCGGCGTGTACGAACTGCCCATGGGTTACAACCTGAAGAAGATGATCTATGGCGTAGGCGGCGGCATGCGGGATGGGAAAAAACTGAAGGCGGTCGTGCCCGGGGGGGCGAGTACACCCTGCCTGACAGCGGACGAGATCGATGTCAGCATGGATTTCGATTCGCTCGCCAAGGCCGGCTCCATGCTCGGTTCGGGCGGGGTCGTAGTGCTCGACGAAACCACCTGCATGGTTAAATTCGCGCTTCGCACCATGAAGTTTTACAAGCACGAGAGTTGCGGATGGTGCATCCCGTGCCGTGAAGGAACCGATTGGCTGGAAAAGACGCTCACTCGTTTCCATAACGGCGGCGGAATAAAAAAAGATATTGATAACATGCAGTATCTCTCGGAAAACATGCTGGGCCGGACGTTTTGCCCGCTGGGCGATGCAGCCGCGATGCCGACTATCGCATTCGTGAAAAAATTTCGCAAAGAGTTTGAAGATCATTTGGACGGTAAACCCTGCCCCTTCGAAGCGCACGACGTGGCGGTACCGGTGCTGGCGTAGGGACGGGCGATCGGGCACAAAAGCAGGTTTAATGCAGAACGCGGCAAGTTAGGAACTCATGGCAGACGCAGCAGCGGCAGTTAACATCACGGTCGATGGGAAGAAGGTCACCGCTCCGGCGGGCACCCTGCTGATTGAAGCCTGTAAGACCGTCGGCATCGAAGTACCTTCTTTCTGCTATTACCCGAACCTGTCATTGCAGGGCGCTTGCCGCATGTGTTTGGTCAAAATCGAGAAAGCTCCCAAGCTTCAGACGGCCTGTACCACGGTGATCGGCGAAGGCATGGTCGTCACCACCGACAGCGATGAGATCCACCAGGCCCGCAAAGGTATGGTGGAATTGCTTCTGGGAAACCACCCGCTCGATTGCCCGGTATGCGATGCGGGCGGTGAGTGCGAATTGCAGGACATGACGTTTTCCTACGGAGCCGCCGAGTCAAAATATATTGACGCGAAGAATCATCGGGACGAACAACAATGGTCGCCGGTGGTGTACTTCGACCGTCCGCGTTGCATTCTGTGCTACCGCTGCGTGCGCATCTGCAATGAAGGCATGGATGTCGCTGCACTCGGCATTCAAAATCGCGCGGTAAGCTCCACCATTGCTCCCAACCAGGGCGACCACCTGGAGTGCGAAGAGTGCGGCATGTGTATTGATATCTGCCCGGTGGGCGCATTGACCTCAGGAGCCTACCGCTATAAGACCCGTCCCTGGGAGATGAAGCACGTCGGCACGACCTGCACCCACTGTGGCGACGGCTGCAAGACGACTTTGGGCGTGCGGCGAGCCGATACCGGCATGGAGATCGTGCGTGGCGACAATCGCGACAAGAGTGGGATCAATGGAGATTTCCTTTGCATCAAGGGCCGTTATGCCTTCGATTTTGCCAATCACGAAGACCGCCTCACCCAGCCCTTGATTCGCAAGAATGGCCGCTTGACCCAGTCCACCTGGGAAGAAGCATTCGAACTGATTGGCCGTGAGTTTGCGGCGGTTCGCGATCGTGATGGTGGCTCGGCAATTGGCGTGGTCGGATCGAACCGGACCACCAACGAAGAAAATTATCTTTTGCAGAAGTTTGCCCGCGTGGTCTTGCAGACCAACAACGTGGACCATCATCGCACCGCCGACTTCGCCGGCCTCACGACTGCTCTGGCGGGAAAGCCTGAAGCCACTGCGAGCATGCGCGATGTGTATAATGCCCCGGCCATCCTGCTGATTGGCAACGATCCCACGGAGCAGCATCCGCTGCTGGCCTGGCAGATTCGCAACAACGTTCGATTGCACGGCGCACGCTTGTACATAGTCAATGCCCAGCCGATCAAGCTGCGGCGGCAAGCCGCCAGCTTTAGCCAGATTCCGCTTGGATCGGAAGGAAGAGTGGCGGCGTTCCTTGGGGGCGATGACTCAGCGGTGGAGGCATTACTCGCTACGGGAGAAAATCGCGACGCGTGGACGGGGCTGCGCGACAAGCTGCGCGCTGAACAGAAGCTGGTCATCATTTTCGGATCTGAAATTCGTGGCGAGGCTATTTCAGCGCTGGTTAATTTTGGTTCGTCCATCGCCGGTACCAAGTTCCTGTGCCTGGGGGACTACGCCAACTCACGTGGTGCGGCCGACATGGGGCTTTATCCGGATTTGCTGCCCGGCTATCACCGCGTCGCCGATGAAGGGCCCTTTCACGGGGAGTGGAGCGGCGTGCCCTCGACCCCGGGCCTGAATTTGAAGGAAATGGCGGAGAATGCCCAGAGCGGGAAACTGAAAGCGCTCTATGTTGTAGGCTCGAATCCGATTTCACGCTTTGGCCTAGATCCGTTTGCTTTCGCCGAGTGTTTTGTCGTTGTGCAGGACTTGTTCCTGACCGAAACCGCGACCATCGCGGATGTGGTTTTGCCGGCAGCCAATGCTTACGAGAAATCTGGAACTTTCACTAACACCTGTGGCGATCTTCAGCTGGTGAAAAAAGCTGGTGAAGTCAGCGGATCGAAGAGCGATTTCGAGATGACGGTTCGCATTGCTGACGCCATGGGTTTCGATGTTCACAAACTGGTGCCTTTCGGCAGCGGAAGCCGCTCTGACATGGGCCAATCCGCGGCGCACAGTCGGGCGAAGCCGATCGCCACGCGGTGTGGCTGGAAGCCAATAATCTTGAGCCAAAGATGAGTCCGTTTGATCCCATGGCGATTCTGGATGAGATTCAACGGCTGGTGCCGGGTTATCAGGTGTCGCGCATGAATTTGCTGGCGGGCAATGACGAGCACACGGCGCTATCAGGAAGTGGCCCAGGAGCGTTGCAGCCGGTGGATCTGATCGTCCCAGCCAATGACGCTTTGTTCAGTTCGGGAACCTTGGGCCGTTATTCACGTACGTTGAACTCCGTGATTGAAAACCAACATCGCAAACCGGCGGAAGAGAATGTGACCGCCGATTAATTCGTGAACCGATTTTCTGGTCCATTTCAGGTTACAGATTTAAGCTGACATTTTGAGAGACTGACATTGAGCATCGGCACCTTCATCCTTGTTTCGCTGATCAAGATCGCGCTTGCATTGTTCGTGCTGCTCACCGCAGTCGCCTACACGGTGTGGCTTGAACGCAAGGTCGTGGGTCACATGCAGAATCGCTGGGGGCCGACGCGGGTTGGTCCGTTCGGACTCTTGCAGCCCGCAGCGGATGGAGTGAAGTTCCTGTTCAAGGAGGACATTACTCCACCTCATGTGCACAAGTTGCTTTACACCATTGCACCCATGATCGCGGTGGTGTTTGCACTCACTTCGATCGCAGTCGTCCCGATCGGCAATTCGATCAGCCTGTTCGGACTGCAGATTCCCCTGCAAATTACCGACGTCAATATTGGGTTGCTGGTGGTCCTCGGAATCACCTCACTCGGTGTATATGGAGTCGCCCTGGCGGGCTGGTCTTCCAACAGCAAATACTCCTTGCTGGGCGGGTTGCGCGCTAGCGCGCAAATGGTCAGTTATGAGATCGCGCTGGGATTGTCGCTTGTCGGCGTGCTGATTCTGTCGGGCAGCTTCAGCTTGCGAGATATCGTGAACGCACAAGGCGGAACCTTCTGGGGATTTATTCCCCGCTGGAACATTTTCCAGGGTCAGATTGTGGCTTTCTTCATCTATCTGACCGCGGCGTACGCCGAAACCAACCGTATTCCCTTCGATTTGCCCGAGGCCGAGACCGAACTGGTCGCCGGCTACCATACCGAATATAGTGCGATGAAATTCGCCATGTTTTTCATGGCGGAATACGCCAACATGATTACCGTGGCTTGTCTTGCGACCATCCTCTTTCTTGGGGGATGGCATGGTCCGGTGTTTGGTCCGCCGCTGCTGCAATCGATCTTGCCGGTTTTTTGGTTCATGCTGCGGGTTTTTGGATTTCTGTTTGTCTATATTTGGGTTCGCGGCACGCTGCCGCGATTTCGCTATGACCAACTGATGGCGTTCGGCTGGAAATTCCTGCTACCTTTGGCCATTGCGAATCTGGTGATAACGGCTTTGGTTGTGGCTTTGAAAGCGCAATACTTCTAAGAACAAATGCTTCACCTCATCCTATTTTTGATCTTCGGAGTTGTCTGCGTGGCAGGCGCGATCAATCTGGTCGCGCAAACCCACCCGATCAATAGCGCGCTGTCGCTGGTGGTCGTGATGGGCTCGCTGGCGGTTGAATACCTTTTGCTGGGAGCCGAGTTCGTCGCGGCGGTGCAGGTTATCGTGTACGCCGGCGCCATCATGGTGCTGTTCGTGTTCGTCATTATGCTGCTGAATGCGGGTGCGGAAGAGCGCAGCAAGGGTAGCATGGTGGCGTGGCTGCTTGGAATTCCAGGGCTGATGGTGGGTGGCGTGACGATCGCCTGGGTTTTGATCAATCATCCTGGATTGCGATCGGTCAAGGCTGGAGCGGACAATTTGGGATCACCCAAAGTCATCGGCTGGCTGCTATTTCACGACTTTCTGCTGCCTTTCGAAGTAACTTCAATTTTGGTTTTGATCGCCATCATGGGCGCGGTCGTCCTGGCTGCGAAGCCGATCTCGACCCCGCCCGCGAAGAAGGAGGGGTGATGGTGCCACTGGCGTATTACCTGGTTCTGGGCGGCATTTTGTTTTCCTGCGGCGTGGCGGGATTCCTGATCCAGCGCAACATCATCACGATCTTCATGTCGATTGAGTTGATGCTCAACGGGGTGAATCTGACTTTTGTCGCGTTCGCGGCGCAGTGGCACGCGCTGAGCGGCCAGGTCTTCGTTTTCTTTGTGATGGTCGTAGCAGCCGCCGAGGCGGCCGTAGGCTTGGCCATTATCATCGCCGTGCATCGTACGCGCGAAACGCTGAACGTGGACCACGTGAACCTGCTCAAATTATGACGCCGAACCTCCATCTTTGGCTGATCCCGCTGTTATTGCTGACCGGCGCCGCAATTAACGGCCTTTTCGGCAAGCGCTTTTCACGGCAGGCTGTTTCTGCCATCGCGCTCGGGTTTTCCGGAGCCGGCTTTGCCGTGGCATTGTGGGCAGTTGCGCGGGCAATCTCCCTGTCGCTGCCCGAATATCTTGAGACCATTGCACCGTGGATTCGTGTAGGCAGTTTTCAAGTGGATTTCGCCTTTTACCTTGATCATCTTTCGATGGTCATGTTGCTCATTGTCACCGGCGTTGGCTTCCTGATTCACATTTATTCCGTGGGTTACATGTGGGAAGAAGGCGGATTCTACCGCTTCTTCTGCTATCTGAATCTGTTCATGTTCTTCATGCTGACCCTGATTCTGGCTAGCAATTATCTGCTGATGTTTATCGGCTGGGAGGGTGTGGGACTGGCGTCGTATCTGTTGATCGGCTTCTGGTTCACCAAGGATTCGGCCGCCTCCGCGGGCAAGAAAGCCTTCATTGTCAACCGGATCGGCGACTTCGGATTTCTAATCGCTCTGTTTCTATTGATTAAGCACTTCGGATCGCTGAACTTCGGGCAGCTTTTTCAAAGCATCGCGCCCTTGGGAATCGAAAGCGCAGGCGCAGGCTTGCTGACCACGATCGGTTTGTTACTCATGGTGGGCGCCTGTGGCAAATCCGCCCAGATCCCGCTCTACGTCTGGCTGCCTGACGCGATGGAGGGCCCGACACCGGTTTCCGCGTTAATCCACGCAGCTACCATGGTCACCGCAGGCGTGTACATGGTGGCGCGGTCGCATGTCATCTTTGACCGGGCGCCCGGCGCTCTAACCGTAGTCGCAATCATCGGCACGCTGACGGCTTTATTCGCTGCCACCATTGGAATCTGTCAAACCGACATCAAGAAGGTGCTGGCGTATTCCACGATTTCCCAACTCGGTTACATGTTCATGGCCTGCGGCGTGGCCGCCTATTCCGCGGGAATCTTCCATTTAATGACCCACGCGTTCTTCAAAGGCTTACTCTTTCTGGCTGCGGGTTCCGTAATTCACGCGGTGGGCGGCGAGCAGGATATGCGCAAGATGGGTGGCCTGAGGACAAAAATTCCCGTCACTTTCTGGACGATGACGGCTGCTACTTTTGCTATCGCCGGCATTCCGCCCCTGGCGGGTTTTTTCAGCAAGGACGAAATTTTGTGGCGGGCTTATCAGGCGAGTTGGGTGTTTTGGGCGCTGGGAGTGTTCACCGCGTTCCTGACTGCGTTTTACATGTTCCGGCTTTGGTTCATGACTTTTTTTGGCGAATATCGCGGGGACGCCCAAGCGGCTCAAGCCCACGGCGATCATGGCGCTCACGGTTCTCATGGCCATGGCGGCATTCACGAAAGTCCGAGGATCATGCTGGTTCCTCTCGTCATTTTGGCAGTGCTTTCGGTGGTCGGGGGTTGGGTTGGAGTTCCCGGATCTCTTGGCGGTAGCGACCGCTTCGACAAATTTCTAGCTCCTGTGTTTCATACCTCGATGCCGGCGGCATCGGGCCAGCAAAGCGGTACTGACTTGGCAGAGCAGGAGGCCGAAGGCCCCGAGCCCGAGACCGGTCACGCCATGGAGCTCACGTTTACCGGGATTTCCGTGGTGAGCGCACTCTTCGGCTTGTATCTAGCCTGGCTACTTTACTACAAGCGTCCGGAACTTCCCGAGAGAGTTGCCGCTTCATTCGGCGGCTTCTATCAGCTTGTCCTGCACAAATACTACGTCGATGAACTTTATTCGGCTCTTTTCGTTAAGCCGCTAATCAAAGGATCCGCGGGAATTCTCTGGCGCGGAGTCGATCGGGACGTCATTGACGCTACGCTCGACAATACCGCCGCTGGAGCGAGAGAAGTATCGGATTCGGTTCGGCACATGCAATCGGGCAATTTACGTTCCTATGCCGGCTGGATCGCGCTGGGAGCCGCAGCGGTGATTGTTTATATGGTTTGGATCGGAACTCAATGAGCTCGTTCGACGGCTGCATTCTCAGTCTGGTGGCGTTCATCCCGCTTGCGGGCGCGGGATTGTTACTGTTGTTTCCGCGGCGCGACCGCGATATCCGCGTCTTCTCGCTGGTGATTTCTTTGTTGACGTTCGCGGTTTCTCTGCACCTGCCGGCGCACTTCCACCGTGGACAGAGTGGGTTTCAATTCGAAGTGGATCATGCCTGGATTCCGACTCCTAACATTCACTACCACCTAGGGGTGGATGGCGTCTCGATGTGGCTGGTGCTCCTCACTACTTTCCTTACACCGTTGTGCGTGCTGATTTCGTGGAAGTCGATTCACGAGCGGGTGAAAGAATTCTTCATCATTTTGCTGATCCTGGAAAGTGCGCTGATTGGGGTTTTCCTGGCGCTGGATCTGTTTCTCTTTTATTTCTTCTGGGAATCCACCTTGATCCCGATGGCGCTGCTGATCGGCATGTTTGGCCATGGCCGGCGCATCTACGCGGCAGTGAAGTTTTTCCTCTACACGATGATCGCTTCGGTCTTCATGCTGGCTGCGATACTCTGGCTTTACGCCAAAGTCGGGAGCTTCGATTTTGTAGCGATCCAGAATGCGATCCGTACTGGACGAGTAGAAAATTTCCTGGGAGCGGCGCCATTTTTATTCCTGGGCTTCTTCATTGCGTTCGCGGTCAAAGTGCCATTGTTCCCCTTCCATACCTGGCTGCCCGACGCCCACGTGGAAGCACCGACTGCCGGCTCGGTGTTACTGGCCGGCGTCCTGCTGAAGATGGGCACCTACGGCATGCTGCGCTTCAACCTCGGACTTTTTCCCGAACAGTCGCGGGCCAACGCCTGGTGGATCATGATTCTGGCGTTGATCGGAATCATCTACGGAGCGCTGGTGGCACTGGTGCAGCCGAACATGAAGAAGCTGATCGCATACTCGTCGATCAGCCACTTGGGTTTTGTCGTGCTGGGCATTTTTAGCTTCACTCAGGCCGGGCTCGACGGTGCAACTTTCATCATGCTCGCTCACGGGGTTACAACAGGCGGATTATTCATGCTGGCCGGCATTCTTTACGAGCGTCGCCATACCTATGACATTTCCGAGTTCGGCGGACTGGCGGCGACCATGCCAGTGTACGCGACGTTCTTCCTGTTTATTGTTCTGGCATCGGTCGGCTTGCCGCTACTGAACGGATTTGTGGGTGAGTTTCTGGTGCTGAGCGGCGCATTTCAGGCTCGGGCAGTGTATGGAATCCTCGGGGCTACGGGGGTCATCTGGAGCGCGGGTTACCTGCTATGGCTTTATCAAAGAGTGTTCTTCGGAAAAGTGACTCACGAGGTAAATTTAACCCTGCCCGACCTTGACGTGCGCGAGCGCATTGCGCTTTGGCCGGCGGCAATTGCGGCTCTGGTGATGGGCGTTGCGCCCCTGCTCTGGCTGAATGCCATCGATCCCGCCGTACAGAATGTTTTGGCTCCTCTTACCCAGCTTGCCAGCAAGGTGGTGGGCCGGTGAACTTTACGATCCAGTACGGAATGAGCGGTGCTCCTGGTTTCGCGGATTATGTCCGAATCCTTCCGGAAATCGTGCTGTCGGTTTTCGGCATCGTCATTATGCTGCTTGACCCCGTGCTCGACGAGGAAAATAGCCAAAAGACTCTGGGCGGAATCGCCCTGGTTGGCTCTGTCGCCGCAATACTGGCTACCCTTTACCAGTCGCAACTTCCTGGTATGGCTTTCTGGGATATGGTGCGGGTTGACAACTTCAGCGTTTTCTTCCACTTACTGGTGGCGGCAGTCGCCGTTGTTGTAATTCTTACGTCATATGAGTACATGGCGGTGCAGAAGATTCGGGCGGGAGAATATTACGGTCTGATTTTGTTTGGCGCGGTCGGCATGAGCCTCATGTCTTCCGCGGTCGAGTTGGTACTGATTTTCATCGCGTTGGAAATCTCTTCGATCTCCACCTACATTCTCGCCGGTTTCCGGCGCGATGCTGCGATCAGCAGTGAGTCCTCTCTGAAATACTTTCTACTAGGTTCATTTGCCACGGCATTTTTTCTCTACGGAGTGGCTTTGATGTTCGGCGCCACCGGCTCGACCAGCATCCCGGTGATCGCGGACACGCTTCGTTCCGACGCGGTCCCGGTTCTCGCTTACGCCGGCGTCGCGTTAATGTTTGTGGGACTCGGATTCAAAGTTGCAGCCGCGCCCTTTCATATTTGGACACCCGATGTCTATGAAGGCGCTCCCGCGCCGGTCGTGGGCTTCATGTCCACTGCGCCGAAGGCAGCCGTTTTTGCTGTTCTGTTACGGATAATGTTCGAGGCTCAGGCACCGGGGCGGATCTGGCTTTTTTGGGTGACGGCGGCGCTGTCCATGACGATTGGAAATGTCGCCGCTTTGGTACAGAATAACGTCAAGCGGCTGTTGGCATACTCTTCCATCGCGCACGCCGGCTATATTCTGGTCGCCTTTGCCGCTCTGCCGGAGAATGGCATTCCCGCCGTGATGTTCTACACCGCTGCGTATGCAGCGATGAACGTAGGGGCCTTCGCTGTGGTCAGCCACATCGCCGGGGAAGGCGAACGACATGTCCATCTTGAGGACTACGCTGGCTTGGGCCGTCGCTCGCCAATTTTGGCCGCGACCATGACCATATTTCTCCTCTCGCTGATCGGCATTCCCATCACTGGCGGTTTCTTCGCGAAATTTTACGTTTTCAGCGCGGCGCTGCAAGCGAATCTGGTATGGCTCACCATCATTGGCGTTTTGAATAGCGCGATCGGAGCCTATTACTATCTTCGCATCATCGTGGCGATGTACATGAAAGAGCCGCTCGAAGGCACGCCCATCGCTCCCGTGCCGTTGGGACTGGGCACTGCGCTTACCATCAGCCTGGCAGCGACGATCTATCTCGGCGTGCTTCCGGGACGGGTACTCGAATACGCCTCTCGTTCCGCCGCCGAAATACTCCGCTAATTCATCGCGCTGGGCTACTCCAGGGCAACGGCTATGTCCACATAAGAAAAAATTCGCGCGGCCAATATCCAGAACAGTATCGTTTCCAGAACAGCTAGACCGATCGGAAACCATAGAGGGCTGCCGGGATCGCGGAAGGATGCCTGCATCACTCGCATGGTAAGCGAATAGACCGGGAGCACCGAATCCCAAGCTGGTGAAAGAAAATGACTGGCCACCGCAGGCAACGCCAGCAGTACGATGGCTGTTGCGCTTGCCCCAAAAAATGGATTCAAAAAAGTAGAGAACATGAGCGCCACGGTTCCCGCCAACATGCACGCGGCGATGATGCAGAGCATGAGAAACCAGACTTGAGAAATCGGAAAGCCGGCCTGACCGAGCGTCCAACTTCCAGTGATCCCTAATGAGATACAAAACACGCCGCTGGCCATGGTGACGCCCAGCACCAGTCCCGAGAGGTATTGTTGGCGGCCAACCGCTTTCGAAAGAACCGCCAGAATCCGCCGCGTCTTGCGCTCGTTGTGGATTGCCGATCCTCCAAAAAAAATGCTGAATACGACGACGTAAGTAGCAACCTGGCGGAAGATGAAAAACAGTTCTTCGCGATCCCGAGGAAGGTTGGCAATCAATCCGAGGAATGCCAGCAGTAAGATCCAGAGCATGAGGACGAAAATCGGCCAGCGTTGTTCGCGCACGTAGTTTATGGCGATCAGGAGAACGGCTTTCATAGAGAATCTTTCGAGGCGGCCGATTCTGGCGCAGAGGTGACGTGAAGGAAAATCTCCTCCAGGGATTGCCGCACAGGATTGGCGCTCACAATCTCACCGCCACGATCCCACACTCGTTCAATCGCGGACCGCAGGTTATTTGCCGGTACGCGGAAATGGACCGCACCCTCCAGACATGTGGCGTCCGGGAAATCGGCGATACCGATATTCTTGGCCACGACTTCCGTTTGTCCGGCCGCTTGCAGAAGATCGGCGGTTCGAGCCAGCCGCACCAATTTGCCGCGATGCAGGACTGCAACCCGGTCGCACACCAATTCGACTTCCGAGAGCAGATGGGAACTGAGAAAAATTGTTTTGCCCGCCTCCCGTGCGCTGATCAACAACTCGCGAACCATCACACGGGCATGCGGGTCCAGCGCAGAGGTTGGCTCATCGAGAATCAGCAAATCGGGATCGTTGACCAAGGCCTGCGCAAGGCCTACCCGCTGCAACATTCCCCGGGAAAATTTGCCGGCATTGCGCTGTGCGTCGTCCTGTAAGCCCACCAGTTGCAGCACTTCCGCCGCCCGTTTCGCCAACGAGGCACCGCCCATTCCGTTGAGCGCGCCATAAAACCGCACCAAAAACTCCGCCCGCCTGTGGTAGAGCGCCACATTTTCCGACAGAAATCCCACCCGTCTTCTGGCCGCGGCGTGGCCAAAGGGATGCCCAAGCATGCGACCGCTCCCACGCGACGGCCGGGTGAATCCCATGGCCAGATGCATAGCAGTGGTTTTACCGGCTCCATTAGGCCCCAGGAAACCGAAGATCTCACCCTTTTGCACGCTGATTTGGAAGTTATCCAGAGCAACGAGCCGGCGCTTACGGTTGAAGCCGCGGTATTCTTTTGTGATTTCCAGGAATTCGAGAATTGCATCCATCCAATTTTCCAGGAACCATTTTACTGGCGGCGCGGGAATATGTATAATTGCTCAAACTTGGCTCTGGGCGCGGCATTTGACAATTCGGCTCTCTCCGAGGATGATAACGGAACGGATAAAGAGTAGGCCCCCAGGAGCTGTCCTATGATGAGCGTTTTGCGCAGATTGTGGGCGGAGGACCAGGGCCAAGATATCGCAGAATATGCTGTGATGTTGGCTGTGATTCTCGTAATCGTCGTCGGAACATTGCGTCTGATTGGCTCGAATGCCAATAATGCTTTTTCCAGCGTCGCTAGCTCGATTCAGCAATAGTTTTCTTGAAGGCGCGTCTATCGTACATGTCTTATCCGGTCTGCTGGCGATCGGGGAATGATGCGATCACGCATTTGTGTGCCCGGCGGACCTCGAGCCCCTAGTCACTTGCCCACGAAAGCCATCGCTACTGGTTCACGCCGCTGGCCAGCATCCCACCATCTACGATAAGAAGCTGTCCGGTCATGTAGGCCGCCGCATCCGAGGCTAAGAACACGGCGGCTCCGGCCAGTTCCTCAACCTTTCCGAAGCGCTTCATAGGAATACGCCAAAGATATTCTTGTCCACGCCCAGTGCCATCCAGGAGTTTTTCATTCAAAGGAGTGCGGAACACTCCCGGAGCGATTCCGTTCACGCAGACCCCATACTGCGCCCATTCAATCCCAAGGGCTCGGGTGAGCCCGGCGACTGCGGACTTACTGGCGGTGTAGGCCGCAACTTCGAAGGCTGCCACAAAAGAAGCCAGGGATGCGATGTTCACGATTCTTCCGTAACGCTTCTCGACCATATGGCGCCCAAATATTTGGCATGCGCGCAAGGTTCCCGTGAGATTCGTATCCAGAATCGCAGCCCAGTCCGATTCAGGAACCTCCAGCGTGGGAGCACGTTTTGTCCAACCGGCCGAGTTGACGAGAATATCAACTTTAGAGAAAGTCTTGAGCGTTTCGGTCAATAGATGCTCCAATGAACTTCGATCGCCGACGTCCGATGCCAGGCGGAGGGTGCGACGGCCACGCTTTTCAATTTCATCGGCTGCCGAATTCACCAAATCAACCCGCCGTGAGGTCGGCACAACGTGAGCACCGGCCTCCGCCAAGCCATGCGCAATGGCGCGGCCGATGCCTGAGGTTCCACCCGTCACCACGGCAACTTTGCCTGTCAAATCCAGGGGACCATAACTCATGATTTCTTCCGCCTTTCGTGATGATGAAGCAGTAATAGGGTTTACTAATAGATTAGGATGATCGGCGTCTAGCCTTGGGAGACGCCGTTCGCGCGCTCTTCGAACGCGCACGCTGTTGCCCAGGTCCGAGCTTGCGGGTCAAACCGAAGGCCGAGTTCACGAGAGAAATATGCGAAAGCGCCTGGGGGAAATTCCCCATCTGCCGTTTTGCCCTCGGATCATACTCTTCCGCCAAAAGCCCAACGTCGTTGCGCAGGCTCAGCAAGCGTTCGAAGAGACGCTTGGCATCCTGCTTGCGATCTAACATATTCAACGCACCCACCATCCAGAAGCTACATGCAAGAAAAGTTCCCTCTCCCGGGGGGAGGCCGTCTTCAACATTTTCAGTCCGGTAGCGCAGTACCAAGCCATCCACCATGAGCTCTTTTTCTATTGCCTCAACTGTTCCGCGCACCCGGGTATCCGTAGGCGGCAGAAATCCGACTATCGGAATCAGCAACAAAGACGCGTCCAATTCCTTCGACCCATACGATTGGGTGAAGCTGTTGCTCTCGCGATCGTAGGCTCTTTCGCACACCTCTTGATGGATCTGATCCCGGATCGCGCGCCATGACTTCACGTCCCCCCGCAATCCGAACTTCCTCGCGCAATGAATGGCCCGATCAAAGGCGACCCAAGCCATAACTTTTGAATAGGTAAATTGTTTGCGCCCGCCCCGGACCTCCCAAATGCCTTCGTCGGGTTCTGACCAGATTTTGGCGAGATGATCGGTCAAGGTCTGCTGTAAATCGAACTCAAATGGATCGGCGTCAATTCCTCCCAGGTGAGCATGCAATAAAGCGTCCGAGACCTCACCGAAAATATCGAGCTGAAGCTGTTGCGAAGCCGCGTTCCCGACGCGTACCGGTCTCGAACCTTCATACCCCGGGAGCCAATCCAGTTCCAATTCATGCAAATTCCGCTCGCCGCAGATGCCGTACATGATTTGTACCTGATCCGGGCTGCCGGCGGCCGCTCGCAATAGCCAATCCCGCCATGCCTCCGCTTCCTCAAAATAGCCGGCATTCATCAAGGCAAGCAGTGTAAAAGTGGCATCGCGCAGCCAGCAATACCGGTAATCCCAGTTGCGCTTGCCTCCAATCTGTTCCGGTAGTGAAGTTGTGGGAGCGGCAACCATTCCGCCGGTGTGCCGATAGGTCAGCGCTTTCAAGGTGATAAGCGAGCGCTCAACGGCATCTGCATAATTCCCTTTCAAATTCGCCTGGCTGGTCCATTTACGCCAGAAGCGCATGGTCTGGCGTAGACCTGATTCTGAATCGATCGGCTTTGGAACTCCGTCATATGACCGGCCGTAAGTGAGTACGAAAGGCAGCGACTCGCCCTCTCGGATTTCGAATTCGCTAGTAGTTTTTAGATTTTCGCCACGCAGTGGCGCTTTCGTACGCAACGTAACCATGTCGGGGCCGGCAATGGCACGCAGTGTGCCGTTCTTGAGCCGGCTCACCCATGGAATTGATCGGCCATAATCAAAGCGCAGGACTAACTCCATTTTCATTCTCAGACTTCCCCGAACTCCGCGAACAATGCGAACTAAGTCCGATGGGCCGTCCCGGATCGGCATGAAGTCGAGCACAATGGCGCATCCATCGGCTGTCTCAAAGCGGGTTTCAAGAACCAGGGTGTGATCAAGATAACGGCGCGTGCTGCGCGCCTGCTTTTCAGGAGTGATAATCCAACGCCCGTTTTGCTCATCGCCCAATAGAGCGGCAAAACAAGCCGGGGATGTGAAAGTGGGCCAGCAGAGCCAGTCGATGCAACCATCGCGGCTCACCAAAGCGGCGGTTTCGCAGTCCCCAATTAAAGCGTAGTCCTCAATGCGAGCACTCATGGAGTTTCAGAATATCGCATCGCAAGCGGGCTGCGCTTCTAATGTATGTTGGGTGGAGGCCAACATCGATGTCGAAGCCAGAAGCAGTGCTCAGATCAATTCACACCGTCGGTCAGCTGCACGGCTTTTGACTCACGAAGATCCAGTTCTCTCTGGCGATGGCGCGTGGCCTCGGCGGGGTCGGTGCCAGCGAGTAGCTCGGTCTTTTCCAGAAAATATCGCCAGCCTAATTGGCGATCCTCGGAGGCTTGACCGCCTTCGAATTCCTTCATGGTTGCTTCGGCATTTTGCCTTCCCTTTACCACCTCCACAACCCCACCAGACTCATAGGTGCGAACGTTGTGGCGGATAACGGCGTAAGAAACTCTGGATTCGTCAGGCGTCAGAAAGGCTCCTTTACAACACCACTCTTTAGATCGTAGCATGTGCAACCAAATTGCCCACACGGTCTTTCAGTCGGCGAACCTCAGTTGACGGACAATCATCGGTAATTTTTGCCCGACGCGGCCGTCTAGTCGGATCCGTTAGCCGATCAAAGGTCCAAGAAGAAAAGCGTATTGTTGCTTGTTTTTTTCGGTAAGAAGGTAAAATCGCATTCCATGAAACTTCCTGCCCCCAGAAAGACCCGGCGGAGATTTGATCCACATACGTTTCTGGCCAGTGTTGGCGAAGGCCGTAAAATCGCGTGCTTCCGAAAGAAACGCACGATCTTTTCCCAAGGTGACCAGGCGGATTCGGTCTTTTTCATTCAAAAGGGGAAGGTGAAACTAACGGTTGTTTCCAACTCCGGTAGAGAAGCCACGATCGGTCTTCTCACTGAAGGTGTTTTTTTTGGGGAAGGCTCGCTCGCTGGGCAAGCTCTTCGCGGGTGTTCGGCGACCGCAGTCACCGAGTGCACGGTTTTGCGTATTCGCAAGCGGACCATGAAACAGGCGCTGCATCGCGAACATAGCTTTTCGGATCTTTTCGTCGCTTATTTGCTGGCCCGCAACATCCGTTACGAAGAGGATCTGGTTGATCACTTGTTCAATTCCAGCGAGAAGCGCCTAGCTCGAATTCTTTTGCTGCTGGCTCACTTCGGCAAGGAAGGTAGCCCCAAGAGTGTTGTTCCCAAGATAAGCCAGGAGACGCTTGCTGAAATGGTTGGCACTACCCGCCCGCGCGTCAGCTTCTTCATGAACCGCTTCCGCAAGCTCGGCTTCGTGGAATACAACGGCGGCGGTTTGCGGGTACACGGGACGCTGCTCAATGTGGTTCTGCGCGACTAGACTCGTTCCCCCGGTTGCTCGCGGGGCTGAAGAAGAGGAATTTCCCTCAATTCCGGCCAGATCTCGGCCGATTTCTTCTAAAAGTGTTCACTATTGACCATACATAGGATCGATCGGAGGCAGATAATTGTGGTCAGGGATCTCACGTCGCGCGGTTTCCTGCATCGCCGCCGCACTCTGTTAAAGTACAGCAAGCCTGACCACAGCCGTCCCAGAGATCATCGCATGTCCCTCTCTGAAAGGCCGTCCTTAAGGAGGACGAAATCGCGTGCGCGTTCATCTGATCAATCCTAGTGAGGTTTCATTTGGCACCGCGGTGATTACTCCTCGCTGGTTATACGTTCTAGCGGCTGCAACGCCGAAAAGCTATGGCGATCCGGTTCTGGTGGATGAGACATTGGCCGGAGTCGATCCTGACACTATTCAGTGCGGCGATATCGTGGGCATCGGAATTCATACCGCAAACGCGTTGCGCGGTTACGCATTGGGGAAGATGGCGCGAGAACGCGGTGCCTACGTCGTGTTCGGTGGCATCCATGCCACGCTCTATCCCAGCGAAGCCCACGAACTGGGCGGCGCGCACGCGGTTGTGAAGGGTGACGGCGATGTTGTTTGGGCTACCGTTTTGTCCGATTGCTCGCGGGCCGTTCCGCGCCTGACATACGAAGGCGGCCGAATCGAAGCATCAGAATTCCTGCCGGCACGTTGGGATTTGGTGCCGCGCAAAAGCTACATGTGGGCCTCGGTTCAAACCGTACGAGGTTGTCCGAAACACTGTTCCTTCTGCTCGGTTTGGCGAACCGACGGACAGAAACCTCGCCAGCGAACGTCGGACGTGGTTATTGAGGAGATCGTGCAGTTGCGGCGTTTGGGGTTTCGCTTTATCGCGCTCGCCGATGACAATTTCTATCCGGTGACCCTCACCGATCTCCGTTTGGCTGAGCAGCAAAACAACCTCGCCCGATTGAACGAGCTGCAGGCCATCCGTGCCGAACGATTCGAGCTAATGGCACGCCTGGCGCAACTCCCAGCCGACATGATTTTTTTTACTCAAATCACCATGGAAGCGGCGGAAGATACGGTTTTCCTCGATGCTATGAAGGCCGCGAACATCAAGGGCGCGCTGATCGGGGTGGAGTCCGTGACACCGGAAGGCCTGAAGGATGTGTATAAGGAATTCAACGCATCCGGCGCCAGCCTGGTAGAGCAACTACGAACCTTCCGTCGTCACGGCGTCTATGTACTTGGCTCATTCATCTTCGGCCTGCCGAGCGACCGGCCGGAAACCTTTGACACCACCGCAGATGCCGCGGTGCGCGCCGAGATCGCTTTTGCGCAGTTCGTAATGATCACCCCTTACCCGGGGACCGTGGATTTCATGCGCTGGGAAAAGACCATGGAAGCGTCCCCGATTATGATCGGCGACATACCAATCACCCGGCGATGGCTTATCCCCCAGGCGCAGCGTCCCAAGCTTTATTGGCCGCATCCCACCATGTCGGGCGAAGAAATCAGGGAGCACACGCAATCGGTTTGGGACAACTTCTATGGTTTGAAGTCGATTTGGATGCGTTCCAACTTCATAAAATCTCTGCGGGCGCGGCTGGCCTTTGTCCTGATTTCGAAGATTTACCGGCAGATGTACGCCGACACTGGAATCGCTACCGACAGCGCCCGGGTTTCAAGGTCGGCGCGATGGGCGCGCTGGCTGGCAAAGCCATGTCAGAGGTTATTTTCGGCCGCCCCCATGCCCGACCTGGAAGTTCCGCGGCCTTGGACCCCATCCGTCGGCATCGATGCCCCGACCCGCGAGCTCGCAGGCAGCCCCGGACTGCAATGACAATCTTCGGCGAGGGCACCCGAAGGGCCAGCACCCATTGCCCTAAACGACACACGCCGAGGACACTTACAATAGGTTGTGCGTTATTACACAACTGATCGTATGAATGGTGGAGTCACTTTTACATGTACCTTCTGCGAATACTCCGTCAGCACATTAAATTTCAACAGTAGCAATGGAAACTGCCGCACTCAAGCAGCGGCCAACATCAATAAGCATGCTGTTGAATCGCATCTATCGTCACCGCCTGCATTGGGCACTCCAAAACTTGGCAATCGCGGCGCATTCTGAAGTTTTTAGCGCTTCACCCCAGCGTGCCATCCGATTTGGAGGGCCGCGCCGAGAGAAGCATACGCTCAGTATCGGAAAATTGAGCTTGGTTATCCCAGCTTGTTCACCCAGACTTAAAAACGCGGCCAAGATTGAAGTTCTGCTATACTGTTTGGGACGCTTTTGTTACGGTTTGCTTGTCACGCGGTGGTCCCTGGTGGGACCAGATTTATCTCCGCTTTTCCTGCCCGCCGTCTAATTCAGCGCCAAATCTAAAACCAAATATGAGAGGCGTAGGAATAGCCGGACGTGTGTCTGAGTGTGTGACAACAAGCCCCTCTGAGAAAGAACCAACTCGAATGACTAAATTTACAGAACTGCCACTATCTTCTGCATTACAGCAGAGGTTGGAGGCAGCTCAATTCATCACTTTAACCCCCATCCAGGAGCAAGCTATTCCGCCCGCCCTGGAAGGCAAAGACGTCATCGGTACAGCACAGACCGGCACGGGCAAGACCTTGGCATTTCTGATTCCGCTTATTGAGACCTTACAGGCAGGGCCATACCGCCAGACGAGTGCGTTGGTCCTCTTGCCTACCCGCGAATTGGCGATGCAGGTTCATGAACAATATGAACAGCTTCGAACCAGGGCCATGCCCAAAGCCGCATTGGTGATCGGAGGTGTTTCCGAAAAGGCGCAAATCGCGAGTCTTCGCGCCGGCTGTTCGCTCGTCATCGCCACGCCGGGGCGACTGCAAGACTTCATTGACCGCAAATTGACTGACCTGCGCCAGGTGAAAACGCTTGTGCTCGACGAAGCCGATCGGATGCTGGATATGGGTTTTCTTCCAGCCATCCGGCGCATTGTATCGGTCCTGCCACGGCAGAGGCAGACGCTGTGCTTCTCGGCCACCATGGAACAATCAGTTGCCAGCCTGGTGCACGAATACATGCGTGACCCGGTGCGAGTAGCCCTTGGCTCGGTACTCAAACCAGCGGAGAGCGTTGAGCTCAAGGCTTATGAAGTACGTCCGGGCGAAAAAATGGGAGTGCTCCGGCAACTGCTTTACGCGGAGACCGGCCAAACTCTGATCTTTACCCGCACCAAAAGAGGCGCAGAGCGTCTCGCCAAGGAGCTGGTGCGCGAGGGTTTCACCGCCGCGATGATTCACGGCGATCGCTCGCAATCGCAACGGAATGGCGCTTTAAGCGGGTTCCAAGAAGGCCGGTTCCAAATTCTGGTGGCTACCGATATCGCTTCACGCGGCTTGCACGTTGACGATGTGGCCCATGTAATTAACTACGACCTGCCAAAGATGGCCGAGGACTTCATTCATCGCGTCGGACGCACCGGACGGGCTGGGTCTCAGGGCTCGGCAACCACCCTGGTAGCGGCAGCGGAAGTGATGGAACTGCGCAATATCGAGCGAACCCTGAAATTGCGCATTGAACGCCTACAAATCGACGCGTCGGCCCCCGAACAGCCGAGGCGGGCGGTTCAAAATACGTTAGCCTCGCGGACGCTGACCGCGCTGCCAGGTGAGGTGTTTGTCTAGAGATTACCAAGGGCAGGCTGCCCTGCCTGCCCACCCTTTTTAGCCGCGGTACCATTGCCCGCTATGCCGCTACTTGCTTGCTGCTCTGGAAGAACCCCAGTGAGAGGCCAGAAACAACACCTGATCTTCGAATGCAACGAGTTCAACGGCCAGCCACAACTGAACACCGCGGGCTGTAGGCGGGGATCCGAAGCATGGGCGGACGAGCGAACAGGTTGGGCGCGCCATGATTAAGACCTCCAAACATGGCGTACCCAATCGGCTAAAGCTCGAATAGCAATGCGCCTGGAACGCGTTCGTGGCGGAACGGCCGCGGCCTGCTAGGCGTTGACCGTGACCATGACCAACTCCGGAGTACAACGGGAATTGTTCATGGATTTGATGGCGTCTTCGGCGGTAAAGCGGCCCATCACCAAAGCATGCTTGCGGTTGGATGTCATTTTGATCGGATCTTTACCCAGGCTGTGGACGTACGCTGGGGCACGAGTACCGCCACGATTGACTTTCACTACAAACTTAATCAAGGTCATTTTTCCTCTCTAATTCATTCCGCGTATGGATGGTCAGTCAGTTCCCTGTCAAAACGCGACAGGCCATTCCGGAAAAAAGATAAGACAATCAGTCGCCGTCGCTGGACGGTTCACCAGAGCGGGGCTCGTCGGAGTCGATGTTGAACAGCGCCGCCTGTGCTTCCGCGTGCTCACGTAACTCACGCATCTCGTCGGCGCTGCTTTCGCCTTCTGGCTTATCTTGCTTGCGCTGGGTCTTGCGTTCGGCTTTGTCCCGCTGTTTTTGCTGACGCGCCTGTTCCTTCTGACGTTTGGTGAAAGTGGATCGGCCTCTTGGCATTCACAATCCCTCCTGTTCTCTTTTTGTCGTAAATCGCGAGCAATGGTCGTTGCCCGACGAAATCCAGATCGATTGGACACAACTACCAGCGTGGCTCTCGAGGCTGGCGTGCCTGCCCGCGATAGTCGTCCCGCCCACCACGCCCGCCACCGCCGCCAAATTTCGATCCTCCGCCGCCACGTGGACGGTCAGTCTTCGGCTTGGCTTCATTAATAGTCAAAGCGCGGCCACCCAACTCTGTTCCATTCAGCGCAGCAATGGCTTTTTCCGCTTCGCCCGAGTTGGTCATCTCCACGAAGCCAAAGCCCCGGGCTCGCCCAGTCTCGCGGTCGGTCACAATACTGACCTTCTCCACCTCACCGTGAGCCTGAAAAACGCTACGCAACTCTGCCTCGGTTGTGCTGTGGGAAAGGTTACCAACATACAGGTTCTTCATTGTATTTTCTCTTTCAGTAATCCAGACAGCGTCTGAAAATCCTCCACTCGCTTCGCGTAGAAGGCTTCCGGATCGCGCGCTAGAGCAAGCATAAATATCGTCATGCCGACGCCTTGCCGGATTTTGGACTGGTAGCAGCCGGGTTGGGCTGCTTTGCCAGACCCTTCAACAAAACCGTCGTATGCCGGCGCCGGGCAAGTTTCTGTTTTCGCTGCCTATGAAAGCGGGATTTGTCGCCGTTGATACCGGACATAATTGAACTCCTGTCATTTCGGGGCCGCTTGATACATAATCGGTATGGCGACATTCAGTCCCCGGCCAAGATCGCGCCAGTGCCCTATGTCCGCCAGCTGTTTCTCGAGCCTTGTCAATGGGCACGCTTCTGGCCTTGGAATTTTGACCAGCGAATGTGCGGTTCCGATTGCTCCAAAAACCGCCGACACTGTAATAGAAAAGCCTCTCGATCTCTCAATCGCGAAGGCGCAAATGCTCGAGCGGCGCGGCTTCGGGGTAATCCACCTTGATTATACGCTGCTTTCCCAAAGGCCGCTTGATTATGCCTTTCTCCGCCAACGGGCCGCCACGGCTCCAATATCAGCTTGCTAACTTAAGTTTCTCAGCGTACCATGCTCCGGTACGTTAGACAGAATCGGTTGTGAGCAGTCTCGCTTCATCAGCAGTTACCTGCCAACAGTACTGCCGACTCCCTCCAGCGTAAATCGATCGAAAGGAATACGTGTATTAACATGGCAGAACAAGGAACAGTAAAGTGGTTTAATGACGCGAAGGGTTACGGCTTCATCAGCCGACAGTCGGGCGAGGATGTTTTCGTGCATTTTTCAGCCATCCAAGCGGGCGGTTTCAAGAGCCTGCAAGAGGGCCAAACGGTGCAATTTGACGTCACCAAAGGTCCGAAGGGCTTGCAAGCGGAGAACGTCCAAGCGCTGTAAGCGACTTTTTGTAAAGGGCGATTTCCAACGGAGATCGCCTTTTCCATTTCCCGAGTATTCTGGTATCTAATCGCCTCTCCCTACAGGTTTGCGCGCCCACGAATCTATCCGGTCACATCCGAATTGTGACCCTCAACATTGTGACCCTCAACCCCGGGGGATTTCTCAGCCTGATGTTCGAGATGAGTACATTCGGGAAAAGAACCGAGGTAGGTGTTGCCGAGATACCGTAAGTCCTGATGGATTCCGATCCAAGACGTGTAGTATCCATTTACCGTCATCTCTTTCAGAACCGTAAAGAAACGCTCCGAATCATTTTGTGGATTGCCTTCGTTCCGAGCGGCTTTCCGCAAAGCCTCCGGGAATGATGACTGGGCGGCCTCTTGGCGAATCAAACGAATCCCGTCTCGCCATTGCTTTTTGACGTCCTCATTATCAGTTGCCACCATCAAATCCGCGAAGAGGTTGGTCTTAGCGGCGTGGGCTCCGGGTGAGTGGCTATCGGCCGGAATGATCATCTCCATCAGTTGGTCCAGAAGCCGGCTTTCGGACTCGTCAAAAAACTGTAATTTATAGTCGGGCGCCTGTGATTCTTTGGCTGCAGCCTGCATGTGGCAGGCCGCGCTTTGGAGTGCGTTCAGCTTAGGCGATAAGGCCGTCAATGCGACGATTTTGAGTAGTTCCCTTCTTTCCATAGTCTCCTCGAAATTCCTAGAGCCTGTCCGTTCGATCGGCGCGGGCCCACATCGCGTAAAACAACTCGGGCGGTCGCTACAATTCGCCTTTACGCCGTTGCTCCCGGATGTAGTCGGCAGCTCGCAATGACAATGCCATGATGGTAAGAGTTGGATTTTTTTCGCTGGAGGTGGTGAACGTGCTGCCATCGGTCACGAAGAGATTCTTCACATCCCGGGACTGGCAATAGGCGTTCAGCACCGAGGTGCGAGGATCTTTGCCCATGCGAACTGTTCCTACCTCATGGCTGGCAAAGCCTCGGGGCGCATCCCACGAGTTCTGAAACACTTTGCCTTTCAAATTAGACAGAATCTCCAACATGCTCTGGCCGCAGGCCCTCCACAAGGCATGATCGTTTTCGCTAAAGCGAAAATGGACTACAGGGGTTGGAATACCGTTGGCGTCAGGCCGGCCCGGATCCACAGTCACATAATTCGCCGTACTGGCCGTAACTTTGCCGAAGCTGCCGAGGTATAAATATCCCGGCTGCATTCGCCGCACTTTCTCCTTGAAGGCAACCCCATAGCCAGGCATGCTGGTGGCGTGGAAGGGAAACATATAACTTGCGAAATTAACCTGGATACCCCATCCACCGGCGTAATCGCTTTTTCCACGCAACTGATTGTAGCGGGGAATATAAACGTGATCGGTGGCGCCATCCTGATTGAAAGGCTTCAATCCTTCGAGTTCCTCGAGATACATGCTCACCGACATTCCCAAGTGACCGTGAAGAGAGCGGCCGACCATTCCGTTGGAGTTAGCAAGCCCGGCGGGATGCTGAGCAGAACGCGAATTGAGCAGGAGTCTTGCTGACTCGACCGTCGAACAACAAACCACGACGATATTGGCCTTGACCTGCTGCTCGGTGTGAGTCAGCGTATCAACAAACGAGACAGCTTTCGCCAGTCCTTCGCGATCCACCACAATCTCCCGGGCCAGGGCATTCTGCCGTAGAGTGAAATTGCCGGTAGCCCTGGCTTTCGGCAACATGCAATCGGGCGTGGTGAAAATTGAACCAACGTCACATCCATCCATGCAATGGCCGCAATAATGGCAGGATGGGCGGTCGTCATGAGCGCGGGTCAGAACCGCCTTTCGCACGGCAATCAGCGGAATGCCCATGGCATTAGTGGAGCGACTTAGAATATGTTCACTGCATCGCCATGGAATGGGCGGCAAGTAGTGTTTGCCGGCGGGAAGAATTTCAAGATGATCGTCATTGCCGCAGATGCCGATAATCTGCTCGATCCGTTCGTAATAGGGTTCAAGTTCCTCATATGTCAATGGCCAGTCTTCTTCAATGCCCTGTAAAGACCACTCTCTAAAATCCCGTGGAGCATAGCGAAGCGTAACTGCGTTCCAATGCAGGGTTCTTCCTCCTAGCACGCGAACCCGATCCATGCCGACATGATCCGAATCCACGTAGGAGATGGACTTCTCAATATCGCCCTGATAGAAGGGCACTTGTTTTTCTCCACGCAATCCGCGGTAGGGTAGTTCGTATGGCCACTTATGGGAGAGAAACTGGGAGGGAGGAACCTCGCGCCCAGCTTCGAGCATAATGACCTTGGCGCCACCCTCGCAAAGTTCCTTGGCCATGACGCCGCCGGCCGCGCCCGACCCGATGACACAGACGTCAAAGATTTCAGGGGCTGAATTCAATTTCTCTCCCTTCCCTTTTCCTTTTGGCAAAAATTCTTCTCTCGATCTCGGTCCACGAATGGCGGGCTAATTTTTCTCAGCTTCCAATTCTTTGGCTAACCCTTTAAGGAACTTTATTCCGCGCGCTGCCAACTCGTCGCCTGAGGGCGCAAGGTCGCGCCAAATTGCGGCAGCCGCCGCCAGATCCGGTTCGGGCTGGGCAAAAGATTCGATGGTCAGCCAACCGTCATACCCAATCTGGTTCAGAGTTGACAGGATTCCTCGCCAATCCACATGACCGGTACCGGGAATTCCTCTGTCGTTCTCCGAAATATGAACGTGCCCAAGAACCTTGGCGAGGGATCGCACGGATGCTGCCGGATTCTGCTCCTCGATATTCGCGTGGAAGGTATCGAAGTGAACCCGCAGATTCGGTGCACCGATCTCCGAGACCAACCGCGCGGCATCTGCCTGCGTATTAAGGAAATACGTCTCGAAGCGATTGAGCGGCTCGACGCATACAGTAATTTTTAGGCTTTGCGCATGATTTGCGACTTTGGCGAGGCTGTCCACGGCCCGATCCCACTCTTGCGGAGTCCGCCGCACCCCGGTCATGAATCCCAGAGCGGAGTGGATCGGTCCACAAATCAGATTCGCACCCAGATCCGCGGTTCGGTCGAGGCATTTCTTAACAAACTCAATCCCATTGGCGCGAACTCCCGCATTCGGACTGACCAGATTGGCTTCGCGCGGCAGAACGCTGCAGGTTGTTCGCTCGAGGTCATTGTCATCCAACATCTTTTTGACCGAGCTTATATTGGCAGGCTCATCGGGCGAAAGAAAGAGTTCGGCCCCGTCGAATCCCCATTTTTTGATTTTGACGAACGTGGGCGCAAACATCTCGTCCACGCGCGTCGTCCACACCATCGTGTTGACGCCGTATTTCATTTCACCAATCCATTCAACCGGCGCAGTATAGCAAAAAGGCGGGCTCGCGGTTGGAAGAGCGTGTCAAAATGTAGCGAATAAGATCCATCAATGGAAGTCGTGAGAGGAGATGGACGCGGCGCTAATGGCCAGCGGTTGTATGGCTCTCGCTTTCAGATGCACAACATTATCCTGGTTCTGGACTATACCCGAGACCAGCACAAACCGTTCTTTAAGCACAGCCATCCGGTTTTTGTCATAGAAATCAGGACTGATAATCACCCTGGAAGTGCCCGTCTCGTCTTCGAGAGTCATAAAGATGATTCCCTTGGCTGTTCCTGGTCTTTGGCGGGTAATCACGCAACCGGCAACCGTGGCTGGTTTCCCGTGAGGAAGATTTTTCAGCTCTGCTGCGGACTTGACTCCCTGCGCCCGCAAGATATCACGGCGATACGCCATGGGATGGGGTCCGGTGGTTAATCCCGTTCCGTGATAGTCAGCGACCAACCGTTCTTCCACCTGCATGCGGCGTAACGGCGATGCCGCATTTATTTCCGCGATGCCCTCGAGCAGCGGCCCAGATCTTCTGATGGCGCTCTCCACTTGCCACAATGCGTCACGGCGGTGAAATGCCGGGTATGTACGCAAGTTATTGAGCGCACCGATTCTGGCCAGCATCGCCAGATTGACCCGGCTCACCTGAGGCATGCGCCGGGCCAGATCTTCCACGGAAGTAAAAGAACTGCTCGTACGTTCCAATACCAGGGCATCAGACACTGTTTGCGACATGCCGCGCACATAACGGAAACCCATGCGAAGTATGCACTGGCCGTCCTCACCCGCTTCCAGCGAACAATTCCATTGCGAAAGGGTCACATCCACAGGCCTTACCTGCAAACCATGACGCTGAGCATCCTTCACAATGGTTGCCGGATGGTAGAAGCCCATCGGCCAGTTATTCAATAATGCGGCAGTAAATGCCGCCAGATAGCGAACCTTGAGGAACGCGCTGGCAAATGCAATCAGCGCAAAGCTTGCGGCGTGGGATTCCGGAAAGCCATACAGCGCAAATGAGGTGATGAACTTAATAATCTGCTCTTGGGTCTGGGTGGGAATGTCGTTCTCGGTCATGCCAGCATGCAGTTTGATTTCGATCTCCCGCATACGTTGTTGCGAGCGTTTGCTGCCCAAAGCACGCCGTAACTCTTCTGCCTCACCGCCGCTGAAATTGGCGCAAATCATCGCCAGTTTTAGAAGTTGTTCTTGAAAGAGCGGCACACCCAAAGTTCGTTTTAGAACCGGGATGAGCGACTCGTGAGGATATGTAACAGCCTCTTTCCCCTGCCGCCGGTTGAGATAAGGGCTCGTCATCTCACCCGTAATCGGCCCCGGCCGGATCAGGGCAACCTGAGTGACCAGATCGTAAAAGCGGGTTGGATTGTTGCGCGGCAATGATGCCATCTGCGCGCAACTCTCGATCTGAAACATTCCAATGGTATCGGCTTTGCGAATAGTGTCGTACACATCAGGACAATCCTGCGGCAAATGCGCCAAATCCACATCTTCACCGTAGTGATCACGGATCAAATCGATGCTGTCTTTAAGTACCGCCATCATTCCCAGTCCCAGTAGATCAACCTTAATGAGCCCAAGATCGGCGCAGTCGTCTTTATCCCACTGCACCACGACTCGCCCCGGCATGGTGGCCGGCTCAAGTGGCACGACAGAATCCAACTGGCCCTGACAAATGACCATGCCGCCGGAATGCTGGCTGAGATGGCGCGGCAAATCCTGCACACTCTGGCAGAGATTCAAATACACGGCAATTTGCGGATGCGAGAGATCGAGGCCGGTATTGGTGAATTGCCGTTCCATCGTGTCATTCGGATCGCGCCATTCCCATGTGCCGACGATCGCGGATAACCGGGCCACGGTCTCTTCATCAAAACCCAGCACTTTCCCCATCTCTCGCGCAGCCGAGCGACCGCGGTAGGTGCACACATTCGCCGTCATGGCGGCGCCACGCTTGCCGTAACGCTGGTACAGGTACTGGATCACCTGTTCACGCTGATCTCCGCTGGGCAAATCCAGGTCTATATCGGGCCACTCGCCACGTTCCTCCGACAGGAACCGCTCGAACAGCAAATCCATGCCAATCGGATCAATAGCGGTGATACCCAGCGAATAGCAGACCGCGCTATTCGCAGCCGAGCCACGCCCTTGCACCAGAATGCCGTTTCGTTCACAAAAGTAGACCAAATCCCATACGATCAGGAAATAGCCTGCCAGTTTGAGCTTTTCGATAAGCGCCAGTTCCTTCTCCAGTTGGGACCGTACCCGTTGGCTCACCGGCCGATAACGGCAACGCGCTCCCTCCCAGGTGCGTTTTCGCAGGAAAGAGTCCATGGTTTCGTCTTCGGGCACCGGATAGCGCGGAAACTCGTAGCCTAATTTTTTCAGAGTGAATTCGAGGCGGGATGACAATTCGTTCGTGTTTTCGACCGCTTCTGGCAGGTCGACAAAGAGGCGCGCCATCTCCTCAGCTCCGCGCATATGACGCTGAGAATTTTGCGTAAGTAAACGCCCTGCGGTATCGAGCCGGCGTTTGTTCTTGATGCATGTAAAAACATCGGCAATCTGGCGCTCTGCGGGAGTCGCGTAGCAAACGCCATTGGTCGCCAGCAGCGGAAGAGCACGTTCCTGCGCCAGACTCACGACAGCCTGATTCCGAGATTCCTGAAAGCGGTCGCCGTGCCGTTGCACCTCCACATACACATTCTGAGAGCCAAAGATGGAAACCATCTGCCTCAGCCAATGCCGGCCTTCCTCCATGCCACCCTTTTTTAGCGCGTGAGCCAGTGGACCATGCTCATCCCCGGTCAAACAGATTAACCCTTCCGCCTGACTCTGCAATTCGGCGAGTTTAACTGTCGCTACGCTTTTCTTGGAAGTGCGTAACTTTGCAGTCGTAATCAAGCGGCATAGGTTCTGATAGCCGGTTCGAGACTCGACCAGCAGCGGATAATTTCCGCCTTCCGCCATACTGATTTCCGCGCCTATATGAGCTTTGATTCCGCATCGTTCAGCCGCCATATGAAAGCGCGGAGCCCCATAAAAACCATGCCGGTCGAGAAGAGCCATCGCAGACATGTTCTGCGCAGCACAGCGCGAAATTAGCGCTTCCGGTAGCGAAGCTCCTTCGAGAAAACTGAAGGCAGAGCGGGCATGAAGTTCCACGTAGGACATGAGCTAATCAAAAACGCCTTCCACAAACCATTGCTTTCTGATTCGATCCAAATAAATCCGGTAATAAGCCACTCCCGCAAAAGTCTTCAGAGCCACGTCCCATTCTTCCCTCGCCCACGCAGCGGTTTCGTTCCACCAGTTCCCCGAGCTGCACCAAGGTCCGGAAGCAGCCAATACCCGGCGATGTTTTTTCCACAATCGAACAAAGTGCGGCAACTCTTCGGTAAGTTCCACGGAAGTCTCTAATGCGGGACGAAATACCCGCAAAGCAAGGATCGGAGTTATCGCCGGCTGCTTCGAAGTTTCCAATGCACTCGAAAAGGATTGAACAGCCAGAGCCCGAGGTTCATGGGTGTCAAGGATCTTCGGGGAGCCAACACAACTGATTCCTTCCGCGTCAGTGCTGCCTACAACTCCGCGAATCCTCGCCAAAGTAATTTCTAGTTTCTCAGCTTCAGGGGATGGAGGTGCAAAGAGATTCCCCTGGGCCATACGAGGTTTGATGGGAACTGCCTCGATCGTCAGCTTCTTGATAGGCGCGGAGAATGTGTTTCTTTCGAGGTCCAGCCGGAGAAGCGTGAATAACATGTTCCGGTCCTGCGTAGGGACCGGCAGCGTCCAATCGTGCCGGTATTGTTCTCCGTCCATTTCGTCTTTCATTTGCCGCACCTCAAGATCGAGGGTCAGCCGGATTTCATTAGTGGCCAGAGACTGCGCAACCAAACGGCCGCAAATCTCCTGAAGAAAACGGTTCAGGACAAAAGCGAGTGAACCCAAAGTTTCTACCGGTTGTTCAAATTCGTAGTTTTCAATAAACTCCGGCAACGGTTCTTCTGACAGCAGTGACCTGCTGGTTCGCCCTTGGGCCAGTTTTTGCAGCATAAGCCCCTGCTGGCCCAATCGCTCTACCAGAGGAATAGGAGGCAAGTCAGCCAGCGCCCCAAAGGTATGAATTCCCCAACTATCCAAAATCTCCATGAGCTCAGGCGTAGCAGGCAGCAGGCTGACATGCAGTGGCGCTAATATCCTGGCTTCATCGCCAGCAGGGAGAATCGTAATTCCGGTAAAACCACGAGCGGCATACATTGCGGTATCGGGATTGGCGGCAACCGCAATCCGCAGATGCAACCCGATTTGCCTTGCGCTGACTGTAATTTTGCAGGCTATATTTTCCGGAGAGCCAAAAAGCTTTTCCGTACCCGCAAGATCCAGAATCACCGTTCCCGGGCATACGGATTCGACTCGTGGGGAAAAGTTGTTCGCGCATTTCAGCAATGCCGATTGCGCAGAATCTTCCTGAGCTGCAAATCGCTTTCTGAGTGACACGCCAGGGCAAGCTTCGGCTTGCAGCTTCGTCATGCCCACTTCAAAACCCAGATTCCTGGCGGCATCGTTAAGAGCGACGATTTTTTGCAGATTTGCGGGGCCGTCCAGAATCGCTGTCGGAGATCGCCTTTGAAGTCTTCTCGTCTCCTCGGACTCTTCCCGCAAAGCCGCCTGGACTGGAAAATCGGGGACAAGTAAACACGCAAACATAAGTCAGGCCCATTGCGCTTTGATAGAAAAATCTGGAGTTGCCGACTGAACGCCCTTCTTCTCGCGGGCGCGGATCACATCCGCATTTAAAGTGCATTTCGTGAGCAGTTTCCCATAAAAAGTTGCCGGCGCAGCCGTGAGTTTCAAAACCATTCCCGCACAACTGGCCGCATGCGGTTGTTGTTCGAGGAAAACCAGGGCTGTAGCTTGCTTTTCAACCACGCGGCTGAAGCGAAACCATGAACTGGCCGGAATGTTATGAACAGCCTTCTCCGCAATATCGCTGAGATCAACCACAATCAAACCGAAGCCGCTGCTTTGCATCAACATGTCGGTCACTTTGAAAGCCTGTTCCAATGGCCGCAACTTCTGCCTGGTTTTTCCACAACGCACCCATAGCACACGAGACAAATCCGCGCCCGCCGCTTCCCCCGAAGCTGGGTCAAAAGCATCCTTTGCGTCCACCAGGGCGCAACAATGTTCTTGAGTAGCACTCGCCAGCAGAGAAACCAGCAGAGAAGTTTTGCCCGTCCCGCAGATTTCCGTAAGGGTGTGCATGGGAATCCCGCCGGTCAAAGCGTCCACTTGGTCGATCCCTGTCAAAATCGTCCTGGACTCCTGCCGCTGATACCTGGCAAAGGCAGACGGAAAGCGGGCTTCAATCGCGGCACGGACTGAAAGAGTGGATATCATGGCTGGCGCTATATTCGCTTTTTATTCGCTATCGAGGTATAATTCTGCATGTGCCCCAGAGCATTGTCAAGCGGGCCCTTCGCTTTTTAGAGGCCGCTTGTTCCGGGGTTCTAAATCGAAACTTAATCTACATTCAGTTCGATCTGCAAGGGAGGCAGTACTGGCAGGTCGGGGTGGTCTTTATCCCGCCAATAAATTTCGAAGCATTGTCCCTGGTGTGAGGTTTGCCACCTACTACCATCGGAATATTCGATTGAACGTGGGAAAAACACCCACGCTGGGATTGCATTGCTATTGTTGAGATTATTTTTGGATGTGAGCGTTTGCTCATGGCCTGGAGGCATAGGCGCAGTCCCTATCCAGGGAAGGACCGAGGGTTCTAAATCCATGCGAGAAAGCAGGTTGGCTGAATTTAGAACTACTTTATTGATGGTCTTTGAAGAATTGTTTTCAATTGTCAAAGACAAATCTTGTGCCGAATCACCCCAGAGCCGCTTAGCCCGAAATTTGATTGGGCAGGAACGCTTGTCCTCCGGATCATAAATAGTGTAAGTGGCCATCATCCCGGCTTCCATGTGGTCGCTGACCTGACAATGGAACAGCCAGGTGCCAAGATTGTCGGCAATCATATCCGCCGAGGTCATGCTGGCAGGCAGGAGTTCCACCACGTCGGTATTGCGCTTATCGTGACGTACCATCTCCCCGTGCCAATGCGGGGTGTGCAGGTCCTTTTCACCTCCCATCCCCAGCAAATACCAACGCACTTTCGCTCCCTTTCGCAACGCGATTTCCGGCAAATTCCCAAAGATGTACCCATTAATGGAATAGAACAGGCCAGTGTTATCCGTGCTCGAGCGATTGAAATAGGTCATCGGACGAAACTCCGGCGCGTTTACCCCCATCAACTCGTCGAAAATCATGAACATCATTACAATTTCCTGATCTACATCTTTAGGGGACCCGTCCGGCTTGGCTTTGCCCTTTGCGGTAATGATGATGGGTCCCATTAATCCAGCATCCGCCTCAGTACTGGGTTCAACGTGCGAGTGATACATCCTGACAACGGAACTGGGATCGTCGGGGCCGGGACCATTTCTTTCATCGGCAAACCAGTGATAAGTGAAATGAGCTCCTGGATCAATACTGGCGCCGCTGCCCGGGAGAACGTAGCTGGCTCCTTCATTATTCTTGTCATAGTGCAGTCCGTGAGGATGCATGCTGCTCGCGGAAGCGCTGCGATTCAGGAAATCCACTACGATTTCATCCCCCACTTCCGCGCGAATGACCGGCCCGAGGATTCCCAACCATTCCGGCTGAGGCTTCTTTACCGTAAAGGTCGAATCGGTGTATTCCACGTAGCGGGTTTTGTGAAATTGCGTCTTGGCGGCCCAGGGCAACGGCAACAGTCTTACATGGATGAGATCACGATGGCTCGGAGCATAGTCCCACATTACGTCTTCTGCCGCGATGTAATAGTGCCGGGTTGCGGCGCTGGAAAGCTGCGCCGCCGTAATCAAGAAAACAAAGCCAATAAAAGTACGTGAGACCATCGCAATCATGCAACCTCCGGGGAGCGTAAAGCGCTTGGCGAAGTATCTCCAAAGCATAAACCACGCCAACCGTGCATGCGGGCGGCAGCGGGTCACAGAAATGATGTGCGGGAAAGACGTCGTTGATAGGGCGTGTGGAGGGAACTGCCGGCCGGAAGCGCAGCTAGGCGCACGCTTCGGAGTCGTGCGGTATTGTGCTCGGGAAGGTGCGTGTCAAATTATCTGATATTCAATCGCAAACGATAGCACAGCCTCGTACGGTGGCCGATTCCGAGCTTGGCCTAGGTAGGTGTAGTCGTAGAGCGCTTTTGCTGCATCATCGCACCCTTCTGGCGAGCCAGCGGCCTTGGCCGGCTGTTCAGTTCTGGTCCATAGGAGCAAGATGAGCTTTCCATCGAATCGCACGATATAGGCTTTGTCCTGTTTTCGCAATCGCTCCCGGAACAACGAGAATCGGGTGGCAAGTCGAAACCCAGGACATTCAAGGTGCAGATCGGCGAAACTGCTCAAGCGCGCCGGGATGATCTGGATTCTTGGGTCGGTGAGACCAGTTTCATTTTTTAAGGCGTCGGCACCGTCGCCGACGAAATACTTCCTCCAGTCCTTTTGCCCGGTGGCAGTTGCGGAAGTCCGCGAACCGTTTCGCCACTCCCGCAATCCTCGCCGGGCCCTCAAATCGGCAGCCCATTGGCGGACAAATCTCACTTTGCTAAAGATCGCTGGCGTCGTACGAACCGCATTCTTCACTTTGAGCATGGGTTTCAGCAAGCGGCCTTTACTTTTCCTCTGCAGGCGCCGGATCCGCCCATTGAGGTTGGGCCGCTGCAGGTAGAGAGTAAAATTTTCTTTCAGGTGATTGGCGAACCTGCTCTTATAAAACTCATAGCCCACGGAAAAATCAAATTCCCGGCTCACATGATTTCCTGCATATAAAAACAGTTGGCGCAAAAGCACTTCACCCGGGGAATAATCCCAGGCATCTACGTCGAAAGCCTGTTGGTACATGGTGAACTTGTCGTTCACCTGGAATCCAATGTGATAAGCGAGGGGCTGCCCATTCCATTCGAGGATCCCAAAGCGCAGCTCATCGCACGGGCACAACTCGCGGACCAAACCTCGCAAGAGTTCGGAAAATTCGGGACTCCGGCAATCGCTGGTTTCCGCCTGCAGGACGCGCCTTCGGATCTGGTGCTGGAAAAAATCCGGCAGATGCCGCCAAATTTCTTCCCTGGTTTCCAGGAATCGAAAGTTAAGAGAACCGCTTTTCGTCAGTTTCGATTCGTGCCTTCGAAGATGTTTCTTGGCCGCCAGTTTGTGAAGCACTCCCGCCTCATTTTGCAAGAGAATCGTAGACGAATGCCGAGCGGGAGCCAAGGATAGGCATTCGCGTAGTTCGCGCGGCAATTTATCCGCGTGCCGTACGATGCGTGATTGGGCAGCCAAGTGTTCAAAAAGACATTCTTTCCAACCAGGCGTATGAAATAACTCATTCACCGCCGCAGCCAGAACCCGTGTTGCGGCGGACTCTTCGGCGAGAAGGTCTGTGTAATCCGACTGGGGCGCCCCCATCACGCGCATGATTCGGCCATCGAGGACCAGCGGCAGGATCCCGACCACACGCGCGTCTTCCCTCACTACAAGACAGCAAAGTTTCAGCTTGCTCTGGTAAGCCTTCCACCATGCGCGATTCCAGGCGAAGCTTTGAAATATCTCGCCTTCCTTATCCGCCTTCCAAAGGCGATCCCAGTCCGCCGACAGCATCTCCACGCGCGAAAAATCTGTGAGAATCTCACAAAACAGCGGTGACATCGCTTCGACTCCAGAGACTACCTGCCGGCTATCCTGCTCTTCACGATAAATCAGTTGTGTGCTCATATTTTAGCGACCACCAGTCTCCGGCAACCAAAACGTCAGAAGATAGTCTGCCACATCTCGCGCAAAGCTGGAAAGCCGCTACCATGGCCGGGTTTGATGGTTTTTCAGCTCTCGGAACCGCGCGGTTTAACAATCCGTCAAGTAAAGGTGACTAAAGTCGAAGACCATTGCCAACTCCGCCGGCACGACCTTCGTTATCTGTGCCGTTGCGCCTCAACATTGGAAACTCCTATCAACAGGCGGGAGCCAGGCTACTCGGTAGTTCATTGGACGAGGTTTAGTGTTGCGTAGGCTAAAAACTTGTCCTAAAATTCGAAAAAAATAGCTAGCCCTCGCCGCTTCATTTTTGCAAGATCTCAGTGAATCGTGAACTGCCTGCAAGCGTCAGTGCGTGGCAGCAATAAAACTGATCTCGCCCCGGTGGACCCCCGGTAGCGGTTTCAATAGCCATAGACAGTTTCCCCAACTTGCCCCGGAAAACCGCAAGGGCACGAAGGGGGTGTCGTCAAGGAGTCTATCGAATGCGGTCTCTTGTCTGCTCCACTTTGCTCATCGCGTCGTTGTTCCTGTCTTTCGCGTCCGCTCAAACCACGGTTACAGCAGATTTCGGGCTTCGTGAATCAACCGCAAAACGCATTCCCGCTAACATGTTCGGAATCAATTTAGCCAGCTTGCAAGATCCCGGCACTTTGACTTCGCTTCGAACCGGCGGCATTACTCTTACTCGCAAGATGTCACAGATGCCCATCGTCTATGCCACGACCACTCCGAACTGGCAACCAATGGATTGGTATATCAAGCTGGTAGGCGGAATGCATCCACTCATCGTGATGGACGGGACGCCCCCATCTCTGCAACCCAGCCCCAACCCTTGCGGCACCGGCAACAGTAATGTCGCGCCCACCAATGTCAATGCCTGGGCACAGCTTGCCGCCTCTTACGTCGCGCATTTCGACAAAGAGTTCCCCGGATATGTCGTCGATTATGAGATCTGGAATGAACCGGAATTGGCAGCCTCGTTGTGCGTTGCCGATGGTACCGACGCAACCCGGTTAAAGACTTATTTGGAGCTCTATGGCGCCGCTGCGTCCGCAATGAAGGAACAAGCAGCCAAAGATAATGCTACAATCCGCGTGGGCGGCCCTGCCATTTCTGAACAGTCTCTCGCCTCGGAATGGGTTTCAGCTCTTCTTTCCAACTCGTCCACCGCACCGTACGTGAATTTCGTCAGCTATCACATTTATCTCACTGGCCAAACCGACATCAACGCCGGCATGACCTGGTCGAGTTTGTATGCGACCACCCAATCCGCCACTAAGGGAGAGCTATACTACTACCAGAAGATTTATTCTCTGGTAAGGGCGGGCTCTCAGCCCAACCCGCAATCCACCTTCGTCTATGTCACCGAATACAACGATAACTGGGCGTATTCCAAAGATTGCTGCCGCAACGACCCAAATTACGGCCCGCTGTGGAATGCGACCGCCATCACCGATTTCCTGAATTCTGTTTATTCCGGAGACAGCGCGCCGCCGCGCATGTATTACTTCGCGGGGAGTTCGACGCCTTACTTCTGTATTACCGGTACCTGGAATAGCACCATGAATTGCGCTACCACCAACCTCTATCTTTATCCGCAATTCTATGCGATCAGCCTGATCACTTCGCCGTCCTATCTGGGACTATCGGGAGGTGGTTATATGGCTAGTTCTGTGTCGCCGATCAATACCCAGTCGGGGTTGCTGGCGACGGCCTTTTACACCGCGACTAAGGATTCGTTTGTAATTGTGAATCCTTCGGGAACCAGTTATTCGTCGGTTCAGGTCGTCGCTCACAATGCCGGATTCACTACTGGGGTGGGAACTCAGTATTTGCTCAACGCTGCGAATGCCAAAATTACGTCGAAGGCATTGACGCTTACCTCAATTTCCGGCGGATTTAGCGCGACTGTGGCGGTTCCCGCCTATTCGACGGTGGCTGTAAGCATCGCCCAGTAGTGAGATTTTCTCGCCGAACCGGTCATCAGACGGCGTTAGTCAAACTTAAGAGGGGGGCGGAACATCGCCCCCGTTTCTGCGCCTGCGCCGAGCGGTGCAAGCGCGGGCAACGGCACCGAACCGGCACTTGCCAGATTCTGTACCTTCCTGGTCTCCCGTCCTGCAAACGCAGCGAAGCGCTTTCTCATCCAGGGCCGCCCGAAGGTCAGATAGGCACCTTCATGCCAGCTGGCAGGTTTGCGCTCCCAGAAAAATTCGTGTCGCGCCATAGCCCAGATTCTGGTGAATCTGGCGATCACCTCATCCATTCGTTGAAACTCCTGTCCGCAATGTTGACTATAGGAAGCGAGGAATGAATCCTTCTGCTCGCGGAAGGGCACTCGAAACCAACCTGTGGCGGAGCGCCAAGGCTGAAGGTTCTCATAGAACGTTGTGAATAACGCCACATCCTCGCAGGCAAAACCGCGGGTGCTCGATCCGAAATCAATAACAAAAATCGAGTTATCCTTCACCAGGACATGCAGAGGCGTAAACTCACCGTGAAGCTGACAAAGCGGCCTACGGCAACCCTGATAGGTTCGGCCACAATCTTGCAACAACTGCCGGATCGTTCGATAGAGGGGTTGGACCCCGCATTTCTCGAACGTACTCCGGATCCGGTCTGCTTCAAATTTTCCTTCCAACCAATCGAACGGGTTCGCCTCGCCACCTTGAGTCATACGATGCAAACGACCTAGCCATTCTCCGGACAAGCTGAGCAACTCCTGGAGATCGGGCCGACTTGGGATGAGATCGAAGAGGATGGATTTCAGAGCGCGCCCATCGATCATTTCCAGAAAAAGCAGTTCCTCTTGGGGAAAGAATGCCACCACCCGCGGACATTGAATCTTTTCATTCATGTTTGCGATGAGAGGCGCGATCTCGGAGAGGAGATGGTGCTCCACATCCAGCTTTTGCCCACCTTGATAATTGGGGACATTCCCCTTGACGAAGCAACGCACGACTCCGTTGTTGCTGGACACCTCGACAATGCCAATCTGGTGAATGCTCTTCCCGCCCAAAGGAAGGATCCTCAGCGCGGCCCCCGGTTCGGCTCTGCCCTGCAGCCGGGAGATGAGTCGATCCTTCACCTGGTTCACCCGGCTGGCCAAATGGCCGTTGACCTCTGTCATGCCCCTTACCTCCCCTCCCGACGCGCGTGCAACGATCCAACTCCAATTCTTGATTGCAAGAGTATTACCCAGGACCCTGGCGCGATACTGCATTGATCTTGATGGACTGAAGTTTCGCCAGTCCAAATTCATTGCCCATCATTTTGCGGCTCTCAAATCATCCACAGCTGCGTGGCGACCTCCGGCTTTGCGCCCCGTTTCTGAACCGAATCCCCGCGCCCATCCAAGAGCATGGTCCCGCACTACGCACCACAACCCATAGGGATCCACGCCATACTTTACCTGTAGGGCGAAGTTAAGGCGATTTGGATAGATAAACATGCGGCGGAGTTGTCGCCGATCGCTGCGCCAGTTGTTGAGTCCCGGCTTACAGCCAAATGACAGATCGTAGATCGCTCCGGCGCTCTGGCGGACAGCTTCATTATTGAAACCAAAGGGATAGGCGAGGATGTTGACCTCAGCGCCAATAAGCACACTCAGATCCTGCCGACAACCCTCCAGTTCGTCCTTCAACTCCGGAACTGAGAGAGTCCGCAGATCCCGATGCGTTCTGGTGTGGGCGCCAATTTCAATTCCCCGAGACGACGCCTCGCAGATCTCCGTTGCGGTCATTAGTGGGCGCTGGGGATAGCCGAGAGGAACGTCCCAACTGCTCGCATCTCCAATATGTTGGGATACGATAAACATCGTCGCCTTAAAACCCCGCGTCTCCAGCAGGGGCAAGGCCTTGTGAACCAGATCAGCATAACCATCGTCGAAAGTAAGCAATACCGGCTTGTCCGGTAGCCTCTTTCCCTCGGACATCCAGGCCAGCCAATCGGTCGCGTGGATTCCCGTATATCCGCGCTGCGCCAGCCAGTTGATCTGCTCTTCAAATGCCGTGGGAGGGACCGTCAAGCCAGGCCAGCTGCCGGGCAACTTGGTTCCCATATGGTGGTAACACAGAACCGGAAGGCGCATCGCGAACTCGCGGCGGAAGGGCTGCCAGCCGCCCGCGTATTTGATGGCGCCAGACAGGAAGAAGACGGAGTCGCAGAATTCAAGTAAGCTCTGGGCCCAGCCGCGCAGAAGTGGAACCCGAGCCGATACCTTGGCGACCTTGGTGGGCACAAACAGAAGACACGTGGCTAATCCGCTAAAACGCGCTGCCACTCGGCCAAAGATTGGTGCCAATTGTCTGGCGGCCACTCTGGGCAAAGATGACGAAAGGCGAAGTTTCGAATCCTGCCGGCAACGAATGACTTCCGCCGCGCCGCGAGACTCGCATGCCCCCGTGCGTTTCATAGGTTTATGGCTGGGTCTTAATTCCAAGGGTCTTGTGGTCATCCGCTAAATCGTTCCCGGGGGAAGGAACCCAATCAGCGGGCTGGTGCATTCTCAAAAGCCTTCGCCATAGCGCTCACCAGGGGTTTAGGCTCAAGATTCTGGTCAAAGGGTAACGGTCGAACTGGCTGTCCGTCACTACGCGGAGCCTTGTCTGTAAGCCAAGTATAGCGGTCGGTTAACCCCCACGATAGTACGACTTTTACCGCCGTCTGTTCCAGTGCAGTGGAGAGAAAATCGTAGCAATAACTGGCAATCGTCTGATCCCGCTTAGCAACATCGCTATCAGGATCTTGGTCACGCATATCGAGCTCGGTGATGAAGATCTGCAAGCCCAAGTCGGCTACCTGCCGCAAGAAAGTGCGAAATTTCCTTGCGTCGAACCCGCCCATGTCGGAACGCAAATGCCCCTGAATTCCAAGCGCCTGCACGGGAACTTTCCTCGCAAGCATCGATTCCAGCAGCTTTACCAGGCGGGAACGTTTGGCATCGTTGTTTCCCTCCTCCACGTACATATCGTTATAGACGCGGATGGCATTGGGGTCGGCCTCAGCCGTCGTCTGAAAAGCGATATCCATGTATTGTGGACCGAGAAATCTAAGGAAAGGAGTGTCCCGCAGACCCGTTTCGAGCAAGCCTTCGTTGACCACATCCCAGGAATGCATTTTGCCCGCGTAGTGCCCTACCACGGTGCGAATATGGTTCACTAGGATGTCGCGTGCATTGCTCTCATTGACATAACCATCAAACCACGCCGGCAAGGCCTCATGCCAAACCAAAGCCGTTCCGTGCACGACGATTCCGCGCGACCGCGCCCAATCGACGATCCAATCCCCAGCCGAGAAAACAAATCGATCGCGAGTGGGACGCAGTGTCTTCCACTTCATTTCGCTTTCCGGAACAACGATCTTGCACTGCTGGGCTATCAGCTCCGCGTAAGGATGGTCCAGCAAAAGCGATGCTTTGCCGACGGCGGAGCCGTAAAGCAGCCCTTTTTTAAAAGCTACTTCCCCTAGAGAAATCGGATTATCCGGTGTATTGTCTGGAAAATATCCGTAACTCCACGCTCGTGCCAGCATGCGCGCACCAAAGGGAGCGGTGGCAGCCAACGCAGCGAGCTGTTTCAGTGCCAGTCTTCTATTCACATCGAACATATTCAAAGCCTACCAAGCCAGCACCGGCGAAACGCGGGAAAGCGCATATTCTCTCCCTCAGATTTGCCGGTCTCCGGGTTACTGACCAGGTGCGGCCTCCAGGTTGAGCTGACATGCGCCGCTGGTGGGCTGCGCCGGCAGAGTCGGAGGCACCGTCCAGGATGGAGTAGTGAAATTGAAAAATTCGGTCATATTGTCCGCCGCAGCGTCGCGGGCAGTAAGCGGAGGCAGGCTGAAGCGAGTTTCAATCAGCTTAAGTATGGAAGTATGGTCGCGCACGACGTGCGAAACAAAATGCGGCGGCGTCCATGGCGACACAACAATCAGTGGAACCCGGAAACCGGCTTGGTTGAATAAGCCGGGCAGGTCGCTCGCGGCGAGCTGTGGAGGATAACCATCAGGCGCGGGCATGGCAGGGGGCGCTACGTGATCACGCACGCCCCCGCCTTCGTCGTAGCTCATAATAAACATGGACGACGTCCAGGATGGACTGGCAAACAGGGCATTGATGATGCCCGCCATTTGCGCCGCCCCGTTTTGAATGTTCTGATCCGCGCCTGTCGTCCCCGGATTTGGTTTTGGATGTTCGTCGAGATTACCGTTTTCCTCAATGAAAATAACCTGCGGGAAAGTGCTCTCATCTTTCACATCGTTGTAATAGCCCGAGATGGGAACGATCTTGCTGCTATCCCGGTTATAGGTTGACCACTCGGTGATCCAGGAAGGAGTGGCGTTCTGGTAGTAATAGCGCCACGACACGCCCGCCTGATCCAATAGATCGAAAATCGTCAGATTGGGTAATCCACCGGTGGGAGACTGCGGATCTCCTACGTAGCCCAGCGATGTCGCGGCGAAAGTATAGGCGCGATTGGCTCCCGTGGGACCCATGACAGAACTGAAGAAGCTGTCGCTGGTGGCAAATTGGAAGGCCAGGGCATAGTAATCGGGGAGGTCTGTCCAATCGTAGTAGCCCATGGTGCGCGTGCCGTTAGGATCATAGGTCGAGGGCGAGGCGAAATAATTACCCGTCAGCATGAAGTCATCCATCAGACCGTTGTCGTAATCCACGTGACTGGCATTCCAACTGGGCTGCGTGTTTTCCATGCATTCGGTTTGTATATGGAACGGCAAAATCGCTTGCCCGGCAATATCCTTCAACGAAGTGGTGAGCGGCAAGCCATTCACTGCATTGTCGTTTACGCCATTATTAGCCCGGTATTGATTCATCATTCCGAAATAGCTGTCAAATGAGCGGTTCTCCTGGAAGGTGAAGATGATGTGATGAACGGCGCTCATGGCCGCAGGGGGCGCAGGAGGCACTTTGTAAGTGTAAGCATTCGTCGCCGTTCCGGTTTGAGTATCCGGATTGTTGACGATGATATTGACTGCACCGGCTGATTCCGTCGGCGCAAAAAATGCAATCGCGTTGGCGCTATTCACCACTACATTGGTGGCAGCCACCCCTCCGACCATGACCGTTGCGCCCGTTTGGAATCCCGTCCCATAAACGGTGCGCGTCGTGCCGCCTTCCGGCGCTCCCCAATTCGGGGCAACGGAGTTTACCGCCGGAGGAGAAACGAACGAGTAGCCATAGGTGCCTTCGGGTGTACGTTGCAGTACTGCGTCATCGAACCACGCGGTAGCGGCTACAGTGTTGCTAACAATTTCGCAATATAGCCGAACGTAGGCCTGGCCGCTCGCGATAGTGTAGGTTCCCTGCTGCAACTGCCACTGCGGAACCGCTGCATTATACGGCGGAGCCGCAACATAGATCGGGTTCGCCTTGCTGGAGTTTGTGATTTCAATGGCCCAACGCGCTTCTCCGTCTCCTGCGGACCGGTAGGCGTAACCGCCGAAAGTGATCTGATCTCCAGGATTTACCGGATAATACATACTCGTGCCACCGGAATTAGCGGAGTAATAAATTGGATGACCCGACTTTGGCGAAGTCAACTGCGCATAATAGGTACCGATGTGCGCATTCGTTACATTGTTCACGACCGTGCCCGTGCCGGTGCCCGCGAACACCCAACTCGTACCTCCAGCTTCAAAGCTCTGGTTATGAACCATTGCCGCTAGAGTCCCGGTCAGCTTATTTGGATTGGTCACCACGACATCAGCATTGCCTGCAACTTCCGCTTCGGTTGTTCCAGTGATCGTTCCGCTGTTCACTACCACTACATTGCTGAGCGGGGTTCCTCCGATCGTAACTGTCGCGCCTGGTTGAAAATTCGTGCCGCTAAGATTCACCGACGTTCCGCCGCTGACAGGACCGCTGGCGGGGCTCACCGAGGTTACTGTTGGAGGGGTATTGCTGGTATATGTAAACCCTCCGCCCGGAACAGAACGCTGCAAAATGGCGTCGTCAAAGTTTGCTTGGGCGTTGACCGTATTCGCCGTGATCTGGCAATAAAATCTTATGTAAGCCTTGCCGCTCGGAATCGTGTAGGTTCCCGTTTCCTGCGTCCATGATGAAACCGTAACATTGGCTGGCGTTGCCGACTCATAGATGGCGTTTGCTTTGTTGACGTCGCTGATTTCTATTCCCCAGCGTGCCCGTCCATCTCCGGTCACGCGATACGCCCATCCGCCGAAGCTGATGATATCTCCAGGATTTACCGGAAGGTATTCAGAGCTTCCGCTCAGCAGCGCCATATAACTGACCTGTACGCCGGCGGGAGCCGTAACCTGCGCATAATCGTTGCCGCTGTGGGCTCCCGCGGCATTGGTGACGACGGTCACGGCGGAAGCGCCAAGAGCAGTCCAACCTGTACTTCCCGACTCAAATCCAGGGTTCGTAACTGGGGTCTGCGAGGAATAAAGATCGCCGCTCTGGCCATTGGGATTGGTCACGATAACGTTCACGGATCCTGCGGAGTTGGCTGGAGTCACGGCCGTGATGGATGAACTGCTCACCACGGTGACTTTTGTCGCGGCCACGCCGCCGAACCCGACCGTCGCCCCAGCTACAAAATTCGAGCCCTGCAACGTCACCGATGTGCCGCCGATGGACGGACCTGAAGTCGGACTTATCGAAGTAATCGCGGGAGTTTGTGCAAACATCGTCGCCGCGAATATCACCACAAATGCAGGTAAAACAATCTCGAGTCGCTTCATAAATTTAAGGACGGATTCCCATGAGAACCCGATCCCACTCCTATTCAGAGAGACGCAGAGGCAAACGACGGAGGCTAAACTAAATCGCGTAAGAATAATCCGAGAATGTACCACGGTTCCACCAGATACCGTCTCCAAAGACGGTCAGGCTCCGCAGCCAGGCGAAATAGCCACTCCAATCCGAAGCGACCAGCCCAGCGGGGTGGTGTGCGGACCGCGCCCGCAACATAGTCCATGGCGGCTCCGGCATTTAGAATCGCGGCATCTGGAAGTTGCGCAAGATGATCCATCAGCCAATGCTCCTGCCGCGGCATCCCCATTCCGAGCATCAAAAGCTGCGGCCGATATTCCTCAATCGCGGTCATCACCGCTCGATCTTCAGCGCTGCCCGAAGAGAAATCGAAATATCCATGAGCGGTGCGCATCTGGAGACCGGGATGCTGTTCCCGTAGAATTTCTGCACCCCGGTCCGCGACTCCCGGACGCGAACCCAGATAAAACACCCGCCAATTATTTTCCGCTGCCTGTTCCGCCAGCGAGTGTATCCAATCGGCGTAGGTAACCCGGTGTTCGGGAAGAAATGGCAAGCCCCGCAATCGTCCTAGAAGCACAATGGGCATGCCGTCAATGTGTATATGGGAGGCTTCCCGATAGAAGGCCCGCATCTTGGCATCGACATGGCAGAGGTACACGCTATGCAGATTGTGATTCGCCAATAGCATTCGCTCCTGGCGGTCAATCGCGCGGGCCACGATTGCATTCAGTTGGTCCATCGTAAGCCGTTCGACTTCGATGCCTAAGATTTGAAAACGTTGAACTGACATAGTCGCTGGAAGAATCCGCAGTTAGTTCGAAAGTTCCGAACCGGACAAGGAGACTGGAGAAGGCTCCTCCTTCCCCAAACATTGGTTGCAGCCGAACCACGCAGGGTTGCGTCTTTCGACTCGATCGGCGAGGTATCGGAGCACAGCGCAAACAACCTCATTGGTCGACTGTTCGAGCGGACGGTCGGTTGTGACGACGACTGATAACGGTGTGGCCTGGGCAAATTGCCGGTAGAGGTTTCTGAGCTCACGGATGTCTGCGAGAGCAAGTTGTTGCTTCCGGGCGTAAATCGTCTGCTCGTCGGCATCGAGCACAACGAAGAAGGCCGTCTTCGGCGGCACCACGCGGCTTGCCAGTCGAGCCAGCCATCGCGGGCCGTCGTAACGGTAACGCCTGGGATCCACCAAAACATCATGGTAATACCGGTCATAGACGACCAAATCGCCTTGGCATAGCATTTTTCGAGTGCGAAACATATATCCCGCGACAAAATCCAACCACAAAAATGCCAAATAGGAGAGCGAACCCCTGGTGCTCCGCCGTGGTTTGGAATGTGGTGGTGCGTTCGGCCGGGGCGCTCGTGCGAACATAGCTGGCCGCCAACGAAAAAAATGCTGACGCTTGAAGAGCGGACCAAGTGTGGTCGTGACGCTGGTTAATAACGTAGTCTTGCCCACCCCGTCCGGGCCGAGGAACACCAGAAACGCGCCATCCCGGACGCCGCTGCACGTCACTGCCTGCCAACAGGCAGCCAACCACGAAGGCTGCCGCTGCGTTATCAAGCGATCCGCTGAGATGCGTCCTTTGTCCGCGGAAACGCGAAAATCGATGTCAAGCGTCTCTATCGCCGCTTCAGCATCTACTTTGGCGAACGCAATCCGGTGGCGGTTAGGACACGTTTTCACTGAGCGAACAGCTCGATAGCCTGCCCTGCGAAGTTCAGAAAAAACCTTGCCCAGCATTGCACGATCCGATGGATGGATTGCAAGCTCCGACGCAAACGGCGCTATATCGTTCGCGTGCAAAACACGGTGGCGAATCTGATGCGCGTCGAGTGCTGCCAGCAGTGTGATCCAGAACACGCTGCCGCCGGATTCGATGGCTTCAGGCGCGAAAAGTTGGGCGTGGTCGGGCGACTGATGATCCATGTGTCTTGAACTTTAGCTAGACTTCGGTGAAGTGCCTGGAAGCGGGAACCTGAAGTGGACTCCCAATCTGAATCTGTTGTGGCCACAAGAAGGCGCTCTGACTCGCGAATAGTTTTGGGTCTTCGCCGTTCACCACATCGCGCTTGGGAAGCACTTCGTAAAGCAGACGCCGGAGCAAGTGTTCCGGCGAGGCTAGGAAAGCGGATGCAGCATGACGCAGCGCAGAAAGATAGTTTTTCTCGCTCATGCTCACGTTAGCGGCACGTGCATTTTTTCGGAAACGCATCTGCCGCCGATTCAGCAGTTGTTGAAGCCGCGGATAAACCACTTCATACGGTAAGGGACCTTGCTTCCATAGATGTGACAGCAGCAAATACTGGACAAACAAGGTGTTCACGCACTGCAGTTCGAAATTTCTCGCGGAGACACTGCCGGAATTGTGGCGGCACGCAACCGTCGCTTGCGGTATCAACTCGACTTCGTACGCAAGAGCCATCCGCCACCACAGATCGATATCTTCGACATGAAAATCGAACCGGTAGCCACCGACAACCTTGGTCTTCTCTACATTTAACGTGACAGCTGGATGGCATATCGCCAGTAAATAACCTTTTTGTGTCAGCAGGCGAAGGTGGTCTGGTCCGGCGGTGGTGGTTCTAAACTGCCCAAAGATTCGCTGGCCCTGGCAAAATCGCGCGTACGAATAGAACATGCCTGCGTTTGGGAAGCGCCCCACATATTCCGCGGTGAGACTTAAACGATTTGGAAATGCGATGTCATCGGCGTCGTGTCGTACCAGCCAGGGAGTTGCGCTCTCCTCAAGCATGCGGTTTAGTGTGGCAGTGAGTCCGCGATTTTCTTGAGAAATAAGCCTCAGACGCCGGTCCTTCAGCGACTTTAGGTATTCCAAGCTGCCGTCGGTTGAGCCGTCATCAACAACGAGGAACTCAAAATCATCGTAGCTTTGCGCCAGGATACTCGCGACGGTTTCCGGCAGATATGGCATCGCGTTATGCACCGGCAAACCAATTGTGAGCAATTTCATGGAAATCTGTGCGCGAGTTGTTTAGCGGCTAGGCTGTGCCTCGGCTTGTGGGGCATAACTCAGTTCACGCGCTTTTCGGGAGAATAATGACCGCATCACGTGGCGGAAGTTGCGGGGCAGGAACCACATGGCAAAAAACAGACCCAGATCCATGAGCCGCGGCTTTCCGTTTCCCCAGACGATTTCGCGCAGCAGCGGCCAGAATGCCCGCCAATCTCCTTGCCAGGAAGCTTGCGCGCTCAAGGTCACGGCCACAAAGCCCGCATATGCTCTGGGCGTGACTAAATCACGATTGGCTCGAATCCACTCCCAGGAATATCGCCAATGATATTGAGTCTTCAGGGGGCTGAGCGGATCGTCAATATTCCAGATCGCGAGGGGTTCCGGAATAAACTCAATTCCGGCGCCCGGCGCATTCCCCGCTCTCAATACCCAATCCCAATCCTGATGCCGGCGTAACCCCCGCGTGAACGGCACCTTGAGCATTAACTCGCGTTTGGTCATCAAGGTTGAAGTCTGCAGAACGCCTTCTCCCTGAAAAGGGGAGTTTCGTACAAACAAATATTCGCTTAGAGGATAGGTTGGCGGCTTTCTCGGCCAGCGCAACTCTCCTCGTCGACTGCGCGCAATCAGAGCCGTGGCAACAATGGGGTATTGGCTGGAGGAACGATTCGCGACGACGATTTGTTTCTCTAATTTGTCGGACATCCATTCATCGTCATCATCAAGCAGCGCAACCCATTCTCCACGAGCTTCCCGAGCGCCAATATTTCGCGCCTCTGATCCCCCCACATTGTTCGGCAACGCCACCACTCTCAGGCGCGAATCTTCGATTTCATGCAGTGCCTGCACGGTTCCGTCGTCGGCTCCATCAATGACGACCACCACCTCGATATCCGGGTAGGTCTGGTTCAGCGCCGACCGCACAGCGTGCGCAACGACTGCAGGGCGGTTCCGCGTGGGTATGACAACACTTATCATGATGGCAATTCGCCGGGCAAACCGGATTAAGCCGAAATAGTATCTACCGTTGTTGCGCAAATAGACGTCGAATAGCGCTTCCCGTAATTGTTAAGTACTTGTTCGTAGAGACTTTCGAGCTCCCGGCTCTGCACATTGAGATTGAACTTCGATCGGACCCGTGCGATACCTGCAGTGCTGAATTTGGTCCAAAGAGCAGGATTGCGCAAAAGACGCGTGATGCCAGACGCTAATCCTTGCACATCTTTCTCTTTGATCAAATATCCCGTCACACCGTCGGCTACAGCCTCCGCTATGCCGCCACTCGCGAAGCTTACCACCGGAAGTCCCATGGCTTGGGCTTCGATGAACACCAGGCCGAAAGCTTCGGAGACACCGTTTTCAGCAGTGACGCAAGGAACGCATAACACGGACGCGCGCGCCATCCAGTCACGAATTACCGATTGGGGCTGCTGACCTAAAAAAATGCAATCGGGGACCATGCTGCGGGCCTCGGCCTCAAGCTTTTCACGCAATTGACCTTCGCCGACGACCACGAGGCGGGCCTCCGGGCACTTGGTTCGTACCTTCGCCATCGCGCGCAATAAAAAAGTGCAGCCCTTGTTCTCCACTAGTCTTCCAACAAACAAAACTACCGGCTCGCGATTCCGCTCCTCGGGAGGAGAGAACAGCGAGGTATCCACCCCCACGTAGTGAATGCGCACCCGATCCTGGGGAAAGCCCTGACCGATCAAGCGGTCTCTTATGTAATGCGAAACCGCAAGGAACAACTGCCCGTTGCGCTGCAGTACCGGCTTGCGGCGAAGATATCTTCTATGAGCGTAGGAAACTGGAAATTCAGCTTTGGTGGTGACGTCGTAGCCGTGATGTGTCACGATCAGCGGCAAGCCAAGGCCGCGCGCGAGTACGAGCGCGTTCAACGCATCGGGTCCAAAATGAGCATGCACTAAGACTGCGTTCAATGACCTCAAACGGTTTATGAGCCCGGGAGCAAATCCGGCCAAGCGGAAAAATCCCTCTCGCGCGGCACCGAACCAACCGCCTTGATTTAATAAAATGCAACGTTCTTCCGGTAAGGTGAGTCCGTCTCGCACCGGGCGAATTCCCACATAATATGGTGTGAATCTCCTTAGAGACTCTGCCTGCGACTGAACGAAGGTCTGCGAGCAGGGGAGCAGATGATCCTCATAAACCAAGACAGTCGGATTTTTGTGGGACGTGGGCATGCTTGAAATTACATCCTAGAAGGTTTTTGCCTTCCCTCTCATTGCGATCCAATCAAACGCTAGACCGAAGCGAAACCAGGCCGCATTTCCCTCTCCATTACATGCATGCGCGCGCGCTGGCCTGCTGGAGAAGTCGCCAATTCCAGCCATCGCGTTGTCAGAACCCATGTGCTCGCGTAAAGCACCCAGAAAATGCTCTCCTGTTTGAGAATCGATCCTTCCGAGAGGTTGAAAATGATCATAAGAGTGAGATAAATGAGAGGAAACACACCCAGGACGCTAGTACTAAGTCGCGCACAGCGCGCTGCCCGACGGCAACAGGATACGAAGCCCGCGAGAAACAGAGAAAAACCTGCAAAGCCGAGATCGGCCAAAAGATCGAGAAAGCCATTATGAGAATGCGGGACTGGCCAACGCAACGCGGCCCAGATTTCCGCTGATTGCTTACCGTCGGCCCCGAGCCAAAAAGCGCTGTACCCGTATCCCAGCAATGGATGCGCGAGAATTTTTTGCCATACCAGCGACCATATCTCGGTTCGTCCGGAGAAAGATGCATCCTTGTCCATGAGACCAAGGATCGCGTCCAGATCACCCACCGTCCACAGAACAAACAACAGCACCGCTGCTCCTGCGCCCAGAAACAGTAACGGAGCCACGATCGAACGCTTCCGCCCATAGTTGTAAATGGGAATTAGGCCGACTAACAGCGGGGTCATGAGCGCGGCGCTGGCATCTCGCGAGAAAATGACCAGGGCAAAACACACCAAAGCACCAACCACATACCGGAGCTTTCTTTCTAAAAGCGCCGTCATCACGAAAGCGATGCAAGCGAGTGACATCACGGCACCGAGGGTATTTTTTTGGCCGAAGATGCCCTGCCACGCTCCATCGGTGGCGCCGCCGGAAATACCCACCGCCGGCCAGATCCACACCGCCAATAAGCTGGCCGTGGCGGCTATTGCTCCGGCCACGCATAGCATGCGGAGGAGCTCCCGCATGGTGTACCGGACCCCTATGTAGTAACCGACACTGCTCGAGGCAATGACGATGAGGCTGCGACGCAAGGTGAATCCGGGTACGTCGGACCAGAGAGCGGAAAGCATGGCGAATGCCAATAGCGCCCACAGAAATGCATCACGTTGCGCCAATTCAAATACTTGGTCCCGGCGACGCAGAATGAGAAGCGCGCCCACCCCATAGATGGCAAGCTGTGCGATCAGTTTGGTCGGATTTTTTTCGGTTGGATCAGTGTTCTTATGCCGATCCCTTTGCTGCACCATGGCTTGGATTGGAGACGAGGGGACATCCTGAACGCTGGGCGCAGCCGGGTCCAGAATCAGACCGAAGGCTCCGGCAAAATAGAGTAGCACGATAATGACGTAGGCTTTTTCGAGAATTCTCGACAAGGCTTATCTCCCGGGCTTCCGGCAAACCATAATTTCAGTGGTAGCACTTTCTCCGCTCCGGGTAAGCCAGAGTTCCAGCGGATAGAGTGTCGCGCCCGTCACAAATCCTGCTGATTCTCCCATGCCCACAGCGCGATTGAGCGCTTTCCAATACAGCTTTCGATATTTGCTGTCGCTGTCCACCGGGGAATTCATTAGCGAAAACATCGGCACCCGCTTTTCGATCTGAAATCCCGAATCCACGACCACTCGCTGAATATCGTCGAGCGATCGACTGACCTGATGCTCTAATTCGACCCGCGGCCGATGTAAGAAGTTATCGGAAAAGATAAACACTCCATGCGGCCGTAACGCCTGGTAGCAATTCCTCACAGCCGCGGCGAATTTGTCGTCGTTGACGATATGAAAGAGAACGTCGAAAGCGGTGATCACACCGTAGGTGCCTGCCCAGGACAAACCCGTTCCGATATCGGCTTGATAGAACTCACCCTCCGGGAATCGCCGCTTCAGGTTCTCTACCGCTGTCTGCGTAATGTCTACGCCGGTTACTGATTGGGCGCCCAAGCGTTTCCACAAATCAATGTAGAAGCCGGTCCCAGAGCCCACATCGAGGACCGCAGTGCTCTTCAAATCCAAGTGGAGAGAATTTATCAGCCTGCAAAAGACATGCTTTCGCACCCGATACATCCACTCATTGAAGGAACGGCCGAGACTCGAGTAACCGACTCCCTGCAGGGTGTAATGGCTGGAAAGCCTCGTTTCCCAATACTGTGCGGCGTCGAATGGACTCATACTGAGATTTCGCTTTCTAACTCGGTGGGAAAAATCGGGGTATTGCGTTGCTGATTCTCCTCGCGCCGGCACAGAATTTCGACTGCGATCCAAAGACCGACAGCCAATAACCCGTCGGAGGCCAGGCTCGACCATGCCGCCCCGCGCCACGAGTATGCGGGAATCAGCCAGAGATTCAGCGCGATATTAAAAACCCCGACGAATACTTGTACGGCAGTGCGCACTCCTTGCAGGCCCGCTCCGGTGAGAGCGTTGGCCACAAAGTAGTGCAGAGTCTTGAGTAGCGGCAACGGCGAAAGCCATCGCAAAGCAATTACGGTACGCGCGTATTGGGGACCCAACAAATGAGGCACGATGGGCGCCCCGAAATAGATCGCCAAGCCGACCAGGACGCTATAGGCGCTGGCCCGAGGGAGCAGCCGTTTCGCATATTGCGTGCAACGGCCCACCCCATTGGCGCCATGGCGAAAAAAACTGGGATAGGCAGCCCACAGCAGCGAACGAATCGGCATGAAAGCAACATCAATTAAGCGGTACGCCGCGGCATAAATACCGGTGCTGGCAAGGGTGGACAACCGCACCAGCATGGTCTTGTCAATATCGTTGTAAATCGTCTGCGACGACATGCTTACGGAGAAGTAGCACCCCTCCAGCAGCTCCGGACGAATCCGCCACAAAGCCAGCACAGGTTTCCCCAGCTTGCGATTAACCCAAGATATTGTGATCAGCGCCATCGCGATGCTTGCCGCCAGATAACACCAGGCCCACGAAACTGCATTGGCATGATGGAAAAAAGCGATCAGGATGACGGCGCCTATGATTCTGGTGAAATTACCGACCAGGCTCAGCCTGGCGGTGAGGCCAAGCAGATCGAAAGCCTGAAAAGCCTGCGTGCCGAGATCCAATATATTGGCAAAAAAGAGGTCGGATATAGCGACCAGCCAAATGAGCATCCAAGGCACGTGGCCGGAGAAAATAAATTTTGCACAAAAAATCGTAATGATCGCCAGCGCAGAGCCGGCGAGGAGTGAGACAAATAACGAATTCCCCCAGTGTTCACCAAATCCGCGTCTGTCGCGGGAAACATTCTTGACCAGCAATCCTCCCCGGCCACCCGTCGCGAACGGGGCCAGGATCGCAACCAGAGAAGTTACCCCGACAAAAGCGCCGTACTGTTCCACTCCGAGGGCACGCGGAATGATCAGAAAATAAACCGCCCTGAGCACCTGCCCAAACCCCTGGCCGAAAAACATCCAGAGCGTATTGCGCAGGAGGGTGCTGGCCTTTAACCGCGTCCAGTGATGCGTGATTTTGTTTCTCAAATGGCTGCATCCCGTTGTGACATGGCTACCAGATCCCGCTCGGGTTGCCGGTCATCCGATACGCAAACTGCGCGACGGAAGCCAGGGGCGGAAGCAAGCTCAAACGAAACGTCCCGCGAACATCGCCTTGTGCGGCCATCGCTGCCATTTGCCTGCCATACAGAGAGAGAACGCGCGGAAAAACAGGAATTCGCAGCCAGGGACCGCGAACAAAAATAGCATCGCCATCCAATAATGCCGCGTCCGTAACCGCGTTTGGAAGCGGCAACTGCGTCCCGCGATATCGCTGCCAATAGTCAGATACGATTTTCAGATAACTGGCAACGCCCGGCCAAATCCCGCCGCAATCGGCCGCGGCTCGCAACTCGGTATAGTCTAACGCGCCGCTCTCCGCAATACCGCCGCTGTTGGCAATATCGCAGATTCGAAAATACATATGCCGATACATGCGTTGCAAGGTGGCGGCAATGATCTTTTCCTCCGGGGCGGGCACCATGAAGGTGTGCCCAGAAAGGCATACCGGGACTCTTCGTTCGACAAATCGTCGAGCCAGAGCGAGATGCTCCCCAGTCTGGCCTAGCCGGCCGTGATGAATCTCCACTGTGGCCTTGAGGCCAGGAATATGGAAACTTCGCTTATTGGCCAAGCGATCTCCCCATGTGGGAGACAATCGGACAGCCTGAAACTCCTCCTTAAGCAGCTGGCTAGTAACTTCATAACCGGCGGTCGTGTACAAATCGAGGTCATTGCCGATGTCGGGCCAGTGATCGAGCGATTTCATCACCGTGATTGGGCAACCGGCCGCTTCCAGCTGAAGACAGATTTGCTCGAGGAACTCCAGAGCATTGGCGATTCGCGACTGTTCTTTGGCCAGCTCTTGCGTCGCCCAATCTACCAACTCTCCCATTTGATTGCGAAAAGCGGCATCCCGCAGCGGCCGCAAAGCGCGAAGCACCACATGGTGCTCATAGGCCAGCGTGCCGAAGACGGCGCGCTGCTTATCGTCCATGGCTGCTACACCGCCGGCCGCTTCGCTGGCATCCTGCCCGAGCGCAAGCTGCGACAGGATGTCCAGTCCTCGTGCTGATGTCGAAACGCACATATCTCCTCGTTTTGGAACAGGGCTTCGTCGCCGACGGCTCAGACTAACTCGCAGCAATGAGCCCTAGCAGCGAATCCCAACCAGGTTAGAGTCTGTCATAGATTTTTTGAGGAATGGGAAAAGTACGCTTATTGAGAACCGCGCCCAATACTCGAACATTCGCCTTGTTCAACTCTTTCAATGCGTGACGCGCGCTCTTTTCCCGGGTTCCCTGTTCTGCCACGACCAGCGCGAGCCCGTCAGCCGCTTGTCCCACACCCAAGGCATCGCTGTACAAGCTTATGGCCGGGGTATCAATCAGGATGAACTCGAAAAGGCTTCGCAATGTGGACAATACAGCGGCGAATGCCTCCGCGCGCAGCGGACCTTGGCGCGATCCCGCTGTTGAACCAGCAGTCATGATTGACAAATTTGGCAGAGATGGGACGAGATGGATGTATTCACGGATGTCCTTAATCTCAGTTTGGCTGAGAGCATCTCCGAGACCACGATCGTTGCCGATCGCGAAGTATTTGTGTAACGCGGGGTGATGCAGATTTGCATCGATGATGCAAATCTTGCCGCTGGTCTGCGCGGCCAGCGTTCGAGCGCATTGTGCTGTCATCCAAGTACAGCCGTTGCCCTGTTCGACTGCTGTCAAGGCTACGACGCGTGGTCCGCCGGGTAGACCGAACAATTGCCTCACCAACTTCGCCACTTGTTCGCGGGAGTGATGGTCCATCTCCATCGAAACGGCATGTCCATCCCCCACGCGTGAGGGCGCCACCCGGACGTGTTCCGGTTTTATCTCCGTGGCGACGCCAGACTTCATAGCTTCCTGCTCGGCCAGTAGCATTAGCTCAAAGTTTTTACTCATTAAAAGACCCCTTTCGAACGATCCGCCAAAAAACGTTAGGTTGTTGTCAACTCAACTAAAATCCAACATGCGGCTACGCTGCGGTTGTCCATAGCGATACCCAGGTCCACCCGCCAGGTGCTGTTGAGGAATGGCAGCCAGAACCGGAATGCTAAGCACGCTTTCGATTTCGGCGCGACTCCGCAATGTGGGATCGAGCTTATCCAGGGCGACAAAGAGGCAGCAGGTCAAAAGGCTTAGCCCTAGAAAGGTCGCGACCGCGAATTGTGCCGCGGAGTGCGAGGGTAATGCCGGAACCGTCGGTGGTTCGGCCACCACGACATTGAACATGCGCTCGCGATCCAGCGCATCATCTACTCGGGCTTCCTCACGCTTGCTCAGATAGGTCAAGTATCGCGTCTCTTCCGCGGAGGCATTCCGTTGCAGATCGTGCTGAATAATTGCCTTGCGGTCCAAATCGGCCGCGGAAGCTTCGTAGCCACTCACGGTTTGGGCCAAGGCAAGCTTCGATGCCTTCGCACCGGCGAGATCGGTCTTTGCCTTGGCCAATTCGTTGAGAATCCAGGAATGGGTCGAGTCGAGATCGGTCGTTGATTCCTGAACCGGAGCGGTCTCCTGGTCATGAATAGACGCTTCCGTGTCGGCGATCTGCGCCTGCACTTCCTGCACTGGTCGATAATCAGGCTTGAACTTCGTCAATAGATCATCGCGCTTCAATTGCAGGTCCAGCAAAGTGGATTTGAGTTGCTGCAGCAACTGGGGATTGTCGGATCGTTTCAACTCAGTGGTGACGCGAGCTGGAGTCGTCGTGAGCTGTTCCTCCAGGCTGCGCACCCGATTCTCCCCGTCGGTGATGGCAACGTCATTTGAATGCAGAGCGGATTGGAAGTCATTCATCTTTTGCAGGACGATATCCCGGTCGGCGGCTGGATTCACCGTTCCATAGGTCGTTGCGAAACTCGACAACGCCGCCTCGGCCTTGTTCAGGTTTTGCTGATATTGGTCAGCCTGCTGCTGAAAGAATTGGTATTGCCCAACCGGACGGTGTACGGCTAGATGGCGCTGCAAATACAATCCGACCAGTTTGTCGAGCACTCGCTTGGCCACCACCGGATCATGATTCTTGTACTCCACCAGGATCACGTTGCTGCCCTTGACGACATCCACGGAGAGATTGCTATTGAGCTTCTGCACCATCGCCGCTTCGCGCTGCGCCGGCGTCGTGAACCAGCGTTGCCACGCGAACAGAAACCCCAACGGGTGCTTTTCAGCGGTTTTTTCGGGGTGAGCATCGCGCACAACTTGTTGTAACAAGTCGTACGAAGTCAAAAGCTCGACCTCGGATTTCAGATCTTCGTCAGTAATCACTGGCTGAACTGCCAGACCCGGGCTGGTCTCGCCAGTGGAAGTGTTTACCACTGGATCCACGCGTTCCGTGACCAGCATCAACTTGGATTCCCCTTTAAAGCGAGGCAAAATCCAGGCCGCCAGCACAGTCGCAACCACGGTGACGGCGGCACATGCGATCAACAACCGGCGGCGGCGGAAACCAATGGTTAAGATGTCTCTGGGTGTGTATGTGGTGCTCTTTTCGATTGAATATCTAGGTGCAAGGGCAAACACTTCGTCGTCCATGCGTTTTCTCCGTCAGTGAAATAGCTGCCTGTCCGCAGCCGGTGGTTAAGCGATGTTGAAATCGGACCAAACTATCAGTCAATCTCTAGAACTGCGTTGGACTCATATATGCCGATACAGCCGGGGTGGGAAGAAAGCGGGCAACTTTCGAAAATCGATTTTGTGGCACTACGATCATGTCGCCGGGTTGGAGCACCGGATCTTCGCTCAGATCCTTGGAGGCGAACATCTTTTTAACATCAATCACCTTGGCTTCCGTCCATTGGTCGGATATCCGCCGGAACAGCAATACCTGGGAATGCTTGGATTTCTCGGTGAATCCTCCCGCTATCGCAATGGCTTCAGCCAAGGTTGTCTCGGCACGCAAATCGTATTTCCCGGGACGGGCAACCTGGCCTCCGGCAGTGAAATACGGCTTGTTGAAGTCCTTGAGAACAATAAAGAGCGAAGGGGACGCCATGATCTTCCCGTAAGCTTGACAAAGGGTGCTGGTGAGTTCCGGCACCGTCTTGTTTGCGACCTTAGTGTCGCCAATCCCTCGCAGGGTGACAAATCCGTCAGGCTGGACGATTACGGTTTGGTTAAAATCCGGCACAAATTCGAAGGTAAGGTCGAAGGAGTCGCCCGGTTCCAGGTGATAACGTGGATCCCGCTCGCTGAATCGCGCCTGATCGGCGGAACGCGCTGCAGTCGTACTGCAACCGGACATGGACGGAATGGAAGGCGTGGAAGACACGGACGGGCTGGAAGCGAAGGACGATGCAGCAGGCGCCGTCTGTGCAACCATCGCTCCGGAAATTGACAGCCAAAATGCGGTGGCGAGCAGGATACGCATAGCTCCTCCTGAAATATTATTTTTTCTCAAGATTGCAACGATCGGCTTACGCCGCCCCTTGGCCTTTCACGACGGCAGGAATGGTTTGGGCCAAAATCTTGAAATCCAGCCATAAAGACCATTCGTCCAAGTATTGCAAGTCCAGTTCCATCCACCGGTCGAAGGTGATCGAGCTTCTGCCGGCAACCTGCCACAGGCATGTAATCCCCGGCCGAATGCTAAAGCGGCGGCGCTGCCAATCTTCGCTGAATCCTTCATAGTCTCTTACTGGCAGAGGCCGCGGGCCCACCAGACTCATGTCGCCTTTGAGCACATTGACGAGTTGGGGCAACTCATCGATGCTGGTGCGTCTTAGGAAAGCTCCCAGCGGAGTCATTCGCGGGTCGTTTTTGATTTTGAAAACTGGACCGGCTACTTCGTTCAGCATTTCAAGGTCCGGCAACATTCGCTCGGCATTGGGGACCATGGTGCGGAACTTCCAGATCAGGAAACGCCGCTTATTGACACCAATGCGTTCCTGCCTGAAAAAGACCGGCCCCTCGGAGGTCAGCTTGATCAGCAACGAAACCAATGCGAACAGTGGAGAAAGCAGAATCAAAAGGACCAGAGAGACCACCGCGTCGAAAACCTTTTTGAAAATCATCGGCCAGCCATAGTGAGAACCGCCGAATGCTGTGATCTGCGCATCTCCATCGAATTCATCTGCCCGCGATTGCGCGATTTTCAGATCGAAAATATCGCTGTCGTAGCGCATCATGATGCCGTGCTGTTCGCATAGCGCGGCCACTTGCGCAGCATTCTCGTAAAAAGAACGCAACGGCAGGTAAAATGCCACCTCATCAACCACATTCCGGCGTAAATACTCCGAAAGCTGCTCTAGACTGCAACAGACGGAATAGCCAAAACGCGTGACCTCTGCCTTGCCCGGCCAATCCACATCCGCGAACCCAAGAACTCGATAGCCCAGTTCCGGCCTCACCGCAACTCTGCGAGCAAACTCGATCGCTCTGCCATTGGTTCCCAGAATCAAGATGTGGCGCAGGTTTCCGCCGCGCCGCCGCACCCTCCCCAGCAATAGACGGATACTGACTCGGGACCCTATGACGATTGCGGAACTTAAAACCCAAAAAAGAATGATGAACTTCGGCGTCGCCATCCGAATGGTAAACAACTTCGCCACCACCGCCAGACAGAGCACGCACAGTGTTGTGGCGCGCGCCGCATCCCAGGCCAGCGATGCAGCCGTGGCCAAGCGCTTCGACTGATACATCCCGCACAAGGAAAAAAGGATGTGCCAGACCAGCAAAAGTCCGGCACAGATTACTATGTTCCACAACTTCACCCGCATGGATAGGAATGCGGAAACCGTTTCCCGGCGTTGCGATGAGACCAGCAAAATCGTGGCCAGTCCAAAAGACAAAACCATCAGACTCAAATTAAAAACTTTCAGCGCCCCTAATAAGAAACGACGCTTGGCGGAATTCACAGAAAACTCCCGTAAGGATTAATGCTGCTGTTGTGCTTCCTGACAATTGATTGGGGAATTCCCCGAACCAACCATCTTGGATCGGAACTCGCATTTACCGTTGACTGCATCACTGACACCGTCGCGAGTAATCGTCCGTCAAGAGATCCTCAGCGTCTTTACTTCCCTTTTTCGACGCAGCCAATAAAAGCAGGCGCGCCTGCTCGCAACTTTGTGGCACCAGCGTTCCGTTCAAGTAGAGCTTCGCCAAAGACACTTCGGCGGGCGTCTTTTCCAGCCCGACTTGTCTCCACAGTTCGGCGGGATCAACTGGGGAGTCCTGCTTTGCAGTCTCGGGTGCTGGATGAGACGGCGGCGCATTAACCCTGATCGTAACGTCAGGAGCCGCGGCGATTGGCGGCGGTTCAGTCTTCACAACCGAGCGCCGCACCACACTACTCTTCATATTTCTCGCCTGCATATTTCTCCCCTGCGGATGACCTAACAAGGGAGCAGATGGCGTTTCCGCGTTCGCCGATACGCTTGCTGCTGCAGGTTTAACCTCTGAAACGGCGGGGGGTTGCGAGTTCGCCGACAGCTGGTGGGCAAATGGTTTTCCTCTGTGGAATCCCCATAACCCCAGGGATCCAGCCAGCACCAGCGCCGCTAAAAGGCCGCCACCCAACAGCGTCCTGGGCAGCCATTCGGCACGCGATGACGGCGCGTTCGCACCTGCGAAAAGAGGTGCCGCAGGTGTGTCAGGCTTCTGCGGAGTCGCTGTGGACTCGCGCGCAGAACGCTGCTCTTTCCCGAATAAGCCTATATCCAAATCACCCACAACCTCCTTAATGACGGCCGCACTAATCGTTCTTTGCTTGAGCACGTATCCCAGCGAAAGTGCATTGAAACAGATGTTATTGATATTTCTTGGAATTCCTTCGCTGTATTGCGCGATCATCGCCGCGGCATCCGACGAAAAAAGTGGGGTACGCAAATCGTAACCTGCCACCTGCAAACGATGCGTGATGTATTGCTTGGTCTCCTGCAGGGTAAACGGCTGCAACCGCGCAATCACGGAGATCCGCTGGCGAAGCTGTACGAGATTGGGTGATGCCAGCTTATCCGCAAGTTGTGGCTGTCCCGCAAGAATAATCTGCATCAGTTTTTCGCGGGGCGTTTCGAAATTGGAAAACATTCGCACCAGTTCAAGCACGGGATCAGGCAGGTTTTGTGCCTCGTCAATTACCACGATCAGCCGTTTGCCTCGCCGGGACTCGGCCAGAAGGCATTCATTCAACTGAAAGTGCATCTGCGAAACGTCTCGCGCGCCGGTTTCCAGTCCCAGGTCATGTAACAGGCTTCGCAGGAGCTCCTCCGGACTGCCCATGGTCTGAAAAAGAAAGACTGTGCGAGTGTTTTGCCGCAGTTGCTGCAGAAGCTGAAATAGCAGGATGGTTTTCCCCATGCCCGGCCGGGCAATGATGGAGGTAAATCCGCGTCCCGATTGCACCCCATAAAGAAGCGAGGCGAAAGCCTCCCGGTGGGTGGGGCTTAAATACAGATAACGAGTGTCCGGTGTAACACCGAACGGCTGTTCTTTTAATTTGTAATAATCCGCTATCACTTTATTTCAATCTTGTCGGTAGAATCAGCGCACACTAAAGCTGGCCGCCCATGACTCTTAAATGCTAAAACAGGACGCGGTGGGAAGTGCGCCCTACTGGAACACCTTAGGGCAAGACCGGTATTTACCGTGCGGGCTTCGCCCCTCTGAGTCACAGTTCGAAGCGCTCCTGACTCCGGGCCCACCAATCTCCCGCAGTCCGACCGTAAAATTCGACAATCTGCGATGTAACTAGACGCCCATCAATACAACAATCAAATGCCTATCGCTCCAAATAGAGGATACAAATGCCTTTCACCCTTTGGTGTCCGTACAAAGTGAAAAGGCCTCACCCGCGACGGAAAAACCAACCGCACCTTGCTGGTTGTCTTCCAGCCGAAGCACTTTCATAATTCCCTTTAGCCAAGCTTTCCGTGCTTCAGGGAACGCGGAAATTGCAATCTCCACTTCAACCTTGCTTTCCAGTGGCGGCAGGGTTGAACTCCGCAAAAACGCACTGCTCACACTGATATCCCGCGTCACCCCTTGGCGTTTGTGTCTCACCCCAGGCGGATCTTCCCAGCGAAAAACCGCTGGCACTTCGAGACGGTAGCGGACAGCGTGTCGGCGTTCCACGAAATGACTCTGCTCACCTTCGTTTCATTTACCTTAGTTGCGGGACAACCAGTATTAGTCACCGAGAAATTCCCACAAAAGAACTGAACCACCTTGAAACACCCCGAGCTTATCTACAGCATTAGCCGCCAACAAGATGAGAAAGTTCCCGTTTTCCATGGGCCGCAGCGCTCCTGTCGAGATACCCTAGGTATTTCCTGTAGGGTGCTGATATGCACACAGACATCTATGGGGAGCTTTGCTCGCCTTCATTTTTGTGGAAGAGGGGCTCGGCAATGATGAGGAAGAAGAGGAGTTTATACCTCGAAACCATCTAAATAAAGGAGAGAGAAATCTCTCATCCGTCCGGTCCCGAAGGCCCCTAGCAAGCGGACTCGACGGCTCTTAAAATTGACGCCAAGCCACTGCATTTTGGCGATTTGCAGGAGATCTGCGAAGCCCAGTCACGGAATCAAGGAGGCCCCGGACTGTGCCCCTATGTATCCTAAGGCGGTTGTTGTACACATTTTCTGCCACAGGGAAAAACGGACTTTCAGGTCGCGACGAAAGGTTTCAGAATGGCCAAGCGACAAAGGCAATGATCGCAGCCGTTCGGCCCGCATACCCTAGTAGATTCTTCATCGGATTCCTGTTCATTTCCTGTGGAAAACTTGTGAAAGCCTAAAAGTTTGGATTTCGAACGATCAATACTGGACTGCAGGTGGCCTCTTTGGAGAGCCCGAGGAAGCAGGAAAGGCTCCGCGCCACCCTCTGCGCCATCTGTGCGAAAAAAGCACCCCCCGTCCCTGATTCTGGAGAGGAGAAATTACTCCTGGGAGCAAATTCTTTTTTTGAGGTGTTCCGTCCGGAATTTTTCCGTGGTGAATTGCCCGCGGTTTTGCTATCATATTGGGGCTGTGATACTTAGATTCAAACCTCCCCCGCGGTCGCTGATCACTTCGACCCTCTCACATATTAGGTTTTGGTTTGGCTTCAGCAACCCTAAAGCTAGTTGGCCGCATCTTGATTACCTCATTGTGCATGCGTTGCGCGCAGGCCGCTTTCGCTTAGCCACAAGTTAGAAATGCCAATTAGCAAATCGAAGTAGCACTAAAGTATTAGGGTTCTGGAATTTAGGGGAGGAATTCTGTGGAAAACAAGCCGGGCACTTCATCTGACCGAGTCCGCGTTCTTATTGCCGACGCGGATGCTATGGGCGGCCAGCTAATTGCGAGCGCCCTGAAACGGTGCCGCGACCAGTTCGACGTTGTCGCGTTGGCCAGCAGCGAACAGGAAGTTCTCCATCATTCTCATGGGAAAAAACCGGACGTTGTGGTGCTTGGCACGGCACTCGATGAGGGGCCAAATTCCGGTTTCGCGGTTCTCGAGAAAATGCGCGCGACGCAACCTTCCGTAAAGTGCGTTATGTTGTTGCACTCGCTCGACCGGGATATCGTGGTGCAATCATTCCGCAGTGGCGCGCGCGGCATCTTCTCTCGCCGTGATCCCTTCAAATCGCTGGCCAAGTGCATACGGTGCGTACACGACGGGCAAATCTGGGTCAATAATGAGCAGATTGAATATATTCTGGAAGCCTTCGCGCCGGTCAAACCGAGGTTGGCCAAGACCAACGGGATGAGTCTGCTGACCCCACGAGAGCAAGCGGTGACCGCATTAGTCGCGGAAGGGATGAAAAATCGCGAGATCGCTCAAGCGCTCCAGGTAACCGACCACACGGTCAGCAATTATCTCTACCACATCTTTGACAAGTTGGGAGTTTCCAGCCGCGTCGAACTCATTCTCTACGCATTGAGCCGTGATATTGGAACACCGGCTAGCGGCCATGGGCCAACCGCTGTCGAGCAAAATGAAGAGTCCTACTTGAACAGGCAAGTGTCCTGATCTCACCGACGAACGCGGCTCCCTCTTGGCGCGCGCTCGAACCCTGAATATTCGGGAATTATCCCTTCTCGGTGGTTGGTTTGCTGACGCTCAGACGCTTTTCTTTTTGCTCCAGCAATTGATTAATCTCGGCCACCAAAGCGAGGAGCCTGCCAGGGTCCTTTTCCACGGCAGCCTGCTCGCACAGCTGCATCCATTTCTCTTTGTCTTCCATAGCGGAATTCGGACGTTCTATCACGCGTGTTATATCACGCCGTCAGATTCGTGGAGACAAACAAAATAAGCGCACAGGAATGGCGAAAAAAGTCACACGACGTCTATCTGGTCTCGGCGGATCACAGGAATCGAGCACAATTTACGGCCCGAAAAGCCACGACAAGGTCTGCCACCAGGATGGCACGATCTCGACTTGCTATCTTGCTCGGCCGGTCCACCATAGAACCTTGCCTACAATTCGCCACTCCGAGCCTGTGACTGGAACTGATTCGTATTCCCGCTGGTCGGAAACAAGGACATCCATATGATCAAACCGGATCAATCTCGAGACGAGTAATCCCCTTTCCTTGTGCGAGGCCACCACAATCTGGCCGACGAGCAACTCCCGCTCCACGAGTGAGGTGTCCACCGCAACGATGTAGCCGTCAAGAATGAGTGGCGACATGGAGTTTCCCTTCACCCGCAGGCATACCGTGGAAGCGGGATTGGGACACCATTCCTCGGGTGCCGCCAAGGTGGATTCGGGCGAGACCTCAGCCAAATCGACATTGTCTCCCGTCGAACCCGGGGCTCCGGCCTGCACTGGCAGGAGCGGAATAGCAACCAGATTCACCTTCTTCAGCGAATGTTTCTTGCCGGTTCCAGCATGAACCAGGCTGACATCCTTAATCCGGCTCTGGGCAAGGCGATGGCGAGTTCCCACCAACACGCGGGCTATATCGGAAAGACGCAGACCAGCGCGCTTCCAGAAAAACCAGCAGATGGGATCGCCGGCCAGGTTCCCCAGCAGAATATAGGTCTCTCCCGAGGGCTCCGCGACCCCGCGTTCCCATCGGGAAACCGCCATGGCGGAGACGCCTAACTGGTCGCCGAATTCGGCCTGGCTTAACTTGCGGGAGTGCCGGACTTCTTCGATCTTAATCGACCATTCCGCAGTCGGTGTTTCACGCATTCGAAGCATCATTGCCTCCGAATCGGGGCTCTAGACTTGAGCGAGCAAATTTTGGATGCTCTTGCACAGCGAATCAATTCCCTCTGATTTTGACTTCACGGCCGCAACCCCGGCCGCCAAGGCCTCTTTTTCAATTTCTGGGTTAAAGAAGGTCGTGAACATTAAGACTGGGACTTTAGGAAGCAAGCGGCGCATCTCGCGGGCTGCCTGCAAGCCATTCATCACGGGCATCGATAAATCCATTACTACGAGTTCGGGAGCGAGTTGCAGCGCTTTATCAACCCCTTCGCGTCCGTTCTCAGCCTCTCCACACACTCTCCAGTTCACCCGGGACTCTAGCAACGCACGCAAACTGCGCCGCACCGCCGCACTGTCGTCAACGATCAAGATATTGGGCACATATTCCTGATTCCATCGTAAGAAATTTCTTGCTCCTCAGCTTGCTCCATTTTTGCGCGCTTTTCGTTCTCTTTGCAAAATGCACTTCGTTCTTTGTGTTGAATGACTCAGTGGATCCAAGCTGGTTTCATGTTGAGCGCCCCGCCGAGGCGATGCAATACCACCAACACTGTACGCTAGCGTACCCCCTATGCATCGAGAAAAACACAGAGTCCCCAACTAACCAGGGAGACTAGTATTGATTGTTAGGAGCGAAAAGCGTAGGGTTGGAGGGTCTCGTCTAGCATTCTCCTTCCCGCCGTGCCCGGGCGACAAAGACTTGCGAAAATTGGACGGTCGCTCTGTCGATTGAGCAAGCACATGGCAAATCCAATTCTGAATTCCCGAGACCACTCTGGATCGATTTCGCCTGCACAGCGAGAACCTCTGGTTAATGAGATATTGCTCGGCTTGCCATCGAGTGAGCGCGATGCTGTGCTGGCAAAATCCGAGTTCGTGAACTTGCCAACGCAGACCCTCCTGAACGAAACCGGCGAGCCCATCGAAAATTGTTATTTTGTGAACAGCGGATTGGCCTCGGTCCTCAATGTGATGAGCGATGGAAAGAGCGTAGAAGTTGGGCTTGCCGGGAAGGAAGGCTTTGTCGGTCTGCCCCTGGTGGTTGGGCTGAAGAGCAGTCCAACTCGCGTCGTCATGCAAGTTGGAGGAGACGGGGTTCGAATAAGTGCGGCAAACATGCTTGTGCTTCTGCGCAAGTCTCCAGAATTGGAAAAGAGCTTAAACCGTTACTCGCAGGTGTTGGGCGTGCAAGCGACACAAGTGGCCGCCTGTAACCGGCTACACGAGGTTGATCAGCGGCTGGCGCGCTGGTTGCTGATGAGCCAGGACCGGCTGGGAGGAAACACGGTGCCGCTTACCCAGGAGTTTCTTGCACATATGCTGGGAACCCGCCGAGCCAGCGTAACCGTGGCCGCCGGAATCCTTCAGAAGGCTGGCATAATCCGATATTCGCGCGGCTCGGTTAACGTGCTAAGCCGCGAAAAGCTGGAAGCGGCTGCGTGCGAGTGTTATGCCGCCATCGAGGACCAATCGAAACTGTGGAAAAGCGAAAAAGCATAACGGAATCAATCATTTGGAAGGCCCACGGACTACGAGCCTCAGGTAAAGTAAGCCTTGATCCGCAACTCCCAAGACGATAAAATTACCTCACGGAAATGATAGTCTCAGCTGTTAAACCGAAATAAAGGCTCAACTTAAGCTTGTTTTTATGGGGTCGCACCCTATGGCTGACCCAATGAGCGTTTCTCCAACACCGCGCAAGTCCTTTAGTCAGCTGCTGATCGCGACGGCGAATGAAGACGGCTCGTCCCCGAATCCCATTCTAGACTCGATCAAAGCGGCGATCATTATTACGGATCAGACCGGCATCATCAATTACTGGAATGCGGCGGCCGAAGAGCTTTATGGCTGGCGTGGGATCGAGGTGCTTGGCCGCAACATTCTCGATATAACGGTAAGCCCCGAAACAAATCCCGCCGCCCACGAATGCCTGGCGACCGTCAACGCGGGCAAGAGTTGGTCAGGAGAATTCGATGTACGTTGCAAGGATGGCGCTTTTCTCACCGCGCTGATAACTCTTTCGCCAAGATTTGACCAGGATGGCGCCTTGCGCGGCATCATCGGCGTGAGCCAGCCTCTCAGAAGCCATGGCCAGAGAGACGGAATTGTGGCGCGCGGGGAAGGTCAATTTTACGCTCTCGCCAACGCGCTCCCCGAACTCTGCTGGATGGCTGACGGCACCGGATCCATCCTTTGGTACAACGAAAAATGGTATGAGTTCACGGGTACAACCTGGGAGCAAATGAAAGGCTGGGGCTGGCAGTCGGTACACGACCCGCAATTACTTCCCTCGGTTCTGGAGCGCTGGAAGCGGTCGCTTGAAACAGGAGCGGACTTTGAGATGGAGTTTCCATTGCGTGCCGCCGACGGTTCTTATCAATGGTTCCTGACTCGGATCAGGGCGGTTCGAGACGATTTGGGGAACATCACGCGATGGTTCGGAAGCAATGCGAATATTCACGCGCAACGCGAGTTGCTGCGCACCTTAACCGAATCCCATGACAGCCTGGAGAGTCGGATTCTGGAACGAACTGCGGAACTCCATCAGGCGAATAAAGGCCTGCGAGAACTTTCCGCTCTTTTGTTGCAAATGCGAGATCAGGAAGCGCGCCGACTGGCTCGCGACCTTCATGACAGCGTAGGCCAATTGCTGGCTGCGACCAAGATGAATATCGCTACCGTGAAAAGCGAGAGCGAAAAGTTAAGCCCAAATGCGGCGCGGGCGGTGCGGGACAATGAGCGCATGGTCGATCAGATTCTGGCGGAGATTCGCACCATCTCGCACTTGCTGCATCCTCCGCTTCTCGACGAGGCTGGGATTCGCTCGGCGCTTGGCTGGTTCGTAGAAGAATTCAGCCAGCGAAGTGGAATTGAGGTATCTCTGGATATTGCCGAGTCGTTTGACCGCCTCGGTCCGGAGCGCGAAACAGCAATTTTTCGCGTGGTTCAGGAGTGCCTCAGCAATATTCACCGCCACTCGGGCAGCAAGACTGCGGCAATCGATGTATGGCGCGAAAACGAGCGGGTTGTCGTGACTGTACGTGACTCTGGGGTGGGAATTCCAGCCGAGAAGTTAGAGTTGAATGCGCTTGGCCGCAGCGGTGTCGGGTTTCGCGGGATGGCGGAGCGATTGCGCTATCTCGGTGGAAGCCTGGAGATTCAGTCGGATGGAAAAGGCACCCGGGTTATCGCACAATTACCATTCATCGCAACAGAGAGCTCTGGAGAAGCGGTCGCCTGACCGATTTTGAAATTCTCTGCTCTCGATTTCCATTCAGCGCAAGCCGTGGGCTCCAGCTAGCTTGAAAGCAGCAGCGCGACAGGAAATTCGGCGAATATTTTGGAAAGCGAAAGGCACTGTCCACTGTCGCTTTCCTCAGGATGCAACACTTCTCCCGTGAGCAGGTTGCGATATTCGCGTGGCCCGGCGGGCGACGGAAGCCATGCTTGAGTCGCCTGCCAGATGGAAGGCCCCAAAGGGGCAATACTCGTGTCTCCCTTCCCAAACAAGCCTGCAATGAGACGTGGAACCACGATCAGAGCACTACGCGATTGATGTTTCCTGGAAAATGCCACCACGTGGTCAGCCTTTGTTCCCTCGACCGCCAACGGAATATATTCGCCGAGCTGAAACAGATCGGCCTCATGATGGCGCAGACAAAGAGTCTTCCAGATCAGATATTGTTTAAGCTTGCCATCGTTGGGATTTTCCAGGAGCCGGCGAACCGTGGGCAAATCAGGCGCATTCCCCCACGAACGCATAGTTTCGAATGACTCCCGCCGGGAAATGTAGTCGACGGGGCGACGATTATCGGGATCCACGAGACTGAAATCCCAGAAATCATTGCCCTGATAGATGTCGGGAACACCGGGACTGGTCAACTTGAGCAAAGTTTGTGACAAGCTGCTCCACAGGCCCATGCGAGCGAGGGCGCCTTGAAGGGGAAGGAAATCGGCAAGAAAGCGATTTTTATCGCCCGGCATAAGCAGTGCTCTGACGAACGACGCCACCGCAGCCTCATATTCTGCATTGGGATTAATCCAACTTGTATTCTGCTTGGCCTCGCGCATGGCCTTGAGCATGTAGGCCTGAATCCGATTGGCGAAGTTCTCCCAATCGCCTTTCTGGCGCAAAGGTTCGAGCGGCCACACCCCGAGCAGCGTTTGATAGAGCAGGTACTCGTCATTCGGCGTGGGCGCGGGGCGATCATTCACCAAGCGTCGATGGCTACGATTGAAGCGCTTCCACTCGCGAACTTTAGTCCTCCAGAAGACGGGAATCTCGGAGAGCAGATTCAGGCGAGCGCGCACATCCTCCGAGCGCTTGGAGTCGTGAGTACTGGTCGCCAGCATGGTGTGAGGCCAATCGCGCATGCGCTCCTGATTGGCGATATGGAAGTCAGCGATGGAGGTTCCGAAGCGGTTTAGGTCGCCTCCGACTTCGTTCAGCGAGACCAGACGGTTGTAACGATAGAAAGCGGTATCTTCGAGACCCTTGGCCATTACCGGACCAGTGAACTGTTGGAATTTCATAGCAAAGCTGGTGACCACGTTCCGGTAAGCAAAATCCTGGCCTTCGGCGATGTGAGTAAGAAGCACCTCTTCGACGAAATCGAAGATGGTGGTATCGGCGGCGGGACTCCTCTCCTTGGCTGCGGTAATCGCGCTTCGGATGTAGAAGCGATCCATTTCCGAAATGTGGGACGAGTTTATGTAAGTGCGGTATACGGGAAAGCTCGCGACGACTTCGGTCAGGGCATCGGCTAAACTGTTCAGCGTGAAGTCGCAGGTACGCCGCTTGGAAAGAGCGATGCGGGAGAGTTGCTGGCCAGCACATTCAATTCACTGGCGAGCGCGACCTGAACGATCAATTTACGACAACGGTAGGCCAGATCATCGACGTCAATTTCTTCGTCAATGAAGTTGCGATAGATGTGCTGCATGCGAACGGCCGAAGCGCTGTCAACAAACAAGCCATTTACCAGGTTGGCAAAGTCGTAGCCGGTGGTTCCAAGACTGGCCAATCCTCCGGGAGACGCTCCAGTCCGGTGAGAATTTTCTCGATGACCACATAGGCGGGCGGCCCGTCGCCAGGTGGGGTGTGATTTTGCAGACGGTTGATGGCTTCCACGATGCCGCGGTTCAGACGTTCAAAGTATCGCGCAGGATCGTACAGACCATCAGGGTGGTCAATGCGGAGACCGTTCACTTTGCCTTGGGCAACAAGGGTCAAAATCAGACGATGGGTCGCCTCAAACACCGCTTCATTCTCCACGCAAATGCCGGCAAGATCATTGGTGTCGAAAAACCGCCGGTAGTTAATGTCGTCAGCGGCGACCCGCCAATTGGCCAAACGAAATGCTTGCGCCTTAATGAGTTCATGGAGTTGCTCGAAGCTGCTGGGATCTGAAGGATCGCCGTTGATCAGATCGATTGCGTGCTGGATGCAAGCAGCGATCCGGGCCGAACGGCCACACAATTCGGCGAGGCGGCGCTTGTGGATCTCCTTGTCCCGGTTGCGCTCAATAATGCGGTCACGGTCAGCATCCTGTCTGGAGGGCAAATGACCAAAAGCAGTAATCAGACTTTGGAATTCCAACAAATCCGGGTTGTCCGCACCTAGAGCGCCAATCAGCGAGGCGGCACACTGTTGCAGGATGCGGGGATACTCGCGGGGATTCACGGGAAAACGGTGGTCGCCATAAGAAACGTTGAATTCCCCGCGATCCGGGCGGAAAATCAGCCTGAGTCCGCCACTTTCGAGCACCGCACCGTAGTGATCACCCAGGACGGGGATCAGAACCTTTCCGTGTAGTTCCTGCTTGAGCGGGTGCCAATCGATATCGAAATAGTTGGCATATAGAGAAGCCTCCCCGTTTTCCAGAACATCGAGCCACCAGGCATTGTCGCTCCCCATCACGCCCATGTGGTTGGGAACGATATCCAAAATCAGGCCCATGCCGTGCTGGTGAAGGGCATTCACGAAACCATCGAAATCCTCCGGGGATCCGATCTCGGGATTCAAGGAGTTGTGATCCACGATGTCGTAACCATGCATGCTGCCGGGACGAGCTTTCAGGCAGGGCGAGATGTAGCAATGGCTAACGCCGAGAGAAGAAAGGTAAGGCACAATCGCGGTGGCCTGCGCGAAGGTGAATTTGTGGTTGAGCTGCAAGCGATAGGTCGCGAGCGGGATGGAGTCGCCGGAGTTCATGATTCCAGAAACCAGGCCACTGACCACGCTGGTAGCGTTCCCTGCTTGAGGGCGTGCGGACTTAGTTCGTCACTCGCAAAGATCATCTCCACCGCGGCGGAGCCGTTCCCGGGCATAGAGGCTCCAGACCAAGGCTCACAGCTCAGGTTCGCAAACAGAGTCAGCCGCGAATGATCCGGAAACGACCAGTGAGCAGTCAGGACGGAATCTCCCTGCAATTTGTAGCAAGCCTTGGGTGCGCACCCGCTGGCGAGACGCCCGACAATATGCTGGCAGCGCAACTTCATCAAACGGCTATAGAAGCGAAGCCAATCCTGCGAACCCAACTGGTTCAAGACATTCCAATCGAGCTTCGAGGCCTCGAAAGTCGAGATGGCATTGGGATCGGGAATTTCCTCGCGCTTTTCCGGATCATTGAATCGGGCAAAACTGGCGAATTCATTGCGGCGGCCGGCGGTTATGGCCCCGGCAAGATCCTTCTCGAAGTCGCAGAAAAAAAGAAATGGAGTTTCCGCCCCAAACTCCTCTCCCATGAATAGCATGGGGGGAGAAGGCGCCAGCAGAAGGATTGCAACCGCAGCCCGCACTGCCCGGCGATCCACGAGTTTGACAATCCTTTCTCCGAAGGCGCGATTGCCGATCTGATCGTGATTCTGCAAAAAAGAAATGAAAGCGGATGGTGGCAAGCAGGCGCTATTGGTACCGCGTGGTCTGCCTTTTCCGTAGTGCGATGGCTCACCCTGGTAAGCAAAGCCTTCGGTGAGGCAACGGCCTAACCGCGCTAAAGGGCGCTCCGCGTAATCGGAATAATACCCATCTTCCTCTCCCGTAATCAGCACATGAAGCGCATGATGAATATCGTCGTTCCATTGGGCCGTATATTTTTGAGGACGGCAACGAGCCGATCGTTGGAGATAATTTGCGTCATTGCGTTCATTTTCCAGAATGAGGTGAACCTGCCGCTCCGAGCCGACAGCATTGTGCACCACTTCGGCGAGTTCGCTCAGGATGTGCTGGCTCGAATCATCCACGATGGTATGCACCGCATCCAAACGTAGCCCATCGAAATGGTATTCAGTAAGCCAATAGAGCGCGTTATGAATAAAGAAGTCGCGAACCGGTCGATTCGCTGATCCATCGAAGTTAATTCCGTTTCCCCACGGAGTACGGTGGCGCGCGGTGAAGAACTCGGGCGCGTAAGCGTAAAGGTAATTGCCTTCCGGACCAAAGTGGTTATAAACCACGTCGAGCAACACCATCATTCCCTTTGCGTGGGCGGTTTGAACCAGATTCTTTAAATCCTCAGGGCAACCGTAGCTGCTATCCGGTGCGAACGGAAATACTCCATCGTAGCCCCAATTTCGTCCGCCGGGAAAATCAGCTACCGGCATCAACTCAATCGCCGTCACTCCCAGCTCTGCCAAATAATCGAGCCGCTCCGCGACGCCTGAGAAAGTTCCAGACGGAGAAAACGTTCCCACATGCAATTCGTACAGAACAGCTTCCTCCCAGCGGCGGCCGCGCCACGTGCCATCCTGCCAATCGAAGCCCAGCGGGTCAATGAGTTGACTAGGACCATGCACGTCGTTGGGTTGAAATCGCGACGCAGGGTCGGGGACCTCTTGCCTGCCATCGATGCGAAATCGATATTGATCGCCCGATTGGCAGGCATCGGTAATAAGTTCAAACCAGCCGTCTTCGTGCAACTCAAGCGTCTCGATGCCGGCACCGACAATGGATACTTCAACTTGGCTGGCGGCAGGAGCCCACAAACGAAAGCGCACCGTACCATCGCTCCGGCATTCAGCACCATGAGGCATGCTATGACGGCGCTTCATTGGATTCGTCCTTACTGTCTTCCTTCTTACCGTTTCCGCGGCGCTCCATCAGCACAACCATCGAGCGCGCCTGCAAGGGATACGCATCTCCCCCCGTAAAAGTATCTGCGGGACGCAGTCCCGCTTCGCGAGACGTATCCATCCATGCGATCCAGCGATCTCCCGGCCAGAAAGAAGGAAGCAAAAACGCGATGTCCTCATGAAAGGCGTTAAGGAGCACGAGAAAGTTCTCGTCATTGATCTTCCTGCCGCGCTCATCGGTCTCGTCCAGCCCCTGCCCTGAAAGAAACATACCCAGGCATTGAACAGATGGGTCACGCCAATCCTCTTCGCTCATTTCGTCGCCTTTAGGCGTAAGCCACAATACATCCTTTACGCTGGCACCTTTAATGGGTCGACCTTGGAAAAACCGCCGGCGGCGGAATACGGGATGCCGTTGCCGCAAATTAATGATGCGCTGCACAAAGGCGAGCAGATCACGATCCCCCGTCTGCAAATTCCAATTTAGCCAACTGGTTTCATTGTCCTGGCAATAGGCATTGTTGTTTCCGTTTTGGCTGTGTCCGATCGCGTCTCCTGCATAAATCATGGGCACACCCTGTGACAGCAGCAACGTGGCCAAGAAGTTGCGCTTCTGTTTGGCGCGCAAAGCCAAGATGTGCGGGTCTTCGGTAGGTCCCTCCACGCCGCAATTCCAGCTGCGATTGTTGTTGTTGCCATCTTGATTGTTTTCGCCGTTCGCTTGGTTATGCTTATCGTTGTAGCTCACTACGTCTTGTAGCGTGAAACCATCGTGAGCGGTCACAAAATTCACGCTGGCATAGGGGCGGCGGCCACTATGTGCATAAAGATCGCTGGATCCTGTAATGCGGTAAGCGAGCTCTCCAATTCCACCATCTCCCTTCCAATAGGAACGCACGGTGTCGCGATAGCGGTCATTCCACTCCGCCCAACCGACCGGAAAATTTCCTACTTGATAGCCGCCTTCGCCCAGATCCCAAGGCTCGGCGATGAGCTTCACCTGCGAAAGTACCGGATCCTGATGGATAATGTCGAGAAATGCGCCCAGCCGGTTTACCTCGTGAAGTTCGCGGGCTAGGGTTGCCGCGAGATCAAAGCGGAATCCGTCAACGTGCATATCAAGCACCCAATAACGCAAGCTGTCCATGACGAGCTGCAACACGCGGGGATGCTGCATGTTCAGGGTGTTTCCCGTGCCGGTGTAATCCATATAGTAGCGTGGGTTATCGGGCACGAGGCGATAATAGGCGCTGTTATCGATGCCCTTGAATGAAAGCGTCGGCCCAAGGTGATTGCCCTCGGCGGTGTGGTTATAAACCACGTCAAGAATGACCTCCAACCCAGCCGAGTGGAGGGTCTTGACCATGGTTTTGAATTCGCTCACCGAGTCGGTCGCAAGATAACGAGACTCAGGCGCGAAAAATCCGATGGAATTGTACCCCCAGTAGTTGCGCAAACCGCGCTCAATAAGAGAGCGGTCATCAATGAAACTGTGCACCGGCATGAGCTCGATGGAGGTCACACCTAACCGCGTCAGATAGTCGATCACCGGCGCCGTCGCCAAGCCCGCATAGGTTCCCCGCAAATGAGAAGGAACGTCGGGATGGCACATCGTGAAGCCTTTTACGTGAAGCTCGTATATGAGCGTGTCATGCCATGGAATGCCTGGACGCCGATCACTTCCCCAGGTGAACGATGAATCTATCACCCGATTTTTCGGCATGCCAGACGCATCGTCGCGTCGGTCGAAGGAAAGGTCCTCCTGTTTGTGCCCGACTTTGTAAGCAAAATGAGAGTCGCTCCAACGCAGGGTTCCCCGCACCTGCTTACCGTATGGATCCAGTAAAAGTTTGTGATGATTGAAGCGATGGCCCTTGTCTGGCGCATAAGGACCATACACCCGGTAACCATAGAGCTGGCCAGGACGGATCTCCGGCAGATATCCGTGCCAGACCATGTCAGTCTGTTCCGGTAGCGGAACACGATGGGTCTCCCGTCTGCCGGACGAGTCAAAGAGGCAGAGTTCCACCTTATCGGCATGCTCAGAGTAAAGGGCGAAGTTGACGCCTTCTCCGTCCCAGCTGGAGCCCAGTGGATAAGGCCGGCCACGCCAAAGAATCGGTTGGGGCTGATTCGACACGTATCTTATTTCCTTCTGACGTGACCAAATGAAAACATGAATTAGAGTTTGGAATGCCTCAGCACGTTGCCGAAAACAAATAAACATATCGGCGACGGACCCGGGTGTAAATACAGAGAGGTCTGTACCAAGCGACAAGTGCGGCAAAACCCCAGTCAGCGCGAGCTTAGCAGGATCTCGCGGGCGGCACGGTGCCCGCTCCCGATGGCGCCGTGGACAGTTCCATTGTTTCCCGTTGTGTCTGTGGCTTCTCCCGCAAAATAAAGCGTATTATCCAAAGGCTCTGCCAGCATCGCCTGTGCGCCATCGGATCCAACCGGTCCGTAGCTGTAAGCCCCGCGGGAAAATGGATCCCGTTCCCAATGATGAAAGTAGACGGCTTCAAGTAGATGTTTTAATTCCCGGCATTCCAAACCCAGCAAACCGCTTAAGGACGTAAGGCACTGATTAACGATTGCGCCCTCATTTTCGCCCGACATTCTGTCGGCGCGATTTGCGGCTGACCAAGCTATCAGAATTGGAGATTTTGCCGGCATGGTCGTCCACCATGTGGGGAACCAGGGATCTTGCGAAAAAAGAAAACTCATCCCGGCCAGGGTTTGAGAGTCGCCCGGCACGGGACGAATATTCTCCCAGAAGCGATGACGGAAACGAAGGACTACTCGTAAAACATTTCCCATCTCCAACTTGCTAATCGCGTCGCGCTTTCTATGAGGCAATGGAGGATTGAATTGGACCGCGCCCTCATCGGATGCAGAGGCCTGCATCACGCCCAAAGGCAAGGTTACCAATAGACGAGCTGCCGTAAACTTGCTGATTTCGCCATTCTGGGTCGTGAGAATCTCGACCCAGCCATTGCGCCACGCGACCGACTGCACGACGCTGTTGGTTTGAACCGTGATTTTGGCCTCGGAAAGTTCATCGTTGAAAATTTTCAGCAAATCCTCATAACCATTGGCGGCACGGAATGCGCGTTCGCCTTCTCTCTTCTCCTCAGCTTGCATCTCCTGCACCAGCCAATGCACTCCGACCCGTGCCGGGTCTGCTGCGTTGAAGCCCGACACGTAGCCGAGCGCCCACTTCTTGGCTTCGCTAAGTTCGAGATCGCTTTGCTTGTCAGGAAAATACCGGTTCACAAAGCTCAGGAACGACTCGTCTGGCTCGGTAGCATCCATTTTTTTTAGAATGCGGTCCACGCCAGAGAACAAATCACATTGCCCTAGCCGCCCATTTTGAAAACACCATTGGTCCCCCTGCACCTCGGTGATGGGAACATTGCGTGATTGCAGCGGCCTCCAGGTTTCAGGGGCAAACCCATGGAGAAACTCCGCGCCGAGTTCAATCGGAATGTCACATGCAGAATCTCGTCGCGTTAATATGCGGCCGCCAATTCGATTGCGAGCTTCGAGAATGGTGACGGTTCGACCAGCGCGGCCAATATCAAGCGCTGCGGCCAGACCCGCCGCTCCCGCACCCAAAATGATGACATCGACGCTTTCCGGCATAATCTGAATCCATTCTATCGAACGGACTGCTGTTTGATGGCTCGAAAGGGCGAACCATCGCCAACCGAGATCATATGTTAGGACCGTTCAGCAGAGCGGACACCGGCGAAAAGCGACACCTCGCCGGGTATTAGGCGGCGGCAGAGGCTGCCATCACAAGACAGCTCTTCAACGCTTGCAGCGAAAACTGCGCAGTATCTAAGGCTTGTCGTTCCTCAGTATCAGCTTGGGGCTTGCTTAACAACTGGGATCTGCGCGTGAAGACGGCGCGCTGAGCAAGCGCGATCTTGTGCGGAATCATGCTTTTGTTGTTCTCGAACAAAGCTTCTAAGTACAACTCTTTCCAATTCTGATCGCAGCGTAACGGCTTTGGAAGTTGAAGCATAAACAATCCTTAAGCAAACAGTTGGGTTGGTTTTGCCGAAACGATGAACAAATGCGTGCGACGGAGAACATACCGATGGGTCCGGCCTACCTTCCGACATTTTCCTCGGGTGGAATCTGTTTATCAATGGGGTGAATACTGTAGGCCTCTGGTCTTAAGAATAGGAAGAGCACATAACGACTCAGAACCGGGTGTGAAAACGGCCATCCACGGAGATTCCGCCCACTTGGTCGCGTTCCACGCTAAGAGACCAACGCTTACTGATTTGATAGTCACCTTGAACAATTTCCTGGCCCGGCTCGGTGACATCCGTAGAAAAGGTAAAGAGGAAATTCTTCGTGATTCTCTGCTGTAGCGCCAGACGCGCCGAAGGGTTTTGATCGTTACCGCCCAGTAAAGGATCGATCTCCAGGCTGGAAATTCCGGCGAGCTTTTGAACGCTGCTGCTGAACTGGCTGGCCGCTTGCGAGGCCAGGATAGAATCTGTGCTCTGACTGCTGTCAGCCAACTCTGAGCTGGTTTTGCCACGAGCAATCAAATTGATGATGTCGGCGGTGGCCAGCGGCGGGTCGGAAGAATACGAGGTAGTGAGCTGGTCGAATGGGCCGCGAAGATTCAACGTCAAACTATATTGCTCAATGGTAGTCGAAACGGAAACGTTGAGTACCGGCCTGGTCTGGTTGGGATCGTCAAAGGTGATAATGCCACGCTCGAGTTGGTAACGCACATTCCGGTAGAACAACTCGCCGCTCGTCAGGTCTGTGCGGCCGGTGATTACTGGATTTGCGGCCGACCCCGATACGTTCAGATTAGCGCTGCCTTCCAGATTGACTTGTGTGCTGGTCGCTTTCAGATTGTCTTTCGATTGCACTGTGACTCGTAGATTCACCGTGTCGGCAAAGCCCGGCGCGCTGGGAATACTGACACTACTGCTGAACTGATCTCCGAAGCTGGCAAGATCGAAGTCTGGGGTGAATGAAAGACTATCGATTAGAACTCGACCCACCAGCGTGGAATCCTCTGTCGTACCACTCCAGGTGAGATTGGTGTCGAGTATGCTGCGCAGGCCTTGCGGGTAGCGCAAGCGAATCGCCTCCCCCTGCAGTGCGAGGTCGAAGGCAACATTCGGCCGGTACCGGATTGATCCACCAACCGAGACTTTACCTCCGCCCACGACCGCCGACAGGCTGGAAATTTGAACGCGATCACCCTTTAAATCAAGGGTTCCATTCAACTGTTCCACCCCGAGCGGGGCATCGACAGTAGTCATGGAGATATCCTGCAAACGGATCCGTCCTTCGATCTGCGGAGCCACAGCCGTTCCCAAAGTTCGAACGTCTAGCGCTACCGAGCCGGAGCTTCGCACCGCAGGAGCGACGATCTGCACAATGCGTGCGTCAATCGAGCCCTCAGCCGTGAGAGTGGGCCTGGACTCCCCCGCCAGAGGGATGCTGCCCTGGATTTTCAACGACGTATCCGTACCGCGAATTTCCGCAGGCTGCAGGGTCACGACAGAGTTTACGTAGTCGGCACGGATGGGGCCGACGGCACCGATTTCCAATGAACGATAACTCGCGCTCAGATTTGGAATAGTGATGTTCCCTTCAAATTTCGATTTATCTTTCAGCGGTCCTTTCAGCGTGGCGTGCAACTCGGTTTGTCCCTTGAAGCCCTCAGGCGCGCCATTGGCATACGCCGCCAGAAGCGTGTCAAGCGGAATCGCGCCGGTGTCAATCGAGGCGTCCGTTTGAAAATCGCCGGTTAAGTTCACATGCGCCCGGGCCTGCACCGAAGCTTGGGCGACCTGGGAGTTCACCCTAAGATCGGCTGACTTGTTGGCAATATGGATTTCGGCCTTTACTCCCCCGATCGCTTTCTGCTGAACACTCAGCTGAGGAATCTGCGCAACCGCGACCAGTTGAGGATCTTCGACCGTTCCCTCCCCGTTTACCGAAATACTGAGAGTTCCGTCGATAGCTAGATTGTTGTCCTGGACAGCACGAAGTTTTTGCAAAGTGACCCCTGGCGCATTGAGCGCAATTTTGTAGGCCTTGGTGCTGGGCGTGTAGGTTAGATCGGCTTCGGCCGCTCCCGCATCGGTAACGATATTTAATTTGGTAACGATTGACTCGTCTTGCGAATGGAAATTGAAGGCCAGCGTTTTAAGAGGCTGGCCATACACCTCGCCCTTGGCGATCTCCAAAGAGCCTTTGCCTGCGGGCTTCAATTGTGACCCGCTAACCGAAAACTTGGCTGAGAGGTCTCCACTCACCGGATAATGTACATTCGCCAATTGTTGCAGGTCGGTAAGGGGCATCTGCCGTAGCGCAAGACTCGCCTGCAGCGGACTGGACGCATTGTAGGACCACTTGTGCAGACGCACATCGGCGGTGAACGAAGCGCTTCCTCGTCGAGCGCTGACCAGCGCGCCCTTCGAAACTGTCGCTCGAGAACGATTTGCCTGGAATGAAACATCTGCGGTCTTCCACGCGCTATTGTCGACGTGAAGATTTTGCGCCGTGATTCTACCCGCGATTTGTGGATTTTGCAGTGTGTCTTGCAACGTCGCCCTGAGAGTTGCGGATCCCGAAACCAAAGGCAGACTAGTCCACTTGGGATGGAATGTGTGGCCGAGAGCAATCAAAGGACGCAAGTCACTCGAAGTCGCTTGAACATTCAAATTGGAGCGCTGCCCTAGTTGCCCTTCGACAGTCAGGGTCGTGGACAATAATCTTAGCGTCGTCTGCTTGACGACGACAATATTCCTTTTGCCGTCATAAGCAACGTGAATGGCGCCATCCACCGGGATGATCTTCGTCGACCTCGAGCCGCCTTCGGCGTAAACAGTAATGTCGGAGTGGGCGCGGAGATTGTTTAGACTTCCGGTCCACGTGGCGGCCACGGTGCCATCGAGACTTCCTGAAATGGCGATGTCGGTTAATCGCAGGCCGCGCAATGAATGTTGAACAGCGAGAAGCGAAACGCGGTGCAATGCCAGTTGCAATTGCGCGATTGGCGTGGCGCCGAGATTCCGAATTTCTCCCATCAGGTCAACCTCGCCTCCGAGCATTCCGGTAGAAATTCCCTCAAGTTTCAGAGACCCCTCAGCTAGTCGATACTTTCCCCGCAACTTTGTCAGATCAACATTCTCTTGGGGTGAGGCCATGATGAGACGATCGCTGGCAATCTGGCCTTCCGCGCGGATGCTCCGCAGCAGTGATTGGCCGTCTGCATTCTGATAGTGGATTTTTCCAATCAAGAGGACGTCGCCGCTAGGCCTCTGTTGCGGCAACATATCCGCGAAATCCTGAGTGTGGATGCGCAGTGCATAATCGCCTGCGACCTCGGGATTACGATAATTCGTCACATCTGCATGCAGACTCACCGCAGACGATCCTACAGTGAGTAGAGCCGATGCAAGCGAAAAGCGCGAAGGCGTCGCTGTGAACTCGACGCTTAAGCGGTTGGGCAAAGGCTGGTATCTGCCGTAGCGAATTTGACCATTTCGATAAAAAATGGAGCCCTGGTAACGCGTCGCTACTGAGTCAAAACTGATGCCAGATCCAAAGTCATGAATATCCGCCTCCAGCGAGGTCTCTTGATCGTGGTAATCGATTTCACCCCGATGAATCCCAAGGTGTCCGACGGCTAACTCGAAAATATTCGCGTGTCCGTTGGACTTGCTCGGAGGTGCGATCGGCAGGTTGCTGTTCCCTGCTCGATCCACAGTGATGTATACCACCGGATGTTCAATCAGCAACTTGCTGAGACTGATCTTGCGATGCAATGCGGATTGAATCCTTAATCCAACGGTCAGCTTCTCTACCTGCAAGAGCGGAGGCGCACTGGACGGTTCGCTCCCGCGCAAAACCACATTGTAGAGGTTCGCAGTCAGCGTCAATAAGTGGAAGTCGAAGGTGCCGATCTGCGCTCGACCGCCCGTCGCCTGATCGGTTTCCTGCACAATCTTGCGCATGGCAAATTGCCGGAATGCATTACTGCGCAGGTAAAAGTATCCTCCGATAACTGCGAGCACGATGAGAGCTGCCAGCCCCGCTGCGCTCCGGCCGATTATTTTCCACCCGCTCATGATTCTCCTAAAATGACTGGCCCACCGTGATGAAGTATTGAGTGGGATTGATTCCAGGAACCGGATTCAGGTTGCGTCCGATATCGAAGCGGATCGGCCCGATCGGAGTCGAGTAACGCAATCCTACTCCGACCGTATTGGTGTAGTTGTCGATGAAGCTATGGAAATTGATGGCGCTATAAACGTTGCCTCCATCGTAAAAGACAACTCCACCTAGAGGCTTTGCAATGTGCAGGGGGAACCGCACCTCCGAGTTCAGGATAAACAGTTGCCTGCCGCCAACCGGAACGGTCACATTTACGCAACCGGTCTGAGCGGCCAGGACGTTGCAGAATGGGACCAGACGCTGCGGTCCGGCTTCGTCGATGGGAAAGCCGCGAAGTGAATCGCCCCCGCCCGAGAAGAACAACTGGCTCGTGGGAACGAAGCTTCCTTCGAAGGACTTCACAAATCCAAGGCGAATGTTGTCGGCAAAGACAACCGAGTGGAATTGTTTGTAGATCGCATACTGGCCAAACAGCTTGGCGAAGCTCGCGCTGGAGAAAAGCTGTTTCGGGGTTATTCCCAAAGTCAGCGTATTGAAGCTGCCACGGTGCGCATCCAGCGGCTTGTCACGGGTGTCGCGCAGTAGCGTGCCCGAAAACGTCGAGAGGTGAACATTCCTGTCCTGCATCAGCACAAGTTCCGGCACGATTAACTGCGAAAGCACTGTTTTATTAAAGTCGTAGCGCGCCTGGAAGCGGGTGTTGTTCTTACGGCTGATCAGGCGTTCGACTTGAAATGATGCGTCTGCAAGGGTGGCGCCGAAAAGCGGATTCTCCGTGGTGTGCTCGCCGGACAGACTGACAACCGAACTCCATTGGGATCCGGCGAAGTGCGGCTGAGTGTAGGTGGCGAGCAGGCGTTGGTCGAGACGCGCAAGCAGGATTGAGGCGCTCGCGGTTTCTCCTAATCCACGCATGTTGCGGCGAATAAACTCCACCGAACCACGTGGACTGGCAAAAGTGGATTGGCTCGGGGCAATTTGATTGTTTCCCAGTTGGATGGGCGGTCCTCCGGGAACTGCAACAGTGCCGGTGGGCGCGTTACCTCCGCGGTGCGAAACCTCAAAGCCGAATCCGTATGTAATCTCATTCCGTTTGGCTTCGTGAACCTTTACCAGCACATCTTCCTGGCTTTGGTTGGTAATCGGTTTTTTCGGACCGACGCTCGACCAATCAAAAATATTCAGGTCGTAAAGACGGCTGTCCGCCGCAAGAAGATCTCCCTTTTTCATAGGAGACTCGCCGGGAACCTGGGCGGCTCTTTGAATGAGAGAACGGCGAGTATGATTTTGGCCCAGGTAAACCACCTGGCTAGTCCGCACCATCTGGTGTTCGGTGACAGCATAGGTAACGTTCACGCGGTGAGGATCCCTTTTTTCACGGCTTATTAATGTCTTCACTTCCGCGTTGAGGTATCCGCGATCAAGATAAGCGGCGGAGATGCGATTGCGATCCTGAGACAACCGGCGAGGAGAAAACGGTCCGCCGTCACGAAGTTGAAAGCCCACCGGGGCCACAAGTTGGTCGCTTGAAACATTTTCGTTCCCCGTAACCTGAATGCTCTGAACCAGCGTTTGCAGGCCTTCCTGGATGTCGAAGAACACATCGGTCTTGGCTTGGTGATCGACTGCGTGGCCGCTAACCTTAGCGTCTTCGTAGCCCCGATCGCGGTAGAGCGCCTCAAGATTCTTTTCGCTTTGCTTCAGCAGCGGCCGGCTTACGCTGCCGTGCGACCAGAAGTGGGAACGCTTCACGGGCACGACGGCCAGCAATTCGTCCTCCCCAATCCGATGATTTCCCTGGAAGACAATGCGTTCTACTTTGTGTTTTTTGCCCTTTTGAATATCGTAGACGAGCAATATTTGGGACGGTTGACGCTGAAGGGTGGGTTTGACATGGACGTCGGCGTAGCCTTGTTTTTGAAAATAGTTGACCAGATTTTGCTGTCCCTCCAGAACGAGGTCCCGATCAACACTACCCTCGGAATAGATTGGAATCAATTTTCTTAGCTCGCGATTTCTCGTGAACGGCAGCAAGGTGAGACGTGCGCCAGTGATACGCACAATAACAATGGGGCCGACATCAACTCTAAATGAGACCCTCACGCGATTAGTTTGCGAGTCATATTGAGGCGGGTTCTCTTCCACCTGATTGTCTAAGCGGTGTTGGCGGGCGAGCGTCCTTCGAATGGCCGCTATCGCGGCGCTCATACGCTCGGGGGTGTAATATTTCCCGGACTCTGCCAAGCCTCCAGAGAAGCGCGCCCGCAGAGACCGCAATGCACGGAGCAGATGGGCGTCTTCGCCGGCATCCGGACCTTGCAAGACCACGTCCATGATGCGTGCCCTCCTGCCCAACTCCACCGCAAAACTTACATTGACCAGCTGATGTGCATCATCAATCTCCAATTGCGCATGGATGGTGGATTCAAAATATCCGTTGTGCTTGAAAAATGTTTGCAGAGCTTGTTGGGCAACGGTAATGCGGGACGGATCATACGGATCCTCGTCGGACAGATCAGATACTTGCAATAACCGGATATAGGATAATGTCTGCGCCGCACCGGGAAATTCTATGACCCCAAGGTAGTAGGCCGGTTCCAGCAAAAAATCCAAACGCAAACCCGCGGTGTCAGGAACGACATTGACTTGAACCTTGGCAAATTGACCGGAACCCTGTAGGGCGGCGATGCTGGCTTGTACTTTCGATTGAGAGTACGGCTGCCCCGCTTCTTGACTTACCAGACTACGGAAGGGTGCGAGGTCGCGATGTGGATTTCCAATTAAGTCGATGGCCGAAACATTTTGGCCTTCATAAACCGGCTGGGGACTCTGCACGATGAGCTGCGCCCAAACTCCAGTCGCGAGTAGTAACACACAAATTCCTGAAAAGCGCATAAGCCGACAACGATTTCCGACTGGTAGAGGTGCGCGAGCGATATGTGATGCACCACCGGAAGGAATAGTTGTGGATTTCGCCAAAACATCTTGCGCTAAGCAACCGCAAGCCTTCCGAAATCGAGACCGGATATTTCCTCCGCCCCAGTCTTGCGGAAGATCTCTAAAGCGGGCTCAGATTGCGCCGTGCGACGGCAGTTCACAAAGACGAGACCCGCACCATTGCTAATAAGTGATCCCAGTCGTCCGGTCTCACTTTCGGGGATGCCGAGGTTCGCCAAGGCCGCGAGATGTCCGGTCGCTTTGGTCGAGATAGGGGTGTCGGCTAAGGCGTGGAGGTAATCCGCCGAGCGAACGAAAAACGCCAGGTTGGAAATAACCACTGCACCCAGTCTGGTTAGCCAGCTCACAAGAGATTCCAGGCCGGCGCTGGTGTCTGCGAGGGTTCGTATGTCACGCATTTGGGCAGCTATTGGGTGTCCGGGCGCTAACAATAAGCAGATTTCATCGTTGCGAAATCCAATTTGGTTTAGGGCTCCGACAATGCCTTGGAGTTCAATCGCCCTCGAGTAAACCGCATAGGCGGCCATTTTGCTGTGGACATTTTGCATATTAGTCTCTTAACTACCGGAGGGGGACCGGTACGAAGATTAGTTGTTGGAAGCCAACCGGATGAGGATACGAAGCGGACTCTGGAATTGCCATACGGCAAAATTTGTAGATTCGCACAGCGAGATGGGTTACCAGTTACCCGACTGGAATCCGCTAGATTGCGTCTTCTTTACGGGCGGGCTGCTTTTAACCGCAGGACGACCTCAGGCCGGTCTTCGTGGGCATTTTGACCTTTAGTTAGCGGACTAGGTTCTGATTATCGCCCGGTTATCGCCCGGCAAAACCGTCATGGGGATATTTCCCGGTTGAAGGAGGCCTCTTCGGTACGGTTGCGGCAGGATCAGCCTGGATGGTAACATCCACTTCTGCTCCCGGCTTGAGCGCAACTTCGTTCCCGTCCTTATCTTGCAGGGTATTCAGGACTCGAATTTCGCGGTACAAATGATCCGCACCTTCTACGACAATCTGTGCTTTGTCGGATTCAGCGGGATGTAATGAGGGAATAACTTTTTCGACCGTTCCGGGCAGAGTGATTGAGGGCTTTTCAGCCTCTGCGTTGCTTCCTGCCAACTTTGGGTCGGTTGATTCGTTGCTCACAATGTACCTCCTAGGCTCCCGCCAAGTCCGGTAAACACGGAGCTTACGCCGAAAGGCAACGCAACCGCCCGTGTCCATTTTTCTCAAAAATTTGGTGAACGCAAGCGCCGGCCCACCCGGCGTGCTGGCTGCCCCTATGATACCCGAATTGGAAGGCCGGAAACCCACGATTTCCACAATCGGAATTCCGTCTCTCACAGCTCCCGATTACTACCATGCCGCAGCTCTGACGACTGACCAACTCGCGTTGGATAAACCTTTCGTCGGGATAGAAACGGCAACCCCGGGTTGTCCGGCCGGATCAAAGTAGCCACAGGAGTTCAGCCCATGAAGATTCCATTTTTGATCGGACGTCTGGTATTCGGTGGCTATTTTCTGTACAGCGGGATCCATCACTTTGTTAAGGGGAAAGAAATGGCGCGGTACGCCGAATCCAAAAACGTGCCCATGCCCGATGCGGCTGTCGCCGCAACCGGAGTTGCCCTTACTCTCGGAGGGGCCAGTATCTTGTTGGGCGTGAAGCCGAAGGTCGGCGCAGTCGCGCTGGCGGGATTTCTGGCCGGGGTTTCCCCGATCATGCACGACTTCTGGAGGGTTGAGGATCCAGAAAAACGGCAGGGAGAGATGATCAACTTCTCAAAAAATATGGCGCTCTTGGGTGGCTCGCTAGCTCTTATGGGCATGGAAGAGCCGTGGCCAGCCAGTGTTCCGGTGGCTCGCCCTGGCCCGCTTGAGCGAATCAAGCGGATAACCCGTTCTCTCGCTGCGTAGAATGTTGACTCTCTTTAGAAGAAATCACTCATACCAGGGGCAGACGCCGCTGCTCCAGGCGGCGTTGTAACTCCCCGCGAGGAAAGAATTAAATGTAAAGTGCTTTCGTGCTGTTGTTAGGCAAATGGAAATTGAGAACAGAAGGCAAAGAGCGTGGACGAGGCGAAAAATCAGCCGAACCGACTGGCGCATAACTGGTCTTACGATGAGGGATTCGGCTCGGGGGTTTTGCGAAGCCGGAGAAAACCGCTTTCAAATCTCCTTTACCTGACCGTAATTGAGAAGGCTCACGATCAGAACGCCGCCGCAGATATTACCCATGGTCGCGGGAGCCAGCCATGACAGATAAACCAGCGGAGAAACCGCGCCTGCTAGCACGGCAGCAAGAATCTCGCAGCTGCCGGCGATGCAGTGGGCAAAGTGGCCTACGCCAACCACAAAGGTCAGGAGATAGATCATCGCGAGCTGGCCGATTGTCCAGTGGCTGGCGGTGACTGTCCAGGCTACCAGCGCAATCAGCCAGCCGCCAATCACGCCGCTCCAGAGGAAGTGGTCGAAGCCACCGGCGGACGCTTCCGTACCGAGCCGAATCAGTTCTCCAAAAATTCCGGACTGAAGAGCCGACGACTTGACGGCGAGAAGAGCAAACAACAATGCACCGCCGATGTTCGCCGAAAAAACTACCGCCCACAGGCGCAACGTGCGAATCAGGTACCGGCGCTCGTCAAACACCAGGATCACGGGGTAGAGAGTGTTCTCCGTGAAGAGTTGAGCACGCCCGATAATGACGGCGATAAACCCGATCGGGTAGATGAAATAGGAAATCAGATCCCGCCACCCGCCATGCCCAAGAAGAGATCGAACTGAAGCGACCCCCAAGCCAGTGAGGCCCATCGTGAGCCCTCCGGCCACACCGGAGAAAGCCAGCTTTCGCACCGACCGGCGCAACTCGACCCGCGCGTTTTCAGTGGCAGCCTCAAAAATTTGCGGCGCGGTAAGGCGTTTGGTCTCTGTGGCTACATTTTCGGCGACGGTCGCATTCTTTTTCGGGGCTGACGGCATCGCTTCACTTTTTAAATGCCACATTCACCAGCAAGCGTTCGCCTTCGACTTCTACGACATTGCAGAACGTGCGCTCGCGACTGCGGATGAAGTCGAGGCCCACGCGGCTCTTTCCGATGCGAAGGTTGCGAATGCGCAAAAAGTCAAGCCACTCCGGCAATTCGGGGTTAATGATCTGCAATTCTTTGCGCGCTGCGCTAGGCCGGATGCCCAAAACGGAAGTCAGCATCAGAAACCAGGAGCCCGAAGCCCAGGACTGCGGAGAACATGAGACCGGATAGTGCACGGGCTCATCATGCTCCCGTCGTTGCACGCCGCAAAACAGTTCTGGAAGACGATAATCGCGGAAGTTCAGTGCCGCCTGGAAAACCGCCGTCAAAGCGTCGAGCGCAGGTCGTCGAAAGTCATTCAGCGCCATGCCGTGTGCAATGAGCGAATTGTCATGCGGCCAGACCGAACCTCGATGGTAGCTAAGCGGGTTGAATGTAGGTTCGTCGCGGGAGAGCGTTCTCCAGCCCCACCCGCTCGACATGTCCTCGCAGCCAAGCCGGTTTGCAATGGCGCGCGCGCGTTCCCGGTTCACCGCACGGCTGAACAAGAGATGGCCGGGGTTGGAAGCAATGCAGTTCACTTGTTTCTTATTGCCGTCCAGAGCCATGGCGAAGAAGTTGCGATCCGGCATCCAAAAAGCCTTATCCAGACGTTTGGCCATCTCCGCGGCTTCCTTCTTCAATTTGTCTGCACGAGCGACGTCGCCGAACATCCGCAACAGCGAAGCCATGCGGTACTTTGCGTCATACACATAGCCTTGCACTTCGACCGGCGCGATGGGCAACGGCGGAATAGAACCGTCGGGACGCATGTTGGCGTCCCAGGAATCCTTCCAGTTCTGGTTGGCTAAGCCTTTGGAAGATCGTGTCGAATACTCGACCAGACCATCGCCATCAAGGTCCCCGTATTTATCGATCCAATCCAGCGCCGCGTACGCTGCGGGCAGCAAGTCCTGAACCATCTCCTCATCGGCCGTCCAGTTATAAGCCTCGCTCAACAAGATCAAAAACAGTGGAGTAGCGTCGAGTGAGCCGTAATATGGACTGAAAGGCATCTCTCCACAGCGGGTCATCTCGCCGTCACGATATTCGTGCAGTATCTTTCCCGGTTCCTCGTCGCGCCAATCATTCACCTCCCGTCCCTGATGGCGAGCCAAAATCCTCAACGTTTCGACGGCCAACTTTGGATTCAGCAATAAAGACTGAAAGGCGCCGATCAGAGCATCTCTGCCAAATATCGTGGCAAACCACGGTATACCCGCCGCGATGATGTTCTGCTCCCCCTCGCGAATCTGTAGGGAATGAAAGTCACTGATCGCCGTGGTTACTGCCAGGTCGAAAATACTCTGACTACTGCTGAACTGGGTAGACGAGGTCTCCCATTTGACATAACGCTCCCGCCGCTCCCGCAGGCAAGAGCGGAAATCATTCGAAGCCACGGAAGTCTCTTCATCACCGACAAAGGGAGTGACTGTCACCGCAATTTCGGCTTGCTCGGTGGGGGATAGTTGGAGATCCCAAACAACGCCAGTATCGGTCATCCGGGAAGGAGAGGGATTGACTTCAATTCGCGTTTGCCGGAGGATCCCATCCAATCCGCGATAGAAAAACGAGAGGCAGCGCTCTCGAATGACAGGCTGAAAGTATTGCCCGTGGACTTTTCGAGCCGTACCACGCACCTGGAACACATCAACAAAGTCGGCGTCAAATGCCAGTTCAACCGAGATGTCGAGATTCTCGCGGTTGAAGTTGAGAAATGTAAAACGGTCGAACAAGACGTGGCCGTTAAGCAGTTGCTGGCGCCGGACATGGATCGTGTTTTCGGCAATATCGAAGGAGTGTCGGACTTTGAAGGTTCCGGTCGTCAACTCGATTTGCGATATGAAGGTCTTCTCCGTGTTGGAAGACAAAGCGATCACGGGCTGCCCGCTGATCCGCAGTTCGAGGTGGCTTAAAAAACGGGTATCGTCGTGGAAAAAACCGACGTCCGGGGCTCCCGACGGCACGATGTCGCCGGAAACGGAGGTGGCCAGGAAGGTCTTGCCGTCAATCAATGTGAGATTGTCAGCTTTGCGCGGAACCTGCGACGGAAAGGCAAGACGGGGTTCAATCCGGGTAAATGGAACTGCAACCAGTTCGTCGGGAGAGATTGAGATTTGTGTACTCATGCTGCCGAAGGCTCTTCGCTGCCAATTTCCAATAGTTCGACGGGAGGAGCGAGAGGTTTCGCCTCGAAATTGGCGAAGTATAGCCGTTCGTACTCTATTGTCATACGCTGGAGTGAAAAATTGCGCTCCGCATAGCGCCGGACGGTTGCGGGTTTGATTTGCCGTTCGATGTTTGGAGCGTATTGCTCGAGTTCGACCACCGACTGGCCGACATATCCGCCGAGTCCAGTTTGCACAATTTCTTCTACTGAACCGCCGGGGAGTGCCAGCACCGGGGTGCCGCAAGCCATCGCTTCGATCATGACCAGGCCAAAGGGCTCATTCCACTGAATGGGAAACAATAGGGCCATTGAATTCCCGAGGAACTCATTCTTGGCCGCCAGGTCTACCTCGCCAATGTATTCGATAAATTTTCCATCGATGTGCGGCTTAATCTCGCTTTCAAAATAAGAACGGTACATGGGCTGAATCTCTCCCGCGATCTTCAACGGGATCCCCGCCTTTTTAGCGATCTCGATTGCCAGGTGCGTCCCTTTCATGGGAGCTATCCGCCCCAGGAAGCTCAGGTAGGGACTCTTTTTTTCCCGAAACTCATACAAAGAGAAATCGATTCCGTGATGAATCGTCTTCATTCTCGGCATGGTTTCTTGCGCCTTCTGAAAGCCGCTGATCGTAACATACTGCACGTCGGGATAATGCGAATAAAATTCGCTCAAGACTTCTTCGTGAGGATGGTGAAGGGTATAGACGAATGGATTTTCTGAGAAACGAGAATGAGGCAAACCGAAAAGATTGTTTACATGGATAATGTCGCATGTTTCAGCCGCATCCCGCACCGCCCAGGCAGTGTGATTGATTTCCTTTAAGGTTTCCGCGATCTCTCCTTTAATTGGCCACTGCCCACGAGGATACATCCATCGCACCTCAACCGGCACCTCCGAATCGCCCGTGGCATACACCACCACCTCGTGCCCCCGATCACGCAGTCCAACAGCCAGATGTGCGATAAAAAGTTCGGTTCCACCGTAGCACCGTGGCGGGATCTTAATGAATGGCGCGGCAATTAGAGCTATTCTCACAGCTCAGCCTCCTCAGTGAAGGGTAGTCCGCAGGGCGCGGGGTCGGTCCAAATTGGAATGATTGACACGGACCACCAAGCAAGGCGGTCCGTGTCGAACAGAAACCCTCAGACCCGCGATCCGCGGCGGCCCAAGCCCATCACCAGGGTCACCAAGAAAATGATCAGGAAAATGTAAAACAAAATCTTTGCAATCCCTGCTGCCGCTACCGCGACCCCTCCAAATCCCAACAACGCTGCAACCAACGCGATTACGAAAAACACAGCTGCCCAATAAAGCATGTTGCCTCCTTGGAAACGCTTCGGTTCTTCGGAACCGTGCGTTCAGCTTAGTGGTCTTCGCCTATTTATTCGATCAGGTAAACCACGTAGTAGAGGAGCGGGCATTCAGTACGGAAATTTTGTGAGAACGAGTAAAGCAAGAAGAACAAAAGCAGAATGGAGTCAACTCGGTTCGTCAACCGAACCCTCGCCGACTCCACCTGAGTTTCTGAAACGCGCTGCGGGACAAAAATACTTACATCGTGCTGATTTTGATGTAGCGTTGAATATCTTCTCTCATATACAAAAGTCCCCAAACCGCAACCGCTACTGTTCCCCACATGAAAAGCTTGCCAGCTGACATTCTGATCCTCCTGCGGTAGACAGGTGTTAGAGGAGAAAGTATGCCACAGAGTTGCCTCAATCAGCTTGGTTGGGATTCATGCCGGGGTCACAACCGTGGGGGTGAGCTATTGCGACTAAAGGTATTAAATGCGGAAGAACGAAACTGCTGCGAGCTTAGGGGGTCTGGCAGAAATCACCAGGTTGAATACGCAGTGCCGTCACTGCCGATCTGCGTGGAAGAACTGTGCACATCGTCGATCCCGCCGGATTGCTCATCCGGCGACATCAGCGTGTCATCCTCCTGCTCCACCGTCCAGTCCGCCTGCGCGGTCATGGGATCGGCGGGAATCTGCTTGATATAGCCACCTGAAACCAGATCGTCCAGGGCTTCCGGCGCTTTCTGCTTGTCGAGCGTGTATTGCGAGATCAGCGATCGGAGGGTGAATAGATTCTGCTTGAGCACGCCCTCCTTGGCGCGAACGATGGACGCCCGATAGGCAGGGATCGCGATGGCAATCAAAATCATCATCATGCTGATCACAATCATCAACTCGATCAAGGTGAAGCCCCGGCGATTTTTCGTTCGCAATACCATTTACCAGTCCTTGTATTTAGTGCCGTCGAGCGCCGTTCCCTGCGATTTGCTGTAAACGTCGAACACGTTATCGCCGCTGAAGGAGTCTGAATCAGGATCGTCCTGCATGGAGCGCATCCCCCAGTCGGCGGTGCCGGTCATGGGATCCACCGGGATTTTCCGCAGGAACCTCATCTTCTTTGTGCCAACATCCACGCCCTTAACCAAGGTATCGAGATCCGGCGGATAGCACTCCGTGCCGGCCTTGCACTGAAACCCTCCGCGGTCTCCGGCGTCCTTAAAGCGATCGATTGCGTCCCGCATATCCCACAAGGCGCGCCGCAAATCGCGCTCTCTTTCGCGCTTGATAGAAACGCGAGCCAATGGAATCGCCAAACTAGTCAGGATAAGCAAGATGGCCGTGGCCACGATGAGTTCGATCAGGGTGAACCCTGATTCGGTACGCGCCTTTCGGGCGCGGGGCAAAGAGGTCCTAGCTCTTATGTTTCCGGGTTGGCAAAGTTGAAACATCCAGGTTGAAATATCCACCGAGTTCAGGTTCGCAGAAGCGGGCATTTGCGTTCAAGGCGACCCAAGCTCACTGCACCGTAATTGGGGCCGTCGTTCCCGCCACGGGAATCTGTTGCATTGCAGGATCGAGAGCCCCACCTTTGGAGATCACGAGCATCCCCTGCCCGCTGCTTTTGGCCATAAACGTCAAAGTGACGACCGAACCCTGTCCCGAAACGCCATTGGTGCCCGGCGGGCGCGTCGCGTCGATCTGAAGAGTGCCGCTGTTATCGTCGCCACCCCGATGTACCACGACGGCAGCCTGCCCGTCCTGCGAAAGGAAGCCTCCATTGGAAACATTCAGCAGCTGCAACAATTTTGGATCGTAGCTGACCTGCAAAGGCACTGAGGCGACGTTTTGCGCGTTGCTGAGCAGGATATTGATCACAAAGGTCGATCCGGCTTTAGGAGCAATGTGCGGGGGATCGAAGGCGAAGCTTGCCGATGCCGGGTTCGACGGTGCATGAGATGAAGGCTGAGGAGCGGCTGCGGTCGACACTGACATTGTTGGCGCAGGCTGTTGCGCGGGGAGCGCTGAAGGAGCGGCAGCCTGAGTCGCCGGCGCTTGCGGCGCGGGCAATTGTAGCGGCGCGACCTGACTCAACTGAATCGAAGTCGCCGTTCCGACGGAGATTGCTTTTCGGTTGAGATCGTCCAGTTCGATCTTGCGGACCACATGGGGAATAAGGACGAAAACCACTTCATCCTCCATGTGATCGGTCTGGGTTTGTGAAAAGAGATACTTCAGGATTGGGATCTGGCCAAGCCCCGGAATGCCGCTGATGGCTCGAGTCTGCTGATCGTCGAACATACCGCCCAGCAAGCTGACTTCGCCATCCCGCAAGCTGATGATCGCATCGTCCGTCTTGGTGCCGATAATGGGCTGGGTGATGCCGCCAATCGTGGCTTGGCTGATTACCGACGAGACTTCCATATGAATGTGCATGGAAACGTCGCCATCGGGATGGATGTTGGGCGTAACGTCAATTATGACGCCGATGTCCGTGTATGTGAACTGAGTGTTGACCAGGGGATTAATTCCAACGCCGCCGATACCGGGCTGGAACGAACCGGTAGCGATCGGATATTTCTCGCCAATCTTGAGCGATGCTTTTTGCCCATCCACGGAACGCATCTGCGGATTCTGGATCAGCTTGGTGCTGCTGTCGCTGAATAGCGCGGCAGCCGACGCCGAGGGGATGGTCACCTGAAAGTCGGTCGCGTTAAGATTTCCCAGAGTATTCAGGCTGATCTGATTGGGATTGGTGGTCGTGCTATTCGTGGTGGTCGTGCTGGTGGCGCTGCTGGTCGTGCTATTCAGATTATTTTGCAATGCCACGGTGGCGCTGGTGGGCGGGCTGATGCCCAGAGTGTGGGCTTTGTCGCGGCTTACCTGCAGAATTGCCACATCAATCACGACCTCGGGCCGCGCCTTATCAAAATCATTCACCAGCTTCTCGGCGAGAGCGATCTGATCCGGCGTGCCCCGCACCACGATGGCGTTCTGCGAAGGCAGCGCCTGAATCTTGGTGATGTCCAGTACCTGGCGAAGAGTGTTGCTCACATCCTGCAACTCCGTCTGCTGGGAAAGGTTCGCCAAAAAAAACGTCTTGATGACACTCTGCTCAACCTCTTTGCGCTTGGAGGGAGTGTCCTGGGCCACAAAAATGGTATTGGGCGTGACCACCCGCCAGAAAGTCTTCGACTCCAGGGCGACAATTTCCAACGCCTGCTGCAATGAAACATTAGTGAACTTGGCTGGAATTCGGCGGGAGGTGTAATCCGGATCGAAGAGGACATTAATGCCAGCCAACTTCCCCACTGTTTCATAGATTACTTTGCTGTCTTCGTTCGTGATCATCAATGTCACGGGCGCATTGCTGACCGGCGCCAACTCCACCGGGCCCTGGGCGCGAGCCAAGCGTTTCTCAAGATCTCCGGACGGTGCCGTCTCCGAGCGCGGGCCAGGATTTTTCGCCTGATCGATCATTTTCTGAGTGTCGCGAATTTCCTGTCGCGCGATGAAACTCGACGTGTCGATCTCGGCTCCTTTTTGGAACTCTGCCAGTGCCTCTTGCAACTTGCCCGCCTCGCGCAGCAACTGACCGCGATGCACATGCTCGGCCCCCGCAAGGAAGCGCAACCGCTCAAAGGAAGCCCGGTAACGCAACTCCTTTGGCTTCAAGTCATAGGCCTGTTTGTAGTCGTCGTAGGCTTGTTCGTAGTTTTGCCGGGCCTCAGCGTCTTGTCCCTTTTTGTACCAGGAATTCGCCTGATCGATTGCGGCGCAAAGAATGGAGGTAGCAGCGAGCAGCAACAGAGCCGCCGGGCGCATCGAACGCGTCATCAATAGTTCCTCACAGGAGTCTTCTACCGGATTGCAATCCGGGGCTCAAAGCTTGAGGCATTCGTACCGTAGTAGAAGAGATTAGTAGAGCGATTATAGCATCGGGGTAGTACCGCCAACCCCTACTCCGGCATACATTTAATAACCAGAGGTGTTAGTCCAAACGGAGCGCAGACGCGGCCCGGTTCTGGTTACTAGGACGTCGCATTCGCAGCTTCGAGATGCCCGCTCTTTGCAATTTGAGGCTGGCTGGCCGAGCCGATAGACGCAATCTCACGCGCATGAGATAACCTATGGCTGGAAAGAACTCCACATCCCCGACGAAACTCGAATCATGGCACGCCAGACCGCACATCCAACCAAAGCGAACCCGGAGAAGAATCCCAAACGCGACCCCACCGCAGCCGGCTTGCGCGACGCCGCGGTAAACCGCATTGCCGCCCATAACTATTTCTTGCTGGAAAAGTTCGAAACCGGAGTTTCCCTCACCGGAACTGAGGTCAAATCGGTGCGATCGGGTTTGGCCAATCTCAAAGATGCTTACGGGCTGGTGAAAGATGGCGAGCTTTGGCTGCTCAACGCTCACATCGGACCCTACGAGCACGGGAACATTTTCAATCATGCCCCGCTGCGCACTCGCAAGCTGCTGGTTCACAAAGATGAAATCCGCAAACTGATTGGCAAAACCCAGCAACGAGGGCTGACCCTCATCCCCACGCGTATGTATTTCAAGAATGGACGGGTCAAAGTTGAACTTGCGCTCGCGAAAGGCAAGCAACTCTGGGACAAGCGCGAGACCGAGCGCCGCCGCACAGCTGATAAAGAAGCTCGAGAAGCCGTGGCCCGCGGACGCAAGCGCGGCTAGAGCATCGAGTGACGGCGAATATCGGCCTCCGACCACTGGATTGAGTTTAGAGTTCAGATCTTCGGCCCAAGTGGCGGAAAGAAAAATGGCTTATTTCTTCGCGGAATTAAGGCCAGGGAATTGAACCGGCGGAGGTGCAGGGGTAACGTAGATGACTTCTCCGGGTCGGGCATAGTGCAATTGCTCGCGGGCCTCCTGCTCGATGGCCTTGGGATCGGTTTTAAGGGCTTTGACTTGCGATGTATAGGTGTCGTTTTCCTTCTGCAGCCTGTCGATCTCCTTTTGCAAGACTTGATACTCGGTTTTTTTCTGGCGATAAACCACCATGCCATTGGCGCCAAACATGACGTGCGCGAAAAGCCATGCCGTGAGTATGGCAACGCCCGCGGTGGCGAGCTTGCGACGAACCTGATAAAGCGCATTCAGCCGCGGCCGCAGCTTGAGCGCGATACGTTCGGCCCAGGCTTCAGCTCGTGGGGCATGGTCGGCGAGGACTTTTAATCCGCGCTCGCGCCGGGAGGTTTCGCGAAGTTTGAGTTTTATTCGAAGATCCACTGCTTGGCTGCCGCGCTTAACTTTTCAAGATCCGATTCACTGCCCGCTTCCGAATAAAGGCGGACGGCGGGCTCCGTTCCTGACAACCGATAGCAGACCCAGGAACCGTCCTCGAAAATCATCTTGAGTCCGTCGGTCCGGACGATTTCTTTGACCTTGCGGCCAAAGAATTCCTTGGGTTGCAGTCGTGTCTTCTCAGTGAACTTCTCTTTCGCCTCCGGCGTCAAGCGGAAGTTCTCGCGTCGCGGGTAAAAGGAACCAACTTTGGCAAATAGGTCGTGTAATTGTTGAGTAAGGGTCTTGCCGCGCGCAGCGACCATCTCGCAGCAGAGGAGGCCGGCGAGGATTCCGTCTTTTTCGGGAACGTGATGGCGGATGGAAAGGCCGGCGCTTTCTTCGCCGCCGATGACGATTTTGTCCTGCTTGATAAGCTCGCCTATGTACTTGAAACCGACGGGAGTTTCGTGGAGTTCGACGTTGTGGTGATGGGCGACGGCGTTGATCAGGTTGGTGGTGGCGACGGATTTGGCGACGCCGTTTTTCCAACCGCGGCTTTCGACCAGGTAATCGAAAAGCAGCGCGATGATGTAGTTGGGCTGAAAGAAAGTGCCCTCCTGATCGACGATGCCGAAGCGGTCGGCGTCGCCGTCGGTGGCGATGCCGAGGTGGGCGCTGGTGGCTTTCATCTTGCCGCGGAGTTCCCCGAGGAGATGATCGTCGGGCTCGGGGGCATGGCCTCCGAAAAGGACATCGCGATAGTCGTGAACGGTGGCGACTTCGATGTTCGCTTGGCAGAGGAGCGCGTCGGGATAGCCACGAGCGGCGCCCCACAGGGGATCGAAAGCGACCCGGAGGCCGGCTTTTTTGATGGCGGGCAGGTCGATAATCTCGCGCAGACGGGCGAGATATGACTCGCGCGGATTGACTGAGCCGGCAGTCGCTTGGGCGGAAGATTTTTCCGCCTGGCCACCAGAATCGGCAGCGGTAATTTCAGCTTCGATCTGCTTCGTCACTTCGGGCAGGGCGGGCGCACCATCTGGCGTGGAGAATTTAATGCCGTTGTACTCCGGCGGATTGTGGGAGGCGGTGAAGTTGATGGCGCCGTCAGTTTTTTCACGAATAACGGCGTAGCTGATGGCAGGGGTTGGGGCGGCTTCGGCGATAATAAGCGGCGTGATGCCATGGGCGCCGAGGATGTCGGCGGCAAGCACGCAGAAGGTTTCGCCAAGGAAGCGCGGATCGCGGCCGACGATGACGCGAGCGCCCGAAGGCTTTTGCGAGGTTACGTAGCGGGCGATTCCAGTGACGGCGCGGCGGACATTGGCAAAGGTGAACTCTTCCGCGACAATGGCGCGCCAGCCTGAGGTACCAAACTTGATTTGGGTGGGCATGAGGGCAGCTTTCAGCGTTCGGCCGTCAGCTCAGGCTGGACGAACGTAAAGTACGATTTTGATGCCTAAGGCTGGACGGTATCATGGCATATTTGTTATGCCCCATTTTCTTGCATCAACAGCGCGGTCTGCCCGGGTCTGTTCGGACTGAAAGCAAATCGCCGAAAGCTGATTCTATATGACTGACAAAATAGTCGTTATGACAACGGCAGGATCGACAGAAGAGGCCAGGCGCATCGCCGACGCGCTGGTTGAGCGGCGGCAGGCGGCATGCGTGAATATTCTTAAAGGCGTGGAATCGATTTACCGCTGGAAGGGTAAGACAGAAGAGTCACAGGAGTGGATGCTGTTGATCAAGACCACGGCTGCGGCCTTTGATGACGTATGGAAGACGATCCGGGAACTGCATTCGTATGAACTGCCGGAGTGCATCAGCGTGCCGGTGAACCAAGGAACACAGGAATATTTAAAGTGGATCGATGAGGCAGTGGGGCCGACGCGTGGTGGCGAACCTAACGCGAGTCGGGGGAATGCTTCCTCGCCGCACTAAATCGTGCCAAGGGACTGGTCGAGATCGGCAAGGAGGTCCTCGACATTTTCAATCCCCACAGAGATGCGGACCATACCATCGGTGATGCCGATGGCCTTTCTTCCCTTCTCACCTAATGCGGCGTGAGTCATGGTGGCGGGATGGGAGATGAGGGTTTCCACTCCACCCAGGGACTCGCCGAGAGAACACAGGCGAACATTTTTGAGTAGCTTTTTGGCGTTGGCGAGCGAACCGGTTTCGAAGGTGATCATGGAACCGAAGCCGGTCATCTGTCTCTTCGCCAGCTTATGCTGGGGATGATCGGGCAGGCCGGGATAGAAGACCTTTCTAACCTTTTTGTGGCCGGCGAGAAACTTTGCCACGATACGGCCGCTGCAGTCGTGCTGTTCCATCCGAACGGCGAGTGTTTTCACTCCGCGCAACACCAGCCAGCATTCGAAAGGAGACAGGATCGCGCCGGCAGCCTTTTGCACGAAGCTCAGCTTCTCGACCTGCTCGGGCTTGGTGCAGATGACCACACCTCCCAATCCGTCGCTGTGCCCGTTGAGAAATTTTGTGGTGGAATGTACGACCATGTCCGCCCCCAGCACTAGCGGTTGCTGAAAGTACGGCGACATGAAGGTGTTGTCCACCACCAGATCAATCCTTTTGCGGCGGGTGATGTGGCTGATGGCGCGAACGTCGGTGACCGTCATCAACGGATTCGTCGGCGTCTCGACGTACACCATGCGGGTGTTCTCACGGATCGCATTTTGTACATTCGCGGGATCGGTGGTGTCCACGTAACTGAACTCCATGCCATATCCGGAGAGCACCTGATTGAAGAGGCGAGGCACGCCACCATAGAGATCGTGGCCGCAGACTACATGGTCGCCCGATTTCAACATGGCGCAGATGGCGTTGATGGCGGCCATACCGCTAGCAAACACGCGCGCGCCGACGCCGCCTTCAAGCGCGGCAAGATTCTGCTCCAAGCGGGTGCGCGTGGGATTGGAGACGCGGGCATATTCGTAGCCCTTGTTTTTTCCCAAGCCCTGCTGCAGGTAGGTGGAGGTAGCGTAGATGGGGACGGCGACAGCGCCGGTCTCGGGGTCGGCTTCCTGCCCGACGTGGATGGCGCGGGTGGCGAAGCCGAGGTTATGTTTTATCTTCTGCATCGGTCAATACTGGCGTTGTAACGGGTATCAATGGGTCACAAGCGATGATGAGAATCCTAATTCCTGTATTGTCAATCGCGTGGCATCGTAAGATCCTTCGCTAGGCTCAGGATGACCAAGCAGGTCTACATTACGCTCCACCTTCGAAAATCTTCTTCGATAAATAGCGTTCGGCCGAATCAGGGATCAGGGTAATAACGCGCTTCCCTGCTCCCAGGCGGCGTGCGATTTCTACAGAAGCGAAAACGTTGGCCCCGCCGCTCGAACCGGACAGCACGCCCTCGCGTGCGGCTAACTCTTTCACCATGCCGAAGGCATCGTGATCGGTCACCATGAGGACTTCGTCGCAGACCGAGGCATCGAAATTCTTGGGAACGAAGGTGTTCCCGATGCCCTCGACTTTGTGTTTTCCGGGCCTGCCGCCGCCGAGCACCGATCCCTCAGTCTCGACCGCGATGGCGAGGGCGTTCGGCAGCCGTTCTTTGACATAGCGCGCCACGCCGGTAAAAGTTCCGGCAGTACCGGAGCCGATGACGACGGCATCAATACGGCCCCCCATCTGCTGAAAAATCTCCGGCGCGGTGGTTTGGTAGTGGTAGTCAGGGTTGGCGGGATTATCGAATTGTCCGGCAAGAAAAACGTCAGGGTCGCCGTTCGCAAGTTCACGGGCGCGGGCGATGGCTCCTTGCATGCCTTCGGCCTCGGGAGTGCGAATCACCTCGGCGCCTAAAGCCCGCATAATCATGGCTTTTTCTTCGGAAAAGCCTTCGGGTAGAAATAGCCTCACGCGATAGCCGCGATTGATGCCAATGAGGGCCAGGCCGATGCCTGTGTTGCCCGCTGTAGCTTCAACGATCATGGAACCGGGTTTCAGACGGCCTTCCGCTTCCGCTCGCCTGATGATGCCGATGGCGGCACGGTCTTTCACGCTACCGCCCGGGTTTAAATATTCAAGCTTGGCAAAGACTGAAGCGGAGCTGGCGCCAGCGATCCGCCTGAGCTGGAGAACAGGGGTTTCGCCGACCAGTTCAGTAATATCGTCGGAGACGCGGAGGTGGCTTGCTTCGATGGCTTTGGCAGGCACACTTAGAGACTACGAAAGCGGCGGCAGAGCGTCAATGTGACTTCAGGGTGGTGATTGTAAGAGAGTTTACCCGCCGAGGACACCAGGCAAAATCGAAGAACGCGGAGAAGGCTTCAGATTTCGCGGCCGCGGCCGAGCCCACACTTAGTTCTCGCCGCCGGGTGGCGGGCTTTGTCCAGCGTAATAGCCGCTGCGGGTTCGCACGGTTAACTTGCCGTATCCTTTGGCGTGAGCATCCACCCGGATGGCTCGGTACCCGCCGACGCTTTTAGGAGATGTCGGTTTGTACCCAATGGTGTACTGGCTGCGAATGTCGTGGGCGACAGTTCGGCTGATCTCGTCCACCTGGTCGAGGGTTTTGGGCAGAAAAGCGATGCCCCCAGTGCGCGAGGCCAGGGTTTCGAGGGCGCGCTTGGCGCGGCGGCCACCTTCTTCACCGCCCAACAGGCCGATGGCGTAGACCGTGGGGCCATTTTCTTCCTGGAGCCAGCGTACGGCCTGTTCCAGAGTGCTGCGGCTGGCATTGTCTTCCCCATCGGTAACGACGAATAAAACCTTCTTTTGCAGCTTGGCGGTCTTGAGCTGCTCGGCGGAGGCCACCATGGCGTCGTAAAGCGCGGTGCCGCCACGCGCTTCGACCTTGTCGAGCGCGGCTTTCAGTAGTCGGACATTGCCAGTGAAATCCTGATCCAGATAGAACTCATCGTTGAAGTTAACCACGAAGACCTGATCCTGCGGATTGCTTGATGAGACCAGATCTAAGGCAGCCTTATTCACCTTGTCCCGCTTCTCGCGCATAGAGCCGGAGTTATCAATCACGATGCCCATGGCCACAGGAACATCTTCGCGGCGGAAGGATGTAATGGTCTGCGGCTTGTCATTCTCAAAAACCGTGAATGCGTCCCGGCCGAGATCGAGCACCATGTGGTCTTTGTTATCAAAAACTGAAGCATGAAGAACTACCTCCTCAACCTCTTTTTTGAAGACAAAGACGCCGTTGTCGGTATCGGCGGTTAAGGGTGCGGCCTGAGTTTGACCGCCGGGAGGGTTGGCTGGAGGCGAAGCTTGGCTTTGGGCGGCCGAAGAACTGGATTGCGCGGGCGCCACAGACTGAGCGGACGAAGCGGGTTGAGACTGAGCCGGAGCTGTGTTTTGCGATGAGGCCGCCGCGCTGGAGAATATCGAGACAACAAGGAATAGACCAGCCAGAACGCACGGGAGGCGACTATTCCGAAGGAGCATAATAACCCGTCTTAGCATACACACGAAGCGGCGGTAACCCCTTGGGCGGATTCAGCTTCACCTTGATTTTACGCCATTTGCCGTCGTGGGCTTTATTGTTAGGACGGTATCCGAGCACATATTGGTTGCGTAGCTCGGTTCCAATTTTTGTCGCCACATCAGCCAAGTCGTTGGGGTTGTCTATGGTGAAGGCGCGGCCGCCGGTCAATTCGGTGACTTCGGCGAGCAGGGCGGGTCCCAATTGCTCTTCGGTAGTGGCGAAATAATGGTCGTAAATACCGATAGCATAGATAAGCAGATCGGCTTCCTTGACAGTGGATTTGATCTCGCCTTCGGTGTAGCGACTGTGGTTATCGCCGCCATCGGAGATGATTAACAGGGCGCGCTTGGGATACTTGGCCTGCCGCATCTTGTGGACACCGAGATAGATGGCGTCAAGCAGCGAGGTGCGGCCACGCGGGGCCGTGAACATGAGCTTGTTCTGGATTTCATCGGCCACCTGGGTGAAATCGGAAAGCTGCTCGGGTTGGTCGTTAAAGGCGATCAGGAAGAATTCGTCCTGGGGATTAGCGGTTTTGAGAAATTCACCGACAGCATCCCGGGCACGGTCGATCTTGCTGCTCATGCTGCCGCTCATGTCGAAAATGATGCCAAGGGAGACGGGCGCATCTTCGCTGGAGAAGTGGCGGATCTCCTGCCTGTCTTTGCCTTCAAAAACCGTGAAGTTCTCTTTGTCCAGACCGGTTACCAGGCGATTCAGAGGATCGGTAATGGTGACCGGAACCAGCACCAGATCGACATCCACCTTCATGGGTTTGGTATGGGTCTGGAGGGCGGCGTCAACAATTTGGTTCTTATTGGGATCGGGTGGCTTGACGCGGGGAATGACATGGACCTCCTCGACGTCACTCACCTGGGCGGTCGCGGTCATGCCCGAGGCGGCAAGAAGGAGCAAAAGAAGGAAGGCGAGCAACCTTCTTACAACAAATTCAGCAGAGTATTGGGTCTGGGCACTACTGTTCCCGAAAGGACTGGGGTCCGAGAAAGGAAGTCCGGCTTCACAACAGCAGCGAGAGAACCCGCGCACGCGGTAGCGGGTCATAAACACCTCGTTAAATTATTCGTAGCATAGCGCATCTTCGGCTATGTCATAACATTATTTATCGGCGATTGCGGCCCGGCTGTGCAAGAAATTACGTACTTTTGACAAACCACTAGTCCGTAGCTCGGGCCAAGTTCCAATGTGGTTGGAAAATCCACCTTGGCGGCCTCCGAAAGGCGACGGCAGTGCTGATACAATTTCAACTCCCCAACCTATGGCTAACATCGCATCCTTCCGCGCCCTTCGTTACGACCAAAAGCGGGTTTCCCTGCCCCAGGTCGTCACTCAGCCTTATGACAAAATCAACCCTCAGATGCAGGAGAGTTATTACGCGTCTAGCCCCTATAACTTAGTACGTATTATTTTAGGGAAGCGATTGGAAGCGGACGATTCGCGAGAGAATCCCTATTCGCGGGCCGCAAGCTTTTTAGGAGAGTGGCGAAAGCAAGGAGTGTTGGCGCAGGACCCCGAGCCGTCAGTCTACGCCTATTCGCAGAGCTTTACCCTACCCGGAACTGCAACCAAAATGGAGCGGCGCGGCTTTATCGGGCTGGGCAGGCTGGAGGATTACTCCGCGCAGGTAGTGTTCCGTCATGAGCAGACCCTGGCCAAACCGAAGGCCGACAGGTTGGATCTGCTGCGGGCGACTCGGGCCCATTTTGGACAAATTTTCATGCTATACAGCGATCCAGCCGGGGAGATCGAGGCCGCGTTGGCCGCGAATTCTCCTGCCGACATGGAAACCCGTGACGAGTATGACGTGCTGCATCGGGTGTGGAGGGTTTCTGGTCCAAAAGTCATCGAATTAGTCCGGGAGAAGATGCGGGACAAGAAACTGATCATTGCCGACGGCCATCACCGCTATGAGACCGCGCTCAATTATCGGAATGAACGTCGCGCCGCGGCCGTGGCGACGGAAGCCAAAGATGCTCCCTACGAATTTGTGATGATGACGTTCGTCAACATGGACAGTCCGGGACTGGTGATTTTGCCAACCCATCGGGTGGTGCATGGATTGAGTTCGTTTTCCGCGGAATCGTTGCGGGAGGGCGCAAAAGCTCACTTCAGTGTTGAGGAGGTGGATCCCGCGATTGACGCGAAGCGTGCCCAGGCGATTCTGCGGGAAGCCTCTCAGACCGGACCAGCTTTGCTGGCGGTAACGGCGACGCGCGTATTCCTGCTGGACCGTCCAAAGGCGATGGGATCGGAAATTTTCGCTGGATTGTCTTTGCGGCAGCAAGCGCTCGACGTGGTTCAACTTCACAAATGCCTGCTAGAAGGCGTGTTGGGCCTTTCGGAGGAGTCAATCCGCAACCAGCAAAACATCAGTTACTACCGCGAAACGGAAGAGGCCCTTGCCCAGGTGCGCAAAGGCGCGGCCAATGTGGCTTTCCTGATGAGCCCGGTGCGCATGCAACAGGTGCGGGACATCGCATTTGCCGGCGAGGTTTTGCCGCAAAAGTCCACCGATTTCTTCCCTAAATTACTCAGCGGCATGTGTATATATTCGTTGGAGTAAGGGGGTCTTCGGATCCGCCATGTATTTGCTACCGCTATGTACGGTAGCGGACATAACTTCGGGTTTTGGTCCGGGGGCAAATTCGCATTTCTGTATAGATTCGAAAACATTCCTTCCGATAGAATCTCGCCACCTAGCAGCCGTGGCAGACGCAGCGGACCGTAAGTTTTCTTAGAGAACGGTTCAGGTTCGCCTCCCGGGCGAGCTTCTAGGCTGTATTGACCATGGCACAGCCAAACCAGGCGACTATCGAATTTCCAATCCCCATGATCGCCCTGCTGCGTTGCAGCCGCGACGGCGGACAGCTTTTTGCTCTGCGACGACCATGAAACCGGCCGGCCGGGCGTTTCTCAAGGTTCCCTACGGTGCGCGGTCTGCGCCGGCGAATTCTTGATACGGGATGGCATTGTCCGGCTGCTTCCCGAGACTCTCAGTATTGCTGATGCACTTAAGGATGACGGCTGGTTCGTGGGTGGAGTCGAACACGACGACCTTACGCGCCGCCTGGTGGGAGAACCGATCGCGAGACGCTACACCACTGGGGGCATCTTTGATTGAACATTTTGACGTGGAGACGATGAGGCGGGAGACGGCACCGTATTTTCATAGTATTCCATTCGGCCCATCCGGCCGCGCATTCCGTATTTGAAAGAAATGCCACTGCCTTTCGCGGTCGGGCTGGCGCGAATCGTAGTGACTCTGCCGCTATTAAAGCAACTCGGAGAGATTCTCTTAATGCGCGCAGCAAAACCGGTGAGAGCCTCGATGGAAGAGTTCGCCCGGCCGGGAAACTGGGTGGTAAAGCGTCTATTCTCCTGGTACAGACGTATGCGCTTCGGCGGCAGCCCGCAAAGCCTCTAGCCGACAAAACCTGCGCCCCGCGATCTAACGGGAAGCCGCGGAGTTCATTGGACGAGAGAAAAATTATCCAAAGAGATAATCGACTTGGCTCGCCGGCTTTGTGAGATTCCGAGTTCCAGTCTGATCGCCGGAATTCTCAAGGCGATGGCAGAGTATGATGAGCGTCTCCGCATGCTGGCGGGAGTGCCGCTAGATCAACCGCTGATGAGATCACAATCTGCCTTTTCTGCCTAGTGGTTGGGGGCATCGCTTGCCCAGAAGGTGCCGAATTTTTTGCGAAGTGCGGAGAGTTTCGCCGAGACCCGCGAAATCCCTTCAAAAACCGGCGGCCTTGATGTGACCGGCCAGAAACTACGTTAAATATTTTGGCATTCCAGATGCTTAAGTTGTCTTCACAGTGGACCCAACATTTCATCCTGTCTTTTCCGCGGTGATACTCGCTCGCCCGACGAAGACCTCGAATCAGTCTATTTAAGGAGGCGGTTTAAGCCTATGAAAAGGAAATTTCTCTTGCTATTGGTTCTGACAATTGCGCTATCAATGGCGGCCGTTGCGGATGACGCATCTTTCACCACCAGCGGCGGTACATTCTCGGGCACTAGCTTCGGATATGTGCTTATCGATGCAAACTTGACTCAGATCAGCGGACTTGGAGGAGGCAACTATTCGGGAGCAGATCTGGGAACGGTGTCATTTTCAACAGCGATCCTCGGACCCATATCGAATGTGATTGTGGGTGGTCCCATAGAAGCTGGCGGCGTCATTACGATCACGGGTAACGGGTCGGATGGTGTAGCAGCGGGCACGTTGTTTACCGGCACATTTTCCCAGGGAGGGACGTGGGGATATGTGCTGCAGAGCGACGGAACGTATTTGTACACTCTGACGGCGGATGTGAGCGGCACGAACGGAAGTGGCAATGCTGTCGGCGGATCAATGACTTTTACCATTAACACTGGGAAAAGCATCTTCCCCGGTTACACCACAGCGACGGGAACGGCTACGGTAAATATTGCGAGCATTGCGGTTCCAGAACCGAGTGAACTCAGCATGCTCGGGACGGGTGCGCTCGGCTTGATTGGGATGATAGGGCGAAGGCTAATCTCTCAGGGCTGACCTTGGAAAGAAGTGCAGCGAATAGACCTGCCGTAAAAGATGCGGCAGGTTGATTTTTTTCCACCCAATCTACTGCGAACTGGCCGCTTGCGCCGCCATGAATCGGCGTTCAGAGGAGGCTGCGAGGTGGGGCATGTTGTCGTAGACCAGCCTGTCAAGAGCTTCCGCCAAGGCCACAGGAAAAGTCGCGGTCAAGAGATTGACATCCACCTGCAGCGTACTCTCGCTGTACATGCGGTGAACGATGAGAGAGCCCCGGCGCCGGTTATTCGCGGAGACTAAATCGAGAGTGAGACTCCAGGAAGCCGCTGAGCGATCCATAGCATCGCTACCGGAACGCTGCCAGCGCAAACAAGGCTCGGAGGTCGTCCCTTCACGGATTCCACTCATCTCATCCCATTCCCCGGTTGGTAGGAACCAATAGAGATCAAACGCATCAAAATCGTTGCTGCTAAACGCCGCCTTCAGAATATTGCAGAGCTGCTCATAATCGCGGGCCATCTTCAGTTCTTCGGTAGCTCTGCGGATCGCAAGATTGTTGACAAAAATTTGCGGCTGTTCCATGGTGCGCTGTGCTACCCGGCGAATTTCCCCAAATTCCAGATAGCCCAGACGTTGGACGCCAAACCAGACTCCAGTGCCAAGAACCGCTAATACCAAGCCCAGCGTACCGCCGGTAGGCCAGAGCAGAAACAAGCTGAGAAGAGCAAATACAGCTGAAACCGCATAGAGAACGATAACGACTTGGCGATGAGAGAGACCGCGTTCCAGGAGTTTGTGATGAAAGTGTTCGCGATCACCGGTGAAAACCGGGCGGCCCGCGATCAGACGACGCAGAATGGACACCACAGTCTCGAAATTGGCAAGCCGAAGGAAACAACCGGGATGGCCACGGCAATGGTAGTCGGAGCTTTTTGCGCTCCCAGCAAAGCGAGCGCGCTCAACATGAATCCCATGAAGAGGCTACCGCAGTCGCGGTTTTCGAAACGACGAACTCCCCTAGAAACGATCCTTGCGTCAGCGTTCCAAAACTACGGTGCCGTACTTCGCTCGGTTTCCGATATCCACTATCTGATCGAGATAGCGAATGCGACGACCCGCCGCGGCGGCGATGTCTTTGAGTTCTGCGAGCGTATTACCAAACTCTGGCCATGCATAGGGATGAAGCTTGCAAACTATCTCAGCATCGCTCGCGAGGGTTTCTTTCGCGCCTCTCAGGATGCGGATTTCCGCCCCATCGGCATCGATTCTTACGAAACGGGGCAAGCGCAGATTACCATGCAACAGATAGGAATCCAGAGTCATTAGAGGAACTCTAATCTCTTCGGACTCTTGGTCGGCCGAAAAGTCAATCCCGGATTTTACAAGCGAGGATTCAGCATTCCCACCCCTGCTCGAGAGCGTCTCCTCCCCAATCTTGTCCGCGCAAGCGGACATTTCAACCGTGGGCGGCTTGATGTCTGGATTGAGACTCAGATTTTTAGTCAACACCTGGCGCGCATGAGCATCTGGCTCAAAAGCCACGACATGTCCCGTTCGACCACATTTCGCCGCCATAATTATGCTATATGCGCCATAGTGTGCTCCGATATCAATCGCGGTGTCACCCTCCGACAAATGATTGATCAGCCACGCGATCTGCAAAGCATCATAGCGAATAACATCGTTCTGGGAGAAAACTTGGCGCAACCGAACTGGTCGCGTACCTGGAAGAAAACGCAAAGTGTGTCCATCGATTCGATAGGCCTCGCCCCGTCGGCCATAAAGCATCCGCTTCAGGCCCAAAACCCATTGGAGTTTGAATTGATTCATTTCCTCTCGAGTTCTGAAATCCTAGCAGGCTGCTGAAAAAGTGATCGGCAGCGAGTTTTTCTTTCTGTTTCTCATTTTGGACCAGCGCTGCTCTGGATTTCTGAACCGTTTTTCGTTTACTTCATGCCCTGTGGGACATACGTCGGCTCCGACTTACGCCACCGGAACTGCGGCGGCCAGGTTACGCATGCGCACCAGATTGTAGGCGGCGCAGGCCAGAGTAAATATCCAGTGCACTTTGCTCACCCCGCGATGCCGCACCTTCCCCATCAGCGCGACGGTCTTCAGCCAGCCGAAACATTCTTCGATCCGCTTCCTCTTCTTCTGGCTGATAGCCTAACCCGAGTGCCGCGTGGTGCGGCCATCGATCGCGCTGCCTCCGCGTCGTTCCAGGCTTTGCGCCACGTGCGGCGTCACTCGCAGCTGGCCGCACTCCTCCACCAACCCGAACGTGTCGAACCTTTGTCGCCGCCCACCGTCAGAGGTTGCGTGCCGGGAAGTCTCTCCATCATGACCAGCGCCGCATCCCGTTCCGCCGTCCCGTTCGCCTGGAACACTTCCCCGTCCACGAATCAGTCCGTTGCAGTTTTCCACCAACAGATTCCCGCTGTAACTCAACTTCGACTCCTTCCCTCCGCTCTTGCGTGCCAGCAAAGAGTCGGGATCGGTCTTGGACTCGTGGGTTTCGTTCGAGCGCTTCTGCCCGTGAAAGTTCACCGTGGGATTGCCAGGATCATCCGGCGGTGGCGTCGGCTTGCCCTGGGTTGAAAGCTTTTCAAACTCGCCCAGGCTTCCAGCAGCGTACCGTCCACCGAAGTGCTCGTCGCTGGTTAACCCCTTTCCCCGCGCTTGCTCGACCACCCGCGACAAAAACTCTCGTGCCACGTCCGCTTCCAACAGGCGGTCGCGATTCTTGGTGAAGGTGGTCGCGTCCCAGACTTCGTCGCGTTCAGACCGACAAACCAGCGGAACAACAGGTCGTAATCCATCTGTTCCATCAGCAAGCGCTCGCTGCGGATCGAATACAGCATCTGCAGCAACTGCGCCCGCAACAAGGGGAGACCGGCTCCGCCGCCATTTCGCTCGCCCCCCCGAAGCGGCCTGCGGCGGAAGAGTGCGCGTTGCGGTCATCGGTCCATTCTATGAGGTGAACGTCGAACTCTTGGGGAATGCAGGCATCGAGTCGGCGCAGCAAGGCGAGAAACTGCTGATGCCGATGGCGAGGCTTGCACTCGGTGAACACCGTGCCAGTGGCGATGTCGAGCGCGGCAAACAGGGTCGTCGTGCCGTGGCGCACGTAATCGTGGGCATCCCACCCGTTCGGCTTCTCCACCTCTCTATAACACGAAACGGGAATCTACGTCACTTATTAGTTCGCCGATCCGCTTAGTACGGCGATCCGCCCGCTTTCGTTTGATAGAGTATGCAGTCTGTCACGCCGCCCCTGATCCGGCCCGTGCCCTCGCTGCCGACATCACAGCAGCAGCCTGATTATGGCTAGAGATCGCCGCTATGCCGACGCTTGAGATATGATCCAAAGTGTCTGCGAGAATCATCGGGAATGAAGACGTAAGCAAATTGACATCGAATTGAAGATCTCTGCCGCAATATTGCCGATACACGATCAATGAGCCTTGTAATCGACCAGTTCTTCCTACCAGATTAAGAGTGAGGCTCCAAGCATTTTCGTCGCGGGGCACAAACTGACTGCCCAATCTTCTCCAATGAATGCGAGACTCGCCATCCTCGAGCAGCACCTGCATATCGGTAATCGTAGGCACCTGCCCTGCCACTAAAGGGCATCGCAATTCAAAGCAATCGAAATCGTTGACGTAGAAAGCTGCGGCCAAGATTTGGCAAATCTGATCGACGCTCTGCGCAACCTTTAGTTCCTCCGCGGCTCGTCGGATCGCGAGATTGTTGACGACGATCTGACGTTGGTCGATTGTTCGCTGCGCCACGCGGCGCAGTTCGCCGAATTCCAGGTATCCCAGGTGCTGCACGCCTAACCAAACTCCTGTGCCGAGCACGAGCAACACCAAACCGAGCGTACCGCCGCTTGGATACAGTAGAAATAGACTCAGCAGCGCAAAGATTGCGGATACAGCGTAGAGAACGGTCACAACTTGCGAATGGGAAAAACCTAGGTCCAAAAGCTTGTGATGAATATGCTCGCGATCTCCCGTAAACAAGGGGCGTCCGCTAATAAATCGCCGGACAATGGAAAGCAAAGTTTCCAAAATAGGCAGCCCGAACGAAACCACCGGAATCGCGACGGCGATAATCGTCGGAGATTTTTGGGCACCCTGCAAGGCCAGAGCACTCAACATAAAACCGATAAATAGACTGCCGCAATCCCCCAATAGGATCGTCGCGGGATTGAAGTTGAAGCGCAGGAAACCCAAGATCGCCCCCGCGAGAGCTAGGGTCAGCAAAGACACTAAGGTCGAACGGCTAAAAACTGCGACTACGAAAACCACCAGCGTAGAAAACAACGCCGATCCGGACGCGAGTCCGTCTAATCCGTCAATTAAGTTAAATGCATTCGTGATAGCTAAGACCCAGAGAATCGTCAACGGGAGGCTGATGATCCATGAGAAATGAGTGTGGTGCCCAACCAAGACAGGCAAATCAAGAATACGCAGCCCGAACGCAAACACCATAGCGGCAGCGCCAATCTGAACGGTAAATTTGACGTAAGGCCCGAGCGGGTGAATATCATCAACGACGCCTAACACGAAAATCACCACGCCGGGAATCAGGACCTGTGCCAGACTGCTAAAGGTAATGCCCATATCCAAGCTGGGACGCCACCAAGCAAGCAGCAGTGCGCCGCCTATTGTCAGCAGAAAAGCGGAAACAATTGCCACTCCACCGAGCCGGGGAAGAGGGCGAGAGTGTATGTGCCGATCCGAACTTGCCGTTGCCACCCAGCCGCGGGACACGCACAGAGCGCGCACATAACGAGTCAGAAGGAAAGATAAGAGCAGAGAAGTTACAAAGATGAGTAGAAAAAGAGGCGTCACTTTTTCCTCGCGAACTTACGGCATCAGCATGCTTCTCGATCCAACACGAATTCCGTGTTGGGGAAACTTCGACAAATTAGGGCTATTTTGAAGCGCGGCGATTATATCAATGGAATGAGCCACCAGCAATCAATTTGAGAGACGAGGTGTGGGAAATGGGGCGCAGAATTCCCACAGCTCATGTCTATCCGTCCGTTTTTATCGGCTCCCTTTTTAGCTCCGGTCGCGGTCGGAATTCGGATCGAGCGCATCTACGAGCGGTTCGAGACCTTCCTAGGGCACTGCGCGCCTTGGATTCCTCCGGTCCGGAGTCTGTTTTAGCGGGTCTTAGGAGGTCTAATGAAAAGGACAATCAATACCCGAATGAAGAATTTTACCAAATTGGTAAGGAAATCTGCACCACCATTTAAGGAAGTTCCAAATTAACGATTGTTGCCGTACTAGCAGAGGCATTCGTCTGCCGGTGATTTGAGCACTGTTTCCCATGCGGAGGAGGTCGGAGTTGCCAGAACCTTTCATAAGTCAGCAATCGTGAAGATAGATAGTTGTAACGCAACGGGGGCTCCATCGTAAGGAAACACCGCAGGCGAGATAGGGAAGCTGACATTGAAAAGTCCAATATCGACGGGTGCGTGCCTTCCCAATTCGGGGAAGCAAAATGCTATTCTCGATACTTAACGCGCCCGCACTCTGCGATCCGTCGCGCATTGCTCTTCTTACAAGGCATAGGCGGACCGATTTTGGACAGCCTTAACCACGAAGTAAGAAGAAACCAATTATGGAAAATAAGAACGCCCGGAGGACCCAGGAAGCTGGCAGCACCTTGAACGATGGGGGACTCAAAGAAAAAACGCGAGGTGAGGCAGACGAGACCAATAGTTCCGACCACAAAGCCTACAGGCGTCGCAAGCGTCGCAGGTGGTCCCTCCGAAGGCGCTGGAGCACCGCTACTCGGGCCAGAAAGGTTAAATGGTTAGTAGGCGCTTGCAGTATTTTTATCGTGACTCTCATTTGGGTTATCTATATCGCCGGATTTGTCCAAAATGAGCGAAGCTTCAGGCACGAACATCGAGCGCGCATAATCTTCAGCCGGGCCCCCGAACTCGAATCGTTCGGCTGTAATGTCACTGACGCCCAGCTGCAAATGCAGCAGGGTTCTGGACGCGTTTGGGTGCAAAGCCCAAAACCAAATGAGGCTGTCGGTGCTTTTATTGTTGGTCCCGGTCTTCACCTGATTGCAGATAAGAAAATTGGGGATAACACAATTGACAAATTGGATCCGGTCACGGACGAGACTTGCAGAGCTAAAATATCCCCCCTGGTGCAAGGGTTCGCCCTAAACTCCGGCGAAGAGAAATCGATAGAGATAGGGAAAGGGGCGGCAACGCTGAACTTTGGCTCAACGAGCGGCATGCTTTCGAACGATTCCCTGTTTCAACTTTACGCGCCAACCTGCGCGTATTATTTTGACGAGGGCGGAGATCAACACGCCACATGCATGACCTTCCGTTTCGTGGTAAACGGCAGTTACAGTTTTAGCTGTAAAGAAACTCCGATAACGGGAACCTTCCAACAAACCAATTTTGGATATTGCGAAAATTGAACCAGCCATAGACCGCCATGATAACCGTTACAGCCATCGATGTTGCAATCGCGTGGTTAGGAAAAAATCCCTAGCTCAATTTGCTGAACCTGATTCTGCGGTCCCTGGTCCATTCTGCCCTTGCTCCGAGCGGCGCGGGATTTTGGTTCGAAGCAAGCCACAACGAGTTTCTGTCTTGTGATTGTCGCCTTGAGCGATCTTCATCTCAAAACATTGGCATCGTGACGTCACCCCAAAAGCTTCTGCGCGGTGGAAGGAATACACTTCTAACCGACGGCTGATCGCCGCTTAGATCCACAACCACTATCGGTGTCATTTTGGTCTCCAATCCGGTGATGCCCGAAATCGCGACAGGTCGTTGGTCAGGCCCATCCACGCGGGAGAAAACAATCTGGTAGTTGTCCTGGGGCGTACCCATGAGTCGATTTTTGTGATGTTTCCTTAGAAACGGTAAGACGAGTCCACCTAAATATTTGAAGAAACCCGCCGAGAGGCCGCCAAACATGCGGTGGTCCGTGCTCACGTCGGCAAACATATCCACCATGCTGTAATCCGCCGGCAACACATGAGAGGTAAAAACGGCCCCCGGCTCCTTTTCGAGTGCCGACTGAACCCTCTGGTCAGCAAGCGCGGCTTGCACTACAGTGCCGAGTTGATCGATTGGCATCGGCCAGACTGCAATCGCCAGTGTCCGATATTCGGGCAAGGCTTTGGTGGTCACATGAGCGATTACGAAATGCCGGAACGATAAAGCACTTCCAATCACCACGAATGGCACAACGGCGCTCAATGCAACGAGCGCCACCGCGCGATTCGGAAACCAGCCAAATAACCATTGGAACAAATGGCCACCCGGGTTTCCGGGGACGAACATCGCCGTCCGACGGGAATATTCAGCATACTGCGGGTGTTTGGCTACCATTTGGCTTTCTTCAAAGCGTGCCAGATAGTAGTAGATAAATAGCATTCCGATGTAAAAGACTAAGATCATGATGCGGGGCCACATGGTTAACAGGCCCAGCCCCGCAATACCTAGAAAAAGATATTGAGGATGACGGATGCGCCTATAAATCCAGGAGATAGCTAACCCCCGGCCGAAGATCTTGGCACCGTAAACTTGCGCCGCGCAGAACGCGAAACCGAGGATACCCAGGCTGAAACAATAAGTGCCCAAGTCCCACCGCAAGAATTCGAGGACGGGACTATTGGAGATGACCGCATGGGGAAGAAAAAAAGCGTCGAGCCAAGCTGTCGCTCTCCAATGATTCAGCCTTTGGAGCGCAGGCGCGTAGAGCGCGTACCAATAAAGTGCAAACGGGCTCACCATGACGATGACCTCAATCATCACCAGCCCGTAGAGAGCCGAAAGGATGCATTTCAGGGACTTCTTCATTTTTTGGTAGAGAAGTATATTCTCTCACTGAGCGAATCCATCGTCAGATCCTCTTGCCCATCGGTTTTGCGCGACGCCATCTGCCGAGCAAGTCGTTGACGTTCTCGCCGAAGAGCTTCGAGATAGCTAGCCCGCGACGCTGCGTTCACGTCAATGCGCGCAGGTTGGGGAGGACCGCCATATAAGCTCTTGCCGTCAGGGCGAGGAGTGGAAAGCGCGCGTTTCCATGTCCGGTCCATCAGGATTGGAACTTCCGCGGAGACTTCGCTCCGGTACTGGTCTTCGAGTGCAAGAGTGCAAGATGATCGCGAGCTTTGCTTATGGTCATCGGGGATCCGTCGCAGGCCGCAGGCCAAGATGGTACCTTCCACCACCTGACCGGGGCGGAGCACAAGAGGTTTCTCCAGCCGTGAATTCAGTACCTCCCGCTTCGGAAACTCCTTGCCGGCAAAGTGGAATGACTCGTCCCTCAGTGGCGGATTGGCCAGCTGGATGTCATCATCCCAGTAAGTTGCAATCCTGCAATTTAAAACCGTAATGGATCGCCGGGCAATCAACCGCACCTCGAGTGCGTAGGCGGCGCTGCCGCCGGCTTGAGAATCGAACACCTGGGAATTGTATTCGCTAGGTTCGATGATCAGCGGGGCGGCGTCCCGCCACTCCTCCGGAATTTCAATGTCGACTCCCTCGGCACGCATGGCATTTGCCCGCTCCCAGTGGACAAACTTTTCGCGCGCAGTCAGTTTTTTCTCACACATATCTTTTCTCCTTTTTTCTTTGCTTGATTTCAAAAGTACCCTACATACCTACATCACCTACACCCTTGCACCACTTACACCCGTGCACTCTTAGACCTGACGGCTTGACGCGCCTCTGCGCGCCCGCATTCGGGGCACCACGATACCTGCTTGCCAAGGTCAAGATTCCGCGCCAACTGGTGAATGCGGCGGCTAGTCTGCGGGTTTAAGAGGAGGTGCGAACCGTGCTTGGTGCGCCGGTGGGCCAAACCCAGTAGAACCGTTCGCTTGCCCACCATCTCTGCCGTGAACTCCTGGGTCTCACCAGCCGCCAACAGATACGTATTCACATTTGCAGTAAATTCCGCCTTCATCTTCATTTCGGCTTCTTGGGGTGTGCCGTCACTTTGCCGGTGAATCCGAGGCCAGAGGACCTCCAAGATGGCGGTGTCCAGGCTGCAGGCGCAGAGAGCATCGTCGTCTTGCGCGGCCAATAGTGATGGCAACTGCCTAACCAGCTTTTTATCGGTCGGAATACAAGCAGCGAGCGCATTGGCCAGCTCTCGAGTTTCAGGGCGCAGGCCGGTGGCGACGAAACCCGAATCCCGCGCCGCTTGCCAGTGATCCAGCCGGTATTGCAGGAGGCGCGGTTGAAAGAGAGACTGCAGCTTCGCGAGATCTTGTTCGGTTGCGCGCCGTGCGGTGCCATCATCGAGCGGGGACAACGGCAGCTGGATGACCTGGTGCATCCAGGGCTGCGGCAAATCTTTGGTACCGGTGTACACCGCTTTCGCACATCGAAGATCCTGTGCAACTCCCTCAGGCCCGGGAACCAGCAGGTCGCGAAAATTCGATTCCAACAGGGTCTTCAACACGCTGGAGCCCGGAGCCGAGACCAACAGCGTGGGATGAAGGGCCATTGGTAAGGATGAGAGTCTGGCCGAGGTAAGACCGGTCAGCGTCAGTGGCCGGCGGCATAGGCGCCTCAAAATCTCGAACAAATGCATCACTCGAATCACGTCCGCCCCAATGATCCATAAGGTGGGCGGATTGAACATCTGGTCGGCGAACCACGTGGAAATCACCCAAGAGGCCAGGAGAGCCGCCTGCAGTTCAGGCAGCGCGCAAAATTTGATGAAAACTTTGGAAAGTTGATTGAAGAGCCGCCCGGCGGAGTCGTAGCCTTTGACGCCGTCCGGCAGCAATATGCTTTTGCCGATTTCCGATGAAGGCAATGCCGGCCGGTAGGTTCGGCCTCGGTACACAATCTCCGGTGCGATTCGGTTTGTCTTTTTAGTCTGCAGCAGCAGCGTTGGAGAATCAGACTTACCGGAAATCGAGATCTGTTCCAGCGCCGAACCATCAGGAAAACATTCGCTGTTGGTGAAACATACTTCGGCGTCAACATTGTTAGATAAGAGCGTCTTTCCCATATTGCCTCGAGGTAAATGCCGGGCTACCGGCCGCTTCGCCCCCAGATCAATCTCTAGAGAGAAGCATGGCTGATTGTGGCTACGGCTAATTTTGTGGAACGATGAATACAGGTAGGACGCTACAAACGAGTGACGCTGAGGGTGCCGGGAGTAATCGGCACCAAAATCAAGCCTAGCACAAAACCGAATTTATGCACGCATCCGAACTTGCCGAACGCCAATTCCCAGTCTCTGCTCCAAAATCTCTGCCGAGGTAGCGGTTCTCTGGAAATAACCATCCAGTTCCACAGCGTTGGACAATCAGACTTACCGGAAATCCAGATCTGTTCCCGGGATCCCGATCAAGTGCCGCAGCGGCCTTCGGAGGAGAGCAGACCGCTAATTTTCCAGACGTAGCGCCTGCTCGTACCGACCGAAGATTGAAAGCACAAGAGTTGTTGGCTTTGTTTGGTATAAATCATCTGTTGCCAGAGCCCTCAAGTGCCAGACCGCAGGGCAACGAGCGCCGCCAGAGCTCGATAGAAATCCCGCCGCCAGGTGTTTGCATAGCGCATCAGCTTGTCTCCAGTATCGCGGAGCTGAAGCTGGAGGCGCCCCCCACCTTGGATTTTGGCTTCGTCGTCAGCGCTTTCGCCGGGTGATTCACTACCGCCGGCGCTCATCACAAGCTGATCACATTGCCAACCCTGATCCACAACCTCGCGCAGGCCCATCTCCGGCGCGAATCCGCCCTTGAGATATGCCTGCTTGGCCAGCAAGAAACCGTCGTAGATTTTCGCCGAAGCTTCTGTCCGCGAGCGAATCTGTTGCAGTAGAAGCGGATCGATTAACTGAAATTTCCACCAGCTGATGGCCATTTCATCCACCAACATTTCTTGCAGGATGCCTTGCGGCTGCTGATCCTGCCACAAGCTGGCGGCGAATTCCTCATAACCCTTCTGCTCCTCCTCATTCTCAAAAAACAGTGATTTTGATCGGAATCCGTTTTTCAGGGCGTTCCGCTTCACTGCTTCCGGCTGCCCCGGTCCGGTGGATTTCTGGGCATTGGCGCGATTGGCCGCTAAGGCGACCTCTGTCATGTTTTTCTTCAACTTCAAAGCTATCTCCTCGGTGACCGGCGCGACCGATGCCGGGGAAGCCGCCCGCTCCATGGAGCACGCGGTTCCACCGTTTGCCGACGCACTGCGCCACCTATAGAGCAGGCGCCGACACGCCGCGGCGCGGGTCAATCATCAATTATGTGAATTTTTCTTACGATACTTGGTGATCGTGCCTGCAATTTACGCAACCAGCTTACTTATACGAGTTACTTATGGGACACTAACTAGGTCAGACGATGAATACTCAACGGCAGCAACTACCCACCATTATACACCGCATATTCTGCCCGGGACGTCAACACGGACCTTGAGCTTCCCATCCTCCGGGGCTACGAGGCTCAGAGCAATAAACGGAGAAAGCGCTCCAAGCACTGCACGTCCTGTGGATTGAGCGCTGTCAATTCACGGGCGGCAACAATGGGTAAATGTGGTTGAGCAATTCGCCAACTTTTGGTCTTGCAATGACCGATGGTAGAACTTCGCCGACCTTGCGGGGGTTCACGCGGAGTAGGCTCCACCCCATAAACTCCATACAGCAATCTTTTTATCTCCATACCCAATTCCTTGCATACAGTTTCCCGCTTGTCTCCGCTACTGTGCGAGCCGTTGATTGACTGAGCTGCGAAAGAAGGTGCAACCGTGGTTCAACCATTGCCAACCCTCGTTGAAACTCCGCAGACCCCATTTGCACTGAAGACTGAATCCTCTTCTTCTGGCGTATCTTGGGCTGCAATTGTCTCCGGCGCTTTCGTCAGCGCAGCGCTTTTTTTGGCTCTCCTGGCTTTGGGTGCGGGAGCTAGTCTCTCGTCGCTTTCGCCTTGGTCAAATGCGGGAGCCGCGCCATCCACCGTACGTATGGGTGCCCTATTGTGGCTTATCGTCGTTGAGATTTGCTCTTGTGCCCTGGGAGGGTACATAGCTGGCCGCCTTCGTACCAAGTGGGTAGATGTTCATTCCAATGAAGTTTACTTCCGCGATACTGCTCACGGATTTCTGGTGTGGGCGGTGGCGCTGGTTGTGACCGCGGCATTCTTAGGCTCCGCTGCTAATACCCTGGTGGGCGGGGAGAATCGCACCACCGAGCCACGGTCCGAAGCCAGCGTCACAGACTCCAATCGCTACTTCGTGGACAGCCTGTTCCGCTCTACCCAATCCTCTTCCGCTGCGGACGATGCTTTGAGGGCCGAAGCCGGAATCATCTTCGCGCATTCTCTTCACGAGCGGCAAATGTCGGAGCAGGACAAGAATTATTTAATTGATTCAGTGGTGGCACATACCGGGATCAGTCGTCCCGCAGCTGAAGGCCGCGTCAACGATGCCTTTGAGCTGAATAGGTTTTCTTCATCACGCGAACCGTTTCGCGTGCGGGCCGTCAAACGGGCGGGTGCGAAGCAACAGCAAGAGTGCGGAGCGTAGCTCACGCGAGCATAGTAGTATCATGCGAATAAAAACATGCGAATAAAGAATGGAGCCATGAAAACAGAGCATAACAATGCCTGAGTCCATTGACTGGCCAAGGATGCGGCCGCAGCAGCATCGCCGTCGTCGCCACTTCTTTATCATCTTTGCCACCCTTATCGGCGTTCTGTTCCTCAGTCGGGCGGCGCTGTCATATTACGTGGATGTGCTCTGGTTCGGATCACTCGGATATGCGGAAGTGTTCTGGAAAACACTAAGTCTTCAATGGGGAGTCTTTGCTGGTTTTGCAGTAGCCACATTTTTGATTCTGTACGGGTCGTTCCTGGCTCTCAAACGAGCGCATCTTCCGGATTTGCCGGCCAGTCACACAATTTTCATTGGCGGACAGCCGGTGACGCTGCCGGTTGGGTCTGCCCTACGCGTTATCGCGCTCGGAGTATCGCTTGTTATTGCTGTTGCGACCGGAGGCGCAATGACAGGCGAGTGGCCGACACTGGCACTTTTTTGGTTCGCTCCGCGCGCGTCTGGCGGCGTTGTGGATCCGATTTTTGACAAGCCCGTGAGCTTCTTTCTGTTCGCCTTGCCTGCGTGGCAGCTGATTGCCGGCTGGCTGCTCACGCTGAGCCTGATTAGCTGCGCAATCGCGGTTTTCTTCGTACTGATTACGGGCGGTGCTCGTGCTTTCACTGGGCGCCTCAGTCGTTCTGTCGTACTCCCTTGGCGCGGGCTCTCCATTACGTTTGCGTTCCTTCTGTTGATTCTCGCGATTGAAGTCTATCTTGGACGGTTCCAGCGCTTGCTGGCTGACCATACGATTTTCGGGGGCGTGACGTACACCGATGCGCACATCACCCTTACCGGCATGCTGGTCGTCTGCGCGGCGCTCGTTCTGGGCGCGGTGATTGCGTTCGCCAATGCCACACGGATGCCACGTGGACGGTGGCTGTTGGCGGCGATCCTTCCAGCCGCGGTGTGTTATCTCCTTGTCCAAGGGATCGCCTGGTATGTCAGCAGTTTCATCGTCAAACCGAACGAACTGGTTCGCGAGACACCATACATTGTCTACAATACCGATCTGACACGGCGAGCCTACGGGTTGAGCCAAGTCGTGCAACGGGAGTTTCCTGCCGACACGACCGTCCAGGCGGCGGACCCGCAGGACAATCAGGCAACCCTGCAAAACATCCGTTTGTGGGACTGGCATGCCCTCCAGGACACACTGCGTCAGATTCAGGAAATCCGCACGTATTATGACTTTCCCGACATAGACATTGACCGATATGAAATCGACGGCACAACTCGCGAGGTGATGCTGGCTGCCCGCGAACTGAATTTGGACAAGCTCCCGGAGAGCAGTCACAACTGGATTAACGAGAAGCTGATCTACACCCACGGATACGGCATCACCATGAACCCAGTCAATGGATTCACTCCTGAGGGCCTACCGACGCTGATACTGAGCAACATGCCAGTCCAGAGCACCGTCCCTAATCTGACAGTGACGCGTCCAGAGGTTTATTTCGGGCAACTGACCAATACCGATGTCTATGTGAAGACGCGGCAGAAGGAATTCAACTACCCGCAAGGCCAGACCAACAATCTCACGTCTTACGAAGGCAATGGTGGCATCCTTCTCGGCGGTTTTCTGCGACGCATTGTCATCGCACTCGACCGCGACGATCTCGCAAAACTACCGTTCAGCGACGACGTTAATAAAAATAGCCGGCTGCTGATGCGGCGCAATATTCGCGATCGCGTCTCGGCGTTGGCTCCCTTCCTCACTTACGATCCGGATCCATATATTGTACTGGGTGAAAATGGCCGCCTGTCGTGGATCATGGACGCCTTTACGATGTCAGACAGCTATCCCTACTCAACCCACTATCGTCTGGGGGACGACCTGATCAACTACATGCGGAACAGCGTGAAGGTGGTCATCGACGCCTACGATGGCACCACCACATTTTACGTGTTTGATACAAATGATCCGATCATAGCCGCATACCGCCGCATTTTCCCGACGCTGTTCAAAGATGGCTCGATGATGCCGGCGGCGCTACGGAAACATGTGCGTTACCCGGAGATGCTTCTCAAACTCCAGGCGGAAGTTTACGGCTTGTATCACATGACCGACCCGGAGGCGTTTTACAATCGAGAGGACCTATGGACTGTGGCGGCCGAAGTCGGCCTGGGCGAGGGAGGCGAGCAAACGACGCAGGCGATGGAGCCGAACTTCGTGCTGATGAAACTGCCCGGGGAAACCAGTGAAGAGTTCGTGGAGATTCTGCCATTCACGCCGGCGAACCGGAATAACCTGATCGGCTGGATCGCAGGGCGTAGTGACAGCCCACAATATGGGACATCGGTGGTTTACAACTTTCCCAAGACCAAGCTGGTCGACGGACCACTGCAGATCGAAGCGAGAATTGATCAGAATGCGCAGCTTTCTGGGCAATTGACGTTGTGGAATCAGCAGGGCTCACACGTGCGCCGAGGGGCTCTCCTGGTGATCCCGATCGGGCGAGCGCTGCTGTATGCGGAGCCGATCTACCTTCAGGCTGAGCACAGTCCGATGCCGGAATTGCGTCTGGTAGTACTCGCAGTGCAAGATCGGCTAGCCTACGGCCCAACCTTCGAGTCAGCACTAGCGTCCCTGTTCGGGGGGACGGTCTCATCGATGAGCGCCGCGCCAGCCCTGGCGGAGTCGGAGCGCAAAACAACTGCATCCAGCTCGGAACCCCGGACCGAAGCCGATTTCAACGCGCTCGTCGCCGAGGCTGCCAGGGACCTTGGCGACTACCAACGCCTGACGGCGGAGGGCAAGCTTGGCGAGGCCGGACAAAAGCTGGAGGAGTTGAAGCTGGTACTCAACAAACTGAACACGCGCCCAAAATAACCGCGCAGCGTTCTCATGACGGGCATTGGCCGGGCTACGCGATCGGTGCCCAGGAGAAAACGGAATATATTCATATTTTCTTCTCCCAGCGAGCCTCCCAACTCGATTACAATTCCGGGTCAAGTTGGAAGCCCGATCACTGCGTAACGGATCTGCAGAGGTTGACGAACGTTTTCTGAGGCCCGTGCTGTGGTGAACGGATATTACATTAGGGGCCTGTCATGTTTTTTGGATCGCATTTCGGGTTTTTCTGCACTTCTGCGCGTCTTTACTTCTGAATAACTTCCGCAGAATTGGCGAGCGCCTGGGCGTCAGTTAGTTTCAAGCACATGCCGATTTCCGTCATTCTCGAATGGTGGCACGAGAAATACATTGCGGGGACCTGGGATTGCTCAATTCATGGTATCGGCGACCTGAACCAGCGCAAGAGTGTTTAGGCCGGCGACAAAATCGCGAAGCGTATCTCGCCGAGTGTATTTTCCTCAGAATAGGCACCCCACCGATATAAAACGCGATTTTGGAGGTCCGACTCTGTCCAAGTCCGCAGCAACTTAAATTTTCCTGTTTGCTCAGGCAGAATGGCGGCAACCTGCGGCCCGAACGCATCAATCCCAGTGCTTCCACGGTCTCGACAGACCAGACCCTGAACATAAGAAAAAGAGCCCAAGAGAGCCAGTAAAGAAATCGCAATTCCCTTCCATAGCAAGTTGGGACGATTGGACGAGCTCACGCAACGGCGACTCAGCCGTGCCCGCTCTGGGAGTCTCATGCTCGATCGATCGTTGCCCTTTCCAGCGAATCACGGCCGCGACCGCGATGGCTGCAACCAGAAATAGAAGCATTCCGATCACATAATCCGCTCCTTCCCCATGGGGTTGCAAAAAAGGAAAGCGGAGAGCGGTCCAAGAACAGTACCAACGCGCAAAGCCGAATCAAGTTGAATAAGTAGCCGAGACTCACAGCGCCGAGAACCCCGGCGGCCCATATGCGAAATGGGAAATCGATAAAAATGATCCAAAACCAAGGCAAGATATCCCAACGTAATTGCACCGCGCAGTCCATTGCATGCGGAGCGATGAACATGCCGAGGCCTGGCGCAAACATCAGAAGGAGTTGATTGGCATCAGGATGAACCCCAATCGCTAGCGCGAAGGCGTGTGCCGTCCGAGCGCAACAATATTGCAACGGAAGGTCTACCTGGGTGAAGGCGCTGCGAACTGGGTTAATTAGAATGGCAAAAGCCGGAGAGGAAAAACCAAACGTGAATATCATACTTCGCCCAGCAGAAAGTTGATTTCACCGCCAAGAATTCCAAAATCCTTCACCGGCACGCGAGCTCTGAATACCAGCCTGCATGCGGCCGCGTAAATTACTCGTGCTTCCACGACGAATTAATCACGGCGAATTAATATGTACAAATGCCACGAAAAAATAACACCGTTGCTTTAGCCCTCACTTCGGGCATTATGCTCGTACGGCGCATTCTTGTGGCGGGAATTGGAATTCTGCCGATTGCTGGGCTTTTTGTGCTTGCGGGCGCAATCTCGGCCGCAGCGCAAAACATCCGTGTCGAGGGCTCCGTTTCCGATGCTACTGGGGCTCTCATTGAGGGAGCGCAAGTCACACTCCTTGCGGGTTCTTATTCCGCAAAAACTGTGACTACAGCGTCCGGCGTATTCACTTTCATGAATGTTCCCACGTTTTCGGGAACAATCAGCGTGACGGCGCCTAACTTTATGGCGATTCAGCAATCCTGGGAGGCCACTTCGGGAGGCGAGGTGCAGTTGAAGGTTGTGCTGCCGCTGGCATCGGTCACCCAGCAGGTAGTGGTTACTGCGGCTCGCACCTCGATGCCCATCGGTCAAACGCCGGTCAGCGACATTCAATTGACCTCCACTGATCTGCAGGCGACCCCTGCACTCGCACTGGACGATGCCCTGCGCCAAGTTCCGGGATTCAGTCTGTTTCGGCGCACCAGCAGCCGCACTGCGAATCCGACGACGCTCGGGGTTTCGCTGCGTGGTTTGGGAGCAAATGGGGCAAGCCGTGCCCTAGTGCTCGAGGATGGAGTTCCGTTGAACGACCCGTTTGGTTCCTGGGTCTACTGGGATAGGGTTCCAGCGGCTGCGGTCTCCAGCGTCGAAGTCGCGCAGGAAGGCGCCTCCAGCCTTTATGGCAGCGAAGCTTTGGGCGGAGTGGTTCAATTTCTTACCCGTTCAGCACTGCCTGCCGGGCTTTCGCTGGAGACGTCTTACGGCAACCAGAACGCGCAGCAAGTTACGCTTTCCGCGGGCGCGCAGTTAGGCCGGTGGGAGACGATCTTTTCCGACGAAGCCTTTCACACGGATGGCTACATTCTGGTTCCCAAGGCCGACCAGGGAAGCGTGGATACCAATGCTTTTTCTCAGCACGGAACCGCCGACCTTACCGTCAGGCGCAAGATTGGCGAGCACGGTGATATCTTTGCGCGCGGTGAGTATTTTGATGATTCGCGAAACAACGGAACCGTCGGGCAAACCAACGGCATCCGCCTTGGCGAAGGAGTGTTAGGCGCCGATCTGGAGCTCCGTGAGGTCGGCGGACTCCAAATACGGTCCTATGGAAATTTCGAAAATTATCACCAGAGCTTTTACTCAGTGCCCCTGGACCAGAATAGTGAGGCTCTGACCGATTGGCAGAGAGTCCCCGCGCAAGGAGTCGGGGCCTCAGCGGTCTGGTCGCGTGCTCTGGGTAAACGTCAGACGCTCGTGGCTGGAGCGGACGAACACGAAGAGGTTGGGCACAGTAACGAACAAGTATTTTCATCCACAACGGGAAACAACACGCGGGACACTTTCACAGGCGGCCATCAGAGGACTACGGGTGTATTCGGCGAGGATGTAATTCAAATCGCTCCCCAGTGGACTATCGGGTTGAGCGCGCGCTTTGACGATTGGCGCAACTTTGACGGTTCGCTGATTACGCGGCCAATCTTGCCTCCCGGTGCAACCGTCGATACGCCCTACGAAAACCGCTCTTACCAGGCGTTCAGTCCGAGGGGGAATCTGGTCCATGAATTCAACCCGCATGTTTCTTGGTCGACGTCCGCGTATCGTGCGTTTCGCGCACCGACACTGAATGAACTCTACCGCTCTTTTCGACAATCCAATAACCTCACGGATGCCAATGCCAGCCTCTCGGCGGAGCGACTCACCGGCGGTGAAGCAGGCGTTGCCTTGCAGGGACTGAATCAGAGGCTGCAAGTGCGCGGAAGTTTCTTTTTCAATGAGATCGTCAATCCGATTTCCAGTGTCTCCTGCCAGGTGACCCCGATCCCATCAATCTGCCCAGCGCCTGCCGCAAATACTTTGACATTTGTGCGCGCCAACCTTGGCCGCACCAGCGCCCCCGGATTCGAACTTGATTGGCTCACGCAGATCAGCAGCCATTTTCAATTGTCGGGCGGATATCAGTTCGTGGATGCGAGGATCATCAGCGCTCCCGGGCAGCCAGCACTGGTGGACATCTGGGTCGCTCAAGTCCCGCATAACGTCCTTACATTTGAAGCTCACTATACGAATCCATCGCGTCTATCGTTCTCGATCGACGGTCGCTTCATCGGGATGCAGCTGGATACAAACCAGCTCCCGATGGGCAAATTCTTCGTGCTAGACGCGATGGCGTCGCGGACGTTGACTCACGGCGTTGAGGTTTTCGCGGCTGTCGAAAATCTGCTGAACGAACAATATGTCTCCACTGCCGCTACGCCGCTTTCCCCTCCACAGATCGGCCTTCCAATCGCCGCGCGCTTCGGCATGCGATTTGATTTTCCATCGAGCAAGTAACATGTAGCTCGGTGTTTTTTGGTCCCTCGAGTTGAATCATGGGGGTGCAGACCGACTGACGGGCGCATCCAAACCAACTTCGAGTTCCTCACGTCAGGCGCTTGATCTTGGGCTCTTCCCGCAGGGACTAAGGAGGCAATCTTAAAGATGCGGACAAAACCAAGTCAACGCCGGACGGTGCTGTTCGCGCATCTGGGCCGAGCTGCACGAGAAAGCCTTGCATCGACTCCGGGGCAGTAATAACATTGTCGTGCTCGACAACTTAAAGGAAGGCGTGCTCGTCCCCGACATCTACGAACCTGATTGAACCCACTGTATCGCGACGTACTTGCCCACTACGGTGCTGTGGCTCTGCCTTCTCGGATCAAAGAAGGGAGCCCGCTTGGCCGCCGACGCATATCGTAACGAGGATTCGGAAACGGGGCATCTTTCCGTGCGGAACCTTCGAGGAGATTCCCGGGGCTCGTTGCTGAATTTACTGTTTACTGCTGATTGAAAATCGCTCCCACGGTTTCGCTGTTCTGCATGCTTACCGTGCAGGTGGTGGCTTTGGTTGAATACAATTGGCTGACCAGTAAGACGTGGTTCAACTTCAACTTGATCTGGGCAGCTGCGCTCGTGGCCACAGGTTTTGTCACACTCCTGATATAGCCCGTTCAACCGAGGTTTTCGCCGTACATCGCCACAATGAACGCAGTCAGATGTATCAGCCGATGGCAAAAAGCGCACAGGGCGATCAGGTTTTCCCAGAGTCATGGCCAGACTGACTGCGAAATTCTTTCGGAAGGTCCCGCTGTAATCTCGCCCAGTGGTATCCGCCACGGGAGAGCAGAAGCTCAGGGCTTTTTTGATGGTCTTAATAACGACTTTACCGATCACCAACTCACGATCACCGACTATGTGGGTTCTGATGACACCGTTATGACGCTTGGCCGCTATACAGCTACAGCGAAAGCCTCCGGCATTGTTGCGGCACTGCTCGGCCCGCCGAAGGCCACGCACGTGTTAGCGGACATGGAGTTGCGTTTGACACATGGTGGGATGCTGCTCACGATTCCAACATGTGCTATGGGGGGTTGCGCTCTTGGCAGTTTATTGGCCTTCGGGATTAACCGCCTTGTCGGTGCTCTTTGGCGGCGCTCGGTGAGTGTGGTCGAAAACTGATCGCTAAGCCTTTCGATCGTACATTAAACCTCGTAGTCAAAGCTAGCTATCATGCCCGCGACCTCAACTACGTCGCCTGCATTAAGCGCTCTCTTGCCGTCCGTGACTTCCAATTTATTAACCCAAATCTTGCTTTTCTTCCCGGCACTAACGATAAAATACACGTCGTCACGCTGTTGAATCGACGCAGCGATTCGCGGCGCGAACCAACGCTTTAGGCGAATGGTAGCGAGCGCTGATCTTCCGATCACCGTCAACTTGCTCAGCAGCACATAATGTTCTCGATCCGTTTTACCATCGAGCACGGTCAAAGTCCCCATACTCCGACGTCTCTGGGCCAAGTTGATTTCCGATGGTATACCAACGGAATCATGCATTTGATGTCCAGCAGTTGCCGCGGATGCCATAGCAGCGACTTTGGCGAGCATTTCTTTCGCTTTTCTTGTATCCAACACGACTGTAGGGTCGAGCTGTGGTGGATGCGCGGTGCCTGGGCCATTTTTTGAGTCAGTAATGCGATCGACGGCACCTTTATGAGCGTAACGATCCTGGTTGGGCTGGGCATCAAATTCGATCGTATGCTTGCCAATCAGGATTACATCCCTATCCTTGAGTACGGCTTTATTGGTACGATGATTGTTTCTATAAGTACCGTTAAAACTGTCAGTGTCCTCAAGGACGTAGTGGTCGCCATCCCAATAAATCTTGGCATGGTGTCCGGAAACGGCCGGGTTATCGATTTGTATGAGGTTGTCTGGCTGACGGCCAATCGTGATGACGCCAGCAGACAATACAATCTCGCGTATGATCTGCTCGTCAAACTTGAGATACAACTTTGACACTGCCATTGCCTCCCCACTGCTTAAGTCTGCGCAGCCAGGTTTGGTACCATCGCTCTTCGACAAAGCGAATGAGCAAGCACGTAACGTTGTCATCGCAACGAGCTTTTTTGGCGCCGCAAACGAGATTTTCGCATGCGGATTCCAAATCAGTGGCCGCAGCTACTACGTCCAGAATCTCTTGGTCCGAAATAACATTCGTAAGGCCGTCACTGGTCAGCAATAAGATGTCATCCGAAGCGGCAATCATGTCATTGAGATCAGGTTCCACGGTGTTCTCGGTACCCAGTGCGCGCAGAATCACGTTTCGCAGTCCCGATTTTCTTGCTTGCTCCGGATCAACAAAGCCAAGTCGCACTTGCTCCATGACGAGCGAGTGGTCTTGCGTTAATTGTTGAATGGTACCTTTTTGGATGAGATAAACGCGGCTGTCGCCAACGTTCCCTACCGAGAAAAAATCGCCATCCACAAGGACGCAAGCGATCGTTGATCCCATGCCGGCAAGTGTTTGATCGCGGCAAACCGCTTCGCGAATCGCTCCGTTGGCGAGCCTAATCAGTTCGGCTAATTCCGCGGCACGCTCGGAAATGGTTGGGGATGTGGTCCTCGGAGGAAATTCGTAACCTTTGTGCGATAGGCCTCGCGGACCTTCGAGCAGCGCTTTCACCGCGATGTTACTTGCTACTTCGCCCGCGGCCTGTCCGCCCATGCCATCGCACACCACAAATACGCCCTTGGCAATGTCATAGCCAAAACTGTCTTCATTGTCCTCACGCATAAAACCGACATCGGTTCTTGCAGCGACTTGAATCGTGAGTGGCAAAACGAGCTCCAGCCAGATCAAGGTACGGACTACCAGAAACCTTCTACGCTAGCTGCTATTTTCAATATAGAGATCCTTTCGTGGAAGAGTACTAAAGTAAGAAATCCAGGAGGTGTGTAGAATCGATACTAACGCAGGATTATGGCCGCATCCTTCTTGCTCTGCTCTTAATATGGTCGATCATACCTTGGCTGCGCCTTTCCCGAATTTATAGAGATAGCATTACTTCCAGGCCAAATCCATGCCAGATTTGTGATCGACAAATGAGATGGCCAAGGTTTTCAGTCCATTTGCATCAAATTTACCATCAATCTTTTTGGTTTCATCACAATGGTCGTGTTCCGAAACGATCCGTATGGCAACGGTATGTGGTCCAGGAGCAACGCGGAGAATTGCGGACACAGTTCCGCGCAGCCGACCTAACGGGAATCTTCGTGCGGCTCTCAAGGTTCCGACGTAGACCGGCTTATTGTCCACTAAGATTGACAGTATCGCAGAATGAAATGAGTGCTCCCCAACTACTCGCATTGTTGAGTTAATTGCTTCAGTCGATGAATCCGAAACGGAGCCCTCCTCTGTGAGCTCTTGGGACTGGGGTTTGGCCAGCGTTTGATCCTCCGTGTCGGCGCTCTCTCCCACTACTTTCTTCGAAACTGATCGTCGTTCTACCGCCAATGGGATGTCGGGAGACGCAGCTCTGTCACCATGGGGCACAAGATGTGGCCGCGCAGTTTTAGGCACTGACCGAATCGAGCGGCCAATTGATGGCATATCTGCGCTGATGGGCTCAGCGGCTTCGACGATGGGTTTCGGGCGCTCCGGAGCGTTTTGGCCTTTCAATGCAGTCTGTTTATCCATGGCCCGAAAAAAAACAATTCCGGTGATTAACACCAAGAACGCTGCCGCAACGAGGGCCCATCGCCGATACGGCGATCTGCGGATTTTCGACAGTGTCAAGCTGCAGTGCTCTAGGAATTGCTTCTGCCATCGCTTGCCGGCAGATATCATCCGAGCGGCGACAACTCTCGCAGTAACAAGCGATATTTGTTTGACCAGTTGGCCTTCCCGAGCCGTGTTCTCTTGAGCGATGTCCGCGGCCTTTGGCCGATCCGCTTGGAGTAGAATTCGAAGGTCCCGGGCAAAGTCTTCCCCACTCTGATAGCGCGCAATTGGGTCTTTAGCTAAGGCGCGTTGAAGAACTGTGTCAAAGTGTGGATGCAACGCGGGACAGACTTGCGTAACCGGAATTGGTTCCTCATAAACGAGCTTAAACAAGATGTTTGTGGCGTTTTCCCCCTCAAAGGGCTTTATACCGGTCAGCATCCAATAGAGAACTACTCCCAGAGAAAAAAGATCGGATCGACGGTCGACTGGCTCCCCAAGAAACTGTTCCGGCGCCATGAATGCTGGCGTCCCGAGCATTTGGCCAGGTAAGGTTAATTCAGTCAGGGTAATCTTCGCAATCCCGAAATCTGCGATTTTCGCGTAACCGTCTTCTGTAACGATCACATTGGCAGGCTTGATATCGCGATGGACAATTCCTTTCCCGTGAGCATAGCCGAGCGCCTCAGCGAGTTGCTCCGCTAAAGCGAGGCTTTTTGAGCGAGGAAGATGTTGAGAGGGTAATCCAGCGATTAGTGTGTCCAAACGCTTGCCGGGCACATACTCCATGACAATAAACGGAGTGTGGGAAATCGGATCTTCATCAACATCGTAAATCGTAACAATTCCAGGGTGGGAGAGGCGGCCCGCAGCCTGAGCTTCTCGGAAAAACCTTATCCTGTGCTCTTCTATTTCGCTCTTGCTACCACCCGAAATCGTAATAATCTTGATTGCTACAATTCGATGAATCCGCGGGTCGCGTGCCTTATAGACCATGCCCATCGCACCTCGACCGAGCTCCGCGAGAATTTCATATCGGCCAAGACACTTTGGCGGCGGGGCACTTCCCTCTTCGCCAGGTTTGTCGACGGTGCGGAGGTCGCGATAGCTGTGGAGACCCACTTTCTCGGAAGACGTATCGCCCATCATGTTTTTATAACCATATTCGTACGACCTTAATTGCCGCGATCAGCGTAAGCCACGCCGCATTTGATCTTCTGCATACGAAGCATCATCGTTACTTTAGTAATCGTCCGCATCGGCGGCTATTTGGAAAATAACTCGTCACCCGGTTGACACCGGAATCAAACGCGTCCTCGAACGTTACTGACGTAATCCGCAGTCGTAGCCCTTCGAGCGCGAGGTTGATTTCTTCGCGGAGGCCCTGACTCGCGCAGAAATATATCGCTGCAAGCGCATCCGGCAACCAGGACGGGGGATTGCACCTGAGCATTACACGCCACTGCTGAAAGAGCGAGCGGTGGTCTCGCTATGTCCGCTGGCCTCAACCGTAGTAATCCGATTCACCACTGACTACTAAGATGCCCAATGGCATCGAGTAATTGGTAAGTTAAGAAAATCGGTCATTTCTTATCGGCGGCGTCCTCACATTCGAAACCAGCTTAAGAGCATCACAAGCGGACGCTCCGTTGGCAGTGTTGTCGAAAATGCACCAGGTTCGGGCTTGCAGTTCTAAGTTGGATAACGGCGTCCCAAGCTTCGCTAGAAACGCGTCAGAACATAAGGAATAGTAGAGTCCCGGGAAGCCGTGAAGACGAAAATACGTTAAGCGCGCCAAACCGGCAGGCTCGGCGGCGACGGGCACGCAAGCTGGACCGGCTGCGACCCGGCTAATTTCGAACTCGTTGAGTGGGGCATTCGCGTCATATCCGAACCAATTGGGGTGGCGAGGCTCCCAAACCACATCTCCGGAATAGTTGCTGCGCAAAGCTTGAGGAAACGTCGGGTGCGAAGCGCATCAAATCGGTTCTTCGGAGGCAGCTGGAATAGATTGGTCCAACCTTGTCGCCCAGAAAACTAATGGCGGAGGAACGGTCTCAAAACTTCCGCATCGCAATCGAGCGCCGCCTCGTGGTTTGACCCTGATAGTGTTGCCAACGCTCCGGCTGCGAAAGTTTTCAATACTAATCGTCATGTTTGCTTCATGGTAAGCTCCTCTTCTCCGCGAAGCCGTCAAAGCCTCCGCTTTTTCTTAGTAATCCGCTGATACGCAAGCAGCCATAGGGCAGCACCACCGTAGCTACATAAAGCGGATTTGATTTCATGCCTGTATCCGGATTGAACCACTCCCATGCGCTCGATGTTCCGTCCGGTTGGCGGTTTACGAAGGAATTCCATGTAATCGCGCGCCATGTCGGCGGCCGCTGCTGTGTCCGTTTTTCGGATCGTGACTAAATACCAGCCGACCGCAGTGCCCCAATGGCCTCCGTTCTGATACTCACCCCAAGGAACAATGGTGTGTTGCCAGCCTTTTCGATTCTTCGGGTCGTTCGAAAGCAACTGGCTCACGCATCCGTTGCGGACCGCTGTCTTGTTTCGATAAGCACGCACGAGTGCTCGGCTAATTTTCTCGGATGTTCCTTCGTCCACCGCATGGCAGTAAACCGCATAGGCACTTCCCCAAATGTCAGGCTGTTTGCAGACCTCGGTGGCCGAATCGAGCAGAGCTTCATTTGCCACCGATAAGGGATGTAAGAAAATCGCAGGAATTGCCGCTTTGATTTTGTTAGCGTCCGCGCAGACAGCATTCGCTTTAAGCAGTGAATCGGTACCGCTATGGATTTCCGCCAACTGCTGGGCGGCCACAAATTTCAGAATCGAAGTAAAAAGAAGTTTGCCACTTTTAAATTCGCCGTCGCAGAAACCGAAGTCTTTTGCATTTTCAGTTTCGACATTGCCTGCTATGCAAAGTCCTGTCGCAGCATCGCTCGCAACCATGCGATAAACCCGTTCGCAAAGATCTGCCAACTTCATGGAACCAGAAGAAGTTTTGACCTTCGACTTCCAGAGAGCAGTGTTGCCGGTCAACTTCCAATGGTGGTATACGGCGGTAATGAAATAGAAATTATCATCCAAGGGCGGATACTTTCCGAAGGGGTTGCCGCCTTGTTTCACCCCAACTTCGTAGTTGCCAGGATAAAAACTGCTTTCACCATCCAGGTTGATATGGTCCGGAATAGAAAACGCGGGGATGACTACGCCAGGTCGAGGTTCCAGTCCCGCTCGCGTACCACCGAAGCAATTAAGCGTATCCAATCCTCCAACTCCGCCGCTGGGATCAATCCACTCTCCAACATCATGACAGAATCACGGATCCAATATGCGTGATAGCCCAGATTACCTCCGGGAACATGCAGAGTGTATGTCGTTGCGTTCCGCCACCCTCCCGCCGTTTGGCCTGGTTTTAGCTGGGCCGAATCGCAGATGCGGCGCGCTTGCTCGGCTAGAAACGCTTGATCTTCGTCCGGCAGGATGGATGCGTGGCCCGCAAATTCTGGTAGGCGCACCCAAATCCCAAAGCCACCCGGCTAATTCTGCTGGCTCCATGAATCCATCCTTTGTAATTGTCGTGTCATCATTTTCAAGTCGAAAACAGAATTACACAGAAGTAGCTCTCGCCGCAAAAGAAGGCGAACGCTCACTCTAAAGGACGTTGTCAGTGGAAAGCCATTCTTGCCGCGAATGGTGGCAGAAACGCGACTTGGAGTTTTGAAGGAATATATCCGAAATGGCTGCCCAAGTCGTAGGCAACGCGCCGGAACGGCTGTTCCCGAATTCTATCGGAACGCGAGCGCACACTTCCAAGTGGCTGGGAAAATGGCCTCGCGGTACCCTTTGCGCGGGTCGATCGGCCTCACCCGGCCTTTGGTTGTGGTGGGAAAATCTGAGGTAGGGATCGACTTCGACGCACGCGACGGGAAACCCGCAAAACTTGTCATGATGATCCTTACTGGCGACGATCAATCACAACATGATCTCTTGGCAGATGCGAGTGAGCTATTTAGTCAGGAAGCCGTAGAGGCCCAGGCTTTCGAGCGCGACCACCTTTCTGGGATTGATGGCCGCTCTAAACGCGCCCGTCCAATGAGGACCATGCGAGCCTGGGCTCTTGCTTAGGTCATCGTCTCTGCTCCGGCACCTGGACAAATGACGCGCTGCGGTCTATCGGCATTTATTTTTCGCTCGTCGAGAGCCTGGTTCTCACTCTGCGCAGCGCAGTGAGCCGAAAGGATCCATTCCAACGAGTTCTTCACTTGCTCGAATCCCTGCGTCTTCGGTGGGGAAGTATACCGCTCACTGGCACATAGTGTCTCTGCACGAAAAGTAAAACACCAGTTTGGAAATCGATGCGGAAATCCGGCTGATTCCACTGGTTCGCGGTGAGAAGGCCGCCGAAGGAGAGTAAAAGAATTAAGCGAATCCCGGGATCGATCCTTTCAGAATGCGCCCCCCGCCTGTAAGGCCGTTCATTACCGGCGTGAGGGGAGAATTGGCCACCGACGTTATGCGGGAAGCAACCCAGAGGGAGTAATTGGTATCGAAATCACGCACGAAAGGAGCTTCCAATGTCGAAAACGCTAGTGCTTGCTCTCACTCTCTTATGTTCCGCGGCTTGGCTACAGGCGCAGGACCAAAATTCACAAAATCCCCCCGACGGCTCACGCCAGCTGCAAGCCAAACTTCGGTGCAGGGTTGCCTGCAGGGATCTGACGGGAATTTCACGCTCACCGCAGATTCCGGAACGACATATTCGCTACAGGGAGATACCTCGAAACTCAGCAATCACGTTGGACACGAAGTTCTGATCACGGGCACCACCGCAGATGCCAGTTCTTCCAGCTCCAATACATCCCAGCCCACGTTGACGGTAGAGAAGTTCAGGCACATTTCAAAAACCTGCAAGTCGATGACCAAGTGAAACTTGC